>JADJOV010000008.1 GCA_016713585.1 Bdellovibrionales bacterium | reverse complement strand
GCTGCAAGTCGCAGGCGACATCACGCCAGATACTACAGCAACAAAAAATCTAGGTTCAGCCGGACTCCGTTGGAACAACATCTACCTCTCAAATCCACCTGACGTGAGTTCAGATGCGCGTCTGAAAAAAGATGTGAAAACTTCCGATCTTGGTCTCGATTTTATCAATTCTTTACGTCCTGTTTCATGGACGTGGAGAGATCCTCATCGAGGGACGACACAACATTACGGAGTGATTGCTCAAGAAACAGAATCAGCAATAGCCAAAGCTAAAGGCCAAGACTCAAGGAATATTATTGTGGCCCACGATGAAGAAACTGATAGCTACAGCGTTCGCTACACTGAGTTAATTTCTCCACTTATTAAAGCAATTCAGGAGATTTTTAAGGATCTTCAAGACGTTAAAGCTGAGAATGCTATCCAAGCTCGCCAAATTGCATCTAAAGTTGATCAAGAAGCTCTAGATGCCGCTAATGCAATGATCCAGAATCTCGAAGCTGAAAACAGCAAGATCAAACAAGAAAACGCTGCGATCAAAGCTTACCTCTGTGCGAAGGATCCGGCTGCTGGCATCTGCAAATAAGCACCTCGCTCCTAAATCGTAAATGCGGCCACCCCAGAGCCAACTTCCGCGCCATTGACCAAAACATGATAGGAAATCGGGAAGGCCTTGGCCAGCATGGCGCTGACGCCGCAGTATTTGGTTTGTGAAAGATGGACTGATTCAAGAGCGATGGCAGGATCAACTTCGCCAGCTAGGCGAAAATAAATATCAGCCTTGGTAAATACCATAGGGTTGCCCCCAGTCGAGGTGGCCACATCCACTTCAACTTCAAAGGAAGTGACGGTCTGTTTGTGCTTCTTGAGAAGCGCAATCACGTCCATTGCCGTGCAACCACCGAGGCCTGCCAAAACCATTTCTTTGGGGTCATTGCGCGACCCTGGCCGAGGGGGCTTTTGATCCATCAAGACTGTTGGCCATCGGCCACGGCAGAGAAGCTCATTTTCTCTTGCCAGGTTAGGATTGTTTTCATTTTAGAGTCTCCTTTTTTAGTCAGTTTTTAAATTTGTTTTCGATTGACTGTGTTTCAGTTAACATATTACGATATTCGAATATGTCAAAAGGAAAAAGATTGTCAGTTGAAAAGATGTCTAAAGCCTGCAAACAGGTTTGTTTGACGCTTAAAGCCTTAAGTCATCCTCAAAGGCTTATGATTTTGGGGCATTTGTTGAACGGGGAAAAGAATGTGATCGAGCTTCTTGAGCTTTGCGATATCTCACAGCCACAGATGTCCCAATTCTTGGCGAGAATGAAAGCTGAGGGCCTGATCGTGAGTCGTCGAGAGGGCAAGTTTCAATACTACGAGGTGGCAGACAGGCGCTTGCAGCGCTTAATGCGAACTCTCCAAGAAGAATTTTGCAGGTGATTCTTGCTCGAGAATCGGCAATGATACGTGTGAACTAGTCCGAAACCAGTATCTAGGAGGAGTGATATGCAAAAGAATATTCATAATATCGAGCGTGCGGTGCGAGTTGGTGTAGGTTTGATCCTTGTCAGTTTAGCCTTTGTCGGCCCAGCGAATCTTTGGTTCTTGCTTGGGCTGGTCCCTTTGGTCACAGGTCTTATTGGGTGGTGTCCGCCCTACGCGATGCTTGGCATAAGCACATGCAAAATGCAAAAGAAGTGAGGGTTGCCATGAAGTCAAGCGAAGAGAGAATTTGTCGACCGAAAGTAGTGAACGGGATCCCCGAGATCACCTGTGAAGAAGTTTTGAAGCATCTAGGCCAAGTACAAATTGTGGATGTGAGGGGCCCTGACGAGTTTAAGGGTGAACTTGGCCATATTGCGGGGGCAGAGCTTCGAGTGCTCGGGCCTGAATTGATGGAATTTCTAGAGAAGGGAGATCGCAGTCAAGAGATTATCTTTGTTTGTCGGAGCGGTGGACGTTCTGGGCAAGCCACAATGGCGGCTCTCCAATTTGGGTATAAATTTCCCATGAATATGGTCGGCGGTATGATTCGATGGAACAATTTGCAGCACCCAAAAGGGACTTGAACTCGAGATTGAGAGGTTGTGAGTAAATTCATGCCTATATGAACTGACTCATGAGTAAATTCATATGGACATGAATTTACTCATGCTGTAGAATGAGGTAAAATAGAGGAGACTATGTCAAAGCCTCATAAGCGATATCTCACAAACAGTATCACCATGGACCTTGGCGAAAAAGTTGTCCTGCTTGGTGGTCCACGGCAGGTCGGAAAAACGACCTTGGCGCTTCAATTTTTGACCCCTTCGACCAAGAAAAATGAAAACTATCTGAGCTGGGATGCCCTCGCAGACCGGTCAAAAATCCTTAAATTTGAATTTTCGCCGGAACAAGTGGTTATTTTTGACGAAATACAGAAGTTCAAAAACTGGCGAAATTTGGTGAAATCATTTTATGACAAGCTCTATCCAGAGAAAAATCTCCTTGTGACGGGCTCGGCAAAACTTGATTTCTACAAACGAGGCGGAGACTCCATGATTGGCAGGTATTTTTATTACCGTCTTCATCCACTCTCGCTTCATGAGGTCGGCTTTGCTGCTTCTGATCTTGATCAGCTATTGAAGTTTGGTGGATTTCCTGAGCCTTTTTATAAAGGGAACCCACGCTTTCTAAAGAGGTGGCAAAATGAAATCATCGAGAAATTAATCCGTGAGGATGTCAAGGATCTTGAAAATATCAAAGATCTTTCCTCCATGGAGCTATTGAGTTTAGCTCTTCCTGATCGTGTCGGGAGTCCGCTCTCAATTAATAGTCTTCGTGAAGATTTGAGTGTTTCCTTTGATACTGTTGAAAGGTGGGTACAGATTCTTGAGCGTTTGTTTCTGGTGTTTCGAATTTTGCCCTTCGGGGCACCAAAAATAAGAGCTGTTAAGAAGGAAAGGAAACTGTACTTTTGGAATTGGTCTTTTGTGGAGAATCCGGGTTCACGCTGGGAAAATCTGGTGGCAAGCCATCTGCTCAAATATTGCGACTATTTTAAGGATGTCCACGGCGAAAAAATGGAATTACGATTCCTGCGTGACTTTGATGGGCGGGAAATTGATTTTGTGATTATACAAAATGGTCGTCCAAAAATGGCGATTGAATGTAAGACCGGAGAAAGGAGTCCAACTCCTGGGCTGCATATTTTAGAACGAGGACAAATATTCCTGAATTCTATCAGGTTCATCAAGGTCAGCGTGATTATGGTCATGCACATAAAGATATTCGAGTCATGCCATTTACAAAATTCTGTTCTGAAATTCTGCTTCTAAAAGATCCTTAGGGCTGACTGCACCTGGACCATTGCAAGTGGTAACGTTGGGTCATTCCGCCGTCAAAGCTGTCAATGGCGATTTGACCTGTGGCTGATGCGGTTTTTTTCGAGCGCAGCGTGATTGCCACTCGGAGCCGAATCATCGTTTGGGCGCGTCGAACTTTGCACCCAACAGCGAGCAGGCCTTCCTCTGGTTGAACCGCAGAAAAATAGAAGGGTTCCGTGAGCGGGCCTATCCAAGTCTGTTGCGACAGATTAACATCCCTTTGACCATCTTCATTGAAACCGCCAGCCAGGCGAACTCTTTGGCTCGCTCGGGCACCAGCCTCGAGATTGACGAAACCGCGAAAGTCGGCAGAGGCAAAGGCAAAGGTCATCGCTCGTGGTTTTCTGAGTTTCAGGCGCAAGTCACAAATAACTCTGGCAAAGTGATCTTCGGGGCTAATCTCCCCAACAAAATTATCATAGAGGACTGTTAAAGCTGATCCGTCTGGGGCCAAAGAAGGGTGAACAGAGCCTTGGGGACATCCTGGGCCCGAAAGCTCCATGGAGAGGATTTCAACATCCCCCGCCATCATTTGGGCTGACGAGGATTCCAACCTTAAACAAAGTATGCCGACGATTAGGAAGGATAAAAAAACGAAATGGTGCATAATGACCCCCAAGCGCAGGTTGGCTTTTCATTTAACGCTCATTTTAAGTTGTCTTCAAAAACTGAGCCAGTGACACACTATTCTTAGGCTGAATTCTTTTTCTTTTGGGCCTTTGCAGAGTCGGCTTCATATTGGTCGATGATGGAGTTGAGATGATTTTGGGCTTTAAAGCGGCTCAAATCCTGAACTTCAGCTCGAAGCATATGTAGATCCTTCACACCCTTTTGTTCTAGGCGAGATTTTTGCTCTTGATAAAGCTTTGATCCTTTTGGAGTATAGAGAACATACTTTTGATTTACAGGCATATACATATAAAGATTAAATTCAAGCGGAACATTCACAACAAGTTCTTCGAGTTTGACTGACGCCATATCAGTCGAAGCGGACTCTCCAACCTCAGCTTTTGTTTGCTTGCTTGGAAAAAAAGCCATCGCCACTTCGTCACCGTTGTGAACTGATTTTCGCAAAAACTCTGCGTACTCGAGAGCCCAGTTTTGAAAGTCTACAGGCTTGATGACGAGATTCATTTGTTCGTCTTGACTGAGGGTTTCACCATTTTCAATCAAAAATTTTGTCAAGCGTTGCTTGATGCCCACAAGGAAAGCCTCGTCCATTTTTCTATTTTTTCCAAGGGCTGCGACCAGATAACCCGAAAAACGAGTTGACTCGATCACGATACAGGCGACATTTGTTGCGACACCAAGATGTTGGCTCACTCGTCCATCCCCAACATTGGAAGCCTCTTTGAGTGCCGAGAGAGTGCCGAGACCCAAAGTCTTCATTTCGGCTGGGTCATTGATTTCTCGACCCATAATTGACGGGCCCGTGAAGACATCACTCTTTGGTTCTTCATCCGTCCAGGTCTCGTGAGGCTGAGTGAGGTCTTGTGTAAAGCCTTCAGCATTAGCTTCAGAATTGGCCTGAGGATCGCCCTCGCTGTAGGCCTCGCTGTCAGGTCCGGGTGTTAATGGATGTGTTTCCTCAATCACGTCATTCTTATAATCCTCAGTTCCTAGGCTCCGCAGGTTCTTCAGATGATTGAGGGCCTGCAAACGAGCAGCTTGGGCAGCCTCATTCTCGGCCTCTTGAGCAATTTCGCTGGTAATCCTTTCTTGATCACGAACATAACGACTGATCGCGCGTTCCACGGCTGGTCCTGTCACCGGGGGATTCACTTTGTACTCACTGGTGCTTTCCATAAGAAGTCGATAGGAAGCTGTCGTCGTTTGTTCGACGAAAGAGATAATACAAACAGGAAAAGCTTGTATAAGAATTTTAGGAAGTACGCGAACTTTTCTTTGGGGATGATCTGCGCTGACCATAACAAAGGGAGGTTTATGCTCGACAAGAAAATTCAGAGCATCTTTGAGATTGATCGTGGAAAATATCAACCATCCACGATTGCGTAGAAAAGTCTCCGTTGTCACCAGGCTCTTTGACGACGCCTTAATGATTAGAATTGCTTTTTCAAATTGTTGTTCTGAGTCCTCCAAAACGGCTCCTCTTCTAGGTCTATTTCTCGGTCGGGGGGCCTCAATCCCTGAGGGCTTGGACAATTTTTTTGGTCGAGGAATCAGAAAAAATTAATGCATGCCGCCTTTAGCCCGGCATTCGCCTCTATATTTTTGGGGTATGAAATGCTATAAGATCATTCAAACCAGCGAGGGATCATTTGGGGATTGATTTAAGCAAATATTCTGGCGCCTTTGATTCACATATCAAAGCACGTGGAGCTGGCTACTTCAGGCAGCGACGTGTCAAAATTGTTTCGATGGTCCTGCGTCATGAAGCTTTTTTGAAAATTAAAGGATCCCAGACCTACGACGTGCGGCTTCGTTTTGATGGATTCAATCAACTGATGATGACCTGTACCTGCCCAAACTACAAAAATGGTTTTAACTGTAAACATATTTGGGCCTCGATTTTGGAGGTCGATAGGCATCAATTTTTTGACCAACCATCCACTACATTGGTCAATTTACCTCAGTCGGGTCAGGGGATTGGTCTAAAACCAGGTGAGACTCACGGTCAGGCGTTGATTTCAGGTGATGGTCAAACGCATTCCAAGGACAGAGATAGTCTGGCGGTGCGGCCAGCCTGGATGATTCAGACAAAGGCCTCTAGTCATAAACTTGAACCTGATTTTCGAAAAGCTCCCTATGTTTCTGAATTCAGTTTGGCAGACCCTCTTCCTCGAGTGGGAATTTATGGAATTGATTTGGATTTAACGAGGACCCACAAAAAGTGGGCGTTGCGTATTTTTTCAAGACCGCGAAGAAAGTCTGGTGAGCTAGGATCTTTACGGTCCTTCACTCTCAATTCAGAGCACATACAGTTTTTTGAAAATGAAGTAGATAGAAGGATTTTGTGGACGTTGATTGGAATTTCAAATGCTGGAGCGCAAAATTCTTATGACGGGCAATTTCAAAAGAAAAACTATGTTTTTTTAGATTCTCAATTGATGGAGATGTTGGTTTCTGAGTTGAGTTCGGCAGGGCAGTTTTTTCTGGTGACTCCTGAAATGCAATTAAAACCCATTAGCTATGATCCTATGCCGGTACAGATTCAACTCTCGTTGCAGTCTGAAGCCGAGGGCTATTCCTTGCACGCGAAGTTGATGAATCAAAGTGTGGACAGCGCCATTGAGAGTTCATTTATTTATCTGGACCCTTACTTACTTATGGGGAATCGCTTTCTTCGTGCAAATTTTGGTGATTTTGGAGTCTGGTTTGATACATTTCAAACTCGTGCTCAGATTCCAATACCTCAGGCAGAGGTTGATCGCTTTCTTGAGTTCTTTTTCAATTCCGCCTCAGCCCCGGAATTGACTCTTCCTGAATCTCTCCAGATAAATACAAAAACTGAATTTCAAAAAGTGCGTCTGACCCTTGAAACAGCGTCTTCGATGCGGTCTATTCAAGCCAGAGTTCAGTTTTTGTATGGGCAGGAGTACGTTGATCAAAATCGCCAAAGAACGAAGGTTTTTGAGGTCTCTTCGCGAACCATGTACCATCGGGATTTTGAGTCGGAACAACGAGAAGTTAAAAAAATTAGAAAAGAGTCCACGCCTGCCGGATCTTCCGATCAGAGCCAGTTTTTGGTGACCGAAGAAGAAATGGAAGCTCTGATTGAGAAAGCTTTTGGTTTGGGGTGGGAGGTTCTTGCTTTTAACCGAAAGCTCAGCCCAAGTCAGAATTATAAGGCAAACGTGACCTCGGGAATTGATTGGTTTGATTTGTCAGTTAAGTTTGAGTTTGGAAAGGGACTCAGCTTTGGGCTTCCGCAACTTCTGCAAAACCTCAAGGCCGGTCAACGATTTATCACTCTCGCAGATGGCAGCTCAGGTCTTATTCGGGAAGAGTGGATTAAAAAATTCGGACGGATGGCGAGCCTCGGCGCAGTTGAAGGGGATCAGCTTCGTTTGACCAAAGTTCAAGCTTTGTTTTTGCAAGCGAACTCAGTGATAGTAAGAATTTTACCTCCGATCGAAAGTTTCAATCGTTTCAAAGCATCATTGAAGAGATTAATAATCTTGAGGCCAAAAATCCAAGTGCGAATTTTAAAGGAAAACTGAGGGCCTATCAGAAGGTAGGTTTGTCCTGGCTCAATTTAATGAGTAAGCATGAAATAGGGGCGATCCTGGCAGACGACATGGGACTTGGGAAAACCATTCAAATTTTGGCAAGCCTTGTGGCCCAGCCCAAGGCAAAAACGCTGATAGTGGCTCCTAAAAGTTTGGTTCACAATTGGGTGAGCGAGGCAGAGAAATTTACTCCTGACTTGAGTTTTCATAATTATACTGGCCCTGATCGCATGAGTCGCTTGGCCGCTATAGGTGGAGAAGTTGACGCTCTGGTCACGACTTATCACACGTTGCGGTTAGATATTGAGTTCTTGAAGGCGAAAGAGTTTGATTATTTTATTTTGGATGAAGCCCATTATATCAAGAATTCAGAATCTCAGGCCTATATGGCCTGCCGCCTGATTCAGGCCAGAATGAAAATTGCTTTGACTGGAACTCCTGTTGAAAATTCACTCAGCGATTTATTTTCAATTTTATCAATTGTGACACCTGGTTTAATTTCCGACAGTTTGGCCGGGAAGTACGCAAAAGAAAATAACCCAGACGCCCTTCGAATTCTTTCAAAATCTCTCAGACCCTTTATTCTGCGTCGAACGAAGGATCAAGTTTTGAGAGATCTGCCGGCAAAAACTGAGCAGGTCCTTTATTGTGAGCTTTCGTCTTCCGAACGCAAAAAATACACTGAGCTTAAGAATCATTATTGGAACAAGCTCAATGGCAGGATCGAGCAAAATGGATTTGCTAAGTCTAAATTTGACATTCTTGAGGCTTTACTCAGGCTTCGTCAGGCGGCCTGTCATCCGGGGTTGCTGAATAAAGAATTTTCGCCTGAGTCGTCATCTAAGTTCGATCTACTTCTAGAGCAATTAGATAACGTTCTAGCTGATGGGCACAAGGCTTTGATTTTTTCGCAATTTACAAGTTTGTTAGGCCTGCTGGAGCCCTTGTTAAAGGCCAAAAATATCGAATTCGAATATCTTGATGGACGCACCAACGATCGCTCCACTCGAGTTAAGAATTTTCAAGAAAATCCTGATATCAAGGTTTTCCTGATTAGTCTAAAAGCTGGGGGCGTGGGACTCAATTTGACCTCGGCGGATTATGTTTTTATTTTAGATCCATGGTGGAATCCTGCCGCAGAATCTCAGGCGATTGATCGGGCTCATCGAATTGGGCAAACCAAAAAGGTATTTGCTTATAAAATCATCGCAAAAGATACTGTCGAAGAAAAAATTCTGGCCCTGCAGGAGCATAAGCGGGTCTTAGCGAGTGCCATCATTTCAAGTGAAAAAAGCCTTCTTAAGGATCTTAAGTTTGAAGATCTCCGTGAGTTGTTCTCAAGTTGATTACGTAGTTTATTACGAAAAGTTCCTTACTAAATTGGGGCGAGCCCTTGACTGTGTTAGGAGGGAGTCCACCAGAGGGCCAAGAATCATGCTTTGGGGGGCAAGATACTCCGCACCTTTTCGCCAAAGCAGTGGGGTTGGTTGGTCCGGAAGCCATTTGACAATGTTGATTTGTAGGTCAATCGGAGATCGTGCGGATTCTCCTTCTTCTGGGGTCCATAAAAAATCAGGATGTTTGTTCGTATACCATTCGCCTCCAATGATTTGCCCCTTGTCGTTCAGTTCAAGGTCATAAAGATAACGAACACTTGTGACAAAGTCACTGTCAGGACTGTCGGTGTCACTGTCATTGATTGTGGTTTCAACAGAGTAGGAAACTTCCATAGCAATCCCTACTATATTTTGAGTATCTGTGGCCCGGTATTTTGCAAATTTATCGTTGTCGAAACTTTCGCGCCGAACGGTCGCTTTTTCAAGGGAGGCTTCTTCCTTGTTTGTGCTCGGATTAAAGTAAGTATATTTGTAGCCATAAACGGGTTGATTCCAGACTTCATAGTCAAAAGTTGCATCAAAGACAAAACTCTTGCGATTTTTTGCAATTTTATTGACGACAATAATATGCCAAGTGGCCGGGTTGATATCAAGACAGCCAGATTCAATGACTCCGACCGTTTTCATCTTGTTGAGGGTTTTTGCTATCACAGCGTTGTCCAACAAAGCGGGAGTTGACTGGATTCTGAGCCCACTGTTGAGAAATGAGTCCCTTGAGTTCAGCAGGATTAAGTTTTATCTTCTTTTGGCCATCAAATGAGGGGACTTCGATAGAGCTGAGCGGGCGGGGGACCATGTAGGATGCGGGTGCCCAGCCGTGACAAATACCCATCCACTCTTGACCTCACCGGTCGCCTCAAAGTATTGGCGCCCTTGCTCCCAAAGTGAGTTTGTTAATCGACCCTGAAGATCTCCCAGCAAGATGTCGTATTTTTCTGAGACACTCAATTTGTTAATTTCTTTGCTTTTGCCGCGGGCAAAAATTTTGGCAAAAGGATGATCTTGAATATAATCAAAGCGATCTTTCCAATCATCGAGCTGAGCAAAACCTGGGTCAAAAGCGCGATTCCCGAGGATTCCGCGGGCAATAGCAAAATAGTCCCCTGACCATGGTGTTCCCTCAAGGTAAGACGCACGGTATCCAAGTTGCTCCATCTGGTCCAGGTGGATAACCACTTCCGGGTCGGTCAAAAAAAATTCAGGCCGATTGTTTACATCCCAGCCAGATTTCGGATGGGTTCCCCTCAGGAATGACTCAAAACCTTTTTGACATTTGCAGCGAGAAGCCAGTTTTTCAGAAACAACATTCTCAGGGAAAGTGTATTCAACGGAGGTAAAATAGGATACGGGAGTCGGGTGCTTTTTTGTAAAAAACCTTGTCTTTCCGGTCGCTGATGGAGCACGAAGAAATTTAGCAGGGGCTTCGTTCATAAAGGCCTTAGAATCATTCGAAAATCGTTCAAGAGCTTGATTGACAGGTTCGAAAAATACAGGGTCCGACTTACCTGCTGAATGAGAGAGCGAGCCAGAGCGTGGATTTGCAGTCCAACCGCTGACTGAAATAATCTGACCAGTGACGCCAAGGACCAAACACATTAAGTTCCGGTTAAGCACAAAAGCCTCCGATTGGTTGATTGATGATGGTGTAGGCCCATCAACGGAGTGTGGCAATAGGGATTCTTGAGTTCAACTCTATGTGACAACTTAAGGCGTCTCTCTGGTCAGTTAGAAATGGAATCACCTCAGGCTATTCGTGGGACTATAGAAGCTTAGACTTGCGAGACGCAAAGAATCCTGCTCAAATAGTTCTGAGCACTCAATGGATTGAGATGCAGGAGGACTTTATGTTGCTTGGATTGTTTATTTGTTCTTTTTTTGTGCCTGTTCATGCGGCCATACCGCCGAATGCGAATATGGCGAGACCACCGACAAAGGCATCAATACAAACAACGGCACAAACAGCACAAACAGCACAAACAAAAGCCAGCCAGGCGCCAAAGTTGGCTCGTATACTTTCGGCGCCGACGGCCATTGTAGGAGGTGAAGCTGGGTCCGGATTTTCGTTGTTGAATATCAAAAAAGAGCTTTCTGCTTCGGGGCGTGTCGAGCGATTGGTCATCGACGTCGGTGATATCAACGGGAAACCAAATTTTGGCCCGCCTTCATATTATCATGCCCAGTTGATGAAAGATCCAGCGAAGCTTGTTCTTGATTTTTCACAAATGCCCCTGAGTTTGTTGAGCGAAAAACAGCTTGTCGAGAGGCTGAAAGGTTCAAAATTTGTTCGTCGGGTTCAGATGACTCTCGATCCGGAAGATCAAACCCTGTCCATGATTTTAGATTTGAAGCCTGCGACAAAAATTCGATTGCTTCAGATCAAAGGTGTTAACAAAACCAGTCAACTTGTGGTTGATTTTCTTTGATGGGAGTTTTTTTTAAATTTTATTTAAATTTTTATTTGATCATGGGGCTTGTGATTCTATCGGGGACAGAAGAAGCGCAGGCCAGGGTTTTTAATTTGCCCCAGGAGCAGTTTTCAAGTTACCTATTAGTCAATGGATCTTCTGCGCCTTGGCTGATTCTCCTTGGGTCTTGGAAAGTTCGGCCACGGCCACAAGTAAAAGTTATACCACGGTCACAGGGGGAGAGTTCGGCTTCATTTTTACCTCCCGCCTGATTGGTTGGAGATTTGGTTTTGAAATTTTTAAGCCGGCAAAACTCAATGATATAGAAGCGACTCAAGGAGGGGCCACTGTTTATAATGTTTCCTCCGATATGACCGGATATGCTCCGAAGATTGGAATTGAGATAACCCCCTGGATCACTCCGCGACAGAAGGCTTTTCTGTTTGGGTATGTTGGGACCGCCAGTCTGACTCTTAAAAATGATTACACTTCTTTGACGATAGCCCCCAATTCAGACCACACAGTTGAGATGGCGGGAACCGGAAGTCTCACCGGGGGTGGTGTTGGTTATGAAATACATTTTTTTGATACGACGACTTTTTTGTTAGAGGCTGCCTATCGGACTCTCAAAATTGATGAACTGACCTATTCAAAGGCGGTGACGACTTTTTCAAGTCCTGGGGAGGGGTCTGTTATTCCAGGACAATCGGTACTTAAAACAGATGGCACCAAGCGCAGTATTGATTTCAGCGGCCCCTATGTCACTGTCGGACTTCGTTTTTGGCTGTGAGCGGGTTCAGAAAGTTAAGGATTCTTGACAATGGCACTAAAGTGCAATGCTTTAGTATAGGCCCCATTCTCAGATGCAAAATAAGGCGATTAATTTAAGCAGATCTATTAAGATCTAGCCAGCGAATTCCGAGTGGAGAGTGAGGCGAGCACAAATTTAATAGTTTTGTGGGTCTCTGGTGTCTTTTCTTTTTTTCGGATTTGAAAATGAAATTATTGTTAAAGAATCTTCATAATTGAGGAGCGAGTGGAAAAAGATCTGACATTTAAATGAAGTTAATAGCTTTAATCCTTCGGAGTGATTAAAAGCGAAATTTCTAGTTTTTTGGCAGGCGACTCTTTCCTTAACAGGTATTTCGAGTATATAATGGAAGCAAGACGGTCGCTAGATTGCAGAAATGAAATGTATCAACATCGGGGTTCGATGTCTAAATTTATCTATGAACATCGTCCGCATTTATATGGTCTTCTCGGCTTAGCAACCATTTTGTTTACGAAGCAGTCGTTCTTGTTTTTTTGCTCAGGCCTGCTTTTTTTTGGGGCAGCGGTGACTTTGAACCGTATGCGAACCAGGTATCGTAGACGATATGGGATGGCGCTAACTCAAGGTGGGACAACTGCTGGCTAGAAATACGTCAACCTTCTTTGTCTTTCTGAGGAATTCCAGTTATAAGGCATGGGACACAGAAAAACAGGAAAGGGCTAGACAATGAAAAGCGTTGTTTACGGTGGGTTTTGGAGGCGGTTTTTAGCCTTGGTGATTGATCTGGTTGTCATGATACTGCCAAGCGTTGTATTTGGGACGGTCCTTCCCTATGTTGGGGCTGCGATTTTTGGACTGTTTTATCGGCCAGTTTTTGATGCGTCGGCAATCGGAGCCAGTCCGGGGCGTGCCCTGATGGGTCTTCGAGTGACAACCGAGACCGGGGAAAGGCTCTCGCTCAAGCAAGCCTATATTCGATATTTCGTGAGCGTCCTGTCAGGACTATTTATGGGACTTGGTTTTCTGATTAGTTTATTCACTGCAAAACGGCAAACTCTTCACGATATGCTCGCTGGAACTGTTGTCATTGAGGCAGTATGCCCACCGACCAATTTCTTTTCTTACTGGTTTGACGAAGTTTCCCTGATATTCGGTGGGAAGATAGGGCCCCGTGCGATGCCGTTCGAGCCCGGGTCTGCTGGGTCTGGATCGTTTGAGAGTGACGTCACCCAGAAACTGAAATCATTGAAGGACCTTCTCGATCAGAAGCTGATTACCAATGAAGATTACGAAAAAAAGAAAGCCGAATTGTTGTCCAAAATTCAGTAGATGTTGTAGGGCTTTATGTTGTAGGGCTTTAAAGGCAGGTTAAAGGCAGGGTTTGGCGCAGGGTTTGGTCAGCAATTGTCATGACATGTAGTCTTAATCGACAGAGTTAAGGATCTTTCTAGAAAGAGTGGGGATTATGTGGACAACCCAGCTAGACGATAGGCCGGACGTCCATTAAAAAATGGGCGGTCATCCATGACTCAGGGCCTCTGGGCCGGCCCTGAAACCCGCCGTTGAACGCTCATCGTGAGCGTCCAAGCAAAAAGAATCAGATGATGGAATCAACATCCGGCTGTGTAACGAAATTTGTTGTGCGATGAACACATCGGCCTTAAATTGAAGGGCTCATTCCTCCGCCGGCAAAACCGAGGATGGACATGGTCCACCTGGAGAAAATGTTTTGACCCGCAAATCTTTCCAGTCCTTGAATCCTTAAACTGACACCCAAGATTTGGACTCAAAATGATTTTTTTGACCGAGGATGGAATCGGTTTCCCAGAGATATTCTGAGTGCTTTGGCCTTTAACTTCCGCCGCGGAAGTAGACTCTGTGCTGGAAGATGGTGACTTGTGATTCTTGATGGAAGTTCTTACTGCGGTTCGCTGTTTGACATAGCGCTGAGCAAGATTCGTGATCACCTCATCAAAGGTGGCCCCGGGCAGGGCGTGGGACAAAAGCTCCTTGGCTTGGTTTAGAATTTCTATTTGCTCTTTGCTCAAAGTTAATTCAATTCTGACAGATTCATCTTTCTGAATTTTCTGTTTGAACTGAGTCTGCGGTGTTAGGTTAAATTCCTTGGCCAAGATCAACTCACTCTCTGGCCCGGTTTTGTTCTCGAGCCTTCGAGAGAAGGTCCCTCTTTTCACTTGGCAAAAGCTGAGTTTTGTTTTCTTTCTTGGCAAGTCTGAGGACCTGCTGAACCTGGAGAAACCTGGGTTAACTTCAAGGTCCCATTTTCGATCTTGTTTCCAAGCTCTGGAACTTGCTGCATCATTCGCGCGGCATCGATTCGCCGCTGGGCACTGGCCGGAGTATAGCCGATCTCCTTGACCAAGTAGTCAAACAAACTGGAGCAGGCCATGGGAAGGTAGAGCTGCAGATCGATCTCGATAATAATTTGCAATATTTGATGGGTCAGTTTGCGCCTTCGGCCACTCGGTTTTTAAGTTCGCAATGGAGTTCTCTTCGTTTTTGAGCTTGGACAAATTTTCACAGGCAGATTGAGATTGAGATGCTTGAGCCACTTCGGAGGAGTTTATTTTTTGAGTCATGGTTGATTCCTTTTCTGGTGGTTGAAATTTCAGAAGGAGTATAACATGGGTTTTTGGAATGCATTTTTTTGGGTTTTTGCGAATTGAAATATCCTTTGGACGAGACAAATAGATTGCGTACAAATTGTTAAAACGGCCCCCAGTGTGGCGATCAACGATAGGAGCCGGGACCGCCGCAGTTTCATTTTTTTAGTAAATCAGGGGTCGTCTGGTGAAAGAAAAAAAGTCGTCAACGGCAAAATGCATGACAAAGAGCATGATAAGCAAAATATTAATGTAACTGTAAATGTAAATGTAAATGTTAATGTAAATGTTAATGTAAATGGAACTGGCCAGCCTTCGACGGGCAGATACTTAAAGTGATAGATAAGCTCCAATCAAAGTAAAGATCAAAGTAAAGATCAAAGTAAAGATAGTCACTTGACTGACCAAAAACGGCAAAGTGCCCCAGTTTAACATGACAGCCCTTTTTGGATGTCTCTATAGGGTGGAACGGTATCTGCTAATAGTTGTAGTATGTTGTTGAGACGTCTAAAACTTCTAGGCCAGGCCTTATTGGGTTTGTTTCTTTTCTTGAGTTGTCCCATTCTGAATGCTGCTGGGATCCCGCCACATATTCAAAAAAGCTTTGCAATTGGCCTCCTCGATAATGCAGCAGTCAGTGAGGATCACGTTCGGCTATGTGCAGCGGTAGTGCTCTCCAAGCGTCTGCAGAAACCTGCAGAGGAGACACAGGCCCTAGTTACAAAAATGCCCCTCCGACAGGTTAAAGAGTTGGCAGTTCTGAGCTTCCCAATTGATTATGTCGAGATTCCTCAGGCACAACTCCAGACCCAGGGAACTCTGAACCATGGCGCTTCAGAGTTTATGGGACTAAAAGATACCGAGAGTCCCTTATCTTTTCTAAAAAATGGCAAGCCATTCGTTCGAATTTTCATTCATCCTATGCGTGACGCTAGTCGTGTTCTTCGGGCTTTTGGCGACCCACCGGTTCAACGGGGGCGATTCCTATCTCAGCTCACTGAATCTCGCAGCGTGGTCTTGCATGATCAACAAACTGAAGGGACTTGGTCATTGAAGCTTTCGCTGCCAAATGCCATTGGTCCTTTTACACAAAAAAATTTCACCTCTGAATTTGCGGCCTTTCAGTTTAGGCGAAGCGAGCTCCTCTTGAAGGCTTATCATGATAAGAAGCTATCAGGCATTTTTCATTTGCCCGAAGAAGAAATTGTTGGATTTAAGAGGCAAGGAATTGACGAGGGAATGCTACTGCGGAGCCTATCGACAATCCCTCATAATGCCCTGTTAGTTACTGCTGCAGCCGTGCTGACCAGAGGATTGGGGGCCTATCTTCCCCACACGCATGCGACCCCTCAAATGCTGAAGTATCTCTTGGCGGAAAAACCAGGTGAGTTTTATGCAGAGCTTCTGGCGAAGCTGCGTCTTTTGAATAATTCGAACCACAGCCAGAATAACGTTCTTTTGATTTACCAAGACGGAAGAATGCCAGAAGCACGGTTTCGAGACATGGATCTTGACCTGTGGACTGGTGCGCCCTTAGTGAGTCAGGCCGGTCATTCCGATTCAATGCTGCTGCCAGCCCATAACAAGGGCGGCAATTTTGTCGATTTCAGTTTGATGAACGGAGTTCAGGAGGGTGCGACTTTAGCAGTCAAATCGGAGGAGTATGTTGATTTGATATTTTCTTTTTACCGTTCATTTTTTGAAAATCTGAGTGCTAAAGCAGATATGCCCATAGATCTGGGGCGAGTCGAGGGGCTCGTTCGCAGATTGGACAATCTAAGTGATGTGGAGGGGACCTTGCTTTCTCAGGATATTCAATCGAGGGGCGCTCACGCGGTTCAGGTGCGAAGAAAATTTAGAGTAAACCTAGACAAGTTGATTGGCCTCCCACCCGGCGACATTGTTTCGCCAGGACAAGATCAGGCGGTTGCAATTTACCGAAAGAGCCAACAAAGATCCCGAGAAGAATTGTTGAAACGGCTTCCGGAGATAGCGAGCCATCAGGACAGTCCCAGAGAGGCTTTGCGTGCTCACTTCTTATCACCCGAAATAAAAAGAAGACCATCACTCACCGTGCAGACGTTGGTAGCGCTAGGTTTGGAAGAGGTTCGCGGGGGACAGTTACTTGGTCAGATTCGCTCTGAATTTTTGAACCCAAAGACGCGAAACAACTCCCTAGTTATGAACATTCTCCGCGAGGCGTCGACAGAGGCCATGGGACCGTTCTTCTACTTCTTGCAAGAGATGGATCAAAATCTTCATCTTAGGTTTTTCAAAATCTTTATAGAGGAATATATTCGCTTAAGAGGTCATGAAAGCAATTCGGTCGCCATGCTTCATAGAATCATTGGAGGTGATCCAAAGTTAGCTCATAATCCTAGTCGAGAGGGCACTATTGAAGAGCTCTTTGAGACCTGGATGAAAATTGCTCCGTTGAGGCATCAAGAGCAAATTCTCAGTGATCCCATGTATCAGAAATACCACCAGAACTCTGGTTGTCTTCGGGTATTTAAGGCCTACGCCAAAGGCGGACTTGCGCCTTTAAACGGAGTGAGTAACTTGGAGACCCTCATTAAGAGTCGTCCAACTCTCCGATATCTATCTGAGGCTTACCAGGAGTTTGCCGTTGATCGGGAAGCAAGGTTCAAAGAAAAGCAGAGTCAATCTGTCAGTTGTGGACGGCTATTGAATTAGCAAAGATTGACATTTTATCGCTACCAGGTTGGGAGAAATAATTTGTCCAAGTTATTTTTGGACTGTCCCTAAGCCTTAGATTTTCGCGATATCCATTCGCTGAGTATGTCTGCTGCGGAATCCTGGGTGCGCAGATAGTACTGTGCAATAAGATTATTTCTTTCAGTTGGACTGAGATCCCCCGAATTCCCAAATGTTTTTTCTCGAGCGAGGTGGATATGGTATAGGCCGAGTGCGCCTGCGACAGAAATGTTAAAGCTTTGCACAAACCCCGACATGGGAATAATCACCCGCTCGTCTGCGGCAGCCAGCATTTCTGAACTCACTCCGCTTTTTTCATTTCCAAGCACAAAGGCTGTGGGGCGACTAAAATCAATCTCATTGAGAGGGCGGCTCGCATCAAGACTGGTGACGACCAGTTGAAATCCCTGACTCTTTATGGCGCTGATGCAATCTGAAGGTTTTTTCCATTTCTGGACTTCAATCCACTTATCAGCGCCTTGAGCGACGCGATTTGCTTCCTTAAATTTTTCTTGGGTCTCAATGACGTGAAAATCGACAAAGCCAAAGGCTTCAGCTGTTCGCATCACCGCACTGATGTTTCCTTTGTCATACAATCCATCCAAAACAACGGCAACATTGGCGGTACGGCCCGAGACGACTCGGTCAATCTTCATCCGTCTTTCAGGAGTCAGAAGCGGGCCGATCAGGTCGATCACCAAATCAGGAGAAACCCTGAGATCACTCGACAGGGCAATGTCTTCATTGAGTTGGGTTTTCAGGGACAGACTCATTGGAAAAGCAAGTTTGGATTTTTAGACAAATCCCTAGTGATATTTTTTGATGGGCTTCGAGGGTTCCGCCGCCAATCTCAAGAAGCTTTGCATCCCTCCAGAGGCGTTCAACCACATACTCGGCGACATAACCATAACCGCCCAAAACCTGAATAGCACGATCAGCGATGTTCTTAGCCATGGTGGTGGCCACAAGTTTGGCTCCGTCCGAGTCGACACGTTGGCCTTCTTTGTTGAGGTCAAGCTGGCGAGCGACATTGTAGACGTAACACTGGCTGGCTTTGTACTCAGCATAAGAGTCGGCAATATTTTTTTGAATTTGTCCAAATTGGTTTAAGGATTTTCCAAAGGCCTCTCGTTCAATTGCGTAACGATTCATGATCTCAAGAGATCTTCGTGCAATTCCCAAACTCATGGCTGCAAGAGTTAATCTCTCAATCTCCAGATTTCGCATCATATGCAGCATGGAATCTCCGAGGTGACCCATGAGTTGTTTTTCTTGAACCTCGCAATCCTGAAACACAAGTTCCGCGGTGTTAGAGCCGCGCATGCCAAGTTTGCCAGCGATTTTTTGTCCAACTGAAAAGCCCTTGTTCGATTTTTCAATCAAAAAAGTTGAGATCTGGGCCCGATTGTTTTTTTCGCCAGTTTTGGCATAAACCAAAACCAAATCACAGGGAGTTTTATTGTCATCAATGGTCCCATTCGTGATCCACATTTTTCGACCATTCAGAATATAGGTATTGCCTTTTTTTGTTGCTGATGTGCTCATACCCATAACATCAGTCCCAACGCCGGGCTCGGACATGGCCATGGCGCCAATCCATTCCCCAGAACAAAGTCGTGGGAGGAGGTGCTTTTTTTGTTCGTCGTTTCCGTTGACGCTGATGTTGTTAACGGTCAGCATCGAGTGGGCTAAATAGGCGAGACAAAAACCAGGGTCAGAGGCCGAGAGTTCCTCATGGGCAATGACTGCAGCGAGCGCATCCAAGCCAGAACCACCGTATTGTTCGGGCACAGTGATACCGAGGAGGCCAAGGTCCCCGAGCTTCCGAAATAGATTGAGGTTGAACTTTTCATTTTTATCAAACTCGTGGGCTTGGGGCTCAACTTCTGTTTGAGTGAATGCTCGGACAGTTTCTCGGAGCATGCTATGTTCTTGAGTTGGATTGATCAGGTTAAATGTTTTCAATTCGACTGGTGACGATGATGACATGCGATCTCCTGTGTTTCGTTTTCACTGGACCATTTTTGGGGGCCAAATTCGAGGGTTCAAAACGGGCCCACTCTATTTGGGAGCCACCGACTGAGGCAAGGACGGACACATCGCGCAGTGCATTGACTTTAGAATTCGGACCGGCCTAGAAATGGAAAGCAGGTACATTTATGATGGTGTCAGTCTTGGCAGTTGGAACGGAGCTCGTGGTTGGCCAAACCGTTAATAAAAATGCTTCTTGGCTGTCGGATCGCTTGAAGCAACTGGGAATTCGCACGGCTCTCCATTTGACTGTTCCTGATGATCGGTCCCTGATTCTCGCGGGGCTGAATTTTTGCGCTGCCCATAGCGAGATCATTTTGGTGACAGGCGGACTGGGCCCCACAACAGATGACTTTACTCGGGATTTAATTTCAGAATGGGCAGAACAGGCACTTGAGTTTGATGAGGCCTCCTGGCAAAAAATCAAAAATCGAATGAGTCTTCGAAAAGTGCCCGTTCAAGATTTTCAGAAGCAACAGTGTTTTTTTCCTCAGGCAGCCCAGATTCTTCAAAATTCAGAGGGAACTGCGAACGGATTTCAAATTCGAGCCCACGGCAAAGATCTGATCGCTCTGCCAGGACCGCCACGCGAGATTAACGCGATTTGGACAGCCAGTTTGTATGCCTGGTTTACACAAATTTCACAAAAAATTGATAAACACCTGACATGGTCGTGGGATACTTTTGGGCTGGGTGAGAGTCAAATCATGCAATTAGCCGAAGCGGCCCTTTCTGGGCATCCCTTCACAGAGGGTGAGATTGAAATCGGTTACCGAGTCCATGGCCCCAGAATTAATTTTGATTCACCTGGATTGAGTTCGGCTGAACAAAATTATGTTGAGGTCAAGCTTTCCTGTTTTGAATCGCAGCGAAAGCTTGTTGAACCCTGGATCAATCGGCTCGAGCTTGCTTTGAAAGACGTGTTGGTGCCCTTGAGTGGAAAAAGCAGGTGACTGGAGCCTTCCCATTTGTTAGATCCATGGGATCTGTTTTTATTTCAAGGAGTTGTTAATGGCATTACAGGTTGGTATTGTGGGTCTTCCAAATGTGGGTAAAAGCACCCTGTTCAATGCGCTGACCTCAGCCAAAGCGGAAGCGGCTAACTATCCCTTCTGCACCATTGATCCAAATGTGGGAGTTGTCACGGTCCCAGATCCTCGCCTCGAAAAAATTACTCAGTTTATTAAACCACAGAGTGTGATTCCAACGACGATGGAGTTTGTCGATATTGCTGGAATTGTGAAAGGGGCAAGTCAAGGGGGAAGGCCTTGGAAATCAGTTCTTGAGTCACATTAGACAAACAGATGCTATCGTACATGTCGTTCGTTGCTTTGATGATCCGAATATTATTCATGTGTCTGGCAGTGTAGATCCTCTGCGTGATATCGAAGTGATTAGCACAGAGCTTATGTTGGCTGATTTGGATTCAGTGGAAAAGAAATTTCAAAAGACAGAAAAGTTGGCCAAAAATACCACTGATAAAAAACTGAAAACTGAATTTGAAATCGTTAAGAAAGTTCGCGAGGCCCTTTCTGCAGGAAAGCCTGCCTGTGTCGTCAAACCCGATGAATTTGAGGCTCCTTATTATCGAGATTTGCATTTGTTGACCGCAAAACCGGTGCTTTACGCCTGCAATGTTTCAGATTCTGATTTCGCAGCCGGTGGAAACGAGTGGGTGCGATCCGTCGAAAAGGTGGCAGTGGCCGAAGGCAATATGAGTTTGATGATTTGTTCTGCGATGGAGGCAGAGATTGCTCAACTTCCACAGGAGGAACGAAAGGAATTTTTAGCTTCCCTAGGGGCGACAGAATCAGGTCTGAATCGTTTAATTCGTGAAGCCTATAAGTTGTTGGGATTGCAAACTTACTTCACGGCCGGAGTGAAAGAAGTTCGTGCCTGGACAATTCATGCTGGAACGAAGGCACCACAGGCGGCCGGAGTCATCCATACAGACTTTGAGAAAGGTTTTATTCGTGCTGAAACCTATCATTGCGAAGATTTGTTTAATTTCAAGAGTGAAAGCGCAGTGAAAGAGGCCGGCAAGTATCGATTAGAGGGTAAAGAGTATTTGGTCAAGGATGGGGATGTTTTGTTCTTCAGATTTAATGTTTAGCTTGTCCGCCACAGATCTCAGTCTGAAGATTCGTGAAGGTGAATATACTCCCAGTGAAGTTGTGGAAAAGCATATAGATCGTATAGAATCGTGGAATCCCAAGATCAATGCTGTCGCTGAGAAGATGTTTGATCAAGCTAGACTCCGGCTCAGGAAGCGACATTGCGGCTAGAAAAGCTAAGGCAAGGCAAAATCCAAAATGCTGAGCTTCCAAGGTTTTTTGGAGTTCCGTTCACGGTCAAGGAAATGCTGGGTGTCGAAGGCTGCAAGCGAACAGGTGGGAGTATCCATCGTCGACATGATGTCGTGGACTTCAATGCCACGGTGGTGCAGAGAGTGATCGAGGCCGGGGCTATTCCTTTGTGCACTACAAATGTGCCCGAATTGGGGTTTTGGGTTGAGTCTGATAATCCAATATATGGTCGTACGAATAACCCTTACGACTTGAGGCGAACCGCTGGGGGAAGCTCGGGTGGTGAGGGTGCCTTGGTCGGATCCGGGGCTTCGTCCTTTGGACTTGGTTCTGATATCGGGGGAAGTATTCGGATGCCTGCCTCTTTTTGTGGAGTCTTTGCTCACAAGCCCACATGGAAGTCAGTGCCATTATCTGGGCACTTCCCAAGAACTCCAGAGGAGCTTCGTGGTGTTTCCAGCGCATCTTATTCTCTGACGACCTTAGGATTTTTAGCAAAACGTGCCGCGGATCTTTGGCCGCTTCTAGAGACCATCAAAGGGCCAGATGATTTTGATCCAGAGACGAAAAGAGATTTTGTACTTCAGCCCTTGATTCAGGATTTGACCAATATCAGAGTTTTTTTCCTTCCTGACCCGCACCTGTTTTTTTGTCGTCGGGCAAGTGCAGAGGTTAAAGACACGGTCAAGCGCGCGGCCCTGACTCTTCAAGGGCGAGGGGCGATCGTCGAAGAGCTAGATTCGAAAATATTTAAAAACGCCGTAGAAATTTGGGGGGCTGCTACAAGCTCCCAAGGTCAGGCTCCATTTGCGGAAAGGCTTTCTTTAGGTGGGACGATTGACTATTTTTCAGAGTTCATGCGCTTATTGGTTCGGAAGAGCAACTACACTTTTCCAGGTTTAGTGACGGCACTTCTGGAAAAGCTCCCGAATCTTGGAAATAATTTCGAAAGGGCGCTGCACGAATTGCAAGCTATCGATCGCATTCTAAAAAGTAAGTTGGGAACAAATGGCGTGATTATAATGCCTGTTTACCCGAGCGTGGCACCAAGGCATCGAGCTCCCTACCTTGCGCCCTTTGACTTTGTCTTTTCCGGAATTTTCAACGCTTTAGGGTACCCGGCAACGGCGATTCCAATGGGCTTAAACTCAAAGGGTCTACCCTTGGGAGTTCAGGTAGCCGCCGGTCCCTTTCAGGATCATCTCTGCCTTTCACTGGCAGTTGAAATGGAAAAGCTGTTTGGTGGCTGGGTTGAACCTAAGCTTCCAGAATAAATGGGGGTTTGTTCGTTAGTGTTTTCGCTATGATTTCAGCTCTATTATAAAATTTCATCTGCCCAAAGTTTCTTGAGGAAATCCTTCCAGTGGATGACATTGATAAAATTCTCTGCAATTCGGTTGATTGGGTCCTCAGATACTAGATAATAGTTCTTGATGATGTTTTGACTCGAGCCTAGACGACTCTCGTGTTTGAGCTACAGAACTTAGGTTTCATCGTTTGAAGCAGCGGGATTCTTATCCATGGCAGGGTCAGTGCCTATCGATGCGTTCGTTTGGGCCTCGGATTGAAGATGGGTTCCGAAGGCCGAACGGATTTCTGTATTGACGTTTTTTTCTTTGGTTTCTGCGATCAGACAATAGATCGTTGCGAAGTTTCCGCCTTGGCCAAATGTGACGCTGTATGTTCGACGGGTGTCTTCAGAATTTTCGTCCTTGGGCAACCACTCAGTCGTGATCACTTTGACTTTTTGGGAACCTTTCAAAACTGCATCGTCTGGAGCGATTTTCTCAATTTTGCAAATTGTTTTTGTTTTATCAGTTCTGTGTTTAATGATATCGTCTGGGACCTTCAGAATCGATCCTCCGATAAATACCGCGTTGGCTTCTTTGTTTGCGGGCAGCGAGGCTTCTGCAAAGTCGTTTGAAATTATAAGGTCAATCCCGGCATCCAACGAATTTCTTGTTTGATTAGCTTCGGATTTTTTAGCATTTTTTTCTACGTTGATTTTAGCTTTCTCGGTCTGAGGGACGGTGATCTTCGCTTTCTCCATTAGATTGATCAGGACTTGATCAACTTCGTTTCGAATTCCCCCTATCAGATAGCGGGTTGTCGCTTGCTTTGTTTTTGGATCCTTCGCTTTGCAGCCATCAGCATCGGTCTTGATTTTTGTAATCTCAGCAATGGTTTCATCAGTCTTCTCGCCTGCATCCTGGGCTTTTTTCTTGAGTTCTTCAGTCTGGGAAGGATTGAGGTCATCTGTTTTCTGAGCAGAGAGTTTTTGGACCAAATCTTTGGAAATTCGATACTTTTTTATAAATTCATTCGAGCAGTCGACCCAAACCTTGGCCCTATCGTCGGCCTTTTCCTTTTGCGTTTTGCCATCTTTGGACGATTTGCTGAGACGATTAGGTTTCTTGTCGCAGTTGACTAAGAGGAAAGTTGAGGACAAAACGCCAACCATTAGGGGTGTAAGCAGAGTTTTTCTCATAGAACAACAGACCTCCACCCGATTTGTTTCAAGAATGGGTCCAAGGGATCAGAGACTAGGTTCGATCCTCGCTCAGGCCCTATCTGAGATGGGAGAAGAACCGTCCTAGGAGGAATGGTATTTCATATTATGAAACCTATAGTGTCGGATGGCGTTGAATCATTGACAGCTGTTAGCAATTATTGTCACTTCTGATCTTAATAGATACATGAATATATGAATGAAGGAGCGAGCCAATGAAAATACTGTTAACTGGAGCGAGTGGCTTTATTGGGCGGAAACTGGCTCGCCGCCTTTTTCAGAGTGGTCATGATCTTGTTGTTTTGGGTCGAGACGTTTCCCGTCTACACTGGAAAATTGGGGTGCCTTGCCAGGCCATAGCGTGTGATCTCACAAAGGGCCCACCGCCCAAGGAAGCCTTTGTTGATGTCGATGCTGTTGTACATTTGGCTGGGGAATCCGTGGCTTCAGGGCGATGGACTTCCGCTCGAAAGATGAAAATTACTGAATCGCGAGTTCTTGGAACTCGGCATTTGGTCGAAGGGATGAATTTGGCTGGGATCAATGGGCCAAAGATTTTTGTTGCAGCCTCAGCCATTGGAATTTACGGAAATCGTGGTGAGGAGCTCCTGGCAGAGGACTCAGGGATTGGTCGTGGATTTTTAGCCGAAGTTTGCAGGGACTGGGAGAGCGAAATTCAGAAAGCGAATTCTGCCGAACGCCGTGTGGCTATCCTCCGTTTGGGGGTGGTTCTTGGAGAAGGTGAAGGGGCCCTGGCGCAAATGCTAAAACCTTTTGGCTTCGGACTCGGGGCAGTTTTGGGCACAGGAAATCAGTGGATGAGCTGGGTTCATATTGATGATGTGATTGACGGCTTTTGTTTTGCGCTAGACAATTCTCTGAATGGGCCCTTCAATTTGGTAGCCCCCGAACCTGTGATCAATTCAGAACTGACCCTTGTTTTAGGTGAGATTTTAAAGACAAAGCCGCGGTTCCATTTGCCGCAAGTTCTGTTAAATGTGGCCTTAGGTGAAATGGCAGGAATTCTTCTGGATAGTGCCAGAGTGAGTTCGGCTCGTCTTAAATCATTTGGATTTTCTTTCAAATATTCAACTTGCATAAGGCCTTGAAGCAGATCTGTGCGAATTATCCAAATAGTATTTTGAAACCCAACTGTATATCGAGCGACCGGTGGCGGAAGTTTTTGAATTTTTTAGTGACGCCAAAAATCTGGAGAAAATCACCCCACCTTGGTTAAATTTTTTTGTGATCCAGCAGTCGACAGAGAATCTTGGAACGGGCTCAGAAATTGACTACAAACTTCGCTTACATGGGGTCCCCTTTAAATGGCGATCTCGCCTTGAAGACTGGCAGAAGGACAAGTCCTTTGTGGATACCCAAATCAAGGGTCCCTACAGCAAGTGGCATCACTTACACGAGTTTACGAGTCTTCGTGAGGGCACTCTTATTAAGGATCTAGTGACTTATCGGCTGCACTTTGCTCAGTTAGGTTCCCTTGTTGCGGGATCTTATGTAAAGCATGAACTTCAAGAAATTTTTTCTTATCGTTCTAGCCAAGTTCAAGCGCATTTCGAATAGATATGGGGGTCTTTGCTATGGACCTTCCCAAGACTCCTTGGAGGCCGTCATTCGTTCCGGAATGCTAACCTCTAGGTTCGAACTGAGCATGGGGACGAGATCCTGATTGAGTTGATAGAGCTCTGAATAAATCTGCTGATTCGTGACAACTTTTTTGACATAGTTTCGAGTTTCAACAAAAGGAATATGCTCAATGAATTCATCCATCTGTAAATTTCCAAAGGATCTCACCCAATTGATCACTCGGTGAGGCCCCGCATTATAGGCAGCTGCCGCAAGAGGAGTGCTCTGATTGAATTGTCCCAAGAGTCTTTTGAGATATCCGGTGCCGATGTGAATCGCAAAGTTTGGGGTGAGTAGGTATGTTGAAACAAATTCTTTGATTCCCAGTTTCTCAGACATGCGCTGGGCAGTTCTGGGCATCACTTGCATTAAACCCATGGCTCCAACTGGAGACATGGCATCCTGACGATAGTGACTCTCGGCTCGCATAATTCCCCAAATTAATCCCGTTGGTACTTCAAATCGCTTACTTTGTTCGATGACTTCTTCTGAGTAGGCTCGAGGGTAAGCATCGTGCCAAAGAATTTTTGCCTCAGTTGTCCCACTTGTCCCTGCAATCCCTGTTGTCCCTGTCGGTCCGACCTTTCCATTGAAGGTCATGTCCAGCGGTTGTCCGTTCAGCAGGGGTAGGTTCACAAAATGGGTCTGCGCTAAGTAGGAAGACCGATGGTAGTTTTTGAGTTCCGAGTATTTTGCAATAAGAGTCTTTATGAGTTCTTTGCTAACAGTTTTCTTCTCGATTTCATAAAGCTCCCATTTGGCCCAATCCGTGAGGCCAAGAGCCTGAAGAGCAATAGCTTTCTGAAGACGTCGATTGAGTTGATTGTTTTGTAGGATGTGACTTGGCGACAATTTAGAGGCCAGGGGAGGGGGCGTTCCAAGATTTGTTGCATCAATCTCCGAAGAAGAATCAGTGATCTGATTAGTGCCGAGGGGTTCACTACTTTCAGCGCCATCTGAATCGTCATTGGCAGGACCGCGTGAAGCCGAAGGACACTGTCATTTTTTCTCTTTCTAAATCATCCTGGGCAGCGCGAAGAAGCTCTTGGAAAGCGAGGATCTGTTTTTGTGAATCAAGGAGAGACTCACGCTGAGCTGCCGACTTCAATTTAATCTGTTTAACACGGCCTCGAGCCACGAGAGAATAATATCCTTGGAGGGGATCTTGGGCCAAGTTTTCAAATATTGGAAGAGCCTCATCTTGGCGAGACATTCTCAGAAGACTCATGGCCATCCAATAACGTGTGCGATCATTCACCGGGGACGATTTTCGCAAGGAGTTCCGTGGATTTTTCGCTGTCGTTTGGGTTAATGAAAGACTTTGGTAAGCGCCAGAGTAATCCCCTCGCAAATACTTCAGCCATGCGAGGTACCACTGGGCATCCTTGATCAATCCTTTTTGGACGCCAGAGGAAGAGCTTGTTTGATTTGATCTTCGATTTTTCTTTGTTGACGAGAACTGTTTCGATTTTGCCACAGTCATGGTTTCGCCATATTTTTGGACGAACTCCTGGAACTTGCGAGAGGCGCCGTCATAGTCTTGATTTTGATAGCTCAGAAAGGCTGCCTGATAGAGCGCTCGACGCCCGTCAGAGGATCGTGGCGCGAGGAGATGGGCCTGGTAGTAGGCTCCAACTCCGGCCGCGTTTTGACCACTGCGGGTGGCGGCGACAGCGTAGTTTAAGAGGAATTCGATGTTTTTTTGTTTTTTCGGAAGGTGGACCTTAAGAAGTTCAAGTGCCTTCAAGGCCTCGCCTTGTTGAAGATAGAAGCGAGCGAGGTGTTCGTCCCCGAGATAAGGGTCTTGAGTTGCAAGTTCATTTCTGACCGCCTGTATCTCAATAAGAGCTTTGGCCTCAGAACCTAAAGAAATAAGCTTATTAGTTCGAGCTTTGAAATCCTCTTCACTCATTGAGCACTTGGTCTGTTCGCCTTCAAAAGCCTTCACCGACAGAGACGTGCCCCAATTCGATGTCCTTTCGAAGGTTGGAAATTTTGTATAGAGTTTTCTAATCCATTTGCAAAGACTGGTCTGGTTTTTGAGACCTTTTTCAGCGAGAGCCAATTGATAAAGAATCACTGGGGCGCTCTCATCGCCTCCTCGAACTTGCTTTTCTAGAGGAGTGAGAAGGGCTCGCGCGTTTTTGAAATCTTGTTTTTCTAGAAGGATTTTCGCCAAATTCTTGTGGGCTTCAATTTTGAGATGAATATTCGGTGAATAGCCGCCGATGTCGCGGTAGAGTTTCTCGGCGAGGTTCAAATCGTTTTCCTTCTCTGCAATTTGGGCCATGTAGAATGTTGAATAGTCAATGAGGTTTTCCCCGAAGCCCAGAGCCAATTTAAACTGGGAAGAAGCCTCGGTATTTTTTCGCAAATTCATCTGAGTGAGGCCAAGCTGAAAATGGAAATTTTCTTGGCCCTCAGTGAGGGGGGTCTCAAGTGCTTTCAGGAGAAGAGTTTCAGCCTCAGTCCATTTATGGTTCTGAATGAGATCTTGGGCCTGGGAGATCGCCATGGAGTGTTTCGCTGGCGTGTCACCTTGTAGGGCCGGGGGCAATGAGAGTGAGGTGAGCGCAATCAGGGACAGAATTCGGATTTTGGTGAGTGACACATGGACCTCGAGCTTGTGTTTGTCTAAGCTTTGATGTTAACAGAGATCCATGGCAAAATCGAAAGCGAAAACAGTTTATACCTGTCAAAATTGTGGCGCCCAAAGGCCTCGTTGGGAAGGTCGTTGTACAGATTGTGGGGCTTGGAATACTTTAGTCGAGGAAGTCTATTCTAGCTCGACCTCTGGAGAGTCTTCGGCCGCAGGCTGGAGGATTGAGAAATCCACGGTCGGTGCTAAAATGGTGGCAATTTCCCTCGATCAAAGTCCTGAAGAACTTAAGTTGGATCGTTTTGAGACTGGATTGTCTGAATTCAATCGAGTTCTCGGGGGCGGGCTCGCCCGGGGTAGCTTTGTTTTGCTTGGGGGGGCTCCGGGTATTGGCAAGAGCACTTTGCTTTTGCAGATGGCCGTGGGATTGGCCAATTCTAACAAAAAAGTACTTTATGTTTCTGGAGAAGAGAGTGTGGCTCAAACAGCCTCGAGAGCTCACCGTTTGGGGCTCAAGAATCCAAAAGTGGATTTAGCCAGTGAAAATAATTTGAGTTTAATTTTGGAGTATATTAAGACGCAGAAGGTAGAACGTCCGGATGTTTTGATTGTGGATTCAATTCAGACTGTATTTTTGCCCCACTTAGAGTCGGCGCCGGGCTCAGTCTCTCAGGTTCGGGAGTGTGCTGGGCATTTGATGGAGTTGGCAAAGCAAGGTGGAATCGCCGTGCTTTTGATAGGCCATGTCACTAAAGATGGCAGCTTGGCTGGCCCGAAGGTTCTTGAGCATATGGTTGATTGTGTTTTATCCTTTGATGGAGATCCATCCTATCAGTATCGCCTTCTTCGTTCTGTCAAGAATCGTTTCGGTGCCGCCAATGAATTGGGAGTTTTTCAGATGAGCTCGAATGGTCTCGAGGAGGTGTTAAACCCATCTGAGCTATTCCTTCAGGATCGCGGAGAAAATCTGATGGGGTCCACGGTCTTTTCGTCAATGGAAGGAACCAGGCCTTTACTTTGTGAGATTCAAGCCCTGTCGAGCGCAAGTACGCTGGCCATGCCGAGGCGAACGACCGTGGGATTCGATGTAAATAGAGTTTGTTTGCTCACGGCCGTCCTCGATAGATATTTGGATTTTCGTCTGGCGACGGCCGATTTGTTTGTCAATGTCGTTGGAGGATTAAAATTATGGAGCCTGCGGCCGATCTTGCGGTCGCAGCCGCCTTGATTTCAAGTGAGTCTCGTCAAGAGATTCCGGCCCAAGCCTGCTTTTTTGGAGAAATTGGGTTGACTGGAGAGGTTCGAGGAGTGAGTTTTCCTGAGCTGCGGGTTAAAGAGGCAGTCAAGCTTGGATTTCTGCAGTTTTTTGTTCCAAAAGCGAATGCTAAGCATCTTTCTTCCTTGAATTTGAAAGCCAATCAGAAAATAATTTACATTGAGAGCGTTGAGCAACTCCGAAAGGCTTTAACCCATGAGCGATCAAAAAAACCCTATGTTAGTGAAAGAGACATATAAGGCAGGAGACCACATTTTTTTTGAGGGTGATATTGAGAGTCATTTCTATATTGTTGAAGAAGGAACCGTTCAAATTTTTACGACAAACACTTTGAAACAGCGAGTTGATATTTGTGAGGTCGAGGCAGGAGAGTCTTTTGGTGAGTTTGCCCTTCTTGACGACCAACCTCGCTCGGCCACGGCTCAAGCTTTGACAGACGTGTCCTTGATCAAAGTCACTGGGGCAGGGTATCAAGAACTTCTCGAGGAACTTCCTGGATGGGCGGCTTCGATGTTGGAGTCATTTGCACATAGACTTAAAAATATGACAAAAGTATTAAAGGATTCAGATCAATTTATTCCTCGTCCAAAAAGACGTTGATGACTCAAGGTCATTTGCCTCATGAAGAGTGACTTATACCAGATCCATCTAAATCGTGTCAGTCGAAGCTTTGCCTTTGGTATTTCAGAGCTCCAGGAACCCCTTCGAGAGTACGTTGGGTTTGCCTACTTGTTTTGTCGTCTCATCGATACCATCGAAGATGCAGTTTGGCCCATAGGCCTGGGGGCCAATCAGCAGCAGCTTCAGTTCACTCAACTTATTGGTTTTTTGGATCAACCTCCATCTGAGCAGGCTTTTGAGCTCTGGCGGTCTCGAGTGCCAGCGGGGTTGCCTGAGGGCGAACAATTGCTTTTAGCTGATTCCTATCTTCTTTTTGAAGATTATCATCGTCTGCCGAGAGAAGTTCGCGAAATACTTCGTGGCCCCATACTGACTATGATTCGCGGGATGTCTGCTTTTGTGTCCATTAAAGAAGGAAACGAGATTCGCCTAAGAAATCTTTTGGGAATTGAATCACTATTGTTTTTCGTGGCCGGGGTGGTCGGCGAAATTTTAACTGGGTTAGCGAATTATCTAAACAATTCTAATGAAAAACCAACAGCTGAGCTTCTTTTGGAGTCCTTTCATTTTGGGTTGTTTTTGCAGAAAATTAATATTCTGAAAGATCAAGCCGAAGATGCTCAACGTGGATTATTCTTTTTTGGAGATAAAAATGCCGTTGTCGTGACGCTTCGAGAGCATGCCACAAAAGCTAAACAATATGTCCTGTCCTTGCCAGACGCCTGGGGGGATTTTCGCCTATTTTGTACTTTTTCACTATCCCTTGGATTAATTTCATTGCCATTTATTCTGAATCCAGATGAGGGGTCTCAAAAAATATCTAGAGACCATACAAAAATGTTGATGAGTCATTTGAAAGAATTGAACTCAAAGGTGTCTCAGTTGGGAGAATTTATTCAGAATGGGATCGATCAAATTCCAATGGTACGTACGCCAATTGATCCAATCCACACTGATCGGCTACAGGCAGATCAGCTACAGGAAGATCGGCTACAGGCAGGCCGAGGAGATCACAGTCGCTTTGATCCAGGGAGCTTGTACGAGGGCCAGTTATCGCAGGATGCGATTCACAATTTCTTTGTGTCATGAGAGGGCCCAGTCAGTCATTGCAGGGTCGACCCGATCGCTCTGTTTCTTCAATGTGAGAAATGTGACAAAAATAGTGTCGATTTAGAAAGAATTCAGTCTCACTGAATTGAACTGGCATTGGTGATCCAGTTCTGATAGCAAAGGCCCATACGTTATGGGTAGCATCCGAATACAAACCGGATCAATTTTAGGAAGATTTAGGCTCTAGCCGTTGACTGATTTTCTTACATGGAGAAATTTATATGAAGAGTTCCCTGTTGTTATTTTCGATTCTTATGGTTATTTCAATTTCATGTTTTTCAAGAGAACCTGCCCCGAAGCCTGCTCTTCTTGAGGCTCAGATTGAAATTGACGGGAGTGTCCATGAATACAAATTTGTGGATATAAAGGCTTCTGAGGATCAGAGGCTATCAAACAAGGTTTGGAAGTGGATCCCGATTGAGGTTAATGAAGGAACTGAGCTCATTGAAATCAAATTGGATTACAAAGGCAATCCAAAAGCAGCCGGCCACATTTGGTTTAATTTGTATAAATTATTCCCGAAGGGAACTGACGGTTCAAACGTGGATAAAATGAAAATGATTCATGAAACTATCAAGTCCGATCACGGGAAAGACTTTCAAAAATCCTCTTACCGGGTTGAGGCTCCCAGTATTTACTATATTTCAGTCAAATGGGAAGATTATATGAATAACAATATAGAGGAAATGCCTTTTACCATGAGCATTAAAGATGTCTCGGACGCCATAAAATTTCCTGCGGCCCCTGACAAGAATGTGACAAATCTATCTTTAGGGGACGATTACAAAGAAGACGAAATTATTGTTTCTAAAAATTCGAATAAAGATATTCATGTTTGGTATTCGTTTGAACTTGAACTGCCCGAGGGTGCACCGAGACTTAATGTTAGACTCTATTACAGGGATGAATCTGGGGAAGATGAGTATAACAGTGTCGAATTCAAGTTATATAGAGTGCATTTGCAAACGAAGAATGGCGAGTTGCGTGAGACGATTGATGAAATTGAGGGCCTGCACCCTGGAGATGATTATTTCGGAGACGCTGAAGACGACATTATTGCAAAGAACCTTAAGCCTGGAAAGTATTATATGAAGCTGACGAGGACTGACGATTGGGGAAATGCGAAGAAAGATAAGAAATGGAAATTTAAAGTTAAAGTTGGGTACAAGGGAACAAAGAAGGATAAATAGGAGTAATACCAATTCCTGGCGTTCCGCTCGGATCTTTCGGCCGAGCGTTTTCCGAGAAGACGTTGATGTTCGGGTCGTACCTGGACCTAAGAACTGTCGCAATAAGAGTGTATGCCTCTGGCCCTGTCAGACGTCGGGTTGACAGGGTTGAACTGGGGACTTCAGATAGACATCATTAAGACCTGCTCGCTATACTCATAAACGAACGATGAGGGTGGTGGGAGTGTGAAGAAAATTTTTTTTGTTTTAGGATTTGTGGTCGTGGTGGGGCTCATTGGGCGTGGCCATATTTTTTTTAGTGAGTCGACCTCGCTTGCTCTAACGCCTGAGAAAATGCCAGACAATGTGTCCGGAAAACCAATGAAAAGCGATGACAAGAATTCTTCAATAGTCGATTTGAGTGGGGAAGTTAATAGTATTTTGCGATCCATGTCGGGGGCGAACCCGATAAATTCAAAAGAAACTGCAGAAGAGTTGGAACACAAAATTGAACAGGTTACAGTCTACTCGGATTTGGCAACCATTTCACGAGGGGCCCAAATTAAAAGCCCAGCCGGAGTTCTTAAGTGGATTCGCTTTGGAAAGCTGCCTGACAATCTTGATCCCCAAACCTTGCAGGTTCGCCCTTCAGCGGGGACCCAAGCAGATATTATCCAGGTGGTGGTTGAACGCTCTTTCGAACGAATTCCTTTGGAGATTTCACTGACCAAGGAGCTTAAATCTCTTGAAGCCCTGTATGGAGAGAAATTGGAGTTGGCGCAGAGATCTCGTTTGGCTTCATCGACCTTCAAGTTTCTTAATAGCCTGCGATTCAATGAACCTTTTCCAAAAGATGGGAGTGGTCTGAAAACCTCTGGTGGGACTGGCTCTTCGCAGTCTTATGTTCCTTTTCAGGCCTCGCTGAGTGTTCTCAGCTCCGCCATTTCAGAAGTCAACTCTCAAACCCAAAGACTTTCTGCGGTTCAACAGAAGATTGAGCGACAGATTGCAGAGCTCGACGAAAGAATCGAGTTTATCAATCGAAAAATCAATTCATCAACTCTCAATAAACAACAACGCTGGGTCAAATCCGTCAACTGTTTGGTTCTCTTGAAGGATACGGCTTTGTCTGGATTCGAACTAAAATACGATATTCAGAATGCTAAATGGTATCCAGTTTATGATGTTCGGGCGGATCTTGATGGAGCTCATGGAAACGCCAATATTAAATTGGTGATTGCGGGACTGGTTGAACAACACACCACAGAGAACTGGTCGGGCGTGAATTTGTCTTTGTCTAGCTTAGATCATCTACCCAACTATAATCCAACGTTTCCAAAGTGGCTTTTTACCGAGCAGAGGGTGCAGGTTCCAAGGTCCCCTCAACTGGGAGGGGCCGCCCTTGGAAAGCGAAAAAGATCCGAGGCCCTCAATTATGCAGAGTCAGCTGCCGCTCATTCAGTAGCCAAGGACTCCAAGGACTCATTTGCTGATATGATCCCGCCCGCCCCACCACCGCCACCAGGGTCGGCAGAATCATTTCGGGACGAGGACTCATCCTATGCCGAAAACGACAAGAAGGTTGGTTCAATGAATTCCGGCTTTTCGAAAAACGCCTCCGACGAGCTGCTCAAAAGGGAAAGGAAATCTGGCAGACTGCAGCGCGTCTCTCAAGAAGAGCAAAAGGAGTCTGAGTCCTCCCTCTCCTCCGGCTTGTTTCCCTTGCTTCCCCTGAATGAGGTTTATCCCGCTCTTCAGTCGATGATTGAGCTTAAGGAGACCACCCAGGAGGACCAAAGAGAAAGTCTCGATTGGACACGAAGCTTAACCGCTCCGGCTAAAAAAAACTATTCGGACTCAAATTTGCCAGCGGTCCTTGCGGCTGGACGGCAGGTTGAGTTTCGGGCTTTGTTTCCCGTTGATTTAGGCCATGATGAGGCTCCGATCAAAATTCCTTTGACCTCCCAGGACCTCAAAGCCAAATTGACTTACCTAACTATTCCAAAACGCGATCCCAGGGTCTTTTTGAAGGCTGAAGTCAAGAATGGTCTGCAGCAACCCATTCTGGGCGGCAAGGCGCAGATATTTATGAATGGAGATCTGATTACGAAGACTCAGATAGGCACTGTGCCTGAAAATGCAGTCTTTGATGTCACATTGGGAGTCGATCCAAATGTCGTCACCCAACGGGTCGTTGAGCGGTTAGCTGAGAACAAGGGATTGCTGAAGAAGGAACACAAGATCCTGTATAAAATTCGATTTGAAATCGCAAATCACCATGATTTTCCGATCAATTTGGAACTTCAAGATCAGTATCCCGTAGCAAACAATGAAGATATCAAAGTGGAATTCTTAAAGGCGTCAGTTAAACCAACGTCTGACACGGCCGGAATATTGAAATGGGTTTTAAATATTCCAGCACAAAAAGTACAAAAGCTTGAATTCAGTTATTCGGTCACTCATCCAGAAGATTTCCTAATGTCTGGAATTGATTAGCAAGCGCTTTGAAAAAACGAAAGATAATTCGAGGAGAATTTATTTATGACTTTAATCATTCTACTGACAAGCTTGCTTTTTCAAGATCAGGTTCATGCTCAGACCCAGCGACCCTCTGTGAAATTGGTTGGCGGCCTCTCAAAAGTTGAACTTGTGGTCGTTTTTGCAGATCGCGCGCAGGTGACCCGCCGGCAATCAGTCAAGCTAGAGCGTGGAACTCATTCGATTCAATATTTGGGTCTCACATCAATTCTCGATAGAGAGTCTTTGAAGGTCCAGACTGTGGGTGGATCAAATTCAAATGTGGATATTTTGGGAATCAGAACTGCAGAAAAACATTCGTTAAAATCTCAAAACGCTGAATTAGAGGCGGCGAAGCTACAGCTCCAGAGTCTAAACCAAAGTGAAAAGACCCTCAGACAGAAAATTTCGGAACTTCTCCGTGTGCATATGAATTTGGATTCCTTGCAAAATCATTATGCGAATTCACTCTCTCTCAAAATTCACCAAGGTAAATGGAGTCAAGAGGAACTCCGGCAGTTTGTGAAGTTGCTTGAGAGTCAGGACGATTCAATGGTACGAGCTTGGCAAAAATGTTATCATGATTTTTTGGTGCTTCATGAGAAAATTGAAATGACGTCAGCCCGAATTGGCGCTCTTGAAGGTCCTTCTGATGAAAAAAGGCTTGATGTTTTTGTTGATGTTATTGCGAAAGCTCCCACAGATGTGACGCTCGACGTTTCCTACTTGGTGATGGAAGTTGGTTGGCGACCCACCTATGATCTCAGGCTGTTAGCAAGCGGCGAAGAGTCACTTTTCCAGCAGTATGCAATGGTTCATCAGAGGACAGGTGAGAGTTGGAGTGATGCACGAATTCATCTCAGCAACCAGCGCTCCGAATTGAGGCCTCAAATTCCGACTTTATCAGTGGCCTATGTCGAGGGACGGAAAGTGGATAAAGTTAAAACGGTGATTAACAGCGCTCAAAAAAAAGAGGACGCGCTTGGCGTGGGTGAGATGATTGACGAGAATTCTGAGGGTGATAAGAGTCTAAATGTTGTTTTCAAGTTGCCGGGTCGGCAAAAGATCAACAGCGGAACTGACGAGACTAAGGTCTTTGTCGGGGAAAGGAAAGTCCGTCCCCACGAGAGTCTAGAAGTTGTTCCAAAGCAAATGACTTATGTTTACAAGCGAGCGAAGCTGAAAAATCCTTTCTCATGGACTCTGCCCGAGGGGACATTATCTATTTATAGAGAAAAATCACTGGTTGGACAAACTCTCTTGCCTCAAACACCCCTCGGAGACGAGATTTCATTGAACATTGGAATTCAACACGAGCTGGTGGTAAAATATTCTCTCGCGGATGAGACAAGTCAAGAGGGCCTTATGAGCAGCAATAAAAGCTACACTCGGACTCTTTTCACAGACCTGATGAATTATAGCCTTAACGAGAGAAAGCTTCGTGTTTGGGAGCAGGTCGCAATTTCTGAAATTAAGGCCCTCGAAGTTGCCCTCATCGAGGGGACGACCAAGGGCTACCTGAAGGATGAAAAGAAACCTGGGTGGATTTACTGGGACCTCACCGTGCCTTCGAGAAAAAATCTGCAGGTTCAAACTCGAATCAGCGTGACGACACCTAAGGACTTTCAATTTTCTTGGTGAAGAGGTCTCGCTGGAGATCCATAAAAACGATCATCAGCCGGTTTTTGTCGATACTCGACAGGGAAACAAATTGGACACCAAAAATTTGGGGAACAGAGGGCTTTTCTGGCTTAAACAAAGTATGTCTAACTTCACAGTTTAATTCGAAGGGGTTCTTTTTTCCAATGCGCAGAAATCCACGAAAAAGATCTCCCGTTTTGAAAATAGGAGTCAACTTATCGTAGATGAGGCGACACCCACCGGTTCCAAAATCATGAAGTATGGCTTCACAAAAAACAGCTCTTTCTAGGTGTGAAGAAATATTCATTCGACTTACATATTCGGGGGGAAGTTCAAGACGAGGAGCCTTTCGTCTTTGCAGTATAAAGAACTCACTTCCCACATCAATAGCAATGGAACCTGGCTCGTGACCCGTGGCCCAAGTGCTTTGAAAGAAGTAACGATCGTTCATGTAACTAAAGTTGACAATGATGAGATCGCTATGAAGGATCGGGGGGGAATCAGGGACCAATTTAACAAGAATTGTTTCATCAGTAAGTACTTTTTGGGCTGAAAAGTAAAAAATGCTTTCAGACTCACCTTTTGCAAGCATTTCAATTTGATCTTTTATGAGGGAGGCCAAGATTGCTTTTTTTTCGGAAGGTCGGATTTTCTTAAAGATTTCATTATCGCTCATAATTGAACCATCTGCAAAGCTCGTTGCCAATTTCTTTGACGCTTTTCTCTTTGGAGTTTTGAGATCTGCGGAACGAATTGGCGATCAAGGAGCCATTTTTTCTTGAGATCCTGTGGTGTTTTAAAGACTCCAGCTCCCAGGCCCGCCATCAGGGCAGCCCCCAAAGCAGTTGTTTCAAAAACGACTGGTCGGTCAACTGGCCTTCCCAAATAATCAGATTGAAGCTGCATAAGAAGGTTGTTCTTGGCGGCGCCGCCATCGACTTTGAGTTGGCGAATTTGTTTTTCTAGATCCTTTTCCATCGCTCGGAGAATATCGACGTTTTGAAGGGCCATCGCTTCAAGGGTCGCAAAGGCAATATGGGCCTTATTTGTTCCCCGGGTTAGACCCGAAATCAGGCCCCTGGCCTCAGGGTTCCAAATTGGTGCCCCAAAGCCCACAAGAGCGGGCACAAATTCAACTCCTTCGCTCGAGGAGACCTGTCTGGCCAGGGACTCAATTTCCTCAGAGGATTGAATTAAACCAAGACCATCTCTGAGCCACTGAACTGCCGCCCCACAAATAAAGGCTCCACCTTCGAGGGCATAGATAGTCTTTTGGTGCTCAAGCTGCCAGGCCACGGTGGTGAGCAGTTTGTGACGAGAGAATACAATTTCTGAACCAGTATTGAGGAGGATAAAACTCCCAGTGCCGAAAGTGCATTTGGCATCGCCAGGTGAATGAGCAATTTGTCCAAAGAGAGCGGCTTGCTGATCCCCGAGAATTCCGTGAATCGGTATGCCATCAGGCAAAAAGCCAAGACCCTGGGTCACGCCAAAGAGCGCATTGCTGGAATGAATTTCCGGCAACAACGACTCAGGTACATCGAAGAGCTTAAGCAGATTGGGACTCCAGGACATTGTTTTCAGATTCATCAACATTGTTCTTGAGGCATTACTGACATCAGTTCCATGGGCTTTGCCAGCAGAAAGTCGCCAGAGGAGAAACGTATCTATTGTGCCGAGTCGAAGTTGTCCTTGTTTGGCGCGAGCCATCGCTCCAGAGACATTTTTAAGAATCCATTGAATTTTCGTGGCTGAAAAATAGGGGTCAACAATCAGGCCTGTCTCTTTGTAAATTTTCTGATCGAGCTTGCGCTTTCTGATTTTATTGCAGGCCTCTTGAGTGCGTCGACATTGCCATACGATTGCTGGATGGATGGGTTTGCTGGATTTAGCGTCCCAAACAAGTACTGTTTCTCGTTGGTTGGTAATTCCGATTGTTACAATCTGTTGTTTGTTAATTTTACTGGTTGCTTCGCGAAGGGTGGTCAGTGTCGTTTGCCAAATCTCTTCGGGATTATGCTCGACCCAGCCGGGCTTAGGGAAAAATTGTGTAAATTCTTTTTGGGCCTGATTGACCAGGTGTCCATTTTCGTCAAAAATACAGACTCGAGTGCTTGTGGTCCCCTGATCAATGGCGATAATATAGGATGACATAAAAAACCTCTCTAGAGATCATGGAAGATTTTATGAAAAAACCCAAGAAATTTCTGAGTCCACTATCCAAAACACCGAAACCATCCAAGCCAATAAGACCAATAAAGCCAATAAAGCCAACAAAAGGGAAGAAATTAGAGACAAAGCCACCCCAGAGCTTGAGTCAAAAATTAACTGAAAAACTGCTCTACAAAATTCTACCTCATTTCTTTTTGGAGATAATTAGAAAGTATTTGAGGCTTGAGGTGGTTGGCATTGGGAATATTCCAAAAACTGGAGCCGTGATCGTCGCTCCTAATCACTCTGGATTTTCTGGATTTGATGCAATTTTGATCAATTATATTATCACCGAGCAGGCCCGTCGAATACCCCGCGTTATGAGTCATCATCTGTGGTTCTTGACAGAAACAACATCAATTCCTGCCCATAAACTGGGATTCGTTGAGGCCACCTATGACAACGGAATTGATTTACTTCGGCGCAAGAACGTGATCGTGTTGTTTCCTGAAGGGGAAAGTGGCAATTTTAAGCCCAGCTCTGAGATGTATCAGCTTCAAGAGTTTAAGCGGGGATTTGTTCGTATGGCCCTTGAGACGGGGGCGCCCATTGTTCCCTGTGTGGTGATCGGCGCCGAAGAGACTCATATTAACTTAAGCCAGATAAAATTCACTAAGTTTTTGCGGGGCCCAATTTTGCCTCTTCCTTTGAATTTGATACCTCTCCCTGCAAAGTGGAAGATTTGTTTCTTAGAGCCGATTTATTTGCCTTACGATAAAGACGCCGTTCACGATTATGACTTAGTTCATGAGATCGCTGAAGATATCCAAGAAAAAATGCAAGAGGCTGTACTTTTTGAAATTCGGAAAAGGTCTTCTGTCTTTTTTTAAGGACAGCCTGTTAAAACGATCGGGCGAAAAACCTTAACGATGATTATTACTAAGGTCTTTAGGGTCGCGGTGGGCAGGCACCAGGAATTCCTCGAGTGCTGCGATAGGTTGGAGAGCAATCAGGATTGTCTTTAGCTATTTCAGTCAAAATTTGTTTCCACTTTGCAGTTAAGACTCCGGCATTGTCTGGATCTCGACTCGTGAGCTGCTTAATAAACAAAGTTGAAATTGCGACAGAAATGATCAATAAAAGGACATATTCAACTATAATCTGTCCACTATTCGCCCGCCGAGTCCTATCACCCAGATATCTTTGCATGATTTATTTTACAAACCGCAGGACTGAATCTCAAGTTCAAAGGGGATAAGGGTGGGCCAGGTTTTGAAACAACGTCTCACTTCTTCGATCAGCCCATCAAGTTCAGCATCTTCCAGAGCGCCGCGAAGACCCATGACTCGATCATTGTCCCAATCTTCAGTGGCAATTCTTTGTGTGGGAGGTGCAGATTCGAAACTCAACATGAATGTCTCGTCCGTGGGATAGATCATTAGCAAAAGATTTTGCTTTGAGTTTTTGGTTTTCTCTTTGATTTGAGCCAACTCAGCCTTGAGATTTTGTTGAATCATAAAATAAATTTTTAGAGCCAGGGATTCGTGAAATTGTGCAAAATAGATCCTTAAGGGGCCATCAAAAATGGCTGAATTGAAAGCGGGACTAAAGTACTTCGAATGGGTGAAGCTAGTGTAAGTCGATCTCAATGGGCCCCTCCATGGGTTATAGCGTTAGGCTAGGCGCAAAAGAGGCGATGAATCAAAGGTTATTTAAGATTCTTAAATTATTACACGTCGTTTAATTTTTGCCCTTGCTGGTATACTTCGAAAGGGCCCATTTGGCCGACAGAATAAAACAAATCAGTCCAAGATTTTTCTGTGATTAAAAAATCAGCATATTTTCCGACTTCGAGACTGCCAACTTTGGTCGCAAGATTGAGGGCATGAGCAGCTCCAACGGTATAGGCTGAGATAACCTCAGGCAGAGACATCTTCATCTCAAGTCGGGCCAGCAATCCAATCAAGGCGAGGTCTTGGGTCGGACTACTGCCTGGATTAAAGTCGGTGGCTAAAGCCACTCGGGCGCCGGCGTCGATAAGTTTTCGTGCTGGTGGGTAGGGGCAACGAAGGTAAAGATCTGCTGCTGGTAGTAGGACGCAGGTGACCTCCGAGTTCGCAAGTTTGTTGATTTCAGGCTCACGAACTTGAATTAGATGATCCGCACTGAGGGCCCCAAGCGAAATTGCGACTTCGCTTCCGCCCGACAAGCTTAACTGGTCAGCATGAATCACCAGGTCCAGCCCTAATTTTCGGGCCGCCCGCAAATACTTGACCGCGGGCGCTCCATTGAAAAAACCTTTTTCAAAAAAAATATCGACTCTGTCTGCGAGCTTGTTTTTTTTTATATAAGCCAGGTATTTATTCTCTAGTTCTTCCAAATAATCTTCTAAGTTCTCAAATTCCGGTGGTTTGGCATGGGCTCCCAAAAAGGTTCTAACTATTCTTGGTCCACTCATAGCGCCAGCGACTTTAAGTAATTTTATTTCATCCTTAAGGTTGAGACCATACCCGGACTTGATTTCTAAAGTGGTGACTCCTTGTTTGGAAAATAGGTCCACGTGTTTCTGAGTTTTTGTAACTAATTCCGCAAAGCTGGCTTGACGAGTCGGATGGAGGGTCGAAAGGATACCCCCGCCCTGAGATGAAATCTCCGAGTAGCTCATTCCCTGGCATATTTTTTCAAATTCATGAGCTCGACTTCCTGCAAAAACCGAGTGGGTATGGCACTCGACAAATCCCGGAAGGACTGTCTTTCCTTGGGCCGAAATTTCTTTGGAGTTGGTCGCAGCCTTGGGAATTCGTCGATCTGGGCCAAGCCATTGAATCTTTCCATTTTTGATCCAAAGGGCCTGGTTTTTGAGAAATTCCAAATCAGCTTCCTGGACATGGCGACCTTTTTTCTTCGCAGCACCAGAGAGAGTTAATATTTCAGAGATCTGCCGAATCAAAAATCCCAGGGGTCCTCCTAGACATCAGAGACGTTAACAATATACTCGCTCGAGTTTCATTGAATATTTACCAGGGGCATAGTTGACAAGTCGTTCCTGCTTGAGGCGTTGAAACTCAGGCTTTGAATTTGAGGCACTGGCAAAGGGAAAAATAGAAATGCCTCCTCTCGGGGTAAACTCTCCTAAAACCTCCAAATAGTTAGGTTTCATCAAGCGAAAGAGGTCCTTGCAGATGATCTGAACACAGTCTTCGTGAAAATCGCCGTGATTTCGAAAGCTAAATAAATACAGTTTAAAAGACTTTGATTCGACCATCCGCCGATCTGCAATATAATTAATGAAGATCTTCGCAAAGTCAGGTTGGCCGGTTTTGGGACAAAGGGTTGTGAATTCCGTGCAAATAAGGCTCGTCCAGGCGATGGACTTTGGGTTCTTATTGTCAAAGGCTTCAAGGATTTCCGGGGAGTAGGTCATAAAGGGCTCCGTTATTGTTTATTTTGTTTTAAATGGCCCGCGACTCAGGATCAAGGATTTCATCAAAGATTCATGCGGAGAGACCTCAAAATCGAGGGGACTGCCAGGGGCTTCTCGGATTTTGCAGTCAGGTCCCAAAAATTGTAAAATAAGGGCCTTCAGTTGGTCTCTCGTCCATCCTTCATAGTTGCAGGAAAATAATATTTCTCCATTTTCATCAAGGAGACCCCAACAGAGCTTAATCAACTGCTGCAGGTCGCGCTTAAGATCAAAAGTACTTGTTTTGGTGCGGCCAAGGGTCGGTGGATCGCAAATGATTAAATCAAACTTTCGTTTGCGCTTATGGCATCCACCTAGAAATAACAAACAATCCTGAACCCAGAATTCAAGACCAGGGGTCTCTGGCATGATCTGATTCAATTGAAAATTGTGTCTGGCCCACTCCACAAAGGGCTTACTGACATCAACCGTGCAGACTTCGTGAGCGTGCCCGGCCCAGGCATTCACGCTGAAGGCTCCTGTATAAGCAAAGAGATTCAGAACCCGCCGACCCATCGAATGTTCTCGAACCCAGGCTCGGTTTTCTCGTTGATCCAAAAAAAGTCCTGGGGAAAGGCCTTGGTTGGCTCTCAGTTCAAAACGCAGACCGTGCTCTGTGGCAGTCCAGATTAGTTTTGGCTCACCAAACTTTAGAAGAAAAGATTCTTTAATTGCAGAACCACTTCCCCGTGGTTTCATTTGACGTATCCACAGGGGGCGATGGAAAAAACTATTCAGGCGTTCGAAGAGTGGCGCGGTGAGCCCCGGGAAGTTATCTCCATACCAACCCATCCACAGCTGATCCCCATACTGATCCAAACGAAAGAGCGAACTCTCCGTGTGAACCCATCGCCCGGTGTCAGCGTTTTCGAGGGGAAGAAAATATTTTCTTTTCCAAAGTGCCTCTTGAAGATGGAATTCAGGTGAATCCATGATATTTTCATGCATCCATGTTGGCGAGACGAATTCGAGATTCTGCGTTTCGCCAAGACCTTCCTTTGGTCCAGAAGAAGGACTTGGAAACGAAAGTTTGTGCGCGTGCAGGCACATTCGAAAAAATGGACTTCCACCATGTTCTAAGTCCCCCAAAATGGGAATTCCGGCAGCCTCAGCATGCAAGCGGATTTGGTGAGGTTTCCCAGTGGCAGGCAGGGCCTTCCACAGAGTCAATCGTGTGCCTTCTTTGAGCTTGTGAAAGGTCGTCTTCGAGTTTGGGCGTGGCGACCGAACAGAAATAAAACTCTTCTTATCTTTTCTGCGTTTATCATCGCTCGCGTTTTCGTTCTTAAAGATCTCAGATTCAATTTGAAAAGTTAGGACACCTGGAGCGAGGCGGGCATCAGTTAAAAACAAGTATTCCTTTTGAATTTTTCCACTTTCAAAAAGATTTCTCAAAGTCTCAGCCGTGCCAGGTGTTTTTGAAAAGAGCAAAAGTCCCGAAGTCTCCTTGTCAAGTCGATGAACAACATACAAAGGATAGCCAAGTTGGGTCTGGACAAATTCCACCAAGCCGGGTTAGTCAGAGTCGGGTCGATGAGTGTTCATTCCTGCAGGTTTCTGAACAATAACAAGATCTTGATGCTCCACAAGAGCAATTGGGTAGGTGGTGTTTGGTGTCGTTTTCAATGTTGCCAAGTTTTCCTCATCTTGAGTCGAAGATGTTGCATCAAGACAATTCAGAGTCTCTTTTAGTTGAGGGTTCACAGAAAAGACAGTAAATTCAAAACAATTTTAGAAGGAGTTTTTATGTCGATTCAAGCAATTCTACCCATTCTACCCATTATTTTGACCGGCTTGTTGTTTTCTGGCTGTGGGATTCAGTCGATACCTCAGCAAAAAAATGCGGTGGAAGCCAGTTTGGCTGAAATAACAAATCAGTACAAACGCAGACTCGATCTTATTCCTAACCTTGTTAATACCGTTAAGGGTTATGCAAGCCATGAAAAAGGGACGCTTGAAGGTGTGATTGAGGCTCGAGCCAAAGCCTCTCAGATGACAATCGATCCGAGCAAAGTGACTCCCCAGCAACTTGTTGAATTTCAAAAAGCTCAGGGTCAGCTATCTCAGGCTCTTGGGCGGCTGATGGTTCTGAGCGAGAATTATCCTCAATTGAAGGCAGATCAAAATTTTCGTGATCTTCAGGCTCAGCTAGAGGGCACAGAAAATCGAATCACTGTGGCCCGTCAACGATATATTCAGGAAATTAACAACTTCAATAATTTAGTGACGGTGATGCCAACCAGCTGGACAAATTCATTGTTCTTCAAATTTGAGAAAATGCCACAATGGGATGTTTCTGGTGATGAGAAAGAAAAAGTAGAAAAACCACCTCAGGTGAATTTCTAGTTTGCTCTCGATGAGATTAAGTTATTTTGTTAAAATTATTTTTCCCGGGTTCCTCTTATTCCTGGTGGGGTTGGGTTTGCTATCCACTCAGGAGGCCTTTGCGAATGAGCAGGGAACAGTGTCAACTAAGTTCCAGGCGCCAGGCCTTGTCGGTCCTGTGATGGATGAGGTGGGTCTGCTGAGCGGGACCCAGTTGGACCTATTAGATCGCACCCTCAGAGAGTTTAATCGTCAGGGAAAAGTGCAGTTGCAGATCTATATTACGCGATCTCTTCAGGGTTTTCCGATCGAATCAGCATCAATTGCAGTGACTGATCAATGGAAATTGGGCGATTCAAAAAAAGACAATGGAGTTTTGTTTTTGGTCGCTCCGACAGAGCGGAAAATGCGGATGGAGGTCGGTCAGGGGTTAGAAGGAATTCTTCCGGATGTCATCGTCAAACGAATTCAGCAAGAATATGTAGTCCCGGCATTTCGGAACCAGAAAATGGCTGAGGGAATCGTCGCCGGAACGGCTAAACTGCTTGAAGTTGTTGATAAGGATTTTTATGAGTCTCATCCAGAGCTCAAGGGCCAGGCCGAGCCAGAGTATGATTCAAGTAGAACTAAGCGGTCACAGAAGACTCCTTTTCCCATTATTCTTATTTTTGGAGTTTTTATTGTCTTAAGTCTCCTCAGTCGCTTGTCCGGAGGAGGTCGTGGTGGTCGTGGGGGTGGTTTTTTCGGAGGCGGCGGTTTTGGTGGTGGAGGCGGATTTGGCGGCGGCGGCGGTTGGTCCGGTGGTGGTGGCGGATTTAGCGGTGGAGGAGCTTCAAGTGACTGGTGAAGGACAGCGGACGGAAAACTGTTGGATCAAAAAATATTTGACTGAGGATGAAGTCAGACGCCTTTCTGAAATTGTTCGCCGAGCTGAGCAGCGAACTTCAGGCGAAATCGTACCTGTTATTGTTAATCGCTCGACTGGAATTGGACACGTGTCATTGATGCTGACTCTTTTTTCTTCTTTAGCTTTTTTTCTGCTTGAAATTCCAATTCAGACTTATTTCTTTTCACCGCTTTGGCTTTCGTTGAGTCCCCTCATGGTTTTTGTATTTTGGGGGATTTCTCTGATTTTGGCAAAGAAGCCATTTTGGCAAAGGATTCTGACCCACCCTCGCGAGCAGTCCCAACAAGTCTGGAATCGGGCGGAACTTGAGTTTTCGAGAAACAAAATTGGCAGAACTTCCCAGGGAACTGGGATTCTGATATTCGTCTCCGTGATGGAGCGAAAAGCCGTCATATTGGCTGATGCGGGCATTTCAAAACATTACCAGCCAGAGGTTTGGCAATCCTTGGTTAAAGAGCTCTCTGCAAGTCTAAAAGCAGGTCGATGGTTCCAAGGGTTTGAGAAAGCCATTCTTGATGCTGGTCAAATCCTCGAAGAAAAACTCCCAGCAGAGACGCATGATACCAACGAGCTCCAAAATTCTCTCAGAATAATAGAAACTGATGTCTTTGAGTGTCCCTGAAGGGACACTCAAGGCCGAGAGTCTATGCTTTTTGAATTGATTAGATTGAAAGCTGGGGGTTTATCTTAAGAAAATGCGGGGCCAAACTGGTTGACAATATACAAGTCCAGCTGCCCCTGCAAATTCTCAGGCTTTTTTGTCGTGCACCAACTTCGTCGGGTCAGTCTTCTGATATCGCTGCGAAGTTTAGCACAGCGTTGGTTCACAGCAAATAATGGGTCAAAGCGCTTCTTGTGAAGTTTTTCATGCAGGCGGTCTCGATGCCGCTCTTTGTTCTTAAGACATCGAAAAACCTCACCCATCACCGAGTCACGCTCATCTTTTCGTGGTCCATACTTCATCACTGAAAACCGTGCAAGTCTGCCTTTTGCAGGCATTTCAGCCACTTGGAGAGCTAGTATTTGATAATCCTCATTCACAGCGACAGCAATTGAAAGGGGCTTGCATTTTGTGTGGTGAATTGTCTCCATTTCATCAAAGTAGATCTGTCTGGCTGAAAAGATGAGTCTCTCTCTGGTCACTTTTGCCTGCTTGATCAGCCAAAGAAACTTTTTATAGGTGTTTTTGTAAGTCATATTGAGAATTCTCGCCGAAGCCCTGATGGAATTACCTTCAGTGAGGAGCTGTTGGAGAGGTTTATTGAGATCCATCTTTTGTGACGAAAATCTGGCTTGAAGGACCTTGAGGAAAAGGTGCAGTGGCACTGTTTACATTCAAAACGCCTGATATATTGGTTCAGACGACGAACCTTAAAGAAGCCTTTCTTAATAAAGGTGCCACCAGCAGATTAATGGAAAGGGCAGTCGGTATTGGAACAATGCAAAGGACGAAAACTCATTTGGAAGGCCATTCCTGCAACGGCCAAGCCTTCTTAGTTTAGATTCAGAGTGAACCTTAGTCAGATGGGTGGCCGAATTCCAGACGAAAATCATAGACTCACGGGCTTGAGTTGTCCCTTCAGGGACACTCAAGGACATCAGTTTCTTTGTCTCAAAGTCGAACGAACGACTGAGTTCCTTGTCTCGACTTTGATCTTAAGTTGGCGCCGCAACTCACCGATAAGTCTAAGTGTCGAATCAGAAGGAAGGTCTAGCATGCGTTTCAGCTTTATGACGATTGTCCTCGTAGCTCTTTCTGGGTGTTATCGGCCCCTCACTGGAGATATTTCTCAGGTATCTCTAGCTGTTCCAAATTATAATGAACTGTCTGGAACTCCTGGAGATTTATCTCATGTGATTATCAATGTGACGGGCCCTGGAATTGTTGAGCCGATCGTCCAGACTTGGGATTCAAGTGAAGGCAGTGAAGTTCCCTCATCGTTTACAGTTCAGATCCCAAATGGCGAAGCGAGACTCATTCAGTTTCTGGGCGTCTACAAGAATTCGGACGAAGGTATGTTATTCTACTATGGCGATACCTTTAGGGCGATCAAAATTGACGGAGAAATTATTGATCTTCAAGTGTCTTCCTTGAGTTCAGGGGCCGCAATAGAAGGGCATATTTCTGGACGCTACCTGACCTCTGCCGATGCCGGACCGACCGGCGAGGTTAAGATTAAATTATTCCCTCCTAATAAACCTCCACTTTTGGTGATGAAAGAGGGGATTTATAATGGGTGGTTCAATTTTTTCGTATTGGACGGGGATGCGACATTGAAGATGGGATACGAACTGGCGGATGGAACGCTACTTTGGGGACGCCCAGTCAGTTTGATGGATAATGAGTTTCAACCGGGGCAAAACGTCTTAAGAGCAGCCATTCCGCTGAGCTATATTCAGAGAAATGAAGGGCAAGCCACTTCCTGGAGATTAAGCTCGGCTGGGACCAGGCTCTTTGGTTGGTTTGGACCTGGCGCTGGTGGGAAGGTTGTGTGTCGTGCGGACTCAGAGACAACTGATTTGGCGGCACTCCCCTCTCTCTCTCTGCGAACCGTGGGTTGTGCAACCGCTCCAATTTCGACAGCAAGTCCGGCCGAATTGCCCGGGGCACTTCTGGTGACTACGGCCTTGCCGCTATCGACCCAGCTGGCAGATTCTGTCAATTATTATGCAGGATACAGGATTAAGGGAGGATTAGAAAATACACATAGTTTGTGTGATTCTGGGACAGAAGAAATAGACAAAATGACCTTGGAAAATCTCTACACAGTTCAGCTCAACAGCGACGACAGCCATTCTGGATATAATTTTAGTGTATTTAAGAATCAACTTTCCTGGGATCTGAAGCGTATGATACCAGTTTCAATTCTCATGCAGGAGAATGATTTTCAAATTTCAGGTGACGTGCTATTGGGATTGAGAGGTTCTTATTTTGATCGATTGAAATTTTATAAACGAGTCGGCACGGATGATTGGCAATCGAAGGACGATCGAGTGCCTTGTGCTGACATTGCTCGTGGTAGTTTCGGGTTTGTGTTTTCTAGAGAGGAGATTCTGAGCGCAGATTCTTTTACCGATATCTCCCTGGGCCTGACTGCGGCAGAGACTCAACCTCCGAATTTAGTCAATGTGGCGGTCTGCCCTGCGCTGGGGAGCCAGGTTTTGGGTGGTGGGTTTCTTTTAGGACCTTGGAACTTTCTGAGTTATGGCGACTCTTCCAATTTTGAACCTGCGACCTTGGCTTTGGAATTTTTTGGAAACAAGGTTGCAAATAGTGTTTGCACACCTTTCTTTTTGACAGTTCAAAGTTGGTCTGGCGCTCCCGCGGTTGTATCTTCGCCGCTGAGTCTCAATTTTGAATTTGACGATGCAGACACTCAATTTTATTCTGATCAATATTGTGCCATACCCCTGACTAGCAATTACAGTCTCAATAAGTCATCTCAGGTTCTTTATTTGCGTCGAAATGGTTCTGGCGCGAGTACGCGGGGTCTTTATGTATTCACAAATCTACTTGAAGCCACTGGGGATTTAGACTTTGTCGATCCCGCCGGGACATCGGTGTTTTTGAGCAAGATAACACCCACGATTAATGCCCACGAGTGCAGTACAGCGACTTACGTCTCCATGCTTCAAAATGGAACAGATTTAATGGTTGGATCTCCTGGGGCCTACTATACTATGGCCCTTCCCTCGACACCAAATCTTAGTTACTTTTATTCCTCGGGAAATCCATGTTCAGCCACTGCACCAAGCGGGAACGTGACGTTAGATAATACTCATTTGTTAGCACAAATTGACTTTATCTACAGAGGCACGGACCCAGTGCTTTCGTTGGATGGGATTTCGGTGAGCGGAACTCCGCCATTCAGTGGAACAATCACTGGTGCGGGGCCGGTTCCCGTGATTCAACCTGGATCGCCTCAAAGAATCCGAGTCAACATGAGTCAGAGTTTTGGAGCTGAGAGCTGTCAGCCCCTGGCGATTGTGTCTGTGGATGCGCAGGGACGCCGCAGTCCTGTGCCTTCGGGGGTGGTTCTCAGTTTCACATACAATGGCAATTCGACTCCGATCGCAAATTCAGGTTTTTTTGCGGATTCCAATTGCACAGCCGTTGCCGGTGGGCCGCCAACTATTGGGTCTGGAGAAACCCAGAGTTCGACCTATTACTTTCGTTGGGTTAACTCGGAGTCTCTCACTTTGGGAGCCTCAGTCCTAGCTCCGACTGGGCTTATATTCGAATCCTATGTCGTGTCCGTGGGACCAAGAGCCCTTGGAAGCGTTGTTGCTTACCCTGCTACGGGAGTCAGTTTTGCTTGGCCTTCAACCTTTAGTGGTTATGGAAATCCTGTTATCAAGGGAGAGGCATTTCAAATCACGCTCGAGGCACGCTCGCCGATGGGAAATTTGCTGACAGATTTTGCGGAGTCCGATGCTTCTTCTTCGGGACTCAATTTACGCGACACTTATCAAAATCTAAGTTGTGGAACGATTTCCTGGAGTGGTGGAGTCGGCTTGGTCACTTGCGTCTATCCATTGAATCCGAATTATTTTGGTTCAATGTTAGCTGCGATTAATACTGGTGGTGGCCCATCGTCTTATCCTTCGTTTCTTGGGGAATCTCGAATCAGAATCACTGGGGCCGCTGAACATACCGATACGATGACGTATTTGCTTTCGCAGGATTTCAGCTATACAAGCAATTCGTGCCAACCTCTGCTTGTGACGAGAGGTCAGTTTACGGGCACCCACTTTGTGAGCTCTCGAGTTTCTGCGGGTAGCGCTTTGACTCCGTTTTATCTGCGGGGGCTGGGGTGCTTAGCTATCATAACGATTCCACCTGTTCGAGCGGAACCATTGCACAGGCTCATTTGGACGAACACGAGTCGGCAACAGTCATATACGCCAAACTAGATAACTCGGGCCTAGCCTTTGGTTCCCTGAGGGCGGGCGTAGTTGATCCGACAAGAGAAGGGACCGGTCTCACCTCCTTTTCATTGGGTTCTCCATCAGCATTTTCGAGCTACCAACTCTCTCTTTCGAAGTACCAAAACTACAAGAATTGTGCTCCGGTTATGATTGTCCGAACAGACGGCACTGGGGCTGCTATCGGAGCCGCAAGTGCGGATGTTGCCACGCTGTCTGCTGATTTTTCAGTGGGCTGGTATACTGATAGTTTATGTTCCAATGGAACTGCCACAGTTGGATTTCCAATCGGTGAGACGACAGGGTTAGTCTATATGAAACCTCTGGATGTTAATGTCGGAAGTGGCGCTATTTCGGTGACAAATGGGTCTCGAAGCGGCAGCGTCACAGGAATCGTCGTGCAGCCTTAGGTCTCGTGCCAGGGCTGTAACTTTTTCAACAATTCGAAACTTAATTTTTGGAGCCAAGTTCCGCCATATGCGGGGCCGAATCTGAGCTCCCTGTTAGGATAATAACAGGCGCGGCATTCAAGCATAAATGGTAAGGTCTGCCAAAATAATTGGGTTCACCAGACCAGAATGGCTCTCTCGCGATTTCTCTCATTTTTGGGAGCAATCGTTTGGGCCTTCTATAGCACTCAAGAAGGTTCGTATGAAAAAAATGTTTCTGAAAGACGTGCCAGCGATAAGATCCGCATTCTACATTTTTCTATTTATCTTGACGTTGAACATTCAAACCTTTGCGAAGGATTCCTCGTACTTGATAAAAAAAATGAGTTTGAAGGAAGTTGCCAGCAAAACACTTGAATATACTTTCACTGATCAAGTGAGCATCGCCGATAGGTATTATTGGAGAGGTGAATTTCGAACAAAAATTCAATCGACTCTTGTTCCCGCCTTGGTGGGCGTAGGCAAAATGATTACCAGGGATGATGAAGCAACTGGTTTTACGACCGCGTCCGTTGTTAATCAGCTTGCTCAGTTGTATTTGGAAAACCCTGAGTCTCAGAATGAAAGTCCTTTTTCAAAAATTCCCGAGGCTATTGCGTTGGGTGTTAAGACCTTTGACCGCTATAAAGCTGGAGAAAGTTATAATTTTTACCCGGCCTTGATATTGAAAAATGGAATGACAGTTCGAAGACCCATTGCCATGACGCTCTTTCCAATTTGGCATGGATTTACAAATGTCCCCAATGATGCGGATACAACTTCGTCTGTGCTAGCGGCCCAGATTTATAATTCCAGAATCAATAAACAGCAGTTTGAGGTTCGAGATCAGAGTCTTGCTGAGTTTGGAAAGTATCTTGATCTTATTCGAAGTCCAATGTTTTATAACTCTTCTGAGAGACAAAAAGAGACCGGTGCCTTTATGACGTGGCTTTTTGATGAAAATGACCCTAATATGCCACGATTTTATTTTGCGAGTTCAAAAAAAGGCGAGAGGATTCCATTTAATAAAAATGATGTTGATTGTATTGTTAACCTGAATGTACTGAAAGTCCTCGCGTTGAGCCAAAAATCGTCCGAGGGACATGAATCAGCCTGCAGATACTTAAATAATGTTATTGAAAGAGATCAGAGTGTGAGTTGTGGCATCTATTATCCCAATACATATAATTTAGCATTTGCGGTCGCTGGGGCTAGTCAGGCTGGGGAATCCTGCATTAAGGATAACAATAAGCAGGCCTTGATCAAGAAGATACTAGATGGGCAAGGCGCTGATGGATCTTGGGTGAACGCCGGCAATATGTGGGAGGACAAAATTATTTCCACGGCATTTGCCCTTTACGCGCTGATTGAGTTTGGCGAATCGAAGGATTTGTCGGTTCGTTTTGCGAAGGCTTATGGATTACGCTATCTGCTTTCCCAGGCAAAAATCAAGAATGGCCTGATTTTTTGGAAAGAAGATAATTTTTTTACTGCAACGGCGATCGCCAGGTCTTTGGTCATGTGGCGGTCTAAGGCTTATACAAACACAATAATTGCCAATGTACTTTTGAAGATCCACAAGCAAAGCCCTGATCTTCGAGTTGGTGATTATGTAAAAACCGGCTCAGAAACCCCGGGGTTTCCTCAATGAGAATAAGTTTCTAGCGGACCCTTTAGATATTTTGATTGAAATTGACCTAATGTTCCACTAGATCGTCTCTATGTCACAGTTGCTTATACTTTGTCCATTGCCGATCGAGATGAAACATTTGATTAAGAGTTTTGAGAAGCGATCTTGGCATTTTGAAGCCACTGGGAATTTTAAAAGCCAGAATTCAAAAGGCGGGCCTTCAAAGAAATTGGCGTCAAAGAGAGAGACCTCTATAATCAGTTTGCACCATTCAGCCAAGCCTTCTGTCACAATCGGGGTGGGGGGCCATGGAAAGGTTCAGTTCGGGGTCCAAACTCAATACTTGCTTGGACATTTGCAAGATGTTTCGGCTGTTATTTGCCTTGGTGCCGGCGGCGGCCTTTCGGAACACATAAGAATTGGTGATCTTGTGATTTCTGAGAAGACTATTGAGCATGATTACAAACAGCGATTCAATTCGAGAGGTCATCTCCCGGAATATTTTGGACATTCTGATCTTTTAGCGCAGGCGAAGAGGGCTTGCAGCTTTTCAAGGGACTTAGATTTTGATATTCATTTTGGAGATATTGCCAGTGGTGATGAAGATATCATCGACCAAGATCGGGCTCGCGAGTTATATGATAAAACCAAAGCCCTCGCGGTCGCGTGGGAAGGCATTGGGGGCGCCAGAGCCTGTGCTTTTAATGGTGTACCCTAGCTGGAGGTGCGTGCCATCACAGATAACGCCCGGAGTACAGTGAGAGAGTCATTTATCCAAAACCTTCCAATATGTATGGATAATGCGGCTGTATTTATTCAAAGGCTATTGAATGGCGTTGTTTGATCCGAGAATGGTCTTGTAGACATGCTCCTTGAGGCTACCGTTAACCATCAATAACCACTTATCTGCGGCGCCGGATCATGAATGCAAGGATGGTCAACTGTCGCATCGCTACTTTGTTCTCTAAGTTGGAAAAATAAATTTTATAATGTAATTACAAATAGTTAGAAATACTCTTGGTTTCCGATGAAATTCCACGGTTGAAATTTCGAATCAAGAAATTAACCGCAAGCCCCTAGAGCTTGGTCTAGTTAATCAGAGGGGTGGCCATAGGAGGTTCCCACCCTCATGGGGTGAATTCAGAGAAAACTTTGCGCGTCACTCTTTTTCTTGTTGGCAAGTCACAAACCACCGACTAGCGTGCATTTTAAGTTGTTCTCTAAATATAAATCGATGATCTGGTTCGATGTTTCTACCAGGCTCCGTAAAGGCCTGTCTATTTGGGGTGAGTATGAGTACTTTTTGGATATTTGGGCCTAGCCTGAAGAATCGTTATAGGTCTCTTAGTTTTAACAATGAGCCCCTTGGGTGCGTATGCTGACCCAAATGAAGGCTCCTTAGACTCACGAATGGAGAATGATAGATATCCCATTCATCCTCATGAAGAGATGACGGTCGGTTCCCTCTGTGAAAGAGCTGATTCAATTAGATATCCAGAACGGATTAAATATTGTACTCGGGCGGTCGAGACTAGTTTGAAGAAAGAAATTATAGTCAAATATGATCGCGCTTTTGGCTACCGTATTGGAGCCAGCAATAGGGCGGATTTTAAGATTGATCATTTGATTCCACTTTGTATGGGCGGATCTAATAACGAAGATAACCTTTGGCCTCAACACAAATCAGTTTTTGCAATCACTGATCCTCTAGAGCCTGAGTTCTGTAAGAAAATGTCTGAAAACAAAATTCTACAGAAAGATGCTGTTGAAATGATCCGCTATGCAAAACGTCACCTCGATGAAGTTGCTGATATTTTGAAGCATATTGAATCCCTTTAAAGTGAAGTCCCGAACAGCTTGATCCATCTTTCCAATATTACCAAACAAGCTGGCAACAAAGTTCTCTTTAAACAAGGGAGCTTTCAAATCAATGCTGGCGAAAAAATTGGTTTGGTCGGTCCCAATGGAAATGGGAAGAGCACACTCTTTCGCATTATCGTTGGTGAAGAGAGCATTGATTCCGGCGCAATTTCAAAACCAGAAAAAACAATTATTGGCTATTTTTCCCAAGATATTGAGGATATGCAGGGCCGTAGTGTTTTGGATGAAGTCAAATCAGCGGCTGGAAGAGTTGGACGGCTGAAGGACGAGATCTCGGCCCTTGATCAACGCTTGGCTGAGCCGATGGATGATGACGAAATGACCCGAGTCCTTGAAAGGTACGGAGAGCTTCAGTCGGACTTTGAGCGCTTGGGTGGCTATGAACTAGATAGCCGAGCTGCTGAGATCATCACTGGACTTGGAATAGGGCCTGAGGACCACAACAGAGATACGGCCACCTTCAGCGGAGGGTGGAAGATGCGAATTGCTTTGGCTAAGATCCTCTTACTCAATCCTGATGTCTTGCTTATGGATGAGCCGACCAATCATCTCGATCTTGAATCTATTATTTGGCTAGAGTCTTGGTTGTCGCAGTTTAAAGGTGCTATCTTGATGACCAGCCACGATCGAGATTTCTTAAACCGACTGGTGACAAAAATAGTTGAGGTTTCCAATGGGGCCATCACGGTCTACGGCGGAAATTACGATTTCTATGAGAAAGAAAAAGAAGTTAGAAAAGTCCAGCTGATCGCTGCGGCCAAACGCCAGGAAGATATGTTAGCTAAAGAAGAGGAATTTATCGCCCGTTTTGCAGCCCGGGCCTCTCATGCAGAACAGGTTCAATCTCGGGTTAAGAAAATAGAGAAAATTGAGAGAATAGAAATTCCGCAGGACGAAAAAAAGATCGAATTTGAGTGGCCTGTTCCACCTCGCGGAGGGGAAGAAGTTTGAAAAATTGAAAATCTTGGCAAAGTTTGGACCACCCCTGAGGGGCGAGAAAAATTAGTGTTTAGAAATGCCTCAGCCTTGGTGAAGCGCCTCGATCGGGTCGCTGTGGTTGGGGTGAATGGCGCAGGTAAATCAACCTTATTAAAAATAATTTGTGGAGAAGTAGCCCCCACTGAAGGGCAAGTGACTTTAGGGGCCCGCATCGAAGTTGGGTATTTTAGTCAAAATTCATTGGATGTGCTTGACCCAAAAAGTACCATTCTTGAAGAAGTTCAATCTCATTTTCCGACTGCGGGGCTTGGTTTTTTGCGGAGTCTGTTGGGAGCTTTGAAATTTTCTGGAGATGATGTTGATAAGAAAATTTCAGTGCTATCAGGTGGTGAAAAAAGCCGAGTTGTTCTCGCAACAATTCTTGCACGCCCTGTCAATTTTCTTGTGTTAGATGAGCCGACAAATCATCTGGATATTGCCTCACGAGAGGTGCTTCTTGAGGCGATCAAGGCCTTTCCTGGAACTGTCATGATCGTGAGCCATGATCGCCATTTTTTGCGTGAAATCACAACCCGGGTTTTTGAGCTGGACAAACAACATTTACTGGTCACTGATGGAAGTTGGGATTATTATCTCCACAAACGGGAAAGGTCCGGTTTATAGCTTCCGCTCGCTTTGTTTTTTTATATTGCCTTTTATTTTGTATGCCTAGCCACTCAGCAGGGCAAAGTCTCGCGTATTTTGAAAAGTGGAAGAATATCATTCAAGAACGATCGCCGGAGCTCCAGGTGAAGCGCGAGCTTCGCGAGCAAAAGAAAATGGCGCAGTGGAGTGCTGGAGGCAGCTGGCTCCCTCGCTTAGATTGGCAGCTCTCATCGAATCGTACAAACGCAAATCTTTTCACCGGGGCCATTGGGTCTACGACCGAATATCGACAGAGTGTTCTGGCATTAAGCTTTCCAATCTATCGTCGAAGCACTGATTTGAATCTGCGTTTGGCCAGTACAGAATTTGATATGGCGCAGGATGATTATGAGGGGGCCCTATTTGAAATTGACTGGAAATTGCGACAATGGGTTGGGCAATGGCTGATTGCCGAATATAAGAGTGCGGCCCTATTAAAAAGCCTTGAAGCGGCCAAACGCACGGCTCATGAAACAAGAATCCGCTTTGAGCGAGGGAGTCGCAGTCAGCTTGACGTGCTCAGAACCCAGGCCCAGATGACCTCACTTGAGAGTCAAAGTCTAAGTGCCAAGAATGAAGCCAGAATTGCCCTGGATAACCTCTTACAAGCGACAGGCTTGACCTTGGCAGATCTAGAGGAGGCCCAGTTTCCCTGGAAATCTGCGACCGAAGCACAGTTAGAAACTTTGCTGAGTCAATTGACAAATGTTTCAAATCAAAAGATGGAGCGGCAGGAAGTCGTCCAAAGATTCCTAGAGAAAGGACGAGTCAAAAAAAATATTGAGCGAACTTTTGTGAGCAGTCAGCTCAAAGCAAAACTCGTTTTTGCCAAAGAATGGCCAGAGTTGACATTGAAGGCCAGCCACCAACGACTAGCCGGAGATTGGGATGAATTAGGGACAAGTCCGGAGAGTCGAAACGTCGGATTAACACTCACGATTCCATTGTTTAATTTTGGCTCCGGTTATTCTGGGTACCGTGAATCCTCCGCCCTTGAATCCGTGGCCCGTATTCAAAGTGATCAAAACCTCAGAGCGGGTTTGTTGAAAGTCGAGCAGCTTTTTGATCAAATCCAAGTGTTAAAGAAAATTACTCAAGCGCAAGAGCTCAGACGCAATCAAAGCATCGAACTTGAACGTCTAACGGCAAAAAGTTATGAGCTCGGCAAATCCACAGTGCAGGATTTGTTGTCGGCTCAAAATGAAACCTTGAATGCCAAAGTTGATGTGGCAAAGTCACGTTTGGAACTAGTCATCGCGGAAAGGCAGTTGGAATGGAATTTCGTTTTTTAGCTTCATTCTTTTTGAGCCTATTGTTTGGCATAGGCTTCCTCGGCTGTTCAAAGACAATTGATATCAAGATGGCAGAGGTCGCAATGACATCGGTTGAGACAACTGTGTCGACAGTCAGCTCAGGGGACCGTCGAAGCCCTTCAGGTCGCGGTTCTTTCCTTTGCGGGGACCGGTCGAGTCGAAAAAATTCAGGTTCACCTGGGAGATATCGTAAAAAAGGGCCAAAGAATAGCCAATCTCGAAAATAAAGATGCTCAAGCCTTAGTCAATCAGGTCAACAATGATTTTGAGACATCAAAAAAACTGTTTTCAGAAGGTTTAATTTCGAAGGCAGCCCTTGATGAGGCTAAGAAAACCTTTGAAGTCGCAAAGGCTAACTTTGATAAGACTGAAATGATTGCCCCCTTCGATGGTCAAATTAGTGAACTCAATTTGCAGATCGGTGAAACGCCGACGGCGATTCTGACAGGCGGCACTCAAAAAGCGGCGGTGCGGATCGTGGATTTGAAGCCTCGAATCATTCGTGGGCAGATCGATGAAATCGATTTGCCCAAGGTGAAGGTGGGCGCCAAAGCTCGTGTTCGAATTCAGTCCGTGCAGGCCCAGGCGATCGAGTCAGTGGTTACAAAAGTTATTCCCTACATTTCAACTTCAAAAGAACAGGAAAGAACAGCACAGGTTGAACTTCATCCTACCAAACAAGATAATTTGCTACCTGCCGGTGCTTCTGCTGACATTGAAATTATCGTTTCTGAAAAGGCTCAAGCCTTATCGGTTCCTGCCCGCGCAATTTTTGGTGTCACGGGAAAGCGCTATGTCTATCGAGTTTCCTCTGGAAAGCTTGAGAAAACTGATGTGGTGCCAGGTGTAGGAAATTACGAGACCATGGAGATCCTTCAGGGACTCAAACTTGGAGAGATGGTGGCTCTTCCCTCAGAGAGTGTGGAGTTTCGACAAGGAGTCAAAGTCCGTGGAACAAGGATCGCATGGCCTTAATTGAAGTGAATAATGTCACGCGGCATTTTAAAATGGGCGATGAGACAGTGAGGGCTCTGGACGGAGTGCAGTTGAGCATTGATGAAGGCGAACTGGTGGCGATCATTGGCCCTTCAGGCTGTGGAAAATCCACAATGATGAATTTTCTTGGCATCCTAGATGTGCCAGATTCGGGTGAATATCTGCTCGATGGTAAGGACACAAAAAAAATGTCCGATGATGAGCGAGCGCTCTATCGCAATCAAAAGTTAGGTTTTGTATTTCAGAGTTTTCATCTCCTGCCGCGGATGACGGCCCTACGAAATGTCGAATTGCCTCTAGTTTATTCTGCGAGTTACGATAAAACGCATTCGCTTTCAAAGATGAAAGAGATGGCTATTTCCGCTATGCAAAGAGTGGGACTTGGGGATCGTCTTGAGCATCAACCAAACGAGCTTTCCGGGGGTCAGCGGCAGAGAGTCGCTATCGCCAGAGCTTTGGTCAATAATCCGAAGCTTTTGCTTGCTGACGAACCCACTGGAAATTTGGATTCAAAAGCAGGGAAGGAGATCATTCAGCTTTTTCAAGATCTCAATCGTCAAGGGGCCACAGTCATCATGGTGACCCATGACCCAGAGATTGCTCAGCGGGCGGGTCGAGTGATTGCATTCAAGGACGGAAAGGTGGTCGAAGACCGTGCCAATTCGTGAGATCCTTCTTTTAGCGTACGAAGCCCTTATGAGTAACAAACTCCGCGCTGGTTTAACCATGTTGGGGATGATTATTGGAGTCGGTGCAGTTGTGTTGCTGGTTTCAATCGGAAATGGAGCCAAGAATTATATTACGAGTGAGTTTGAGGGCCTTGGCTCAAATTTGATTATGATTCAGCCGGGAAAGACCGATTCAAAGGGGACCATGGGGCCCCCTATGGGAAATTCTAAGAAAAAATTATCCCTCGCTGATCTTGAGGCCTTAGAAAGACAATCCTTTAATTTGGATGCCATCACTGGTCTGATGTTTGGAACTGCGGCAGTCACGCGGACAGAGGCGACCAGTAATGTGACACTCTTGGGAGTTAATGATCAATTCATTAAGATTTTCAATATCAAAGTGGGTCTCGGGCAGTTTATATCTCGTGAAGAAGATGACTCGGCCAGAAGAGTGGCCGTTCTAGGAAATAAAACAGCTTTAAATTTATTTGGAGATGAGGCTCCCATTGGGCAGTGGGTGAAGATCAATCAAAGCGAACATCGCGTCATTGGTGTGCTGGCTGCTTCTGGGCAGACCTTAGGTTTTAATATGGATGATATGGTGATGATTCCCACCCGCACGGCGATGCGCTTACTCAATGATGATAAGTTATTCGGTCTGCGCGCAAAAGCTAAATCCAAAGTGGGCATTGATGATGCTGTGGACGAAATAAAGGCAATTTTGAAAAAACGCCAAAACGGAGAAGAAAATTTCACGGTCACAACTCAGCTCTCCATGCTTCAGTCGATGAATACAATCCTTGGAATGTTGACCTTTGTTTTGGGTGGAATCGCGATGATTTCAATGATTGTGGGAGGCATTGGAATTATGAATATTATGCTTGTCAGTGTCACTGAACGCACACGAGAGATTGGCATTCGCCGAGCCGTTGGCGCTCGCCGGGTTGATGTATTAAAACAGTTTTTGTTTGAGGCAATCACCCTCTCAATGATTGGAGGGACTCTTGGACTTGGAGGATCAACCTTGCTGACCTACGCCGTGTATTGGTTTGTTCCTTCCTTTGATATGCGAGCTCCGATCTGGGTGTTGGCGCCGGCCTTTTTAATGTCCTTGTTGACCGGAGTCATTTTTGGAGTGTTTCCAGCCCGTAAGGCTTCCAAAATTGAAACCATCGAAGCCCTCCGCTATGAGTAAATCCTCCAAAGTAGATTACAAAACCATATTCGATCGCAAGATATTGAGTTGGGCCCTTTATGATTGGGCAAACAGTGCTTTTACCACAACGGTGATGGCAGGGTTTTTCCAGTGTTCTTTAAGACCTTTGGAGTGAGGGCACACCCGCGGTACTCACGACAGCCCGGTTAGGTATCTCCATATCGGTCGGATCCTTCTTGATGGCAATTATTTCGCCAACCTTGGGGGCCCTCGCAGACCTGCGCGGCAGCAAGAAACTTTTCTGTGGATTATTTATGTCGCTAGGAATTGCCTGTACAGCTTCCTTGGCCTTTATTTCGAAAGGGGATTGGTTAACGGCAGCAGTTGCTTTCACTGTGGCTATGATGGCGTTTAATGCAAGTTGTGTATTTTACGATTCACTCCTAGGGGCGGTCGCCACCCATTCCCAAATGGATTTGGCATCGACCTGGGGCTTCTCTCTAGGATATCTTGGTGGTGGGATTTTATTTGCTATGAATGTTTTTATGTATTTGAATCCGAGGCTGTGTGGCCTGTCAGGGCCTGTGGAAGCTGTGCAGTGGTCTTTTCTTTCTGTGGCAATTTGGTGGGGATTGTTTTCAATTCCAATGTTCTTGAATGTCCCAGAGGCTAAGACAAACGCAGTGAAGGAAAGTATTTTTTTGCTGACCCGCAAATCAATTCAAAGGTTGAATCACACTGTGCGATCTTTGTGTTCACAGAAGAATATTCTAACCTTTATGCTTGCCTACTGGCTCTATATCGATGGCGTCTATACGGTTATGACGATGGCCGTGGACTTTGGTGTATCTATAGGCTTAGAGCCCAAGGACCTTATCAGAGCTTTATTGCTGACCCAGTTTATTGGCTTTCCCTGCGCATGGGCGTATGGTCACTTTGCCCCTCAGTTTGGTTGTCGTCGATTGATTTTGTTGACCATTGTAGGTTACTCACTCACGGTATTTTTTGCCTCGCGAATGACTCATTCCTGGGAATTCTATATTTTAGCCCTGGCGATTGGAATGGCCCAGGGGGGTATTCAAGGTTTGAGCCGAAGTCTTTTTGCCAAAATGATTCCCGCGAATCAAAGCGGCGAGTATTTTGGTTTATATAATTTGGTTGGAAAGTTTGCTTCCATTTTTGGTCCACTGGTCGTGGGCCTCACCGCCTGGATCACGAAGGACTCTCGATTGTCTCTGCTGGGGTTGTTGGTCTTGTTTGTGGTTGGTGGAGCATTGTTATGGAGAGTTGAAGAACCTCATCAGACAAGAGAACCCGATCATGCTTCAACCTGATTGAATTCGTGAGCTTGATTGATTCTAAATATTTAGGCAGGCTTGCTTCACGAGGACTCTTTCAACAGGATCATCTATCAGAATTATCTATCAATAGTCGCTCTAGGGATAAACCGTTTCTAAAGAAATAATAGTTCTCATCTTTGAGTCTTTAGCCCCTAGCGAAGTGAGTGAAATGGGGATTCTGGATTGTTCCAATAGACAGTATTTTTCACCTTAAACGCAGAATAGACTGCTTGATCAGTTTTGAATTCTTTCAAAAGCTGGTGGTCCATCCCTAAATTTCTATTTGTAAAAAAGATGGGCGCTATCGATTGATTGCTGAGTTCCCCTTGGATACCTTCCGTCCCATTGACAATCTGGTCAGAGATAACCTCTCCTGTTAAGGTGACAAACATAATGGTTCGTTTCCATTTTTCTAGGTCCTCATCACCGCAGTCGATTTGCTTACTGACTTCAAAAGTGACTAAGTTTGGTTTGATGTCTGTTGTAAACCAAGAATAACAATGCTTATGAAGCTCAATCCAAGATTTTCCATCCCCCTGCACTTGAAGTGTTTCTCGAAAGGTAAACCAACTATTCAGCGAAAATTGTTTGGGGTCGTAATTAGGCGGGATGGGTTGTGGTTTGGGTTGATCTTTATCCGGTTTCTCAATTTTTGGAGCTATGGATCTTTGGGACTGATTACAGCCGAGGTAGAACAGGATCAGAAATAAAGCCGTGGACATTTGAATCAGTTGAGAAAAAATTTTCAGGCCAGGTGATGCGCTCATAAAAAGTTCCGTTTAATCCTTAACTGCGACTATGTCCGATCTATCTTTACCAGTATGGCTGGCGTTTGGACTTAGATCCGACGGGGCCTCCCCCCGCTGGGAGGCCTCGATTTCTTGGGCTTTGCGGCCCTGAATTCCGACCAATTCTGGAATAAACAGGGCAATGGCAATGAAACCAATTGTACAAAATAGAAATAAACCACCAAGAATAAATGCGATTTCCATGAGAGAAGTCTTGTTTGGTTGTGTTTCGGAGTCAAATCCTTTATGAAAGGCTATGGCATTTAATCCTCAAGATCGGTTTTTTAAGAAAGCAAAGGAACAGAACTTCGCGGCCCGAAGCGTCTTCAAACTTGAAGAGATCGACCAGAAGTTGAAATTGTTCAAGGTGAATCAGAAAGTTTTGGATTTGGGAGCAAGTCCAGGCTCTTGGAGTCAATACGCGGCCAAGAAAATTGGCCCACAGGGGCGAATTTTAGGTGTTGACCTGAAGGCGGTGACGGTCAAATTGCCTCAAGCAGTTTTTGTCGAGGCGGATTTGCGAAGTCTGGATCTTCGTGAAATTTTTTCACAGCACGGCTTTTCAGATGTCTTTGATCTGGTGCTTTCTGATATGGCGCCGAACACGACAGGGATTCGACTGACAGACCAGGCCCGAAGTTTTGAGTTATGTGAACTGGCTTTACAGGTGGCAGAGCAATTTTTGAAGCCCCGGGGTCATTTTGTTTGCAAGCTTTTTCATAGCGAAGACTTTCAAACAATGAAAAAGTTGATGTTGCAGAGATTTGAGAGGTTTGAGGCTATTAAGCCGGAAAGTACGCGAAGGATGAGCAAAGAAATTTTCCTTATCGGGATGACGAAAAAATGAGTCACCCACTCACTCAAGAAAACAAGCGGTCGCGAGCTCAACTATTATCAGTTTGCATCTTTTGTGGAGCGCGGGCGGGTCATGACCCTCGGTGGATTGCTGAGGCTGCAAAGATGGCTCAAATTGTTGCGAGGCAGGGAGTGAAATTGATCTATGGGGGCGGGCACACTGGACTTATGGGTGTGATTGCTGATTCGGCGTTGGCGGCAGGAGGACTTGTTGTTGGGGTTATTCCTGCGTCCCTTCAGGAGCAAGAAATGGCTCATCAGGGTCTATCTGAGTTGTTTGTGGTAGGGACAATGCATGAACGCAAGGCTCTTATGGCTCAATTGTCCAGTGCGTTTATTGCACTACCTGGAGGCTTTGGCACCTTGGATGAGTTTTTTGAAATCCTGACTTGGCGACAACTGGGAATACATTCAAAACCTATTGCGCTCTTGAATTCCAATGGATATTTTGATTCACTACTCAATTTTTGTGAGCGAGCAGTTGTCGATGGTTTTATTTCAAAGTCTGATTTTGATGGAGTCATCATTGAAAGTGACCCCGACCGATTATGGGAAAGGGTTATCAACGAAGCAGGTGCTAGAGAGGTAACTGCAAGTGGATCAATTGAAATCGCTAAACGGGAGTCATCTAATGAGTAAGAGTGTCGTTGTCCTTGTGAGTTTTTTGTTTATGATCCAAGCTTTTGCTGAGTCAGTTTTTGTGCGGCCCCCGCAAGCGGATCCCGAGATAGGAACTTATAGTGCGACTGTTTTTGAGCTTGTCAAAGCAGAGGTTTCGACAGCACCAGGATTTACTCTTGAATCCAATGCGAAGAATGCGACCGTTCATTTGGCCACGAAGCTTCTGAAGCTTGGAAATTCTTTTATTTTGAGTATTGATAAAATCAGAGAGGAGCGCGTTGTTTTCACAGCGAAGATGAAGGCTGCGACATTAGATGATTTGGATACGGTTTCAGCCAGGGTCGTTCAGGCAGTCTTGAAGGAGTCTAAGACTGAAGGAACAGCCCAGGTCGATGATGCCACCGAAGATGAGGTGACTCGTGGAACTCGAAGAATTCAAACTGTTCGTCAGTGGAGAGTCTCCTTTGGTCCTGCCTGGGGTTCAAATTTGAATACCACAAAAAGTGGAATACTCGGCTCATTAGGGTACGCCTGGGGGCTTGATGCACAGTGGGAAGTTCTCAGCAATTTGTCCCTCAGTGGTTTCAGCAAAGATGGCGAATCTGGGGCGTACTATATGGACGGGATGCTTGGAGTTTCTTACTTTTTTACCAAAGGAAAGCATGCCCCCTATGTCACTGGTGGTTTTGGCTACGCTTCAGCTGGGGCCAGTCGTGCTAATGCAAGTATAACAGACGATAAGGCGAATGGTTGGGCCGGACGAATAGGGGCTGGTGTCAAATTGTTCAGGACCACGAATCTCAGCTTTGGGTTTGAACTTAATCATAGCATCCTTTTTTCGAATACGGTGTCTGGTCATAATCCAGGCCTGACCTCCTTGCTTGTCGTGCTAGCCTTTTGAGGTTTTGCTTGAGAATCGATGCCTAATTGCCTGGCACTAAGATTGCACAAATATTAAAACATACGAAGTCAGTGTCAAAGTGACATTGATCTAGGGAAATTGCTATTTTTTGCAGAGGGAGGGGCATGAGAGCATTAATTATCGTACTCATGATGTTTGTTAGCATACACGGAAATAGCGCAGCAAGCCGAAGCTTTTCTCGCCTGAATCCCAATGAGGTCATTCAAGTTCTAGAGTTGCCTGATTGTGGCTTTCCCTGTGGTTATGATAAGAAATGATTATCCTGGGCTAACCTAGAACAGTCTTGAGTCTCAACGGTATGACACGCAAATCAGGATCTACGGATTTGCGTCGCCACAGATAGAATTAATTAATCTTGTTTTAGATACCTGAGTATCTTGGGCTGGGAACAAGTTATAAATTTCTTGAATAGCAGCTTCTACTTCTTCTTTATCCTTGCCATCCATTTGTTTTACAGACACCTCAATAATTCTATTTCTACAATTTTGAACAGTCCAAAAAATAGTTTCAAATGTGAGGTTGGTTTTAGTTGAGGGCTCAACCAATTCTATCGTGTTATAGACTGTCTCTGCAATAGGAACTGGCAAAATTCGGGAAACGGGTTCGGACTTGGGAAGGTTGGTGGCATCCTTGAGAGCAGGAAAAATAGACAAGATTTGACCGCTATTTGTGAAATCGGTCTGCATTTCGAAATTTCCAGATTCGCTAAAGGTAGTAAACTGTTGCCCACTTTTTATCCACTGAATATCCCTCTCCTGCTTTACTTTGAGAGGAACCTTAGCGCCCTTAAAGACAGAATCCTTATCAAAAGCTTCTGTCTGTCGACGTTTTAAAGTCCAGGCATTCTTATCGAGCCGTCCACGCTTTCGCAGAATCAGGCTGTTTTTCCCCAGATCTCCGTTCACGGACTCAAAAAATGAAATATCTCTCACTTGGATCTCATTCGTTGCTCTTATTTGCCAAGAGTTTGTGAGTGCATATTCAACCAACACTGACTGTATTTTTTTAACGATCTCATTTTGCGAAAGCTCAGGGTTGTAGGGGGCATTTGGACCAAGAATCAGGTGATATTCATTAGAAACTAACCCATCGCCTGCGGCCATCAAGGTATTGAAGGAAAAATTGAAGGAAAGGCTGAAGGCTAGAATGAAAAACACGGCACAAAGACTCTTTGAGCGGTAAGACACAGGATCCCCTTTGTTTTAGTTTCTGACGCGTGTGGTACCACACCAAAATGGTACCATCAACAATTTAGAGGATAGGAAGAAAAAAGCACAACTCCCCATGACGTCGTCGCGAGCCAAACTTGAATTAAATGCGAAATCAATAGTCATTCTAAATAGCTACAAGTGTCTGATCCTCTGGGTTTTCTATTTTTAGCAGACCAGTCACACAAAACGTGGAGTTTGTCGATCAAGGCAGATGCGTAACCCCTGCCGTCTTTTCAACCCTTTACTGCTCTATTTCGGGAAGTGTAATTCCCAAATAGTCATAAATGCTATCTTAAATGTGCTATCTTAAATGTTTCATATTGAAACGCCGAGACCCGCGAGCAGGCTGTCAATAGAAATTTCTTTTGTAATTATCTTAAATTACGTCTAGTTTTAGTTAGTTTTTAGAATCAATTCCTTTGCTCCCGTCACCGATTCACAATGAAACAGAACGCTGCAAATCACTGTTTCATCAGGGAAGAATTCACTACTTTAAGACTCATTTGGACTGACAGAATCGCTCTGTAGTAAATTGGGACAAAATCGCTCGGTGGTTACATTGGCCTAAAGTCTTGGTGTCGGCCTCCGATGAATTATATATGGTCACTATAATTATTGTGCCGTTGCGCGTAGTCTTTCTAGTTTTACTCAAAGCGTGGGCTTTAAGAGCCCCGATAGGTATGCGGTTTTTATCTATCACTTGTGCTGGGCTGTTGGGGGCGTGCGGTCAGATCAGCACCAATATCACAAAAGATTCTAGCGAGGCAGCGCCGATTTCGACATGCTTGGATAACGCCGTAACAACAGGTCCATGTAAGGTAGAAGTTTCCGGTAAAGTCGTGAGCGATAGCTTCGGTGATGATATAACATCATGGACGAATGCTGGTGCAATCACGACAATTGCGGCACCTATTCCCAATGGCTTTTATGTCAATCAAGATGTGAACTTTACGGATGCTGATTTGATTCCATCGAATATTGTTAACGGTGTAAACCTATTTGGAGTGACCGGTACAGCCGCAGGACCTCATGCGGCTTGTACGGACAACGCTTTGAATGCGGGTCAGTGTTCTACTTCCACCAATAGATATGTCACGGCGACTTCGGGCAACAACGTGACTGGTTGGAGCAACGGGACAGCTTCAACGACCGTGAGCAGCAGTATTCCCAACGCTTACTATAGTAGTAAATCTTGTGATTTTACTGATGCTGATCTTATCGCTACGAATATCAAGTCGGGCGTAAATGTGTTTGGAGTTCCAGGAAGTTTTACGGGCTCATTTGCAACTGCAATGGCATCAAGTGCTCTGCGGGATCCTGGGGTCAAAGTGATTTCAAATTTGGCTGACTTGACAACGACCTCTTCGCAGCTCACACTGAATCATGAAAATACAACCTACGCAGGGGCGGCTTTTCCGACGACCGGTGGATACAATTACCGAGATGTTCCTGATATGAACCAAGATGATGAAGGATATTACGGAACGACTTGTAAATATGCCCCAAGACCCAGCGTGGATTGCGGAACATCGCAAGGAACGATTGACTTACGAATTGCTGATTGTCTAAATCTGAACGGTGTTTGTAGCGATAGCATTTCAACCACAAAAGCGATTTGCGAAGCCGCCTCAGCGGTATGGACAACGACGGCGACCTGGAATGGGGCTACGCAGTGCAATAGTGGCCAAGGCCAATGGCGCTTGGTCGCCAGATCCGGCGCTAATAAAGAAGTGTGGCAAGACCAACGCACGGGATTGCTCTGGAGTTCAATAGTCAACGCCGCCATCAATTGGTGCCGGGCAACAGGTAACACACAATTGACCCCGCTGACTTTTGTAAATTCATTTAACAACACACCAGGAACACAAATCACGGGTAACGGGACAATCGGCGCCCTGGCTTCAGACACTGGCTCAAATTCAGAAACTGTTACGATTACATTTTCTGATGCGACAACGTTCACAGTTGCCGGCACCGGTGGAAATGGGGGCTGTCAAGGTGGATCGATTGCAGGCGGATTAACCACAACAGCTGGGTCAACGGCGACTTACTCAGATGCTGGCGAATGTAGTTTTACGATCACCCAAGGGGTCGTTAATTTTGCGGCCAATGATAAATTTACACTTCAAAGTGTACTCAACGCGACCTATAGCTGCGCAGCGGGAGGGCCGTTGCAACCAGAATCCCCGGTGAGTTATTGTGCAGAGGCCGCTGGCCTCAATAGTGACGCTGGAGAAAACTGGGGAGCTGGAAGTTATTTTACAGCCAAAGGTGGTTTAGGGAAAAACTCAACACCAGGAGTCCGTTGGCGTGCGCCAAGCCTTGGTGATTACATGCAGGCCAATGTGAATGGAATTCGTTTTGTTATGCCCGATATGGGAATTGCTGGAGCCAGCAGACCTTCACCTGATGGCTCTGTGGTAGGCAGCGCCGAGTGGTCGTCCTCGGTCGTTTCCAGCGGTCGGGGCGTCGCGTGGGTTTTCTACGCAGACATTGGCTACGTGCTCAACGTCATTCGCGACTTTACGTACGGCGCGCGTTGTGTGGGTCGTTGAGGCGTGGAAATTATGATTTGATGATCTGACTATTACCTGAGCGAGCAGCTCAGGTGGCTGCCCGAATGGGCGGCCTTTATTTCTAAGGAGAGATGTGGCTCGCTTTAAACACTTAGAAATTTATCAATCGGCTTATAAGTTCACGCGAGAAGTTTATAGAGTAAAATTGACATTGACCAAAAATTTGAAATTTGATCTTGGTGAAAAGACATTGAATTCCTCACTGAAAATTATCAGAGGACTCATTATCGCCAACGGAACAAAAGATCGAATTAAAGTATTACTTCAAATTTCTTTGGAAATCGAAACATTGTGGGTGTTTTTAAGGATGCTGTTTGATTTCCAAGGAATCAGTCGGGGTGAATTTGAGGTTTTATCAAACCTTCTTTCGAATGTGGCAAAACAAAACCAATCTTGGATAAAATGGTCTAAGGAGCAGGTCAATAAAGAAAAGCAGTGACATAATAGCATAGAACTTGTTAGTTCAAGTACCTTGGTTTATATAGTTTCTGGGGTTTGAGCCAGATCTTGTATTTCTAATGGAAATATAAGGAGTGCAAAAATCTTCCACGGGAGTCCTCTTGTTGAGAGTGATCGTTCATTCGATTCATAATTTTCAAGTTTAAAGTTACGATCCTAGATTCGTTCAATTTTTTGAACTCTTTTAGGTGGCAGCAGAAAAGGACGCTTTTAAGATTGTTTGTGGTCGTCCTCGGTCGTTTCCAACAATCGGAACAACGCGTGGAATTTCAACGCAGACAATGGCAACGTGAACAACAACAATCGCAACAATACAAACGGCGCGCGTTGTGTGGGTCGTTGAGGCTTGGAAGAAAACCCATCACGGGGTGAAACTATCACCCCGTGATTTTTTTGAAATCGCGGTGGCAATTGAAATTTGCAGAAGTTTTAAAAGCATATCAAAAAAGCGCAAAAGGCAAGCGACGCAGCTTAAACTGTGCCAAGTTTGAATCTCAGCTTGGTTTGGAGCTGACCAAGTTGTGCAATGAAGTCAATAACAGATCCTATCGACCGAGCATAAGCCGTTGTTTTGCCGTTTTGAATCCTAAGCCTAGAGAAATTTGGGCCGCTCACTATAGAGATCGGGTTATCCATCACATTATTGTTTCCCATGTGGAACCCATTTTTGAACGGAGTTTTTCCTCAAAGTCTTTTGCTTGTCGCCGCGGCAAGGGACATCATGCCTGTATGATGGACCTTAAAAGACAAGTTCGAAAAATTTCTCGAGGTGGCAGATCTACCGTGTGGGCGTTAAAGCTAGATATTGAATCATTTTTTGTGACAATTGATCTAATGATTTTGAAAAATTTAATGCTTGAAAAAGTGAAGTGCCCAGAGATCCGATGGCTAATTGATCAGAATTTTTCAACTGATCCTCGCCAGTTTTTCAAGTATTCTGGCTGGCGAGAACACTTAGAAAAAGTTCCTAAAAGCAAAAGCTGGTTGTCGTATCCGGAAAATCAAGGAATTCCGATTGGAAATTTGACAAGTCAATTTGGCGCAAATCTGTATTTAAATGCTTTAGATCACTTTATCGAACGAGAGCTGAAACCAGAGGGGTATTTGCGATACATGGATGACATTTTAGTATTGGCATCGTCAAAAGAATCACTGTATGGCCTTGAGCAAAAGTGGATTCTTGGCTTATGGAAAAAAAGGAACCAAAAATTAAATCGAGCAAAGACATATCTGGTTCCTCTCACGAGCAGCCTAGACTATTTGGGGTTTGAAGTGAAGCAAGTCTTTGAACCAAAAGATCCATTGATGATTTTACCTTCAAAAAAGAAGAAATTTACTTTGGTTAAAGACTTTAGAAAACTGAATGATTGGAATTGGAATAAAATGTTTTTTCCCCATGAACTTGCGTTTTTCGACAAAGGGGCACATCGAACAAAATTGAGTTCAGTCAATTCGCGACTCGGAATGATTAAAAACACCAAAAGTTTCATTCACAGAAAAATCACCATGGAGAAATTCCTCTTGGGGCAGCAGAATGAAAAACTTGCCCGAATGTTGCTTAAATCTAAAGGTCATTTTAACAGTCTCAAATATGACGGTTGAAATTTGTTACATCACGGTGGGTACCCAATCACTTTAGAATTTGAGTTTCTTCAGTCAGTTTCGATAGAGGTTATCAGGTACCAACGCCACTTTTGTTCTCCGCCAATTAAAATTGGCCAGTTTTTCGAGCTCCCGCCATTACTTTTTCTTGTCAGATTGAATTTGCCATTGATGTTTGCCAAATGCCAGTCGAGCAGAGGTTGTTTAAGTTCGCATTCTGAGGTCGTGACTTCAAAATCTGGAAGTTTCACCCTAAGGCACTTGCCAGTTTCATTCTCCTTAACATTTAGATCGTTTTCCAAGCCCCATTCGGCAGAACCGTGAAAAACGTCCATGCGTTTTGCGAGAAGAGACCGCTTTTCAAAATCAAAAACTCGAAAATTAAAAAAGTCTGTTGATCCATCCTTGATAAGCTGTAATAAAAAATATTTGTTATTAGGACTGATCCCAAAATGTCGATGACTGGTTTTGCATCAAGACCTTGAACGGACGTGCTTCCGCAGTGGTAAAGTCGAAGCGATTCGTTTCTCAACTGATCAAAGATAAGATACGCTTCATCAGAATAAAGTCGCTTCCATTTCGGATTAAAAGGTTCAAGACCAACGTGCGTGCGACCAAGACCAATTTTTTGCTCGGTGAATTTCTGAAGACGTTCGACAGACTTGAAGCTCACCTTAGTTCCATTCTCTGATAAAACTCGGACCCCGCTCTGACGGGGGTAAAGCCCTGGTGCGGCAAAACAGGTAGATGATCTTTTCCCACGGAAGATTCCTTCAATACAGTAAGATTTTCCAATCTCCAATCTGCGTCCGTGTTTTCTTTTTTCCAAAATTTTATTGAGTTTGTGTAGATTCCCTCGCTTGCCCGGGACGCTTATGATCCACCCACCAGAACTCTCTTCAAAAAGGTAAGTAGCTCTGTGCCACAGACCCTTGTTAGAATAGATTCCACAAATTTTGGCCGAGTCTCGGGCAAAGGACGAAGAGGTCAAGAGCAAAACAAGAGTGAATAGCGTGGGAAATATAAGTCGTGTTGATATAGACATACTTAGACTCCAATCTTTTTGATCTTATGATTTGTGCATGAGAATCATTTCCGCCACTTTGTCATTTTTCGGCGCTCTGTGAGGTGAAGGGCGAAAGTATGCTCGATCATCTCTTGATTGATCCCGATTACATTGGTCAGGGGTTGGGCCGAGTTCTTTTTGTGGACAGACCCTTACGCTGAGGCATTTTACCTGAAAATGGGTGCTGTGCGCATTTGTGAGAGGGAATCAAAGATTAAAAAGGGTTTATTTCTACCCATTTTGGAATATAATATAACTTAGATCACGATTCGCACGTAGGCCACGGCTTCGACTTCGCAGAAGCTGTAGCGGAGATGACTGGATCGATCGCTGCAAAGACAAGGCTCAGCCCAATTTTCTGATTACAAAGGAAAATGTCGAAGCTGGCAAGCACGTCGGATTCCTTGTTTATGACGGTAACGACCTAGTGGGTTGGACCGGATCCGGACCAAAGACAGACTTCCCTTTTTTGAAAACAAAACTGGGTAGTCGTCTGTCAAGTTTTTCTACCGAAATTTGGAGTGTCGGATGTCTGGCGGTAAAGAAAGAATATCGCGGCAAGGGGTTGGCAGACTTAATTGTGAAAATGGTGGTTGAAGAGGCCGAGAGGAGCGGCGCAATGACTATCGAAGCCTATCCCACTCGACCTTTTCATGAGCCCCGCATCTTCAGAGGAACCTACCAATTGTACTCACGGCTCGGCTTTGCGGAAGCCGGTGCTGAAAAGATGGAGATTACGAAATTGCTTTGATGAGCTTGGCCTTGAGGGCTCAGTGAAAGTAAAGTTGATGCCATGTGCTGTTTCCTATCTTCTCGGTAAATCATGTGGTAGAGGCGCCCAATCGGATGGAGAAGGAAAATGACGTTTGATGAATTTTTGCACCAGGCTTGGGTTGACCACGGCTCCCAAGCTGAACAAGTTGCCGGTCAAATGAGTGATGCAATTTCACTCATTGAAAAGAACGACCAGATTCCGCCGATGGCTAACCTCATAACGCATGTATTGGGCGAGCATTTGGGATTTTGGAGTAAGGGTATTCAGTTACTTCAACAGCTGAAAGGCATTCCTACTTATGATTCAGTGAGTGAGAGTAGCAAAGTTATAACTCGATCTATTGCCAGCTTGGAATTGGCCGGTGGGCAGAGACAATCAGTTGACGATCTGTCTTTGTCAGATCAAATTCGTGTCCTTGCTGTTGCAGCATCGGCATTGAGTGCACAAAAAGAGCCAGAACTGGCACAAAAGATGATTCGGGAAGCTCTCGATAAAGGGCAGCTTGGAATTGAAAAATCTGATCCGGCCAATCGTGCTTTGGCAGTCACAGGTAATAATCTCGCGTGTGAGTTAGAAGAAAAGACCACACGCACAAAAGGCGAGACTGATTTGATGATTTTAGCTGCACAAACGGGCCGGAAGTATTGGGAGATTGCGGGTTCGTGGTTGGAAGTTGGGCGGGCTGAATATCGACTTTCGCAAACCTATCTGAAAGCAAATGACCTTGTAAGAGCTCTCGAACACGCGCGGACATGTCTTGAGGTCGCTCAAGAAAATAAGGCGCCTCCCTTGGAGCTTTTCTTTGGCTATGAAGTCTTGGCGCTTGTAGAAAAAGCTCGCAACAACTCTTTTGGTTTCTCAAAAGCTGTCGAGCAGGTGAAGGTAAATTTTGAGAAATTAAATTCTGAGGATAAGTCTTGGTGTGAAACGAGCTTAACCAAACTCACGAGATAAAATTCACATGAGCCCCAATGTTTACCATAGTCTCACAGGTACTGAAACCATTTGTCTTTGATGGCTTGTTCTACGTCAATGCCTCGATGCTTGGCAAAGAGCAGAGTCATAGCAACCACATCAGCAATCTCATGTCGAAGATTCTCATCACGTCGAATCCCGAACTTCTCTGCATAGATGTCACTGACTTTACCAAGTTGATCAGAAATTTCATTTAGATTCATCGTCTCTGCCTTTCACAAAAGCCCGATAGTGGCCGGAGGCCACGCTTCTATTAGTTTTATAGAAAAAGTAAAAGAACCCCCAAGGTTTTAGTCTCAGAGGCTATTAGGTCGAATTTAAACTAGGTCGAATTTAAACGGTTTCAGAAGTTTCTTACATATTCAAGAAAACGTTCAAGCGAACGTTCAGTTAGAGAGGCTTAATCGAGAGACTTGATCGAGACGGTTGATCTCGATTCTTGTTCTAAATCCTTGCTCGAAATTCTTGAAAAATGGTGGCGCGGGCGAGAATCGAACTCGCACATCATTGCTGATACTGGATTTTGAGTCCAGCGCGTCTCAAATACACACTCTCTATTTCTAGAGCCGAATTCAAATCTTAAGAATTCGTTGTAGTCTGGACTATCCCATCATCCACAGCATGACCTGTTGGGACGGAGTGATTATAGTCTCTGAACCTCCCTCAAAATTACTTCTGAGGTTTGGCTGCGGATTACCTTCAGCATGACCTGCTAAGGCTTCCCCGACAATTTACACTCGGCTAACCTCTAATTACTCAGGGGTAGGGCAAACAATTCACCAATTCCACCACCGCGCCACATAAAATTAACTTCAAAAAAAACCGATTCACTTTTCAAAGAGCCAAACAAAAAGACCATCAATAGTTGCAGACGAACCACCTAATGATCTGTTCAAGGTTCTCGCGTTAAACAACAGGAAAACGAGGCCACAAGCTAATGGTTTATAGTTTAGAGGTAAAGTATTTTTTTCACTGTTTGCTTCCCCTTTTGTCAGAAATGAAGAAAAGGGCATTTTGTCACCAGTCGGTTTCATTTGAAAATTCGAGTTCTTTCAGGGCTTTGTCGGATTGTGTCAGATCTTAGTGGGCTGGCACAGTGATTGCTCGGTGCAGCGAAAGGGAAGAATTCTTAGTTTGCAATTTACGATGGGGGAGACGGCATGGATCGGACAATAGAGACTACATTGAGTGCGAAGTATACGGCTAGACTTTGGAGAGCCATGGTCAAGGGTACTTTGATGGCTTTGTTCCCACTACTCGTTTTTGCCCAGGCAGGAATTGAGGGCGATGTTGATAATGAACTTGATCAGCTCTATGCCGCTCCAGTTCAGCAGGTAAGACCGCAGCCGGCCCCAGTGACAGTCCAGGCGAATCCTCCCTACAATGGCGGGCAGCCGATTTATATTTTGAATCAGGCACCAAATTCAGCAACCCAAACCCAGGCGACAAGCCAGATTCAAAAGCAGCCCACCACTTTCGTTGAAGCCACACCACTCAGTGATTCCCAAGCTGATCGGATGAGGAAGGCTCGTCAAGAAGCGGAAATGCACACTGAAACAAAAATTGTTGAAAAGTTGGACTCTTCAAGAATGGACGATGAGAAGCGGCGGGCGCAGGTCCTTTTTGGCGAAAAATTTGATCGCTTAGCCGGTCAAGAGGCAGGGGTTGCAACTCCGGTTCAGCAGCAGGCGCCGCCGCCCCCGGCGGCAGTTGTGCCGCCAGTCGTTCCTCAGCAAGTGCAAATACAGGTTGTACCAGCGCCAGCCCCGACTCCAGAGCCAGAGGTTGAGAGCACTCGCGATATTATTCGCGAAGAGTTGCAGTCTGCAATGCAAGTTGAGCAGGAATTGCCACCTCAGCCCATTGAGAAAAAGTATTTTGGGGCTATTCTGGGCAGTGGCGAGTATCAGGACGTGAAAAATGTGACCTGGAATTACTCTTTTGGATTTACCTTCGGAACTAAATATGATGACACCTTTGCCATTGAGGGAACCTTTTTGTTCACAAATTATACCATACGAGCTGTGAACCCGACGATTGGGGGCGGTGCCTATGGCTACGGCTACGGTTATGGCGGCGGATATGGTGGTGGTTATAGGCCCTATAGTGCAACCACTTATAACGATGATGTAAATCAATACTCGGGATCCTTAGCTATGAAGTATTTTCTTTTCAGCGGGATGGTCAGACCCGTCGTGGGAGGTCTAGTTGAGTACTCATATAGAACACATACGACGACAGATTATTACAATCGAGAGCTTCCATCCAACCAAAAAGTAGAGGTGAATTCACACGCAATTGATCTTGGTGGAATCATCGGGGCTGAGGTTGAATTTAGCAAGAAAGTTTCTGTTGGACTTGATTTTAGATATCTATTCAATCTTTCTAGTCGAATCAACAGTTCGAATGCTGTATTCACTGAGGGGTCCCTCACAGAAAAGCTGAATCGCTATGTTTTTGCAATAACAGGGAAGGCGTCTTTTTAGTTCCATATAGGTAGGGGGCATGCAATAATGGTTTGTATTGTCCCTTGATCTGGTGAGTTGGAGCGGTATGAATCAAAGTTTAAGGCAGAAGAAGTCAGCAATTCTTCTGTCGTTATTTATTATATTCTTGTTTAATTTTGCCAATTCAGCCCGCCCAGAGCGATTGATATCAGAGACTCTTGGTATTGTGAACAATGAGATATTGACCTCTCGAGAAATGATTCTTTCGGTATTATTGGAAAATTCTCTCGACAAGGGATCGAAGGGGCTTCCGTCCACCAAGGATGAGAAAATCCAGGCGGTCAATACGCTGTTGCTTGATAAGATGGTTGATTTTGAGGCACAAAACTTAGGTTTTAAGGATCTTGACAAGGACGAGGTCAAAAAGTTGGTCGGATCCTTGGAAGAAAGTCTCCAGGATCCAGAGCTTAAAATCTACAGATTTCAGGCAGAGGATTTGAAGAGCAACGCCGAACGGAAGCTTATAGTTAGGAACTTTCTAAAATCAAAGTCTGGATCCTTTCTGAGTCTGTTAACTGAACAAGATATTCAGACTTATTTTGACAAAAATCGCTTGCGATTCGGTTCAATGCCCTATGCACAAATAAAGGAAAATATACGGGCCTATTTGACGCAACAGCAGAGAGAAGAGCGGTTGGTCGCATGGATTGAAGTTTTGAAAAAAAAATATGCAGCTCGAAACTATTTGATAGAAAGTCAAAAATCAAAAGAGGATTCAAAAAAGCGTGATTAGATCCCTTAGTTCGCTGTCAAAATGCGAGCAAGGACTGGTCTTTGCCTCTGTTCTTGCTGGGGTTCAGAACAATCCTCATTTCCCGTGGACGACGGAGAGTCTTCAGCAGCAGGTGGTCGTTGACGAGGGTCTTTTTTGGGAAATTGGCGGCGAGGCCGCGGGTTTTGTGATTTGGCGAAATTTGGGGGACGAAGGTGAAATTCTCACTCTGGCGTCAGCCTTAAAAGCTCGTCGTATGGGTTATATGGAAAAGTTGATTCGCGGATTGTTTGATGCAAACAGTCAAGTTTGTCGATGGTGGATTGAAGTGCATGAGCTTAACCTAGGGGCCTTAAATCTCTACACAAAGATGGGTTTTCAAAAAGTTAGCGAGCGGCGGGGATACTATTCAGATGGCGCTTCTGCCTTGATTTTAAGAAAGACAATAACCCCTTGAACTGTAATCAAATTTTTGTTACCTTCCAACTCGTTCAATGGGCCGAGAAGGCCCATTTTGTTTTTAAGAGGCTATTTGAATGAATGAAGAAAGCCAAACGGCACCGATTGATGAGACGACCTGGATTCAACAAGTTGAAAAATTGGCTGAGAAAGTTGCCCTTCGAGAAGGGTGTTTTTTGTATGATGTTGAGTTTTTAGGAGGACGAGTTCTTCGAATCTCGATTGATAAAGACGCAGGCCCCAATCACACTGCGATCGCCAATGATCTCAATCTTGGGGATGGAGTTGAACTTGAGGATGGTGTCGAAGATCTAGCTGGTGGAGCAGGAATAGCCGATTGCTCGAAAGTCGCTCATGGTTTGAATGAGTTGGATAGTTTAGATGATTTGGTTCCTGGTGGGAATTATAATCTTGAAGTGTCGACGCCAGGGATTGATCGTCATTTGAAAAAATTATGGCATTTTGAAAAGGTTATTGGTCAGAAAATTTGGATCAAAACTCGTGAGGTTTTTGAATCCTTTGGAGTGACCTACCCTCCGTTGATCAAAGCGAAACAGGTTGAGGCAAAACTTGCAGCGATTGTTGATGGGAAGATTGTGCTTGAGGTTTCAAAAGCCCAAATTGCAATACCTTTTTCGGTGATTGAGAAAGCGAAAGTGGTGTTTGAGATGAAAAAGGACATTAAGAAAAATAAGAGATGAAAAAAAAGATTGATAAATATTTTTAAAGTATAGTCGGGGTTAAAATGGCAGATAATATGTTTTCAGATCTCAGTCGAGTGATTGATCAAGTTGGGAAAGACAAAGGTATTGATAAAAAAGTGATTGTTGAAGCCATCACTCAAGGAATGTTGATGGCCGCTCGGAAGAAATTCGGAACTTATCGTGAAATTGAGGCCTCCTACAATGAGGCGACGGGTGAGGTTGAGCTTCTTGAATTTAAGGAAGTGGTGGAGCGTGAAAAATTCATTGACGAAGAGGTAGAGATTCCTCTGGATGAGGCCTTAAAACTGGATCCCGAGGCTCAGCTTGAGGATTCAATAGGAATTAGGATTTAATCGGGTGATTTGGGACGAATTGCTGCGCAGACGGCGAAGCAGATTATTTTACAAAAGGTTCGAGATGCAGAACGGGAAATCATTTTCAATGAGTTTGAACAAAGAAAGGGTGAGATTGCTTCTGGGATTGCTCGTCGGGTTGAAAAGGGTGCGATTGTCGTAGATATGGGGAGAACTGAGGCTTATATTCCGCCTAGGGAGCAGATTCCGGGTGAAATTTATAAACCTGGGGACCGAATTCAAGGGTTTTTACTTGAAGTTCGACAAACAACTCGTGGTCCACAGATTATTATGTCTCGAGCTTCGGAACAGTATTTGATGAAGCTTTTTGAAATTGAAGTGCCAGAAATTTATGATGGTGTGGTTGAGATCATGTCAGCTGCTCGTGAACCTGGCCAACGGGCCAAGATTGCCGTGCGCTCCAAGGACTCTGCGATTGATCCTGTGGGGGCCTGTGTGGGAATGAAGGGAAGTCGAGTTCAGAATATCGTTCAAGAGCTGCGTGGTGAAAAGATTGATATCGTCGCTTGGAACGAAGATATTACGCGATTTGCATGTAATGCGTTAGCGCCGGCAGAGATTTCACGAATATTTGTGGATGAAACAAATAAGGAAATGGAAGTGGTTGTACCGGATTCTCAGCTGAGTTTGGCAATTGGTCGTAAGGGTCAAAATGTGAGATTGGCGGCTAAACTAACAACTTGGAAACTGGATATTATTTCTGAATCATCGGCAGCTTCACGCACAGCTGAGTCTGTTTTTAATTTAATGTTGATTCCTGGAATGAACGAAACTATGGCACAAAATATCTTTCAATCTGGATTTGGGTCTTTTCAGGTCCTGGCTGAGGCAAGTGAGGAAGATGTGATGTCAATTCCAGGATATGGAGAAGCCGAAAAAGCTCAAAAACTAATCGGCGACGCAAAGGCTTTGTTGGAAAAATATCATAAAGAGGGGCTGCCTATCCCGGCTGCTCCGACAGCATCTAAAGAGAGTAAAAACCCTTCAAGTTCTAAGGAACAGGCTGAGCTCAGACTTCAGCAGGAGCTTCAGAAGCTTGAAGATTCATCATCGAATGAGGAGTCCCAGTGAGTAATCCCAAGGTCTTTGAATTTGCCAAAGAAATAGGTATGACACCTTTGGCTCTCATGGATAAAATTCGGGAGTGGCACCTTCCAGTGAAAAGCCATATGGCCGAATTGGAGCCAGATGTTCTGGATCAATTGAAAATCAAGCTTCGAGGAGGCCCTGGTCAAGGGGACGGAAAGCCAAAGAAGGCCCCCGTTAAACGCGCTCCTGTGAAGAAAACACTAGAGGGTAGCCCATCTTCAGCAGTGGGAAAGGGTCTGGCGGCAAAAGGCGCGGGTGGCAAGGCCACTCCCGGGAAAACCATAGCCAAGGGGCCTGCAAAAAGTGCTGCAAAGACTGCAGCGGCAGACGGTCCGGTATCATCTGCATTGGTAGGTAAATCGACGGTGGTTCGTCGTAAAGCAAAAGAAGTTGAAGAAGCAGCAACACTTGAGTCAGAAAATGAAGCTGGTGAAGGATTTGTTTCCGATGAGGAAGTTGATTTGGCCGCGAGTTCAGCTGATTCGGAGTTGCAGACGAGCCACGCAGAGGAAATTGAGTCTGAGGTTCAGAGCGAAGTTGGAAATGTTGATGAATTGGAATCTGAAGTCGCAACAAGCAAAGAGTTAAAGGGCGAGGGAATTGATGCCTCTGAGGTATCGCAAAAAATATCAACGGGTGCAGCGCAAAAAACTGGATTTATTCCTCTGCCCCCTAAAAAGGTTGTAGCAACAAGACCTGTGACTCCAGCGGTTAAGCCAGCGAGTTCAGTTCAAATTCAGAGGCCAATCACTTCGGCGACAGCCGGGGCGATTAAGGCGGGCTCAGTTCCGCCCAAGACGACTCCTGCTGCTCAAAGTAGTCAAGGCGGTCAAGGCGGTCAAGGCGGTCAAGGAGCTGGCCAGGGACCGGTGTCCCCCATGCCTGGACTGGGAGCTAAGAGCGGAGACTCTGCTCCTGGAGGAGCTGTTGTTCCTGGTTTGGGAACTGCGGCGGTAGGTTCGTCGACGGCACCAGGCTCCCATCACTTGGCTGCTCGAAAAAAGGAAGTAGTCGTTGGGACAAGTGGGGTTGCCAGTGCCGCGACTCCTATGGTTATTGGACGAAAAAATATTGTGGGCCGCATGGATTTGTCGCGAGTTCAAAATATGCAGGGTGGACCAAGTACCCGACCGACTCCGAGTGGTGGTCCAGGCCTTGCGGGCACACGTCCCGGAGGATTTAGTGCGCCCAGTCGTCCAGGGGCACAAAGAAATCTGCGAGCTGGATTTGTTGCTCAGCCGACCTACACAGAGGTTCCAGAATTTGAAGATGAAGCTTCAAAAAACAAGAGAATTTTAAAGATTTTTGGAGTCATGAAGGTTTCTGACCTTGCCCAAGAAATGGGTCTTAAGGCAGCCCAACTGATTAAGGTTCTTATTGCAAACGGAGTTATGGCTAACATGAACACCGTTTTGGATTTTGATACGATTGCTTTAATTTCACCTGAATTTGGTTGGGAAACTCAGAATATTCAAAAAACAGCGGAAGAAGTTGTCGATGAAACAGCATTTGGGAATCTAGCCGCCGAAAAGGTGAGTCGACCACCTGTCGTCACAATTATGGGGCACGTCGATCACGGAAAGACTTCTCTGTTGGATGCTATTCGAAGTGCAAAGGTCGCTGCTGGAGAGGCCGGTGGGATCACCCAACATATTGGTGCCTACAGCGTGACCCTTGACACTGGGCATGTAATTACATTCCTAGATACCCCCGGCCATGAGGCCTTTACGGCGATGCGAGCTCGTGGCGCCAATGCGACCGATATTGCAGTCATAGTTGTGGCAGCTGATGATGGAATGATGCCTCAAACTCAAGAGGCTATCAGTCATGCAAAGGCAGCTGGAGTTCCTATCATCGTTGCTATCAACAAGATGGATAAGCCCGGGGCAAATCCAGATAAAATTAAACAACAGTTAACAGAAATGGAGCTAGTTCCTGAAGAGTGGGGAGGCACGACAATTTATTGTCCTGTGTCCGCGCTCAAGGGAACAGGAATTCCAGAGCTGTTAAATCAAATTCATTTGGTTGCAGAAATGCAGGAGATTAAGGCTAATCCTCAAAGGTCTGGAACTGGACTTGTTATTGAAGCGCGGCTTGAAAAGGGTCGTGGACCAGTCGCAACCCTTTTGGTTAAAGATGGAACAGTGAGAATTGGTCAGTCTCTTGTTGCGGGCCTTGTGAAGGGTCGAGTCCGCTCGATGACAAACGATCGTGGTGAATCTGTGAAAGAGGTCGGACCAGGGTATCCTGTCGAGGTTCTTGGTCTTGAATCAACTCCAGCCGCTGGAGACCGTTTTGATATTGTGATCGACGATGCGACAGCCGAGCGAGCCGCCCAAATTCGAAAAGAAAAAGCTGATCTGGCTAAAAAAGTCTCTGGAAAAATGTCCGTCGAAGAGATTTTTTCAAAGGCCACTCAGGGCGATGTGAAAGAGCTTTCATTGATTTTGAAGGCGGATGTTCATGGCTCACTTGAAGCAATTCAGGGAATGATAGGAAAACTTTCAAATCCAGAAGTTAAGCTTCGCGTTATTCATTCTGGTGTCGGTGGCATCAATGAATCCGATGTGCTTTTGGCGCAAACCGCAAAGGGTTTGGTTATCGGATTCAATGTTCGCCCAGATACTGGGGCTCAAGCAAAAGGCAAGCAACTCAATGTGGATGTTAGAACATACACTATCGTTTATGAGTTGATTGACGACTTGAAGAAGGTCATGGGTGGAATGTTGACCCCTGATATCATTGAAAAGGTTATGGGACGTGCTGAAGTCCGAAATACTTTTACGGTGCCAAAATTGGGAACGATTGCTGGCTGTCTCATTGTCGATGGAAAGATTCAACGATCGAACCAGGTTCGTCTCGTGCGCGATGGAAAGATTGTTTACGAGGGGAAAATTGGTTCACTCAAGCGCTTTAAGGATGATACGAAAGAAGTCGCTCAAGGGTTTGAATGTGGTCTTGGAATTGAGAACTACAACGACCTAAAGGTCGGCGATGTGATTGAAGCTTTCGTGAAAGAGGAGAAAGCACGAGAGCTATTCAATGAAGCTCAAACTTAGGCGTTGTCGATGAAAGTTGATGGACGAAGAGTTGCTAGGGTTGAGAAAGAGTTGCAACACGTCATTGCGCAGTATTTAATTTCGGGGTTTAAAGAACCCCTTCCCGGCTTGGTGACAGTGGCATCGGTGCGAATGCCAGGAGATCTGAGGACCGCTCGTGTTTATGTGAGCGTGCTCGGCGAGCCCGAAAGCTTGGAGAGAGTTTTGGAAATATTGCAGGAAAGAGCCTTTGAAATTCAGCGTTATATTGGGGCCGAACTCAAAATGCGATATTGCCCTAAATTGACTTTTGAAAGAGATCACACAACAGAGCAGGTGCTTAAGGTTGAAAAATTCTAGCTGAAATTGCCAAGAATAAGACTATCCCAGAAGACGGGACTAAAAATTAATTCATCTTTACATGGTCTATTATTAATCAATAAAGAGTCGGGACTTTCAAGTCACGATGTCGTTGCTAAGGCTCGAAAAATATTGGGAATTAAGGAAGTTGGACATTGTGGCACTTTGGATCCGCTGGCGAGCGGTCTCTTAGTTTTGCTGATTGGACAGGCAACGAAACTCAGTCAATATATTTTGGATGCAAATAAATCCTATCGAGTTGGTCTCCGCTTAGGAATTGAAACAGACACTCTTGATACGACTGGGAAAACGATTCAGACAAGTGAACTAAAAGTCCCTTTTGAATTTGTGCAATCCAAGGGTGAGGCTCTCATTGGGGATTTTGAGTGGTCTGTTCCAGCCTATTCGGCAGTGAAGGTCTCCGGGGAGAAGCTTTATGAAAAAGCGCGCCGTGGCGAGACTTTTGCCTCCCCAGTTAAGACGATGAAATTTTGGAATGTCCAATATGGAGGGGAAACCCAAGGGGAATATTTTTTTGATCTTCATTGTAGCAAAGGGAGCTATGTTAGGACTTGGGTATCTGTTTTAGGACAGAATCTGGGATCAGGGGCCACAGTGAGCTCGCTTGTTCGGACAGCCTCGGAGCCTTTTAGATTGGATCATGCTTTGACCTTGGAGGCGACGGCTGAGCAGATGAAATGTGGACAAACCCTATCAAACTTTGTTCCATTGACGATGGCTCTTCCCCAGGTCAAACGGATTCGAGTTCAAGGTCAAGATCATACTCTGATTAAGAATGGCCAAATCAGTTACAGTTTAAAGGGTCAGTTAATTGGTCTTTTTCAGCCTGGCGTAGACGAAATTATTCAGATCTTGGATTCTTCCTCGCGCCTACTGGCCATTGTTGGACATGAAAGAATTAAAGGATTTCATATTCGAAGGGTCTTTACCTATGAAGCGCCCAACCCGGGTAGTTCTAATAACTAATCCTTGACCTGATCTTGCCTTCTTCGATAGAACAAATTCGGCTTTGACTTCGACAGCCATGACGAAGTTTAGGCTGAATGAACAAACTGGTAAAACAATACTGGTAAAACAATACTGAAAGGAGACGTTAATGGCCGTCACAACAGCTCAAAAGGCACAGGTTCTCAAGAAATTTCAACGTGGAGATTTGGACACGGGTTCTCCCGAAGTTCAAGTGGCATTGATTACCGCCAGGATTCTCTCATTAGCAGGTCACTTTGCAACTCATAAAAAAGACAATCATGGTCGACGTGGTCTGGTCACTCTCGTAAATCAGCGTCGAAAATTGCTTGATTATTTGCACAGAACTGATGCAAAACGATACGAAGCCCTGATTAAGGAATTAGAACTTAGAAAATAATGCGAATTTCTACAAAGGGTCTGATAAGGGCCCTTTATTTTTTCACCTAACTTTCACTCCAACTCCTAAGAAAATAAAAGATGAATGTCAGGCGAGCCCAAGAATATAGTTATAAAATAATAAAAATATAAGTAAAAATATAAATAAATAAAAATAAGAACAACATTAAGCAGAATGCGCAAACATCAGAAACAAGCAGAATGCGCAAGAGGAGAAAGAATGAAGACAACAGTTACGACCTCTGTCGGTGGACGACAAATTACCATCGAAACCGGGCGTCTGGCGAAGCAAGCTGACGGGGCGGCCTTGGTCACCTGCGGGAATAATGTGGTATTGGTGACTGCAGTCTCAAATCGCGAGGCTTCTGCCTTGGATTTTTTTCCATTAACAGTCGAGTATATTGAAAAATTTTATGCGGCCGGAAAAATCCCAGGGGGTTATTTCAAACGAGAAGGTCGACCAACGAATGATCAGGTCTTGATCGCTCGATTGATTGATCGTCCACTGCGTCCGAAATTCCCAGAGGGTTATCGCTTCGAGACCCAGATTATTGCTATGGTTATGAGCGCTGATGGGAGTTTTCCGCTTGAAATTCTCGCGAGTCTTGGAGCCTCTGCGGCTCTTCATATTTCAGATATTCCGTTTGAAGGACCGACGGCGGCAATACAGGTCGCGCGAATTGAAGGTCAGCTCGTTGCCAATCCCACTCCGCAGCAGCTTGAGAAGTCAGATATGAATTTTATAGTTGCAGGAACAAAACAAGGCTTATTAATGGTTGAAGGCGAAGCTTTGTTTATTTCTGAAGCGGATGCAATGTCGGCTCTTAAATTTGGGCATCAAGCATTGATGCCTCTTTTGAATGCGCAAGAGGAACTCCGCGAAAAGGCGGGTTCTAAGGCGAAACGAACTTTCAAAGCTCCAACAATGAATGCCGATTTTAAGACTGCTGCAGAGGATCTGCTGAAACCCGCCATCGAGAAGGCCCTCTTGATCAAGGAAAAGGCCGAGCGCTATGCGACTGTTGATCTTGCTAAAAAGAGCGTATCAGAAAAATTGATTGCAAATTTGCCCGATAAAGACACTCAGAAAGCTTATCAAAAAGACCTCAGTACTCTGGTTGAAGATTTAAAGTATAAGACAGCTCGTGAAATGATCCTGGATAAGGGACAGCGAATCGATGGTCGAGATATGAAAACAGTTCGACCGATTAGCTGTGAAGTTGGTGTGTTGCCAAGAGCTCACGGGTCGGGCTTGTTTACTCGGGGTGAAACTCAAGTGATGAGTGCTGTGACTTTGGGCACTGGAGATGATGAACAAATGGTTGATGCTTTGATTGGGAATGTGAAAAGAAGACTTATGCTCCATTACAATTTTCCACCATATTCAGTCGGAGAGGTGGGTCGATTCGGAGGGCAGGGGCGCCGTGAAATTGGTCACGGAAACCTTGCTGAGCGGGCGATTAAGGCGATCGTTCCTGACTTTGATAAGTTTCCTTATACACTTCGTATCGTCGGTGAGGTGCTTGAGAGCAATGGATCAAGCTCTATGGGAACAGTTTGTTCGGCGGTTTTGGGGTTGCTTGATGCTGGTGTCAGTATCAAGGCAAATGTGGCTGGGATTGCCATGGGACTTATCAAAGAAGGAGACCGGGTCGCTGTTCTGACTGACATTCTCGGAGACGAAGATCATTTGGGCGATATGGACTTTAAGGTTGCAGGCTCTGCCCAGGGTATTACCGCGGTTCAGATGGATATTAAAATTGATTCGGTCAGTTTTCAGGTGATGGAAACTGCTTTGATGCAAGCTAAAGATGGGCGCTTACATATTTTGGGTGAGATGGAAAAAGTGATGAAAACACCTCGGGGACAAATGTCAGAGTTTGCGCCAAGAATTGAAACCATCAAAATCAAAGCTGATAAGATCCGTGAGGTTATTGGGGCTGGCGGAAAGGTTATTCGTTCAATCACAGAGCAAACGGGTGTGAAGATTCAAATTGAAGATGATGGGCGAATTCATGTAGCTTCCAGTGATCCAGAGGCCACCAAGCGAGCGATTGCGATGATCAATGATATTTGCGCTGAAGCTGAGGTGGGAAAGACCTATAAAGGGAAAGTCATTAAAATTACTGAGTTTGGGGCTTTTGTAGAAATTTTGGCGAATACTCAAGGTTTGCTGCATATCTCTGAATTGGCTCACGAACGTGTGCGCCAGGTCACAGATGTATTAAACGAAGGGGACGTTATCGACGTGAAGGTGCTTGAAGTCGACAGAGCTGGAAGGATTAAGCTCTCGAAAAGCATTGATTCAGTAAGGCGATGAGGGATTTTGAAAAATCAGTTCTTAAGAATGGCGTTCGAATTCTCAGTGAACGTCATTCGGCATCTCGTGCTGTGGCCATGGGGATCTTCGTTGACGTTGGGACCAGAGATGAAAAGAAGAATGAGATTGGTATTTCTCACCTTTTGGAACATATGGTTTTTAAGGGCACTGAAACGAGATCCGCCTATCAGATAGCAAAGTCCCTTGAATCACTTGGCGGGGATTTGAATGCCTACACGACCAGAGAATATACCTGCTATCATTCCTTAGTTCTGAAGGAAGACTGGCGAGCTGCCTTGGATGTTATGTGTGATCTCGTTTCAAATATGAAAATTAGATCCAAAGATTTTTCTCTTGAGAAATCAGTGATTCTCCAAGAAATAGCGTCAAGCGAGGAAAGCCCAGAGGACTGGCTCTATGATGAGTTTTTTAAGTGTGTCTACGGAGAGCATGGACTTGGTCGCTCTATACTTGGAGAAATTAGAACTATTGCGATGATGAATTCTCGCAATGTCGTCACTCACTATAAAAAGTTCTACACGGGGCCTCGAATTATTTTGGCAGCAGCCGGAAATATTCATCATCATGAATTCGTAGAGGCCGCACGTAAGAAATTAGCTAAAAAGACAAAGGTCCTTGGACCTGTTATGAGGATGGCTCCAAAGTGGATTGAGCGTCGTCGTTGCATGAATAAGGAGACCGAGCAAATTCACTTTATGATGGGTTGGCCGACGGTTAGCTTCCTGGATCAAGATCGATTTCAGGCAATTATTGCGAACTCAATTTTGGGTGGGGGCATGACGTCTCGCCTTTATCAGAGTGTGAGGGAAAAGCGAGGCCTTGTTTATTCTATTTATAGCACACTTCAGACTTTTGTGGATGGCGGGTTTGTGACTATTTATGCGGCCACCGAGAAGTCAAAAGTTAAGCCTCTGATTGAAATCATTCGCAAAGAACTGAAGAAATTGAAAACATTGAGATCTCCGAAGCAGAATTGGACCTTTATAAAACTCAAATTCGGGGAAGTCTGCTTTTGGGGAGCGACGATATTGAAAATCGGTTGGCATCAGTCGGAGTCAATGAGATGGTTTTCGGCGAGTATCGATCGCCGGAGTCAGTGATTGCTGAAGTTGAGCGGGTTGATATTAAAAAGTTTCAAAAGTTTTTAAAAGAGAAAATGCCAATTGAAGAAGCTTCCGGAATTATCATGGGACCTGGGGCCGGGGAGCTTTCAGATTGGTGGAGTCCTTTAAGTTCTAAATGGAGAATCATATCAAAATGGAGAGCAATGTTATGATGGAGAGTCAGATGATGCAAACGGTTGAAAAAGTTCCACTCAAAATTAAAAAACTTAAAAATTTTCTGGGTGATCTCCCAAAGTATCAGTCAGCGGGGGCCAGCGGTTTTGATATTTGTGCGCAGGTTAGAGAGCCAATTGTGATTCAACCAGGGGCCCGCGCAGTTGTTCCCTCGGGCCTGAGCTTTGAAATTCCTTTGGGGTATGAAATTCAATGTCGGCCGCGGAGTGGTCTTGCGGCCAAGCTTGGAGTTTCTGTTTTAAATACACCAGGGACTATTGATGCTGACTATCGGGGAGAAGTTCAGGTGATTCTCGTCAACCTTGGGCAAGAGGCTGTTAAAATTGTTGATCAAGAAAGAATTGCGCAGTTGGTGCTTGCACCTGTCGTGCAAGCACATTTCATTGAAGTTATGGAACTTTCAGAGACAATTCGAGGGGCTGGGGGATTTGGTTCTACCGGGCGTTAGGGCATTCAGTTGACGTCGGACGGAAGTGACATTCTGCGATCATGAGATGAGTAACGAATTTTGTCCCAAAGCCATACGGAGAAGACCATCAGGTAGAGAAGCACAATAAGGCGAAGGGCTCGTTTTTTTTCTAATTTGAAATTTTCGCTGAGCCCCACGACCAAAAGAAATCCACTGAAAGCGAGGCCAATCAGTGTGATGGGAGGAATCAGACTGGCAATGGCCTGAAAGAGAAAAAACGGAATGCTTGCAAAGATGACTAGTGTCCAAAGCTTTCGAAAGGAAACGACCCTTCTTTCGAAGACCCGAAAGTAGTAATACAAAAACTCGTTAAAACAAAATCAGTGATCAGGCACGTGGTTGGCAGGACGAAAAGGCCATAGGCAAACTGATAAAACTTAATGACACAGTACCATTGAGAGTTCCTGATACCAACGATGTTCCAATGAGCACTAACGTCAAATGAGACCATCCCCAATCTGGTAAGACAGTTATTCGCTGGAGGGGATGCTTTATAAATTCAAAAAGGAACCTGAGAGTAATCTCAACTTGGTGACGAAAGGAATCATTCTCTGATGTCATCTTCATATGGTGAGATTGATCAGAGACTCAGGCAAGGCGAAAGAATCTTTATATGGAAAAATCAATATTAAGGGCGAGTTCAAATGATCCCTGGTCCAACTGTGAATTCACGAAAGGAGCTCGTCCACCAACTTCAAAGCCAAGTCCAATGGCCGGAGACAGTTGAGCGGTGATTCCACCCCACAAAAGAAATGCTGGTGAGGTTTCTTCCTGACTTTTTCGTCGGAGCAGATCTGTATATTTCAGACTCCGTGTTGAAAGACCTCCCCCAACGCGTGAGGTCCAGGGATATCGCCAAGAACTTCGGTAACCGACCTTGAGGTCCAGTTGCTTCAAATAGAGCTCCTCATCAGATTGAATCACCGAGCCGTAGTTTCGAAAAGTCCCTTCCGTAAACCACTGTTTGGAGAAAAGATCAGCGCCCACACTAAATTGCATACCCGACTGTTCGAAATGCTTTTTTTGATTGAAGGCCTTGATCGTTGAATAACTTGTAATTGTACCTAGGCCTCCGTGGAACTGCAGGTTTTCTGGCGGAAGTGGTAGGCTGGAGTTTTGAAGTGTGGACTTGTGAGTTTGAATTTCCTGCAGAAGTTCATCATAAGATAGGTCCTGGGCCCCCAGGTCTGGGGTGGCAGTTGCCCAGCCAAAGAGAGAAAAAAACAAACACGCACCAAGGACACCAAATGGCAATAATTTGTTGAATCTAAGCATTTTTATATTTTAGTACGAATTTTGAAAGTTCGCAAAAATCTGATCGATATCTGGACCTCTTTTTTTAAAATTGGTGGAGACTTCAAAATAGTGGCATAATGAATTCCAAGGGATTTAAGTTGAGGGATTTTTGCTTATGGCCCGTGTCAAGAACGTCTATTGCGCCTTTTGTCGATCGTCACGACGGATTTATACCAGTCGGGGGGTCGGGGCTGTTCATTTGGTCGGGGGACTTATTTGGTCAGTCATTTTTACAATGGGATATTTTCGAGAAATGGATTTTCGTGGAGTTTTTGTTTTTTTAGTGACTCTTGGAGTCTCTGAAATATTTCTTCGTCTTCGGTGGCGGATGCAAATTGTCTGTCCTCACTGCGGTTTTGATCCGGTTCTATATTTAAAGAACCCAGAACAAGCGGCAGCCCATGTTCGAGTTTTTTTGGAGCGCCGGCAAGCCAGTCCCGATTTCTTATTGGCGCCGCGGTTAAATTTGCCTGCCTATACTCCGGCAGAGGGTGAAAATAATACAATGGACCATTTATTATTGCGCGGGCCCTAAGTGCGGGGAAGGTCTGCTCCAAACGGCCTGACGAGAAAGGTCTTTGGGAGGGATTTAATTCAAGGATCGAAGTCTCTTGTTTCGACGTCTCTATTCTTGGTGTATAGGGTATCGTAATTTATTTCGAAAAAGGGATAGGCTTCAAAGGTCTTAAATTTAATCAAGGAGAAAGCAGTATGGGAAGAGTTTTTGAGTCCAAAAATATAATCATGTCGTTTGTTGTTGCGTTGTTTGTGGGATCTTCGGTTCAGGCGAAGCCGACTGCCGTGAGAAAGGCGCTCGAGCCAAGTATGAGCCGTGTCGAAATTAGTAAGTCTCAGGCTCCTGACTTGTATTATCTAGAACTTAGAAATCATCCGTTAGCTGCAGAGGATGATAAAGTTCATGCAGTGAGCTCCAGCAAAGTGTCTGCACAGGAAGTTCTTGAACAAATTTTTTGAATCTGAGAGTCAGAAGTCATTTACTAATTTGGGTGAGGGGCCGTGTGCTATTGAAGATTTTTCGAAGATGTTGAATCAAAAAACCAAGAATACCTTTTCAAAGGTTGAGGATGTGATGATGAAACTTGTTAAAAAAGGCAAGATTACTCAAGCTTTTTGGTTCAGTTTTCAAGGGTATAAAGAGCTAACTCAATATCTTGTGCTCGTTGATGACGATCAAAAGGTCGTGATGATAGACATGGACGAGGATTCCCAAGAAGAAGATTGAGAGATAGCTTCCGACTATAATATGTTTGATGATTTAGGGAACTCAGGGTAGGTTCTGGAGCGATGAAAACCCTTGTAATTATTCCTACCTATAATGAAAAAGAAAACATCCAGAAAATCGTACCGGCTGTTTTGAGGGAGAATCCTCAGGTCGAGGTTCTGGTTGTGGACGATAACTCGCCGGATCAAACTGGAGCTGAAGTTCGAAAGCTCCAGGAAACCTATCAAAATCAAGTTCATTTGCTATCAAGGGACGGAAAAGAAGGTCTTGGGAAGGCCTATTTGGCTGGTTTCAAGTGGGCACTTTCACGGGACTATGACGTTATTGTTGAAATGGATGCGGATTTTTCTCATCGCCCTATTGATTTAACAATTATGCTTCAGAAAATCACAACCAGCGACTTTGTCGTTGGGTCCAGGTATGTTCACGGCGGGTCCACCGTCAATTGGGGAATATTGCGAAAATTAATTTCGAGAGGTGGGGGGCTATATTCGCGGATAATACTGGGCTATCCCTTGCAGGATTGGACCGGTGGATTTAATGCATGGAAAAAAGCTGTCCTCGAGAAAATTGGACTCGATTCAATTACGTCCAATGGATATAGTTTTCAAATAGAACTTAAATATAAAGCTCTGAGGAATGGATTTCGTGGAGTTGAATCACCTATTACATTTGAAGATCGGCGAGTGGGGCAAAGTAAGATGTCCCTTAAAATCGTCTTGGAAGCCTTTTATAAGGTTTGGCAAATTCGCTTTGGGTAGGGGGGCTCCTTATTTGGAGTGTCTTTTGGTTTTTGTTTTTGTCTTCGGCTAACTTTGCCGAGGCAAAAACAATGCAGAAGGTTCCGACTTCACAACGCGGCATGGTGACTGGGGATGATGTTCAGATCTACAAAGATAGTGATTTTGATTCGCAGGTGATTGGGCAGGTTAAAAAAGGTCAAACCTTTGAGATTTCTCTGACGCCGAACGGACCGTTTTACAGGATTAGAATCAAGCCAGGAGTACTGGGCTGGATTTCGGATGCCGATATTCAGCCAGTGGCTGCTGGCAACTCTCGGATGGGAGCAAAGCCAGATGGGGGAGTGGGGCCTTCGGGGAAAGTCGCCAGGCGACCGACGAAGCAAAAGCCTCCAACTCATCAGAAGCCATTCGCCGCTCAAAGATTTCGTGGTCCTGCGATCGAAGCCTTGAATTGGGTTGAAGATACGATGGGAGCTACTCGGACTGAAACGTTGACTTTCTTTGGGATCAACTGGTCAGGAAACAATACCATGTTTTCTGGAGAAATGTTTACCGATGCAAATCTCTCAGTCGCAGTGGCTCCCCCCAAATATTATCAACAAGCAACCGGAAACTCCGCCAGCGGCTGGATCTTTAAAATGAATTTTATGTTTCAAACGGTTCTTCCCCAATCTCGGAGTTATTATTTGTATTACGGTTTTGGACCCTCTTTCACCTATTCTCATTTCAATGTCTCCCTCACCGAGGGCACAAAAACGCTCGCCTATGCAGCCGAAGATATGTCAATCGGGGCCCTTTTTGATTTGGGAATTGCCTTTCGGGTAGGCATGACCTCTCCCCGAATTGCGATAAAATACTACTGGGAGAAAAAACAAATGACCTCTTTGAATTTTATATGGGGTTGGGAGTTCTAGTTAGATAATTCCGTCATGTTCTCAAGATGAGACAGGACCCTTAGGGCGCGATCTGTCCCTTGGGGAAGCCTGAAAGAGAATTAAAGACTGGCCGAGCTCAAGAGTAGAATGTTTTAGGCAACTTTTGATTGAGGTATAAAATTCTGCAAAGAATCGCCGATACCATAGAAGTCTCTGCTATTTTCTGAGAGGAATTGAACTTCTATGGCTGTACCAAAAAGTGTTCTTGTTGTTGACGATGAAAGAGATCTCGCCGGAGTCATTGGTGACTATCTCAACCTGAAGGGATTCAGGACAACACTTGCCTTTGATGGAAAGGAAGCCTATCAGAAATCCCACAATGCCAAATTTGATGTAATTATCACCGATTTTCGGATGCCAAAACTTTCTGGTGGTCAACTGATACATTCCCTGAGATCTAATTCTGTCAATTCAGAAGTGCCAATCATAGTAATTTCGGGATATCAAGAGGAAGCCGCCGCTGAAATCAACGCATTTCAGGTTCCGGATGTTAAGATTCTTCCAAAGCCAGTCGACGTTGAGTCCATATCCAGGATTATTACTGAATTGGGATTAAACACATCAGGTGAATCGTCTATACAAAAGATCAATGTGGATTTCCTTAATGTATTTATCGACGCTGTCGTGAGAACGCTCTCGGAGGTGGCCGAAGTCAAAGATCTGCAACCTTCGCCGCTCAACCTTCTGACTAAGGCCGGTGATCTAAAGGCCGATCTTTCCGGTGTGATCGCTATAATAAGTGATAAATTTCATGGGAGCATCAGTCTTAGCTTTTCGGAAGCTACCTACGTCAAGGTGTTGCCCTCACTTATAGGGAAAAAAGCCGAGCCAGGGGCCAAATTTACTGAGAAAGACAAAGATGCGATTGGGGAGCTTCTGAATCGAATCTTGAGCAAGGTGACGGCCTCGTTAGCTAAACAAAAGTTGAGTATCAAACGGACAGTTCCTTCAATCATTAAATCTGATAAACACAGTTTGCCAGGTTCAGGATACCCTAAGACCATGTTGCTCACATTCGCATCTTCGGTTGGTGAGTTTTGGATTACAATCGTGCTTAATCGTTTCCCCGGACTTCAAAAATGACATCGAGTGAATTGCTTGTATTGTCGAGGCTGCGAAACGATGCCCGGATCGGCTCTTTTTTGTACTTGCTCTTGCCCTTAGGTTTTCTTTTTCACGAGCGCATCATGACAGAGCATTCGACTATGTTTTTTCTGACCGGTGGGACCGTCTTTCTCTTGGCAGCGGTTAGATTTTGGCTCTGCTCCGGATTTGATTCTTTTTTTCTCAAAAAGCCCAGGGTATGGTTTTGGTACTTTACCGTCACAGTCAGTGTGACAAGTCTCTTGATTGGACTTATTCCTCGAACGCTTTACGTCTATTATGGCATCGGAGATTTTGGGTTTATTCTTTCTGTCCTCATTATTGCCTCGGTGAGCTCTGCGATAATGTCATCCATGGGTTTCCATTTACGCCTTGCGCTTTTTCAACTAGCACTTCTTTGTTTGCCTATCGCAATGTTAATGATTTTTGAGTCCTCATCTGAGCTAAAATTTGTTTCAATTTGTTTTATTGTATATTTATTGTATATGATGAAGCAGGCGCAAAAATATCACATTTTGCTTCGCGATGAGTCCTCTCTGCGCTCAGAAGCAGAAAATGAACGGCGACGACTTCAACTTTTTATTGATTCGGCTCCCGGAGTTATATCGTGGTTTGATCGCGGACTGCACTATAAAAGCGTGAACCATTTTTTTACGAAACTGTTTAATTTAGAGAGCAAAGAAGTCGTAGGGAAACATTTAGGATTTCAAGGAGTTCGAAATTTGTTTATAGAAACAATGTTCGAATTTGAAAAATCTGAGGCCAATCAACTGACCTTTACCTATGAAAATGCAGAGACTGGCCAAACCTACATGTCATTTCTGCAAAAATATGACTTTCAGGGGTTGCGGGAATACAGTGCTTTTAGTATCGACATCACAGAACAAAAAAAGAAAGATAGTTTAATTGAGCGGCAACAGCTCGAGCTTATTCAGCTAGAAAAACTTTCTAGCTTAGGACGCATGGCCGGAGGCACTGCTCACGAAATCAATAATCCTTTGGCCGTAATTGTCAGCCAAACCGACTATCTCAAGGCACTTCTGGATATGAACAAAGCAGATCAGGCTGCGGTTCATAAAGTAGTCCATTCAATTTCTGCCATGGCAAAGCGAATCAAGCTAATCATTGAAGCAATGCGGAGGCTCTCTCGTACGGGGGGAATTGAAGGGGTAAGATCCTATCCCTTGAGCGAAGTGATGCAATCCGTGAGAACGATGATTGAGTGTCAAATTGCCGATGGCAAAGTGACTCTGACCGAGAGTCACCAGGTGCCTGATGTCAAGATTCTGTGTGGTTACGTTGAACTGGGTCAGGTTCTAATTAATCTCATTGTCAATTCGATTCATGAAATCAGGAAACTTGAAGAACAATGGATTCGTGTTGAGAGTCGGGTCGAGCGAGGATTTGTCATACTCAGCGTGATTGACAGTGGGCCTGGAATTCCAATTGAAGTGCGCAAAAAACTTTTTGAACCTTTTTTTACGACTAAACCGGTCGGTGTGGGGACGGGTTTAGGGTTGAGCGTCTCGCAGAATTTGATGGTTCTTCAAAAAGGCTCATTGGAATACGACGCTAGCAATACAAAAAACACGAGTTTTTTATTGAAAATCCCTTTAAGTGCCTAATGCAATAGTTAACATCATTGTATTTTCCTGATTCTCAGGGCGGGACCAAATATCAGCAGCGATCAAGAAAAGTGTATCATAAACAACCATAGTGTTTTCAAAATACTCCTCAAGACTTTTGCCCAGGATGCCGAAAGAGGTGCTGAACATTGGCGAGGTGTATTCAATGAAGAATATTATGCGGATTTCAACAAGTTTTTCTGTCTCCTTACTTGTTTTGGCCTCGTTTTTAGGATGCACGAGACCTTCTCAGACAACGAGTAAGCTCTCACTGGCTCTTCCGACCACCATGGGATCTCAAAGATGGGGCAGTCAGACTTTTGACGAAATAGCTCACGTTAGTATTAATATAAGTGGAGATGGCATATATCAACCGATATTGTTTAATTGGGATGGTGACGAAGGTAAAATCGTCAACGGGACAGCCCCAGTGGCTCCAACCACTTTCAATCTTGAGGTTCCCCAAGGCAGTAATCGCTTGATTCAAGTCCTCGTGGTCTATAAAGATTCTTCAACAGAAGGAAGCATGCAATTCTTTTATGGCGATACAAATAGAAATCTCAATCTTCCTTCTGAGATAATAGACATCGATGTGACAGCCCTCGGCACCAGCACGCAGATTGTCGATGGCCAGGTGATGGGCAGATATTTCAATTCTACTGCCGGGGGTCCAACAGGAAAGGTGGACATTCTTTACACAGCACCTGGGAAACCCTCAATGATTATCGATCGAGCTTCGATGATCAATGGCTGGTTTTCGTTTTTTATGTTGTCCAATGTTTCCTTTTCCTATCGCCTTCCCGATGGAACTCTTCTATGGGATGGACCTGTCGATCTAAATTCAGCTGCATTTTCGGCCAAATCATCCGTGCTGAGAGTCTCAGTCCCCTCTCATCAGACGAACAGATCCTGGTCAGGCCCAGCCAGCTGGCGCCCTGAGAATCCACAGGTATTTGTCTATGGATGGTTTGGAAACTCGACAGCTCTGAGTGGGAAGGTTGTTTGCGATACTCCGACCCCTTCTGCCTTGACTCGAGTGGCGACAGGAAATAGCTCGAGCACTCTGCTGTCTCGCACAAATGCAGCTCCCCCAACTGATCTTTTCAATGGCACATTGAGTTCGTTTTATGTTCAAGGCGGAGTTGCCTTTGGATCAGCTGGATCCGCATGCCTTGATGCGACGTCCATAGCGGCCGAGAAGTTCAAGTCCATTTTGAATTTTTCTGCTAACCTTATTGATGGAAACGGCAATGATAACGCCGCTGGATTTCGTCATTCATTTGTTTTGAGTAGCGATGGTAATTTCCTAACGATTAGCAACTCTGCCGCGGGCAGAACAATGAACGGGACTCTTCTTCCCGGAGTTTCTGCCTACGTTGATGACTATATCGTTTTCAAAAAGTCTGCCCTTGAGCAGCCACGAACTAATTTTGCCCCATGTGGGGCTATTGCAGGGGGCAGCTCGGTTTCGCCCCCGCGGGAATGGGTACCGTCACAGGCGACGCCGTCACTATCAATCTCAATTTGACCCCAGAGGAAGCGACTGCAGGAACTCTCGTGGCTGTTTGCTCTAGAAAAAATAGCATGGTGAGTGATTCTGGTTTTTGGATGAGTCCTAGCTATTTTAAGAATATGAGTCCAGGGGGAGGTGCTGGCTCTGGTAGCACGACTCCTTATTTACGGTTCGAATTCGATAATTCTGGTTTTCTCAATTCGCCTCCTGGAGCGACACTTCTAACCAAAGATATCTGCCATCAGGTGACGGCTCGACTTTATCAAAACGGAATGCCCTACCCCTATCCGACAGTTGGTGGGCTCAGCCTCTCTGGACTTTCATCCTCTTTCGGAAGCTTTTACACAACTGGCAGTTGTGTAACTCCTATCACGACGACCAGTATTCCACACTTGGCATCGACCTCCGCTCCGCTTTTTTCAAAGCGACTTCACTTGTGACATCAGCTTCTCTATCTGTGACTTTGCCGGATGCCTCGATTAGCTATGGCACAAGTCAGCCCATATTTGTAGAAAATGGCAAACTCAGGCTCAATATTCCACAAAAAATAGCGGTTGGGGTCTGCTATCCACTTAACATGGAATACATTTACGCGCCAGGAAGTGGGACCTATTCTTCACGAATAATGTCATCCTCAATTGCCTCTGGCTTTACGATGGTTCCCGGCTCAGGAGGGAGTTTCTATACCAATATGACTTGCGGAACTCAAACAGGTACACCAAATCCGATAGTCAATGGGTTGGCGACTGTCTATTATATGGCTTCAGATTCAGTATCCAAGACAGTCAGCGTTTCCGCCACGGGCGCTACTCAGGCAGACCCATTACCGATGACAGTGACAGTTGGGGCAGGAGGGGCCGCTATCAATTCAATTGAGGTCACGCCAATGATGATGGGGAATCTCATCCCCGGTCAATGCAATCAAATTCAGCTGCGCCTCCTAAATCATGATGGTGCTGTGGTTCCTGCCCCCTCGCCATTTTCGGTGACTTTTTCGGCAGATATTGCTGGCCGTATTGCGGGTGCGCTTTTTGCATGGCTGATCCATTGGTTCAATGGATGGATCAGTCCCTGCGATTTACACCCTCTGGCCTGGCTGTCGATAGCAGCGGCAATGTTTTCGTTGCAGATCGATTAAACCACACGATTCGCAAAATTATTGGTGTTGTGACCACATTGGCTGGTCAATCGGGAGTTAGTCTCTGGTTCTTCTGCAAGATGCAATATCTATGTTGCTGATACCGGTAACCACACGATTCGTAAAATTACTACAGGTGGTGCTGTCACCACGGTCGCTGGTCAGGCGGGATTTAATGGCGCTGTAGATGCCAATGGTTTTTCTGCGGATTCGGGGGCCGCGGTAGATAGTAGTGGCTTACTTTAATCCGTTCGTAAGATCCTCCGGCCGGTCTTGTGTCCACGTTTGCTGGTTGGGCGGGTACCAGTGGCTCTTAGATAGCACAGGAACTAGCGCGAGGTTTTCTTATCCATCAGGATTGACTGTGGATAGGTGTAACGTCTATGTGGGACATACTCTAACCATACGATCCGTAAGTCACTGCCGGCCTTGTGTCCACGTTAGCTGGTATGGCAGGAACCAGTGGCTTATTGATAGCACCGGGACTGGCGGAGGTTTATAGTCCCGTGTGAATGTCTTGTTTACGTCATCCCTGGTCACCCTGCCGGAGTCGTAAGTACTGGCAGGTCCCCGCGTGGTACAGGCTCTGCCGCAAGGTTTTTAGTCCTGGTCCGACAGTGTAACAATTCTATTTGCAGACACGTGAATATCCATCGTCGGTTACTTCTGGGTGTGGTGCTACTCTGGCTGGATACTCGCTTCCAAGTCACTTTTAGTGCAGGTTCAATGACTCAATATATTGGTTTTATTCCTGGCAAAGCGAATGCGACAGTCAACCTGACTGTTGTCAGCGGGCACGAGTCTATATCGACGCCTATGACTGTGAGCAATCCTCTTGCTGGTGGCCCAGGTGTTGATCCAAATTATCTTTATGCAGAGCCTCCCACTCTGAATGGCAAAAAGATCGTTGGATCCCATGAGTTCCCAAAACTAGTTCCCTGAAATTTCCGAGCGGTGCCACCTTGATGTGCTCACCCAATGGCTCTGGATTCTTACCGGAGAACTGCAGCGGGATTGTTGACGGAGGTTTGAATTATATTTGGACAGCGAGTGATGCGATCAATAATCAAGAGCGCTACTTTCAAATCAGCCTACCCGCCGGCCCAAGGACTTATAAGTTTAAGCCAAGCGAAATCTATGGAAACACTTTTAAGGCATACAGTTGCGACCATGTGCAGAATACAGACACAGGCTTTTTAGAAATAAATTCTCTCTATTCGGTTTCTGTCAATGTGGTTTGCCTTGGACAAACCGCCCCAGGAGTTGGAGTGGTGGTGACTAAGGCAGTAGGGGCGCATCAAATAGTCCTAACTGGAAATGGAGGACGGGCACTCATTGGACACACAGGTGGCAACACCGTGAATGCGGCTTTCCTTCCTGTGGGCGGCGGGGATCCGAATATCCTTATTGGTGGAGACATTTCCACCCGGGGAGTTGTTTTGGCAAATCTGAATTTAACTGGACTAGCGGGCTCGGATCCCTTTATCGGCTTGATCGGAACTTTAGTTTCAGCAAGTCCCAACAAACAAGTTCGAATCTCTGGAAACACCTTTACATTGACAGGGGTCGGATCAATGACAACCTACGGAATTAGATCTTCTCTGATCGCGGAACCCGACATTGAAATTCAAATAAGCAATAATAATTTTACAATAAACTCTCCACAGAATCCGGGTTGGACAACCTACGGAATAGCGCTCACTGACGCTGATGTCGGCGCTACCTGGATTAAAGACAATTCATTTATTGGCGGCGGTGCCGCAGAAAATTGTCAAACTGTTGGGGTTAGTATTGAATCTGCGTCCAGGCCTGTAAATTTTGTCACCATCGAAAACATGAAATGGCAGGGGAATGGCTGTGGAATTATCGCGACAGGGAGCGGCGGAGCTAATGTAGTCAGCAATTTAGTGATCAAGAATTCAAATATTGAGCTCAATTCATTACCTAACCCGTCCCTCACGGCTCTGGGAGTGAAGCTTTTCAACGTCGCTTCCTTCACGTTGAGCGACAACCGGGTCGCATGGACAGATTTATTACCGAGCGCCGATATTCAAAATTTGGTTAAAATTGACAGTGGTGGCAGCGCCTCCACAGGAGTCTTCCGCAATAACGTACTTGCTACGACCAAGAATCCAGCCAACAATTTTCTAATGATCAACAACTCGGTGATCACCTTAAACAGTTTTGACCACAATCAATTTGTTTACACGGGGTCATCTTCGATTCCAACTTCAGTGATTTCAAATGTGTCGAGCATTGGACTTAATAGATCATCCCTGCAGACGCATGGAAATAATTTGTTTTGTTCGGGTAGTGCGAATGTGTGGTCATCCATTCTGCTCTCGCCAAGCGCGGGTAGTTTCAATGAAAGCGATGCCAACACCTCTTGTAAGCACGCCAACGATGTCGACACGACAACTAACCTCTGCAAACCCCCTGTGCGCCGTAGTGTCGCGGCACACGGGAAACTTTTATGTCCACTTTGAGGGAATGTGTTTTTGCGGTGAATGGGTCGTCAACGAGCGCTCCCAACCAAGCGAGCGCATGCCAACGATTAAATCTGTCGCTGGCGCTTTTCGACGGCTAGCGCGGCCTCTCGCACTGTTTCGCTCAGGGTTGGATGCCCGTGAAAACTTCGGGCGAGATCCTCACTGCTGCCACCGAATTCCATGCACACAATAATTTCATGAATGAGCTCGGAGGCCGAGGGCCCAACAATGGCTGCACCCAGGATTTTGTCTGTATGGCTATCAGCAATGATTTTAACAAAGCCATCAGTTTCACCCTTGGCGCGGGCACGACCATTAGCAAGGAAAGGAAATTTTCCAATGTTAACGTTGAGGCCCTGACTCTTCGCTTGTTCTTCGCTGAGCCCGACGGTTGCGATTTCCGGATGAGTGTAGATAATTCCAGGGACTGTATGGTAGTTGACGTGCCCAGCGCCTCCGGCCAAAATTTCCGCAACAGCAACCCCCTCTTCTTCCGCCTTATGCGCAAGCATGGGCCCTTGAATGACGTCTCCAATGGCATAAATACCAGGGACGTTAGTTTGGTAATGAGAATCGACCTGGATACGGCCCTGGGGATCTTTGGCTATTCCAATTTCTTCGCATCCCAGGCCGATTGAAAACGGGCGGCGACCTGTGGCAACTAAAACAAATTCTGTTTTGATAGTCGATTTCTTGTTATCGACAACGGATTCGATCGAGAGTTCGAGTCCGTCGCCCGTTTGGGTGGAGTTTGTGACCTTGGTCTGCATCAGAAACTTCATACCCACTTTTTGTAAGGATTTTTTCAAAACTTGCAGACAGTCAGCATCGGTGGTTCCGCCCAATCTGTCAGTAAATTCAATCACAGTGACCTCTGTGCCAAGTCGTGCCCAGACAGAGCCAAGCTCAAGACCGATAACGCCACCTCCGACCACGGTTAAAGTTTTAGGAACCTGAGCGAGCGCCAAAGCCCCAGTGTTAGAGAGAACCCTCTTTTCATCGAATTTGAGAAAAGGCAATTCGGCAGGGACGCTACCCGTGGCAATCATAATAGCCTTACCCTTGATCTCTGATTTAGTGACAGCTCCGTCTTTTGAAGACTGTAATTCGACAACGCCAGGGCGCAGAATTTTTCCGAAACCTTGATAGGAGGTAATCTTATTTTTCTTAAATAAAAAAGATATTCCCTCAGTGTTTTGTTGCACAATTTTGTTTTTGCGCTCCTGCATGGTGGCAAGATTAAAGCTCACCTCTGAGGCTAAGACGCCATGGGTGGATAAGGAGTGTTTGGCAAAATGGTATTGCTCTGTGCTTTCGAGGAGTGCTTTCGAAGGAATGCAGCCGACATTCAGGCAGGTGCCACCAAATGTTTTATCCTTCTCTATAATGGCGGTCTTGAGCCCCAATTGGGCCGCTCGAATGGCGCCGACGTAGCCACCAGGTCCCGAGCCAATCACTATCAAATCATACACTATTGTTTCATTATCCATTTTACGGGATTCCTTCCTTAGATACCAATCAATAAACGTTCAGGATCCTCGATGCCCTCTTTGACTTTGACCAAAACTCACCGCTTCTTGCCATCGATCATTCGGTGATCATAGGAAAGAGCCACATACATCATTGTTCGAATCTGAATTTCTTTTTTGCCGTTGCTATCAATGACGACGGCTCGATCTTCCATTTTATGCATGCCCAAGATCGCACTTTGGGGTGGGTTCAAAATCGGTGTTGATAGCAAAGACCCAAAGACACCTCCATTCGTGATCGAAAAAGTTCCCCCATTCAAATCATCGACGCTGATTTTTCCATCGCGAGCTTTGAGAGCAAAATCACGAATTGAAAGTTCGATTTGCGGTATGCTGAGGAGTTCAATGTTTCTGATGACGGGAACCATTAAACCCTTTTCCGTGCTGACGGCCACCCCGAGATTTATGTCATCATGGTATTCAATATTGGTTCCCACGATCGAGGCATTGACCGCCGGGAAGGCCTTGAGGGCCTCCACAGAAGCCTTTATGAAGAATCCCATAAAGCCTAGATTAATTCCGTATTTTTCTTTGAATTTGTCTTTATATTTTGTTCGAATTTCGATCACTTTGGTCATGTCAATTTCATTGAAGGTCGTTAAAATTGCAGCGGTATGTTGAGCCTCTATAAGACGTTCTGCGATTTTCTTACGAATATTTGTCATTGGAACAAGACGCTTTCTTAAGCCTGTTGGGGAGGGAGCTGGAACATTTTGGGACGGCAGCATTGTTGTTGAGGAGGGCTGGACTGAAGGGACTGGTGTTGCCCTTGGCTGAAGAAGATCACCTTTTGTCAGGCGTCCGTCTTTCCCAGTTCCAGAAAAAGAGGTTGGGTTGAGTCCCTGCTCACTGACAATTCTCTGAACAGCAGGGGAAAGGCTCGCGCTAGGGGTCGCAGATGGCGAACCAGTGACTGGAGCCGCCTTCGGTGGAGGCGTGGAGCTCGTTGCCGCGGCCGATACAGAGGGTTTTCCGTCCGTATCTATTGTGCCGACGGTGGTCCCTATTTTAATTGTTTGTCCTGCCTCTTGCTGAATTTGCAAGATTCCATCATTTTCAGCAACAACTTCAACACTGGCTTTGTCAGTTTCGAGAAGAAGGAGAATCTCGTTTCGCTTGACAAAATCGCCTGATTTTTTGGTCCAACTTCCAATGACAGCTTCCGTGACAGACTCGCCAACCGCGGGGACTTTGACTTCAATTTTCATTTGAGAACTCCTTTAAAACATTCACTGACAATTGCTGCTTGTTCTGTTTTATGACGATAAATGGATCCTGTCGCAGGGCTTGATTTTTCGGCACGACCTATATACTCCAAATTAAATTTCAAATTTTCTTTAGAAAAGAAGTCCTGGAATTTAAAAAATATATGCTGATAGGCACCAATATTTTTAGGTTCTTCTTGGGCCCAAATAACATTCTTTGCTTGACCGTAGGTCTTAAAAACCGACGATAGCTTGTGGGTTGGGAATGGATAAAGCTGTTCAAGGCGAACAAGTGCGACCCTTTCAGCGGCAAGCAGCTCTTTTTGTTCCAACAATTCGTAATAGAGTTTTCCTGAAACAAAAACAATTCTTTCGACCTTTTTCGGATCTGTGATCGTGGAGTCTAGAATGACTTCTTGGAACCCGCCTAAGGAAAGATCTTTCATCGAGGAAACAGCCCGTGGGTGTCTGAGGAGTGATTTCGGAGACATAACAACCAGGGGCTTTCTAAAATCTCGTTTGATCTGGCGTCTCAGTGCATGGAAAATCTGGGCCGAGGTGGTGGGGTTGATCACTTGCACATTGCCATTAGCACAGAGTTGCAAATATCGTTCAAGTCGGGCTGAAGAGTGCTCAGGGCCTTGTCCCTCATAGCCGTGGGGGAGGAGCATCACGAGTCCCGACATTTGCATCCACTTGGATTCTCCGCTGGTCAAAAACTGATCAATAATAATCTGGCAGCTATTCGTGAAATCCCCAAACTGAGCTTCCCAAAGGGTCAAAAAAGGTAGGGTCGCAGGTGGCATTCCCATACTCAAAACCGAGGACTCCGTACTCGGAAAGCACAGAATCATAAACACAGAATTCAACTTTTTTCGGATTGACCTGATCGAGGGCGGAATAGAGCTCTCCAGTTTTACAGTCATAGAGGCCAGCATGTCTATGGGTGAAGGTTCCACGAACACAGTCTTGACCGCTTAAGCGGACGGAAGTTCCTTCGTGCAGGAGGCTTCCGTAAGCGAGCAATTCACCCATACCCCAATCCAGAGGTTCTTTGTCGAGCGCCATATTTTTGCGAGTCTCAAGGAGTCTGACGAGTTTGGGATGGGGATTAAAGCCGGCAGGGACCTCGCCAAGCTGAGTCCCAATTTTCGTGAGGGTGGCTAGATCAAACTGAGTATTGACATCTTTAAGAAGATCGTCAAGCTTTCCTTTTTTTAATCCCTGCCAATAGCCTTCAAACTTAAAAAGTTTAATTTTTGGCGGTTGTTTCTTTGTATCTTCGTAGACTTTTTGAATATTATCAATTTTTTCGTTGAAAGAATCATCGTAATATTTTTGGTCAATGAGTCCTTCGCGAATCAGCTGCTTGCCGTAGATTTCACGAAGGGTTGGATGGGTTTTAATAATTTCATACATCAAAGGTTGTGTGTAGGCAGGTTCGTCTCCCTCATTATGGCCAAACCGTCGGTAGCAGGTCATATTGATGACAATATCGCGGCCCCATTCTTGGCGGTATTTGAGGGCCATATCCATCGCTTTGATACAGGCTTCGGCTTCATCGCCGTTGACGTGGATCACTGGGACAGCGAGGACCTTTGCGGTGTCGCTAGCATAGTGCGAGGATCTGCCATTTTCTGGACTCGTAGTAAAACCCACTTGGTTGTCGACAACGATATGAAGGGTTCCACCAACGGTGTAGCCTTTCACATGGGCCATCTGAAAAGTTTCAAGGCCGACACCCTGACAGGCAAAGGCGGCGTCGCCATGAATTAAAACAGGAATGACACGTTTGCGATTCTTGGTATCAGATTTTCGCCGTTGGGCCGCGCGAACCATTCCCAAAACAACAGGGTTGACAGCCTCGAGGTGGGAGGGATTGTAAGCGAGCCGAATATGGCAGGGGCCCTGTGGAGTCTCTTTGGTTGCCTCGTGTCCGAGATGATATTTTACATCGCCATCGAAATCAGAAACAGGTTCGGCGAGTTCGGTGGGCCCATTAAAATCAGAAAAAATTGATTCAAGGGCTTTTCCCATAAAGTTTGCCAGAACATTCACTCGGCCACGGTGGGCCATGCCAATAATAATTTCATCAGCTCCGCGACCCGGGCATTTCTGGGCCAGGCTTTCTAGCATCGGCAGGAGGGCGTCGCCCCCCTCGACGGAAAATCTTTTTGTGCCGACGTAGCGGGTATGTATAAATTTTTCGAGAGATTCTGCCCGAGTGATCGAAACAAAAGCGGCCTTTTTTTCTTCGGGGCTGAGTTTAAAGTGAGAACCTTCAGCCTCAAATTCCTTTATAAACCAATTGCGAACTTCAGGCAGAGCCTCGGCGCATTGAATAGATATTTTGCCACAATAACAGTTGCGTAAATGTTGGATTATCTCGCGAAGCGATCCGTTGGGTCGACTGACAATGCTACCAATTTGAAATTTCTGATCTAAATCGGCCTCACTCAAATTAAAGCGAGCCAATGAGAGCTGGTCAGAAGGGGTGGCTGAGTTTGTCAGGGGATCCAGATGGGCTTCGAAGTGTCCATAGTTTCTGTAAGCGGTAATCAGGTGGTAGACATCGATCTCTTTCTCAGAGAGTCCAAAAGAATTGGTTTGTCCAAAATCAAAGCCTTCAAAGAAGCGCCGCCACTCAAGGGAAACTGACTCTGGATTTTTTTGAAAGTCTTGGTAGATTTGCTCAAGGTATTCGAGGTTTGCCCGACTGGCGTAAGTTGGGCTCGGTGATTGGTTGTTTTTTGTACTCATTGAGGTTCTCCTTCGAAGTAAACTTTCAAAATACTGAGTGTTCGTCACCTGATAATCACTTGTGTCATCAAGCGATGTTTCTTGGAATTTAAGTTCCATCATAAGGGAATTTGTCTTAAGTTGTTAGTCGATTTACGCAGTCCTGACGGAGGTCTTTGTGGTTGAAAGTCGTGGTCATTCGGAGTTTGGCAAATCGGAGCTTGGCAATCTGGTGATTGTCAGACATGGAGAGAGTGTTTGGAATCAAGAAAACCGGTTTACCGGGTGGAAGGATGTGGCCCTATCGGAAAAAGGGCGAATTGAAGCTCAAAAGGGAGGCAAAGCCCTCCGTGAGCGTCACTTTGAATTCGATCTAGTCTATACGAGTGTCCTGAAGCGAGCGATTCATACCATGGATATTGTTTTGGAAGAGATCGATCAGGTCTGGTTGCCAATATCTAAAGAGTGGCGATTGAACGAACGACATTATGGCAATTTACAGGGTTTAGATAAGAGTGAAACTGCGGCTCTTCATGGCGAAGATCAGGTCAAAATTTGGCGCCGAAGTTATGATGTAGGACCCCCTCTAATGCCGACTTCCGATCCACGTCATCCAGGCCAGGATCCTCGATATAAAAAGGTCCCTCGGGAAGTCTTGCCTTCGGGCGAGTCCCTGAAAGATACTGTCGCTCGATTTCTTCCCCTTTGGACTGAACGCATTGCCGTCGATTTGCAGGCCGGGCTTAAGGTCCTAATTGTGGCCCATGGAAACAGTTTGCGTGCTCTCATTCAGCATTTGGAAGGCCTCACTCCTGCCGAGATTATGGAAGTCAATATGCCCACGGGAATTCCTCTTGCGTATAAACTAGACAAAAATATGAAGGTGCTCGGGAAGAATTTTATCGGGGATCCAGAGGACGTGAAGAAGGCAATCGAGAGCGTTGCCGCGCAAGGAAAGGCCAAGTCGAAGTAGATTTAGAAACTGATGTCCTTGAGTGTCCCTGAGGGGACAACTCAAGACCGTGAGTCTATGCTTTTTGAATTGATTAGATTGAAAGCTAGGGGTTTATCTTAAGAAAATGCGGGGCCAAACTGGTTGACAATATACAAGTCCAGTTGCCCCTGCAAATTCTCAGGCTTTTTTGTCGTGCACCAACTTCGTCGGGTCAGTCTTCTGATATCGCTGCGAAGTTTAGCACAGCGTTGGTTCACAGCAAATAATGGGTCAAAGCGCTTCTTGTGGAGTTTTTCATGCAGTCGGTCTCGATGTCGCTCTTTGTCGGCTCGATTGTGAACCTCATAGGTGCTTTGCGGGAAGGTTCCCTCCACATGCTTTCGATAACTTGATTTGGCGTCAGAATAAATATTTTCAGGCGGCCGCGAAAGTCTGTTTTTAAGACATCGAAAAACCTCACCCATCACCGAGTCACGCTCGTCTTTTCGTGGTCCATACTTCATCACCGAGAACCTTGCAAGTCTGCCTTTTGCAGGCATTTCAGCCACTTGGAGCGCTAGTATTTGATAATCCTCATTCACAGCGACAGCAATTGAAAGGGGCTTGCATTTTGTGTGGTGAATTGTCTCCATTTCATCAAAGTAGATCTTTCTGGCCGAAAAAATGAGCCTCTCTCTGGTCACTTTTGCCTGCTTGATCAGCCAAAGAAACTTTTTATAGGTGTTTTTGTAAGTCATATTGAGAATTCTCGCCGAAGCCCTGATGGAATTACCTTCAGTGAGGAGCTGTTGGAGAGGTTTATTGAGATCCATCTTTTGTGACGAAAATCTGGCTTGAAGGACCTTGAGGAAAAGGTGCAGTGGCACTGTTTACATTCAAAACGCCTGATATATTGGTTCAGACGACGAACCTTAAAGAAGCCTTTTTTAATAAAGGTACCACCAACAGATTGATGGAAAGGGCAGTCGGTATTGGAACAATGCAAAGGACGAAAACTCATTTGGCAGGTTATTCCTGCAACGGCCAAGCCTTCTTAGTTTAGATTCAGAGTGAACCTTAGTCAGATGGGTGGCCGAATTCCAGACGAAAATCATAGACTCACGGGCTTGAGTTGTCCCTTCAGGGACACTCAACGAGATCAGTTTCTAAACTTAAACGTAAAATTATTGTCTGTCTGGGTGTCCAAGCTCGGGAAACGGAATCCGGCACCGAGATCTTACCGGCAGAAAAATTTTTGAAAGATTTGTGGGCTGGGGAAATTTTTTAGAGGGAGGCGAAGCCACATCAGGATCACAAAGTTTTGCATTTTATAGAGGAGTTTTTGTTAACTCAGCGTGTCGAACGAGGCGCACTTTCATATTGGTATGAAAGTGCCAATATGAAAGCTCGTGTCAATAACAACTACGTTAAAAGCGCGATGAAAGTTCGAATTCATCAGAATCGAGCAACTGATCAATGACGACAATTCTATCAAAAAAATCACTTTCTACGACAGTGCCTGCAACCTGACCTAGACAAATTAAATGATTTAATACTGTGAAGCCTTTAGGTTTCTTAAGGTTTTTATTTTTTTTCTTAACTTCGTCAATGACAGATGAATCAACAAAAGTTCCAGATTTAATTTCGCAAACGTGGAGAATTCCACGCTTACATTGAATTAAGAGATCAATCTGCACTCCCTCTTTCATTTTGGTCTGTGTTTGAAAATACGGGCCCAGATTTTCAATGTCATCAATATCAATTTTAAGGAGTCTGATGAGACAAGGTAGATTATTCATGATGAGATTCTCTAATTGAAGACCAAAGACGATCGGCCATTGAATGAGACCCTTGCTGTTCTGTTGACTAGGCAGAGTTTGGATTCTTTCTTTCCTTGGGAAAACATATTTTAAATAAAAGCGAGTGTAATTATCTATAATTCGATATCTGTAGTTTTTTGATGGACCCCCTTTAAAATTCCATGAATTAAATTTTTTTATAAATCCTGATTGTTCCAAGTCCGTCAGATACTCAATAGTGTCTCCGTTTAAAGGAAGTCCTAATTTCTCTGCAATTTCGCCAGCCGCCATGGTTTTTTTGTTTAATTGTAGCAAAATTTTATTATAGAGATCATTCCTCTTTCCAAAGATATCACTAAATATCGTTTCAAATTCTTGAAAAAAAAACCCATTGGGATTCATGAAAAATAAATCTATGTTGACCTCAGGGGATTCTTTTGGATTGACTTCTTCAATATATTTTGGGACGCCTCCTGTCATGCTTAAGAACTTTATTATTTCTGCGTTTTTTATTTTTCTATTTTTCTCTAAGAGAAGTTTTTTTGAGTCAATTAAACTTAGTTCTTTAAGAAAAATTTCGCTAGATATTCGACCCACAAACCCAGTATTATTTAAAATGTTTTTCTGAATCCAACTGGAAACTGAACCACAAAGGATAAGCAAAATATTTGGGTTTTCACGTGTTAATTTATCACATAAATTTTTAAGTTTTCCGGGAAAGTCAGAGTCTTTGCCTCCTAACCATGAAATTTCGTCTAAAAGGATTAAGATCTTTTCTGACTGGGGTAATCTTCCTAACTGTTCGAGGGCTTCGCTCCAATCTGAAAACTGGATGGCCTTGATTCCCAAATACTTGGAAAGGGTTTTTGCAAAATGCTCGAGTTGGTCTTTATTCGACTGTCCAAGCCTAGGGGCCAATCCTTGAAACTCATACAGTCGGCGATTTGTTTTCTTCGCAAAAAAATGAATGAGCGAGCTTTTTCCAATTCTTCGGCGTCCTTGAACTGTAACAAGTCCAAAAGTAGGTCGAGAATAAATTTCTTCCAAGAGATTCAATTCCGCTTTGCGGCCCACAAATGACATCTACATTTTCCTCTGTAAAATCTGTTTTATCAAAGTACAGAGGAATATTTACTATATCTAAATTCCTCTGTAAAATGATTTTTTGCATTTTACAGAGGAATTTAGATATCCGCGTCCGAGATGACACCTAGGTGCCGACAGTTGAAGGCTCGCCGGCAGGTTGTTTTTGCACCAATGCACTAAATTGAAACTCAAGTTGGGCGCTATGAGCCTTGTGATCAATCACAACCCGGCCGCCATCGGCCAGTCGGCCAAAGAGGAGTTCGTCGACTAAAGGTTTTTTGATATATTCGTCCACGGCCCGGGCCATGGGGCGAGCGCCATAGGCTTTGTCATAGCCTTTGACCGCAAGCCATTTGATAGCTTCGAGAGAGATCTGCATATCGACTCGTTTTTCTGCTAAGGAGACTCGCACTTCATCGACGAATTTATGGACGACTTTTAGAATCATTTCTTCAGACAGATCTTTGAAGGCCACAACAGAGTCTAAACGATTCACAAATTCAGGTGCAAAATACTTCTTTATCGCATCCATCGATAGGCTGCCGCGCGATCCTTCGACAAAGCCAATGGACCCCCTGGAGACCTCAAGGGCTCCAGCGTTAGTCGTCATAATGAGAATGACATTTCGAAAGTCAGCAACCCTTCCCTGGGCGTCGGTCAAGCGTCCCGCATCCATCACCTGCAGCAAGGCTTGGCTGAGATCCCCATGGGCCTTTTCCATTTCATCGAGTAAAAGAACCGAGTATGGGCTTTTGGTAATAGCCTCAGTAAGGAGGCCACCAGTTTCGTAGCCAACATATCCGGGGGGAGCTCCGATAAGTCGAGAAATCGTATGCTTTTCCATATATTCACTCATATCGAAGCGATGCAAAGGAAGGCCTAGAATTTGGGCCAGCTGCTTGGTCACTTCGGTTTTCCCAACCCCAGTTGGGCCGGTGAACAAAAAACAACCGATTGGTTTCTGACCCCGATGGAGGCCGCTACGGGAAAGCTTCATCGCACTGACTAATTTATCAATAGCCTCGTCCTGGCCATAAATGAGGGCTTTGAGTTTTTTGTCCAAATCGCGGAGTTGAGTTTTTTCACTCGAAGAGATATTGGCGATCGGTAATCCCGTCATCTGGGCCACGACTTCTTCAATCTGGTGGCGATCAATGGTCAAAGGCTCTGGCGAGCTAGCCTTCAAACGAAAAAAAGACCCAGCTTCGTCCATCACATCAATCGCTTTGTCAGGAAGCAGTTTGTTTTGTAAGTGTTTTTGTGAAAGTTCAATGGCAGCTCTGAGTGCCTGTTCCGAATAAACAACTTGGTGGAAGTCTTCGTAGGTTTTCTTAAGTCCCAGAAGAATTTGAAAGCAGTCCTCAGCCGAAGGTTCCTGAAGGTCAATTTTTTGAAAGCGTCTGTTGAGCGCGCGATCTTTCTCGAAATACTGCCGAAATTCAGAATGAGTCGTGGAGCCGATGCAACTAAGCTCGCCATTGGCGAGGGCTGGTTTGAGCAAATTGGACGCGTCCATCGATCCTCCGCTGGTGGCGCCAGCTCCGACCAAAGCGTGAATTTCATCAATAAAAAGAATACAATTTTTTCGAGCTTTGACTTCTTTGATAATTCCCTTGAGCCGCGCCTCAAAATCTCCCCGAAATTTTGTGCCGGCCAGGAGATTGCCTAGATCGAGGGCGTAAATAATTTTCCCCTGAAGCGCTTCGGGGACTTTTTTCAGAACAATTTTTGAGCCAAACCTTCAATCAGAGCAGTCTTGCCGACGCCGGGCTCGCCAATGAGTAAAGGGTTGTTCTTTGTCCGACGCATTAAAATTTGGGAAAGTCTCTGAAGGACGTCTTCTCGCCCAATCAGTGGATCGACCAGACCCCGCTCTGCCTTTTCATTCAAATTAGTACAGAAATTATCGAGGGCAGTCTTTTTGATTCATCCTTCGGAAGACCGTCGACATCATTATTTTCGCTAACGGGGCCGCAGGTCCAAGGGCTGACGAAACCCCATCTTTTGTCATTCCATGGGAAATATAATTGATCACATCAAACTGGCTAAGACCCTGCTGGCTTAAAGCAAAAACCGCGTGACTATCTGCCTCGTAAAAAAAGGACACAAGTAAAGAACCCTCAGTGATCTGATTGCGACCAGCATTTTTGACTTGCAAGGCCGCTCTCTGAATTAATCGGTGGCAGGCCATTGTAAATTCAGGAGTCCAGCTGTCGTAGCCGCCATAAGTTTCGAGCTGGTCTTCTGTGATTTTAGCAGTCTTATCCTTTAAGTACGCCCTTAATTGCTTTTTCAAAGTGGGAACATTAACTGCCAAGGCTTCAAGAATCTGCACAGTTGTGGGTGAGCCACAGAGTGCTAACAAAATATGCTCGAGGCTGACAAACTCATGACGCTGAGTTTTTGCGATTTCAGTGGCATCGGAGAGTCTTCTCTCCAGTTCACGACCCATCATAAGTCCTCCTTGATAACTTCCCTCTAAGAGGGAGCCTCTTGCATGATACACTTTAAGGGATGCTGATGCATTTGGGAAAATTGGTTAACTTGCATTGTTTTCATTTCCGCGATCTCAAGAGTATAAACCCCTGCAACTCCAGCTCCTTTTCGATGGACGTCGAGCATTATTTGTGTGGCACTTTCGTCCTTATGACCAAAAAACCGTCGCAGGACCAGAATTACAAAGTCCATCGGAGAGAAATCATCATTCAAAAGAATAACCGAATACATCTTTGGGACCTGCAGATCAGGAAGAACTTCTGTCCCTCCAGCCTGAGTTTCAGAGTTTATGTTCTGAGATGAGTCACCACTAGACCCAGACCTTCCTCCAGAGAGAGATATTTTCGCATTTAGAGACAACATCGGTACAACTCCTCACGATTTCCAAAGACATACTAATTTGTTTGTCCTATTTTGAGAAGGGGTCTTGCATAAAAATTAGGATTTCTTCATACTCAATCATGTTGAGCGTAGAACAAATAGTAGTTTGACAAAAACCTAAACAGGGGGAGAACGTTATGAGAAGTATGAAGATGTTGCTGGCAATCAGCAAAAATAAACAAAACCAGAAAGGATTCTCGCTCGTCGAGTTGATGGTGGTTGTTGCCATTCCTGGCAGCAGTGGCCGTACCATCGGTGAACAAGTATATGGCTAAGGCCAGACAGAGTGAGGCGAAGGCGAATTTGTCTTCGTATTATGGGGCGCAGAAGATTTTTTATACTGACTATACAATGTTTGATTCTCAGTTTACGGTCATTGGGTACAAGCCTGAGGGTCGTATGCGGTATAATGTCGGGACAGATGTTGCTGGCGCATTGATAGCTGTTCTTAATGCGGCCGGCTATACAGGAGGAATTGCTAGCACTGCCTATCGGACGAGGGCGACGTTAGCGACAGGTGGTTATTGTCAGGATGTTGCTGGTGCTGCTGCCACTGGGTTTACGAATACTTGTCAGTACACTTCAGATGCTCAGGCGGGTGTCGTTAACAGTGCTGCATGTGTTTCGGCCATTGGAGCAAATACGTTCCTAGCGTGTGCAACTGGAAAAGTTTCAAATACGGCCACCTTCGACTCATGGAGCATTAATGAGAATAAGATTCTTACAAATGCTGTGGATGGAACTCAGTAGGTCTGCAGGTGGTTTTGAATTTGACAGAGCTTTTGGGGTTTTCAAGAAAACCAACCCTCTGGGTTGGTTTTCTTTCTTTGCTCACCTACGCCTTTTCAATGAGCACTCTTCGAGAGCAGATAGAGCTTCCACGCCCATTAATTTCACCACCACCAGGCATTGAATATTTCGCTTTCGGGATGAAAGAACAAATAGGTGATACCCTTTGGATTCGTGCTCTTCAGGATATCGAGTATTGTGAAGAACGAATTGAAAAAAATAACTGCAAGGGGGATGGCTGGCTTTGGCGAATGCTGGATACAGCGACGACCTTGTCCCCTGATTTTAGGATAATTTATGCCACTGGGGCGATTGCCCTGAGTGTAATAATCTCTGACATCTCTGGCGCTACAAAGCTTTTTGATAAAGCAGTTACTCATTTTCCTAACGATTGGCCGATTCTATATCGAGCGGCTTACCACGCCATATTAGAAGAGAATGATAAGGCGAAGGGAGCAAAACTTCTTGTTGCCTGTGCGCAAAGTGGGGGGCCGAGTTGGGTTTCAGGATTAGCTGGAAAACTCTATGCTGAAAGCGGTCATATTGAGTTGGCCGAGAATTTAATCAGAGATCTAGAGATCGAGCAGGCTCCGCAGATGATGATTGATCGAATCAAGCGGCGCATCGCGGAAGTGAAAAGCGGCAAAAAGTTCTAGAAAGTAATGTCTGGAATTGACACGAAGTTGAATTGCCCGTTATGACGAGGCATGGCTCAACCACGTGATTATTATGAAATTCTTGGGGTCCCTCGTGATGCAGATGCTGCGAGCATTAAGACCTCTTATCGTAAATTGGCAATGCAGTTTCATCCGGATCGGAATCCAGGCAATCAAGAGGCCGAGGATAAGTTTAAAGAAGCGGCTGGGGCTTATGAGATTCTGAGTGATCCTGAAAAGAGGGCCCAGTATGATCGTTTTGGGCATCAGGCCTTTCAGGGGGGCCGATCCTCGCCCCATGGTTTTCAAAGCACGGAAGATATTTTCTCACATTTTGGTGACATCTTTGGCGACATTTTTGGTGGGGGCAGTGGTGGAGGTCGCCAACGTTCTCAACGGCGAAATGAGCCACGACGGGGCTCTGACCTTCGTTATGTGACAGAGATTGAATTGGAAGATGTTCTGAGCGGGCTTGAAAAGGAAATCGAGTTTCAGACTGAGGAAAGCTGTCAAGAGTGTGTGGGAACTGGGGCGGAAAAAGGTTCCCAGGCAGTCACCTGCAAAACCTGCTCTGGATCTGGTCAGGTCGTCAGTCGTCAAGGTTTTTTTGCAATGGCGACAACCTGTCCGACCTGCCGAGGTCAGGGGTCGGTCGTGGAAAAACCGTGCAAGAGCTGCCGCGGGTCTGGTCGTAAAACTGCTAAACGGCAGATTCGTCTCAATATCCCGGCAGGAGTTGACACGGGCACCCGTCTGCGTGTTGCAGGGGAAGGCGAAGGTGGGGCCCTTGGAGGACCACCTGGAGATCTTTATGTTGAGCTTCGAGTTCGCGACCATAAGCGTTTTGAGAGAGATGGCGAAAATCTTTATGCAGACCTCGAGGTTCCCTATATTCAGCTTATTTTGGGTGGAGAGATTGAAGTTCCGACCTTAAAAGAGAAAGCTAAGGTTGAGATTCCAAGGGCTTTTAAGATGGGGGAACTTCTGAAAGTTCCTGGTCAGGGATTGCCGGCCTTGCGAAGCGGCCGTCGGGGAGATTTATTTTTTAAAGTTCAAGTTCAGTTTCCTCATAAACTTGCGGCCGAGGAAGAAAAGCACTTGCGTGAAATCGCGCAAATACAGGGACTCAACGTCAAGAACGCAGGGCAGGGGAGTCTTTTTGGGCGAAAAAAATAGAGCTTCCAAGACCTTGACGAATTCCAATAACGCCTCATCTTTAAAAGTGTGGGTGTTCGATCGTTTAGACTGAATCCTGGTATTTAAGATTAACGATAAAACAAGAAAACAAAAAGCAAAGAACGAAGGAGCTTCATTATGGGAAAGATTATAGGCATAGACTTAGGGACCACCAACTCGTGTGTGGCAATTATGGAAGGTGGGGAGGCTAAAGTCCTCGTCAATGAAGAAGGGGCTCGGACGACACCATCGGTGGTAGCGTTCACAAAAGATAACGAGCGCCTAGTCGGTCAGATCGCCAAACGCCAAGCGGTCACCAATCCAGAGAACACAATTTATTCAGCTAAGCGTTTTATTGGTCGTCGTTTTTCTGAAGTTGGAGACGAGACGAAATTAGTTCCATACACAGTGATCGAGAAAGGTAATGATTGTGCCTTCAAGATTAAAGACAAATCAGTATCTCCTGAAGAAGTTGGGGCTGCCGTCTTAGCGAAGCTGAAAAAAGTGGCAGAGGACTATTTAGGTCAGGAAGTCACTGAGGCTGTTATTACTGTTCCGGCCTATTTTAATGATGCTCAAAGGCAAGCAACAAAGGATGCCGGTCGGATTGCAGGTCTTGATGTGAAGCGAATTATTAATGAACCTACGGCTGCAGCGCTTGCCTATGGGTTGGATAAGAAGAAAAACGAGAAAATTGCAATTTACGACTTTGGAGGAGGAACCTTCGACGTTTCAGTTTTGGAAGTTGGTAAAACTGGCGAAGATAGCATCGTGGAAGTTCGATCCACCAATGGGGATACTCATTTGGGTGGTGATAACTTCGACCATCGTATTCTAGAATGGATGATGGTTGAATTTAAAAAGGATCAGGGCGTCGATCTTAAGAATGATAAAATGGCCCTACAGCGGTTGAAAGAAGCTGCGGAGAAAGCAAAAATTGAACTCTCTTCAGCTCAAGAAACTGATATCAATCTACCATTCGTGACTGCGGATCAGACTGGTCCTAAGCATTTGCAGATGAAGCTGACTCGAGCGAAGTTTGAGCAAATGGTGAGTGATTTGATCCAGCGATCTATTGAGCCAACGAAGAAAGCTTTGGCGGATGCTGGGTTGAAGCCTTCAGAGATTGATGAAATTGTTCTTGTCGGGGGATCAACACGAATTCCTGCGGTTCAAAAAGCTGTGAAGGACTTCTTCGGAAAAGAGCCAAATAAAACAGTGAATCCTGATGAAGTTGTCGCCATTGGAGCTGCCGTTCAAGGAGGCGTGCTTGCCGGGGACGTGAAAGATGTCCTGCTCTTGGATGTGACTCCGCTCACACTAGGTATTGAGACTCTCGGTGGTGTGATGACACCAATTATCGATCGTAATACGACAATTCCTGTGAAAAAATCTCAGGTATTTTCAACTGCGGCCGACAATCAGCCAGCGGTGGATATTCATATCTTGCAGGGCGAGCGAAAAATGTCCCAGGATAACAAATCCCTTGGACGTTTTGAGTTAATGGGAATTCCACCAGCACCTCGAGGAACGCCTCAAGTAGAAGTGACTTTTGATATTGATGCCAACGGGATCTTGAATGTTTCTGCTATGGACAAGGCGTCTGGAAAGTCCCAGCAAATTAAGATCTCTGCTCAGAGTGGTTTAACAGAGGAAGAAATCAAGAAGGCAGTTCTTGAGGCTGAGGCTAGATCTGAAGAAGATAAAGCTAAGGCTGAGACCGCTTCTTTGAAGAACAATCTGGATAATTTGATTTATCAGACCGAAAAGCTTGTTAAAGACTCAGCCGCTCAGATGGGTGAGGCTGATGTAAAAACAGCTAACGAGGCTGTGGCAGAAGCTAAGAAAGTCATGGAGAAAGGTGAAGTTCCTGAGCTCAAGGCGGCCTTTGAAAAACTTCAGGCAGTGACGCACAAAGTGTCTGGGGATTTGTATAAGAAGCAAGCAGGGGCAGCTGGTGCTGAAGGTGCCGGTCCTGAGGCTGGCGGTCCAACTCCTGGAGCCCAAAAAGATGGCAAGCCTGGTGGTGATGACGTGATTGATGCCGACTTTAAGGATGTTAACTAAGGGATTTATGCTTGGGGCTTGTTTTCGAACAGGCTCCTATATCATCGATCAGCAAGATTTTACCTGTTCGCAAAAAGGTTGGCATAAAAATGCCGATCACATATGTCGTGTTATTAAACTTATCTGAAACATAGACACTGCCACTTCCATGCAGACGATCAAAGTTAAACCGGGATTGGCGGGGCTGGATTCACAGCTGTCAACGATTCGTGGTGGGTGAAGTTCCCGCTATTCTTTGGCTGGCTTTGCAAGTTTTTGGAAAAGCTTAGCGAGGCCTGCTTTATCGAGCTTTTTCTGAGCCAGGCCAATCATGGCATTGTAAAGCTCATCACCTGAGTCCTCTGTTTCAATCTGATGCCAGTCCAAAAAAACAAGGGCCGAAGCCAAGGCCGTTCGTTTGTTTCCGTCAACAAACGGCTGATTTTCTGCAATATGAAACGCATAGGCTGCGGCCATTTCAAAAATACCGTTGTGAACATACTGGCCGCCAAAGGAAGCTTGTGGCGTCATGATGGCGCAACCCACCGGGCCCCCCCCCCCCCCCCCCCCCCCCCCCCCCCCCCGCCTCTCCTCCCCCCCCTCGCCCGTCTGCAAGTGTTAGAAAGCAAAATCGGCCCCACTCATTTTGCTAACTTCTTAAAAGTGGCGTCGTGTTTTTTCATAATTTTTTCAGCTGAAGCTCGAAGGCTCTTTTTGCCTGATCGAATAGGCTCAATAATAAGGCGATCACCATCGGTGGTCATTTCCAGCTCGGTATCACGATCAATATTTAGCAATTCGAGTATGGGTTTTTCGATTACAAGACCGTAACTATTTCCAACGGCAGAGAGCTTCTTTTTCATGAGTACCTCCGTACTTACAGTATTATAACATACGTATACCTTTCAATCAACCCAATTTGAGTGGTTCCATCGTTATATGTCACTAAAAGGTTCAAAATCGGAGCTACGAATACATTCAAGCAAAACAGCCCTATTGAGGGAAAAAGGCAAAAAAAAAGGGAACCTAAGGGCTCCCTTTTTTTTGCCTAAACACTAAAAATTACTTAGCGTCGTGCTTTTTCTTTTTGCCTTTTTTCATAGGCTTTGCAGGAGCAGCAGCTTTTTCTGCAGGAGCGCCAGCAGCAGGAGCAGCAACTTCAGCAGCAGGAGCGGCTGGGGCAGCAGTGCCTTCTTGGGCGTTAACAACAGCAGCAAACATCAGAGAAACAAGAACAGCTAGAATTTTCATAGATAACCTCCGTTGGTTAGTTAATTGTTTTTAGCTCTGAAACTAAGATATCAGGCCTGGGTGAAGTGGCCATTAAAAGCAGATTAAATAATTTTAATCTCGAAATGGAACTCAGCACCGCGTCCGACAACATGGGCGGGCTCGAGTTTAGCCCCGTGTAGGTTAGCTATTTTCTTGGCAATCGCAAGACCTAGGCCATAACCCTTCACCTTGGCAGAGATCATAGGGTCTCTTGAGAACCTTTGAAATATCGTTTCAAACTGAGCTGGAGGAATGCCTGGACCTTGATCCTTGATCACGAGTCTGAGGAGTTGCTTCTCCGATTGAAGCAGAACCGAAATTGTTTGACCAGGGTCAGAATATTTAATGGCATTTTCTAGGAGATTTACCACTAAATGAATTAATAGATCATGATCGACACGAATTTGTGGGCGATGGGTTTCTAACCCAAGAATGTCAAACTTGAGATTGATCGATTTTTTTGCGCGAGTTTTTCAATATGCTCAAAGGCTTCGAGCACCAATTCATCCAAGTAATGATCCTGAAGCTTGAGGACCCCCGCCCAGCATCAATTCTGGCCAGGAGGAGCATATCTTGGACAATTCGAATCAAGTGGTCGACTTCCTGTAATTGGCTCCTTAACAGGTCCTTTTGAAAAGCCTTCTGAGTTATCTGTTTTTCCTCAGATTCATTTTTACGACGAAGGCTCATTTCGAGCTCAGTTTTCATGATCGTGAGTGGAGTGAGGAGCTGGTGTGAGGCATCGGCAACAAATCGTTCCTGGCTCTTAAAGGCCCTTTCGATGCGATTGAGCATTTCATTGAAAGTTTGGGCGAGTTCTTTAATTTCATCTTCAGACTTTGGTAATGGCACTCGTTGGGAAAGTTCGCTGCCATCAATTTCGCGAGCAATCGCAATGACTCCTTGCACCGGTTTAATAGCTCGGCCAGCCAAAAAACTTCCACCCAGGGCTGCAATGATTAGAACAATCGGAATGCCAATAATTAAAACCTGATTGCGTTGACGAATCACGGCCTCAATGTGGGTCCTAGGAACTGCGATTTGCAATATGGTGTCAGGCGTTTTCCACTGGATGCTGAGCATTCGATAAGTCTCAGCTTCGGGGGTGGGAATCTGGGAAGTGTCGCGCAGGGTGCGATAGACAACATCATCGTCTTTGTTAAGTTGGGAAAATTCATTGCGAACAGGTAAATCATAAGCACCAAATTCACCCTGCCGATAAAGAATTTTACCAGAGATGTGGCGAATCTGCACAAGAACAGACCCAACATTGAAAGCAAATATTTTCTTTTTTTCGAGATTTTCTGGGAAGAGGGACACATCCCCGAGGAAGTTATTTTCCTCAGCATTATAAAACTCAACAGCTAAATTATATAAATTTATATCATTTTCATCGTCAAGTGCCTGCATCATCACACGGAAGTTCAGTCCATCAAAAATCAAGGTCATTGCACCAAAGATTGAAACAAAAATAAAAGTCAGCTTAAGTCGCAGACTGAGGCGTGAATAAAAATTAGGAATCTTCTTTAAGAACATAGCCCACGCCGACAAGAGTATGAATTAATTTTTTGGGAAATGGCGCGTCCACTTTTTTCCTGAGGAGGTTGATATAAACGTCAATAACATTGCTTTCAGAGTCAAAATGAATATCCCAAACATGTTCGGCAATTGAAATCCGGCCAAGGGGGCGTTCAGGATTTCTCATAAAATATTCGAGCAGAGAAAATTCTTTTAGCCGTCAGACTGATTTCTTGACCGCCCCGACGGACTTTTCTTTGGATCACATCTACTTCGAGATCTGAAAATTTCAGTTGACTACCGGCCTGATGACCTTTTGCTCCTGATCGACGTAAGAGGGCTCGAACACGGGCAAGAAGTTCGTCAAAAGAGAAGGGCTTTGTTAAAAAATCATCAGCTCCGGCATCGAGGCCGTTCACCTTATCCTTAGTCGTTGAAAGGGCCGTGAGCATCAAAATGGGCCCAGTAAAACCATCCCGCCTGAATCGCCGAGCGACGTCCATTCCATTGCCATCAGGAAGCATAACATCAAGAATGACTAAATCATAATCCCCTTGGGCCGAATAGGACTCGGCCGCAGCAGCACTTTCTGCCACGTCTGCCGCGTAACCAACTTCGCCAAGTCCCTTTCGAATAAAGTGAGCCATCTTTGGCTGATCTTCGACGACAAGAATTCGCATCTAAATTTTATCCCAGTCGACTTCCTGAGAGGAAGATGGGGGTTTGTTCTCAAGAATCTCGACAGTTTTGATTCTTTTTTCATCGTCTGCCGAGACTTTTACTTCGGGTCCGCCGGGTTTACGACTTGTTTCTAGATGGTCTTTGAGGGTCGCGTAATCCTTCAAACTGTTCGGGAGGAGATAGGCACCAGTCACTTTGTTGGATTCAAAAAATATCTCTGTCTCACCTTGGATTGTGCGTACGACTTTCACCTTAGCGACGAACGATTCATTCTTTCCACTGGTCATATACCCCGAACCACCTGAAGGACCTGCGAAGGCGATCTTGCTTGCTAAAGAAGAGCCACAACAAATAAAAGAAATATTTAGAAAAAAACAAATGACTGATTTGAGTGAAGATCTCATTTGAATCCTTTCGATACTATCTGGAAGTTGATTCGAGTTTGCCAAGCCGATTTTGAATCCGAAAAAGTTGAGATTCAAGTTCACTGACTTTTGTTTTGAGAGCATTGATTTCGACACTGTTCCCGGGGCCAACTCCATTTGGACCGGCATATTGATTGGCATTTGGTTTCGGCGAACCTCTCTCGTCGGCAGCTATTTCCGCGTTGACTTCCCTAAGTATAACAGCTGGGTGCAAAAGCTTGTCGGAGTTTGCCCGCGGACCTTGCTCTTGAAGTTGACGCTGTTGTTGCAGCGTCATTTTAAATTGCTGATTAAGTTGTTGTCCGACCTGGGTCATTTCCTGAAGGGAGGAAAAGGTTTTTCTGACATCCATAAGATCTGGCGGAAACTTGCCGGAAACAAGTGAGATGACCATGATAAACATCAGGAAGGAAGTGAAGAGACTTCGAAGTAAAAAGCCAACAAGTCCTTTAACAATTCCCTGCATAAGACACCCCCGGCGTCATATTTGACCTAAAGAGTCAGTTTTGGTCAAGTCAATCTCGTTTGCACTGACTAAAGGGCTCGCGCAACAATACAGAAAAATTAATTAATGCAGCCAGCAAAAACTGGGATCCCATCGATAGATTTGGTCTGGTAATCTGAAGGCTTCAGGAAGCGGAGCTGGGGAGAGGAGATCGCCGGAAGCTCGAGCACAGGCAAATTTGAGCGGTTGAAGATTGGTGCCTGATAGGCCTCATCAATCATGGCGTGAAAATCCGTCTTAATATCAAAGGCGTTCCAGTTTGTGCAGACGACTGCGTCGGCAAGTTTGAGAGAATGAGCGAAGGAACTTTCTGGATTTTTTATATTAAAAAAGCGACCCCATAGCGAAGAAGTGTCTTCGTTTCCCAGGGCATTTTTCAAATTGGTTTTTAAGAAGTCTGCTTGATTTGCAGGGTCTTTTTCAAGAAAGTCCCAGCCCAGCTCAGGCATGCCGAGTAAACGCTTAGCTACCCCATCGCAAAAATCCGAGTCACCTTGTTTTCGCGTTAAATAAACGACATTTTTGCAGCCGATGGCCTTCAAAGCTGGGATTGGGTGAAGATCGGACCAGCCTCCCATGGAGATGACATTTTCATATTCAAGAAAGGCGGAAAGCCCTGGTTCAGCCGGCGAATAGGCTAGAATTTTGTTCCAAGGTTGGGTTCCTAGGCTTAGAAAGCGTGAGTTCTTGTCAATTTTCGGATCGAGCAGGCTCTTCATTTTTTCAAGATCAGTGAGGCGTCCCCAGTACCCAAACTTAAGGTCCTCATCTTTCACGACATTCATGTCAACGCCTAAATCTGAAGAAAAAGTCCTTTGATACTGGGCCTTAATATTTTTGAATTTCTCGACAGAATCCCCCTGAATGATTGCGGTCGAAGTGATGACCGAAAGGGTCTGCCCAATGGGGTCATGCAGGCGTGAATTTGCCTGAGGCACATAGTTTGGGAGATAACTGGCCACCCACTGATTCAGGTGATTTTGGCATTCAGGTTTTAAAGTCATGATGGCTTCCCAGTTGAGTCCGACAGTTTGCGATCCGCAGGCATTCCTGAAGCTTTGAAAGGCCAGGGTGGCAGCCGGTGTTGCATTTCTCAAGCTCAAAAAATCAGCAAGGGCTCCGAAAGAATTTGTTAGTGCCTCAAAATTCAATACACCATCCCGAATAAAGAGTTGATTATCATCTTTCGCATTGAATTTACCAAAGACGGCAAGAGATTTCTTAATATCGTTCACTTCGGCGAAGACAAGATTCAACTGATCAATGGAAAACTTCTGCTGTAGCTGTGTTATGTCCCGACTCAGGCGTTGAATCGCTGGGCCGTTGAGAATCTGACTGTCCTGAAGGCTACGGAGTGCCGCTTCTAACTTTGACAGTGTGGATTTTAAAATAGTTGGATTTTGTAGGTGGGCCAGAATAGCTAGGAACCCTTGCAGGGGTGGGGCCGTGATTTCACCTTGGATCATTCGAAGCCCCACGAGCGCCTCCTCGAAACGGCTATCATGGCCGACTTTGCTGACTAAGGGCTCAAGGGCCTTAAAGAGCAGCGCCAGAGCTTCTTTTTTTTCCGTTGTATCAAGGGCTGCGACAATTGGATTTGAAAGCATGCTCTCAAATAAAAATACTGTGATAGAGGCTGAGCTTCCACCTGCAGCACCGACCGGTGTGCCAAAAGTCTCAAGGGTTTTTGCGAAGGCTCCCCAGTGCGCCGAGGCAAGCTCTCCATTTCCTCGAATAGCCACACAGTAGTCCGTTGATTCTTTGGGCAATAGGGTTTGGGACCAGGCGAGAGAGGCTAAAGAACAAATCAGGAGTAAGACAAGCCATGGGGTGGATCGAGGGGCAGATGTAAAAAGTTTAAGACAATCCCCAAAAGTGACATGTTTTGTGTTCAAACGCGAAATCATATAACCTCATGTAAGGGCTCAAATCGAACCAATTAGTCTTCTAAGATTTTGTATATTGTTTATTTAAATCCAAAAAAATCTTCTGCATTTTTCATGTCAGCAAAAGCAGTTAGATTTTTCTTTTTAAACCCGTCCAAAAGGTCAGGGAGAAGTCTTGGGCGACTCTGACAACGCCCATTCCACAGGCTTGGGCGCCTCTTATTCCGGCTTCTCCATCTTCAAAGACGAGACATTGGCTAGGTTGAACTTTCAAAAGGTCTGCGGCTCGAAGAAAGGGGTCCGGAAAAGGTTTTCCGCGCGAGGTATCTTCTGCGCAAACTCTTTCTTGAAAAAGAGACTCAATTTGTAGATTCTTAAGAATTCGTCCAACGACGGCTCTTGAGCCGCCCGAAACGACGGCCATTGGTTTTTGACCTTGGTAGGTCTTCGCAATATTAAGGACCGGCTCAACTGGGTTCATTTTATCAAAGTCTGCAAAAAACCTATTTTCTTTTGGCCCGGGCAGCATTCGCTGGATCCAGGGTCCAACAAAGCGCCGATTAAAAATATCAACTGTCTGACGTTTGATATTCCTACATACTCAAGGAGGATCTCTTCAGTCATAATCAGGCCCATCTCATTCAAAGTCTGGATCCAGGCTCGATTATGTAATCCCATTGAATCGGCAAGGGTCCCATCGAGGTCAAACAAAAAAGCCGCAAACTTATCCAAAGGAAGGACCGTATTAGACTCTTTCTGCATATTTAACGGAGCTTGTTCTTAAATCTGATATTCTTGAGTTCCTTTTCCGAAAGAAAAAGTTTTTTCACATTAAAAAGTGAAAAACGAACAAGGTCCTTGGTAATCCATTGAGAGACCGAAGCTTGAATCTTTTTGTCCAAGGCGAGTTTTATAAGTCCTATCAGGTGGGGCTCAGCAACAATCACTAATTGTTCAAACTGTTTTTTTGAAACGCATTCTTTAAATAAGCTCCCAGAGTTTTGGAAAGGAAACAGCCAATTCTTCATGGGGGTCCTTCCCGCCGGTCATACGGTGGGTCGCTCCACCAGCGGCAAAACCCATTCGACTGACGCTATGTTTATCATTTCTGAGCGCTCGAGTTCGCTCCCTACCCAGAAGGTCCAACGAATGAAAAGTTCAACATCTTGATATTGTTTTTAAAATTCGCGCTCCAGCTCGGCTGCAGACGGCAATCCAAGTAATTTCTCGATCCTCTGCTTTTTCCCAAGTAAGAAGGGGAGTGCCTGATGTTTGAGGTTCCTCCTTTGTTGCCTTGACCCTTGGTTTCTTTGCTTTGGCTGCAACAAGATCTACCGTCTCAACACTGTCTTCATAGCTAGAATTGAGATCCCTTTGTTTTAATCCACCTTTAGCAGATCTTTTTCGGGAGGCTCAATAACCATGTTTATCGAGATGGTTTTGCAGTCGGCGACGGGCTGCGCTGAAGGCATCACGAATCGCTACATATACGTCCTCATGGGCGTGATCTTTTCAGGTTCACGATTAATCACAATTTGCTCACCAGCGACGCGAAAGCGAACCACAACGTGGTAAATTCCGCCCTTAGTATGTTTTCTGTGAGGTTTTGAAACGACGACATCGCAGGACATAATGCTTGGATCATAGGTTTCAAGATCGCGAACGGAATCTTCGAGAACAGCAGATATCGCTGCAGATGGGCGCATATCCCTAAACTGAATTTTTAATGAATTCATTTAAAGCTCCTATTTTTTATTTGACAGAAAATTTTTCTATTTTGTCTCTTCCATCATTGGACATTTGCCGGAACCGCCTTCCTGATTGGCCCCACAGGTTTTCCCACCCTCGCACGAAGCCTTCATCTCTTCGTGACAATCGTTAGCTGATTTTTCTGGTGTGCGAAGGCATTTTGCTTTCTTCTCTAAGGCAGTAGCCATAGTCTCTCTCTGCTCAGGCGTCAGAGGGGAAGACTGGCTATTCGCGTGTCCGGCCTTGCATTTGGCATTTGCCTGAAGCCCTATGGAGAGGACGGTGAAACCCACTACGAAAATCGTGGCGACTGCAGTTAAATGTAATCCCGCAGTCCTCTTATTCCTGCGTTCATTTGGGTTCGAAAAACCTTGAAAGAATAACATCTAAACCTCCATGAATGAGAGCGGACAAACATTTTCCAAATTATGAATGCCTTTCATTTCCTACCTCGAAAAAGAAAGTGTCAATCTAAATCTTGCTGCATGCGGAGCGTGCAATCAACGCTTGATCTCTCTCTCTTTGAGCGATGAACAACTCCTGAGTCTTTAGATCAAGCGTCGGCAAACTGGAACTATCGAGAACTCCAAAGCGGCGAAAAAGATGCCCCTGGGAGGTGCTTGACTCTGAGGGCCGAAATCTCGCTATGGCACTTTGAGCAAGTCGTGTTCAACGCGCGGGCTTTTTCAAAAACTGTAGGGTCTTGGGCTTTTGCTAAGGCGACAACCTTCTGCGCACTCACTTCAGCTTCCAATCGATTAGCTTCTCCTAAGTGATTAAAGCCTTTTGCCTTTAAATCTTGAAGAATTCGCGCAATTTCGCCGGCGGAATGCCCCTGTAATTTCAAAGTCTTCGATTCTGGCAGCATATCCAGAAAGAATATGATTATAATCCGTCATCATTGCATTCATGGATCTGCAAAGATAGGGATTGCGGCCAACACGTCCACATTCTTTTGAAATTTTATCCCAACTGAATCCAAAAACATCATTCCACGGAATTCCACCGGTTGGATTTGCCGAAGTATGACAATTCAAGCATTGTCCCTTGACCATGTTTGCGGTTGTCAATGCTTCAGCGTCTTTTTTGTTTGCTAATGAACGAAAATCCGCAGAGAGGGAATTGATTCGCTTCAGTCCTTCTTTGTGTGAAAGCATTTCTTGTGGAGTCAATTCGACAAGATATTTAGTATTGTTTTCGAGACTGACAGCCAAGGCGCCAAGAAATTCATAATTGACCTGCATCAATTCAGTTTGAGAATCTAATGCATTGACAGTTGCCCGCAAATGCTTCATGCGCGCACAAAAAACAGGAGTATTTGTATTGGGTCCACAAAGTGAAAAACCCTGAGATTCAGCAGCAAAAGACCAAAGAAATAAAATTGAAGTTAGAACAAGTGACAGTTTAAAGCCAAGTCGAGTGATGAATTTCTGAAAAAAAATATTTAAACAATTTTGTGTAGCTTGGATTGTGAGATGAGATGCAAGTCTGAGATGGTTTCCTAGTTCCATAGATCCCCCTATTGCCTTTGTATTAACTAAATTTTATTGAAGTGACAAGAGAATGTTATATGCCGCGCGGGCCCTTAAATTGAGGTTTTTGCAGAATGAAAAACACCAATGATTTCAATAGTATATTTTTTGTTTTTATCTCTTTGTTGGCACGATTCTAGCATCACTTTTTCGCCTCTGGATCTTTGCCTTGGTGTGATCCTTTATAGCATTGAAACTGCAAATCTATCACAAAGTCCATGACGTAGAGAACGTTCGGAAGTTGTAGTCTTGGTGGGAGGTATAGGATTGAATTTTAGTTCATGACAATCGGAAATGTTTGGGTATTCTGGGAGTATGGATGTATTGGTAATTTCCTATAGATTTGAACTCCCCGGTGGTCAAGTGCAAGTGTATGATCTCAAGTTTGATCGCCAAACTATGAAAATGATCAATGAAAACCCATCACAGGTGGACTGGGTTCGTCTGGATTCAAAAAAGTGCAGTCACTGTCCTTTGAATTCTAAGGACTCTCCTTATTGTCCTATTGCCCAGAATTTACATGGTGTAGCGGCCCATTTTGCGAATGACAAGTCGGTTGTGGAGACCAAAATTCAAGTGACGACTGGGGACCGAACATATTCTAAAATTGCGAGTCTTCAGGAAGGGCTTCAAGGAATTTTTGGACTCATTATGGCGACAAGTGGGTGTCCGCATATGGAATTTCTGAAACCCATGGCACGGTTTCATATGCCATTTTCCTCTGATATTGAAACGATGGTCCGGACAACATCTTTGTATTTGCTTCGGCAGTATTTCAATTTGAAAGACGGAAAGCCTGCAGATTTTCTACTGAAGGGGCTCGAGGCAAATTATGCCAATGTGGCCCTTGTCAATCAGGGGATTGTCGATCGAATTCGTGGAATGTCTGTTGGCGATGCGGATCGCAATGCCTTAGTTCTTCTAGATTGTTTTTCAAGCATGATCTCAATGGAGATGTCCGGAGATATGGGAGACGTCCGTCAGGCTATGGAATAGTCTGTTTTGTGTCCTTGTGAAAGGAAATTCATTTCAAAGTTCAAGTCCAATATGGCCCCAGTCCTCTGTTCTCAAAATCGGAATTCTGTGTTGTCGTAAGCGATTGAGAACAACAAAATGAGGGTGGCCATAGCGAGATTCTCGTGCCGTTGCGATAGCAAACTTGAGACGAGGCAAGCGCTGTAGTAGGGCTTCAGAGGTGCTAGTTTTAGATCCATGGTGTCCAAGGATGAGGACTTTAATTTGTTTTGTTTCAAGATTCGTCAGGTTGGCTGCCCAGATTTTTTCCATACGATTTGTTGAATCTCCTGGGATCAAAATTTGATTTTGGAAAATGAAGATTTGACTGAGATCATTCGAAGTGAGGTCTTTTTTATTGATATGGTTCGTCTCCGGTCGATACCAGGGTTCTAGGGACTTTTTACAGAGGGGAATTGTGTGGGCAATTTCAGGGAGTTTTTTTTCTAAACCGAGTGGAGGCCAGGGAGCATGGCACAGAGTTGGTATGATTTTAATGAGTCGTTTAAGCCCGCCCCAATGGTCGAAGTCCCAATGACTGAGTTGGAGATGGTTTTCTTTTCCGGAGCAGTGGTATTTGATTTTATTAAGAGGGAACTTTTCGCCTCCGAAATCGAAATGCTCACAGCGGTCGCTGAGATTTCCGGTCAGCCACTGTCCTTGTCCAACATTCCAGATTATGAAAATGTCATGAAAGGCAGGTCCTTCGGCTGGAAAAGCGCTGAGTAGAATTAAAGCAAAAAATAAGTATTTTTTCATAACCTCACGAGTCTTTTTCCCTAGAAGGGAGTGGAGTCAAATGTCGTTTATTCAAAGCGTGTTTTAAGGAGCGATCTTGCCAGCGCCAGATCAGGATATGCAAGCTTGCAATCCAAAGCCACCACCACTCGTTCCAAATCCAGTGACGATCATCCAAAGGGGGCGGTCCAAAAGATTTTAGAATCCAAATCAAGGAGGATGTCATTCTATCAAAAATAAATCCGCCTTGTTGGGTGACGACTACAAAGGCGCCCAGAGGAAACAGAAAAAGTGAGAGCAATGTTCCAATGGTTGCGTTAATGAGGATGCCAAGAGGGTGACTCCATTGATCCCATCCGCCAATAAGGTTGATCAATGTATAGATGATGAGTTGGGGTCGTAGGATATTCGAGACGCTGGTGACTTGAGCTAAGCTGAGCCCAAGACTGCAAAGCCAACTGAGGTACAGAGATGGCGAATGCCACAGTCGGGGATTAACAAGAAAGCAGCCAAGTCCACAGAGAAGAACCATTTGATCCGGTCTCAATTCGGCAGAGGTTTTTTGTCGAAGGCTCCAGAAGAGAATTGCCAGCATTCCAGGCGGCTGGGTTTGGGTGATTAGCCAATAGGAAATTATCACACTGAGTTGAACCCAGGGTTGAGTTGTGCAAAATTTTAGCAGGATCAAGAGGACTAAAAAGTGGGATCCGGAGACCACAACAAGATGAACAAGAGAAGAATTGATAAAAAGGCTTTTGAGCTTGAGATCGTTGAAGGGCGTTCCGCAGACGAGCGAGTCTAAGAAATGAGAATATTTAACGACTGTTTGGATCCGAAGAACGCATATGTGATGAAAAGGCGAAGAAGGCAGAGAAAGTGTTTGGAGTGAGCCCGTGATGCTAAAAATCCACAATACAAGAACGGAAAGTAGAAAAACATGCATGGACGACACAAATGCAAATTAGTGACCTAACTCTAGTCCATCTAGAATTTATTTTATTTTAAAAAGGGTCCGAGGCTAGAATTTAAGATTTGCTGGGAAAGAGCTTATTTTTTAGGCCAAAATGTAGAATAGCGCATAAATATCAGCAACTTATACTATGCTTAAATCTTAAACAATGCATTCAAAGGCTTGATTTTAGATAAGTCTAAGGTCGAGTTGGGGCATTTTTAAACATTTGATGTGGATAACTCGGACTTGTGAGAACCTCATGAGACGTGTCATAATTTTGAAAGTATCTCAAGGAGCGAGATGATGACTAATTTTTCAGCAGCTTTTTTGTTTTTGACTTTAATTTTTTCGCAGGGGGCTGAGGCTGTGCCTCAAAAGACACGCCCGAGTTCACCTTCGAAGAAGGGCTCAGAAGTTTCCCGCGGCTCAGCTCTCTGGCAGGAACTGACTGGTGAAAATTTAGATAAGTTAGATGACAAAGGGCTTTATTCAGAAGTTGTGGCTCAATACCAGATTAGAGATGTAAAAGGTCTCAGTCGCTACGTGGAAGCTTTGTTGAGTCGATTCCCCTCAAGTCCTTATGCAGATAATGCCCTTTTCTTAGGGGGGGAATTAGCTTTGGAAATGAAGAATTATCCAGAGGCTCTCAGGTATTTTCAGCGAGTCACTCGATCATATCCTCTCAGCAACCGGGTTGTTGCTGCTCAGTTTGCCAAAGGGATGGCTTACAAAAAAATGAATTTAGAGGCCCAAGCTAAGAGAGTTTTCTTTGAGTTGCGAACGAAATACCCAGGAAGCCCAGAATCTTTTAGAGCTGAAGTTGAGCTGAAGCTGATCCAATGACAAATATTGTGAAGAGTATTTCAAGGGGTAAGATGTTCTTGGGAATGATTCTCGTCGGTTTCCTTTGGTGGACCTCAAATTCAGTGGCTGCGACAAATAATGGACAACCAGAAAACCTAGATCCGTTGGGAATATTGGGGGAGGATAATTCAGGGGCGAACTCTCTACCAATTGAAGATGAACTATCGCTTGATGATCCAAAACCTCAGGTATCCAAGCAAGAACTTTCAAAGGAAGAAGCAGTCAAGAAGGAAGAAGCAGTCAAGAAGGAAGCAGTAGTTAAAGAGATTCCGCAACCGATTGTTGAAAGTCCGCCACTCTTAAGAGAGCCGGTTCCTGTCGAAGTTCCGGTGCCTTCTCAGTATTCGGGTCGGGACAAGCCCAATTTGAGGTTAGAGAAAAAATTGTTCAATATTTACAAAAAATTCAACTCCCAACCAACAAATGTAGAGGCCTGGGACCAGGTCGTCGGGGCAAGAAGCTCTGAATCATATAGAGTGCAAAAAGGGGATACATTGTGGGATTTATCACAAACCTTTTTTGGTGATCCAAATTATTGGCCAAAGGTTTGGGCCATAAATAAGGACGAGGTTTTAAATCCCCATCAGGTAGATCCGAGAATGACGATTCGATTTTTCCCTGGCTCATTGACAGAGGCTCCCACCTTGGGAATTCTGACTCATGAAAAGGTCAATGATCCATATCAGGAGCCGCAGAGTTTGGCGGCAGTTGAGCCTAATCAATCGACCAATTTTGTGAGGGGTCCCGAGGAACCTCCTGGTCGACCTGTTGGGAAAATTCCACACAGCTTGCCTGTCTACCGAATGGGTCGTGTTCACACGGCACCAATTAAATATGAACTAAAAGACATAGAGCCCAGGGGAGCTATTGGCGGCGCCCCAATTCATTATATGATGCTAGATAACGCACCTCCTTCAGCTGGGTGGGTGCAGGAAGCTGAAATTGGCGGGAACTCTGCTTTTGAATTCCAGTATGTCTTTGTTAAACTGAAGAACGGTCATCCTCGCATCCTGACTGTTGTGAGGGCGAAGGAGAAGCTCGGTGGGGGCACTCTGGTTGAAGTTCAAGGTGAAATAGAAGTGATTGACCAGGTCTCAGAAAAAATCAGCTCTATCGAGCGTTAGTTCGTAAGAGTATCAATATGGTTGAAGTCGGTTCAGATTTGCTCGAGGGACCCATGGCGCGATTTGATGCCAATAAAGGTCAAGAAGCTAAGACTTCGGCTCCTGTTAAGATTCTGAGTGGAATGTTTGGCAATCGGGTTAGTATTTTTGGTCGCAATTCCTATGTTTTTTTGAATTCCGGAAAGGCTCAGGGGGTTGAGGTTGGTAAGATTCTTCCAGTTTTTAAGAATCAAGCCGCCCACGTGAAAGCAACAACGGTCGAAATGCTGCCAGGGCAAATTGGGAAAATTAAAATAATTGCGGCGGATCAAAACCATTCCACGGGGTATGTGATAAGTAATCTTGAGCTTATTCGGCGCGGCGATTGGGTGGGTTTTCCGGGGATAACTATTTCTGAAAATTCGCTGACATCAGCGGTTTCGCGTCAAGACACCGCTGAGAATTTAGATTCAGATTTCAATGAGGCTTTTGAAAATACCTTTGGTCACGAATCTGATCAAGTTAAAGCTGATCAAGATAAATCTGATCAAGATAAATCTGATCAAGTTAAATCTGATCAAGATCAAGAAAGTCCGGAGGGCGAATCCAAAACTTCTGAGTCATTGGATGAAATACAGCTTTGAAGTTGCTTTGCTTTTTGCTTAATCAGAAAATATGGAATTATTTTATTTTCTGCAAAAGCTAAGTTTTTCACCATTACGGTCTTTGATTCAAGACAAAGTTCTATCTCTTTGTGATAGAAGAGCTTCTGTGGCGGAGTTCAAAGAAGAACTTTGGCGCCAACATCCTGAATTTGTGAACATGTTCAACCAAATTAGTTTAAATAGTAAGCTATGTCAACCGATGACTGAATGCCATCGTATGATATATGGTGATCCAAGATTTCCTTCGGCCTTTAGAAATTTATCAGACCCTCCTTGGACGCTCACAGTTTTAGGGAATACTGAAGCCTTACATCAAAGATCAATTTCAATCATCGGGAGTCGCGAACCAGAGGAGGAGTCATTAGAATGGCTCGAACGAGAGCTTGGCGCTTGGCCAAAGCAAGGGTGGGTCTTTAATAGCGGAGGAGCTCGGGGCATTGACCAAAAGGCCCACCAAATTTGCTTAAGGCATTGCTGTCCAACTGTAATTTTCTTACCTGCAGGAGTCGATCAAATTTATCCATCCTCACTGACGTCGGCGAAGGAGGTGATCAAAGCTTCTGGTGGATGTTTTGTCAGTGAATTTGAAGATAGTTTTTCAATTCGAAAATATGCTTTTTCGTTTAGAAATCGTTTGATTGCTGCACTCGGAAAGGCTCTTCTTGTGGTTGAAGCCGGCGAAAAAAGTGGGAGTTTGATGACGGGGAGAATTGCCTTAGAGATGGGGCGCCCCGTCTTTGTTATCCCTGGCCATCCCGCGCAAAGCCGCTTCAGGGGAAGTCTCGATCTTCTACGAGTTGGAGCGCAATGGATTGAGAATGCTCAAGATCTGATCTTATTTTTAGACTCTGAGGAAGGGACTTTATCTCAGGCGCATCTAGATATAGATGTGAAGTTTGATTTGCGGTCTACATCTAGAACATGAGAACTTATTTTTTAGAAATATTAAAAAAAGTGAATTAAAATGAAAAAAAGCTTTGTCAATCCTGTCTGTCTCCCCTTAACATCTTTTTAAGGGAGGGGCGATGCGGTCAAGGATGACCGTGGTGGTATGGACGCTGCTGCATCGCTCTGTTTAGTTGAGACGCGCCTCTCCTTCAAATCAAACTTAGACATTGTAAATATTGAGCCTGAATTAATCCCAAACTTTCTTAAGTTTCCAAAGGGCAAAACTTCCAAAAAGAAAATTAGGGGCCCAAATGGCAAGGTGAATAGGAACCTGACCATTTCGTGCCATGCCCTCAGAGAGAATATATAAAATCCAATAGATAACTATGACCGCGATTGACACAATAAGGCCGCCAGCTTTTTGACTTCGTCGGTTGATTTCTGTCCCCAAGCCTACCCCTATGAGGGGCAAAAACAAGGCAGAGAATAGATATTGCCCAACGTTTACTAAGCTCAGTTTCAAGGGTTCGCTTCTGCACTGGGTCTGGGTTGCTTGCGAGGTTGAGGGTTAAATCTTTAAGAGTTAGGGATTGAGGGGATTTTTCGCGAATTTCTAATTTAATTGGGTCAATCAAGTGAATATCGTAGGATTCAAAACGAATCTTTGTGTGGGTCTCACTATTTCGATGAATATCCCCCTGATTCAGACGCAACATAACACTATGACCTGGGAATTCAGAGTCCGGAACGATCATTCCTGATTTGGCGATAATTGTGAGTGGGCTCTCAGGGTTTTTTTCATCATAAATAAAGATATCTTTTAAAAGGCCATTTTCTGAATCAACTTCATTCGCGTAAATGACTTTATCAAAGAAACCCTCGGAAAAGGTTCCTGCTTTGATATTTGCAGCAGCTTTGGTGTTGGCCAGCTGACTATAGAGGACTTCAAATTGTCGATTTCCCCATGGTGCTAGTTCAAAGGACGTTTGGGCAGAGATGACGGCAACGATCAAAGCTAATATTATCGCAGGTATAACTAAGGTTTTCATAGAAAGGCCACTGGCCCTGAATGCGACAATCTCTGAATCTTGACTGAGTCGCCCATAGGTTAATATGACTGCAAAAAGCAAACTCATCGGAAACAACACGGGCAGCATTGAAATGCAAATATACATAATTATTTCAAGAATTGTTTGTAGGGCAACCCCATGAACCAGTGCAAATTCAGTGAGGCGAAGAACTTGAAACATTAAAATGATGAGGACAAAAATCAACACTCCCATTAAAAAACTGGGAAGCATTTCGAAAAATATATACTGAATGGCTTTCCAGCCCCGAAAGCGTAGACTCACTCACTCAGCTTATACCTCAGAGAAAGTATTGTCAGCTGGGGAGTGAAGACTTTAGGCTGGTTCAATCAGTTGGTGCCTAAGATCGGTATTGACCACAGCTTGAGCGCCAGCCAAAATAAACCTCATGAGAGTCCAAATATGAAAGCCGTTCGATGAACAAAATTCTTTTAGTAATTGAGGACTATACAGAGCTGAAAGATCTTGAGATGGTCCTGCGGAAACTTGGGTTCAATGTGTTGGGCATTGCCAGCGAGTTTGCGATGAGTCAGCAGATTCTGTCTTTTAATCCAGACATAGTGATCGGCAGCGGTCAAGGGACAAAGGTGTCTTCGATGGGTGTGGGTCGGCGTCTTCGAGAGATGCCAAGGTGGGTTGGTCACACCATTTTAAGTTTTCCCCCAGGATTTACTCCCCCGCCAGAAGAGTTGATTCGAATTCGGATGGATAACCTTTGTGAATCTCCAGTGACAGTTGAGAAGATTTTGCCTTTTCTGGCCCGAATAGATGGAGCGAATGAAGCTCAGTTAATTGAAAAACTTAGAGTCATCAGAACCGTGAGTGCGGGGGAAGAGCCCGCGAATGATTCATATATTGGGGGTGGCTCCTTTGCCAATAGGGACGAAGAAATATTTGTGCCTGGAGTCAAGGGCGAGGAGGAGAATCCATTTGTAACTCCTGACTTCAAGTCATTGGAGGACGAGTTGACCTCCTTGGTTCAGGGGAAGCCAGTTTCAAAAGATGAGAATCCATCAGATTTGCCAAAAAGCTCAGCTAGTTTTTGGAGCAATTCCATTGAGAAGGCAAACAGCGACGTTAAAGCTCGTTTGGCCAAGGTCATGACGTCATTGAAGTCCGTAAAACTATTGAGTGAGTCGACCCTCACTCGCAAGAAAACTCGAAAAGTTCAGAATGATTTAGCGAAGGATTGGAATCCCACCGACCTGGATGAGCAAGATAAGAAGCGTCGTGAATTTACGCGCTTTCTCTTTAAAAAGAAATGATTTGATTGAATCAAAAACAGAGATATAAACAGCCTTTCAGATTCGTGTAATAAAGAGAGGATATGTATGGGATTGAATACGAAACCAGTGACCGATGGAACCTTTGATGCAGATGTCTTAAAATCATCATTACCGGTTCTGGTGGATTTTTGGGCTGAGTGGTGTGGACCGTGTCGGGCCTTAGCTCCAAAGCTTGAAGAAATTGCTCAAGAGTTTGTGACACAAGTTCGAATTATGAAAGTGAATGTCGATGAGAATCAAGGGACCCCACAAAAATATGGTATTCGTGGAATTCCTGCGATGATCCTATTTAAGGGCGGACAGCAAATTGGTCAATTGGTTGGAAACCATCCGAAGGACGCCATTGTTGATTTTATAAAAAAGAATATTTGATCCGCGAGCGCCTTTAAATCTCCTGATGCTGAGCTCGTTCGCTGACAATATGATAGAGTTGTCGATAGTTATCAAGGACTCGAGTTGGGTACTCCTTGGGGGGTTTGTTTTTTTAAAGTCAATTCGCGAACTCTTCTTGGGCCCATGTTATAGGCGGCGATATATCTGGATGGTTTTTTTGGAAAAGACTCCCGAAGGTAGGACATATAGGCAGCGCCGATTCTAATGTTCACAGCAGGATCTTTTAGGTCGAACTCTTTGGGAACTTCAAGGTTATACTTTTCAACAATCCATTCAGCTGTATCTGGCTTAACTTGCATGAGTCCAATTTCGCCATGGGATCCCATCACTCTCGGATCGAATTTTGACTCTGTTTGAATGACGGCTATCAGGAAAAACGGATCAAGTTTATACTTCTGACTCTCTTGAATGATGGCCCGGGAAATCAGCAGAGAAGATTCCATATCCTTATCATCCAAGTTTTCTTTGATAACATGGTGGAGCTTCTGATGGAGTTTCATGTTCTTTCGAGAGGTCCTTTTCAAAACGGGAAGCTTGCTATCATTTCCAAGTAATTCCTTAGCATGGAGAGCGCGATGGAATTCATTGATTGGGGTTAGTTTAACAGAGGACCAGTCCACATAAGTGAAGTTCTGATAGGCACAAACTAGTAGTCCAATGGCTATAACCGTTAGGTGTTTCATGCGAGGACCTCCAATAGTTCAGAACTACAAGAGTCATGCCGCGGCGAGGGGGCATTGAGTTGGTCCCCACTGAGGGGCAGCGTTCTTGGCTAGTCAACTGTCGGAGTATAGGCAGTCAAATGAGACAGAAACTGATGTCCTTCGAACTAAACAGCTTCAGCTATTCAATGAAGCTAAATAAAAACCAAGATTGAAGAAAAAGTGAAGCAAGATTGCCCCCAATATTGATTTCTGCCGAAAAACAAAATAGCCACAGGCAAAGCCTAGAGCCAAAGTGTAGATCGTTTGGAGAATAATGAATGGATGAATTTCGGCGGGAACAAACCAGATTGTATGCAAGTGAGAATAGGAAAAGATAAGAGAGGTGATGCTCCAGGTAAATACGGGTCGTTTTATGAGCGAATCAATCGGCTGCCACAGAAAAAATCTGAAAATAAACTCTTCAAGAATTGGTGCAACCAAAAGAAGCATCAAAATAGTTTCTTTGCCCTGCAAATCAAAGGGAATAAGAATACCAACTGTCGTGGCAAGTTTATAAATGGCAAATCCAGCAATTGAGGTGCCAAACGCACCAAACAAAACAGAGCGCCGAACCGCAAACATTTCAAAAAAGGATTTTCCGGTTAACACGATAGCAATGAGGACTAGGGCGGTCTCGAAAAAATATGATGCATATTCGCCGAATGAGTCCAATTGAACTGTCAATCCAAATCGAATAACAAGGTAAAGGAACGCGAGGGCAATCCACGCGCCCATCCGAATGATGGGCTTGCTAGATATGAATGACTGAGATCTTTCAGGATCTATACTCACAAACACCTCACTATGACGAAAGTTTCCTAAAACAAATATCTGCGGTAAGCGACACTCGAGACCAGACCTAATCCCGCCATGGTGGTGAGCATGCTTGAACCACCATACGACAACAGTGGTAGGGGGACTCCGACAATTGGCAGTAAGCCTATGACCATTCCAACGTTAACAAACATATGCCAAAAAATATAACAAAGGACACCCACACAGAGGAGGGCGCCAAATTTTTCTCGAGCGTTGGTTGCTATCCGAATCATGAGGACAAATAACCAGCCAAAAAGACTCAAGGTGAGGAAGGAGCCCATAAAACCCCACTCCTCACTGAGAACACTAAAAATAAAATCAGTGTGGCGTTCAGGAAGGAATTCCAATTGAGACTGAGTGCCTTTACGAAATCCTTTTCCCGCAAAATTTCCACTGCCCACGGCAATTTTGATTGAATGCTATTGTACCCAGTTCCGCGAGGGTCATTGGTCGGAGAGAGAAAAGTCAGAACTCTATTCTTCTGATAATCCCTTAAGACGAAAGACCAACTGAAATAAGCTCCTGCTAAACCGAGTGCCATCGCGCCCACGAGAATATAGCGTTTGACTTTGGAAAAAATTAGCATTGAGCCGCCGATGGCGATCACCATCAGACCCGTTCCGAGATCGGGCTGTTTTGCGATTAAAACAAAGGGTAAAAAGAGACAAAGGGCCGGAATCGCCAATTCCTTAAAACCCATCCCTGACCCAAAGGTTGAGCGAACGGATAGAATTTTCGCAAGCAGAAGAATCAAGGCGAGCTTCATAGTTTCTGAGGGTTGGTAGTGAAAAGCCCCGAGGTCGATCCACCGTTGAGCGCCAAGAGTGACGCGACCGTGGAAATTGACATAGACAATGGCTGCAAAATTAAAAACAAAAATAATCCATGCAATCTGAGAAAAGACAGAATAGTCGAGCAGAGTCACAATAAAAAAAACACCCCAACCAACCCCAAGCCAGACCAGTTGATTGACAAATAAAGGTTCAACGTCCTTTGAGTTAGGTCCATGGGTGGCGCTGTATAAGTTGATGAGTCCTATAATTTGAATAAAGAGAATAAAACAGATTAAAGTCCAATCGAGACGGCGCAAAAATGTTTTATCTTCAATTTGTAGCGAGAGTTCCATCTCACTCTCCTTCAGTGGTTTGGGCGGGTTCACTTGGTCGTTTCAAGGGCTTCTTTAATGCATTTTCAATAACTTCCGGGTGATTTTTCTTAAAATAAGCTTGAATGATATCCCGGACAATGGGGGCCGCCCCCGTGTTCCCATGGCAAGAATGTTCAGCTAGGACGGCGACTGTTATCTCAGGATTATCAACGGGAGCAAACGCAATATACCAGCCGTGATGTCTCTGTTGGAGAGGTCTGGCGGTACAGCTTGGAAAAATTTGATCGGCGGAAAAGCCCATCACCTGGGCCGTTCCAGTTTTTCCGGCCATTTCAACTCCGGGAATTTTCCAAAAGCGAGCCGTACCTCTTGAGCCATTGGCGACTCGTCGCATGGCCTCCTTAACAATTTTAAAATTCTCTTTGCTGATTTGTACGCCATTGGGTTGCCGTTCTGTCATGTCCCGCAAAATAGATGGGAAATTTTCGTTCATAACTCGACCATCTTGGTCTATAATTTTTCGAATAAGAAAAGGTTTGACGACCTTGCCCTCAAGGCCAATGGAATTGTATGCAACGGCCATCTGCAATGGGGTCGCAACAACAAAGCCTTGACCTATTCCCGTGCTAAGGTTTTCTCCTGGTTGCCACTCTTCACCTTTTTCACTTTTTTTCCAGGCCGAATTCGGCATCAGACCTGACGCTTCTCTGGCTAATTCAATTCCAGTTTTAGATCCAAACCCCATGAGCGAGATATAGTCATACATTTTGTCGACGCCAAGAGCGACTCCCATTTTATAAAAAAAGACATTACTACTCTGTTCAATGGCATCATAAAGAGTGATATTGCCGTGTCCGCCTTTGATCGAATCATGGTAGGGTCTACGGGAAAAATAATAAACACTGGGTGAGGCAACAATTGTCGTCGGTGTCACAACTTTTTCCTGCAAGGCGGCCAAGGCGACCATGGGCTTAAACGCAGAGCCAGGAGAGGTAAAATCTTGAATCACCTTATTGCGGAGTGGTTTAAATGGATCACTGACCAGTTTTGACCATGTTTGTGTGGTGATTCCAGTCGAAAACTCATTTGGATCAAAAGAAGGGGTATTAACCCAGGCTAGAATTTCGCCATTTGATTTCATCGCAACAGCGGCCCCAATTCGTTGATTATCAGTCATCGCTTTATAAGCGGCTTCTTGCAGATCTCGATCGATTGTGAGGACGGCATTGTTTCCGTGCTGAGCGTCTTGGTCTTGAATTTTTTCGCCATAAACATTAGGAGTTTGTCCTGAAGTCTCTCGACCGTGGGCATCGACTTGAATAAAGCTCATTCCGTCATTTCCCCGAATACTCTTTTCCAGGGTTTGCTCAAGGCCGCTTTTGCCAATAAGGTCCCCTTGTTCGAACTTAAGAGTTCCTTTGTAGAGATCATTGTAGAGAGGCAGCTCTCGTTTTGAAATTTCACCAACGTAGCCGAAAGCCTGGGCGCCATTTTGTTTCAATGGATAATGACGGACGATGGACTCACGAATCTCGAGTCCTGGGTTATCAAGGCGAATCATTTTCAATCGAACCACCTCCTCAAGGGATAGGTTTTCCTTCAGTCGGACCGCTGCAAAGGGGCCATTTATTTTCTTTGAGCGACTGACCTTTTGAACTATTTTTCGGGTTCGATTCCTAGAATTCGTCCCGCATTTTGAGCCACAGAGGTTAAACGTTCAATATACAAGGGCAAGAGGAGGGCCTCAACTCCGGAATGATTTTCGATCAAAGCCTTTCCCTCGCGATCAAGCACGAGTCCGCGAGGAGCGGCAATTTTCGTTTGTTTTATACGATTTTTTTCTGAGAAGCTTCTCAGCTCATTTCCAGAAATAATCTGTAGATACCAAAGTCTGAGAGTGAAAATTCCCGCGGTCGCAAAAATAACTAGATAAAACAAACGATATCGACCCCAGTATTCTTTAGCTTCATCTGGATTGCTGACATATTCATTCATAGGTCTGGTCCCACAACTTCCATTTGGGGTTCCTCGGACAAAGTCCATTGATCTAATCTTTTGAGTATCGGATAGAAGGCGATGGCCACAACAGGTGTGAGCAAACCTTGACCCAAGCGACTCCAGAATAAAATTTCAGCCATCTGATGCTCAAAAATCATAGAAGTGACCAGGTATACAAAGTGAAAGAGAAAAGAGGCAATAAGGCACATGAGGCTAAAATAGCCAACCCCTCCCCAGTAGAAACGGCTCTTGAGAGTGGAGATAATGGCATAGAGGATCAACAAGTTGACAAAGAGCATTCCCATCGACGTTGCCGTTAGGCTTAACACTGAGAAACCCATCAGGTAAGTCAAAAAAAGACTCAGCCGAGCCCCTCGGGAGAAAATAACGTAGACTATGACGATCAACCAGAGGTGGGGTGGAGGAAACTGCCCAAAAAATTGAAACCAAAGTGTTGTCTGAATTCCAGTGACAAAAAGCAATATCAAAAAAAGAATGGAAGTATTAAGAATACGAAGTCCTGGGGAGCTCACTGAGTGACACTCGCTTGGGGCTGAAATTCCTCGTTGGCTGCATTACTAACGACAAAAACCTCTTCAAGTGATCTGGGATCAACAAGGGGTTTGAGATCGACCTTCAGGGAAATACTGATGGTTTTTCGTTCTACATTTTCAACGATGGCTAAAGGAAAGCCTTTGGGGAAGATATTGTCCAACCCCCCAGTGACAACAATATCTCCGGGTTGAACATCCTCAGTCCGCTCTATATACTTCATCGAAAGCGAACTTGTTCCGCGTCCTTCGATGCTTCCCGAGGCTCGAGTTCTTTGAATCAGACCATCAGCCACGGCGTATCGATCAATCATCAACATGACTGAGGAGGTTGTTAATTGGGGGCGAAAGACATAGCCGACGACACCGTTAAGGGTGATGACCGCCTGACCATCCTTCAAGCCGTGCTGAGTGCCCTTATTTATTGAAATGGTTTTATGATCTATGATGAGGTCTCGACCGATGACTTGGGCAGCAATCAGGGTCATTTTAGTTCGTTCCTGAAGTCAAAAAGCTGTCTCAGGCGCTGGTTTTCAAGTTCGAGCTCTTGGTGAACTTGAAGCCGAGCGGTGAGCTGGCTATTTTGTTCTCTGAGGAGGGAATTTTCTTTCTTTACGTTAAGGAGATTCAGATATTGAGATGTGGTTGTTTTAACTCCAGAACTGAAGTTGAACAATCCGTCTTGGACCAGGCTTGTCAAAAAAAGAAAGGGTCTAGAAAGCCAATTGGACTCAACAGGCTTCTGCTCCATATTGATTGTAACAAGGGGCAGAAGCAGTGCCAGAATGACAAAAAGCCATTTTTTTAGATCGATATTAAAAAAACCCAAACTTGCCTCCAAAGTAAGACGCTAACAAAATGTCCAAAGAATTCAAGATTTCTCCTTGAAATAATTACAAATGTGCTATCACATTCAGATTCGGAAAAGGAGATCCCCCCATGAGCGAGACATTGGCAGATAAGTTACGTAAGCAGATTAATGGACGAAGTTTGGTGGCCTATTCGATTTTGGCGGCTTTAGTTTTGGTATTTGTACTTTTTGATTTTAAGCAGGGAGTTTCAGGTGTGGGTTCAATTGCTCAAGTGAACAATGCCCAAATTTCAATTCTTGATTTTCAACAAGAAGAGCAGCGAGTTCAGCAGTATTATGCAAGCCTCTTTGGTGGGGCAATGGATTTTAGCTCACAGCGGCAATTGCTTCAGCAGCAAGCGGTTGAAAATCTAGTGAGACAGGAACTTGTCGCCCAGGCGGCCAAAGAAGAAGGTTTTGTCGCCACCGATGCTGAGGTGCGTGATTATATTGTTAAGGATATTCCCATTTTTCAAGAGAATGGATTTTTTCAACGAGATCGTTATTCTCGGTTTTTAGAGATGAACAGATGGAGTCCCGCCCAATTTGAAAATAAGGTGAGAAAAGAAATTGCAATGACAAGAAGTCGAAGGTTTTTTGAAACGGCTTCACGACCGAATCGGACCGAGGTCGCAAAGCTGATGGATCTCAAAAATCATAAGGTAAATGTTTCCTATGTTAAGTTAAACGCTATTGAGCTCGGGAAAAAAGTTAAAGTTTCGGAGGCTGAAGCTTCGCAAATGCTTCAAGCAAATCCAGAGTTCTTAAAAAAGGCTGAGGCTGAATTTAAGGCAACACAATCTGAATATGATCAAAAAGAAGAAGTGAAGGCCCAGCATATTCTGCTTGCTTTTAAGCGACCTCAGGACCTAGGCGCTACCCAGGCGCCAACTCCAGCAGACCCAGCTGCAGAAGCGGCAGTCTTGCAGAAGATTAAAGAAATCGAAGCGCGCGTGAAGAAGGACGATTTTGGAAAAGTGGCTTCAGCGGTGAGTGAGGATCCGGGAAGTAAGACCAAGGGCGGGGATTTGGGGTTTTTCACTCGCGGTCGCATGGCCAAGGAATTTGAAGATGCAGCATTTAGTCTTCCCGTCGGTCAAGTTTCACAGCCAATCAAAACTCAATTTGGTTATCATTTGATCAAAGTGAATGAGAGGAAAGTGGCTCATAATGCAACATGGGAAGAGGTCAAGGTCCTGGTGGCCCAGAAGTTGATTGGAAAGCAAAGAGCCGAGGAATCTATCCAGAAAATCGAAGCTGGACTTAAGGATAAAGATGAGGCTGGAATTAATGCTCAGCTCAAATTATTGGGCTTGAGCTGGGAAGAAACTGGACTATTTGACCTGTCGGCAGAGTCAGTGCCTAAGTTAAATGGGGCAAATGTATCAGCGGCCGTCTTTGAGGCAACCCCTAAAAATCAATGGGTGGGTCGCTTAGTCCGCGAATCTGGAGATCAATATTTACTTAAGCTGAAGGAAGCTAAAGTTGAGTCCGCAAGTTTAGATCTAAAAGCTGAAGATTTGGTGGCCCAAAAGCGCAGTTCTCAGAATTATGAATCCTGGGTGAATGCGTATCGTAAAACATCGAAGGTCTCAATTAATCAAAAAATACTTCAGAACTAGACCCGTTATTTTTTTTTCGACTAAGGTCCTAGTGTCGATTTAACATTTCCTAGCCTTTTTCTTCGCGGCGATAGTTCCGACGAAGTTGCATGGATTTGAAAAGTCCCGATTTTGATTTGAATCTGAATTTGAAGAGTCGTGTGCAGGCCGTATTGGTCGGAGAGCACTATGAGAGAAGCCTGCCTTCTTCCATTGCCATCTTCTTTTTGAGCTTTATTGTTATGTCTTATCAGTATGGGTCCCCCGTGCTTGGTGGACCTATGCTTATTCTTGGAGTTTGTCTTGCCCTGGTGACCGCTTTTAGAGGTGTTGTCTCCTATTTGGGACTTAAAGGCAAGATCAGCACCTTTGCCAATGAAAAATATTTGAAGGCGGCACTGGCGGTCAACTCTGTCTTTTGGGGTCTCGTTTTTTGCTTGGATACTTGGCACTCTGGTATCAATGGAGTTGAAAAGCTCATCGCGCTTTCATTGATGTTTGGTCTCACCTCAGTGGCGCCGGTGGCTCTTGTGACCACACCGATTATTCAGGGCTTCTTTTTTGTGGTTTGTTTAATCTGTCCTGCAGGGATTTATGTTTATCGAATTTTCGATGGATCTCTTGCTATTCAGATGTTGGCAATTCCGGGCTTTTTATCGATACTTTTCCTCTATCAGCTTTCCACCAGCCGAAAATTGCTCAAGATGATGGTCCGTGGAATCGAAAATACTCTGAGACTTCAAATTGAACAGGAGAACCTGAAAGCGACTCTTTCTGAGCTTCGAATGACTCAATGAGAACTGTCCAGTGAGCGCGCCAAGTCTTTGAATTCTGAGCGTTTAGCCTTTCTTGGAAGTATGGCCTCTGGGGTTGCCCATGAGATTAATAATCCACTTACGATTTCTGGAGGTCAGGTTTTCAAGATTCAAAATTATTTGAGTAAAAACCCTTTGCTGGATTCTTCAAAAATCATTGGGACAAGCGTAGATAAAATTGCCGAGATGAATGTGAGGATTCGAAATATCGTCAGGGGTCTTCAATATTTCGCCCGAGAAAGAAAGGGCGAAGCTCCTGAGGTTTTTTCGCTGAATGAACTGATGGATTTTAGTGCAATTTTTTTCAACGAAAAAATGAAAACAAATGGCATCCAATTTGAGTTTGAAACTCCTCCGATCGTTCTGATAAACGGTCAAAAAAATGAACTTTCCCAGGCGTTGTTCAATATTGTCGACAATGCTATTGAAGCAGTTCATGGAATCGTCGACAGTCAAGTTCGTCTAAAATTCGTTCGTGTTGGCGAAACAATCAATATTTTGATCGAAGACAATGGCCGAGGCATAGAAAAAAATGTCCAGGGACAGATATTTGATCCTTTTTATACAACGAAAGATGTCGGACAAGGGACAGGACTTGGTCTGAGTGTTGCCCGTGGAATTGTCGTCGCCCACGGGGGCGATATTCAATGCGCTTCCATGCCTGGGAAAACGGTCTTCACTGTCAGTTTACCAGTGTCCAAAGTGAAAAATGAAATCGAAGCCGCCTGAACGAAATCCAATTAAACGGGTGATGCCTCTCGGTCTTTCACTCAAGAGCCTTTGGCTTGAAGGCCTTGGGCATCAGAGCAGCTAGATCATAGGTGACCATTCTTTTTGAAGTCCCTTCACAAAAAACCTTTGCCTTTGGATGCGCAAACTCGACTAAAACTTGGCGGCAGAGCCCACAGGGTGGCCAGGAATATTTTGCATTGACGATCACATAGACTCCAACTATTGACGATCTATCCCCTGAGCTTAAGGCCTTCCATGTTGCGACACGTTCTGCACAGACGGTGGCGCCGTAGGAGGCATTTTCTACATTGCATCCTGAAAATATGTTCCCGCTCTTTGTTAAAATGGCTGCGCCCACCTGAAAATGGGAAAAGGGCGCATAGGCATTGGCCTGTCCTTCAATCGCCGCTTCTCTCAGTTTTTAAGCTGTGCCGTTGAAACTTTCATAACCACATTCCTTGAGTATCGTTAAAAGTTGAATCAATGGGAGCCCTTCAATGGCTGTCGGGTCTTGGGTGTCGAGGTCTTGAATCAGAGCAATGCCGTGGCTTTCAATTTTGTAGGCGCCAGCGCAATCCAAGGGTTGATCGAGATTCACATAGTTCTCAATTTGAATCCGACTGAGCTTTCTCAGCGTCAGTTTCGTAATATTGACAAATTCATGTTTAAACTCCCTGGTCCCGTCGTCTAAGACGCAAACGGCCGTGATGAGTTCATGGGTTTGATTTTGCATTTTTTCCAACTGAATGATGGCATTTTCCCGGGTTTTTGGCTTACCGAGAATTTGACCCTGAAAACTGACCAACTGGTCAGCTCCGATAACCGTCAGACCAGGCCCGACGAGGCTTTGAGCCTTTAGAAAAGCCAATGTTTGAGCCCAAAGAACAGGATCGGCTTTGGGAGCTTGTTGAGTGCTAGCGTAGAGTTCCTCATCGAAAGTGGGTTTCTGGGCTTCAAAGGGAATTGCAAGTCGTTTTAGCAGACTTTTGCGATAGGGTGAGGTGCTAGCTAAGACAATTTTCTTCAAGAATCAGTCCTTTCTCCTATGAAAAGGTGCATTGCCTGTGTTAAATGCAGAAATAAAGAGAGAGCGAGTCAATGTGACAAAAAAACCTTCTGATCAATATTCCTTAAATAAATCAAACTCTCAAACGAATTCTTTTGCCCAAACAGGGCAAGATTTGGCCGCCCCGCCGGGGCAAGATGTAGCAACCCCGAAGGGGCAACATCTTCCTGATGTGGCTCTCGAAGCAACAAAGTCCGAGCTGTCGAGTTTGCTTTGGGTTGGCATGAGTCCGATCGAGACTCCGGTGTTATGGGTCGACGGAGAGGGACAGGTTCTGCGAATTCCAGGAAGGGTTGATGCCTGGGTGAGTTTGGATCTCAAACCAGCCCGTGGAATCCATATGTCGAGGCTCTATCTAAGCGTTCAAAAAATTTTGGCGGATCAGCCATTGTCAGTGAGCGCCCTGCGAAGTTTGACAGGCGAGTTTTTAAGCAGTCATCAAGAGCTGAGTGGTCGATCTCGGGTGGCTGTTGATGTGACGCTTCCGATTCGAAGAAAGGCTTTGATTTCAGAAAATATGGGTTGGAGAAACTATCCAGTTATTGTGGTTGCTGAGCAGGCCTCAACTCTGTCCAAAGGATTGCGTCTATTTTTAGAGGTCAAAATTGCCTACTCCAGCACTTGCCCAGCGTCAGCAGCTCTTTCTCGGCAATTGAGTGCAGCTGAATTTCTGAGGGTGTTTCCGCAAGGGGCAAATCCTGAACGTATCGCTGAATGGTTGGGCACGACCCAGGGAATGCCGGCCACTCCCCATGCCCAGCGCAGCGAGGCGAGAGTTCTGGTTGAGGTCAATCTAGAGGTGTTCGAAAGTGAAAAGAATTCGAATCTCCCCGTTTTGAAAGTCATTGATTTAATTGAGACAGCCCTTCAGACACCAGTCCAAGCCGCTGTCAAGAGAGAGGACGAACAGGAGTTTGCTCGCTTAAATAGTCAGAACTTGATGTTCTGTGAAGACGCTGCCCGCCGGGTTCGAGAATCGCTAGAAAAGAGCACTTATATTCTTGATTATTTTGGGAGATTTCAACATTTCGAGAGCCTCCATCCCCACAATGCTGTCAGTTTTATTCAGAGAGACAAAAATGGATTGAGTGGTTTTTATGGACAGCAGGGGTGAAGATTCATGTTCTGACAGCCAATCCGTCTTTAAGTGCTAAACGGCTGGCTTTGATGGCAGGAATGAAACCAACGAGAGTGCCCGCACTCAAGATGAGAAGTAGTACAGGTAGTCCGTTGGCGAAAACATTTGACCCACCACATAGAAACCAAATTGCGATTCAAGCCAATCTGACAACAATACAAACATCCCTGTATTTAAAAGCACCCCGGTCAAAATGGCGAGACCAGTCAGTAAAAAGCTTTCGAACACTAAAAGTGCAGTCAGGCGTGCTGGTCCTGCCCCGAGTGACCGCAAGATAGCCATTTCGCGTCGCCGTTCATTAAGTCCTGCCAGTATTGTGCTGATCATTGCTGCAAGACCTACAAAAAGAACCATCAATGAAATTAGTTTGAGGACAGTGTCTATTTGGCTTAGTCCGCGCCATAGATCCCCTAATGCGGCACCTGGAATTATGGCAAGCAGAGGCTCGGACTCATAATTGTTGATTGTGCGCTGAAGTGTTAAAGTCTCAATGCGAGTTTTTGTCCTTAGAAAGAATGAAGTGATGGGGCCAATTTTAATATTCTCTTTACTGAGATAGTTTTGAGGAATTGTGTTTTCTTGGGTTGGTGCGGCTCCAGTTTTCCAATCGATATGAATGGCCTCCATACCATACAGAGAAATATACAGACTTTGATCTAAAGCCGTTCCTGTTGGTTTCAAAATACCCACAACCCGAAAGGGTTTATCTTCATGCATTTGAATGCCTTCACCACGGGTGACGCCATGGGCGACAACAACCTTATCACCGATTTTGTATTTCAATTTATCAAAAACCTGACTGCCCAGAACAACGTCCCAAACATCTAGCGCTGGACCACCGTCTTGAAATTCAATATTTTTCTGTCCACGATATCGATAGTGCTGATAGAAATTCTCATCTGTTCCAACCACTCTAAAGCCTTTGTGCCCATCACCCAAGGAATAAGGAATGGTCCAAGCGACTTCAGGAAGAGTTTTAATTTCTTGGTAACTTTCCCATGAAATATTATTCGAAGCACTTCCCATATTGAAAACAGTATACAAAATAAGATTCAAAGGCCCCGTTCGAGCGCCGACCAATAGATCAACTTGGCTGACGGACTGGGTGAAGCCCTCTTCAGCCGCGCGTTTAGTTCGCTCGACGGCAAGCAAAAGAGTGACACTCATAGCTATAGATAAAATAGTTAGCAGTGTGGATGTTTGGCGATTTCTTAAAGATTTCAGAGCAAGTCTTAACAGAATCATAGAGCATCCTCGTCAACTTTTGAAGATATGTTGATTTCATGAAGACTTAAGGAGCGATCGAACAGCTTTTCCAAGGTGCGATCGTGACTGACAAAAAGGACAGAAGTTTGATGCTGGTTACAAAGGGCGAAGAGTAGTTTTATAAATTTCTCACGATGGTTAAAATCCAAAGCTGATGTTGGTTCATCTGCGAGGATCAACGAAGGTTGACCAATAATGGCCCGGGCCGCTGCAACCCTTTGTTGCTGGCCAACTGACAGTTCAGTGACTGGCTGGGTGAGATATGGCTCGATTCCCAAGAGCTTGCATATTTCCGTTGTCTTTTTATTTTCGTTAGCAGCTGAAACTCGAGTTCTTTTTTTGCTGCTAAAATATAAAGGCAAGGTGATATTCTCCTGGACGTTTAAATAAGGAATAAGATTGAAGCTCTGAAAAATATAACCCATTTGATCTGCTCTGAATTGATCTTTTTCTGACGCGCTCATTTTTGTTACATCGCAACCACTGATTTCGACGATTCCTTCTAAAGGACTGTTGATGCCAGCCAAAACCTCAAGAAAGGTTGTCTTGCCGCACCCACTGGGTCCATACAAAAATATCTTTTCGCCTTTTTTCATTTGAAACTTCGGAATATCTAAAATCAATTGGCTTGAAGATGGGTATTTGAATTTGAGATTTTCAATCTTAATCATAAAAAAGTTACTTCAATTCAACAGTGACAGGTTTTCTTTTTATTTCAACTGACTTTTGCAGATCCCCAATGAGAAGTGTAACATCAAGGTCTTTAAGACCCTTAAATTGTGAAAAGTCAAAAGTCACTTTTGTCTCTTTGAGTTCTTTTTTACAATTGACGGCAAAGGTTGCAATAAAATCAGAATGCTCACCTTTATGCTCGTCGTGATCTTTTTCTTTTTTGTTATGATCTTCTTTTTCAGCGATCATTTCAATTTTTTCTTTAGTAAATGTACATCCCAGCGAATCGTCAAACTTTATCATTGATCCAATCGCTGTCTCAAATTTTGCGATAGTTTCGCTTAATTTTATTTTGTCCTTTTCGGTTCTGGCCTCGTGCTCAAAACCAAGAACTCCTTCAGAGGCCGCTTTGAACTCAACCTGACCTTTCAGTTGATCAAAGGCGATGTTCAAAGTGGCTCCACCGTGAATATGGGCTTCATGGTGTCGATGCTCTTTCTTTTTGTCGGCGTATACGGATGTACTCATTAAGACTAATAATATGGTCAGTGTTTTTTTCATAATTTCCCTTGAGTTGGTTTCAGTTATTTGGGTTGAGTCGTGTCACACTGTTGCAACCAAGTTTCATTTTTGACGGAGGCTCTTGGCAATACGCGCAATGTCTTATCCTGAATTACAGCTAATTTTGCACATGAGAATCATTATTAATAAGTTGCCTGATCATTCGTGGTTTGCTAATAAACTAAGCATGAAAGTTCCATTTTTGCCCAAACAGAATGATCAGGATATCGTGATCCTAGAAGAGTCTTCTTCAGAAGAGTCCCTGAGAGCGATAATTCGAGGTATGAACCTCAAAGTGACCCAACAACGGATCCTGATTCTTAAAACTATGAGCCTGGGTCATCGTCATATCACGGCCCAGGAGTTGTTTGAAAAAATCGTTAAAATAGATAATTCCTTGGGTTTTGCCACGGTGTACCGTTTTTTAAAATCTTTGGTTGAGGCCAGCGTTGTGACGGAAGTTCGAATGGGTGGCCTACCGGCTAGGTATGAATTGGCGCCCAAACACCATCATGACCATTTAACCTGTGTGAAATGCGGAAAGATCTGCGAGTTTGAGAATAAATCGATTGAGAACCTTCAGCTGAGAGTGGCCGAGAAATTTGGTTTCACTCTTACGCACCACGTACTTGAGCTCTATGGCGTTTGCGAAGATTGTCAGAACGTGGCGAAGCGGGTAGCTTTGCGGAATGGCGAAAGCAAAAAAGCAAACTGATTTGACCGATGATTCAGGAAATGATCCAGGAATAGTGGTGCGAGGGGCTCGCGAACACAATCTTCAAGATTTAAATTTAAGAATTCCGCGAAATAAAATCACTGTTTTGACCGGATTGAGCGGGAGTGGGAAATCCTCTCTCGCCTTCGATACGATTTATGCCGAAGGGCAAAGACGCTATGTTGAGAGTCTTTCTGCCTATGCGAGAAACTTTCTCGAGCAGTTGAAAAAGCCTGAAGTTGATTCTGTGACCGGTTTGAGCCCAGCCATTGCAATTGATCAAAAATCGGTGGGCACGAACCCTCGGTCGACAGTAGGAACCGTGACAGAAATTTATGATTACTTGCGGCTTCTCTATGCCAGGCTTGGGATCCCAGAATGTCCTACCCACCATGTTCCAGTGAGCTCCCAAACTCCGCAACAAATTATTGACGAGATCTGGAAGCGACCCTTGGGAAGTAAGTTTTATATTTTGGCACCCATGGTTCAAGGCAAGAAGGGTGAATTTTTGGCAGAGTTTCAGCGCTGGGCGGGTAAGGGTTTTGTGAAAGCCAAAGTGGACAATCAATTTATTGCTTTGGAAAACGCGAAAAAGCTCACCAAAACCAAAGTGCACGAGATTGATTTGGTGGTGGACCAAATCGTATTGAAAGAGACTTTGAAGCACCGAGTGGCGGAAAGTGTTAATACGGCCCTGAGTTTGGCTGATGGGCGATTGGTGATCGAATCCATGGAAGGCGAGAGAATTGCTTTTTCGTTACACTCAGCCTGTCCAATTTGCGGTTTTGGGTTTCCGGAATTAGAGCCAAGATTTTTTAGTTTTAACAATCCACGCGGTGCTTGTCCCACGTGCTCTGGTCTGGGAACTCTTGATTTGGTTGAGGAGGAGATTTTTGCAGCCTCAGAAGTCGGAGGGCGAAAGCTTGAAAATGTGAAGTGGACCTACAAGGGTCGTAAGCTTTCAAGCGGGGATGATGAGGAAACTGAAGAAATTGAACTGGGGGAGTGTCCTGATTGCCGAGGGACGCGCCTCAAAAAAGAGGTCTTGAATGTTCGCATTGGACTTAACATTGCCGAGGCTTCCGCGCTGGGTTTGGTTGAGTTGCGAGACTGGATCTCTAAACTTGAGTGGACTCGCAAAGAAGCCTTAGTTGGTGAAAAGATAACCAAACAAATTCTCAACCGCCTTGATTATTTGATTCGGGTCGGGACGGGTTACCTCAGTTTGAGCCGACCCGCCCGAACACTTTCAGGGGGAGAGGCCCAGCGCATTCGCTTAGCCACCCAGGTGGGCTCGTCGCTGATTGGTGTTCTCTACGTGATGGATGAGCCCAGCATCGGTTTGCATCCGCTGGGATCACCATCGCCTCCTTGAGATCATCGGAGAGCTCAAAGATCGCGGGAATACTGTTATACTTGTCGAGCATGATGAAGACACCATTCGTTTTGCTGATCATGTCGTGGATCTTGGGCCTAGAGCTGGGCGCCTTGGTGGGCAGATTTTGGCGGAAGGAACGGCTGGCGACCTCGAGAGAAATCCTCGGAGCCTCACTGGGCGCTATTTGTCGGGAGAGCTGCGCATACAAACCCCTAAAGAGCGTCGGCTAGGAAAGGGTCAGTATTTGAAAGTCATTGGGGCCTCAGGGAACAATCTTAAGAATGTGGAGCTTAAGATCCCCTTGGGGACGATGACGGCCCTGACCGGAGTTTCAGGAAGTGGGAAGAGTACTTTGGTTGTGGATACCCTCTACCGCATTTTGGCCCAGCGATTTTACAACGCAGAGACTCGGCCAGCTCCCTTTGAAAAAATTGAAGGATTGGATTTGATAGATAAGGTGATTGAAATCAATCAAAACCCAATTGGAAGAACTCCCAGATCGACCCCGGCCACCTATGTGGGACTCTTCCCCTTGATTCGTGATCTCTTCGCAAGTCTTCCAGATTCAAAGCTGCGTGGTTATGAACCTGGTCGTTTCAGCTTTAATGTCAAAGGTGGACGTTGCGAGACCTGTCTAGGTCATGGACAAATTCGCATGGAGATGCATTTTCTGAGTGATGTTTTTGTCACCTGCGACACCTGTCTTGGGGCTCGTTATAATCGCGAAACAATGAATATTAAATATAAGCATAAATCAATTTCCGAAATCTTAAATATGACCGTTGAGGAAGCTCTTGAGTTCTTTAAGAATCACTCACATATTCATCGCAAGCTGGAAACTCTCCATCGAGTGGGCTTGGATTATATGACCTTGGGGCAGAGCTCAACCACCTTGTCTGGTGGTGAAGCCCAGCGAGTCAAGTTAAGCAAAGAGCTTTCTAAACGAGGAACCGGAAAGACTTTGTATATTTTGGACGAGCCAACCACAGGTCTTCATTTTGAAGACACCAAAAAGCTGATTGAGTTATTGCAGGAGCTGACTGATCAGGGGAATACCCTTTTGGTTATTGAGCACAACATGGAAGTCGTTAAATGTGCCGATTGGGTGATTGATATGGGCCCTGAGGGTGGCAAACATGGTGGCGAAATCGTCACCAGTGGCACTCCGGAAACTGTGTCCAAGGTGATCGGGTCTCATACAGGATTTTATTTGAATCAACTCTTTCAAAAAGAAAAAACAGGGCAGACAGCGGTCACCAAAAACTCCGAGATTTAATCACGAAAATATTAGAAGGTGGTGCTTTTTGGTTCTTGCCGTTTGAGGGAGGGGAGGCCTAGGGTTAAGCTTGATCAACTAATTAACTAACATGGTGAGGGGTATATGGAAATTTCGTTCAAAGAGCTTTGGACTGTTGCACACGGAATGGGGTTTGGGGGCAATTTATTTGCTTGCCTTCGGGGAGCCATTGCCGGTATTTATAGTTTTCGACCCGAGTTAACAACTCACGCGGGCATTAAAGAAAGAATCACGCGTTTGAATATTGGCCTTAGTTTGATGGCGATCATGTCTTGGCTGACTGTGATCAGTGGGACCTGGATCGTTTACATTTGGTATCGAGCAAAGCCAGGTGAAGGCGCTGATCTTATGGAGTTCCCACGATATTTTTTGCTTTCCAAACCTTCAACGAAGGAGTGGCATGAATTCGGGATGGAATGGAAAGAGCATGTGGCCTGGATTGTGCCTTTTATTGCGACGTCTGTTGCCTATTCAGTCTATTCGGTAGGAGAGGAATTGGCAAAAAACGACCGTTTAAAGAAAGCACTGCTTTGGCTGATTCTGATTAGCTTTTGCTGTGCCGCTGTTCCAGGTGTTTTTGGGGCTTTCATTAACAAAATTGCAGCAACTCGCTAGGAGGATTTATGTCTCAATCAACTAAAAACGAAACCAAAGCGCTTATTTCACTTATTGCCTGTGGCATTGGGTCTTTGACCCTGGGAATTTTAATCTGTGCGGCAGAAGAAAATGGGGTGGTGAAATCTTTTTTAAACTTTTACAATCCAGTTGGACCTCTTGCAGGCAAAACAACCTTTGCTGTTGTTGCTTATGTTGTCTCTTGGTTTATTCTATCCCAAGTCTATTCACAGAAGACCTTGGATTTTGGTAAAGCAATCAAGACGACATTTGTGTTGATTGGTTTGGGAATTGTGTTGTCATTTCCTCCCGTCTTTATGATGTTTGGTTCGCATTAGGGCCCCCAAATTCAACTGGGCAGTTTCATAATTTTTCCTTAGAATTTCACTTCCGCCTCAGATAGAAGTAAAGGTGCGCGGAAGTGAAATTTCCTCATTCTTTCCACCGCTGTCAAAAATTTAGACATCATAGGTGGCCATTTTCGGCCCGGACCCAGGTCGTTGAGAGCTAGGTTCCTATTTAATGAGAAGGATATGTGGCCTCTGTCTTGCTCATATTTAGGGTGTGTCTATATTAAAGGAATACTCACCAGTGGGTATGGGTTGGAGGTGGCAATGACAAACTTAATTAGATCATTCTTGCTAGCCTTCCTTTTTATTACATTAGCTTTCAGCTCTGTTTTTGTTCATATCAATATCGTTGCGAATGCTGAATCAGAATCTCAGGCGGTCCAAAATGGAATGAGTGATCTGGTGATGGCACGAGATGAGGCTCGTCAACTTGCCGCCCGGATGAAAGATTTAGGAAAAAACACAGTCGTTGTAACGCTTCATGGTGCCGAATTCGGTTCCGGTGGAGAGCATTCAGAGCCGAAATTGAGTCGGGAATTCCAAGTCTTCGTTCAGACTTTAAATTCATTAGATATCCGCGTTGATTTTAGATTGGGTCACGGGCGAGAGCGCGAGGTCCTTGTGGAAGGGACGAGTTTTTTGCTACGAGCACTGAGTGACTCCCTGAAGCATATTGATCAGGAGGTCATGCGGTCTGAATCGTCGCGGGCAATTTTCAGCCAGGCCTTCCAGCATGCACAGGTTGATATGGAAGCCTTGGCCAATGGGACATCTCGGGATACTCTCGAGAGGCAATTTGAAAGACTCATCGGCTCAATGAATGATTATGTCAGTCAAATTGAGTCAATATCACCGGGGTTTCACAGTGCGCAAGAATATTTGGATAAGATGGTCAATGCTCAAAATAAGAATGAATTGTTCACCGCAAGTGAGCGGTTTCAGAGATTTCTTGGTGAGACGGAAACGTTTAGAAATTCAGCCCTTGAGGTTTTGTACAAAAGACTTCAGACCCTAAGGTCTGAAATTCAAGCTGAGCGGACACCTGGCAAAGTCTATGAATTTTCCGAGAGGTTATTGGACTATTTACGTATTTCAAAGGAATTGGGCGGAGTGGATCCGAAGGTTCTTGCTGTGGGATTGGCGGGAGGAGGAGCGGAGCAGCCATCTTTTCTATTTGGCGATCTCTTTGAGGGAAAGCCAATGGCAAACGAATTGCGTGAGCGGGCGAAGCTAACTCAAAAGGTCTTAAATGGATACAGAGACAGTATCCAGGAATATGAAGTCACAGGGAGTTCTCGGCCAGGCATCAAGAGTAAAATTCAAAATGGAAAGATCAGGCTTCTTCAAGCTTTGGGTATCCCGAATGGATTTGACTGGTCGATGTATAGAAAAGCTATGACTGATAAAACATTTAGAGTCACAAAAACTGAAATAGCTTTGGCTGCAGTGAATACTGGTGCCACAACATTACTTGTTTATTATGGACTTGGACTTCAGGCAGCCAATGGGGTTCTCGTTGACCCTTTGGTTGGGGCAGTCATTGGTGGAGCGACGAAGTTGACGATGGAGCTGTTTAACAGGGCCAACGGTGTTTTTATGGTCCAAGGAAAAAATTTTAGTGTTGAAAAAGGGTTTCAGTTGAATCAGGGGCTCAATTACGGGACAAAATTCACTCACTCGTTATTCTTGGGTTTGGTGACCCTAGCTGGAGCGCAAATTCCAAGGCAAGGGGGTGCCTTTTTTAACCCTGAGCATGTGTCAGAAATCCTAAAGACATCGATGATGAATAGCCTTCTTGGCGTTTTCGCAAAAGCCCCATTTAGAACGTTTATTGATTCAAGAATTAGAAAACCAGAAGGAAGTATTTCAAACTCACAGGCGGTCTCACGAAACAAGACGGCCATCTCTAGTTTTGCTTTTGACACTCTTTATCAGATGATTAAGACTTCGGCCCTACTTGGTTTTACTTTCCTTCCCACCTCTCAAGTATTTATCGCCATGGGAATTACTGGGGCAGGATTTCAACTCGCGGGTCATCTAAAGGTGGCACTCAGATTCCAATTTTTCAAAGAACACCCCTCAAGGAGCTCCTGGACCAGATTATTATGTTTAGACCCTACCAGATTATCAATCCGGACTATAAGAAGGTAGCGGCTGAAACCCTTCGTGAGGATTATGAGAGTTTAAAGAGAATCACTTCTAAGCCTGTTAATTATGTTAAAGAGAAGTTGGCGCCTTCCGTGGGGGCGAGCATCTCTTGCCAACAGTTGCTTTCTAACCCCAGAATAAGTGTATCATACTAATGAACCAAGTGATGAGGATGCCAGAATGAAAATCCCAGCCTTTCTCCTAGCCCAAGCGCCTTCACAGACTCCACTGACAGATCCGGCAGAAATCAATAAGGTCTATGCTCACTGGCGACTCCGGACCATGTATTCATTATTTTTTGGATACGCCGTGTTTTACTTTGTGCGAAAGAACCTGTCTGCAGCGACACCAGATTTGATTTTAGATTTGGGTTTTTCGAAAACCCAGATTGGACTTCTTTGGAGCTTGCTCTATTTTGCCTATGGATTGAGTAAATTCGCCAATGGGATTATTGGAGACAAGGCGAATCCGCGCTATTTTATGGCGATAGGTCTGATCCTTTCTGCGGTAATCAATATATTTTTTGGACTGAGTTCGTCTTTTGTCGTGCTCGGAATTTTTTGGACACTGAATGGCTGGGCCCAAGGGATGGGATGGCCGCCTTGTGCCCGAGGCCTCACGCACTGGTATAGTAAGAATGAGCTGGGAACGAAGTGGGGAATTTGGAATGCTTCCCATCAGATCGGGGGAGCGATCATTATGGTTTTCTCTGGTTGGCTCACGATGAATTACGGCTGGCGTTCGGCATTTATAGTCCCGGCTGTGATTGCCATTGCTGCCGCTTTGTTCTTGATTAATCGATTGAGGGATACTCCAGAATCTTTGGGTCTGCCACCGATTGAAGTGCATCGGAATGATCCGGCTCTGGCCCACACTGACACTCGGCATATGTCAGCTAAAGAGATGCTTTTTGGAATTGTTTTCCGAAGTCGCACAATTTGGTTGCTAGCTATTGGAAATTTTTTCGTCTATCTCGTTCGCTATGGAGTGATGGATTGGGCGCCGACTTTTCTTGTCGAAGTTAAGGGCTCGAATATTGCGGATGCCTCAGGCAAGGTAGCTCTTTTTGAACTCACGGGACTATTCGGTGCTTTTGCCGCGGGCTGGGCTTCGGATAGGTTTTTTGGTGGACGAAGGGGCTTTGTTAACGGGCTGTATATGTTTGTACTTATCTCTGCTGTTTTAATTTTTTGGCTCAACCCTCCTGGGAACAACTTTCTAGATATGGCGGCACTGAGCGCGGTGGGCTTTCTGGTTTATGGCCCACAAATGTTGGTGGGTGTAGCCGCAGCTGAAGCCGTGGATAAGTCCTGCTCCGGGACAGCCACGGGGGTCACAGGACTTGCGGGTTATATAGGTAGTATTTTCTCAGGAGTTGGTGCCGGGTATATAGTTGATCATTGGGGCTGGAGCGGAGGTTGGACTTTCTTTTCGGCTTCTGCGATCATTGGTTTTTTCTGTTTTGCCTGGATTGCTGTTGGTGAAAACGCAAAACTAAAAGCCAAGAAAGTACAATAAACAACAAAACTACACCACCTCAAAGCGCGAAGTAAAATGTCGTAAAAATGGTGGCTCCCAGCTGATCTTGAGGCCGCGAATTCTTTCTTTGCGAGCCGCAATTTCTGCCATGCCTTCAAGGATATAATCAAAATGGCTTTGCGTGTAGACTCGGCGAGGAAAGGCCAGGCGAACCAGCTCCATTGCCGCTGGCTGGAATTTTCCATTCACGGTTTTTCCGAACATCACTGAGCCAATTTCACAAGAACGAATTCCTTCGGCCAAAAACATTTCGCACACCAAGGCTTGCCCTGGCAGATGCTCTGGTGGAAGGTGAGTGAGAAATGCTTTGGCATCGATATAGACCGCGTGTCCCCCCGCAGGCTGCATGGTTGGAATGCCAAGCGCGTTTAAGCCTGCCGCCATATAACTAGAGACCGCTATTCGGTAGGCTAAGTAGGGTTCTTCAAGTACCTCCTGGAGGCCAACAGAAAGAGCTTCCAAATCCCTTGCTGCTAATCCTCCATAGGTTGGGAAGCCTTCGGTGAGTATCAGCGAGGCCCGGAGGGCGGGGAGCCATTGGCTTTCTTTAAGCGCAATAAAGCCGCCTATGTTAGATAGCCCGTCTTTCTTTCCACTCATCAGACAGCCATCGGCGAGGGAGAAAGTCTCCTGGGCGATATCTTTGACTGTGCGGGAGCCCTGGTTCTGTTCTCGCAATTTTATCAAATAACTATTTTCAGCAAACCGACAGGCATCTAAAATAAAAGGGATTCCATATTTCTTATAGATTTTGGCCACCCCTCGAATATTTTCGAGGGACACTGGCTGTCCACCGCCAGTATTGTTTGTGATAGTCAGCATGCCGCACGGAATCTCGCTCTGGTATTTGGCGCAAAAAGCGTCCAAGCGATCCAAATCCATATTTCCTTTAAATGAATGTTGTTTTGCTGGATCTCGACCTTCGGCAATGACAAGGTCGATAGCTTCGGCTCCGGACTGTTCAATATTTGCCCGAGTCGTATCGAAGTGATTATTCGAGGGAATCTTCATCCCCGGTTTAACAATCACTCCAAATAATAATCTTTCGGCAGCACGCCCCTGGTGGGTCGGAAGGACAAATTCATAGCCTGTCAGATCCCGCACAGTTTGCTGAAACCTAGAAAAACTCTGGGAACCCGCATAGCTTTCATCGGCGATCATCATTGCGCCCCACTGGGCGGCACTCATTGCGCTGGTTCCACTGTCGGTCAAAAAGTCAAAGGTGACTGATTTGGCTTCAACCAAAAACAAATTATAACCGGCCTCAACCAGGATCTGTTGCCTCTCTGAGCGAGATAAAAAAGGCAAAGGTTCAACCATTTTTATTTTGAATGGTTCAATAATGGTTCGCGGGCGTGGTTCCGTGTTTTTCAAAGCTATCTCCAAGGCGAGAGCAAGGGTTTAATGAATGCAGGCTAACCCATTTTTTGAGCGGCCTGCAACTAGCGAAACCTGTGTCAAAGTAATTTTGACGACGGGTGTAGAAAAGCATTTTTTTACAATGGCTTAAACCGAGCCTGGAAAAAGCGCAGGTATTTTGGTTCATAAATCATCCGAAGGCCTTTGAGAGAATTCCGGTCCTGATAGAGAGTTTCGACCGCCTCGATCGTGACATCACAGTGCGCTTGAGTATAGACCCGGCGAGGAAAAGTTAATCGGACAAGTTCCAACTTGGGCGCGTGATTCTCGCCAGTGTCCTTGTTTCGTCCAGCTGAGACAATTCCCCTTTCCATTGTTCTGATTCCCGCCTCGAGATAGAGCCAAGCGGCGAGAGCTTGGGCCGGAAAGTCGGTTTGTTTAAGGTGCGGCAGAAATCGTCTAGCATCTAGGAAAATGGCATGGCCGCCGATGGGTCTGACAATTGGAATGCCAAGCCGTTCGAGATTTTCCCCCACATAGGCAACTTGTCCAATTCGTGCCTGAATATGTTCAAATTGAACTGCCTCCTCCATACCCCGAGACATCGCCTCCATGTCGCGGCCCGCAAGTCCTCCGTAGGTATGAAGACCCTCATAAAGGACAACCATATTTCGAGCTTCTTCGAAGATCTCCCAGTCATTGAGAGCTAAAAAGCCACCAATATTGACTAGGAGGTCTTTTTTTCCGCTCATCGTACAGCCATCTGAATAACTGCAGAACTCAAACAAAATCTCATGAATTGATTTTTCTGCAAAGCCTGATTCTTTGGTTTTTATGAAATAGGCGTTCTCTATGGCTCGGGTAGCATCAAGCATGACCTTGATCTTATGGTGACGACAAAGTTCACTCACCATTTTGATATTGGCCATGGAGATTGGCTGACCGCCTGCCATATTGACGGTTGCGGCGACACAGACGTAGGGAATTCGTTTCGCGCCAACCTTGTCAATTAACGCTTCGAGTTTTCCCAGATCAATATTGCCCTTGAACGGCAAGTCGCTTTCCGAATCATGGGCTTCATCCACGATAATATCGACGAAGGTCGCTCCCATGAGCTCTTGGTGAGCACGGGTCGTCGTGAAGTACATATTTCCTGGAACAATATCTCCGGGTTTGATCAGGATTCGCGAAAGTAGATGCTCAGCTCCCCTTCCTTGATGGGTTGGAACAAGGTACTTATAGCCATAATATTTCTGCACATTTCGTTCGAGATTATAGAAGTTGGCACTTCCAGCATAGGCTTCATCACCCACAATCATTCCCGCCCACTGATAATCGCTCATGGCATTTGTGCCGCTATCGGTCAAAAGGTCGATGTAAACGTCGTCACTTTTAAGCAGAAATGTATTGTAACCAGACTCTTCGAGGGCGACCTTTCGTTCGGCAGGGGTTGTAGTTTTTAGAAGCTCGACCATCTTAATTTTGAAGGGCTCAGCCCAGGCTCTTTTTTTCATATTTAGACGTATACGAAAAAAAAACCATCCGAGTTATGATCTGGGACATAATCGCGAAAATCATCTCAACGTGGCAAGTGACAAGAACTTTTCGCAGCCTCTAAAAATCAAAGAATCAGAGTGAGTTGTCGGTGGGAACCAGACGTTTGATTCGAATAAGAACAGTTAACTTTTTGAGGGACTTGATTCTAAATGGATCATCACTCGAGAATATTCGATCAGTTAAGAGCAAGGATATTTTATTTTCCGCTATTTTCTGTCGACTGTAGTAGCTGGCATCGACAAGAATGGAGTTCAAGGTGACCTCGAAGGTTTGATCCAAGGTTGAGACGTCAATCTCAAATGGTTCTAACAGCAAAGAATCTTGGACCTCTTGATATTCGTAGGTGATTTTGATTTTGGCGCCGGGGAGGGGTGCCCTTGGAAATTCGATAAAATTGTCTTGCACAAGCTCAAAAACAGGCACCAAGATTTCATTGATCCAAACCCTGAGTGATGAAGGAGCTATTTTTTTATCTGAGATTTTAAAGATTTTTGAATACTCTTTTCTTCCCTCAGGGAGATTCGACTGAACCTGGGTCCCGATGATCTCACCAAGAGTTTTGTTATTCAGTGTGGCTGCAATCAACCTCCTTTGAAGGGGTAAAGTGGCATCCAGTCCATCTTGCTCCTCAGCCACATACTTTGTGACATAGGTTGTATTCACGTGAATGAGAATTCGATTCAGGATTGAATCGAGGGTAATTCTTCCCGAAACAAGATCAGCGAAATCAAACCATTCCCCCTGCGACAGCTCAATCAGCCCAGGTTGTTTCTTGAATTTTTGATTGTAGCCGGGCAAAGGTGGGGTCGCCGCGAAGACCTTCATTTGAGAGGCAAGAAGGACTGACCTGAAGTCTTTCCAAAAAGGAGCACTCGCTCCAATGTGGCCCTGCTGGGTTGGCGAATATAGGAAGCCAGTATCTGTGATAAGAATTGCAAAGCGTTGATCGCCAGTGACCCAAGGCGCCTGGGAAGCATCAATCAGAGCTTGAAGAGGATTTTCTTCCATATCAAGACCGCCGGGGTCAGCGGCTCCGGTCAAGGCCTTGAGTTTGGTGATTTCAGAGATCAATTCTTGAACTTGAACCAAGGTGCTGGGATCCTTGGGATTGTTATCATAGAATTTGTTACATTTTTTGATTGTGAAGTCACCAAAGGTGACAAGGCACATTCTGGAGTGATAGCCGGCACCTCGCGATTTATAAATGAAATCAATTAAACTCAGCTTGGCAGCCTCGATCGTTGGTGCCATCGATCCAGTCACGTCGACAGTAAAGACGATATCGACAGTCTGAGCGTACTGATTGAGTTTTTTGAAAAGTTGAAATATC
>JADJOV010000007.1 GCA_016713585.1 Bdellovibrionales bacterium | reverse complement strand
TATCCAAAATCGAAAACTCGATAAAGCTTTTCTGGGGCCTCTGTCTTTGTTTTGTTGATAGCCTTTAAAGATTGATTGAATCCGATCTCGCCGACGTTGCGCGCGACGAAACCAAACGTTGGTCTCGTCAACTGAAAGATCGACCAAAATCCAGTTTCTGGCACATAGGGGCGCCATAGCAAGCCAACATCGGCATCCACCGTATAACCCTCCTGCAGATCAGAGGTTTTGAGCAGATTGGGATCTGCGGCGAGTTCAATGATCGTTAGGCCTTTACTAAAGTATCCTCGATTGACAAATTTTCCGGCTATCCCCCACTCAAGCTTTCCACCAAAATCATTGCCTCTCACATGATCGCCATAACCCAGGGTCAAAATCGAATCCATATAGATTGTCGTATTTAAGACTGGCCCGACGCCGTTGTGCACGGCCATTTCACTTGAAAACTGGGCTGGCTGGAAACCGACCCCCCAATGAGGTCTGGCCCAAACGGCGTTGAAAAGGCCGGCATTAAAGCCAAAGGTCTTCCCGTAAACTTTCTGAACAGCGGCAGCCACCGCGGTTTGCTTCTCTGCCTCTGTCCTGTGGTCTTGGCCGCATTTGAAACATCCTTGGCAAAGGCCGAGAACGAATCCGTCGCGCCAAAATCCATAGACAGGTTGACCTCGCCATTTTCGAGCCGAGCCAAACCTGCCGGGTTATAAAAAAGGGCGTTGTAGTCATTCGCGACCGCAACAAAGGCATTCCCCATTCCCAGCGCTCGCGGCGAAACATACTGGTGATGAATAGTATTTGAGACCCCAGAGTCAGCCCAAACGGATGCCGACAGAAAGAGGACACTGACTAACAACAGGACCTTCCAACAATTTTGCATAGAAAATCTCCAAACAACTTCACAAGAATTGTAGAAATAAAATAGACTTTTGAGTATGCCTGATTTGATTTCCCGCAATTATTGGATTTTAGTCTGCCTTTTTGCACAGGTTATTGTTTTATCAATTCCCAGTGTCGGTCGCTCTGCACCCTCTTTGAAGGCGCCACCCCTTCCCCAGACCTCTCCCAAAGACAAGCTCCTCGAAAGCCAGAAGCCCACACCGGTTTCTTCAGATCAACAGTTGAAGATTGAGTCCCTCAGTCTGGGAAAATCAATGGGGGCTGAATTACCTCCACAAGGAAACTTTCAAAATACAAGAATTGTTTATGCCCCGCCAATGGCTGGTGTTCATGTTGGATTTTTGAGTGGCCAGACGGTCAGCGCCGAGACAGCCAGCCAGAGTCCAACTCTTGGAGTCATCTTATTTCTCGATCAAATTCGAAAGACTGACATCGAACTAAATATTCAGTTTGATCGACTGATCAACCTTGGATATTCAGGAAAATGGTTTTTGGATGACGAAGACTCACAAAAACCTTATTTGAAAGTTGGACTCTTCAATCATATTGACTCATCGGATCTCATTGCGGGATTTGTTAATATTCGCCATTTCAAAATTCGCAGTGCTATTGGCTTAGCTGATTTCTGGAAAACTCACGAACGGCTCTATTTCGAAGCCGCCCTAAGTTGGGGACAAACCGGAATCGCTGGAGATCTCCGCTTTGGACATACCTTTAGGTACTAGCCTTAGGGCCCGTCCAAAATGGAGTGTTCTCTTAATTCTACGAGTAAGATTTCCAATTGTTTTTCAAGAGACGTCAAATCCGAATCATTTTTTAGCACGAAGGTCGCCCTTTTTACTTTTTCGCGCAGGGGGAGCTGGGCGTTGAGTCGTTCTTGAATTTCAGATTTGCCCCAATGACTTCTAGCCCTAATCCGTTCGATTTGCTGCTCTTCCGAGCAGGTAACGACCACAACCCCATCAAATTGCTTCTCGAGATTCTTTTCAAAAAGCAATGGAACATCATAAAAAGCAATCTCAGTCCCTTGAGCTTCCAACCATCTGCGCTTCTCGTTAACAGCTTGCTGCACCAGGGGGTGAATGATGGATTCAAGTTTCTTTAACCATTCTGAATCCTTAAAAACAATCTGTGCCATTTTGAGACGATTAAGTTCACCCTCAGAATCCAAAACCTCAGCGCCAAATTCTTTGACAATTTGATGAAGACCTGGACTCCCTCGCTCCACGACCTCTTGAGAAATCTTATCTGCATCTAGGACGGGAAAGCCTCTCTGGACCAACATCTTTGCGACCGTCGTCTTGCCACAACCTAGACCCCCTGTAATTCCAAACCATCTCATCGTCATCTCACCTTTGATTTCACTCAAGAATCCCTACCTCTGACCGATAAGGATTGTGATTGGGGACTCATATTGATGTCACATCCGTTTGAACAGTTTGGCAAATACATTTTACTTGAAAAACTTGCCAGCGGCGGGATGGCAGAGGTTTTCTTGGCGAAATCAAATGGCGCCAATGGTGTGAGTAAATTTTTGGCAATTAAGCGAATTCTTCCCCAGTATTCTGACAATCCCGACTTTATAGATATGTTTAAAGAAGAGGCTAAGATTGCGGTCAATCTCAACCACGGCAACGTCGTCTCAATTTACGATTTTGGTATTGAACAAAATCAATTCTATTTAGTTATGGAATATGTCGAAGGTCGAAATCTACGACAAATCATAAACGAATTCAAAAAACGCTCAGTCTCATTTACCACCGAGCAAGTTGTTTATATGGTCAAAGAGGTCGCTGCAGGTCTTGACCATGCGCACCGTTGCCTTGAGGGGTCCACTGGAAAACCCCTTAACATCACCCATCGAGACATGAGTCCGCAAAATATCATGGTGAGCTTTGAAGGAGAAGTTAAAGTCATCGATTTTGGAATTGCGAAAGCTGAGACCCAAATGGAGGCGACAAAAGCTGGAACTCTTAAGGGCAAATTCGGTTATATGAGCCCAGAACAGTCAGAGGGTCTGCCCATTGATCTCAGAACCGATGTCTTTTCCCTTGTAATCGTGCTTTGGGAACTTCTAACCTCGGATCGCCTATTCACTGCAAATAGCGAGGCCGCAATTCTTCGAAAAATCAAAGAATGCAACATCCCATCGATCCGAAAAGTTAACCCCTCCATTCCACCGGAACTAGAAAAAATCGCAAACAAGGCTTTGGCAAAAGACAAGACGATGCGATATCAGACCGCCGCCCAGATGCATAAGGATCTCAATCGGTTTTTAAATATGGAATATCCTGATTTTTCACCTCATGATTTTTCAATTTTTGTGAAAAACAACTTTTCGGATGTCTACGCAGAGTCCAAGAGAAAGCTAGTCGACTATGCAAAAATTCGAGCCAATGTTGAGGAACGGTCGTCAATCACCCAAACTATGACACTTATTGCCAATGAGGATTCGGAATACCCCCACCAGGACTCTAACATTGTCCTCAAGGCACCCGAGAATCCGGAGGGTTTCTTTTCAAAAACTGCCAAACGCGGCCCCGGACAGAATTCAGATGATGCCCAAAATAACACTAACTTTGTTGTAGACCTTCAGGATCTTCGTGGCGAAGGTGGTAAAGCAACAGCATCATCTCCCTTCGGACAAAGCGGCTTTGATTCATATACAAATCCACGCACTGGTTCCTACAGCATGTCTGGCATCAAGGGCTTCCCAAGAAAAGGAACTCAGTCCCGAAAGTCTTACTCAAGCTCGAGCAAGTCCTCGTCATGGATTGGAGTTGCCCTCATTGCGGGTCTTGTTTTGACCAGCGGATATCTGTTCATACGGTCTCCTGGCAGTAGACCAACGCCTAGTGATCCTACAAACCCCATCATAGAACCCTCCAGGAGTCCACATCTGCCACCAACACCTCCACCCACAATTAAACCAATTCCGCAAAAACCTCAGCCACCGGCCTCAAACCTCTATTCTGTGACCATTAAATCAGATCCACCTAATGCAAGAATTGCTATTGACGGAAGAGAGACCTCAGAGACCACCCCGGCCCGACTTAGCTTGACTGCTGGAAAGAAATTCTCTTTACGCTTAGATAAAGTCGGCTACTATAGTCATGAATCAGATTTCACTCCCTCAAGAGATGGCTACTCAATCAATGTGACTCTCCTTCAAGGTCGATCTGGGTTTCTGAATTTGGATGTTATCAATGGGGGGGCTGAACCCATCGTTGAAATTAACGGGCAGCGAATCAATGATCGCTTACCTCTGGATCAATATAAAGTTCCAGCCAATGTCCCCGTCAGAATCAGAGTTTACAATCCGTACGGCAAGGTGGCTGCAGAAAAAACTGTTATGGTTCGCGAAAATGAGCGAGCGAGCATACATCTTGTTTTGACTAGTCAGGGTGCCCGGCAGTAGCAAATACTCCTGGCGGGAAGAAATGGGCCTCGGTAGTCCAGGGAATCGTCTTAAGTAAGTTTTGACTGGATTCGGGTCATGGCATTAAGATTTTCACATATGAACCAAAGTTTAAAACAAAACACCCTCGCACCTAGTCTTCTAAATATGCACCAACGATCACCGCTTCAACCCGCCGTGAGATTTGCTCTCAATGGAGTTTGGAAGGAATGGACTTGGTCCCAATATCAGAATGAAATTTTTAAGGCGGCCTCTGGTTTGCTTGAAGCGCAGGTCAAACCGGGCGAAAAAGTCGCCATATGCTCCGCCACTCGGGTCGAATGGGCAATTTTAGACCTTGCAGTCATCAGTCTTCAGGGAGTGTCTGTTCCAATATATCCCAACAACACTCCGGATGAAATTGAATATGTTTTAAACCATTCAGAGGTTTCGATACTATTCCTAGAAACTCAACAGCACTTTCGAATCTGGAAAAAACTCGAAGCAAAATGCCCAAAAGTTCGTCGTGTCATTGTTATTGATTCAGAACCCCTCACCGAAGCCAGAGGCCAGAGCTGGCGGCAATTTCAAGAACAGGGCGCCACTCAATTAGAATACAATTTCCCAAAAATACGAAAATCTTTAGAGTCCATAGAGGCAGAAAAAACCCGGGACCTTGTATCTCTTATCTACACTTCAGGCACAACCGGAGTCCCAAAAGCCGCAATGCTGTCCCATGAACAGATCATGTCCGAAATCACTGAGGCCTTCCTTATGTGCGGGGCTTGTCCTGACGACACGTCCCTCACCTTTCTGCCATTTGCTCATATTCTGGGCAGAATTGAGATTTGGGCCCATGTCTGGATTGGTTACACAATGGGTTATGCCGAAAGCCTTGAGCGAATTCGCCATAATCTTTTGGAAATACGCCCCACTTTTATGATGGCAGTTCCAAGAATTTTCGAAAAAATCTACACGTCTATTTGGGCCCAACTCGAAGGGGATTTAGTGCGACGTAAGCTTTTCGCCTGGGCTCTTGATATTGGCAAAAAGGTCAGCGATAAGAAAATTCATCGACAAAACCTTTCTCTGCCTTTGGTTCTTGAGTATGAACTTGCCAAGAAACTAGTCTTTGTTAAAATCGTTAATGCCTTTGGCGGTCGCTTGCGTTTTTCTGTGAGTGGCGGAGCTCCTCTGAATCAAGAAATTTCACTTTTTTTCCACGCCGCCGGTATTTTGATTCTTGAGGGTTACGGACTCACCGAAACCACTGCGGCTATTTGCGTGAATACTCCATTTAATTACCGCTTTGGTTCTGTCGGCAGACCCATTGGCGATGTTCAACTTAAAATTGCATCTGATGGAGAGGTTTTAGTTAAAAGTCAGAAAGTGATGTTAGGGTACTACAAAGATGAAGTCGCCACTCGTGAAGCCTTTCTCGGCGACCCTCAAGACGGATGGCTCAAAACCGGAGATATTGGCGAAATTCTTGAAACTGGCGATCTGCGACTGACCGATCGCAAAAAGGATCTGATTAAAACCGCTGGTGGAAAATATATTGCTCCTCAAAAAATCGAAGGACTCCTGAAACTAAATCCATTGATAGGACACGCTTTAATCCATGGGGATCAAAAGAAATTTGTTGTTGCCCTGTTAGCTTTAGACAAAGCTTATTTATTCAAGCTGGCCAAAGAAAAAAGTTGGCCTTTTTCCGAGTGGACAGACTTGATTAACCAATCAGAGGTGACAGATCTCGCAAGAAGGGCCGTCGCAGAAACCAACTCTAAACTCGCTAGCTATGAGTCCATTAAGAAATTCACAATTCTTCCTCAAGAATTCACCGTCGAAGGTGGTGAATTGACTCAATCTTTAAAAATCAAACGGAGGCTTTTGGACAAGAAATTCAAGAAACAAATCGATTCCCTGTATGTTTGATTTGGAAATTTTCCAATCATATGGCAATCACATGCAAATAATTTCCCAATGATACTCCAAAAAGAAATTATTCACACGCCTCTTGGCAAAATGGTTCTTCTCACTCACAGTGATACAGTCTACTCATTGGATTTCGCCGATCATGGTGAAGAAACAGAAAGAAAGCTCCAACGAAGATTTCCAAATCTTCGTCACACCAAAGTCAATTCCACACAAATCAAAAAACAAATAATCTCTTTATTTTGAAGGCGATCTCAACGCCCTTGTTGACATAAAAGTGGACCCAGGAGGAACACCATTTCAGAAAAAGTATGGACTGCCCTTCAAAATATATCTGTCGGAGAGACTCGTAGTTATAAAAACATTGCTTTTGCGATAGACTGCCCAAGCGCGTCTCGAGCGGTTGGAACCGCCAATAGTCGAAATCCGATTGCTATCATAATTCCCTGCCATCGGGTCATTGGAAGCGATGGAACTTTGGGCGGATATGCTGGCGGAATCGAGAGAAAGCGTTGGCTCCTGTCACATGAAAAGGGCCCGTTAGATCGTCGAACTTTAGATCGTCGACCTTTTGTCGAACTTTTGGGCAGCAACAATTCGTGTCTCAATTGACATCCTCTAGACACTCAACTCTCGTCAAACAAAATTAAATCATGCCTCATGAACGGCATTGCTTTCGCATACAGGGCACATTGACTAAGTTGCGACCTGATAAACTGGAAAATCAATTCCACAGGCTTTCTACCTTTCGGGATGTATCTATGCAAACGCTCTACAAAATCATTACCTGTTTTACTTTGTTGATCTCTGTGACCGCTCAAAGTGAGGTTCATTTTGTATATCCGAAGTCATCAGATATGATCATTCACCCAAAAAATTTGGAAAAATATGCAACCTTCAAGATCGAAACAAGGCAATCGACGGATACCCTCGGCAATCAAGTTGAGCTAGTTTATATCTTAGAATTTTGCAAAGAGCCTCTTTTTATGTGGAAAACCTGCAAAATATTCGGACCAATTCCGAGAGAAAAGATGGATGCTTATCTCGCGCACGTTGCGCCCGAAAGACAGGACATTCTAGCAGATTTGGAGTCAGTAGACAAATTCTATGACCGAAGTGAAGGCCTAAGCTTAGGAGCCATTAATTTAACAATGATGATTCCAGGTGTTCAACTCACAGCCGTCATCCCTTTAGCGATCCAAAAAAAGCGACTTGCGAGATTAACTAAAAAGGTTAAACCTTTGGCACTAGTCTATGAAAGCCAAAACCGCAACGTCTACTTTGCTATAAACCCCTTGACTGAAAATCTGGACCTGAGCACTCGACTTCAAACAGAAGTGGAAGAGATCCTCAACAGAGATTTTTAGTTGTCGCGGTTGAACTGTTTGGATCTCGATAAGCAAACAAAATCGGGAGATTTTCTTAGGCCTGTGTTCGAGACATACCATGAACTCGGCCAAGTGTTACTCAACTCAACTTGTGTTCATCGCACAATAAATTTCGTTACACTGCTGGGGGCTGAAATTTCGCATTCTGGGGAGACTTTCAAGAATTGTTTCAAATTCAGAAGCACGAGGGTCCTATCTGTAGGAGTCATTAAAGTCAGCAACACCATGAAACGAAAGGTCTGCCCACATAAACTTCCAAATTACCCTTAAATCTATGAAACTGATGTCCTTGAGTGTCCCTGAGGGGACAACTCAAGACCGTGAGTCTATGATTTTCGTCTGGAATTCGGCCACCCATCTGACTAAGGTTCACTCTGAATCTAAACTAAGAAGGCTTGGCCGTTGCAGGAATGGCCTGCCAAATGAGTTTTCGTCCTTTGCACTGTTCCAATACCGACTGCCCTTTTCATCAATCTGTTGGTGGCACCTTTATTAAAAAAAGGCTTCTTTAAGGTTCGTCGTCTGAACCAATATATCAGGCGTTTTGAATTTAAACATTGACACTTCACGTTTTCCTTTAGGTCCTTCAAGCCATATTTTCGTCACAACAAGTTGGATCTCAATAAACCTCTCCAACAGCTCCTCACTGAAGGTAATTCCATCAGGGCTTCGGCGAGAATTCTCAATATGACTTACAAAAACACCTATAAAAAGTTTCTTTGGCTGATCAAGCAGGCAAAAGTGACCAGAGAGAGACTCATTTTTTCAGCCAGAAAGATCTACTTTGATGAAATGGAGACAATTCACCACACAAAATGCAAGCCCCTTTCAATTGCTGTCGCGGTGAATGAAGATTATCAAATACTAGCGCTCCAAATGGCTGAAATGCCTGCAAAAGGCAGACTTGCAAGGTTCTCGGTGATGAAGTATGGACCACGAAAAGACGAGCGTGACTCGGTGATGGGTGAGGTTTTTCGATGTCTTAAAAACAGACTTTCGCGGCCGCCTGAAAATATTTATTCTGATGCCAAATCAAGTTATCGAAAGCATGTGGAGGGAACCTTCCCGCAAAGCACATATGAGGTTCACAATCGAGCCGACAAAGAGCGACATCGAGACCGACTGCATGAAAAACTCCACAAGAAGCGCTTTGACCCATTATTTGTTGAACCAACGCTGTGCTAAACTTCGCAGCGATATCAGAAGACTGACCCGACGAAGTTGGTGCACGACAAAAAGCCTGAGAATTTGCAGGGGCAACTGGACTTGCTGCTAAAAAAAAAATATAAAAAAAAAAATTAAGCAAAAAAAAAAAAAAAAAAATAAAAAAACATAAGGCCTTGTATATTGTCAACCAGTTTGGCCCCATTTTCTTAAGATAAACCCCTAGCTTTCAATCTAATCAATTCAAAAGCATAGACCTGGCTTGAGTTGTCCCCTCAGGGACACTCAAGGACATCAGTTTCTAAATCTATGGGTGACTCAAATCGAATTTAACGCCCTTCTAAAAAATGACCCAAAAAACGAGGGCCGCATTTTGTACCCTGTCTATCAGATTTGCAGTCTTCTATCCACCCATAACCAACTGACGAGGTCCTGAGAGTTCGGGGCATTGGTCGCACCCTTGCAATAAGGAAAGTCACCCCCCCATAGCGGCTAGGCCTTCCCCCCCCTGGGCCTAGTCGCTTTTTTCTTTTCTCAATTCCGCCCCCCAAATTTGACGATTCGATCTGCCCTGAAGTTTGACATTCAATATCATTTGCTGCTTGAACAGCAATCTGATTGCCCCTTTTCACCAAAATCTATAACAATGAAGCTCTATGAAAGCTTCGATTTTTTATTTTGTCCTCGTCAGTGTTTTCACCTTCTCATTTCAAACCTTGGCCATTCCTTCACCTAGCGAAGTGAAGGGAGTCGATATACTCAAGGCCTCACCGATTTCGCTCTCTGTTGAGAAACACAAAGGATTGGTGCTGGTCTTTCTGTCAGCAAAATGCCCCTGCTCTGACAGCCACATTAATGAAATGAAGGCCCTCTCTAAAGATTATCCTGACTTTGCTTTTGGCGCCGTTCATTCAAATATCGATGAAGAACTTTCGACTTCCAAAACTTATTTTGAAAGAGTGAGCTTGCCCTTTCCTGTCATTCAAGACCAAAATCTCCAACTTGCAGATCGCTTTCATGCCTTAAAGACTCCCCATGCCTTCGTTCTCAAGGCAAATGGTGATATCCTCTATCAAGGTGGCGTTTCTAACAGCCATACGTTTTCCAAAGCGGACCGAAAGTTTCTTCGAGAAGCCCTTGATGATATAGATCATAAGCGCCCGGTGACGACCCCGAAGGGCGCACTTTGGGTTGTGCAATTTCACGAGGCGATAAAAATGTTTGGTAAGGACTGGTCAAGAAAAGGTAGGGGTTTTGCATTATTGGTCCGGAGCCTTTTTATTTGCGCCCTTTTGTTCAGTTGTGCTCGTCCCATTTATGTCCAGGGTGATTCTCCTGGCGGATCCGAAGACCCTCAGCGCAAAGCTGATACACTTTGTCCGATTTCATTCGTGTCGACTCAATCGCCATCGCCGGGGTATTGCCTCAAATGGTCTTGGGAAGTTTCACCTAAGGTCGGAGAGTCTGATGCCAGTCTCATTTTCAAGATATATCGACTCAATGCCTACGACACACCACTTGAAAAGGATCCCAACCTGAAACCCGAGCTTGTGCTCTGGATGCCTGGCATGGGTCATGGCTCAAGCCCAACTTCGATTGAAGCCTTGGATCAATTTACTTTTCGAGCTAAGAATTTAATTTTTTTATGCCCGGTGAGTGGGATCTGAGATTTCAAATGCTAAATGGCGTGCACAGACAAGAGGAAGCGATTGTTCCAATTACTCTCTAGGACATTACTTGTTTGGGTGATGATTTCTGCCTTCACTGAAATTGCCTTAGGAGCAGCTTGCTGCGGTGGAGGCGGGGGAAGCGCTTCCGGTCCATCCCTCATTGCCGGTGATGATAAAGCCCTATTTGCGAGTAGCTATTCGATGACCGAGGTTGTCGTTGATAACGTCGATTCAAAAGGAATTTGGCGGGTCTCCAATGAACATCAACAAATAAAATCACTTAAGTTGGAACTTTCTCATATATTTTGGGATCGATGGCAAACTGGCCTCGCACTGCCTTTCTTTAGTCGGTCTCAATATGGACAATCTTATTCAGGTCTCGGTGATATTGCAGGCATGGTTGGATATGAAATTCTTCCAGATTGGAATTACAATTTCTATCGCCCAAAGGTTTTAGGGTATTTGCAGCTCACGCTCCCCACTGGAAAGTCTAAAATGGATTCTGAAATCGGCGGACTTGATAGTCGAGGAAATGGCCTCTGGGCGCTCGGAGCTGGCACTCTCATCACGAAAACATGGAGTCGCTGGGATGTCTTTTCATCACTTGAGCTTCACCGTGCCTTTGAGAAGCAGGTGAATAATTCCCAAATATCTGGAACCCTCAAGCCCGGTTTTGGGGGAAATTTTGGAGTCGGTGTGGGCTACAACCTCCAGAACTTTCGCCTCGGCTCCTCTTTGACGTGGACTCACGAGGATCCGACGGTTTTTGAAAACTCTTTCGGTGTATCCCCAGGAACTCAAGAACGGTACGCCACAGGCGCACTCTCTGCGAGTTATATTCCAAACGATGACTGGACGGGAACACTCAGCTACAGCGATCAAACACTTTTTGGCGATCCTCTGAACACCAGCCTTGGAAGAGCCCTTGCCATCCAACTCCAACATCATTGGCAACGCTAGCGTCAGGTTCCGCAATTTCCCGGCACAAGAAACACCGCTCCGATTGAACAAATAATTTCTTTTTTTGGTGAATGGCTTCGTACCAGGTGCTAACAATGATCAACCTCATTACACTGGGAGTTTCTATGAAAAATGCTCTTGCCTTACTGACTTTTATTTTATTTACAGGCTTTTCGATCTTAGCCCTAGCTTGTGGCGGTGGTCATGGGGGCGCTCATGGTGGCCATAACGGCTCTCATGGTGACCATAGTGGCGGCACTGTCGTACCACCCGGCGGCGATGGACACGAGCACACGGGCCAGTTCTGCTCTGCAAAAGCTCAAGAGCTTTGCTTACATTTGGGCATCCCTCAGCAACTTAATCCATCGAGTGAAGGCAAGTTTATGGTGCATTTTACTGTTGCACCGGAACTCGCAGCAAAAATCACACTGACCTCCGTTGTTCTATGGATGCCAAGCATGGGACATGGTTCTGCCCCAACCAAACTAGAAAAAATTAGTGATGGAAAGTTTGTGGTCACAAATGCGTGGTTTGTCATGCCAGGAAGTTGGTCAATCATGATCAATTACTCAATTGATGGAACTGCAGATCAGATTATTGTGCCGATAGAAATTTAGGACATAGATTACTACATACCAATCGCGGCGAGCCAATCCGGGGTTGGTAGGATGATTTTACGCGCTTTTAGATCAAACAATCCAAATTTAAAATGCGCGTGACACACTTCTTTGTCACTTCCCTCTTTGACTATGGCTTGCTCTAAAGTTCCAATTCTGCCTTGATAGCCAGTGCACCAGGTTTTTATCACGACCTGATCTCGAGCCTTGAGTTCCTGCAAAAAAAGAATCTTGATTTCCAAAATAATGGGACCTAACCCACGCTTCATCACATCGTCAAGGCCAAAGCCTCTTGGCGTAACAAGATCCCATCGAGCCTCCTCAAGTATTGTCAAGTAGGCTGCATTGTTCACATGTCCGAAGGTGTCAAGATGCCCTTCGCGAATCTTATATGGAATTTCGAAAATCTCACCCGTCTGATTTGTTTGTGTCATAGTGTTTTTATACTTAGCCCCAAAATATTTTGCAAGGAGACCTATCGGTGGGGTCATTGCAGCACTGCTTTCTTTGCTTTTTGCTTGGAACACCTTTTGCTTTAGCCCACCTTGACTTTAAAGGGGGTCAATATGAAACCGCTAATTTTAGTTCTCGCAACTTTGTTTTCTTATTCTGCTCTAGCAGAAGTGGAAGCATTAATTTTGACGTCAGTCGATTTGGAGAAGCCTGTGTGGCCGAACTGCAAACTCAAGATGGGTCTTTAATCGAATCTTTTCAGGAAAGATCGTGCGAAGAAGCCCTTGCGCAATGTGAGTACTATTTAGATCAATTACATCAGCAAGGAGAAATCCTTTTGCAACCTGTGGCATTGTTGAAAACGAGTACGCCCCATACCCACCGCCGTATTCAGATCGATATCGCCCGCCAGGACACCATCGACCTCCACCTCCCTACCCGCCTCCCTATAATCCACCACGACCGCCACCTACAACCCCACCTCGTCCTCCACCTCCCTACAACCCACCACGACCGCCACCTTACAATCCGCCGCGACCTCCGCCTCCCTACAATCCACCATACCCTCCACCTTATCGTGATGAGTCTTGGGTCTGCCGAGCGAACGATCGCGGACATGAAGAGCACTATGGTGGCCACGAAGGCTATGGACGTAGCCAATCTGAAGCTGCAGACAATGCCATGCACTTGTGCCTACTTGAACACGGGCGTTGCAGTATCTCTGGATGTCAACGAAGCTACCGATAGTTTTGAATTAAATCACTTGAGTTAAATCACGGCTAGAGGATTTTCTTTTACTATAACTGGCCACCATTCGGTGGCCAGTTATTTTTTTCAACGAAATTTCTACTTTTTGCTCTCGAGCCACAAACTATGCACGCCACGTTCTCTGGCCGTGGTCTGAGCTTCTTCGTAACCCGCATCAAGATGGCGAAGCACCCCAAGAGCAGGGTCGGCAGTGAGAACCCGCTCCAGTCGTTTTGCTGCGGCAGGTGTTCCATCTGCAACAATCACTTGACCTGCATGCTGTGAATAGCCCATTCCAACACCACCACCATGATGAAAGCTGACCCACGTTGCTCCACAGGCCACATTTGTCATGGCATTCAAGAGAGGCCAATCGCTCACCGCATCCGAGCCGTCTTTCATGGCTTCTGTTTCGCGATTTGGACTTGCGACTGAACCGCAATCCAAATGATCACGGCCAATCACCAAAGGCGCCTTCACTCTTCCGTCGGCGACCATCTGATTAAACAACAGCCCAGCCTTGGCTCGTTCACCATATTCTAACCAACAAATTCGGGCGGGCAGCCCCTGATAGGCAATCCGCGCACTGGCCATCTCGAGCCATTTGATTAGATTTTTTTTGTGTGGAAAAAGCTCCTTCAGCGCCTGATCAGTCGCTCGAATATCTTCAGGATCCCCGGACAGCGCGACCCACCGGAAAGGACCACTGCCTCGGCAAAACAAGGGGCGAATATACGCGGGCACAAACCCTGGAAAATCAAAGGCATTTTTTACGCCAGCATCAAAAGCCCGGGCGCGAATATTATTGCCATAATCGAAAGTGATGGCCCCAAGCTTTTGCATTTCAAGCATGCCCCGCACGTGTTTCGCAATACTCTGATAGGCTAGCTCAAGATATTTCTTTTCATCTTTCCCACGAAGCTCTGCCGCGGCCCCTAATGACAACTCTTCAGGAATATATCCTACCAAGGGATCATGGGCCGAGGTCTGATCTGTTAACAAATCTGGAATGAATTTCAACGCCAAGAGCTCATGAATGACCTTGGCCATGTTACCGCACAGAGCGATCGATTTAGCCTCCCCGGTTTTCTGATATTTCCGTACTCTGGAAATGGCATCATTGACGTCTATTGCAACTTCATCCACATATTTAGATTCAAGTCGACGTTCAATTCGCGAAGGATCGACTTCCACCGCAAGCACAACGGCCCCAGCAAAAACCCCAGCCAAGGGCTGCGCTCCACCCATACCACCAAGGCCTGCGGTCAAAATTACTCGACCCTTGAGATCACCCCCGAAATGTTGTCGTCCCGCTTCAACAAAGGTCTCATAGGTCCCTTGCACAATACCTTGAGTGCCAATATATATCCATGAGCCCGCCGTCATTTGACCATACATCATTAAGCCTTTTTTATCGAGCTCATGAAAATGTTCCCAAGTCGCCCACTTAGGAACCAAGTTAGAATTGGCAATCAAAACTCGCGGCGCGTCCGTCTGAGTTTTGATTATTCCAATTGGTTTACCTGACTGAATGAGCAAGGTTTCGTCGTCTTCTAAGTTTCGCAAGGCCTGCAAGATTTTATCAAGACACTCCCAATTTCTCGCAGCCTTCCCGATCCCCCCGTACACAATGAGATTCTCTGGGTGTTCGGCTACAGCGGGGTCCAAATTATTTTGCAACATTCGATAAACAGCTTCTTGTAGCCAACCCTTGCAATGCAAGGATGTTCCGGTGGGGGCCCGCACAGTTCTTACCATTCGAGATCTCCTGTTTGATTTTCAACGACAGCTAAAATTTTTTCAGATTCGACGAGGGTTCGGATTTTTCTCGCATCGTAAGAAAAAATACGATCTTTCTCAGCAAAGGGAACTACCTTGCGAATTTCTGCCTGTGCCGCCGCAACTGCCGGGGCCGGAGAAAGTGGCCTCAGCAGATCAATTCCCTGACTGGCAGACAGGAGTTCTAGCGAGATAACATCTTTGGCGTTTTCTAAAATTTTTTGAAACTTTCTTGCCGAAATCGTTCCCATGCTCACATGATCTTCTTTGTCTGCCGAGGTCGGTATACTATCCACACAAGCTGGGTGAGCGAGGACTTTGTTTTCGCTCACCAATGAGGCGGCTGCTACCTGTACAATCATATGTCCTGAATGAAGACCCCCATGAGGAGTCAGAAAAGCTGGAAGATCACTCATCGCTGGATTAATCAATTTTGATATTCTGGCTTCAGAGATACTTGCCAAACTCGAAAAAATAATTCCTGCAAAATCCATCGCGAAAGCGACTGGCATTCCATGAAAGTTCCCACAAGAAAGGATTTTATCTTCGTTTGGAAAGACCAAGGGATTGTCCGTACTCGAATTGGCCTCAGTTTCTAGAACTTGCCAAATATACCTAAGACCATCTTTTGTGGCCCCGTGCACGGCTGGCATACAGCGAACACTGTAGGCATCCTGAACTCTCTGACAATTCTTATGAGACTCAGCAATCGAGGACGTGCCGGAAAGTATTTTTAACAAATTTCGTGCAGTTTTTGCCTCACCGAGATGAGGCCGAGTGGCTGCAATCAAGGGATCAAAAGCCTTCCTCGAACCACGGAGAGCCTCAAGAGAAATGGCACCGGAAATATCTGCATGCTTGAGGAGATTTCGAGCCTCATAGATCGCCATCATTCCGACCGCCGTCATGACCTGACAGCCATTGATCAAAGACAATCCTTCTTTGGCTTGAAGCTCAAGGGACTTGATTTTATTCTTCATCAACAAGTCAGAAACCTCGACCACCCTGCCCTCTGCAGACCAAGCTTCGCCCTCTCCTATCAGCGATAAAGCTAAATGGGATAATGGCGCTAAATCGCCGCTAGCCCCCACACTCCCACGGCAAGGAAGCACGGGAATAATGTTGGCATGTAGAAATTCCAAAATTTTTTCAACCACAAGAGGTCGAACTCCACTATGACCACGAGCTAAGGCATTGGCTCGTAAAATCATCATGGCTCGCGTTTGTTCAGGGGTGAAAGGCTCACCAATACCTGCGGAATGGGAGCGAATTAAATTTCTTTGCAGCTCCTCAATTTCTTGATCAGAAATTCGGATCGCGCTAAAGGCCCCAAATCCCGTATTGACTCCGTAGATAACTTCGCCTGCCGACAGTCTTCGTTCGATATAACTGCGGGAACTCAACATTTTTTCCTTGGCCTGAGGACATAGTCGAAACTGCAATGGCTTTTGAGAACTTGAGTCACCCCCTGCTGCGCGAGCGCCTCTCACCAGGTCTGCGACAGTTAGACCCTCACCTTGATCTCAAAACATTGTCCCTGGGATTGAACTCCGACATAATTTTATCTCCCCTTAGATGATGGAACGAATAACGAACGAACCGCAACGAGTCAAGCTCAGCCAGGACGCAAATAGAAGATATGGGATTGACACACTCAGGACTGGCACTGTCAAATTTTCCTATGAAAACTTGGATTGTCACCTCGACTCTGACCTTTGCCCCGGAAAACTATAATGGGCTGATTCTGCCCTTAGCGAAGCACCCCGACGTGGCGGGATTGGTTATGGTTGAAAATCGAACTTTTGCCTTTTTTTTTAAAGGGGTTTTATTGTTTTTCTCCGGTCTGGCGCCCAGGCTTGGTTGGAATATTATGAAAAACTCCCTTAAGCCCCGAATCCAGGAACGGATTAAATCTTATGTTACATCTGGGAAGCAGGCCCTGGTTGTATCAAATATCCACGCCGGCGAAGTCTTACGGTTCTTGGAGCAAGAACAGCCGGATCTCATTGTTAATGCGCGGACCCGAGTTTTTTTTAAATCAGCTCTGCTCAAGATTCCCAAGCTCGGTTGTATAAATATTCACCATGGCCTATTGCCAGATCAGCGGGGACTGATGTGTGACCTTTGGGCACGACTCGATCATCAACAGTCCGGCTTTTCAATTCATCAGATGACACCGCAGTTAGACGATGGGAAGATTTTACGAAGCCAAATTGTCAGTGAAAAGGAGGGCCCTCGCCAGGCGACCTACCTCAACTACATGGAGAGTCTTAAATTGAGCACAAACCTCGAATTACAAACTCTGAGCGAAGTTCTTTCGAAATTTCCGCAGCTCATCAGGTCGTGGGAAAGGAAAACAAAGCCTCACCGTTGACTCTTTACCGAAAAAATCCCTCAGTCTTTGAATTTGTCAGATTACGACGCCAAGGAGTGAAAATCTAGAATGTCTTCAACGAAAGTCATCGCACTCCACGGCAACCCAGGTTCCCCAAGCGACTGGCTCCCTCTTCAACGTCAGCTTCCAGGAATCACGTTCCTGACCCCTTCTCTCTACGATGACCATTGGATCCAAGAAGTCCGCAACAGTCCACCCAAATCGGTGGTGCTTGTTGCCCATTCCTACGGGGCCTATTTGTGTCTTGCAAATTTACCAAAATGTCAGGAGCAGGTGCGCTTTGTCCTTTTGTGCGCCCCCTTCCTGGCCGGAGGGCGCGAACTCACCGGCTTCGTCAAATTCCTTTTACAGCTTCCTTTCCTCGGAGATCGACTAAAGAAAATTTCACATCAAAAAATTAAGAATCAGCTTTTTCAGGACATCATTTCACCTCTAAATATTGCTCCAAATTCACCATTGATTTCTCCGGCCTCCGACAATCAAGAACATGTTCTTGCCACGGTGAAAGCCAATATTGATAATTTTGAAACCTGGAAACAAGTGCTTGATCTCAAGATAAAAAATAGCAAAACGGTTTTAACTCCTCACCAAATTCGAGGAATCTCAATTCTTGGTGAGCAAGATCTGATCTCTGAAATCACAGCCCAAAGGCAAGCTCTCGCCCAATTCCCTCAGATACAAATTCAAGTCTGGCCAAAGGCGGGCCACGGCCTTATTTGGAGTGACACCTCACTCTTGGCTGAAATAATTAAAGCAGAGCTCACTCAACAGGAGATCTCGCGTGAAAGATAGTCGAAACAATGTTCTCATGCATTTGGAAAACCATCTTCGTGATTTTCCAAATCGAATCGCCCTCCGCTGGCCTGCGAGTCGCCCCTCGACCACGAACCCATACTCCAACCTTCCGCATCTAGAAATAACTTATCGCGATTTTTCCCACAAAATAGCAAGCTTTGCCCAGGGTCTCTTGGACCTCGGACTTAAAGAAAATGACCGAGTCATTATTTTTTTACCCATGAGCCTCGAAATGTATATCGCCATGTTTGCTGTTCAGCGAATTGGAGCCATTGCGGTCTTTTTGGACTCATGGGCCAGAATTCACCACCTCGGTGCTTCAGCAGAATGTGTCACCCCAAGGGCTATGATCAGTTTCAAACAAGCCTTTGACTTAGTCGCACAAGTTCCAGAATTTAAATCCATGTCATTTAGAATTCTCTTGGGCCCCTCTGAGGAGCATGAAAAAGGCAGTCGCAAGCAATCCTTTGACGATGACTTTCATTATTTTCAAGATCTTTTCAAATCCAAGGAGGCAAGCATTGCCGCGGTGGAACCTGATGCAACGGCCTTGATAACGTTTACAACTGGCAGCACCGGCAAACCTAAGGGTGCAAACCGCACTCACCGTTTTCTGTTTGCCCAGCACAACGCTCTCTCCAAAATTATTCCCTATCGCTCGACTGATATTGATATGCCAGCCTTTCCGATATTTTCTCTTAACAACCTCGCCTCAGGAGTCACCACCGTACTTCCTGCAATTGATTTGTCTGCCCCCTCGGAGCGGGACGGAGAGATTTTGGCGTCTCAAATTATTCATGAAAATATTAACTGTACGACTTTATCCCCCTCGATGCTCGTCGGACTCTGTCGCTTTGCTGAGAAAAGTCAAATAAAACTCCCGGGCCTGACCCGAGTTGTGACCGGTGGGGCGCCGATTTCTAAGGACGACGTCAAGAATTTTTATCAAATAGCACCCAAGGCTGATCTCTGGATCTTGTATGGCTCAACTGAGGCTGAACCAATGGCCCATATTGAAGGTCGCGAGATGCTTTCCTGCGAAACTTCTAATGATCCAGAAATTATCGAAGAAGGCGTTAACGTCGGTCGTATCAGCGAAGATTTAGATTTCAAATTTATTAAAATTATAAATGGCCCCATAGATTTGAATATTGATTTGAATAAGGGGGCAATCACTTCAAACGAACCTTCACCCTGGGCGAGTTGTGAGGTCAACCTGGGAAAGATTGGCGAGTTTATTTGTACCGGGGACCATGTTTGCAGGGATTACTATAACAATCCCGCGGCATTTTCTGGGGCCAAAATCCTTGGCGAAGATGGAAGAGTCTGGCATCGAACTGGAGATTTGGGCTACTTAGATAAAGACCAAAATCTTTGGATCGTTGGCCGAACTAACAATGCGATTGAGCGTCGAGGTGAATATTTCTTCCCCGTCCGCGCAGAAGTCTTACTCAAGCGATTGCCCTTCACTGGGCGTTGCGCCTTTTTAGGGCTCACCTCAGGACAGGGACAAACCACCGCCGCAGTTATTGAGCTGAAATCTGAAATTGCAGAACAAAATAAAATCAATTTGGATTTTGATTTCAAAAGTGCACTCACCGAGATCCAAAGACTGTTTAAGAAAAATAATATCCCCCTGGATTCAGTTTATTTTGTTGGGGAAGTGCCGATGGATCCACGGCATCACTCAAAGGTAGAATATGCCAACCTTCGAAACCAGCTCCAAACAGGGCAGAATATAATTTTCCAGGAGTTCTTTTGAAAAACTGGTGGACGTTCACTCAAGAAAGATTTCCACTTGGCTCTTATGGGCCCATGATATTTCTCTTCAATGGAGCCTAGTCTCTTTGCTGCAAATCTTATGCTCGTTGAATTTAGTCTCACGCGAGCCATTTTGCTTTCATCATGACCTTCAGTTTTCTTCTTATCGGATGCGGATCTTTGATGAAATTAAGGACCTTGAAGTCGATCTGAGAGTGAATCCAACCCGCCCCTTGGCCCGAGGACTTCTGAGTCTCAGAGGCTGCAAAACTGTGCTGCTTTTTCTTATTGTGGGCGAACTGATTATCGCTTGGGGCCTAGGTAAATCTGTGTTTTTTGTCCATGGCCTTGCCATTGGCTATAGTCTCTTGATGTATGAAGAGTTCTTTATTGGTGACTGGCTTCGACCTCGGCTAACAACCTACGCAGTCACCCATACCCTCGTCAGCGTTTTGCTGGGTCTCTCTTGTGTGGTTGCCCAGACTCCCCAAATTCTGGAGTCAGTCGAGAACAACCAAACGGTGAGTCTCATTTTGTTTGTGTTCATGAATTGGTGTTTTTTCAACCTTTTTGAATTTGCAAGAAAGACATTCTCGAAAAGTGAAGAAAGGCCAACTGTCGATAGCTACAGTTCACTTTTTGGTCCATGGGTGGCCGCTGGTCTTTCTATTTCCCAAGCCGTCGTTGGGACTTATTTCGTTTTTGCACTCCTTCACGACCCTCTTCTCAGTGTTTATGCTTGGAGTGACCGAATTTTTTTCCTCATGTGTGCCGTCTATTGCACTTCGGCCATCCTCTTTGCCCTCAAGCCAAGTCCAACTCTGGCTCGAATTTTCCGAGCCATCAGTGCGGTCTATTTACTCACCCATTACGGTCTGCTTGTATGGGTCTTCAAAGGATAATTTCATATGCTGGTGACCCGCCTTTCCACACCATTTTTTGCAAAAAACCAAGCTGGTGGCAAAGGCTACAATCTCTATCTTCTGAGCCAGGCCGGTCTGCCTGTCCCTGACTGGATAGTCTTTGGACGAAAGTATTTTGAAGATTTCGTGAGTGAAAACTCTCTCCAAAAGCCACTCTCTGCGATTTTGGCCGACTTCGAGAGTCAAAAGCTCTCTGGTGAGATGGCAGAAAAAAGCATTCTCGCTCTGTTTTTGGATGTCGGCCCAAATCAAAATCTCCTCCAAAGTGTTCATTTAGCCCTAGCGACCCTGAATCCAACGACACCGACCGCCCCAACAGAATATTCTGTTCGATCCTCTGCGGCCGATGAAGATTCCGCAAGTCACTCCTTTGCCGGACAATTGAGTTCTTTTCTTTATGCTCAAGGCGAGTCTGAAATTGCGGAATACATACTTCGTTGTTGGGCCTCTGCATATTCAGCGCGCGGTCTCTCATACAGAATAGAAAACCGAATCAACCTGACCAAAATTTCAGTGGCTGTCGTCCTACAAAAAATGATCGACCCTGATAAATCAGGGGTGCTGTTCACCTGTGACCCTGTTAAGCAGAGCCTCTCTAGTTATGTTGTTTCCTCTGTTTATGGAGTTGGAGAAGGACTTGTTTCAGGCCGACTTGACGCTGATTCGTTCTGGTTGAATAGCTCAGACGGTTCTTTAACTCACAGTGAAATTGTTGAAAAAAAGGAAATGCTTAAAAAAAACAAATCCCTCGCAAAAAACAAAGACACGAGTCAGCTTGAGACCTGTGAGGCCTATGAGGTTCCTGACAATTTGGCACAAATCCCAAGTCTTTCTTCCTCTGAATTGTCTGGCCTTTTCAAACTGGGGCAAAAGATTGAAGAACTTTTGCAGCGCCCCCAAGATATCGAATGGGCCATCCGTGACGGACAAGTTTATCTGTTGCAGTCAAGACCCGTCACAGGGTTTGACATAAACCTAATTGGGTTTCCCAATTTGTGGGACAATTCAAATATCGTTGAGTCCTACGGAGGCCTCACGTCACCCTTGAGTTTCAGCTTTGCCTTGCGAAATTATCGAAATGTCTATATTCAATTCTGTGAAGTGTTGGGAGTCCCCTCCGAAGTGATCAAAGACATGGATTCCTATTTAGCCTTTATGCTCGGATGCCTCCGCGGTCGTGTTTATTATAATTTATTTAATTGGTATAAGCTTGTCGGGGTCTTGCCAGGCTTTCAACAAAACAGAGAATTTATGGAAACAATGATGGGTGTTTCGGAAGCTCTCACACAAGAGATCTCCGAGCGGATTAAGCCTCATGAGTCCTGGAACACGTTCCGTGGTCGAATGAGGAAATTAATGACCGGGCTCAATTTCCTAAAGTATCACTGGTTTATTCAGTTTGTGGTCGACGATTTTCTCAAAACCTTCCATAAAGAATACGATCGAACTCGAAACTTGCCCCTTCGCCAAATGAGGGCCGATCAATTGCTTTCTGTTTATTTGGATCTAGAAAGAAATATGCTGGGTCGCTGGAAGGCGCCCATTGTGAATGACTTTCTCTGTATGGTGCACTTTGGCCTTTTACGAAAGTTAACACTCAAATGGTTGCACCAATTTGACTCGAGCATTCAAAATGACCTTCTCTCAGGTGAAGGTGGCCTCGAAAGTGCTGAGCCCACTCGGGCCTTGCTTGGACTCGCTCTGCGGGCCAATGTAAATCCAAAACTGAAGAAGCTTCTCCTAGAAACGGATCCGTCCATAGCCCTTGAAGCACTCAATCAGTCGGAATTTCAAGATTTTTATCAAGGCATTCAAACCTATTTAGACAAATTTGGTTTTAGATGTATGAGTGAAATGAAGCTCGAAGAAATAGACCTTATGACAGACCCAAGCTCAATGTTTGTCTTCTTGAAGAATTACCTCCGTCAAGAAAATCTTGAAGCTCCCGATGAATCCCGAGAAAAGAAAACCAGGGAAGCTGCAGAGTTGAAAGTGGCCAAACAGTTGTCACCACTTCAGAGGGTCATTTACTTCTGGGTCCTCAAACACGCACGCAAGGCGGTCAAGAATCGTGAAAATACCCGTTTTGCAAGAACTCGCATTTTATGGTGTTGCTCGAACAATTTTCAACCGAATTGGCGAAGACCTTGCAAACCAGAACATCCTTCAGTCGCCTCGAGATATTTTTTGGCTGACCATCGAAGAAGTTTTCGGAATTTTCAACGGAACCCTTCCGTCTGATAACCTAGACGGTCTAATACAATTGCGGAAGAAGTCTTACGAATCTTATGAAGAGGATCCCGATCCGCGAATCATGACCCGAGGCCCTGTGTATTGGCACAATCGACTGCGAAAACCCGTATCAGAACCAAATGCTGAAAAACCAAGCGCGGGGGAAACCTGGGACCTTAAAGGACTTCCTTGCTGCCCTGGAATTCTCGAAGGCGTCGTTAAGGTGATCCTATCACCTAACGACAATCTAGAACTCAACGGCGAAATCCTTGTCACCGCTCGCACCGACCCTGGCTGGGTCCCTCTGTATCCAAGTATTTCCGGATTGCTGGTCGAGCGAGGAAGCTTGCTTTCACATTCCGCAATAGTTGCCAGAGAGATGGGAAAACCATCAATTGTTTCCATTCCCGGCTTAACAAAAACACTAAAAACAGGAATGCGCATTCGTATGGACGGGAAAGCCGGGACAATCGAGATTCTCAAGTAGTCTATTCCGCTTGAGTTGCTTTTTATCTCGGGCTATCTATGAGCCAACACTCTTGTTATTGGGATTCTACTTTTCGAAGGCTCCGCGATCGCATTGTCCCCTTTGGAGTCGTGATTGATTTCGCTGATCGACAGGTAGGCAGCTTCCGCCACTATCAATTGCTGGACTACCAGGTAGTAAGGGATAGGCAAATGTATTGCCATATTGAGTCAGCGGCCCTAATAAGGGATCAGAAGTACTATTTTCACCGATCGCTCCCTGAACAACATTGCAGCTACTATCAGGATTAATGTTATAGAGCCTTGCACCTAAAATTCCCGACGGATCGACGCTACAAGACCGGCCTCCATTAAAGCCAATTATCGAATTAATTAATTCGACAAAACAGTTAGCCGAGATATGAATAGCCCCGCCACCATTGGAAGTTGAGGATGTATTTTCAGCAAAGGTACTGTCCCGAACAATGATGAGTTGAGGCGACACACTGCAGGCGAATCCCCCCGTGCTCAAGGCCCCACCATAGCTCGCCAAATTTTGGGAAAATGTTGTGTTCTCAATTTGTAGATTACCATTGGAACCACCTATTCCTGAATTCCATAGAATAGCGCCACCAGACCTAAACTCAGACCGATTTGATAAAAATACAGATTGACTCAGTACCAATTTTCCACCACGTGGGGCATAAATGGCTCCACCTTCATATTGAGAGCTATTACGTATAAAATTAACTCTGTGGAATTCATGATTCGCAAAAACGTAATACAATAAATAGACCCCACCACCCATAGGTGCCGTGTTTTCTTCGATAGTTGTGTCTGAAACCAAAAGCTCATTTAGACCACTGGCCACGAAATAAATTCCGCCGCCGCCGATGTCCTGGCCTCCTCTTGAGTTATTCCTATTTTGATGAATCTTCGAATTTTTAATATTCAGGACTTTTCCATTAAAGTAGATTCCACCGCCGCCGTACAGACTGGTCACGACTTCGTTATAAGATAGTTCAACTTCGATTAAGTTTAAGTTGACCCCGGGTTCATTAACCATAATTCCCGCGCCAAACATGGGGTCTAACACCTTCCCGTGAGTAATTGAAATTTTTTCAATTGTCACATCCTTGCCGACAATATTCAGAACTCGCCCCACATCTTGACCATTAAACACTGTCTGCCCAATTCCGCTTCCTAACAATTCAACACTGCTGCTAATTTTTAAATTGGCTGCACCTAATAGATATTGTTTTGCAGGCAATACAATTCTCGTTTTAACAGTATTTGTTTCAGATTGGTCTAAAGCAGCTTGCAAGCTGCAAAGCCCTTCGGCTGTGGCACATTTAGAGTCGGTCAAATCGGCATCAGATCCCCCCAAACCGTCAACGACAGCACTGACAAAATATATATCTCCGACTCCCAACATGAGGGGAAGCGCAGTTTTCTGGCCATTTGTTCTTACAATAGATACTTCATAAGCAACGTAATCTAAAGTCAGATTCTTTGGAGTTCCCGAGATTGAACCCGTCTGCGGATTCAAACTCAAACCGTCTGGCAACGCCGGGGTAATTGAAAAATAATCGGAGCTTTCCGCCTTGACAGGCAGCTGCAAACTGACATCGGATTGTCCAACATAAAACGTGATCTTTCCGCTATAGCCCTCGCCGTTACTCAGTGAACTTAACATTGGCAAGTTAGATTCCTCTTTGATTTTAAAAGAAGTGCGGGTGCAGTTTTGAAATACAAATACAAAAATGATTCCAACGGTGACCAAAACAGACTTCATGCTGCCGCCCTGTTGGCCGACTTCGAAACAATTTGATAAAGGATCGGTCGTTTTGTTGTTAATTTTTTCAATTGCCCGGCTTCTATGGCACCAAGGATTAACGCTTGTGAAGTTGTTTTTGAAAGTCCCATCCTGTCCGCCACCTGCTTGATTGTGAATGCCCGCCCTATAAAAAAGGTCTTCAGCTGTACTAAATATCCATCGCCCTTTGAAAGTTTTTTTGCCCGATGAACGAGTATTTGTATAGATTCTTGACCATGGGCAATTAAACAAAATTCACTTTTTTTGAGACGAACTCGCAGTGGGATTTCGTTACCTGCAAACCACGTGTTGAGGCGTTTTATCAACATCAAAACTCGGTCTGGCGAACTAAACGGATTAAACTTTTCATCAGGATAAATTCTTTGAAATAGCAGTCCAATGTGGCTTGGTTTATAGAAGTCTGTTGCTAATGCTACAAAAGGGACAGAAGTAGTGGTTTCTTAAAGAGGGCCTCGGACTGATTGTAACTTTCATAGGGATTAAACCTCTTTGTGGGATTTGGGCCACCATTGCCGTCGAGATTTAAATAAAAATTACCTCGAGATACAATGTTCTTTCCATAGAGTCTTCGAATTCGCTGACGGTAACTCTCGTGGGGAGTTCCAAGTAATACTTTCTTTGCTAGATCCTGGTTGTCTGTAGCGATTGCTTCAAACAAATCACACTCCCGAGCACTTTCCCAATTTCCAAGCTCCGCAGATTTCTTTTTTATAAGTTTTAGACTTTGAAGAGAATCTGAATTCTTATTTTGAAAACAGAAACAAATGGCCAACCATTTTTCTACAAAAAGTGAATAGCTACCATTTTGATTTTTCAGGTATTCTTGGACCTGATTTAAAATTGGGATTGCTTGCGAAAAATGGAACTGAAAGATTTTTACTTGAGCTTGCAATTCCAAACAATTTCCAAGCAAAAGGGAATAGCCGTTTTCACGACATTCACTTTCGATTTCCAGAAGCAGCTTTCAGAAGACACCCAGTCACTCTGATCAATCAGCGCTGCTGCTAAGTTTACTTTCCAATAACTCGCTTGTAAGGAGTGATTTGGTTGTGACGAATATAGTCTTTAAGTAAAGGAACTGCCGGTTTGTAGTCCCATTTCTTAAATAGAGCAAAAGACTTTCGCAAAAGGGCTTCTGGTTCAAGTTCGCAATTGACAGTATTGAGAATTCCAAGAGCCTCATCCACAGCACCTAAGTTGGTCAGCGCTGAAGCATAATTTATTTTTTCCTTATCAGTCGCGGGCTCTACAAATGGTTTTTCTGGATATACGATTGGGTGCAAGATTTTTAAAGCAAGGATAGGGTAACTAATTCGCCAGGCAATCTCGGAAATGAAACTTGCGTAATTTCGTGGAATTGATTTGTATCCAATTTTATCTATTTTCAATTTGACGATGGCGTGCTGGCCACTCACCACATGAATGTTCAATTCATTATAGAGTTCATTCCAATAGTTTGGATTAGACTTTGATGATGTCACATCACTCCATCTCTTATAGACTATCGGCCAAAAGTCCTGATTCCTAAAGCAGGATTTTGCAGCTGCAGCGATTCCGAATGAGACTCCTGATTTCACTACCCATTCTGCCTAGTTCATGGGCATTTGCATAAAAATGAGACTTTATTGCTTTCTCTTTCCTAAAGGAAAATGTATCGTCCTGAGAAATCATCAATTTCTCAGGGTCTGGTTTTTGGACTTTGATCTTTGGGGGATGCCAAAGGTTTTTTGGGGATTGGGGTCTGGATGGGGCGGAGTTTGTGAATTGTCAGCCCCATTTTTTTTCAAGTCGAATCAAAATCAAATTTCAGATAATTTGGCATTTCATACTTCATCGTAGCTCCAAGATCCAGTTCAGCTACAACGACCGCGAGTTTTTCAAAATATCTTCGACAGCTCCCGACTCTCTTAATGTCAATGGCCCCCAATTTCCAATGCTTAAATAGAATGGAAAATAATTGTGCGATTTGTGCAAGACCAAAAAAGACATTGGGAAGATTTCCAGAGTGTCCGAAATTGTGCTCTATATGAAATCCAAGATTTTTTGTTCGTTGAAATTTCTGTTTTCAATCCCAAAGCGGGCTCTAGCTGCTGAAGCCAACAATGTGACATTCCATTTGTCGACAGGAAGATTTGTAACCCAGGAGCTTTGATAAAGAATCTCGCCTTCCAGGCTAAGCTCCTGGTAAACGACAAGATTTGTTAGTACTTGTTTTTCAGTTTTAGAATATTGTTTGAGAGGAAGATTCTGAGTCCATTCGTATCGGTGCAGATGTCCCTTTGAGTCGAGCCTTTCTAATTGTTGCTTTTGCTCCCAGAGGTATTCAAACATAAAAAAAACTTCTTTGTTGCGATCTGACTTGGCAGTTACGATGTATTTCCACGAGAAACTTTCGATGACAGACAAAATTGGATCAACAGCCAATAAATTGTCGGCTAGAATGCAAAAATTGCGTTTTGGAAATTCAGTACGAAGTTTTTGCAAGAGTCTTTTTGCAGCATTGAGTTCACAGTCATTCTTGGAGTATTGAGTCTGAGTGCTGTCTTTCTGAATCGGCTCAAATTGCAGAGGCATTGAGTATTTTCCGCTCTGGTTTGTCAAGGAAGCAAGGAGTTGGCCATGCATGAAATGAGTCCGACCATCACTCGAGTTTCTGGTCAAACAAAATTCACAATTGACTTTGCAACTTGAGAGCTGACCCGTTCCGTCAAGTGAAAGAAGATCCAGTGAGCCAAAAACTTCTCGGCATCAAGTATTTTCTGCCGCTCCAATCTTTGTGAATCTTTTTTAGAATCAAATTCACTGAGTCCGTTGTCACTGATTCAAGAATGTATCGGAAACTGTCTTCGTCAGGAATGTCTGATAGACTGATGAAACAGCTGAAATTGTCCAAGGAGAGCTCATTGCCACGATGTTCCAGAGTGAAGGAGCGCAGCGAGCGATAACGAAGCAAAAACATCATTATCCCAGAGAAGAGGGTCTCCTTCATGCTGTATTTGCAGTGACTTTGCAGGCGACCATCGGGGACCTGATCCAACTCAGACAACCAATTCGGTAAAAGTTGAGAGGTAAATTTTAGTATTTTCATGTTGCAAAAATCCTTGAATCGATTAAAAAATGATATCGCTACTTGAACATGATGAGGGAATGTGAGCAAGCCAACACAGCTTTCTTTTTATTGAAAACGTCAGAGGTTTTTTGGAGGTTGCCTTTTGCGCAGTCATCCAAAGAAGCAAGGCCTCTTTCAACTAAAGAGCCCGTGCATATTGTTCTCAAGTCCGAGTGGGCCATAGGCCCAAGCTCCTTGCTGCAACATGCCGACTTTGTTGATAGAACCATCCGAGCTTGGGCTAAAAATGTGGGGTGAAAATTTATGAGCTAGTCAATGTGGGCAACCATTTGCATCTGGTTGTTGTATTGACGAAACTCTCCCTCTATCGAAAGTTCATTCGCACGATCACAGCATTGATTGCGCGCCATGTGGACAGCGAAATCGAGGAGTCGGGCGAGCCACTTAATCGGGCAAAGATAAAATGGAAAATCATTTTCAGTTTTGGCTCGCACGTCCTTATACACGAATTGTTGCCTGGGGACGAGATTGGAAAAATATTCTGAAATACATGCAGAAAAATCGCAGTGATGCCCAATCACCATGTGGTCGAAAACTTGCTGAGTTTTCAGGTGCCAGGCTTTGATTATAGGGCCATTCAGTACGGCCTGACGACCATTGTGTTTGTGTCTTACGGGTAACTATCGAGTCAGCTTGCTGGGCCAATTCGACCATCCTCCTAACGCCGGGCGATGTTGGGAAAAAATATTTTCCCGATACCAGGAGAGCCTTATCAAAGATAGGATTCAAGTCTCGTTCGGAACTGCTGTTGCAGCTGGGTCTAACTAACTGAATTTGCGGTTGATTTTTATACTGAAGACAAATTTGTGTCTAATTTCCTGTCGCCAAATATAACTATTTGCAATTACTAAATATTTTTAATTTGTCGACAAGAAAATGTGAGAGGCGGGACGATCTTTTTCTCTGTATTCTGATATTCAAGTCTTACGTTTCATTCTTAAGTCAGGAGAACCTTATGTCACTCATTAGAGACACTGAGATCAATCAATCTAAGACGGAATCTCAGGAATCTGTATTTATTGAGAACAAAATAACAACCGATAGCGTGGAAAACAGCTTATCTACAAAAACTGTGCCTATCACTCGAGCGGAAAAAACATCTTGGGCAATGCCCGACATTTTACAGCCCGCACATATGGTAACAATGGTGTCCCAAGTTGATGCAACTCGGTTGGAGTTGATTCGCGAGCATGCTAGAAAAAATGGTGAGGTCGTACCGTCCTATACCTCGCTTGTAATTAAGGCGGCCGCGCTGACGTTGAAACTTTATCCTGAATCCAATCGCGCGATTTTGGGATTTCCATTATTTAAGAAGCTTTATCAATTTCAAAATACAAACATCAGTGTCGCAGTAGAAAAGAGTCTTCCAGGCCTACCCGGACAGGCTTATGCAAGTATCATTCAAAATACACTCAGAAAATCACTTGGCGAGATTACGTCGGACCTTCAAGAACTAGCTCATTGTAACGAGTCTAACAATGAAGGTTTTCGAATGTTTATGCAAATATTAAAATTCGTTCCGCGTCCGTTCAGTTTGTGGATGATAAATGCACCTCACTGGTTCCCAAACTTATGGTCAAAATATAGAGGTTGTGCGTGCTGGGTCAACGCACCTTCAAAGGCTGGTGCTGATATTGTTACCACGACGTGGCCATGGCCGATTACATTTTCTTTTGGTGTCGTGAAAAAGCGACCTGTAGTCATCGATGATCGGGTCCAAGCGAGACTAACTATGCCTGTGGTCATGGTTTTCGATCGACGAATCATGGGTGGCGGTCCCGCCGGACGGATCTTTGCTGAATTTAAAAATATTTTAGAAAATGGCTTTCAGAATTACCAGTAAAAATATTTTCCAGCCGTTGGGGGATGATTTAGCTTCGTCAGGTGATAAGATGAAAGATGAAACATAAATCATCCACATCAAACGAACCAGGACCTATGAATTCCAGTTGAACGGGGCAGCCTTGGCGGCGACCTTCGCAGTAGAATTAACCTTTGGAACTTTGCGCTTCCCAATCTATCTCATCGTCGTGAAGACATGAAACCCAATTTTCAAGAGTTCTGAATCTCGGACTCGACTCCAAAACCGGATGCCCCAGAACTCTATCACTGTGGAGATTGGCAAATATTTGGCGGCTTGAATATTGAATTGGGCAATCGCTCAAGACACGTTTTCAATCGACCAACCCAAGGAGTAAATGTGATATTCATCGAAAAACTTCCACAATATAAGACCTTCAGCCTCCTCCTAACGGCGATTTTAACAAGTCACCTCATGAGTTGTGTCGAATTCAGAAACAATAAGAAAAAGGAAGAGGAGCCACCAGCGCCAGTGGCCAGTGCTGACACTCCACCAGTTCCAGGGGCCAACACTGATTCACAGGATTCGAAGATCCAAGATGCAGATCCGAATTCAGATTCAATGAAAGTCACCTTTGACCTTCGAGAAAGTTCAATTCCCCACCAATACCAACTGATGATTAAATGGCCTAAGGTTTGGACGAAAATAGTTGTGGAAGATAAAGGTGTGGTCATCTTTGAGACAGACTCTGCTCAGTCCTACACTCATGCCTTTAAAGACAATATAGATATTTTCGTGAGAGTGTTTTCATATGATGACGAAAGGCCAATTCTTATTGATGAGTATAAGGGAAGAACACCGAAGGACTTCACATTTTCGAGTCTGGAACTCAAAGAGAATTTCAGCGTGGCGGCGAATCGAATTTATTTGCCGACAGGAGTCCGGATACAAACCAACAACTTTGATTTCGATGTTCGAGCCCTCAGCTTGTTTTCTTCTGATGACGCCGAGGTGTTTTCTTTTCCTCCGGGCCTCAAGGCAGAATCGTTACAAAACGGCCGCAGCGGCGGAACTGTGAGCATCCGATCCCCAAGAGCTCAAGGTCGAATAAAAATCCGCATGACTGGCGAAAATGGTGGCAACGGTACCAATGGTGCGCCCCATGCGCGGGCGGCGAGTGGCGCGGCAGGAGGGGATGGCGCCCATGAATGCTATCAACCCTGCCCCTATTGCCCAACCGTGTGTCGTTGCACGAGGCAGCCCGGCAACGGCCACCCGGGGGCGCAAGGCCTCATCGGAAATCCAGGATTGCGTGCAGGAGCGGGAGGTGACACGGGATCCATTTTTGTTCAAATAACAGAAGCATCCGCCTTCACTGCCGAGGCGTCTCTCGTGGCGGGGAATGCTGGAGTTCCAGGCCAAGGCAGCGAAGGCCAATTGGGAGGGTTCGGAGGCCCAGGCGGCAATCCAACCTCCAGTTCCTGCGGTGGATCTTATGCAGGCGCGGAGGGGGCCCACGGCGGAAAAGGTAGCGATGCTCCACCTAGTGCCGACGGAGCTATCGGAACCCAGTGTGTTTCTATTGCTCAAGACTCTCTAGATTGCAGAAAGCGATAAGGGAGAGCGTTTTGAAATCATTAGTGAGTCAGTGCTCCAAGTTTGTTTTGCTATGAGGTCTTCTCACCTACCTCTGAATGAACTAGTGTTTGAATCAGAATTCAGTGGCAACGACCTAGTCGAATGGAGGTGCAGATGAAAAGACTCCTGATCCATCGCGTTGACTCCTTAGCTGGTCCGGATTCTTTCCAAATAGCATATAATGAACTTTGGCCAAAAAATACTAGTTTCATTACTGCCTGCCCGGCTCTATAATTTTTCACGGTGATCTGATCCAAATTTCATTCGAAACCCAAGGAGGGTGCATGACAGGAATCACTGCAGAAGCAAAGATAGTCCGAATTGAGAATTTGAAAGCCATTGAAATTAAACAAATGTACGAACTTTTTGAGCAGTATTATGAGTGCATTAGTTTTGAGACCTTTCAAAAGGATTTGCAGAAAAAAGATGCCGCTGTCGTTATTCGCGACGAGAAGTCCCATGTAATTCGAGGTTTTAGTACCTATAAAATACTTTCGATACCTACCCAGGTCGATGGAGTCAAAAAAGCGATTCGGGGAATGTTTAGTGGCGACACCATTGTGGCAAAAGAACTCTGGGGTTCAAAAATTTTAAATGGCGCCATGGCTAAGATTTTTTTAATACAAAAACTTCGTTATCCGCTAGCGGACTTTCACTGGTTTTTAATTTCAAAAGGTTACAAAACATACCTTGGATTGACAAATAACTTTACTGATTTTTACCCTCGCTTCGATGAGGAAACACCCGAAATTTATCAACAAGTCATTGACTCATATGCTTTGGCTCTCTACCCAGAATCCTACGATCGAGAAAGTGGTCTCCTGAAATTTAAGGAATCACTTGGGCAACTGAAGGCCCACGTAACTCCAATCGATTTGGAGCTGATGAATTCACAACCACACGTTCGATTTTTTCAAGAAAGGAATCCAGATTGGTCCAAGGGTGACGAGTTGGTTTGTGTGGGAATCGTGAATTGGAAAATGTTCTTGATGTATGGCTTGAAAGTCTTGGGACTTTCTCAGAAAAAACAAAAGGCCCTTCAACGGCAACCGACCAGCTTATGATCTCCCAACTGATTACAGCAGCTCAACTTCCTGGATACTATCGTTTCGTGAAGGCCCTTGGCCGACCTGAATTTTCACAAAGAAGGCGACTGAGTGAAATTATCAGTGCTCTTGGGCAATTGCGAATCAATATCTCACTATCGCTTGCGACAAGACATGAGCTATGAAGAATTCGCCAAGGCCGTTCCACTAACGACCTACAGTGATTGGGAGCCCTTAATTTTGGAGCAGATCCAAACAGGCACTCAAAAAATTTGCGTGGGGACCCAACGCTATCAACCAACCAGCGGCTCCACAGCTGCACATAAGTGGATTCCATATACTAAAGCTTTTATGAAAGAAATGGACTCTGCTGTCCAAGCTTGGCTAGGTGACCTAGGATTTCGTCAGTCCAAGGCCCTTCGAGGTGCCCAGTATTGGTCCCTTTCTTGGTTACCCCAAGAACAAAGATCTAACCGCCCAAGTAATGACGATCTTGAATTGCTTCCCGGCTGGAAGAGAAAGATTCTGCAAAAAATGATGGCGGTTCCAGCGTCGGTCACCTTTGCTGACACCATGGAAGAATCGCAGTTTGCGACTTTAGCCTATCTTTGCTCTCGACAAGATTTAACTTTAGTTTCGGTCTGGTCACCGACATTTTGGCTATCCTTGCTTGATCGCTTGACCGAGTGGCAGCCTTTATTAGAAGAAACACTTGCCTCTGGAAAGTGGGCGTTCCCGAAGTTTAATTCCAAAATACAAGCACCAAAAAATACGTATGCCGCAAACATTTTAAATGCGCTGACCGGCGAGTCCCTCCTGAAAAAACTTTGGCCAGCACTTGCACAGATTAGCTGCTGGGATTCTGCAGGGTCAGAAATTTGGACTAAAAAAGTCCGAACTAAGCATCCCGGAATTCTTGTCCAAGGAAAAGGACTTTGGGCCACCGAAGGTGTTATTACGATTCCTTTTAAAGACAAATTTCCGGCGGCAGTGACCTCTCATTTTTTAGAGTGGATAGATCTGGAATCACAGAAAGTTTTACCAACCTGGGCTCTGCGCAAGGGTCAGAGGGTTCAGCCGGTTTTAACCGGTGGACATGGACTGTTGCGATATAAACTCAACGACTCGATGGAGGTCACTGGTTTCATGGATCAGACGCCAACTTTGGAGTTTCGAGGCCGATTGCGGGAAACAGATTTGGTTGGTGAAAGATGTCGCCTCAACTGACCATAGAGGCATTTAATATGGTGGAAAAAAAAGCTGGATGCCCAGCTGATGTCTCTTTGCGGTACGAACGTTAAATACCCAGCCGTACTATATGGTTTTGGCTCGTGAAAATGGGACTGATTCCCAAAAAATTGGCGATGCCGTTGAGGAGTCTTTATCTCGGATTTTCCATTATAAATTAGCTAGGGAGCTTGGTCAACTCGGCTCCGTCAGAGTTCGAGTGGAAAGAGATCCTGAGCTAGTCTATCAGGAGATCTTTGAACGAAAAGGAATGCTCTCTGGAGATATTAAAATTGAACCTCTCGTGGAGATTTCGGAAGAGTTTCTTCAACCAAGTTCTCATTAGTTCATCATCAGTTCATTAATAGTCCATCCATGATTTCGACCTTTCGACTTGCACGATCAACCACTCGGTGATCGTGGGTTGAAATAAGAAAAGTCATATGATGGGATTTGTTCAATGTGACAAATAAATCAATCAAAGAAAGTGCGTTTTTAGAGTCTAGATTGGCCGTGGGTTCGTCAGCAAAAACAATTGAGGGTTGTAGCGCCAAGGCCCGAGCAACGGCCACCCTTTGCTGCTGACCCCGCTCAACTCAGAAGGCAGGTGCTTCCAGCGATCCCCGAGACCAACAAGCTCCAAGGACTCTCTTGCTTTTTGACGAGCTGCCTTTTTGTTGTCTCCACGAATGAGCAGAGTAAACTCAACGTTCTCTACGGCAGAAAGAACAGGAAAAAGGTTGAAGGATTGAAAAATAAAACTCAAGCTCTGACGACGAAGATCACACAATTGCTCCCGCGACAAAGTGGCCAAATCTATGCCATCCAAAAGCACCTGACCAACACTTGGTTTTTCCAAGCCAGAAGCAATATTCAACAGCGTCGACTTGCCACTTCCAGAGGGTCCGACGATTGCAGCAAAATCACCTTTGTTAATTTGAAGGTCAATTCCACTAAGCGCCGTAACCGCTGGCGGGCCTTCATAGGTTTTTCGGATGCCTTTCAACCCAAGAACTATTTTTTCGTTAATCTTATGCATGGGAGCCCCCAGTGATTCTTTTAACTCAACTCGCAGTCAGAAATCTACTTCGAAACTGGCGAAGAACTCTTTTTACGGTATGCACCCTGGCAATTGGAGTCACGCTCTCGATTTGGACAGACAATATCACCAAGCAACGGGCTGAAGATATCGTTCAAAACGTGACATCGGCCTATGTCGGTCATTTTCAGATTTCCACTGAAGCCTTTCGAAAAGATGAACAAATCCAAGATTACATGGATCCAGAAAAATCAGCACTTTCTCGAATATGTCACCACGGATTCACTTTCAGGGTCTACTCTCGAGCGGAGAAAGCTCGCTACCAATTGTATTAGACGGAATAAGGCCGTCCTCGGAAAACCTTGTCACTCATCTTTCAAAACGGATCATCAATGGCGAGTACTTGTCTGAGGAGACAGGGCCAGATTGCAAGGAAAGAGAAATCCTGATCTCTGAAGAACAGGCCACCAAGCTGCACGTGGGCCTTGGCGAAAAGGTTGTAATTGTTGGGGCCGCCTCTGACGGGACCTTGGGGAATGATTTGTTTCGCGTCAAGGGAGTTTATAAAACGGAATCGAAAAACTTTGATCGAAGATTGTCTTTTGCAAACTTTAATTGCGTCGCGGCGATGGGGCAAATTGGAGGACCCCACGAATTGGTTTTTGGACTTCCTGACGGGATTGACGAATCTGATTTTGAAGCCAGCCTAAAAACTGCCAACAAAGGAACGGGCTTCGTATTGACCAGCTGGCGAGAGTCAGTCCCGCAGCTGAATAGTATTGTGATCTTTTCAAAAGCGATAAACAATGCGATTAATTTTATTCTTTTTTTGGTCATTTCAATTGGTATTGTCAACATAATGATGATGACTGTCTTTGAGAGAACTCGCGAATTTGGCGTGATGTCCGCCTTGGGAGCTAGCTCTAAACAGGTCATTAGCGTTGTTATGATCGAGACCATTAGTCTAGGAATTCTCGGCTTAATTGTGGGTTCGATTTTTGGGTCCTTGTTAGTTCAGTACCATCACATTTTTGGATTTGATTTGAGTATTTTTCTCGGCAACCAGTATTCTGCAGGAGACTTCAGCCTATCGATGTTAGTGTTTCCTAATCTATCGCTTGCATCAATTCTGCGTTCGGGCTTTATCACTTTGGGTTTTATGTTGCTAGCAGGCTTTTACCCGGCCCTCAGAGCCGCACGACTGACTCCCATTGAAGCTATGCGAAGTTTATAAGAACTTGAAATCGGCAATTTTCAGGGGATGACTGAAATTGGAGAATATCAGAATTGCGAAGTATCAGAATTAGGAAAGGATAATCTTATGAGAGAGTTTTTGTTCACAATGGTGTGTTTTCTGCTTTCGAACCCAGCCTTTTCAGAGGATCGGGCATCAGTGCTTATTCGTCAGCTCGAAAGAAACTCTCGCGGAGTGAGTTTTTCTGGGGATTTGTCGATGGTGGTCACTCAAAAGGGAAAAGAACGTAAGATGTCGGTGCATGTGACGTCAAGAGGGACTGAGACCGCACTCGTGCGAATCCTTGAACCCTCCCGAGATCGAGGCACCGGAAACTTACGGATCAAGACGGATCTTTGGCAATATCTTCCAAGAGTCAATAAGACCATCAAAGTGCCGTCGAGTTTACTCTATCAAAGCTGGATGGGGTCTGACTTTTCTAACGACGATTTAGTCAAAGCCAGCAGCTTTGAGCGCGATTATAAGCACAACTATATTGGTGAGGACAAGCTTGGGGACATCACCGCCGAGAAAATTGAGAGCACGCCAAAACCAGAGGCAAAAATCGTCTGGGGGAAGGTCATTCTCTGGCTCACCCCTAAAGAGGGGGCTCTTCTGCAACAGGATTTCTACGCCGAAAATGGGAAGCTTATTAAACAGCTTAAGGGATTCGAGCTTAAGGCTTTTGGCAAATACCACATTCCCACGCGAATGACGATGCAAGACTTTTCGCGCAAAGAATCTTTAACTGAAATCACCTATTCAAAAGTTGAGTTCGATAAACCACTCAAAGACGAAGTTTTTACCCTCAAAGAACTTGAAAAGCCACTCTAGAGGAGAGAATTAGTTTTAATAAAAATACTTTATGGTCAAGTCATATTGCGCAGGCGCCCCATTCAAGCCCCCGGAGGCAGCATCAAGCTCAGCTTTTTTTGAAAACTCACCGTGACCAGCGGGAAGAAAAAGCCCGCCACTAATTTCAGCATTTTCTCCCCATTGTTTAGACACAGTCATTCCCTGCATTGAGCTTTGATCCACCAGAGAAATGAGTCCAAGCAAACTAAAAACATAGAACGAATTCGGCGTCCAACGAACCTCGACAGCCCCGTAAGCCCGTCCACGAAAGCTTTGATGCGGCGTCACCTGGTGAGAAATAACTTTGCTCCTATCAGACTCCCCGCTCGACTGATTCAAGAACTCTAAATTGATCGTCCAATCTTCTGAGAATGCACGTTCAAAGCCTAAAGCTGACTGAAAGTCTTTTCCGAGGGATTGATGACTACCAAAATAGTTCAAACTGAGAGTCTCAACTTTGATCAACCATCCCCAGGAATCAATCGTCATTGCAAAGCCAACTGAATTTGCACTCCACCATTGGCCAGCCAAAAGTGAATACTGAAAAGGCGTCGCAAAATAACTCGCCTCTAAAATCTGCGCCTGATCAAGTCGATCCTTGTCAAAAATCGAATAGGCAATCACCTTAGCTTTTTCCGATCGATAAGCTCCATTGAGTTGATCCACTCCATTGATCCACGTCGGACGCAGGGATGTTGTCGTTGGATTAAATTTATTCCAAGCAGGTAAGAGTTTAAAGTTGCCCAAGGCCAAAATTCGTCGTCCAAATTCCAAGCTCAGTGAATCTCCACTCCAGCCCACAAAGAACTCCTGAAGATCCAAAGTGGTCCAAGTTCGTCTATCATGATCAAGTCTTGTTTGTAAACTCAGCTGTCGATCAGGCTGAAATGGACTTGTGACAATTCCATCTGTACCGATGTCAACCAATTGAGAATTATAAACAAGTAAAAACGGCGAAGCTGTCGCTCGCCAATTCTCACTGAGATAACTGATTTCTTCTCTAAAATAGAAAAACTCGTCGAGATTACTTTTGGCGCCAATAGGTTTATCAAACTCGCGCTTTCTCAGAGTTGCAAAGGCCTCTGTCTTGAAACTAAAATCTGCAAGCAGTGTCAAAGGCCAAAACAGATGGACAAACAGAATGCTGGCGAGAAAAGCCCGGCTGTTCATACTAATGCCATTTCAAATGCCGGCGGAAAATTTCCCAAAGTCGTCCGATCAAAACTTTCTATCTCCGACTCTGGAATAACTTGATACATTTTCACTGGAACCTTTGATATCAAATAATCATCAACGGCCGGCGCCAACGAAAATTCTTTGAAATCACAAAAGGCAAGTCCGTGGGCTTTTCGTTTTTTAATTTCAGCCGAAACTGCAGATACAATATCTTTGAATGCCTGAAGCTTTTGTTCCTGAGTAAGATCCCAGGAAAAACTAAGGTGGGTCAAATAAACAATTTCAATTGGTTTTCCGAATTCTGGCAAGTTCAACGCTCTGGCAATCCAATTATAAGGCGTTGTCCACCATGGACCCAAAACCACTGTCTGCTTGCAATGATTTGGGTTCCACAGCGCTGCAGAGGCAATGATTTTTCCACGCTGATCTGGATTCGTACCATCTCGCGCGACATAGAAATCACTCATCGAAAAGTTTTCCCAAATTTTCAATCGACGACGAAGCTCAAAAAATGGAGCGTCAAAGCGGGCACCAAAAGCCTGCTTCGAATGAACTGAATGCAAAAAGGCCTCTGTTTCTCCTAGAGGTGGATTATTTTCAATAGTGAAGTGGCGCTTATTTCGACGAAAAAATGGTTTCCTAAACAACAGCGTAATCATTGCATACTTTGCGAGGCAGAAGAGTCTCTTCCCTCCGTATGATCTATCTTCCAACACTTTTCTAGCTCGTTCATTGCCTTCAATTATCACAGTCACTAGGTGAGGATTCTCCCCAAGCTCTCGAATCTGAGTGCCCTCAGAGAGCATTTTTGCCAAGCCTTCCTTCCAGGTTTTAGCTACGTCTCGGTCTGGACAATCAACTCTCAAATCACAAAGGTAGACGGTATTGGCAGACTTGCCATTAACAAATGAAGGCGTTGAGGTCATTGTCCCCGTGCCAACCAACTGGCCAGATTTATCGCGAAGCCCACTGATAACACTACAACCACCTCGATGTCTCAGGAGATCAAAAAAATGCGGATGCCGCCTCATAAGAAGAGTAAAGCCACGTCCAGACATTCCGACTCGATCAAAGAATCCAAGAATCTCTGCATCGTCGCTTCCTGTCAGTTGGCAAATGTACTTGGCAGTTGACCAGAACTCCTTAAAGGTGACTGCTGGCATGTTCGTATGCTCTTCTGTATGATTTGCTGTGTGCTCTTCTGTGTGCTCTTCTGTGTGCTTTTGACGCAATTCCCTTTCCATAGAAGAGCCCCTTCCTCTAACTAAATGAGTACCTCGCCTCTCAGTCATTTGTCAAAAATTCGATACGAGACGTCTACTTGCGCAAAGAATGACACATGCAATGAATTCACCCATAAAAAAACTAAGGTTTTCACCAATAGTCTTAATTTCAGATCCTCGCCAGGTAGGAAAAGTTATTTATTTATTCTAATACGGCTGAACATCTAAGGAAGCGTTTTCCGTCGGAAAACCAGCGTGGCAGCATTCAGGGTGCCACGCCTATTGCAGAACGAGGGAAGGCGGCCAAACAGGTCATTGGGAAAGAGATTCAATGGTGGAAAAACCTACCAAAGCAAACCATGACAAACGAACGTAGGCAGGAGTTCTCAGATCACTGAAATTACACAGGAAATGTCAAAATTAAAGTCTTCTTCTTCGACCCGTATTCTAGTTATCCGCGAGGAACAAATGAAAATAGAACTTGTTTACTACGCCAATACTCTCCTATGAAAATAGACCTCACCAAACTAAGCAACAGCGATCTTGAAAAGGTTAAATTTAAAATCAACAATCGGCCCATAAAAATCCTTGACTGGCAAACATCACATGAGGTCATGATGGGGAAATAGTTACACTAGCGAATTGCAGTCAGGAAGTATTAAAATCGGAGCTCAAGTGTTTTTGGCCACCATAGAGGAAGATTATGCATAAGGGTCGATTAGAAGCATTTAGTGATGGAGTTATTGCGATCATAATTACGATCATGGTTCTAGAGATAAAGGTTCCACATGAGGTTTCGCTTGATGCGTTATTAAAATTAGGTCCTATTTTTCTGAGCTATATCATCAGTTTTATTTACGTTGGAATTTATTGGAACAACCACCATCATCTATTCCAGACGGTTAATAAAGTTGATGGGCGGGTGCTCTGGTCAAATCTGTTTTTACTTTTTTGGCTTTCTCTGATTCCTTTTGCGTCTGGTTGGATGTGAGAGAATCATTTTGAAGGTGTTACGGTATCTTTGTATGGAATTGTTTTATTGGGCTGTGCAGTTAGCTATTACGTTTTAACAAACAGTTTGTTAAAAAATCACGATACTGAATCTGTTATACACAAAGCTGTTGGTAATAAATTTAAAGAACACTCTTCACTAGGTTTGTATATTTTAGGGTTATTGACTTCATTTTGGCTTCCGCAAATTGCCTTTGGGATCTTTTCTGTGGTTGCTCTTATTTGGTTGCTTCCAGACAAGCGAATTGAAAAACAGATGTCATAAGAATCACTGATTTTTGATGCAGCCACCCTGAGAGGAGCTTGTTTTGCATAGTATGGTGCTTGGGGAGCTCGCTCTGGGGAATTTTCAAAAAAAGGAACGCTCTGAAATTTTTAAACTCCTCGCTTTGATTGAAACCATCCCCTCTTCCTCTGATATCGATGTTTTTGATTTTGTCGAAGCTCAAGCTCGTCGCCCAGAAGCTGCATTTGTCTGAGTCGTAATTGATTCAACAATCGCCGAACGGGCCGCGAACAAGTGGTTTAAGTCACAGCGACTAATTTAGTCTGAATGTCAGTCGATTATTTTGATTTCATCTTTTTTGCATCTAGTGTGTGGGATGCGATGGGTGTCCTCTATAGCTTGCGCTGGGAAGTGGAGAATGCATTCAGAGATTTCACGCAGACGATTACACTTGAACAGTGGCATTCAAAATCCATCAATGGCATCCGAAAACTTTGTTCGAATTTGCAAGGAAGTTCGAGGGGTTTGGAAGATCTTCGTCGAACTTATTGCCGCCACTATAGAAACGAGGACTCGTCATTCAAGATCCTACGCACGTGAAATCAAATCGCCGCAAAGTCCATTCCCCTATAGCAATACAAAGTGGAATTTACCTTAACTGAACGGCATTAAACACAACGAATGTTTAAGAAATTGACACTTTTATAAAAATTTCTCGTGGCATTCAACTGCCACACATCGTGGCAGTAGTTCTCGCTAGGTGATCGAACTTGAGCTAATATCCGACTCATGCAAACCGAAACGAATTTACCCAATTCAAGACTGACCTGCAGAATTACGCCACTTAGACTGACCCTGTTTCGTCCAAATGACCGAGGCAGTTTCGTCGGATTGACTGAGGCTGTCCTGTCAAATTGACTGACCCTATTACGTGCCATTGACCGAGGTTTCGCGTGTAAAGGCGAAAATTAGTTGACATTCTAAATCTCCATAAAATCAAGGAGGTTTGGGTGTCACGAAGGGTTATAACAATGGATCGTTTTTTGGAGATAAAAAGACAACTTGAGCTAGCTGTTCCAATTATTCAAATTGCACGAAGTCTCGGATGTACAGAGCGTACCATTCGAGAAATTCGCGACGGTTCGATTTTGGAGCCTAGCCACGCCAAGGAAATTCAATTCCCAGCTTGGTCAGAAAAATCAGACTGGGCGCTAGTCTTAGAGGAGGTCCTCGCAGGGCACCCCTTCAAATTTATTTGGGATGAAAGGTTTACGAAGGAAGTTGGTTACAAACCATTTTTGGATCAATTTCATAAGCGCTATCCACATTACAAGACAGCCACGACTGTTCATCGCTATTTTGCTCCAGGGGAACGTTGCGAAGTAGATTACGCTGGCGACACTGTCCGCTGGATTAATTTGAATACCGGCGAGATCGTTGAGATGCAGGTTTTTATTGGCACTTTAGGGTTTAGTCAGAAAATTTATGCTGAGGCGACATCAGACCAAAAGAGTCGAAATTTCATTGAGTCTCACAGTCGTATGTACAAGGCATTTGGTGGTGTTCCAAAAATAACCGTTCCGGACTGTCTGAAACAGGGGGTTACTCGAACTCATTTGTACGATCCAAATATAAATCACTCCTATCAGGCAATGGCAAAGGATTTTGGAACGGCCATCGTTCCCGCAAGGCCACGAAAGCCAAAGGATAAAAGCCTCGTAGAGCTGGCAGTAAAACTGACTCTGCGCCTGTATCGATGGCGCTTTCGGAAAACAACGCCGACTTCTCCAGAGCAAGTGAATGCTCAATTGGCTGAGGTTACGAATATAATCAACAGCAGGCCTCATTCCCGATTCAAAATCTCCCGTAACGCTTCCTGGATGGCCCAGGAGCAATCCAAATTGGCCCCCTCCCAGCCGGAGACTTCGAGTATTCAAACTTCAAGGAGCCAAAGTCCATGATGACTGTTACATCGAGATTGAGCATAATTATTATTCATGTCCGAAGGAGTATCGCGGCCATGGGGTTCAAGCAAAGATCACGGAACGCAGGGTGGAAGTCTTTTATGATCTTGAGCGAATAGCCGTTCATGACCGTCACCGGGGCCACCACGGCGCATATGTAACGGAGAATTCTTATCTCCTGAAAATGCGCGGGCCTATTTAGAGGCAACACCGCAAAATGTACTCTCACAAGCGAGATTCATAAGTCAGGATCTGCATCGACTTATTGACGAACTCTTTCAGGAAAACACGATAGCTCACTTACCAAGAGCCCTCGGTTTTGTCAGAAAATCCAGAGAGGAAATTCGTAATATTGGTAGCGAAAAGGCCAAAAGCCACATTGGCAAAGCTATTGATCAAATGAAAATGTTCAATAAAATCCGAGTTGGATATTTTCAGGAATTACTCGCAAAAATGCGAACCGAAATCCCAATCCACTCGAGCAAAATTCAACGACAACCAAATCCCAACTTGCGTCATACAGGAGGCCCGCAGCTGGTGTTAATCACAAACAATTTAACCGAAGGAGACCCAAATGGGACACCCCCAAATTAAAAACATATTATCAGATCTGAAACTCAACGGCATGTTAAGTGCCTTTGAAGAATTAAATAACAAAGGCACCAAGAACTCCTGGACTGCCCTCGAGTTCTTGGATCACCTCTTACAGGTAGAGGCTGAGTGGCGGGAACGACAAAGTGCTGAGCGCAAAATAAAGAACTCCAAGCTCCTTCACTTTCATACGCTTGAAGACTTTGATTTTGCATTCAGTCGCAATATTACGAAGGCCCAAATTCGTGAACTCTACAGCTTGCAATGGCTTGACCAATCTCGGCCACTTCTCCTGATAGGGCCCACCGGCGTTGGAAAGACCTTTGTGGCCGAAGCTCTGGGACATCATATCTGCCAAAGGAAAAAAAGTGTTTTGTTTTTGTCAATGAGCGATCTCCTTGAGCAACAACACCTTGCGCATGTTTCGGGAAGTTATCTCAAATACAAAGCGAAATTAACTAAATATGATTTAATAATATTAGACGATCTGGGACTTCGGAAGCTCACGACCCAAGAGGCCCATGATTTTTGCGAATTGATCAAAGAAAGGCCCAAGCAGAAATCCTTGATTATAACATCACAGGTGCCCCTAAAGAACTGGCCCGAGATTCTCGAAGACCCCGTCGTTGCCGATACGATAACTGACCGGCTCAAAAACATCTCAGTAAAAATTAGTCTGTCCGGGAAGAGCTATAGAGAGCTTCAAGGACAGAAATTTGACACAACCAGTAAACAGGTGTAAATAGACAAACGTCGCTATGCTCCGAAACCTCTCCCGAGGGTCAGTCAATAGCACGAACAGCCTCGGTCATTGGGCGCAATTCAGCACAAGTGCATGAACAGATGAATGCCAATCAAAATGAGTTCCAAAGATACCCTGATTACTCCAATTGCACGAATCTTCACTGAAACAATCTAAAGTTACTTTTTTAAGGTCATTAACAATTTGAATCAACTCTAGGTTTCTCACAAATAGGAGCTAAGCCGCTTTTTTCAAACGATCTAAACCATCAAGAATCAAGACACGCATTAAAACCTGATAAGGAATTCCTTGTTTTTCGGCGATTTTTTTTAGTTCTTGAATTGTTTTTTCATCCAAAGCAATGCTCGTTGGCTTTTTCTTTGAATCTTTAAATCTTTTCATTGCCGCAAGAATCTTATCAGATTCGAATTCAAAAGGCTTATCATACTCCTTTAGAGATTTTGCGTAAGATTTCTTCATATCGCTTCCTTTCTTTTGGATGCGCAGGTCTTGCACTGATCGGACGAACTTTTCCTTCACGTAATGTAAAAGCGATTTGAAGGAGTTTTCCATTTAATGTGGGACCAACGATTCCAAGTCTTTGTTCACTGACAATGGGACTCATTTGAATACCTAAAGGCAGGGCTGCTCCTGAGCGAAATACGGCTTCTATTTCTTCGGTAGTAATGCCGTGTTTTTCTTTATTTTTGCTTTGATTTCCCTTGTCCCACTCAAATTCAAAGTGGGAGGTTTCCAGAATCCAAAACATTAACCATTCAACAAATTCCCATTGTGCCATCAAAACCATATTAGCATAGTGTTTAGATAGTGTCTACATAGTGTAGTAAAAATCTGTCATCAGCTTGTCATCATTCTGTCATCACAGGAGGAAACAAAGCGACATTTCATAAAATTCCATACGCAAAAACCTCAATTTGAGGACGCGCAATCAACTATTTAGAATCATTTATTAAATTGAGAAAACAGACCACGATCTGGGGTTAAATTGGGGTACCACTCGCGACAATAGCAGGAATTTCTTATCCCCATGATTTAATTAGCATTCCTGGACTTACAGAGCAGGGAATTATTTCTGAAGTCGTCCCTAAGTACGAATCTGGGCACTCTTTGCTCGAAATCGCTCGAATGACAGGAGTCCCGCGAACGAGTCTTCGTGACATTCTGATTCGTGCTGGAATTTCCTTGAAGTCTGCAAGCAAGGGCAACAGGACGCAAGAACAAAGGAGATCAGGTCAAGTTCGATGGAACTCGCCCTATGGCTTCAAGTACGAACGCGGCCGCCTCGTGCCCCATCCTCAGGAGTTCGAGACCCTTCGATTAGTTCTTCGATGGTCCAAAGAGGATCTGTCGTTTGAGGCAGTTTCCAAGAAGCTCAATGCCCAAAAACTCCGTCCCCGCAGTGCCTCTTTGTGGACCCGCTTCACTGTCCGACAAATCATCAAGTGGCATCAAGCAAACCCCGAGGTCATTCTGAAGCGCGATGGAAATGTCGTAACCTCTTTTGAAACCGAGGTCAGGTTTGATCCTAAGAAACTTTTAAAATGAGATCGTGGCGAGGATGAATCTTCGTCAACATTTGAATGAGATAATCTGTCGTAAATCGCTCGTTGCGATAACGAAGAACTTTGCTCATGACACTTTCATCAACGCCAACAATCTTTGCCAGATCTTTGCACTTAAGATCGTGCTCTCTTTGATAAATGACAAACTGACGGCAAAGCTCAAAGCGAAATTTTTCAAGCGGGGAAGCCTCGGGCGAAAGAACGATAGACCCTTTGGATTTTTCCATTTTCTTTCGCATTTTTGCGAGTTCTTTTTCATTTGGAAATTTCATCATTTTCTCCTATAGGCATTAATAACGCCGACAAATAACTGTTCTCTTTCAATAAGCCAAACTAACCGGTACTTTTTTCCACGAGCTACGAGGTTATCCGTCATATGGTACTCAAAATTCTTGGCCACTGATTCTGGAGAAAAATCTCCACCATCCAACTGAGCCACTAACTGTAAAATCAATCCATCCGTAATCGTTGCCGAATGCTTGATTTCGTAGTGCGGGTCGATCACTACTGTCTTAATTTTATGTCCATTGACCGTAATCTGGACCTGGTAAGTTCGCCTATTCACTGAAACATCCTCGCATAAATGGGCAAATTTGTCAATTTTTAGATCCTGCAATGGCAACTTATTCATAAAGTTGTGCCATCAAAATGGCACGTATCCCTGCCCAAAAGCAATAGAACGCCTAGGACTCAGCAAAGCCCGAGAAACCGCATAGATTTTGTACCTTGGCTCGCTTGTCATATCAAAATTGCAAATGTTTTGATACTTCCGAGAAGTCAAAAATGACCGTGAAAAATAGCAGCGCTCAGAATTTCTCGATTCGAAAAGGGTGATTTAGGAGAAAGACTGTTCTCAGGCGTGAGAGACGGCAGGCTTCGGGGGCATCGGTGAATTTTATGGAAGAGACGTATATTGACGAATACTCGAGCTGAACGCATTTTTGAATTGGAAGTTTGAGGGCCAATACCCATAGAGCGAAGAAGAAAGTAGTAAGTCGCGCAGCCCTGGTTGGGCAAAAAGACGTGCAGAAGTATTCCTGGTTCAACGTGCTGATCTTTTGCCTTGGCGATTTTTGATATATTCGTTTGCGCAAGTATACGTGCCATTTTGATGGCACAATTATTTGCCATTACAGCATTTCACTGTCCACGCAATGAGTCTACCAGAGATATTGAGTTTGTGATATAAAGGCTTTGCGTGTTTTGAGAAAATCCTAAGTAAATCCAGGAACCTGCTGCGCTTTACCGGGGTGGTTTTACACTATTCAAATCACAGGTAAATCTTTATAAAGCTTTAGTCCCTGCACAACTCTCTGTTCCTTTTTAAAAACAGCTCTTGACAATGTACTCCAGGACGAAGTACATTATAAACATGGCTGACATAACCAAAGTAGTTTGGTCTAAACAAGTAGCTAAGCAACTTGATAAACTTCCAGATCCGATCGTTCGAAAATTTTATGCTTGGGTGACATCGATTAGTTTGTCAGGTGTTTCAGCCGTAAGAAAAAGTCAGGGCTTTCATGACGAGCCACTTAAAGGTAAAAGACAAGGTCAGCGGTCTGTTCGATTAAATAGAGCTTATCGTGCGATTTATATTGAAAGGCATGATGGAACTCTTGAATTTTTAGACGTCATTGAGGTGAACAAACATGAATATTAAAAATTATGTCGGTATCGAAACATTAGAAGCGAAATTTGGCCCTATGTCGGTTGGGCTGTTCATTCGTTCATTTCGTGAGGCTGATAATTCTTCTCAATCAGACTTTGCAAAAAGACTTAAAATTTCTAGAGCAAATCTTTGTGACATTGAAAAAGGTCGCAAACTCATCAGCGCAGAACGAGCGGCTAGATTTGCTAAGCAGTTGAAAGTTCCTGAAACGACTTTAATTAAATTGGCGTTGCAAGACTTGCTTAGAGAAGCCCATTTGCATTATCAGATTGATCTTAAAAAAGTTTCTTAGAACATTAAATAAAGTTGTGCCACCAAAACGGCACGTTTCCTGCGCTCTGGCGCAAGGGCTCCCCGACGGAGCAGAAAAGACTCCTGAGGACGATCTTTCAGTTCCTTAAGCCAACCGCCGACAGTCTCCAGATTTTCTATTGGTTGAACAACGAAGCAGGCTCCACTGGCCCCACGAAGTCTGAGGCAATGACTGCCAAAAAACGAAAAAGGGACGTGGATTCTGGCTCCGCGCCCTTGGTTCTCTGATTCAATTTCCTCTTGTGGTTCCGAGTGTGGAATTCCTGCTATTAATTCGAATGGGGTACCACTCGCGACAATAGCAGGAATTTCTTATCCCCATGATTTAATTAGCATTCCTGGACTTACAGAGCAGGGAATTATTTCTGAAGTCGTCCCTAAGTACGAATCTGGGCACTCTTTGCTCGAAATCGCTCGAATGACTGGAGTCCCGCGAACGAGTCTTCGTGACATTCTGATTCGTGCTGGAATTTCCTTGAAGGTTGCAAGCAAGGGCAACAGGACGCAAGGACAAAGGAGATCAGGTCAAGTTCGATGGAACTCACCCTATGGCTTCAAGTACGAGCGCGGTCGCCTCGTGCCCCATCCTCAGGAGTTCGAGACCCTTCGATTAATTCTTCGATGGTCCAAAGAGGAGCTGTCGTTTGAGGAAGTTTCCAAGAAGCTAAATTCCCAAAAGCTCCGTCCCCGCAGTGCTTCTTTGTGGACCCGCTTCACTGTCCGCCAAATCATCAAGTGGCATCAAGAAAATCCAGAGGCAATTCTGAAGCGCGATGGCAATGTCGTAACCTACGCGCCTTGGGACCCAGCAAGTTCCTCAGAAAGTAAAACGATCAACGAACCTAAACCCACAAGGAGAAGTCGCAATGGGACTCGATAATGTCATCAAATTCGCACTCTCGCTGACCCTGTTTGCCGCAATGACCGGTCAGTTGCCTCGAATCACTCAGCAGATCCGGTACGCACAGGTGAAACTCCTGGAGGAGTCCAAAGCCAGCAAGTGGGGCTCGCCGGGCCTGTTCGTTTTCCGGCGGGAAGGGCCCCAATAGCAAGTCAGGTTTGACCTTAGTCCTAAATGTCACCGCTAGGTTTACATTTAAGAACAATTATAAACTTAAATCTTGTCTCAGTTTGATAAGATGACTATAAGTAAACTATGGGTTTACAAAACGAGTCTAAAATAAACCAACTTTTTGCCAGTTGGCCAGATGGAACCATAAAGACAACCGCTTGGCTTGAAAAGCACGGTCTTATGAGGCAACTCCTCTACAAGTACAAACGAAGCGGCTGGATCGAAGCGGTTGGTTCAGGGGCCTATAAAAAAAGAGGAGATCTTATCGAATGGCCCGGTGGGATCGAAGCTCTACAGAAACAGATGGATCTTAAAATCCATGTCGGAGCTCGAACAGCCTTGGATCTTCATGGAAAGGCTCATTACTTGAAATTTGGTAAGACCTCACTATCACTTGTCGGAAAGTCAGGCACAAAACTTCCGTCCTGGTTTAAAAAATTTTCGTGGAAGGCCCAGGTTGAATTCACAGGGACCAATTTGTTCGAAGAAAGCAATGACGACTTTGGAAAAAAAAAGCAGCTGGCTATTCAATCTATAATCATGGGCGAATATCGGTCATCATTTCCTCAGCAGAGATGGCCATACTAGAATTTTTGGATGGAGTTCCACAAACAAGGGGCTACGATGACGCTTTCAAAATCATGGAAGGACTCACTTCACTCAGAGCTACTCTTCTCCAAGATCTACTTGAAAAATGTCAATCGGTGAAAGTAAAAAGGCTATTTTTGCACCTTGCGAATCGAGTACAGCACCCCTGGTTTCGAAAACTGAATCAGAGTCGTATTGAACTTGGCAGCGGCAAGCGCCTTATTTACAAAAAAGGATATTACGATCCGAAATATAAAATAACTGTACCCGCGGAGGCCCGTGAATCTGGAACAGTATAAAAAACAGGTTGAACTTCTCCTCTCTGTCTTACCATTCATTGAGCAAGAAAATGCTTTGCTCTTAAGGGCGGAACTGCAATCAATTTATTTGTAAGAAATATGCCTCGACTGAGTGTCGATATCGATCTAACTTATATGGGCGAAGAGCCGCGAAGACAAGCACTCACTTTGATCGCAGCCGCACTTCTTCGCATTAAGTCCAACCTCGAATCGAAAATTCCAGGTTCTAAAGTGAAGTCATCAAAGCGAATTTCTCAGGAACGACGAAGCGAAGATCTATATCGAACGCAATGGCGTCACGGTTAAAGTCGAGGCAAACCCAGTCATTCGAGGCTCGCTGTATTCTACAAATGCTCGTTCGTTGCAAACTGCAGCTGTTGAAGAATTTGAGGTCGAGCTAGAAATGACAGTTGCTAATCTGGGTGATCTCTATGGCGGAAAACTTGCAGCGGCACTTGATCGTCAACACCCACGGGACCTCTTTGATGTATTTTTGCTTATGCAAAACGAAGGTCTGACGGATAAAATTAAAAACGGATTGATCTGCTACCTCCTAAGTCACAAAAGGCCAATTCATGAAGTCATAAATCCAACACTTCGGGACCAGGGGGAGTTGTTTGAAAGAGAGTTTACTGGAATGACGTCGATTCCATTTACCTATGCAGATTTTGAAGGAACTCGTGCCCACATGATTGCGCTGATTCACAGGACGCTGACAGACAATGACAAAGAGTTTCTGATATCTTTTTCAAAAGGGGAACCCATTTGGAATCTGTTTGCTGAAGAAAAACTTGCATCGCTCCCTGCCGTGCTGTGGAAGCTTGAAAACATAAAAAAAATGGACCCCGAAAAGCGCAAGTTGATGACAAGCGACCTCATTCAGGCGTTTCAAAGGACGCGATAGTATGCCGTTTTTCCCGGCAATCGTTTAGGAAGGATCACCGCGTGCCTGGTTTACTTAGATTCGCAGGTACCTCAAAAACTATAAATGAAATCCGATTGATAATGTAAAATTGTGCCATCATTCTGTAATCGACGCCCAGGTACGAATAAATCCCTCTGGCCGGTCCAGACCATCGCTCCCATGCGAATAAGAGCTCCATTGCCAACTCATCTGGGACTTTTAAAAGTCGCCCCTTCGGCGTCCTATAGCTAATAATTTTCTTCTTTAAAACTTCCGAACAGTCGATTTCATCTTTACTGCTTAAACTTTTTATGTAACATTGCTGACTCACAAGAGGGCAAATATGAAAAAGATTATCCTTTTGTTATTAATTTTTTCCGCTCATTCTTTTGCCGATACAGGAGGCCCTATGGGCAACATCGGATCATATTTTGAAATCCCAGTTTTAGATTTAGATAGAGCGATGAAGTTTTATTCATCAGTTTTTAACTGTGAATTCACAAAAGAAAGAATTCATGGAAATGAAATGGCTTTATTCCCTTTTAATGGGAATAAACCTGGCATAACAGGGGCTTTGGCAAAAGGTGAAATTTATAAACCCTCGACATCGGGAAGTTTGATTTACTTATCTACAAGTAATATTGATAAAGCACTTGAAAAGATAAAATCTAAAGGTGGCGAAATTTTTGTTCCCTAAAACTGCGGCAGGTGAATATGGTTACGTTGCAGAATTCAAAGATCTTGATGGGAATCGAATAGCGCTTTTTGAAAGTAAGTAAATCACTGATCACTAGGAATCGAGAAAAACTCTGATCATAAAAATACAGAGTAAGTTGACAGTCCAATGAAAAAATTGTCGCATCAAGAATGGCACGTATCCCTGCCCAAAAGCAATAGAACGCCAAGGGCTGCTCAAATGCCCGAGAAACCGCATAGATTTTTTACCTTGGCTCGCTTGTCATATCAAAATTGCAAATATTTCGATACTTCCGAGAGATCAAAAATGACCGTGAAATAAAGCAGCGCTCAGGATTTCCCGATTCGAAAGGGGTGATTTAGGAGAAAGACTGTTCTCAGGCGTGAGAGACGGCAGGCTTCGGGGGCATCGGTGAATTTTATGGAAGAGACGTATATTAACGAATACTCAAGTCTAAAGAAGCCCAGAATACTCGAGCGGAACGCATTTTTGTGTTGGAAGTTTGAGAGCCAATACTCATAGAGCGAAGAAGAAAGTAGTAAGTCGCGCAGCCTTCTTTGAAGGCAAAAAGACGTGCAGAAGTATTCCTGGTTCAACGTGCTGATCTTTTGCCTTGGCGATTTTTGATATATTCGTTTGCGCAAGTAAACGTGCCATTTTGATGGCACAACTTTAGTTCAAATGCCATGATCAAGATGGCGTTAGGCCGCCTCAAACTTTAGCGAGTAGGGGTGATCCGGTCGTTTCACGACAATTCGATCATAATCAAAGGCCAGCACTGGCTTGATTGATCCGCGTCCACCTTTTTGTTTCTCAAACTTAATAAAGCGCGATGACTCCAAGATCTGGCAATCCTTCTGCACTGCCGCTAAGCCACGATCTACAAGCTGTGCTAACTCATAAATCGATTTGGGTTCAACGGTCGCGATCATCGTAAGTATCTCAAGCTTTTGCAAAGTCATGAAGCCGCGAAAGGACGTTACCGTGTCGAAGTACACCACTTCTTTCGGTTGAACCCTGGGGTCCCTGGTTTTAAAAACCCTCATAAGGTCTTTAGCAATGTCGTCTAGATCTCGAAACTCAACATACAAAGTTCTACTATTTTTCACGTTTCACCACCTTCTTCGCTTCCTTCATAAAATGGGCAATGGCCTCAGGATACGTTTCAATCATCAGTGAAACCCGAAAGTTCTTATCCTCTGGCAACTTCGTATGCAGATGAAAGCCAAAGGGCTCATGATTATCTAGCAGCAACACAGGTTTCTTGCTTTCCGCATCGACCAGTACACAGCGCACCTTGATACCATCCGGGAACTTCCTCGATACCGGAACGTCAAATACCTTCAGCTCAGCAAAGAATCTACCTTCAAGAAAAACCAAAACATCATCAACTAGGACTCTAGCCTTCGCCATCCACTACCTACCTTATCAGAGAGTATATCAATTGTCTACCCATTTTATCCCCAATCCTTCCTATCACCGTATTTAAACCCGATTACGTGCCCAAAAGTGCAGGCGCCGACTTCCAATGGGACCCTTTTGGCCGGTGAGCCGGTCATCCGTGGACCGCTATCAGCGATCTACGGTGGGGTTCATTAATGACCTCAGCAGCAGTTCGGCCATTTGATTCAAGGAATGCCATACCATATCACTTTCCAATTGGACTTCAATTCGAGTTTTACCTTCGTCTGTTTTATAGCGGAGGACTTGGCCTCAAAATTACTTTTCTTTCATTGGGTCCCATCAACTAAGCATTTAAGATATTCTTAACATCATAACCATCGCCAACCAATATCTCACTTACCAGTGCTACTCTTTCCAAAAACATAGACTGAAGAATGTCTAGGCGAAAAAAACAAGAAACCCGGCCGGGCTCTTCTCACACTTGTGAATTTTTACCTACGTATTCTATTAGCACAACAAACAGCATCAGGTAAGTAGTTACCTGATGGACCACATGCAACCCCCGAATATAGGGGACCGAAGATATCGACCAAAGCAGATCTCCAATCACATAAATTAAATTCCCATGCAAGTGTGACCCAGGAGACGAAAGAGACGATTTATAAACTTCCTTATGAGGACAAAATTGCTGGCAGCAACCGGTTCTCCTTTTTACAATTAGGTCACAAAAAGCCAAAGCGACGGTTTCCGTCACAAAGGCGTATGAGTTGACCCGACTTCTTGTGGTCAAGGTCCCTTTAAACCACGAAGCTTTGCTAAACTTTTTTCAATCACTTTCGTTTGAGAAATGCTTTTTTCAAAAAGTTCCGGAGTTTTTGTTAAGATCAATTTATGAGGTGATCCTTGATGTAGAGTTTCATGTTTCACGGGAATGTCCATTCCGCTTACGATTTGATGAATATGTTGGCGCCGATCCTTAGCGAGAGGCCACACAAGTCTTTGAGTGGTGGAACTTGATAGAAAATTCTTCAAATATTCGCAGTCTCTGCAGTCATGTGGAATGTGTTCAGTGATTGACCAATCTCCCTGATTACGGGGAGCCTGCAATTCTTTAGACACTCGGCTATCCAACTCGCTGAAAAATTGAACGTAATGTTTGACCTCTAGTCCAAAAAAAAGTTCTACCACATCAGAAGGCGGATAGAGTTTGGGATATTTCATCAGATACTGCGCAATGGACTCGTGAGTTTGATCCTCGTCACACTCGGTAGATGCCAACAACAGTGCTAGCGCAAAATCAAATCGCTCTTTCAGACCATTTTTCCGATCTCGCACGCTCGCCGTTTTGAGATCCATCGAATCACGCTCCATCAATTTCGAGAATTGGCTTTCTATGAGCCACTGGCCAACTCTAAAATACTTAGGAGACAGTTTTTGAACAAGAGAGTAAAGACTCTTGTATTCAAAGTCAGTACGATCCCAGCCCCTGAGCTTCTGCCACTCATTAAGTAGATCGAGAGCCCATTCCTCACCATACTTGTCGATGAGTGATTCAATGAGATCCATATTTGGCTCAGAGAGAACTGCAAAACCAATTGAATTTAGTAATTTCGAAGCCAATTCATCGTCACTAACTAAAACTGCCAATTTAAGAATCACTTGAGAATCAAAGATCCGATGCGCTTGCGCCGGCCAGTATGGCAGTATCTCGCGAAGAGCAGCCTGTCCTTCCCCCAAATTTTCTTTCAACCGGTTTTCAATTAGATGAATTGCCTCAACATGATCACAAATAAATGTATTTACAAGCTCATCATTTTTTTTCCACAGAATGATCGCAGCACGATGATACCACCGATCAAGGGTGTTTCCGTAGTTACCCATGAATCCTTCATATTCACTCTTGAAAGGCTGACATTCATCCACCGATTTAGTCCAACAAACATTATCGCGCCCGACAAAACGCCGCCTCTGATCTAATTTTCTTCCCGAAAAATCTATCCAGTGACGGAGCTCAATTTCATCATTAATAAGTTCCACCAAACGATAGTTCTCCGATTCCGAAGAATCATCGCGGTCATCGAGGTCATTCCAACGATTTCTCCGCTGAAAACCATAATAACTATCGTCTTCTGTACCCCATGTTTCATGTATATCTGCCAATGCTAAGTGTGTAGTAAGTCCTAAGCCTTCTGCACAGGCGACTATGTGATGAACGTTTTCGCGATCTGCTCCTCTCAGGTTTTCCCAAGCAAGACTACTTTGGGTATATTGGTGATCAAGCAAATAGACCAGCCAAGTTGGAGTTTTAGAGACATCAGACAGTTTCCCTGGTGATGGATTGAAGAAGTAGCTGCAAAAAAATGCCTTGAGCTTAGGATTCGATACCACCGATTTTGTTGCGAACGGCGGGAATTTAAAAAAGAGATTATAAGTTAGAGCAAAACGAAATCCACTTTTCACTTCCTTGACCTCATGGTAACAGTCAGAATAAAAAGCTATGAGAGTCAGATTGGATCTTGTTTCGGCGTTCGACTCGAAAAATAATTTATCGCCATGTTGATCAACAATGAGTTCACCACCAGTGAACTCGCTGGGCAGCAATACGATCAATGTAGCTAACATCCCATCTGCTTTTTCACTATCTTGGTGCGATTTGAAAAATTGGCCGGGCATATAGATCAGAAAATTGTGAAGCTCGGCGGACAGCTGTCCTTCACTTGGAAGTCCCAGCTTATCACGAACAATTTCGAGAGAACTATTTAATGTTTTTTCCCATTGAGGATTCGTTTGAATTCTACTTTTTTCGATGACCCAGGTATTTCGAATCTCTTGATCCAAAAGGGTTTGATCTTTGAGTCCAAACTTAGCCAATTCAGCCTCGACAATGAGAGCTTTTGCCATTCGTTCTGAAATAGGAAGCGCAATGCTTCCAACTGGATCAACAGACAAAGAAAGCTCGTCGTTAGGTAGGCTCAGGCTTGTGCAAAAAGCATTCAGATCACCAATATTTTTCAGTTCTGAAGTGAAGGCATCAAACATAAATTCTCCAAAATTTGAGATTTCAAGAGGACGGCCATTGTTTAACGCCTTCCGAGTTCCACAGTCAAGCTTCCTCCAGATGCAGGATTTTAAGATATTCTTGATAAGAAATCAGTTTGACTCTGATATGTCTGTTTTGCATTTCCCTTAGTCAAAATGAGCAATACACCGCGACTTATAATTCTTCCAGGTTCTCTCAATTGAGGAATGCCCCATCCACTGGCTAATATTCTCCAGCCTTTGTTGGTAGCTTAACATCAGGTCAGTAAATCCTTTTCGACCTCCATACAAAGTTGTATGTGCCCCAAAATGATGTCGAACTGTTTTGGTGAGGGGTCTCTTAAATTTGCCGTGTTTAATTATTTTCAAAACATCTTTTTGCCCATCAAACACGAGTGGAATGAGCTTCCACCGATACCTTGAAGGCACTGCAACCAGTTTGGTTTGATACACCCAAAGCATCGTAGTCTCACGATTTATCGGTTGCACTCTATACATGGTCGGATCATGGAGTTGATCTATTTCAATGGGTCTGAGGCCGAGCCAGACTGATAAATAGAGCCAGTTGTAATTTTCTTGATTGAGCACACCTTTCACTCGTTGAAGTTCTTCTGGCGTCAATGGATCAGAGCCACAGACTTCACGCCCCCGCTTTTGGAGGTATGCCTCCAGCAATCGAGCTCGCTCTTTACCGCGAGGAACAGGAACCCTTACATAAGTTTGACCCATTTTCCTTGAAAGGAAATATCCCCACAAATTGGCAAGCTGAAGAAGTTTTCGAATGTATGAGAAGCTGAACTTATATTTGTAAAAATAGTCATAAAAGCGAAACATCTCATCATACCAATCTGCTGGGTCCAATTGGATTTCCACGAGCATCTTCTGAACAGCCTTCCACCTGAGCAAAAACCGCCTTCGCCATTCGAGATCATCAAAACGGCCAAAAACATACTTTTGTTCAAACTCTTGCTTATATAAATCAGGGATGGCGGCCATGAATTTTAAATCAAGTTCAGTTTTTTGTTTCTCAAGGGCAAGCCTTCGTTCTTCGACCTGCTTGAGGTGCAGTCTTGAATTCAGCTGCTTTGCTCGGGCTCGAGCTTGCTCAACTGTCATATGTGGTTGAAACTCTAATGAGTACCAGCGTGACTTTGGTATATCCCATTCCTTTTTGGGCTTGATGGCACTTGAATTCTTAGTGTGTTCTTTTTTATGTGATGTGAATTGAAGCTTCCAATGTTCTGGTTTGCTTTTTGGTTTGAAAACTCGAACGTAGTATCCCACAAAAGTCCTCCTTCAGTGCTTGAAGAAGAAGATCGGTCAGAGAATGGCAAATCCTGAATGAACCAGGACTTGAGCCCGGGTCGTCTACCTCGTCCATTTTAGACGAGGGTTTTGGTTGTAACTAATTGAAATTAGGGGAGAGTATGGGGTGATCGACGGGGCTTGAACCCGCGACATTCAGAATCACAATCTGACGCTCTACCAACTGAGCTACGACCACCATGAAATTGAGCGTTCTTTTTATATTTCAACTTTGCCATAAAGGAAACCATTTGAATCAAACAAGCAACCAAAACGCCTTGCGTCAGTAGTCACAGACACTAACAACCGGTTCTGCCTGACAACGCAAAAGGCCTTCGTCGCTCGCCAATACCTTAGAATCCCCCCACTCCCCTTGAGCGAGGCAACGAAGTCGTACACATCTCGCCGATTTCAACGACTTTCTGATCCGACTAGCATGACTGATCTGACTGGTTCGACCCGTGTCGGTCTGAATCGCACAACCCTTCGTTTCGCCCGGTCTATTATCCAAACAAACCCAGGCGCACTCATTATATTTTGCTTTAGGCTTTCGACAGATTTGCCCAGGACCTAATTGCTCTAGATCCTTCTTCCTTTTTATAATCACCGCAGACATTCGCTTTTTTTTGTTTAGCTCTTCAGTCAGATCCCACAACTTAAGCTCATTTGCAGCGATCTCAGTGACCGCACTGAGCAGACCTCGAGGGACTTTCCTCCCCTGTAGAAGTACGTCATAGGCAATCTCACCATCTTCCAACTGCCCCTGAAACGTCACCTTTTTTCCTGCACCAATTTCAACTGTAGTCTCTGCATTTAGCGCCGAAAACTTAACATGACCTTCAAGCACATACACGCTCGCCGCCGAATGCTCCTGATCCATCTCATAAAGAACATCTCCAACTGGCCAGGGCTGATCAAACAAAAGAGACGTTACTCGTATAGTGAATCTGCCGGGCTTAGTTCCGCGCAATCGAATACGCCCCTCAATCAGCTGAATTTCTGCAAGTTCGCCGCTCTCCCAGGTGATTCCTGGAATTCGAATCAAGGTATTTGGCTCGATAAACAAGGACCTCTCGCTGTCTATTTGAATTCGCAGGGAACCTGCTTTCCCCGTCTTTACTTCCAAAGTTCCTCTCAACCGAGTCCCCGGACTCAACGACGGCGGAAGTCCATCCGAATTTGTGATCTCAACTGCCCCATGAGACAATATCACAGAAGGATAAGTTGCCACGTCCTTGGGTTGAGTTTGCCCCGAAACATTCCCCGAAACCCCTGAACTCGCTTTGATTACGTTTGCCAGCGAAGTTGAATTGACCGGGTCAATACCAAAAATAATACCAACACCAAGAATAATACCAAGAATAAGGCCAGGAATAATACCAAAAATAAAACCAAGGGAACGACCAAAGATGAAGCCAATGATAACACCGACGAAAGAAACAAAGACCCCTCCACTTTTCATTGGTCCATCCTTGGTCTAGGTAACTTCATTTTACGCTCGAGATCCCAGAGTTTAGCCCATTTGAGAAAAACCGAATAGGCCGCGCTCACTGAGATTATAAACCCAGGAAGTCCATCCAAAAATCCTCGCTTCAATAAATAGGTCTCGAAAAACTTTGTCATTGGTTTAAACACGAGCTTCCACAACGAAAACTTCTTCCCAGCCGCAGCAAGAGCGTCAGCCTGCAAACCAGAATATTTATCATTGGTAATCACCTGATCTGAAATATCTTCGAAGACCCTATGCTGAATTACATTTTTCAGTTTTTCTGTCTGAGCAACTTGGACTCTTTCATGAATAGAGCTTGTCTGCCATTGACCAGAGCTTCGATGAAACAACCTCAATTGGTAATCAGGAAACCAACCCCCATATTTAATCCATTGTCCAAGGTGAAAGCTAATTCGGGGAAGTAAATATCCAGACATAGAGTTAAACTTGGGCCAGCGTTGCAGAATCTCACTGGCCAGAGCAGAACTCAAGGCCTCGTCGGCATCCAAACTGAGAATCCAATCAAATTTGGCTTTTTCGACGGCAGAAGCCTTTTGTCGACCATAGCCTTTCCACTTCTCTTGAAAAACTCTGGCCCCAAGCTCATGAGCCAGCCTCACCGTGTTATCCTGAGAGTAACTATCAACGACAATGATTTCAGAGGCCCATGGCACAGAGCGCAGACAACGTTCAATATTTTTTTCCTCATTGTAAGTCACCACAACAAGGCTGATAGGAAGCTTATTCATTGAGAATGATCATCGCTCAATTGGAATTGCATTGTCAAAATAAAGCCACCTCGATAAACTCGATCGATATAATTGAGAAAATACATTTGAAAAAATACATTCAGAAAAATACATTCGATAATAAGGAGCTGTGGACGGAAGCGTCCCTTGTCTAAATTAATGAAAATCCTAATCCCATCACTTCTTTTACTGCTCGCGACATCTCAGGCCCAGGCCTATATGACAATTCTTGAATCGGGGGAACTCGTTCCCTCCCGAATGAGTCGAATCGGCGCTATTTCACAAATTGTAACAAATGACTCCTCGGGATTGAACGCTGATGTGACCTATGATGCCGGATGGAATGAATCCTCTTCTTCTAGATTTATCCTAGGTACCGGCAAAATGGATATTCACATGGGAGGAACTTTCAAGTGGAACCTTTCCCTGATGTGGCTCGCCAACCAGCCCTTGGTCTTCGATCCCTACGTCGCCCTGCCTATCAGTTTTACCCTCAATCGAAACAAGGATTTCTTTGGCCAACAGTTTGTGATCGGCAGCGAATTTACGACTAAGCGAGCCCCACTTTTTAGTTTTGCTGCAGAACTTGCCCTTAATCTAAAAGATAGTTACTCTTATATTGCCGCTTTTGTCAGTTACCAGTTTGACGGCAAGGTCGGACTTCCTTTAAGGTAAAAATATGTTTTCATGGTTTAAAAATGATTCTTCGACGGCCGCCGATCTTTATGTTGATTTAGGAACTGCCAACACACTTATTGCGGCGCGTGGCCAAGGGATCGTCTTGAATGAGCCCTCCATTGTTGCTTTTTCTGAAACTAGTCCTGGCAAGCGCAAAATAATTGCCGTTGGTCAAAATGCCCGGGAGATTCTAAAGAAGGCTCCAGGCAATATTTTTTCCCAAAAACCAATTCGCGACGGGGTCATTGCTGATTTTGAACTTGCACGAGCCATGCTTAAAGATTTTCTCAACCGACCAGTGGTCAAAAAACTTTATTCACGTCCTCGAATTGTGGTTTCGCTCCCCTACGGCGTCACTGAAGTCGAGAAGAAAGCTGTGACCGAAGCCTGCAAATCCGCTGGAGCAAAAGATGTCTATCTCATTGATGAACCCATGGCGGCTGCTATTGGCGCTGACTTACCGATTAAGTCAGCCACCGGCAGCATGATCATCGATGTCGGCGGTGGCACAACTGAGGTTGCAGTGATAGCCCTGGCTGATATCGTTTACTGCGAAGCGATTCGCGTGGGTGGCCATAAAATAGATGAAGGAATTATTGACTATTTCAAACAAGTTAAAAAATTAATTATTACAGACACGGTGGCTGAGTATTTGAAAATATCAATTGGGACGGCTGTCCCCAAAAAAGATATTCGGACGGCTCAGGTCAGTGGTCGGGATGCAAGCACGGGACTCCTTCGAACCGAGGAGGTCACTTCTGAAGATGTCGGCCTGGCTATGAACGATGGCCTTCAAGCAATAATCAATGCAATTCATCGCGCTCTGGAAAACACTCCGCCAGAGCTTGTTTCAGATATCATCGAAAGCGGAATTTGGCTTGCTGGTGGGGGCGCTTTGATTCGAGATTTTGATCTCCGAATTCACAATGAAATTAGACTGCCGGTTCGAGTTGCTGAGAATCCGCTGATTGCTATTGCCAAGGGCGGTGAAATGGTCCTCGAGGACCCCATTCTCCTTGAGAAAATACAAATCGACGCCTAAAGAGCTCTTGATGTCTTTTCTTAGGCTAACTTTTTTTACTCTGGTCTGCCAAAAGGAGCTCTTGCAACTTACAAGTGATCAACCCAGGAACTCCTTTGCCGATTTTTTTTCCATCAAAGATCGTCACTGGTAAAACATCCCAAGTTGTCCCAAGAATCATCACTTCCTTGGCCCCCATCACCATTTCTTGAGTGATATCTTCCTCCTGAATTCGATCCAAAATTCCCTTTTCCACCAAAGGACGAGCCAACTCGAAAACCCGATTCATCGTCGTGCCCTGTAAAATAAGGCCTTTCTTCGGTTTTAAGAGCTCATTTCTTTGACTGACAATAACGACATTTTCCGTCGACGATTCAGTCATAAATCCCAGGGAATCAAAACCAACCATAAAATCGACCCCCCTATCCACAGCCTCTTTCTTGACCATAACATTGGGCAGGTAGTTACATGTTTTATAGGGCGCCCAGTCTTGAGGCTTACCCATCACTCCACTCCGCCCCAGACTCACTCCGACCTTTCGTTTCTCGGACGACACGGGCTGAAAACGAGTGACCACAATGTAAAGTTGAGGTCCCACAGAGTCATAGGGGTTAGCCGAAAAATTACCTGGGCCACGAGAGACAAAAATTCGGATCATGGCCTCTATTTCCGATGGATGCTGGAGTCGTCCCTCAACTATGCACCGCTCAACTAATTCTTTTATCTCCTCGTCCGTCCAATCCAGCGGCAAGGCAATTCGAGCTGCGGACTGACGCAGACGAGACAAATGCTGATCAAAAAGGTAAACCCGCTCACCGGTCCACTTGAGGGCCTCAAAAACCCCATCCCCACGATGGACGAGATGATCATCAATGGGGACCAACATCCAGTTAGGATCAGTCACGACTCGTCCAAACCAAGATGAGTACATCGCCCAATAATTACTCTGTCCAAGATGCGTTTTCGTCATGTTGTCATGGTCTTAGATTAAATGTGATAAATCAAGTTGCATCAGAGGATTTCTCTGGCGCAGAATTACTAAATCAGCCGGAATTAAAGTAGTAATTTTAAAACAAAGAACGGTTCTTTATGACAAAGGAGATTTTGTGAGATTTCGCCCGACATTTTTCTTAGTTAGTTTGCTCGGATGTATTTTTGTGAGCTCATGTTCAATGAAATCATCAAAGTCCAACGCCCCGGCATCGCCCCCTGCCCCGCAGCCTCCTGCACCAGTCGCTCAAACACAAGCTGGACCAACAACCCCTGAGACTTCCGCCTCAGTGAATAAAGCGTCGCAATCCCATGTGGCGCAAGCACAAGAGATGGAAATAAAGCTAAAAAATAATATTGAAAAAGCAGTTCCTGAAAAACCTATAACTGAAAAACCATTAGCTGAAAAAATAACCCAGCCGAACCATGGATCCATAACGACCCCGCCCAAACACCACAGAGAGGTCGGACCGATCTCTGCCGAAAAATCTTTAGGTTGGCTCAAGAATGGGAATATTCGCTTCACAAAGGCAAACTTTAGAAATGACGGGGTCACAAAACTGGATCGCGAAAGACTCTCGACAGGTCAAAAACCACACGCCATTGTCCTCTCGTGCTCTGACTCTCGAGTTCCGCCAGAAATCGTTTTTGATCAAAAACTCGGTGAGATTTTCACTATCCGAACGGCTGGCCAGAACCCTGACTCTGCTGTCATAGCGAGTATTGAGTATGCCATCGAACATCTTGGCACTAATCTCATTGTAGTTATGGGACATGAGTCCTGTGGAGCTGTGAAGGCGGCCGCCCTGGCTGGTCCTGATGAAAAATTGGGAAGTCCCTTCCTCGAGCGATTAGTTTCGCAGATTAAAGCTCGCCTCGAACCCAGCCGCAAAACAACAAGTCCGAGGTTTGTCCAAGAAGGATGGGAAAATGTAAATGGCGTGACTCAAGAACTTTTGAAAAAATCTGAGATTGTTCGTGAGGCCATCGAATCAGGGAGTGTAAAGATTCAACCAGCACTTTATCACCTCGCCTCTGGTCAAGTCGAATGGGCACCAAACTCATTCAAATAAGAATAACTGTCATGGCATCATCGCAATGCCATAAGGGTCTTTACATCTAGAATTTCACAAATGGTCGAGGGTTAATCGATGAAACCAATTGGTATTTACCGAACTCAGACAGAGGCCACTTCCCCTTATCAGGTGCCTCGCCAGCCAGACGAAAGTCTGCGACTAGGTTCCATTGAACTCCTGTCTCACCAGCAATTCGAGCAAGCCCTTCGCGATGTCGAGGGCTTCGAAAGACTCTGGATTATATATAAGTTTCATTTAAATCTTCACTGGCATCCCCAGGTCCTCCCTCCAAGAGGGAGCCCAACAAAAAGAGGTGTTTTTTCCACAAGATCTCCTTATCGCCCCAATCCCATTGGTCTCAGCTGCGTCAAACTGCAAAGAGTTGAAAAACTCACTCTCTGGATTCTGGGAGCGGACCTTTTAGACGAAACCCCGATCCTAGATCTGAAACCCTATCTCCCTGAATCTGACGCATTTCCGTCCTCCCGGGTGGGTTGGATTGAGGGGGTCACTGATCAAAAATACAAAATTACTTTTTCGACCACGACGGATTTTGAGCAGAAGTTAACATGGATCCAATCCAATGGTCTTTCCGAGCTCATTGATTTTGCTCTACGACAGCTCGAGTACGAACCCTTCGATCATCGCCGAAAGCGAGTCACTGAACTTAAACCAGAAATCTGGCAGCTTGCATACAAAACCTGGCGAATTCAATTCAGTTCCCATGAATCTAACACCCTACAAATCATCGATCTAGAATCAGGCTACCGTGAAGCCGAACTCCTGGTCCCAGATGATCCCTACCTCGACAAAGCACTTCACCGAAGTTTTTGCCAGCTATTTCCGAAACCCTAAAAAATCTTAAAATGATCAGCCAACTATGGATTGTAATCGCGGTGGTTTCTGAAAGCTTCTTCGCGTGCTTCGCGAACTTCATTCAAATTCCAAGTCAACTCCTGACGACCTTGAGTTTCGAGCAATTCTAAATCTTTTGGCGTGCGATAGTACATGCTGGCTTGGATTAAGTAACAGTCTTGTTCCCACTGATTATTACGGTATTGTGAATACCTCTCCACCGTCGGACAGGCCGCACGGTTTTTCATAAACATATCTGTCCAAAGATGCATCTGGATTGGACCTTTTGAAAATGACACATCCATGACATGTTCAACTGGACCGCTGTTCGTTTGAACAATAACAAAAGGAGCAACATGGAACCACCACCTATAGCGATATTCCTTGATGTAGCGCTGAGTGAAGAAAATAAAAACTTTCATTGAGTTCACACCAGACATATTCCACATATCATAAGACCAACCATGAGCACGGTTGAAACACTGTGACCAGCGCTTAGTGTTTCCGTCTTGGCGATCAAACAAGCTCTGCGCATCACCCAGGGAATTCATGACTGTTGGACTGTAGATCGACTGTTTATCGCTCTTGGCTTCATAGCCCTCTTCAAGATTTCCCACCTCTAAAAGTTCAGCTCCGAAGATCTTGCCGCTCTCATCATCAAAACGAAGGGCGGCATAAAGTCCTTCCTTTTGGGCCGTTCGTAGGGCACTCAACATAGCTTCGTCGTTGGCATCTGCCCACAAAACGCGGCCTTCAGCCTCGGCAAAAACCATGACTTCTTTGTCACTTTTTTCAGGAGTAGCGACATTAACGAGCCGTGTTTTGAGCTCGGCAGCCGAGACCAGGTGAGCGACGAACAATAAGGCCATTGGGAACAGCGTTAGTTTTTTCATGGATCAGGTCTCCGTTGAGGTTAAAAACTTGTCGGTGAAATATAACGTGGCCGGCGGCTGCTTAGCAACACGAGTCTTAGAAACCAATGAGTTACGCTATGCAGTTCACAATTCGACTCATGGCGCGAGTCCTAAACCTAAATCACGCGATAAACAGACCCTCCAGTTTTTGCATTTCCGAAGGCTATCTGACAGAACGATAAAATCAAATGTAATGGCTTACAGTTGAGCCTTTCGCTCAGGCACCCTCGGCGAATTGATCGAACCTTGCCATTTCTTAATCTGAATATATAGGGGCCGGGAAGCCAGTAGTCTTAAGATTCCGCCAACCACAAATAATCCCCAATAGCTCTGCAAGGTTGCGTGGCCAAAGTATAGCCAAAGAGCCCCCAAACCGGTCCCCGCCAAGATTCCCAGGGAGTTCAATAAATTATAAAAAGTCAGAAAAGGAATTTTCTCATCTCGCTCCAAATCTTGAAAGAAAATAAGAATGAGTCCGACTTCAAGACAAGCCCACGCCATTCCACTCGCCACCTGAAGCATCAAAATGTATTGATAGTTGGTGCTGAAGGCCCACAATATTGGTAACGGCGACACCATGATCATTCCCCATCTCAGAAGATCAAACCCTTCCCGCGCCCCTTTTAGATTTTCAACAAACCATAACATCACAATCTTTCCAAGCATCAGAGCGGCGATGGCCCCCATGTAGGCGCCATAGTCCATTTTCACTTGAGCCAACATATAGGGTGCGACAAAGGGTGAGGAAACAAAAACAGTTGTGATATAAACAAACAAATATACAAAAAATTTATTTTGGGGCACTTTTTCACGAAAGAAAATCCAAGATTCCCTGATGGACCAGGTTCGGCGCTGTTCCCAGGAAGAGTGAAAGTTTTTTTGAGATAAGGCAATCGAAGAAAGAATACGACACAAAAAGGCTAGACCAAACAATCCTGTAAAAACTGAGGTCATTGGACCAATTCTGACTTTGTTGTGCAAGGCCACTCCGCCCAAAATAAGGCCAAGCAAAATTCCAGTCTGTAAGATCCGAGAACGCCTAGAAAAAAACTGGGAACTTCCTTGCGTGGGCACCAAGTGCCCCATCCAATAGTTCCATGCAGGACTTGCCGCGAAGCCTGCCCCCCAATAGAGAGTCAGAATCACAAAAAGAGTCCAAAAATCCGGAACCCGAGTCACAGTAAAATAAACCAAGGGCAAATAGGCGCAGGCCTGAAGCCCCGTTGAAAGAACAATCCAACGTTTGGTTGAACCGAGTGCGCCAAGCGCTCTTGGCGCAAGCATCTGAATCACAGCCCCTGACAAAAGCGGCAAACTAGAAAGCAGTCCCGCATAGATTTCGCCAAGACCAATTGATAGAACATAGGCTGGCAAATAGGTTTCACCCAAGCCCACCATCAAGGAGTACAAAAAAGCGTCAACTAAGCTCAGCCTAAGACTGCGTTTTGTTATCGAATCCAGAATAATCCCCAATTTGGACTGGTCTTTTTCTAATTTTTCGCCCGACCACTTCTTGGGCACTGATCGGCCAAATATCCAAAAAACTTGCTAGACCTTAGGGGCCGTCCAAAAATAACTTGGACAAGTATGCGCAGCAGATTTTGGGCCAGACTTAGGCGGGCCGGACGAAGGCATAGCCAAAGCTATTTTGAGGGCGGCCACTTAGTTCAGGAAAAACAAGAAAACCAATTTCGCAACGCTCCAAAGACAACTAGGTTTTGCCAAATCTCACACTGAGCCATTTCTCAAGTCATGTTTCACTTTTGAATAAATCACGTAAATCTTCAGCGACCTTTTCGACGTGAGGATCATATGTCGCAGTGTCTCGTTGATAGGTCAGATGTTCCCGCATTCTTAGAAAACCGACTTCGTCTTTTCCCAAAAAGCTTTCGCCTTGAATACGTCTTACATTTTGAAAATAATCTTTTTGTGCGTGAGCTTTTCTGTGCTCATGTGCACTTTTCCAGTCAGATTCATTCATGCGAACAATCGTCGCGAATATATCCCACGCATGATGACGACCACGATCACTCTTTTCGTTGGTCTCGTCTTTTCGGTCATTGAAAGCATGAAGCTTCAAGATGAGGTAGTTAAAAGGGGATACGACCTGAATTATACTACCATTCACATCAATTTGCTCAAGCCCAATAGATATTCCTTCTGCTTCATCGGTCTTATAAGCGTGAAACTCATCAACCCCTTTGGGCTTTACTCTAGGAGCACTTATTTTCACCTTACTTTTATCTTCTGGAGCAGGAGGGGCGGATAGAAAATCCAAACGAATACTTCTTTGAGATCCCGAAACCGTGACCTGTTTGCTAAATTGAAAGTACTGAGCCTCTGGTACAACGGCATAACCTTGCTTGGATAAAATCGCTTTTACTTTTTCAATGGCCTCTTTGGAAACAATGGTCTCAGCTGTCAGAAATATATCAAGATCCGCCGTTGCTCTAGCTTCAGTTCGGAAAGGATATCGAGTGGACTCTTGATGTTTTCCATAGACACTTCGAATATAAAGTCCCATCCCACCACCTAATATCAGTGGAACATTTTCACCTTCAAAGGCTTTATTGAGTTCAATTAAATTCGTAATCAGGTGATCCATGGTTACTCCAAAATCTCAGACCGAAGAGGTTCGCCTGTCTCCTTTTCTCTCTTATCGCCCCTTGCAAGCTCGATATATGTTTGAAGTTTTGAGCAAAAATATAAGCCATCACTCTCTTGCCGATCAAAATACACAAAATCACTACTCGTTTTTTTATAAACAAAATTGAAGAAGCGGTTATCTTCCCATTGAAGCCACTCTTTTGGAATTTCATTTATATAAACTTCGTAAGCTTGAGGAAATGTAGCTACCGTGTATCGATTTGCCGATGAAGTTCCCGATAAACACCATTTCTGCTTCAAGCCAACTGACTGTCTTATAAACTCCAAAGGGCCACCTGGCACTTTTAGTCTTCTTTGCTCAACGATTTTAGGCTCACTATAACCGTTCTTGAGATTTTCTAAGAGTTTGTCTCTCTGAAGAAGCTTGAAGCCTTTTTCGGTCCGACTTAAAATCAGTTCTTCTTCAAGGCGCTTAATCACTTTTGAGACTGTTGGCTCCGTGATCTCACAGCCCATTTTTCGGATGGACTCAGCAATGTCTTTTACTCCTAAGTTCGTATTTTGAGATGTCAAAAGATATCGACACACGACTGAACTTGTTCCGGCATAAATTTTTCGAATCGTCGCTGACTCGCGATATTCATTTTTCCTATCCAAACGAATCGCGAGTAATCGTGGTGTTATGATGTAGTAGTTGCCGTTGAGGTCTAAACCACTAAGTCTATTTTCTTTCAAAATATTGACTACCGACTCTGAAAGGTATGGAACAACAATAAGTTGCGGATTCATTCCTTCTAATTTTTTGAATTTAGTAGCTTTCATCTCAAGAAGCTGAGGCGAGGTACGGCTTACAATTTCCACATCAAACCGAACACTTTGGTCGTCCCAGTCGAGTTCAATCTCTGCGTCGATTTGAGTGTTTCGAGATTTAAGAAATTGGCTCCTCAAAACTCTTGTCATCATCGGAGCATAAAGATCCTGCTGATTGCTTAGTTTTTCTAGAGCTTCAGATTCAAATGCTAGATATACTACTTGATTTACCACACTCTTAGTTTCTCATAAAGTGCCAAATTCTGCAATAGGAAATTTGTATACTATAGGAAATAGCAATAAAATAAGCAGCTTCTATATTATCAATTTCCTTAAAATGTCGAATTTCCGGAGTAGGAATTTCATATTTTTTAGGAAATTTAGTTGCTCGACCGGAAGACTTTCAATGGCGTGTTTGCCATTTTCAAAATAGCCAATCGTCGTGTGGGTTACCCCCATATTTCGCCCGCTTCGTCCGCCCGTCTCGATCTGCCACAAAATCCACAGCGCGATAACTTGGACCATTTATTGTTGCGCGGCCCCTTAGTCCTGGAAAAACGAAAAGACCAATTCCGCAACACTCCAAAAAAATATCCCGACAACTAAGCAAAGAAAATAACTCCAGAACGACCAAAAGGCCGTCCCTTCGAATCTGGCCCAGAGAATGAATCACTAAGCAAATAGCTGGAACAGTGTTTGAGAAGGGCACCGGTAAGGGGAGGGCGAGCAGAAATCCAAGACTCATGACTAAAAGTAAATTGAGAATTCTGAATATTTTTGTATCAAGAACAAAAAACCAACGAGGATGCATCTTTAAGCGATCGGCAATCTGCCAAAATTTTTGACCCACCTCAACGGTTCTATTAAGAACTCGTTGCGAAATTTCCAGCTTTTGGAATCGTCGTGGAACCCAGGGCGCCTGATCCCGATAATGAAGCCAACCAACCACTCCAATCAAGAATCCCAAAGGAGTTGAGACTCCAATCAATGGAATGGGTTGCAAAAATGGTAAGGCTAAAAATAAAATGACCAGCTGATGTCCACGACCACTGAGCAGCGCAAAAAACTCAGCAAGGGTTATCCCGCCTTTTTGCGCCCGCTCATGGATAGCTTCAAACATCCAGACTTTATCCGCCAATAGTGGCGATCAACTGAGCAATCAATAGGGAAACGACACTCATCACCTTTATAAGAATTGCAACCCCAGGACCTGAGGTATCCTTAAAGGGATCACCAACAGTGTCGCCGACAACCGCGGCTTTGTGCACATCACTACCTTTTCCTTTTCCTGGAATTCCGCCCTTTTCAATAATTTTTTTCGCATTATCCCAAGCCCCACCTGCATTAGCCATAAATAAGGCCATGGTCGCACCCACCGCAAGCGCTCCTGCCAAAGTTCCCGCCAAGGCTTGTGGTCCTAAACAAAAACCCACCACCACTGGCGCTAAAACTGCAATCATTCCTGGTAAGACCATTTCCGTCAGTGCCGCTTTCGTCGCTATATCGACGATCTTCGCAGGCTGCGGTTCTGCTTTGCCTTGAAGCAGTCCGGGAATTTCCTTAAACTGCCGGGCAATTTCTTCTACAATCTTCCCAGCTGCCTTTCCAACCGCCATCATCGTTGTCGCTCCAACAAGAAATGGCAATATCGATCCAATCAGTAAGCCAATCAAAACCCCAGAAGACGTCAGTTCAAGATTCATTTTCGCGAGACCTTTAAGCTCCCGCACATGATTGACTTCCATATTAAACGCCGAAAACAAAGCCACCACTGTTAATATTGCAGACCCAATAGCAAAACCCTTCCCAATAGCGGCCGTGGTATTCCCAACCGAATCTAATTCGTCTGTGATTGCCCGAACGTCCTCGCCCAATCCTGCCATTTCTGAAATTCCGCCCGCGTTATCTGCAATCGGACCATAGGCATCAACCGTCATCACCACAGCCGTTCCTGCAAGCATTCCCACCGCAGCAAGGGCAATACCGTAGAGCCCAAGGGCCTGATCCGCCACATAAGCAGCCAAGGCAACTACCAAAACAGGAATGGCCGTTGATTCCATTCCTACGGCAAGACCCCGAATAATTCCGGTCGCAGGCCCTGTCATATTTGCAAGGGCTACCAATCGAATTGGCTTTGCCGCCGTATAGTATTCAGTGATTAGACCAATGACAGCGCCCCCAAAGGCCCCGGCGGCCAGCGCGACCGTTACGCCCTGCCCGATTCCAAAAAACGGCATTAAAACAGCGGAATGAATTGTGAGTAAGAATGGAGGCACCAGCAAGGCTGTCCGCAAAACTGCCGCCGGCGAAGCGCCGGTAAAAAATCGAGTTGCAAAAATCACTGCAATTGAAATTCCCATTCCCAGCGCAGAAAGAACCAGGGGAAGAATAACTGCCGCCAGTCGTGTCGCCTCTGGCGTCCCACCCTCAAGCAGGCCAGTTAGTAAATTTGGTGAAATGGCGAGGCCAATGGCCATTGCGGCCACAATAGCGGCAACCATCGATTCGTAGATATCAGCTCCCATTCCAGCCACATCTCCAACGTTATCACCAACATTATCAGCAATAACGCCTGGATTTCGCGGATCATCCTCAGGAATCCCTTCAATGACTTTCCCTGCGATATCCGCTCCCACATCTGCAGCCTTAGTATAGATTCCACCGCCAATTCGAGCAAAGAGAGCAATTGATGAGGCTCCGACTGCGAAGGAGTGCAGGACCGTCCCAACAATCTCATCTCCGCGAAAGATCACATAAAGAGCGCCAAGGCCAACCAACCCAAGACCTGCAACTGAAAGGCCCATGACGGCTCCACCGTCAAAAGCGATCAGGAGCGAATTCGCTCGAGATCCAGTCGCTGCCGCTTGAGTCGTCCGCACATTGGCATATGTTGCCGCCCTCATTCCAAAAAACCGGCGAGAAGACTTAGGAACGCCCCTAAAATAAAGGACCCCGCCGCTATCGGGCCAAGGGCAACCCACAAAATCGCTCCAACGACCACCGCGTAGATTGAAAGAACTTTATACTCGCGCCAGATGAAGGCCATTGAACCTTCTCTAATGTAGGTTGCAATTCGGTTCATCGTTTGATTGCCCCGGGGCTGAGCCTTGACCCTAAAAAATAAAAAAACTGCGAGCACTAAACCCACGGCGCCCGCGATCAAAGGACTCAACAACATGCTATCTAAGTTCATTACGCTGTCAAAATTCATTTCCAACTCTCCCATTTTTGAGGTGTTCCAGGGTTACGAAAGGGAGCGTCGATTGTCAATAGTTAACCCTTAAGACGCAGCAAAATCTCAAGTGGATAGTGATCGGAACTTTGAATTTCCTGTTTGATTTCAGCAGAATGAACCGCAAACCCTCGCAAAAAGACATGATCCAATTTAAGCAATCGAGGATCGCGCTGAAACACCAAGTGCTCAAGATTGAACTCTGCCAAAACTTCAAGCAAGGCTTCCCAACGCCAGGGGTTCCAGGTATTAAAATCACCACCAAAAAGAATTGGCCCTTGATGCTCTTGAATCACCTTAACCAGTTCCATAATAAAAACCCTAAAACCTGCCGTCGTCACAAAATTCACAACATGAGTATTGATCACAACAATTTTTCCGCACTGCCCTCAATATGGTAATACGAACAAAGCGAAACCTTTGGCGTCCAGAAAAAAATTCCCGCTCAACAGACCGAATTAAACGATACTTGTCGGACTGCACAAGACTTCCGGTGATAACCCCGGTGCGCGATCGATCGTGAAGATACTCAAAACTCGCCGCCATTTTCCAATGATGTAGATCTCTGTGGGTTTTCCACAATTCAGGCATCGTTTCATCGATCATCGCTTCCTGGAGAAGAATGAAATCTGACGTTTCGGTGAGTTTTATGAAATCTTGAAAAAAAGTCTTCCTTCTTCTTCCCTTATAAACATTCCAAACTAGGACGCTGATTTTTTCATCGCCCAAAACCCTCTTTGTGTTAACCCCAAAAATATGTAGACTTTCGTCCGGATGAGGGATTTTAAATGGAGACATCAGAAGTATTTACAAGCGCCAGGTACTTTTCATCAACACCTGAAACCACCAACGCCTTTGCCTGCTCCCGCTCAGCCTCCGCCAACAATGTCGACAAGTACCTTTCAGTATAGCTTGGAACAATGACAACAATTTTTTTATTTAAATTCTCAGGTTTTGCAGCAAGCCTCAGCGCAACAGAAATCGCTGCTCCAGAGCTTATTCAACTGGAATCCCTTCAGTTTTAATCACGTCACGAGACATCTTCAAGGCTTCTTCTGAGGAAACTTGTTCAACCAAATCAACGACCTTAGAGTCGTAATTTTTGGCACAAATCCTGCCCCGATTCCTTGCATTTTATGAGGAGAAGCCTTGCCGCCAGACAAAACTGGAGACTCTGTGGGCTCAACCGCAACGATTCGCACACCCGGTTTTTTGCCCTTGAACACTTGGCCGACGCCGCTAATGGTTCCACCGGTTCCCACCCCTGCAACAACTATATCAACTTGGCCGTCTGTATCCCGCCAAATTTCAAGGGCCGTGGTTTCTCGGTGAATGGCTGGATTGTTTGCATTGTCAAACTGTGAAGGCATATATGATTTCTCGTTCTTCTCTCGCAATTCCAGAGCCTTTGCCACCGCTCCCTTCATTCCCAGAGGGCCAGGAGTCAGCACCACCCGCGCACCCAAAAGCAATAATAACACTCGACGCTCTTGTGACATCGTTTCGGGCATTGTCAAAGTCAGCTGATACCCCTTGGCCGCACAGACAAAGGCTAAAGAAATTCCAGTATTCCCGCTGGTGGGCTCAATGATCTCCATTCCAGGACGCAAATGACCAGAAAGCTCAGCCTGCTCAATCATATTTAAGCCAATTCGATCTTTTACAGAGCCCAGAGGATTGAAGAATTCCAACTTAAGAAAAACCTTTCCAGGCAGTCCCTGACCAATCCTCTGCATTTCCACCAAGGGTGTTCGCCCAATTGTTTTCGTAATATCAGAATAGATATTCATCGCCGTGCCTCCCGCCTAAATTAGCTTGGTCCATACTATGGGAATCCTTTTCAAATGCAAAGTCGAGTTCCCAAGTTTCAAGCCCATTGATTTGGCTCTAAATGCCAACGCGGAGTAGCATTTATAAAAATTTTTGATGAAAAACGCCCCTAACTCGACCTAATTTGCCCCATAAGTTTTACTTATCTAAAACCCTGGTTGGGCCATAAAATCGTTTATAGGTTCCATTTTGGGACCATCACGTCCTAACAGATCACCCAATACCACTTAATTGCCCGAAATCCGATAGAATTTCACAAAACAAATTCTTGAAAAAAAGACATCATCGCTGCAAAACCTTGGCAGCCGCTGACCGTAACGAGAATTTTTTTCACTGGAGGGAATCGAATGAATCAAAAGAGAATGAATCTCATCGCAACGACCGCACTCACAGTTGCCTTTAGCCTTTTTCTGTCTCTGGTTATTTCAACTAGTTTTTTTCCATCAATGGCCGAGGCTCGAACTCAACGAGTGATCGTCTTTCTGAAAGACCAAGCTGCCTTCACTCAAGTTCAGAATCATTTTACAAAATTTGGATCACAAAATTTAATGACCCAAAACAATCTTTGGGGCGCAGCACCGCACGCTCTCTCGCAAGTGAATGGCAATATTCAAACGACCTTAAAATCCCTCAATAGCGTCATTGTCAAAATCGAAAACCCCTCTGAAATTCAAAAACTTCGCCTGAACCCTGCTGTTGAATTTGTTGATGAAGAAATTTTCCATCCAGCTCCAAAGCCAGTTCACGGCTTTGCAGTAGTGAACAAGCTTTCAAGAAACGCCACTCACATAACTGGTGAAACCACCGGAGAGTTTGTGCCAAATGCGAGCACTCCCTGGGGAATCAACGCTGTCAGAGCCGTTGAGGCTTGGCCGCTTTCCCGTCAAGGTGCAGGGGCTCGTGTTCTTGTCCTCGACACTGGGATTGATAAAGACCATCCGTCACTTAAAGCCAACCTAGAAAAAGGAAAAAGCTTCGTTGACCCATACGGATTAGCTTATGACTATTTCGATGATGTTGGACACGGTTCTCATGTTGCTGGGACTATTGTCGGAGTCGCTGATTCCTCAGGTTTTACTGGGGTCGCGCCTAAGGCAAAGCTTCTTATGGGAAAAGTTTGTACCCCAGAAGGCTGTTCAAATTTATCAGTCGCTCGCGGTATTGAGTGGGGAATCCAAGAGAAGGTTGATCTCGTGAGTATGTCACTCGGTGGCGCCCAAGCCACTCCGACAGAGCGCCGAGCCGTCTCAAAAGCTGCGGCCGCCGGGATTACCATTGTCGCAGCCTCTGGCAACGACGGAATTCCGCAGGTCAGTTATCCTGCCGCATTACCCACGGTCATTGCCGTTGGAGCTGTCAATGCTGATCTCTTAAAGGCTGACTTCTCTCAATGGGGCCCTGAGCTTGCTGTTGTCGCCCCTGGTGTCGATGTGGTTTCTTCGGTTCCGCAAGGTTCAGGACGAACTCCCTCGTTCAGATCCAACTTGGTTCTTCACCTGTTCAGACTATTCCAAGCAGCTTTATTGAAGGAAGTAAGACTATTCTTGAACCTCTCAACAAAGAAATGATTGATGTGGCTTATGGCCGTCCAGAGGACTTTGCAAAAGTAGCCGCTTCTGGAAAAATTGCTCTTGTTAAACGCGGCGAAAACAAGTTTATGGATAAAATTAAGGCAGGCCTTGATGCAAAAGTTGCAGGTCTGGTCGTTTACAATAATGTCCCAGGATTGATTCATGGAGCAATTTCCAATGATGGAAGTGAAATTGAAATTCCGATTTTTGTGATCGAACTTTCTCAAGGTGAGATGATTAAGGCGAGCCTTGCTTCCGGAAATGTCGCCCAAACGAGTCTCTTGGTTCAAAAAAGTAATTACTCGAGCTTTGATGGCACCTCTATGGCAACCCCTCACGTCGCAGGCGTCGTCGCTTTAATGAAGGCGACAAATAAACAACTGACTCCAGCTCAAGTGAAGGCTATTTTGACGTCCACAGCAAAGAGATTAACTCCAAATACAGAAAATGAAGTCGGTGCTGGAATTGTTCAGGCTGATGCAGCGGTCGAAAAAGCAACTCATCCTGATGTTTTAAATATTCCACTCGGAGCTAATTTAAATTAGTTTTGCCCCCAACTGGCGGATTTCACAATCTGCCAGCTGCGTTTTGAATTTTGATGAATCTAGGATATTCTCAAATCGATGAAATTTGCCGACGCACCCTCTAAATCAAATGATCTCAAGCAGGAAGCGCCCGCGCCAATTGCGAATGAACTTATTGAGCCGAACGATCAATTGCTTGATGTAGATTTGAGTCAGATTCAGCTAAATCTTGACCTCACAGCTGAGGCTCGTCTGATAGAACATCAATACTCGCTAGATCTTGTCTTCCAACTTGAAGCTGCGGGCAAGGCTTTGCGTGAAAAATCTAAATAACCTGCTGCAACTTCTTCTTGAGAGTGAAATTGAGTTTGTTCTAATTGGAGGCTTCGCAGGCGTGGTACATGGTTCGACGCAAGTGACTCGTGACTTAGACATATGTGCTGCTGTAAATCCTGATGGAATCAAAAAGCTTCGTGAACTTTTCAAGAATCTGCACCCGCGCCATCGAATGAATCCAAATTATAAGCCATCTTTTTTGGATGAGCCCAAAGAACTTGATAACGTACGAAATATTTATCTAGAAACTGATTTTGGCATATTGGACGTCATAAGTGAAGTGACAGGCGTCGGTGATTATAATCGGTTGAAATCACAGGCCGTAGAGATCGAACTTTTTGGCCAACGATGCAAAGTGATTTCTATCGAAGATTTGATCCAATCAAAAGAGAAAATGGAACGTCATAAAGACATAATGACTGCCCGTGAATTGAGGGCCCTTTTGGTTCTGAAAAAATGAGGGGCCGCAAGTTCTCCAAATCCGCCTTAAATTTTCCGTTTAGACTACCGTCGTTGAACCGCCCTAAATATATTTCTTGCAAGGCGTGGGCTTTTGGGTCAAGCTTTTGTCGTTTAAACAAAGGAGTTGAAAAGTGAGCGTGCAATTTTTGAAGACTTTTTTTCTTGGAGTTTTAATTGGAGCCTCGGTCGTTCTCTCTGGAAACTCATCTAGAGCGGCAGTGCAGGATGATCTCGGAGTCGTTAAGGCCGTTCGCCGGACTTTTACATTAAATCTAGGTCAGCTTATGAAGCAATGTCATGAGGAAACCTCCTTTTCTGGCGATAAAGTTTTTGTATGCCTTGTTAAGGAATATATTCTTAATGGCACAGAAAACCTTCTCCAAGGCACGGCAGGAAGACAGGGTAAAGTATTTTTCTATGACGACGCAGTTAGCACTGTTCTGGAAGTCACTCCGGAAGGTTACCAGACTAAAACATATTTGACCGCAGCTGGTGGCGATGGAAGCCTCGCACTTAAAAATGCCTTTGAGGTACACAAGCTTGAGGGAAAGCAAATTACTGTTCTCGTGCACATGGTTCCGTAAGAAGCCAAGGCGAACTGATCATTCTATTGGAAAACGCATTTTTCATGAACCGCTTGTTGGCGCAACTTTTCACGAAGTAAACCCATTCTCTGTTGAAGTAATGGGCTTGAAAAGACGCCTTCGCTCGGGTTATGGAAATTCTTGTCCAACTCCAAAAAGAGGTCTCTTTTCCAGTCCATTTCAGAGACCGTGCTGCGCAAATAGGGTTTTAACCAGACAGCCCCCGCCCCGGGTTGAACGCGCCCTCCCCCCCCCCAAAAAAAAAAACGAAAAAGCTCCAGACACGCAAAGGATACCTACCAATAGGAACATTTGGGGTTGGAGATTTGCTACAAAGACAAAAAATAGTGAAAATCGGGAACACCAAATCGGCGAGATTCAAAAATAAGATCAATTAACCTGATAGGAATTCTCAATGAATTCTGAATCGAACCAGAAATTCTGCAATTTTTTGCTTCACGGGAGTATAGGGCGGAAACAATATTGCCAAGAGCCGCCCAAAAATTCCTTGTCGTAAAACAGCTTTTTCATGAGAGAACGCCCTAAAACCGTAATATCCATGATAGCTCCCATGACCGCTCTGGTTAACGCCACCAAAGGGCAAATTTGGATTGAGCAAATGCACAAGGACATCATTGACAACAACCCCGCCCGAAGAAGTGGATTCAATCAGGCGCCGTTGGGTCACCTTGTCCTTTGAGAAAATATATAGCGCCAGTGGCTTTTCTCGGAAATTGATTGCCTCAATCACTTCCTCGATATTCTCATAGCAGAGTAGGGGTAGTATCGGACCAAAGATCTCCTCAGTCATCAGAGACAGCTTTTCAAAATGAATTTTCTTATCCCTTAAATCGACCACCGCCGGAAGCATACGCTGTTGATGGTTGGGCGCTGCCCCCTTTAGAACGGTGCTCGCCCCCTGAAGTTCTGCTGGAGCAAGCATCGAAGCCAAACGCTCCCCGTGATTGCGATTAATAATTCTTGCAAAGTCCTGGTTGAAACTACTGGCAGGATAGAACATTTCAATATTTTGCAAATAGAGGGTCCTAAATTTTTCAAAAACACTTTGATGGACAAAAACATAATCTGGAGCAACGCAGGTCTGTCCCGCATTCACGGATTTCCCCCAAGCTATTTTCTTTGCCGCCCACTCGATATCACAGGTGGAATCCACGACTGTTGGAGATTTCCCACCTAACTCAAGAATGACCGTTGTCAGATTCTCTGCCGCGGCTCGCATGACGAGCTTCCCAACCGTCGTACTCCCAGTAAAAAATATATGATCGAACTTTAGCTTGAGGAGCTCTTCAGAAACCTCTTTGCCACCGAGAAAAACAGCTACGTGCTCAGGGGGAAAGACCTCTGCACAAATAGAAGCAATGAGCCGCGAAGTTTGCGCAGTTAGTTCTGACGGCTTAAGAATCACCGTGTTGCCCGCAGCAATAGCCGCCACCAAAGGAGCTAGAGCTAAATAAAACGGATAATTCCATGGCGCTATAATTAAACAACTTCCACGGGGTTCCAATACTATTTCGCTTCTTGACCCAAAAGAAGTAAAGGAGTTGCCACTTTCTTTGGCTTCATCCAAGATTTTAGGTGTCTTAGGCAAAAATCCAGCTCCGAGAGCAAGGGTAAAACCTCGGTCAGCAGGGTTTCTGTCGGTGCCTTTGAAAAATCGAACTGCAGACAATCTAAGATCTCTTCCTGCCTACGACGCACAACGAAATCGAGTTTTTTCAGGATTTCAATCCGACTTGCCAAAGTGGATGTTCGGAGTTTCTTGGCAAAAACGACTTGCTGCGCAAATACTTCTGTCATTGATGTCATCTTTCAAACTCCAAACTGTGAAGGTTCCATTTTGCACCTTTCTTAGGGTCATGGTTCCAAACTATTCCCACCCAAAAAGGCTCCAAAATTTCTATAATCGCCCTAGTTTCACCATAAGAACTTTTTATGGTTGGCATAGCCTGTGCTATGGGCATTGATAACGAAGCCTATCCCCACCAACTCATGGAGAGTTTATGAAAATCACTGCCTTGTCAACCAGCACAATAATCACCACATTTCTCTTATTAACCTCATCTATATCAGTCCAGGCTGAGATCAGGCCCCCGGGCGCTGTTCTTGAGACTTCCTGTGCTATGAACCGCCAAATGCCTTCTGAGATCACCCAGATCTGCTTTGCTCAAGTCATTGGACTTCAGGGCGAGTTTATGACAACCAGAAACTTCGATGGAATAACTAGAGTCTGGAAGGTCACCCAGCGAATCGAGTCATCGGAAAATGACCAAACCGATGAGAAAGTCGTAGATAACCTTGAGCTCGTCAGCGTGGGATACCTAAAAAATCGTTTCTTGGTTCGGGCGGAGAATGCAGAAGTTATCACTGCCTCGCTGGCCCAAATGACTTGCCTCTTGGATGGATCCATTGAAGTTGGAGGCTCCTTGGACATCAACCAATCCGGGCCTCAAAATTTCAAACTTTTTCTTCACAATGGATCAAACTGAACTCGATTTCTAATCTTTAGGGAGCGTCTTTTCGGCCCCTTACGCAATATGGCCAACAGCCATGTTTTTCCCTTGCTGACGCAAGAAAAAGGCTTATCTTAACCAAATCCTAACGTTTCTTTCGACCTAAAGTTTTGTAGGGTGTGCGGGAATCAACAACAAATGAGTCATCACAACCAAATGTGATGACTTTAGAAAAGGGGTGGTTATGCAGAATCTTGAAAGCAACTTGTCCGGTCATAATAAGAGCAATTTGGCCCGAGGATTTCTTCTCTCTGGAGCTTTTTTAATCGCCTTGGGAGTGATGACAACTTCAAAGACCCTTGCTGCTGAACTCAAAGCGGGCACAATCACTGCTGATGGCTCAAGCACTGTATTTCCCATCACTGAAGCCATGGCCGAAGAGTTTCAAAAAGAACAAAAAGGGAAAGTTAAAGTGACTGTTGGCATTTCAGGGACCGGAGGCGGCTTTAAAAAGTTCTGCCGTGGGGAAACAGATATTCAGGATGCCTCTCGACCGATTCAGGCCAGCGAAATGGCAATCTGCAAAACTTCAAACGTAAAATATATTGAACTCCCCGTCGCTTATGACGCCACGGTTGTTGTGGTGAATGGAAAAAATAACTGACTGAATGAGATCAAAGTTGAGGACTTGAAGAAAATTTGGGAACCTGCAGCCCAAGGAAAGATTACTAAATGGAGTCAAATCAATCCAGCCTGGCCTCAAGAGAACCTGAAGCTTTACGGAGCAGGATCTGACTCTGGAACCTTCGACTATTTCACTGAAGCTATTGTTGGCAAAGCAAAGGCTTCACGGGGCGACTACACGGCGAGTGAAGACGATAACACCCTTGTCATGGGCGTCTCCACTGATAAGTTTTCACTTGGCTATATTCCACTCGCCTATTATGCCGAAAATAAAGCAAAGTTAAAGGCTATTGCTATCATTGGGGGAGAGAAGTCTCCAAAGAAGAATGAAGGAGTACTTCCGTCAAAAGAGACCGTTGAAAACGGAACTTACTTTCCGCTCTCAAGACCGGTTTTCATCTACGTCAACGAGGCCTCCTTGGCTCGTCCTGAGGTTCGTTCTTTTGTCGAATTTTACCTGAAAAAGTCTAGTCAGTTGGTTCCCGAAGTTAAATATGTCGCATTGCCGGCAAAGGCCTACGAGATTGGACTTGAGCATTTGAAAAAAGCGAAACTGGGGACAGTCTTTGGTGGTCATTCTGAAGTTGGCTTCCGAATTGAAGAACTGATGAAGCGCGAAGGACGAGTCGAGTGATTTGGATTCGCAGACGACGAAAGATTCAAGATCGTTGTATTGAGGCCGTGCTTTTCTTAGCAGCGGCCTCTTCCATTTTTGTCACCTTAGCCATCGTCTACATTTTGGTGAGTGAGTCCTTGCCCTTCTTTAAAGAAGTCTCTTTGAAAGAATTTCTTACTGGCCACGAGTGGACCCCTCTGTTTGCTAACCCCTCTTATGGAATTAGGCCCCTAATCAGCGGAACCTTGATGACGACCATCATCGCTCTCCTTGTGGCAATTCCGCTGGGAACAATTGCGCTGCCTTCTTGAGTGAATATGTAAAACCCAGACTCCGCGAAATTCTAAAACCCCTCCTGGAACTCTTGGCCGCCGTCCCAACCGTCGTCTACGGATATTTCGCCCTTCTTTTTGTGACACCAATCTTACAGAAAATATTTCCATCGCTCAGTGGTTTTAACGTTTTGAGCGCAGGCCTGGTGATCGGAATCATGATTGTCCCTTATGTCAGCTTCCTGAGTGAAGATGCCATGCGGAGCGTCCCTATACATTTAAGAGAAGCTTCCTTTGCCTTGGGATCTTCTCGTCTCCAAACTGTCTTCCGAGTTGTGATACCCGCTGCTTTTTCAGGAATGACCTCCGCGTATATTTTGGCAATTTCTAGAGCTTTGGGCGAAACAATGGTCGTCGCAATTGCTGCGGGAATGCAGCCAAATCTCACCTGGAATCCGCTGGAGCCCTCTGAAACAATCACTGCCTTTATTGTTCAAGTTAGTTTGGGAGATTTACCCCATGGCTCGATCGGATATCGTTCAATATATGTGGCTGGACTCACTCTCCTTGTGATCACGCTCAGTTTAAATATTTTCGGCGTTTGGCTCCGGAAGAAATATCAGGAGAAAGAGTAATGTCTCCGCATCTTAAGAATATTCAGCTTCGACAAAAACAAGATATGATTTTTTGTTATATAGGCTTGTTAGTTCTATTGTTTTCTTTTCTAACCTTGATTACATTAATTTGGGATTTGGCCGTTACAGGAGTTCCGCGAATCAATATTCTTTTTTTCACAAACTTTCCTTCTCGCTTTGCTGAGCAGGCGGGGATTCTGTCGGCCTGGGTCGGAACTCTCTGTGTGATGATTACAACTGCAGTTTTTGCCATCCCTCTGGGGATCGCTGCCGGCATCTACTTGGAAGAATATGCTCCAAAGAATTTCCTGACCCAAATGATTGAAATTAATATTTCCAATCTTGCCGGAATACCTTCCATCACTTTTGGATTGATGGCCCTTGGAATATTTGTTTATGAGTTTGGATTTGGCCGAAGCATCCTGACCGCAGGACTCACGCTCGGACTCTTGGTTTTGCCGATTATTATTGTTGCGACACGGGAGTCTATCCGCACCATTCCAAACTCAATTCGTGAAGCTTCTTTTGCTCTTGGGGCCAGTCGCTGGCAGACCATTTGGAATCATGTTCTTCCCTATAGTTCGGGTGGAATTCTCACTGGCGTTATTATTTCTTTGTCCAGAGCTATCGGTGAGACAGCGCCCCTGATTACAATTGGGGCCCTGACTTTTATCGCCTTCTTGCCGACCAGCCCCATTCAGCCTGATTTTCCATTTTTAAGCTTTCAATGGCTAAAAGACCCGTTTACAGTCATGCCGATTCAGATGTTCAATTGGCTATCAAGACCCCAGGCTGATTTTCATGTGAATGCGGCGGCCACAGGAATCGTGCTCCTCGTGATGACACTATTAATGAACGGCATGGCTATTTATATTCGTTATCGTTTTAGAAAAAAATTTAATTGGTAAATTAGGGAAATAGAATGTCGAGTCAATTACACAATCAGTCTTTGATCCACAAATCAGACAGCGCAAAAGCTGAAGCACTCAAATTGGAATCTCCTGAATCAAATTTATTAAGAGCAGAAGTCAAAAAATTGAGCTTTTCCTACGGATCGAAGCGAGTCCTTAATCAGGTCTCGATGAAAATTCATTCAAATAAAATCACGGCCATGATCGGCCCTTCTGGTTGCGGAAAAACCACTCTTCTTCGCTGCTTTAATCGAATGCATGATCTGTATTCCCAAGTGACTTATCAGGGCGAGATTTTAATTTACCCCGAAGCCAAAAATATTCTTTCAAAAGAAATTGATCCAATGGAAGTCCGAATGCGAATTGGAATGGTTTTTCAAAAACCAAACCCATTCCCGAAATCAATATACGAAAATGTTGCGTTTGGACTTCGAGTCAGAGGGATTCGCAAAAAAAGCTATTTGGAAGATCGTGTTGAACAGTCCTTACAACAGGCCGGTCTTTGGACTGAGGTCAAAGATCGCCTCAATAGCTCCGCCACGTCTTTGTCTGGGGGCCAACAACAACGAGTATGTATTGCTCGAGCTTTAGCAACCCAACCAGAAATGCTTCTCCTTGATGAGCCGACCTCTGCCTTAGATCCTATCTCGACAGGAAATATTGAAGAGCTGATTGGTGAACTAAAAAAAGACGTCACAATTGTTCTGGTCACACACAATTTGCACCAAGCGGCTCGCTGTTCTGATTACACAGCTTTTATGTACATCGGGGACCTGATTGAATTTGGCGCGAGTGGTGATTTGTTCACCACTCCCAAGGACTCAAGAACAGAGAACTATATCACTGGTCGTTTTGGGTAGAGTCATCTTCTGCTGTTCTATCGGTTCATTCTAATTGTCTAATCTAATTGTCTTTGTCTTTGACCTTCAAGCGGTCACCATTATCGGCTATGAATTTTTTAATTTCATCCGCAATCCCTAGGAGCTTAATCCATTGCTCTTTGTATAGCGTCACTGGGAAACGGCCCATTCCATAAATTGAAAGAGCTCCTTTTTCACTGACCTTCATCGAGAGTGTTCCGGATGTCGATTTCTTATTTTTCAGGGCTTCATTCTCAGCTCGCAAACGCTCGATTTCAGCTTTCATATCATCAGACATTGAAAAACCTCATAAAGTTAATTGTTAATACTAGAAATAATTATGGAAAGGATTCGCCGGACGGTCAAGGGTCGCTAGACTAGACCTCTTGCCTGAATTCCAAGGACTACAAAGACTATTTCAACTAGGGCCCCATCCTCGCCGGAGCTCGCCCCTCAACTGAAGACCGCTGAGGATTCCCAATTTTGGGATCTCCCAAACAAGATATATTTACTCCTTGGGTCCAACAAGTAAAAACATCCCCAAGGGCCACCTTGGACACGGCACTCGCACCCACAATGCGAGTTGGAAACCGAAAAGCTTTTGTTGGGGACTTAGCCACAATTTGACCACGATCATTTCGACCCCAGCACCATAGATTTCGATCCATATCAACCGCGCAGGTGTGAGATCTCCCCGTGACGATTTGGGAGAAAATCAAGTTGTCTCCCTTCTCGGCCTGAACCTTCATCGGAACTGGGGTCGGCTCAGCCGTCCCAAGGCCAAGCTGACCATATTCGTTCTTGCCCCAACACTCAATATCACCTGGTAGAGTCAGCCCACAGCCATGGGTTCACCGAGCGAGAGAGTGCCACAAAAACTGATGATGACCGAATCGCCGTCGGAACTACAATGTCGCCAATAACCTCGCCACTGACTTGAATCGCCTTAGAAGTTCCTGTTTGTCCTAGGTCATTGCGCCCCCAACAGTATATCCGGCCAGTTTCGCTTAAAGCACAGACATGCTCTGCTCCACTGGCAATTCCAGAAATTGGTTCTGACAAACCCACGGGAATAGGCTTGGCCGCCCTTTGGTGCGAAGCCTCACCAAGCTGTCCGAAAGTACCTTGCCCCCAACATTTGACCGTTTTTTCTTTGGTCAAACCACAAGAATGATGAAGTCCCACTGAGGTCTCTAAATAATCCACTCCGAAATCCACAGTCACTGGAACCAAACTCATTTTAACAGTGGAATCTCCAAGTTGACCCTCACTATTGTCCCCCCAACATTTCAACGGCTTTCTTAATTGTCCACCAAGCTGGACTTGAGTGACACCACATGAGTGAGCAGGTCCAAGCGAAACATTTTCAAACTTAAAAGCACCTGTGACATCCCTAATACTTTCAAAATTAGACACGTCCCCTAGTCCAAGCTGCCCTAAATCATTTCGACCCCAGCACGACAACTGTCCCACAGCATTTATCAAACAACCCTGTTGGTCCCTTGCGCTCAGATACTTAATCGATCCAACCTCAAAGACATCTCCAGAAAACGGCTGTACACTCTTGCCCGTCGTCAGGGCCCGAGAAAACAAATTCTTCGACTGAGTGAAGTAGGCCAATCCAAAGAAGAACAGACAGGCAATAACCCCATAGATGATTCGCATTTTTGTATTTTGATGGATCAGGCTTTCTTGAGTGTATTTTCGTGCTCGTATAGAGAGCCTTACTAAAAGCAACTTTGTCTTGCTTACTTTGCTTTCGGGTCAACGATGGGATCTCTGATCCGCGAGTGTGTGCGGACTCTCGCCCCAACGACCTAGATCTGTTTTGAGAATGGGATTGCGAATGCGATTGATATTGAGATTGGGTTTGAGATCGAGATTGGGACGACGGTGCCGCATCGGACTCAGGTTGAGGCTGATGCTGATGGTGAACAATGATGGGTTTATCTGAATTATTCGTCTCTGTCTCACCCCTCTCTGAAACATTTGGAAGTGGTCGAAATTTGGGAGGCAGGGCCGACTTCGGTACGGCTAAGGCGGCGTTCCCCATCGCATCGCCAAAATGCATATTATAATATGATCGTATTCTTTGCTGGGCCTCTTCTTCTTCGTCGCCCACAATTCCCTTAAAGAACTCTTGCAGGTTTTTCTGAGTGAAATCTGGAAAATTATTTGTTAAATAGAAATTTACATCTTTCAAAAGATCCGTTGTTTTTTGATATCGTTCATTGGGATCAGCCTTCAAGCATCGAAGAACAATTCGCTCCAGCTCGTCCGTTACAAATGGATTCTGTCGTTTGATAGATGGAATTCTGCATTTTTTAATGTTCTCAAGAATATCTTTTTCCGTCTCTCCATCGAATAGCTTATTTCCCGTAATTAGTTCCCAAAAAAGTACTCCGAGCGAAAACTGATCGCTCCGCGGATCCAGTTCACGTCCGCCAACCATTTCCGGCGGCATATAGTGAATTTTGCCAACCAAACCAGAGCTTCGTTTTCGAAGCTCTTCCTCTGCGGGATTTGCGACCTTGGCCACTCCGAAATCGATAATTTTGATATCGCCAGAATAGCTCACCATAATATTATGAGGATTAATATCTCGATGAATAATATGCAGTGGCAAACCCGTCCCCAGAGCCGTGGCTCCATGGGCGTACTCCAGGCCGGCCGTAATTTCGTGCATAATGTAGGCTACCAAAGGCAATGGAAGAATTTTTCTTTTCTTTTTTACCTGTTTCAAAAATGCCGCTAGATTTTTCCCCTGCACATATTCCATGACCAAAAAGAACTGTGCATTTTCGAAACCAAAATCGTGAACAGAAACGATATTGTTATGCTGAAGCTGAATAGCGATTTGCGCTTCTTCTTTGAACATGTCCACATACGAATTCTGGTTGAGATTCTCTGAAACAATTTTCTTGACCGCATAAAGCTTGTTAACACCAATGGCCCCTGGAGCAATGGCCAAGTAAACCTCGGCCATTCCGCCTCGACCTAGGCGTTCTAAGAAAACATATTTTCCAAATCGTTCAAAAAATCTAAATTGCATATTTTACCTGGGCTTCTCTTCGGAAATTCTAGACCTCCGTATGAGTCTAGTCTTGGTCTAGTCTAGGAGGGATTCGCTTCTTGGACTTGTGCCTTCACTGACTCTTTCCGATACATTTTTTAGGAGACCTTGGGATGAATTTTTCGTCAGCGCTAGGAACCGCCCTCGTCGGCGCGGTGATTTTTTTCGGAGTGATTCAAAACTCTCTCAATCCCAGTTTGTTTTTGGATCCAAAAGCCCTCATCTTGGTCCTCGGTAGGACCGTCGGCCTGTCACTGATGGCCTTTCCATTTTCTCGACTCAAAGAGGTTTTTGATTTTCTTGTCTATGGAATGTTCCTAAAAAAAAGAACGGATGATATCAAAAATGTTGTTGATATCATCCGCATTGCTCATTTTTATCAGGTGAATTCCCGCATGTTTTTACAACACCTCCAAATCAATTACATCTTTCTGAAGGAAGCTGCTGTTCTACTTTCCCAAGAACGTCTTTCCGTCGAGGAAATCAGTCTAATCCTTCAAAACAGAAAAACGTCGTTTCAAAAAAAATACGCGGAGGAAAATAAAATGCTCTTGGCCATGGCTAAGTTCCCGCCTGGACTTGGTATCCTTGGAACTACGAGCGGTCTGATTGAGGCACTTTACAAACTGAACGTGACAGGAACTTCTTCAGGGTTCTCCTGGTCACTGATTGCTGGATCGCTGATTTCATTTTTCTGGGGAATGGCCTTAGCTAACTTTGTATTTTTGCCTCTGGCCGATTATTCTGATCGGATTTCTCAGGAAGATCTCTTTTCGAGGGAGCTTGCAATTCATGGGATTATTATGATCAAACAGGGATACCCAGTCGCCTCAGTTTCTGAGGCCATGATTAGCGAACTTCCCATCACTGACCAAATGATGCTCAGAAGCCTTATTTTCAAGAATCAAGAAGCTGAGGAGCCGGACGAGGAAGTCTCGGTCGCTATGGTTAATCTGGACTTCCTGGACCAAACCCAAAACGACATTACTTCTCAAAAATAGGAATACGAATCTTGAAGATAAACGTCTATTTGCCCTCCAGCCATATTTGATCCCTGCCTTGAAAAGGCTTTAGGTTACAATAGCCCGCAGAGAATTGCCTATGATCTCTCAGGCTTGGCAAAGGCCATGAATATCCAATCCCTCCACGGCCAATTCACCGATAGGACGTCCCTACTCAACCGACTCCTTGATAAATCTCCAGAATGACGCGATCGAGGGCTTTAATACCAGGATCGATGAAATGGAAGCCGCTAAGAATGCCAAGGACGAAGGTAGATTTGACAAGGCTTATTCTGGCTATTTGGAAGACTATCAGAGATTTACGAGCACCCATGCTGGAGCTCTGTTTATGACCTGGAGAAATCAGCGGCTTCAAAGAATAATGGCCTTAGCCAGGAAAATAGCCTGACTAAAATGGAAAATCTACACCATCAGGTGTCGTGGATACGTACCAAGACCGAATAATCGTATTGTGCTTATTCTGCAGGTCAGATTAATTGCTGAATTTACCTGTCAATTTTCTGTCAGTTGTGGACTTGCGAGTTATGATCTATTGTCTCGTTCGAATGTTAATCCATTTTTCGGAGTGCTTTCATCGGGCTATTAACCACAACCTATTTGGCAGGGTATCACATCTTACACTGCAAGGAGATCAAATGAGTTACCAGATATCTATCAATCTTGCGAGAGCTTTGACGATTCTTTCAATATCCTTTCAAACAAGTGCTTTCGCAGACGCTCGATTTGACAATTTCTGTGTCACAAGTCCCGGCAGCGCCAAAGTGGTGGTCTACAACGATTTAGCATTACATCGGTACCGCAAAAGCGATATGCCAATAGAAAATGGAGAGCGGTCCAAAATAGATAATGTTTTCGTCTATGATTTCAAGAACTTCGAAAACGTACCTTGGCAGCATCCTAATGGTCAGGACTGTATGGGTCATTGCTGGGGCAGAAATAGCGATAAATTGCCAGAACCAGTTTATTATATAAATGAGGGCCGCCATGACCGCGTAGCGGAATTCCACGAATTCTATGTTATGGAGAAGGGTTTGATATCCCTCGATGGTAAAAAGACGGATAAATATAAGGATAGAAATGTTGTTGTCAAGGGAGGTGTTATCAAGCGAGGCAATATCAAGAACGATGAAAAAGCAGACGAAGAAACAGCAGACGGTGAAAACATAGCCGTTGAAAACAAAACCGGTAAAAAGACTCTCTTTAGATTTCCTTTCTTCATCAAAACCCAAGCCCTCCTTGACAAAAGGCCGATAGAATTTAAATCCGGTAAATCCAATAAACTCATTTTTGACGGACAAAAGGTGGATTCAGTACACATCCGCTATTGTGGCGAGGCGGCTGATTAATAAATCCAACACTTACCTAGCTTTCCTAAATCTTCTTCCCTTGCCTTTGCAAATATCCTACATCCGACTGTAAAAAGTACTTCGTTCCGAAGAGCCTTCAATTGTGGTTAATTTTTCACAAAAAGAACAATTCGTCGACAAGGGAGCAAGCGGAAAAAAATAAGAGAGAGATGGCTTTGAAACTTAAGGAGCTCGAAGAAACAAACCAGATAACGTTTGAGTATTTGGCCCTTGTCGCTCAGATCTGTCGTTCACTTAGCGGAAAATAAAACTCAGCTGTATCATCGATTCGACCCCCAGCTCACCTATACAACAAATACTTTGCTCTCTTCTTAAGCCAGGCCGTTTCATCCTTTTTGAGAAGCACATCCAAGTCAGATATTTTTTTGCTCTGATCTTCAATCCAGTTTCTAAGGTCTGGGCCTCCGTTGATCACATCAAAAGCAAGCTTCCCAACTGTGTACTCGTAGGCAAAGTCACGATAAATTGGATATTCTGGATAAAGCTCTCGAATGCATTTGAGCATCAGAGCAATAACTCGAAAGGGCTTAGATCTTTCCGGGACATATTGGTGAGAATCAGTATGGAGCTGAAATCCATGACATAGCTTCTTTTCATGTTTATGAAAAGTCGGCTCAAAAAAACACTCCCTGATTCCAGCCCCGCGGAGCCACTGAGGAGATTTTTTCTGCATCAATGATAATATCTTTGAAAAATCTAGATCGCTTGCTCCGACCTGTTCCAGGGCCCGGGTTGTTCCCCGACCTTCGCTGAGGGTTGTTCCTTCAATCAAAACTGTTCCAGGATAGGCTCGTGCCATATTTAAAGTCTGTGCATTGGGCGAAGGATTGACCCAGGCCCTCTCCGTGGGCCAACCATATCCTGTTTTTTTGTTTGGATGATAGTTCTTCATTTTGATGATTTGGAGATTTAATTCTAAACCAAACTCGTCCTTAAAAAATAAAGCCAACTCGCCCACCGTCAAACCGTGACGCATCGGAAGCTTTGCGGCCCCAACAAAGGACTCCCAGCCTGGTCGCAAAGAAAACCCTTCTATATTTCGTCCAATTGGATTTGGTCGATCAAGGACAATCAGTGCTTTTTTCAACCTCGAACATTCCTCCATGACATAAAGCAAAGTGGTTACAAACGTGTAAATTCGGCAGCCTAGATCCTGAAGATCAAAAATCAGAACATCAGTAGAATTCAGCATCTCTGGAGTCGGTCGACGAACTTCTCCATAAAGGGAATAAATGGGAATTCGATAGATTGGGTGCAAAAAGGTTTCGCTTTCGATCATATTGTCTTGTTTTTCACCTTTCACGCCATGCTGGGGACCGAAAGCTGAAGTGAGATTTATTTTTTTTACGAGCAAATCAAGGGAGTGGTGAAGATTTTCATCGACGCTCGCCGGGTGACAAATTAATCCAACTCTTTGTTTCTTTAGCCCTGCAAGCATTTTTTTGTCCTGAAGTAAAACTTCGAGACCAAACTTAAATGACATAAATTACTTCCTCTGTAAAATAAATGACTCCGAAAGATGGAAATCTGGCTTGTCTCCAGCATGCGTGAGCGCGAAATACGCCTTCGTGCCACTTTTCAAAACAACAATGGCTGTCAGTCCAATATGGAACTCCTGGTGTGGGGTCCTGTTGATTAATTCAACGACCAAAGATCCTTTTGTGTCCCAAGTAAAACTATTTAAAATAAATCCCGTGGAGGGAACCGGCGGTGTCGGCTGTCGATAGCTCGTAAACTCATAACAGGCCCAGGCAGGACCACACTCTGGGTGAAAGCCAAAATTCAATTCAAAATATCCGCGGCTGTTCTTTGGACGGATAAAAACCTCAAAACAAGTTTTTTCCCAGAGCTGGTCTCGCCTTTGAACCTCTGTCCCTTGGAGGACTGTCCGTTCGGAAGGCTGTCCTTTGAGATCTATCTCAGTCAGTCCAAGATCAACTTGAAAAAAAACCTTAAAATGGTTCTTTTCAAAGAGAACCTCCCCGGAGAGGCTGATCTCTCAAGCTGCTTCAAAGGGATGAAGTTCAATCATAAGATTTTAAACTCTGAATTGCGGCTTTTGGGTCATTCTTAAAAACATAACTGCCAGCCACTAGTACATCAGCTAATCCAACCGCGCGTTTGGTCTTGTCATTGATTCCACCATCAACTTCGATTAGAAACTGGAGGCCGAGACTCGCGCGCTCACGATCTAGCCAATCAAGTTTCTGAACCTGATCCAGCATAAAACTCTGTCCCCCAAAACCAGGCTCGACAGTCATAACTAAAACCAAATCGACCATTCCTAAATAGGGCTTCAAAGTCTCGACTGGGGTTCGCGGCCTCAAAGAAAGGCCTGCCTTTCCTCCCAGCTTTCTAATCTGCTTCAAACAAGACTCAACCTGATGTGTGGACTCAACATGAATCGTCAAATACGCACTGCCAGCTTTCATAAATTCTTCAATGTATCTTTCCGGCCGCTCAATCATCAAATGAACATCCAAAGGAAGTTCTGTCACACGCTTGAGAGCTTCGACCACAGGCAGACCGATGGAGATATTTGGAACAAAATTCCCGTCCATAACATCGACGTGAATCCAATCGGCACCGGCCGTGGTCAATTTCTGTATTTCACTCTGGAGATTTGCAAAATCAGCTGAAAGAATTGATGGCGAAATCAGCCTTATTCGAGACTTTTTCAAACCTGCTTCTTTCACAGTAAATCCTTTGGTTGAAGAGGATGTCCCTTCAGAAATTCTTGGCTGGACATCCGATTGCGGGACTCTGGTTGCACCTCTAATATTTCCAAAAACCCTGGATTGCATTGCACGATAAGACGATCTGGAACAACCTGACCCTCATAATGAACAGCAAGAATTTGCCCAGGATTTAATTTTGCCTCATGCAATTTTGATGGTGGCAATTGCCCACTTTCATTTCGAAAAACTTTCGTCTTTAAAATCTTAAGCTTTTTTCCTTGAAATTGAATGTGGGTGCCAGGACCCATCGCAAAAGCTCTCACTTTATTATGTATTTTTTCTGCAGGCAGGTTCCAATTTATAAGAGACTCGGCTTTTTCTATTTTTTTTGCATAGGTCACTAAAGATTCATCCTGAGGCTTTGGGGCCAGATTCCCCCGGATATAGTCCATCAATTCAACGTGGAGTAAATCAGCGCCAAGAATTGCAAGTCTTTGAAAAAGCTCGTGGGCATCCATACTTTCTGAAACCTCGAGCGTTCTTTCGGCAATGACATCGCCGGCATCTAAGCGCTTAACCATCTTTTGTAAGCTGACCCCTGTCACCCGATCTCCGGCCTCAAGGGACCGTTGAATGGGAGCTGCCCCTCGCCATAAGGGCAATAGACTGCCATGAACATTTACTGCGCCCAATTTGAAAGCCTGTAAAAACTCCTCAGTGAGAATTTGTCCATAGGCGACCACTACAGCAATTTCAGCACCCCATTTCTTGATTTCAGCAAAAATGAGTGGATTGCCTTTAAGTGATTCAGGTGTAACGACACGAAGCTGATTAGCCATTGCTAACTGTTTCACTGGCGATGGCGTCAACTGTAATTTTCGTCCCGACGGACGATCTGGCTGAGTCACCACACCAACAACTTCAAAATGCTCGTCCGCCAGCAAAGCCCTCAGACTTGTCGCTGCAAATTCTGGTGTTCCTAGAAAACAGACTCTGATTCGACTCAAATTTCGAGCTTCTCTTTTGTTTTGTTTAACTTAGTAGCTTTATTTATGTCAGTCGGTTTGCTTAAGTTGGATTTTTTATCTTGATCTTTTTCGTTTTCATCGTCCTTGGAATCTTTTTTCGGTGGATACCCATGCTTTTTAATTTGGGTTTTGATTTTCTGACTCTTTAGGAAACTCAAATGATCGATAAATAAAGTTCCCTCTAAGTGGTCCATTTCATGCTGAAGGCAAATAGCAAGAAGGCCATCTGTTTTGATAAGAAACTCTCGTCCCTTCAGATCCTGCGCTTTCACCTCAATGTAAAGGTATCTTTCCACGGTTTCAAAATACCCAGGAACACTCAAACACCCCTCATCAAAGGTCGTCTTCCCCTCACCTTTAACGATCACCGGGTTGACTATAATTAAAGGCTGATCAAAGCCCTTTTCAAGCTCAGTCATATCTTCAGGTTTATAGCGCTGCCCACCATCATTTCGGGGTCTCGTATCAATCACAAGAACTCGACTCAACGCCCCAACCTGGGATGCAGCCAAACCAATTCCCTTCGAGTGATACATCGTCTCGATCATGTCATCCGCGAGCTGCTTCAGCTTGCTATCAAAATTTTTGACCAGAACCGAAACTTCCCGAAGAATTGGGTTCGGAAAAGTTAGAACTTCTAAAATAGCCATAGCTGCCCCTTCAAGGTTGACGGCCCTGACTCTACCCCACAATTGCTAGAAATTCCAGCTGTTGTTTTGGGCAGTTACTGGGCCGGCGGTGCCGCAGGAGGCGCACTCGAAGCTGGTGGCTGGAGCGCGCGCTGATCATTTGCATCCATTTTTTGCCAATTCGGATGTTCAGGAGTAATCAAATCTTTAGGTGGTTCGATTGAGCCATCTTTTCTGACTGGCCATTTTGAAGATGGATAACTCGAATCCTCAACTTTCAGACTGTTCATTGGCTGACCAGTTCGACTCGTCCAGTCTATGACTCCATCGTCTCTGACTGTCGACCTCCTCAACATTTTGGTCGTAACTTCAGCGTCTCCAGAGATCGGCTCCATCACACGGGTCGTCCGTAACAGTTGACTTGGGCGAAATCCACCTTTCGTACTGAAACGCAACCTGAGTGTTGGATCTCTTTCAAAGACCTCAAATGTTCGACCGTCTTCATCTATCTTAAGCCCCGCTCTTGAAATCACCAAATTTGGCCGGCCTCCATTTTCCTTATCAGACGGATCAGGCGCCTCAAAGGTCAAATGAATAGCCGAAGATCCATCGGGTGGAAACGCAGCAGTCATATTATGAAAAAGTGACCCCGAACTCCGTGTAAAATTAATAGCCTCCTTTTCACATATCCGATCCTTAATTTGAACCTGTTCCCGTGCCTCGCGATCGTGGCGGGTCCGCTTGCCACTGAAACTTGGGCAAGTCTCGATAATCCAGCCCTTTTTGTGTAATAGAATTTTGACCTCTTTTTTTTCGCCAATTTTATCAGTGTATTCAAACTTGACTTGACTCGCCACCTTACCGCCGATTTTGGTTTGGCTAACTTTCATTTCCGTGATTGGAAAATATGGCGCTTTGGTATTTGAATTAACAAAATTCAATTTAAGATCGGACGCCCGCGCAAATTCCCCTGACCCCAAAAGACTCCATATTGAAACCAACACCACAATAGCAAACCGTAAACCCTGCATCGTAACTCCCTTTGCAAACAACACTCCCTACAATTATGGACCAGAAGCGCCCAACAAAACCAGTCCAACCTTGCGAAGATGTCCTGGAGGTCGACTAAAACCCCAGCCGCCTCAACAAAAACAGGGCCGCACCGGCCATCATTACACTCGGCGCCCAGGCTGCAACCAATGGGGGCAGCGTCCCATGGGAGCCCAACGTCAGGGCCGAGCTGTACAAGACCCAATAACCAACACCTAGACCGATACACAACCCAAGATTTAGCATCATCCCTGCGGATCGCCCTCGACTGACACTGAAGGGAATTCCTAAAAGGCTCATCACAAGACCCGCGCAAGCAAATCCAAATTTCGCATGATAATCGACCTCATAGCGGATAGTCTCAAGCCCGGCCTCTCTATTTTTATCGATAAATTCGGAAAGCTCCTTCTGACTGAGAACTTCACTTGTCTGCCCAGTATTCTTGAGATCTTGAGTGTCCTCGCTCATCATTAGGGTTTTGGTCTGAAATTGACTGCTCATGGGAAAGCTGCTTTCTGCACTAAAAATAGTCACCGCTCCGTCAAGAAGTTTCCATTGCTTCCCTTCGAAGTCGACCCGTTTAGCCGTCAACATTTGAACTAGATCCCAATTCTCATTGAAAAAATACATGGTTAAGCCTTGAGCTCGAGACTCTTGTGGATTCAAGGTTTTGATATTAAAAATTGCGTTCTTGGATCGATACCAAATTCGATTTGTTTTGATCACCGAGTATTTTCCAGGTTTTTTCTCGATTTCATTATAATATACAAAATTCCTCTCTCGAGTAATTGTCGGCATTAAACGATCAGCCCCCCAAAAAAATACTGCTGAAATTGCTGAGACACTCAGCAAAATTGGAATTGAAATCCGCAATAAACTCATCCCACTCGCATAAAGAGCAACCAGCTCATTCCCCTTATTGAGACTCGAGAGAGTTAAAACAGTTCCGAGAAGACAGGCCACCGGCAACATCTTCTGAATAATTTCCGGCGCAAACAGGAAATAGTATCGAACAATGCTCCCTGTAGAGATCCCCTGATACTGAACCAGAGTACTTAACGCATCAATGGCCAAGAATAAGGTGACAAAAACGATCAGCGCCGACAAAAAAAAGGTCCAAAATAGGCCTAAAATATAACGATCAATTCGGTTCATGTGATCCATTATAACGATTCATTGAAGTTAGTCATACCCAAACCTGCTTCTATTTTTTGTTTGTAGTTTACATGGTATCAAATTCCTTCTTAACTTGGTTTATGGCTTTACGCGTCTGACTTGCGGACGAAAGTACAACTATTAAACGAGTGATTCAGCTGGCTCTCCAAGATTATGCCGTGGAGGTCCGGTCTGTTCCCGTGGGACTTGACGTTTTGCCAGTGGCGAAAACTTATAAGCCCGATATTGTCTTTGCGGATATTCTACTTCCAAAACGATCTGGATATGAGGTTTGTGGCGACCTAAAGAACGATTCCGAAACTCAGCACATTCCTGTGATTCTTATGTGGTCGAGCTTCATGGAGTTGGACGCGAACAAGGCTGCCTTTTGTCAGACTGATGGACGTCTCGAAAAACCTTTCGAAACCGAACAGTTGCGATCCCTGGTCCAGTCCTTGGTTCCTAAACTACAAACGAACCCTGTGAGTTCATTTTTAAAATTCCCCAAACTCCCTGAGTTTACTGAGAGTCGACCGCCTGATGAATCCTTTCAGCAAATTCCGCTCCATCGTCCACAGGTCGAAATGAATCCAGTTAATCAGGCAAATACGGAAGTAAGTTTCAAAAGCCAAACTATACAGGATTTCAATCAGGAAGAGTCCTCGTGGGCAAAACAAGATCTAAACGAATTTAAATTAAATATTCCGCTAGAAGAACCTCAAGCTGAGATTTCCCTCAGAGAGTTCGAGCCAAGTTATTCATCCAATTTTAATACGATTGAACTTCCATCTGTCGAGAAATCCCCCCATGAAATCTCCTCGGAAGACTCCTCTTTCGAAGAGATTGTTTATGAAACCCCTAGACCATCGTCTACAAAAACAGGCTCCGCGGTCCCATCGGCCCTTGACCTTGTCCTCACGGAAAAAATACTTCGAGAAGAGGCTCAAAAAATGTTGGAAAACATGATTTGGAAGCTCTTACCGGATATCGCGGAAAGAGTCGTCAGAGAAGAAATAAACAAACTCCTTCAAGAGAACACCTGAGAACACTTTCTCACAGGACTCTCCCGCCTTTGATAGGCAAGCCCCATTGAAAACCCTATACTCACAATTGAAAAGAGGTGGGTCATGGGTCTTCAAAATTATAATCTGCAAGAGCGCTCTTTCGCTCAGGCGATGGCAGAAATTAGTGTTATCATAGGTCCTGAAAATCTCATTCAAGATCCTGAAAAAGTTAGAATAAAGTCAGAAGATATCATCCCGAGAACTCGGCAAGCTCTCGCATTTGCTTATCCCGCAAATATTGAACAGATTCAAAAAATCCTTGCCGTCGCAAACCAACACCTACTTCCTATCTGGCCAGTCAGTCAGGGAAAGAACTGGGGCTACGGTGGAGCTAGCCCCTCTGAAAACGGAACCCTCGTCCTTGGGCTGGAAAAAATGAATAAGATTTTAGAGGTGAACACCGAACTTGCCTTTGCTGTCGTTGAGCCCGGTGTATCCTTTCGACAACTTCATTCCTATTTGATTGAGAATAATATTCCCCTTTGGATCGATTGCACTGACGGACCTCCGGAGGGAAGTGTCATGGGAAATTCTCTAGAGCGAGGCATTGGAGAAACTGACTATGGGGATCATTTTGGAAATATTTGCGGAATGGAAGTGGTCCTTCCCGACGGAACCATGCTCCGGACAGGCGGAGGACCCATGGAAAATTTTCGCTCCTGGAATACCTATAAATGGGGAGTGGGCCCTTCACTTGATGGGCTCTTCAGTCAGTCTAATTTTGGCATTGTCACTAAAATGGGAGTTTGGCTACGCCCCAAACCCGAAAAATTTCTTTCCTGCCTCTTTGAGCTCAAAGATCCAAAAAATTTTTCTTTGTTAATCGATGGTCTTCGTCACCTGCAACTTCAAGGCGTTCTCCAAAGTAAAGTTCATTTAATAAACGAAGTCGCAACTCGGGCGGTCTCTGTGGAAGACTATAATGATCCCGAACAAACACTGCGAGGATATAAGCTTCCATCCTGGAGCTTTGCCGCAGGCCTTTACGGAAGCAATGAACAAGTTCGAATCAATGCGCGTAGCATTCGAGCCGTGCTAGGGCCATTGGGAACTTTGCAATTTATCGACGAAACCAAACTAAAAATCATCAATGGTCTTTCTCGACGACTTCGTTCCTGGAAGAACAAAAAAGCCCTCTCTGGACTTTCTGACTGGATCTGCCAAACTCTCATTGGAAAACCCCTGCCCCTCATGGAGATTCTTCCCCATATTCATGCCATTGAACAGGGTTATCCCAATGACCACTTTGTCAAACATGCCTATTTGAAGTCGAAAACACCCAAGCCAAAAACAGGTGATGCAGATCCTGTGCGGGACCATTGCGGTTTGGTTTGGTTTGGCCCCATGGTTCCACTCACGGGCCCAGCTGTCAGTGAACTTCTCGCGATAGCAGAACCTCTGTACAAGAAATTCAATTTTGAATTCTATGTGGCCCTTATGGTGGGCAACGCTAGAACCGCCATTGTTTTACTTTCGATTTTCTACGATAAAACAAACCCCACCGAAACGGCCAGAGCTGAAAACCTTTATTTTGCACTCGGAAAAATAACCCAAGACCAGGGCTACCAACAATATCGAACTAGCACCCTTTATATGGATAAAGTTTTTGCAAACGCCCCTGAATTCTTAGGCTTTTGCAAAAAACTTAAAAAGGCGATCGATCCAAATGGCATCCTCGCCCCTGGAAAATATGGAATTTGAGGCCTTACTCTGCGCTGATTGTTTGCTCGTCAGAAAGGCTTTCTTCTGGATCGACTCCGATTGAAAGTCCCCGACATCTTGCATCCTGAGTTGGACGAGGCGGCATCGGAATTGCCGCCTTCCAAAGCATCTCATCAAAGTGCTTATTGAAATCACCTGCAACCGCAAGCCCGCCAGGCGCCAAATTTCGATTTCGATTTCGAATGGTGAGCATATTTTCATCATTTTTGTCGTTGCCAGGGGCCGTCCAGTTTTGGGATCCAATGATTAGCACCTCAGGCACAACACGGCCGTCGATGAATCGACTCAAGGTGCCTGTTTTGTGATGAGACTTCCCCCCACTCCAAGCACTCACCTTGAAATCTAAGGTCCCCGTTGGCTGAAGGACGTAGGGATTTTCGTCACGAATATTTGCCACGACGTTATTAATCCATGAGGTGCATCCCGAATTTGTCAGGCGATCAAAAACAATTTTGACGTGGGCCCCTTGGGCAACAGCATATTGTATGGCCCTCACATATTCAATTCCACCAGATGCAAACATGGAAATTCTGATTTCGTCACCAGAACGGGCAGAGAGAAGTGTTGGAATAATCGCCCGATGTTCACCATCATCTGTTGGCGAGAAGTGAACACGAACTTCTGTTCCATCATTGTAGCTAAAATATCTTTGCGTCTGCGGCCGTTTTGCTGTGTGAAACTTCCCATAGACAATTGGACCATCAATGCCCGAGAACTTTCCCTCTGGCTTTTTATCAGACGACGGAATGTCCTCATACATTTCCTTGAACTCATCTGAAAAGACCTTCGCAATATATGGGTCAGTAACATAAACACTCATATTTGCGTTGGCTTCCGTCCCCATACAAGTTCTCGACACATTTGCAGTGCCCGTCCAAACTGCAACAGGCTTTTTGTCCTCATCCGAAAACACAAAAAATTTATTGTGCATGATGAAAGGCGAGATGGGCCATTCGAGCCTTGCTAAACTTTCTTGTTCCAAGGTGACTCCCCGATTGAGAGTCTTGATCACAGTGACCGAGTCTTTATATTCAAACTTTCCGATTGTTGCTTTCTTTCCCGATGATATTTGAATCATAGAAAAAAGATTTTGAAAAGCATACGGTTCAGGAATATTTTCACGAAAGGAAACATAAATCGGTTTAAGCTCTGTCTTATGAATTTTTTCTATATCGAATACACCACGTATTTTGGTCAGCTTTGCCTGGGCGCTGACTATTGCCGACCACACAGGTTTCATTGATTTTTCAAGATCATCAATTCCGAACAGGGCCATATCAATGGATCCCCATCTCTTGGTTCTAAATCCATTATCGATAATTTCACCCAGGTCCATCGCCAAGGTGTGTTCGCCAGGCAATGGTTCCTGGGCCGCTTTGACTTTAGTCATTCCGTTAGTAAAAAATTTCTTCGTAAAAAAAGGCTTGATCAGAAAAGGCGCATCGACAGAAATCTTGCGCCCTAGTCCAGGCTCAACCTCCCGCCGATATTCTTGATTCGGCTGAAGGACGGGCGAACTTTCAAGACATTGCCAGTCTTCGAAGTCTGCGCAAACAAGAAACTGTGTCGATGAAAATAGCAGACGATTAAATGTGACTTTTCCTGTTGGAGAAGTGGGATCCAGCTTCAAAAATGAAAAATATTTGTTTATAGGGGAACGCATTTGCAGCGGCACCTTAGCTGAGTCAAAGACTGAGTCATCCAGAGTATAGGTTTCTGGGGTTGGCAGGAGGCTGGCTGCGGGAACTGTCGCAAAACCGACTGGGGTTTCTTCCCTCTGAGCGGTGACAACGGCGGTGGCGACGCCGTCAGACGAGTCCGTGACTGCAGGATTTCGACTTTGGCGAGGTTCTGGATGGATACAGGAAAGGACCGACAAAATACTTATTAAGTAGATACAAAAGATTTTCAGGCAAATCCCCTCTCAAAAAGGAAAGGGCCCCATAGAAACTACTGCTGGTCGGGCCTTCTTAGAGTCTGCTTGAAAAAGTCGAAGATCAAAAGTCCAGTTTATAAAGATTTACCTGTGCTTTAGAGGGTCACGAAAAAAGCGATCAAGTCGGTTTCGATACACCTGCCCAATGAACAAAATAATGCGTGTCTTCGAAATCCTGTTGTCCGCACCGCACCTTTGCCCATCTAGGGACCTACCCTTTCTTAAAAGATTTACCTGTGATTTGAATAAAACAAAACCACCCAGCTAAAGCACAGCAGGTTACTATTTTCCTTAGGTTTTTCACAAAACACGCAAATCCTTTGTATCATAAACTCACTTTTTCTAGTAGATTCTTGGCGTGGACAGTGAAATACGCCAATGACTGCTCAGTCAATAGAGAGAGGACAGGATCCGGGGTCAAGAACTCAATATGGATACGAGTTCCCGCATGAGAATTGCTACGGATACTTTGGGTAAGGCGAAGACCAGAAGACTCAAAGCTGAACACCACAACCTGGTGAAATGACCACACCAACCATATGTCATATGTCCCCGAGAATGCATAAGTCCCTAGATGGGCAAAGTGCGGTGCGGACAACAGGATTTCGAAGACGCGCATTATTTTGTTCATTGGGCAGGTGTATCGAAACCGATTCGATCGCTTTTTTCGTGACCCTCCAAAACACAGGTAAATCTTTTCAACGAACCAATCCGCCAATCATCGTCACAAGTTAGACAAACTCTCCCAACATAATTAAAGAGAGAATTTTCACAAGAGTTTTAGTGTCCATAAAATAGTTTGGATAGCTCTCAGCAAGTTTTTTAAGATCTCCAGTGTTTACTAAAACAATATTTATTTGCTTATCATTAAAGTGATTGGTCTCTAGGTTCAAGTACTCCTTTGCCGCAATATCAAATAGATGTGCGCTAAATGTTTTTATAGAAACTGTGCTTTCTCGTGAGTTGAGTAAAATTAGGCTGTAGTGCCCTTTTCTTCCTTTAATATTTTTACTGGTCAGTGTTTTATAGACGGCCGTATAGACATTGAGATTATGAATTACATGTAGCTCTGTAATCAAATTTTGCAGTTGTACAACAAGCTCAGCCTTAGAATTATCTCTGTGTTTCTTAACCTTTGGCAGACCTTCTTTGATGGCAAAAACCGAACTCAGCAGGGCGAAAAACTCAAGCCATTTTTGGTTGCCTTGTCCTGACTTAAATGAGCTGTTTTTTAATGTTCCAAAAACCTCAACTCCAGTCGCCCAAATATGCTGTAACTGAGACCGTAATTGTATCTCTAAAAACAGACTTGGTTCTCTTTTTAATTTGAAGACAAGATGAATTCCACGATAACCATCGCTTTTGGGTTCATTGATATAATCATCCAAAGAAGTCAGCGAATGCTTGGATTTTGATTTTTTGTATAAATTTAATAGGTCATAAACTTTCTCCGAGGTTTCAAGAATGGCCCTCAGTCCGCCAATGTCCTGCATTGCAGACAACCGCATCGTTTTGTGATTTAAAAGCTTAAGCAATATAGAAGGTGTTCGTTTCAATCTCTGAGCTACAATCGCTTCCTTGCTAATTTTTAGCGCCCGTACCCTCAAAACCTTCGCAAAAGTATCAAGGGGCATTGCATGAATATCGCGCCAATTTGACAGAATCTCAAGAGCATGAGTTACATCGTCACTCGTACTTTTGATGTTCTTTAAAAGCTCACCAGCCCTATCGATTTGTGATTTGCTATGAATGAGTTCAACAGACTTCATAAATCTTCCAATTTAATAAGTTAACTTTTATAACTAGCTGTTTTTAATAGTGTTTTATTTTTACACAATAGTCAATGAAAACGCTCAAAATTGATATTTTTAACATGTTAATATCCATAACTAGCTGATTTTACTGGTGTGGCGTTTGAAAAGATTTACCTGTGTTTTGGAGGGTCACGAAAAAAGCGATCGAATCGGTTTCGATACACCTGCCCAATGAACAAAATAATGCGCGTCTTCGAAATCCTGTTGTCCGCACCGCACCTTTGCCCATCTAGGGACTTATACATTCACGGGGACATATCGTTGATGTGCTCATCTCACCAGGTTGTGGCGTTCAGCTTTGAGTCTTCTGGTCTAAGCCCATCACAAAGTATCCGTAGCAATTCTCATGCGGGAACTCGTATCCATATTGAGTTCTTGACCCCGGATCCTGTCCTCTCTCTATTGACTGAGCAGTCATTGGCGTATTTCACTGTCCACGCCAAGAATCTCTCAGAAAAAGTGAGTTTATGATACAAAGGATTTGCGTGTCTTGTGAAAAACCTAAGGAAAATAGGAACCTGCTGTGCTTTAGCTGGGTGGTTTTGTTTTATTCAAATCACAGGTAAATCTTTACCTCCCACCCAGGTGACACTTGAATTGTCGTCAATTTGGAACTGGAGCATTATTTTGAATTCAAATTAGATCTAGCAACTTATGAGCAATGACCCTGAGGCAACTGAAATTCCAAACGTTCCCGACGAGAAGCAGGACCATCCATTTGCCATGCTTACCCCACTAATGTTAAAATACCTTACACCATCGGGCCCTCAGTTAAAATTGGAGTCCAATTTTAACTACATCGTTGCCAAAGTCATCTTAACTCCGTAGAATAAGGAATGGTCAGAGGAATTACTGGAGTTTGGCTCCCGCAATCAGTCGATGGTCGAGATTATGATTCTTTTTTGCCGAATCAACTTCCGCCCAATCCCCCCATCCTATGGTCGCAGGAGCTATTTAGAAAATTTACGAGGGCCCTCGAAAATGTCTCTCGTTTGGATGGCGCCGTAAGACTACTTCCTAATTTGAATTTATTTTTATACAACTATCTCAGAAAAGAGGCTGTTCTCTCCTCACAGATCGAAGGAACACAGTCTTCTTTATCCGATCTGCTTATGTTAGAAAGTGAAATTGCTCCAGGAGTACCTCTGGACGATGCAGCTGAAGTGCTCCGATATGTACTGGCACTCAGTGAAGGCGTCCGACGCATTCATTCTGGCGAAGCTATTTCAATCCAAATGATACTCGATCTTCATCGAATTTTACTTTCAACGGGACGAGGTTTTGACAAAGACCCGGGATTGATCAGAGTAAAACAAAATTGGATTGGTGGACTCACCCCAGATAGAGCACGCTTTGTTCCTCCACCTCCCAGTGAAGTCATTCGCCTCATTGAACAACTTGTAACCTTCTGGAATCAGTCTCAAGAGCATACTTTGGTAAAAGCAGCCCTCACTCACGCGCAGTTCGAGACAATCCATCCGTTTAGGGATGGAAACGGTAGGATAGGAAGGCTGCTCATAACTCTCTTACTATGCAAAGAGAAAATAATTTCTGAGCCAATGGTTTATCTAAGTCTCTACTTCAAAGAAAATCGTGATGACTATTACACCCACTTGCAAAACACTCGAACGGCAGGTGACTGGGAAGCTTGGCTTGCTTTCTTTTTTGAAGGAATTGCGCAAGTTTCGGAGTCCGCGCTAGAAACAACCAAAAAAATTCAATCCTTATTTGAAAACGATATCAAATGCATTCGGGAGAATGGAGGAAGAAAATCTAGAGGAATGCTTGAGCTTTATCACGCCATTCAGCAAGTGCCAATAGTAACAATTTCCCACGCAGGCCAAATTTTAAAAAACTCGATTTCAAAACCAACACTTTATGCTGCTGCCACCGAATTAGCCAATTTGGGTGTATTAGAAACTCAGCTCAATGCTCAGAGTGTTCAAGTCTACATCTACAGAAAATACATTGAGCTCTTGAAGGTTTAAAGAAGCTGTTAGTGCTTTTTAATACAGGGCAGAGGCTTTCGCCCACGCCTCGGGTTATTCTAGGATAGTTTTTAACTAAAGGAACCGATGATAATCAATACCGAACTCTCTTTCGATTTTCTTTGCCAGAGCTTTTCAAGCTTGTCTCGTTGCCCAGGGCCTACGGCAACACCTCCGTGGAGAGTGAAGCCGGAATACTTGCCAACAAGGCCACCTTTGCCGATGTGATCCCTGTCGACCTGAGTTTTGAGCACGAGAGCCTTTTTTCCTTTATTGGGACCGAGCAAGAATCTGTAGGAACTCGAGGCAGCCTGCAAGCATATGCTTTTGAACGCCTCTAGGAGTTTTTTGGAGCAGATGTAAAAAAAGACGTATATTTATTTGCTTTAGGGTAAAAAAAGACATATCCTGACCACAAATGGAAAGAGTCCTTACAACGCAGATTTTAGCGGATCTTAAAGAGAAAATGGTGTTCCTGGGCGGCCCTAGGCAAGTGGGAAAGACAACTTTGGCTCAATCTCTATCTCATCAGGACTCTTATCTAAACTGGGATTATCCTAGCGATAGGAAACGAATTTTAAAACTAGACCTTCCCAACACGAAACTCTGGATTTTCGACGAAATCCATAAATATAAACAATGGCGAAACCTAATTAAGGGAATTTACGATAAGAATAAGTCTAGCCATCAAATTCTCATTACGGGTAGCGCGCTTAGATTTAATGCGAAGAGGGGGCGACTCTTTACAAGGACGGTATCATTTTTTGCGCCTTTATCCATTGTCTCTCAACGAATTGAACTCAGAAAAGCAATCTGACCTAGATGACTTGATGGCAAAGAGTGGGTTTCCAGAACCTTTCTTAGGCAAAGTAAATGCTCAACGATGGTCCAATGAATACAGACACAGAGTCCTGCGTGACGACGTAGCAAGTGTTGAGACTTTGTCAGACTTAGGGGAGGCTGAACATCTTTTGATTAATTTGCCCGAAAAGGTGGGATCTCCTCTCTCTATTAACTCTCTGCGCGAGGACATTAATGTCAGTCATAAAACTATTTCGCGTTGGTTGAATATTTTTGAGAATTTTTACGCCGTCTTTCGAATTTCACCATTTAACTCATCAAAAATTCGTGCTTTAAAAAAAGAACAGAAGCACTACCATTTTGACTGGACACTCGTTGAAAATAGATCTTTTCGTTTTGAAAATTTGGTGGCGGTTCAACTTTTAACGCAGGTCCATCTGCTGCAAGATACTCTCGGTGAAAAATACGACCTCTGTTACTTCCGCGATAAGGACAAACGAGAAGTTGATTTTGTCATCACCCACAATAGAATTCCAGTCCTTTTTGTCGAGTGCAAACAATCAGATGCACAAGTCAGCGAGCATTTAGTTTATCTAAAACGGAAATTCCAGAAAGCCCGAGCCTTTCAGATCTCACTGGAAGGAATCAAAGATTATGTCAACCGAGATGGTGTCCGGGTACTCCCTGGTCGATTTTTTTTGCGAAAGAACTTCATGGAATGGTTGTCCGGATAAGAAAAAGCCTCCCTCTGCACCTGGCTAGCCTCTGGGCCCTGGACCACCCTTGGTTGTATCAACTGGAGCTCCGGTGAGAGCATCGACTCTAAAAAATTCGCCGCCGTTGATGGTATCCACAAAATTGCTGAATTACGCCCAATGACCTAGATAAAAGAGCGAAATTGGTCTGTAAACGGTTTTCATTTTACGGTGCCCTCGCCTCTGACCCGGGGAAATAGTTTTAGTCTGCCTTGTCTTTGACGGCGATCGACCGCCAAGGGCTTCTCACCGGAGTTTGAAGAGGCTCTATTAGAAAATGGTTCAATAGGTAATCCCCAAGCCAAGCTCCGTATATTCCATCTCTATCAAAGATCATTGCATCAGGGCTCTCGTATTCAAAATGAACTCTGCCCTCCCCTAGCGAGTCTCTTTGATTAAGACATATTCCGAGTTCGAAAAGCTTTACCTGTGCTTTAGTGGGTCACGAAAAAAGCGATCGAATCGGTTTCGATACACCTGCCCAATACACACCCAGAACTTGCAGTAACTATTGATCGTCCAATGAAAGTTGGCTGGGAAAAAAGGAAGTAGATTTTAGTTATCTTGGTGGTCGGCCTGGCCATCAAGGATACTTCCCTATTGCTGGACCTCTGAAGGCTGGATCGAAGCAACTTTTTGAGTTTGCAATCAATGAGACCGAGCCAAAATCTTTAAAACTTTATCTAGTAGACAAACAGGGCACGGAACTTAAGAAATTAAAAGTTTCTTCTTCTTCCGAAGACAAAGAAACGATCACTGCTGATATTGAAATTCCGGAAGTTCCGTTTCGTATACGTCTGTACGGTACAGATAAAAAAGGTAAAGATTTTCAACGCTTTGTTGATAAAGTCTTTACCTCGGAAGTTAGTAAGTAAAATTTATTTTTCTTATATAAATTAGAATCCCAAAAAAATAGTCCACTGTGGTGAACCTGTTGTCGCAAATGATAATAATTTATATTGGTTAACAATCTCCAAGCCTGGTGGCTGAGCATTCAGTATTTACCCTGGCTGCTGGGGTTGCCAGTAAAGCTCTCGAGAGGGACTGCTTTATACAGCTCTTTTCCTAGCGCCAAACGCAGTGTTTTGACCTTTTGAGCCGAAATTCTCTTCGCCTCATTTTGCAGTGAACTAGCAACTAAAAAAAAGTCGACAATATCTTTGATTTGATGAACATTTTCTGAATTCACGCCTGAGGCCACTCCCAAAGGATAGTCGTGCATGACCTTTCTGGCTCTCCGGGCGATCATGGGGTCACATGGGATTCCTGTTTTCGGTCCAGTCACAATAACACCGTCAACCCAACCCATGGCCTGCAAGGCTGACTCCTCAATAGTTTTCTCTGCTTGGCGCAACGTCGAGTATTTCATATGAATTCCACTGGCATAAAAAACATTCTCGGGACGAAGGGTCTGGATTTCATGGAGATTCACCGGCTCTCTCTCTTGTATTAAATCCACCCCAGAAAAATCAGTCCAAACAATTTGAAGATTATAAGTCCTAGCCAAGCGAAAAGAATCTTTAAAACCATAGGGCTCCTCGGTATCACCCAAATAGTTAATCCCTAAGGGAATATCTGGGAACCGCCGCCGAACCCCATCCAGGGTTGTTTCGAGCTCACCCAGAGAGCTCCACTCGTTAATCAAGACCACGGCATCAGCCCCCTCGGCCCCACCCTCAAATGAATTCTCAATATCTGCGAAGGCCTCATCAAGCAATGGGCTATTGCCAACTTGGTTGACATAGGCAACAACCCAAAGCTGGCGCCGATACCCACGACCCAGTTGGCTAATTTGTTGAAGTTTGTGGCTGGGGTGATGAAATTTTGGGTTAGCTACTGCCTGGCTCATCGAGCAACATTGGCAAAGATCAGATGGGGGTTCAAGCGTAGATATCATTGTGGTGGCGCAGAGAGCTAAACTTAAGACCATTTTTCGAGCGTCCGCTCGTATGCCGCCAGGAGTGGGCCTAAAAAACCAACCCGGATCTGACATTTGTCAAAAAAATAAAAAATTTCGTGCTTTTTTTGAAAAGTATGCTAACCTCGAACCTGTTTAATAATGCTACTAAACGAGTCTCGGGTATTTTGCTCATGTCCTCTTTAGCTGGCACCCAGCCCCTAGGAGGTTTTTATGGGTAAGAAATTGTACGTCGGAAACTTGTCATACTCTGCAACAGAGCAAAGTTTGGTAGATACTTTCTCTCAGTATGGAACTGTAGAGTCCGCAAAAATTATCACAGATCGAGAAACTGGACGAAGCAAAGGTTTTGCATTCGTTGAGATGTCTTCTGATGCTGAAGCACAAGCTGCAATCAGCAAGCTGAATGGCACTCAGAATGAAGGCCGAGCGATCACTGTGAACGAAGCTAAACCACAAGCCCCTCGTGAAGGCGGCGGCGGTCGTGGCGGCGGTTTTGGTGGCGGACGCGGAAATCGCTACTAAGTTTTAGACTTATTTTTCTTTAAAAAACCGTATGAGCAATCATACGGTTTTTTTTTGCAATAAATTCTATGTTCTTTGAAGACGCCTCCAGAAACCAACCACTTCGCACTTTATTTCTTAACCAACATTTGAAAGAATTGTCCAAAATCATGGGCATATTTTTGCGTGATCATACCATAACCTGGATAAACCTTTCCATTGAGTGAAAATTGAACTCCAAATTTGTCAGTGCCCCAAGAGTTCTTAAAATAATAAACTCCGCGATAGGTAAAACTCTTGGTCGTCCCATCGTCCATCAAGGAATCCACTGTGACTTCGACATTGTCATCATAACCGACAAGAACTATAGAGGCCAGCCGGATTCTCATGGGAAACCACTCGATCTTTTGAATCTTCAGCAGGATAACCGACAATGCCCAGAGCCCAATGATCCATATTTCGAGTCAGTCCATAGTTTGCAGCCTCACGATGATTCCAGGCCCCATAATAAAAATCAACATCTAGGGTGATTGGAATATTCCTGCTCAACAAAGCCTTAACCTCCGCCACTTGATAAATGTTTTTTGTTGAGCCATTTTTCATTGAAGTCAAATAGGTATCTCGAAGCGAATAGGCGTTTTGCCTAGCTTTTGCGAATTCTGGATCCATGGATTGAAGAATATTTTCGCCGAGATCAATTAATAACGGATTTCGATGTCCAACGAGACAAATTTTAAGCAATTGATCAGCAAGATTTCCACATCGCTCTTCAGCAAGTGAGGAAGCTTCAATCGACTCCCACGCTTCACCGATATAGGGAAGATAACTTTCAAGGGGAGATCCAAAATTTGAAAGCGCCCTAAAATTAGCCGAAGAGTTCGATCCACTTCCTGATTGTCGCAAATGAACGACATATTCCAACCACTCTTCAGATAGGTTTATCATATTTGAGGCTCCGTAATGAGTCACAAGGAGAGATTCCAGCAATCCCGTTGCGGAAAAAATGGAACAAGTTCCACGTTGTCCTTGGGATTTTACAGGTGTTTGGAGGGCGATCACGGCCTCAATATGATTTTGAACGGGCAAGGTCGGAACACTAAAACCCAAGGGCGGCTGGGGAAGTACTTTGATCCCCTTAGGGTATCTAGGGTCGAGGAAGGCTCCATCAACGTCGCCAGCTCGAGACATCTCCTGGGCCGAAGCGAATTCAGAGAGACCTCCCAAATAGAAAAATCCACTAAACACATAGCTCCAAAGAACACCGCGCAAAGTTCTCTTCACTAACAATTTCAATAAACAATACATTTTGACCTCGTAATGGCGTTGAAAGTCCCAGGGTTCTAGCGAAGAACGAACCTGCCGTCATCAGAAAAGGAAAAAATCTGACTTTCCTTCTTATTTGAGAACGTAATATCAGTGACATTTTACAGGGGATTCGCTAAAGGTCAGTCAAACTTACAAAAAGGTTGGGTTCAAATACCATGACTGAATATAATAAGCCTACTGCACAAATATCTGAGTTTAGAGTGACGAAAACTTTGACTCCAAAGGTAAAGCCTGATGGACGCGATCTTGGATTTGGAAAGCACTTCACGGATCATTTATTTTTAGTCAAATTCTCAAAATCCGAAGGCTGGCATCAACCAGAAATTATCCCGTACCAGGATTTTCATATCAACCCCGCCGCCTCAGTTTTTCATTATGGGCAAGCCCTTTTTGAAGGGATGAAGGCTTTTAAATATCCAAACGGGGAACCAATCCTATTTCGCCCAGAGTACAATTGTGATCGCCTGGCCGCAGGAGCAGAAAGATTGTGTATGCAGGCCCCACCCAAAAAATTAATGCTCTCGGGAATAAAACAATTGGTCCACTTGGATCAAGATTGGATTCCAACAGAAGAGGGCTGCGCCTTGTACATTCGACCCACACTCATCGGAACCGAAGGTTTTCTCGGCGTGAGACCCTCTGAAGAGTATTTTTTTTATGTCATCCTCTCGCCGGTCGGATCCTATTATGGGTCCCAATTAAAACCAATTCCAATTTGGATTGAAACCACAGACCTAAGAGCCGCACCGGGAGGCCTCGGCGCGACCAAAGCTGGTGCTAACTATGCCGCAAGCCTTCGGGCGGCAGTCCAAGCTCGAAAAAAGGGATTTTCGCAGGTTCTTTGGCTCGATGCCGAACACCAGGCAATCGAAGAAGTTGGAACGATGAATGTATTCTTTGTTATAAAAGATCGCTTGGTCACTCCAGCCTTGAACGGCTCGATCCTGGCCGGCAACACGAGGGATTGTGTCTTGGCCCTCGCCAAAGAGTGGGGGTGGGCCGTGGAAGAACGTCGGATCACCTTGAATGAATTGGTGCAGGCGTCAGCTTCTGGGGATCTCCAAGAGTGTTTCGGAACGGGTACGGCGGCCACAATCTCTCCGGTCAGTCTGCTTGAATCTGAACACCACAGACTTTTCATAGGCACTGAAAATTCTCTTCCCGCACTGCAGATCGGACCTCGAGCAAAAAAACTCTATGACGAGCTCTCGGGCCTTCAGCGTGGAAAAATCAAAGACACCCGCGGTTGGGTTGTTCCCGTATAAAGGACCCCAGAACGTCACTCGAGGCCCTCTTTGACGTATCAATTTCGAGCGATTCAAGTTGAGATGATTTTTGCGCCTTAATTCGCAATTGTTTTAATAGGATAGAAGGATGTTTCAGGTTGAGGCGGAGGTCCATCCCTTGCTCAATGAACGAGTAAGGAGTTTTGTTATGATGATTAAAAAAAAATCCGCCGTCCTGATTGCACGCCTGATGATTGTTTTACTTAGCTTAACCTTGCTCGCTTGCGGGCCTTCCAAGACCGAGTCAGAGCTTTCCAGTCGGGTGAGTCCCACCGATGCCACCTCCACGACAAAACCGCTCGCCCTCTGTAATGGAGGGGCAAGTACCCAGTTTGTTCTTCATCAAAAGGCTTACCTGAACGACTCACCCACCTGGGATCCAAATTTTGTCTATGTTAAATTTAAACAAGTTCCATCAACCTTTGCAACAGACTCACGATATATTGAATTTTTCCGATGGATGGCAGCCTCCGACGGAACGACTTCACTAGATCATTCTCGACTTCGCTTTCAAATAGTGGATCTTTCCACAAATAAACTAATTTCTGAAACTTGGAGGAATACTCTTTCATGGCCCGAGCTTGGCAACGCGGCTTCAGCCACTGGTATTTCTAGCGCAGCTGATCTTTTCAAGAGACTCGCTTTCAAAATTGAATTGAACGATCCTGGTGGAGAATATGATGTTCTTAGAACCCAAATTTTCAAATTTGGAAAAACAGCTCCCGAGGAATACTTCGATCAACTGATTCCTGTATTTTATGCTAACCCGGCCGATTACGCTATTGAGCCGGCAGGATCAGCGCGGGCTCAAATTCTCCAAAACATGCACCCATTGCACGGCACGGCTTTATCTAACACAGACTACGCGTCTCGAATGAGTGCCTTTTGCGACACTTTTGGAGAGTTTTAAAGAAATTAGTGGCTCGACTCTTGAACGACTTCCTCGGCCTGAAGATTTTCTCCCTGACGATATCGATCAACCAGGGTAATGTCTGTTGTTGGAAATGAAAACAAAAGACTATGCACCTGAGATTGAGGATCCTCCAGGGTCACCGCAACGTAGTGAAGATCTTTGGTCGAATGCTCTGAAAACTCTTTTATAAAAGTCACCAACCCATGGCCCTCGGTATCTGTTTTTTTCCAAATTTCATCAGGATGTTCGATGGTCTCCTCTCGAAGATCCGAATATTTTGCAAATTCATTTTGTAAAATATCTTTTTCTGATCGCACAACCATCATTGCCTGGTATAGACCAAGGGCTAGCTCGTCCCCGTCACCTAATGCATGCCCCTCGACAGAGGCTTCTCTGACATTTTCTACCGCGACATCCTAGACGAGATCTTTTCGCCGATATTTTCTTGTCAGAAGTGCCGATCTCGTTGCAAAATGACTTAAAACATAAGTTGGAACATGATCCTCTTGGTTCATATAACAAACGGCAATATAGTCAAAGCTGGGCTCTTTGCCTTCTATTTTTTTAATGAAATAATGGAGTGGAAACTCACTTCCCGTGGAATCGTCTTGCCATATTTGATCAGGCAAATCGAGGACATCATCAAGGTGACTCTCGAGAACCTTGAGCTCATCATCCGTAAAATCAAATTCCTGACGGTTTTTTTCCAATTCGGACTCAATCTGGTCGATAGCTGGTCTAAAATATCCGTAAAGAGCCTCATCATTTTCAAAAATCAAACCTTTTGACTCATCAATAACGATTAGCTCTTCAGCCTTCGCCGACTTTCTCGCTTTAACTCTAGAACCAATTTTAGCTTTTAATTGTGGCATGTCTGTTATTATCTGGAAAAAGTCGATCCTCAACAATGACAAAATCAAAACCTTGACAGGATTCGTCAATCACTACAGCTAGCTGTTTTTGTTTGATTCATAAAATCTTTACCCCCATCCTGGAGGGGTCTGAAGTGTTTTATCGGAAATAACGATTTTGGGAGACCTCAATGACTAGAGCTGTCGATGAAAAAAGTCTTGAGCAAATGGAAGCCCTATTGGCTCACTCTGCCCGTGGAGTGCATGTGTTATTTGATAATGATTCTATTGCTCGAGTGCTTCGGAATGTCCGCGATGATAGGGACTTCAGTGATCTTCATAAGATGAAATTGGTGCAAGATATGATGACTGAATTAGTCGCCAAGAAGTCTTTTTTTGAGAAGATGGCATACCTTCGGACGCTCAAGGGGGACTCCTACGATATGCTGGTCAGAGCCTATTTTCATATCGTCGAAAATACTGTCCGTGCGAATCATGATCTTCAGCACTAGGCAGTAGGCCTTAGGCATTTGAGCCTTTCAGCCCTAAACATAAGCATTTCCATTTCAGCCCGTTTCAGGTTGAACCATTGACGATTAAGTTCGTTTTTCTGTCGAAATCTTAGAGTCCTATTTTGCCCACATCCCATAGATTTAATGCGATTTTCTAGCCCTTCGTCTAGACTGAATTCTGTGGCAAATGGATTTCAAAGACCACTAACTAAGTGAACGAAGGGTGGAAGAGTCATGGTTAATCAAAATGAAATCTTCACGATAGAGAATGACGCAGCAAGATCTTCTTCGCT
>JADJOV010000006.1 GCA_016713585.1 Bdellovibrionales bacterium | reverse complement strand
GATGGCCTGCTCTCAGCCAGCAAATCAACTGATTTGTCCTGACGATACGATTGTTTCGATGGATATCGGTAAGTCCCTGTGGTTGTGTAAATCCATTTCCAAGGAAACTGTTGTTTTCGGAAAGGCAAATCCACCGTGTTAAATAATCTTCTCACAAGAGACAACCCATCCCTAATGGGGAATAGGTTACGCCGAGGGGTCGTAAGGTGTCGGGGACGGGACAATTGTCCAAAATGATAATATTGTTTAAAGAATATTTCACGTTAATCTGTTTCAAAATACAACGCCTTCCAAAGCTATTCCTTCTGGAAACGTAATTACGAGACCTCGTTGGAGTTTCTTTTATTGTTGGCTGTATTCGTGGTGTCTGTGTTGTTGACACAATCATATCTTCATAACATTACAGGCCTTGTTTTAGCTGTGAATCCTTTCTCAGTGGAACTGTTGCTTTCCTGGGGTTGTTCCTCTGGAAATGTGGGTTACTCGTCTAGTGGAACACTATCTTCAACCAATTATTGCGGTGATTACGGCCACTCCCGCACCCACATCCGAGTATCCATTTATCAATGGGGGCGCAGACCCCACTAAAGTTAAAGTTCAGCATTCATGGACCACAACGGTAGCGTAGTTTGGATCGGGGTGGACCCTGGATTCGTGGCGCAGCCAGGCGGCTAACCTCGCTATCAGTTCTAGGGGTAGCTGTTTTTATGCTGAGGTTCCGTCTGGTCAAACTTGGCCGTAAATCATCCAGGCAAGACCAACCCTTACGGACGCCTCACTATCGAAAATCCATCAAAATCTCGCGAAATTTCCGCCCATGGGTGGGGAATATACCAGCAACCACCTTTAAGGGGTGTTTGATACTTTTGAAATTGCACGAAAACCCTATTGAATTTCTTCTCCCCCCCATTCTTAAGCGGGTGTGTTCAGTCAAAAACTCTCCGCCATTTATCTCTCGATGAAAATTCGCAAAATCACGTAACCCACTGAAAATTCAAAGCGTATAATTCCAAGGCTTCCAGAGCTTCGGAGTTTTCGTGATCCCTTATGAACTCAAATGAAATCTCCATCCTCTACCTGGATTTTTTGGGTCCCTCGATCATGGCCAATTCAGCACGATCAGGAGACATTATTTTCTTTACAGTCAGGAATTGTTTGCTTATCCTTGATCACCATGCGAAAGATAATTTTTCTCCTTTGTCCTCCTAACCCTTCTATTAGAACTTGCAGATGCAAAAACCAACATTAGTTGGCCCACTTGCAGCCTGGCAATGGATGCGGCTGCAGCTTCAAAAACAAGATTCAAAAAAATATACGCTTGGTCTGAATTAGAGAATTTGGAACTGCAGAATCCATCTTCATTAAGCGTTGACGGAAAAGACCTCTCTCTTTAAACAAAAATTATCAGATTTCGGATTCAAAAGAAACCTAACAAAGCCGAACCTAGAAAGGGTGAACGACTAATAGAGGTTTTCGAAGGTCATGGTGTCACCGCTGTGTTCAACTACCTATTCAAAGGAAGGTGTGCCGAGTCCCATGGAAAAGGTGAAGAAGATTGCGAATTTAATAGTTACGAATTGAGAAATGAACGTTTCTCGTGGTTTGGACAAGAAATCAGAAAGGCTATACGGAACCTGCGGTGCTATTGCAGTCAACAACCTAGCCTCTAACAGGAATGACATAGGAGATTTCGCTGCATGAAGAGGTTTTTGTACTATCGTCAGCTCAGCTTTGTCCGTTGCCTACGGGGCCGATACAAAGAGTGACATACCGATCTATCAAAGACGTTAAATTTGAAAAATTCCTGAATCGTATAGAATTACCTCAGATGTGAATATCGAATCTATCTCCTTTAAAAAACTGAATGGTTTAGATGATTTGGTCGCTCTGATTGTTGGGCTCAACTTGCATGACTGGAACAGCTGGCCCAGATATTCACGCAGTCTATATTTTAGAAAATCAATATCCGCAGGTAATGCCTTTCGAAGACAACAAAGGAATCTATGGAGGCATTGATTATCTTGCAAAGTTGGACGGAATCGAAATTCTCGATATGAGGTCAAAGATGGTCAACTTCAAGAAAGATGGCATGACAAATGGGGCACAGCATTCGTTACATTTTACTTACAAATGGAATGGAAAAGAATTTGTAGTTATAGATGCTATGTATGAGAGAGAAGCTCAATGAAAGGTCCTTGTGATCTCTTATCCACTCATACAGGGAAGTCGAACCTCCGCCTGGGTTTTGCCTGGATTTTTTGAACCCCGACGGTTATAAAATCGAAGTCAGTTAGTACCATAAATGAAAGTAGTGCGATATTGCTGTGGGGACAGATAAGTGAAGATTAGGTTTCTGCTGTCTGATTTGGACGGCGTTATTAGGCTGTACCCACCTGAGCGAGCTGGCTCGATCGACAGAAACCTGGTCTTCCTGGAGGAGTTATATTTGCCGCGACCTTTTGAAAAGACTCTCCTTTCTCAAGCCGTATGTGGACTTATTTCGGACGAAGAGTGGCGATCGCTGAAACAGCAAAATCATTATCAAAAAGTGTGGCGAGAAAGTCGCTACGGCCGCCATTCGCGGAATGGAGCGACTTTTCTGGAATTGTGGATCAGCGTTATCTTCTTCATGTTGAATCAAAATTCGCCGGGATTCCGGTCGCTATACTTACAAACGGCACTTCTCGACTCAAGCGGGATCTTACGAGACTTGGAATTGAAAATCGATTCTTCAAAATCTTTAACTCGGCTGATATCGGCATTTGTAAGCCAGACATAAAAATCTACCAGCACGTCCTAAAGGATCTTGGATGCGAACCATCAAGAGATTTTGTTTGTTGATGATTCTTTCTCCACATTCAAACTGGAAACGAACTGGGTATGGTAACTCATCATTACCGGTCAATTGAAACCTTTCTGCAGATGGGAGACATTGATGAAAAGCCAGAAAGTTAGTTCTGAAAATTGGAATGATTTTGTTTCTTTGAGGAGTACCGAGAAAAAAGTTAGAGGTTTGCTCGTATATCAAGTTCAGACGTGCATCGGGTGGATTGCGATCGATCCAATGATCGACCCTGTCGGTCACGATTGCCAAACATCGGTAACACCAATGAGTGGTCGATTCATTGCCTTTTCTTAAAAGACGGATTCCGAGGTAAGCGAATATCAACTCGCCGCCACGTCAATGAGGCTGAGTTTTCTGGTCGTCGATCAACATATTCGAAGTTTGGTTTTAGGCCTGCAGGCAAAACCTCCGATTTTTATCAGAGAATGGAGTTGGTTGAGCGACTTTGTTCGTTAAAGCATTGGATTAGAAATGGATTCTTCAATGGCAGGTCTATTGAGTTTTATTGGCCTCAATTCAATCGTGACACCAAAAACAACCCTACTGAGTTCGTATTGTCTGGTCGAAACATCAAGATGGCGGATCTTTGCAGATGAGCGGAATAGTCGGTGAAGCTATAATCCTAAGTGGGCAACACGATTTGAATCATTTGAAGGCCCCAGCTCTGGCCACTCATTCAAGAATGGGCGATCTCTATAAGAGCACGTGGGAAGTACTTCTGTTCCTGGTTTGGCAGCGAAACCAATAATTGACATGGACATTGTCGTTGAAGATGCGAAACGACTACAATATGTGATCCGAGCACTTGAGCTTATCGGTTATGTTCATAGAGGTAATATGGGCATTGAGGGCCGCGAGGCATTCCGAGTGCCTAACGATTCCATAAAGCACAATCTCTATGCTTGTACGAAAGATTGTACTGCTCTCAAGAATCATCTCTTTTTAAGAGACCACCTGCGAGCAAATGAACAATCACGAAATGAATATGGCAACATCAAGAGACGATTGGCATCTGCAGCTATGTCGATTGATGAGTGTGTGGAAGGCAAGACTGCATTTATAGTCAACGTTTTGTCTAAATCTGATCTTACAGTTCAAGAACTTGATAACATTAAAAGTCTAATGAAGAAAGTCTAAGAGAAAATGTTCGTCAAAAGTAAGGAACAAGTAGCCGAGACTTTGGGATGGGATTAAACTTCTTAAAATTTACCGAATCTCAGCTGCGCTCAAGGATTGGGCTGTGAAGAAGGTAGCTATTGCTACCCAACTGGTAAGCTCAGGGTGGCTTAAAGTCGGCTTTGGCTTACCAATCGGAGGCGTTCTAAGATCAAGAATTTCGACTGGCGAGATTTGGTCAAATGATCCGACCAACCCGCTATCCTCATCAGATGAAGATCTTGTGCTGACTCGGTTTACTTTGGCTTGAAGGAGCGGAGAATCACAATGCAAATACCTTCAAAAGGTACATCTATCTTCACGGTACGAACCAAGAGCATCTTTTAGGTAAACCAGCATCTCGCGGTTGTATTCGGTTTAGTAACAACGACATCGTTGAAGTTTTTGATTCCCTTCAAGCTGGGAATGAAGTGGAGGTTCGTGATTGACAGGTTCGACCTTTTGATTTAAATCAGCCAGGAAAAATTTATTTTGAATGAAACAGATGATTAAACTTTTTGGAATTAAACCTGCTTTAAAAGAACTAAAGGGCATCACTCGCGATTTCCGTGTAAGTTGGATGTTGGAAGAATTGAATTTGAATTACGAGTTTGTCGTTCTAGACCCCCAAAAAGGTGAGACTCAAACACCAGAATACTTAAAGTTGAATCCAACGGGTAAAGTCCCAACTTTGAGTGACGGAGAATTCTCGATTTTTGAGTCTTCCGCTATATGTAGTTATCTGGCACACAAAGAAAAGAAATTGATCCCCGAACAGGAAACGCCGGAAAAAAAATTTGGATTGCAAAATATGTGACAGGAAATGATTTTCTTTTGGTAGATCTACTTTTCGTAACATGTTTGCTGTATGTTCACCATACAGACCTTTTAGAGAGCTATCCAAATCTCACAAAATATCTTCAAGCTGCCGAAAATCGAACAGCCTTTAAGAAGGCGTTTTCTCGGATCAGTTACCACTTCGGTATGGTTATTTGAACTTCACTATTTGGAATGGCACTTCGATCCATGGCAGGCGAGGTCTGGAAGCACTGATTTATTTCGTTTTAGTCCGGTCAGGATTGGCGAACTTTGATGACGGCCGCATCGCAAATCTTAAGCTGTTGATCAATCTAAATCATTTGTTGTATCTCTTGAGTTTCTAATGAAAGGAAAGTTTATCTAATCAAGCCGATCTTTGTGTTAGTCGCTCAGCACAGAGGTATATTATCTTTTTGATTGGTCGAACTATGTATTGAAGAAAAAGATTGATTAGAAATATCATGTTTGGTCTTCGTCAACCCCAATACTTGGTCGACCTGCAGCTTAGCTGGCAGTCTGGCAACTTGCAATACCTATCCGCCGCCTTCAATGCATTCAACGTTGATTTGTCTGCCATTTTATAAGATTGATATCCATGAAACTGCTAATTAGGAAGTATGTAACTTCATGGTTACGCTTCAGTCACTTGAGCAGTGTTATTGTTCAGCAACGAATTTGATAATGGATTTGATATAGGCTTCCCAGTTTCGTTCACTGGTGTCAATCAGAATGCTCTTTAGTTTGGTTACCTCAAGAAATTTTCTTCGTCTCTCTTGGGACTCTATAAACGCAAGTATAGACGCTTCCTGAGATCCATACCAGTCAATAAGATTCTTACTCCAGTTCTGATTTTCCATTTCAGGACGAAAAAAAGATCTATCTCCAAAATTATTGTTTGGTAAATCCAATAGGACTAAACCGAAATTCAATTTCAACAATTGTTGGTCGAAACTTTCAAATAAAGTACATTTAGGCATCAACGCGAAGAATGTGGGGTGGAAGCGCTCAAGAACAAGAAATTCGCCAGACGCTTTTCGGGTCTGAATGGTCGGCATGAGTTGAGCTAATCTAGAATAACGATCTTGATCTGATAGTCGCTCATCACGAAGTTCGGCAACGAGTTCTCCTGTTGTCTGTTCTTCATAAATAATTTTAAATGAGGACTTGAGCCGTTTAAAAGAGTTACTATCACGTAACCCTGAAATGATTGTTGATTTGCCGGTGCCAGCAACACCCTCAATAATTAGTCCATCCATAATATAGATTTACCTAACTTCGGCGGAAGAGATTGCAGTTGGACCATCTGGCTCTTTTATGTTTTTCAATTGCTTAGAATAAGTGAGGATTTTTTAATTATCAGATCTTTTTGGTTACGATTTCGGGACAAAATTGGCGGATTCGTCGGCAGTTGTGTGATTCCAACAGCTTAAGTAGGCTCCCAGGCAAAATCCAGGGCAAATCATCGCTCAAGTGGAATATCAACAATCCTTAGATAGCTTTCACGGACAGGTACTCCGTCGGGACAATCTACCAACACGTGCTTGGCAGGTTTGCCAACAGTAAGTGAAACTTGTGCCCCTTTAGTCAGACACGTCTTTCTCACATCATCATAGGCCTTTGCACCTTTGGACATAACCGAAATTTGATTGATCTTTGAAACGTACATAGAAGTCTTAAAAGCTTTGCACGACTCAATGGATTCGGTCTCAATGCCATGGCTGCTGCCTGAGAGACCGTACTTACCAGCGCAATCCTGTTTCATTAGCAATCTAATTATGTCCATCCCGACTCGCCGCTGATACTCTCTCGGTAAACTTGATTCAGAGCTTACGACTTGAACGCCGAGATTCTTAAACTCTTCCAGATATGCTTCTTTAGCACTTTTGATTGGTCCCCTTAAAAGGGCTTTCATGGCGTTACTTAAGTTTTGATTCTGAGTTATACGATCAAGTACTGAAAAATACATACTCTCTGTATACGGTTTGCCTGAGGTTTTTGCTTCTTCAAAGAGTTGATTCCAAAAATAGAATAGGTCGTGGCTTTTATTCTGCTTCAGTGCGGCTGAATGGGTTAGAAGCGCAAGCATGGAGCCACAACGATAATGCGATCGAAAATTCGGATCCTCCTTTACATCCATCAGAGGTCGGTTTTTGATACTAGAGAGGCAGTAGTTAAAAGCCTCCGTTTGAAAATCGAGAAATCTTTTTTTATCTATGTACTTCAACTCATAAAGGGCCAAGTAGGCAAAAGCATCTGCACCGCCTTCGTGCATCCACATGTCACCAGAGGCATAGGGGAACAGCTGTCCGTTCCAAATATGAGCGGACTCGTGAGCAAAAAATCTCGCCAAATCAATGAAAGATTCTTGATCGGCAATACCCAGCCGCTTCCCTGCAATGCCATCTGAATTAGACCTGGAAGAGTACCACCACGGCTGTTATTGCCTTCACCACTGGCAATATAATTCAAAAATACAAACGGCCTAAAAGTAAGCGGTTCACCTGTTCTTTAGCGTAGTGTTCAAATAGCATCGGCAACAAAGCATCCAATTTATTATAAATCCATTTGGGAAGCTTTGGATCGATAATGGCTGTCAAAAACTTTGTTGTCATCGGCTTGATTGTTCCAAAATAAACATAAGTCCCGCGACTGGTTTGATCCATCCATTTATTTGCGGAATTGAAAACCGCTCCCAATACAATTCCTCGCTCGTCTGTTCTAGGCACGAATGAAAACTCCACTGAGATTACATTCTTTGTTCTCGACAAGCAAGCGTTGAGATGCCCTGTACATGACGACACTACCGTCATTGAATGCTTGGAAGAACTCGTAATCCTTGGGGTCATCTCGTAATAAGAATCAAACTCAAAGGAGGCTTCTTGAAAAGGGGACGACGAAATGATTTGTTCCTTATTATCTCTATATATGATTGTTACGCCTTCGGTGAGGGGCTTCCAATTTTTGGCCCTGAATCGATTTACCTGACGATCAAAGACAAGCGATGTGGTGGGTTGAGATGTATGGAATGTAGCTCTCCACGCATCTCTCTTGGGAAGATGTTCCATCGTTACCCGAAGCGTGAAGTCTTTTGAACTAAGGCTTGGTTGTGAATGAGTGCAACCGAATAACACAACAACCGTTGATAGCACTAACAACCTAAACATCATAATTTCTCCGTCTTAATTTCAATTGCTATTGCTTACTCGTATACTCCGTCGGTGGGCAAGAAAGAGAAACCACAACTTTCCTCTTTTGAATCATTGCGCCCACCTCTATCTGAGCTTTTTCACCAAGTAGGGCAATGATTGCAGGGCGTCGAAATCACTGCATTTGCCTGTGATGTATCGACAACGATGTATTCCAAACTTATGCTTTTCTTGTCAGATGAAGTGACTCGACCCAACAAAGCAACGCCATCTTTGGGCTGGGCAAGGGTTGTCCACGCTTTGTGATTGGCCGCGAGAATGAACTCACTTTTGGACTTCATCTTTTAAGCGAACTCTCGTAAGTAAATTCGGACTCAATTTTGAATCCATGCTGAACCTCTTTCGCAATCGATTGCATACTGAAAAAACGACGGTCAATCCAAGTAGGTATCTCATATCACTCCCCTTTTATTTCTATAAGAGTAGTTTGGGCAGTTACTAACGTCAAAACTAAACGCTTTGACCTATGCATCTCCTCCAAACGATTTAATTACTGTTCCGATTGCCTCTTTTGGAACAATAGTTGGGATGCATCAGTCGCCCGCGGATAAAAATCATCCCCAGGCGTAAAGTCCCCATCTGCTTTAGGTCCCATGCCGTTTTCCGCTGAGAAATATCGCACCAATTTGGTGGCGACTCGTAGTTTAAATCAATAATATTTAAGTTAGTTTTGCCTGCCAATGGAGTATTAGATTTTCTTCGTCTGTTTGAAGGAGATTGTTCAATGATTGAGCAAGAGAGGCGGCGCATCGAACGCGTTATGAGGCAAATCAGAATTATTCCGTGCAAAGATCGACTGACTTCAACAACTGGTGTCGGACTCATGGTTCAGACCCCATTGCGAAGCCCAGTCTATCCGGAGCTGCTCAAGCATTTGCCAGAGCGTGTTTCTCACAGGTCCCAAGGAAATTGCAGGGCACCTGCTAAACGCAGAGAGTGTTGAAGACTTCGAGGAGTTCCACGATGACGAGTATTTGACGAGCTTGCTGGGGGGACGGGTTCCTGCTCCCAGGACTATTCTTGGCACCATCACGGCGAATAAAGCCACGACGTTCTGGCACACAGAACTAGAAAAACAGGCACTCTTCCTCCTCAGATAGAGCTAGGTCGAATCTGGTGGAGGCCTAGCTGGAGCGACGGCAATCTGTGCTTCCCAATCATCGTGAAGAGAACCTGGATGACCTCATGCAAGATTAAAGACAAAAAGAAGAGCGCTCAGGGAAGTCTTTTTTATGATGAAAGCTTAAAGACCTCCGGGGGATGGGATTATTATGGGGTTGTGAGTAATTTTAATTTACTCGAGTGGACTTATCAAGAACTGATGGTCTTCCATCAAAAGCGGGCCTCCAGTGAAAATATGAACAAAGAAATGAAACATGGATATCGCCTCAACAACCTACCTTGCCAAGGCCTTGTGGCAAATCAAGCCTGGTTTCTTTTTGCGATGATGGCTCATAATATGCTCCGACTCTTGTCTCTCATGGACAATCCTGAGACTCCCCGCATGAGCAAGAAAACTCGCAGAAAATTCATCAACTTTCCAGGAAGAATACTCAACAGATCTAAAAAGCTTTGGCTAAAAGTTCCACATCAATTTTACAAGGGGGTGATTGAGCTCATAGAGGGATGGCGATTTCCGGAAACATTTTCGCCCATAACTTTTTCACAGCATAAATGTGGAAAAGTCATTGCGATCTCTGAAAACTCAATAGCTCGGTCGCACGAGAAAGTGCGACAGGCTGGAAGGTGATCAGGGATTTGAACTTACGCGACATGTTTACCACTCAAAAACTACACTCCGCCGGAGTTGATGGATCTCCATGATCAAAATCATCCAGGAGCCCTGACGTTGAGCACGCTCTGGTTCAACCACTCATCAGAAAGTTCAAAGGTGCACGCCAATTTTTGGGCATGGCAATGCCTCCGACCGCAAAAGTGCGGCATCGGAACACAAAGTTAGTTTTTCATTTTTAAAATTCGCAAAATCGACATTTGACGCTGCTTATCCGCGCCGTTGGGTATTAAATGGCGGAGGAAGTGGGATTCGAACCCACGAGACCCGCGAAGGTCTGGCAGTTTTCAAGACTGCTGTATTCAACCGCTCTACCATTCCTCCGTCGTCCGTTTTATGGGAATTGAGCGGAGGTTTCAATAAATTTTCCCATACAGGGCGGCGAGTCGTATTTTTCAGCTACTTGCGAATTTCTGTTTTGCCCGCCATGTAAGGCTGCAAAACTTTCGGAATTCCAATCGATCCATCTTCCCGCTGATAGTTTTCGAAGACTGCTATAAGCGTGCGACCAACGGCCAGGCCGCTGCCATTAAGAGTATGAACATAGGCAGGCTTACCGCCACCATTCGGCTTGAAACGAATATTCGCACGCCTTGCTTGAAAGTCTTCAAAATTGGAGCAAGAGCTAATTTCCCTATAGGTGTTCTGCCCTGGCAGCCAAACCTCAAGGTCATAGGTTTTGGCAGAGGCAAATCCCATATCACCCGTACATAAAAGCATTCGTCGGTAAGGAAGCTCAAGGGACTCCAGAATAACTTCTGCCTGCGAGGTCAACAATTCATGAGCCTCATGAGAATTCTCTGGATGAGCAAATACCATAAGCTCAACTTTGTTAAATTGATGTTGTCGAACAAGACCTTTTGTATCCCGACCATGGCTGCCAGCCTCTGAACGAAAACATGGCGAATAGGCACAAAACTTTTTTGGCAAATCAGACTCACTTAAGGTTTCACCGCCGTAAAAATTAGTCACCGGAACTTCGGCCGTTGGAATCAAATAGTAATCTGTTCCATCTAGATGAAACAAATCCTCACCAAATTTCGGCAGCTGAGCGGTTCCGAACAGACTCTTACTATTCACAATAAAAGGTGGGATCATTTCCTTATAGCCATGCTTTTGGCTGTGGGTATCCATCATAAACTGAATTAATGCTCGCTCCATCTGTGAAGCAGCGCCACACAAAAACGCAAATCTCGCCCCAGTTGTTTTACCCGCCCGTTCAAAATCAATGATACCCAAACGTTCGCCAATTTCCCAGTGTTCTAGGGGCTTAAACCCAAACTTAGCAGGTTCCCCAACTTTTTTGATGATTACATTATCATCCGCAGATTTCCCAACAGGGACTGACTTGTGTGGTTTATTGGGAACTGCTGCGAGCAAACGTTGCACACTCTCATCAACTTCTGCGGCCTTTGTTTCCATCTCCTTCACGAGAGAAGAAATCTTACCCATTTCAGCAATGAGCGTCTCGGCATCTTGACCAAGACGTTTCATCTGAGCAATTTCCCCGCTCACTTTATTCTGACGAGCTTTTGAGGTTTCCGCCTGAGTAATAAGCTCTTTTCTTTTTTTATTGAGTTCAAATATTTCCTCAAGAGAGGATATCGAGGCTCCACGATTCAGGAGGCCCTGCTTGAACTCTTCAAAATAATTAGGTTCGGTCTCAGATCTTCCGATCTCAGATTTTCCGTTTTCAGATCGTCTCTCTAAAAGCTTAATGTCGATCATGATACTTCCTAGGGCGCAAGGGTCACATACATCCGCAAAATTTGACCTACAAGAACACAGATTAAATCAAAAATCAAAAGTTGCGCAATCGACCATTTGGCAGATATTTTAAAAAATACTCCCAGCGTAACCAAAATCATCGCAATCAGCCCGAACGAGCTGTAGTCGAGGACCTCTTGCCCGATAAGCCCTAGCGTCAAGCCCAAAAAAAACCCCGTCAGAACTCGAATGACCAGAGCTACCAGAAACACTGAAGTTGATTTAATTCCCTCTTTCACATCCTGACCCATTCCACTGATCCTTTCTGCAATTCCCACACTAACCCCCAAGTTTAGAAATCAAACCTTCAATCTCGCGCTTATCTGGTGCATTTGGCGAGAGCTCCAAATATTTTTGAAAGGACCTAACTGCCCCTGGCATGTCTCCTTTCGTTTGAAAGATCGCACCCTGCTCCCGATAAATCTCAGCATATCCACTCTCGCGTTTCTCGGCTAGTCCTAACATATCTTCCGCAATCTCAACCGAACCCGATTGGCGATAGCACTGGGCAGCTTTGACGTAGATCTCGGCCCCCTGCGGACGCAGTTTCATAGCAAACGAATACTCGGTTGCACATTCAGAAAATTGACGTTTTGCAGCTGCGATTTCGGCAGCAAGGATATAGGAATCAGCCACATTTGGATTGAGCTTTTTTTCCTCTTTAACCTCCGCCATGGCCCCTTCTAAATTGCCCATAAGAAAGGCTGTTTTTCCAATATTGTAGTGAGTCCTTGGATAATTTGGATTTATCTTGAGAACTCTCTTGAGTTGAGTCATCGCCTCTTCATATCGATGGGTGTCTTGATAAACTGTTGCCGCCTGAAACAACGGCTCTGCGTCCGTCGGATCAGCCAACGCCGCGTTCATAAATGCGCCTATAGCCGCATCATTGAGACCCAAGGCCTTATAACTTATTCCTAAGCCAATCAGAGCTTTTTTATTTTTTTGTTCAACCATGTTCACTTGTTCGTAGATTTCCCGGGCCTGACTGTATCTTTCCTCAGTTCGCAACAGATCTCCTAGGGCCACTCTGTACTCATAGGAAAATGAATATTTTTTTATAAGTTCACTGAGATAAGCAATTCCCGTATCTATACCACTTGTGGCAGCAATCATCTCTGCATAGGCAATCTGGGCCTCTGCGCTAGTTGAGTCCAATTCAACTGCCTTTGTCGCAAACCTTATGGCGTCACGACCGGCAGAGTCACGCTTTTCAACATCGGTTCCCCCTCGTAACGAAATTGATAGAATTCGACTTGCTCGGGCTAATATAATGTAGGTCTCTATATCCGCATCATAAACCTTGAGAGATCTGATTCCGAAGTTGATAGCTCCTGTCATATTATTTTTTCTGAACTCAAGCAGGGCCAAACCTCTCAAGATTTCATAGTTGTTCGGATTTTGGCGATTTACACTATTGAGAACTAGGGACGCCCCAGCAAAGTCAAATCTTTGAGAGAGGTAGTCGGCTAACAGCACGGGAGCCGCAATAAGCTTCGGATCAGCCTTCATGGCTTTTTTTTAACCATTCAATGGCCTCGTAGCTTTGGTTAATTTGCCAGAGACTTTTTGCCGCCTTATAGGCTGCCATTCCATTTTTTGGATCAAGCTCAAATGCAGTCTTATATTCCGCCTGAGCTGCGAAAAAATCCCCTGAGCGAACATATTGGTCGCCCAATGAAATTGATTCATTTTTTGTATTTTCAAAGCCACTCTCCCGTCCACCCAATCGGAGTAAAATTTTCTTAATTGGATCGCTTGATGGATTAAGGGCGTGAGCTCTTTCCGCAAAACTCAACGCTCTGCTTTGATCACCCTTCTGTGTAAGAATTTGGGCAATCGAAAACAAAACCTCGGCTTCAACGAGTCTTGGAATTCTCGACTCCATCTCAAGCCCGGCACTTAGTGTTGCCAAAGCAGAGTCAGATTGATTAAAGAGCTTAAAGTCCAGAAGCCCCAAACCAACCTTGGCAAGTTTATGATTTTTGTTTCTATTTAACGCAGACTTAAATGCTTCACTTGCTTGAGGACCCTGATTTTTTTTCATCAATGCGAAACCCAAACTCACCTTTGGTTTAATCCAAGGAGGCCAAACTTGGCTCGCTTTTTCATAGTAGGGAATACTATTTGCCAGATCTTTATCTCCTTCAATGATCTCCGCTTTGAACTGATACACGATTGGAAGGAGTGAAAAATTGTCGTTCGCTTCGAGAATGCTCTCAACTGTCCCTCGAGCCTCTTTGTATTTTCCAAAAGCATACAATTTGACCGCTTCACAATAGGTCCCGTTTGGACTCCCAATATTCAGCACACGAGTCGCCTGCGACATTCCGCTAATCGCCCTCATATCGGCCGCATCTTGTTTAGCATAGGGCCAAAGTTCCTTGTAGACGTAGCACAAAAGACCTCTAGCCTCGAGATTCGAAGAGGCCCCCTCGATGATTGAAACTAATTTGTTCTGGGCCTCAAGCAGATCTTCGAACGTGTCTCGCTCGATGGCCCGAACCGCTGTTGAGAGTCGCTCCTTGATAGCCTCTGGTCCCAACTGGGCCCTTCCCTTCTGGGGTACCAATAGGCTTATCTTGTCATGAGTACTTTCTCCGCTGGGCCACAATAGAAGAAGGCCCCCGGCTATCATCATGACAAGCAAGAGTGCCGGCCCAAGGGCTTTCTTCTTAACCTTGTTTCGTTTGATCTTGTTAACATCCTCCAACTCAAGAACTGGAGGCTCATTCGGTTCTAAAGTTTTCTTCTTCTTAGTAGGTCCATCCACCGGGATCGTTAGGTGAGAAGCTACACTTGCCGTCTCATCTGTTGGAAAAACTGGAGCCTTCGTCTTCTGAACCTCAGCCTGGATATGAATTGGAAGTTCTTGTTTTCTTGGTGGTGGCCGCATGACTATTGTCTCTTCACTCGGCGGCTTTGTTGGCGGTGGATTCACTTGTTCCTGAAGAGACTCAAAAAGCTTATCATAGAATTCTGGTTCTTGAGATAGCGAGGTCCATGATCCATTTGGATACTTAGAGATCATTTCGGAGCCTAAGAAAATCCCTTCCTGAATGTATTTCAAAATTTGAGGAGTAGAATAGGGTCCTCTTATCAACCCGTTTTCGTCTCTCAATACCCATTTTATATTTTGTTCTGACATATCTATTGGATTGTACTGGTGAATCCAATCCTTTTGCAGGGCCTAACCAACATCGCCATAAAACCAGTTCAAAGTCTGGATTTTATTTCATCTGGTTCCATTATGGATACGGCAATCCCAATTTGGAATTACTACGAAGGACAAATTGGAACTTTTATAAAAAACAATTGGACCTAGGTTGGGTTCTTGTTGATTTCACGAACTTTTCAAGATGGCACAATGGTTGCAAACGGAAAAAACAAAAGCAGTGAGGATACTTGTGTTACGAAACGTTCTCATTTTGACTTATATTGTTTTCGTTCTCTTGTTGTCTGCAAATATTCGGCGCTAACCCCTCCTGGCCGAAGATACTGTCTGTTTTAGAGCCTCGAAGGATCCCCTCCCGCGAGGCTTTTTTTTTACAAACCTGTTTCTGACAAAGTAAATTAAGCCCTGCGACAGATTTTTGCACCTAACAAGGAGAGCTTTTCTTCCAACTTCTCGTAACCGCGGTCGAGATGATAAATTCGATTAACCGTCGTGTCACCCTGAGCAGCCAATCCCGCCAAAACCAAGGATGCGCTTGCGCGAAGATCTGTTGCCATCACAGGGGCCCCTGTCAGACACCCTGGTTTTCCTCTAACAACCGCCACCTGAGTTTTTGGAGTAATATCTGCTCCTAGACGCATCAACTCTGTGACGTGCATAAATCGATTCTCAAAAACAGTCTCGGTAATGACACTTGTTCCTTCCGCCAAGGTCATCAAGGCCATGAATTGCGCCTGAAGATCGGTGGGAAAAAGTGGATGGGGTGCTGTGGTTATATCAACAGCTTTCCAAGATTTTTGCGGAAAAACTGTCATTGAATTCTCGGTGAGATCGACTCTGAATCCGGCCTCACGAATTTTCCCTACAAAGGCCTCAAGCAAATGTGGCGAACACCCCTTGACCGTTACCTCTCCTTTTGAGATCGCACCCGCAATTAATAATGTCCCTGCCTCGATCCGATCCGCAATGACAGTATGTTCCGCCGGCCTTAATTTCTCGACCCCTTGAATACGAATAACACTTGTTCCATGCCCTGAAATTCTTGCTCCCATTTTGATAAGATATTCTGCCAAATCTCCAATTTCTGGCTCTTTAGCCACATTCTCAAGGACGGTTTCGCCTTCTGCCAAGGTCGCCGCCATCATCATATTTTCAGTGCCACCGACCGTGACTTTTTCAAACAAAAAGCTAGTCCCTCGAAGGCGTTTTGCGTGAGCATGGACATAGCCCTCTCTAAGCTCTACTTCCGCACCAAGAGCCTTCATTGCCTCAAGATGGAGGTCAATTGGTCGACTTCCAATGGCACATCCACCTGGCAATGAAACGATCGCTTCGCCCTGCTTTGCTAAAAGTGGCCCAAGACACAAAATGCTAGCCCTCATTTTACGAACTAACTCATAATCACCTTTAGCCGCGTTTTTTTCTGTGGCTTTTCGCTGAGCTGTTGTGACCCGTAAAGTATTCTTTGAAAAACTGACCTTTGAACCTAAAGCCTCTAGAAGCTTGCTCGCAGACTCGACATCTGCCAAATTAGGAACATTATGAAAAACATGTTCTCCCTCCGCCAACAAAGAGGCAAAAAGCATCTTTAGAGCAGAATTTTTTGCCCCACTGACTTGCACTTCGCCGCGAAGAGCTTGCCCCCCAGAAACAATCATCTTATCCATTTGTTATGTCCATATTATAAATTCCATATTTTTCATCCATATTTTGCTCCAAAAACTATTCGATCATGATTAGCCAAATCCTGAATAATTTGAACATCATGAAAACACCCTAACATTTTAAAATGATCATACATTTCTGTTCCCTGTTGAGAACCAATTTCCATCGCCATCATTGCTTCCGACGAAAGGTACTTTTCATAGATTTCAGACCATGACTTTAAGAGGGAAAGACCCTTTTCTTCAGCAAAAAGGGCAATTTCCGGCTCGAATTTTCTAACAAATTTCTCTACTTCCGGATCGTGTCGATCAATATAGGGCGGATTTGCAACGACAATATCAAATATATTGTGTTTAAATATACGGTTCCCTTGAGTCATCCAACCAACTTCAGCGGCCGAGGCTTTGATAAGCTCAACCCGCTCATTTAACTTATGTAAATGAATATTATCCTGAGTGACTGCGAGCGCTTTCTCTGAAATATCAAGCAGCGAAACTATTGTATTGGGTGCCTTTGCCGCAATTGACAAACCCACACAGCCAGACCCACAGCCTAAATCAAGAACCCTCACCGGATGGTCAAAACTTTTTTTATGAACCCAATCTAGTGCTTTTTCAACTAGGTGTTCGGTTTCTGGTCGAGGAATCAATACATCTGAAGTGACTTTGAAAGTGAGCCCATAAAACTCCTTTTCCCCAATAATATAGGCTACTGGTTCTCCTTGCCCTCTTCGTCTAACCAAAGAGCGCAGGTCTTCAAGTTCCGCATCCTTTAGTGGTTGATCATGTTTTAAATAGAGATCTATTCTTTGAGATTTAGGCCGAACGATATCAATATCTCAGCATCGAGTCTTGCTGAGGGAATCTTCTTGTCCTTGAAAAAGGTAGTTGTTTTTTCAAGAACATCTTTAATCTTCATAGTTAGCTCGTCTGCTTTTTAAGTGCCTCGGCCTGAAAATGAGCCACAAGTGGATCTATCAGAATCTCAAAGGACCCGGCCATCACAGCAGAGAGCTGATGGACGGTCAAACCAATTCGATGATCAGTAATTCGAGTCTGGGGGAAGTTATAGGTTCTAATTCTTTCAGAACGATCCCCAGTTCCAATTTGCTCAAGCCGCTGATCAGAGGCTTCCTTACGGGCCCGCTCTTCTTCAGCCTGTTTCAACTTCGCATACAAAATTTGAAACGCTCTCTCTTTGTTCGCTGTCTGAGACTTTCCCTCTTGGCAATGGACCATAATTCCCGAAGGTAGGTGCACGACCCGCACAGCGGACTCCGTCCTATTGACAGATTGTCCTCCCGCTCCGCTTGACCTCATTACATCAATACGGACTTCGTTCATATTTATCTTAACTTCGTTTTCATCAGCCTCAGGTATAACCGCGACAGTCACAGTCGATGTATGAATTCGTCCAGCAGCCTCGGTCTTTGGCACTCTCTGAACTCGGTGGACACCACTTTCATATTTAAGCTTACTGTAGACTGACTCGCCAGACACACTTGCGATAATTTCTTTAGCCCCACCCACATTACCCTCAGAAAATGACATCATTTCGACTTTCCACCCCTGAGAAGTCGCATAATATGCATATCCTCTAAATAATTCATCAGCAAAGAGCGAGGCTTCGTCCCCACCGGCTCCCGCCCGAATTTCAAGAATGATGTTTTTATCGTCGTTTGGATCTTTAGGAATCAGCAAAATCTTCAGTTGTTCTTCAATTCCCGGCAAAACACTTTCAAGCTCTTTAATTTCTTCTCGAATGAGTTCTCGCATCTCCGGATCATTTTCAGAAACGAACAAATCTTTACTTGCCTGGAGAGACTCTTGTTTACTCCGAAAATCACGATAGACAGTGACAACCTTTTCAAGATCGGAGAGCTCCTTCATTAGAGCTCGATACTTCTTTTGATCAGCGGCAACATCTGGCCTCTGAAGAGAAATACTGACCTGCTCATATCTAGATTCAACTTCGTCTAATTTTGAAAACATAAGCCTTAATGTAAATGTTATGACAAATGCAAAAAAAATGCGGCCAATTTGAACCGCATCTAGATGATAATGACCCTGAAAGAACCCAGGTGCTAGCCTTTATTTTTTCCCGTATTTCTTCTTAAATCGGTCAATTCGACCCTCAGTATCCATAACTCGCTGTTTTCCAGTAAAAAATGGATGGGAAGCTGATGAAATCTCAACTTTAATCAAAGGATAGGTCTTGCCGTCCTCCCAGCTCATTGTTTCTTTTGAATCCAGGGTTGAAGTTCCTAAGAACGCGAAATCACAAGAAATATCCTTAAAAACAACTTCTCGCATTTTAGGGTGAATATCTTTTCTCATAAGTTTAATCCTCGATCTAAGTGAACGTTGACGGAATCTTTCCAAGCTTCTTTTCAACAAAAGAAAGACGGATGTAGCATAGCCTTGCCAAGGTGTCGAGGGGATTCTGTAGGGGGGTGCGGGTTCATCAAGTGCCATTTTTCGGCCCCCGATATGTAATGATTATCTGTCTAAATGTTGCCTATGGGTGGATTCCAACAACCTATGATAAAGTCTCACCCAAAGTAATCTGATGTAAAAACAGATTTGTTAATTCGGAGGCTTTCATGAACAAGACACTATGGTTGATTCTAACTGGAGCGCTGCTTGCGTCATGTTCAAAGAGCGGAAGCGATTCTCAACCACCCCCCCGGCGCCCATCCCAGTCGTTGTAGCTGTGGTCCCATCTTACAGCCAAGCTTGTGTAAATGCCGGATATGGCCCGGGTCCAGGTGGCGGCTATGGAGCTGGATATCAACAGCAACCGGGTGGATATGGGTCTGGCTATCCCTATGAACCACAGTATTTTCCAGGCTCACCCTATTATGGCAACGAATTATCATCTTTAAACTGCCCGATGAATACTCCCAATGGATATGCAAATGGACAAAATTTTGCTGGCGTCCCTATTCGTGACTTAAGACGCGGATATTGGAACAATTCAAGTGGTGGTATCTACTTTCGTTTGAGCTTAGGAGTATCCTTTAATGGTGGCTCATACTGGCCAATGAGTGGAGGTCTCCCTGGAAGCTACTACGGTAGCCCATATTTTTGCTCTCAACAACAGACCAGGGACTTCTACGAAACCGTTGCACTGCCGTGCGGATACAAAGGCGGCCCCTATCAAGATGGTTTTTACGTCGGCGATACATACGACGGCTTCCAATGGATGGGCAATAGTTTTAGTGGACAATACGGCGGCAACTACAGATACACCACAGATCATACCATGCTCTACAGCACAACCTGTAAAAATCGTTTCATCGATTTTAAAACCAGAAACCCTGACATCTTCTGTTCTTTTAGCTTCGGCGGGATCTTTGGTATCCTGGATGAGCGCTATTTAATCCACAACATTTGCACGCTCAATCAGTGTGGACTTTAGAAAGCTGATAACCAAGCTAGACGTTAGACCGGACGCCCACTAAAAATAGGTCAGCATTTTAAGACCTCTTTTCGAGGATCAGATGATGGAATCAACATCCGGCTGTGTAACGAAATTTGTTGTGCGATGAACACATCGGCCTTAAATTGAAGGGCTCATTCCCTCCGCCGGCAAACCGAGGATGGACGTGGTCAACCTGGAGAAAATGTTTTGACCCGCAAATCTTTCCAGTCCTTGAATCCTTAAACTGACACCCAAGATTTGGACTCAAAATGATTTTTTTGACCGAGGATGGAATCGGTTTCCCAGAGATATTCTGAGTGCCTTTGACTTCCGCCGCGGAATTGGACTCCGTGCTGGGGAAGGTGACTTGTGATTCTTGATGGAAGTTCTGACTGCGGTTCGCTGTTTGACATAGCGCTGAGCAAGACTCGTAATCACCTCAGCAAATGTGGCCCCGGGCAGGGCGTGGGATAGAAGCTCCTTCGCTCGGTTTAGACTTTCCATTTGCTCTTTGCTTAAGGTCAATTCAATTCTGACAGATTCATCTTTCTGAATTTTCTGCTTGAACTGAGTCTGCGGTGATAGGTTAAATTCCTTGGCCAATATCAATTCACTCTCTGGCCCGGTTTTGTTCTCAAGCCTTGCAAGAAGGTCCCTCTTTTCACTTGGCAAAAGCTGAGTCTTGTTTTCTTTCTTGGCAAGTCTGAGGACCTGCTGAACCTGAGCAACTTGGGTTAACTTCAAGGTCCCATTTTCGATCTTGTTTCCAAGCTCTGGAACTTGCTGCATCATTCGCGCGGTATCGATTCGGCGCTGGGCACTGGCCGGAGTGTAGCCGATCTCATTGACCAAGTAGTCAAACAAACTGGAGCAGGCCATGGGAAGGTAGAGCTTTCGCAGATCGATCTCGATAATTATTTGCAATATTTGATGGGTCAGTTTGCGCTCTTCGGCCACTCGGTTTTTAAGTTCGCAATGGAGCTCTTCGTTTTTGAGCTTGGACAAATTTTCACAGACAGATTGAAGTGATTGAGGCGCTTGAGCCACTTCGGTGGAGTTAAATTTTTGAGTCATGGTTGATTCCTTTCTGGTGGTTGAAATTTCAGAGGGAGTATAACATGGGTTTTTGGAGTGCATTTTTTAGGTTTTTGCGAAGTGAAATAGTCTTTGGAAGAGACGAATAGATTACGTACAAATTGTTAAAACGGCCCCCAGTGTGGCGATTAACGAAAGGAGCCGGGACCACCGCATTTTCATTTTTTTAGTAAATCAGGGGCCGTCTGGTGAAAGAAAAAAAGTCGTCAACGGCAAAATGCATGACAAAGAGCATGATAAGCAAAATATTAATGTAAATGTAAATGTAACTGTAACTGGCCAGCCTTCGACGGGCAGATAGTCAATTTGATAGATGAGCTCAAATCGAGTTAAACCCCCAACCCCACAAATTCTAGAAAGAGCCCCGATACTGATTATGATCAGGATACCTGTCTAACAAGATTTGGCGAAATCCACGCGCTCGACCGCCGGTTGGCGTTATAACTGAGGGGCCATTCCATAGCTTGAGGCTTATTTTTTGCTACCTAAGAACTCTGAGTCCGATCCAGTTTTGATTGATAGAGCGCAGGCCTGGATAGAGCCAAAAAGATCTCAAATTGAATCGCTATTTTAGAAGAGCATAAGTCTACAGATTTCATTTACTTCGCTCAGGCACGAAAGGATTATTCTATGAACTATTTTTTAATTGCTCTTTCTTCCTTAGCAGTTACACAAACTGCCCTCGCTAAAATATCATCACAAACGTTAGCATCCAATAATAGCACGGCAGTACACGCTAACGAGCCCCTATTTAAGGCAAATATTGGCTTCATTATAAATAACGAAACTAATGAGGTGTATTGCAAGTTTAATAGAGACAATTCACCAGGTTCATTTCCCCCATTTAGTGGGGCGTCTTATGAAAATCAGCAAGGTTTTGACAGCCAAAGCAGTCAGTATTCTTCAGTTTCGAATTGCACACAAGATCAGCTTGCTTTTTCTGAGTCCATCGCCCAACAAAGCATGAATGATAATTTGAAACTGGCCGGGTTACCAATTGCCGCCGGGGTTGCGATTTGTACACTTGGTATTATGGATGGTGCAGCCTTTTCACTTACAGCCTTCAACGAGAATCCAACAGAAACGAGATTATACGCGAATATCGGCTCTGAGGGCGTAGCATGGGCGGCCTATCAATGGCTCATTAAAGCAAATGCAGACAATGCAGTTGTTCTTGCTGGGCTTAAGTCGATTGTTAAAATCAATTTTTATTGCACCGGGTTGGGCATGGCTGCCGGGGGAGCCACGAGAGGACTCATGTACCTTATAAACCGATAATTCCATTCTCAATCTTGAAGCTGCCATTTAGGCTCAAAATCGTTCGATTCTACTGAGCCTTTGAATGGATTTGTCGTTAACCCGCAGATAGCGGACTTTAGCTTCCGCTGCCACCACTGCCGCCACCACCCATGGCCGCAAGGAATTGAGTATTTGTTTTAACCCCTTCGATTTTGCCGAGCAAGAAATCCATTGCATCGACGACGTTCATCGGCGCTAAGACCTTTCGTAGAATCCAAAGGCGATTCAGATCGTTTTTCTCGATCAAAAGATCTTCTTTGCGAGTTCCAGACTTGTTAATATCCATACAAGGAAAAATCCTCTTATCCATTAGTTTTCTATCTAAATGAATTTCTGAGTTACCCGTTCCCTTGAACTCCTCAAAAATGACTTCATCCATTCGCGAACCGGTGTCAATAAGAGCAGTTGCTATAATAGTCAGTGATCCACCTTCTTCGATATTGCGAGCTGCTCCAAAAAAGCGTTTTGGTTTATGAAGTGCGTTTGAATCCACCCCTCCAGATAAAATCTTTCCTGATGGAGGCACCACTGTATTGTATGCGCGAGCCAATCGAGTGATTGAATCCAGCAGAATGACCACATCGTGCTTGTGTTCTACAAGTCGCTTAGCTTTTTCCAAGACCATCTCTGCGACCTGAACGTGTCGAGTCGGTGGCTCATCAAAAGTCGATGAGATAACTTCACCTTTCACTGTTCGTTGCATGTCAGTCACTTCTTCAGGGCGCTCATCAATCAATAGAACAATCAACTTTACTTCAGGATGATTAGCTGAAATTGCATTTGCAATATTTTGCAGAAGAACGGTTTTTCCGGTTCTTGGTGGGGCCACAATCAGTGCTCGTTGACCCTTGCCCAGCGGTGACATCAAATCAACAACTCGTGTAGTATATTCGCCTGGAAAATGTTCGAGTTTGAGTCTTTTATTCGGATAGAGCGGCGTCAGATTATCAAATAGTATCTTGTCTTTTTCCAGTTTCAGTATTCTCGAAGTTAAGTGAATCAACCTTGAGAAGTGCAAAGTACCTTTCGCCATCTTTTGGAGGCCGAACAGTTCCAGTGACAGTGTCACCTGTTCTAAGACCAAAGCGGCGAATTTGAGAGGGACTTACGTAAATATCATCAGGTCCTGGAAGATAATTATAATCTGGTGATCTCAGGAAACCATAACCATCCGGCAGAATCTCAAGAACACCAGAACCATAAATATCAACGCCCAATCGTGCAGATCGCTTAAGAATCTCGAAGATCATATCTTGTCTTCGCAAACCCCCGGCATTCTCAATTTTCAATTTGATTGCAAGCTCTGTGAGCTCTGTAATGTTTTTTGTTTTAAGATCTTTTGAGCTTAGCCAACTTTTCTCTTCATCGGTCAATTTGATGTCCGCCAAATCGACATCGGAAACTGCCGTATTGATTAGGATGTCGTCCCCTTGGAGACCTTGAGCTCCGATATCCTCCTGAGGAAGTCCCCCATAGGGACCATTATTTCTATTTTGACCCCGCTCTTGTTTATGCTCGTTTCGATGCTCATTTCTTTCGTTACGATCATTTCGTTCATTGCGATCGCCGCGGAAATCCCTTCTTGGTCCACCGCCACGATGTTGGCCACTAAACTTATTTCCCCCGCCGCCTCCTGAGGCCGAACCGCCGCCACTACTGCGATCACCACGATGTTCAAACTTTCTATAGTTATTATTGTTTTGTCTCGGTTGATTTTGTTGCGGCGCTGACTGTGAGGTTGGCTGTGTGGTTGACTGAGGTCCTGGTTGGTGTGGAGGGTTTGGAGCTTGAGGCGGATGATTAGGACCTTCCGTTTGGGAAGATGTTTGGGTAATTGTTTGAGAATGAATCACGGAACCCTCTGTCGATGATATTGTTGATTGAGATTCTGATTTGCTTTGTGGCGGTCTAGCCGCCGCCTGGGCCGAATCTCCTTCGAGTTTTGGTGCGTCTTGGGGTGGTTTGACTGGGGCTTCGGACGCTTGGGCGTCATTTGGGCTCTTAGTGGAATCCGCCGAAACTGAGGCAACACCTTCTGTCGCTACTACTTTTGCTCTTCCTAGTCTTTTTGGAACATCAACACCCGGTGGGATTTTAGATTCAGACAAAAAAAACTCCTTTGATTTACTTATTTCTTTTGATTGGAATATATGAGGCGTGAAATCGTCTTTGAGACACATACCATTTCGGACACATATCAAGGCTAAGTGGAACCTTGTGCTCTTTGGCTTCGTGCTCTTTGCTTTAGAATCTATCTCTGAGGCTCTTCTTGTCAACCAATTTTAAGAAACCATGGCGAAAATCTCATATTGAGCTTTCCAAAATACGTATCCACTCCCATTTTTGTCCAAATATCCTGTTGATATATCAAATAGATAAGCGATTTCGTAGGAAATATTTGTTCTCTATTCAAAATGACCTAATGTTTGCCGAAAAAACTGCCGATTAGTTTGGCGGACCACATTCAACCGACAAAAGGAGTTTGATGATGGAGTCAGCTATTCAACAACCCGCGCCACGAACGCCTCTTCAACTGGGAGTAACATTTCGTAGAAGTTATGCGCGCGATGAGTCATCCGGAACTCTCAGGAATATTAGTATTTCAGGCGCATTTCTCGAGGTCCCAGGAAGTGAATTTATGGCTCGGGAAAAGATTCAGCTTCATTTTAGTGTGAGTGGTCGGCTAAGAAAAGTTCAGGCCATGGTTATCTGGAAGAATTCCGTTGGATGTGGTGTTAAATTCCTTCCACTGAATAATCGTGATGTGCAAATTGTGGATGACTTGATTTATTTTGTCGAATCCCAACGCGACGACCGTAGAAGCGTACTTGATAATATCTTTAAACGAGTATCCTAGGGGGATAAGCTCACCCTGCGCACTTTCAAGCCCGACCAACAACAGATCGGGCCTCTAATGTATTCAATTAAGTGCCAACTTGAGTTTCATTAATTGCCTGCTCCAATTCTCGCTGGCGCCTTCGCTTCCTAACTATCATCATCGCAGCAAGTCCCACGAGCGCCACAGCTCCTGCTCCAAGAGCCATAGTCATATCACTATCCATTCCCGGAATCATACCTTCCTCACCAACCGGAGTCTCATGCTCAGCTTTCTTTGGAGGAGGATCGCTTGGCATGGGCGGCGGCGGAGGTGGCATAGGCTCTGGTGAAGGCGGCGGTGGTGGCATTGGCTCCGGCTGAGGAGGAGGCGGCGGCGGGGTCATTGCCTGATCCTGCGGTGGCATAGGTATATCGCTTGATGGCGGTGGAGGAACCGGGTCAGAGGGTGCCGGCGGTGGTACATCCATTGATGGTGGCGGTGGTCCAGGATCGTTCTTAGCCAGCTCAGGCATTTTTCCAGTATTAGGATTTGAATCCCAATACCTAAGCTCAACCCCAGGCTCAAGCGCCCCTTTTGACTCTACCGCATTGGAAGCCCAAATTTCCTTCCATGCATCGCTATACCCAAGTAGTTTCTTCGAAACTTTTCTGATATTATCGCCTTCCAGTGTTGTATAGGTTTTTGGCTGAACTCCCGTGTCTTCAAAGTAGGTTAACATCTTTGTTGAATCATCGGCCCGCAAGGGAGAATTATAATAGACTTTGTCCCCAGGTTTAACCTCTCGATTTTTAAAAGAAACATTTGCTTTCTTTAAATCGGAAACTTTATCTGATCCATAGATAACCTGGCTAATCGCCTCGAGAGTATCGCCAGGACGGGCGAAATAAACTGCATTTATCCATTTTTTGCCAACCTTCCAAGGCTGCGCAGCAACCTTTTGGAGAGACGACATTTTTTTTGCTGGCTTCTCCTCTTTCTTATCTAAGTCTGTAGTGGTTGCTGCTGTTCCAGAGCTCCCACTATCAATGGGTGGCGGTGCCTCTGTAATTGAAGTGGCTGGTGGCGAAGCAATTTGTGAGTCTGCTGGAGGAGGCTCAATTGCCGCAGTCGGCTCTGGTGAACTAATTTCAGTTCCAGGGGTTGCTCCAATCGGGTCCTCAGGAATTCCACCATCAATTGGTAAGTCTCCTGGTGCAACTGCACTTGTGTCAGTCCCGGCCGGTGCATCTTCAGGTAAAACTGCCCCATCAACAGGTTCTTCAATTGAAGGATCTCCCCCAGCACCATCTGGATCGAGTTCCCCATCTGATGTTTTGGAGGTGCAACCTGCTAAAGTTGCAACAAGACCTAGTGTTACAAGAAGGGCCGTCAGTCTCATTTTCATAACTCATCCTTGATAAACTTTTCTGAGATGTTTATTGAAACATCCTGTTTCAAATAGTCCTAGTCCTCATTTAATCACATCATGTAAAAGATGCAAATCAATTGTTCCTAGGACTCGCCCTAGGCAAAGGCTCTAGACTATTGTCGATCAAAATATTCTCATTTCAAGATGAACGTCGCGCCTGGTTTGATCTTTTTTTTCCCGAACCATCCTTTTGGCACCTCGAGGGCGTACTGAGCAGGCTTCTGACTTGGATAAGAGGGAAGGTCAGTTTCCATCACAGACCTCACTCCTTTCATGGTCTGAATGTCCACCAGCTTCTTATTCTTATCAAAATAGCCAATGTCTAGATCAATGAAGGTGTTTTTCATCCAAAAGCTTAATGTGCGCTCCTCGTGAAAAACAAAAAGCATTCCTTGGTTATCTGAAAGGAATTCTCGATACATTAGACCTCTTTCGTGCTTGGCCTCAGTGTCTGCAATTTCAACTATCAATTGAACTTTTCCCAAAAACAACTTCCTGGTATCAAACTTAATGTGAGGAACAGCCGAAGAGGTTGCTACATTTATCGACTCACTGTTGACACCAAATGCCGAGAGGAGCGCAAAACTAAAAAACCAATTCATTCGACACTCCTTCTTTTTAACTTGTCTTTTTTAGCCTATCATTCAGAATTTTATTCACCTGTTCGGGACTAGCTTGGCCCTTGGATATTTTCATAACCGCACCCACAAAGAATCCCATAAGCTTCACTTTACCCGCTTTGAACTCAAGAACCTCTTTTGGATTATTGGCTAGAACTTGATCAACCATTCCCTCTAGTGCGACGCTGTCAGTAATTTGCTCGACGTTTTTTTCTTTAATAATTTCATCCGGACCTTTTCCAGATAGCCACATTTCAGCAAAAATGCCCTTGCCGATTTTACCTGAAATGACCCCTTGATCTATGAGCAAAATCAACCGACCTAGACTTTGAAATGTAATAGGAGACTCGACTATAGTTTTTTTGGACTCCTTAAGTTCACGCATAAGCTCAGTCATGATCCAGTTGGACGATCCCTTTGGATTTCCTGAAACAAGGACTGTTTTCTCGAAAAAATCTGCAATATTTGATTCAGCTGTCAAAAGCTGGCAGTCATATTCAGGCAAGCCGTGAACTGTCTGAAAACGCTTTGCCTTGGCAAGTGGAAGTTCTGGGACTTCTGCTTTCATCTTATCAATCAATTCAGAGGTCACCACAATTGGAAGCAAATCTGGATCCGGGAAATATCTATACTCTTGGGCGTTTTCTTTGGAACGCATTGAAAAAGTTCTATTCTTATCCGGATCATAGAGTCGAGTTTCTTGAACTATATCCACACCTCGTTCAACTGCATCACTCTGTCTATCGATTTCATATTCAATTGCCTTTTCTACAAAGCGGAATGAATTTATGTTCTTAATTTCAACCTTGACTCCAAGCTGAGTCGCTCCGACTTTTCTAACGCTGACATTGCAATCGCATCGAGATAGATCCCTCTTCTAGATTCCCATCACAAACATCTAAATACTGCACAATTTGAGCAATTGTTCTGGCATACTCAGCAGCTTCCTTAGGACTTCTCATATCTGGACCCGAGACAATTTCCAAAAGAGGAATCCCGGAACGATTGTAGTTCAGAAGCGTACAGTCGCTCTGATGAATTGACTTACCAGCATCTTCCTCCATATGGGCACGGGTAATTGAAACTGTTTTTTCATGACCATCTACCAAAAAGGTGACACTCCCATTTTCACAAAGTGGCTTATCATATTGTGAAATTTGATATCCTTTTGGCAGATCTGGATAAAAATAATTCTTCCGAGCAAAAACCGATCGTTGCCTAATTTGACAATTGAGCGCGAGTCCGGTCTTAATAGAGTATTCAATTGCCTTCCTATTGACGACCGGCAAGGTTCCGGGCATCCCAACACTCACGGGCGAGGTGTTCTCGTTGTCGGCAGCATCATATTGAGTTGAATCAGAACAAAATATCTTACTTTTTGTTTTAAGCTGAACGTGAACCTCTAATCCAATAACAGCTTCAAAGTTTCTAGTAGACATTGGGTCTCTCCCCCTTCGATAAAGAATTCTGTTCGAGGGCAAAACCCACATTGAGCATAGTCTGCTCTTGAAAGTGACCAGCTGTTAACTGAATTCCAATCGGTAGACGCTTTGAAGAGATCGCAAAAGGAACAGTCATCCCAGGAAGTCCAGCAAGATTTGTTGAGGTGGTGAAAATATCGTTCAAATACATTGCCATTGTATCTGAAATTCTGTCTCCAATTTTAAAGGCCGGAGTTGTTGATACCGGACCTAAAATAACATCACACTTCTTGAAGGCCTCATCAGATTGGTTTTTGAGAAGTCGACGAACCTGACAAGCTTTGTTATAGTAAGCATCATAATATCCACTCGACAAACAGTAAGTTCCGATTATTATTCGACGCTGAACTTCTGAGCCGAAACCCACTCCCCTCGTCTTTGAATACATCTCTTCGAGACTGAGCTCACGCGAGCCTTCAGTTGGCGCCCTATATCCGTACTTAATCCCATCATATCGAGCCAAATTTGACGAGGCTTCACTCATCGCTATTAAGTAATAAATTGGTACTGATAAACTAGTCAGTGGCACACTCACTTCAACAATCTCTGCACCCATTCGCTTTGCCGCCGCAACCGCATCATCCACGGCTTTGTTGACTTCGGAATCGAGGCCTTCCGTCAAAAATTCCTTAAGAAGTCCGATTTTTAATCCAGTCAGGTTGGACGTAAGGTTTTGTGAATACGCTTGAACAGCTTGATTGGAAGTGGTTGAGTCCATTGGGTCTCGGCCACAAATAACCTCTAAGGTGAGAGCGGCATCTGACACATAACTAGTCATCGGGCCCGCTTGATCAAGACTAGACGCATAGGCAATGATTCCATAGCGACTCACCCGACCATAGGTGGGTTTTACACCAACAACCCCGCAAAAGCTCGCTGGCTGGCGAATGGACCCACCTGTATCCGTGCCGATAGTCCCGGCCGTAAGCCTTGACGCCTTAGCCGCCCCAGCCCCGCCACTTGAGCCCCCCGTAACATACTCAACATTCCATGGATTTTTGCACAAGCCAAAGGCTGAGGTTTCATTACTCGACCCCATTGCAAATTCATCCTGATTGAGCTTTCCCAAGACTATAGCACCAGCGCCTCTCAATCTTTCAACGAGGGTGGCATCATAGGGTGGAACAAAATTCTCAAGGATTTTAGATGCAGCTGTTGTTCGAAGACCCTTCGTGCAAATCATATCCTTTATGCCAAAAGGAATGCCTGCCAAAGCGCCAACTGAGTCTCCCCGAAGTATTCGTTGATCTATACTTTCTGCCTGTTTAACTGCGGTCTCGTCCCTAGAAATAAACGAGTTGAGGTGTTGATCAAGACGGTTGACCCTATTCAAAAAGAACTTTGTAACTTCAACTGCGCTGACTTTTTTCTCTCTCACTGCTGCTGAAATTTCTGAAAAACTGGCCGTCAAAAGATCCATTTAACACTTTCCTCTGAAAAATTTTATACGACTTGTGGCACTTTAAAGAGATTGCCCACCCGCAATGGTGCATTGGCCATAATTTCCTCCACCGAGAAATCACTCCTTACTTCATCCTCTCTCCAGAATGACTCAACTAAGGCCGGTGTGACCATTGGCTCAACATCAGTCGTGTCAACCTTTGAAATTTCATCAAAATAATTCAAAACAACTGACATTTGCTGTGTATACTCATCAATTTGACTTCCTGAGAGCTTGAGGTGGGCCAGCTTTGCCATCTGCTCAGCAGTCTCTTTTGTCTATCTCATTTTCGAATTTGCTCATTTTGGATTTCCCCTGCATTTTTTGGCAATCAATTTCCTGACATGCAATTTTCCCTGTGTTCCCACAGTCTTACTGATACTGTCAGCCTAACCGGATAAGTTAGACTAACTATTGAGATTTTAAGATTCAAGAAGGAACTGCATGCGCAACTTAGATATTTAACTGATAGGCTTGACTGTTTGAAAAAGCCAAATCAATCTCTGTTCCTATGAATCATCGTCGACATGAAGAACTTAAAAAAATTATTTCCCACCATGATTATCTATATCATGTGTTAGATCGTCCTGAAATCTCGGATTTTGAGTATGATCGACTTTTTAAAGAGCTTCTAGAGCTTGAACAATCGGATCCGACCCTGACTCTCAAAGACTCGCCCAGCCAAAGAGTGGGAAGCAGTCCGCTGGAATCCTTTTCAAAAGGTAAACACCGAATTCCAATGATTTCACTGGGAAATTCTTATACCGCAGAAGAAATTGGTGATTTTGATAAGCGAATCAAAAGCTACCTAAAAAGAAGTGATCCAATTGAATATCTTTGTGAACCAAAGTTTGATGGCCTTGCTATTGAGCTCATTTATGAAAATGGGTTCCTGACATCGGCCCTAACTCGAGGAGATGGAACGACTGGTGAAGTTGTCACCCACAATATCAAAACGATTAAGTCTATCCCACTTCGTCTGAAAACTGATAACCCACCAAAGTTGTTTGAAGTTCGTGGAGAAGTGTTGATTTTTAAAAAAGACTTTCTTGCAATGAATGCTGAGTACGAGGAAATGGGACTGAATATATTCGCAAATCCCCGAAATGCCGCAGCAGGAACTGTGCGACAGTTGGATTCGTCTGTCACAGCATCGAGGCCACTTCGTTTTTTTGCCTACGGGCTAGGGGCTATTGATGGGATTTCCTTTGAAACTCAAAAGGCAGTCCAAGTATGTTTGGTAAGTTTGGATTCCCAATCGCGGAAAAGCTCACGAGAATCTGCTCAACCCCACAGACTGTGATTGATTTTTATATTGATTTTGAGAAATTGAGACCCAATCTCGATTTTGACGTTGATGGCATCGTTATCAAAGTCAATTCATTGCCCCTTCAAGAGGAGTTGGGCTTCGTCGCCCGCAGCCCTCGGTGGGCAACAGCCGCCAAATTTAAACCTCAACAAGCTGAATCTGTGGTCGAAGAAATTCAGGTGCAAGTTGGTCGAACTGGGGCCCTCACTCCCGTGGCTCTTCTTAGACCCACGAAAGTTGGTGGCGTGCAAATCAGCCATGCAACTCTTCATAACCAAGAAGAAATAAGACGAAAGGACATTCGAGTCGGGGATACCGTTGTAATCCAGCGGGCCGGAGATGTTATTCCAGAGATCGTCGGTGTTGTTCTTGATCAAAGGCCAGCCACCTCCACTCCTTATGAGATGCCCAAAGTGTGCCCCTCATGTGGCGAAAATGTGTTTCTTCCTGAAAACGAAATTATACCCAGGTGTTTGAATCCATTTTGCCAAGCAATACTGAAAGAATCGTTGAAACATTTTGTTAGCCGTAGGGCTATGAATATTGAGAAAGTCGGAGATCGCTTGATTGAAACCCTCGTCGATCGAGGGCTTATCAGGAAGTTCTCAGACATTTATAAATTGACTGCTGAGGAGCTCTTTTCCCTCGAAAGACAAGGACTCAAATCAACAAGAAATATCCTTGATTCAATCAACTCCAGTCGCAAATCTAGCTTCCCGCGTTTCATTTTTTCGCTTGGAATTCGGTTTGTTGGTGAACAAACGGCGAAACTTCTGGCCGATCACTTCGTCACCGTGGATCGTTTGATTGATGCTAAGTCCGACGACCTTCTTTCAATTCCAGAAATTGGTCCAAAGGTGGCACAATCGATAGTGAGTTGGTTTTCCAACCCGAAGAATGTGGCCGAAGTCAGAGAGCTGCTGGCCGCTGGAATATATTTTTCTGAACCTTCGAGATCTTTTTCTGGCACTCTTTCTGGCAAGAGTTTCTTAATTACGGGAACTCTTCCAGTTCCAAGAGATCAGGCAAAAGACCTCATTGAGCAAAACGGAGGTAAAATAGTCTCCTCCGTATCGGCAAAACTAAACTTCCTCGTGGTCGGAAAGGAGCCTGGGTCAAAGCTACAGAAAGCAGAATCCCTAGGCGTTCCCACTTTGCTTTGGGAAGACCTTCAAAATATGATTAGAATTTAAACGCCATGTCCCGGTCTGGCCCTCAGCGAGGGGCTTTAAAGATGCTCTATAATAATATCGCGGTCCATAACCGTCTTTCGACCATCTGCTTTTGCACTTTCAATCCCCTTAAGGCAAAGTCTTTCAACGGCCTTACTGAGAGTTTCAATTGTTGCTGACGAGGTGTTCATACCACCCTGTTCTTTGATAATTTTTTTAACTTTACTCGTAACAACTAAAACTTCTGCCATTTCCAAGCCTCCATCTCAAAGGTAATCGATATGGAAAGGTTGTCACAGGCCTCATACCTTGACAATGACAATTGTCAGTTTGAATTATGCTGTGCGTTTCAGAGATGACTCTGTGCCAGCCTTCTTGAAAACAATCAATTCAGCCTTTCTGTCCAAGGAATCTGAAGGAGATATCCAGACATAGTTCTTCTGATCAAGAGGCTTTGTACATTCAATATCAAGAAATGCGGGGGACCAACACCCAGAATTAAGATGCTCGACAGAACCTATAACCTCGTGCCTCGCGTGGTGAGTGTGCCCGTAAACAATCCTCTTCACTTTTGTAATCGCACTTGTGGTATGTAGTATTCGATCATCAGGTTCCTTGTAGCTGGACACCAGAGAATTGATTGATTTCGAATAAAATAGAAAAAACGGAAGAAACAAAAATAGTGGTGCAAATGCCCAAAATAGGGAAATACCAAAGATCGCTTTCAAAACCGTGAATACTTCAAAAACGACAAAGAATGCCACAAACAATATAAGTGCCCGATCAAGCCAGAGCTCCTCATCAACAATAGGGGCTTGCTTGCGGCTGACGTCGCTATAAGCTCTCGCATCTCGCGAATCATACGAGGCTCGGCATTTGCTTTTTCTGCCATATAGGCAATACGATCCTCAATTTTAAGAGGATTCCTAGCTACCTTCGATAAATGATCTTTGACTGTAGCAAATAGTGTTACAACGGACCCCCAAAACCAGGTGACCAGAAGTAGCGGCTGGGCCCTTGCCATATAGCGTAAAAAAATGCGCAGATACTCGCCCATTGTCATTATGTAGTTCGAATCAACATGGGGATTGAAAAAACCCAGACCGTTCATTATGTATCGACACGCCAAATTTCCAAAGGGAAGCCTAAGATAAATATAATTATATCCCTGTGAAAACGGATGAATCGGATCCTCACAGAGACAGTAGGGATCATACTGGTTCCCATGTTCGATGAGAGTATCTTGATTACTGATGTAAAACCAATCAACAAAGCGAATTCTCGACTGACTGGCCTGTGGAAGATTCAATTGCGTTAAAAGCTCCTCCTGCACCTCCGAAAAATGCAGTTCCAGATCATGATTTCCAATAATTAAAACGACGCTGTGTCCTGTCACCAAGAACCCACGGAGGGCCTCAACAAAAACAGGATGATCTTCAAGGATTGTTCTAAACTTAAAAACTGACCGTTCAGGACGGGGATGGAGGCCTCTTTTTTTCTCGATCCAGTCCATTCTAAATAGTGGATCTGTTGGAATTTTGGTGACGCTATCGAAATCGAAAATATCACCATTCAGAACTAACTCAACTTTCTCAGATCCCGCCTTGGCCACGATTTCAGCTAAAAAGATCTTAAAGTCTTCGTCGAAAAAAAATTCGGTTGTCTTAAATTTCTTCCAGAGAGGATACTTTGGATTGATTGGCTGAGCTTCACACAAATGAAGATCGCTGATGATGGCGGTATGTGACGCTTTTTTAAATATATGACTATCCATCCCTTTTAATTGTACACTCATCCCACTATTTCTTCGAGGTATTTAAGAATGATTGGACCAGTTGTAGTCTTGGGTATGGGTAAAAGTGGAAAAGCCGCTGTCGAGCTGCTTAAGTCCTTTGGACTGGCTCAGAGGGATATCTTAACTTTCGATGATACCCCTGGCCTTGCTGATACCTCAGACGTTAATACAGTCTTGGCTTTCTCTGCAAAGCTAGCGGTCGTTTCACCCGGAATACCCTTGGCAACTCCCTGGATTCAATCCCTCAAAGAGTCCGGGGTTGAAATAACAAGTGAAATTTCTCTAACTACTCGAATGCTCAAGAGCGAGATTTTAATTGGGATTACAGGCTCTGTCGGCAAAAGTACGACAACTGCGGCCCTCGGTGCCGCTGCCCTTGTTACCGATTCGAATTGTTTCATTGGTGGCAACCTTGGGACTCCTTTTAGTCTCTATGGAGCAGAAGTTCTCATGGGAAAACGCCCCCGGGCCAAATTTGTTATCTTAGAGCTTTCAAGCTTTCAACTTGAGAATTGCGGTGGGTTGGCCTTGGATTCCTCGCTGATCACTTTCTTGTCTCCCAATCATCTCGAAAGATATGCAGATCTACAGAGTTATTACGAAACTAAATTCAAGATAGATGAAATTGCGAGAAATCGGCTTTTTTTGAATATTAATGGCGGCGATCTCCTTGGCTATTTTAACAAAACTCGTTCAAATCTGATTGCTTCAGCTCCGAACCGATATACTTGGGTTGATAAGAATCGAATTCCTAAGGATTTGTTTGATTTTTCAAGAGCCTCTTTGATCGGCCCCCATAATCAGGATAATTTGGCCTTGGCATTCAGTGTTGTTCAATATTACGGTTGGCCCAAAGAAAGCCTTGAAGCTTTGCTTTCGTTTCCAGGGCTACCCCATCGACTGCAAAGGGTCAAATGTGCTGGAGAAGTTTTATTTGTCAATGACAGTAAGGCGACCGCTTTAGATAGTGTTATCACTGCAGTTGAGTCATGCCGCCACCTTAAAAGGCCTGGAAAAATTCACCTTCTCCTTGGTGGCCGCGACAAAAAGTTGCCTTGGAGAGACCTGAGTTGTCTTGCGCAGGGATCAGATTGTTTGTTTTATTTTTTTGGCGAATGTCGTGAGGTAGCTCAAAAATTAAGTAGCCTCCCAGGCAGAACCTTTCCCAAGCTCGAATTTGCAGTCAACGAGGCCCTCACACAAGTCAAACCAGGCGATACGGTCTTGTTAAGCCCAGGCGGAACAAGTCGCGATGAATTCAGAGATTTCGAGGAAAGAGGCGATGTTTTTTCTAGACTCCTTAGTTGTTGGACGGGCCCTAATATCCAGACCTAAATGTAAGAACGTTTAGAGATCCCGAATCTATTGGGACAACCTGAGAGTACAATTTTTGAGTTCTATCACCAAAAATAATAACTTCATTAGTTCCAAGTGGAACATTGAAAAGTATAAATCCTCCACCAGTCACTCCTTGCTTATGTTCGAGAGGATTTCCTTGATTATCAAAATACACAGCAACAATCCCTTTGTTCTCTAAGGCTGAATAGACCTCAAAATCTTCATCACCAACAAAGCCAATCACGATTCCTCTATTTGGAATGCTATTAATTTTTAGTCTCGTCTGAATTTGTTGAAGCCACGCATTCTGAATTAATGGGATATCCACAAAGTCATTCACATCATTATACTGGTAAGTTGCATGAATATAAGGTCTATCTGGATTAACATTAATTAAGCTCATTCTATTTAAATTTGGAAGCACGACTGTCGCTTGACCAGCCACGGTTTGAACCGGGTGATCAACGCTTTGGAGTTCAACTGAGGCCTCTTTGGAAATTCCAGAGAAGTAATCATAAGCCCGTACCTTTGCAGGTTTTGAGGCCGTTGCGGTTTTAATTTCCGAAATACTCACAGCGCCACGTTCAACAATCACATTGTCATGGGAAAAGTATTTATCACCGCGTAAAGCGAGAAGCGAATGAAACCCTGGCTCTACCTGCAAAAAAGCGAAATAGCCATTGGTTGAAGTCGCCTTGAGCCCTGGATCAGGCAGAAAGTATTCATTTAAATAAACTGGCAAAATATCTGGTGCAGACTCGATTTCCACAGAGATCCCAGACAGTGGCATCCCATCAATTTTAACTCCCCCAAATAAGTGTCCCGTGAGGATCGTTTAAGTCCTGTTGTCGCTGATCGCTGACCATTTCCCTGAGCGACTTTGCCATTCTTTCTGGTAGAATCGGTAGACTGAATTTTTCACCGGAATATACTATCTTTCGAGAAACTAAAAAATTTTTCGGTGCTTCAACACTTAGCAAAGTCATTGAACCTTGGCCTAGTCGGGTATCTTGTGTATACAGATCCTGATCCTGCTCAGCCTTTTCTGAGCCATGGAGAATATTAACATTCGCTCCTACAAGTGGTTTCTTCTCTGCATCATATTGACTGTAGTGTACACCGGAAACGCCATCTCTCGGAATAAGAACAAGCTTGGGCCCTCTGGGATCTATAGCATTTTGTCCAACATTCGTAATTAGTCCAGACCCTTCGCCTAAAACCTGACCATTCTTGGCAAGAATTCTTCCTCGAATTTGCCCACCAGTATCCGAAACTTTGATTGAATAAGTCGCCGCTTGAACGTTCACAGTTCCCCGCTCAAGCACCACGCCCTCTTTGATTCTTCTAATTTCAAAGAAATGATCGTTAGTGAGCCCCAATCCTTGTTGGATAACAATTGTTCCACCAATTACGAAATGACTGGTGCCTTCTTTCCTAGGGTCTGATTCTTGGGCCTCAACCTGCGGTAGCTCTGTCTTGATTTGGGAATTTCAAAGTCGAAAATGCCCCTGTCTGGGAAAATATTGCTTTTGTTTGGATCCACAACTGATGGAATGGTCTCAGGTTTGACAACCTGTGGCTCAAGAAGAACCTCGGGAATTTCATAAGTGGCTAGCTCGGATTTAAATAGACTCACTTCATCAAGGACCATCGTTTTCGCATCAGAGAGTTCGAACGCCATAACTTCATCATTCATTTCAATCGTCGAACGCTCGATCGTAGCAAGCTCAATTGTTTGAGTAAATTCCGACGTATCCTGACCATCAATACTGCCTTTAGAAATTTCTTGATGAGCCAAGTAGGGCGGAAAATTTTTGTGAGACTCTACCTTCATTGGCTGATGAATTTGCAGAAATATTGCTGGATCGAGTCTGGAAGGAATACCAAGCATCAAAGCCAGCGCCAAGAGATATAAAATATCGAATTTGCTGAATATCGAGCTTTGATTCATTATCCTATTACTTCCTCATTATTAAGTCTGTTATAGGGGTCTGAAATCGTCAATCACGTTGCGATTACTCTGACTTTGGTAAAGGGCGTCCTTAATTCGAGCGGCAATCCTTTCGGCTGACCTATTGTCTTGTTCACTAATGACATAGACATTTTCCTCGACCTTTTCCTCCACAAACACCTCGACCTTAACATCATATGGCCTTCTGTCACCCAATACAGTAACTACTGTATAGAGTCTTTCCTTTGCATTTTCTATATTCTCTAAATATCGTCCTCGTCGATCATAGAAACGGGACTTCATCTCTCGACCATTTTGACTCATCATTTTGGGCTGGCCAATGATCGATGCTATTAACTCTGAGATCAGAAAGTTCTCCCAAAGTTTTCTTCAAAACCGGATGCTCGTAACGACTCCAAACCTCACTACTCAGTCGCAAGGTCAATAAGTCATACTGGAGGTCAGGATGAGGCAAGGTCAACTCTGGGGTCATGATAACTTCCTGATCATACAAGAGAAGTTTAATACTCACCTGAGAATCTTCTCGGCGTTTTATTATTTCTTTGGCAATCTCATGCAATCGACTCGCAAATTCGACTTTCGCTTTTCTGTTGAAACAGCCGCAACCATTTCAATGGTTGATTCAAAATCACTTCCAGACTGGGAGCGTCTCTTAAATAGCGACGTAACTTCCAGAAGCTCCGAATTTTGAATCAATTTCAATAAAATAGTCTTAGCAAGGCTAGTTGTTTCAATCCACGGATAAGAAATTCCAACAAGACCTAGGGCCAATCGATTAGCTCCTCAAGAGTATAGATACCTGGTTGCCTGGTCGAAATATTTTGAGCTGCCCAAATAGCCCCTCGCGCAAAAACACTCCGCGTGAGTGCTTGGTGCTCAAAACATAGGACCTCTTCCTGTGAAAAAGCCCAGACCTTATGGACTCCAAAAACTCCGCCCCCACGCATTGATAAAGGCGAGGGGGTTCCCTTCTTCCGACTATCTTTTGTAGCTGACCCTGAAGTGTCACGGCGGTGCCGCTCGGTTTGTCCAACTTCATCTTGTGATGAATTTCTTCTATCTGAAAATCAAAATTGTTTAAAATTGCAAAAGCCTCCATTGCTTTTTTCAACGCCACAATGCCCAAACTCATATTTGAGGACCAAAGAATTGGAATTATCTTTCCCGCATCTTTGATTTTCTGGTGCTGAATTTCACTCAGACCTGTTGTTCCGGAAATCAATGGCTTTTTCCACTTGATACAGAAGTCCACAATCTGATCGAACCCCCCAGGTAACGAAAAATCAATCCAGACATCAGTCTCATTTGACATGGCGTCCATCAAGACATCGGAGACATTTCTATATCCGACAGCTTTCTGTGCGAGAGAAACCCCAACTGCCGCATCCAAAAACTCCGAACCCTTAAGAAGTCCTGTGACTTCTTGGCCCATTTTGCCGCCGGCACCAAAGACTCCAACTCTCAGCTTTTTCACAGTATCAGGCCTAGCTTCAGCATTTCTTCCCTTAGGAGCTCCGCATTTTTACTCTCGAGCTCCACCAAAGGTAACCGCAACTCAGCGCTTTCAATCAGCCCTAGATTTTGAGCTGCCTTCTTTATAGGAATTGGATTTGCCTCAACACACAGAAGATTCAAAAGAGCCCGCCAGCGAGCACTTTCTTGATAGGCTCGCTTAACATCCCCAGATAAAAAAAGATCCCGCCAACGCTTCATCTGGTCAGGAATAACATGTGACGCTACGGAGATCACACCATCCCCTCCAGCTTCAAGAAATTCAACATAGGTTCCATCATCACCAGACAAAAGCAAAAAATCCTTCCGACAGGCTTTTCTAAGTTCAGCTGCAATTTGCACTTTTCCAGAGGCCTCTTTGATCCCGATGATATTTCTATTTTCGCTCAGCGAAACAACCGTATCCACATCCAGAGAGGTAATCGTTCTACCTGGAACGTTATACAATATAACGGGAATACCTCCGCAATTTGCAACCTCAGAAAAATGTTTAAACAATCCCCGCTGCGGTGGTTTGTTATAATATGGCACGACAACCAAGGCCGAATCAGCACCGAGTTCTGCCGCCATTCTCGTTTTTTCGATAGTTGTTTGAGTCGAGTTTGTACCCGTCCCCAATATTAGAGGGAAGGCTTTTGGCACCATCTTCTGGCAAAACTTAAAAAGGTTCTGAACTTCGATATCGGACAACGTTGGGCTTTCTCCAGTTGTTCCATTAACGACGAAGCCAGACACACCTCTATCTATCTGATGTTTAATTAGTTTTTCCAAAGAGCCAAAGTCAATTTTACCCTCTTTGAAAGGTGTTATCAGTGCCGTTATCAGACCATTCATTTGTTTCATAATTCACTTATCCATTTAGTTTCATAAATAATTAGTTTCATAAATAATTTCCGCAATTTTTTATGAGGGTCCTACCATAAAAGGTATTTCCAGCACCAGAATATTTAATCATTTTTTCTTCGCTCGGTCATTCGCTTGAGAATGTGGCTTACCGCTCAAGAAGGGCGCCTCAAGAGGAGGCAATGGCTTCCCCTTAACGCCACAGCTGCCCAAAGCAAATACGAGCACAACTAGCACGAAAAAATTCATCACCCTGTTTCTTTGGTCATTTTTCAATCAAGGCCCCTTGTTTCTTCATCTCACGCTCAACTTCAGCCACGCGCTGGCACAAAAAAGGGTCTATCAGATATTCTCGACTCTGTCGTTGAGATAAACTCTGGCAACTCAAGATATATTTATGCCCCAATTGATTTCTATAAGGGTCAGTTTTCTTGCTTATTTTCCACTGCCAATAGAGAAGATCCGGATGCTGTCTTGCTGCCAAGCTATCTAAGGTTTTGAGTTTTTCCTTAATTTTCTGTTCATTTTTTTGAATTTCAAACTTTCTCAGTTCCAGAAGACTCCAATAAAGACCCAAACTAGAATTCGACAATTGAAAGTTCTGCATCTCAATAATGCGCTGGTCAGCTACAGATATGCTCGATGGCTCTAAAGTCTCTTTTCCACAAAATAAAAGCTGAGCCTCCAAAAGTTGAACTTCTTCATCAGTACTCAGTGGTTTAGGGATCTTCTGAAAAGTCTCTTTACCGACCGCGCATTCATTTTTACTCACCTCGAGTCGACTGAGAGCCAATAAGAGATTCAGATTATCCTTTTCATGACTCAGTCCATCTTTTAAAGTCTTATAGGATTGAGTCAAATCTTGTTTGCGCATAGAGATGGCCAATTCATAGGCCTGCTGTGCCTTTTCAAATATAAACACTCTCGAAATTGAAGACATATTCTTCTTAATTTCTTTATACGCAGGTCCCTTGGGATTTTCTTGCTTTAGGGCGTAATACAAAAGATCAAGTGCTTGGGATCTCTTTTTGTAAAACCAAATTTTGGGCTTTGCTAATAATTTCTTTATAACCTTCAGACTTTGTGGTCACGAGAGCCAAAGAACTACCTTGGCCAAACCAAAAAGAAAAAGCCGCAATAAAGATTGCGGCTTTTCTAAATTCATTTAATGGAATCTTAGTTCCTTTTAAAGGACTTAAGTTCAAGGGTGACATTTCCAAATTGACCTGGCTGGATCATTTTCAAAGAACCTCCAATAGAAACCTTCTCTGGATTGATCCAGGCCTCTGCTTCCTTACCAGTTTTCTCATCTTTAAGTCTAACATAAATGCATTCAAAAGTTCCCGCCGGGACTGTAATAGTCGCTTCCTTAACTTCAACTGGTTTAAAGTTGTTCTCTGGAATGGCCTGCTCTTTACCATTCACAATCATTTTCTTAACTGCACCTGTGTTTGGATCAATCAGTGAAGATGCTGTCTGCTTGCCTGCAAAACCCAAGTCCATATCTTGATCAACCCAAATACCATCAGCGCCAATTTCACGTACTTTCATCACCATGGTTCCCTTAAGAAATCCCATGTCGACGTTATAGTCATTTTGATCTCCAACCTTCCAGTCAATACCACTCTGCATTGCTACATCATGGGCAACTTGTACCTGGATATCGGTGACCATTTCTGACAAAGTTCCACTGCCAAAAGCCGCGCTTGAAATTAAAAGTGCTCCAGCGGCTATCACTTTTCCCAACATTTTAACTAGCATCATTCCTCCTTGATTAGGGAATGCCTTTCTTAGCAAATCCCAAAATATTTAGCCCTATCAAATCATGCTGGAGGGGAGTCAAGATGTCTTGGTCTATTCTTTATAGCTTTTTACAATTACCTGACGCGGCTTGCTGCCATTGGCGCCGCTAATGACGCCTTCCTTTTCAAAAAGCTCAATCATTCGAGCTGCTCGGGGATACCCAAGACGAAATTTTCGCTGCAATAAGGAGGCACTGATTTCTTTTTGTTCGGAGGTCCAGGATAGAATTTGGTCGTACATTTCGTCATGCTCTTCTTCAAAATTATTTGAGCCAGATTCCTCAATCTCAGAGGACTCGCTATTTGACCCGTCCAGAACCTTGAGCGCCAGAGTGTCATAGTCTGGTTCGCCCTGTTTGGACCAAAATCCAACCACATCATTGATTTCTCTATCAGAAAGGTATGGTCCATGATGACGCATCGGTTTAGCCACACCTGGGGCAAGAAAAAGCATATCCCCATTTGGCAACAACCGCTCCGCACCTGATTCATCCAAAATAATTCTAGAGTCCATTTTAGATGCGACTTTAAGCGCAATTCTTCCTGGAATATTTGTTTTGATGAGTCCAGTGACCACGTCTTTCCGTGGGGATTGGGTCGCAAGAATCAAATGCATCCCACAAGCTCGTGCCATTTGTGTTAGGCGCTGAATTGGTAACTCGATGTTTTGCTTTTCCGTAACCATAAGGTCGGCAAGTTCATCAACAACAACGACAATATATGGAAGCGCCGCGAAGTAGTACTGATCCTGTCGGCCGCGACCGTTGCCTTCTAACTCTTGATTGACCTTTTCATGCTCTGATATTTCTTCTTTACTAAGTTGAGTGATCTTTTCGTTAAAAAGCTCAATCTTACTAACTCCAAATTTTGAAAGAGATCGATAACGTTTCTCCATTTCTCGAACGGCCCATTTCAAAGCCATGACGGCCTTCTTCGCCTCTGTTATATGCGGCAATATCAAGTGCGGAATTTTTGCAAAGTGGGCCAAGTCCACCATTTTTGGATCAATCAAGATGAAGCGCAGGGTCTTCGGAGAATGCTTGAATATTAGCCCAGTAATGATTGAGCTCACAAATACGGATTTCCCTGAGCCTGTGGTGCCGGCAATGAGTAAGTGGGGCATTTTTCTCAAATCCACAATTTTGGCTTCGCCATTAACTTGCCTACCCAAAGCCATAGGCAAAGTAAAATCCTGGTTCCAAAATTGGTTATCCGCAATCAGATCCTTATAGTAAACCATTTCGCGCTTTAGATTTGAGGTCTCTATTCCGACGACATCCCGTCCGGGAATATGACCCACAACGCGAACAGACTCTGAACTCAGTGCCAATGATAGATCATCCTCGAGATCAGATATTTTGCTAATCTTTACGTCAACATTTGGTTTGAATTCATACATCGTCACCAGAGGCCCTGGTTTTGCATCGGTAATCTGACCCTCAATTGAAAAGTTCTTAAGCTTATCTATTAGAAGTTCGGCTTTCCTCTTAATTTCCCTTTCATCAATTTTTATTCGAGTTGCTGGTGGATTCTCTAAAAGATCAATTTTTGGCATCGCCCAGTTCTCAACCCGTCGAGGCGGATTCACTTGTAAAACCACTTTTCTTTTCGGAGTCTTAGAAAGTAGTCCTTCCCTTTCTGGCTCTACAGATTCAGGTTCGAGCTGAGTGTCCAGCTCTACTTTACTTTCTACTTCTGGCCGAATTCTAAACTCCATTCCGCCGTTAAATCCGCCCCCCGCAAGAGCGGGTTGATGAATTGGAGTGACCTGGACCTTTGGAATTTTCACTTTAAATCTTTTGATGGATCCCCACATATTTTTAAGGATCCATAGTCCTACATTACGTGGCCATAAGGACAATTCATGAACAGTTTTTTCAGAATAAAATAGAATTAGAATTAAGACCGAGGACCACAAGACAATCTGAACCCCAATTCTGTTGAATGCTCTGAGAAGCACTTCAGCAATGCCAAGTCCCACAAGGCCACCTGGAAAGATTTGCCCGTGAAATAACGACCTCTCCGGAAAATAGACAGACAAAAGTGACGCAAAAACAAGAACAAAAAACGCTGCCCACACAACTCTAAGCTCTCCAAATCCAACCTTCTGATCCTTGAAAGTTCCATAGGCCATTCGCAGTAAAAAAATAATGAGTAACCACGATGAAAGGCCCAAAAACTGAAAAAGTAGGTCAGAGGTGAATGAGCCAACAAATCCACAGGCATTCAGTGGTCTTAAGTCTTGGCCAATGGAATTAAGTGATGGATCTTTTGGATTAAAAGTCACAAGTGACAACCCAAGAAATAACCCAAGCATAAGATAGACAATTCCAAAGACATCTTGTTTGAACTTTTTAAGAAATAAACTCATATAAATCAATTTACGGGAATCTGCGAGGTCTGAAAAGGCCAGTCTGTCTGGGCCTCTTAGAAGGTCTAGATTCTAAAAATGTGCCGACGGCGAGACCCTAGTCTTACTTGACAATGACGCAAATTGTGGCAGAGATGAGTGCGATAAATGTTAAAAATCAATGAAATTTTCTATAGCATTCAAGGTGAGTCCTCCTATTCTGGATTGCCAACTGTTTTTGTGCGAACAACTGGCTGCCCTTTGCGCTGTACTTACTGCGACACCAAGTATTCCTATTTTGAAGGTGCGTTTTTGTCCATTGATCAAATCATCAAAAAGATTTCGAGCTATAATACCAAATACGTTTGTTTGACCGGTGGCGAACCCTTGGCGCAAAAGGAAGTTCACCTTCTGATGACCGAACTCTGTCAACTAGGATATTTGGTATCACTCGAAACAAGCGGAGCAAAATCGATTGAAAATGTTCCAGAGAAGGTCAAAATTATTTTGGATGTTAAAACTCCAGATTCGGGCGAAGGACAGAGCTTTCTTTTCGACAATCTGAAATGGGCAAAGCCCTCGACTGAATTTAAATTTGTGCTTTGTAGCGAAACCGACTTTGACTGGTCAGAATTATTTTGCCGTCAATATGAATTATTCGAAAAGTATTCTGTTTTATACAGTCCATCATTTGGTCAGTTGTCTCCGCGTAGACTCGCTGAGAAAATTTTAGAAAAAAATTCATTAGCAAGGTTGCAATTGCAGTTACAAAAGTATATTTGGACACCCGAAACACGCGGAGTTTGAATTCAAAGAAAATTTTTATGGGAGTTACATGACGCGGAACCTAAAAAGTTCAGACAATTTGTTCGTAGCAAATCTTCAAGCAGTCAGCTTAGAAAAACTTGTCAAAAGTAAGCTAGAGGTCTTGTTTCAGCAACAGAAGGAAGCCGAGGTTGAGCTTTCCGGACTTTATAATGTAGTCCTCGAACAGGTTGAAAGACCTCTTCTCGAACTCGCCTTAAAGGTATTCAATGGAAATCAAGTAAAAACAGCGCAAATGCTAGGTATCAATCGAAATACTCTAAAAAAGAAAATCGATAGTTACAAAATTCGCTATAAAAAACTGAATTAGCTTTATTATTTTTCTTCAAGCTTTGCTCGTGGGTAGGCTATGATAGGTTTTGGGCGGCTTTGAAGTTTATTTCTGTCTGGAATTAAAGTTCATCTGTCCATATGAGGGGATTATGGCAGCTCGAATACCTCCACAAAATTTGGAAGCAGAACAGTCAATTCTTGGTGGGCTGATGTTGGAGGCCGAGGCTTTTGACCAGGTTTCTGATATAATTGACTCAGGTGATTTTTATGCACCTTCGCATCAAAAAATTTATTCATCTATCAAGGATCTAGTTAGTCGAAGCAAGCCAATAGATTTGGTTACTGTCACTGATATGCTTCAGTCTCGAGGCGAGTTTGATGGAATAGGTGGATTTGTCTATTTAGCAAGCCTTTTGGAAAAGACTATCTCTGCGGCAAATATTGCGACCTATGCTCAGATTGTTAAAGAAAAATCACTCTTGCGAAAGCTCATTCACACAAGTTCAGAAATTATTGAGCGGTCCTTTTCTAGTGAGAATCAGGATGTGGAGCTTCTGTTAGATCAAGCCGAATCCGATATTTTTAAAATTAATGAGAATAAAAGTACTCAGGGCCTCGTCGGCTCTATGGAAATCGTCAAAGATAGTATCAAGAAGATAGAACAACTCTATCAACAAAAAGAAGAAATAACGGGTATCGCGACTGGGTTTACTGAGCTGGATAAGATGACAGCCGGATTGCATCCAGGTGAGCTTGTGATTGTCGCAGCAAGGCCTTCGATGGGTAAAACGGCGTTTGGATTGAACATTGCTTCCCATGCGTCCTTGCGTTTGAAAAAATCAGTCGCGTTTTTTTCTCTCGAGATGGGAAAAGAGTCCGTCATGATGAGAATGCTCGCCGCTGAGGCAAAAGTTAGTATGTCTTCTATCAGAAACGGGCGTTTAAGTGATACGGATTGGCCTAAGTTGATAGCTTCTGCTGGAACCCTCAGCGAGGCTAAGCTTTTTATTGATGACACCTCCGGAATCAGCCCTTATGAAATTCGAGCGCGCTGTCGACGCCTCAAGGCCCAGCATGGCCTTGATATGATAATGATTGATTACCTTCAGCTGATGGACCTCAAACAAAGAGTCGAGAGTCGAGAGCGCGCTGTCGCCGAAATTTCAAAAAGCTTAAAGGTCATCGCCAAAGAGCTCCAGGTTCCAGTTTTGGCCATGGCCCAACTCAATCGGGGAGTTGAGGGACGGTCTGACCGCAAGCCAATGCTTTCAGATCTTCGAGAATCCGGTTCAATCGAGCAAGATGCTGACGTGATTATGCTTCTTTTTCGAGAAGATTATTATGAGAAGGAAGACCCAGAGAAAAAAGGCAAAGCTTTGGTCATTATTGGCAAACAAAGGAACGGTGCCACTGGTGATGTTGCCTTGAGATTTGATGCTCAATACAATAAATTTAGAGATGCAGACCAGGAAAATTTTTCCGGCGCCTACCACTCCTCGTCAGCCTCTACGCCCCCACCCCAGGCAGCTCCTAGCCCGCTTTCACTTATGAATAAACCTCGGAATTTTGCGCCGGGCGCTAAGCCATAGCAGTTTGTAAGTTATGACTTTGGTCCGAAACCTTTTCTAATTCCTAATTTGTATTGTCACTGGATTAACCGCTTGCTCGAATGATCTTGTCTTTATTGTGATCACGGCAAAGATCGCAATGACCTTTTGATCAACTCAGAATGAGGATGATCGGACTTTGGCAAGGAGGCCTTGGTGGGAGAAAGTTCAGCGGCAATAAACTTGGTTTCGTCACTTGTAGAACACATGGATTCGCATTTGGATTATCCTAAGGAATGTGCCGCAAAACAGTTTGAGGTACTCCTCAGTAAATATGGATGCCAAGCCGACACCCTCACCTTGGAACAACTTCGTGAGATCGTAGGTGACCACCTACAAAATGTACTTATAGAACTTAAAGAAGACGGATCCTGCGCCTCATAAGACACAGAATCCAAACAATTTTGATTTATGCTCGCTCGACTGCAATTGCTATACTAGCCTGAAGACCCTCAGAATATTTAATGACTGCCTTGTGCTGTCCTAAAATTTTGATTGGTTCGTCTAGCAAAATATCTCTTCGATCAACTGAAAAACCCTGCTTCTCTAGTGCCCTAGAAATGTCAGTAGTCGTTACAGTTCCAAAGAGTCGGTCGCTATCACCCGCCGCCATCTTAAAGTTCAAAGTGACGCCGCTAATTTTATTTAAAATAAGCTGGCGATCACTGTTCGCTTTTATTTTCTTTGCCTCAGCAACACGGTTGAGATGTTCAAACTCTTTAACCCTCTTTTCAGTGGCTTCTAAGGCCAACTTCCTTGGAAAGAGAAAATTTCGAGCAAATCCCTCTGACACGCTCACAAGATCCCCAACTTTTCCTAAATCTTTTACATCTTTTTGAAGAATGACTTTCATTCCTGACTCCTAATTCTCTAAAAGGTTTTACCGGTCCCCAATTTGCGAATTCAACTTCTGAATTCTTCCTCGAAAACCCGCCCAAAAGTCAATCAGTCCCAAAATACTCACCAGTATGAAGAACTGACCGACCAAAATAAAATAAGTTACAAACCGCATTAAAAAACCTGCCTTAATAGCTCTCAGGTAGGTCTCTAAAACAGCCAATCCTTGAAAGAAGTAGAGAACTGCCGAAACATTCACTACATTCAATGCAACGATTCCCAAGGCCTTTGAGTTGAAACTGAAAGTTGAAAAGAGCAAGGCCATAAGAGCAATCCAAATAAAAAAATCTGGCACCCTCAACTCTAACAACTTATTGGCTTCTCGACCACTCGCCTCAGGCAAGGGAAGAGCTAACCAATTATATACCTTTCGATCAAATAGAACCGCATTAGCTAGTGCTAGCATCAAGGTCATAACTACAAAAGATGGCATCTGATTAAACACATCTTCTGCTTTGATCTTAACATTGGGAATGACTGCCTCCAAACTCGCCGTCATCTCACCAATCAGTGCTTCTACTTGCTCCCGGCTTTCAATGCCATTTGCTCGTAAGGAATAGGTCGCCGAAAGCCACCCAAACCCCCCACTCAAAAGAACACTTAATAGGCCAGCAATCCACCAACCTTTCCCCAGCTTCTCAATTTCGTGATAGGCACCAACAACAATCCAAATTGAGCCTACAAAAAACCAGACAGGAAAGGCCACGGCCGACAAAATAATTCCCAAACTCCAATAGACGGTCGGACCATAGGTCTGTCGAAGTGCTCGCAAAAAGGGTGTGCCAAAGAAAACTGTCAATACAGAAAACAAAAGCCCGCTCGCAGCGAGCAAAAATAACTTAGCTTTTGTTGCTTCACGCATAGATAGTCCTTAGCTAGTTCCAACGCACTCAATCTTAGAGATTAAACTATTCAAATCTTTCAGATTTGGCGGCCGCAAAGGCAGCTCGACGAGCTTGCATCTTCGCTTCTCTCTCCTTCTCTCTGAGTGCAGATTCAGACAGACCTTTTTTGAAAGTCTCTAGGTGCTTACTGAGAGGGACCCTTTCATCAAGTCTGGTGTGCATGAATCGAAGGACCTTGTCGCTAATGCGCATAGTTCTTTCTAGTTCTGCAATAGCTTGAGTATTGGCCTCAAAAAACGAATGGAAAAAGTAGGCTTTCCTAATCTTACCAATTGGATTGGCTAGATTTCTCTTTCCCCAGGTTTCAAGATTAAACACAGAGCCCGCAAATGACTCAATGGTTGCCTTATTTTTCTTAAATACTGCCTTCTGTTCATCCAAGGTCGCATCCGGGTGTACCAACACGACAACTTCGTAGGGCCGTTTCAAGGCCACTTTCTTCAGATCCATTACGTTCCTTTCGGTTAATAGCCCCCGTTTTTACTTACAAGATTTCGGGAGCAAGGAAATCCCTTTTTGGTCTCGCCGGTTTAACATGCCTTTAGTCTCAGCACAAGGAGACAAGATTGCTGTCCTTGGATTTTCCAATTAGAGTAGTATCATGCCTATGTTACTTGAGATCATGACAGGGGAATCTAAAGGTGCCTTCTTCCGAGTCGAGGCTGGACAGACTATCGGAAGGAGCCGGGCTGACATTATCTTGAATGATCCTAACATATCAGGAACACACGCTAAATTTGATTTGGACAACAAGGGACAGCTTATTTTGGTGGACCTTGAATCGGCAAATGGCCTTTTGTTGAACAAAAGAAGGGTCAAAAAGGTGGCTCTTCTGCCTGGCGTTAAATTCCAGATCGGGCGCTGCCTCATTCTAGCAAAAGAGACAACCGACGAGGAGGCTGACAGGCTAGCTCCAATCCTCGGTTGGCAGGCACAACTTAAGAATTACCTGACAAAGAGTCCAATTGTAGACAATGACAGCACCCCAAAGCTGACCGCCTTTGACCCAATCCTCGAGCTAGAGTTTCTGCGGGGGACCCAAGCTGGAGAATCCCTTGTGATCGGCTACGGACCTAGACTGGTTGGCTCAAATACCTGGGATATCGAGTTGAATGATCTCAAGATTCCGGACTTAGCTTTTGAATTGGTGAGCGAAAAAGGTCGCCCTCGATTAAATAATCTTTGCGGGCAAAGCTTGACCTTGAATGGGCATGTCGTCAACTCTCAGGCTCTCCAGGCTGACGATATTATTGTAGTTGGGGAGTCCGCAATGAAAGTGAACCTTAAATAGGATGAGCATGGAGACAATCAGTAAAACCAACGGAACATTCAAAAGCTTTGACGGAACCCCCATATACTATGAAACAAGGGGCGACGGCCCGGCCATTGTTTTCATCTACGGAATAGCCTGTTTGATGAATCATTGGCATTACCAAGTCGAGCATTTTTCAAAAACCCATAAAGTCATTTGCTTCGATCTTCGTGGTCATCATAAAAGTTCAGAGGTGCCCGAAGGCAAAAACCTGACGATAGAGGCTATCGCAAGAGATCTTATCGGCCTTTTAGAGTTTTTGAATATTCCAAGTGCTCACTTTGTTGGCCATAGTTTTGGCGCTACTGTCATTCTTGAAACCTATCTTGAAAAGCCAGAGCTCTTTAAGTCACTGGTTTTTATTAATGGTTTTGCTAAGAATCCAATCAAGGGAATGTATGGACTCGACGTTGTTGAGCCGTTCTTTTACTTTGTGCGCGATCAGTACTATAAATCTCCTGACATATGGAATGCCCTCTGGCGAGCTCTTCTTTACAATCCAATCGCTATGCACCTTGCCGCAATTGCCGGCGGTTTTAATATTCGCCTGACTCATTTTAAAGATATAGAAGTCTACGCTCGCGGAGTCTCACAAATGGATTTAAAGGTTTTTCTTCCACTCTTTGAGGCGCTCATGAATTTTGATGGCGATTCAATTGTCGACTCAGTCAAGTGTCCCGCACTGATAATTTCTGGCGAAGAAGATCATGTAACTCCCCAAAAATTCCAGTTTGAACTCCACGAAAAAATCAAAGGCAGCGAGTTTTTGATGGTTCCCTACGGCTCCCACTGCACCCAACTGGATTTCCCTGACTATATCAACTTGCGTCTTGATCGCTTTTTTAAAGAGAACGAATAACGACGTGGGATTGAGGATATAGTACATTTTAGGCAATTGCCGTTGAATTTATCCCAGCTTGGTATTCTGGACTTGACTCCAATTTACTCATGAGTAAATTGGATCTATGTCCAAAACACTCACGCGATACTTAACCCCCCATATCGCCTCTGATCTAAAGAAAAAAATGGTTTTTCTAGGCGGACCCAGACAGGTTGGTAAAACGACTCTTGCCCAAAGCCTGATCAAGAATTATCGGGATGGCCACCCCGCCTATTTTAACTGGGATGATGATATCCATAAGCAAATGATTAGAGATCGCGAGTGGCCGAAAACGGAGCCCCTTCTTGTTTTCGACGAAATTCATAAGTTCAAGAATTGGCGAAACTTAATTAAGGGCTTCTATGATACGCTTAAGAATACTCACCACTTCTTAATTACCGGGTCAGCGAGACTTGACCATTTCAGAAAAGGTGGAGATTCTTTGTTAGGCCGTTATTTCTACTATCGACTTCACCCTTACAGTTTGCCTGAATTGAATTTTGAGGCTCATTCTTTAGAGCGACTCTTGAAGTTTGGTGGATTCCCAGAACCCTTGTTTGCGGGAGACGAACGAACTTTAAGACGGTGGCATTTACAGAGATTAAATCGACTGGTTCGAACCGACTTGAAAGACTGGGAAGATGTAAAGGATCTGGAAAAAGTTTTTTCTCTCGCAGAGGAGCTTCCGCAAAGAGTTGGGTCACCGCTCTCGATCAACTCACTAGCAAACGATATTCAAGCAGATTTTAAGACAATTAAGAGGTGGCTCGGAATTCTATCCTCCCTCTATTACAGTTTTCAGATTTCACCATTTGGCTCTTCGAAGATTAGAGCTGTTAAGAAAGAGCAAAAGCTTTATCTGTGGGACTGGAGTCAAGTTGAAAATCCGGGAGTTAGATTCGAAAACATGGTAGCTTCACATTTACTAAAATATTGTCACTATCTTGAAGATGTCGAAGGGTTCCCGATGGAACTCAGGTTTCTAAGAGATACCGACAAGCGGGAAGTCGACTTCGTAGTAATCAAAAACAAAAAACCTCTTTTTGCTGTGGAGTGCAAGCAAGGTGCAAAGTCAGTTTCTCCGCATTTATTCTATTTTAAAGATAGAACAGATATCCCACACTTCTATCAGGTTCACATGGGAGCGACGCACAGGCAGGTTGACGACCGAATTTCGGTATTGCCCTTTTCTGACTTCTGCAAACAAGTAAAATTAGTCTAACAAGGCAGTGGTTTTCACAAGCCGAGCTGGATATGCACCATGCAGATCTTTCTTGTTGATGCAACGAATAGCCGCGAGGTGGGGGACTAGCCAGGCAACCTAAATCCCACTATTTGGCGGCGGCTGGGCCAACTGCTGGAACACTAAGATAGGGTTGATACATTGCTGAAGGCTGCGCCTTTCTTGCCTCTGCAGCTTCTCCGTCACCAACCATCGACTGATTTATCATAAGTCCTAGGAAGGCAGCAACAGACAGCGAAACCACTGTCCCACCACCACCGGACTTCTTCACAATATTCTTCACTGCGGAAGCCCCTGGTTTAGATTTTGTCGGGTCAACTATTTCAAATTTTACTTCCCTAATTCGTCTCCCGTTTTCGTCTATAGTATACAATCCATCGGCATCCTTTTTAATGATTATATTTCTTCCATTGTGAGTAACAGTTGCAGATTGGAAAGAATTAGATCCCATTTTAGCATCTAGTTCTTTCGACAACTCTGCGAGCGCTCTTATCTGGGTGGCGATCTTTTCTCTCTTTGCCTCGGCACTTAAGTAGGTAAAACTATTCGACGGTTCTACTTGTGACAGATATTTCGTCAATTTTGATATTTCAACCTTCTTATCTGGGTATGTTTTAGCTAGGTGTTCAATCATTTTTCGAAGTCGTACTATATCACTATCCTGAATTCCTTGGCTTGACCAAGTGGGCATATCGGGAAAGATTGGGCTTGTTGCTATTCCGCCCTCTACCAGCCTGGCCTTCGCCAACCGAGGAGGCTGCGGGTTGATATTAGAATTCTGCCACTCCGCGAGACCCCTCAAACGACTAATCTCGCTCGTGACGTCCTGCAAATAGCCTCGTGACCTATCAAAACTGCCAACTAGCCCATTATAGTTCACTTTAGGATCATTAACACCGCTTCTATCAAAAACAAATTCAAATTGTTCCCTAGTAGGATTCGGACCCATCTGGGGCTTACCTCCTGCTGCAAAAGAATTCACAGCTCCAACCACCAACAAACCAACAATCGAAATTGCGAATCTCATAAGACCTCCGGATTTACGCAAATGCAAATCGGAGACCATCGTCTCAATTTGAGACAACTTAGGGGGCAGGAACGAATGCAGCCCGCATGGTTCTGCCAAAAGAAGCTAAATACTTTGCCGCAAGGGGGGAAATGACAGCTACCGGAGCTAACACTACTGAGATGTTTCGGTCTGCTTCACTCTGACGCAGATCCACGAGGTCTTTACGGTAGATCCTTGTGACATCTTTTTCCAGTTCCTTGCGTATTTCGTCACTACTTTTTCCATCAGTAGAGATGTTTTTTATGAGGTCGGTCATTCCCTCCCTCTGAATCCGCGCATTATGATGAATTTGTCCTTCATCCAACTTTTTTTTGGAGTCAAATATATAATATCCAGAAGTCAGCCCAGCTATTGCTAGTCCATAAAGCGGAGGAACAAAAAATGAAGCCGCAAGAATTGGAAGGCCCGCCAATGCTGCTGTAATCTCTCTATTACTATCTACTTGATTAAGAGCAACACCAAGACCACAAAATTCTGGATTTTCTAAAAGGACTTCTTCAACTTCAGTTCTGTATTTCATCAAATGAAGAATTTCGCTCTTAAATGACTTTGCACCTGATCTTCCAACATTAAACGGCTTGGAGATCGCATTATCAATTTCATCCAAAAGTGCTTTTTCCTTCTCGAGATTCTTCAACGTTAGCGTTGCTGCATGATTTATTTCAGCCTTGGTTGGCGTCTCAGATTTGATGAATTGCAGAATGGGATTTATTCCCATAAAGCTTAGGTAAATCATGTAATAGGTACGTTGGACTTTCTGAAGTTGGTCAACATATTTGATAGTGTCCAATCCTTGCTCAATCCTTGTCGCTCCTTTGCCAAATTCTCGACGGATCTCCTTTTTTAGACTATCAAAACTTTCATTTACAATTCGTAGTTCTTCTAGTGACAATTGATTCCACGGAATTTGCTTAGTACTTTTGCTCTCTTCAAGAAGTGAGTTCCCACTCTTCTCTGCAACCACTCGCAATGGACCTGCGGTGGTAGGTTGGTGAGCCATTGCAAGATTAAATCGGGCAAGCCGACTAATTTGCGGAAGCTCATTTTCAAGCCAAGAATTGACCCCTTTGCAGACTAAGTTCGCCGGAGTTTCCTGCTCATTAGTACAGGTCACGATATCCGAAGCGAGCTTTTTGTTGAAGTCATGTCGAGCGTGTATTTTTTCAGATATTTTTTTCAAAAAGTCTTGCGTTCTATTTTCGGCCTCATCGCTAAACGGAATAGTTGTTCGTAATGCCGAAGTATCTGGTTTGTTGATCAGTGATTTTAGTTTTTTTGTGTTTAGAGCTTCGCTGTCACTTTCGGAAAATCGACAGGCAGTTTCAAAATATGTATTTGCATTTTCGAGTCCTTCTCCAATTTTCTCATTCAACTTTTTGATGTCAACGAGACGATCTTTGGCGAGGGTATTTTTATCACAGGTATCGTAGCAAAATGCTGTCGATCCGGATAAAACTGCCGTTAGGAATTGAATTAGAAAAAGTTTCTTCGCCACAACAATAATTCGGTTTAGTTTGGAATATTCTGAAATGTTTTCTGGTCCTCTTGACGCTACTGGAAAACTTTCATAGTCTTTGAACCTTACCCAGTGAGGAATAAGTGCCATTTCAAAATTTGCATACTGAAGATCTAATTCTGCGACCACTCACTCAATCCGACGTCAAAGTCATCTTTCAGTTAAGCCAAGAGGCTAGCTTAGTTGAGTGGCTGCCAGATCAGGTCTACAAAAATGAAGCCGAGGCGGCAGAGGTTGTTGATTTTTTGGTTTCCCAATACGCACCGACACCACAGCCAGACATTCGTCCATTTGTCGTGGGCGTAGAATTAAAGGAAACCCGAGAGCTCATTGGTCATGTTGGACTGAGCCCACTCACTGAAGGGGAAATTGAGATTGGATACGCAATTGCTCAAGAAGCTACTTGCAAAGGTTATGGAACACAAGCCGTGGCAGCTCTCAGTCAATGGGCGATTTCAGATCTGAAGCTTCCCAAGATTCATGGCATTGTTGCCTGCGAAAATGTTGGTTCAGGTAGAGTCCTCGAGAAAGCTGGCTACACTTTAGAAAGTGAATTGGATCATTATTATCTGGGAAAGATTCGACCTTGCAGAAGGTATTTTATGGACTCAGTTCGCTCTTGATCCCAATCCTTTTAGCGCCAGTTCGGAGCTTAAGCTCCTGAACTGATTTTACTTTTTTCGATTTTCAGCATCGCACCCGGTGTTTTCGGTGGTCATAATCAGGTAGCTCGTTGTCTAGCAAACTTTGTTCTTGGCCCAATCGATCACCAGAAGGGCGGCTTTGTAAGAAATCTCGACCTCCTCCAAGGTGATCGGAATTGCCCCCTCCTCGTATCGCCTGATCGAGGCAAATGGATTGAGGGCAGTCCATTCAAAGCCTCCGGGTGGATATTGATCGGACGGAAGCAGAGCTATCAAAATTCCAAGGTCATGAACCAGTGGAAACGGAATTTGTTTTGATATGAGCACACTTTTCAATGCCTAATATCTAAATCAGAATTGGAAGTGTTTCTATGTTCCGCAGCTGAGCCAAAAAGTATGGCCCGAAGAACGGGCTTTTGGGTGATTAACTTGCGAATAAGGTCTTGAGCTATTTTATAGCCATCAAATGCCTGTACAAAATTTGGATCAAGTCGATAGATCGATGACATCTGTGTATAATTGCACCCATAAAGGATCCTGGCAACACTTTCAAACCAGAAACGTTAGGAAGCAATCCCAATGTCATTTCTTGAATAGGTGGTTCATTACTGCCATTCCCTGGGTACAGGATATTACCAGAGCCCGCCTTAGACGCTGAGTAAGAATAGGGGCCGTGGTCGTTTCGATAGATTTCGATTGGGAGCTCTTGGCATTGATTTGTTTTCGGATTGTCCCACCACTGAAGGACTGCGGCAAAAGTACCTCCGCTGGCTTTTCATAGGACTCATAAGTTCGCCACATATTCTTCTGTCAAATTTATTTCAAAAATAAAGCGAGTGAAGGCCTTCAAATAAACTTTGAAATGGTCGGGCGAATTCAGTAGAGAGCGAGGTTTCGATTCTTTAGTTTCGACATTCCCAACCTAATGACCATGTTTTTCAAATCGACCGAGCGCCAAAGGCTGGTCACTTGGTTTTTTCTAACCACTCTGCCATTAATTTTTTGATTTGAGTTTGATACCTGATCTCGCGGCTTTCGCAGGTAAATTTGAATGCTCTCAAAAGATTTTCCGGAACCTTTATGCTTATCAGCTTTGAGCCGCTATTGACCCTTGAAGATAGAGTCCTCATATCCTCAAGAAATTGGAGATTCTTCAGATTTTCCTGAGCCTTCGCGACTGAGGTTTTTTTTGTTCTGGCTTTTGTTTTTTGAATCTGCTTCACTACTTTTCCTTGCTGAGCTTTTTAAGGTTTTCCAAGTCCAAAAGATCTTGGGCCCTCCCACTGTTTTCTTTCATCCTGACAAGATCCTTGAGTGAGACAACGCTGATTTTTATGTCTCCCACAGTCACCTTAATAATTTTTTATCTTAGCTAGATCTTCAGCTATCAACACATCAACCACTTCTGAGGGATCTTGGTAGTTTTGCGTTTGTTGAGGAGTGAAGCAACTTTGAGAAGAAACATGTATATAGTATATACCAGTATATACTATATACCAGCCTATTTTTGTGCCCTCGTCGTGATATTTGAGCAATTTCGCCAAACGAAACACGAGTAAATCGATTGAACTTAGGTATCTAAACGTTGCCAACGGGTGGCTTTTCGTAAAACGAGCGCGGCAGGGGCCACGCTCGTTATCTTTATTTTTTCTCTATATCCGGTAGCTTAAATTATCGCCAAGCCAACTTGGAAATGTCGAAACCATACCCAGCAACTGAGTCGTCTGCTTGAAAAACCACCTTTGCTGAGTTTCCGTCGATCACAACTGAAAAGGCATCAGTGTTATTGCCACTGAGGGTCTGAACTAGAGCCCCTTTTGAATTGTAGATTTTGACCGTGTCGTAGGTTGCCTCTGTCTCGAACTTTGAGAAGTAGATGGCAATCTCCTTGGCGTTTGGCACACTCACAGTGAACTCTTGCTTTGCTTTGTCCTTGTAAGGATGCTCTGTTGACACATTCGCCTGAACGGTTGCCCAGGTAGCAGGGTCATTCCTGTCAGGCTCAGGTTGAGTATTTGTGAGGGCGAGATAAGCATTTGCTAATCCACCACTTTGAACTCTTCCACGGAGACCTGCGATTGGTCTGGCTGTTGAAATAATTCTTTGTCTCAGTTCAACATTCGTCATTTGAGGAAATTCCGAGGCAAGGAGGCCCGCCACTCCAGACACATGAGGAGTCGCCATTGAGGTCCCAGACCAAGATTCATATTTTCCACCAAGAGTTGAACTAAGGATGTTCACACCTGGAGCTCCAACATGAACTTTTGATCGTCCATAATTTGAAAAGGATGCCATTTGTCCTTGGTTATCGATCGCTGCAACCGCCAACACATTTGGCACATCATAGCTCGCTGGATAAGAAGGATTGCTGTCATTGTTATTTGATTCATTGCCCGCTGCTGCCACAAAAAGAGCTCCCGCAGCATGGGATCGAGTGATGGCATCCTTGAGAGCTTGCGTATAACCGCCACCCCCCCAAGAGTTGCTCATGATTTTTGCGCCCATTTTGGTCGCATAATCAATCGCTAAAATTGCATCTTCGAGAGTTCCTGAACCACCGGCATCCAAGAATTTGACGCCCATGATTCGAGTGTTCCAAGCAACCCCCACGATCCCTTTACCATCATCACCACGCGCACCAATTGTGCCAGAACAATGGGATCCATGGCCATGATCGTCTCTAGGGCTGCCGAGTTTTTGGCCCCTAATGAAAGCAGCCCCATAGATGTCATCGACAACTCCGTTGCCATCATCATCAACACCTTCTTTTCCGTTCAATTCAGCATCATTTGTCCACACATTTTCTTTTAGATCGTTATGGTCGAAATTAACACCTGTGTCGATAACTGCGATAACGACGTCTCTAGATCCAGTTTGGATATCCCAAGCTTGTTCGGCTCCGACATCAATTCCAGCAACACCTGCTTTTCCAGTTGAATCAACCGCTCCGGTATTTTTCATTCCCCAAAGTTGGACTAACATTGGATCGTTCGGAGTTTTGTTGATGCGATAGATGAAATTCGGCTCTGCATACTCGACCAGTTCATTTTGGCTGAGAGATTTGACGGCGGACTTTTGAGTCTCAACGACTGGTCGTCTGACAACTACAATGTTGTTCTCTGGCATTGTGCTTTTAATATTAGCACCAAGTTGATGACCTAATCCTTTGAGGTTTGTACTTTGAATAGAGAACTGCTCCTTCAATTTGACGATGTATTCGCCAGGTACTGCCTCTGGTTCATTGGCGAATGAGCTCGACGCTGCAACGAATAGAATTGCTGTTGCTGTCAATGCGGCTCTTCCTGATAGCCTAATCATGCGGAATCCCTCCTTTGGATTTTTAGATCATCTGAGGGGAAACGGTGGTTTCCTTTTCTCTTTTAATCTGGTTCCAAAATGGTACCTTCGCCATGATTGTGACTGAAGAAAATAAGAAAGACTCGCTTGAATTTAGACCTTTGCCTAATATTTTAGCATATTTTTGAGTTCAATTTTGAAGATTTCCTAGACAAAAGTCTAAAGAATCTAGCCCTCTCCGTGATGGTGTTCTGGCTTTTCACAAAGAGCAGCTTTCAGAAATTCTCTGTTCATTCGTGCGATATTAGTCAGACTAATATCTTTTGGACAGGAAGCTTCGCAGGCCCCAGTGCTTGTGCATGCACCGAAACCCTCTGAATCCATTTTCTCGACCATTTTTATCGTTCGTTTTTCTTTTTCAATTTGCCCCTGAGGCAACAAAGCAAGGTGGGAAATTTTGGCTGAAGTAAAGAGCGCCGCCGATGCATTTTTACAGGAAGCTACACAGGCCCCGCAGCCAATACATGCCGCTGATGCAAAAGCCTCATCAGCATCAGGCTTCGGTATTGGCAAACAGTTTCCATCTGGGGCATTCCCAGTATTTACTGAAATGTACCCGCCCGCAGTAATGATCCGGTCAAAGGCAGATCTATCCACCATCAAGTCCTTAATCACTGGAAAGGCAGTAGCTCGCCATGGTTCTAGCGTCAAAACTTCACCATTTTCGAAATTTCGCATATGTAACTGACAAACCGTCGTTGATTTGATGGGACCATGAGCATTTCCACTAATCATAAAGCCACAACTTCCACAAATGCCCTCACGGCAATCATGGTCAAATGCGATGGGGTCCTGACCTTGAGAAATCAAAGCTTCATTAACTTGATCAAGCATCTCCAAAAAGGAAGCGTGAACTGAAACGCCCTTTGCTGGGTACTCTTTAAAACTCCCCTCGGAATTTTGACCCTTTTGCCGCCAGACCTTAAGTGTTAAGTCGATCGTTTTAGCTGACATACAATCCTCTATTTATAACTGCGAGTTGAGAGTTTAACGTTTTCAAATTCGAGTTCTTCTTTGTGCCGAGTTTGAGTTTTACCTGGTCCATTCCACTCCCAAGCGGCAGTATGGCAGAATTTTTCATCGTCCCTTTGAGCTTCATTGTCTGGAGTTTGGTACTCGTCCTGAAATGCCCACCGCAAGACTCTTTTCTTTCAAGTGCGTCTCGACACATCAATTCACCTAACTCAAGGAAATCTGCAACCCTGCCAGCCTTCTCAAGTTCTGGATTCAAATAATTGGCTTCACCGGGAACTCGGACGTTTGTCCAGAATTCCTCGCGAAGTTTCGGAATTAACTCAAGAGCTTTTAACAGGCCTTTTTCATTACGGGCCATTCCGCAGTATTCCCACATGATCCGACCAAGTTCCTTATGGAAACTTTCGACTGTGCGAGTCCCCTTAATTGACATTAGTTTTGTAATGTCACCATTGACTTGATTAATAGCTGCCTTAAATGGATCAGCCTCAATTGAAACCTTATCAAGTTTTGTTTTCGCTAGATAGTCGCCTAGGGTGTAGGGCAAAACAAAGTATCCATCTGCCAAACCCTGCATTAAGGCCGAAGCGCCCAAGCGATTTGCTCCATGATCTGAAAAATTAGCCTCGCCAGCGACAAACAGACCGGGAATTGTACTCATCAAATTATAATCAACCCACAACCCACCCATAGTATAATGTGGAGCTGGATACATTCTCATTGGTGTTTTATATGGATCTTCACCAGCAATCTTGGCGTACATCTCAAAGAGATTTCCATACCGTTCCTCAATTTTATCGGCTCCAAGTCTCTTAATTGAATCTCTAAAATCAAGATAGACCGCCATCCCTGTTTCACCAACCCCACGCCCTTCATCGACACGATATTTTGCCTGTCGGGAGGCTACATCGCGTGGAGCTAGGTTTCCGAAACTAGGATAAACTCGTTCAAGATAATAATCCCGCTCATTCTCTGGAATGTCCTGAGGTGGTCGTTTATCACCCTTTTCTTTTGGAACCCAAACCCTGCCATCATTACGCAAAGACTCGGACATCAGAGTCAGTTTTGACTGATTTTCGCCATGAACTGGAATGCAGGTTGGATGAATTTGTGTAAAACAAGGGTTCGCAAAAAAAGCACCCTTTTTGTGGGCTTTCCATGCAGCTGTAACCGCACACGCCATTGCGTTGGTTGATAAATAAAATACGTTTGAATATCCTCCGGTGCAAACGACAACAGCATCAGCTTCGTGGGCCTCTATTTCTCCAGTGAGCAGATTTCTGGTAATAATTCCTCGCGCTTTTCCATCGACAACCACTAGGTCCAACATTTCCCGTCGTGTCTGAAGCTCAACTGTGCCAAGAGCCACTTGCCTCATCATTGCTGAGTAAGCACCTAACAAAAGCTGCTGACCCGTTTGGCCCCTCATCAATAATATTGGCCGACACTTCCGCCAATCTATAAACATTTGCTTCGCGCGCTCGAAAATCTCCGCCCTTCACTGTGTCATAAAAAAGCCTATAAACAGAGTCCCCATCATTCGGGTAATTTTTCGCGGCATTGATTCCACCTTGGGCCGCCACCGAATGGGCTCTTCGAGGTGATTCATGGACACAAAAAGCCTTCACTTTATATCCGAGTTCCCCTAATGAAGCTGCCGCACTTGCGCCTGCGAGACCTGTTCCAACAACAATGATGGAGTGCTTTCGCTTGTTCGCCGGATTGACGAGTTTCATGTGAAATTTATGATCAGTCCATTTTGAATCAATGGAGCCCGTGGGAACTTTATTATCTAGTTTTGATGCCATACTTTAAATTCTCCTTGGGTAACTACGACTGGGACAAAAAAACATAAATCGGTTGGGACAAAAAACCAACCGAGACAACAAAACCATAAACCAAACTAGCGATTCTTATCTTAGGCTGATAGGCGGGATGGAGCATTCCAAGGGATTGAAAAATTGACCCGAATCCATGACTCAAGTGAAAACCAAGCAAAACTAAACAAAACGCATACCAGGCCACTGGTTGGCAGGACTGAAAAACCTCAAATATTACTTTAGAAAGGTCTCTCATGACGACACCATCGACAGTTGTTTCATAATAATTTCCAAATTTGAAGACCACTAAATGAGAAATAATAAAAACAAGAACTAGAGCGCCTTGCGCTGCCATAGTTCGAGAAGCCAACCCTGTGGACTTAGCCCCGTTTGGAGCTCTCACTGGAGCTATCCCTTTTGCACTTCGGTTCTGCCGAGTCAGGGCAATTGCCGAGACAATATGAGTCGCCAGTGCAAATATCAAAATTAATTCAGAGGCAATAAGAAGAGGCTTATTACTGACTATAGCATGTCCATATGCGTTGTAGGCCTGCGGACTTATTAGAATCAGCATGTTTCCACACATATGCACAAAAACGAAACCTGCCCAGATAAGCCCAGAAACTCCCATGAGATATTTTCGTCCAACAGTAGTACCGGTAAACGCGACCATGAATTGCCTCTTCTTCATTTAATTTAACTTAATTACATATTTACTTATCGAAAAATGTGAATCGCAAAAAGGATAGCCCTTCCAGTGAATCATGTCCATCCAGTGGAATGTGTTTTGCGTAACGTCAAGGTGACAAATGTGTTTAGGGTTATATCCTTCTGTTATAGAAGAATTGTTCTAGATACTTAAACCTTTCGTGGGAGGAACCCTGGTGAAAATATTTGTTTGCCTTAAACAAGTCCCGGATACAGATACAAGGATTAAGATCCAAGGCGATCTCGCATCTATAGATGCTAATGGGATCAAGTGGATTGTAAGTCCCTACGACCTCTATGCCATTGAAGAGGCAATAAAAATTCGCGAATCAAATCCAGGCACTCAGGTTTATGTCATCACTGCAGGCCCAAAACCCCGCGCGTCCGAAGCCCTTATTACGGCCCTTGCCATGGGCGCCGATGAGGGTATCCTTATAAATGTCGCTCAGCCTCTCGATGCAAATCAAACTGCGAAGGCGTTGGCGGCCACAATCAAAAGCGAAGGCGGAGCCAAAAGTGAAAATGGAGCTCGATTAATTCTAACCGGTAGATCTTCTGGTGATTATAATCAATCCTCGGTCGCCCAAATGCTGGCTGAATATTTGGAAATCCCCCATGCAACCGTCATTTCAAAATTACAGTTTTCGCCAGATTCTGTACTTGTTGAACGTGATATTGAGGGCGGGGCTAAGGAAGTTATTCAGCTCAAATTGCCAGCCGTAATTTCAACTAATAAGGGCCTCAATTCTCCAAGATATAGTAGCCTTCCTGGAATTATGAAGGCAAAGAAGAAAACTATAAAAGAAATCGACTTCACGATTCTCGGAGTTTCAGCGGAAGATTTTAAGGTGAAATATTCAAACTTCACTCTGCCTCCGGATAAACCAGCCGCGCGACTAATTTCTGGAGATGTTCCATCCCAAGTCAGTCAACTTGTAAAAGTGCTTCGAGATGAAGCGAAAGTGTTGTAGGTCTATCATGAATAATATACTTGTTTTCTGTGAAACACAAAATGGTCATTTAAAACGAAGCTCTCAGGAACTTCTGCAAAAGGGCGCCAAGTCTGGTCACAAAGTTTTTGCTTTGCTTTTGGGCTCTTCGTCTACGGCAGCACCAGAATGCGCTCACCATGGGGCCAAAGTGGTTTTAACTGCCAAAAGTCCTGCTCTAGATCAATACAATTCAGAACTCTACTTGGCAGCTTTGGATGCCGCCTGTGAGACTTCAAACCCTTCTGTGATTTTGGCAGCAACCTCCTCCTCTGCTAAAGATTTATTCCCACGATTTGCGGCCAAGAAAAACCTTGGACTTGTGAGTGACGGAATCGCATTAACCCTTCAGGGAGATGAGGTTTTGGTGACAAAACCTCTTTACGCTGGAAAGTGCTTCGCCCAAGCTTCCTTTGAAAACAGCCAAATAAAAATTGTTCTCATGAGACCAAATCAGCTCCCAGTTGACCATGCCAATTCTTCGTTGACTGCCGAAGTGACCGACCTTCAAGTCCCGCAGCTTGATCTCTCAACGATAGTTAAGGAAGTTGTAAAAGGAGCTTCAGAGAAACTTGACCTGACCGAGGCTAATATTATTGTTGCCGGCGGGCGCGGCTTCAAAGAGGCTGCGAATTTTAAACTCCTCAATGAGCTTGCTTCAGTGCTGGGGGCGACTGTCGGAGCCACTCGAGCCGTCGTTGATGAGGGGTGGGTTTCTCATAGCATGCAAGTGGGCCAAACCGGAAAAACAGTTGCACCGACCTTGTATATTGCAGTTGGGATTTCAGGTGCAATTCAACATCTAGCTGGGATGAGTGGTAGCAAGGTTATTGTTGCAATTAACAATGATCCAAGTGCTCCAATTTTTCAGAAGGCAACCTATGGTATTGTTGGCGACCTGTTTTCAGTTCTACCTGCACTGACCGAGGAATTTAGAAAAATCTTAAAAGCGTGATTCATAAGTACGTCTATGGCTTTTTGATTTGGATTATTTATCGCCTTTGGTCCTGGACTTGGCGTGTTCAAATTTTTGAGCCTGATTCCATGAAAAGTGCTATGCAAGAAAGAACCCCCCTTGTTCTTGCGCACTGGCATGGGGATGAGTTGGTTCTCGTTAATTTGATGCGACGTTACCGAATCGCTACGATAGCATCCACCTCAAAAGACGGTGAGATGATGAATACTGTTATTCGCCTTTTTGGTGGAGTCACTAGTCGCGGCTCCTCGACCAGAGGGGCTGTGGGTGCACTCAAGGGATTGCTGACCCTGGCAAAGAAAGGCTACAATGTTAGTTTCGCGGTCGATGGTCCCAAAGGACCAATTTACAAAGTCAAACCAGGCGTGTTTGAGACCTCACGCCTACTGAAAGCTCCCATTTATGTCGCAGGCATCAAATGTTCACGGGCGATCGAGTTCGAGAAATCTTGGAATAAAACTTATATTCCGAAGCCTTTTGCAAAGGTCCAAATTGTTTGGACTGGCCCCTGGGGACCTGTAACCAAAGAGACTGATCCGAGGGATCCCGCGATTGCTACCCAGCTTGAAGAGCTCATGCAAGTCGCAAAAACTCAAGCTGTCGAAAAAAGTCAGTTGCCGTGTTAGATTTTCAATGAGATTTGTCTCTGTTTTTACCTTGACCCTATTCGCTATGGACTGGGTTTTGCTTAAAGATTTTTGTTAAGACGTCACTTATTGCCACTGGAGTATTACATTGAAAAGCTCATTCCTATCATTGATTTGTATCTTTCTTGCTTCATTGGTCTCCAACGCGGCAACTGAAGATGGCGTTTCAACTCTTAAGAGACCTTCCAATGGCTCTAGCGAGGAGAATCGCGACGGAAAGGAGATTATGCTGGTCGCGCAACCCGTAGGCTTTGGGCCGGTTGCTGGAACATCTTCTGGGTTAGCCATCGGATTTTTTGCAAGCGCAAATTCGATTTTCTTGATAGATGCCACCTATGGACGGTCGAGTGGTGAATTGATCAATTTTTCTTGGAATGGTGATCATACTGACTTCGTGGGCTCATCTGTGGGGATTCACTTTAAACAATTTCTCGCCAATTCTTTTTATATGCGGGTAGGTCTTGACCAACGGCATGTTGAGTACTCAACCAGTCACTCTAAAAGCTCTTGGTTTGGAATTACAGAGGCTCCCTACGCTTATAGCTTTACCGGAGATTCTACCGCTGGAAGCCTTGCTATAGGTAACCAATGGCAATTCAGAGGTTTTACACTTGGGTGTGATTGGTTCGGTGTTTCTACTCCGCTCGCATCCACTGTTTCCAACGAAAAATTCAGTGGCGCAGTTTCCTCATCTAGCGACATTAGAGTTGAAAACAGCCGAAAACAATTAGTGACGGGGTCGAGCATTCAGGCTGTTCGGTTCTACCTTGGAGCCAGTTTTTAGTAGCTAGCTATACTTTGCCGCAACCAGCCAAATCTCATCTGTCGAAAAGCTTTTGCCGCGATTGACCCAGAGTGCTAGGCTTTTTATGTCTACTCGCAAGTCCTCTATTTTGAAAAAGGATTTTCAGATGAATGTTTTGATATGGATATACGTTGTTGTGACTCTTCCAACCACATTTTCTTTTGCTCAGAGTCCGAAAGAAACAACGCCTGCCGCCAAGGAAGTTCTTGCTACGGTTGGTAGTCGCAAAATCTATTTGGACGATTTCACGAGAAAGCTTAACGATGTCAAAACCCAGACGACCAATCCCCCGACAAAGCAGCAGTTTTTAGAAGATCTAATTCGCTATGAAATCGGGATTCTGGAAGCTGAAAAGAGGAATCTCGATAAAGATCCAATCGTTTTAGATCGGATGAAACAAGAGCTGTATAAGGCGCTTCTCGAGAAGGAGTTGGCAGCGAAAATCGATGCCATACGGGTGACCGAAGCTGAAATGCAGGCATGGTATAAAAACAATCCCGAAATCAGGACGAGTCATATCCTCATTGAGGTGAAACCTGGAGCCACTCCTGAGCAGCGGGCCGAGGCCAAAAAGAGAGGTTTGTTTATATATGATGAAGTTAAAAAATCAAAAAGGCCTTTTGAAGAACTCGTTAAAATCTATTCCGACGATTCCCTATCGAAAATTGCAGGCGGCGATATTGGTTGGCAGTCAAGAGTTACTGTCCTTCCCCCCTATTATGAGGCAGCCTTATCTGCAAAAATTGGAGAGATTAAGGGATTGATAGATACCCAATTTGGTCTTCATATTCTTAAGATGACCGGCCGTCGCACCTATGAAGCCGCCAATAAGCGACAAATCCGGGCAGCTGTTTTTGATGAAAAACGCCGAGTCATTTTCAACGAGTATTTCGATCGAGTCAAAAAGCAATATGCCATAAAGATCGACGCCTCACTGTTACAGTAATACTACCTTGTCCTTCAAATGCATGCTAGTTTAGAGCCGATGAATTGCCTGAAATACCTTAGATTACAGTCTACTTTGGTTATAGCTATCAGTGGTTTGTTATCCGGATGTGTTGCTTCTTATCAGAAGTATCCTGGACAGACCGTCATTCAGGTCAACGATCATGTTATGACAGCTAAGGAGTTTTCAAGTCTGCTGGCACATAATCTCAAAGATTTGGATGCTTTGACTGTTAAGGACCCTAACCATTTGGAGTTCATGAAGCAAAAAATCTTGCAGGACTTTATCACACGGTCTTTAACCCTAGACTACGCCAGGACCCACGGGTTAATCATAGAAGAGAAGACTTTGGATCAAGAGGTGGATCAGGTTCGTTCCAGTTACCCTGATGACCTAACTTTTCGTAGGGAATTGGCGCTTCAAAATCAGTCTTTTTCTGAGTGGCGAGAGACTGTTCGTTTTCGACTTATAGAAAAACTTGTCTTTAATAAAATCAATGAAAAAGCCAAACCCCCAACTGATGATGAGCTTAAACTGTATTATGAACAGCGAAAAGATTTTTTCAAAAGAAAAAATCGTATTTTCATTCAACAAATTGTCCTTGAGGACGAGGGTCGAGCAGATTTTATAAAAAATGAGCTCAAGAAAAAATCACTTGAGGAGCTCGCAAAAAGATACTCGATCACTCCGGAGGCAAAAAGTGGTGGAGTTGTCGGGTGGATTGAAAGCGGAACTGTGGAATATTTCGATCCGCTCTTCGCAAAACCAATGGGCCAAATACATGGTCCCATTAAATCCCCTTTTGGCTATCATTTAGTTCGAGTTGAAAAGAAGTCAAATAGTCCATTTCTTAGTTTTGAAGAGGTAAAACCACTGCTTTTGCGGGAATTGCTTGCAAAGAAAGAGCAGTCGAATTTTATTTCCTGGCTTGATTCTCAAGTTAGATCGAGCAAAGTACTAAAAAATGCTGAATTGATAAATTCTATGCAAGTTTCCACAAGGAGCGAAAATTGATGAAAAGATTGAAATGCCTCACCCTACTAGGGCTATTAGTTTCAAACATTTCTAGTGCCGAAGTCATCGATCGTATTGTGGCCGTAGTGAATAATGAAATTGTTCTTGAAAGTGACTATGCACTTTTGATACCTAAAATGGAGAATTCAACCTTGATTGACGAATCCATGATTGTCGATTCTACATTCGAGAAGATGAGGGGCTCAAGGAAGGTGCAGCTTGATTACCTAATTAATGAAAAGATTTTGGATTCGGAAATCAAGCGCCTGAATCTGACTGTAACGATGGATCGGGTCGATCAGGAAATCAGGGATATGGCCAAAAGAAATAATATCTCTTCCGAAGAATTGTTAAAAACAGTTAGCCAAGAAGGAATCTCTGTTTCCGAGTACCAATCGTTCTTGAAGACAAAAATTGAACGACAGAATCTTATCGAGTCCGAAATTATTTCTAAACTCAGAATCACTGATGAAGAGGCGCTTGTAGAATTTCTGCGGAGAAATAAAAACGCCCGGATTTCTGTTAATGAGTTCAGCTTGGCTCATATTTTTTTCAATCCAAAGAAGAATGGCCATGAAGCCGCCCAGAAGCGAGCTCAATTGGCCTTGGATAAACTTAAAGAGGGTAATTCATTTGAATCCTTAGCAGAACAATACTCGGAGGATCCAAATTTCTCAGCTGGGGGCGTTTTGGGAACCTTCAAGACCGGGGAATTTCTTCATGAGATCGAGGAAGCAATTGCTCGACTTGAACCCAATCAGCTGACGGGTATTGTGAAGTCACGAATGGGTTATCATATTGTAAAACTACTCACAAAAAAAATGACCGTTGATTCTAAATTTGAAAAGGAAAAAGAATCCATTAAATCCCAATTGATGGAGACCAATTTTAGAAGACAAATGAAGATCTGGCTGATCTCGAAGCGGGAAGATTCCCAAATTCGGATCAACTCATTGACGGATTAGACCGGTGCTGAAGATTGGAATTACAACAGGGGATGTTGACGGGATAGGCCTAGAGATTGCCCTCAAGGCGCTGGAGAGTGTTGGGCCACAACGTGGCACCTGTTTCTTTCTAATGAGAAGTCACTCGGTTCCGAAAAATCACTTATCTCCTCTTGAAAAGAAGTGGGAAGTGCGCACCTTTTCGAGTTTGGCGCAGGCTCTAGATAATTCAGAAACAAGAGGTTCCTCGAAAATTTTATTTGAGATTGTCAGTGATCAGCTGCCTCCTTTCTGGGTCGTTGATTCAACAAAGGCTTGCTTGAGTGGACGCCTCGACGGAATTTGCACGGGTCCACTCTCGAAGACCTTGATTCATGCAGCTGGCCTAAAGGACCTAGGGCATACTGAGATTTTTAAGAGACTCAGTCACTGTGAGCATGTAAATATGGGCTTCATTGGACGTTACTTCAGCGTCATTCTGGCCACCGACCATATACCTTTAAACAAAGTCCCTTCGAAGCTAACGCCTCAGTTACTTAAGACAACTCTGGATAATGCAAAGAACTTCGTTTCTCTTCTGCCTGCGGCAAAGCGGAGGCTTCCAATTGCTCTTCTAGGCTTAAATCCCCATGCGGGTGAATGTGGATTACTTGGTGGAGAAGAGGAAAAACTCGTTGAAAAACTGAAATTCTATCTGAAAAAGCAGTCTATTGAGGGCCCAATTCCTCCTGATGTGGCCTTTTTTAGATGTAATTGGAGTAAATATTCTGTCTATGTTGCAACTTACCATGACCAGGGATTGATTCCCTTTAAGATGATACATGGTCAGGATTCGGGTGTTCATATTTCTCTTGGATTGCCTTTTGTGAGGACCAGTGTAGATCATGGAACAGCTAAAGATATTTATGGCAAGGGTTGCGCCAATCCGAAATCAATGATTGAAGCTATTATCTGGTGTCAACGACTTGCTAGACTTCGAAAAAAAGGGGGTAACTATGCATGATTCTGTTATTTTCAGAGAGTACGATATTCGGGGAGTTTATAATAAAGACTTTGATGACAAGTTTGCTGAAAAACTTGGTCGTTCCTACGTTGTTTATATGCGGGAAGTGATGGGGATTAGTAATCCTCGCTTGACCATTGGTCATGATGCTCGTCACTCTTGCAAGTCAATCGTGAAATCTCTGACCAAGGGACTTACGGAGTCAGGCGCCCATGTTATTCACTTGGGACTGGTCACCACACCAGTTTGCTATTTTTCGACCTTTACTTTGCCAAATCTTGATGGGGCAATTCAGGTCACTGGAAGTCATAATCCGCCTGAATATAATGGTTTTAAGATATCCGTTGGAAAGCAAACAATTTTTGGTGCTGAAATTCAACGACTGAGAACCTTTATGGACGCTGGGAAATTCATAGATGGTATGGGTAAAGAAGAGACTATAGATATTCATCCCTCCTATCTTCAGCGATACAAAGAAGAATTTGGTCAGATGAAAAAGATCAAGGTCGTTCTTGATTGTGGCAATGGCGCTGCTGGTTCAATTGTTCGCCGTCTCTTTAATGTGGTGGGGTTGGATCCAATTATTCTCTTCGAGGAACCAGATGGTAGTTTTCCAAATCACCATCCTGACCCAACTGTTGAAAAAAATCTAGTTCAGCTTCGGGATCGCGTACTTAAAGAAGGTGCAGTATGCGGAATTGGATTCGATGGAGACGCGGATAGAATTGGCGTTGTTGACCATACAGGACGAATGCTTTATGGCGACGAACTCATGGTTTTGCTGGCTAGAGATATTTTGACCCACACAAAAGGTGCAAAAATAATTGGGGACGTAAAATGTTCTAATCGACTCTATCAGGATATTTCTAGTCATGGCGGCATGCCCATCATGTGGAAGACAGGACATAGTCTTGTTAAAGAGAAAATCAAAGTGGAAAAGGCGCCGTTTGGTGGCGAGATGAGTGGGCATATTTTTTTCGCCGACAGAAATTATGGCTATGACGATGCTCCTTATGCGGGTCTTAGGGTCTGTGAGATACTTTCAAAGTCAGGCAAAACGATTCCAGAGCTACTTTCTGGCCTGCCAGAGGCCTTTAATACCCCTGAAATTAGAATCGATACCACAGAGGATAAGAAGCTTCTAATTGTTGAAAAGATGAAGGAAGCTTTTCAAGAAGTCGCGTCAAGTGACTTCAAGACAGACCTAACTGATGGAATCAGACTTAGTTTTTCTGATGGTTGGGCCCTCTGTCGGTCGTCTAACACCCAGCCCGTTTTGGTTTTAAGATATGAATCAAATACCAAAGAAGGTTTGGCTAGAATTCAAAAGCGAGTTGAATCCGTCGTAAATAAATATTTGTAGATAGGTCTTTGTCTATAGGTGTCCATAAATGGTCATCTATAGACCTTACAATTCAGAAACTGATGTCCTTGAGTGTCCCTGAAGGGACCACTCAATCCGGTGAGTCTATCTTTTTTGAATTGATTAGATTGAAAGCTAGTGGCTTATCTTAGGAAAATGCGAGACCAAACTGGTTGACAATGTATAAGTCTAGTTGCCCCTGCAAGTTTTCAGGCTTTTTGGTCGTGCACCAGCTTCGTCGAGTCAGCCTTCTGATATCGCTGCGAAGCTTAGCACAGCGTTGGTTCACAGCAAATAATGGATCAAAGCGTTTCTTGTGGAGCTTTTCATGCAGGCGATCTCGATGGCGCTCTTTGTCGGCGCGATTGTGAACCTCATATATGCTGTGTGGGAAGGCTCCCTCCACATGCTTTCGATAACTTGATTTGGCGTCAGAATAAATATTTTCAGGCGACCGCGAAAGTCTGTTTTTAAGTCCACGAAACACCTCACCCATCACCGAGTCACGCTCATCTTTTCGTGGCCCATACTTCATCACCGAGAATCGTGCAAGTCTCCCTTTTGCAGGCATTTCAGCCACTTGGAGAGCGAGTATTTGATAATCTTCATTCACCGCGACAGCAATTGAAAGGGGCTTGCATTTTGTGTGGTGAATTGTCTCCATTTCATCAAAGTAGATCTTCCTGGCCGAAAAACTGAGTCTCTCTCTGGTCACTTTTGCCTGCTTAATCAACCAAAGAAACTTTTTATAGGTGTTCTTGTAAGTCATATTGAGAATTCTCGCCGAAGCCCTGATGGAATTCCCTTCAGTGAGGAGACGTTGGAGAGGCTTATTGAGATCCATCTTTTTGTGACGAAAATCTGGTTTGAAGGACCTTGATGAGAAAGTGCAGTGGCACTGTTTACATTCATAACGTCTGACATACTGGTTCAGACGACGAACCTTATAGAAGCCTTTTTTAATGAAAGTGCCGCCAATAGATTGATGGAAAGGGCAGTCGGCATTGGAACAAAGGAGTGGTCGAAAGCTCATATGGAAGGCCATTCTTGCAACTGCAAAGCCTTCGTAGTTTAGACTCAGAGTGAGCCTTAACCTGATCGATGGCCGAATTCCAGCCGAAAATCATAGACTCACCGGATTGAGTGGTCCCTTCAGGGACACTCAAGGATATCAGTTTCTACAATTCAAAGTAGTTTGTCAGAATTTGAAATTTAGCAACTATTGCAAGAATAATTCAAATTCCTGAACCGATCAAATTAATGATTCTTTCACTTAAAAATCCGCGCCATTTCGAGAGAGTGGCGTTTGTTTTCCTTGTGGTGGGCGCCGCTAGGCAACTTCTGGTGATTGTTAATGGCTACCGCTCACAATCCTCCGTTGATGAAGGCTGTCGCATAATCAACTATTTTCTGAGCATCATCAAGCTGAGTAAAGGTCGATTTTGAATCACCGATGATCTTTTGAGCTTCTTGCATTAACAAGTTATACATAGCCAACTTCTTTTCCCTTTGATGCTTTTTTGGGCAATCAACCCCATCCATGACACAAACAATTGCCATAGCAAGAGCATTCTGCTTAATGCTACGAGCTTGGGCGTGGGCTTCTGCAAAATCAATGTCGCTGTCCGCGAAAGAAATTCTCGCTGATAAAATCAAGATTAAAAATAAAACTTTCCTCATAAATATCTCCTTGTTAGGGTTTAGACACACAAATCCATTGCGTCTCGGAGCCGCGACGAATTTGAATGTCATTAGTTTTTTATTTATTTAAAGCTGTTAACCTGAGCGCGTATGTCGTCTAGTTGCTTGTTCCTAAACTTTTGTTCATCAAATGAACCAAGGCTTTGCTCTGGAGCTATTGCAAAGTCTTCCAATCCTTCGTATAATTCTGTTCTTACGCCTACCATCCATACTAAAAACAGACTCAAAGTGTTTAGTCTAACATTTATAAGTGATTGATTAGAGCGAATGGCGAAATGGAGGCGTGATATCTCATCAATTTCATCTGAAGTCAGTGGCGAATCAAATGATCCTGCTAATTTCATTAGAAAAGCCTCTTGAATTTCACTTGATTGACTCAGGTGATCGATCAGGGCCGCAACCCAAGAATGTGGCATTCTGCGAGTCGCTACTAGGTGTTTCGCATATTTGCGAAACTGATTATTCAATGTTTTCAACTCTCGACTATTAAGTTCATAAACAGCCCCAAGAAGCGACGTGAACTTTTTTGGATCATCAGCAAAGAGTGCGGCGGTAAACTCTTGAAGAGCTCTATCATCCAGATTTAATGGGTAAATCTTTTGCAGAGTTCTGACTCCTTCATGGACGAGGAGTCCCGCTTGGGTCATCAAACTTAACTCATTCCAAGCTGGTATGGAGATAAATACCATTGAGTTTAGATAACCCATAACCACATGAGTATTATTCTGATTGCAATTCACCGCGCGAGAAAAGTCGGCTCCTAGAGGTTTCGTAAACAACTTTGGCACTCCAAATATGACCAAAGCATTTAGAGCTGTTTTCAGTACCCTAATAAGATCATGGTTGTTATGACGATCTAGTATTTCATCGATCTTCTGCTTGATCCTTCCGCTATAAACTGGAGCAGGCTTAAAACCCGCTTTCTGATACTTCGGTTCGAACTTCATTTGTTCACCAGGACTGTCAAAATCCAGTATTTTTGATTCCAATCCATCAAAATCCAACAGGACAGTTTTGTGGCCTGTTTTGCAGATATTCCCGCCGGTGCTGCCGATTGGCCCTTCGGCCATTGTCTGCAAGGGAAGCAGATTGAAGAGGAAAAGGCTGAAAAGTATTGAGATCTTGTGTTTCATAAAATGCACTTTATATGGAATATTAACGCGGCGCAATATATATGTTATTAATTTTTAGTCATTTGTGGTATAATTTATGAACGATGGTTGTAACGTATTATGATTATAAGACTTTTCTTAGGGATCGAATTGCTGAGGCTAAACCCAAAAGGGGTTTTATGGCTAAACTTGCAAAGTTCGCAGGCTGTCAGAGGTCCTACTTGTCTCAAGTTTTGAGCTCACATATTCAGTTAACTCCAGATCAAGCTTTTGCACTTGCTCGTTTCTTCGGATTCAATCGCGGCGAATCTGAATATTTTCGTCTTTTAGTAGATCTAGAGCGGTGCTCAACACTTGAATTGAGAGCTGAAATAAAGAGTCGCTTAGAGCAAATTCGTAGTCAGCAAATGAAAATCACCGAACGAATCAATACACCTAAAACCACTGGCGAGAATCATATCACCTATTATTCCTCATGGATTTGGTCTGCAATTCATTACATTACAAGCATTCCTGAGATGCAAACATCAGAAAAGATTGCGGAGCGACTTCATCTCCCACCATCGACTGTGGCCGCATGCTTAGAACAGTTAGTTGAAATGAAGTTCGTCATCTATGAAGGAGGCAGGTATAAACATAGCGGTGAACCGCCCTGAGATAGGAAAACCTTAGATCCCAGGGCTGCCTTACTGTTTTTACTTAACCAAGAATGCTATAACGAACGCAAAAAGAACAAGGGACTCGATCAGCGCTAGTCCGAGAATCATTGGAACAAACATTTTGTCTTGTGCAGAAGGATTTCTTGAAATTCCTTCTAGGTATGCAGCAGCTGTCTTTGCTTGTCCTGTTGTTCCACCCAAAACAGCGAGGCCAATAGCAATTGCCGCAGCCATTGCCGTCATTCCACGAGCGCTACCTTCACTTGCTGCTGCAGCATGCTCTTGAGCTTGCGCTGCTACAGTCATCATTAATCCCATCATTACAAACAGAACTTTGTTCATTTGTTTCATCGAAATGTTTCTCCTTTAGTTTTTATTAATGTAGTTTTCATTTAAGAATTTTTTATTTAAATTTTTAATCATCTTTGTCTTCGGTTGAACTCTTTAAAAAAATCTCATCAATGATCGCTTGCCGTAGCTAGTGACACATAGACCATTGATAGCAATGTAAATACAAAGGCCTGAATAAAAGCAACAATCAAACTCAATGCATAGAGTGGAATTGGAACCAAAAATGGAACTAAATCCAAGAAAACCATCAAGGCCGTATGGTCACCAGTCAAGACGTTCGCCATACGCATTCCGAGTGTTAGTGGCCGGATCATGTGGGAAATCAACTCAATGATCAACATCAAAGGCGCTAACCACCAGATAGGTCCTAAAAAGTGTGCTAAATAATGAGTTCCACCCTTTTTTAATCCAATAAAATTGTAAGTCATAAAAGAAAAAATACCGAAGGCGAAAGTCGTATTGATATTTTCAGTTGCAGGCGTCATTCCAGGCAATATTCCAACCAAATTATTGAACAAGATAAAAAAGAACATCGCCGAAAAAAACGGAACGTATGGCTGATAATGATGACCTATAACTTGATGAGCTAGTTTAGAGACAAAGTCAGTGATGATCTCGAAAATTCCACGAATTGAAAATCTATCTGTTGGCTTTGCCGCATCCTCACCTGTTTTTAGTTGATTTCTCGCAATACTTCCAAGGACTACACTCGCCGCCACCGTTGCCGTCAAAGTCGCAACGTGGGTATAATCCCCTTCAGGCCCAACTACACCTGGAACCAATTGAAACCAATTGAAAGACATTTGACCTCTGCATCTGTTGAGCCCGGCCGAACCAACTCATTTTGCCTGTTCAGCCCTTTTACCTCTTTGACGCCAAATTGCCACTCAAGGATTTTGCCTTAAACAGTGCATAAAGGATGATTGCAGTCGGATTTAATACTATTCCACCCAAAAAAGCACCTTGTGGAAGCGCTGCCTGAGTTAAAAAGTACCACAATAAGAATCCTAAAATCGCATACTTGATTACAACAATGGAGATTCCTGGGCAACTCTTTTTTTCTGAAAAACAAAAACATAGAAAACAATGAGGGCTAAAAAATTAAAACAAGAAACAAAACTTCCCAAACTTAAGGCGACCAAATTCTGCGCCGAGTCTAGCCCAAAGATTAAGGCGAGGCCTGCCGTAAGAATCAGTTGAAAAAGGACTATTCCCAAAATGGATCTAATGACCATTTTTAGGACCCATTACTTTTTTCATCAACAGAACCAGATGAATCAGCCATGAAATGAGGCAAACTAACAAAATGCCTACAGTGATTAAGCCCTTGCTCTGATATCTGCTTTCAAGTTCAGAAGAAATCCAAAGTCCAACTCCAACAATTCCTAGCAACTCAAAGCCAATTCCCACAAATACCAAATATTTATTCATTTCCGATATCCACGCGCGCCAGGTAAATTCCTCTGCCTCTCTTGAACTCGCTTAATGCGAAGCTCCACATATTCCGGAACACTGTATTTACCTCTGAGTGATTCAAGAATCTTGATTGCATTAGCAAAGTCCCTACTCTCCTCATAGCAGACCGCCAAACTTAAGTGGATATTCTCCTGAAGAGCTCTTTCTGGGTGGTCGGCGATTAATTTTTTGTAGATCTCAGCTGCCGCAGCAAAAGCCTTCTGTTCGACCTTAATGTTACCTTGTAAAACAATTGCGGAAAAAGCCAATCCAGGATCAATGTTAGCCTTGAGAACCTCTTTAATTTCTGCCTCAGATTGATTGAACTCACCCAGGTAAAAATAACTTCGGGCCAGGATAATTCGGTACTGCGCTTGTTCAGCCGGTGAAAAAATCAGTTGCAAGAGTTTTGTATATTCCCTAATTGCCATTCTATAATTCTGCAGATTATCAAAATAAATACCCGCCAACTGTTTTTGAGACTGCACCCTGTCCGCAGGATCCTTCGAATACAAAATAACGAGTTTTAAGAATTCTAGAGCTTTTCCAAAATCTTTCATCTCATAAAGGGATAATCGTGCCCCTTCTTTGGCAGCCTTTACTCCTAGAGTTGAATCAGGAGTCCTTTTGACAACCTTTTCAAACTCAACAATTGCCTGTTTAAAGGAACCCTCATTCATTTGAGTCATAGCTTCTTGAAAAATTCGCCCCTCTTGAGAGGTGCAACCAGTGAAAATACAAAGCAAAACCAGAAATGTACTTCCGAATTTACTGATCAGAAAAATCCACTTCGTTTGCATTAGCCTCTAGTGAGTGACCTCTCAGCCTTATCTTCATCATCGATTGCGGCCAAACTTGACACAGACTCATTTTTATCATCCAAAGCAATAACTCGGACGCCCTCTGTATTTCGACCGATAATAGAAATGTCTGAGACTTTAATTCTGATAATTTGTCCTTGATCAGTTGAAACAATAAGTTCTTGATCGGTACCAACTAGTTTGGTTCCGACAACAATACCAACCCTATCAGTTGTCTTTTGAGTGATCACGCCGACCCCTCCCCGACTCTGAATTCGATATTCATCGACTGCAGATCTCTTTCCATAGCCTCTGGAAGTGACGATGAGGATAGTCTTCGGTGTGTCACGCTCAATAATTTCCATTCCAACTACAAGGTCACCCTTAGATAGGGTCATTCCTTTGACTCCCCGAGCAGAACGGCCCATGGGTCTCACATCTTCTTCATTGAAACGAATCGACATACCCTCTTTGGTTGCTAAGAAAATATGACTGGATCCGTCGCTAATTTTCGCATCGATAACAACATCATCAAGATCAGTGGTCAGAGCGATAATTCCAGCGGTCCTCTGATTTGAAAAAGCATTCAGCGGAGTTTTCTTAATGATTCCTTTTTCAGTAATCATAACAACGAATTTATTTTCACTAAATTCCTCAACCGGTAGAATTGCCCGGACTTTTTCGTTGTTGCTCAACTGAACAACATTGGCAATCGCTTTTCCTTTAGAATACCTGTTTCCAAGAGGAAGACGATGGACCTTCACCCAGTAGACTTTTCCCTTGTCAGTGAAAACCAAAAGGAGAGTCTTCGTACTAGCAATAAAAATATTATTTACGCAATCAAGCTCATGGGTTTCCATTCCCTTTAAGCCTTTGCCGCCACGCTTTTGAACCCGATACTCATCCATTGGAATTCTCTTGATGTATCCTGTATTTGTGACGGTCACAACCATGGCCTCGTCAACCATAAGGTCTTCGTCCTCTAAGTCGGACAAATCCCCGGTGAGTTCAGTTCGACGTGGATCCGCATATTTCTTCTTAATTTCCTCAAGTTCATTCACAATGATTTTAAAAATTTCCTTAACGTCTGCTAATACAAATTTGAGCCAATCAATTTGTTTTACAAGTTCAGCGAGCTCGTCGAGAATTTTTCCACGCTCTAAGCCCGTTAATCTCTGTAAACGCATTTCCAAAATAGCTTGAGCTTGACGCTCACTAAAACTGAATTTCTCAATCAGAGCTTCCCTGGCAATATTTGCTTCACGAGAGGCTTTGATTGTCGCAATAACTTCATCAATATTTTCTAATGCCTTCTTCAATCCTTCTAAAATATGAGCTTTCTCTTGAGCTTTTTTAAGGTCAAAAATGCATCGCTTGGTTACAACATCCCGACGATGATCAACAAAGGCTTCAAGCATTTCCTTAAGATTAAAAACCACTGGTTGGTTTTTTGAATCCAAAGCCAGCATAATTATGCCGTAACTGGTTTGCATTTGAGTGAATTTAAAAAGTCGATTCAGAACAATAGTTCCGCTCTCTCCACGCTTCAAAATAATAACAATTCGCATACCTTCGCGAGAGGACTCATCACGAACGTCAGAAATGCCTTCAATTTGCTTATCTCGGACCAAATCAGCGATACTTTCAATCAACTTCGCCTTATTAACCTGGTAAGGAATTTCAGTGACAATAATTTCTTCATGATCTTTAACGTGAACGACCTCAGTGACTGCCTTTAAGGTAATAATTCCGCGACCTTTTTTGTAGGCCTGTAAAATACCTTCTTTGCCAGCAATGATTCCAGCCGTTGGAAAGTCTGGTCCAGGTATTAATTCAATCAAACTGTCAATTGAACAATCCGGATTATTAATGAGATGAATACAACCGCTAATTACTTCCCCCAAATTATGTGGAGGAATATTGGTCGCCATCCCGACCGCTATACCGGTAGACCCGTTGACTAAAAGATTCGGAAACTTTGCCGGCAAAATCAGTGGAATTTGAAGGCTATCATCATAGTTCGGTCCAAAAGCGACAGTATCTTTTTCTAGATCTGACAGGATCTCCTCTGCCAGCCTAGTCATTCTAACTTCAGTATACCTTTGGGCCGCGGGTGAGTCCCCATCTATAGAACCAAAATTTCCTTGCCCATCAATGAGAGGATACCTTAAGGAAAAATCTTGAGCCATTCGAACCATTGTATCATACACAGCCGTATCACCATGTGGATGATATTTACCTATGACATCTCCGACCACACGAGCAGATTTTTTATAAGGCTTGTCGTGCGTATTAGAGAGCTCGTGCTGAGCAAATAGGACCCTTCTATGTACAGGCTTCAGTCCATCTCGAACGTCCGGAAGTGCCCGCCCGACAATCACTGACATAGAATACTGAAGATATGCTTCCCGCATTTCTTTGTTGATATCGCGTAATGTAATTCCTTGTTCTGGTTTTTCCATAAATCACTATCCTAAGTTATCTAGACATCGAGAGTACGAGCTAGCAAAGCGTTGTCGTTGATAAATTGTTTTCTGGGTTCAACTTGTTCACCCATCAAAATACTAAATGTCTCATCTGCAGCAAGTGCATCATCGACCGTCACACGAAGAAGGTGTCTGTTCTCAGGATTAAGAGTGGTGGTCCAAAGTTGATCTGGATTCATCTCTCCGAGACCCTTATACCGTTGAATGTATATACCCTTCTTGGTCGACGCCATAATGTGTTCAAAAAACTCAATATAAGTCTCAAAAGAGAGTTCTTCATGCTGAAAAGTAATATTAATTGGCAAGACCGACACAGACTGAATGGAGGCCCAAAGATTACGAAGCTCAATTATTTCGGAGGCCCTGAGAGAATCAATTGAAAACTTTGTCGTCTTTTTGTCAGCATACCTGACGGAAAAAACTTCAGCACTCGGCAAACCCTTGGCCATCTATCACAACCTCTGATCTAAGCTCAGTCACCCCAAGGGAAGGTTGACTTGAAATCCAAGCCTGCAGATCCGCAAGAGCCTCTTTGAATCGACTTTCAGATTTAAGTGTTTCTTCAAGATCAGGAACCTTAGTCAATAAGTAATACAAAACATCTGAATCATATTTTTTGAAGACACTCTGAGTAGTTGGTAAAATTTTTGAATTTGAAGGACCATTTTTCGAACTTCAGCTTCGGTTGAATTTTGTTTTCCTGACAATTTGAAAGCGTTAAGACCCGTATTTAACAAATACTCAGTCAAAGCAATTTCATCTTTAAGGTAAACTTCACTCTGACCTTTCTTGGCTCTATACAAAGGTGGTTGAGCTATATAAATATAGCCTCTTTGAATAACTTCTGGCATTTGGCGATAGAAAAACGTTAACAAAAGCGTTCTAATATGGCTTCCATCAACATCGGCATCCGTCATAATAATAATTTTATGGTACCTGATTTTATCCACATTGATATTGTCTTTTCCGATTCCAGTTCCCAACGCAGAAATCATCATTTTGATCTCTTCATTAGAAAGCATTTTGTCAAATCGAGCTTTTTCAACGTTTAAAATTTTTCCCTTCAATGGAAGGACAGCTTGAGTTTTTCGATCTCTCGCCATCTTAGCAGAGCCCCCCGCAGAATCTCCCTCGACCAAATAAAGCTCACAGAGGGCGGGATCTCGTTCTTGGCAATCCGCCATCTTACCTGGCAGAGAACCCCCATCCAAGGCGGTTTTACGACGAGTTAATTCCCTGGCTTTTCGGGCAGCTTCTCGCGCTCTCGCGGAATCAACACACTTCATGATAATGGTTTTTGATGGATTAGGATTTCGGTCAAACCAATCCGCAAGTTTTTCATTAATCAGAGATTCGACAATTCCCTTAACTTCAGTATTTCCAAGCTTTGTCTTGGTCTGACCTTCAAATTGTGGCTCCCGCACCTTAATCGAAATAACTGCGGCTAATCCCTCGCGAATATCTTCACCTTCAAGATTTTCTTTGAGGTCCTTTAAAAAATTCTTCTGAGTTGCATAGGAATTAGTTGTTCTAGTTAAGGCTGATCTAAAACCCATTAAGTGGGTTCCACCTTCGATTGTATTAATATTATTACAGTATGTAAAAATCGATTCCGAATAGGAATCGTTCCATTGCATTGCAATTTCGATTTCTACAGATTCTCGTTCGCCTTTAAAAAATATAACTTCATTATGAATCGCTTTTTTCGACTGATTCATATAGGCGACAAACTCAGCTATCCCGTTGCCGTATTGAAAATCTTGTTTCTTACCATTTCTCTCATCCAGCATGGTTATATGAAGACCGGCGTTTAGAAAGGCAAGTTCCCGAATTCTGTTCGCAAGATAATTGAAATCAAAGGCAATCGATTCATCTTTAAAAATTTCACGGTCTGGCTTAAAGGTGGTCTTTGTTCCATTTTTATCAGTTGAAGCGCCTCTCTCAACATTTCCTGCTGGAATACCTTTTTCGTATGTTTGGGACCAAACATAACCGTCTCTAAAAACTTCCACCTGGCAACGGGAGGATAGTGCATTGACGACCGAGGCTCCAACCCCATGAAGACCGCCAGAGACTTTATAACTTCCTCCATCGAACTTTCCACCGGCATGGAGAACAGTCATAACTATTTCCAAAGCTGATTTGCCGTTCTTATGCATGGAAACAGGAATTCCGCGGCCATCATCTTCGACTGTTATCGATTCATCTGTGTTAATGGTAATAGTAATTTTTTTACAATGACCGGCTAAGGCTTCATCCACAGAATTATCCACAACTTCGTAAACGAGGTGGTGATATCCTCTAAACCCAGTATCACCAATATACATTCCTGGTCGTTTACGGACGGCTTCTAGGCCTTCTAAAACTTGAATGGAGTCGGCGGAATAGGCATTCGGTTCAACGATCGGTAAATTTTCTTCAGACACAGATATCCTCAGTTTTTTAGATTCAGAATTTGCCCACGTTCAATACCGATCACAGAACTTCCCTCGAGTCGAAATGAATCGGAAAGATTTAGATCTGTAGATGTGATGAATATCTGAGTTTTAATGTCGTGAAGAAACGCAATCAATGCATTTCTCTTTTGATCATCAAGTTCAGAAAGAACATCATCGAGCATCAGCACCGGATACTCTCCGTGAGTTTTTCTATGATACACGATCTGAGCCATTTTGAAAGATAATATGATGGCTCTTTGCTGCCCCTGCGAACAAAAAAACCTTGAATCTTTCCGATTCATCAAGAAGACAATTTCGTGTTTATGGGGTCCAACGAGGCTAATTCCAGAAGCTAGTTCTGCCTCTCTAAGTTCCTGGAGCCTTTGAACGTGCAAATCTCGAAAAACCGTGAACTCAAGATCCAGTATGTTTCGCTCGAATGCCTGGTATTCCACGGAGATATCCACATTTTGATCTTTTGAGATATTTCGCATAGCGGTATTAAAATCCAGTCGAATATTTCTAATTGCTTTGATTCTCATCTCAGTCAACGTAATGCAAAGCTTCAAAAAAATGGGATTGATGCTTTCAAGAAGATCAAGCGCTTGCTTTTTAGTACTTTGCCCTTTGAGAAAATCTTTTAAAATTTTATTCCTAGTTTTTAGTGCTTTTTTAAAATCATTGATCATTTGTAACTGTTTGGGGTCGATTGTCACAATCAGTTCATCAACCAAATTTCTTCGTTCTTCGGCAGACGATTTAATTATAGCGAGACTTTCTGGACTAAAAACGACACAGGCTAATTTTCGTTTTAGGTCGCTAGATGAAATTTTCTTCTCGTTAACGTTATACTGCTTTCCACTCTTTGAAATGTTTAGCTGAACAAGAAAATCAAGAGAATTATGAGCAGTTTCATTTTAGAATATGAGATCTAAGAATTGACTGTTCCTTATCGTGCCTAATAAACATTGGTGTTTCTGCGGGCCGAAAGGAATGTCCTTGGGTTGTAAGATATAAAGCCTCTAAGAGATTTGTTTTTCCCTGACCGTTACTTCCTATAAAAATATTTAGTCCTTGGCTAAATTCTAATTTTAGTTTTTCAAAATTTCTAAAATTAAAAATTTCGAGATCCAAATGCCTCACTAAATTCTCATTGGCATTAATACACAGCTATAACTGAGATCATTATGAGGCCGAATCAGTGAGGGGGAAGATTGATCCTTCAATTCGAAATCAATAAACTCATTTTTTATATTAGTAAGAATATCTGTAAAATATTTTGCATTAAAACCAATTTTTAGGATTGGACCTTCATAGGTAATTTCCAATTCTTCTTTGGCGTCACCAAGTTCAGGGTTATTTGAAGAAATTTCTAATTTTCCACTCAAAAAGTCAGAAGAACTGCTTTTGATTTTTGATTTGCCAAAAGCGATACCCTTTCTATGCAGTTCAGAAAAGCTTCTGTGTTTATCTTCAATTTAGTTGGTAAATTAGTTGGAATAAATTTTGTATAATCTGGATATCTACCTTCGATGAGTCGGATCATAAGTGTCATGGATTTATAAAAAATAAGAAATTGTGAACCCTCGATTGAAAATCGAATTTCTCCGTCAGCACCTTCAATAATTTTATTTATTTCATGAAGGCCTTTTCTTGGAATAATTGCGCCTTGTGTTTGATTTGTAGGTAGATCTAATACATTTTTTGTTACCAGACTCATTCTATGGCCATCTGTTGCAATCATTTTCAAGGTCGTTGATAACTCGAAATATACGCCGTTTAGATGGTATCTCGTTTCATCAGTCGATACGCTATAAATGGTTTTATCAATCATGTCCCTAAAAACAGAAGCATCAATTTTCATAGAAGTTTGTGGTTTGTAATCTGGAAAAACAGGATATTCTTCGTGACCTATCCCAACAATTTTTGAAAGGTATTTACCCTGTTTAATTTCTAACCAGTTATTTTCTTTTTTTGAAAGACTAATAGGTCCATCTGACAATTTTCTGGTAATTTCAAACAGGCTCTTGGCTGAAACACCGACTTTTCCTTCTTGAGCTATTTTTGCAGGAACAAGGTCAGTCAAGCTCACTTCAAGATCGGTCGCCATAACTTTAAGCCTGTCTCCAGTGGCTTCAAGTAGGATATTAACAAGGACCGGCATAGTATTACGCTTATCTACAATATTCTGCGTTTTACCAATTAAGTTGAGAAGATCCTTCTTTTCAATTTCAAGTTTCATTAATTCACCCTATTGAGTTTTCTCTTTCTTTTGAAGGCCTTGTATTAAGTATACTATATATATAAATATAACGACGTCGTCGTAGGGACGTGGAAAACCTATCAAACCAGTTAACCTATTGTAAACACAATTAAATAACACGCCCCTAACCCTTGTATAAATATTCGTGAGAAACTGTATGAAAGGAGCCTTTCTGGATCCACATCGTTATAAGCAGACTTATCCACATACTTACCAATAATCCACATCTACATACCTGTGATATTGTGGATCTTGGATTCTAATTCTTGAATATCATTAGCTATTTCTTGGTCTGTTGTCTGTAGATGTTCAATTCTGGAAAGAGCGTTCATAACGGTTGTATGATCCTTGCCTCCAAAAGCTCGTCCAATATCGACAAGTGATTTGTCGAGATATTTTTTAATTAGATGCATGGAGATTTGACGGGGGACGACAATGGGCTTAGCTCGAGTGCTTGCTTTTAGATCGGTTACCCTAATTTTATAATGTTCTGCGACAATTCGCTGAACCTCTTCAATGCTTATTGTTGTTTGAGTTTCATGATTAATGAGGATTCGCTTAACCAAATCATAGCTTATCTCCAGTCCTTGAAGTTCTGAAAACATTTTTACCTTCTTAAGATTGCCCTCAAGTTCTCTAATTGAGCGTTTAGAAATCCTAGCAATATAGTTAGCAACTTCTTCAGGAATTTTGATTCCAAATTTTTCGGCCTTATATCTAAGAATTGCAATTCTTGTTTCTAAGTCTGGCATTGTGATATCAGCGATTAGACCGCGTTCCAATCGAGTTCTGTTGCGATCCTCTAAGTTCATGATATCTTTTGGCATTCTGTCGCCAGCAAGGATAACTTGTTTTCGTCGCTCGATAAAGAGATTGATTGTGTGAAAAAATTCCTCCTGCGTCGCCTCACCCTTGCCGATATATTGAACGTCATCGACAAGCAGAATGTCTGAATTTTCTCTAAACTTTTGCCGAAATTTTTCCATCTGTTGATGTCTTAGCGCCGAGATACATTCATTCATAAACCGCTCTGCAGATATATAAATGACCTTTAAGTGTGGAAAATGTTCACGAATAAAATTTCCGGCTGAGTGTAGGAGGTGGGTTTTACCCATTCCAACCGGTCCATATATATAGAGGGGGTTGTAATCCTCAGCTCCTGGGTTTTTGGCAACATTATAACAGGCAGCATGAGCAAACTCAGAATTCTTTCCAACTACAAAGGTTGAAAAGGTATGGTCGGGATTTAGCGACTCATGAGTCAATGATCTGACTTCTTTTGGTTGTGCCTGCGTGTGTCTTGGCGGTGGCGCAGGAGGGGGCTCTTCAACTAATGGGGTTTGTTCACGGTTTGGAGTTCCACCTCGAGGGCCTGTGACAATAATCTCAAGATCAAAAGGCGATTTATAAGTATCTGATATTTCAGATAAAATCTTATCTTGAAGGTTTTCCACAACAAAATATTGGTGAAGAGCATTGGGGACGCCAAGTTTGATTCGGGGCCGTTGCGAATCATTTAAGGTCTCCACATATTCAATTGGATCCAACCAGGTGCTAAGTAACTTATTGTTACTATTCCTGCTTTTCATTTGCTCTTTAATTTGCTGCCAAAAGGATGAATTCAAATTCACGCAACGCACCATACCTTAGAAAAAATTCAGATAAATACTTTATGCACACTCTCAATGTTCAGTCTAGGAATGAGAGACGTTTCGACTTAGACAGTGGGAGAGTTTTTAGCAGTCGATGCTTGAGTTTTCAACAGTTGACCTTATTGCCGCATTGTGATTAATTCCCGTGGCGTCACGACCCACAATAATTTTTTGGTTTTTGAAGCAGTGGGTTTTCATTATTTTAGGTATTGGGGAGAATTCAGTATGAAGCGTACATATCAGCCAAGCAATCGTCGTCGAAAGGGAACTCATGGCTTTAGGGCAAGAATGGCCACTAAGTCAGGTCAGGACGTTATTTCTAGACGCCGAGCTAAGGGCCGCAAGCGTTTGGCTGTGACTGTGAGTGGAAAGTAAGAAATTTGAATCCCTCAAGAGGAATTCCGATTTCTTAGCCCTCAGAAGCTCTGGTCGCAGACTGTGGGCAACCCAGTGGCTGCTTTTTAATTATCAAAAGTCTCATCAAAAGTTGAGAGTTGGTTTTACCGCGAGTCGCAAAGTGGGCTCAGCAGTAGTTAGGAATCGACTCAAAAGGTGGTCTCGGGACCTTATTCGCAGTTTTCAAAAAGAAGGCGACAGTTTTAATGGCGATCTCAACATTATTTTCAAACCAATGCCGAATGAATTTTACAAGAAACTTACTTATGGTGTTTTTAAGGAAGGCCTTGAGAAGGGCTGGGTCCGGATTGGTAAAAGTTGAGAGAATTCTGCTAATTGGATTGGTTGGCGTTTATCGTTCGTTTGGTACAACTTTTTTGGGTGGATCCTGTAGATTTGAACCATCCTGTTCAGCATATGCGGCTGAAGCTATAAATACCTTGGCGCCGTCAAGAGCCTGTTTCCTAATAATTGCTAGAATTTTAAAATGTAGACCCGGAGGTGCTTATGGCTTCGACCCAGTGCCCGTGATGAAATAAGGAAGTCCCTGGAGATGGATCGTCGTACTTCCATTTCTGTGATCTTTGATTTGCTTTTGATATTTTTGGATGGAACAAATACCTAACAACGAAATATCCAAACTATGGAAATAAGCAGAGCGCACCAGCAACGACCGTAGGCCAAAATCCGGGAGCAGATTCACAGACTAATAACACCGAAGCAACTACAGGGAGCAATTTAGCTAAACAAGCTGTTATTGGTGGGAGTCAGGAACAAAAATCTGGGGGATTGGTTAGACCGGAAAGTGAAGTCCGTTTTGAGTCTGAGACTCTGAGCTTTTCAGTTTCTAGTCGAGGAATGGGTCTTAAGGATATTGTTCTCAATGGGTATACAGACAAGGAAAAAAACAAGATTAAACTTGGCCAATCCGATGAAAAGAGAATTTTTGAAGTGCGATTGGGCGCCTTGGCGCAACCTTTGGACTTCGACTTAAAAGCCCTGGGTGATGGGAAATTTGTGGGAGAAGCTTCTTTTGGTTCAACTATTATTCAGAGGGAAATGAAGTTTGATAAAAAAAGTTATTCATTTAGTAGCATAACAACAATCACTAAAGCGACCGATGAAATTTTGAAGGGTGTGCGTTTTTATTTGCCTGAAAAAATAACAGTTAAGCCGTCCACGTCTTTTTTATTTCCTTCCTATGAGCACCAAGATTTTTTTGTGGGGTTTGGGGGGAAAAATGAGACAATCAATTTCAGCGCGGCAAAGGAGGATGTGAGAAAGGAAATAACTGGAGCGTCGCTTGTCGCGTTGAGTTCTCAGTATTTTACGACGGCCTTTTTGGATAAGTCAGATATTCTTCCTGATGCGAATTTAGCTTCAAGTACGGCACAAAAATCAGCCATAGCAGAAGTTGTTTATCATCCAGCAACTATTCAAGACTCTTATAAGTTTGAGCAGATTTTTTATGTTGGACCGAAATCTATAGATATTTTGAAGTCTGCTAATGCGGAGTTTGCTAAGGTCATTGATTTCGGAATGTTCGAGTTTATTGCTACGCCTTTGCTTTACGTGATGAAATATTTTTTTGAGATTGTGAGAAATTGGGGCATCGCCATTATATTGCTGACCCTTCTTGTTCGTCTTTTAGTCCTTCCGTTTAATATTATGTCGATGAAATCCATGAAGGCGATGCAAAAAATTCAGCCACTAATGACCTCTGTTCGCGAGAAGTTTAAGGACGATCCAGTCCGCATGAATCAAGAAATTATGGCGTTGATGAAAGAAAATAAGGCAAATCCTTTGGGTGGCTGCTTGCCGATGCTTTTACAAATTCCAATATTTTTTGCTCTTTACCGAGTCATTGGGTCAAGTATTGAGCTCTATCAATCCCCATTTTTTGGGTGGATCAATGATTTGAGTCATCACGATAGATTTTATGTATTGCCAGTTTTAATGGGTATAACAATGTACGTACAGCAGAAGATGACTCCAACCAATATGGACCCAGCTCAGGCCAAGATTATGGCTTTTCTTCCCTTGATATTTACGTTTTTTATGCTCCAATTGCCTAGTGGATTAACTCTTTATATGTTTGTGAGTGCGTTGTTTGGTATCACTCAGCAGTGGTATATGTTGAGAGATAAGAAATCTGAGGGGTAGTTTTTTTTATTTTCTAATGAGTTTGAAGGAGAGAACATGAGCTTTTTGAAGAAGTTATTTGGCGGGAAAAAAGAGCCGGACAATGAAATTGAAGATTTGGTGAAGGATACACTTGAGGGAATTATCGAACGTGGCGGTTTCGAGATGACCTACGAAGTGACCACTAAGAAGGATGAACGTGGAGAAACGACGTTGGCTGTCGAGCTTTTTGGACAGGATGAAGAGCTGTTGAAGGAGAAAAAGGGAATGATGTTGGATTCCCTTCAGTTGCTGATTAAGCGAGTGGTTCAGCATCGTTTTCCCGAGGATCGTACTAATGTTAGCGTTGATTGTGGTGGTTACCGCGAAGAGTCTGATGCTGCATTGATTGAGCGAGCCGAAAGCCTCAAAGTTATTGCGATTGCTGAAGGAAAATCTGTTTACTATCGCGCACTTCCACCAAAAGATCGAAAAGTTGTCCATCAATATTTGGCGAAGGATCCACGAGTTAAGAGTCGTTCTTTAGGGGATGGTTTGTATAAAAAAATAAAATTTACCCTGCTAAAACTACGGGACTCTGCCGAGGATGCGGCCGTAATACAAGAGTAGAATGGATATTTGGCTGGAGATCGGCAGACGATTTGTGCGGTCTCTACGCCTAGCGGGTTTGGAGGAATTTCTGTTATTCGTGTGAGCGGAACCCAAGCCTATGGGATTGTTAGAAAAATATCGAAAGGCTTACCTGAAATTCCTGAGTCTCATCGAGTCTATTTAGCCTCTCTTTTCGATTTGAAGTTTGTTGAATTTATTGATCAAGTTTTGGTGACTTTTTTTCGTGAAGGGCAATCCTTTACTGGCGAAGAGGTTGTGGAAATTTCTTGTCATGGGAATCCACTGATTTGCGAGACAATTCTTTCGCAGTTGATTTTGGGTGGGGCAAGGGCTTCGGAGCGCGGAGAGTTCACTTATCGCGCCTTTATGAATGGGAAATTAGATCTGGTTCAGGCCGAGAGTGTTCTTTCTTTAATTGAGAGTCAGTCTCAAGCCGCCAGAAGCTTGGCGCTTCGGCAATTGAAGGGTCACTTGTCGGCATCAATTGCGAAAATGGAGGACTTGATGGTTTGGTGCCTTGCCCATATAGAGGCAAGCATCGATTTTCGACTGAAGGGTTGGAAGTTGTTTCCGAGAGCGAACTGAATCAGAAGCTCACCTATTTGAGTGATCAATTAGCGGAGATGGTCGAAGGCTATAGGAACGGTAGGATCATTAAAGATGGTTTTAGGGTGGCCCTTGTTGGGCGTCCAAACGTAGGCAAATCCAGCTTGTTGAATTTTTTGTGTGGGGAGGATCATGCGATTGTGACCCCAATCGCTGGGACAACTCGGGATGTTGTTGTTGGTGAGTTGTTATACGGAGGTCAAAAGTTATCATTTATTGATACGGCGGGACTGAGGAAGACGCGGTTGATGAGGTTGAAAGAATTGGAATTAGTCGATCAAGGGCGAGGGCATTAGAAGCAGATTTGGTTGTTTTTGTATTTGATTTGTCCGTTGGAATTTCAATTGAGGATTTGGTTGAATTTGAAAAAAAAATTGGTGGGCTACAAAATGTCATAGTCCTCGGGAGTAAGGCAGATCTGGTGACTGACAAGAATCCTATGGAAAAGATGCGGGAAGAAATGCAAAAAATTCATTCCTTAGGGTTAAGTAGAACCTTTAAGTTTGATGTGGTTAGCGTGTTGAGGGAGAGTGATAAGGCTCTGATATTAGAATGGATTTGCTCCTATTCGAGGAATCCAACTATTGATTATGGGGCAGTGATTTCCCAGGTGAGACATTTTGAAGAACTTAACAAGGCAATGGGTTTTATGCTAGCTTGTCGAGAAGAATTCTCGAGAGGAATCGGAGCGGAGTTCATTGCTCTGAGCTTAAAAGAGGCATTGTTATGTGTTCAAAGAGTTCTTGGGAAAAGCTACGATGATGATGTTTTAGATCGAGTGTTTAAGGAATTTTGTTTAGGGAAGTGATGGGTTGAGAGATGAATTTTGATGTTATTGTTGTTGGAGGCGGACATGCTGGTGTTGAAGCTTGTTTGGCCACGTCAAAATTGGGGCTTTCAACTCTTTTGGTGACAACCAATCTATCTCGGATTGGGTATATGAGCTGTAATCCTTCGATTGGCGGTTGGCCAAGGGGCATATGGTTCGAGAGATTGATATTCTCGGCGGTTTGATGGGCTTTGCCGCTGATGAAACCTGCATTCAATTTAAGCGATTGAATTCTTCCAAGGGGCCTGCTGTGCGCGGAACCCGAGTTCAGAGTGATAAGAAGAAATATTCAGATTTTGTGACGAATAAGCTGAGGACTCAAGCTGGTTTGAGCCTTCTTGAGGGCGAAGTTAAAAGAGACTTATTTTAGAGAATAGCGTTTGTGGTGGGGTTGTTCTACAGGATGGCTCGGAGATTCGGGCAAAATGTGTGATTGTCACCACGGGGACGTTTATGAATGCTGTTATGCATATGGGGCTAACACAGGTTCCTGGCGGGCGTCTTGGTGACAAAGCCAGTATTGGATTGTCTGATCAATTGAGAGAACATGGATTTGTGGTTCGACGCCTTAAAACAGGAACACCGGCTCGTCTTTTGAATTCTAGCATTGATTGGTCGATGACTGTGGCCCAATACGGCGATAGCAAGTTCTATCCTTTTAGTGTTCATTCTAAGGGTGAATTTAGGCTTGAACAAGTTGCTTGTTATCTCTCGAGAACAACAGAGGAAACCCACGAAATTATTAGGAAAAATCTGGACAAGTCTCCGATGTTTTGCGGGGTTATTGAGGGAGTTGGTCCTCGCTATTGTCCAAGTATTGAGGATAAAGTTGTGCGGTTTGCAGATAGAGATTCTCACCAGACTTTTCTTGAGCCCGAGGGTTTGGATAGTAATTTAATTTATTTGCAGGGTATTTCTACTAGTCTTCCTTCTGATGTTCAGGATGCTTTTTTGCGGACTATTCCTGGGTTAGAGAATGTTAAGGTTGTCCGTTACGGATATGCTGTTGAGTATGATTTTGTTGAACCTACACAGATTTTCCATAGACTAGAGACTAGGACAATTCCGAGGCTTTTTCTTGCTGGACAGATTAATGGGACGTCAGGATATGAGGAGGCTGCCGCACAGGGGCTTGTGGCCGGAATTAATGCAGCCAATTTGATTTTGGGGAGAAGTGAGTTTATTTTGGGTCGGGATGAGGCGTATATTGGAGTGCTTGTGGATGATTTGGTGACCAAAGGAACAAGGGAGCCATATAGGATGTTTACATCCAGGGCTGAGCACCGGCTAGTTTTGAGAGAAGACAATACTATTGATAGGTTATGTGACTCTTCACAACGGATCGGTTTACATTCGGATGAGGCGAGTTTAGGTCTTTTAAATATTCAAGGCCGCCGTTCTGCGTTTTCCGAGAAACTTCGCAATACCAGGTTGACTCCAAAGCCGGGGGTCCAAGAGATTTTGTTGAAGAAGCGCTCATCTGTATTATTAAAATCTAGCTCATTCGAGGAGTTGCTGCGCAGGCCCGAGATTTCGTGTTTTGACCTTAAAGACTTTGGCTTTGATGTGGATGAGGATCCAAATGTGTTTGAGTCTGTTGAAATTGAGGTGAAGTACTCTGGCTATATTAGGAGACAGGTTGAGTTGATAGAACAATCCCGACGAATGGAAAGTTTGACCTTGCCAGACTCTATTGAATATTCCAAGATTCGTGGGCTTTCTAACGAAGAGGTTGATAAATTGAATATTGTGAGACCGCGTACTTTGGGCCAAGCGATGCGGATAAGTGGTGTTAATCCATCCGCTATTCAAGCTATAATGATTTCTCTAAGAGCTCACTCCGTGTCTCAAGTTAAGGAGAGTCCCGTTGGCTGAAGTTCCTGTTGCTGGGCCGTCAATTTATTGGCGGATTGATGAATGGTTTCCTGATCTCCCCGAGTTGGCTCGAGTTGGGTTTAAGATTTTTAATGATGAGCTAAGTAAGTCGAATAGATTCGCAAATTTGGTTTCACCAAAAACTTTGCAGATGGCAGATGTTATTCATTTTGCAGATAGTATATGTGGTGGGCGTTTGATTTTGGCGGAAATCAGCGAGGGCTCAACAATATTTGATTTGGGCGGTGGAAATGGTTTTCCTGGAGTGGTGATGGCTGCCATTGCCCCAAGGCATAAGTTTGTCATTGTGGACTCCGATGGAAAGAAGTGCGAATTTCTTCGCGGAGTGGTCACGCTTCTAAATTTGAAAAATGTTGAAATTCGAAATGTGGCAATTGATAGCCTTCCATTGAACAGTGTGGAATTTGGGATTGAGCGGGGCCTTGGCAACGTTTCGAAATCCATGCTCATGGCAAGAAAGTGTTTTAAGACCGGTGGTTCTTTCTATCACTTTAAAGGAGAACAGTGGAGCATGGAGGTGGGTGAGATTCCTACGCAACTGTGCTCAGTTTGGACTCCAGCGCTTGTTGGTGAGTACAAGCTTCCAATTGGACCGGTTAAGTTCGCGATTGTGAAAACGACTAAAATTCAGAAGTAAATGTTCCACGTGGAACATTTTAGGAATTCGCCTTGGTTATTCCTCGCCTTTGATATTTTCGCTCGCTTTGTTCTTTAACGAAGAGCTCAGCTTGAGAGTTCTAATTCTTTCCTTTTGATCCCACTGGGTTCTGGCTAGTCGGAGTTTCTTTTCTGCCTTGTAGGAGTCAACCTCTGTTTGGTTAGGCCATGGTGTCTTTTGTGCGTAGGCATGGTTGTAACTCAATCGACTGGCAACCACTCTTTCTTCGATTCTGATCTCCCAGAATTGAAGTTGTTGCTCAAGTTTCGTAGCCCGCCTATCCATTTCATCTAATTTTCGTTGATTCTGCTTAAACTGACCAGTTTGAGGTGGCGCTTGTTTCGCAGCAGTTGAATACTCAGTCATTTTGGCCATGGTGTCAGTCAACTCTTTTTCAGTGGCAGCCTTCTGAGCTAGGAAATCCTGATAGATTGGATCTCTGAGTTCTGGATTGGGCTCAGGCTTTGAGCACCCAAAGACAAAGAGCATAGCTAAGAGGGAAAAAATAAACTTTTTCATATTGTTCCACGTGGAACATCGGCAGAAACAAATCAAAACCTAAGAAATTTTTAAGATGCACACAGCAATTTGAAGTTTTGAGTTGAATCTGTATCAAAATGATAAAATATTTCTATATCGGGGGTTTCATGGCCAAAACAATTTGTATTGCCAATCAAAAAGGGGGTGTCGGAAAAACGACGACCTCAGTCAACCTTTCTTCTGCCTTAGCCTCATTGGGTCAAAAAGTCCTTATTATAGATATGGATCCACAAGGGAATGCTTCAAGTGGATTAGGCTTAAAGCGGCATGAATACCAAGATGCTAATACCTATCAGGTACTCATCGCTGAAATGTCACTGAGTGAGACTACTCAAAAAACAAAAAATTCAAATCTTTTTATTTCTCCCGCAAATCCTGATCTTGTTGGGGCAGAAATTGAGCTTGTGGATATTCATCAGCGTGAGTACCGCCTTAAGCAGGCTATCCAAATGATTAGTCATGAGTATGATTTTATAATTATTGATTGTCCGCCATCTTTAGGACTACTCACATTGAATGCTCTCACTGCAGCAGACAGTTTTTTGGTTCCCCTTCAGTGTGAATACTATGCTCTAGAAGGTCTTAGTCAGTTGCTGAATACGGCGGGACTAATCAAGAAAAGCTTAAATCCTCAATTGCACATTGAGGGAATCGTTTTGACGATGTTTGATACTCGTAACAATTTAAGCCATCAGGTTGTCACAGAGATCAGAAACCATTTTGGTGAAAAAGTGTTTCAGGCGGTGATCCCACGAAATGTGAGATTGAGTGAGGCTCCTAGTCATGGACTTTCTATATTGGATTATGATCCAAAATCCATCGGAGCAATCAAATATTTGGAGCTTGCTAAAGAAGTAATTCATCGAACCGTTGAGCGTGAAGATCACTCTGAATCAAGCAAACACAAATCTCATTCTGGAGCTCTAAATGCCTGAACTTACTAACGATAAAGATAACAAAAGAAAAAGTCTAGGAAGGGGATTAGGGTCCCTTCTTGGTGGACATCAGCCAGACCAGAATCCAGTCCAAAAGAAAGAAAGCCAGGCCCCTTTACCGCAGCAAATGTCACAGCCACCAGCAATGGCAATGGCAACTGAGGGTAAGGTTTGGCAAGTTGCCATTGATAAGCTGCAGCCCGGGGCATTTCAACCGAGACAGCAGTTTTCAAAAACAAGTCTTGAGGAACTTGCGCAATCAATCAAATCAAATGGAATTCTTCAGCCAATCACTGTGCGAAAGACATCCCATCCCTCAAAATTTGAGATAGTTGCAGGAGAAAGGCGATGGCGGGCTGCGCAAATAGCAGGACTCCATGATGTCCCAGTTCTCATAAAGACCTATACAGACAAGGAAAGCTTAGAACTAGCAATCATAGAAAACATTCAACGAGAAGATTTAGATCCTCTTGAGGAGGCTGACGCCTACTCAAAGCTTATTGAGGAATTTCAGCTTTCACAACAGCAGGTCTCTGAAAAGGTAGGTAAGGATCGAGCCACAATCGCAAATGCCATAAGATTGTTAGGTCTTCCAGTGGAAGCAAAGGATATGATTCGAAGAAAGGAAATTTCTGTTGGCCATGCGAAGGTCTTGTTAGCTCTAGAGGATAAAGTACAAATACTTGGAATGGCGAAGCGCGTTCTAAATGAAAGAATACCTGTTCGAAAATTAGAAAAAATAGTCCAGGATTTAAAGGCAAAAGGCGTCACTTCAGTCGAAAATGCCAAGATGAAAGAGCAGGTTGGGGACAATAACGTCACATTGCGCCTAATTAAAGGTCTTAGCGAAGAACTCCAAAGAAAACTTGGAACTAAGGTGAACATTGATTACCTCAATTCTAAAGGTAAAATCTCTATCTATTTCTACTCTGATGAGGAACTCACGAAAATTGTGGATCATTTGAAGGAGGCTCACTCGTGACGGCTATCGAGACACTTCGGCCAGAGTCATTGAGTGGACAGGTGACCGCTATTCTTGATCAAGGTTCAGCCTTCGAAGGCAAGCTGAGCTTTGAAGGGACTGTGCAAATTGGAGGACAATTCAAAGGAGAGATATTCACTAAGGACACTCTCGTGATTGCAGAAACCGCGATTGTTGAGGCACAAATTGAGGCCGACATAATTATCATTAGTGGACAAGTGGCCGGCAACATTTACGCGCGACGACGCGTTATTATGCATCCACCCGCAATATTTAAAGGCACTGTTACGTCTCCAAGTCTTCGCATAGATGAAGGGGTTGTCTTTGAGGGAGCCTCCTATATGCCAAAGACATAGATTTTGCCTTGACCTCATTCTTTAGCCAATGATAATCACGAAGCTCGCTCAAACAGGATGAATCAAATGTCACTACTGCAACAACTAGGCATCAATGAAACTGTATTTATCCAATTCTTTTTATATATTGGTATATTTACATTTCTAGCTCTCTATGTCTTCACGCCTTACGCGAAGGCAGCGGCCGAACGAGAATTCCGAACGAAGGGTACGGAAGAGCTTGTTGTAGAGCATCAAAGGAAATCAACAGAGCTGCATTCGCAATATGAGGCCAAAGTTCGTGAAATTCATCATCATGTTCAGGAAATTTATCGGCAGCTAAAGCAAGAGGCGACGGTTGAATATGAAAAAATAATCGGGCAAGCGAGAGCCGAAGCACACCAATCCCTTGAGGCTTCCCGAAAATCTCTGCAGACGGCCTTGGCTTCTACGACTGAAGAGCTTTATTCACAAACAACAAATCTTAGTATGGCCATTACCAATAAAATGTTGGGAAAATAGAAAATGACACCACATCAAGTAGATGGAGTACCAAAGGTAGTAATCTGGCAGGCAATTAATCTTATCATCTTATTTTCAGTACTTGCTTATTACACCAAGGCTAAAATTGTCGGCCTCTTTTCAGAAAGACGAGCCACTTATATTAAGGCTGCAGAAAAATCAAAAAAACTTCAAGCTGAAGCAGAGAAAAGTCTGCTCGATATCAAACACAAGCTGGATCTACTTTCCTCTTTCACAGCAGAAAATATCGCTCGAGTGCGGGCCGAAGCAGCAGATCTTAAAAAAATGATGATTAATGATGCTGTCGAAGCAGCAAGACGAATTAGAGAAGAGGCTAAATCCACCGCTGAAGTGGAAGCCATGAAGGCCCACCGTGCTGTTAAGAACCAAGCCATTGCTGAATCTATGAAATTGGCAAGGCAGGTTTTAACAAAAGATATTGGTAAAGAAGATCATCAGAAACTTCAAAATGATTTCACAAAGGGATTCCCTGGAGTTAATGCATGAGTCAGACGGAACTTTCTCGCCGTTACGCTAAAGCACTTCTGTCCGTTACAAAAGAAAGCAACAATCAGGCGATTGTTTTAAGTGAATTGAAGGCAATTCAGGAACCATTCAATCGAGCAGAAATTCAGGCGTTTTTTTCATCTCCAGTGGTTACAGCTGAGATAAAAATTGAGAGCATCAAAACCGCAATATCATCACAAAAATTGGCCTCTGAGACTTCTAACTTGATGTTGGTATTAACGAAAAATGGAAGATTGGCTCATCTTGGTAGCATTATTGAATCTTACCAAATGCTTTTAGATCAAGAGTCAGGAGTCACTCGTGGAGTAGTTCGCGCGGCTAGGCCACTGGATCTTAAAGTTCAAGGGGAGCTCGAAAGTCGGATTGCTACAACTTTAATGAAAAAAATCGTTTTAACGTTCAAAGAAGATCCTTCCATTTTGGGTGGTGTTGTCGCTGATGTTGGCGGTTGGACTTTTGACGATAGCGTCGAGACACATCTTCGTCGTATGAATGAAGTACTAGTGAATAACTAAAGGAGACCTACTGGTTATGGAAACAAGCCATATTCGAGCGGATGAAATCAGCCGAGTTTTGAAAGAACAAATTGGTCAGTATAACAAGAAGATCGAGGTCACCGAAACAGGAAGTGTCCTTTCTGTTGGAGACGGAGTTGCCCGAGTCTACGGGTTGGAAAATGTAATGGCTGGTGAGCTGGTTGAGTTTCCAAATCAGGTGACTGGAATGGTTCTTAACTTAGAAGACTCTCATGTCGGCGTTGTGATTTTCGGTGAAGACCGGATGATCAAAGAAGGCGACATTGTTAAGCGGACCAAGAAGATTGTTGAAGTTCCGGTGGGTGAAGCTCTTTTGGGCCGAGTAGTTGATGCGTTAGGTACTGCCATTGACGGAAGAGGTCCGATTCAAACAGCTCATTCACGAGTTGTTGAAATTAAGGCTCCGGGAATTGTTTACCGACAGCCAGTCGCAGAACCACTTCAAACAGGAATTAAATCCATCGATTCATTGATTCCTATCGGAAGAGGACAACGTGAATTGATTATTGGTGACCGTCAGACTGGGAAAACAGCCATTGCCATTGACACAATAATCAATCAAAAAGGTCAAAATGTTCATTGTTTTTATGTAGCGATCGGACAGAAACAATCTACAGTTGCGGTCGTTGTTGAAAAATTGCGAGCTGCTGGGGCCATGGATTACACAACTGTTATTGCGGCGAATGCGTCTGACCCAGCTCCATTGCAGTTTCTTTCAGCCTATTCAGGAACGACAATGGCTGAGTATTTTAGAGACAGCGGCAGACACGCGTTGATTATTTACGATGATTTGACTAAGCAGGCACAGGCCTATCGTCAACTTTCCTTGCTCCTTCGCCGTCCTCCTGGTCGAGAAGCTTATCCTGGGGACGTTTTCTATCTTCACTCGCGCTTATTGGAAAGAGCTGCAAAGTTGTCTGATGATAAGGGCGGAGGCTCTCTCACAGCACTTCCTATTATTGAAACCCAGGCTGGTGATATTGCCGCCTATATTCCAACAAACGTTATCTCAATTACCGATGGACAGATTTTCTTAGAGTCTGATTTATTTTACAAAGGAATCAGACCTGCGGTTTCAATTGGTAAGTCGGTTTCGAGGGTTGGTGGCGCGGCCCAAATTAAGGCCATGAAGCAGGTGGCCGGTTCGGTGAAACTTGAGTTAGCTCAGTATCGGGCGATGGAGGCTTTTGCAGCTTTTGCATCTGATCTGGATAAAGCAACACAGCAGCAGCTAGCTCGAGGACGTCGACTTGTTGAACTTCTTAAGCAGGGTCAGTATCAACCTCTTAAAGTTGAGGAACAGGTTGCAAGTATTTTTGCGGCAACCCAAGGATTCTTAGATATTTATTCTGAGGTAGACGTTCAAAGGTATGAAAAGGAAATGCTTGAGTACTTGCGACAGAAGCATTCACATATCATGAAGAATATTGCTGAAAAGAAGCAGGTCGCAGATGACATAAAAAAACTACTTTTGAATGCACTTGAGGAATTTAAAGCTGTTTTTCAGGCGACTGCGGGAAAGAAATAGTTCATGGCCACCTTAAAGGACATTCGCGCACGTATTGATTCTACCAAAAACACTCAACAAATCACGAAAGCGATGAAGTTAGTGTCGGCGGCTAAGTTGAGAAAGGCACAAAATAATATTGTGGCAATGCGCCCTTATGCTCTAGGAATTAAATCCGTCATTGCGGATATTGCAATTACACAAAAGATCTCCCATCCTCTGATGGAAGCTAAGGGAGAAATTAGGAAAGTCCTTTTGGTCGTGATGACCTCTGATCGCGGTCTTTGTGGCGGCTTTAACGGCAACATCAGTAAGTTTGCAGAAACATACCTTGCAGAAAACAAAAGCAAATACGAAAAAATAGATTTTTTCTTTATTGGAAGAAGAGGACACGATTTTTTCGTAAAGAGGGGTGTGACTCCGATTGGCTATCATTCAAAACTTGATAAAGATATTTCCTATGATTTGGCCGCCCATGTTGCTGATAAGTTGCTTAAGCAGTATCTGAGCGGAAGTTATGATGAAGTTCGAATGATCTATAATGAATTTAAATCTGCCATCACTCAAACTGTGGCCTGTGAGACCCTTATTCCAATTGGAATAGATAACACTTCGTTTAGTGAAAAAGACAATATTCAGGAATTTGCTGTGGATCTTATTTTTGAACCATCGCCACAAAAAATTGTTGAACAGCTATTGATTAAGCATTTTGATCTGCAGGTCTATCGTTGTATGTCGGAAAGTGTCGCTGCTGAGCACGGAGCGAGGATGACGGCAATGGAAAGCGCATCGAATAATGCGCGAGATATGATTGCTAGTTTAACTCTCACCTACAATAAGGCGAGACAAGAAAAGATTACAAGTCAACTCATTGAAATTACAAGCGGCGCGGAAGCCTTGCGATAACGGGAGCGATAAGAATGGCATACGGAAAAGTTAAACAAGTTTTAGGACCAGTTGTCGACGTTGAATTCGAAAGCGGCGAGCTGCCAGCAATCAACACTGCCCTCAGGGTCACAAATAAATCCGTTTCTGATAAAGAGTACAACCTAGTGCTAGAAGTTGCTCAGCATCTTGGGGACAACGTCGTTCGGACGGTTGCGATGGAAGCCACAGAGGGTTTGGTGCGAGGGCAAAAAGTTCAGAATACCGGCAATATGATTACGGCCCCAGTGGGAAAAGAATCTCTAGGTCGAATTATCAACGTTATCGGTGAGCCTGTTGATGAGGCTGGTGAAGTCAAAACTAAAGAACGTTGGCCAATTCATAGACTTGCTCCTAAATTCGAGGATCAAGCCACAGCAACAGAAATGTTAATGACTGGAATTAAAGTCATCGATTTGCTTGCCCCCTACGCTAAGGGTGGAAAGATTGGACTATTCGGTGGTGCTGGAGTTGGCAAAACCGTCTTGATTCAAGAGCTCATTCGAAATATTGCAACTGAGCACGGTGGCTATTCTGTATTTGCAGGTGTTGGGGAAAGAACTCGAGAAGGAAATGACCTTTGGAGAGAAATGAAGGAGTCTGGGGTTATTGAAAAAACAGCACTCGTTTTTGGTCAGATGAATGAGCCGCCAGGGGCTCGTGCTCGTGTTGCGTTGACAGGTTTGACCGTTGCTGAATATTTCAGAGATGTAGAGAATCAAGACGTTCTCTTTTTCGTGGACAATATTTTCCGATTTACCCAAGCGGGAGCGGAAGTTTCGGCCCTTTTAGGTCGAATTCCATCAGCCGTGGGTTATCAGCCAACATTGGGAACAGAAATGGGCGTTCTTCAGGAGCGTATTACATCAACTAAAAAAGGTTCTATAACCTCGGTCCAAGCCGTTTACGTACCTGCGGATGACTACACGGATCCAGCTCCTGCAACTACTTTTACTCACTTGGATGCAACGACAAACTTGGATCGGGACATTGCTGCTATGGCGATCTTCCCCGCGGTTCACCCACTATCTTCAACTTCGCGAATTTTGGATCCACAAATCGTAGGTGATGTTCATTATAAGACCGCTCGTGACGTGCAAGCTTTGCTTCAAAGATATCGAGAACTTCAAGATATTATCGCGATTTTGGGTATGGATGAGCTTTCTGAGGATGATAAACTTGTGGTTTCAAGGGCAAGGAAAATTCAACGATTTCTATCCCAACCATTCTTTGTGGCTGAGCAGTTTACAGGAATGAAGGGAAAGTATGTGGATATCAAGGATACTGTCAGAGGGTTTCGCGAAATTCTAGATGGAGTTTACGATAATCTTCCTGAACAGGCCTTCTATATGGTTGGTACAATCGAAGAGGCAGTGGAAAAAGCCAAAAAGTTGCAGGGTTAGAGGTGATAGTATGTTTAAGCTGACCTTTTTGACTCCCGAAAGAAAGCTTGTCGTCGACCAAGAGGTTGAAATGGTCATTGTTCCCGGAGAGTTAGGAGAAATCCAAATCTTGAAGGGACACGCACCATTGATTACAACTTTGTCGACAGGCATTCTGAAGTGGAAACTGAAGTCTGAAGATCAGGTTAAATCCGCTGTTATAAGTTGGGGATATTGTGAGGTTTTCCCAGCTGGGGTTCGATTGCTTGTGAACTTGGCTGATTTTGCAAATGAAATCAATGTCGAGGAAAACCAGAAAATTATTAAGGACTCCGAAGCTAGACTTGCTAATGAGTTCATGAACGATTTGAATTGGGAGTCTGTGCAACGAGAACTCGCCAGAGCGCGGGCTGGACTGCAGCTCGTAAACTATCCAGGCGCCTAAGAGTTTGGACGGGGCCTGTTAGCCTTTTATGGCGATTGGGTTCTAGGAGGACTCGCGCTGGAAGTCTGTCCTGCGGGAATTCTGCCAGGTGAAAGCTGACCTTCCCCTCGTGCAATCTGTTGTTGTTCGCCAAGTTTTACAAGGGCTCTTGCGAGAGCCAATCCAGAATTCGAATATGCGTGCCCTACCTGAATTGTCTGTTTATCCGGCCAGACACCACTCAAAATCATTGGGTGCGAAAAATTAATCACGAAAGTTTTTTGGGTCAAACTAGCGTCCTTGATCTCGCTCAACAAGCGAGAGGACAGACGACCATAAATCGGAATCAAATTTAAGTTACAACGATTTTTCTTCATGTGCAGAGCAAGGCTCGCTGGTTTAGTTTCTGGTTTGAGCTGATACGTTTTAGCAGATAGTTTCTTTTCAAAGCCGAATGAGTTCGAAAAGTGACTACTAGTTGAATAAACACAAACTCCAGAGCTGAGTCTCAAATTCTTAAGCTCTGGCATGATGGCCTGAATATTTGTGCTCAATATTTTATTGGTCACTTCTTCTAGCTTTTTTGAATAATGGACGGTTACTTCCCCCTTGATAGGCTGAGGTTCACTTTTCGAAAAACCTCGCTTCACAACTAAGATTCGTCTGACCTTCTCATCTAACTCCTGAATAGGCAGTATTCCGAGCTCAACCGAACGTTTAATTTCAAAAAAGGTTTTCTCCTGATCTCTAAACGACCAGGAGAGTATAAGAATATCAGCGCCGGCTTTAAGTGAATCGATAGCGTTTGTCCAGGTTTTTGTACTTGAATCCGGAGTGCGCATCTGAATATCGTCGGTAATCACAAGGCCTGAGTAGCCCAGCTCAGTCCGAAGCAAGTCGCGGGAAATTTTCCTTGAATAAATGGCGGGAGTTTTGGTCGAGTCAAGAGCCGGGTAAATTAGATGTGACATCATGATGGCAGTCAAAGGGCCAAGCTCAAAATACTTAAGATATGTGATCAAATCCTCTTTACGAAGTTCGTCGGCGCTCCTTGGACTAGCGATAAGCTCCAAATGAGGATCCTGACTGATTGAAGTCATTCCAGGAAAATGTTTCGCAGTTGGAAGAACTCCCGATTCGATCAGACCTCTGGAATACTGAGTGCTCATCATAGCTGCTGTTTCTGCCTCTGACGAAAAGGACCGAAGTCCAATAAAGTTGGCCTTTTTCAGATCTGTCAGGTCAAGCACAGGGGCGAGATTCATATTAAATCCATAGGTCTTAAGTATTTTGCCCATCTCAGCCCCGAGCTCATACGCCAGGGCAGGGTTTTTTGTTAAGCCCACTGAGAATGCGGTTGGAGCTGATGGCACGGTGGCGATGCGGGCCACCGCCCCGCCCTCTTGATCAATAGCAATCAGTGGGGCCTCCGGAGAAATGTGCCTGGTGAATTTCCTCAATTTAGAATTGAGGTCAGACACCTGTGAGAGGCTTTCGATATTTCTCTTGAATAAGATGAACGCGCTAGCATGGATTTTTTGGATATGCCTCTGGAGTCGGATATCGAGCCTGGACTGCGGGAATCCAATCATCAACAGCTGCCCGACCTTTTCATCAAGGGACATTTTTTGAAGGGCAACATCCACTTCATTGACCTTCAACCCAGACTCCTGAGCTGTCAGAAGGTCAGGAAAAGGGCCAATCAGCAAGAATAGAATCCAAGCAGGCAGTTTTTTCCTGCAAAATATACTCATGCATTTAGTGTATCAATTCTGTTATTGGCTCGTGCTTAAAATGTCTAAAATCGTTCGCGAAATGAACCTTCGTCGACTGAGGAAGGTCCTATTTCTGCGTCTTGCAAAAGTTCTAACCGCAATTCTGGTGACTTTCGTCGGGCTTCAGGAGCTCGTCCACGGAGAAGAGAGCGAAGTCATCTCAGATGATTCAATGGTTATGAGAGAGCTTCCGAACTTTGATGAAACAAATGTTGTTGAAGTTAAAAGCCCGGCAAGCTTCTTCAGCAAGTACCGAGACAGACGACCAACTCATGGACTCATATTCTCATTTGCCCAGTCAAAAATTCTCATGGATAACCTGACAACGGAAGAGGGAGCTGAAGAGTACTATTACGAAGACCTCTTTGGCGATGAGCCAGTCGCTCTTTCTGAGTTTCACTTGGGCTACAAATTCAATTTTACATTGGGGTCATTACACTTCGATGTTGGTTATGGAGTTTTAGAAAAAGTCGAGAGCTTCAGTGGTTTAAATAGGACTCTCGAAGTTAGGAGGCCCTCCATTCGCATGGGGTACATTCTGGACACACTCTTCGATGAACCATATGTTGCCCCTATGCAGAAGCTGCCGCATGGAAGATGAATATCAAGGAGGCCAACGAGGTGGATTCGGTTTCCTATACGACAGATTTTGGATTTACATTTTCTGCAGGTCTTTTGTTCCAACTTAACTGGATTGATCCGAATGGGGCTTTTGAGGGGCGAAAAAACTTCGGCCTTCAAAATACCTATTTGGACCTTTTTATAACAAAACAAACAGCGCCAGTGAATCCAGACGACCCGGATACCTCTACGGATATGGCGTACGGGGCCGGATTACGGGTTGAGTTTTGATGGTTGTGAGGAAAGAAGGTATTTCTGTTGCAGAAACCCGTGTCAAAGGAAAAAATGCAGTATAGAGTGCTCTTATATCTTTATGTTAGAAGATAATCTCAACTGCGAGGCTCGAGGAATTTGATGGACGGCGTGATTTTCATTGAAGACTACTTTGATCAAATTATCAATAAGGAGGTAGTGCCCATCCTTATCAATCCTACCGACATTGATATTTATGAATTATTTCAAACTCAGAAAATAAGGTCCCAAGAGTTTCTAATTGTTCTCGATGAGCTATTATTTAATTCGGAAGAACATGGCCAGAGACCCATCAATTTATATTTAAAAAAATCATTTGGATCCCTTGTTGTCGCTATTGAAGATTTTGGACAGGGTATACATACAACGCTTCCCTGCAACCAAAGATTGAGTGACATAAAAGGAAAAAAGAGCTCATCAATATTAAGGTTGTCGTTGGAAGAAGGAATAACCGGAACTGGCCAGGTTGGTCGCGGATTAGGATTATTCTATTTATCAGAGTTTGTGCTTGAAAAAAGTGCAGAATGTCTGGTGGCAAGCGATTCAGGTCTAGTTATCCAAAGCGCACAAATTTTTTACGAGAGAGCTCTTGCGGCTGATATCTGTCGAAATCTAATTGTTATAAAGGTTTTGGCAGACAGGATTGGATTATGATTATCAAATTTTTCGATTACAGTGGTGAGTTTTGTACAAGGAGAACAACTCCCGGGTTATTGGAGCTCAAAGAAACTCTTCGCAGAGAACTTGGCAAAGGAACATTCGTGATTCTTTCGCTCGAAGGAGTGAAAATAATTACCCCATCATATATCGATGAACTTTTACCGATTTTAATGATTGAGCTTGGCAAGGAAAAGGTTTTGGGTCAAATCAAGTTTGAGCCAAAATTAAATAAGTATGTTGAAGGCCAAATCGAAAGAGGTTATCGCGCAAGAGTACCTGTAATTCCTTAATTTTTGCGGCAAAACGGCTGCCAATATTCGAGCTCACGAGGCGGTCGAATATGATTGATGTTGAACCTTCAGAATCTATCTGAGCGGAATGCTTCCTAAAATGAAACTGAGTAAGGAACCCAAATTCTGAGTCACGTTACCCTGATAGAAAGAATTAAATTGAGAAGGCATGATTTCTTTACCAGCAAATTCATACCAATAATTCCAAAATATTTCCTGATGTTGCCTATTTTTATTTGCGGAATAATTTGAAAACCGGCCATTGTGGCCAAATTTTGCGAAATATTCAAACTTGGTTGTTTCAGAATGGCCATCAGACAAAGTGCTCTCGATTATCCTCCACTCGAAATAGTTAGACTCTCCGCTAGACATCGGTTCTGAAAAATCCAAGAAAATTTGGGTTTTTTGGGTGTTCGCTTTTCTTTCAGTCACGATTTTCAGTCCATTCCAACTGATATCGAGAGTCCAGGTCCCCTCAGTTTCAGGAAGTCCCCAGGAGCCCCTTAAAAAGGAATCGATTGAAATTGGTTTAATCCCGATGCCAGTTCGTGTGAGGGTGACTGCCTCTCGGTTCAAAACGCAATTGGTAAATATAAACGATTGCTTGATTGTTTGATCAAATGCCTTTGTCTCGACATCCAATCGTTGAGTATCTCTGGCGCAATCACCAGGCGCCCCACTTTCGGGAAACCCAAACTGAACGAATGTTTCAAACTTCCGAAAATCCTTAAGGCCCGCTAGCTTTTCGGTTTTCATTCGAAAGTATGCAAGTGAATTATCCAAAATAGCCGAAAACCGCTCGGCGGGAACTGGGAACTCATCAGCGTTCAGATCCATTGAAGTGAACATCAAAAAAACAAGAAGAAATAGGCTCATTGGGCAGGCCTAGAATCTCGAATTGTCCCTTTGTTAAGCTCATCCTGCCAAAGCGAAAGAAGGTTCAGCATCCTCTGTGCATTGGCGGGATTGTTTGGATCTGCTTGAAACCACGATTGCGCCAAAGTGAGTTCCTTCCCAAATAAACTCGTTGTGGCTACAGGGGCGCTGGATGGGAAGCCACTCATAAGGCGATCAATGCTCGCTTTAAAGCCCTTGATCGCCCAGCCGGCTCTCAGTATGTCTTCTAGGTCTGCTCGCATGTCGTCTAACCCAACTCTGCGCAATTTGGATTGATCTCTATAGATCTGATCTCCGCTTAGAAACGAGATCGCGTAATGAAATGTCGAGGAGTCATCTATACTGATTGTTTGTCCGCTGGACATTCCCATGTAAGAGACTGCGTGTTTTTTAATGTCGACAATTTCGCCACTCGGGTTGTTCCACACTTGAATAGAGGCTACCAGGAGGCCTCGAAAGGTGATTGATGTTCTCCAAGAACGAGTATTTGAGCCCTCGGTCTGAAAAGAAAAAACCTCTCGCTTTGCGTCCTCGCTCCCTTCATATACTGAGTATTTTCGGTACTCTTCTTCCCCCTGTAAAGTAAACACTCGGCTGGCCCCTAAGATTTGTTCCCCCGTCAGAGGAGCCTGCGTCCCACCCTTTGTTGTCAAAACCTCCTCAAATTGAACGACTTCTTGATTGCAACCCTTATAGCTGAAATTTTGTGATAGCTTGCCATTGTCAAATTTGGAGGTAGCGGTGATGGACGTGACGAGGCCGTAGAATTCGGGTTTGTCACAAACCTTTAATCCGTAAGCGTTAAAGGCAAGGACGTTAGATTTTCGAGCCCCGGACGTCCTTGGAATTCTACTTGGATATGTTTGATTTAGTTCTCGAAGTTTTTGTCCGAGACTGCTGAGGATCGAGGTTGCTAACCCGTCAACAAATTCCTTTGCTATGAATTTAGGTGTAGACTGTGTAAAGCTCGATGACTCGAAAAATATGATGAGGAGCAGAAGTGAAATTTGAGTGAGCCTCATCGGCAATCCTTCAATGAGTTGGAGTTAATGCTTTCCAAAAAAAGACGACCAAGAACCAGAAGGATTGTATGTTTCGGTGACTTGGCGTGGGCGCAAATACACCTGTGACTCTTCCCCTGGATAATACATCAAGCGATAGGTTCCAACTGTCGCCCCACTCTCTTCGTCCATGAACGTCAGGTCAACGGGAATTGAGGCGCACATATCCTCTCTTTTTTGGCACCCTGACTGCATATCGCCAACGTTAAGTGTTTTCAGAGTATATCCGCTCCCCAGCGCTAAGGCGCCAAGACGACTATATGTGATTTTTGAATTTCCGCTAATGCCGTTGTCCTCTTTGATCTTGATCATTTTTAAGGAAGTCTCCTTGGAGACGGCCTTTGAGTCTACATGAAAGCCAACCTTTTGTCCGAAAAGCTCAGCTCCAACAATTGGATTTTCAACATCAACAACATAGCCTAGGATATTTTCTATTTGGAAAGCATCTTGAACTCTTTTTGAGCTGTCGTCTGCAAAAGCTCGCTGATATTGATTTGCAGCGTTTTGAGTTGTCATTTTGGTTGTCACTGGCTTTTCTAAGGAGGCGGTGACGACGATGATAAGTTTCACCTCAGTGTTGTCGCTTGAGGTCGTCTTGGTGAATAAAAACCTGTTCCCCTTTGATTCAGAGGAAAGCTGTTTGGTGGTCGACAATAGGACATAAGGCTTTTCAAGTGGGAGGAGCAAGTTTTGCCGAGGGATGAAATTCTCTTCAACAATTGAATTAGTGCCTGCAACAGGGGCTGAATATTTTAGGCTAAAACCAGTGACGCTCACCAAGTTTTTGTCCTCAAGAAACTCAACTTTGCCTGAAGGAGTAAGCCCAGCTTCGGCACCTGGTATTGACATCGCCATCGGTGCCTTAAGATCAACACCGAAGACCTGCTGAGTTGTCTTCCCGCCGAGCTGGTCCAAATTAGTGACTGAATAGTCCATACTTATAACTTCACGGGACCATGATTTGAGTCGATTCATATCGAAGTACAGACTAAACAGATTAGACACAACGCCAATAATATTGGCTGACGAACCAATTTTTAGCGAGTTTGTAGCGCCTAGGCTCATCTCCACAGCGGTGCCAGAATCTTCAGAGTCGTCGTTTGAATTAGAAGACTTGGCGCTTGACGAAAATTTTTTTTTGTTTATAAGGTTTTTGATCCCAATGTTTAACCTGTCAACATTTCCGGTTTCCATTGCATATACCCTGAACTCGAATTTAACTACTTTAGGGATAACATCGTAAGGGGTTGGTCTATCTAATTGAGCCAATCTTTCCAGATATTTCGAGCGATCGTCATTGTCGGCAACAATCAATATTATGTCAGTCCCATGTGCTTTCGCGATAAATGTATCATCACTCCCTAAAAATCTTGACGGAAAAACCAATTCATATGCATCGGCCATCAGCTTATTGACAGAGTTATGTTGGTATTGAACTTTGTATACGCAATTTCTAGCCGTGCAGTATGGTCGTTGCACTTGTGACGGCTCGATCTGCTTGGGACCAGCTTTCGACTTCGCATTGAGGTTGAGCCCAGCACCGACGACCAAGCCGAAGGCTACAAGGCGTGTTAGATTCGAGTTTAGTCTCATATAGCCTCGTGGATTCTTTGTGGTTACGGTCTAGTCAAAAATTCACGGCTGCTGACCTTTGTGCGATAATTGTGCCGCCCCGCCCTCGATCCCATTTGTTATGGTGGTGTCCAAGGTGTCAAAGAACTCAACGAATTGGCTTTAATGGTCTCTCTTTTTTCGAATTGCGAATTGAACCGAATTGAACGTTTAAACCAACTTTAGCAACTGACCAAGCTCTTCGTAGACATTAGACCAGGTGATGCTATTCATACGAACATTCAAGCGATGATCTGGGGTGATTGAGTATTTTTATTTTCTCGAACTGCCAGCTGGATCACAACTTCTGGTTTGAGTTTTGTTTGCTCAGTGAAAATCAAAGAAATGTTTTTCAGGCCAGCGCTGATATCTCGAACGCCCAAGTCTTTACATTGGCGACGGATGAGCATCAAACCCATCAAATTAAGAACAGGATCTGGGATCTCACCAAACTGGTCCTTGAGTTCTTCTTCGATGCGTTCGAGCTCGCTTTCGGAGGTGATGTCTGCGAGCGCTTTGTAATAGCTTAGCCTTAGGCGAATATCGGCAATGTAGCTATCAGGGATCAAGGCAGGAATTCGTAAGTTAACTTCTGGGTCGAGCTCGAAATCTTCGTGTGGCTGGCCCTTCGCGTCCGCCAAAGCCTCTTGGAGTAGATCCATATAAAGCTCATAGCCGACTGAATCGATGTGTCCGGACTGATCATCGCTGAGGATGTTTCCGGCACCCCTCAGCTCGAGATCGTACTGAGCAATCTTAATCCCGCTGCCAAGGGCGGTATTGTCTTGAATGACCTTCAATCTCTCAATGGCTTCTTTGTCGAGCTTCCTGTGGCGAGGTAAAATCAGATAACAATAAGCCCGTTGCTTACTTCTGCCCACTCGACCACGCAATTGGTAGAGCTGACTAATGCCGAAGAGTTGAGCTTGGTCGATAAACATCGTATTGGCCCTGGGGACATCCATTCCTGACTCAACTATGGCAGTACAAACAAGAATATCAATTTCATGGTGAAAGAACTCGAGCATGGTCTTTTCAAGTTGCTCTTCGTCCATTTGGCCATGGGCAATTCGAAGGCGCGCAGTTGGAACGATTTGACGAATTTCATCGGCCAAACCATGGATTGATTGAACACGGTTATGAATAAAATAGATCTGACCACCCCGCTGAATTTCAGAGAGGATTGCTTTTCTGATAGTTTCGGGATCAAATTTGCAGATAAAAGTTCTGGTCGGCAGTCGATCAACAGGAGCAGTGTTGATGAGGCTCAAGTCTCGAATACCAACAAGGCTCATATTGAGGGTTCTTGGAATTGGAGTTGCTGAAAGAGTGAGGGTATCAATATCAACCCGCATTTTCTTTATTTTCTCTTTATGCGTGACTCCAAACTTTTGCTCTTCATCGACTACCAACAGGCCAAGATTTTTAAATTGGACGTCCTTACTGAGGAGACGATGGGTCCCAATCAGGATATCCACCTTTCCCTCGCGAAGATCGGCGAGTATCTTTTTTGCCTCTGGGCTTGAGACAAAACGATTGATGACCTGAACATTCACATTCCAACCCTCAAATCGCTTTTTGAAAGTTTCCCAATGCTGAAAAGTCAAAATAGTTGTGGGTGCCAAAACAGCAACCTGTTTGCCATTATGAGTGGCTAGAAAGGCCGCTCGCATAGCCACCTCGGTCTTGCCGAAGCCAACATCTCCGCAGATAAGTCGATCCATAGGCCTATGACTGCGCAAATCCTTAAAAATATCATCGATTGCGCGTAGCTGGTCGTCGGTCTCATCATAGGGAAAGCCCTTTTCAAACAGGAGGATATCGTCCTCAAAAAACTTAAAGGGATTTCGCTGAATCTCGGCCCGTTTTGCATAAAGAACAAGAAGCTCTGAGGCAATATCTTTAAGATGTGCTTTAACTTTTATCTTGGTTCGTTCCCAGGCAACGCCACCCAACTTATCTGGAGTGACATTTGTGGTGCCGCCAGAATATTTCTGCAACTGACCGACTCGATACACGGGTAAATATAGACGAGCCTTGTCCTTATAAGACAACTGGATAAACTCACTCTCGGCCCCGTCGATCATCATAATCTTGAGACCTTCATAAAGTCCGATGCCATGCTTGACATGAACCGCATAATCACCTGGCTTGAGGTCACCAAAATTCAATCGCCGCGCTTGTTTTTGGAAGTCTTCGTAAGCAGAAACTGACCTAGATCTTTCCTTGCGCCCGAAAAAATCGTCTTCCCTCAAAAAAATGATTCGATCATCATCAAATCTTTGGCTCTCTGGCAGAGTTCGCGGAATCAGTGTGATAACACGAGGATCATGATCCTGTTTGATAAGCCATTCATCCCAGAGGTATTCAGTTGGCGCCACTTTAATAGGCAAAAAATCCAACTTCTCAAGAGCTAAGCGCAACTTCTCCAGAGAAGAGGCATTTTTAAGTGCGATGAAAATTCTGAAGTGTTGGTCTCGCCACTGGGAAAGCTTTGCCTTGACTGAACTTAACCATGCCTGGGAACCAAAGGGCGAAGAGGTCACCAGACTGGAAAAATCCTCTAACCCTTTTGCCTTGAATTCTAACTCGGCATCAAAATGACTCTCAACATTAACTGAAGTTAGACTTGAGAATTCAATAACTCTGGAATCTTTAGGCCAGATCAGCTCGTCAGGTTTTTGAAAGAGCAAATCAGGATGTGGTCGAAACAAAGAGGACTCTGAATCCAAAATTCTTTCTTTAAGCCCTCCTGGTTCTGGTCAACTACCTGTTGAACCTCTGGAGCATCGAGAAGCCACACATTGAGTCCACCGGCGAAATAATCCAACACGTGACTTAGTTTTGGATAAAAGAAGGGAAGAAGAAACTCGGCCCCCGGAATATAATTTTTCTGAATCAGGGACCGCATAAGCTCATCAGCTTCGAAGCTATCCACATGCCGATCCGAAAGACTTGCCCTAGTTTGGGAGATGAGCTCCTCAAGGTATTCCTCCAGAAAAAGAATTTCTCTGGCTGGAATGACGGAAAGAGTCTGAACAGGATCGATACTTCGCTGATCTTGTTGATTAAAAGAGCGAAGGGAGGCTACTTCGTCGCCAAAGAGTTCGATTCGAATGGGATACTTCTCTGCGGGTGAAAATATATCAATAATTCCACCGCGAATCGCAAACTGTCCAACATCTTCAACAAGGGGTGCTGAAACATACCCAAGGGCTTCCAGTTTTTTAGCCAACTCAGGACTAATTTCATCGCCGGCTTTGATAGTGAACATGGAATCGATAAAGACGGATTCTGGAATTGTCTTTTGCATGAGTCCAGAGCACGAGGTCACAAAAATCTGGCCTGGCTTAGCATCACAGGCTTTAGCAAGAAAGCGGAGCCGATCATGGACGACTCGAGGCCCCGGATATAGACCAGAATAAACAGAGACATCAAACCCAGGAAGGATTTCTACTTGACGGTGTGGATCAAAAAACTCTAAAGTTTGCAGCAATCGAAGTGCTTGAGTTTTATCCGCGACCACGACAAAGTGCGGTAAGTCATTTATGGTTTTAGAATTAGTTTGAGATAAAAAGAAACCTAGGCCAAGACCGGAAGAGCAGCCAGTAAGCGAGACCTTTTTCTTTTTGGTTTCGAAGGCTCTTTCGAAAAGTCCTTCAAGCCGGGTATGTGTCGACTCAACATAATTCTTGGAATTCATTCAATCGGTGTATATAACATTTAGGAACACATAGGAATTAGTTTTTCTTATTAAAATCAGGGAGTTTGCGGTGCCCATCGGTGGAGTGATTTTTCTAACAATTTTTATCGCAGTTTTTGGCACAGCTTTGATTTATTTGGCCCGGTTGACGGGAGGAATGAGAAAAAATAATAGTGCTGTAAAAAAGGAAGTCTATGAGTGCGGAATTCCTGGACAAGAGAAGAAAGATACAAAAATTTCTGTTAAATTTTATTTAACTGCAATTTTGTTTATTTTATTCGACATAGAGATCATCTTTATGTACCCCTGGGCGATCACTTTCAAAGAATTTATCTCTAAGGGGCAAGGCGCCTTTGTTTTTGTCTCTATGATGATTTTTATAGCAATTTTTATTTTCGGGCTTTTTTGGGAAATCAAATCAAAAGCTTTGGAGTGGGACTAATCCATGGGAAAAGATCTTTTTGAAGTTGTTGTCAACTGCGTAAAGCTTCTAGCAATTTTTCTTTTTATGGTGCAGGCCGTGCCTATTCTGGTGTGGCTTGAACGTCGAGGTTCTGCCTTTATTCAGAATCGTTTTGGCCCCAATCGAGTTGGTCCGCTGGGCCTCATGCAGCTTTTGGCTGACGCGCTTAAATTTTTAAAGAAGGAAGACTTTGCTCCTGAAGCCGCAGTGAGGCCATTGTTTTATGCGGCGCCCGTGTTTGCATTGATTCCAGCGACCCTAGCTTACTGTGCAATTCCGTTCTCGATTCCTTTAAGCGTTGAGGCTTTCGAGCTTTTTGGCCAATCCTGGGGACCCTACATTTTCAAAATGCAAGGTTACGAAATGAACGTGGGGATTGTTTTTATTTTGGGAGTATCATCCTTAGCGGCCTATACAATCATGATGGCAGGATGGGGCTCAGGAAGTAAATTTTCGTTAATGGGCGCACTGCGGGCAAGTGCGCAAATTGTAAGTTATGAACTGGCGCTTGGGTTGTCCATTGTTGGAGTTATTATGCTCTACGGGACCTTTAATTTAACAGATATGGTAATGGCACAACAGGGTCCCCTGCAGTTTTCTGCGTTTGGTAAAGTCATTCAGTTAGGATGGCTTCCCAATTGGGGAATTTTCTATCAACCTTTGGGCTTTATTTTATTTTTCGCTGCAGCTTTTGCTGAGTCAAATCGCCTGCCATTTGATTTGGCGGAAGGTGAAGCTGAATTGGTTGCCGGGTTCCACGTTGAATACGGCGGATTTAAGATGCTGATGTTTTTTATCGGCGAGTATGGACATATGTTGATTGCCTCGGGACTTGTGGCGACTTTTTTTCTTGGTGGTTATGGAATTCCAATTTGGACTGTCGCTGACGTTCGTGCATGGTTGGGGACTATGTTTGAAAGCCCACAAACCGTCGATTTAATGACAATGCTTATTCATCTGGTGTCTTACCTGACCAAACTGGCAATTTTTCTTTGGATTTTTATTCAAGTGCGCTGGACTCTGCCGCGATTTAGATATGACCAACTTATGGAGCTTGGCTGGAAAACCATGCTCCCATGGGCCTTAGGAAATACAATTGTGACGGCTTTGGTTATCTATTTAGTGTCTTGAAGAAAGGAATAATGTGATTTCTGACGCACTTTTATTTTGGTTTTTGGCTTTTGTCACAGTGGGAAGTGGTCTCGCGGTTGTTCTTTTCACAAACCCAATCTACTCAGCCCTATCGTTGGTAATGACAATGGTGGGTGTCTCAGCTCTTTTTGTAACCTTGGGTGCCTATTTCATCGCGGGAGTTCAGCTCATCGTCTATGCGGGCGCAGTCATGGTTCTTTTTGTAATGGTTTTGATGCTTTTTGACCTAAAGCAAGAGCTTATGGCATTCAGTCGAGGGCAAATTACCGGGGCACTTAAGGTCATCTCAGCAGGCCTTTTTCTTGGGTTGATTTTTGGAATCATTACAAAGAGATCAAACCTGTCTTTTGTTGATAAGATACCATCTCCAGCTGACATAAACATTGATAACTCAAAAGAGTTGGGAACAGTCCTTTTTGCTCGGCATATTTTCGGCTTTGAGGCGCTGGGTGTTTTGCTTTTGGTTATTGCGGTCGGCACCGTAGCGCTTGCGCGAAGCAAAGGGGGAACTCATGCTAAACACTGACGTATTTGTAAATATAGGAATCAATCATTACTTAGGCTTATCCGCCATTCTCTTTGTTCTTGGGTTGATGGGAGTTTTGCTTCGGAGAAATGCAATTGTGATTCTTATGTCTATTGAGTTGATGTTAAATGCCGTCAATCTCACTTTTGTGGCTTTTAGTCGATATACTCATCGTATCGACGGGCAAATAATTGTGTTCTTTGTAATGACGATAGCTGCTGCGGAAGCCGCGGTTGGTTTGGCTCTAATGGTTTCGATTTATAAAAGATTTAAAGAAGTTAATATCCGATTTTTCGAGCATCTTAAAGGATAGGAATAAGCGTGAATCATTCGTTTTTAATTGCGTTTTTACTTCTAAGCCCTTTGTTGGGTTTTGTGATCAATGGAGTTAGATACAAGCATCATTCAGCAAATCTTTCTGGGACTATAGCGACTATCGCGGTGGCGATCTCATTTATTTTATCGGTGATTTTGGCCATTGATCTGGTGGGAATGCCTGTTGAAAGTCGTCGAATAACTGCTGACTTTTTTCAGTGGATTTCTGTTGATAAGTTTCGGGTCAATGTCGGATTTGTAGTCGATCAAATTAGCGCGATTATGATTTTGATAATCACTGGGGTCGGCTCTTTCATTCATTTGTTTTCAATTGGTTATATGCACCACGACAAGGAGCTGCTAGGTATGTCTCATATCTTAATTGGTTTATATTGAACATGTTAGTCTTAGCCCTTGGTGACAGTTTAGTGACTCTGTTTGTGGGCTGGGAGGGGGTCGGACTTTGTTCCTATCTTCTCATTGGATTTTGGTTTACAGACAAAGAAAAGGCAGCCGCGGGAATGAAGGCCTTTATCACAAATAGAATTGGTGATGCCGCTTTTCTGCTTGGAATGTTCGTGTTGTTTTTCACGTTTGGAACTCTGAATATTCAAGAGCTTAATTCGCTGGCCCCAACAACGGTCGAGGCCTCTTGGCTTGGGGCGGTGACCCTGGGAACCTTTGTTTTTGTTTATCGGGGCAACTGGAAAATCTGCTCAAATCCCACTTTATGTGTGGTTGCCTGATGCGATGGCAGGGCCGACTCCAGTTTCTGCCTTGATTCACGCAGCGACAATGGTAACAGCAGGAATCTATATGATTGTTCGTCTCAATCCAATTTTTATGGTGGCTCCAAATACGATGATGGTTATTGCCGTGGTCGGCGGATTGACGGCAATTCTTGCGGCCAGCATTGGAATGACCCAATGGGACATAAAGAAAATATTAGCATATTCAACCGTTTCTCAGTTGGGTTACATGTTTTTGGCGGCCGGAGTTGGGGCTTTTAGCGCAGCTATGTTTCATCTTATGACCCATGCTTTTTTTAAGGCGCTCATGTTCTTGGGTTCTGGCAGTGTTATTCATGCGATGCATGAGGAGCAAGATATTCGAAAAATGGGTGGATTGGCGAAATATCTTCCCGTGACCCACATAACTTTTGTGCTAGGTTGGCTTGCAATTATTGGAATTCCTCCGTTTGCTGGATTTTTCTCAAAGGATGAAATTCTGTGGATGTCCTTTCATTCTCCTCTTGGACATTGGTCACTTTGGGCGGTGGGAGCAATTGGCGCTGCGATGACGGCGTTTTATATGACACGTTTAATGTGCCTTACCTTTTGGGGAAAAAGCAGGGTTCCAAAAAATATCCATCCTCATGAGTCACCAGCGCTTATGACCATTCCGTTAGTAGTTCTGGGTTTGTTGTCAGTGGTCGGTGGTTGGATTGGAATTCCAAAGGTTATTTCTCACATTCTGCCAGGGGAGCCTGGCAATATTTTTGAGCATTGGCTAGAGCCGTTGATCAAAGCGATTCCGAATGCGACTCATGCGGAGGCTTCGCTTGAGTGGACCTTGATGGGGGTGTCCGTAACAATCGCAGTGATAGCTGCGATGATGGCGAGGCAGTTTTATCTTAAGAGTCCACAGACGCCGGAAAAGCTGGCGCACTCATTGGGACCAATTTACAGACTTGTGTCCAAGAAATTTTTGGTAGATGAACTTTATTTTAGATTTTTGATAAACCCGCTGATCGAAACGTCTAAAGGAATTTGGTATTACATTGACGTTAATTTTATTGACCGTTGTACATACTGGGTTGCCGACCTTGTTAAAGGGGCCGGATCCTTTGTGCGTTCGACCCAAAGCGGAAATTTACAACAGTATGCCATGTATATCGGACTTGGAATTGTGGCTGCCCTTTCATTTATTTTGTTGAGGTAAACAAATGCTTCTGACAACAGTTGTCTTTCTTCCACTACTTTTTGCGCTCCTAATCGCATTCTGGCCACAGAAAGCTACCTTGCGATTCTTGGCGTTGGGACTTTCGTTGATTGAATTTTTCATAAGTCTTCTCATCTTGAAGAACTTTGATCCATCAACAGCGGCGCTTCAACTCGTTGAGAAGCAGTCGTGGATTGCTAGATTCGGGATTAACTATTTTCTTGGAATCGATGGAATTTCTTTGTGGCTGGTTTTACTGACAACATTCATAACTCCGATTATTATTCTAGCTAGCTGGACCTCAATAGAAAAGCTGGAAAATGGCTTTCACGCCTGTCTTTTTGTTCTTCAGACAGCTATGATTGGAACCTTTCTGGCCTTTGATGCAGTTTTGTTTTACGTCTTCTGGGAACTCTCATTGATCCCGATGTATTTTATCATTGGTATTTGGGGAGGAAACCGAAGAATTTATGCAACTGTTAAGTTCTTCATATATACAATGGCAGGATCTGTATTGATGTTGCTTGCCATCATTTATATGATGCTTCTAACTCAAGAAAATTTGGGAGCAATGAGTGCTTCCCTTCTAGATTTCTATAAACTTAAAATTCCTTTTGTCGGTGGAACTTTTTCAGTTTACAGACGCTCCTATTTTTTGCCTTTGCCTTGGCTTTTGCAATCAAAGTTCCAATTTTTCCCCTACACACCTGGTTGCCAGACGCTCACGTCGAGGCCCCAACCCCGGGATCAGTCATTTTGGCAGGTGTTATGCTAAAAATGGGAACCTATTGTTTTCTGCGTTGGGTGATACCGCTCTTTCCGGAAGCCACAGAATATTGGGCTTGGTTATTTCTTTTTCTGGGTGTGGTTGGAATCATCTATGGGGCGTTGGTTGCAATGGTTCAGCCGGACATTAAGAAGTTAATTGCTTATTCCTCGGTGTCCCACATGGGATACATCATCCTTGGGATTTTTGTGCTCAATCAGTATGGAATTACCGGTGGCCTTTTTCAAATGTTAAGCCATGGTATTTCGACAGGAGCCTTGTTTATTTTGGTTGGTTTTCTTTATGAGCGGACTCATTCCAGGGAAATCTCTAAGTATGGGGGCTTAGCAGGGGCACTTCCGATTTATACGGTTTTCTTTTTTATCATTTTGCTTTCTTCGATTGCAGTTCCTATGACAAATGGCTTTGTTGGCGAGTTTTTGGTTTTGCTGGGAGCATTTCAAAATCATCGTGGTTTTTCGTATTTTGCAATCACAGGGGTGGTTCTTGGTGCCACTTATATGCTTTGGATGTTTAAGAGAGTATTTTTTGGAGAAAGAGGCGTCTTGGTGAGTGACCAAGCCCATCCTCTCAAGGATTTGAATATTAGGGAGATTTCAGTGCTTGTTCCTATGGTTATAATGGTTTTTTGGATGGGTCTTTTCCCAAATCATTTTTTAAGTTGGTCGAAAACGAGTATCGATTATTTAGTGAATAATCGGATGAAATATGAACTGACGATCGCGGGCACAACACCGACGCTACCACCCGTTCCAAATCCGCCAGTTCTCCCACCGACCCAAGGTCAAGGAGAATAAGATGGCTATTCAATTTGTTTTTTCAGACCTATTGCTGACCTCACCGATGATCGCAATCTTTTTGATGAGTTTGGTGCCAATTACACTCAAGGTTCTAAGAAATAATCAGGAACCACCAGGAATTGTTACTCTGGGATGGGGACTGATTGGAATTGTCGCATCGATTGCTTTGTTGATTGTTTTTGGCGGAGCGGACCATGGGGCCTTTAATAACACGCTCCTCTTTGATGGGCTTTCACAATGGATGGGAATCATCGCCTTGGTCTCGGCAGGCGCCGCCATGATTATGATGTATGAGAACCCATCAACTAACGGGCGACAATTTTCTGAGTTAATTTTCTTAACGATGAGCTCGGCCTTGGGAATGTTAATTTTAGTGAGCGCAGTCGATTTGATATTGGTTTTTATCGGCGTTGAGATGATGTCGTTATCGCTTTATTTGATGATTGCAATGAGCCACGAAGAGAAGCTCTCAAAAGAGGCGGCCTTTAAATATTTCGTATTAGGAGGCCTGGCCTCGGCGGTTTTTTTATACGGAACGGCTTTTTTATATGGAACAGCCGGAAGTGTAAATATACTAGGTATTGCAGAGCAGGCAGGGTCGTTAATTCAGTCCAATCAGTTGTTTTTGGTCGGTATCTTGTTTGTGGTCATTGGTTTTTGTTTCAAGGTTTCAATTGCTCCCTTTCATGCTTGGACGCCAGATGTTTATCAGGGTGCGCCGACACCACATACTGCCTTCATGGCGACGGCTGTTAAAACAGTTTCCTTTGCGGCTCTCATGAGAGTGATTGCCACCCACAGTTTGATTAGTTCAGAAAATCTCCTCGATGTGCTTCAGTGGTTGGCAGTGATAACGATGATTGTTGGAAATGTGGCGGCGATCATTCAGAAGAATTTCAAACGAATGCTCGCCTACTCAAGTATTGGCCACTCTGGTTATATTCTGGTTGGAGTGATTGCAATGGGCGTCAGCAATCAAGGGGTCTTTGGGGCCAGTGGAGTTGTTTTCTACTTGTTATCATACTCTTTGATGACCTTGGGAACCTTCGCAATTGTTTCTATGATGGAACGATCAGAGGATCATGTGGTCAGTGTCGATGATCTGGCAGGTCTATCGAAACGAAGACCGCTTCTGAGCTTTTGCTTAGCAATGTTTTTATTGTCTTTGGCTGGATTGCCCCCAACTCTTGGATTTTTCGGAAAATTTTATGTTTTTAGTGCAGCCCTGAATGAAGGATTGGTTTGGTTGGCTCTTTGGGGAGTCATTAATTCGGTAATCAGCGTATACTACTATTTGCGACCAATCGTTCTGATGTATATGAGCGAAGGCGAGGGCGAAATTGCAGCTCACCCTCTTCCGGCCACGACCGTAACAGTCGTCATTGCGGCTGTCTTGATTGGACTCCTCGGTTTAGTTTCTGGGCCAATTTTTTCCGCAATCGAAAAGAGTTTCTAGGGAAGGCGAGCTGAATTTGGGCAATGAAATCAGGATAGCTTAAAGTCCATGATGGCGAAGCGTGTTGACGGCTGATTTAAACCCAAATCTAACGATTTGTTCTAGGATTTCTGGATTAAGGCTGAAGTGATCCACGAAAACATTTGATAGTTCTGTGGGCGTGGATGAATGTAAATGTAGTCTACGTCCGGGTTGTATTTAACCCGATCTCTGATAATGCCTAGAACTTTGTCTCGGTGTTCAGCGGGAAGTGAGTGTTTCTTAAAATAGGATTCAATTCCTGTGTAAATTTGGTCGAGGTTATGCTGCCACTCGATATGCTTAGAGATCTTTGTTGAATGACTTGGTACAGGGCTTGATTCAATATGACTGGAATTCCAAACTGGTGGAGACTTCCAATTTCCTTGTTAAAATGATAGGGCTGGACTGACTAGGATGAAATGACCAGATCACATCCATGATCTGCTGCAATGTGACTTGATAGGGTTTCGCGAATTTCGCCATCGTAATAATGGATAGGTTTCTGCCGCTCATTTTTTACAATGTAGGGTGAGAAAACTGGTGGAAGGGCAATTGATGCTGCGACAGCTTCACTGATGGTTGCGTAGTTGATAAATTTCGTCGACTTGGTTTTCCAGGACCTCTCAAAATTCCCAAAAATTGCCTTTCGTGTGTGATTGAGCTGAGTTGCTACAATGTATAACTCGACCCCTAAGCGTGAGAATTCATTATCTACAAAAAGATATTTTCTTAGGTAACGTTCAATTCCCCGAGTCGAAAAAAAGCCGTTAATTTTGAAACCCTTCTTAAGAAGAGCTTCAATACCTCCAGTAATCAGACTTCTTGAGAGCAATGATTCCGGAATTATATTTAAGAGGCTGTGACCGCTCACGGCAAATATGTGTCTGTAGCCAATAGGTTTCATTGATTTAAGGTCGTGTGGATCGAACTTCGGCTTTTGTCCTGAGCCTATTTGAAAGGCGTTTACCAAGGACTCCACATCATAGCCAGCAGCTAGCACCGCGCAAACAAAGGCCCCAGCGCTCGATCCAACATAAAGGCGGATGGTCAAAGAGTCGCCCTCTGGAAATGAATGACGCGCCAGCTCCTGCTGTCCCCTGCGAATTTAAAACCTTTCTCCTTAAGGGCTAAGCAAACACCTATATGAAAAGCAGCGGCTTTGATCCCGCCTCCACTAAGAACTAGGCCTATTTTCTTTTTTTTGTGAATACTCATACTTTGGTCCTACCATTTTGTTATGGCTATCCAGCCCTTAGTCGCAATTTTCTAGGACCTTAGGCTGAATAGTCACGAGAAATTTGACATGATCAGCCTGCGTGTTAGTGTTGGTTAAGCAGGCTAGTCAGTTTTCACCACCTAACTTGACTAGCCTGCAATTTTGAAAAAGTTGACCAAGTTGACCAAGTTCTGAGTACGGGAAGAAAAGGAGATAAAATGTCGTTCCAATGGTTACCTCTAGCTGACTACTCAATGAAGTATAAGATCAGCGTGAGTACCCTACGGCGCAAAATCAAGACGGAAGATATTAAATTTCGGTTTGATGACGGCAAGTATTTTATTATGGATGAGCCGGTAGGCACCCATCAAAGAGAACATCGCCCCTCCCTAAGCAGCGAAGAGTCTCTGATGGGTGCTAAATATCCAAACGGCCGGGTTACAGATGAGAGAAAGCCAACGACTCAAGAAATTTCTGAACGTATTTCACAGGTTGGAAAAGATGAGCCAATCTTAACAGCGGCTAACAAGCTACTGACAGAATTGAAGAAAGCCTATACGCAGATTTTACAGGAAAAAGAAGAGCAACTCTTACATTTTAAGGAAGAGGTCTCTGACCTTAAAACGTTGGTCAGAGTCCTCGAAACTGAAAATTTACGACTTAAGAATCAAAGCTAATTCAGATAATCTAATCAGAAACACTCTACCCTGCCGCAGCAGCTTGGGGTTTTGTCTTCTTGCCAATCTTCTCGATTGGTTTCTTTTTTGAAGTTTTGCCGGATCTATCGAAAACCACTGCAAAGACTTCATCTAGATTCTCCACTAAGATAAAGTTCATTCTGTCTTTGAATATCTTAGGGATATCAGCAAGATCCTTCGCGTTAGCTAATGGAATTAAAACAGTTGAAATTCCTTGATTAAGTGCCGCTAAGCATTTTTCGCGAATTCCACCAACAGGCAACACTCGCCCCTGGAGAGTGACTTCCCCAGTCATAGCTATATCGTGCCTGACAGGAGTTTCAGTCATCAAACTCACCAGCGCAGTTGTCAATGCCACACCAGCGGAAGGACCATCCTTCGGAATTGCACCAGCGGGGAGGTGTACATGGATATCATTTTTCTCAAAAAAGTCTTCTGAAATACCAAGTTCTTCCATATGAGCCTTAGAGTAAGACATGGCCGCTTGAGCTGACTCTTTCATCACATCGCCAAGTTGACCAGTCAGGGCCAAGCCACCCTTTCCCTTCATTTTGAGGGCCTCAACCCATAAGACTTCACCACCCGCCTGAGTCCAAGCTAAGCCCTGGACAACACCAACTTGAGAGTCATTGAGTTTTTCGTCGCGAAGAAAGCGCGGTGGGCCTAGCAATTCAGGAACAGTCGTCGGGTTGATCTCAACATACTGGGCTTCACCCATAACAACCATTTTTGCAACTTTTCGACAAACAGAGCCGATTTCACGTTCCAAATTTCGAAGTCCGGCTTCTCGAGTATATCCGCTAATAATATACTTAATTCCTTCATCAGTGAAGGCAGTATGAGAATCGAGGATTCCGTTGTTTTCCATTTGACGTTTAATCAAATGCTTTTTGGTAATCAACAGCTTGCCGTTTTCAGTGTAACCAGGAATATTGATCACTTCCATTCGATCTCGAAGAGCCGCTGGGATATTTTCAACAACATTCGCAGTTGCAATGAACAGAACGTTACTAAGATCAAAATCGACATTCAAATAATTGTCTCTGAAAGTTGAATTTTGCTCAGGATCCAAAACTTCCAACATAGCCGCGGAAGGATCCCCTCGAAAATCGCTTCCGAGTTTGTCAATTTCATCGAGAACAAAAACTGGATTTTTTGTTTTCACTTGCCTTAAGGCTTGAACAACCTTTCCAGGCATTGCGCCGACATGGGTTCGTCGATGGCCGCGAATTTCGGCTTCATCTTTGACTCCTCCAAGAGCGATTCGAAAATATTCGCGACCCATAGCTCGGGCAATTGACTTACCGAGGGAGGTCTTTCCAACCCCTGGAGGTCCGGCGAAACAGAGGATTGGCCCCTTCATTGTGCTTTTCAATTTGCGAACAGCAAGGAATTCTAAAACACGATCCTTCGCCTTCACCAGTTCGTAGTGATCATCATCCAAAATTTCCTTTGCAACCTTTAAGTCCAAAGAATCTTGAGACATCTTACTCCAAGGCAAGTCAATCATCCAATCAAGATAGGTTCGAACCATCGTCGCCTCAGAGGCGTCCGGATGCATTCTCTCCAATCGATGAAGCTGTTTAAGAACTTCCGCTTCAACATGAGGAGCCATGCCACAAGCTAACAATTTCTCCCGAAGCTCTTCGATCTCCTCAGACTTAGAGTCCGTCTCGCCAAGCTCATTCTTAATCTGTTTCATCTGTTCACGAAGAAAGTATTCCCTCTGTGACTTAGACATATCATCTTTAGTTTGTCCGCGAATTTTTGTCTGCATTTGCAAGACATCAACTTCTGCAGCCAATAAATCATTTACAATTTTTAATCGCTCTTTGGGATCGGTTGTCTCTAGAACTCGTTGTGCATCCTGAACTTTGATTCCAAGATTGGACGCAATCAAATCCGCAATGCGTCCTGGGTCAGAGACATCATCGAGCACCAACAGAATATCAGGAGAAAGAGGTCTTCCTAGGGCAATAATTTTCTCAATATTTTCCTTAGCGGTGCGAGTGAGAGCTTCGACTTCAGGACTCGGGGTTTGCACCGGCAGGTCAGTAATTTCCTCAACGGCAACCTCGAAACTAGGCGAGGTTTTGACGAAATTTTTTATTCGTCCCTTCGCAACTCCGCGGATTAGGATCTTGACTCGTCCATCCGAGAGCTTTCTCATTCTCATGATCATGGCAATTGTACCAGTTGTATAGATTGATTCAGGAGAGGGGTTTTCTTCTGTGATTTCCCTCTGAGAAGACAAGAAAATCAATCTAGATTTCGCTAGCGAGTCTTCAACCGAGCGAATCGAAGACTCCCGACCTACAAATAAGGGTATTATCATGTAGGGGAAAACGACGATGTCGCGGACTGGTAACATGGGTAGCGTTTGGGGGATTTCTAAGACTTTATCATCAAAACTCATACCACTCCTCCGACTCCGGCGGGATATCTTACGTTATTCGTGATCAACTCTTCGGTGAGGGAGGGAGGTTGCTTTAACGAAATAGGACTCTCAAAAGTCCGGATTTTCGCTACAAAATGAAATTATATATGAGTAACTTTCGAAATATTTAGGACCATTTAGTTCGGCAAAGGCCCTAAGGCCAAAGGAATTCATCACTTGACCTGTAGCTAGGTCTAACTAATCGCCATTCAATGAGCAGTTAGATTGCGAGCTTCTTCCTTTTCTTCCATGCAAGCAATGAAAAGTGTAGTCAAGGGTCGGGCTGCCAGGCGACGGGACGAAATACTATCTCCACAAGATTCGCACTGACCATAGGTTTTATTTGCAATACGCCCAAGAGCCTTTTCAATTTGAATCAAAGCCAGTCGATCTCTTTCATGAAGGTGAATAGAAATCATTGAAAAAATATTATGAGATACAGCCTCGGCCTCATCAGATATCTGAACGGGCGCTGAGTGATCTTGTTTGAACTCGTGAGTCTTGTTCAGAATCAATGATTTTTGCATTAACAAAGAATCTTTTGTCATCTGAATATCATTCTCACTCAGCTCAACAACTGGCCGAGTAGACTTTTTTGGATCGGTTGAGTTCATCTAACCCCCTGATGATCTGGTTCCGAATTTAGTCATCAGGTTATGGTTGTTAGAAAAAATTTTGTCACCAAAAAAAGCTAAGTGCCCAATACATCAGCATAATTCCTAACGCATGAGAGCGGTCTATCTACAATGGCAAACGCGCTCTTAGTCATGTATTCACGCCGCGTGAACAATTACTATATCTGAACAAATCTACGAGATAGGGTGTCACGAATTTCAGCGCCTTCAATGCTATATCTTGTCCAGGGTATTGCCAAAAGTCTTTCAATCTCTATTGGCTCGTCAGTTTCCTCGCAAACTCCATACCTTCCCATTTCAATCCGAGCCAAAGCACTTTCGACTTCCAACAATTGCCCTCGTAGTCTTTCCTGAGTGATTAGGAAGGCCTCTTCCTCCCGAAAAGCAGTGATTAGATCAATTTCATCGCCAGTTCTTTCCGTCTGGCTAAGAAAAGAAAAGGACTGACGAGCCCTATTAAGTAAATCACACTTCATCTCTTTCAGGTGTGCTCGACATATCTCCAAAATTTCTTCCGGAATCATTTTTGTATGGTCGACCTTTAACATTGGCTCCTCCTGTGGCGTGTTGACATCACCGTAGTGCGTTGTCTTGGCGATAAGATGAGAAAAGAGGCAATTTAGGTTAGAAAATAAATAGGAATTTTAAATTAGAAATTTTTATGGGTCATATCAAGAGGGGCAACTTCCCCAGTCTTATCCACAGTCAAGGCGACGACAGGTCGAGTTAACTCTCTGGTTGGCGACATACTCATCTCACCTAACGCGCCAGGGAACTGACTAAGATTTGTCAGTCGTTCAGTCACCTCTTCTCTTGAGTTAGCTCCTTGCACAATGAGCTGTCTCAGCAAGAGTGCGGAGTCATAGGCTTGAAACTCAATAAAGCTAGGCTCTTCCTGAAATAAGGCCAAATATTCCTGGAAAAACCGTGATTTTTTAGTTGTGGCCGAGCCCAACCAAAGGCCATCGACAAACAAAACCTGATTTGAGAAACGTCCGGCTCTCTTTCCAAGGCCAGGAGAATTCCAAAGGCTTGTACCAAGTAGGGAAACATTTTTTACGCCTGAATAGGCCAAAAACGCAGCCAATTGACCCATAGTTTTTGCGCTATCAGGAATAAAAACAGCATCAAAATCAACTAAAGGGGGCAAAATATCTTCGGCATTTATGTTCTCTCTCGTGGCTCGAATTTTTTTGTTAGTTTCAGCCATATCCTTTGATCTTGCTTTATACTCGTCAAGGCGGGCCTCAATATAAAAGGTCCCTACAAGTCTCTGAACAGAGTACCTGAAATCGGTCTCTTTTGGATCGTAGCTCTGAACTGCAGTGATCTCCCCTCCTCGAGCCAACACTTCATCCCAAAATACATTTGCGTATTCGATTCCATAGGAATCATTCGGAAAAAGAATTGCGAATTTCCTCATGCCCTTGGCCATCGAAACTTTAACAAGGTGTCGAACCTGCATTTCACTTGTTAGGGAGTTTCTAAAGACTGCTGGCCCAACTTCTGTCAGGCTAGATTTTTGAGACAACCCGATTGAAGGAACTCCAAACTCATTAGCTTTTGCGGCGACCGCAGTAGCGGTTTTACTTAAGAGCGAGCCCACAATAGCAATTACATTATCTTCCCTAATCAAACGCTCAACTCCTCGACGGGCAGTATCAGGGTTTCCTTCACTATCTATAAGGGCAAGCTTGAAATTTGATGAACTTTGGTGAAGACCAAATCCAAGTTCAATGCCGCGCAAAGCCTTAAGGCCCAAAGTGGAATTTTTGCCAGAGAGTGGCAAGACCACTCCAACTGTTTTTGGTTGTACCTTATCGAGGGTGTCCAGCTGGGCAAGAAAGTCACTGGCCCGAATTCCAAGATCACTTCCAGGAGACAATACTGCAACTTGAGAGAAGAGTTTTCGAGCCCTCTTAAAATCTCTACTCTCCATTGAGGTCTGACCCAATCGAAAGAGAGCATGACCTCTCGTGAAACCATAATCTGAGTCCTCAGAAATCGATTCAAGATGCTTTTGTTCAATCTTAGTCTCAACTAAATCGATCGCTCTTGAACGAGCCAAGTCCTGTACGTTTGTCTGAGGATCTAAAGAGGATACTTCAACGTAAATTTTTAGTGCTTCAAGATACTGCCCTCTGCGAACTAGGTCGTCAGGCTTTAGCATAGGATCTACAGGAGGGGGTGGAAGTAGTGGCGGCGGTGGCGGTTGCTGTGCCGACTCTGGAGGAGTCATTCCACTTGGTCGTCCTCGCGCTGGAGTAGACCTTTCGCCCTTCTTGCGCTCAGCTTTCACCGACAATTCTGGACGTCGACTTTCAATGGCACAAGAGGTGCTAAATGCAATAAATAGAAACAGGAAAAACCATTTCAACGTTGTCACTTGCTTAGATTTTCTTCTTGTGGGGTTTCTCATCATTTTCGACTTTTCAGAACCTGTGAGGTTTTCTCTTTGAAACTTTTAACCATTGGAGTGTCTTCTGCAGAGGCCGAAAGCTTTTGAAAAAGCTCCTTTTCATGGGCCGTGAGCCTTTCCGGAGTATCAACGAGAACCTTCACTATCATATCACCCGAACCAAAGCCGCCAACCTTAGGAAACCCTTTGGCTTTCATTCTAAAAAGCTGACCAGAGTGAGTTCCAGGTGGGATTTTCAAAGCCGCCTTTCCTGTGAGGGTCGGTAACTCAACGGAAGTTCCAAGAATTGCATCGATATAACTAATTGGTAGGTCCAATAACAAATCGTTCTCTTCTCTGACGAAAATTGGATGAGTCTCCAAATGTACAATGACAAACAAATCTCCAGGTACGCCTCCGCCCATTGGAGAGTCCCCTTCACCAGATAACTTAAGTCGCTGACCCTCTCGGACCCCTGCTGGGACCGTGACAGAGAGCTTGGCAGGCTCGTCTCTTCCGCTTCGTTGACGCATAAAACTGACAATCTTTTCACAACCTGTGGCGGCTTCTTCAAAAGAAATATTCAGACTATATCTTAGGTCTGCACCCTTTTGCTGACGTCGGCTTCGACCGTGTCCACCGCCAGGACCTCTAGAGCCAAACACATCCCCGAAGACATCCCCGAAAATATCTTGAAAAGAATCTGGATCACCAGACCCGCCTCCACGAGGACCCCCTTGACCAAAGCCTCCGAAGCCTCCAAACCCGCCAGGCCCACCGCCGCCGCCAAAGGGTCCGCCTGGACCTCCTCCTCCAAAGCCACCCTGGGCTCCGGCATGACCAAACTGATCATACACTTCACGCTTTTTTGGATCGCTGAGGGTATCGTAGGCAGCCGAAATTTCCTTGAATTTCTCTTCTGATTTCTTGTCTCCAGGATTTTTGTCTGGATGAAGTTTCATAGCTAACTTACGATAGGCCGACTTAATCTCATCGCCTGTCGCGTTTCGTGAAACATTCAATAAAGAGTAATAATCTTTTTGTGACAAAATTAAACCTCTGGTTTTTTCGAGACGACCACTTGAGCAGGGCGAATCATACGGTCATGATACTTATAAGCCTTCTGAAAAACACGCAGAACGTGCCCTCTGGGTGAGACGAACTCACTTCACTACCAGCGCCCCACGATGAGCTGGGTCAAAAGGCAGTCCTTCACTTGGGAATTCATGGATACCATGTTTCTGCAATGTGCTTCGAAGCTCGTGGGCAGTCATTTCAACTCCCTTTGAAAAATCACCAAGATTTTCGGGGGTAATTTTAAACTGAGCGCTCTTTCAAAATTGTCCAATACGCCAACTATATTCGAGCTAAACGCTCCGCTCCAAATTTTATTAAGTCTGACCGTTCTTTAATAGAGTTCTTTTTGTAATTTTCAAACTCTGCACGAAGGTACAAATACTCATTCTTGAACTTGTCTGCCTGCTCTTGCAGCTTAGCCTTCTCGGCAGCCCAAGTGTCGACTTCAACTTTTTGGGTATCCTCTATCCCATTTGAATTTGGCGACTTTTCATTTGTTTCTGACACGGGACCTCCATTAAGTGATACTGATGTCTATACATTGAGTACCAAGCCAGAAAAGTCAATCTCAGTATCCGATCAAACCGGCTCCAAAAAAGTTAGCTCTTCAAATACCAAGTTGCTCATCAAGCGACCCTGAGAAGTCAGTCGCCAATGCCCTCCGTCAAAGTGCAGCAGCTCCCGCTCGCGGAGTTTTGTAAGGCGAGTTTCAACAGACCTAAGGACCCTGGCTCCAAATTTTCTCTCAACAACGGCAGGAGATAATCCAAGAGATCTTCGCAGAAAAGTATGGCAAAGGTCAGTCAAAGATTGGTTAGATTTAAGAATTTCAAAATGGCTGGCATCAAGACTTTGATCTGGGCGCTCATAGATTTTCCCAGAATGAGACTGAATCAAGGCCTGGTAGGATCCAATGTTTGATGGATTCCAAAATCTGGTTCCCCATGAGCTTTCTCGTGAATAGGAGTGAGCGCTCAGTCCCAGTCCCCAATATTCATCATCGGACCAATAGAGATTATTGTGTCTTGACTCAAAACCCGGAAGGCTGAAGTTGGAAATTTCATACTGAACGTAGCCAAAGTCTTCTAGTTTCTCGCGAATCAAATTAAACATCTCGACCTGATCCTCATCTGACGGGCGAGCCTTAGATAAAGGGTGCCCCGAAGGAACAGTCAAACAATAGGGACTAATATGCTTAGCTCCAAGCTCAACCGCAATTTCAAGATCCCGATTCAGACCGTCTTTTGTCTGGGACGGCAGGGCAAAGAGAATATCGAATGAAAAGTTTAAGTTATATTTTTTTAGCAGCCTGAGGGTCTGAAGCGTTTGCTCCGCATTATGCTCTCGCTTCACTCGCTTTAGAAGCTGATCGTCGAAGGTTTGAGCGCCAACGCTAAACCTATTAATTCCATGTTGCAGATAGACTTCAAGCTTTCTCTCATCGACTGTGGCAGGATTAATTTCAATAGTGACTTCAGCCTCTGGACTTCGCACAAAACCCCGCTTTTCAAGAGCAGAAATCAGGGATACGATAAGCGAGGCTTCAATCAAGGAGGGAGTTCCGCCACCGAAGTAAATTGTATCTAAAGGCTGGGGTTGAAAAAATGAATGCTGTTTTATTTCCTCATTCAAAAGGTCAACATATTGCGAAGGCGGCAGAATTTCGGATTGAACATAGGTGGCAAAGTCGCAGTAGCTGCAGCGTTGAATACAGTATGGAATATGAATATAGACACCAAACGACATGGACGGAGATTAATGATGAAGTCTAAAAAATATCAACTTAAAAATGGACTCAAGGTCCTTTTGCTTGAAAGCAGAAAATCACCAGTAGTTTCAATCCAAATGTGGGTAAAGACTGGAAGCGCCGACGAAACCAAAAAACTCGAAGGAATCAGCCATTTTATTGAACACTTGGTATTCAAAGGCACCAGAAAATTTAAGTTGGAGAAATTGCGCAAACAATTGAGGGCTCTGGTGGAGAGCTTAATGCCTATACATCCTTTGATCAGACGGTTTTTATGTCACACTTTCAAAAGATTTCACCAATACCGGGCTTGAAGTCATCAGTGAAATGATGGGGTTTCCGACCTTTGATCAGACTGAGGTCAACAACGAGCGAGAAGTGGTGGTGGAGGAAATTAAAATGGGCGAGGACAGCCCAGAAAGACAGGCCAGTCAGGCTCTCTTCAAAACAATGTTCAAGAATCATCCTTACGGAGTGCCCGTTATTGGCTTTGCAGAGAACATCCGAAAAGTAAAGCTCAAGAAGCTTCAAACCTATTTTCAAAGTCGGTATGTCCCCAAAAATATGTTTCTAGTTGTCTCTGGTAATTTCAATAGTCAAGAGATGAGCGCTCAGGTGAAAAAGTACTTTGGTGGATTTGAGCCGTATAAGCTCAAAACCGTTAAGCGAAAAAAGGAACCGCCACAGACGAAGGCAAGAATCTCCATCAAACAAACGGACTTTAAGAAGAGCATATTGTATTTAGCGTGGAGAGCTCCTTCCGTTCAGCATAAGGATGTACCAGCACTTGATGTGTTGAGCCTAATTTTAGGACAAGGAGACAGCTCCCGTCTGACTATTAAACTTAGAATTGACAAAGCCATCGTGAATGCGGTTGGGGCTTCTGCATTTACCCCGCAGGATCCAGGATTCCTCGCCATTACAATGCATCTAGAGAGAGAAAAAATTCCTGAAGCTCTAGAGGTGACTGCCCAGGAAATTGCCAAAATTATTTTTGAGCCACCATCTTCAGAGGAGATGCAAAAAGCAATCAATAATCTGGCCAGCGAGCAGCTATACTCTGTTGAGACAGTTGATGGCATTGCCCAAAAGGCTGGAAGTATGGAGTTCTACACGGGAGATTTCAACTATTTCTCGAAATATTTAAAACAAATTTATTCTCACGCCTGCAGACATTCAGAAAGTGGCAAAAAAAATACTTCAATATTGAAACATTAAATATGGTGCTTCAGACAAACGAGGGCGAGGTTCAAGCAAAAAAGGAATTGGAAGATTTTGCAAAAAGCCTGAAGAAACAACTGAGCGCAAAGCGGGGCGCATTGAAATCAAAACCGAGCCCCTTCAAATTCAAAAAGCTTAGAATGCACTCTTCCAGTGATTCGACTCCAATAAAGACAGAAACCTGGAAGCACGATTCTGGGATTAAGGTCGTCTTTAGAAAACAAAGCGAAACTCCAACAGTTTCGCTTCGAATCGGTTTTTCCGGAGGCGCGAGGTTTGACGCCATCGGAAAAGAAGGTCAGACAGAGCTTCTTTCACGAACATGGAGCACTGGTTCTGAAAATTTTTCTGAATCCGAAGTCAATCATCGGGTTGACACCATGGCGGCATCTCTTTCGACATTTGGGGGTAGAAACACGATTGGTGTGACTTGTGATTTCTTGAACCAATTTACAGATGATATGCTTGAGATTGTGACTGACACGATTAGAGCGCCGCTTTTTAGCGAAGAGCAGATTGAGCGAGAAAAAGAAATCCTGCTTCGCCAAATCAAATCCAGAAGTGATCAGCCTTCATCAATATGCATGAAGCTATTTCTTGAAAAGCTTTTTGGTGAGCACCCTTATGGGCGTGATGTTTACGGCACTGAGGCGACTCTTAAGCACTTGCATAGCCGTGAGCTCAAAAAGTATTTTGAACAAGTTGTAACCCCATCAAATATGACAATCGCTGTCGTCGGCGACATTAATAAGGCGAAAATTGAAGAGTTCGCTGGGCGTTTGGCGGGCGCAGTTCCACAAAGGACTTTCAAAGCCCCGAAATTTGGCCTTGCGCCCTTGGTTCAGGATGAAAGAGTGGTCTCAGACACAAAAAAGGAACAAACCCATATCGTTGTTGGGTATCGGGGCTTAGATATTCATGATCCAAATCGATTTACCCTTCAAATAATTCAATCAGTCTTGGCGGGGCAAGGCGGTCGTCTTTTTGTGGAGTTGCGAGATAAGAATTCACTGGCCTACTCAGTGTCGCCCATGCGGATGGAGGGTCTTGAAACAGGGTATTTTGGTGCCTACATTGGTTGTTCCCCAGAGAAGGCAGAGAAAGCCATAGGAATGATCAACCATGAATTCAAAAGACTCACAAAAGAGCTGATTTCAGAGGAAGAACTCCTTCGCGCCCAGCGGCACCTGATCGGGCGTCACAATATTGATCTCCAAAGAAAGAGTTCTATCTGTCAGGGTCTGCTTTTAGACACCATCTACGGCATTGACCCAGAGGAAACCTTCCATATTTCGGATAAATACTTTTTGGTTAGTCGGGAAGATGTTATGGAGCTTTCGAAGCGGATATTTTCTCAAAAGTCAGTGACCAGCCTAGTTGGACCCCAAAATGGGTCTAATGGCAAAGATAAGGGTCTATGATTTCAAAATGAGACAGGGGAGTTAAGTCGCTCGACTTAGGGCGATTTTGTTTATTTTTCATGATCCTTAGACGGTTTTTTTGGTAAAATAAAACGTATATGGAACGTCATGGTTCGCACCCAAAAATTGCTTTATGTGTTTCTTCAGAAGACTATTTTTCAGAAATGGTAGATGTCGCTCTTGATGAGCGGAAGGTCAAAGCGGCACCTCCGGTAAAGAACTATTTAGTTGAGCTGCTGCAGTTTTATTTAGATGCTCGAAATCTTTTTGAAGAGGAAGTCGTCGATGAATCAGGGCGAAGAAAGCCACAGACCCTGGCAGAGCTTTATTTGACGGCTCATCAGCTAGAATTATCATCAAAAGTCGAAATGCTTAAAAAAATGGCAGATCGTTCCCTGTATATTAGCGGTTTTTTCAGCGATTCACTCCAGCGAAAAATTGTTGATGTGGATTATTATGTGGAAATGGGGCGCTCAGCCTATGGAAGTCTTGCTCATTGCACAAGAGAAGACAGCAAAGCCAATATCTACAAGACATTTGCTCAACGTTTTGGCGACTTCGTGGATGTTCTTTCGCACTTCAGTCAAAAGGCAAGTCTTCAGTCGAATCAGAACATTTTGCGACTCTATGATCGATACTTACGGACGGGCTCAGCCTTGGATCGCGAAAAACTCACTGAAATGGGGATTCCAACCTCAAAACAAGAAAAAAGCGAAAACCCACTTTGACTTGATTTAATGATCCGATCCCGGTGGCTCACTCTGTTTGGCTGGACTACGGCTTCAGGGGGTGCTACTATTCTGCGGTGTTTGGATTAGGAATAACCGAAATTATTTTTCTTGCGGTATTGGCTTTGATTGTCATAGGACCAAAGCAGCTACCAGAAATGGCTAGAACCATTGGCCGATTTCTGAATGAGTTAAAGCGAAGTACAGAGTCTTTGAAAGAGGACATGAAAATTAAAGTTGATTTGGATTTAGAAACCCGACGAAGTGAAATGGCCGCTCAATTCAAAAAACAGCAAGACCAGCTTCGGGAGCGAGAGAAAACAAGCGGTCTCCCAATAGCCGAAGAAGATCGTCAACTCACTCTCGCTGGCCTTGAAAAAGAATCTACACACAAGCCGACTGATCAACAAGAGCAACAGATTCAGCAAAATAAACAAGACCAAAAAATCGACGAATCAGGTGAAGAGGCATGGAAATCCTCAAAAGGCAGCCATGAGCAACCCTAAAGAGGAGACGAACCAAAAGAATCAGGCGTTGATTGAACACTTGGTTGAGTTGCGAATTCGAGTCGTCAATTCCCTTTACGGACTAGTGGTGGCAACAGGGCTTGCCTATTCTCAGCATGAAAAGCTTTTTGATTTTATCCGTGCGCCGATCCAAAAGTATATAGTGAATCAAGGTCTTGTCTACACAAGTCCTCTTGAGAAATTTATGGCTCACATTAAGATATCAATCGTTTTTGGCTTTTTGCTGTCCTGCCCGTTTTGGCTCTATCAAGTGTGGAAATTTATTGCCCCCGGCCTTTACCAAAAAGAGCGCAAATACATGTTCGGCTTTGTGACGGTCGGGGCGGCCCTGTTTGTGACAGGAGCGGCCTTTTCCTACTATGTGGTTTTGCCAATGGCTTTTGAATTTTTGTTTAATTTTGGTGGCGACATCGACACGCCCATGATCACAATTGACCATTATCTGTCGTTCTTTTCGCAGCTGTGTATTATGTTCGGGATCTCCTTTGAGTTGCCGCTAATTCTCACGCTCTTAGGAATGATGGGAATAGTGTCCCAGGAATTTTTACGAGCTAAGCGAAGGTATGCGATTATGGGCATTGCGGTTGTTAGTGCCGTGATTACGCCGCCTGACCTGATAAGCATGATTCTCATGCTTATCCCAATGTTAACACTCTACGAAATCGGTGTGCTATTCGTTGGATTTTTTGAGAAGAAGCGGCTCGAAGCGGAATTGTGAAAATGCAGGTGCGACGAGTAATTCACTCCGACCTCAAACAAATTCTTGATCTATATCAGCACCTCAACCCAAGTGAGATCCTTGTTTCCCATGAAGAAAAAATCGAACAAACATGGAACGAAATTCTGAATTCTCCATATATTCGTTTTTATGTGTTGGAAAAGGACTTGAGAATCCTTTCCACTTGCGTAATGTCTATAATTCCTAATCTGTCTAGAGGCTGTGCTCCTTATGGTTTGGTTGAAAACGTTGTCACAGACAAAAACTTCAGACGTCAGGGCTTAGCCACTCAATTTTTATGACAAAGTTGGATTCAAAGCCGGGCAAAAGACCGGCCTTGTTGCAAAGCCCCCAGAAGAATCCCGACAACAGGGATCTTTGCCGAGGAATTAATGGCACTAACGGGCCGGGGCTTGAGAAGGGCGTGATCTCGGATTGTCTTTATCGACTTTTAGGAAATGACACCGATTCGGAAGGTTCTCTAGCTTAATCCCTTTGTCATTTTCAGCATCTAGGCAATATTTTGGCATTTTTGGGGAACAAAACGCATGGTAAGTATTAGACTCAGAACGATCAATGCAGAGATCAAACAGCGAATCAAAAGTCTTAGGCGGATCAGCCCTCAAATCCGCACTACCGAACTTGCATGATTTCATGTCAATAAACGGAACTTGTGGGATATGGTTAGGATGAAATGAGGACTCTTTGTGGATTATGTCGATTGATGGACCTCTGTTATTGTATTTAGAAAAATTACTGAAGGAAATTAGGGAGCCATTCTTGATTTCTTTTTTGGTTGCGTCTATCTCTTTCAGAAGCTGGTCCTGTCTAACTTTTAAATCCGCGAATCTTGTCTTTAGAGTTTTAAGTTCGGGATGCAGCGACTTAATATAAGTCTGAAGTCCTTTAGGAAGAGAATCTTTGGGTAATATGTTTCCAAGGGCTAAAAGCTCTTTAATTTTTTCAGATTTTATCTTATTTTTATCACTTTCATCCTCGTTCGAGTAATATTCAGCAGTGATGCGGTTTAACCTTTCTAGGACTGAACCATCCACATTATATCCAATAGTCAAATCATAAGGTCTGGTGGTCATCTCCTCTATTTTTCGTTCAATCGCGGCCTTCCGCTTTGATAATTCAATTTGTCTATTTATCGTCGAGTTCTCCTTAGTCACTACCATAGCGATGTCACCTTTGGGACAGCCTGGGGTCTCATCGCAGGACGCTTGTGCTTTAGCCAAATCTACATCCTGCTGCCAAATAGTTTTGTTTTTAGGCTTAGGGATCTTCGCCAGCTCCCGCTCCAGTCTCGCTATTTCTAGAATATCTCTGTCTGCCTGCGCGTGATAGGCTTTATTAGTGAGAAATAGCTGATTTGAAGGATCCTGTAGTTCGGCTCGACTTACCGCCTTGCCCTGCCGAAAAAACGACCAACCCTTAGCTTTAAGGTCTGGAAGTTCAACCTCTTTCAATAGGATATTAATAGTGTCCTCACAAGGGATTGACGTTGAAGGCCCCAGTGTTTTCGACTCTTCAGCCAAAGAAGTTGCCCCAAATATTTGCAACGAAAAATGAATTAGTAAAAAATCCTTTTCAAAACCATACCTCCCAGCCAATTATCCAAACATTTTTGAGTGTATCATAGACCATTTATTTCTACTTGCTCATGGAAAAAATGTAGCCTTTGGTCGGAGGTCAAACAAAGCACCTCCTCTAGCGAACTCGATTATATAGAACGCCTGGTTAATTGCATGGTTTATCGAGTGAACTATCCCGGGAGTTTTCATTCCGGCGTCGTTCGAATGGAGGATTTCTATGATGAGACCCAAACCTCAATGGCTCCCTTTGTTCGTTTGGATATTGATTCGGTGGTGTCCAGGTAAAGATTTACCTGTGCCTTAGAGGGTCACGAAAAAGGCGATCGAATCGGTTTCGATACACCTGCCCAATGAACAAAATAATGCGTGTCTTCGAAATCCTGTTGTCCGCACCGCTACTTTGCCCATCAAGGGACTTATACATTCACGGGGACATATCGGATTTGCTCAAGAATTCAATGCCTTCTGGTCGATTTGATACACTCCAAAAGGCTAAGACTCATTAAGTTGTTTCCGACCAGGAGGCATTACTTTTTGAAGCTCGATCTAATCACTTTCGAATCAATAACCTTGCACTTTCAGAAGCTAAAAAGTCGGTTTCCTCTTTATCGCAGCTCAGTTGACTGACGACGAGCAATTTGTGATTGCCTGTATTATTAAAAGGCTTGTTGGGTTGAAGTTCAATCAAATCATCAAAGCGATCAGCTACGCGCTTTGGTAGAATAGAAACGATAACACCAGACGCGGCGGCATTTCGAAGTGTTTCAAAGCTTTCAAAGAACCATAGGTTTAGAGTATGATCGATATTTTTCAAAAATTTTTACAAAAGTATCTTGGAAGACCATCCTTTGAAGAAGATAACGATCCCACTCCATATTTTTCAATTGCTTTCCAGCCATCTTGCACAATCGGATGTCTTCGTGAAACATAGAGCCCTAGACGATCTTCAAAAAACTTCTTTTGGTAAAAACGATCCAAATCGTCAACTTGTTATGAGTGCGGAACAAAGCTCACTTTTTCTGATCATTGTTAAAGCTGGCTCGTTCGCGCTATTCGAAGACCAAGGCGAGTTTTAGGTAACTTCTGTCTTAGGGTTGTAATCAGTCCTGGCAAAATATCGATAGCCACACTTTCGTAAGTTCCAAAGTTAAGCCAAGATATTTTTGGGGCCTCAATACTATTTAAACTCTTTAGTCGATCAAAAGCCTCAAAAGCAGGTCTTACAACATTTAAAATAGTGGTGGCTTCAACCGTAGGAATAGCGGATCCACGTTCTCTTATAATTAATGGCCTTCCATAGCTCGACTCAAGCGCCGTGAGCGTTGGGAAATTGCACTTGGCGAGATTTTAGCCTGAATGGCCGCTTGTTTTAGACTGCCAGTTCGGATCACGAGATCCAAAATCCAAAGTTTTTTAATTTGATCGACATTCAGATCACGCGACATGAAATTATTATACTCAATTTTAGGCTTAAAAGCACAGATTTGTTCTATGATGTGAAAATTCTCACCAATTGAAGGACATTTCGACATTGGTTATCCTTAACTTTAAAGTTAGCGACACTAATCTTCCCATTTCAGATACAAGCCCTTATCTTGCGAAACAAGAATGGAGCGTAAGTTGAACCAAGTAAAATCAAAAGGCATTGGAAATAGACTTAAACAATGCCGTGAAAAACAAGGGTTAACGATAAACGAATTTGCGAAAAGGCCGGAATCCCGGCTTCAACTTATAAAGAGTGGGAGCAAGGGCGGCAGATTCGAGGTGAGCCTTACACACAATTAGCTGAAGTTTGTCAGTTTCTTTACAGGAATTAATTACAGGTGAAAAACCTAAGCTAATTCAGCTTGTTAAGAGAATTGATGAGATTGAGTGGCAAGTTGCATCTTTAAAAAGAGAGCTCTTGTCGTTTGAATGAATGTGAAAATCGGACTTTAAACCAAAGCTCAGATTTTTGGAATTAGAATAAATTTTTAAAAACAAACACTTTCAATAAAGAAAGATGAAAAGGAGTAAAAAATGACAGAATTCGTTTCAGGCCTATTAATTATATCCATGTCGGCGACTTTGGCCTTCGCTCAAAACTCAGATCAACAAGTCAACTTTTCCCACTGCGAAGTTCATCCTAGTGGGAATGTTAAGGCCTGTTTGGATACAGGTTCAACCTACAAACAAGGTTACTTGATTGATAATAAAACAAATCGAATAATTTCAGGTCCATTTGGCTTTGAACCTAGCAATTCTTACGGTGGGCAAAGTCCAGGTCTCAGCTGCAACAAGGTCACTTTTGTTGTTACTAAATTTGGCGAAGAATTGGCCGTCTTTGATTGTGATGGCCTCGATCTTTCAAGCAATTTCTGTGGTAGAAAACATGGCGCGTTTTATATAAAGGAACAAAACGCCTTACCAGCTAGGCGAACCGCCTGTTGATTTTTGAGTAAAGTAATTTGACTCCAAAACAATGGAAAGGACTTAATTATCGATAATTCCAAGGAGCATTTGATACAAGTTTTCATCAGAAGTTGAATCTGTAAATCTTCTTTCCGGTTACATTCGAAATGAAATTGGTCAAGTATTACAAGGTTCAGAATTCTACCGAATCAAATTCGCAAGCGGAAATGTTCGTTACTATCAACGCTATGTAGAACATATTGCACTTCCATCAGGTATATTATCATCAGACAATAACTACTATTGCAACGGCACCAAATAATCAAACTTAAGAAAAGGAAAACAATTTATGATTTTTAATTTTAATCACAGGTATTTATATTTTCATCGGCATTTGCAATCACTCAACACGAGCATGCGACAGTTATGTGCAATTTCAATGATGGGTCAGAATTTGTACTTAATCCTGCTTATGGCACCAAAAAAGTTGATGGCGGAATAGTCTTTTTAACAACTCGAACAGTTAAAATTGAATTGTCAAAAAGAGAGGTATCCTCACAATTTACCATTACAGAAATCGGCGGGACGGTAGTGAGGTCTTTGGCTCCCGCAGATATCTACGCCAACAAAGATTCAATAACAATTATTTCAAAGGGGCCAACAGGAAAGATTATATCTCAAGAAGGCAAAGATTTGTCTAATGGTTTTATCGGTCAATTAAAAACAGGAGACTGCCAAATTATAGATTTTTGAACAAGATTATTGGCGGCCCTGAAGCCGCCGCCAATAAATGCAATTAATTTTTAATTTAGCATTAGTTTTTTAAGAATGTATCGTCGCTTCAAAACCACTGGCTTTTTGCCGGCTCGTGATCGCATGATCTCAGTCTTAGCGACCAGCAGCTGACGGAAAGAATTGCCAATTTATTTTTCGCCGAGCTCGACTCTGAGACTGCGACACTTTTATTTTTATTTCAGACTATTCGCTTCATGTTTCCTGTCTCCTTTGGTTGATGCTTTCCAGACATCCAACTTGGAAACTACGAAACACTGCGATTGCAAGAACTTAGCTGGAGTTTCGAGCTTTCCAAAATTCTGAATTCTCACTTTTTCCGTAGCACAAAAGTAGCACAGAAATAGCAAAACTCGGGTGATTTTGGGCGTTCTCGTGTGATGATGGCGAAAATCGTCATTGAACTCTGTCTTACAATTATTGCAGGCCCGACCGGTTTAATTTGAATTAATTCAAGCCGTAGATCCTACAACAGAAGCAGAACTCCAGCGGCAGCCGTCGGGAGGGCCAGTATCCACGAGGCTCTTCTGAATTGAACCTGAGCGAATTGTTCTAAGCAGATCCCAAAGCGTTCCTTTAAAAGATTTACCTGTGATTTGAATAAAACAAAACCACCCAGCTAAAGCACAGCAGAGTTCCTATTTTCCTTAGGTTTTTCACAAAACACGCAAATCCTTTGTATCATAAACTCACTTAATCTGATAGATTCTTGGCGTGGACAGTGAAATACGCCAATGACTATCAGTCAATAGAGAGAGGACAGGATCCGGGGTCAAGAACTCAATATGGATACGAGTTCCTGCATGAGAATTGCTACGGATACTTTGGGTAAGGCGAAGACCAGAAGACTCAAAGCTAACGCCACAACCTGGTGAGATGAGCACACCAACGATATGTCGCCGTGAATGGCTAAGTCCTAGATAGGCAAAGTAATGGTGCGGACAACAGATTTCGAAGACGCGCATTATTTGTTCATTGGGCAGGTGTATCAGAAACCGATTCGATCGTTTTTTTGTGACCTCCAAAACACAGGTAAATCTTTACGATTGTTGGGTTCTGTCGACCTGTGAGCAGAAGTTACCGCAAGGAGAGCAACTAGCATCAAGTAAACACAGAAAAAAACATTCTCATCCGTGTTTCTAGGGCTCTTCCAAATTTAATTAAAGCGCTCCGACTCAACGTTATCTCCTTCGTTTGATGCAGAACATCGTTGATCTTCATCTCTGGATGAGCGAACTTTCATTTTCCATTTTTGCTTCCATAATTAACAAGGGCTTATTCGCCTATTAATGTCCCCAGGCTTTACAAAGATCTTTATGATTTTCCCTATTCAGATTTTAAGTTCTGGCTCCACCAGCCCCGAACTCTTTCTTCGGTGTGACCTGAACAGCAGCTCATCATTGAATATCTTTATCACGCGAAATAAATTTCGAGTAAATACCGTATTCAGTGTCCTGTCTATCACGTCAATCAAATAGGATTGACCACAAACAAAAAACTGTATTGTTCAGCTTCCAGAAAACAGATTTTGAGATGTCATGATG
>JADJOV010000005.1 GCA_016713585.1 Bdellovibrionales bacterium | reverse complement strand
GTCCCAGGCTGTGGCAGTCCCTGTCGTGAGATCCAGGGCCGCAAGACTATTTCTCGTGGTAGCTCCGTTTACGGTGGTAAAGAAGCCTCCGACATAAATATTGCTTCCATTGACTACAATGGAATTGACCTGGGCACTCATGTTCGGATTCCAGACGGTGGCGGTCCCCGTAGTGAGATCTAGTGCTGCGAGGCGATTTCGCGTGGTAGCTCCATTCACGAGTGTAAAGGCGCCTCCAATATAAAGATTACTCCCGCTGATCTCCATGGATTTGACGCTATTATTCAAGTTTGGATTCCAAGCGGTGGCCATCCCCGTATTGAGATCAACTGCCGCTAAATTATTTCTTGCCGTGGATCCATTCAAAGATGTATATGCTCCTCCCGCATGGAGAATGCTCCCACTGATCGCAAGTGCATAGACAGTATTATTCATATCTGGATTCCAGCCAGTCGCTGTCGCTGTCGTAAGATCTAGCGCCGCGAGACGATTTCTTGTGGTACCCCCATTCACTGTGGTAAAGGTGCCCCGACATAAATATTACTTCCACTAACAGCGAGCGCGAAAACTCCGGTATTATTCATATTTGGATTCCAGCCAGTCGCTGTCGCTGTCGTAAGATCTAGCGCCGCAAGACGATTTCTCGTGGTAGCCCCATTCACAGTGGTAAAGTTCCCCCCGACATAAATATTACTTCCATTAATAGCGAGGGAATATACACCACCCCCTAAGTTCGGATTCCAGGCAGTGGCGATCCCGGTGGTGAGATCTAGGGCCGCGAGACGATTTCTGGTGGTCGCTCCATTCACGGTGGTAAACATTCCGCCTGAATAAAGATTACTCCCGCTTACCACTAAAGCATACACTGAACCACTCATATTGGGATTCCAGGCGGTGGCGGTCCCGGTGATGAGATCCAGGGCCGCCAAGCGATTTCTAACGGTGCCTCCATTGACGGCAGTAAAACTCCCTCCTGCATAGAGATTACCACCTGTGATCGTCAAAGTATCGACCTGGCCACCCATATTAGGATTCCAGGCAGTTGCGGTCCCTGTGGTGAGATCCAGGGCCGCCAAGCGATTTCTAATGGTGCCTCCATTGACTGTGGTAAAGCTACCCCCCGCATAAAGATTACTCCCACTAATTCCAAGGGCATAAACAGTGTCCCCCACATCGGGATTCCAACCTGAGACTGAACCATCTGAAAGAATTCGGGCAAGTCTATTCCTCGTGTGGGGTCCAACTTTCGAAAAGTTGCCGCCGATATACCATCCGTTTGATCCGTCTGAAATGGCGGCATAGATTATACCATTCACAGAAGGAAAGCTTGTTTGTAATGACCCAGTTCCGATATCCCAAAATGAACCTCGGCTATTGACATTCTTGCCCTGAACCGCAGAAAGAGCTCCACCAACATAGAGATTACTGCCATTACTCGTAAGTGCATCAACGGACCCTATTAAACCTACATCAAAACCAGGGATCAACGCGCCAGTTGCCGCATTCACTGCAGCAAGATTAGCTCGCATTATTGCACCAACATTAACAAAACTTCCGGCGACGTATAGACTAGTCCCCTTAAGATGAAGCGCTGTAACCGGCCCGTCCAAGTTAGCATTGAACCCTGTATCCAAGGCTCCATTGCTATTGATCTTTGCAAGGTAGCTTATGGGGTTGGTTCCAATGGCCGTAAAGCTTCCGCCAATATACCAACCTGTCCCATTACCATCAGAGATTGCCACTGCAACTGTCCCAACGACACCCATCGAAGACAAATTGAAAGTGGATATTTTTTTGCCGTCGCTCAGATTCAGGGGGACACCGGATCCAGAGCAGCGGCCAACTTGGGTAAAACTGCCTCCGATATAGATGAAGCGACTACGATAAGGCAGCGTCGTATACACTTGTCCGTCGGTGCAGACGGGACTTGCCATCGAAGCCCCTCCAAATCCAAAGGGTTTCGAAAAAGGCGTCTGACCGTAGGTCGTTAAGGGCAAATGACCAAAGAGACCAATCACGATGATTAAATTTTGAAATATAAAACTTCGCTTACCTTTCATTTTAATTAAACCCCGTGACCCAGTTAATATAGCAATTTGTGTTCGCCCCGTCGACCACCACCAAAATCGAATAGGAGCTTTGGCCGACAGTCAAATCATTGGTCGGACTAAAGTAACTGTTCGTACAGCCTGAAAATGTATACATCTGTTCGGTTGTATCACTGATCACAAGTGTATAGGAACCTCCATCTGCCATATTGGAAAGGGTGATTGCAGAACCTCCCGGGGCTTTTAACAGCTGTGTGTTAGAGAGGCTCAAATCTACATTTGCTCCAGTTGCTATAATATTTGTTTTAGAAGCTGCAGCACCCACGACTTGCAGTTTGAGGTGTGCAGAAGGCGTGGCCGTTCCAATACCGACATTGCCCGTTGAATAATAAATATCCGAGCCCGTGGTCGTCCACTGGCTGGCTACTCCAGAATTGTCAGCATCACAGCCAGCAAAACCCGACACATCAAATTTGATCACTTGCCCAAAAGCGCAATTCAAAGAGCTTAATGCAGATCCAGTGCCATTCGAAATGAGTACGATATTATTGCCATAGCTTGTAAGACCAGTTCCTCCTCGTGCAATCGGCAACGTGCCGCTTGTAACCTTTGCAGCATCGAGGCTAGGAACATCGCCCGGGCCCAAGGACCCAAAACTGAGTTGCCCCGATCCGTTCGTCTTCATTAGTGTTCCTGCCGCACCATCTGCAGAAGGTAGAGTTAAGGTAACATTGCCAACCAGGGGGGGAGCTACCAGCTGTAGATAGTTAGCTCCATTAAAGACTTGCAGATTTGTGGCTGCTAGTACTGCGCCCTGAACAGTTCCCGAAGTGACCAGGTTTCCAGTTGAATTGATCGCAGTGCTCCCTCCAATCGTGCCAGCATTGAGAGCACTCCCATTTATTTTCCAGCAGTTGATAGCGTTGGAATATCCGCCTCCACTAAGGCTGATCCATTCGTGACTCGACCCTTTGCATCTGTGGTAACTTTAGTGTAGGTTCCGCTTGTTCCTGTATTAGGAAGCCCAGCAGCCACTTGGGCATCTACATATGTTTTGTTAACTAAGTCGTTGGCGCCAGAGGGAATCCCACTCCAGGTCGGTGCTGCAGTGAAGGTTGAGGACCCTGGCTTAAGGTATTGGGTGGTGGTGCCATTCAGTAGGGCTAAAAGTTCTGCCCAGGAGGCACTATTCAGCTCTGATCCTGTAGTTGGTACGCCGTCAGCGAGCTTGAGCAATTGTTCCTTTCTGTAGCCACCGACTTGCATTGCTTCTATGGCCATTGAATAAAGTTAATCGGAACTGGAGGCAATTGTTCCCAAGTCCCTGCCGCAAACGTTCCATCATTGAAATAAACTTGGATTCTTCGACCATCTGTGGGGTTTGACTCCATGACGTTCCGGTCGTGCACTGACCCGTCGCAAAAGTGTAGGTTCCTTTATTTCCAAAAACTTGATTGAGATTAAATCCTGTTGAATCAAGGCGGCTGCCCGTTCCATCGCCAAGTGCCACAGAAAAAATGCCATCTGTTTGCGAAGGTCTTTCGATTGACCCTCTTCATAGAGCAAACAATTCTCATTTCCGGGTGTACGAATTTGCAAGCGAAATTGCACAGAACTACTAATCACAGCATTTCCATTTGGATCAATCATTCGCCCATAGTAGGTTGTGCCTGGGTCCGCACCAAAGGCTTGACCCCAGACTTGCAAAATAGAGGACCATACAAGAACCCACAAAAAGCGCATAATTAAAAAGTGAGAATTTATCTTCTTCTTAAATTTTTCCATAGTGAGACTTCATCGGCTGAACTGGACCAGTACTTTAGTGACTTTGCCGCCTTAAATTGAGAATCGAACAAAATTACTCAGTTTCTGTGTAACTTTAAGCATCCATTTTTGCCGATGTCTGTGACTCTCGTCATCTAAATAGTCAAGACCTCCAAATCCTTTCTGCGGGTCTTGCGAAGTTCCTCAGGAATACAAGACAGAACAGCTTCCCTCAAGGCTTTGATCAGTTCTGCTTTATAATGTTCCCGCCGAAAGACAAACCCAATTTCCCTTGCAGGAATTGGTTTTTCGAAGGGAATCAGGCAAGAATTCCTTCCGATGAGCTGGCCCGCCATAGCTGGTAGTAGCGTGTAGCCGCCATAGGTCTCGATCAAATTCTTCAAGGTCTCAAGGCTTCCGCTTTCAAAACTAAATTTCCTTTTAGAGATCCCGTTTCCACGTAAGGCACAAACATCTAAAACTTGGTGGCGTAGACAATGCCCCTCTTCAAGAAGCCACAAATCTTCAGATTTTAGCGTCGAGGATTTAATTCTCTTATGAGCAGAGAGCTCGTGGCCCTTATGGCAAAGAATTGAAAATGACTCGCAATACAGGGCCTCTTCCAATAGCCCTGGGGTCTCAACCGGAATTGCTAAAACCCCAACATCTAGCTCATCCTCATTTAGGTGCTCAATGATTTGGTGGGTTTGGAGTTCGAGAATCTTCAATCGCAATCCTGGAAAAAGTTTTTCAACCGCAGGAAGCAGCCGTGGAAGCAAATAAGGTGAGATGGTAGGAATAACTCCCAGAATCAGCTGCCCTTCAAGGCCTCGCTCCTGGCTGATCATAATCAGCTGATTCATTTTTCGAGCCTCAAAAAGAATTTTCTGAATTTGCTCAATCAATTGATGACCGACGTCAGTCAACAGCACCGGCTTCTTGGATCTATCAAAGATCACAACTCCCAGATCATTCTCGAGCTTTTGCAGCTGCATACTAAGTGTTGGCTGGCTCACATGGCAAGCCGCGGCGGCCTTCGAAAAATGACCAAATTTATTCACCGCAAGGACATACTCAAGCTGCGTTAGAGAATAGTTCAAACGACCTAACATGATGCACCAACCCCTAACCCTTTAGACTAACTCTAGTTTTTGCTCATCTCGAACTCTTGTCTGAGCCTGCCTTATTTTCACTAAATACTCAATAGAGAATATCTATGCCTTTTAAGATTTAATTGATTTTACAAAGTTCGCAAATCGCCCTAAGCTCTGAGTTACGAACAATACAGTCAGTTTCATCAAGGGTGATGAAACCCTGCAACCCCAAAAGAGGAGAACTAAGATGGCAACACTAATCAACAGTAAAATTCCAGAATTCAAGGTCCAAGCCTATCATAAGGATGCTTTTAAAACTGTGACTCATAATGATCTGAATGGGAAATGGTCGATTTTCTTTTTCTATCCAGCTGATTTCACGTTTGTCTGCCCAACAGAGCTTGGCGACATGGCTGACAAATACGAGGCCTTTCAAAAAATGGGCGTCGAAGTTTACTCAGTAAGCACAGACACCCACTTTGTTCACAAGGCGTGGCATGATGCTTCTGACACGATTAAGAAAATCAAGTATCCAATGCTAGCAGATCCAACTGGATTTTGGCAAAGGGCCTTTGGGGTTTACATCGAAGAAGATGGCTTGGCTTATCGTGGAACTTTTCTGATTAATCCTGAAGGTCGAATTAAGCTTGCGAAGTCAACGACAACGGAATCGGACGAAATGCTGACGAACTTCTGCGAAAGACCCAAGCGGCTCAGTTTGTGGCGAGTCATCCCAGCGAAGTTTGCCCTGCTAAATGGCATCCAGGAGAAAGCACTTTAAAGCCATCTCTCAATTTGGTCGGTAAAATCTAAGTCCAATTTATTAAAAAAACCGCGGCCTGCCAAAACACATGGCAGGACCGTGGCGGGCTCATGAAGGTCATACAGTTGATGAATCCGTTCACCAGAGTCCATTCTTTTTTCTCGAATCAGGAGGATTTATGCTAGACGCCCAAATGAAAGACCAACTTCGAGGCCTCTTTTCACCGATTGAAAATGAAGTGAGTCTTGTCGCCAAAAAAAGTCCTCACAAAGCGCAAGGTGAGCTCCTAGAAATGCTTGGTGAAATTGCAAGCCTTTCTGAAAAAATTAAACTTGTTCAATCAGAAGAAGACTCGCTAATTCCGAGCTTTCATCTCGCCGTGGCCGGCAAACCCATTGGTATTGTCTTTTCGGGAATTCCCGGGGGGCACGAATTCAGTTCCTTGATCCTTGCCATTCTCAATGCTGCAGGCAAGGGCAAAAATCCCGATGCAATGACCACAGCCCGTATTAGAAATATCAAAGGACCTATTCGTCTTAAAACTTATATTTCCCTGACCTGTGAAACTTGTCCTGATGTTGTACAGGCCCTCAATCAGATGGGCTTTGGTTCATCCAGATTTTGAACATGAGATGATTGATGGTTCTTTTGTTCCTCAGCAAATAGAAAGCTTGGGAATTCAAGGGGTCCCAAGCATTATCGCCGATTCAAAACTTTTACATTCAGGGCGAATTTCCTTTCTTGATCTTATAGTTAAGCTTGAAGCTTTTTTTGGAACCATTGCCGCAAATACTTCAAGTGCGAATATTGACCTCGGCGCCTTTGAAGTTGTCGTCATTGGAGGCGGCCCTGCAGGGACTTCCGCTGCAATATACAGTGCTCGCAAAGGTCTCAAGACCGCTCTACTTGCTGAACGCTTTGGCGGACAGGTGCAAGACACCAAAGGAATTGAAAACCTCATCTCCATTCCCTATACAGAGGGTCCGGAACTTGCGGCCCACCTGCGGGAACATTTGACGGCCTATCCCGTGACACTTTTCGAGCAACGTCGAGTCGCCAAGGTCGACATCAAACTCGACACGAATGAACTTGCAGGAAAACCAATAAGTAAATGGCTCAAAAATCCACCTTGAAGGTGGTGAGTTTTTTACTGCAGAATCAATTGTAGTCACCACTGGCGCCAAATGGCGCGAACTCGAGTCCCCGGTGAAAAAGAATATTTGGGCCGAGGGGTTGCCTTCTGTCCGCACTGTGACGGCCCCTTCTATCAGGGCAAAAAAGTGGCCGTGATTGGTGGCGGAAATTCTGGAGTCGAGGCCGCTATCGATCTTGCCGGTATCGTCAAGGAGGTTGTACTCTTTGAATTTATGGATCAGCTCAAGGCTGACCAAGTCCTTGTCAATAAATTAAAATCATTTGCAAATACCTCTATCATCACAAGCGCAAAAACAAAACAAGTTCACGGCAATGGCCAAAAAGTCACTTCCCTTGAATACGAAGATCGTAAAACCGGACAGACTCACAAGCTTGAGCTCGATGGAATTTTTGTTCAGATTGGATTGCTCCCAAACAGTGGTTTTCTCAAGGGCCAGATTGAACTCACCAAGTTCGGCGAGATTGTGATCGATAACAAAGGGCGAACTTCTATCCCCGGAATCTACGCGGCCGGTGATGTCACAACCACCCCCTACAAGCAGATTATCATTGCCATGGGCGAAGGAGCAAAAGCGGCCTTGGCGGCATTTGAGGATCGCATGTATTTGTGATTCCGGTTGTTGCAAATCTGCGGGAGATGACCCGCGAGCTAGTGGTAGCTGCATTCACCGGTATTTACCGCAAGTTGGAGCTTATCTTTTTCCTTCGGATTTATACCTGGGGCAATGAGCAAATAAGCTTGGATGAGTTTGCGACAAAGGGCTGCGTTATTTTTTCTGGATTCAGCAGCCTTTAGAACATTAGACGGGTTCGTGTGGTCATATAACATTCCTGTGATCTTGTTCTGATTTGCAATGATATCGGTAATATCTTCGATAGTAGCTCTATGTAAGTCGCTCGGCGTAGGATTTCTTTTCTTCAAGATCGCGGTTGCCTGCTCAACGGTTGGGTTTGAATCGAGTTTCATTATAGGGTCATTTTTCATATTTGCGGCAGCGGTTTCAAGTGCCTTAGAATCTAGGCTGGGTAGTTCAAATCTTTTATTCCTGCCAAGAGTAAAATTATTGAGCTCCATCATACGAATTTCCACATCGTCAAACCCATGTTCCCGAAGTTCTTTTCTCAACTTGTCGGTGCCGAGCCCACGGTTGTGGAACGTGGTGGCCAAATAATTAGATTGTGGTTCCGTGAGAGCCCTCTTGCCACCAAACCATTTATAAAAAATTCGGCGGCTTCCTTTGCCGATTTTCGTGTCCCGCCGCTGACTCTCTGCCTTTTTGGATCAGATTTTGTGTCGGCGAGATTGTCGCTGATCCGCTCGGACTCTGTGCTGAAACCCCACTGGCGACTTTGCGCCGGTATCCGGCCGGGCGACGGCAATAGGGGTATCCTCTGAAATGAGTTTTCCGGCTGCTCGGGCCTCATCTATTTCACTCTGAGCGTCCTTGGCAACCCCGGTGATATGAGTCGAATTGACAGCAGGCATTCGATCTATAATGTTGGGGTGTATCATATTGCGCGCAAGAATGTCTTCGATAACTTGAACCTCCCAAGCACTCATTTCGCCTTCAATTCCGCCTGGTCCCATTTTCTTTTTTTCATTCAATAGATTAGTCAGCCATTCATTTATTCCCTCCTGACTTTGGATCCGCTGCCCCATCATTTTTTTTGCCAGAGCGCCCCTATAAGCCGCTTTGGTCTCGTACATGAGGCCTGGTGCATTTCGAGCTTGAATTCCAGTAAGGGAATTGTAGCTAACAGATTATCAAGGGAAGTTTTCTTGGCCGGTTCAGCGGTGGCTTTCTGAAGCGCGGTCATTGAGCCCTGAACAGCTTGAGCCGCAAAGTCTCTCGCTTTAGTGTGATCTGGCTTCTCCTGAAGCAGGAAAACTTTAGCTTCGGCGACTTTCCTATCCAGAGTGCCGCTGCCCACGGCCAACGCGGTTTCCCTAGCTTTGCTGTAGGCGTCCTGACGCGAAGATGCGGGACCTTCAAAACGAGAAAATTGAGTCGCGGAAGGCGCACCACCCGACGGACCGGGGGCACTATCCAAAACATCTTTAATACCCTGAGCAGCAGACTGGCAACTTGGCCCTTGGCCAGCAGCACCAGCCAAAAATGGCAACAAGATGATCTGCAAGCCTATTAATGTGGCACGGAATATCAACAATCTATGTTTAACTCCAACCAGCTCTAGATTGTACACGTATTGCCTCTGCTTGCTGCTGCTTTCAGTTTTTCAAGTGTCGCTTTATCGCCATATTTCAGGGTCCTGACCAACTTTGCTACGCCATTGTCTTGATGGGATGCGGCCGCTAGGAGAAGAGATAACTGTTCGGATGTAAATTCTTGAGCTTCTTTGGCATTCTGAATAACTTTTTCTCCGCATCAGTTAATCCGCCAGCAACTTTAGCTAGCATTCCTTTCGGCCTTAGTTATGTCCGCGCGAGTGGGATTCACTCCAGAAAGTGATTTCATAAAATCTGAAGACCGAATTTTCATCAAACCATGAGCTAGTGGAAGTGAATTCTGAAGACTTGCACCGCCCAAATTAGATAGTGCGTTTGCCCACTGAGCCTCCAACTCGTTCAAACGCTTAATATCAACTTCTGAAGTTGCCCCGGCCATTCGACTGGCAAGGAGCACATCACTATACCCCTGAATCTGGGCTAGTTTATTTCCGTCTGATAGAGCGTGGGCGGCTTCCGACGCGGCGCCAGCATGTGCTGCATAGTTGGTGGACTTCGCTATCACGCCCTTTGTGGACGAGCTATATCCCAACCCTGATATGATTTCACCACCCGCGGCCCTAGCCCCCGCCTTAAGACCCTCGCGGACGACGACCGCTTTGGCAAGGGTCAACCCCGCTTTGAGGACAATCCCACCGCCGCCAATCAACATCAGGCCCATCGAGGCATAATCTAGATAAGTGACCGCTTGATCGATGTTTTCGTTTAGTGCCTTGGTTGCCTGATCCTCATCGATCACGCTCTGAGCTGCAGTACAAATTTCGTTAACCAAATTTGGATTAATAACCAAAAGCTGTCCCGCCAAGGCTGGATCAACTTTGAGTAAATCCTTAAATGAATTTGCATTAATGACATTTTTCATAAAATCGCCCACTTTGGTTTCGATTTCTTGAAGCCCAGCCTTCAGTGTATTCGATCGGGGACCACAATTTAACCCTGTACATTTTGTATTCAAAGTCAGACGCTTGTGCCGAGGAAACTTTGTCTGACCTGCGACATAGAAACTCTTGCTCGCATCTTCTGGCGTGATGATTTGCCCGTCACACCGCGGACGGTATCAGTCATAAACAAGGCTCCCGCATGGGTACTCGTAAATCTCTGATAGGCTTCCAAATACCCTTCATAGGCCTTGTTAAATTTTTCTTCATTATTGGAATTTTTAGCGGCTTCCATTGATTCAATCCGAGCATTGAACCCATCGATTGCATCGTTCTGAAGATTCACAAGTGACTGGGTTGAGTAGAGCTTTTCACCCGCCAGTCCACCCCGATTTGCCTGAGCCTGCTCAATGAAGGCCTTCTTAAAAAGTTCTTTTTGCTCTCGATCACAACCTCGGCAAACCTCATTGGTTAGAACATTTGTGGCCCTGGAATCATTAAGATCAGGCAGAGGCTTTGCCCCTTCATATTGTGAACGATAATCGAATATCGCCTTGGCGCTCGTTGCCATTGCTCGTTCCTGAATAACTTTTTTCATTGAGGAAAAATCGGTGGCGCTAGCCAGTTTCGAAAGATCAAAAGCGATTCGTTGAAGGTTATTCTGGCCGAAGGCCCTTGAAAGACAAGGGTCAGACATTGCGCCTGAAAAAAGCGAATTTCTAAGACCCCGACTATCCTCCCCACGGGAGAAACAATCATCCAAACTCTCTTTGACCCTGGCAAAATTCTCAAGCTTGGCTCTGGGTGAGCCCTTCAGTGTTTTAGCAAGAGCTTCTATTTCAGGCTTGGATGCCCTCAAGAGCGCAGAAGCATCCTTCTCCACCTCTTGTTTGGTCAAGGCAGAGGCGGCAGTACAAAAGAAAAGTATTGAAAAAGGGCAGCTTTAATCACCCTATTTCATCGGATCCTCAGGCGAATTTCTTAACGAATTGGGAGGCTCCTTTTTAGGCTTTGACAGAAAACAATAATCAAAATGTCCGACTAAAGGACAGCCTGCAGAAGGGCGCTTTGAAATAGCCAGAAAAAATAAAAACTTGCAGATATGCTCAAAATGCACGACAATCTGCGCATATGATAGAGAGATTGGTTAACCCTTCAAAAGGACAAAGCTTTTCAAGTTTTGGTAGAAAATGAAGATGAATTTCTTTATTCTAACAGTTCAATAAATTTAATCCCTTTTTGAATCATCCATTCCTTGGCTTCCTTTGTTATGGGTGTGTTGGAAATCAAATGATATTCCTTCGAATTATCGCCTGTTATCTTAAGTCGGGCACCCATATCTGATTTAAATTTTTGAAATCCTTTTCGTCCATAGTCGTGAGACCAATAATTGCCTGATTTTGCTTCGTACCACACCCCAGAAACTTCACCATCAAATTCTCGACCGCTCACTTTAAACGATCCCCTGCCACCAAACGCATCCACAAGATGTTCCTCAAACTCGATTCCTACCTTACCTTTGGCGCCCCTGAGCCTATGCGCTAGGATCTCAACCCTGTCAACTAACTCAACCTCACTTCCAAGAACTTTTTCCGAGAGCAATATAAGATTTTGAAACCCCTCTTTCGAATCTATTCCTATTCTTGAGGCCGAAGCCCGGCCCTGTCCAAATCTACAATGTCGAAGGATCCAGTTGAAATAAAGTTCGCTCTTGGCAAGGCTGAATCAGCCACTCTCTGAGAATAATTCCCCGGGTCGATATTCAATACGCTGTTAATCTCCAAATTGACTAAATCACACGAGACATGGCTATAGCCCAAGCTTAGGTGAAAAAAAAATGACCCACAAAAAAACAACTTTTTCATGGATTCTTCTTCGGCTGCTCACAAAAACTCCTGAAGTCTAATCGATTTTTCCTAATGACCTTCCCCATCCACCCGAGTATTCTCGACCATGGTGGGGGCCTCGATGATCTGTAGTCTCAATTTAGAAAATTCATTCGTGGAAAAGCTGCCCGGCCAAGAGGATCCGTCAAATTTAAACACTCTTGGTGTGGCCTACTCGCGGGTCCAACCAACTCCTGTCGCTGATCCAGAAATTCTTTGCTGGTCCAAGGACGCGGCCCAGCTCCTTGCGCTTGGCACACCATCCAGAAAAAACTCGCCGGAAGCGCAAGTTTTTTCTGGAAACATGGTGTGCCCGAAGATGAAACCCTATGCGGCCCGTTACGGAGGACACCAGTTTGGCTCATGGGCCGGACAACTCGGGGACGGACGGGCTATCACCTTAGGAGAAGTTTTAAATAAAAATAATCAACGCTGGGAAATTCAACTCAAAGGCGCTGGACCCCACCCCCTACTCTCGAAGGGGCGATGGTCGAGCCGTCTTGCGATCTTCGCTTCGAGAGTTTGTCTGTAGCGAAGCTATGCATCACCTCAATGTCCCAACCACTCGAGCGCTGTGTTGTGTCCTCACTGGGGATATGATTGAGCGGGATATGTTTTATGACGGCAATCCTGCCCACGAGCCCGGCGCTATCACAACTCGCCTGGCTCCAAGTTTTATTCGCTTTGGGAATTTTCAAATATGTACAGCGCACAGGGAACTCGTGCTGCTAAGGAGTTTGGCAGATTACGTCATTGATTTGCATTTTCCAAATTTCAAAAATTCACGTGAGTATGATTACCTTGGCTGGTTTCAGCAGGTCGTGCATTCCACGGCAAGTCTTGTGGTCGAATGGCTCCGTGTCGGCTTTGTGCATGGAGTGATGAACACCGACAATATGTCGATTCTCGGCCTGACTCTTGATTATGGCCCCTATGGGTGGCTTGACGTCTACGATCCACATTGGACCCCCAACACCACTGATTTCGGACAACGAAGATATCGTTTTGGAGCCCAGCCCTCCATAGCCCTTTGGAACCTCACAAGACTTGGCGAGGCCCTAGCTCCCTTGCTCGGCGACACTATTCAAACTCAAAGAATCCTCGAAGAATTTCAAACTGTCTTTGATACCAAACTTTCCGAAATGATGGCCCACAAACTTGGGCTGGGCCATGCCCTAGGGCCTGAGGGTCGAAAGCTGGCTGGGGACCTCGATCAATGCCTTCGAAGTTCCGAAATTGATATGACAATTTTTTATCGAAACCTTTCTAAAATTCTAGATTTTTCGGATTCAAAAAATGCCTTAGATATTCTTGCAGCGAGTTTTTACACAAAAAGTTTACCGACGACCACCGAAGCAAAACTCCTTCAATGGCTCAAGGATTACGACAGACTCATCCAAGCCAGCGGCTTATCAAGTCAGGATCGAGTCACCATGATGAACAAACATAATCCAGTTTTTATTCCTAGAAATTATCTAGTTCAACAGGCACTCGAAGAATTGACCACAGGCAATCGCTCCACACTGGATGATTTGCTGTTGGCACTCCAAACTCCCTATGAAGACAATCCACAGACACAAAAGTTCTTTGTTAAGCGGCCGGAATGGGCTCGTGAAAAACCAGGCAGCTCAACCCTCTCGTGCAGTTCCTAATTTTTAAAATTCCGTCCTAGAGGCAATTGGTGGCATTCAAATCAGCGAAGGCCTGCTCCAACCGAGCCACCATACTGACTTGAGACGCCCGCACCCAAACTCGTGGATCGTAATACTTTTTATTTGGCTTATCTACACCTTCTGGGTTGCCAATTTGTCCTTGTAAATACTTTTCGTTTTTCAAATAGTATTCCCGAACCCCATTCCAACTGGCCCACTGGGTATCAGTATCAATATTCATTTTGACAACGCCGTAACTGATAGATTCCCGGATCTCCTCAGGGCTTGATCCAGACCCTCCGTGAAATACGAAATTCAATGAATTTGAAGGCAAGCCAAACTTATCAGAAACATATTTTTGAGAATTCGCCAATATCTTAGGCGTTAGCTTTACGTTTCCAGGTGAATAAACCCCATGAACATTTCCGAAAGAAGCCGCAATGGTAAAACGAGGACTCACTTGACTCAAAACTTTGTGGGCATAGGCCACATCCTCTGGCTGGGTATAAAGGGCAGAATGATCCATTCCTGAATTATCCACACCATCTTCTTCCCCACCGGTGCAACCAAGTTCAATTTCCAAAGTCATTCCGATTTTTGCCATTCGGCCAAGATATTTTGCACAGATCTCGATATTTTCATTCAAACTCTCTTCGGAGAGATCCAACATATGGGAACTAAAAAGAGGCTTTCCAGTTTTTTCAAAATGCCGCTCTCCTGCATCAAGAAGTCCATCGATCCAAGGGAGGAGCTTTTTTGCCGCGTGATCAGTGTGAACTATGACAGGAACACCATAGGATTCAGCTACACTATGCACATAGTGAGCCCCACTCATGGCGCCTAGCACTTGAGCCTGTTGACCAGGAAGCTTCAACCCCTTGCCTGAAAAAAACTGCGCCCCGCCATTTGAAAATTGAATGATCACCGGAGATTTGGCCTTGGCGGCGGCCTCCAACACAGAATTTATTGAATCAGAACTTATGACATTGACACCAGGCAAGGCACATTTACTTGCCTTACAAAAGGAAAAAATCTTCTGAACATCATCCCCTGTCACAACCCCAGCTTTTACAAGATCCGAAATTTTTTGTGCCATTTAAAATCCCTTCTTTCCTTGTTTGAATAGCTCAGTCTTATAAGACGCCCCATGAAAAAACAACCACTTCTTGATAAGTTTTCTTAGCCGATGCCGGCCAAGGCCAGGGGGCCGTGAGTTTTAAGCAGGGCCGCTCGCAGACCCTGATTCTCGGGATGTGTCAGCTTTGGATCAGTTTCAAGAATCTTAAATGCAGCTGCTCGAGATTTTTGCAGCAAATCGACATCACGAATCAAGTTTGCCAACTTAAAACCATCAAGCCCTGACTGCCTAGTCCCCAAAAATTCTCCCGGACCCCGCATTTGAAGATCAAACTCAGCAATTTTAAACCCATCAGTCGTTTTTTCCATAAACTCTGTTCGTTCCCTGGCTTCATGACTGACTGCAACTCCCAGAACTAAAATACAAAAACTCTTGTGACTTCCGCGGCCAACCCGCCCTCGCAATTGGTGGAGCTGGGAAAGACCAAAACGCTCGGCATGTTCAATCACAATGATATTCGCATTGGCCACATCCACCCCGACTTCAACGACCGTGGTTGAAACCAAAATCTGAGTTTCCCCTTTGCGGAATCTCTCCATCACCTCTTCTTTGGCCTCAGAGGACATGCGCCCGTGCAAAAGATCCAAGCTCAGATCCGGAAAGGCCGTCTTCAGTTGTTCGAACTCATCGGTTGCGTTCTTAAGATCTAGTTTTTCACTCGCTTCGACCAATGGATATATCACATAGGCCTGCCGACCTTTTGAAATTTGCTCTCGTAAAAAATCTAAGACCTGTAGCTTCTGACGAGCCCCTGTCACTCGGGTTTCGATCACTGTGCGTCCTGGAGGGAGCTCGTCAATCACTGAGACATCGAGATCCCCGTAAACAGTCATGGCCAGAGTGCGAGGAATTGGCGTCGCGGTCATAACTAAAAAATGCGGCGAAGATCCTTTGCTTTTAAGCCGTGCCCGCTGCTCAACTCCAAAACGATGTTGTTCATCGACGATGACTAAACCTAACTTATTAAACACAACTGGGTCTTCAATCAGAGCATGGGTGCCGATCAGAAATTCTATTTGCCCCGATTTTAATTTTTCCATCAGAACTTTGCGTTCCGAAATCTTCGTTCGCCCCGTCAACAATGCAATTTTATCTTTGGATTGACTATACACCTTTTGCGCGTTCCTCAAATGCTGTTCTGCCAAAATCTCCGTTGGCGCCATCAGACAGGCCTGAAAACCCGCTTTGATTACAAGCTCTGCCGCCAGAAAGGCCACAATAGTCTTCCCACTGCCGACATCCCCCTGAACAAGCCGATTCATTGGATGCCCAGAGGCAAAATCCTGGCGTATTTCATTCACTGTGCGAAGCTGTGCGCTCGTGAGGCGAAAAGGCAACTTTTCAAGAGCTTCTTGGAGCTGCTGTGGTGTGGGAATAATTTTAGGCCCAAGCTCTTTTTTGAAACCACTCTGCCTGGCGGCTAGAAACACTTCCAACCAAAAAAACTCCTCAAAGATCAGGCGCTGATGGGCTGGACTTCTCTGCGAAAAAAAGGCCTGGGCCTGGTCGATCAATGGCTCATGAATTTGAGTCAGCGCCAGATTTCGAGGCAAAAGACCCAAGGACTCAACCAAAGACAAAGGCAATGTCTCAGAGATTTGGTTTTGAACTTGAGACAAGGCCAAGTGAATCAACTTTTGAATTTTATAAGAACTCAGCCCTTCAATTTCAACATAAACCGGGAGCAGCACGTCTTCAACGGCCTCATCGGGGACACCGTCTTTGAGATCCGGATGATGAAACTCGAGATTCCCTCGAGATTGACTCACTTTCCCAACTACTCGAACCTCTTGACCGGCCTTGAGTCTTTCAAAATATCCACGATAAGGGCTGCGAAAATAGCGGCAGTGAACCTGTCCCGAAGAATCACTCAGCGTGACATCATACATTTTTCTCCCGGTGCGCCCCAAGTTGATCGTTTGAATTTTCACGAGTCTAGCCTTAAGACTCACCAACTCATCAGCCTTGAGCGAAGCAATATTGCGCGCAGCCCTTCGGTCTTCATAAGTTCGCGGATAGAACTCAAGAAGGTCCTGAATCGTGTACACCCCATGACGTTCGAACAAATCCGCAAGGTGAGGTCCTACGCCCTTCAGAAATTGAATACTTGAATCTAGACTTAGGCCCATGCTTTGCAAATTTTGCACCTTTTCATTTTCGAGTCAATGAATCCATGGCAAAATAATTGAATGGAAATTGATGAGGGGAAATTCTTTCGAATTCGTCTAAGCACCATTCGGGCCGACAAAGTGACTGACTTCAAGATATATCTTCTGATTGATGGTCATTTTGTCCTCTATCTCCGAGCTGGCGACAAACTCTCTGATGCCAAAATTGGACTGCTTCATGGGCGAGACAGTGGAAATTCTTTCTTTGTGCGGGTCGAAGATCGCGAGACGTATCGCCAATGGGTGCGTTCCGAGATGAATTCAGAAACAATTAACTCTCTCGACAAAGCAAAAATTCTCCGGGAATCAGCACTCGCCATCATGGAAGATCTCTTTGAAAACCCTGACGTTAACAAAGCCCTTGATGACTCAAGACCCATTATCAATGACTTTGTCACGTTTATGGGCCGCGAACCCGAAGGCATGTCTTATCTGATTAGTCTTTCGGGGCACGATTTTTATACTTACAATCACTCCCTCGATGTGAGTATCTATGCACTCGGACTTGGGGCGGCCCTTTCGTTTAGTCCCGCCAATCTCGAGGAATTGGGTGTAGCCTCCCTCTTCCACGATATCGGAAAACGTAGCGTAAACTTAGACATTCTCTGCAAAAAAGGCCCTCTCTCTGATGACGAGTGGACCCAGATGAAACAACATCCACAGTTTGGCCTTATCATCTTAGATCAGCATCCAAATATGTCAGATGCCATCAAAGCAGCTTGTTATGAACATCACGAATCTTTTGCCGGCAATGGATATCCCCAGCAGCTTGTCGGAAATGAAATTCACCCCTATGGACGAATCGTTGCCATCACTGACACTTACGACGCAATGACAACACAGCGCTCCTACAACAGCCCGATGAGTCCCTTCGATGCAGTCACAATGATGAAGGAAAAACTGGCCGGTCGATACGACCCAGATATGCTCAAGGCACTTTATTCTGTTTTGTTTAAAATGAAAAAAGATACAGCGTAAAACTAACGTGCCCGAAATTAAAACTGGTCTTTTAAGAGCTTAATCAGGATGCTTGGGCCAATTTGTCTTTCTTTAGCTTGGGTAATTTGTTTTGACTTTGCCAGGTAAGATTCAAAAATCGCATTCATTTTTTCACAAAACCAGAACTCTTAACCAAATAACCATTTTCAACATCTTGAATAAAACTTCTTCTGCTGAGATTAACTGACCCAATAAAAGCTATTTCATCATCAACTAAAATGAATTTAGAATGTAAAATTGAATCTTCATTCCATTCAAAAATTTTCACCATCTGAAAAAGCTTATTAATACTCTCCTTATTGACTTCTTCGTAGAGCCAGGCTTGGGTGTCGCCCTGAAGATTAACGCGAGTTTGAATAACAATGTCGACTTTACGCCCAACAGCTCTCCGAATGGCTGCCATGATCTTGGTCGTTGGCCTCAAATAGGGACTTGAAATTCGTATCGTTTTTTGCGCACTATCAATCAACGAAACAAAGAGATCTTCGAGAGCGAGATTGTCATTATACGGAACTGAAATAAAATGCCGCAGTTGATTAGGACCAGACGCGCTCAGCTCGCTCTTGACTGCCAAAGGCCCTGCCCCAGATCCTTTCCCTGTAAAATCTGAGCGAGCCTGAGTCGCAGTATCTCGATTCCAGAAATTTAAGAAATGGGCGGCTGTGATTTTGGCGACTTCTCTGGAAGTGATTTTCATTTCAAAATCATTCCAGTGAACAAAATCATCTTCAACCCCATATTGGACTAAATCAGGAAAACGAGAATAGTCAGGAATGGTTTTAAATAAAAAACCGTCATGAATGTTTCGTCCTCCTGAAATCACGGCATTATCTTTTTCTGCTTTTCCTAGCGTGATTAACAACTTAATATGCATATCTCGATACTTAGTATCAATATAGCGAGCCGGCCTGAACAGATCATAATTGGGGTCATAGTATTTAAAGGGTTGAAGCCGAAAATTGCCATTTTCAGCGGCTAAGCCAAAAAGCAGTTTCTGGTCCTTTTCTAACATCATATAAGCAGTCGTCATAAGATGGACCACAGCTCCTTGATCAGCATGGTACTTAAGCAACCGAGCCATGACCGTTCCGTAAAAATCAGCTCTGTAAACCAAGGTAGCCAAAAAAATCCCATCAAGCTTTGGAGCCAGTGAAAAATCGATTTCCGCATAGGGGTCTTGCTTGGCCATAAAAGAGGCATCCAATTTTTTCCCCAAAAGCATTTCAGTCTTGGCCAAAAATCCAGACTCTGGCGTTTCCAGGGTTTCCAAAAGGTCCGCCCCATAAATACACGAAAGCTGTGGATTCTTTTGATTAATAAAAAAAGAATCACTCCCATGAATTGCAGAGGAAGTTAACCCATCACAGACTTCTTGGTGGAGAACCAACTCTTTCAACCAAGGGAAATCAACTGCCTCGCTCCGAAGCTCAAGCAAACCTGCACGAGCCGGTAAATCTACGCTTTTATAAACCAATTCACATTTTTGAACATTTTTCGACAACAAAAACGAAATTTGATGCTTGTTTTTTAGTCTAAAACTATAATTGTTAAGTTCATTTTTGACATGATTGGCATTTTTACCACCATTGAGAAAGAAATCTTGATCGCAGGTCAATTTTAAATCTAAATCATTCGTGGAATTCTTAATTTCATTGGAAATAGAAATTTGGGAAAATGAGCTTGAATTTGAAACCAAAAAAAATTGCTTTTGCTTGAAATCCACGAGCCTGATGGATTCAAAGTGAATAAAATTCTCCACTTGCTGGGTTGACTGTTGGGAACTTGGTTGACGTTGAAATTTATGATCAGAACCGATAACAAAGTACATGATTGCCAAAAAAGAAAATAACAATTCCTGAAAACAAAAATCCCAGTCGCCTTGACCTTCTAAACATAACCTAAACCCTCAGTCCATCTCATCTGTTATTCTACCCAAGTTCGCCGCCATCGAATATAAAATGATATATATAAAAACCAAACAGCAATATATTGCTATTGTTCAATCCCTAGTGATGCTGGTGATGCTAAAGACTTTCGACATACATCAGCCCTCCTGATAGCACCTTGGCTGAATGAAAGCCGAGATCTCTGAGCGCAAAAACAACCCCCGAGGCTGTCTGACCATTTTCACTCACAACCACAATCGCATCTGTGGGTTTGATTCCAACTTGCCGCATAGACTGCACAGCTTCATGACTGACTTGACCCTGAGGGCTCCAGAACTGAGTCCACGGAACTTTGACCACCGCCTCAGCATCGACAAAATCCTCTGGATTCCGAGTCCGACCTAACTCATTCTCAAGCCTGACGTCCAAAACAAAAAAACCAGCACCTTGAATTTTTCGCCCGACCCGACGCCCTTTGCGCAGTGGTATCGAAGGTAAATGATGCTTAACCTGATAGGCCTGCACAAGCGTATAGAAATCTGGATAAGTAATTTCGTAACTCTCTTCAATTATAGGTCTCCAAATTGGTCGCGGCGCCGGCTGATGGGAATTGACTTGGGTCATTTGGGCCCGCATCAAATCATAGCTGGCGGTTGTCACCTTGGTAATGCCAAGAAATTTAAACATCCAAGCCAGTCGACCTTCAGCTCCATCCCCCTTGGCCCCAAGACCAAGAATCAATACCGGAGTTTCTGGGTCAATTCCAACGAAGGCCAAACGGCGGGCCAATTTAAATTTATCTAAGTCCAAAAAACCTTGGTTTGGACTCCCGGGAATTGAAAAATCTTGCCATTGAAGATTAATGGATCCCGGAATATGGCTCAGGCCAAACTCAAAAGGAGACCTCGCGTCGACCAAAACAGTTTCCTCGGTCACGAGCTTTCGCACACTGGGTTCATTCACAAGAATTGTTTTATTTTCAGTTGTCACCACTGTCGGGACCTGCTGACAGGCGGACAGGGCAACACTTAACCCTAAAAAAAGAACCAAAATTTCAACAAGACAGTTTGTCATTCTCATACTCTGGCTGCAGCCCTAAAATGCTATTTATTAAATTTCATAGTCGGGAACAAGATAATGTCTCGAATGCTTGGGCGATCGGTGAGAATCATAACAATGCGCTCAACCCCCAAAGCCCACTCCACCCGTGGGCGGAAGACCCGTCTCAATAGCGTGTAGAAAATCTTCGTCCATGGGATGAGCTTCCTCATCCACAATTCGCTTTTCTTCTTGCTCTTTCAAGCGCCGGCGCTGTTCTTCCGGGTCATTGAGCTCCGAATAGGCATTGCCGATCTCCATACAGGCCGCAAAAGGCTCAAAACGCTCCACCAAACGAGAATCTTTGCGGTGAACCTTGGTCAAAGGGGATATTTCCATCGGATGATCCATCACAAAAGTCGGCTGCCACAGATGTTCTTCGACGGTCAACTCAAAAAGCTCCATCAACATTTCACCCCGAGAACCTGGCTTTAGCTTTTTAGATCCACGTTTTCGAATTTCATTAAATAAATCCCCATCTAAAATAGCTTCGGGATCAATCTTTGCGTACTCGCGTATTCCATCAAAAACCGTGAGTCTGCGCCAAGGTGGGGTGAAATCAATTTCTTTCCCCTGATAGGTCACCTTCATCGAGCCGGTCACTGATTTTGCCAGTTGGGCTGTCAGAGTTTCAAAACGGGTGATTTGATCATTGTAGTCAGTATAGGCCTCATACCATTCCAACATTGTAAACTCAGGATTATGAGAGCGATCAATGCCCTCATTTCGAAAGTTCTTGCCGATTTCATAAACTTTCTCAAAGCCCCCGACAATCAAGCGTTTCAAATAAAGCTCTGGCGAAATTTTCATAAAAAGCTTCATATCAAGGGCCCGATGGTGGGTTGAAAACGGATGGGCTGCAGCACCCCCGTAGATAGGTTGCAAGACCGGAGTCTCGACCTCCAAGAATCCCGCCCCATCAAGATAAGTCCGAATTTCACGAATAATCTGGGAACGAACCTCAAAAACTCGTCGAGACTGAGGATCAGAGAGAAGATCCAAATGGCGATGTCGATATTTAATTTCAACATCTTGAATTCCATGAAATTTCTCAGGCAATGGTTCAATAGTTTTTGTTAAAATTTGAAAATGTTTGGCATGCAAGGACAGTTCGCCTTTTTGCGTGCGGAAAGGAAAACCCTCAACCCCCACGATATCTCCTAGATCAATCAAGTCAAAAGCTGCCCTCTCCTCGGGCAATAATTCTTCAATTTTAAGATAAATCTGCAAAGATCCCGATTGATCTTGAAGATTGAAAAAGGCGGCCTTTCCCATATTTCGCAAGGTCATCAAGCGCCCGGCGATCCTAAATACATTCTCTGTCTTTTTTTCACCTGACTGTAAGCCCGAAAAATCATTTGAAATTTGTGAACAGTTCCCGATTCGTTCGAATTTGTATGGGAAGGCGTTAATTCCCTGAGTTTTCAGTTCTCTGGATTTTCGACGTTTCTCAGTTCGCAATGGATTATCTAAACTATCTGACATGTTAGAGACCTCTTCCTGTGTAAGCTTCCATCACTCCATGCAAAAAAGCCACAGCTTCTTTGCGCGGACGCTGTAAAGCATTGCGACCCATCATAGTTCCAAAAGCCCCGCCCTGAGCCAATTGCTTTGCTTCCTCGAACATCTCCGGCGTGCCTTTTAGCTCACCGCCAGAAAATAGAATAATCCGTCGACCGTTAAAACTACTTTGCACCAAATGTCGAGCTCGTTCGACTAGATTTTTCACTCTAATCCCCTGAGCTTCATAAATATACTTCGCGGCCTCTTGCTCAATCACCGCAGCCGGGACCCCGACCTGAACAATGTGTGCCCCGAGCTGACAAGCAATATGTGCCCCGTCGGCTACAACATCAACAGCTGGTTCACCAGTCTTGCCATTGAGACCTTCACCCTTGGTATGGACCCCAATAAACACGACTAAGCCCAACTGCTTCGCACGTCTGGCGGCTTCTTGGATTTCTTCGTACATCTTGTTTCCCTGAACCGATCCAGACCACCTAAGGGTAAAACTAATTCCCGAGCAGCCAAGCCTAAGCGCATCGTCCACCTGGGCCGTTGTTGTTGCTTTGAGGATGAGCGGAATTTCTCCTGCGAAATCTCGCACGCAAGACTCAATGGCACCGAGGGGGGCCGCATGAGCACTGCAACCAGACTCGATGGCGAGCTCAAAAAGATAGGCGGGATCATAGGCGTCAGGATTTTTTGCAAAACTTCGTGCCGGTCCCTGCTCTAATCCATGATCAACAGAGAGAATAACTAATTTCCCTGAACCTGCCAATTTGCCATGATTGAGCAGGTGGGCAAGATTTGGAGGGTCCCTGGATTATCAGACCCATACCAACTTAAAATCTCCCTCACCCTTGGAGTCATGATTGTCCTTCGTGTTAATTCTCTAGCACGTAGGCAAAAATCAAGGGGGCCACAATACTCGCATCGGACTCAATCACAAATTTAGGGGTCTCAATTGCGAGCTTGCCCCAAGTGATTTTCTCATTGGGAACAGCTCCAGAGTACGAACCATAAGAGGTTGTTGAATCTGAAATCTGACAAAAGTAGCTCCAAAGGGGCACTTCCTTGTACTGAAGATCCTGGGCTAGCATTGGGACGACGCAAATTGGGAAGTCCCCGGCAATTCCGCCGCCAATTTGGAAAAAGCCCACCGGAAACTTGGTCGCTGTTTGCATATACCATTCAGAAAAACTCAGCATATAGTGAATGCCTGTTTTAACTGTAGCCACATTCTTCAAATCTCCTTTGAGAATATGGCCGGTAAAAATATTCCCCAATGTTGAGTCTTCCCAACCGGGAACAATCATTGGAAGATTTCGTTCTGCTGCTGCAAGCAGCCAAGAATCTTTCGGGTCAATCTGATAGTATTCTTTCAATTTTCCGGAGAGCAAAATCTTATACATGAATTCATGGGGAAAGTAAGATCGCCCCTCTTTCTCTGCCTTCTGCCACTCTTCAAGAACGACTCGTTCAATTCGACGGATGGCTTCCTCTTCAGGAATGCAAGTATCTGTCACTCGATTCAAATGCCGCTCCAAAAGCGCCTGCTCATCCTTTGGGGTGAGGTCTCGATAGTTGGGAATCATTTCATAATGGTTGTGAGCGACTAAATTAAAAACATCTTCCTCAAGATTTGCCCCGGTGCAAGAAATCGCATGGACTTTATTTTGCCGGATCATCTCAGCCAGTGAAAGGCCGATCTCTGCCGTACTCATGGCTCCGGCCATGGTGAGCAAAACTTTCCCACCTTTTTCAATGTGAGTCTTATAGCCATGAGCTGCATGCTTCAGAGCCGCTGCGTTAAAGTGTCGATAATGATGATCAATAAATTTTGAAATTATCATGAATTCCCCCGGGCTCGAAGTCATACCGAGGGTTTTCATGAATTTCAAGGAAGAATTACTGCGGAGGAGCACCCTGGGAACTTTGGTTTACTCCCCCCATCAGACTATCACGAACTCTGCCCATCAAAGTATCCAATAGTGAGTCCCACGCAGTCGCCAAAGCGTCGGATGAAAGAGGTAGTATAGCTCCATGACTAAATCGCAGCTGACTGCGAGCCACAAAACCTTTCAATCTTTCTCTTAGTTGGTCAACCCGGGTTATTTCAAACACCGCGGCAATGTCGTTGGTTAACTTTTTGACGGCCGCTGTTGCAGGTGCCGTGCCCGACCCAATAATTTGCGGAGAAATCATGAGATAATGGTTTCCAGCCATCGTATTACCTGTGGTGATTAGAGTACCGGCCTTCACATTAATACTCGCATCAACACCAAATTTCGCCATAATACGCGACTTAGTGTCAAAAGATACACCCAAGAAACCCCCTAAAAAGTTTCTCAAATCTTCTACATCTCCGGATATAAATGAGATTCCACCGCGAATGTTGATTCCTCGTCCTTCCGAAGGATCCTTGACCCCCTTGATCTTATTTCGATTGGCCCAAAGGTGTTTATTTCCCTTGATAAAGATGTACTTCTCGACTTGAGTCGTGCCACCAGCCAATAACGGGTGAGTGATGACTTCAACTTCCCATGGCTGAAAAAGGTAGCTCACCATGAAGGAACCATCAGCGTCTTTAGCCAGCTTGTTAAAAAGAGGCCACTGTCGCAGCGTTTGCATCATTAATTCGGGAATCTTAAAGCCAACGTGTACTCCACCGGCCGCCGGAATAAAATCTTCCAACTTCAAATCAGCTTTCTCGGTCATCTTCCTTAGCTCCTCGATTTCCTCTTTGGGCATCCCTCCTGCTTCCAAGCCGGCTTCCAAATCCTCCTTCAAATGACTCCGCGTGTTCTCAACTTGCTCCACGATCTCCCGAGCCTTGCTTTCGACCGCCTTGAGTTGGCGAGCAATCTGTCGATACTCCTCGGTTCCATGGGTGACCTTTCCTAACAAAGACAAAAGATTCAGTTGAGTCTCTGAACCAGGTCCACCCCCTGGTTCACCAATTAATTTTTGGTGGGCTTGGGAGAAGATTGTCGCGTGATGGTTCACCAATGCCTTTAAAGTCAATTCGAGCATTTGCGCACGCAAAGCTTTTTGCATAGCATTTTCAGACCATATCTCATAAAGAGGGGTGGCCTTAATTATTTGGTCTTTCCAATTTTTAAACTTGACCCCATCCTTAAGCTTCCCTTCCGAGATGACTTCTGAAATTCGTTTCGTAAGTTTGGTTTCCTGCCCAATGTCAAAAAGCCAATCTTTATATTCTGTTGGTACTGTTGGTACTACACTGTTGGCAAGGGCACTTGAACAAATGAGTACACTAGAACCAATAAGCGCAAAACCGGCAAACAGTAGAGCTTTTTTTGTCACAATAAACCTCACAAGTTAGGGGTTGAGTCGACGCGCCCTCCATTTGAAGAACACTTCGCCCATCAATTTAAATTCAGCAGGCCCAAACAATTCAAAACTGGGGCCAACCCAAATAATTCCTGTGCCCAGGCTCTGGCACATTTGTTGCCCTAACTTTCGGTCTCCAAGGAGTGATGAACACTGTGCAAGGCTTTAAACCGATGTCCCCAGTCACTATTGCCTTTGCAATTACTTTAGTCTTTGCGTCTTTTGTATTATCATTAGACTCTAGTGCGGCACAATTTCAGCCCACTCCCCCACGATCTTTGGACTGTAAAGCCCTCCTCCAGACTCAGAATGAGGGGCAAAAAGATTCACCCAATCCTCGTCTAATACCTGTAACCATAGATTTGTTTTTGCTCCTCAAAGAGAAAAAATTACCCTTTATCAATCCAACATTACTAGATCTCATAAACCAAGATCCAAGAAATCTGCAGCTCATCGAACGGCTTAAAAGGTTTGACTTTCAATCCCCAGGGGCATCAGAGAATCTCTTTCTACTTTTGAAAGACTTACGAGAAATCGCAAAAAAGTCCAACACTGGAGAGAGCGAGTTTTTGCCCTCAAAAAAAACCTTTTGGGTCCCACGCCACAAGAGCTTCTTGACGAAGCCTCGAATTTGGTCGCAACTAAAGAATTCATTGACGATTATTTGAAAAAAGAGCTGGATTCTCCCACGGAATCCCGCCTCAGAACGCGACTCAGTCGTTTTATCCACGGGGCTTTCTTGACTCTAAAACCAATTGCTATTGCCTCCGTCGTTACTTGGCTTCTCGGCTTCCCGACCTGGCTTCACAGGTCGCACACTCTTGAAGATCTCAACGGAGATAGCTTGATGGACACCAAGAGCCTAAAAATGAATCGCAACCAATGGATTGATGTTACCACAGACAAGCTCTTCAGACTAACTTTAGTAGCCATGGTTCTATTCAAATCAACGGTCTGGGCTCTAGACATTGAGGGGAATTTTTCTGACTTTGCAGAAAGGGAATGGGCAAATTTGAACACCGCCCTAATTGTAACGGAGGCTTACGCCACCTATGATGCTGAGAAGCCAGGGCGGGACCCCGCCCCCCTGGCTCAAACGATGAAAAAGCCGGAATATACCAAGTGGGCGGCTGAGTATGAAAAAGAATACAATAAAAAACCCGATCCTGACAATATTCCGGTCGATCTTTTTTTATGGCAAACGTCACCAGAATTCACCAAACTTCGTCAAACCTCACGCCAGTAGAGGCCAATCCTTCCTGAAGCGTCTCTCGCCTTGAGACAACCAATGACCCAATTCAACACGTATTCTGGATATTTGAAATCCTTGCTTTTCGAGGTGACGATGCCCATGCTAAAATTCAAGTGTGCTTGGGAGTCAGATTTCGTCTTCGAGGGGGATCAAAGTGAAACACTTTTTGTGGACTACTCCGCGTCAGCTGACGCTTGGATTGGCTGTTGTCATTCTTTTGATTGGGTTTCAGAATTGTGGACAACCAGGGGACATCAGTATATTTCAGAACCCCGAATCCGTCGTGAATGATGCTGGAAGAACAGTCCTTCCAGAATATTCCGAAACCTCTCTGTCGAGTCGACCCCCTCCCCCTCTGAAGCTTGTTTTTGTGATGGATAATTCGAACTCAATGACGCTCAATAATCTAAATCTGCAGAAGTCTTTTTCGTCGATGTTTTCTGGCAACCAAGATAGTCTCGCTCAGTTCGATATTGATATCTCCTTTGTGACCACAGCCCAAGTGGCAGAGCTCGCGGCAGGGTTTCTCCCGGGTATGGTGGATATCCAAGGCCTTTCAGGGACATCTCCGTCCGATGTACAAAAAGCTTATCGTGCTCCAAATGTTTTCTCAGGGCTGATCCCTGGGGATCTCCTTGGTTTTCGTGAAAACAAAATTAAGAACGACAATATGGAACGCCGTGAATTTCTTCCACAGTCTGTCGTGGAATTCCAATCACCAGCTAGCAATTCTATGTCGGCAACTGGATCTGAGATTCTCCCTTCAATTCAATTTCGCCGGGGCCAGTCTGTGGAAGAGTTGGCGAAAAAAGTAGCATCTCATTTAGAAATCATCTCTCCGAAATTGGCTTCAGGAATAACTAACGCCGCCGTTTTCCCAGTCGTCGATACGTCCTCTGGACTTTGCGCCATAGGAAGAATCCTCAAGCACCCAAAAAGTTTTTTTAACAAAGGCGATGTCGTATCGTTCGTCCTAGTTTCTGACCATGATGAGTTTACAAATCCCGATGGATCCCAGTGTAAAGATTCAATTGAACGGGAATATTTATACAATGTGTCTTGTAACAAGACGACAGCCGATACAATTAAAAAACAAACCCAAATTAATTATATATCTGCGAGTATTCCGGCAAGTGTTTCGACAGTTCTTTCGATCACTCCCAATGATGAAGTCCGAAACAAGAAAACGACAACTCTGACACTGTCAAAAGCAGCACAAGCCGGCTCCTGCGCGGGAACCCAAGAGCGTGAGTTTGAAGCCAAATATGAAATCATTAATAAGACATATTTTATTACCTATACAAAAAAAACCTGGCTTGGCGATCGCGAGGGAGGAGTCCATATATACGGCGCACCACAAAGTGGACTTAGAACTTCAAATATTGCGGGAACCGTTCCGACCAACTGCGCCACCAATCTTGCCTTCTTGAAAACGACACTTGGCGATACCACCTCCGAACTTGCCATAACTTCTTGCACCCAAAATGCCGACACCATAGTCAACCAGACCAAAAATTTCACCTATTCTGACCATCCCACTGTTGACTTATCAGTCAGCACTGCATGCACTTCCGCACTCAAGAGTCTAATCAATCCAGCAGGAACTCTCACTCTCGGAACCTGTTTCCTCGCCAACAAAGTGGAGTCTATTCCTTCTTCCGCACTAGCCTCAAAAGGCTTTGGTGCTTCCTCTTCTCAAGCAACTTGCGAAGCCGCAATCGCTGCCGTCTGTTCAGACTCTGGCGGATCAATTCGTAAATGTGCTTTTTCGAGTTTTCGCGCCGCTGTACCCAGCGTCACCCGTGGACCAATATCCGTCACTCAAAACTCTGCCCTCAACTGCTCAGCCACCTGTGCAACTTTCCCTGGCCTGTGTTCGGCAAACGATGGCATGAGCATTTCAGCTTTTGCTACCAGTCAAGGACTCGCCTGTATCCCAGCGATCTCCAATTCATCAGAGACCTACACCCACACCTATTTCCCTTACACAGCCACAGGAACTTCGCCGGCAGCTCTCTCCTGCGCCTCACTCTGCAGCTCGCTGCCTAGCGCGTGCCCTGGAGGGTCCCCAGGGTCGGCCACTATTTCGTCGGTCAACAAGAACTGCGCATTCGTTTCGTCGCGTGTGAATCCAGAAACGCCTGGAACAGCTAAGTCCCTCGCCGCTTTTGTTGACAGCACTCATAGCATCACATGTGAATCCCCTTGTTCTAGCACTGGGGGAGCTTGCTCCGGATCCCAAAAAATTAAAGACTATATTGCATCCATTTCAGGCACAGCCTGCACAGAGACACGGCTCGCGAACACTGTCCCCGGAACTTCAGAGACTCGCAACTTGACCAAAAAGAAAAAGACCGAAATCGCAGCAGGCAATTACTGCGACGCTGGATTTACACCTGTCCCCGGAACCTTGGCCATGTCGTCCTCTGATTACTTGGAGACCTCGACTCTGGTAAGTAGCGGATTCCCCGGACTCAAGGAATTTATCTTAGCACAGATGAAAACCAACATCGGCGAGAGAGCTGGTACCTTATCCACTTTTATCACCGGAAAAGATGACAGCAAACCCGAAATGGCAATCACCTATGGCGCTCTCTATGAGGATCTTGTGAAGTCTTGGGGGCATGGCAGCGTCAATGATATTCATAGCGACTCCTATAGCCCAGCTCTTTCTGAGTTAGGCTCAACCCTCCGAGATCAACTCATTCGAACCGTGAACTTTCCTAGTGTCACATCACCTGAAGTTCGAATTCGCAAAGTTTGGATACGGACTCACGGCAGTGTGGACTGGGGTCATGAACTCAGTACAGACCTTTGGTCTGCCTCCGGTGGTTCAGTCACCTTAGACCTCACTGTTCCAGTCAACGCCAACGATGAAGTTAAGATTCAGTACTACTAGAAGGGGCAGTCTCTTCTGGAGGCCTCCCTGTCCCTGAATCTCTGTGCACCAGACCAAAAGCAGACTAAAGATCCGCTTTTGGATCTATCTATTTGCCAAATAGTCCGACGACACGACCCAAACTCGATTAGTGTTTGCTAACCAACCTTGCCTTAGAATATCATTAGACCAAAAAGGGGCAAATGTGGCCAACGAGACTTCCAAACAAAGCAATCCACTTTTAGATAAGGCTTTAGTCAATGCCTTCATCAACGGGGTTGAAAAGACCTTATCCAAAATGGCAAGCACTGAGGTTGTTTGTGAAAAGCCGTTTATCCAAAATGACTTTCAAATGACCGGCAATATTGCAGGCATTATTGGAATGGTCGCAAGCCCTTTGTCTGGCACTCTTGTTTTGTCTTTTACAAAAGAATCGATTTTTCTAATTTTAAAAAATATGCTCAATGAAGATTTCACAGAAATCAATGAGGCTGTTTCAGATGCCGTCGGCGAGCTTGCAAATATGATTTACGGAAGCGCAAACCACACTTAATAATGTTGGTTATAATTTTGAAATGGCGATTCCTTCGATTGTCAGTGGAAATTTTGTGATTGCAAAGTCGGCATCGACTGTGACTCTAGTCATTCCGTTCTCGTTGGTTAACCAGAGCAAAATGTTCATCATGATTGCGATTCAGTAGTTAACCTCGGTGATTTCAAGCCACTTAATAGCCTCTATTTAATATTTAACTTATTTCGTGTCTCGATTTGGAACAAAAATTGAAGCTGGGCCATGTAACAGCCGTAGGTATTGTTGACGAGGGATTAATTCGCCACCAAAGGCCTTCAAAAGGGGTGTCACCATCTGAATATCCATCCACTTGATGCCCTCGGCGGCAAGGGTTTCGACGGCATAATCCAGGCAAAGCTTGGATGTGTTGTCTTCCGTATGAAACATGCTTTCACCACTAAAGACCCCCTCGACAAACACACCGTAAAGACCTGCGACGAGCTTCCTCCCTGCTGCACTCAATGGACTGCGCAAAACCAGCCCGGTGGAAATCCAAGTAGGCTTTTTTCATACTGGGCAAAATCCAGGTGCCTGGTTGGTCCCGCCGGATCTGTTTTTGACAACCCTCGATGACCCCTTGGAAGTTCTGATTCCAAGAAAGTTGGTAAAGTGCTTTTTTCTTCTTAAGAAATTTCTGAAAGCTTTTCGGCCTTCTATACTTTTCAAAAAAAAGAACTCCCCGCTGATCTGGACAAAACCAAAGCATGGGCACTTTCGGCTGGGGCCAAGGGAAGATCCCCAGGCGATAGGCATGATAGAGGGTCCCCACATCGAGCTTGCCACCAACCGCCACGATCCCCTCAGCCAAGGTCACAACGGGATTCGGAAACTCGATCGTGGATCGTAGTTTCGCGTGGTTTGCTTCCTCAAGTTTTGAAACGTCAGCTTTGACAAACATCACAGATTCCGCACGGGCTCCCCGAGTGGCCAAAATAGTTATATATTCCCACCAAACGACATTCCTGGGCGTTTTGAGCCCATCTTAACATTTCTAGAAGTTTTTGGTTTTGGTGCTTGAACTGAAGAGCACCCTTTTCTTTCGCAAAGTCTTCCGCTTCGGGAGGACGCACGATCCTAAATGGAAATGGATCTAGCGTTCTTTCTAAACAACCCCAACGTTCAAGTATATTCACCGCCGCTTCTGCGCGAAAGTCCCGCCGATTCTTGAAATTCATTTGTTCTCTCAAAAAATCAAACCCTTCTTGCTGAATTTGAGATCCATTTTTTTCAATCAAATAAAAAACCCTCGCGATAAATTCGTCATCGGGATGGGACCACTTAATAAATTCCATCTGAATAGAAACATCATCGTCATCAAAAAGTAAATTGGCTGTGGCCTTTTTGCCATCCCTGCCGGCCCTTCCAATTTCTTGAAAATAGGATTCCAGGCTCCCAGGAATTTCGAAGTGAAAAACCTGGCGCACATTCTGTTTATCAATACCAAGTCCGAAGGCGGGGGTCGCCACCATCACCGGAGCCGGCTCCCGTTGAAACGCCTTTAAATTTCCTTGCCGCTGGGAGGGGTTTAAATCCCCATGATAGAGACGATGTGAAATGTTTGCCTTGTTAAGAAAGCGTGAGATTTTATGAACCGTGTCGATCAAGGATGCATAGATCAAAACAGCTCCCGGGGATTCTCCCTGGGACATGGGCTCTCTTAAGAGCTTGACCAAGAGCTCTAGCTTTTCCTCGGTACTCATAATTTCATGGACTCGAATGGCAATATTGTGGCGTTCCAGCCCGTCTGAAATCACGACAGGATTTTGAAAACCAAGCTGGGATTGAATTTCTTTTTGAACAAGTGGAGTCGCTGTTGCCGTCAGGGCCAGGACTCTGGGCATTTTTAGGCTCTGGCGAATACCGCCTAGCCTTGTATAATCCGGACGAAAATCGTGCCCCCATTGCGAAATACAGTGAGCCTCATCCACCGCCATCAAGTTAATCTCTCGCCCCTCGAGACATTGCCAAAACTCAGGCTTTCGAAATCGTTCCGGGGTCACCAAAATCAAATTGTATCTTCCCTCCTTAATTTCAAGCTGGCGCTGAAACCTTTCATCTTTCGTCAAAAGAGAACTCAAAAAGGTTGCGTCAAGTCCAAGTTTTGTCGCCTGGGTTACCTGGTCCTGCATCAATGCAATCAAAGGAGAGACAACAAGGGTGAGCGATTTCTTGGATAAATTGCCCGTAATTTGGTTTTCGCTCTTGAGGGAAAACCACTTGGCTAGAAACTGATAACAAAGACTCTTTCCTTGTCCCGTGGGCATCAGGGCCAACACATCATGACCATCCAAAATGGATTGAATCACGGATTCTTGGGAGCCTCTAAAACTGGCAAACGGAAAATTTGACTTTAGGAACTCGATCAAAGGCATATTCATTTCCCTACTCAATACACATTTTAATATGCATTTTAACACGCATATTAATAGGCATTTCAATGTCCAGCCCAAATCTTCCTGCGCGTGGCATTATATTTTTGCATTGATCACTTTTCTATGCTAACTCGACTAGTTCGTATAACACCTCAGTGAAAAAGGAAGAACCTGTTATGGCCAAGAAATGGGATATCAATACAGTGCGCAATATCGGAATCTCTGCGCATATCGACTCTGGAAAGACCACTCTCTCTGAACGAATTCTATTTTACGGAGGACGAATCCACGCGATTCACGAAGTGAAGGGAAAAGACGGGGTGGGAGCCACCATGGATTCCATGGATCTTGAGCGGGAAAAAGGGATCACCATCCAATCTGCGGCCACTCAAGTCCAGTGGAAAGATTATACAATTAATCTGATCGATACTCCGGGACACGTGGATTTCACTATTGAGGTTGAACGCTCTTTGAGAGTCCTTGACGGCGCTATTCTTGTTCTCTGCGGTGTGGCTGGAGTGCAATCCCAGTCAATCACGGTGGACCGCCAAATGAAACGCTACAGTGTTCCAAGGCTGGCCTTTGTCAACAAACTAGATCGTCAAGGCGCAAATCCTTCCGCGTGACAGATGCACTTGTCGATAAACTGAGATTGAACGCGGTGATGTGCCAAATTCCTATTGGACTTGAAGACGCTCATAAAGGCGCCGTGGATCTGGTCACAATGAAAGCGTATATCAATGAAGGCGACCATGGCGAGATGGTTAGTGAACAGGAAATTCCAGCCAACATGATTGAGCAGGCAAAAGAATATCGACAGACGCTGATTGGTAAACTCGCAGACGTCGACGATGTGATCGGTGAAAAATTCTTGATGGAGCAAGAACCCACTCAAGATGAACTCAGGGCTGCGATAAGAAAGGGCGTTATTTCATTGAAGCTAGTTCCTGTTTTCTGTGGGTCGGCTTTTAAGAATAAAGGAGTTCAACTTCTTCTGGATGCAGTGACCTATTACTTGCCAACTCCGGCAGAGAAAAAAGAAACGGCTCTTGATCTCAATAAAAACGAAGAAAATTTGAACTTTTTCCAGATAATTCCAAACCTTTGGTCATGTTAGCTTTTAAACTTCAAGAGACCCAGTTTGGTCAGCTAACTTATATGAATCTACCAAGGGAAAGTCTCTAAGGGAGACTTCATTATCAACCAAGTCAGCAAGAAATCCCTCAAAGTTCCAAGATTGGTCCGTATGCACTCTGAAAAAATGGAAGAGCTGGACACGGCTTACGCAGGTGATATTGTCGCCGTTTTCGGAATCGATTGTGCCTCTGGAGATACTTTCTGTGATGATAAAGTGCAGGCTTCTATGCAATCAATGCATGTGCCTGATGCGGTTATCAGTTTAGCAATTGCTCCAAAAACAAAAGAGGGCTCGAATAATTTCACAAAAGCGCTTCAAAAATTTCGCAAAGAGGATCCAACATTCCGAGTTCATCGGGACGAAGAATCTGCAGAGACCATTATCTCAGGAATGGGCGAGCTTCACCTTGAGATTTATGTCGAGCGAATGAAACGTGAGTTCAGTTGTGAAGTGGTCGTGGGTCAACCTCAGGTTGCCTACCGTGAAACGATCTCAACTGAAGCCGCTTTCGACTACACCCATAAAAAGCAGACTGGTGGATCGGGCCAATTCGCGAAAGTCGTTGGAAAAATTCGCGTCTTACCACCTCAAGAAGATGGCAGTGTCTTTAAGTTTAGTAATGAGGTTGTTGGAGGCCGAATTCCACGGGAATTTATACCTGCGGTTGAGGAAGGTTTCCGCGAACAGTGCGTGAAGGGCCCTTTGATAGGTTTCCCAATTGTAGGCGTCGATGTTGAGCTCAATGATGGTAGTTACCATGACGTCGACTCGAGCTATATGGCATTTAAGATTTGCGCCATGGCTGCCATGCGTGAAGTTTATCCAAAGGCTAAGCCGATCGTCCTGGAACCAATCATGAAGCTTGAGACGACAGTCCCAGATGAATATCAGGGTCCTGCGACTGGACAGATTAACCAACGTCGAGGAGTCATCGTCGGAACAACTTCGTTTGAAGGAAGCGTGGTTATCGAGGCCGAAGTTCCCTTGACTGAGATGTTTGGCTATTCAACCGATCTTCGTTCTGCGACCAAGGGCAAGGGAGAATTCTCAATGGAATTTGCCAAATATGCCCAGTGTCCACGAAATATTCAGGAAGAGTTGGCTAAAAAGTACCAGTTGAAACGGGCTGAAGAGCAGAAAAAGTAAACGAGAATAATGCAACGAGTTATCGCAAAAAGCCGAGCCAGATGTTGGATCGGCTTTTGCTTTTTAACACTTTGATACTCGGGTTTTGTTATGAGACACTTTTTCTCTGGATGACTAGAAATTAATGCTCACCATTTTAATCTTATTTATATTAGTGATTGGAATTTCTTTTTTTTGCTCGATCCTCGAGTCTGTTTTACTTTCTGTCAGTGATGCTTATGTTGCTGTCGCAGTGAAGCAAAATCGCCGAAGCGGAAAGCTCCTCGAACATCTCATTGAAAAAATCAATCGACCTCTCTCGGCGATACTGAGTCTTAAGACCCTCACTGATACCTTGGGCTCTGCCGCAATTGCTTACTATGTTCATCAAGTTTCAAATGAAGCTATGCTTGTCGTGGTCTCTATCCTCCTCACCTTGATGATCTTGGTTTTTTCCGAAATTATTCCAAAATCCTTGGGGGCCGCCCATTGGAAAGAACTGGCTCCCTTAGCCGCCTACTCGACCCAGGCCATTATATTTTTCTTTTATCCTTTGGTGGTTGTCTCGGAAAAACTAACTCGGGTTATCGCCAAGCAATCAGAGCATCCAGAAATTACCAGGGAAGAAATGATTATGAATGCGGACCTCGGAGTTGAGGAAGGAACCCTGAAAAATAAAGAATCCACAATTATCAAAAACCTTCTGATGCTCGATAAAATATTTGTCGCCGACGTGATGACTCCTCGGTCAGTCTTTTTCTCCCTGGAAGCCTCGGAAACCGTCGAAGATGTGGTACAAAAGAATAAGCCGTTGCGCTTTTCTAGAATTCCGGTCTACCGCGATAATTTGGATAATATCGTCGGTCTCACTTCACGCTATCGCATCCTAGAGGCCCTATCCCATGACCAACATAAAAAAACTATCGGAGAACTGGTCACAAAAATCGAAACTATTTCAGAGAGAATGCCGGTTTTTCAGGCCCTTGATCACTTTATTAAGACCAAGGAGCATTTGGCCCTCGCCATTGACGAGTATGGAGTGGTCACCGGCCTCGTGACCTTGGAAGATGCCATCGAAACATTACTTGGTGTTGAGATCGTTGACGAGTTTGATAATGTGGAAGATATGCGAAAGTACGCTCTCGAGCAGTGGCAATTACGTAAACAGAAAATCAGAAAAGATATTTAACCTAACGCGTTGCCGATTCAACAAATGGCACCGCCGGTGCGAAAAGCACCACGCGCACAATCGTAACAAAAAATAGGGTCAATACTGCCAAGATTAAGAAAAGACTTATTGTTTGTAAATCCGACTTTTTTTTTGGTTTCATCTATCGTATCCTCTGCCAGATTTTTCAAAATTACCGACTCGTGTTTTCACGCTCCCTCTGTTAACAAGCATAAATGGGGCCAAACAAAATCTCACGGAAAGGAACCCAATGACCAAACAAGAACTTTGTAAAAAGATCTACGAAATTTCCCATCTCCATGGTGACTTTCTGCTCCGCTCTGGCCAGAGATCAAACGAATATTTTGATAAATATCGGTTTGAATCGCAACCCGCCTTACTTCTGGAAATCGCCAAACAGATGGCACCGCTAATTCCAAAAGACACTGAAATTTTAGCAGGCCTCGAGCTGGGCGGAGTTCCTATCGCCACAGCTCTCTCGCTCCAGACCGGCCTCCCTGTCACTTTCGTTCGTAAGAAAGCCAAGGAATACGGAACCTGTCGCTTTGCTGAGGGCCTAGATATTAGGAACAAGCGTCTGTGCGTGATCGAGGATGTTATCACAACTGGAGGTCAGGTGGTCCAAAGCACTCAAGACCTTCGCGGGGCCGGAGCCTTTGTCAGCCATGTTCTCTGTGTGATTCATCGGGGAAAAATTCCAGAGCCATCCTTAGTTAATATTCAGCTTGAACTCCGTAGTCTTTTCACACTTGAAGAGCTCAACCTGTGGGGTCGCTAAAACCTCTTTCTAGAAATTTTTTTTCGTCATCACCCAATCGGTGACTGACGTCTGATTGAACTGCCTCAGCAAAGCAGGATCTATTGATAGCCCGCGCAAGGCTTTTTGGAAAATCTCAGTTTGAAGTTCACTTTGGGTGATTACGGAAGAACTCGCATCAGATGCCAAAACAAGACTCTGATTTGGCTGGTGTCCACCGTTTATCTTCAAAAGCAACTGAGCAAACCCCTTCGCCACAAACTTGTAGTGATGAACTGCCATTGGAGCCTCAGTGGCCCCATCTGTTGTTCCTTGAAAATAAGTCACTGGGATCCTTAGGGGATAACTCTTGGCCTCGTAGACTTTGATGAATGGACTCCCTGGACTCAACCCATAATTAAGACAGCCTGAGATTCGAGTGGCCTGCCCCGCTTGACTCTCATCGAAAAGAAATTTCCCCTTCTGAAACAGGTAGTAAAAGTTAGATTTGAGATCCATGGCCGAAAGCTCTCGGCAGGTGATAGCTTCGTAGTTTTGATTACTAAAGAATAAATATCCTCGAGCCTCTTGAATGGTTTCCTCGCTGAGACCATCAAGAGTCAAACCACTCGGCGAACTCCCAAAGGGCAAAGGTTGTGAGCTCGCCAGCTCGAGGTCGCGCTGAATGTGCAAATACTTGGTTAACTCCTCTTCAGCTGAATCCGAATAACTCATTGAAAACGCGATTTGTGAAAATAATAATTCATTCCCCGGTGGCTGTGAAAGTTTTTGCACGACTCCCTGAAGCTCTGGGTCTAACTTATTGTAGAATCGCTGCAGCCATTTCCTCCGATGGGGAGCATTCCAAAGCCCGGCCTCCCCACTCTCGACAACTCCCTCCAAAACAAGAGCTTTCGTATACTCTGGGAACAGGTGGGCATAGATGGTCCCTGGAATCGTGCCGTATGAATGGGCGTAAACAGACCACTTCTGAATCCCAAACTTTTGCCGAAGTAAATCAGCATCTCTCGCAATGGCCTCAGAAGAATAGAATCGGCCATCCAAAACCAGTTCCTGATTCTCAGGTCGTGAACAGGCCACGCCCCGCTGATCGAAATAGATAACATTCCATTGACTCAATTCACGAAATCTAACTTGATGAGCAGACGCGCCCGGCCCACCCATAAAATAAACAAAGGACTCGAGATCAGGATTGAACGGTTTCAACGTCCAGCCGTAGATTTGGGTCTGAGCCAAGGTCGGATGAGCATAATCCACCGGCACATCCACCCAGATTCCGAGCTCGCCTTGACGTTCCGACTCAGTCAGGCGGCACACATCTCGGCCTGTCAGGGGTGCTGCCGTGGTCACCTGCCCCCAGGCCAATATCTCACACGCCAACAAAAGACAAACACCAAGGCATCCCGCGCTCATATCCACCAACTTTGAAATTCGCCCGTCGAAAAGTGTCTCATTCACAGGTTTGTACCATTTTTCCAAATGGATCGCTTTGATAAAAAGGCTGAAGGTAAAATCAAGCAAATTTGACATATAAGTTTTTCAAAACAAACCATTCGAATTGCATTTGGCATCTGTCATTTTGAACCATTTCACCTGATTCAAAGTAAGAAGGTGTTGAGTTAATATTTTTTTCTGCTTTCCTTTTTTTTTGTTCATCCGCGCCGATAACAATGGAGTCTGAAAGAAAAATAAACTCTGAGCTTGAATGGTTAGGCTCGGAAAAAACAACCAAAACGAGGGACGTCTATGAAAACAAGTGTATACTTTGCACTATCGCTAGCAGGTTTAGGACTTTTGAGCTGTGCAAAAAGCGAGACCATTTCTGCCACGACAGCAACTCCTGCTGTGTCGACCATCGCCTCCTTGCCAAAGGCAACCGGGGCCGTCACAGGGACCTCTGCGGCGTCCTTTAATGGCGCGTTTGCTGCCGCCACAGGAATAAAACTCAAGGATGCGGATGACTCAAGCAATTGGGGTGTAGGGAAAAGCCGGGCCATGTGCGAACTTTCCTTTATGACCCGTGAGATTCTGAGAGAAGCTTCAAGTCCAGATCGCACTCTTTGCTATGTGGGACAAATGCAGTCCCTAGGAAAGTTTGGTTCAGCCGTGGACGATGGCTCCTACAAGTACTTTGCAATCACTTTTGATAGCGTCCCCTCAATGAAAGTTAAATTTAAAATTGTAAAGGATGCCACTGGGGCGATCACAAACTACGAAATGTTTACCTGCAACACATCAAATTCAGGATCAACCTATGTTCAGAAAGAATACACCAGCGAGACTCTAACAAGCACGACTGCTACGATTATCGCTAAAGGAATCGGAAGCGAGAATACTGCGACCTATGGCTCATCAACTTCAGTCACGGGAGCTCTGGATTCTTCAGGAAACTGGACCAGCAAGCTAATTGAATCAGGTCGAAACTTCACTAACGGAGGCGATAGCTTCAATCAGAAACTCACCATTACCCAGAGTTCAAACTATATGACTCTGAATGGGGACAATCGCTTTTCTGGCACGGGCTTTTCTGCATTCACTATGAAGCTCTACGGAAAAGTTCAAATCCTCAATTCAAGCTCATTACAAACCTTAGCCTTCGGTGATGCGTCAGCCAAGGCCGATATGACCTATGGTGGAGTTTCCGCAGGCAGCGGTACAACCCACTGGCTAGGAGATACCCGAGCCGTCACCACATCGAGCGATTATGCCGCTGACGTTGCAAGCGCTTCAATACGTACCGATGGCGGAACTGTTTCAGTGACCTTTGCGACTGCTGAAACTTGGGACTGTTCAGCCCCAGCAGGATCTAGCTTCGCGGCAGCCGATATTACTTCTGCAAATATGTCTCAACTTCAGACTGCCTGTGATAATGTTTACGGTTTTGGCAGCGGCGAGAGCGGTGGTGGATACGCCTGCAACAACGCCAATGGGAACTAATTCTTAGATTAACTCGAGTTGATTAATCGTGAGTTAACTAGATTACTTTTGGATACGATCAACCCACGCAGAGCCATGGATGGCTCTGCAGCATTTTGAACTTATTTTTCAGCCGCAATATAGGCAATCCAACTCAAGCAAGATTCACCTTTTCAGTGCGTAAAGATTCCATTGCCATAGCCTGCCCGCGTGGTGCCTTCCCAGTAAATATGGGTCTTCTTAAATCCCACTTCGGCCAAAATTTCTCGAAGCTCAGGAATTGACCAAAGTCTCCAATCGTAAGTGAACACTCGTTCGGTCTTTTTACGCCCAACCCGAAAATGAATGTGAAATAAAGCTTCATTGCTGACAGGGTCAAAATTGACCTGATCCCAATAATAAACAAATCCTTTCATTGGATTCTTGTCTTCGATGGCATCATAGCACTGGCTGCCACCAAAAACGTCACAGAAGAAAACCCCCTCTGGTCTGAGACTTCGGTAAACATTCTCGAAATATTTTTTGATTAAACTTCTTTGCTTAAAGCAAAAATAGGAAAAATTCAAAGCCACCGAAATATCCGCCAGAGGCAAGCCTGGTTCAAGAACATTTTGCTCTCTCAACGTCAATCGTTTGACCTGTTCCGGCTTGAGCTTGCTTGCATAATGTTGCCGACCGTACTCCATGGGCTCGGGGTCGATATCAACTCCGATGGCCAAATAGCCAGGCCTTAACTTCACCCATTCAGTTGAAAGTGCAAAAGTTCCGCAAAAATCTTCGCGAAGAATCTTTGGTTTTGCTTTCTTAAGCTCCCGGTAAGCCCGTTCAAGAAATTCCACATCGCCGTCGGGCGATTGCACGGCCTTTTTATAAAGACTGTACTTGTCGAAAGGAACTTTATCCGATTTTTCGGTCACTCGATGACGAATCTGAGTCATAAATTAAGGAACCTCCGCCATCAGGGCTCTGATTGCATTTTCAATATCTTTTTTCTGCGGAATCGAGGCGTCCTCAAGGTTTGGGTGCAATCCAATGCCTGGCACATTTTGACCTGCCAAAACTTGAGGCCGTGCGAGCAAATGATAGAAACACTCCTGCACCACCCTGTAGGCCAAATGCTCTCCAAAGTTCGTCACTTCTGTATCTTCATTGACAAAAAGAACTCGACCCGTCTTCATGACAGACTCTCGAATCAGACCCCAGTCATAGGGGTAAATAGACCGAAGATCGACAACCTCAATTGAGAAACCCTCCGTCTTCAGCTGGTCTGCGGCCTCTTGGCAGACCAACAACATTCGACCATAACTCACCACGGTCACTTGATCACCCTTTCGAGTGATCTGTCCTTTGCCAATTGGCACATGGTAAGCTTCAAGGTCCGGCCAACGCGGCACCCACTGCCGACGATCCCCAATTGGCGCATCAATCATGCTTTTCAGGGTCTTCTCGTCCGAAGGCTCACCTGGAATCAGTTGATCTCCGCGGACTCTCATGAGGGCCTTTGGTTTAAGAAACAAAACTGGATTCGGATCTTCAATTGCAGAAAGCATCAGCCCGTAGGCGTCGAGAGGGGTCGCCGGCATCACAATTTTCCACCCTGCAAGCCGAGAGGCCCAAGCATCGAATGAATGGGAGTGATACACACTCCCATGAATCCCGGATCCAACCGGCGTCATCACCACCATCGGCAAAGAATAATTTCCATGGGTCACCCAAAGAGTATTACCAGCAATTTTTAATAAATCAATTGTGTTAAATATATAATCACAAAACTGAATCTCAGCCACACAACGATCGCCCGCCATGGCGATTCCCATGGCCATTCCAATAATTCCTCGTTCATCCAGAGGCGAGTTACCGGGCCTGATCGGCCGCGGCCACACCTTCAGCTTCATACTGACGCCAAAGTTCTTTGACTCTGGAATCTGTCAACACTCCTGCTTTAAGTAATTTCATTTCAAACTCGCGAACACAATCGAAATCTCCCTTTTCGAAATTAGCCCCACTTGCAGAGCTGTGGCCATAGAGCCGCGATACCGACGCTTCAATAAATGAAGGCTTTCCGGTTCGTCGAATATAGTCCAGCTCCTCCCTGATCGCGATGTAAGATTCAATCGGGTCATTTCCATCGACGACGCGAGCTCTGATTTCAAAAGCCTTCGCGCGATTGGCAATAGACTCCTCCCCGTGTTGACCTTGGTAGGAGGTGGAAATACCCCATCTATTATTCTGAACGGTGATCAACAACGGCAACTCTTGACCTCGCCGAGACGCCCAAACCAAACAACTTGCAAAATCCCCTTCAGCGGTGCCGGCATCTCCACCACTCACAATTGAAATAGCCTTTGCTTTTGCTCGTTTCTGCGCATGAGCCGTTCCACAGGCAATTGGATACTGAACCTCGATGGGCGACGTGACTGGGGCCACATTCCACTGAGGAAAACAATAATGACCTGAAAAATTACGCCCGCCAGTCGAAATATCGGTGGATCGATTCATCATCAATCGAGTGGCCTCAATCATAGGCATCCCGAGGGCCACCATGGTCGGCGTACAACGATAGTGGAGGTGAAAGAAATCATACTCAATGCCCCGTCCTTTTCGAGGCAACAAGCCCAGTGGAACCCCCCAGGCTTCTTCACCCGGTCCGCCAATCCAAAAAAATGACTCCCCCGCTCGATAAATCTTGATCAATCGCTCTTCCAGAATTCGAGACTTAACCATCAGCTCATGGATTTGCAACAAAAGATCTTTCGAAAGACCGCCAAATAAGTTTTTTGTTTTCCCTTGAACGCCTTGATTTTGACCGACCTTTGCCGCTGGGGTAGTTTTTTTCATATCCCTCAAGTTAGGCAAAAAAAATAGCTACGTCCAGCTTAATTTTTCACCAAAATCGCAACATATTGTGTATATCGTCCTGTTTTTTTGGGATGCGTGTCTAGGGGCAAAGATCATGCGCCAGGAGCTTTCTGCAAAGGGCGGGAATACTTTGCTAGGTTGATTTTGGCAAAAACATCGGCTTTTTTGACTGGTCTACAAATCCGATGTTTCTATGTGTATTATCCATTCGGTTTTACTACGTATTTTCGGCTGCTAAACATCGGCTTTCCTGTTTATACTATAATTCCGATGTTTATAGGGAAGGAGGATCATGTATTTCCACCGAAAAGATCTTGAGCGTGCAGTTAACTCCTACTTAATTGAACCAAGAAAAACGGCCTCCCTCAGATACCTCAGAGGGCGCCGCCGTATTGGCAAATCGACTCTTTTGAAGAAAGTCCAAGAAGAGTCTAAGAATAAATGCTTTTATTTTTCCGGAGCTCTTGACGAAAGAACATCAGCCACGATCTCTCGATGGGTCCAAGAGTGGACTCACTTCTACCCAAAGTCGAATCTTAAAAAGTATAACAAAGAACACCTCACTTGGAAGATACTTTTCGAAGAATTTGCTGCTTTTTCTCAAGAGCAGGACGGACAACTCGGAGTTTTTATTGACGAAATTCAATGGCTTGCAAAGTCACAATCAGGCTTCGTTGGACTCTTTAAAGAAAGCTGGTTGAATCTTGAGAGACATTCTAATTTAAAATTCATATTGTGTGGATCATCCAATAAATTCTTTGTAGAAAACACTGGAGGTGAGGAAAAGATATTGCGAGGACTGTGCACTCATAACGAACTTTGGGTCGAAGACTTTAGTCTTTCGCAAATTCGAGAGAACCTTGCCCCCCATTGGACCCCGGAAGAAGTTTGCGCCGCGGCGATGCTCATTGGAGGAATTCCATACTATTGGCAACAAATCCCAGACGATCGAACCTTTATCCAATCCATCAATGAGACATGCTTTACACCAAACGCTATTTTCTTGACCGAGGTCGATGAAATTTTGAATTTAGACTTCAACAGGGCCGGCCAAAAAACCGTTAAATTGCTACTGAACACTATAGGATTTCACCCGGCGACAACAACACAGATTGCTGAAAAATCTAGACTCCCATTGACCACAGTCATAGAGACAACAGAAAAACTGGTCGACTATGGGATTCTATATAGAAAAAATAATTTGGCAGAAAAAAGTAAAAAAATTTCAGGGGAGCAAGATATCAAATATTGGACCCATATTTGAATTTTTATTTCTCAATCTTAAGTAAATCCAAGAGAAAAATTCTTGATAACCAAAGTCATTCTCTACTTTTTGAAAATCTATTGAACTCAAAGCAGAGTTTATCCTTAGTTAATTATTCTGGGTATGCATTTGAAACTTTTGTTTCTCGCCTCTTAAGAAAGGATCAAAATCGAAATGAGGCTATCTTCAAGTCTCTCGACGTTAAGAATTGTGACTATGAGTTGGGCAACTTTAGAAATGATTCAGACCAAATTGATATTATACTCAAAGCGTGTTCTGACCGAATGGATCGTCTGATTGAATGTCGCTGGACCCATGATACGAGTTCGATTTTGCAGCTCATCAATGATTTGAGTAAAAAAATGCCTTTTGTTGAAAGATCTAAAAAATATATTATTTCAAATTGCCCTTTGACTGATAAAGTTAAGAAAACTGCACAGGCTCATAGAATCAAAATGATTCCCCTTTCAGACTTGTTTTAGCCCGGACCCAACAAGGATCCCCATCGCATTTACTTGACCACAACCAGTGGCTTCTCAACTTCAATCAAATCGAGCAGAATATTTGCAGCCTCTTGAACGTCAGCCCGCTTGAGGTAGTCCTTATTTTTATCCTCTTTGTTTGCTTTCTTCGCGGCTTTCGCCTTTGCTTTCTTATCCTTGTCGCCCTTTTCTTTAAGAACATCAGAGACCTTAATCAGCTTGCCTCTTTCCTGAGCTTTCTTTGCCTCAGTAATAATTTTCTTAAATTCATCATTCTTTTCGACTCGAGCGATCGATTTATCTCGTAAAGCTTTCTTCCACTCAGGCTTGATCATAGACCAAGTTTCAGGACCTTCTTTAACATAGGCTTCTTCACTCAGGAACGGCTCAATTGTTTTAGGTGGCAATGAATAATCAAGTGATTTTTCACCAATTTCTTCTGAACTATAACTACTTGGAAGCACAATATCGCCTTCAACACCCTTGTGTTGAGTTGAACTCCCGCCTGGAATAAAGAACATCCCAACGGTCACCTTCAGGGCTCCACGTTTTTGCGGAATTTCGACAACCGTTTGGATGCTACCCTTTCCAAAAGTATGATCTCCGCCAGCAATAATTGCCCTTTTGTAATCCTGAAGAGTCCCAGCGACGATCTCAGAGGCCGACGCGCTAATTCGACTCGTCAGCACAACCAAGGGTCCACTCCATTCAACTGTCGAGTCCATGTCAGCATAAAACTGTTCGCCCCTATTGTCGCTTCGAGCAGATTGCTTAACCACATTTCCAGCTTTAAAAACAATCCGGCAATTTTAACTGCATCCTCGAGACTACCCCACCATTTGTCGACAGATCTAACACAAGCCCATCAACTTTCTTCTCGCGCCTCCTTGACTATTTTTTGAGATCAGCGGCTGAAGATCGTCCACCCCGCCTGCTATCTGCGTAGAAAGAGGGGAAATTAATAATTCCAATTTTTTTCTTTGCTCCCCCAACCTCTTTGTCTAAGTAGGTAATTGAGGCGGCCTCATCCTCAAGGCTGACTTTGTCGCGGGTGATTTCCACATCGAGTCGATCCTTCCCTTCACCTTTTTTACGGAGAACGGTCAAACGGACTTTTGTCCCCTTGGGTCCTCGAATTTTTTTCACCACATCCTTGAGATCCATATCTATCACGTTCTCCATTGGTCCTGACTCTTGACCAACAGCGACTATTTTATCCTGGGGCTCAATCTGTTTTGATCGAAAGGCAGCCCCACCGGGAACTAAGGCCTCGACGACCGTAAAACCATCTTGATTAGAAAGAGTCGCACCAATTCCCTCCAACGAGAGACTCATAGAAATATTAAAATCTTCAAAAAAATCTTTTGAAAAAAAGCTTGAATGGGGATCAAGAGCCCTGGCAAAAGAATCCAAGTAACCAGCATAGAGATCATCTTGGCTGGTCTCATTCACCCGTTTGATGCTTCGGTCATAATTCTTAAGGACATTTTTTTTTGCTTCATCAAGCTTCATATCTGTCGCGAGATAGTTGGATATTTGAAAATGAATGTACTTTTTCAAAAACTCATTTGCTTCATCCTCAGTCTTTGCAAATTCTTTCTTGTCCGGATCGTAAACAAACTCAGTTTTATTATCGAATTTATAATCAGCCCCCAAAAACTTTTTGCAAAAGCTGCGCGGTCATTCACTTTCTGGAGTAAAAGCTTTTCAGCTTCATTGAGAAAAGCACAATCCCTAATTTTGATTTTGTCAAAAACTCCACCCATCATCGCCTTAACTCTATCAACATCACTCTGCAAAAAGTATATTTTGGATCCATCCAAACGCTTAATGTATTGATCCACAACCCGAGTCTCGAGCGCCTTATCTCTTGCTGAATACTTCACATGATTTGCCAAATAGATCTGCTCGATAGGAAAGAGGAGGGCGCACTCAAGCGCTGGTTTCTCGCTTTTCAGAAGTGGTGTCGGTGGTGATTGCTTGCTCCTAATTAATGTGCCGCTATTCGGCGCCTCTTCTGATTTACCTTGGGCTTTGCCTTCTAATTTACCTTCTAATCTACCTTCTAATTTGCTTTCTGATTTACCTTCTGGAGGTGATTGAACGATCGGCACTGCCGAGGTCTGACCCGCCAGACTCAGCGAGAGCATAAAAATAAAAAGGCTAGCGGTGGACTTCTTAAACAAACTCATGATGAAACCTTTCTGCATTTTCCATTATTCCTGGCTAACAGGATAACAGATCGACATATGGAATCATCAACTTGAGGCCGGTCAAGACTTAAGACTGTGAGTTATCAAAAAGAGACATTTGAACCAGTGAGTCACCGGAAAAAGTCTGGCCTCCAGACTCATAGATTTCGTGTTTTACGAAGGATCCCTGGTGAGTTTCAATCAGAAAAAAAGAGACTTCCGGGTAGTCCCGTTTAAGACGCTTCATTTCTTCATAGATTAATTGAATATTCTTGGGATCATCATCTGACATCCCAAAGCGATGATGGGGATTATAACCAAAGACCTCAAAGGCCCTCTCGACACTGGCCCGAATGGCTCTTTGCTTCAGCTCCGCTGCCGAAAAACAAGGTCTTGGTCCCCCAATTGTCTTCGAACATCAATTCGACTCACTGGAAACAGGCTCAAATAATTGGGCTCCATCGGTAGTATCTTCTGATCCACCAGGATTCTAATACCGGCCTTCAACGTGTCTACTCCATGACCCCTCGCAGTAATCACAGAGATGGGTCGCTGGTTAAATGTCGCATGATAGAAACACTCCCAGGATGGCCCTTTCCACTGAAAGTCGGGCAAAAGCAAAACCTTCATTAAGTCATCAATAAAAAACTGCCGCTTCAAACCGAGCTTTCTCAGGTCCTCCTGAGTTTGATCCCGAAAATACCGAAAACTCCCGGTCCGATCATCATAATCAAGATAGTAATTCGCGTAAGGCCCCGGCTTTCCAATCTGAGAGTGGCAAAGTGCCCACTCTTGACTTGTCAGAAGACGTTCAGCATTCGTTTTTTTATCAAAAATCACCAAAGGAGTGGCTAGATGGGCAATATTGTCATCAAAATCAAAAAAATAAAAACTCCGCCCCCCGAGGTGATGGTTGCGATCCCTTTCACGGGTCCGCAAAATGCCGAGCTCCAACTGACTTTTTGCCGAATTCATAGGCAGCAATATATCACATGACAGAAATAAATTCAGAAATTCTTCGTAGGTTCTTCGTCCTTCTTCATAAGTTCTTCGTGCTTCCTCATAAGTTCTTCGCGGTTCTTCAGAGCCTATATCTTCAAAGCCTATAATTGTAAGTTTTTAGTAAGAATTTCACTTTTCCATGGCCTTTGCCCCCATAAAAATCATCCAGAGAGCAAAAGCTTGGATCACATGATAGAGGGCATTGTGATTAAAATAATCGGGATGAAGGCCAATTTTGGCCTGCTGGACAAAGGCCGCCACAAAGCTCACAAGAACACCCGCGGAGATCCATAGGTCCTGTCTGCCTCGTCTCTCGAAATAGTGATACCCCGTCACAGCCAATAGACCAATCATCGGGGGGAGGTAATTGAGAATAACAACCACAAACCGTTGCGAATAAAAAATCACGATGACTGAATAGACCACAAAAACAAAACCCGCAAAGAGGCTCCATACTTTCACTTTTTCTGGACCAGAAAGAATGACCCCAACAAGGACCCAGGCGACAGAGGCGGTGACCCCAATGGCAAGAAGTGTCGCTAGCCAAAGTATCTGACTCGGAAGCGTTGTTGGATCCAAAAAAAATCCATGAGATGTTCCCCCGGTCAATGAGGCGAAGGCAATAGAAATAAAGAAGGCCACCCAAAGCCTGCCCATAAGCTTTGAAATTCCCGGTTGAAACCAAAGGCGCAAGGAAAAAAAAGAACACAAAATCATGAGAGCATAATCCGTCAAAGCCACATCAGGTTCGGTCATAGACACCTCATTTTACTAATATACATATTGATATTTTCGTTGTTATCGTTGTTATCGTTATATTCATTACATTCATTATGGTAGGGTATTTAATCTTGAACTTCAATTTTATATTCGAAAGAGATTGTGCTTGTTTCTTGGCCGGCCAAGAAACAGCTTAATCATGAATGACATTATTGAGACATTATTGAGACCTTATTGAGACCTTCAAACAGGGCACTTGAAACTCTGAATTCGAAGAAGTTCTTGAGTGTGTTCTCAAAAAAGTGAACTCAGCACCCGGAAGTGTAACGAAATTTGTTGTGCGATGAGCACATAACCCTAGATTCAAGGATTCATTCCCTCCACCTGCAAATCGAGGATGGACGTGGTCAACTTCAAGAAACTGTTTTGAACCACACATTTTTCCTGTCTTTGAATCCCTAAATTGACACCCATGATTGCGACCCAAGACCTCCTTCTTCACTGCCGCAGGAATCGCTTGCTGCAAAGCCACTCGGCTCTGACTCTCTGCTCCTTCCATTGCGGAAGGCGAGCCTTGATTGGTCTTGTTTTTTCCGTCAGTTTCAGATTTAGTTTTAGTTTTAGTTTCAGATTTAGTTTCAGATTTAGATTTAGATTCAGTTTTAGTTTTAGTTTCAGTTCGGGTCTTAATGTATCGCTCTGCGAGACTGACAATGACCTCAGCCAATGTTGCACATGGCAAGGCATGAGAAAGCAAGGCTTTGGCTCGTTCCACAATTTCCATTTGCTCTTTGCTTAACGTGAGCTCAATTCTGACTGATTCATCTTGCTGAATTTTCTGCCTGAATTGAGTTTGGGGCGGAAGCTTAAACTCCTGCGCCAAGATCAATTCGCTCTCTGCTCCGGTTTTATTCTCAAGTTTTGCAAGGAGATCCTTTTTCTCATTCGGCAATAGTTGAATGTCATCCTTTTTCGCACCATCCTCAGAACCTGCTGCACCTGGGACACCTGGGTTAACTTCAAACTGCCATTTTCGATTTTACTGCCAAGTTCTGGCACTTGTTGCATCATTCGCGCGACATCTATTCGGCGCTGGGCACTAGCTGGAGTATAGCCAATGAGTTTGACCAAATAGTCAAACAAGCTTGCTTGGGCCATTGGAAGATATAGTTTTCGCTGATCAACTTCAACTATCAATTGCAAAATTTGGTGAGTAAGTCTTCGTTCTTCAGCGGCACGCTTCAGGAGCTGATTGTGTAATTCCTCATTCTTGAGCTCAAACAAATTCATCCGAACTCTTTGAGAAAGATCGAAATCTTGAGTCATCTTTTGGTCCTTTCTTTTCGTTGTTTCGAAGCGACAAATATAACATGGTTTTTAAATCGACTTTTTTACGATTTTTAGAAATAGAATTGATTTTGAGCGAGCCTCTTAAAATGATTTATACATCACGCAAACAGCTCTCGGGGCCGTGTTCACGACATACTAGAGGTCCGAAAAGTTGCTGATTGCCATCAGTCAGCACTCGAGCTGTGGTGTGGTCAAAAAAGGTGTCAAGCGAAACATTTGTAATGCATGGAGCAATTTTGGCGAACAATATAAGGAGCAACTTAAAGAACTTCTTCTTAAGAAGAGGTTCGTTTATTTCGCACGATATGCGGATATCAGTGAAGGTTCGCTGAGCCGTTCAGAAATTAGCTTTGATATTTCCGCAGCGGAAGTGGATCTCAGAATAAAATTCAAAATATAATTCAAAGCAAAAACTAAAACATAACTGAAAATAGCACTCAATGGTGAATCCAAGCCAAAGAAGAGTCTAAATCAATTTCTTGCCAGATTCAGAGCCAGATTCAGCCCCAGCTCCAGATTCATGCCCACGCCCATGCCCATGCCCATACGAAAGTTCATGCCAATGCTCACCTGAGATATCCTCATTTTATTTTGGTCTTCCGAGAAAGACCTTTCTTTCAGATTGAACAACTGGACATTCCGTCGTGGCGTGTCATGCTGGTTGTTGCAAAGAAGTTCTCATCAATAGTGCCTTTTGTCGTCAACTTGGTGATGTGCTTGATCAACTTTTTGATGTGCTTGATCAACTTGGTAACGGGCTTGAAATCGTTGGGACTGCTTTTTGCGGGCAAGCACCCCAAATAAATAAACTGCCATTTTTCCATTTTTTGCTACGCCTTTAATATGGAAAAAATGCCAGTTCGAGCCGAGAATCTCTTTGCTTCTTTTCCGCAGCTTCGCGCGGAGCTGGAGCAGATGAAAGTGGCCCATCATTTTAGAACTGGCGGAATTATTTTTCGGGCGGGCGAAATTCCTTTAGGCCTTTATATTGTTCAAGAGGGCCTTTGCAAACTTGAAGCAATCTCAGAATGCGGCGCTGCCCACACTCTTCGCCTCGTTGGCCCTGGTGGTGTGCTTGGCTATCGATCGCTCTTTGCTGACGAACCATATCACGCCTCTGCCATTGCCGTCGAAAATACCGACGTGTATTTTATCCCTAAAGTTGAAGTGATGCATCTATTCCATAAGCATCCAGAAGTCACCCTTCGCTTCTTATCTCATTTGGCTAAAGATCTGCGCGCGGCCGAGACTAAGTGGATTCACCAAATCGATAAAGGAGCGCCTCAACGAGTTGCCGAGTCACTGCTTTTCCTTTCTGAAAAGTTTAAGCACGCCAATTGGACTCGGCGAGAAATTGCACAGTGGGCGGGGACGACAACTGAAACTGTCATTCGAACTCTAGCCCAGTTTGAAAAGGAAGATTTGGTTGCCCAAGCCGGTCGAGAAATAAAAATTATAGATCGGGAACGCCTGATCGAAAGGGCTGAGATATAATGAAAGCAGCAGAAGCGATGCCCAATCTAATTTCCATGAGAGAGAGGCCTTGCAGATATTGCGGAACTCCAATCATTTTGTCTCGAAATCTTGCCCTGCCTCAAAGGCCTCCAACTCCAACGCTAGCTCCAATTCCAGATTCATCCCCCTATTGCTGCAAAGCCTGTGAGCAGCTCGATCAGCTTGAGGACCTTCGACCTGAAAATCTCGCTGCCCTCGCTCCCCAAGTACCAGACTCCTTAAGGTTTCTAGAAGATTTGGAAATTCTGAAAACTTATTCCCAAGACCAAAACCTGACTGAGTTTGTCTTTCGATTGGATGGCCTCGAGTGCGCCTCCTGTGTCCACCTCATTGAGAAATTGCCTGCTTTTTATGAAAACTTGAAAGAAGCCACCGTTGACTATTCTCAGTCCCTGCTCTTTTTGCAGCTGAAGCAGCCTCAAGGGTTAGGTTCTCTGGTTCAAATTCTAAAAAGAGTGGGGCTATGCCGCCACCCCTTTGCGAAAAGACGAGCTGCTGCTCCCGCAGATACGTCAAGAAAATCGTAAGCAGCTGCTCAGGCTTGGGCTCGCTGGCGCCCTCACTGGAAATATTATGATACTCACTATTCCGATTTATGCAGGAGTCGAGGGGCTGTTTAAAGATTTTTTCCTTTGGCTTCATTTTGCGCTCTTTTTGCCCTTGATCTTCTATTCTGCAATTCCCTTTTATCGAGGAGCTTGGAATTCACTCAAAGTTCAATCCCTCAGTGTGGACTTACCCATCACGCTGGCTCTTTGGACCGGTTTTATTTTTTCAACCGTCAATTTGGTTCGGGGCTTTGATGAAGTTTATTTTGATTCGACCGCAAGCTTTATCTTTTTGATCCTCGTCACAAGATATTTTGTTCACCGAATTCAGCAAATTGCAAATAATCAGAGAGCGCTGTCGACCTTTATTCCACCGCAAACATTTCAAAAACTTGAAGTCAATGGCTCTTGGTCTGAGCTTTCCTCAGATAAGATCCTCCCAGGTGATTGGCTTCTTGTTCATCAAGATCAAACTATTCCAGCTGATGGCGTGTTAAACAGTCCGGTGGCTGAAATCGATGCTTCGCTTTTTAGCGGCGAATCTCTGCCACAAATTTACCACGCTGGTACAGCGGTCTTTGCAGGAACGAAGCTTATTTCTAAATCAGCCTCCTTTCAGGTCACCAAAATCAATAACTCCACGGCTCTGGGTGAAATTCTCACGGAACTCGCAAAAGAAGCCCTCAAGAAAAATACCTTTGTTCAGCTCACAGATCGTCTGTCCCAAGGACTTATTGCGGCGGTCCTCTTGGTTGCCTGTGGCTATTTCCTTCTCAATTATCAGGTGAACTTTCAGGAGGCCTTTCATCGGTCCCTGGCACTGATTATCGTTGCTTGTCCTTGTGCTATGGCCTTTGGGACGCCCTTGGCTTTTGCGCTTGGACTTAGAAAGGCCCGAAGCAAAGGTTTGTTGATTAAAAATGCGGCAGTTTTCGAAAAAATGCGAAACATCAAAACTGTATTTCTTGATAAAACTGGCACCGTGACTCGAGGTCAATTACACCTTGTCAAAACCTACCCTCCAGAAATTTCAGCGGAGCATCGAGCTCTTATTCTGAATCTCGAAGCCCAGTCCCAACACCCGCTGGCTTTTGCGTTTCGAAGAGCCTGGCCGGAAAATCATGGTTCAATCAATTTTGAAGAACTTAAGGAAATACCTGGAGTCGGAATGCAGGGGCAAATCAATTCCTCCCTCTGGACCCTAGAGACATCCGGAGGCCAAGAGAGTTCTGGCTTTGTCGGAGTGAGCCTCAAACAAAATAATCAAGCCATTGCTTATTTCTATTTTGCAGATGAGGTTCAACCTGAATCAAAACATGTAATTGAAGAACTCCAACGACGTTATGAGATTTATCTTTTATCCGGCGATCGAAAATCGATTGTTTCTGAAACTGCCAAAGTCTGTGGAATTTCTGACGATCGCTTTTTTGCAGAAACCTCGCCTCACCTTAAACGCGATATTGTCGCGGCCCATCCGAACTCTCTCATGGTGGGTGACGGAGTGAACGATATTTTAGCTTTTCGCTCAGCTAGCGTCAGCGTAGCGGTACGAAGCTCACAATTACAAAATCAGAATTGGGCTCACGTTATCTGTCTGCGAGAAGGCATAAATCCTTTGCTTGACCTAGTAAATATTTCGGATCAGACTTATCGCACACTTGTGGCAAATTTAACTTTCGCAATTTTTTATAACGCCGTCGCGGGCTTTTTGGCCCTTGCTGGATTTATCAATCCTTTGATTGCCGCGATTCTTATGCCTATCAGTTCCCTTTGTATTTTGGGAATCACGATGCGGGGGATTCGATGAGTGTTTTGTATTTAATGGTACCTATGTCGTTAGCTCTCGGTTTTGGTTTTTTTGCCGCCTTTTATTGGGCGGTTCGGCAGGGACAATTCGATGATGTCGAAACCCCAGCTCTTCGAATTTTAGAGGATTCACCCCAAGAAAGGAAACTGCATGGAAAAAAGCATTCTCAGATCTGATCATGTCGTCTATGATGACGATATCGTCAAAAAATTTATTTTGGCCACCCTTGTTTGGGCTGGCGTCGCGTTCACGCTGGGCTTGATCATTGCCCTTCAGTTGGCTTCCTATCGCTTTAATTTAAATCTCGAGTGGATTACCTTTGGGCGATTGCGACCATTGCATACAAATGCAGCAATCTTCGCTTTTGCTGGTAATGCCATTTTCGCAGGGATCTATCATTCGACCCAGCGACTTTGTAAGACGCGGTTGTTCTCGGATCTCTTCAGTCGAATTCACTTCTGGGGATGGCAATTAATTATTCTTTCCGCAGCCCTTACCCTGCCCTTTGGGATCACAGCCGGAAAGGAATATGCTGAACTTGAATGGCCAATCGATATCGCAATCACATTGGTTTGGGTGGTATTTGCCGTCAATTTCTTTGGCACCCTTGCTAAACGCAAAGAAAAACATATGTATGTGGCCATCTGGTTTTATATCGCGACGATTGTGACTGTCGCGGTTTTGCATATTGTGAACTCCATTGCTATCCCTGTTTCAATGTTCAAAAGTTATGTTGTTTGGGCTGGCATTCAGGACGCATTGGTCCAGTGGTGGTATGGTCACAATGCCGTGGCCTTTTTCTTAACCACTCCTTTTTTGGGCTTGATGTATTACTATGTTCCCAAGGCAGTTAATCGTCCTGTTTATTCTTATCGACTCTCGATTGTGCATTTTTGGGCCTTGGTTTTTTATATATTTGGGCAGGTCCACATCATTTGCTTTATACCGCGCTCCCAGATTGGGCTCAGACCTTGGGGGTGATTTTTTCCGTGATGCTTTGGGCCCCAAGCTGGGGTGGTATGATCAATGGTCTCTTGACCATTCGAGGAGCCTGGAATCTTTTACGAACTGACCCTGTCGTCAAGTTTTTTGTCGCGGGAATTACCTTTTATGGAATGTCAACTTTTGAAGGCCCGCTCTTGAGTATTAAGTCCGTCAATGGCCTGGCTCACTATACAGATTGGATCATCGGACACGTTCATAGTGGAGCCCTGGGTTGGAACGGGTTCATGACATTTGGGATTATTTATTTTTTACTTCCTAAGCTCTGGAAAACTGAGCTTTACAGTCAGAAACTCGCCACTCAACATTTCTGGCTCGGAACCTTGGGAATTATCCTTTACTACACCTCCATGGTGGCCGCGGGCATTACTCAAGGATTGATGTGGAGAAATTTGAATCCAGATGGAACTTTAGTTTATCCAGATTTTATCGAAACTGTTGTAAAGATTATTCCTCTTTATTGGGTGCGAGCCCTGGGTGGCACATTATTTTTAGCCGGATTTGTTCTGATGATTATCAATATCATTAAAACAATTGCAAAAGCTCCCTCTGCGACAAAAGAAGAGTCAACGCTTGTTCAATGGCAAGAAATTTCCCATGATCCTGAGGACAAGGGACATCGCCGTCTTGAGGGCCTGGCTCCTTTGTTTACAGTCCTTGCCGTTGTTGCCATTTTGGTGGGATCAGTGATCGAAATTTATCCGACACTTAATGTGAGTAAATATATCAGCCCTGCCGTCACCACAGAACCTTACACTCCCCTTCAACTCGCGGGCAGAGATTTGTATATTGCTGAAGGCTGCTATCTATGTCACTCTCAGCAGGTTCGAAAAACTCCTGACGATGTTCTTCGCTTCGGAGCAGCCTCCACGATTGAGGACTCTATTTACGATCATCCATTTCAATGGGGCTCTAAACGTACGGGGCCAGATCTTTCTCACCTGGGAAAGAAGTATCCAAATTTGTGGCACCTACGCCATATGGTTGATCCACGATCCATCACTTCACAATCGATTATGCCTAACTATCCTTGGCTTCTTGAAAAGAAAACTGACTTTGCTTCGCTTCGTAAGAAACTCGCCGTCATGAAATATTTGGGTGTACCCTATGATGCAAAAACACTGAGTGATCCGGATGTCATAGCTCAGGCTGAAGCCAAGGTGATCGCCGACGAGCTTGCAAGTCAAGGAGCACAGAGTGGACTTGAAGATCGCCAAATCGTGGCCTTGATTGCATACATGCAGAGTCTTGGTCAAAAGACCCACTCCAAGCCAGCTGGAGTTGCCCAGTGAATAAGGATTGGCTCCGCCATTTTTCTGATACTGATTTAGCTGTCGTGGGCATGCTTATCTTTTTGATTTTTTTTATCGGGGTTTTCCTATGGACCTTCCGAAAATCAGCAGGCCAGATTTACGACAGACTTTCTAAAATTCCACTCGAAGAAAGCGAGGATCTTCATGCAAAATGATAAACCAACAGGTCAATCTAACAAGACATCCAAGGACGAGCAATACCTCACGGATCACAATTATGACGGCATCAAGGAGTTCAACAATCCTTTGCCCGGATGGTGGTTGGTCACTTTTTTTGGAACCATCATCTTTGCCTTTGTCTATTATGTTCATTACGAGCTCGGTGGTGGGCCAAGTCTGAATGAAGAGCTCCAAATGGGACTCTCGCGAATAAAACAAATGGGAGTCAGTCACACTCCTCAGGTTGCCAAGGAAGCCGCTTTGACAGAAGAGTTTATCGCTCAGTATGAAAGCGATCCCAAAAATTAACATTGGGGAATCAGGTCTACGAAGGGAAGTGCGCCTCCTGTCACGGACCTCAGCTCCAGGGCCTTATTGGGCCAAATTTAACAGATGAATTCTGGATTCATGGTCAAGGAACACGCTTAGATATTATGAAGGTGATTTCTGAAGGTGTCGCGGATAAGGGAATGCCTCCCTGGGGTCCACTTCTTAAGAAGGATGAAATGCTTTCTCTGACGGCGCTTGTGCACTCAAAAAAAGGAAGCTCACCACCAAATCCTAAGCTGCCGCAAGGACAAAAAGCCCAGAATTGAGGTCTATGGTCACCGGGAAAGATTCGGAAAATTATACAGAGACAGGAACAGTGCCCTCCCTCGATGAACACGGAGGGCGGGTTGGTATCATCCCCGCTGAGGTCGATGGAATCTGGAGTCGACGTAAGACCAAAGTTCAGACTTTCTTGCTGCTTTTGCTTCTCATCGTCCCTTGGACTCGCTTTGAGAATAGTCAAACGATTCTGATGGACATTCCAAATCGTAAATTTACCTTTTTCGGAGTCACTCTTTGGGCCCATGAGGCTCCTTTGGTTTTTTTGGTTCTTATTATCGCGGGCTTAGGATTATTTTTCGTTACTGCGGTTTGGGGTCGGGTGTGGTGTGGATGGGCTTGCCCACAAACAGTTTTTATCGATTTGGTTTACCGTCGTCTTGAGATTTTGATTGAAGGCAAATTTGTGGCTCGACGAAGAATGAAAATCGACCCTTGGACCCCGACAATATACTTTAAAAAGACCCTCAAATGGTTCAGTTTTTTCATCGTATCATCCTTAATCGCGCATAGTCTTGCAGCTTATTTTGTCGGGGCCCGCGAATTGCTCCGAATGATGGGCGACTCGCCCGTCAATAATATGACTTATTTTACAATTATTACCGTAACTACAGGCCTTTTACTTTTTAATTTTGGTTGGTTTCGAGAGCAGTTTTGCATCATTATGTGCCCCTATGGACGCTTCCAAAGCGCTCTATTGGACGCCGATTCCCAAGTGGTCCTTTATGATGCAGCTCGCGGTGAGCCGCGCCGGGGAAGTGAACTGGATGCGACACCTAATAAGCCTACAGCAAACAAAACTGGAGACTGCGTCGCCTGTCGCCGGTGCGTCCAGGTCTGCCCCACCGGAATAGATATTCGGTATGGTTTACAGATGGAATGCATTGCCTGCACCGCCTGTATGGATGCCTGTGATACCATGATGGAAAAGATGAATCGGCCCAAAGGGCTTATTCGATATGGAACACAGTCAGGAAAGTCCGTGACCCTTCTTCGACCGAGATCCTTAATTTATCTAGCTTTGTGTATTGTTTTTTTTGTTATTTTGGGAATTCAACTTAAAGGTCGCAAGGAAGTCGATATAGGTCTTCTCAGGGCTCTTGAAGCCCCTTATCAAATTGCTCAGGACGAACAGGGCAGAAAAGTGCTCTTAAATCACTTCAAACTTCATTTAAAGAACCAAACTCATCACTCGATCAAGGCCACCTTGTCGATAGATTCAAAAAAATGGGGAAATCAGTTTGTTTTGACCACACCCGAGAATCCCGTTGATCTCCCAGGGGGCGAGGACAAAGTCGTCCATGTATTTGTGAAGTATCTGGAGCCCTGGAACCTGGCTCAAGGCCAAAAAACAATTTCTTTTCAAATGAATGATATAGAAAGAGAACTTGTTCTTGTGGGCCCGATCGCAGAACAAAAAAATGAATGATCAAGGGTTGTTTGCCTTGGCGTTAGGCCTCTTCACCACCGGCTTTTTGGGAAGCTGGCACTGTGCCTCAATGTGTGGACCGATCGCCTGCCTGGCACAAACGCGCGGACAGCTTGTAGCCTATCAGCTTGGCCGAATAACCTCCTACACGATGGTCGGAGCCCTAGCCGGAGCCCTGGGACGGACCCTTTTTCATCATCAGGTTTGGTGGGTTCGGGCAGCTAGCTTCACCCTGCTTTTGGGAATTGTTTTGTTTTTGTCCCTGCAACTGGCCTTGACTCTGTTATCCACCCTGAAGGAGGGCTCTCACGACTCAGACGGTTCAGGCAAATCAGGCAGCTCCGACTCTTCCACAAAAACTTCTCAATTTAGAATTCCAGGATTTAACAAATTGATAAATTTTGCTTTTTTATTTAATTTCTCGTTCCAGAGACTTCAGAAATATGGAGCTCGCTCTGGATTTGGTCTAGGCTTTCTCAGTATTTTGCTTCCCTGTGCATGGCTTTATACTTTTGCGGCAGGCGCTGCTGCAACCCAAAGTGGCTGGGCCGGCGCACTCATTATGTTTTTCTTCGCTGTATCTGCAATTCCAGCTCTGAGCATAGCTCCTCAATTTTTCGCGCGTGCCTTGAAGGGCTCACCATTGAAGCAAAAAACACTCTCCCTCGCAGTGCTCATCTTTGCCGCAATTTATGCACTCGCCGCTCATTTTATTTTCTAGCAATCGCATTTTATTAGTTCTTAATTTTCTTAAGGACCCGCTCGAGACGTTGAGCGAATTCAAAGACGGTGCTACCTTCAAAAACCAGAACTTCTTCATCTTGAATCACCCTATCCTCCAAAACCCGAGCGTCTTTACCTTGTTCAATAGGATTTATACTGTCTGAAACATAAACACCTGCTGCGGCGGCTCCTCCTCCGGCTGTTGCGGAGCCCACGATCACGACAGCGTCAGCGACGAATCCAAATCCCATACCTGCAACTGCTCCTGCACCAAGACCAATACCGACCCACCCACCGATGGCAACGAGCGCGGCCCCACCAACCCACAGCCCTCCAGCTTCCCATTTTTCAATCAGTCGTTGATCCTTAAGCTGCTTTTCCGTGTATCCATTCGCCCTTCCGATGCCGATGCAGCCTTTTGGTTCTTGTAATTTTTCGGTGGAAAACTCACACAATTGAAAGTGAATTCTTTGCGTATCACTAACTTGAACTACTTTTAAAACATAAAGATCATCTTTTTTTAAAGGCATCACATCGGCAGAGACAGGAGCATGAACAAAACTCAATAATAACAGTATTGACAAATATATTTTCATCGCTTGCGCCTTTCTTGACCTTCTTAATTAGAAGTCCCTTTGCTCACCTAATGACGCGGGATTTTACATGTTGTGTGAATTTTTTTCCAGATATGTGCCGTTGAGCGCAAATTATTCATACTTGTTTAAATCTTAGACAGTTCTTGAGTCGCTTTTTAAAAAAAAGTAAAGTTTTACCGCTGCTTTGAATTAAACAGCACCGACATCACAGATTTCACCCAGGCTCAGAGCAAGCAGGGCAAACCCCGTAAAACTCAAGACGATGAGAGACACTTTTATAGCCAAGCTCGGCGAATTGCTTCTTGTGCTTATCTGACAGACAAATTGGAACTGGTTCAATTCTCTCGCACTTGGTGCATTGGATATGATGACTGTGATGGTGCTCTCTATTCTCAGAGATCGCGTACTGGATTCGCCCCTCCTCAAAGAAAGACTTTTGGACACAACCTGCTTCGGTGAGCTGTTTGAGATTTCGATAAACCGTCACCAAATCCAAAGTGTCCCCAGTCGTTCGGTGAGTTAGAATTTTACTAACTCCTTGATGAATCTCATCCACCGAAAGCGGCTTTCGACTGCCCTGGAGAAAGAGTAAAATCTCTACTCGTTTCGGCGTTGGTTTTAAACCCCGCTCTGCCAGCATTTGAGTTAAATTTGATATCGCAAGCTTTCTCTGACTCATTTCTGCATTCGTAATGCAAACCATTTGCATTGCAACTGATTTGCATTAGTTGATACCCTTTCAGACCCCATTAAAGAGAGCCATTGATGTCACAGCCTCCACAAAATTCCACCTCGCCAGAGGAGATGCCACTTGTCGAGTGGGCTGACTTCAGGTGTTGAATTTCATGGAGAAACTATCGTCACTCGTTTTTCAGGAGCTTTGCGACGAGGTCAGAAGATCGCCGTCCTTGGACCCAATGGCTCTGGGAAAAGCTCACTGCTCAAAGCCCTCTTGGGAGGCCTTGAGCTTTCTAGATCATCAGGGCACGGAGACCGGAAAATCAAGTGGCATATAACAAGAGAACAAATCAGTTATGTTCCCCAAACCTTGGATTTTGACTTTCATATTCCCCTCACCGTTCGAGAGTTCCTCGAGATTTCACGAATTAAGAGTATCTGGAATTTCCCGTGGCCGTGGATTCGCGAAACCATCACCGTCGACAGTCCAGGGTCTTTGAACCTGACCCCTCTGAGTCCTGAGCTTCTAAGTACACCTTTGGCTCAACTCTCTCGTGGACAAATCCAGACGGTCATACTCGCCCGAGCCTATCTCGAGAAACCAATTTGTGCTTTTTTAGACGAGCCTCTGACTGGACTTGATCGAGACCGGCGAAGCCAAATCATTCATTTCATTTTTAACTCCACCGAAACATTACTGATGGTGGCTCATGACTCTGATTGGATGAGCTTTGGCTTTACCCATGTGCTACACCTTGACCTAGAAACGCCTCCCAAAATAGTTCCCCTTGCAGAGTATCTAGGGACCCCAAACCTTCACTCAATTCTATCAGGGCAATCATGAATACGATGATCGCTGATTTTTTTGGCCCATTCACTGAAAACCAATTTATGCAATTAGCTTTGGCCGCGTGCTGTCTCATGTCACTCTCGGCTGCCCCCCTCGGCGTTTTTCTATCATTTAAACGAATGTCATTAACTGGCGATGCCCTGGGGCATGCCCTTTTGCCAGGCGCTGCCACGGGATATCTTATTTTCGGCCTCAATGTCTCAGCCATGACACTCGGCGGACTGTTCACCGGGCTTTTAATCGCCTTTGCATCTAGCTTTTTAAGCTTTCGAAAAGTACCGCCGATTCAAGCCTTGCTGCACTTTACTTGATCTCACTCTCTCTGGGGTCGTACTCGTCTCTCTCAAGGGCACGCAGATGGATCTGATGCACTTTCTTTTTGGGCATCTCTTGGCTGTGGACCCCAGCGCGCTTTTTGTTATTGGCGGAGTCGCCTGTTTCACCTTGGTGATTCTATTTTTGATTCTGAAGGCACTATTGCTCCAGGTGAGCGATCCCACTTGGGCTCAATTTCGAAACATTCCAATTCGTCAGGTCGAATTTATTTTTTTATTCTTGGTTGTTCTGAATCTAGTTGCGGCCTTTCAAGTTTTGGGAACCCTGATGGCTGTCGGCCTTATGATCCTCCCAGGAGTCTCCGCTAGACTCTGGAGTCATTCCATTCAAGAGCTGATTGGAATTTCCATAGTGATTGCTCTCATTGGCTGTTTTGATTGCTAGGACGGAACACATGATAACTTTCAATTTTCTGGTTTTTGTTTTGTTTTTAAGTTTGGGCTTCAGCGCTGAATTAGTTGAGGCGCACACAAAACCAAATTCGAGGGTTGTTCTCTGCTCAACAAGTCTATTCGCTGATCTTGTCTCGACCATTTGCGATTCTGATTGCGAAGCCCTTTCCCTTGTTCCCCAGGGGCTGGATCCCCATTTGTTTGAGCTCAGGCCAAACGCCTTGAGAAACCTTCCGACGCCAATCTTAGTTGTATACAATGGTGGCGGCTTTGAGCCCTGGCTTGACTCTCTGCTTAGCACCAAATTCAAAATGATACCCCAGCTGAAGCTGTTATCGCAGCTTCAACTGACTCTGAAACCTCAGGCCGATTTCTCGACAGAAATTGACCCGCACGCTTGGCTGAGCCCCCAAAATGGTGCCCGCTATTATCAATCAATTGCCGAAAAACTGGGCGAGTTGTTTCCTGAGAAGAAAGTACTTTTCAAAAATAGAGCCCAACAAATTCAGCTCGCTCTCAGTGCTCGCGCAGGCCATTGGCGGAAAGAATTCTCAGAATTCAAATCAAAGAAAATTCTAACCTCCCACGACGCCTTTCAATATTTTGCCAAAGATTTTGGTCTAGAAATAGTTTCAGCTCAAGGCTGGAGCACGAACAGTGAAATCAAACCAAAATCCCTGGCTCTTCTTATTGGAAGAATAAAGGCAGAAAAAATTCGCGTGCTCTTTTTGGAAACTTCAGCAAATTCGAAAATCATCGAACAGATCGCGAGGAGCACAGGCGCTGTCATTGGAGGAACCCTCAATCCTGACAACTTGACACCCAAAGTTTCCTCTTATTTGAATCTGATCGACACGAACGCCGAAATCATATTCACGGCTCTAAAAAAGGCCCAAGAAGCTGGTGGCTCCGGACTTTAGCCCTTTCGCATGAGCTCTAGACCTGCTTGATCAACTTCGTCGCTCGAATCCACCAGCTAATAAGCCAAGCCCCGAGCCCAACCATAAAGGCATAAGCAGACCAGGATAAGCCCTTTGCCACAAGGTCCGATCCAACAACAAAGGCCCGGAGGGCCGCCCCAATCAACAAAATCAAAAAAATAAATACTATATGTTTCGACTTAAGTTCTAATTCAAGGCTATATCCACCATGAGCCAGAGTCACTCGAGTTGCAACCATGAGGGTTATCAGCGAGTATCCACCAATATAAACAAGATGCAAGAATGGAAGAGAACTCCCTTCTGGAAAAACACCTAACAAACCATATCCAACAATTAAACAAATGACTGCAGATTTCAAGCCCCAGCCCACATAGGTTCGAACGCTTGGCCGTGTGAAGACTTTAAAATAACGAACTGCCACCGCTGAAATAAAGATGGCCCTGATTAGATATCCAGCTTGCGTGGCACCCAAGGCCTCCAGGACAAATGTTAAATTTAAACAGATCGCGTATAGGCCTATTTCAATCATTCGCTTGTGCTGACCTGCCGCATCCGGCATCAAGGCTCCTGGGATACGACTCAAAACTGGGATAAGGCGACTCCCTAGTCCACAAATCAGATTCAGAATTACAGCCTGTCCAGAAAATACATAGAGCATCGAGGAGCCGAATTGCGGGAACAAAAAGAAACTGAGGGGCCCGGCAAGACCCCAAAACAAAGCGAAGGGAAAATAAACAAAACCCTCAAAAGGAATCTGGCGACGCTGCAAAAATCGACGACCCACAAAGAGAATTAAAACAAAAACCTGTAGCGCAAATATTCCGACGGAGACAGACCCCATATTGCGCAGATTTAAAACCCACTGCAAAAGGATCAAAAAAACGGCCCCAAAAATTTCAAAAAAATTGGCAATAGAAGTCTGAGTCATTTTCGGAATGGCTGTCATCAAAAAACCAGAAACAAAGGCCCACAAAAATCCAAAAAACATGAGGTTCCCATGAGTCTGCCTGGGAAAAAAGCTGACCCAGGAGTTTTGAAAAGCAACCCAAAGAAAAGCAGCCAAGAGCGAGGTTAGGATTCCCACCGGGAAGAGGACATCATAGGGATCAAGCATCTCTGGTTCTGGCTTTTCCAAAGCTTCTAGCTTTTCCAAAGTTTTTGGTTTTTCTTCCATAACAGCTCCCGGGTTAAGACTTAGCAGAAAAAGTGGCTTGCTCTAGAATTTTTTCGGGCCTCAAAATTTGAATCTGTAGATCCTCAGTCCGAATAAATCCTTGCTTCGACCAATCACTCATAATTCGAATAACCGACTCGACAGAACTCCCTAAGCTTTCGGCAATCTCTTTCCGCGTCAAGGGTGGATTCACAAACCCAAGATCGTTCGGATTCTTCTTAAAAAGCGTCATCAAAAGAACAGCCACCTTCTGAGATAAGGGGGCTTTGCTCAAAACCTTTTGATCATGCAAAATACTCATTCTCGTAGCCAGCATTTCTTGCACTTTGAAAATCAACTCAGGGTGAGCTTTCCAACTCGTGAGATAGGTTTCCTTTGGCAGTTTCAAAAATCTCGAGGAACCCATGGCTGTGGCTGTCACCGGAAAAACTGGCTTAGGTTGTGTCAAAATAAATGCAGCAACAAGATCCCCGGCCGTTGGGAAATGCATAATCACATCCTCACCCTCCAGGGAGGGCCGAGAAAGTTTGAATGCTCCGCTTAAAACAATTCCAAAAAAAGTCGCTTCGTCTCCCATTTGAAATAAACACTCTCTATGGGCACAGGCAACAATTTGTCCCCCCTCACAGAGGGCCAAAATCTGTTCTCTCGATTTCCCCTGAAAAATAGAAAACTCAGCCAATTCATTTAAGGCCGCTTCGATTGCTTCGGTTTGTGGCCTCATGGCAAGATCCTTTACTATCTGGTCCGGCGAATAAGTCGCAATAGAATTTGATAGAGTTCTTCCGACAAATTCTCGGGATTCTGGAGCAATTTATAATGATTAAACATTTTTGGGAAGTGCTGTTTTGATTCTTGGTCAATTGTCAGCGCAAAGGGCAAAAGTCCACGGGCTTCTGCCTCCAGACAGGCCTGCTTAACATCGTAAATTCCATATCGCCCTTCATACCCATCTAAATCGGTGGGTTTGCCATCAGTGAGCAGGAGAAGAAGTCTCTTATGAGCTTTACTCTGAGCAAGCACTTCTGCCCCATGTCGAAGGGCCGGCCCCAATCGAGTATATCCGCGAGGTTCAATCTGAGGAGCCGCCGCAAAAAACGAATTCCAGCCCTGAGCTACGCTTTTGTAAAATTGAAACCCACATTCATGACGAGTTGCACTCCACGTTCCAGCGACCTGAACCTCTGAAATAACATCCTCAAATAGGATTCCAGCAAGACCAATCGAATCCAAAATCACATCCAAGACTCGGCGGTTTTTAACCCAAGAGTCGGTCGAAAGGGACTGATCAAACAAGATTAGTACAGAAATCTCCTGAACCCGCTCAAGCTTGCGCGAGTACCAACGACCCTCTAGATCCCGACGCTGGAGAATTGCTGGAAACTCACGCACATAGGAATCCCAATCAATTTCATCTCCCTCTCTCAACCGTCCACACCACAGTGGCTCATTAAGAAGGCCCTGAATCTTTCTTCGCCAAGGGCCGATCTGGGATATGTGCTGAGTTTCAAGTTTTTTCCGATAGTGTTCCGCTGGATCCAACGCCTCAATCAATTTCAAATTTGAATTTGAATTTGAAATCGAATTTGAATTTAAATTTGAATTCAAGGTGATCGGTAAAGGATTCTCAAAGAGCTGACAGTGCTTGCCCTGATAAGAGCTCCTCTTGAAATTCCATTCAGGGTATAGAAACGCTGTTGAGACTGTCTGCAGTGGCTCCTGGACTTGCGAACCAAACGGTTCCACAGATTCACCTCGATAAATCGAAAGGGCAGACTCTCCGCCTCGTGTAACCTTTGATAGATCAAGCTCCTGAAGCGCTTGACTGTGTTGCTGGAGCTCATCATCACCAGAGTCAAGCTTGTAGCCCCCCTGATATTCATCAGCAGTTTGGGTCTTTTCAAAGGAATGAGTCACTGGATTCCCGGTCTCTTTGTCAAGATCAACCACTTCGACAGCTCCAGTTTTTGGCTTTGCAAGTTCCGTCTTCGGAGCTTCCTTTGACGAAGCTTTTCCGGATCCAGCCGTCAAGCTTTTATCAAGGGAACTTTCAGACTGAACCTCCAAACAAGGAACAGTCAGCCATAGAAAAGCAAACTTCTGACTCCATTTCCTCTGAGCTGGTTCAGATTGCACAACCTGACTCTCGAGTTCCGTCCGCGAAAGGATAGCTTCAATCCATATATCTAAATTCAAATCCGGTTTTATTGTTTGCTTAAGTTTTCTTTGATTAGTGTTACTTTGATTGGCGTTTCTCTGATTAGTTTGACTGATCAGGTTGTGTAAAAGCTCCTGTTGAAAATCACGGTAGCCTGCGAAATCGGAATCGATCTGTTGATTGACCCTTGATATTTTCTTAAGGAATTCAATACGAGATTGCCAGGGGTTCAAATCGCCCCGAGAATCCTTGATCCGTAATTGATGGGCGCCGGCAATTTGCAAAATAATATTTAGATAAACTTTGCGGTTCTTTTCTGGCTCCCCAAACCAATTGACCTCGGTAGGCAGGAATAAAATATTGTCTTTTAATCCTACAAATCCGCTGTTCGAGGCGTGTAAACAGGGACTCACCTGAAGTGGAAAACAATCAGGCATGAGAGTCCCTGCAAAATACTCAAGAGATTTTTGGATATTTTCCAAATAGACCGTCGAAGAAGATTCACTGGCTCTTTTTCTGGCGCTTCTTCGTTTGTTGAGTGACCAAAGCCGAGCAAAGGCCTTTTCAAAAATATCCATTAAAAACTCAAATCAATCAAATCCTTCAAGGACTGAATAATTTCAAGATCATCGGAAAGAACCTCCGCCAGGCTCACAGAACAAGCTCGTCGAGGATTCATTCCATCCTTCATCAGGATACTTGCGTAAACCAATATCCTAGTCGATACGGTTTCTTTTAAATTTAATTCGTTCATTTGCCGAATCTTATTTGCTAATTTTATTAACTTTTGAGCCTGCGGGCGATCAATCCCCGTCAACCGAATCAAAAGTTGAGTCTCATTTTCGGGGTCTAGATAAGTCATCACACAATTGACGAAACGCTGACGGGTCGAGGGCTTCAGTTCTTTAAATCCCTTTTGATAGCCTGGATTAAAACTCGCCACACACATAAAATTGGCCGGAGCTTGAACCACTTCATTAATTCGATCCAAATAGATTTCCCGCCGGTGATCGGTCAATGGATGCAGGGCCACAATCACATCTTCTCGGGCCTCAGCAATTTCATCCAAATAAAGAATACATCCCTCGCGCACGGCTCTGGTCACAGGTCCATCTTGCCAAATCGTCTCCGAACCTTTGATCAAGAATCTTCCCAACAAATCAGCACTGCTCGTATCCTCATTGCAAGCGACCTTGATCAATGGCACCTGAAGTTTGTTTGCCATCGTAGACACCAGCTGTGATTTTCCACATCCCGTTGGGCCCTTCAGCAGCAGGGGCAGACGGTTTCGGTAACAACGTTCAAAAACTTCAATTTCATGGTGAGTACTTAGAAAAAATGTTTCCAATTATCGTCTAACCTCACCAACGGGGAGTCCAAAGCGAATGAAGTTCCAAATAAAAGCGATAATACCGACCGTGAACAAGGTCGCGGCCAGAATAAGACCCAAAAAGTGAACCTCAATTTCTTTCTGAACCGCAAGAAAGTCCATCCCAAGACGTCGCTCCATATAGACCTGTGCGATTCCAGCAATCGCAAAGGCGAGAGTCATCGCTACCATCCCTATATTCGAAGTCCAGAACGCAAAGCTATTCATCCCAGTATCCTGAAGCTTTCGGCCCGTGAGATTCGGTAAAGCGTATGTCACAATCGCGAGCACCAAACAGGCATAGGCACCCCAAAAAGCCATGTGACCGTGCATCGCTGTCACTAGGGTTCCATGAGTGTACATATTCACCTGAGGAAGCGTATGAGCAAAGCCCAAGAAACCAGCACCCACAAACGAGAGAATCGCACAACCCAAAGTCCAAAGAAGAGCCGTTCGATTGTCAGGATAACGCCCTCCCTTCTTTGCCATCGAGAGAGCATAAATCGCCATTCCTTAGAAGGCAATTGGCTCAAGAGCACTAAAGACTCCTCCAACAATCAACCAGTATTTTGGTGTCCCAATGTAATAGTAATGATGCCCGATTCCCAAAATTCCAGACAGAAAGGTAAACCCAACAATAATATACAACCACTTTTCGATAATTTCTCGATCTACACCTGTCAGTTTAATCAGAAGGAAAGAAAGAATGGCGCCCATAATAAGCTCCCAAACTCCCTCAACCCACATATGAACGACCCACCAACGCCAATACGAGTCATGGGTCTGGCTATCTGTATTGATCATACCTGGCAAATACAGCAAAGCCATCATCAGGAGTCCAAAGAACAAAACCAAGGATGTTGTTGTTTTCTTCGGGGCCTTCAATATTGTTCCGCCGATAATTCCTATAAACAGCAGAACATCCACCACCACCAAGTAATCAAGGGGTCGGGGAATTTCGAGAAATTTACGCCCTTCCCACCAGTTAAAATGAAACCCAATAATCGCAGTCACCCCAACGACAACCAAAGCCACGAGTTGGATATAGGCCCACTTGACAGACAAAATTTCGCGATCGACTTCTTCAGGGATAATATAATAGGCTGCACCCATAAAGCCCGCAAGCAGCCACATCACCAGCAAATTATTATGACTCGCTCTTGCTGCATTAAACGGAATCACGGAATGAAGACCGTCGTATCCCATATGGGCAAAACCCATAATAAATCCAAACACTAGCTGCAAGCTCAGCAGAAGCATACACACTGCAAAAAACCAATAAGCGACTCGTTGGGATTGATATTTCATAATTATTGGTCCCCTTTCAATTGAGACAAATAGGCCACAAGCTCAGCAACATCTGCTTCTGATAATGGAAGTTTTGGCATTTTTGAATCAGCTTTAACAGAGAGCGGGTCCCGAATCCATTTTTCCAAATACTTGGAGTCAAAACGACTCCCGACCCCATCAAGTGCTGGTCCGACTGAGCCGCCTTGTCCCTTTAAACTATGACAAGCTACACAAAGTTGATTAAATACCTGGGGTCGATTCGCCCTGTTCACAACAGCCTCAGTCTCAGTTGAAGCTCCTCCAGAATTGGCTGAGGCCACCATATTCATAGTTGGTTTGGGGGGAAACCCATTCGTGTCGACGTTTCCAATCCATTTGAGAAATTCAGTCAGATCAGAAATTTCGTCCTCTGAAAGATTATTATTAACCATTTTTCTGCCCAGGATACATGGCTTCGGGGTCCTTCAAAATCGCCTTGATAAAAACACTTCCACGACGTTCAAAAACTTTAGTCAATTCTGGAGCATAATAAGCCCCCTCTCCAAAAATCGTATGACATCCCATGCAGTTATTCTTCTCAAAAAGATGTTTTCCCCTAATCACCTCAGGGTTCATATTCTGTTGCCGAGTTTGACCCGGAATCCTTTGAAAAGTATCAATTGTCAGGCCAATAAAGGCCGCGGAACAGACAGCCGTTCCGAACAAGAAAAAAGCTTTCGCTTGAGATTTTGAGAGCATAGGCCTTCCTTCATGCGTAGAGTTCAAATCATAAAACACCTAGAAATCTAGTTGATTTAAATCTCACTTACCTATGATCTGAATCAGCATGTTCATTCGTTATTTCTTGTAAACTCATTGAAATGAAAAAAAATCCTATCTCATTCCTCAAAAATGAAACCCAGACTCTTCTTCTTCAACAGGGTCGAGTGATCAAACTGCGTAAAAATGCATCCCTTTTTTCCCAAGGGCAGCCCGCTGAATCTTTCTATGTTGTTTTGAGTGGCGCTCTTAAACTTAAGAAAAATCCCGAAAAAGCCTTGCTGGATCTGGCAGGCCCAGGAGAGCTAGTTGGAGCCGGGGTCATGAAATTCGCCGCCAAGTCCCCCTGTTACCCAATCACTGCTAAGGCCTTGGGAGCCACTGAAGTTCTTAAGCTCTCAAAAGATTTTTTTTCTCAATCCTGGGAGCAAGACTCCGAACTCCTGGCCTATGTTGACCATCAAGTGATTCGCCGTCTGCACCGAATCCAAAATGATCGACGTATCCAACGATTCACCCTTGAAGCGAAAGTTGCCTATTTTTTGACCGAAAAAGTGGCCCCTCTGGGCCAACTCAAAATCACCCGACAGGATATCGCCAATGGCGTCGGCGCAAGTACCGAGGCCGTGATCCGATTGATGAGTAAATGGTCCCGCGACCATCTTATCTCTACCGCAAAACAAGAAATTAGCATTTTCAACCTAGATGCGTTGAAGGCCTTTTGGTTGACTACCTAATCGAAATTGAGGCCCAGATCTACTTTCGCTCCGGAACCACAAAAACCAATTTCAGACAAATCTTGAGAACCTTCACTGAAGCCCGCACAGCGTGCGAAAGAAATGAACCTTTTCTTCAAGCAAGATGAATCGGTCAGAATTGAACTCACTTTTAGCGAAAAGCAAATGGAAATTGTGGAACGCGCCAGAGCTTTACATTAAAACTCGCGTCGGAACGAAATCTAAAACCGACGCTGAAGTTAGAGCGGAAACCAAAACTGATACCAAAACTGAATCTGAAGCTAAAGCGGAAGCGAGAAATAAGACTGGTGATGGCTCGACTTCCGCAGCGGAAGAAACAGGGAGTCAGAGACGAGCGGTTTCGCAGCAAAGAATTTCTGCTGCGGTGAAGAAGGATGTCTTGGGTCGCAATCAGGGGTGCGAATTTAGGGATGCAAAGACAGGCAAAGTTTGCGGATCGAAACTGTTTCTTGAAGGTGACCATATCCAGCCTCGATTTGCAGGTGGAGGGAATGAGCCCTTCAATTTAAGGCTGATGTGCTCATCACACAACAAATTTCGTTACACTACGGGGGACTCAAAATTGTGCAAGTCTGCGGCTATTTGCACTCGAGATATTGCTCAAAATAAAAAGGATACTGCCCAACGCAAAAATCAGCTACTTACACTTTTTTGATATAGTACCCGAGGTGTGTAAAGGAATTTGACAGGGGTAGGCAGATTTTGGCCTCGACTTCTGAGATGCTGTTAGAGGTGCAGAGATTTGAGTTTGCTTTCGACTTCACGACCTGATCACCTGGCCTATTTCCTGCACAGACAATATGGAGACTATAAAGAAAGGGTTCGACTCCTATGAAAAATTTCAATCTATTCACTTTGTCTTTGGTCACCGTTTCGGCTTCCTTTGGAACTTTCTCAGAATCAATGGCCGCGCAAGCGGTGATTAGCCCAAAGCTAGGGGCCACGCGCTCTAGTCTCATTGTTCAGCCACCAATTGAGAAGAGGAAATCTGAGTCAGCAGAAAACCTTGGTCTCTTGCTATTGAAATTGGCCATGACTACTCAACTTGTTAAACCTAAGCCCCTTGAGCCAGAGAAGCCAGCTTCGTCCGCACCTAATTCAACCATTTCAGACTATACTCCTCCCGCAGCAGATTCGACTGGCTCCCCTTCATCTGACGGCTCCTCGGCTGAAAAGCCTGATCTCGTGTATCCTCGACGTGCCGAGGACAACTATATCGCCTTAAAGGGATCCTACAAATTTAAGAATTCTGTCAGCCTTGTTGTTGACGGGGGCTATGCTCAAGATCTCATCGACAGCGATAAATCATCATTTGCCGACACTCAAGTCTTTCTAAGAAAAAAATTTACGCCTGAATCTGGAACCGCCGACTATTCGCTTCAGCTTGCGAACTCCTTTCCGACTTCCAATGATTCAATTGAAAACACTAGTCATTTGTACGGCATGGGCTTATCGGGAAAAATCTTCTCGAAACCTGGAACCGTTCTCTGGGGATGGGTGGATCTTGAAGCAAGCCTCGGTTTTACGCGAAACTTTCATGAATTCAAAACATCAGTCCAAGATAAGGCTAACAGTCAATATGCTTCGAACCAACGAGCTAAGGCGACCCTTAAGATTGCAAATCTGAGCTTTTCCGTGGAACTCCTCCATCGATACCTCTGGGATTATGAAAGCAAGCAAACAACTCGCTACGGACATATTGAAGTTATCGATTACCAGATTAACAAAACATTTTCTATGAGTCTCTCCCATGATGTCGGAAGCCAAAAAGGAATCCCTGTCACCAAGGCTGCTGACGGCAGCGGGAACATTGGTCTGATCAATGATGATGCTTCGAGCATTTGTGTAGCCTTAGCGATGAGTATTTAGTGCTATGGACCCTAATGACCCTTGGAGGTCAGCACGATTCTTGTATTTTGTAATGAATACTTTTTCATCTAAAGGGTAAATCGCAGCTAAGAGAACCTCACAAGTTTCTGGCGCGCGTTTGGTCTTGAATAGACATTCAGCATAAATTTCGAGCTGAGACTGAGCTTTTTTGGCAGATTCGGGGGATCCTGTCTTGTAATCGATCACCCACAGTTGATCCTGATAGAACGCCCAGAGATCAATCTGCCCAGTCAATTTCTTCCCAAACCAATCAACCGTAAAACCCCATTCGACCTCAACTTGTGCATCAACGAGAGCTTGAGACTCAAAAAACTCAACAATCGGTGGACTTTTGAGGTTCACGATAAACTCAACCGCTGCCTTCAGTGATGGATCCTCATTCGCAAAAAAATCAAGATCTCGCTGAAATTTCAGCGCTTCAAAAATCCGATGGGCTTTTTGACCTTTTTTTGATTTTTCAAAATCTGATAGACGATAGCCTACCTTCGAAGAGCTGGAGAGACTTTGAGACTTCTTACTTAGCTGCGTGAGCTCAGTCACCGAAATCTGACAAGAAGGGGTTGAATTTTCAACTCGCCAAGGATTAATGACTTCTGTTGTCTTGTTTAGTTCCAAAATTGAAGGAGCCTGATGTTCGATACCGCGACGAATCTCAACTAAGAAGTTCCCATGGATTTGCGGTCCTTCAACAGACAAATCAAAGGGGCAGAAAGCGGCCCAGCTGTTTTTCTTTATCTGATCCCAGACCAGAGTGATCGAATCTTGTGCCCTTGTTAAGGCAACATACAATAAGCGAAGAGACTCTTCTTGTTCGCGATGCTTTTGAATTTCTTGAATTTTATGCGCCCGTGGCGTAACTAAACGCGAACCGGACTCAAGATCCCGCATTGTGACTGCCCACACGGCCTCTTCTTCATCGTAATTAAAAAGCTCGATCGCTCGTGGTGGGCTCGAATCGCCAAAACCTGTTATAATCACGTGGGGAAATTGAAGCCCTTTGGCTGCATGAATGGTCATCATTTGCACCCGGGATGGTTCGATCACAGCGGTGGTCTCAACCTCCTCGATTCCCCGCATCAGCCTCTCGCCGCGCTGAGCTCGATCCAAAAACTCGGCACCTTGAAAAGTTCCCTGAGCTTGAAGATTCTCGCAGAGTTGAATGAGCTTCCAAAGGTTTGCTTCTCTTTGCCCTGTGGGATCAATTCCATAACAAGAATGAATGAGTCCTTTTTCAATAATCGTTTTTTTAAAGACGGCGAGATCCCCAAGATGTTGACTGTCTGCGAGCATGGTCGCTAGATCTTTATAAACCGAGTCTGCCGAAAAATTTAAGTCCGTCACCAAAGGAGAATCGGTCGAATGAATTGAGCCGGTCGAAAGACTCGAACCGGTTGAATAAATTGAATTGGTCAATAGAGACGCCTGAGCCTTCAACCAATAACTCTGGCCCGTGCAGATTTTCTGAATTTCTTCGTCGGGCATAAAAAACCAGGGGGATCGAAGCAGACCCACCAAATTGACATTGTCATGGGGATTATCCAAAAACCTCAATATCTGCAAGGCATCTTTAATTTCGCGTCGCTGATAGAACTGTCCAGACGAGTGATGATAGTAGGGAACCTGAGCTGCCTTCGCCAGACTGGCCAAAGTTTTAAGATTTTTATGACTGCGTGAGAGCACGCAAATTTCTTCCGGCTTTGCCCCGCGCGCTATCAGTTCTTGAATTCTAGAGATCACAGCGAGACCACACCAGTCACTGGAGCTGACTGAATCAGAGAGGTCCTGCTCTGTGACCTCACCCGGCCCGGGCAAAATCACACAGGCAGGATCCTCAGGTCTCGTTGCCGAAGATCCAACAATCATGGGTTCAAACTTGTTGGAAATTTTTGAAAAATAGTCATTGATAAACTCAAGAACTTCTTTTGCGAGATCGATAATTCACCAACTGATTTGTCACAAGCCCCTTCATGGAGATTTGCTTATTTTCGAAAACCTCGGATCGTGATCCGCGAAACAAATAAATACTTTGCTGAGGATCCACCACCACAAATTCAGATTTCGCACCTCGAAGGTGAGTGAGGAGAAAATCTTGCCGAGGACTCGTGTCCTGATATTCATCGACCATCCAGAAGTCCCAGGCCTCCGAAAACTCCACCCCAACTTCGGGGTTTCGGCGCAAAATTTCAGCACTCAAAGTCTCCAGGTCCTGCATCGTCAGACGTCCGACACTTGTCTGAAACTTCAACCAACTCTCTCGATAAGACGTTGCGAGGCTTTCGATGGACAACGTCAGTCTCTCATACCGGTCGGTATGTTTAATAAAGTCCAACTTTTTTTTCGACAAGTGTTTTAATACCGTCCAAAATCTCTTGCGTTTTTCATTAAAGCTCTCAGAAATCGGCGACTTCCCCTGAGACAAATCGTGGTTTTGATGGTTTGTTTTCTAGAAAACTGCGAAACTGTTCGATCCTATCCTGAATCTGTGGAGCCAGAGTTTCTAAAAAATTAAAATGCTTTAAATATTCCTGCCACTTTTCAGTCAAGGGTTCGTTCTGTCCCTGAACGCGCAAACTTCGTCCCTGAGCAATCACCCAGTCAATTTCCTTTTGAAGATCTTGTTCCAAATCCAATTGCGAATACCGTCGAATGGGGCCCATGCTTCTTGCCTCGGCAAGAGCCTTAACGATAGTTAGAAGCTCTTTAAAACTATACTCCTCCAGAAGCTCCAGAAATGTCGGATTCTTCTCGAGCTCTTTTTTTGAGCACACTCTTTTCGTGTTTGAGAAGACTATACTCATCAACCAACTGAAAATCCTTAGGCAAACCAAGTTTATCAGCCGAGCGGCTGAGAAAAAGCGAGAGAACTCCGTGAATCGTTGAAATTTGCACGTAGTACCGACTCTGTAGCAATCTAAAGAGTTCAGGATCTTCCCGTCGAAGAGCTTCCTTCATCAACCTCTCGCGAATTTCTTGTGTGGCCTTCCTCGTGAAGGTCGTTAGCACAATTCGTGGCCAACGTTTATGCGTTGATCTGAAATGATCAACGGTCTCAAAAAAAAGACGAATCAGTGTGGTCGTCTTGCCTGCCCCCGCACCGGCACGCAACAAAAGATTAGTATCAGGCTGAAACTTTAGTTCAGATGGGGGTGCGCGACATATTTGGTTCCAACGACATTTTTGGCAGTCTTTCTGGTCATCAGGTTCAGGTTGATAGCATCCTTGATTCATCCGAAATAAAGTTTGATCAATTTTCTTCTCAAACTCCAACATAAACTCTTCGAGCTCCTCGGGACTGACTCCAGCGTTCTTACGGACGAGGCTTGCCAGAAGTGTGCTTTCCTGACGTAAATGAAGTCCCTTGGAACGATCGAATTTCTTGAGGTCATAATAAAAAGCGCCGACAATTTCACCCCTAAAGTCGGAGACCCCTCCCGAACGAAGGGCCCAAATATAAAACAATAGCTGCAAATCATTATTCGCTAGCCAACTCCTCGGCCCTGCCTTTCCGGCGGTTGAACTTTTGTAGTCTATCAACACGGCCTGGCCCTCGGCATTGATATCCAATCGATCGATCTTGCCGCGAAAGACAATATCTGACCCCCAAGGACTTTTCCACGAAGTCTCACGTCCGAAAACCTGAGTCGCTGGATATGTTGAGAGCCAATCCTTCTCAAAATCCAAAAAATGTTGACTCCACTTGACTATTTTTGCTTTTCTCGGTTCCCAAGTCGGATCCGTTTCCGAAATTATCAAGTGTTTATTTTTGAGGTCCTCTACAAGTTCCATGAGCTCAACTTCGGACCAAACCAATCTTCGAGTTGGATCCAGAAGAGCGTCAGCCACCGCATGATAGAATTGCCCACTTTGCCTAACATCTAAGTCTAAATCGATCTCGTCCATATCCAAAAGACGAAATCCTTTGTTTGCAAAAAAGACAAAGGGACACTTCAGATAACTCTCGATGGAGGAAGGCGAAAGCTCCTTCAAGGTCCATCCAGAAATAGGTCTCATTTTTGAAAACCCAAATCCTCTTGGACCTTTCGATCCACACTGACCGCATTGAGAGGAAGATCGAATTTTAGAGACTCTTTAAGTCCGAGGGATTGAATTTGATCCCAACGGGTCGCCGTCTTTACATTCTTCTGCAATTTCTCTCGGTCTAACAAAAGGGCCGTGTGATTGAGTAGCTGCCCCTGCCAATCAGTCAGTGGCTCGTAAATTTCAATTTCTTTTTCAATTTCCCTGACGACCTCAGCCTTAGTCGCTATCCCCACCTCAGTCTTCACCTCAGGATCAGTCTCTGTCTCTGTCAGCCACCAGCGTAGTTCGTATTCCTTGATGTTTTTTTCTGCAGATTCGATCACAAGGCCCAAATCTTGAGACAACTGTCGCGTATCCACGGGGCTAAGTCCCAATCGGGAATATGATTTCAAACCCTCATCAGAAATGCCAAGAAAGATTATTTTCTTTAGTCCTGATGACCAGGCCGACATCAATGAACTCACCACGATTCCAGATTCGTCAGCTTCCCGGATCTGAATTTCTGTTTGTCCCATCATTGATTCCAGAAATTTAAACCAATCAGCCGGAGATGCTTCATCGGACGCAGAGGCCTCTCGCAAAAATTTTTCAAGGGCTTTTTTTATTTCAGGCGGAAGGGTCAGCGAACTTTGATCCACCTCCCAAAGGTTCAAACTCCTTCCCAAGAATTCATCCCTTGTCATTCGTGCAGGCCAGGCGGGGGTCCTCTGAATCTCTGCAAAAACTGACTGAATTCGCATGAGATCTCGATCTTCATAAATTTCGTACAAAAGGGCACGAAATTCTTCAAGGCGAATCTGGGCCCGCGAAAAATGAGCCTTCTCTAAACTAAAATAGTCCTTCACATTCATCGAAGAATGCAGTCTGGCCATCCACAGGCGAACACTGGGAAAAGTCATTAAGCGACTGACCACTGCTTTCTGCGCTGGAATACCTTCGATCTGCAGATAGCTGGAAAGACAAGGCCAGTAATTCTCTATTTCCGGAGCGAGCAGGCCGATTTCCTGGGGATACACACCTTGATCCAGCCACACCCGAATCTGGGCAACTGCTGACTTAACTTCGGCCAGCGGTCCCGAAAAACCATAGACCTTCTGCGTTTTTGAAATCGTCATTGTCGTGCCATCACCGACTCTGCCTAAGGCGCTGATGGCATTCGCTTTTGACCGCAAATAGTCGTAGATTCTTAAGATGCCTGGGTAGTCCTTTTCGAATGGTGACTCAGGAACCAAAACATTGACGTCAACTAAATGGGAAAACCGTTGAAACAATTCGGCTTCGCTCAGAGAGATTTCCCCCCGCAAATCAATCCAGAGGGCGCGATTCCACAACTGGGGCAAATTCGTCTGATCTTGAAGAAGCGCGGGAATCCATAGCGCTGTCGTTTTTTTCTTTTTTGCAAAGAAAAGAGCCAATATTCTTGCAAAATAAAAATCTTGAACGATCCGACCTTTGAGGTCTGGATTCAATTCGAGATATTGAGTCAACTCATCTTGCATGGATTCTGAAAAGGCAACAGCGCTCCACCGGTTGAGTTGGTCTAACCAAGTCGATTCTGTCAGGCCAACAAAAAGCGGATCCTCAGGAGGTAGCTCTTTGAGAAAGCCTTTTGCGAGCAGCCCGGCATAGTCTCGCGAAACAACTTCATACTCGGGCATTGATTTTCTGAGCAGGGTTTTCCACAAATCGCTTGCTCGCATCACAAAATTCTCTAAGGTATACCCATATTTTGAAAATAGTTGTTTTTGAAGTTGGATTTTGGAACGAAGATCCGGCAAAATCCAAGTCTCATTTTGGAAATCAACCTGTTCACACTTTTGCTCAATTTGTTGGCGGGTCGTATAGGTCCAGAGTTTTAACATCTCGAAAATGATTGCGTATAAAAGACTAAACTGTCACTCAAAAAGGAATAAGAAACTAGCGACGCTGCTTCAATTTTCGCTTTTTGCCGTCTTTTGAATAAAATTTGAAGTCCGCGTCGAGCGAAAGACCCATGGACATTCCAAGCTGAATTCTGTTCTCGGGGGTTTGTCCGGGATAAGCTCCCAGTTCAGTAAAATAGTAGGCCAAATCAAAGTCAAAAAACAAGAAACTAAACCCCACGCCATATGTTGGGTAACCTTGACTGAGGCCTCCCCGAAGCTTAAGAAGCGGCAAAGATACTTCCCCCCCTAAATGAACCTTCTGGGCAAAAGAATAAGACGAGTTCATAATATGTCGAACTTCCATGGCGGCAGCAAAGTCAATCCCCGGCCAATCAACAGCCGTGCCGAGACCAATTTGTAAATTATTTTCAATTGCAGGCGGAGCAGAAGGCCCCTCTGTTTTCGAAAACCTAGTATCCCCCACATCCTGCCAAACGATAGCCAAACGAGTGTCTGACGACACCGGCAACTTTGTCATAAATGCCGCGTCAACACCATAACCAACTCCTTTGTTTTTAAACTGTTCCATGATTTGACTGCCATTTCCCGATGAAATGATTCCTAGCCCAATCTCCTCAGTTCCGCCCCAGCGATTAATTCGCTTGACAGCCAATCCAAAACCAGACCGATCTCCAATGGTTGTGGCCCCGGCAATGTTCAATCCATAGTCATTAATAAAATCCATTGAAAATTGTGGATAGGCCGGATTATGCATGGCAAAAGAAGTCTTAAAATCTTCGAATCCCGCCATTCCAAAACCTGGCATGACCACGGATGTTCGTCCGAAAGCATTGACCCATATGCGCTTACCAAAATATTGACTGTAGTCAGCGGCAGAGGTGATGGCTTTGAAATTCGACACTGTATTATAGATATCCAGTCCATTTATTCCACCCCCCAAATTGATCATCTCCCAGTTGATCTCGCTGACAAAAGCGAGCGCCGCGGGATTGACAAGAGGCGCATCCTGAGATTCAACAACCGAGATATAAGCCCCACCCATCCCTAGGGACCGTAGGGAACGATTGTATTCAAATATTTCACTAGCCTGGGAAGATATTCCGTAGCTCCACAGAATTGGCAGCAGGACAAATTTATATAATATTCGTGTTCGCGCCAAAATCAAGGGCAGCACTGCGTGCCCCCAAACCCATCAGGAATTCCCACCTGATCCTTTGTGCAGGCCGTGCCAACTCCGAAGTCACTGGTTTGAATAAGCTCTCGAAAGGCCAGTCGGGTTGCATCTGTGATCTCTGCCCCATTTGGATTTGTGATCGCGCAATTTGGAATCAAAGTTAACGCTTCACAGGTTGCCTTAAAATCATTGAGACCAGCAACCGCCGAAGCTCCCGACAGACTCGAACTTACCGCCGTCAAATTATCAAAGATAAGTCCGAACCCAGTCACGACTTGATTGATTTGGGCATCTGTCATCATCGGTGTGCCAGGGGCGGGTTGGTTGGCACAGGCGCTGAAGGTGGGATCAGCCACACCGTCTCCGCCAACTCCTGTCGCCGGCAACAAGTCCGCGCTGGCTTTCAGGTAGGTACCGAGTTTCGAAATACCCAGCACAAACATAAACAGATTTTGATCAGATGTTCTCTGGCTTGAGTTCCCCAGAAGTTCCATTTTTTGTTGAGCTATATAGCAGGACTCTGGATCGACCGCTACCGCTGTAAAGGCTTGCATAAAAAACAAAAATGGTGCCCCAGAAGAATCACCTAAGCCAGAAATTAATGAGATAAAATTGAGCCCACACTTGCCGGCGTAGGCGCCTGCCCAGGTTTCAATAGTTTTTGTTTGGGCCTTGGCTGCGGTACTCATTGACTCAATATGAGCAATAGCACTCGTATAATCGCCCAAATCGATGGCCTTCAAAGCATCCTCGTACTTTGCCGCATCGGTATCCTTAGTTGAAAGATCCTTAAAAAAATTGCCACCACAAGAGGTCTGCAACCCCGACGAAATCATTAATACAACCAAGAGCAATATCCTCAAACCCTTCCTCCTAAAACCTAAACGCCACCTTAAACAAGTAACGACGATCTTCTTTCGAAGCTGCCGCGGTCCCGACTTCTTCCCCGTAACTGGCCAACTGTATCTGAAACCGTTCAGAGGCTAATTCGAGACCTCCTGTCCAATACCTTTGATTGTAACCTGCTCGAACAAATAACAAATCTCCGAAATTGACTTCGACTCCTCCGTGATAAAGCTTCGTGGGATCTGTTTCATTTTGTGCCGTCAGAACGCCTTTGTATTCTATTGTCCACACTGACCGAACATTGTTGCGGTGAATTGGAAACAGGGCGATTCCCACATCGAGATCCTGGGCCACTGTTGCTGGCCGCGAGGTCGCTTGGCTCAGCCTCTGCCCAGAGGACATCGCGAAATTGGTTCCACCAGCATCCCGGAGGACCGCCCCAATGGTTGGAATCATGGTCCACGGAGCGGCAAGCATAATGCCGATATCTCCACCAAAACCAGTGCCCTCTTTTGCAATCCCCGCGGTCCCCAGGGACGGCAAATCTAAAGCTTGCGTTGTATCAAAAGCAGTCTCTTTAACTTCGATCCGATTGATTAGGCGACCAGTAAAACCGATTTTTACGCGACCATCAAAGAGTCGAAGGTTATAGCCCAAAACAAGTCCCAAATCATTTCGATAGAAGGTATCGGCACGGGCGGTGGTCGAATCGTAGACGGCATCCACATCATATTTCTGCAATAATCCTAGCCCGAAATTTCTGGCAACAAAGGACGGAAACAATTGCCCCCGAAAATGGAACTGATCCCCAGGCACTGCCACGGCGGCAGGAATCGCATCTGCCAGCGTCCATGGCTGCGAAAAGGCTCTGGCATTATACATACTCACTGTTTTATCACTCGTCTCTATTTCAGGATCGAAAACGGTTCCATAGAAGTTTCTTAGTTTCCCCAACCCAGCAGGATTCAGAAGCAAACTCGATTCATCATTCGTCACAGCAACAGCTGAATTTCCCATCCCAAGCGCGCGGATGGACCTGTAGAATTCACGGCGCTCCTGGGCCATGCTCATAGAAACAAAAGCAAATTGGGCGCAAAGCCAAAAACCGAAGAAAAATAAAATCCTTTTCACTTCTTCCTCACTTACATGACGGTTAGATGTTCCCCGTCGAGCTTAAGTTTGTATCGGAATAAGACTCAAAATTCTTGAGTCTCCCCAGGATAATCGTCTAGGTGAGCTATAGGGTGAAACGACCTTAGTCCCGATCCCATATAGTTCATGACTGAATCTCAAACTTTATTTAAGATGATAGAACTGAGCGACCGTCCATAAGACGTCCGCCTCTTCCACTAGGAGATTTTCGCAATGAAACAAATGACTTCGATCTCTATTAGTTTTATCGTTTTTGTTTACACTTAGCTGCGGAAAGGCAACCGATCGAGACACTCTTGGCGATGCTCAAATCTGTCTTGATAACGTCACAATCGCAAATCCTGATGCGGCTGATGCCTGCGTCGAAAAGGTTTCCGCAATCACAACCAAGGCCGGCGATTCCATTCGTTGCGCTGGAGCCTTCGTCAAAGAGGGCTTCACTGATGCTTCGTCCTTAGTCGCAACCTTCAGTGCCGTTTCAAGTGGATCTGGCTCTTCGGCATTCTTAGGATCCTTAGTCTTCGACGGAAGAAATTCCACAAATCTCACCACCACGGCCGGAGCTGAATCCTATTACACCCAGGCAATGAAAGCCTCAACCTATTGTGCCAGCGCTGGCTTGAAAGTTGGAACCCTACTGACGACGTTCTCTTTCCTTGGAAATGCCATGATAAATCTTGCCTGCAAGGCCACCGCTACCTGCGGAGTCGGAATCTTCTCGACCACCAACCCCTTGGACGCTGTCAATCTTGTCAGCTATTTAACTAATACTTCTAATACTTCTGCAATCTCTCAGATCTATACAGACATCGGAACACTTGTTATTAATTCCTATTTAATTAGCTGTGTCGGAACTGTTGTGAATGCGACCCTTTGCGAAAATGTCACGACGGCGGTTACGACCGGCGGAGGAACGAGCGCGCCAGCTGGGGTTGGAAAGGCATTTCTCAAAACGGTCTTTTCCTCGACTCTCTCGACCCTTCCCTAAGGGCCCGTCCAAAAATAAGCGATCGTACTCTGCGCGCCGAAGATTTTGCCTTACATTCTAACCTTTTCCGAAAAACTCAGTGACCCAAATATCCTCAATGTAGGATGGGGAAGACATACAGATGGAATGCCCTTTGGGACTTATTTTGCTTCCTTTACATCTGAAAACACATTTAGTCTTTTTATAATGCCATTCAACGGGAATACTCCTTCGCTAGTTGAGGAATTTGAGGCTTTTACTCTCAATGGTCGAGCTGAAATCGAGTCTCTTCGAACTCGTGACGGCAGACTTTTGTCGCTGAAAGAAGATTTCACCTTTTCGGTGGCATTTGTTGTTCTAGGGCTGCGTCTAATGCAACAGGCTGTGATCCAGGATGTTAGGCTACAAAAATTGGGAGGCCTTTTTTACGAGAACTTCAGCAATAGAATGATGGAGTCTTGAATAGAATGGCTGGTGATAGTAGTGTAAAATAACATCGACTTTGTGGTGTTTATAATCTTTTGAGATTCGAATTTGACTGTTGTCAGCTACCAGATGCTCCGGCATGACGGCCTTGCCAAGGCCCAGTGCCACTCCATCAATAATGCCATAGCAGTCACCAAAATAAGACCGTCGGTATTTAAGAGATTTCTTGCCTGAAGCCTTGAAGAAATTTTCGGTTGCTCTGTCGGCGAAATCATTGTCTAAAAAGATATCCTCCCGTCCAGAACTCTTTGTTCGTGATTCAATCAAGACATAACTTTCTTGCCCTAAAATGGATGTTTCAAGATTGGCTCGATCCAGTTTGCAATCCATCACGACAAAGTCCACTTCATTTCGCTGCAGAAGTCCTGGAAGTTCATTCATATCGGCGCAGATGAAGTTGCATAGAATCTGCGGGTGCCTTTCTAAAAGTGGTTGAAGTGTCGGCATAATCACGGATCTTAAGACACTTGAGTAAGCAGCGAGCCGAACCGTGCCACTGATTTCGGAAGTCTTAATCCCATTCAAATCTTGAACAAGTTCAATTTCTAATGAATCCCGAGTTTGACAGTATCGAAGCAATCTTTCTCCTTGTTCAGTTAAGATAGCTCCACTGGGAGTTCGAAGGAAAAGCGTGAGGCCTAGCTGTTCTTCCAGATTCTTGATTCTTTGTGAAAGAGCAGACTGAGTGATGTTGAGTGTGGAAGCCCCAGATGAAAATCCCTGTGTTTGGGCTACGGCTAAGAATGCATCAAGATAAAGCGATGGAAGACTCATATCTATTAGAATAACAGATGGATCTATTAAATCAATGAATTTCTCTAAAATGAAATAAGTTGCTATCTCCTCACTCAGAAACAATTCAAACCTTCAAGGAGGTCACAAGTGAAAAACGTATTTACAGCGGCAATTTCCACACTCTTACTATCAGGAACCCTGGCTCACGCAGGTTATTTCTGTGAATCAGTACCTCAGGGAGCCGTGCTGATGGTTCAAGAGCAAAAGGATCCAAATCCAACCAATACCGACACCGAGATCATTCTTCAAGACGGTCCAAAGAAGATCAACTACCTAGGCAATCTTCAATCGGAAGGTGGTTTGTTCCTTCGAAAAGAGGTCATCCAAATTTATCCCTCTGAAACAGGAGATACATTGACCATCGCTTCAAAGCCCAAAATATGTGGACGAGGATCCTGTGAAATAGGAAATGACAAACGCTTTTCAGCCATTCTAAAGGTTGAAAATTCCGAAACTTTTTTCAACTGCAATGAAACTCCGAATTAAGGCATTTTTACTAGTCAGTGTCTTTTCGGGTGGACTCCTGACCATCGCTTTCAGTGATGATCAGGAGGTTTTTTTCGAATCCAAGGAATCAAAGACCATCGACGGCAAGCCTGTTTTCAACAGGATCAAATGGTTCAAATTCAAGGATAAGGATGTTTGGATGATGAACCAGAGTCATTTTGGGGTCAATGGATTAGGTCCAGAATCATGGGATCGGCTAGCAATCGTTATAGATAAAACTCAAAGTCCAAAGACGGCAAAATTCTATCAATTTGAGTCTGGCCTCTTGAATGGAAAGAAGGTATGTCCAAAAAGTCCTTCAAAGTTTCCTGCTTCATGTGCCACAACAATGGGCCATAGAGCTATTCGGTCCAAACTATGATTCGCTTTTGGTTCAAAGCTCGTTCAAAGACAAACTCAGAATATCCTTTGGAATTTAAGGATTAAGCTCTATGGTCGTGTCCTTCCGCACGCTTCGCATGATGAAGGAAAATCGTCTTTAGGAAAGCCATTTCGTTACTCTAGTCCTTATGAGAATGAACCATTAAAAATAAAGGCTTGCATGGTTTGTCACAAGGAATCCGGCCTGCTTGCGAGAGGGCTATTAAGCCGACAGCAGACTCCAACGATTGAGTTCATGCTTGAAAGTGGTGAGATGCCACCCCTTGGCCTCTCTGTTTCTCCAGAGGATAGGGCTCAGATCAAAAAGTTTTTGGAAGGATTTTAATATGTGGATCGTTTTATTGGCCGCGCTCATTTTTGGATTTGTTCATCCCGGCAGCAAATTGCTTCTGAATCAAGGAATTCCACTGAGCTATTTTTGCCTACTTTATATTGGCATTCGCTTGGTGGCTCAGTTGCCCTTTTTACTCAAAAGAGTGAGGTCGTACCAAAAGGGAAGAAAACATTCATTGCATTGATCGCCATTGGGTTGGTCGGCGCTTTACTGCAGTTTTTTGAATTTAAGGGAGTTGATCTGGGGCTACCACCTGCGACTGTTACATTCATCATGTTTTCATATCCAGTTTGGATCCTGGTCGCAAATCTTCTCAGTCGAAAAGGATCAGTCGACATCACCGAAGGGGTTCAGTCATTGGCAGTAGTCGCGGGAATCTATTTGATCGGTCATAGTGAAATTGAGACCTTGAAACTCGACTCGGAAGCTCTTCTTTATCCACTTTTGGCAAGTGTTTTCATAGCGACCTGGATTCTCCTTTCAAATCACCTACGCAAGGAAGGAGTGGGGCCTTTTCAGCTTTCGGCCTATTATGATCTCTTTTCCTTTCTAGCTTTAACTTTGATTTTTAGTGGAAGATGGGAACAGGACTGGTCCCAATTTTTAGTTTGGAGTCTTGCCCCACACCATATTTTTGGAATGTTTATCTTTTCAGCATTTGTTGGACTGCTTCCCAACTTCCTTTTCTATTTCGGCAGTAGCAAAGTCAGTTCGCATTTCGCGGCGACAATTTTGGCCCTAGAGCCCATTTTCTCTTCTCTGTATTCGGCGGCTCTGTGGCCAACAGTTTTTGGAAGCAATTTCGTCGTCGGAGCGACCCTCATCTTACTAGCGAATCTGCCCAAGGAATTGTTCGCTTTCGTCATTCAAAAACTGCCAATGAAAAATAAAATAGTATTCAAACGATTTTCAAAAGAGATGAGGTGAAAAAATGAAAACGATATACTTAGGATCAATGGAGCTTTTATTGTCAATTTTCCTTTGCCTTGGATTTTCCAATGCCAATGCCAGTGATCATCATCCTGAAGACCACTTCTCGCATTTGCCTCAAGGTGGACGCAAAGGCCTGCATGGGATGGTTTTGTTTGGATCAGATCCCTATTTTCTGGAGCATATTCCAATGCTCACCCCTCCTCATGATTTTCAGATCATCACTGAAATAATATTGAAAAATGAGAAAGGTTTGGCTATAAAGTCTGGACTTTTCGCGATAGGGTTTTACTCTGCAACCTAGCTCAAGTTTTTCTCTCAATGATTTTATTGCTGGTCGACTTAAAAACTTTACAGCCTCAATTCATCGAGGAAGCTTCGAAAAGGATGGTCCCATCGAAGCTGGATTGGAAAAAGGTTTCGGTCGAAATTCAATCCTACAAGATCATTCGTCAGCTGCCAGGACTATCACAAGAAGATGTTATTATTCTGAGGGATGGGAAGAGTATATTTGAATCTGATGTGATTCGACCAGGCAATAGTATCCAACGAATTCGAAATCTAACTACCGGCGAGATCCTTTGGTGTGTGAAGGCCCCTGATTTTTTCGAATCGTGTCAGTGACAGGCCTTGGCTCGGAGGATTTAGGCCGTGGCACTACATCAGGTAAGAAGTTGCATCCCGAAGATTGACGAAAGAAAACAGAGGTTGGATAGTAAATCGTCGGAAGTCCCGACGGTTTCAAGATGAGATAATTCAGCTACTTTAGATTCACGCACACAAGGAGGTGTCGAGATGGATCTAGAGATACTAAAAAAACAAATCATTAGTTACAGGACTTCGGGAGATAAGTTGACCCGGGTTCTGCTTTATTTTGGCACGAGTCCTTAGTTCCGGATGAAATCTCAGACCCTGATGTAGCGCAGCTTTCCGCCAGAAGAATGAGTCTATCCCGTGTTGAGCATTTGAATCAACATCGGATCCGTCATGTCGAAGCCCCAAGGGATAAAGCATCGTTTGGCATCATTGATATTTTTCCTCATGTATCTGGTAATATGCTCATAATCCCGACCCCAGGCAATGAGTCGAGTGAAGGGGCGAGCCACCCAAAACTGATTTTTTTCGTATCCTGCCGCTAGCGACCCCCAGCAGCACCGCGCTGATTTCAATATGCCTGGCAATAAGCCCTGTGATAACACGAATAAATTTTTGAAATTCTTTACGATCATCTAGCTTAATGACCAAATGAAGATGATTGCCCACATTGACTAAATGATATATTCGGATTCGGCATAGTCGCGCATGGTTTCTAATTATTTCATCAATCTTACTGACATTATAAGTATGCAGCATCGACTTGGTACCGATGGCTTGCGCGGATTTCAAAACTAGATGCACTGCCTCTTTCGTCGACAGAGGCCTTGCACTCTTGGCGTTGCCTTTGAGTAAAGTTCCGCCGAATTGTCTAATGATCTTTCTCTTAAACAGCGACAGCTGTTCTTCTTTGGATTTTTTATGTCCCATCTGATTCGACTTCCTCTCTGAAAATATTTATGACACGAGGGTAGCGATGTCAATTATTTTTAGACCATACTGAAAAATCCGGAATTCAAGTTATGATCGCACTCCTCATGAGTTTTTTGAGTTTTTAAAAAAAGAAGGCCAATTGGCAGATTTGTGTCAGACTTTTGATTACGACATCGAAAGGGCTGACATGAGCAAATACCGCCAGTTGACCTACAAGGACAGAGTGTGTATTGAAGTTTTAGATTCAGAAAGAAAATGTCGACGAGAAGTTGCAAAATCGTTGAAGCTAAACCCATCGACCACTGCGCGGGGAAGGTGAGGACGTTGGTTGTAGAAAAGATTAAGGCCGGCTGGAGTCCCGAGCAAATTTCAGGCCGATTGTCCTTAGAGAATAAGGATCCACTTAGCCATGAAAGCATCTATAAATTTATCAAAAATGATTGCAATAGCGGCGGTATTTCCTTGATGACACGAGCCCAGATAGACAAATAGTGAATTCATAAGGACACAACTGTTCTAGGTGGTAAAACTTAAACGCCATTTTCTCAAAATGGGATTAAATCAATCAAAAGTTTGTCTCAAAATATAACGAAGTCTTATTTGGTCAAGGAAACCTAAATTTTTTTGATATACTAAGTGTAATTCGCTAAAGCAAGTATGGGGACATGACGAAGTTAGGTTGGACCAAGACTGAGGAGTCGTGATGGGTTATGGAAAAGCAAAGACACAACCATCCCTAAATCCGATGAGTTTCGTTAGGAACTCTGCCGGACTCTCTATAATTGAAGGGCTCGTTGGACTTGGAATATTGGGCCTCGTTGTTTCTTTGATGGCCCAATCCCAAATACAAATCCACAGAAACTACCGGGCCCTGGCAGAAAGTGCTGCAAGAGATGATTTCGAAAAAGGTCTGATCGCAGCGGTCAATGAGGGATCAATCTGCAAATCCGAATTGAAGGGTATTGATTTAAATTCAAAAGCTTGGCCAATCTCCTTTCGTATTAAAGGACCGGGGTCGCCGATTCTTTTTCAAATCAATAAGCCTGTGAGTCAAAGTGTTCCGAGTTTGATTCCGACCGGTTTTCAAGTCGTTAAAATTTCTGACTTAAATGCCAGCACGGCCTTGGTGGATTTCATCGTCTCGTATAACAACAAAAACCAGAATCCTAAGGTTCCAAATCTCGTAAATCCTCTGAAGAATTCGTCAATCCGAGTCTCCGTCAATTTGGACGGTGCAGGCAAAATTCTGAGTTGTTCTAACGAAGTCGACGCAAGTGATGTGTGTACAAAACTCGGCGGGACCTACGATGCCTCGGCCGCCGTTAAATGTAATATTCCAGCCTTCTATCAGTGAGATCTCTTTGGATCATGGGCTGTTGAACGAAGAAAGGAGGGCCAGTTTGTGAGATTTAATCCAGTTATAAATCAATCAGGATCTTCTATCGTGCAAGTGCTGGTCCTCTTCGGGATTCTGTCGTTGTTAATGTTTATCTCGATCGGTGAGCTCGCTCGGCACTTTGAGCAAGCAAAGGTCGTCCAATCCCAGATCCTTCGCAAACGTTTCGAAGCACTCTTTACAGGTTCCTTTATCAAAAGCCCCTCTTGTACGCCGACCCTTTCTGTCTTTCAGATGAATCCTGCGGTCAAGACGGTTCATGCTGTTGGTGGTCTTATCCCAGTCTTTCAAAATTTGCTTAAAGATTCAAAGTGGGCAACCCACTATGCTGTCGATAGTGTGGAATTGGAAATTTTACCTGATCCTGTTCCAAAGCGCAGTTACTATTCGTCGCTTAAAGTTAGTCTAAGCAATCTCAATAAAACGGTTCCGCCTATTAAGAGAATGGATTTGAAATTTTATGTTCTGACAAACACCCCAGATGTGTCTAACAAATCCATCATTGGATGTCAGAACGATGAACAACAAGGTTGTGAACAAATTGGTGGTGTCATGCAGTATAACCTAAGCCCGGTCTGTGTTAGGCCCGCAAAGATTTAGCCTGACGGAGGAAATGACAATGACAAGACATTTTATAACAACGACTGCAATTTCTTTTGCCTTTTCAATCAGTGCCTTTGCTGGATTCCCTTGGGCGACTCCATTTGGAGACAATTTGAGTGCCGCTAACGTGAATGAACTTAAAACTGTCCTCGATACCAAACGTATTGAATGTGGTTTTCCTGTTCACGCTTGGCTATCTGACGTGGCATCAAGCAAACAAATTAGAGCTGGTGATATTGAAGAGATCAGAGATGTATATACTGAAACGACCGACGCTGAAAAAAACAAATTCCGAAGCACCCTGAAGGACTTTAAAATATTACCAAAGGTCACGAAGATCACAAAAATTCACGTGACTGAGTTGCGAGCTGCAATCGATAATATTGATTGCGCCATCGTTAGTACGCCGTCAGCGACTGACTGCAAAACCTTGACCTGTCCGGCCTCCCATCCTTTTGTCATAAAGGCGCCTCTAGATTATATACAAGGAAATGATCCGTATCTTTGTATGGTCTTAAACAAAGGCGGAACCTCCGTCTATGTCAGGGATGGAGACAACTGTAAGCACAGCGGAGCTTCTGGCAACATGTATTGTGGCAAGAAGAAACCGGCGGACTCAAAGACCGTGATTCAGAGAAGTCAGATTAATGGCGGAGCGCGGAGATTTTTGAATTGCGACACTGACCCCCAACGTGGCTATTGCACGACCCCAGACATTGATTTCTGCCTGAATCCGCTGGTTGGCGATGAAACCGTTTTGGATTCAACGGTTCCCGTCCAGAAATTCTCCCCCTTTGACATAAATAACAACCAAAATCCAAACCAGGCTCCCGCTCCACTCAATGACGGATAGAAACTGATTCACAATACCCACACATGACAACTCTGGGGCCACAAGTTAATCTAGGAAAACGCGAGGCGAGCCGTCGTACATCTTAACTGCGAGCAATTTCTGAACTGAATGGGACACTATGGGCTTCGGATAGTTTCTACCCAGTCTGAACCCAGCAATTGTGGGTTTGGGGATTTGCAATGGAAGCAAGTGAATCTCTTTGGCCGAAAGGGATCTCAGCTCAGGCAACCATCTTTTAATAAATTTACACTCAGGATCAAATCTCTGCGATTGAAGAACTGGATTAAAAATTCGAAAGTAGGGCTGGGAGTCACACCCCGTTGATGCACACCACTGCCAGCCTCCATTATTTGCCGCCAAATCAAAATCCAGAAGTCTTTCCGAAAAATAGCGCTCCCCTTTTCGCCAGTCCACAAGCAAATCCTTGACCAAGAATGAGGCCGTGACCATTCGCAAGCGATTGTGCATCCACCCGGTTTGATTAAGCTGCCTCATCCCAGCATCGACAATCGGAAAGCCTGTTCGACCCTCACTCCATAATTTAAAATTTTTCCCACTTCCTAACCACTTAATCTTATCATATTGTTTCTTAAAAGACCCATGCGCAACATGTGGGAATTGATCGAGAATCATTTGATAGAAATCTCTCCAAATTAATTCCGACAGCCACACTTGCGACCCCAAGGATGGTTTTCTGGTTGCGAGTCTCACACATTCACGTATCGAGATAGTCCCGAACCTGAGATGGACAGATAAACCGGAAGTTCCATGGTCAACTTCTGGAAAGTCACGGGTCGTGTGATAGGTCCCCAAATGCTCTGCCCAGCGCTTTAAGTTGAGGGAAGCTGCTTTTCTTCCCGGCTTTGTTACGTGAAAATTTTTGGATCGCTCAAACCCAAGATTTTCAAGAGTTGGCATCGGAGGAATCGGAGAAGTTTTACTGGATACCGTCTTGGATACCCTATTGGTTATCTCAACCCAAGAGACGAGCTTTTCATTTTCAAAAGTTTGCGCCTCAAACTGGAGAGTTCCAAGCCTTTTCAGCCAAGAATTCTTGTATGGCGTATACATTTTATAAGGACTTCCATCGGGTTTACATATTTCGGTGTGGGCAAAAATAACATGATCTTTAAATTCCAGACACTTGACCCCAGCTAACTCCAATCTCGAACGAACTTTGGTATCCCTTGCCTTTGCTGAGGGCTCATAGTCTTCATTGAAATACACGGCATTGGCCTTAAGCTTTTTTGCAATTCTCGGAACTTCTACGACAGGATCCCCAGTCGTGACAATCAAACCCGATCCAAACTTTCTCAGCTGCTGATCCAGCTCAACAATTGTGTCATAAATAAAAGTCACCCGCTGATCTGATTTAGATTTGAGTTTGCAAAGTATACTGGTATCAAAATTGAACATCACAGCAACTCGATGAGACCCCCGACAGGCCCTAAATAATGCCGAGTTATCCTCAAGACGAAGATCACGTCGCAACCAGACTATACTGAGATCATAAAGCATCGAGGACCTTCGGATAACAAATCTATGTGTTCGCCAATTATTCCACTTTTTTGACTCTGCCTCAAGAGATCAGTTTTATCGGGGGTATAAAAAAGACCTATTTATGGCACTGATTTGAAAATTTTAGAAAGCCTTCCGCTAACAGGGCAACTCACCACTGGCGTGCCTTGGCCTGCTTGTTGCTGCGGGCTCAAACACAAGAAGAATCTTGGCTCAAATGAAAGGAAAACATTCATGACCCTCACGAACAACGCCCTCAACTTGCTCAAAGCTGGGATTCTTTCATTCGTTTTGATATCTGGCACAGCCCAAGCGATGCTCCCCCAGCAAGAAAGATTCAACCAGTGGCTTGATGTATTGGAAAAACCACTGGCTTCGGGAACAAATCTTTCAGAAACTTCTGCCAAACTACTGGCTGCACCTCTGTCTCGAATTGCGGCCTTCAACCTGCAAGGCTTGGGAAAAATCTACTCAGACCAGGACAAAAAACAGGGGCGTTTTGATAAGATGGCTGAACAGCTCAAGAGCTTGAAGATGCCATCGGGGCTGTCGACAAGTGGACAAATGTTGGAAATGCTAAAGAAAAGCAGTGGCTATGAAAGCTCTCCAGCAGCTCTTAAAAACTGGCAAATGGACAAAGAATGGTAAAAGTCCGCGAATTCAAGAAATTCGAGACTTTGTTACTAACTTCGATTGGAGTGACACCCAAGAAGATCAAGAATATTTCGCGGGCCATCTCTTGGGAAGCCTCCATGCCTTAAAGAAGACTAAGTTCACATTTGGCAACCTAGAGACCGGAAATGGACTCCATGAGTTTCGTCGATCTTTAAGATGGATCCTGATGAAAGCCAGAGTTCTGAATGGCGGAATTCAGTTTAATCCTGAAATGGCCTGCACCCCGGGCAACTTTTATGAAACCCTTCTGACTAAACCCATTGCCAATAGCAAGTATTCAAAACTGGAAACAGATCCTTCCGGCGAATATACCTGCAAAATTTCACAGTGTCTCTTCCTATCGATCGTTGATGTGGTTGAAGAGATTGGCGTGATCAAGGATAAAATTGAAAAACTTCATAATAATTCCAAATCAGACAAAGTTCCGGAAGAGTTCAAAAGCAGGCTGAAGAGATTTATGAATCATTTGTGGAACATGACTCTGTTGGCGATCTGATCGAAGAGATGAAGACTTGTACCAAAGACAAAGATTAAAACACAGAACTTGGGATCCCCTTATGTCACAACCTTTCGAATGGTTTTGATCTTTTGAGTTATCTGCTGAAGAGTCGTCCAGGCCTCGCGTTTACGATCGGGATTTTGTAAAAGACTCCAGGGGCTCCAGGTTTCAAAAATGTATCCCCCGAAATCCTGAGGATGGTTCTTCGGACTGTCACTGAGAATCAGCAAAGCTTTGTTCTTGAGTCGTTTCTGAATCCAGGGAGTCACAAACTCATGAACGTCCACTGAAGCCTCGAGCTCGAGAGTCCGAAGATCCTGAATTTTCATAGCTGCTCGCATCTTCTGAAAGAGTTCCCAGGCCTCTCCCTCAAAATAACTTCGTGACAGGTTGCCTCCACTCAAATTTGACCTCATATGCAAGAAAATAAGATCAAACTCTTGCTGGAATCGCTCAGTCCGAAGTGGCCCATCAAACTCCTGAAGTTCAAAATGACTCTCGACAGCGGCCTCATTTTGTGGCCGAAGCCAGCCACGAATTCCCAACACAGATTGAAGATAATTTCTAATTGGATCTTGAGCCACTATTCGAGCTTCCCCTGACTTTCAATCTGAGTTCCAATCTGTTTTCCAATCTGACTTTCAATGTGATTTCCAATAACCGTAGCCCCCACTGGAACATCCTTGGTCACGACGGCGTTTGCACCGACGCGGCATCCATCACCCAACGTGATCGGCCCTAGAATTTTCGCTCCTGCGCCAACCAAAACCCGATTCCCCAAGGTCGGATGTCGTTTGCGGTTCTCGAATTTCAATCCGCCAAGAGTCACTCCATGAAAAAGAATGCAATCATCACCGATCTCTGATGTTTCGCCAATAACTAAACCCATTCCGTGATCAATCACCAGCCTTTTGCCAATCTTCGCCCCAGGGTGAATCTCAATCCCCGTGAGCCACCGGGAGATTTCACTGATAAGTCGAGCAATAAAAAACAGCCGCTGCAGGTAAAATAAATTCGCCACCCGATGAAACAAAATTGCTTTTGGTCCTGGGTACAGCAAGGCAATTTCAACTAACGATTTTGCGGCCGGATCATATTTTTTAAAGGCTTGTAAAAAATCAATCATCCAAATTTCGCTTTTAAGTCTGAAATTAAAAAGTACCTATCAAAAAGTTCATTAAAGCGTGACCATTTCTCCGCACTCACTCGCTCTCCCTCGTTCCAAGTTTGCAGGGTCGAAACCTTGCTGTCTAAATCATCAACCATGGCGACAAGCATGGCCTCTAAAAACATTGGCACTTTAGGGGAACCAAACTCCAATCGTCCATGATGACTGAGAATAATATGCTTACAAATATCACGAAGCTCCATATTAAACCCCAAAATTCTTTGAGACTTTCGATCGACCAATTCACAGGCCAGCTCCATATGTCCGACCAGCCGACCCCGATCAGTATAACCGAAGCCGGCCTCTGACGAAATCTCCCAAATCTTGCCCAAGTCATGAAAAACCGCTCCAAAAATCAATAAATCCCTATTGAGAGCGCGATAGTGATCGGCCATAAAAACCAAGATCTTAGTCATCGATACAATATGCTCCAGGAGACCGCCCACCCAGGCATGGTGAATTGATTTGGCGGCTGGAGCTCTCAATAGCAATTGCTTTGATTTCTGGATCCTCGATCGAATCAACAACCAGCTGCCTAGAGATGATCATTTTTCATACTCTTAACTATTTGCAAGAGTTCCAAAAAGAGCCCCTGACTGTCGACATTTGAGGTCGGAATGTATTCGCTCATATCAATCGAAAGTGTTCCTTGGTTTTTTTCAATACGATGAATAATAAGCTGCTTTCGCCCTTGAAAAAGCTGAATTTGCCCCTTCGCGAGAACAAGATCACCCACATCAAACTCACGGGCCGCAGTTTCAGCATGTTCCCACATCTTTCCATCCAGGCTGCCGGTTCGATCTCCCAAAGAAAGACTGAGAAAAGGTCTCCCGTTCTTTCCTAAACTTAAATGCTTTTCTTTGACCAAAAAAAGCTGATGAACTTGATCCTTATCTTTGAGTTCAGCTACGAGAATTCGAGTTTTTCAGTTTGGATCGACGCTGGAATCGGATTGATTGTCGGATTGACTGTCTGATTCATTTCTAGACTCCTTCGAGTTATAACTTGAAAAACGGGGACATAGCAGCTGACGGTTCTTCGAATCTGTCACGTTGAGTTGGGTGACGACAATCTGCTTCCCTTTTTGTCCAGTCAAGACAAAATTACCTGCAAGAACACTGATATGGCGATTCCGAGCCGTATTAAGCTTAAGTCCGTCCTTGAGCATTTTCTTTGAAACTGGGCCGGGACATCAAAAAAGTCTCACACCCCCGCATCGAAGATTTCACCGTCAATCTTTCGAGACCTGGCACCGCTGACATAAAAAACACGAAGATCAGTCAAACCCAGATTATCTGGAATCTCTAGCCCGAAATAGAATGATCCTATTTGGCCGCTTGTATAGGCTGATAAATCGAGCCTTCCACCCCCCAATGGGTAGTCAATTTGAATTTTGGGCTGACGGAGGATTCCATTATTTTTTTCGACTAAGTAAACTCGAAGTGGTGCAAAAATGATGTCTCCAGTTGCCCCAGCACTAGCTCCCTCCATTATCCTCCCCGTCGCTAGCTTTTGGAGCCCCTTTGACGCCGCCTCCGCCATTAGCTGTTGCTGGACCTTGCGGTAGCGACGACGCTCCAGCACCTAACTTTCCTTCAACTCGATCCCAGACTCCAGTTGGAATGGCCACGTCCTGCGGAAGCTCAGTTACCGTTTGGATTTCAAAGTCTTCTTTTTTTTCAAAAATTGATTTCTTCGAACAGCTGACGGCGAGCATGACTGAAAAAAAAAACAAGCTGGCCTTGCAACCTGTCAATGGCGATTGCTGATACCTCATTGCTGTGACTCCATAATATCACGCAGCTGAAGAAGCGGCAGATAGAAGGGTTCGTCGTTCAATCCTAAAGTGATCATCTTCAAAGCTTCTGCTTTCTGTCCGAGCTGATGGTGAACTGCTGCCATTCCACCTCGTGCATAAATATCAACAGGGTGTTTCTCCAAAATAGCTCGAAACGCATTTTGGGCACAGCCCAAATCTCCGGTCTCTAAACACGCTTTCCCGGTGATCCAAAGGGGACTACGGAACTCCCTGAGCTCTGGACTTTGGGCCAAAGTGTGAACCTCTGACAGACGATTGGACCTGGCAAAAAGATTGAGCTGCATCAACAAAGCCATAGGATCCTTCGGATTTTGCTTGAACCCTTCATCGACCAGAGTCTTAGCTTCCTCAGCCTTTCCGATATTCAACAAACAGGCAGCTCGGGTCATCCGAACAAAATTCAAATTCATACGACGAACCTGAAGTTCACCACAATATTTTTCCCAATGCGGACCATCAATCCACTTTTTTGTAATTAAGGGTTCCTGCACAAAATAGCGCTGAGAACGCTGAGGCTCATCGAGGAATCGTCTCATCCAAACCGACGGATCTTGACCAATTTGCATTTGCATCAGTGAGATCAACATTAAGATCTGCTCTGATTTAAGATTTTGGGAATTACGCAGTGATAGCTCAAGTCGTGAAACGGCAGGACTAATGAGTCCTGTGATCTTCATTTGAGTTGCAGCCTCAATAGCGACCATAGCTTCCGCAACAGAGAGTATTGGCTGACCCGTGACCTGAATTTGTCCAATCAATTTGAGGGCCTCATGAAAGGCCTTTCGATTGTACATAATCCAAGCTAAATTTAAATTTGCCGCTAGATGATTTCGATCAAAACTGAGGGCTTTATTAAATGCTTCTTCGGCCTCTCTCAGGTCCCCCTGAATCAAATAGGACAAGCCGATCCCTGAATAATCATCCCCTAGCTGACTCCTCGAGCGACCAGGCTGGATGACAGACTTTTCCAAAATCCGTCGTCCCTTTACGGTTTCGCCATCAACTGCAATAACCAACGGAGCCATTTGCGCCTGGACAGCGAAATCAGGCTCTTTGATAGTGAGTGCTTTTTTGTATTCGACGAGGGATTGCTCATAGAGGAACAATGACCTAAATCGTAGTGCCGCCCGTATTCGTCGTTCATATTCACTTGTCTTCTTTTGAGCCTGAAAGACCTGAACTCCGCCGATGACCCCAACGACGATAACAACCAAGGCAATTAAAATCCAGCGCCAATTATTGGCCTTGACCTCAATTTCTTTTTCCAGTCTGAGATCATTTTGTAAGCCAAAGGCTTTCCCCGTCAGATGAGCGGGTCGCTCTGAAGCATTTGATTCTCGAACTGGGGTCACATCCTTCATAGGTGTTTTGCGAAACACCTCTGGCTTTTCAGGAATCACAATATCAGTCACCGGCGGTGGCGTCATATCATCTTTGACCTGAGAGATTCGTTCTGTTCTTGTGGCAGACCCTGGTGTCGTCGCCGTGGTTTGCGTGAGCTCGCCACTATCTTGTTCAAACTTGAGAGCCTGAAGCGTTGGAATAAACTCTTTCACCTCACGTATCACCTGCCAACGCTGATCGCTGCGACGAACTTCATCCAAGCCTGTGACGGCCTGATTTTTTACAAGCTCAATGACATCTTTGCACGAATATGGCCCTAGTACCTTTGCGGAAGCCTTTAAAAGCCAATCTCGTTTTTCGTCGACCTGCGTTTTATTTGTCATGTCTTAATGCCTAAAATGCCTTTTCCCTGTCAGGATCATTAAAATACCTTTTTCCTGTGCCGCCTGAATGACCTCTTCATCACGAAGCGATCCCCCTGGATGAAGAATTGTCTTCACACCTGATTGTGCAATAAGATCTATTGAATCGCGAAATGGAAAGAAGGCATCACTCACTAAACAAGGCGAAATAACGTGAGGATGATGCGTTTTCCATCGACGAAGGGCTTGCTCAACCGCATCGACTCGGTTCACCTGCCCCATCCCCAGGCCCAAGGTCTGCCCCTCGTAAACGATGGCAATTGAATTACTCTTTAAAGATCCACACACCTTTTCACCAAAAAGAAGATCTTTTTTTACTTGCTCAGTGATGGTGTTTCCCAAGATTTTCCACGAAGTAGTTTCATTTAAATAGTCATCTTTTTCTTGAACCAAGAAACCACCGAGCAGACTCCTAAATTCTGTCGGAGGTATTGGTTTTTTCGAAATCTCTGACTTCCTAACCCCTAATCTCTCACTTCCTAGGGCTAAGGCATCCCATTCGAGAATTCGTAAATTCTTCTTTTTAGAAAAAATATTTCGAGCTTCAGTTGAAAAATCCGGAGCCACAATACACTCTAAAAAAATCTCAGTGAGCAGTTCCGCCTGGGAGGATTCAATTCTAAAATTCGAGGCCACAATTCCTCCGAAAACACTGACTGTGTCAGCCTTCAAAGCTTTTTCCATGGCCCGCAGGGAGCTTGCATCCACTCCCACCCCACAGGGATTATTGTGTTTAACAGCGACGGCGGCGGGCTCGGAAAACTCTCTCACCAAACCCACAGCGGCATCAAGATCGAGCAAGTTATTATAAGAAAGCTCCTTCCCTGAAGAATTTTTTGCCTCATGAAGCCCAGGATACTGACCTCGTAAGGCGTACCAAGAAGCCTTTTGTTGAGGATTCTCTCCGTATCTCAGGGTCTGAACTAAGCGACCTGCCATAGTTTTCAAGCCTGTCGGTGCCTCAAGAGTTTCGGCGATAACACTATCATAACCACTGCAATGGGAAAAAACTTTAGCGGCAAGGTGCAATCTATCTTCGACTCCCATTCCCTCCTCGCCAAGAGCCTTCGCCAATATCCAATCATAGTCTTTTGGATCACAAATGACTGTGACCGAATGATAATTTTTTGCGGAAGCTCGCAAGAGCGTCGGCCCACCGATATCTATGTTTTCAATCAAATCTTCTAAGGGTTTCTTAGCCGCCAGAGTTTGCTCAAAGGGATACAAATTACAGATCACAAGATCAAACGGCATAAGTTTGTATTGCTCTAGAACTTGACGATGTTCAGGCTCGTCCATTCGAGCCAGAACAGCCATGTGGACATGGGGATGCAAAGTCTTTACCCTTCCATCTAGAACCTCAGGAAAGCCTGTCTGCTCTGAAATATCCACAACCTCAAACCCAGCCTCCTTCAGATGTTTATAGGTGCCGCCAGTCGAGACAATTCGCAAGCCCGACTGAGCCAAGGGTTTTAAAAAATCAACAAGTCCTGTTTTATCGGAAACGCTGATCAAAGCATTTTTAAACTTCATAATTTGTCCTCTCCGGATTCGGGCTTAAAAGGGAGAGCGAGTCAGAAGAACCTTCAAGTCATCGTTTGTAAGAAACAACCCGGCCCCGAGGTACCCTGATCGCACGCTATTCTTGTCAAGTGCGTCACTTATACCACCAAGCACATAGAATCCCCAACCGACATTATACTTGGCAAAGGCGCGTAAATTTGCTTTTTCGAGGTTAAACGCTTCCATGGAAAGTTTTAACTTCCGTTTAAAGAAGGAATACTCGACCCCCAAAACCTCCGGCGCTTTCAATCATCCCCACCTTGAGAGTGAAGTCCCAAAAGTTCATAGCATAGAGTATCGTCAACTTGGTTTTGTTTTTATAGACTTTTCGCTCTCTGGTATCTGAAAGAGTCCCACCAGATACATTATCTGTCACCTTCGCTGAACTCTCGTCCACGACTCCCGCGGGATCATCCACCAAACCAATCATATAATATCGATCCAGACCGGGCTGAATTTGAATTCCAATATATGACTTGGTGCCACCAATTGCAGAAAGGTACTCAGCATGGTAATCAAACCCAGTCTGAATTCGACTCGCCGTATCAACCAAGGAGCTCACACCCTGAATGGCCGTGTTAAGCTCTTCGACGGTTGTCTCGTCATTAATCAGCTTTCCAATAGTCCCTTCGCCCTTGTTTATTTTCGAAGTGATTTCATCCACGTTCTTCATGGTTGAATCAATCCTTGCCAGAGTGCGCTTCCAAGTTTTTCGAAGTCCCTGCTCACCTTCTTCGTTAATCATCTCATCCAAACTGGTCGTGATATTGTGAACTTGATCGATAATATCGTTTACTTTCTCTTTGTTCGCACTTGTCATTTGAGAAAGATCGCCCGTGAGCTTTTCAATATTTCTTACAATACGACCTAACACATGTTTGTTTGTTCCATCTTCAGACACGGCTTCACGCAAGTTTTTTGTCACATCCTTGAGATCAGCAGCAATGTCACCCACTTGATTGATAATATTATCTAGCGAACCTTTGTCGCGAATAATCAAAATTTGTCCGCCATCACCAAGAGGCGCATCCGTTGGCGATCCCGGAAAAATCTCCACATGCTTATCGCCCAAAATTCCCATAGATTTGATTTCCACAGCGGCAGATACGAACAGAGGAACATCCGCCTTCACTGTGACCTCCACTCGCGCGAGCCCATCTTGGAGGGTAATATCTTTGACTGTTCCGACCTGAATTCCGGCCGTCTTCACCGCGCCATTCTTAATTAATCCTGAAGCATTGGGCAATAAAAACCACGCTTTTTTGGGCCTTCGCAAAATACTTGGATCATCGCTCAATTGCATGGACATATATCCGATGAGTCCCGCCACTGATAGCACCATCATTCCGACTTTAAACTCAGCTGTTTGCAAAAAGCTCATGATGCTTTAATCCTTTAAATCTTTAATGCTTCATTCCTTTAGCGACAAACTTTTTAACCAATTCAATATTGCTATTATAGAAATCATCCGGCGTTCCATACAATAGCACTCGTCCAGCATCTAGCATTGCTACATAATCTGCAATCCGAAAAGCAGCATATAAATCATGAGATACCATGATTGAAGTAATCCCCTGACGATGTTTGTGGGTCTTAACAATTAAATCATCCACCATTTCTGTGAGAATTGGATCCAATCCAGTGGTCGGTTCGTCGTAAATTAAAATATCTGGATCTAGGGCGAGGGCTCGCGCCAACCCCGTTCGCTTCTGCATACCACCACTAATCTCGCTGGGAAGTTTACCAAAGTGTTTTTTTTCAAGCCCAACTTCTAACAACTTTTCTTCGGCAATTTCTGCCATACGAACCTTAGTCAAGTCCCGTCGATGTTCCGTCAATGGAAAACATACGTTTTCAAGAACGGTCATATCATCAAAAAGAGCGGCAGACTGAAAGAGCACCCCAAACTTCTGCCGAAAAAGAGTCAGTTGATTGATATTGAGCTCATTCAAATCTTGACCCAAAACTTCAATACTCCCAGAAGTTGGTTTGAACAAACCCAACATATGTTTTAACACGACACTTTTACCTGTCCCTGAAAACCCAATAATTGCAGTCAAACTGCCCTTGGGAATAGAAAGATCAATCCCTTTCAAGACATAGTCTTTGCCATCAAAGGTCTTTTTGACATCCTTCAAAATCACCGCGGAGGTCAAGGGTTTAACCATTAAGCTCTTCCCGTTGCTACATAATAAATTCGAATTATATTCGTCAAAAAATAGTCGAGCACAATAATCAAGACCATACTGACAACCACCCCTCGATTGGTCGCTTCGCCAACCCCCTTGGCGCCGCCCTTCGTAAAAAATCCGCGAAAGGTACAGACTAATGAAAATACCACCCCAAAAACGGCAGACTTGATCAGACCTTCAATGACGTGGCGAATTTCGACCGTTTCGTTAATTCTTTGCAGAAAAACTGCCTGATCCAATTCAACTAACTTCACACATAAAAACCAACATCCAACCATGGCAACGAAATCAAAAAGGGCGGTCAGCATTGGCATACAAAGAATGGCTGCCAAAATTCTTGGCGCAATTAAATATTGCCTGGTGTTGACTCCCATCACATCTAGTGCATCGATCTGTTCATTCACTCGCATAGTTCCCAAGCGTGCCGCCATAGCTCCGCCCGCTCTGGCGGCGACGATAAGTCCTGTCAGAACAGGCCCCAACTCACGAGTAATTCCCAAGGCCACGGTCGGACCAACTAGATTGACAGCATTCACAATCTTAAAGCCCAGATACACCTGAAAAGAAAGCGCCAATCCTGTAAAAAGACTGGTCAGGGAAATAATTCCCAATGATTGCACCCCAATAAATTCCATATGCTTAATCACTTCAGAAAATCTGGAGGGCTGCGTGAACAATAACCTCATTGAACTCGAAAAAAATAAGGCCATTTGGCCAGTCTCTGAAATAAAAAACTTCACTCGTCCTATCATCCCGCCAAAAACATCATCAATGAAATCTGCAGTTCTTTGAACAAGGCTCACAAGAGTTCCAAAATTTTCTTGTTTGTTGAATGATACACTCGAGGGACTCGTTCCCCAATGCTCGTGAGGACCTCCCACGAAATAGTTCCCGCGGCCCGAGCCTGTTCAGCTGCCGAGAGCCTATTTCCCAGGGCGTCTTCACCAAAGAAAACAACCTCGGCCTCTGCGCTTGCCTTTTTTGCAGAATTCATTTTTTGAGTCTTCACTTGCCCATGTGCAAATTCAATATCCGTCACATCGAGCATCAAAAAATCCATGCAAATATTTCCCACAATAGGAACTCTTTTTCCGCCAAAAAGAACACTCGTATTATTAGACAAAATCCTATGCAAACCATCAGCATATCCGATTGGAACTACGGCAATCACAGAATCACGACTTGCCTTCCATGTGTGATTATAGGACACGCCCTCTCCCCGAGGGACGGACCTAAACACACTGACTGAAGACTTCAAGGTCATCACCGGCTTGAGTGAAAAATTCCAAGCCTCTGTTTGAGACTGAAGATTCAAGTCAGGCCTTTCAAAATAATTCATTTCCGGTATTATCAAGAGGATTGTAGCCATAAATCATCAGACCTGGGCGCACACCCCAAGGAAAGGTCGTCAGTGGCGCATTAACATGTCCATATTTTTTTAACTGAATTTGACTAATCACACCACCACTATTGAGAGCATGAAAAATTGGATTCAGAGAGCCAAAAACAGCTCGAAGCTCGCTAAAGCGCCGGAGCTGCTCGGCCGTTCGACCTTCCGAATGAATACCATCTTCACCTTTATACAAATGAGTCAGTATCCCACGCACCTGGAATTTCTTTCGTTCTTTGACATACTCCAAAACTTCCTGTGCCTCCTCAAGCCCGAAGCCTAATCGATTCATACCCGTATTGAATTTAATATGAATCTGGCAAAATTCTGGCAAGCTGGAACCACGCCCAACAATCTGATCTAAGGCTTCAAAATGGGACCAATCACTCACCACAGGCGTGAGCTTTTGCTCAAGTATTCGGCGGGCGCCATTGAGATCAAAACCCCGAAAAACCAAAATTTCAGCGTTGACACCGAACTGCCGTAACAAAAGCCCCTCTTCAATCAGACAGACGCCCATCGATTGAACTCCCATGATTTCAAGGGCTTTTGCCACTGCCACATCGCCGTGTCCATAGGCATTTGCTTTCACCATCGGACAAAAAAAGGTTCCCGGGCTCAAATGATTTCGGATCTGAGTGATATTATATTCTAAATTATCTATCTGGATGTCAGCATAGGTTTTACGGAACATGGGGCTCCCCAGACGCTTCGGTAATTTCAAATTCAGGTTTAAATCCAGAAACCGCCTTATAAAGACACAGTCGATTTCCGCCCTTGGCATAAATATGCATGAGGGCCTGAGTCGAGGTTTCATCTAAATCGGTGAATGAATCGCAAAGACTTGGGTATTCACTGACGCCGATTGAAATTGACAGTTTAATTCCATGGTCCAGCACCGATGAACTTTCGACAGCCCGTCTCAACCGATCCGCGCGCAGACCTGCTCCACGTTTTGAACAATTCACCAGCACCAACACGAGTTCGTTATCCCTCAAGCGCGCTACAAAATCATGGGCTCGACTGCTCTTGACCATCAGCTGAGCCACCATTTTGAGAACATGGTCTCTGACTGCGGAGCCCAAGGTCTGGGTGATTTCGTCAATATCGTCAACCCCTATTTTAACAACGGAGAGGGGTTGCTTCTGCCGCCTCGCTCGCTGAACTTCATCGCTCAATCTTTTATTATAGTATTTGGCATTGAAAACTTCGGTCACACTATCTTGCATATCAACCAGCTCAATTTTTTTCTCGATCGCAAAATGTGAATAAGCCAAACCAAATAGGGCAAACTGCTCAGAGAGATGCCTATGGAATTCAGAATCAGGAACTACATCTGCAACAATAACGCCCTCGAGATCATTCTGGGAAAACACTGGAAACACCTGAACCTGGCCTAAACCCAAGGCTCGCTTCATAAGAACAGCTAAGGACCCAGGACAAACTCCCAGGGATAATTGACTCACCAAATCTTGATTTTCATTTTCTGGCAATTGGCAACCAACCCCCTGAATGGATTCCTGCAGATACCCAGAACTATGGGTCACAATGAGGGAGCGCACCGTCGGCAGATACTTAAAATAAAGCACCTTGAGTTCTGCCAATTGATCAAAAAACAAATTCAGAACCTGTTCTTTTGTTTCACAAGTTTTGTAGGAGTGAATCAAAACATCGATGCCTCGAAATGAAACCGATTGGCGAATCTTAAGCTGATAAGCCTCTTTAACTGTGGTCAGCTCAGCTTGTGCCTGTTCACTTCGCTTTAGTAATTCTTCGTTCTGATAAGTCAAATATAGAGACTCACAGATTCTATTGACAGCCCAGACCAAGCGTCCTTCCAAAAAAGGCGTTGCCTCAGACAAAATTTGGACGACCCCGTGGTCTTCATATTTAGCCAGAGTCTCAAACTCGCTGTCGTTCCCCAGTAACACAAGCCGAATTTCCCCTGAAGTCGCCAAAATTTTTCCAACAAAAGTACTTAAACTTTCGGGAAGGGATTTAAGCTCAATAATCACTATATGTGGATTTGATTGTTGAATATTTTTGAGACCAACTTCCAAATCTGAAATAAAAAAAGCATCATAGCCGGCCTGCGCCAGCGCCACTTTAATTGCAGCCCCTCGATCAACATTCGTTGAGAGGACCATCACGGTAAACTGCGATGCAATCTCTTTGATTTTCACGTAGACCTCTGGCTGGGACGACGAATAGGGACCTTAACCGCATCAAGGGCACTTGCGCGCTTTTCAAACACAAAATCAGGTGCATTCACTTTCGAAGCTTCAGCACCCCCAGATTCCGCGGCAAAGAGTGGAACATAAACAGGCTCTGGTGCAATCGTCGACGTCACAGGTGGCTTGGTTGGCTTCAGAGGAAGGGGGGCAAGCTCAAACAACTCATTGATGTTGTCTGGCTCTGGAGGAGGCACAATGTCTAACTTCGGAGAAGGCGCTAATATGGCTTCTTCAGGGGATGATCCTGTGACCAGTGGCTCCGGCGGATGAACTGCCAATTCTGCCACTGGGGGCGGCACAATGTCTGACTCTGGAGGAAGAACTAATTGCGATCCCTTGCTTGGCCGAGAAAGCCGATCCTTGGCAGTCACGCCAACCACGGGTTCAAATCGAACTTCCACACGGGTCCCTTTTCCTGGCTGAGAATAAATCTTCATTTGAGCATGATGCTCCCTAAAAATTCCATCCGCTTCAGACAAACCCAAGCCAAGGTGGTGAGCAAAAGATCTCGTGGTGAAAAATGGATCTTTCGCCTGCTCAACGACATCTGGATACATTCCTTGTCCATTATCTTCGATTATGACAACAGAACTGGGCCCATCTGCCTTCACCAAAATAGTCAGCTGTTTATCAAGCTTTCGGTCCATAGCCTCCATGGCATTTCGAATCAAATTCTCGAAGGCCTTCATCAAGGGCTCCTGATCAATCAAAACCAGATTACTATCTTCAATCGACGTCGTCAGGGCGATATCCTTGGCTTTGATATTTGCTTCCCACTTTTTTATGATTTTCCGTATGGGAGACTCAAGCTTCATCTCAATTTTATCCTGCACTGTCTGACCAGAAAACCCCAGAACTTTGTCAAGAATCGAACGCGCCTCACGGGTTTCCTTCAAAATATTCTTCAACGCTGTTTGAGAATTCCCATCTTGGGAGGGTATTGATTGAGCATTTGCTAAAATTGAAGATAAGGGACCCCGAAGCTCATGCCCCACGGCCGCGGCGACTGATTTGTATATTCTTATCTTTTCTTCTGACGTAATCTCAGCTAATGCTGCCGGAGAGAGCCCCTGCCCGGAACCCCTTCTGACCTCTGCAGGGGGAGGGGAGGTTAACTTTTTTTGTTTATCAACAGAATTCATATAGATTATTCCACCAATCAACAGGAGCAGAACCCCAGCCCCCAGTATCAAGATTTGCCAGCGTAGAACCGATCGCCCCGTCAAAATTTCCCCCATTGGAGATGTTGCGACGACAATTAAATTACTCCCAGGCACCCTTTGCGCGACCACCGAATAATTCTTTTTATCAGGAAACTGAAAAACTTTAACCAGTTGTTGCAAATCATTCTTCTTCGAAAACGAAAGAAAGGCAGGATGATCTGTCATTTTTTGACCCAGGTAATCCTTCTGAGTGTGGGACAAAGTGATGCCCTCGCTATTCATGACAAACAGGGTTGCTTTTGACCCCTGAGCTGAACCTCGAAAGGCGTTAAGCCAGTTTCTCCAAGTTTCGAGAGAATTGATGACTACATAAATTTTATTGTCTTTCTTAATCCAAACGAGTCCCCTGGGATTCTGATCTTGATCAATAAAGACATCAAAGGCGATCGCGCCATCCTTGCGTAAATTAGGGTCCCCCTGATTCCCGGCCTGTAAAAATGGGGAGGGTAAGCTCTTCAGTTTCCTTATAAGAACTTCTTTTCTTGCCTGAAGACCCCACAGCGCCTCATTCCAAACCCAAGATTCTTCCCAGCGTCCAACCTCTGCAGAGGCTAGAACCTGGGGCCAGCCCTTCAAATCGCGCCCTGGAAGATTTTGCCAAAACTTAATCTCAGTTTGAATATTTTGATCCAGGGACTGCACCTGAGTCCGGAGCTGGGACTCCAGCCACTGAGTTCGATCACTGTACAGTGCGTCGTCTATACGCCACAACACGCCGCCGATAAAAACAGCAATTAACACAACAGTCGGCACTATCAATTTCAACATGTATCTCAACCCCTCGGAATAAATTGTAATTTCTTTTCCCGGGACAAATCAAGGACTCCCCTCTTTGTTTTTGTCATTTCTGAAGAAATCAGAGGACAAAATCAGCAAAAGGCTCTAGAAACTCCGTCATGACAACAAATGAAACAGATATCCTCGTCATTGGAACCGGCTTAGCAGGCCTTTCTTTGCTCTGAAAATCGCCGATAAAGCCCGTGTCACCCTGGTCGCCAAGGAAAAATCTCAGAACGCTAACAGCGCCTGGGCTCAAGGGGGAATCGCAGCTGTTATGTCTGACGAAGACAGCTTCCAAAGCCATATTGATGACACTCTTGTCGCTGGAGCAGGGCTTTGCAGAATTGATTCTGTGCGTAATATTATTGAGCAAGCCCCGTCTCGAATTCAGGATCTAATGAACTGGGGTGTAAAATTTGATTTAAAAGCGCACAACAATACTGAAGAACTCCTGAACTCGCAATGTTTTGATGGGCAAGCCTCCCAATTTAGCCTAAACGAAATTGACCTCACTCGGGAAGGTGGGCACTCTTATCGCCGCATCCTCCATTTTGAAGATCAAACTGGCCTCCATATCCAAAACACTCTAATTGCTCGGGTCAAGGCCCATCCGAACATTCAGGTTTTAGAGGAGACCTTCGCCGTTGATCTGATCGTCAACAAGCAATTGAACCCACTGGAAATGGGGCCAACTCGAGTCGTTGGCGCCTATCTCCTCAATAAGCCGACGGGCTCAGTCGACGCGATTTTATCCAAACATGTGATTCTAGCAACGGGCGGTGCTGGCAAAGTCTATCTTTACACTTCAAACTGGAGTGGCGCCACTGGGGATGGCATTGCCATGGCTTTTAGGGCGGGCGCACGAATCGCGAATCTTGAATTTATGCAATTCCATCCCACCTGCCTATTTCATCCAGAGGCTAGAAACTTTTTGATCTCCGAATCCCTTCGCGGCGAGGGCGGTGAACTCATCAATGATCGCGGCCAAGCCTTTATGAAAAAATATCACCCCTTGGGGTCCCTCGCCCCGCGAGACATTGTTGCTCGATCAATAGATGCTGAGATGAAAAAATCTGGAGCTCCTTCCGTCTTTCTAGATATGACCTCAAAGTCCCGTGAATTCTTAACGACTCGCTTTCCGGCCATCGACCAAAAGTGCAAAGAACTCGGCATCGATATGAGCCGTGACCCCATCCCTGTCGTTCCCGCCGCCCACTATCTATGCGGCGGCGTTTTGACCGACGTGGCAGGACAAACTGATCTTCCTGGACTTTGGGCCTTAGGCGAAAACAGCCTGTACAGGACTACATGGAGCCAACCGCCTGGCTTCAAATTCATTGCTAGAATGCCTGGCCATGGCTCATAACGCCGCTGAAATACTTTTGCCGCAACTGAGTTTGTCCGCAAACTCACAAATAAACTCTGCGCTATCTAGGGGGAAATCCACGACGAGCTGTCAAATGTAAGACCTAACGAGCTGTCCAACGAAAAACCTAATGAAAAACAAATCAAAAAATAATGAAAGGGCCAAACCAAAATATCTTCCCCAACCCTGGGTCTATCCGACTGAAAAAGATGCGGATGAAATGATAGTGATCCACCATATGTGGGATGAGATCCGGCGCCTGATGTGGAATTATGTTGGGATAGTACGATCAACCAAACGCCTGTTGCGAGCCCAAAGTCGCCTCCGAAATATCGTCAGTGAGGTCAAAGAGTATTACTCAAATTCCCGATGCATTCAGATATTTTGGAACTTCGAAATATTGCTATAGTCGCAGAACTTACAGTCGACTGCGCCCTCAAGCGAAAAGAGTCCCGGGGAATTCACTTTAGCTTGGACTATCCACTCACCAATGAAGCTCAGACACCGCCGAAAGACACAATCTTACTTCGAGGACTTAAGTAAGGGCGCACGATCACCTCACTCAATGAGCCCCACCAGGTGTTTCCTTGATAACAAATTTCTCACAACCGGTCAGTGATTCAAGACATTGATAAAATTCAGGGTCCTTTTTCATCACCTCAAAGACCCTGTCCCCAAGTTTTTTGCCAGCGTCGATATCTGACTGAAAGTGAACCCCGGCAATCACTCGACTCAAGGCTATGTCATTCGAAACTTCCAGTAAGAGCTGCGCCCTGTCTCGATAAATCTCGGAAAATAGTCGGGCCACCAACCGTGACAGGGTCGCATGACTACTCGGAAACGATGTCGTCTTAGAAGACACGGCACATGGTTTGATTTCATCACTATACTTGACAAAGGGTCGCTCCCTTTGAAATTTTTCTTTTACAGATCGGGAAATCATGAAGGCATCATTCTTTGCCGAGTCAAAAATTTTTAGGTACGGCTCGACTTCAGATTTCTCCAATGGCCCCAGGGGTTTCACAAAGACGACAGACAGATCCATTTTCGCAGCAATTTCAGCATACCTACATTGGTCTGGAGTTCGATTTTTCATAAAATCATATGAAATCTTGTAGTCTGCCTTTTGCGCGCCCATATCTGCATCCTTAGGTGGAGCAAGATCAGCTACATCGACGCTATCCAGGCCTGAAAGAATTCTGAATTCAGCTCCTGAGGAGGAAGCAGAAACCATCAGCAATAGAAGAATCAGTCCAAGATTAACCCTGATCTTGACTTTAAGCATAACATCGAGTTGGTTCATATATTTCACCTAAATCAGAAAATTTTGTAGTATCAAGTTCCAAACAACCTTTCTATCTATCTACGGAATTGAGTTCCCTGATGGCAGCAGCCCCTAATTCAGGATCATGAAAACTCAAAAATAAGGCCTTTTCACTTGGCCCCGCCACAACAGCAGAAGCAGCAACACTCATTTTAAGGGCAGAAAATTTATTCTTGTCAGATTCAAAAAACGACAAGAGATTTAACAGAGCCTTCGGAGACATTCTTTCAGATAAAATTCGCTTTTCAAATAGAGTAGTTAACACATCCAGTTTAACCTGTTCAGAATCTAGACCTACCAAAATTGCATGCAAAGTACGGTACTCAATAAGAAAACTCTCGCCCGACCATTTGTTTGCATAGGTATTAAAAAGCGTTCTTCTGGACGAATCCCCTTTTGTAGAAACAAATTTTTCTATGAAATCTGTTTCCTGTTCTCTGGACAGTTTGACCCAGGCTGCCGGGGACCCAAAATAGCCGGCATCAGTCGAAGACCATGCCCTTTCAGGTAAATGACATACACCAATAAGAGAACATCCGCTATCTGGGGAGGCCATTGCGAAAGTGGAAGTTTGCAGGATTAAGACTACCAATGTCCGATACCACAGTACTCTATTCATTTTTTTCATACAACTCCTCTGCCTCTCAAGAAACAGTTTGCAATGCAGAAAATGGGCCAAGAGCGAGACTGGGTCACTGCGTGATTTCATCCATGTGTCATTGAGCAAGGACCGTCAATTCCGTTGATGGGTGCCGAAGATTGTCATCGCCTGTTTCGAAACTGGGCCAAATTGCCTCATATTAAATGCCACCGAAGGAGTGCGCTACTGTGTAATTAGCTTTTGATCCTTCCTAATAAAACGGACTCCTATAAAAAAAGCAAATCCAATGAGAAAAAATCGAGATAAAATCTCATAAGCAGTCCATCAATCTAAAAAGCATCATCAAAAACTCAAAAAAATTGAGCAGAATTAACTGGAAGAAGAACTTTCCGCTGAATTGACCAGGCGTCCTATATAATTGAGTTCCCTAGAGCAGGTGCTTTATACTTCTTATCCTCTTGCCATTTGGCAACCATATGTGCATATAATAAGTTATGCAAAAAGCTAAGATCCTGAACCGAAAAGTTAAACAATTGGGTATCATACCTGTGGCCGAGCAGGCGGGCCTAAATAAAAGTACGATCTTTCGCTATATCCATGGGCAACGAGATTACTCTCTGGAAAATTTTGAGAAAGTCACGGCGGCAGTTGAAATCATTGAGAGAAGGAGTTTGAGAGGTCTGACCAGTGCTCGTGAAGCTACCGAAAGAGTGGCTGCGGGAGAAAGCTGGCAGATTGCCTATTTTGATTTTGTGGATTCATTTTTATTTGCAAAAAATCAGCTTTTGGTCAGTCAAAGACCTATTGACGGACTGAATTTGAAATCTTTAGCTCTGATCTGTTCGATAGTAATGCAACTTTGTGAAGAAAATAAAGTTCAATCTCCAGAGTGGGCAAAGCTTAGCTTGGAGCTGGATGAGCCTTGGTTTATTACAAAGTTTAAAAGCTTGCGAGCCATTTGCCTTGTTCAGAGTCCTATTTTTTTTAAACGAAATAATATTTTCGTCGGTGAAGACTTTCTTAAGAGGGCTTAAATGTGAAAAAGAATGAAATTTTATTGGCGTTTAAAAAGTTACAAAGGCTATATTAATGAAAAAATTGAACAAGTCGAAGTCTTAAATATGTCGAATCTTAAAATTTTTGCACCTTCAGCCAAATACATGCTTGCAATGAAGTGTTTGGCTTCCAGAGTAGGAACCAAAGACGAGGGCGATATTGAATTTTTGATCAAGTACCTTCGACTGACAAGTGTTCAAGATGTGCTATCAATTTTGACGTCATTTTATGATCCCAAGCTGATTCAGCCCAAGACTCAGTATATGATTGAAGAAATTATTGAACTGTTAAAAGGTGTTTGAAGAGTCGATATAATGAACATGGGGCGGCCTCTGTTTTAGTATTAATGATAATTTTAAATAGACGTCCGCATATGTCAAATTTGGGTGAACAAATTGGCGAACCATATTTCATGGAGAGCAAGCTTTGAAGATACGAATAATGTTCTCCACGATTTCCAAGAACACTGTTGAATTCAATCACTTAACAAAAAATCCCACGCATGGAGAGCGGTTCTAAAGTTGTCCCTTTGGGTGCAGGATTATGGCAAGTATTCGAACTTAAATGCCCCCTGTGTCAAAAAGCTTAGAAATTATAAAATTGAATTGGTTCTCCACATTCACCTTAAACTATTGGATTTTAATCAAACGCACAGTGAATCTAATTTCCCATGCGGATTTTTCTAAAACGTGAAAGACCTAATTCCTAATGACATGGATCCTCCCAACCGTTGGTCACGCACTTGCCGTTGGGTTGGATAGATCCGCATAAAAACCAGGCCAATTTTGCCCGTAAAAAGATCCATATCCTTTTAACGAGTATCCAGTGGACAGCTGAAAAAGATGCTAAATCAAGTTCAGCTCTTCGGATCACAATTCGACATCAGGCCTAGTCGCCAAGAACTCAGGCTTCTCTCTTCACGCAGGAGTTGCCACCAAAGCGCAAGAACGAGAAAAACTCGAAAAGATTTGCCGATACATTGCCAGACCTGCGCTCTCAGAAGAAAGACTCTCCACCAACGTCAGAGGGGAAATCATCTAGACACTCAAGGACATCAGCTTCAATATCATTCAGACCAACTATCGCCTTGCCGAAACTTAGAATCCAGCCACAAAATGTTCGAGAAAACTGGAGGTGGATACCCTGCAAATGGGCCCAAAGTAGCTTTTGAATGTCCTATGCGGCTTTTTTTAATCATGGCACACAGAAAGATTGCCAACCCCCTTGCCGCAAGATTGATGAATACATTCGCTGTTTAGTATACTGAGATGTCGAGATTTAATTCTTCCCATCTTCACCAGCCTATTGATTCTGGGCCTTCTAGATATTTCTTTAACCCTCGCCGTTGAAGTTCTTTGAGTTGCTCAACAAAAGCCTGAACCCTTGCAAAAATTTGCTCGGCACGATCCTTTGAATCACCATCGCTCCATTGATATCCAGTACCCGAAGTGCCATCGTCGTACGTAGGATAAATATTATCAGGACCTTTCTGAAAAAGCGGATCGCGATTACGTATAACGTTTGAAAGAGACCCGCCACTATCATGACTAATAAAAAAACTGACGATCATCCCTCTGTTTGCTGTTCCCTCAACACGGATAACAAAATCCTTCACATCTGCGCGAATGCAAAAGGTGACCATTCTAGTTTCGACCAGTTTTGGCGAATTAACCCCTAATGTCGGGCTGGCGGCAAGGAGCTTTTCGATTCTATTTGTCATATCTTGGCCGGGGCCGGCCTCTGACAGACATCCTATGAAAACGATCCCAATCATTAAAAAAATGGCCTTTGACGTCATACTATTCAATACCCTTCAAATTGTTTGTGGGAGTCTTTCCCCGTTATTCAAACGATTACGAACTTTCCATACCTTTAGCTATTTCCATGCCAACCTACCTATTGATTTTCTTCAATAAGAAGAGGTTTGCATGGGTAAACATTTCACCAAGTCTCGTTTAACGTCAATACGCTGAGCCAAGCCTGTTGTCTAGGGGAACTTTCCCCGACGGCATTATTGGCCATCAAATCACCTTAACTCATTGCGGTGGCATGAAATTTCTATTTTGAGAATGAATACAAAGGAAACATTTGCCCAAGAACTAATTTTTGGGGATCATGATGACTATGACATATCAACGAAAAGAAGGTTTTCTTTTAGGTTCCAATCAAAACAGACTCTTCTTTCAAATTTGGGAAAACCCACTGGCTCAAGGGACTGTTATTATAGCCCATGGCCAGGGCGAACATTCAGAGTGCTATCATCGGCTTGTTGATTTTTTCAAGAATGATCAGTGGTCTTTCTACGGCTGGGATTTGCGAGGTCATGGCCGTTCGGAAGGTAAGCGCGGGTATGTTCATGCCTTTAATGACTACCTCGCCGATGCAAAACTTTTCTATCAAGAAGTCCTCCAGGATGCGAAAGTCAAAAACAAGCCGGTCATCTTCCTGAGCCATTCCATGGGAGCGCAAATTCAGATGCGATCCCTCATTGAGGATTCCAGCCTCAAGCCGACAGCCCAGGTCTTTTCAGCACCTCTGCTTGGACTTGCTCTTTCTATTCCAGCCTTCAAAAAGCAAGGCGCTGTTTGGCTCGCAAAATTATTCCCGACGATGACTCTGTGGAATGAAATCAACAACGATGACTTATCGCGGGATCCCGCGGTTATACGTGAATTCGAGTGCGATGTCCTAAGACATGATCGCCTTTCTTCGGCTGTCTTCCTAGGTATGCTCGAAAACATTGCCTTTCTGGAAAATGCATCTTCTCAGTTGTCAGGCCCGATCTTGATTCCAGTGTCCTGAAAATGACCCCGTGGTGAGCACCCCGGCAGCACGCGCTTTCTTTGAAAAACTTGGCAGCACAGACAAAGTTTTTCTGACTTATGGGGACGGCGCCAAACACGAGATGTATAACGATACCCACCGGACTGAAGTATTTTCAGATCTTAAGAAATTTCTCGATCAATTTATAAAATAATGAGGACGTTTTAAATGAAATTACTTCTAATACAAAAATCCTTAAGCACTTGGTCCTTCGGGTTCGCTTTGTCGGCCTGTTTCTTTGCCTCATCCTGTGCAACGACTCCGCCACCAGGGATGGAAGGCAATATTATCGGCCAATCTGAGTATGAGCAAATTTTGGACCTCAATTCAAAAAATATTGAAACCTACCAGGGGCTTTATAACACCGTGAATATGTCGGCGGCTCTTGTGCGCTCTCAGCTGTCTGAGGCCCAGTTGAAACAAAAAGCCCGTCTTTACCAGTGGGATAGCCCTTATTACCAACAAGAGGCCCTCAAGCGAGTCGAGACTATGAAGAAACAAACAGAAGTGTTCGTGAGTTTCTATACTCCAGAAAAAAAACACGATGATCTGCACAAAAATCAGACTCTGTGGAAAATATTTTTTGGATGCGGGCGGCAAACGCTACGAAGGCAAAGCCCAAAAAGTCAAATTGTTAACTTCAGAAGTCCAAGGTCTCTATCCATTTCACAATCGCTTCGCCACCCCCTACACAATTACCTTTCCGGTTCCCACGACAGCCCCTTGACGGCAAAGAAGCCAAGCTGACGATCACGGGAAGTGTGGGGTCTGTGGCTGTCGTGTTTTAGAAGTCCTTTTGCTCCATATGAACCCAAACCCCAAGATTCCCTCTTCCCTATTGATCTGCTGCCAGACCTCGAAGAGGTTGTTTGGGAATCGCAAAATCTAGATTATTTCTGCTGCACCCGGCTCGGGTAAGACCACTCAGGGTTCCGCCGGCCATCATGAACTGGACGAGCGGACAAGTTCTGGTCCTTGAACCTAGACGAGTCGCAGCCCTTGCTTCCGCGACCCGGATCGCTGAGGAGAATAACTGGATCTTAGGCAACGAGGTGGGCTACCAAGTTCGTTTTGAAAATAAAACCTCAGGCAAAACCAGACTGAAGTTTCTCACTGAAGCTCTTCTGGTTCGGCAAATGCTTGGGGACCCTGAACTAAAAGGGGTCGACGTGGTTATTTTAGATGAGTTTCACGAGAGATCCTCTCACGTAGATCTCGCCTTGGGTCTTCTTCGTGAACTCCAACAAATGGGTCATTCCATAAAAATTATTGTGATGTCGGCAACCTTAGACACTCAGAAAATTTCGGAATTCATGGGACAGGCACCAATTCTTGACGTGCCAGGAAGATTATTCCCTTTAGACTTCAGCTATGATCAAAGGCCCCAACACTTACGAATTTTGCCTGAATTCTATGCTCGCCTGACACAAAAAATTAAAGAGCAGTGGACAAAAACATCCCACGATATTCTCGTTTTCTTGCCGGGGGTTGGAGAAATTCACCGAACTGAGTCCATGCTGACCCCCTGGATCTCAGAGAAGGGGTTGCTGCTTCAAACGCTCTATGCCCAAAAGCCTCTCGCTGAACAACGAGAAATTCTGCGGAGTCACTCTCGGCAGCGAGTGATACTCACGACGAATCTCGCGGAATCAGCTTTAACCATTGATGGTGTCGGGGCAGTCATAGACACCGGCCTCGAACGACGTGTCGAGTTCGACGAACGCACAGAGACTGAGAAAATTTCCCTGCAGAGAATTTCGAAAGCCTCGGCTCAACAGCGAGCGGGTCGAGCGGCTCGGCAATTCCCGGGTCACTGTTTGAGACTATGGACTAAGTCCGATGAACTTAGTTTTCCAGCTCAAATCCCTGCAGAAATTTTGAAAACTGATCTGTCGCCGAGCCTGCTCTTTCTCAGTGCTCAAGGAGTTCTAGATTTCGAATGCTTCAGTTGGTTTGAAAAGCCCGCAAACAAAAGCATCGCCTGGGCCCAACAAGAATTGTTTTCTCTCGGCGCAATCTCCGCCGACAACAGAATCACCGATTTAGGGAGAAAAATGCTTCTATTCCCGGTGCCGCCTCGTCTGGCAAAAATGCTCGTGCTGGCGCAAGACGAAGGTGTCTTTGAAGCCGCCTGTGAGTTAGTGGCCTTGATGCATGAAAAAGATATCTTAACTCAAACACAAACCCATTCAGATCATATTGCTCATTCAGGGTCTCACCATTTCGAATCTGACCTTTTGGAAAGATGGACCCTTTGGCAAGAAAATTCCTCCGTTTTACAGAGGCGAAATCTTGAACAGGTTGAAAAGGTCGCTGCAAGTTTAAAAAGGCTTCACCTCCCGTCCCCCTCCAAAAGACAGTCGACCAACGATGTGCTCAATCAATTGCAAAAATTATTGGCTCTTACATTTGCCGATCGACTTTGTCGCCGCCGACAACCGGGTTCAGAAAAGGGACTCAGGTGTGGCGGGCGCGGCGTCAGTCTGACCCCAGAATCCATGGTCAAGAGATCGATGTTCTTTATTCCCTTGAAGAGTATTGATCTTGGCTCACAAAAAGAAACCCTTGTCTCTTGGGCCAGCGGCCTTTCGCTTGAGCAGCTCGCGGACTGGTTTCCACAAGATATCAAACGAAGCTCCAGAGTGGCCTTCGATCCGGACCGGCGACGCCTTATTCGCCAAACACAATCCTTTTATCGTGATTTGCCCATTGACGAACCGACGATCACCGAACCCACGGCTGAAGAAATTCAATCACAGTTCCCTGCAATTATTCAAAGCTACTGGACCATGCTCATTAAACAAAATGAAGGACTCAATAAATGGATTGCAAGACTCGAAGCTTTCTCGGAAAGCCAAAAGAATTCAAATATTTTTACTTGGTCCCTCAGTCCCGAAGTGCTTTCCCAGGTTTGTGAGGAACTCGCTGTGGGCCACTCAACCCTCGCAGAGATTGAAGCCGTTGACATCCCGAGGGTCCTTGACTCCCATCTTCCCGCGGAGCTCAGGGCCTATTGGCAAAAAGAGTGGCCCTTGCATTGGCAGGCCCCAAGTGGCCGATGGATCCCGATTCACTACCAGCAAGGACAGAATCCTTATGTTGAAATTAAGATTCAAGAGCTCTTTGGACTTAAGATCAACCGAAAATGTTCGGAAATTCATCCCCTTTAGTCTTTCAGCTGCTAGCCCTAACCAGCGCCGGTTCAGATCACGTCAGATATTGTTGGCTTCTGGTCCGGCTCCTATAAGGACGTCAAAAAAGAACTCAAGCCCCGTTATCCAAAACACAACTGGACCGAGGACCCTCTCAACGAAGCCCCAGAACTGCCCCGAGTTCGACCCCATCGAAAGTCTTAACTCGCGCTGTTTAGTTCAGTTCCGTCCCCTTCTGACAACCATGGCTTCTCGAATTTTCGTGAACTTGAAAGTAATAAACCCACCTATCCGCCTTAGTCGGCACCCATGCCGCAAGCATGATAAGTCACAGAGGCAACTGGTTTGCCATCAAAAATAAGATGTTCACCTTTCCAAGTGATTGTTTCGAATTCACTCAGGGGATACTTCGGAGATTCCCTTTGAATCAAAAAAGGGAAAGAGAAGAGCACCTTTTTCTTCTTTGTTACAATGACTTTGCCGTCCTCCATTTTGACAATGTTAGGTGCTTTAATCACCTTGGCTGCCCAAGAATTGTTCAATGCCGATCCATATTCTGGAACCATATATGCCGTTGGGCTTGGCCATTCCTTATTGTCAGGGCTCTTATGAATATAGGGCCCATGCCAAATGAGATTAAATTCCGTGGGAAGTGTTGAATCTTCGAAGTCATACACAGCTACTACTTCTAGCGCTCTCAATTTAGATTCCGGCACTTTGAATTTTTTAGGTACGTATTCATTATGCGACCAAATTAAATCATCATAAACCAGCACAAGCTTGCTTCCCGGGGAAGTGACACAAAAATTGTCAAACCGAAAGTCAGCAAAAGCGCTTGTTCCGACGCCAAAAGCGAGACCTGCCACAACTATGTTTAGGTTTGGAAGGAATCGTAATCGTGAATATTTTCTCTCTAACGATGTCTGTATTGACCTGAGTATGCCTTCTGCGAATTTCATGGTTTCTTCCTTTGCTCGAACGATAAAATCATCTCAAAAATTTGATACCGTTCTGAATGTTGTGGGATCTATTTCTCAGCCTTCAGCCAGAATGATTCTTCGATAGTTGTCGCGTGCAGCAGGTGTGCCAGAGGTCTTTGTTAGTTTTATTCATTTTGAAGACAAAACACATGTATCGGAACTATACAATGTGCCGTTGATAAAGGGATAACTTTTTGACACTCAGTTTTGGGTTCTGTTTCATTGATTTGAAACAAGTCCAGTTTGCAGTAATTCAGGACGCAATCTGTGTTAGGTGGAATTTTGCGTGCATTGAAATTCGCCAATGCAAATACCTGAACAATATTCTCGAGCAAGATCACCGAAACATTAAACGTCGAACCAGGTCCATGCTTGGCTTTAGATCCTTCTGGCCAGCAAGAGTTGTCCTTGCCGGGATCGAACTTGTCAGTATCCCTATTCCCTATCCCGAATTTTGAGTTCTGTTCTGTTCGTACTACCGAACCATTTCCATATTTCGCACTGTAAAAAACGAGTCCTCAAGTGGTTGAGATTTAATTGACTGTATCTTAACAAAACTAGTTTTATTATTGATATCTTCAATCCGCAGGGAGGTTGGGCGCATCGCGCCTTCAAGCATTCGGTATTCTTCAAAGAAGGCCCGCTTTAAGATCGTTTTACCATCCAAGCTCAAATACTCCGCTCGCAGTGGACGATTCGTTCCCACCTCAAGCCACAGCCTCAGCGAAGCATAGGTTAAGTTATCTTTCTTCCCCTTGAGAAAAAGCTGATGTTCTTTAGCTGTTTTAGATTCAAGCTTCACATCATAGTCACCAAACCAACGGGTGCGTGAAATATCACCATTCGCGACCTGACCACTGAGCTTCTGGGATAACGAGAGGCGCAGACTACGTTTCAGATTGGGCACGTAGGCCTGAAAATCACGATCTATCATCAACATATTTCTACCTTTATCCCTCAGAGGCTCCTTTGTCACAATCAGAGTTTTGTCTTGACCCTTCAAAAAAACCTGAAGCACGCTCTCTGCTGATTCAGCATCAATCACTTTGACAACCATTTCAAAGGAACTTGACGGATTTCGAATTTCGTCCGCCTTTTGCACCAAACAGATGGATTGATCTCATCGGCCTTGTTTGCTGTGAGTTGTCCAGTTGTCTGGGCAACAGCTAACTGAAACCCAAAAATCATTGGAAGCCCAAAAGCAAATGCACGAAGGCCTAAGACATCCCCCAATCGTCGAACTATTTTCATAAAATCTCCTATGAACCTTCCGAGTCAACCCGACCATAGTGTTTCTAAATTTTTCACACGTCAAGCCCACGCCTACTTCAATCGACGCCGACTCAGAGCCAGCTCTCGAGTCAGAGCAATTTCTCGATCTGACACTAAACCCATATGACCCTGAATTGCCGAGAGCATCACCCCATGCTTGCGGGCCATTTTATATATCTCTTTCACCTTGAGCCAGTCAATATCACGTCCGACTGTGAAGGCCTCATAGCGCCCCTCGAGGGCCAACAGGGCTGTTTCCCCGAGACAAGCGTACACGGTATTGCCTGGGAGATTCAGATCAAAATCGATCTCCACTGGGCCCGGCAAATTGACCTCGCCGGACTCTAGAATCAAAACATCTGGGCGTTTTTTTGCATCCTCGACGGTAAAATCTAGAGGTCTTGAACAGTCACAGACCACACAACCTGGCTTCAGCCGCATGACATCGATAATTTTTTGATCAAATGCCGACGTTGCTGTCACCAACACATCGACCTCACTGGCAAACTGATTCGCATCAGTCGTGGTTATAATCTCACAGTGCGGGGCGATTTCCTTGAGATCCTTCATAAGAATCTCTAATCTCCCGAGCCTTGGTGCCACTAAATAAACTTTTTCAAACGCCATCGCCAGGAGCTTTGCTGACACACTTCCAATGGATCCACTCGCACCGATGACCATGGCCTGACCCCGCACTTTGCCCGTCTGTGGATTGACTTGCAGAAGCTTCATCTTGGTTACCACATCCACCAACCCCCAGAGAGTCGCCGAGGCGCTGAGGGAATTTCCAGTCGTCACCGGAATGGGACTGTTGGCATTAATAGTCAGACCGGAGTCTCCAATCACCTTTGTGTAGGCTCCGAGGCCTATGATTTTTGCACCCCTTCCGGCCGCATCGTAGTAGATCTTTTCGATCTTTGCATAGGTCTCACTCAGTGCAGTCTCCTTCAATACTTTTGGAGTCGAAGTGAGGGCGTACACAATTCCATTCACCTCTTTGCCTGTGGCGATACTTTGAATATTTCTAACATGCCCCCAGACAAGGGGTGGCGAATGAGACATCAATCGATCAAAACCATCATTCCAAGCGATTGGCATCTTCTGCACAAAGGGACCAATGACAGGAAGATGAGAAAAATCTTTATGAGATAAGGCATGAATGATAAAGGCAAAGTCTGGGGGAGTTTCTTTCGTAAACTCTGCTCTTACGGAATTCCAGGTATGTGAAATTTTCGCTTGAAGACTCTTTTCTTTTGTAAAAACAAATTTCCGAGCCAACTGACGAATTTCAGTTTCGGGTGCAAGCAACTTTTCCCACTCTTCAATAGTCAGGGCGGCCTGACGATTGTTCTTCAGGCGAAGTGCCGCATCCAAAATAGAGTAATTTATGTGGGGTGAATACTTGTATTCCTCAGGAAACAAATTGATTATGCTGCGAGGCGAATAGAAACTCAATTCCTTCTCCATTCGCTGGTGGTGCGACCACGTAATCACATCTTTGCCGCGGACAAAGTCCAGCGCACTATCAAACAACAGGAGGAAGGGCAAATCACAGCAGACATATTGAATTCCTTCGACCTGGCTTGCTAATCGAGAAAGTCCAAGGCGCTTGATTTGATTTTCGGCCAATGGCGTATTTTTTCTTAGATCCTTGAAATTCGCTATATTTAAAGTTATTTGGGCGATTGACATCAGTCCCGGAAAGGGTTGCAACAAAAGCGGTAAACCCAGCAAAGAATAGGCATCACCCAAATAGATGTTTCGACCAAACTTGGTTCGCAAAAACTCCTCAATCTCAACATTCAGAATCGCCGCCGGAAAAAATATTCCTTGCTCTGGATCAATTCGCTTATCTTCGATCATATGAACCAACGAATTTATATTTGAAATCTCTCGAAGCCCGGCCCCATCGCACAGAGGAACAGAACTTGGCATCTTCATGATTTCTAAATATTGTCGATGCACATAGCTCCTACCATTGAGTTTAATCACTGGAGGAATACTGGTTAAAGCAAATGCGTCCACTTCGTTTCTCATATTCTGAATAATTGCCTTCACCGTTTCAAGAGAAAAATTGGCGCCCATTCGAAGCACATCAAAGCGGGTGCCCTCAATCTCAAAGGAAAAGGACTTATCCCAGTGGGAACGTCCATAGCTAATCTCAGCGATTCGAAATGAACTTTTCATAGCCTCTCCAAAGGGTTCTTTCATATTCAGTATATTCTGGACACCAACGCTCACCCAGAATCAATCTCGTGGCTTGGGTGTCAAAGGCTGGAAATCTCAATAGATAAGTAAGCTCTTCTTTAGGAAAGTTCAGTAAGTGTTCAGCAAAAGGATTGATGACTCCGGACGGCCAGCCCTCTAACAAAAGTACCTTCTGATGCCGAATAAACAAGTTCTTTAAAATCGACTTGTAAAACTCACGGACTCCAACACCTGACGTAGGAACTAAATGAAAACTTTTGAACCCTTCTTCTTCACTCTGAAGCGTCCACTCACAGAAGCTTCGAATAGCCTCAGCTGCCACGTTCACAGGGACAAAGGGTATCTTTTTTCTAGCTTCCCCTGGCAAAGGCAGAAACCCTGGCCATCTTTCAATCAGCGTCCGTGCCTTTTCAAAGGCACGATAAGCATGATAGGGCCCATCGATTCGTTCAATTTCACCTGTTTGAGTATCACCAGTTAAAATACCCAAACGCAAATTGACCTTGAGCGAAGGCCCATCGGACCAATTATTAATCATCTGCTCACATAAGGCCTTTGCTTCTGAGTAAAAATCTGGAAAGGGTCTGGTGAACTGCAAGTCATAGGGTTTCACCTGTTTCAGAGGCGAATTGATGGACGCCGCGACAGAGCTTGTGAAAATAAATTTTGGTATTTCTAACCTTTGAGCCAAGGCAAGCGCATGGTTGGTCGCGACAACATTATGAACATAGGAATCCGCCTGCCCAGCACGGAGATCATAAAGTCCTGCCATATGAAGCATGACATCATACTGGCCTGGCTAAGCAATTTTGAATCAATCCCGCATTCCAGGACTTGAGATCGCCAACAAGATAATTGATTTCCCGAATCCTTTTTTGTCTAGTCAATACTGTCACCGCAAATTGCTCTTGCAGAAGAGCCACTGTTCTTTGCCCAAGGAAACCCGTCCCCCCGGTGACAAATATTTTTTTTGGCTTTTTCTCTTTAGAATTTTGTCTTTCCAAATTTTGTTTTTTCACATTTTATCTTTCGACCTTTTTTCTTTTCAAATGCTGTTTTTAAAAATGGCTGATTCAGAATTTGGTTAAAAGAAGCGGCATAACCTGGTAGAGACAGCGAAGCTCCAATTCAGAAACATCCCTAAACAAAATTTCGCCGTCGCCAAAAAAAGTCATCTTTCGTTGAGTTAAAGATCTAATCTTGATCTCCGACGCTTCAAAGGACTCACAGGCCTTGAGTTCATCAACTCTCCCATGCCGTACTTTTAAAATTGCATCAACTTTGTCCAGCAGACTTTCTGCTTCCACAACGAGTATATTCACAGTCCCATCAGAATTGGAAGTGTAAGGCGCCGGGGTGAATGAAGAACCTATCGACGGCTGATTATTAACTAAAATTAATGAAGATTGGGTAACTATCTTACGCTTTTGGTTTGAAATCTCCACGACCCATTCAGCACCCTCCCATTCTAAAAGAGCCTCAACCAGCAAAACCGAATACAAACCTGAACCGAGGGCTCGCACGGCCATTCGAGCCTGTTCCCCAAGCCAAGGCCACCCAGATTTTTCGGCGGCCCCGATGACTCGCTTTATCAGGCTTTGGCGAACCCTATTTGCAAGCTCTGCCGTCACGGCAGGAATACCCAGCCCTCCATTTGTCACCATGTATACTTTTCGTTTCTCGGCAACCACCTCAACGATGTCGATCTTCTTGGTGTCCCCTTCCAAAATCCCCCGGGCTGCCCGCTCAATCCGTCGACTCACTCCAAGTTCATTGGCCAAGTCATTTGCGGTTCCGGAGCAAATCAAAGTCACAGGTGGAATCACCAGCCCCTTTTCATTGAGTGGCATCAATTGCTGAAGACAGGCGTTAATGGTCCCATCACCTCCACAAACTATTAAATTATCCGATTGATTTTCGATCTCATGTTTCAAAAACAAGCCCATTTCCGAGAAAGATTCGGGCACTGAAAAATTCAGATCACAACGAAAAAGCGCAGTTGCGATTTTTTCACGAATGAGCTTCTCATTCACCGACCCGGCCTTCGAATTGATAACGACGGAAACACGCATGAAACATAGACCCTATCAGGTAAAGTTAGTCAAAACCAGTATACCTGACTCATCTAATAGAGCAAATGGAGCTCTTTCTAGGCAGACTCGACCAACCTTGATCCAGGCCTCATTTCTTTGGTTCAACCTCTGCAGGACCCAACTTCGTCGGAGTCTGGCTCGACGCGCCCTGCGCCGTCGGAGTTCGCCCCTTTGACTTGAAATCTCTCTTCTTCATTCCATAGGAAATTCCAACCGAAACTAAAATCACAATCGCCGTGGTCAAAAATAACTTAGGCAAATTCTGCGGCGAGCGAAGAACACTCTCAATTGCAGTCATGACGACCCCTCGAACTAAATCCAGGCTCGTTGCCCCTGAAGTTCGCTCTCGTGTCGTCTTAATCGTCTGGTCGCTAGCGCCATTTGCAGAGTCCATCCATTTCGAAATTTCTTGTTGAAACGAGTCGCCATTGTATTTTGGATCAAACAAAAATAATGTATTCTGAAAAACCTGAACCAAAACAGATGCTCTTGGACGATTTTCTGGCATCGGATCAAGCATAGCCTTAGCAATTGGTGCCAACGAAACAGGAAGTAGCTTAAGATAGTCCTCGAAGCTCGCCACCGTCCAAGAAGTCAGAGTTTGCTTAATATTTGTTTTTCCCTGCCCTTGAAAGACCGCTTGTCCCGTCGTCATTTCAATCAGCATCAGGCCTAGGGAGAAAATATCGCTCGCCGGCGTTAGACGTTCGCCCCTGGCTTGTTCGGGACTCATATAAGCAAGTTTCCCGTTAACAGAGCGCAATTGATTAAAATTTTTACTCTCTGTGGATTTTGAAATTCCAAAATCTATCAACTTCACTTCACCACGACGACCAATCATTACGTTTTGAGGACTGACATCGAGGTGAATGATCGAAGCCCCTTTGTTTGCCTCTGACACACTATTATGCAAGAAACTAAGTCCCCGCGAAATCTCCTTCAAGACATAGAAGGTCAAATTAAGATTGATAGACCCCTCTTGATCAATCATCCTCTTTCGCAACTCGTTCAATGTGATTCCGTCAATATACTCAAGAACGATAAACATTTCACTTTTGCTAATTCCAGTTTCTAGAGCCCTCACCAAATTTGGATGTTTGGCCAATAGTGAGATTTCGGCCTCGCGCTTGAACATCTTCACAAAGTCTACATTTGTCGAATAACTATCGCTGACCTTCTTCACCACAACGAGCGAAGATGAATCGGACTCACCGCTTAGATCTGCGACTCCATCCCCAGTCGATTGAATCCGTGACGCCAAAAGCAAATTAGCCATTCCCCTTGGGTCAATGGTCGTATTATTTTGTATCGTTCTAGGAATGAAGAAGATTTAGTCACAGCTCGTATTATATGACAGTCTTATCGAAAAAAATACACTCGCCTTTTTTTCCATCCTGGACGTTTCAAAAAGACACAGATTCCCCGCTGAGGTTTCAAAAACCTAGACGAAAGATTTGTTTCTAATCTTCTCAAGAATGATTTTTTCTGTTTTTATTGGATCTTTTGGATCCACAGAAAAGAAACTCTGCTGCTCGCAACGTATTTTTTTTTTTATGAGCCACCTGAGAATATCAGCAAGCCCTTTGTTTTTCTTATCTAAAAAAAATGGGTCATTTTCAAGTGCGTCTTTAGCTTTTTTGAGAGCGCGCGCTTCGACCGGGTCTGATTCCTTGACGTTATAATGAGGGAGATCATACTTTCTCACGTCCTCGGGCAAGACCCCAAGAAATTTCACTTCGGGCGCCGAAAAGTTGGCATTTCGAATCAACGACGCTGCCGAACCGGCCTTCAGAGTTCTAAATATATTTTGCATCGTATAGGCGTCCAAATCGCCAAAAAAGAACATCGGAATCTCTAGCTCTTCTTGAATCAACTTACACCAACCTCTGACCCCATTTGAAGGGACCCCTCCGGCCCCCATCAGAATGCAATTATTCCTCTTGGTGAATCCCATATTGACTAGGGTATTAGCCGTACCCTCTGATTCAATGATTAAACAGAAATCAATTTTTTTCTTTGCTTTGAGCCGCAGAGCTTGAGGCTTATTCTTTGGCTGAAAAGGTGCGGTCCCCAAAGTTGACAAATCAATCGTGGCCTTTGTTCCATCTGAAAGAGTTTCAGTGACGACCAATTGTTGGGAGTAGGTTTGCCCTCCCCGTTCATTGGCAAAACAGTTGAGTTCTTCTCTGTAAACTTCGAGCATGTCCCCAATAAAATCAATAATTGAGTCAGACTCGACCTGATCCTCGAAATCCAGAGGTTTGTATTTCTTATTTCCCCGAATCAAACCCTTACAGATATAGTACAATTCCCTTTTGGTATTGACTGAGCCAATGTCCAAATTTCTTAAAATAATTTCTAATAAAAAAACCACACGAGCCAACTTCTGAACCGAGCTCACGTTAAGTTCAGTCCGTACTTTTTTGTCCCCTGGAGTTAGATATCCAACCTTTGAATTGTAATAAGAATTGTCGAGAGTCGTTTTGACAGCCTCCAAAACCGGACGCTTGGAATTTTCTAGGTCCCTTAACATCTTATCAGCGATGATTTTCGCTTCTTTTGGAATATCAATTTTTAACTCACGAACACTCAGGAGCTTCGCCATACTTTTATTCCTTCATCTAGTCATTGAGTCAGACACATTTTCTATTAGGCCTTGGCTGTTGTCGTTTTTTCGGTTGACTTTTCGGTCGTTTTCTCTGTCGATCGCTCTGCAGCTTTATCCGTTGTCTTGTCGGTAGTTTTGTCAGTCGTTTTCTCTGTGGTCTTCTCGGTCGTTTGCCGCTCGTCTTCTATCGCCGCCTCATTCAACCCCTGAGACCCACTCTCCTGACCCGATTTCTTGGCCTCTTTATCTTTTTGCGCCTTCAGACGACTTTCGGCTTCCTCTAGATCAGCGATGGCAGCCTCTGAATCTCGTCCCAAAAGTTTTCGCAAACCCTCTGTGGCTTTGGATTTTCTGGTCTCATTGGCGCCAACGATTTCGACGAGTTTCTCAACCAGAATTGGGCCAAAGAGCTCAATATGAGCAAGTTTTCGCTCGAGATCTGCTTCTTTGAATTCTTTTCGAATATGCCGGGCCAACTTTTGACCCGCCTGCATGGACGTTCGGCGAATTTCTTCAACAAGTTCATCCGAGGCATCGATCGTCTCTTTAGAGGCGTTCTTAAACTTAATAAATGGCGAAGTGACGCTCACCGCAAAAACAAAAGGCCCAATCGGCAGACTATCCTTTGGCTGCTGCAAACCATAGGACTTCCAATTGACAGACTCAATGGCCCGAGTGATTGCACAACCAGCTTTATCAAATTGTAAGGGGACACGATTTGCAAACCGCAAAAGCTGCACAGGTTCATCTGATTGTAAATTTCTATTGATAAATCGGGCCAGAGCCACTTCAACCACCACTGGTTTGAAATCACAGATGCATGGCTTCCGAGTCACCACAGAGAAGAAATCAACTTGTCCCAATCTCTGAATTGACTTTGAGAGAGCTTCTTCACCCACTGTCAACACTGATTTGGTCGAAGGCGGCATGAGCTCTGTCGCCTGTATAGCAACAAAGACTTTTTTAAAATCTTCTTCTGTCAACGTTGGTAACGATTTTGTCAAAAGCGGCTTTAGCAATCCGTTTTTAACAAAATCATTAATTGACTGATCAGAAATTCGGGAAAAACCAGTTTTCAAAAAATTAACTAAGGTGACCTTCCCAAAAAGTGTCGCGTGAGTCATAAACTCACCCAACTTAAAAGTATGAGGATGCGGGAGGGTCGCCTCGGGCATCTCTGGCACTTCGTGGAGAACTCTGTCGATGGTGATCCAGTCTTGATCATGCAGTTTGTATTTAATCGTTAGGTGTGGATTGACGAGAACTGTTCCCTCAATATAGGTCACAAGCCCGCCATCTCCATTCATTTGAATTCGCCCATCAATCAAGAACTCGACCCGAGTTCCATGAGGCACTTCCCAATCAACACTTTCTTTATTTTTAAAGACTCCAGTGTTTGACTTAATGTCAACATCCACCTGACCGCTAATTGCTTTGCGCATACTTTTTTTTTTGGAGAGCACCACGACACCACGAGCATTTGTCATTTGCGCCCAAGTTGTTGCGGCCGAAATTCCAATTCCTGCTGCCCGCGGGAGCACTGCCCCCTCCCAAATTTCGAGGAAGCTAAATACTCTCCAAAAACTTTGGCAATATCACTTTGCTCAATTCCTGGACCATTGTCCTCCACAACAACCTTGATCAAGTCAGTATTTTTAGTGGAACCACTTCCAACTTTAGCCACTTCAATAACTAGGTGCGGCAGAATTCCTGAAGCCTCACAAGCATCGAGTGAATTATCAACGGCCTCTTTCAAAGTTGTCAAAACTGCCTTCAGCGGCGAAGAAAAGCCAACCTGTTGTAAATTCTTTGCAAAATACTCAGCCGTACTACTTTTAGTAATTTTACTCACGTTAAAACTCTCACTTCTGCATTGGATTCTAGACCTTAGATTATAGATTAACAGGACCAAAAGAAAAAGAATCAAGTCCTTTTGCATCTGAGCCCCATTGAGCGGCTTCGCGTTATCTTTTTAAAAACCTAATTATTTCTTACTTTCAAATTCTTCCATGGCCATCTCAGACAGAGTTTTCGAGCCCTTTTTGCTATTACAATCCTTGCAGCAAGGAACACAGTTCTTCTTGGAAGTAAGGCCACCACGAACAATTGGAATCTGGTGATCCATAGTCAGCTCCTGAGGACCAAACTTGCCCAAGCAATAGGCACAGACGCCTCGCCCAAGTTGACTCTTCCACCACTGCGTTTTTCTAAGGTCCTTGGCTTTGGATTTTTCTCGCTTCTGATGTTCAAGTGAGGCTGGAACGAAAAAGAAAGAATCACCCACCACAAATCTCCAAAACAAACCTCCACTATGGTCTAGTGGGACTATCCGGAAAACTGACCTCCGTCAATTCAAGCTTCTTTTTCATTTGGCCGATTGTTGTCAAGTAAACCCTTTTCCTAGAGGTCAGAGATGTCGCTCCAAAAGACTTACAAAAAAGGCGAATTCCTTTTTAAAGACGGTGATAAAATTCAGTCCCTTATTTTTATCCAATCAGGTGGAGTCAGTCAGTGCTCAATTAAAGGAAAGAAAAATATCGACCTCTTTCAACTCGGAAGCAACCAGTTCCTTGGTGAGACCGCCCTCTTAGGACAGCAAACCCATAGCTTTTCCGCCATGGCGACCAGTGAAACCAAAACCCTCGAGGTCCCTGTTGAAACAATCAAAGGGCAATACGATGCTGCACCCCAGTTTGTGAAGATAATGCTCCGAAGTCTTGCCGAGCGCCTGAAGCTGGCCCTGACGGAAGTGAAATCCAACAAACAGGACAAAGAGGCCATGCCCTGCCCCGATGAGGTTGTCCCTCAAGTTTTTGCCTCAATTTTTCACACAGTGAACCACAAAGGCCAAAAACTCAAAGACGGCAAAACTGAAATCAAGTGGCCCATGCTCCGACAATACGCCCAACGGGTGCTCGGACAGTCGCCAAAAAGAATTGAACAAGCCCTGAATATTCTAGTCAAATTAAAACAGGGTCACTTCAATATGGGTAAATCAATTGATAACCCCGAAGGTCCCGAGGAAATCCAAGAGGTCGTGCTCTATGACTTAGGAATTGTCGAGGGTTTTTACGAATATTTTCAATATTATTTTTACAAGCCGGGCAAGAGCGAGTTCCTGAAATATGATGACTTTATTGCCCAGCTGACCGCCTTGATTCTTAAGCAAAGTGAAACCGAAACACCGGATCGATTCGGAGTCTTGGGGATTGACTACAATCTCCTCACAGAGACTGTTAAAGAAGAACTTGGCGTCACCCTCCTTGGGGATCATTTCACTCGCCTGGAAAACAAAGGTGTGATGACCAAAACGCCGAGCCCTCGAAAATAAACAAGTTCGTCTAGAGTTCGAGGTCAAGGAAGTTAAGCATACGTTTTATGCATGGAAAATACTTCGCGAAATCGACAAATGGAATGAAAAAGGTTTCGTCGACATAAATGAAAAAGAAGAAAAGAAAAAGAAGCCAAACGAAAATGCTTGTCCCCAATGCGGCGCCGGCACCCAACCCCAGCAAAAATTTTGCGGGGACTGTGGACACAACCTACTGGCCGTCAAAGCTAGCTAAGCAAGAGAGTCCGCCGCGACGGCGAGCAATCGACCAGGTTGGTGGCGGGAACCTTTGGGGGTATATGGAAGCCTCGCGGGTGTCTATTTTGTCGAGCCTGATTCTTTTGCCTTGCGATCTCGAGGATCATCCTCGTCCTTGGGAATTGAAATGTTGGTTTGTTGGAATGCCGGGGTACCTGCACTCGATGTCGGTCTGTAATTTTGATGAACCGTATCAGACAACACCTTCATTGCACTAACACAAGTCTTTTCCACATCTCTGCGATTTGCTCTGGATCCTTCCTTTGGATTATTACAGAGCTTGTTGATCGAGCTAACAAAATCTTCATAAAGGGCCTCGCCCCGCTTCGACTCCCAGATATCACGCACATTCAGTAATGACTTTTGATCACCCGCGGCCTTAATACAAGCCTCATTCGCAGCATTGCTTGCCGTAACACAAAGAGGGGCACGTCGACAAATCATCGACGACCTAGAACCCTCACAATCTCTCACGAATCCATATAAAAATGGATTACACATGACTTCCAACTTCTTAGCACAGGCAAACTTTGATGGATCCTTTCCTCAAAGAATGTCTCTTGGGGCAACTCTTTAACAAAAGGACACCGGCCTAAGTGATTCCTCTTATTAACAAATCCTGCTGAAATGCATCGTTCACTGTCCGTGGTCGTTGAAACTTTCACCGTATCATTTTTCACCAAGGGCTGCCCCTTCGCTTGAGCCGGTCGGTCTCTTTTCGCCATGGATTCCTCCCTCGGTCGAGCGGCTCGGTCTGGAACTCTTGCCCCTCGTCCAACATCAGATGATTCCACTTTCTTCACAAGAGCATCAATTCGGCTCACAGAAGTCTCAATTTTACCTGCATCATAGGTCCCTTTCGGGGGCTGGTGCATAGGATCGTTAAACTCCTTCAGAGCTCCACGCATAAGAAATACAGCTTGGCCAAGATCCTCCTGCTCCCTAGCATTGTAATTCAGACCAGAGCGACGCTCGAGTTCAGCAGTAACTGCAACAAAATTTTCCGCGGCAGCCGGCCGATAAACGCCACGATAGTTCAACTTTTCTGGTCGCTTCCCCACATCGACTGCAGGGGCTGTGCAAGCTCGGATCCCGGCCTCAATCAAATTCACGAGGTCTTTGTTGGTAAGTCTCGACAGATTGCTAACCTGACCCCTGGACAAGGCTTCTTTGGATCCATATCTTCGGCAGCCCATTTATTTGCGAGGGCCTGTGCAGGACTGATCGCAGTTGGACTTGTGGGCTGTTGCCGGGTGGTTTCAGTTGTAGCTTGTGACCCACCACCACCATTGCTCTGTTCAGTGGGGGCTGCGGATTCTGAGGGCTTTTCCGGCTCAGTGACAGATGGTTGAGGAGAAACCTTCCTCAACTCGCCGCCCACAACAGGCGCGGGCGGTTGGGTCCCCCACCAACCCCCTTCATCCTTTTTTGTAGGGTCTTGGCCTGAAGGCTGCGTCCGATTTGATGTGTCCGTCTCCGTCGCCGTCAGCGTTGGCTCTTCTTTTCCTTCACGATTTGTAACTGTAACCGACCCAGCAGTTTCAGCCCAGGCCTCAGCTTGGAACAGGTTTATCATCGCGTAAAGGGCCTTGCCCTGATGGCTCCCAGCAAAAAAATCATTCTCTTTTGTCAGGTTATAAACAAACTGGCGCACATCTTTAATATATGAAATACGCTCTGTCGGAGTCAGCGCCTGAAACTGAGCATAGGTCAGAAAGGCATCCGACACATCTATCTTGGCCTTTGATTTAGCATTTCCCAAAACCCCAACCATACAACACAACACAAATAACACGATCGACTTCATATTAGAGTCTCCCTCGACTGAACGACCTATTCATGGACCATCTCAAAGTTAAATTCTAAATGAGAGTTTCGATCTTGTAATCAGCACAACTTTATAACCGGACCTTCGGCGGCCCTGACACGGGCCTTTGGTCGGTTCTTTCTGTTTTTTCCAACCCAGCAAAAAACAGTTTAATTTTGGTATTGATGGGTTCTGGAAAATTATGCTTTTTTAACAGGTGCAGGAACTTTTTTCTGTTGATAGAACCAAGGTCGACCTCTGGCAAATTTAAAAAACGATTTCCTTTTCGGGTGGAAATATAAAAACAGTCAATGAGGGCTTTTTCTGCGGTGGCGAGCCCATAACTCTCCCCTGCCGCAATCCAATCTATTCCATAAGTCATATATTTAGGATTCATTTGGATGAACTCAAAACTTGTAATCGCTGAGCTGATACAGAGCCTCCCAAAACATCCAAATCCATATATTCTGAATAACGTGGACCTTTAAAAAAAAACCGAAGATTGACTCCGCCTTTTAAGACGAATAGACGAGAATCCATTATGAATCTGAATGTTCAATTATATCAACCAATATTCATAATGAATCCAGGCACAACAGGGTTCTGTTGCATTAATTGATCTGCCTCGACTGCCTCAGCGACTAGGAAAATAGAGCTTCTGATCCCAAAGCCCCTCAGAGAAATACTGAAGACTCGCCTTGAGACGGTCTTCGAGATGAGTTTGAATCGCCGGCTGATCAGTGATCGGACTCTTCTGAAGCGGGTCCTTATGACTAAACAACACTGGTGCCTGCGGGCGATTCCATAACAAGAAATAATCATCACTGACCGCCAAAAAGCCAGGCTCCAAGAAATTTGAAATTGTTTTTTCCCCAGGGACAAAAAGCGAGCGACCAAGCAGAATTGAAGACTCACTCCTGAGATTCAAAATATCGACGATCGTCGGCAAAACATCAATATGCTGAGCCAGCTGATGAGTGTCAGTCTTTGGCCAAGCATACCCCGGGGCATAAAATATCAAAGGCACCTGGTACATTCCACGAATATAAACGTACTCTGGCCGGAAGTTCTTCTGAGTGTGATCCGCCGTGAGAATAAATATTGTATTTTTAAACCAGGTTTGTTTTTCTGCTTCTTTAAAAAATTCACTCAAGGCAAAATCGGAGTACGCGATCGAGGCCGAAATCTCTAATGGTCCAGGCGGGAATTTGTTTCTATATTTCTCAGGAATTGCATAAGGAGCGTGAGACGACAAGGTAAACAAACCAGCAAAGAAGGGCTGGGGAAATGATGAGAGTTTTTCGCCAAAAAACTTTAAAAAAGGCTCATCGAAAATACCCCAGGCTCCGTCATGATCCTGGGCCTTGGGATAGTCCTTGGCTCCAAAATAATTTTGAACCCCGGCGCTTTTCATAAACGAATCAAAATACATAGTTCCGTTATCTGCCCCATGAAAAAAACTGGTATGATATCCGACCCCGCCGAGCAAAGACCCAAGACCGACAAAATAATTAGAACTAAATTCGCTGGAAATAAATGGTTCATCCATCATCGAGGGAATTCCCGCGTAAATCGCTGCAATACCCTCAATGGAGCGTCGACCGTTTGCATAGGCTCGATCAAAAAATAGACTTGTCCCTTCGTTTTGACCTTGGCTAATCATTTTGTCCAAATAGGGAGTAAATCCTGGCCCTTGATTTAAGGGAGGCCCCATATATTCAAGAGCAAAACTCTCCAGAATCAAAATGACAATATTCGGTTTCGCATCCGTGGCGCCCCCATTGAGCCATGGCCGCTGCCCTTCCAAGAGTGATGGTGCGAGATTGAATCCGTTCAAAAGATTTCTCAATTGATTTTGGTCTTGAAAAAATGATTCGCGAGCCAGGGTCTCTTTTTTGAGACTCCTCAAAATTGTAAAACTAGAATTCAAGACAAGGTTGTTTTGCAATGGCGTTACAAAAATATTTGCGTGAACAAAACTCAGTGGTTTTTTCTGAAGTCCCCCACGCGCCCCAATCACTGCAAGAATTAAAATAATCACATTGAACCCAACCCAGTGGGTTTTCGTCGGCCGAGGGGTGCGTCGCCAGAACTTCCATTGAACCCGATAGAAAAAATAAAGCACCAAAAGTTCCGCTATAATCCAGTGCCAATAGGGAGTGATAAAACTTTGAGCTCCGCCGCCCCGAAACTCACGAAAAATAAACAGGGACCCTGCCGTAAATCGTCGTCCCACAAAATTGACGAACTCAATATCAATAATATTAAGCACCCAAAATGGTAAGGTGAGAAGTGTAAAGCGCGAATGACCAGCCAGAAAAAAGCATTTCCGAAATCTTCCGGCCTCGAGCTCCGGCGGTCAGAATCAATGAGAGAAGCAGCCAAGGACTCAACAAAATCAACGCAGCCGCCAGGTCGAATCGCAGACCCAAAAGAAAACCGCGTCCAAGCTCTGGGACGCTCAAGGTCTGAAACTGGGCCCAATTCCAAAAAAGAAATGCAATCCGCAGAATCGCAAAAAAGCCAAGATTAAGTCCAAGCAGGATAGCACAGGTCAACAAACCCTGACTGAGCGATCGAGTGTATGATCGATGAGACGACTGATCATTTACCCTCTGCATTAATTTTTTAAGCCAATTTGAAGACTCTTTTTTTTGCATTAAACCCTCTTGAGGATGGCTATCATTTGCCCCCACCACTTTTCTCTGTTACAAAGCCTGGCATGACATTACAACAAATGAAACAAAGATTGAGAGATTTTGACCCTCAAGCCAAGATTGAAGTGATTGACCTTACCGGAACTTCCAACCATTGGGAAGTCTCTATGCAGAGTGCTCTTTTTAAAGGGCTTTCGAGAATCGAACAGCACAAATCCGTTATGGCCTGCTTTGATTCGGAGCTAAAAACCGGAGAAGTTCATGCTCTTTCAATTAAGACTCAAAGCTTATAAAATCTATGCTACAATTATCAACTCAGCGAAAGCCTCCCCAATAACCAACCTCACAATTTAGGAGCCCCAATGACCGCATCTGGAGTTAACCAATCAACGTCTCAAACCCCTATTAAAGAAAAAATTCAATCGATCCTACAACAAAACCGAGTCGTCCTATTTATGAAAGGGACCCCACAGTATCCTTTATGTGGTTTTTCGGCCCGCGCCTGCGCAATTCTCGATGATCTCGATGTCCCATTTCACGGGGTCAACGTCCTTGAAGATGAGGCCCTCCGGGCAGGGATCAAAGAATTTGGAAACTGGCCGACAATTCCACAGCTTTACGTTAACCAGAAGTTAGTTGGTGGGAGTGATATCATGACCGAAATGTACCAGACCGGGGAACTCCAGGAACTTGTGAAGTAAGTATGAAATGCAACCTGGCCGTTTGGGATCGAACCCTTCGTTTTATTTTTTGGCGTCCTGCTTTGCATTTATTTTATCATTGGCGGACCCTTCTGGTCTGCCCTAGGCTTTTATTTGTTAATCACGAGCGCGTGGGGAGTCTGCCCCGCCTATGCCTTTTTTAGAATCAGAACAATAAAGGAAAAAGCAAAACCTCGTTTATTTTAGTTAGAACTTTCTCGGCTGACACCTTTCGGTCGACACATTTTTAGAGGACAACAGTCAATGAATCCAATTTCGGAAATTACTTTTCTCAGCTCAGAGCAAATTAAAACAGATCCTGCCGAAACCCTGGCTTATGGCAAAGACTGGACCACCTATTTTGATATCAAAGCGTCCGCAGTTCTCTTCCCGAGATCCACAGAGGAAGTCGTTCAAATCGTCCGCTGGGCAAACAAACATAAAATAGGTTTAATTCCATCAGGAGGTCGCACAGGTCTAAGTGGTGGAGCCTGCGCCCTGGCCAATGAAGTTGTAGTGAGTTTTGATCAAATGAATCAAATTACCGCCTTCAACCCAATTGAACAGACTGTCACCTGCCAGCCGGTGTCGTCACCGAAAATTTGCAAAAATTTGCGGCTTCAAAAAATCTCTTCTACCCGATCGATTTCGCCGCTCGCGGCTCGTCCCAAATCGGCGGAAATATTGCCACTAACGCCGGCGGAATCAAGGTCGTCCGCTACGGACTCACTCGGGATTGGGTCGCCAATCTCACTGTCGTCACAGGAACTGGCGACGTCCTGGAACTTGGGCGATCTCTTGTTAAGAATGCAACCGGTTACGATTTGAAACACATGTTAATTGGCAGCGAGGGCACGCTTGGTTTTGTAACGGAGGCCACGCTTCGTCTGACCACAACCCCAGTCGACGTGCAAGTCCTCGTCCTGGCGGTGCCGTCCCTGGATCAAGTGATGGAGGTCTTTGCGCACTTTAAGGCTCAAACTAATCTTATTGCCTTTGAGATGTTCTCGGAAAAAGCCCTCGGCTATGTCCTGAAAAGCACAGGCCTTCCACCACCCTTTCCCGCGCCGTCAGCTTTTTATCTAGTCGTTGAAGTTGAAAAACGATCATCAGAAGACGAGGCACAAATTTTAGATGTGTTCGAAAAATGCCTAGACAAAGGCTGGGTGACGGATGGGTCAATGTCCCAATCCGATGAGCAACTTCGATCCTTCTGGCGATACCGAGAAGATATTAGTGAATCTCTTTCTAACTATTCTCCTTATAAAAATGATATCGCAGTTCCCATTTCAAAGGTTCCAGGTTTTATTGTGGATTTGGACAAAATCCTTGCTGAGGCCTATCCCACATGGGAAGTCATTTGGTTTGGACATATCGGGGACGGAAATCTACATATTAATATTTTGCGCCCACCAGGCCTCACTAAGGAAGCTTTCGTCAAAGAGTGTCAGAAAGTCGACAACCTCGTTTTTTCCACTGTCCAAAAGTATCATGGTAGCATTTCAGCAGAACACGGCGTGGGGTTAACAAAAAGATCTTTCCTCACCTACACGCGCAGTCCCGTCGAGATTGAGATCATGAAGGGAATCAAGAAGATCTTCGATCCCCAGGGAATTCTTAATCCAGGAAAATTGTTTAGTTAACTTGCAAGTCACATCCAAAAATACTTCTAAAGTGTATTCCTATAAAGAAGATTTCTGCAAAACATTCCTGACACGGCAGCATTGGTCGTCGCTCCCTGCCATTTGACAATCTCGCTCGCGATCCTATATGGATCTGTCAGGTTGCTGAGCCTCTTGGTCAGTTTTTCAATTTGATTTTTCTCAAGAGTTTGCGAGTTTACAAGCTGAAGTATTATCCCTCCTCGAACTTGTCCAAGTAGAACCAAAAACTCATCAAAACGGGCTCTAAAATCTTCTTCCAGCATTGCCTTCTTAAGACTAGCTCTGAAGGTGGCGATTTCATATTCCTTCATAGCTTGAACAACGAAGAGCGTGTCTGAGTGTTGCTCCAGCAAGACCAAAAAACTGAGCATATGACGTCGACTATAGTTATGACCAACAGTGGTCGTTGCAAAGAAATCAATTTTTTCGCGGTAATCTTTATTTTCTGAAGACTCGATGGATTGTATTCTCTGGTTTAGTACTGCCAAGGCGATGGTGGGATTACCTAGGTTGGGAGCCCAGTCCGACTCTATTCTGGTTTCATTGGCAATCCCAAACCGAAACACCAATCCGACGGCAAACAGAACGAAGATTCCCAAAAACCGACCTAACCGATAGACACTTTGAAATGAGGGGTCGCGCTGAGACTCCACCTTTAACTCCTCTGTTTAAATGCCAGCAACTCTAAATTCCAAGCCAGCAATTCTCAAAAAATCCAAATGCAAAAAATGTCCCATTCAATCTAATTCTCTCCTGCCTAAAATTATTGAACTTTGGCTCATGCCCAGCGGCCCTAGACGAATCCTGTTTGAAACAGAATAGACGCACCGATGCTCATTTTTGGCATTAAACGAGATAAATTATCATAATTGAAGGACTCGTTCAACCTAAAGGACCCGAGTTCGCAAGCTTCGCTTGAGACCTTGAATTTCTTTTGCCAACTCGGAGACATTTTGAACCTCAAGGTCCATCACCAGATATCCAATTTTTTCATCAGTTGACAGAAACTGAGCTTGGATATTCGCGCCTGCCTTGGAAATCAAACCGTTGATCTCACCCAAAACTCCAGGTTCATTGCGATGAACATTGAGCACCCGCGATGCTTTTTGTCCCAAAGGCAAATCGACGTTTGGAAAATTCACTGCTCCTGAGGTTGAACCAATTTTGAGATATCTGCGAAAACTCTCGGCCACTTCCATCCCGATCGCATACTGAGCCTCTTCGGTACTCCCCCCAATATGGGGAGTCAAAATCACGTTGGGAATATTCTGTAAAGGCGAGATAAATTTTTCTTTATTCGATGAGGGCTCCATAGGGAAAACGTCAATTGCACAGCCCGCTAAATGATTAGATCTCAAGGCCACCACAAGGTCCTCAATAACAACGACTGTCCCCCTGGAGGCATTAATCAAACAACTTCCTTTCTTCATCCAAGCTAGTTCGCGTTTCGTGATCATATTGCGCGTTTCTGGAGTCTCCGGCACATGCAGACTCACAAAGTCAGACACCTCGAAAACCTCTGCCAAATTTTTCGCCATAGTCGCATTGCCAAGGGGAAGTTTCTTCAAAATGTCATAAAAAATTACCCGAAGTCCTAGGCTCTCGGCTAAAATAGAAAGCTGACTGCCAATATGTCCATAGCCGACAATTCCTAGGGTCTTGCCTCGAACTTCGCGAGATCCATCGGCCGACTTAATCCACTCTCCCAAATGGGCCTTTGTGTTTCTGTCACCAAGCTGACGAGACAAGGCTATCATTTCAGCAATGACCAGCTCTGCGACCGAACGAGTATTAGAGTGAGGTGCATTATAGACAGGCACGCCCAGTGACTTTGCTGCTCTTAAATCAATTTGATTTGTCCCAATACAAAAAGCGCCAATAGTCAGAAGATGGGGATTTTTCTCAATCACCTGGGCGGTCACTTCAGTCTTCGATCGAAGTCCAAGGACTTGGTACTTCGGTAAAAGCTCAATTAATTCTGCCTCGGAGGGAGCATAAGAAATCAGATTGACTTTGTATCCCTCAGATTCAAGTCGTTCCTTAGCCACGGGATGAACATTTTAAACAAGAAGTATATTAGTCATAAACCCTGTATCCCAGAGTCAGTAGAGAACTGTCACGCGACGAATATAACAGGACGAAATTAACACCCTGAATATAACACTGCGAATATAATGTCCTGAATATAACATTACGCACCAAGACTCCCGCTTCTCAAGAAACAAGGGGACAATTCCGCGATGACATCAGAAAAAAACTCAGCCTCACAGGTGAACTCAAAAAACTCTTTGCAATCGACTAGAGCTTTTCATCTTCTCCTCGTTGATGACGATCCATTGATCCACCAAGCTCTTAAGTTATGTCTTCCAAAAGAGTGGAATGTGTATGGGGTTCAAGATCCCAATCATGTTCCCTTTGAACGATTTTTTCATGCGGCCTTTGTAGATATGCATCTTTTTGGTGACCTCACAAATCCTGCGGGCCTCAAGGTTATTGAAAGGCTTGCCCGCAGTCAGCCCCAACTTGAAATTGTCGCGATTTCCGGTGACATGAATCGCGGGCTCACTTATGGAGCTCTGCCTGAAAGCTGGAGCCCAACGATTCTTAGCAAAGCCACTTTCTGCTGAAGAATTGCGCATGGTGCTTGATAAGATTGCCGCGCTTTGGAACCTTCGCCTCATCGACAACATTGATCGTGGGCAGGCGTATAGATGGATTGGACACAGCGCTGCCTCTTTGGGAATTCGTAAAAAAATTGCTGACCTTAAGGGCGAGGAAAAACCCATCCTACTTGAGGGCGAAACCGGCACTGGAAAAGAAGTCGTGGCCCGCCTTCTCCATCAGCAGGAACCGGCACGACCACTGATTTCAATAAATATGGCCAGCCTGCCGGAAGCTCTTTTCGAGAGTGAATTGTTTGGTCATGTGAAAGGAGCCTTCACTGGAGCTGACACCAATAAAATCGGCCTGATAGAAGCCGCCCACGGTGGAGATCTTTTTTTGGATGAAATCGAAGCCCTCAGTCTGACCAATCAGGCAAAACTCCTGCGATTTCTTGAGAACGGCGAAATTCGAAAAGTTGGTGGCAAAGATATAATTAAGGTTCAAACCAGAGTCATTGCAGCGAGCAACCGAAGTCTTCAACAGATGGTTCGAGACTCTCAGTTTCGAGAAGATTTGTTTTTTAGATTGGCTTCTCAACGGCTCCAGTTACCTCCGCTCAGAGAACGAAAGGAAGATGTTCTCGAGCTTTCTGAGTTTTTTCTAGAGATCGAAAAACCCCGTCGGAATAAGAAATTCACCGCTGATGGAAGCGAAGCCCTGCTCAACTATGATTGGCCCGGGAATGTTCGTGAACTTCAGCGAATTTGCGAACAACTCAGTCTTGTTTCGCCGCTCCCTTTGATTCGCAAGGAGGACGTGGAAGCTCTGCTCATTCCACAGCCAAATTCTGCAAAGAGTTTCGGCACGCTGAGCCCGCGCCTAAGCTTGAACTTGGCCCTCGGACTGGCTGCACTCTGCGAACAATTTGAAACTGAGATCATTAGACAAGCTCTTCAAGTAGATCCTGATATTGATGCCGCGGCTCAGCTCCTAAAAATTTCGCGATCTAGTATCTATAAAAAAATTAAGGATTACAAAATAGATTTGGAGAACCCCACATGAGTGCAGCCTGGGCCGACCCGGTCTACCGACGAACAGCAATAATTGTTTTATCCATAATTTTTTCCTCTGGAATTTTGGTTTTCTGTTGCGTCGAAAAATCATTATTTTATGAGCGCGTGGGCCAGCATAAGCCACTGGCTGATTGCAGGACCAGCGCTATTTATCCTTTTTGGTCTGCCTTCGCCTTGGCCGGTCTTTGGCCTATCTGTCATTGCAATCTATGGCGCCAAAGCTTTTTTCAAAATCATGGGCCTCTATCAGGAAAGTGTCTTTGTTTTGATTTGCTATGCCGGAATTTTGGGCCTAGCCCTATGCAGTTATCTAGATCGTCTAGATATTTATAATGTTATGCCACTGATTGTCCTTGGAATTTGCTGTTTCGTGCCGCTGATTCGCAATAACTACAAGAGAATGATTCAGTATATTTCGTTAACCCTGTTGGGCTTTATTTTTTTGGGTTGGTCTTTTATGCACCTGGGATTGCTTTTACGATATCCCACCGGACTCTACCAAATTATGTATTTGATCATTTTAACTGAGTTTTGCGACAACACGAATCTTGCCATTGGAAGATATTTCAAAAGCTGGCGCCTTTTTCCATTGATTGATCCCAAGCGAACTTTGGGGAGTACTCTTGTCTCGGTCTCTTTGACCTTAGCCCTGGCCTTTGTGATGAGACAGCTTCTCCCCGATCAGTCTGACCTCTATTGGTATACGACCGGACTCATAGCTTCTTTCGGCGGCCTTTGGGGTGATTTGGTCATGTCAGTCGTTCGCCGAGATGCTGGAGTCCGAATCGTCGGATCCTTTATTTTGGGCCGTGGAGACTTCCTCCATCGAATGGATCGGTTAATTTTTGTCGCACCTTTGTACTATTATGTTATGCGAGCTATTTCATGAAGGATTGGACCTATGAAAATGAGCAATGGACCCGCCTTCCAACCTATCTTAAGCATTTACCGCTTTTTACACGGCAGCTTGATCTCACGAGTATTTTTTTTCGCCTTTTGTGGTCAGTATTCCTCCAACAAATAGTATTTAAGTTTTACATTCGTTTAAAAATCAAAGGCCAGAATTACCACGATCTCTTTAAACAGTATCCAAAGATGCTCGTGATTTCAAATCACTCAAGCCATCTAGATGCCACCTCAATTGCCGCTTCAATTCCAAAACGCTACTGGGTTAATTTATATATTGCTGCCGCTAAGGACTATTTTTTCAGCAACCCTTTTTTTACCTTTTTCTCTCAACATTGCCTTGGAGCGATTCCCATTGATCGCAAAGATCGCAAGGGCGAAGCTATCAACCTCATCGTTAAGCTTCTCACAGGACAGGAAAAGATTTGGTTGATCTTGTTTCCTGAAGGCACAAGGTCCAGTGATGGCAAGATTCAGGAATTTAAAAGAGGAGTTGGGCTTTTTTCGCGAAAGACAAAAACTCCGATTCTGTTTCTTTATTTAGATGGCAATCGAGAGCTCATGCCAAAAGGCTCCTATTGGCCAAAGCCAGGAACTCTCACAATCCATGTTGGTCCCGTTCATCAACCTGGACCGATCGAAGACGTTTACCTTGATTATAAAACATGGGTCAAAACCGTAAACCCAAATATCGAATTCGACCAGTCTCCTAGTTTCTCCGCAGATGAAAAATCCCCACAATCCCCAAAGGAGTCCACTCATGAAGATTGACCAGAAGGTTAAAAAAATAAATCTTAAAGTTGGACCTTACGAAATCATCCCCCTCCTAACAGGTCAATTCGGACTTGACGGTGGAGCTATGTTCGGAACCGTCCCAAAGGTTCTTTGGGAACGAACAAATCCGGCCGATGCGAGCAATCGGATTTTGATGGAAGCTCGCGCTTTGCTTTTAAAATCCCTGGTCAGAATATTCTGATTGATTGCGGTAACGGCGCCGATTTTGTTCTGAAATTTGGAGAGAAACTTGGGGCCAAGTTTGCTGAGATGTTTAATATCAATCCCAACGGACCCACCCTTGTTAAGTCCCTCAACGAACATGGCTTGGGTCCTGATGATATCCACGAGGTCATCCTCACCCACCTTCACTTTGATCATGTGGGGGGCGGGGTTCGAGCGGAGGGAAGTCGCCTCGTTCCGACCTTTCCCAAGGCCCGTTATAGTATCCAGCGGGCCAATCTCACGACAGCAAGCCACCCAAACCTTCGCGAACGCTCAAGCTACTTTGCAAGCAACTTTCAACCCCTCATCGATCATCAGGTTCTTCACATTCTTGAGGGCCCGCAAACAAATTACCTTCCGGGTGTTTCCCTGTTTATTTCCAATGGACATACAGAAGGGCAACAGCTTGTCAAAATCAGCGATAATGGACTGAGTCTCCTTTACGCCGGAGACCTCGTCCCAACAAGCACTCATGTCCGAACGGCCTGGCTGATGGGATACGACCTCAACCCAGTTCTTTTGATGGAAGAAAAGCAAAAATATTTAAGCATGGTCGCTGAGGAAAAGGGTTATCTATTTTTTGAACACGATCCCTATTGTGATGCTGCCCTGATAGAAAAAATAGGGTCTGACTTTCAGGTCAGTCAACGATTCTGGCTTTAAATGAAGCTTGATAAGAGAAATTACATAAAAATTCGCGATGTCTTCCTGGGAGTCTGGACCCAGTTTCAAAACAGTGATTTGCGCTGGGTGGCAGGAAGCCTTGCTTTCTCGACGGTGCTGTCCTTAATTCCATTTCTGGCCCTCACACTTGCTCTTTTTCAAACATTTGGCGGTCTCGAATTTCTTGAACCTAAGGTCGAGGCTCTTTTGTTGCAATATTTTCAGCAAGCCATAGGGCAAGAGGCCTCGCAAGTTTTAAAGAAACTCTTGGGTCGGTTTCAAGCCAAATCGATTGGCTTAACTTCTTTTGTGTTTTTGCTATTTACAAGTCTTCGACTCCTTCAAGATATCCAAAACGGAATCAATCGTATGTGGAAACCCAAGTTTCACCGCTCCTTCTTTCGAAGAGTCTTAGTTTCTTGGCTTCTCCTCGTCGCAATTACCTTTGCCCTAGCGGCATACACAGGACTTAGATCCTTGGATTTTCTAAAGCCCATCTTAAAGGCCCAAAAAGGGACCCTAGATTTTCTTGTTTTTAGCCTTGGACTCTATTTGTTGTACAAGTATCTTCCCCAAAGCAAGGTCCGCTGGCAGTCGGCTCTGGCTGGTGCCTTCGTTTCGGGACTTGGGCTTGTCGCCCTTCAAAGTTCCTTTGCGTGGATCACAAAAACCTTCTTCCAGTTAAGCAAGATCTATGGTTCCCTGGCTACAATCCCCCTCGTTCTGACGTGGGTCCTCTTGGTTTGGTATATGATTCTGGCGGGGGCCGCCCTCGCCGCAAGTCTCGACAAGTCGGAGGACGCTGCCTAGTCCGACATGGGCCCTTTCTAGAATTTGTGCAGATGCGTGTTTATAACTTCCATAGGAGACTGAGATTTACCACCTTTGCTGTATTCCTTATTGAAAGGGCCCCACGCTCTTTTCTCGGAATGCCCCCAGGCCATTTTCAATCCCGCTGGCGCCTTAATGACTTTCTGAAACATTTTGCGAATATTGTAAGTTCTGCCATAAGTTTAATATTTTCGCCAGGATGTTCATATCCAATCAAGGCATAGAATTCTTTTCATTCATTGCTCCCTGGTGCGCCAGATCAATGGTCTTTTCAACAAACCATTCTTTCGTGTGACTTTCTAAAAGATCATCAAGCCCTTGATTTTCCATTCTCCAAAATTTTCCCGTTTTTCAGCCAATTCAGGAGGGATCGAGGCATAATCTGCATACTTGCCTCCCATAGTGAAAATGCGGTCAATCGTCCCATTGGGATCAACCCAGCTCGTAAATCATATTGAAAAGTTCATAGGTGGCCTGTTTAATATCTTGACTTGGTCCTGCCGTTATTTCGAGAACTGAGGAATCAGATTTCGGATCTTTGCTAAAAATAATTCTCTCCATAGCCCTCGAAGCAGTTGCTCCCCCTTCCCCCCCCCCCCCCCCCCCCCCAACTCCTTTTAATCCCCCCCCCCCCCCCGCGCGGGGGGAGGGACCCCCCCCGCCTCCCCCCTCCCCCTCGCCGGCGGGGGGCGCCCGGGCTGCCCCCCTGCCAAAGATAATCCTGTTAGGGGAATCTTGCCCTGGATATCAATTCAGGAAAAGTCAAAGCGATTGACCTTTTCATTATGATTTCAGATTTTTGGGCCACAGTTTGGAGTATCAACTTTTGCGCTTATAACGATTTCAGTCGATCCTGGCAAGAAGTCTAAGGTCGGAAGAATTGGCCTCGCCCCGATGATTTTGGCAAAGGTTGTTTTCCGAGCGTACCACCGCTCTGCCCAGGAACTCTTGCCCCCCCCCCCGCCCTACTGACATGAAGAGCCGTCTTTACCTGCAACGATGAATTTAATTTTTCCAAGCTAAGACAGGTTGTTAGAGGATCGGCAGAAGCAAAGGCTCACGGAAAAACTCCAAGGAAGTTATCCGCGCTGGTGTTCCAATTAAATCCCTTTGCCATTTCAAGAGGTTGAACAATTGCCAACGATAGAGTTACATACCTGCACCTAAATTGTTTCCTCATATGATTGCCCTTTTTCTTTTTATTTCATTATTCCAATTCACCAACAACAGGCACCTTTCATGCGCAGCCATTTTTACATTGTAAACATGAAACTTTTATAAACACCTATTTTTATTAATAAAAGACAGGTACTCTTCTCAGTGCTATGAGTGAAAAGCAACAGCGACGTCCAATCATTTCAGAATATCAAGACCCCGTGGAGTTTATCAGGGATATGATCGGCTATCGGAGACACTCTGACGAAACCTTTTCAGTGCTCTCAGCATCCCGCTCTCTGCGAAAAATTTCTCCGTCTTTGGTCTCTTTGATCTTACAGAAGAAAAGAAAAATCACGCTGGAAAGGGTCGAAGAAATTAGCAAACTCTTGAGGCTGAGTTCACCAGAAAAATTCTATTTTAAAGACTGGATTGAACAGGCAAAGCCTCAGATGTCAGAATCGCCCGCGGGCGCCAGCCGCAATGACACACGCCCCATTCGACAACGAAAAGAGGTTGGATCTCATCTGCTGAAAGACTGGGTTAATGTTTATGTGAAGGACTGCTTTGAAATTCCTGCAGTGCAATCAAACAGACAATTGATATATGAAATACTTTCTTCCATTGCCACGCGAAAACGAATCGACCGGGCTGTTTCATTTTTACTCAAAGAGGGCCATTTGCGAACCGCACTCGATGGAAGAATCATTGTTGACACACCTCTGACGACAGCTACCTCTGAAATTCCAAACAAACAAATCAGACAATTTCATAGAAACACTTTAGAAATTGCCAAAAAGCCTTAGAACTATTTTCAACGGATCAACGCTATGCCAATGCGTTGATCCTCCCCTTGGATGAAAAAAACTATGGGCAGCTCACCGAACTGATTCAAGAGTTTGCAGAGAAAATTCAGCGCTTTGCCGAGGCCCCAAAACCAGAAGGGGCACGCCTCTATCAATTTATTTTAAATCTCAGCCCCACAGGAGGAAAAGTTAAGTGAACATCAGCCAATTCGTTTTTGCATTCTGCGTTTTTTTCTCATTGATTCCTCCCACCAAGGCTTCAACTTTTGTCGGCAATGGTGGAAATTCCGAGATCTGGAGCTTAGATTACTTTGAAGCAAATTCAGGATACATTTAAAATAGCAGCCTTGAGGACGAGATAAAAGTCTTCGGATCAGGACCGCCAAACTCCTAACGTCCAAGGTGGGTACTTAGTCGATGAACTCGGTACGTGTCTGGGCTCATTCAAAGGACATCAGGTTTGCGATTCATTGACTTCATTGACTCCTGAACAGCAAACTTTTTGTGGTGACTTTATGGGGCAAAAGGCAGACGAAGTTTTGGCCTTTTTGGCGAATAAAGAAAGCCCCAATTTCACTTGGACCCACGACAACATTGAAATTCAAGAGACCCAGGGTCTTCGAGCTGCAGATGCGGTTGCTAATTCGACTCTTCAGCAGGTGACTATTAATCAAAAACGTTTTCTACAAATGAAACCCTACGAAAGATTGTTTGTCTTAACTCATGAAATTATGCATCTGATGCCCCATGAGAAAAAAACCATCGTCGACGAGCAAGCCATTGGCCCTTTCTCTGGTCGAGATGGTGGTCGCCAGCTCCTCAATTCTATCGCCGCAGCCACCGTCGTACTTTCTTCTGCGGCCGGAATTACACAAAAATACGAAAAAACTCTCAGTCGATCCCAGGGTCACAAGGACTTTTGGTTCAGCCTGGCTGCCTATTCCCTATCTTCCGCCCAAAACCAGAATTCAACTTTCTCAGTCGGTGGCATGACCGGAGCCCAGGTGGGATTTAGGTACTTTTTTTGGAAGGACCTGGGCCTCATTTTAGACTTTCGATCGGGAAAAACCTCAAAGACAGCTCTTGAGACAATCTCATTATCAGAGACCCAAAGTTCCTACGGAGTCGGTTTTGCCTATCGGTTTTTCCCATTTAAAGATCCATTAACTTACATGGGACAGTCCCATCTGGTCGTCGATGCAAAAGTGGACACGCTCAACACAAACTATACTCTGATCGAAGAGCCTCTACGTCTCGAAGATACAGGAACATCAAGTGCCTTTGCTGCTGCATGCAATTACTATATGCCGATCCGGCGCGGATTTTGGTATTCGGCAGGATTCAGTTACCTCCTGCACCACTACAAATACTCAAAAATCACAAGTTCGTCAGGCTCCCTTGAAGCCAATCAAAATCAGATCATGTTCAATACAGGAGTTAGTTATGGATTTTAGCTTTATAGTTCGCTTACAACTTAGTTTTTTTGTTTCATGTTTATTCCTAACTGCCTGTGGTGGTCGGCCCGTCGATGACCACTCTAAAGACGAACACAAAGTTGGAGTTCCCGTGGCCACCACGACCACCCTCAATCGCCTAGATGGAACGGACAAGGAGCAAGTTTTTATTTTCGATGAACTTGTCCGCAAAGTTCACCAGTTTTCATCCTCTGATATGAAATTTGTTAAATCCATGGTTGTTCGAAATCCAGACATGAAACACTATTTGATATCCTCAGATAGCGGCAATTACGTCGTCGATCTGTCACTGAAAAAAATCTCCATTTTCGATAAATCAGGGGCTGAGAACAGAGATCCCCTTTCACTTCAGGGTGAGTTGATCTCGACGGCCTTCCGCTCGGATTTGGGTTTGCTGGTTGTCTACGATAAAAATAGCAATGTGGGAGTCCTGCAAATCGATAGTGAGGGTCAGGTTCAGAAGCGATTCGTCGGGGCCGCGATCAAGGGCCACGGAATCTCAGCCGGAGATGTTTTGAGTACAGGGGACCTCGTCTTAGCCTTGGATGATGGAACCCTCTGCTCCATGGATCTGATGAAAACTTTAGATACCACCTCTGGGGAGGCTCTGGCGATTGGGTCTCGAAGGTCTCGCCTTTTGCAAGCGGGCTTGTGGGAATCAACTGGGTCGCCCCAATTCCCGAAAATTCAAATTTGGTTTTGGTTCACTCCAATGATTCGTTGGGAGGCCTTCAGAAGCTTTCCCTGATAGATCTTTCAACCCAAAAAGTGATTGCATCCGAAGATTTGAGCGGATGGAGAATGGAAAAATACTCAAAAACCGTCAGTCCTCATATAATTTTGCGAGAAGATAGATGGCTGGCAGATTCAGGCTCTCTTAAAATAATGTATGTCGAGGATGGAGCAATCAAATCTCGTATTTTAACCAATCGCGCTCATCGCATCATGATTTCAGAGCTCGACCTCAAGAAAGATCAATGGTCGATCGTCGACTCAAGTAAGACCACGATCAATATGTTCAATGATATTGACGAAGTGAAAGAAAATCGAAGCTTTGTCCGATACAATTTTGCAAGTGGGGTTGCCATAAAATCTATGGCACTCCCAGCTGGCGCCCAACTGCAGCTGGGGCAAGCCTTCGCCTTTGCGCTCTTTCCTACGAAACTTGGTCGTGCCGTTCGATACGACTTGACCACCGAGGAAACCAAAGAGGCCAGATTTTTTAATTTGGGCTCACTTTAGAACACAAGGCAAACTGAATCGAAATTCACCAAAAAGAAGAGTTTTGTCATTCACTAATAATAGGAGAATGATGATTCTGGAATTCGATTTCCCCATACATTGTCAACCCAATGGGACCAAACCTCTAGGGCCAACCCCTCTGAATGAGGACCTCCATTTAAAATTGGCATCAATGATAAGGTTTGATAGGTCACATAAGAATCTTTCCCAAGAATTCCACCCTTTTCCAATTCAAGTTCAGAAATATTCTCGTAATTCTGAGAAAATTCAGCTTCATCGGATTTAGTATCTCTGGCTATACTTTCCATTTCACTTTTGATGGATTGAACTTTGTTCATCAATTCCCTGCCTGTAGCAAAGCCACTTCCAGGTACCTCAACCTCAGCAAGGTCACCATCCCGCATCAACTGACCATATAGATCGTCGACTCTTTTTCTTTCTCTCTAAGCTGGCTAACAACACTTGATATTGCTGGAAATCACGCTTTAGCTCAGGAGGAATATTTGAATAAACATCAATATCAAATTCGCCATGCCAAGGTGATGCTTACCCAAGTATAATTTTATACTTCTATTCATATTATCCGCAAATTCTATCAGTCCTTTTTCAATCACTGAAAGCTCGGAAATTTGTTTCGCCAAAGCCACATTATCAGCTGATGTCATCGCGACTTTAAGCAAATATTCATACTTTTTTAATTGAGCTTTCAGACTAGTCTGTTTTGAAACTCGTTGGGCACTCGCTTTTCTTATCAATCTATTCTTGGCGGCCAGCCTATCTTGCTCAGCAATAAGTACGCTAAATCTAGAAGCCTGATCGGATCTACTTTCGGGCAAATATGAAGATTTAAAAAGACGAGCAATAGAGTCTTGCATTCCAACGAGTATAGGGACAAGATCATTCGTATCCTGCAAAAATGAATTCAGCTTGCTCTCAAGCTGTAAGACTATGCGAGGATCTTTCGAAGTTTGTCCAAGAACAGCTTCAAAACTCTCTTGAACACCCACAAGCTTGGCAATCAAGCTGTCAATGACTTGGAGCATTTGCCTATCTTCGGCCGAAAATCCAAACATTTGACTTTGTGATTCCTTCTTGGACTTCCATTCCAGGTAGACTTTTTTAAACTCACGTAGAAATGTTAAATATTTCTTAAGACTGTCGGCAACCGCATTCACATCCGTGATTAGAGGAAACTGGTTGGTCCTCGAAAACTCGTTCAACGAATCTCGCACCCTGCCGATTCTCTTAGAGTTAGTAGGATTAGTTGCCGCGGACACAAGTTTGCCAGCAGCCTCAGCAAGTGGGGTCATATTCGCGGTGGCCATCGATGAAATTTTTCTAACTCCCGAAAAGTTCTCGACAAAGGCTCTGAATGCCAAATTTCTCATCCACTCAGTCAGGATCAAAGGCAAAATGCCTCCAGATTCAGCATGTGTTTTTTTCAAGGTTATCTTCAACGACCGCTCAACAAAGTCTTTAATTACCAAAAACGGCTCTGGCGTTCGAACATCGCCAACATCGCTCACAAAAGGTGCAACATTGAGATGATTATGATCCTTAAGAAAGGCAAAAATCATCTTGCGCCATTCACCAACCGCCCCTGGCTTTGATCGAGTAATCAGGTTGACTATCTCTGAAACCGAAGTCTTTTTACGTCCCACTGCGCCAGGTTCTTGTTGTCCCCTCAGTTTTTGCTGTTCTTCATAATAGCCACTTTTTTTAATCATCGCATGGACGAGTTCTAGGGGAATTACATTTGCCCTATAAAGGGTCATGACATCGCTTCCTGAAAAAGTATACCCCAAAGTAATGGCATCCACGATTCGAGATACCTCATTATTCTTTCGGGTTCCCAAAATTTCCTTATTACTCACACTTATTGGCGCCATGAAATCCATTAACAAATGACCTACTGTCTCTGTGTCCGAAAGAGATTTTGAAAGCAGAGAAATTCTTTGATCCATTTTGTAAACTTCAATATTCGGTGTTGTTTCAAGCCTGGTCCATGCCTCTCTGACTGGCGCGTACAAAAAATCTCCGGTTCCCACAATAATCAATGCAGGGATATTTGCCGCCCGACCAGAGCCTGGTCTCCGCGAGCTAACAATGGAATCTAGGTTCAAAGAGTAAGTAAGTGGCGAACAACCTATGTCACACAGGGGTTGGAGTTTACCAGCGAGGGTAAAGGATTTGAATAGTCCGACTTCAGCAGGGGCGACCCCGCCATCTTTCGGACCAGAATTTAGATTGAACTTTGGATCCCGATAAGGGGTCCCATCTAGAACTGGCGAGAGCGGAATGAAACCCCTAATTAAGGCAGCAACCCTTGGCTCCCGAAAGACTTTGTCAAACATAACCATTTCAGCTATTGAATAGACACCGCCCATACTATGGCCTGATAGAAAAATTGGAACCCCCGAGGGTGCCAAATGTTGCCTGATGAATTCATAGCCAAATTCCACATCTGCTTCCGCAGAGGTCCTTCCGGCTTCATTTGTCAACGCCCTCGGCCCCATCGCGTGATTAGCATGATCATAGCCAACAACATAGATGCCATAGGGACGAAAGAATGCAGCAATTTGTGTAGCAACATGATGTCCTGTACCGATCGTTCCCCCGCCATGGCGGTATACAATAATTGCCTTTGCGGCAGGTGGGATCAGCGTTTTTCGATCTTGTTGAACAGATTTATTTCTAAAGAGCGCATCTGCCGGAATTCCGATATTCGTGTAATGTCTACGACCACGAACATCGACAGCGACTCTCAATGGGACAAATCCACCTGCATTTTGTTTAATGACGCCAGGTTCGTTCGGTTGGATGATCGACGCTGGCAAATACTCTGCATTATTTGGCAGCAACTCCTTGAGCGCCTTGGGCGCCTTCGCCCCCTCTGTCCAGTGGGAAAGCGCAGCAGCATCTGCTTTGTGCTCGAAAAAGGCAGGAAGCGGTTTTTTGTCGCGGTCCACCTGTTGTTGCAACTGATGCAAGGTTGGCGCAGTAGGTCTACCGTTCGAAACCGATTGCCCTAAAAGATTTTGACATTGAATCCCATTTTCGCTCACGGCTGGCGATCTGGGTACCCTCATAGCCTGCATGGCCAGCGCTTGCCTGGCCTGGCCACCCGCCAACATTAGAAACCCTGCTAACATACAAATTCGGAATTTCATCACCATGCACATTTTGTTAAGCTCAATCTCATGACTATCTCCAAATCAACTATCAACTATTTTTCAACATCTAGCGACCAAGAATCATGTTGCAACTTATCCCACCGGAAACTTCTGAAGCGGGCCCATTGAACGTCTTTTTGAAAACTTCGATCCCCTGAGTAAACGCAGTCCGACTCCGATTCTGGACAGCCCTGCCAAACACGGCACCAATTAGCCCAGCGCCACCAGCCGCAGCGACCCACTCCTTGATCGAAATGGCAGAAAGCACACCTGTTAAAGGTTCTCGAATATAATCCGAAAACAAAAGTCCCATGTCTTTAGAATATAGGAGCATCGGAAACATTCCAAGAAAAGTGACCCACGAGTATGGAATCCCGTATCCCACTGCAGACAAAAAACTGCCCTTGGGCGCCAGTCCATTAACTCTAAACAATCGATTCAGTGTAATTTGTGGAGCAACTATTGTGGCCCCACTGGTCATATTCAGAATTGTCCATGCAGAATAGGGCATGGGTATGTGCCAAAAATAGAATGCTGCCAAATACTGTGCGGAAAGGTTTGGCATGAGATTTTTGCGCCAAATTTTATATGCTGAAATCTGGTCACTCACAAAGGGAGCATTACGAGCAATTGAGCCGGTCCATCTCATATCGATAGATTGATCATCAAAAAAACTCTCAAGAGATCGAAGAGTATGTGTTAAGAACCGACTCGATCTGACAATCTCTGTCTGTCGAAGAGCTTGAAATCTGCCTGGTTGCCCAGGGTCAATTGGGCCAACCGCACGCAATTCGGTTGAGTATTCAATATAAGCAGCAAGATAATGATTTGCATAAAGATGAAGGCTGTGCAACTCCCTTTCCGTTTCACTCATTTTTCCGCGATAACTGACAATTTCTAAGTTTGAATTCAAATCCGCCTGAGTCATATTCTCGGCTTTATTTTCAACGTTTTTAATCATTTCCGTGTAGTCGGATCGCTCCTTTATCATCGCCAACGACGGATCCTCTACATGAATACCCACTTGTCTGGCTACTGAGGTCGCAAATAGCTGTTTTCGCATAGCTAGCTTCGCCTCCACTGTGGCATTCCTTCCGGTTTCCGTTTCCAGATATCGATCAAATGCAGTTTGAGCTTCCTTTTCCGCTCCGGACTGCTTTTCGCCGTGAAACCCAATCTGATTTTGGAGGCTGATATGCCTCTGCCTTTGACTTTCGGGCCTCATCCGAGGCGACTCTATTAATTTCAACCTGAGTCCGAAGCTTCAATTCGAACATGAGATCAGGCGACAAATTCTCAACTGAGTCAATTGCTAAAGCTTCCGGATGAGCCTCTCTAAGCAATTTGAGAGCACTCGCCTTAGCCTCTTTCCCAAATCTTTCTGCGTTATTTGGACTTGCAAAAAGTAGATCCAATCCCTCACGAGTTAGGACGCTATATAGGCTCTGCCGAAACATGAGAGCCGCTGCCTGAGCGGCGGCTGCGGAATACTCTGTTACCCAGAACTCAGGGAGAAGTGGGACGAGATATTCGATGGGCCCTTCATAACTAAGTAGGGTGAGCTGTTCTCTCACCTTCAAAGCTCGCCTGACCCCGGTCGCTCCGGATTTAATTCCACTTCGTATTAGACTCAACGAATCCGCTGTTTCCCGCAAAATCGCCAGAGCCTGCTTGGCTGTGTCAGAGCCATCGTCACGAACCCAATTTTCTGCAACTTCGACCGCTCGTTGGGCGCTAATGGTAGTCAACTGGGACCGCTTCTCAAGGATAAAACTCAAATTCGACTCAATACCTTCTGGCGTTCGATAGCCGAGGGCCCTCGTCACGTTTCTGACCATCGTGCTCGCATCAAAAAGAAATTCAGACTTCTCCGGTAGACCCATGAGTTTCATTGCGATCCCCACTCGGCTATCTCGCCTCGCTGAAAAATTCGCCTGATTTTCTGGAGCTAAGGGATCTAATCCTTCAGTTCTCATCTGCGCCTGAACTTCTGCCGTTATTCTCTCGATGATCTGCTGCTGGGTATCCATAGAATAACCAGATGCTCCTTTTTGAATATATGCAAGGCCATTCCGAACAACATCAGCCATCACAATTTCTCGAGTAGCACTATTGTTAGTATCAAATGTCTCACTAATTCGTGCCTGCATGTCCTGACCTAGGTGCTGACCAGCAGCTTCAGCCAAATATGGCACGACAAAGAGCCCCTGAGCGGCAACCGTCGCTGTATCCACGCCGCCAATTCCGATGGCACCACGTATAAACGTCACATGATTAACTGGCACATTTTTTACAGAGTCCCGTGCGGCAAAAAAATTCTTTGTCAAAAATCTTCGAATCAAAGTGTGATCTGCCGCCGCGACCGTGGGGGCAAGTCGATCCAGAAACAATTCAAGAGCGTAGGCCAACGTTACTCCGGGAATTTGAGCCGCGGTCGAGGTCATGGCCGCAAACGTGTGAACTGTTTCGCGAAGCTCAGTTTTGACGACCCTTGCCGATCTTTTAACTAATGAGCCTCCGACGTCTGACTGATCTCGCAAATCATTCAACTTCTTTCGAATACCAGGAAGGAATGCTTAATCACCCAGCTTGCAGCCATCATTCCACCCAAAATACTTAAGACATAAGCAATTCTCTCTCTTTCTTCGGGCTTTAATGCATTCGCAGCGGATTTAACAAGCTCGGTCACCACCAGCGGATCAAAAATATCGGCCCGGGAAGGGCTCATTGTTGGGAATATCCATTTGAGCGGTCCCCAATTAAAAGCTTTGGCATACAGATCTCTCAATCGCGAATGGTTTATAATATTTTTTTCAACAGAAGAAGTCGATCGATTGGGAGGCCACAGTGACTTTTCAGGAGAAACAAGATCCAACCCGGTAAAGAACAAACCAAAAGACGCAGTCATCCCGGGCGCTGGATACATTTCATTTGTCACTTGACGTCTATTATTTGCTGTCATCGCAGAAGCCATCATCAAATAGATCTGCTGAACCTTCATCATCGACCTTACATCTTTTAGTCCAATGGCTACGGACTCTGATTTATTCGCAATGACGATTGTTTCAGACTGAGGTAAATGAACTGATCGAAGGACTCCGGTCCATCCGCGGCCACCTAAAGGAAGAAAAAACACAGGCACCGGCAGACCAGCTTTGGCTCTTTGCTCCAGATCTGATCGATCAATAAAAAAAAATACCTTCACCTGTTGGGTTATTTTTGCCGGCGGCTTTTTGAAATAGGTCACTGGATGAACTCAAAGATAAAAATATATAGTCTTCGGTCGCTTGAATGGGTAAAAATGGCAATTTTAACAAAAGAGCCCTTGATGATCCCGGGAAATACATTTCCAGCGAATCCGAGTCACTTTGTGGCCGTTCAGGATTTAAAGGTCTCCTGTAAGAGAGATGTTCTGGGGATTTTGTTACGGGCTGCCAGCGTTGACTTCGCAAGAAGTAGGAATCTTGATCCAGAGCCGGGTCATTCATCGAAAAATGCAACCTAAAATTTTTAACGTCATTCTCGATAAAAGCCCGCCAATTTGGATCAGACTCAGCAGTCAATGGGTTCTTAACGCCTGCACCGGGGTTCAAAGGGGCTGCGGCAGAGCCTTGTTTCGCATTCGACACCAAGGGCGCAATTCCCAGCTGAAACGAAAGTAAAGTAGCAAAAGTCTTCCGAATGCAGTCTCGAACATTACCGCTAACCATTAAAATCGCTCCCTTTGTCATTTTTACTTGGTCACGCCATTTTCTGCGAATTTGATGCCATAGGAGACCATCACAGTTTTGATTTGGATCAAGACGGATCGTCTATAACTTGATTTTAATGCCGAAAAATGGCCTTTCATTCTAGTTCTCCGTTCGAATTGAGTCTAGATAAATGCCACCGAAGGAGTGCGCTACTGGGTAATTAGCTTTTGATTATTTGGATTTGCAAAGAGGTTCCCAGGCCACCGGGGACACAAGTCGCATCATTCATCGCCACAATCGAATTTCTCAGAGTGACTCGATTCGCTGAACTGACATAGGCCACCTCGAAATTAGACCCAGAAACAATCCATTTTGATAGATTGTTGAGTTGTTGATTGCCACATCATAATGCGGGCCTGTCAGAGTGGAATTCTCAATATTGACCGGTGCGCTCGAAATAATGGTCTTTTTAAGAATTAACACTGAATTCCCGCCATCCAAAATAGTCGTGGCAGGATCCTCACCTCGAATGGTCACACTTTGGTTATTTACATAACTACCTGAAAGACTCAACGGGCCTGTCAAAGCGTAGAGTCCGGCAGGTATTGTGATCAACACGGGCGCCGTTAGAGAGGTCGGACCAGCCTGATCAATTGAGGCTCTCAGTGCGTTTGAATTGAATTCATTTGCTTCCCCCTTTTTTTGATAGCTCCCAGTCACTCGTGCTTTCGCACAACTTGGCAACAATCTAAGAATAGAGCTTCAAAGGCCCAAATAACATTGATATAAATTGGCCAGAACCATGCAATTAAATGTGATTACGATTAATTAGTAATGCGTCTCATTTTGAGATTCACAATTTTTGTGACATTTTTCTGTGACACTTTTCGGCCATCTATGGAAAAGTTTTTACTGAAACTCAGTATCAACCCCTCACCCTTGCAAGATTTGACGAAAAAAGGTATAACACCCAACTAAAGGATCGCTTCACATTTTTGATGGCAATCAAGCTTTATCATTTCCGAGCGATATAGGTTCCCCTATGAAAAACACAAGCCTACTTTTAGCAATTTTGATGGTTGCTTCTGCCAATGTTTCCTTCGCAAAAGGGAACAAAAAAGAAGATAAGGCCCTGACTCCGGTCGCGGCTATGGAGATTGTCACAGAATGCACAGCTTCAAAATTGAAGAACTCTGGTGAAGACTGTAACTACAAAAAACTTAATGATGCCGAGAAACTTTTACAGGAAGTAGTCAAAGTAAATGAATACGCCTACATGGTCAACGCTGCTGCCAAAATCCTTGAAGCCCAAGCTGCGGTTATTGAATTGACGGCAGTCATGGAAGGAGTCGGTCGCGATCAAGACGGTGTTGGCGAAAAAGACTAACATCTTCTCTGGTAAACCATTCTTGAATCACTTCTGATTTTTGAATGGAGAAACATTAGGGTCCGCATAGCTCATAAAATTTTCCTCTCTATCTGTAAAGGGAGGAAAAGTAGCGTTTGTGGGCCCTAAAACATCGACTGTCGCTCCCGAATAGGCTAGCAAATTTTTGGCAGCACAGCCACTTGTGACTTGATCCAATTCTAAGTCTTTGAGCACATAGGGGATACTATTCGGATCTTTAAAACTCGTTAATGACATTGGATGAATGAACCTGTCCCCCCCGCCTGCAGATTCAACTAGCGCGTTGAATTGTCCGAATTTAACGGCGTACCTCCCCGGCTCAGGATAGACTCCATGAGAGCCCAAAGCGATCGATGGTATGGGGTGAGTCTCAAATAGTTTCGCAAGATGCCATTGAACTCGGGTTCGACCGCCTGGCCAAGAGTAGGTTTCCTCGCCATTTGAGTCCAACTGAGCCATGGTTTGATTAGATAAATGAGCTCCATAATAAACATCTAAAGGTTTCCGCGAGGTAGATCTCAGAACAACTGTCATGCTTTCTCGATCAAAAATGTGGGAAGGTAGAGCATCCTTAGTGGCGGTTCCATTTTTCGGATCGTATGAATAGAAAAAATGGTAATTGATTAAGATTTCTTTCCATTTTATATTTTCAAATATCGAATAATAAACAGTGACGTGGTTATTTCCATATCTTTGACGAAGTCGAGTCAAAGCCGAGCTCTCAAGACCTGATTTCAAAACGGACTCGAAATGCCCAGAGTAGGGCAAAACCTTCAAAAGGTCCTTAAACTTGAATTGAAGATTCAGTGCCGAAGAACTTCCCGACCCAAAAAAACTTCCAAAAAACTCGTGGCAACGGATCTGTTGGTTAAAATAAAGGGCTCTTGATCAAGCTCTGTGTCTCTCTCAACCTGATTGGTCAAATACTCAAGGGAAACAGGATAGTAAAGTTCGTCCTGATGATAACTCACGATGGGGGCATAAGTTTCAGCAAGAACTTTCTTCTCCTCTTCGCTCAACTGCTTGTCCTGAGGAGCTATCGAGAATATTTTCTGGAGCCAAAATGGTCTGCGCTTTTCATTGAACAATGATACAAGATAAACACCCGTCCCTGTGACTGGAATTTTTAATTTCATCCCCTGTCGACTCTGTCCCTGCAAAACAACAGGGTCTTGTTTTTTTGAACCTCCAGGTGGCTCGTCGTGAATACCCTTGAAGGTGACTTGATAATTGAAGAGTTCACTATCTAGACCTAGAACGCCACTAAAGTTTCCAAATTCGACGACAATTTCACTTTCGTTGTTGGATACAACGTTAAACAACTTTTGGTGTCTCTGACTCCCAGAACAATCCTCTCCTGCTGCTGGAGTCCTTTCGAGATCAAGCTGCTCCCTGACATGGGTGCAGGCGATGACCGAAAGAAGGCCTGTCACAATAGCGACGGAGAATTTCCACATAAGGTCCCACCTTGAAGAATGACAAAATTGGAACAGAATTGAACCAGAATAAATTCTCTCAAAATGACCATTTTTCCTCAACCAGAGGACGTAAAACCAGCCAAAGGCCGGGACATCAGGCTGCCACAGTCCTGAACCTCAAAGAAGGTTAGCGCAACGAATTCGAACAAACAGGGAAGATGATTGTATAAGTTCATGAAAGAACCGAAGGTCCGGTGATGATAATGCGGATTTTTCCGGATGGTCTTGTCGCAAAATCACTCGACCGTCAACGGACTCCATCCATTCAATTGTCCCATCTGGAGCTCTCCCAGAAACTACCAGGGGTCCATTGGCCCGCCAGATAATCGCCTGATGGTGAAAACTGTTGACGACTTTCCTAATGACCTTTAGCACCCCATGGTCTGCGAGGCCGGCCATCTTTGCAATCCACATCCCAATCGTCGGTTCGAGGATAATTTCATGACTGAACCCGACTCCACCGGGGAGGCCCGTTCCGTGCCGAAGAGTACCGTCTATCACCGCATGCACTTCTTGAATGAGTTTATACCCAAGAGCCACGGCAATCAGCTGGGCCCCTCGACAGACTCCAAACAATCGTCCGACTCCAGAGCGAAAAATATCCTTGGCTAAAGAAATTTCCAGAAAATCTCGAAGATAATTTGTATGTTTTGCATCAGTCGTTTCCTCACCATAGTGGGCCGGGTGCACGTCAGATCCTCCGATGAAAAATGTGATCTGGAAAGTTTTTGCAAGGAGGGTGTGAAATTCCCTTCGCGCGGACTCTGATAGACGAAGACTCGCACCAACTGGAATGAGAAGAAAGGGCGATTGGCCACCCTTAATTACATGATCGAATTCTTGAATTCTCGAATCGTTCTTCAAATGATCACCATGACGGTTAGCCACAACCAGAACAGCTTTTGAACCAATTGTATCCAGCACTTCCCAATTTTGCTTTGACTCAGAGGCCGGCCCTTTTGGATCAATCTCAATGGTCAGTCCACTCAGCTCTGGGGCCTGTGCCGTGGCGGTGAGAAAAGCCTCAATGGCCGCCTCAGGCGACTCCGACTTCAGCTTTGGAATCACCATGGAATTGTAGTGCGAGGAAGGGGTCCAGCGAAGAATCTCGACCTGTTCACCCCGAGGCATTTGATCCTGCCGTTGGCTAGATGAAACTTGACTATGGACCTCCCTCGAGAAAATCAATGCCAATAGAAGCCAAAAAGCAGACCGCCCTCTGAAAATAGAACAGATGTGGTGACAAAAAGCGCCAAGTTGGTTCAACGAGAGATCCTCTTATTTTGATTTCAGAATCATGAAGATAGTCTGAGTACAGTTCCTAGCGAAAATGGGGCCATCATCCTAGTGAGTGCAAAGCAAATGGCCAGACTTGTTGCTCACTCTCACTTTATTTTCTCGCACAAATATTGCGATACCATTTGCGATAATTTTAAACCCTGAATTCAAATTAAGAAAAATCTTTTGATCTTGCCTGCTTATTTGTCCAGATTCACTCCTATTCAATAAATTCACAAATCTTTGCCCTAAAAAGTTTGTCTGAATTTCACCCGAGATCAAAATCTGAGAAATCGGAATATCAGAGTTCGAATTGTTAACCAAAACCAAGACTTCATCATCCTGATCCGGCGTAATTCTTGAGAAGGCCATAAAACCGCCCCCATTATGCCCCGACGGACCGTGAGCTGCTCGAAAGTAAATATTCCCTTCACGCAAAACTTTGCAGGACTGCCGAATTTCAATAAGATTTTGTACATATCTAAAGAGTGAATGATTAGTTTGCAAATAGGGATCCTTGCGCCAGTCTTTGTTCCCTTGATTTGCGACAAAACCATCCCCAATTCCTGCCAGTCGATCAACCGTGGATTCGCGACTCCCTAAACGCCAAGGCCCGGTCGTAAACATATCTTGTCGATATTTTGGATGAGCCTCTCCAGAAAAATCAGTTCGACCGCAAATATCTTTGACATTGTCCCTGGCCCCTGACGAAAGGGTGATTTTTTGGTCGCTCGGACAGGTTCCATTGAACCCTTGCTCGACTCCATAGTACAGAACCGGTGTGCCTGAAGTCGTCAGCAAATACCCTAAAGCATTGAAAAGCTTGTTTCCGTTTCCAGCACGAACGAGAAACCTGGGCCAATCATGTATCTCGATCATGTTCCAGTTCGCACGAGAATCGCCACTATTTGCAATTTTCAAAAATTCAGAGTTCCCATTTGAATTCTCAAGCTCACCACCCTGCCAAAACCAATTCTTTATGGTCATGGGACTTCCCCAACCGGCTAAGACTTCTGCAGCTTGACCAGAGTGAGAAAAGTCATAGACAGCCGTCAACCCAGGAAAGGACTGGTATCCGTGATTCTGAAATGCTCCGTTTATATTCTTAAGTCGCTCATTAAGTGCGTGGGGACGGGAGCCAGTCATTTTGCCTAACCGTAAAGCCTGCTCGTCAGCAGACCCCGCGACCTCTCCAATCACAAAAAAGTTTTCTTTGCCAAGTGCTTTTGCATAGTTTCTTATGTCAGTTGAGAACTTTGCAACAAAATCAGCCGTCACATGTTTGGCCGCATCCATTCTGAACCCGTCAACGTCTGCATAAGCGATCCAATATTTGTGAATCTCTGTGAAAATATCCTGGAAATCCCAGTTATTCGTGTCAAAGTCGAACATTCCGTTCGAAAAATCACCCCAAATGGCGGCAGCGCCGCCCGTAAAACTATCGCCGGCTTTGAATCCACACCTGGTGAAAAAATTTTGATTTCGAAAGGCCCCAAAAAATTGATCACTAAAATTTAAATTTCTTTGCCCGTAAATATTTTGATTTCCCGTCCAGTCTTTAGATTCATGGCTATTGACACAGGCACCATAGTTTTCCACTTTGAACGGAGTCTGTTGGTCATTGTAAACAGTTTTAGAATCACACATGTGATTCACAACAATATCTAAAACAATTTTCAGACCTCGTTGATGGGCTTCAGAAACTAGTTGCCTAAAGAGAGCATTACTGCCAAAGGCAGGATCAACTTGAGTGAAATCGGAAGTGCAATAGCCATGATAAGAACCAGATGATTTGAAAATTGGGGTGATCCAGAGGGTGGTGATTCCAAGTTCCTTCAAGTAATCAAGACGATCAATGATACCCTGGAGATCTCCACCATGCCTATAATCCGGAAGTCCATATTGGTCTGTAAGCTGGTGTTCAACCTGTAGTTTCTCGATGTTTAGTTTGTTATTTGAGAAATCACCATCATTGAACCGATCAACTTGTATCTGGTAGATAACCTCGTTGAGCCAGTTCGGCGGTGACGCTTGCCGCTTCAATCCAACAGTAGCGAAAGCCTTTTCGCCCCTTCGCGTATTTTGGACGGCCCATGTTTTTACCCGTTCTATTCCATCCTGATCTGCGCGTGGGCTTGACAATAGTGACTCAATCTCACTGGCAGGACTCCTCCATTGAGGTGAACTCGCATAACTCGAAAAAATTGGGCTCAAAAGTCCACTAAAAAAAAGTATTTTGAAGCAAATCAACCTGAGGGTTGGAGAAGCTATGAGTCTTAATCCCTTCACCGTGGGCATATTTACGTTCATAAATTGAATCTCCTCGAGCCTGTGAACAAATAGTTATCTGAGCCACCAAATCTATTCGCACAGGACCCTACGGGCACAACAAACACATGACCCTACGGGATCAATAAAGTGCGAGGCGGTGCTTGGTCGCTGATTCTACCACAGACCGTGGCAAGTGATGATTGAGAACCTCAAAATAAAATGTGACAGTAGAAATTCTATAGGACAGTCAAAAAGTTGATCAATAGTTTGCCTCTTTCTAGAATTTGTGGGGATGCGGGTTTAATTTGACTTGAGCTCATCTATCAATTTGAGTATCTGCCCGTCGAAGGCAGGCCAGTTACAGTTACATTTACATTTACATTTACATTAATATTAATATTAATATTAATATTTTGCTTATCATGCTCTTTGTCATGCATTTTGCCGTTGACGACTTTTTTTCTTTCACCAGACGGTCCCTGATTTACTAAAAAAACGAAAATGCGGTGGTCCCGGCTCCTATCGTTGATCGCCACACTGGGGGTCGTTTTAGCAATTTGTACGCAATCTATTTGTCTCGTCCAAAGGCTATTTCAATTCTCAAAAATCTAAAAAATGCACTCCAAAAACCCATGTTATACTCCCTCTGAAATTTCAACCACCAGAAAGGAATCAACCATGACTCAAAAATTTAACTCCACCGAAGTGGCTCAAGCGCCTCTATCACTTCAATCTGTCTGTGAAAATTTGTCCAAGCTCAAAAACGAAGAGCTCCATTGCGAACTTAAAAACCGAGTGGCCGAAGAGCGCAAGCTGACCCATCAAGTATTGCAAATTATTCTCGAGATCGATCTGCGAAAGCTCTACCTTCCTATGGCCTGCTCCAGTTTGTTTGACTACTTGGTCAGGGAGATCGGCTACACTCCGGCCAGTGCCCAGCGGCGAATCGATGCCGCGCGAATGATGCAGCAAGTTCCAGAGCTTGGAAGCAAGATCGAAAATGGGACCTTGAAGTTAACCCAAGTGTCTCAGGTTCAGCAGGTCCTCAGACTTGCCAAGAAAGAAAACAAAACTCAGCTTTTGCTAAGTGAAAAGAGTGACCTTCTTGCAAGGCTCGAGAATAAGACCGGGCCAGAGAGTGAATTGATATTGGCCAAGGAATTTAACCTATCACCGCAGACTCAGTTCAAGCAGAAAATTCAGAAAGATGAATCTGTCAGAATTGAATTGACCTTAAGCAAAAAGCAAATGGAAATTCTAGATCGAGCGAAGGAGCTGTTATCCCACGCCCTGCCTGGGGCCACATTTGCTGAGGTGATTGAGTCTTGCTCAGCGCTATGTCAAACAGCGAACCGGAGTCAATACTTCCGTCAAAAGCACAAGTCACCGTCCCCCAGCACGGAGTCAAATTCCGCGGCGGAAGTCAAAGGCACTCAGAATATCTCTGGGAAACCGATTCCATCCTCGGTCAGAAAAAGAATTTTGAGTCCAAATCTTGGGTGTCAGTTTAAGGATTCAAGGACTGGAAAGATTTGCGGGTCAAAACATTTTCTCCAAGTTGACCATATCAAGCCTCGGTTTGCCGGCGGCGGGAATGAGTCCTTCAATTTAAGGCCGATGTGTTCATCGCACAACAAATTTCGTTACACAGCCGGATGTTGATTCCATCATCTGATTCTTTTTGCTTGGACGCTCACGACGAGCGTCCAACGGCGGGTTTCAGGGCCGGCCTAGAGGCCCTGAGTCATGGATGACCTACCCCTTATATTGAAGGAGCAGGGACCTTCCATTCTGTCCTCAAATTTTTGGATCTGATCCTCGGAGAAAGGTCTTAAAATGCCGTCCGCTTTTAATGGACTTCCGGCCCAACGTCTAGCTGGGTTATCCACATAATCCCCACTCTTTCTAGAAAGATCCCAATAGTTTGAGTCCTCAAATGGATCTGGTCATGACAGATAGTAAAAATGATCCTCTCGAGCCAAAAAATGTACCCCAATTTCAAATGACCTCTGCGATGTCTTGTCATTTAGGACAAAACATATTAGTAAAACGCCTATGAACGTCAATACAACCCGACCCTTTGCTCTTTTCGAAAATCAAAGTCTTTCGCAAGGGGTATTTCCTTTCGAATTCTATTCCGACCCAGTCCAAGAAATTCAGACTCGTCACTCTGCCGAAGTTGGTGGCTGCCTCCAGAAGATTCAGACGTTATCAACCCAAGGGTATTTTTTGGTTGGATATTTGGCCTATGAGGCTTTCGACAAAAACTCACCACCTTCCGATGATCCCCTGATTTATTTTTGTGCCTTCAGAGAAAGGCATAGCCTCACTCGCCAGGAATTTGAAAAGAATGTATTGCCTCAACTCACTGACTTTCACTCACCTCTTGTTGTTTCTAATTTTAAAGTTAATGAAACCTTTACTAGTTATAAAAATAAACTTTTACAAATCAAAGAGCACCAACGCCAAGGCGAGACCTACCAGGTCAACTTCACAATGAAGTCTCGCTTTCATTGGCAAGGTGAACCTTTTCAGTTTTTTTTGGAACTTAAGAAATATCAAAAGGTTTCAATGGCAGCTTTCTTTCATTTTGATCGCGATATCTGTTCCTATTCTCCCGAGCTCTTCATTAGGAAGGATCATAATATCATCACTGCAAAACCAATGAAAGGAACGGCCCCTCGAGGACAAAATCGAGCCGCCGACGAGCTGATCATCAGTCAAATGCAGAGTGATAAAAAAACCATGTCAGAAAATTTGATGATCGTGGACCTGATTCGAAACGACTTGGGCCAGGTCGCACTGCCAGGAACGGTGAAGGTCCCTCACCTGTTTGAAGTAGAGACTTTCGCCACCCTTCATCAGATGACGTCAACCGTGCAAGCCCACGTTGACCCAGGTATTGATTTTGAAACATTGCTTCATGCACTCTTTCCCTGCGGCTCGATCACTGGAGCTCCAAAGAAAAGCACTATGAAGATAATTAGGGACCTAGAAGGCGAGCCAAGGGGACTCTACACAGGAGCCATCGGCTACATTTTACCATCAGGTGATTTTGTCTTCAATGTGGCGATTCGCACGCTCATCTTTAGGCACAGTGACACTAGCTTGAAATCTGGATTGAGATCTGGCCTTAAAATAGGCGAAATGGGCCTGGGCAGTGGAATAGTTTTTGGTTCGGATATCAAAAAAGAGTGGGATGAATGTTTGCTCAAAGGGAAATTTGTGGGCTTGGTCAATTCCAGGTATCAATTGATTGAATCCTTTCGTTTCCAAACAAGCACCAGAACGTTTTTACGCCTTGATCTACATTTGGATCGGATCAGCGAAAGCGCTGCCACACTTGGTTTTACCTGTCCAATTGAAAAAATTAAAAATGACCTGCTTAAACTAAAAGAATTGTTGCTAAACAACTCCGCAGATCAAAAAATTCGCCTCTTGCTGTCTCAGAGTGGTGAATACACCTTGACCTATCACCCACTTGAGCCAACACCCCAAGAGTACCAAGTCCTCTGTTGCCAAAAACCAATTCAAAAACAATCCCTTTTGCAACAACACAAAACAACAGAAAGATCATTTTATGACGAATGTTTCGCGAAGGCCGTCGCCCTCGGTTACGACGAAATTCTCTTTTTTAATCAAGATGGAAACTGTGTTGAAGGCAGTCGACATAATCTGATCATCAAAACAGATCAGGGTCTAATCACTCCTCCTATCAGTGATGGAGCACTCCCTGGCGTCTTTCGACAATCCCTTTTCCAGGACCCTTCCGTCAGTATACACGAGCAGAGCTTTGATTGGACTGAGCTGATCGGGGCCACCGAGGTCTATCTTTGCAATTCCGTTCGCGGTATGGTGCGAGCGAAAATTTCACCAACCCGGATGTCCTTATGAAGGACACAAAAGTTTTGCTTCTCGATAATTATGATTCTTTCACCTACAATATCGTTCAGCTTCTCATGCAAATTGGAATGGTCCCTGAAGTCCTTCAAAATGATCAAGTCACCTTGCCCGAACTTGAACTGCGGCCATTCACCCACCTGATTCTCGCCCCTGGCCCAGGGCGCCCAGAACAGGCAGGAATTACTCTGGCGGCCATTCAGAAATTCGCACCTCTCGGAGTTCCAATTCTTGGCATCTGCCTCGGACATCAAGCCTTGGCAATGTCGTTCGGAGGCTCTGTCCGATATGCAACTGAGGTTTGCCACGGAGTCGTTTCTCGTGTTGAAAACAACGGGAAGGGAATCTTTACCGACCTCCCTGGTCGATTTCAGGTCACTCGATATCACTCACTCATTGTAGACGAAAGTCTTCCTGATCAACTCGAGATCACAGCCTGGCACACTCGGGACGATGGGGAGCGTGAGCTCATGGGCCTCCAGCACAAAACACTCCCTTGCTTTGGGCTTCAATTTCACCCAGAGGCGATTCTTTCGGAATACGGCCGGGAGTTGCTAATCCATTTCACCAGAACTTCCCGCTGAGTTGGCACAAAACACCCCCTTCTAAAAAACGGAGAACTACTCGCGAAAACTGTCCTTTGTCGGCCCTGTCTAAAAGCTCAACAGTTGTTTCAGCACGAAATCAAACTCAGTGGATCTGGATCGACTTTTGACTTGGTCTGGCCCTTGCTCTTATGAATGTTACCCCCCCATAGCGGCCAGGTCTTCCCCCCCCTTGACCTGGTCGCTTTCTTTCTTCCACCTTCCGCAAAAAAGAAATAAACTGATCATGATTGAACCCAAAGGAACATGATGAGAGTTTTCATATTTTTCCTGATAGGCTTTCTGAGCTTCCAGGCAGGGGCGCTCCGCGTGCTTGTCGATCCAGGACATGGCGGAATAGATCGAGGGGCATCCTCTGGCTCTATTCATGAGTCCCACCTGGTTCTGCAAATCGCCCGAGAGCTTAGTAACCAACTCACGCGGGACCCTCAGTTTCAGGTCTCTATGACGAGAGATTCTGACCGCACCCTCAGTCTACCCGACCGCGTGAGGAAGGCTGAAGAGTTTTCTGCTGACATTTTAATTAGCCTTCATGCGAATTCGGCCCCTGACCGAAAGATCCAAGGGATGGAGGTGTATTTTCAAAACCAAATGCCTCTTGCTGAAGAAAATTACTATTTGGCGAATGTTGAGAATCAAATCCTTGTTACACCTAACAAATACTCGAGTCGATTATTAAGTAAACTCTCTGACCTCAATGAAATTGTCGCAGACCTCGAGCGCCAGGGTCGAATAAAGCTGAGTCTTTCCTTTGCAGAAATTCTCCGAGGATCATGGCCAGGCAGCATAAAGCAAGCTCCGTTTTTCGTCCTCAACCAATCAAAAAGTGCAGCCATCCTTATTGAGGTGGGCTTTCTAAAACCATCCGACTGAAGCTAAGAATCTTTCAAACCCTCAGCTCCAAAAAGATCTGGCCAAACGCATTTATGAAAGTTTAGTAAAATATGTGGCAAAAATGCGAATGCGAAAATACCAGGCTTTGATTGACTCCCCAAGAGCCCGGGAGTAGGTCTATCTAAATCAATAACCAGCTTAATGATTGGATAATAATTTGGTGGACATTCGTATAGATAACAGAGCCTATGATCAACTTCGTTCAATTCGAATCACTCCCGGAGTTTCAGAATTTGCAGAAGGGTCTGCCCTTGTCGAATTCGGAAAAACCAAAGTGATGTGTACGGCAAGTTACGACCCCAAACCTCCATCCTGGCTGCAGGGTTCTGGAAAAGGCTGGGTGACTGCTGAATATGGGATGTTACCCCGTTCAACTCATCAACGCATGAAACGGGACAAAGTCGCTAGTGGTGGACGGACCCAAGAGATTTCCCGACTCATCGGCCGAAGCCTCAGGGCTGCGATCAATTTGAAGTCTCTGAATGAAAAGCAGATTCTGATTGATTGTGATGTCCTTCATGCCGATGGCGGCACACGAACTGCCGCAATCACTGGAGGATTTGTAGCTCTGGCTCTTGCCCTTAAGAAGCTCTATGATCTTGGCGAAATTAAGTCATTGGGCTTGAAAAATTATATCGCGGCCGTGAGCGTCGGCATGAGTGTTGGAGTGGATACGGGGGCTGGTCTTGGCTTAGCCGCAAGCAAACCCCTGCTCGATCTTAATTACGAGGAAGACTCCACCATTTCCACGGATATGAATTTTGTTATGACTGACACCGGTCAATTTGTTGAAATTCAAGGCACAGGGGAAGACACCCCCTTCAGCCGCGAAGAACTTATGCAAATGATGGATTTGGCCGGCACGGGGTGCAAAAAACTTTTTGCGGCACAGGCCGAAATTGTGGGAGCCTTTTTCCCCCTTCGAATAAAGACATAGATTATTAAAAGCGAGTCTCACTTATGGAAATTTGGATTGCGACTGGAAATAAAGGCAAAGTTCAGGAGTATGATTTACTCCTCAAGGAATTAGGGCCATTGCCTTGCACACCCAAGGCGAGCTCTCGGCCTTTTCTCCCCGACCAGAGGATGGAAAGACTTTTTTAGAAAATGCCCGAATAAAAGCGAAAACCTTAAAAGCTGTTCGCTATAAAGATTGGGTGTTTGGCGAAGATTCCGGCCTTGAGGTCGAAGGCCTCGGAAATCTGCCAGGCATTCACTCCGCCCGATATGCTGGGGCCAGAGCTTCGGATAATGAAAATATTGCAAAGCTTCTCAAAATGATGACCATTCGTCCTATGGCCAACCGACGAGCCAGGTTTGTGTGTAGCTTGGTCGTATTGACCCCCGAGGGAGAAGAGTGGTCTTTTGAGGGCATAATGCCTGGCGAAATTGCCAAAGCTCCCCGCGGACAGCTTGGCTTTGGCTATGATCCGGTTTTTGTCCCAGATGGTCAAACCCAAACCCTCGCAGAACTTGGCCCAGGTTTTAAAGTGACAAAATCTCACAGAGCTCTGGCCTTTCACCAATTCGTCTCACGCTTTAAGTCTATAAATACTTTGTGACATTAAATCAGAGGATTGCTAGGGTTTGCGCTCACCAAAAAATCTCTAAACTCAGGAAGGGGACTTAAGTGGGACTGAAGATTTTTACTGGGAATTCAAACCCGGCTCTTGCCAAGGAAGTCGCCAAATTGCTGGCGTTGAACTTGGCTTTTGCCAAGTATCTACCTTTTCGGATGGCGAAATTCAGGTGGAAATTCACGAAAGTGTCCGTGGCGAGCATGTTTTCCTGATTCAATCCACCTGTCCGCCCGTCAATCAGAACTATATGGAACTTTTATTGTGTTAGACGCTCTTAAGAGAGCCTCTGCTGCCCATATTACGGCCGTGGTTTCCCTATTATGGGTATGCCAGGCAGGATCGCAAAGTGGCCCCTCGGGCTCCCATCACTGCGAAATGTATGGCGGATTTACTGATTTCTGCAGGAGCTAATCGAGTGGTCGCTGTCGACCTCCATGCGGCCCAGATTCAAGGTTTTTTTAACGCCCCAGTGGATCACCTGTTTGCAATACCCACCTTGGCCCGAGCTTGGCGACAGAAATTTGGAGCCGGCCCAGAGTTTGTGGCCGTGAGCCCTGACGCCGGGGGCGTCGAGAGATGCCGAGCCTTTGCTAAACGCATCGAAGCTTCCATTGCCATTATCGACAAAAGACGCTCAGGGCCAAACGAGGCTAAAGCCCTTCATCTTATCGGAGATGTCAGGGACAAAACTGCTGTTATTGTTGACGATATGATAGATACAGCCGGGACACTCACACAAGCTGTTGACAGTCTCCTCAAAAATGGTGCAAAAAGGGTCTTCGCTGTTGCGACGCACCCAGTTCTTTCTGGTCCAGCTATTGCCCGCTTAAAGGATAGTGCCATTGAAAAAGTGTGGGTGACCGATACGATTCCATTGGGATCAGCGGCTCGCGACTGCGGAAAGTTTGAAGTGGTTTCGGTGGCCGGCGTCTTAGCAGAGGCCATAAAGCGAATTCACGGCAACGATTCCGTGAGCTCCCTTTTCGATTAAGCTCGAAAGAGGAGAGTTGATTTTTTTAGTTATTGTTTGCTGCTTTTTTTAAAATTATTAGGAGACCGCTCTCCAGGAGACTAAATTATGAAACAAAGAATTGATCTAAACGTTGAACCACGAACCACTGGAAAGAGCGTCAGCCGAGCCCTTCGCAACGACCGAAAAGTCCCTGGAGTCATTTACGGAGCTTTGGAAAACGCCAACGTTTCAATCTATGAAGGCGACATTCTTCGATATAATGTCCGCAGTTATGAAAATGCTCTTTTTAATCTCAAAAGCACGGATAAAAAAACAGATGGGAAAGTCGTTCTCATTAAAGAGGTCATCGTCCATCCTGTGACTCGACGACCTCAGCATGTGGATTTTTTCGCCTTGGATTTGACCAAAGCTGTTCGAGTTTTCGTTGAAGTTAAGCTCGAAGGAAAACCACTTGGCTTGGCTGAGGGTGGCCTTCTGAATGTCGTCAATCGTCAAATTGAAATTGAATGTCTACCAACTGATATTCCAGATAATATTTCTGCAGATATCTCTGCGATGGGACTTGGAGATGCGCTTCACGTTTACGATCTCAAGGTTCCAGCTGGATTGAAAATCATTTCTGGTACAGAGTTAACGATTGCGGTCGTCAATGCTCAAGAGGAAGAAACTGCAAAACCTGCAACTGAAGCTGCTGCCGCTGGAGCCGCTCCTGCTGCTGGAGCTGCTGCTCCTGCTGCTGCGAAGGATGCAAAAGCTGCCCCTGCGAAAGCGCCAGCTGCGGGCGCCAAAGACGCTAAGGCTGCTCCAAAAGCTCCTGCTGCAAAAAAGTAAAACCTTTCTGATAACGAGACCTCTATGTGGATGATTGTTGGCCTCGGAAATCCTGGAACCAAATATGCCCTCACAAGGCATAATGTGGGCTTTATGGCAGCTGACCTGTTGCTTCAATCCGTGGGAAAGCCCCACGAGAGCACGGACCATAAAGCCTTAGTCGCAAAATTCAAGTGGGAAGACGAATCTATTATTGTCGTCAAACCCCAGGCCTTTATGAATCGCTCAGGCGAATCCGTGCAGCCTTTAATGAATTTTTATAAGATTCCCCCAGCAAATCTGATTGTTGTGCATGACGAGGTTGATCTGCCCTTTGGGACGATGAAGATCCAACAAAACAGAGGCCCTGGCGGCCACAATGGGATCAAAGACATTTCATTGCAGCTTGGAACTAACGAGTACACAAGGGTCCGTCTTGGGGTGGGGCGCCCAGCAAATCCCCAGCAAGAGATTGCTGATTTTGTTTTGAGTCAATTTTCAAAGGAAGAATTCCAGCAACTGCCTGATTTCTTAAATAAAGCTTGTGATGCCATCGAGATGCTTGTCTTCGATGGCTATGCAAAGACCGCCAGTCAGTTCAATGGCTAAGGGCTCAAAACATCCGCCGATGTCCCTAAGTTATTTACAGATGCAATTCGGCTGAGTGACGCCGAAAACTGACCCCTGTCTAAAGCTTAGGCAGGTGTCAACCATTCTACGGCACGCCCATTTGATTTGGCATGGGTACAATCCATGCTACGTCGGACTCCAAATCATGAACTTGATGGTTTTCTCGTGGGGAGGGTCCGTGAAATTGCTTTTTTTCCATTTAGGAATTTTTATTGCGGGACAGGGGTGGGCTTCGTTTCCGACGCCTGAAGCCGTCATTACTGAGGTGTTGAAGTATAGCCCCTCAACACCTTTGACAAAGGAATATGCAGCGGCTTTGGATGCAAAAGTCCAGAGTCTGACCATGAGTAGCGAAACCAAATTCAAGACCAACGAGAGCCAAGACTGCAAGAACTCGATTTCTATTAATGAAATCGGAAATTTGACTGGAATCAAGACACCCGAGGCCCTCACCTTTGAATCGGGATTTATACGACTCGAGGTCATTCACTGCTTCGATCGGAGTGTTGAGCCAGAAAAAATCCTTCGACTGATAGAATCAGTTGAATTTAAACGAAAAGCTTTTCCAAATCTAATTACCGCTCTCGAAGCAAAAAATGATGGGAGGCGTGTTGTCTATAATGAAACAACAAATACCCCAATGAAGGGAGCCTCAAGCTATGTCTATACGGTGGTTCCACTCACTGCTGAGCCTGATTATGAGCTCACAGAAACTCGGCTTCTTTCTAACAGTAGAGATATCAAAAGCTTTCCAAATCCGATCTACTTTAGATATACGCTGACCGCGGCAAAAAGGTTAAGGAGTGCAACCGCTTTACATATTGTGAGTTATACCAGAGCAGGTGATCTCACTGGAATTCCAACTTTTGTTCTCAAAAGTGCAATTCAAACGCGCAGATGAAATTTATCAATACGATTTCCTCGAGCCTAAGCGTCGAGGCTCGTTAGTCGAAGTTACTGAAGTCATCAAGACGGTTTGATTGGTCAAAGTGCCGAAGGGCGCCGAACGACCTTTCCTTTAACAACGATCATGTTGTCATCGGGAGCCTCAACTCTTGCGTTCTTTATTTTTGAATAGACAGAGACCAAACCATCTTTTTTGGGATCGTAACTGATATCTCTATTTGCAGGGACTGAGCAATTTTGCACCAGCTCATTTGGCATCTCTAAATCCACTAGCATTTGATTCCGACGACTCAACAACTTTTCACGAGCTAAAACAATCTCGGCTGAGCTCATTCCAGAAGCAACCAGACTTTCTGTCAATTGATCTTTACTTATATTCTTGCACATCTCCCCAAGAATCCACCGCGCATAGGGTAGCTTAATATTATTAAAATCGCTATTTGGTTCCATATTCGAAAGTCCAGATAGAACCACCGCCTCCGAACCTTGAGATTGTTGGAATCCAGAATTGTCTTTAGGAAACTGATTCTGCACCGTCGTTACAGTCCAGGCCATATCATTAATCTCAGAAGACGTTGGTTTTGTTAAGCCAATGGTTCCCTTACCAAGACCTGAACCGGCGTCGGCAAAGCCCATTTTCAGCTCTTTCTCCTTGCCTTCGCCAACCAGACTGACCATCAAGTTCTGCTTTCGTACATCATAGTTTCCAATCCATGCACTGAGGACCATGAGGCCCTGCATTTCCTTAAACGAACTGTAATCCAAATCACTAATGCTCCAGAGGCCTATCTCCGTTCCCATTGTTTTATCGTCTTTAGATGTTATCGTTGTGGGGACCAACACGACCTGAGCAATCTGCATTTCAAATTCCTCCTTAAAATCTGAATCTTCTAAAGTGCCAACCTCAGGAGGAAGTCCCTCTTTCAAAACCAATCCCGCTGAGCCAACAAGGGCCCTACGGCCCTCAGCCCCAGACATCTCCTGACCATTCTTTAAACGAAAACTTTTAACCAGTGTAAATGGGTCAAAATTCTTCTTGTTTGTAAATTTGCGAATAGGTACACCAACAAAGCTGAGACTCAGTTCCATCGCCCGGCGTTCGTTAATCTCCAAAAACATTTTCCGATCATAAGGGAGTGTCAATGCCTTTTGGTAGTTAATCGTTGGCGCCAAGTAACCCATAGCTCGAAAGATCCGAGCGTTGAAAGGGCCGGAATAGATTTCATTTCCAAATTTGACTTTGTACTCGTCGCCGCGACATTCAACTTGAAATCCCGCATGAACGCCGTAGCCCCTTTTCGCCTTTGAGTATTTACAGTCGGCCGGATCAGATTTCAAATTCAAAAAGTCAAAAAGATTCTCCCCCAGGTTTGTCGACCTAGTCTGTAATTGATTTTTCAAGAAGGCGGGTGTTTCAACAGAACCTACTTCCTGAAATGAAACTTGTGGCTTTGATAGATAGCGAACTAAATAAATTGGTATTTTCAAAATATCGAAATCTCCATCATAAGCATCAGTATAGTTTTGTTGTAAAGCTCGACTGATCTGAGCTATCTGATACTTACTCTCTTCAGCCTTAATATTGTGTTCTATTTTCTCAATCAGTTGAAGAATCTTTTGGCTGGCGGCTTTTAATCCGCCGTCTGTGATATCAAACAAATTATAGGGCTGTTTTAGATCCACACCGACAACTGCCTGCGAACCAATTTGGCCCCCTTGTTTCTTAAGATCTTTCTGAGTTTTTGATGATTAAGAACAAATTCGGCAGCTTTGCTAGCGATGAAATTCCTTCTGGGGAGTTCAAATCAAACGTATCATAGGTAATGAATTTAGTCTTCAGACTTTCTGAATTGAAGAACAACACGAGGTTTAAGGAAGTCTGCCTTGAGATTCCCTGTGAGTCTGTTCGTGAACCGGTAACGTTGGACTTTTCCGCAAAAGAATAATTTCCAACCATCAGCGAAAGAACGACAGTCAGAGTCACCTTTTGTTTGTTGATCATTTTGTTCATAGTATTTCCTTCTTTCTGTAGGCTTTTTTAGAAAATAGGACTATTTTATGAGATCCTGGGGCAGGGCCCGAAACATTGCGCTCAGGACTTCGCCGCCAGCTGCTGGGACAACTCGATCAAAAACGCCATTCATCGCGACCGGTGCTACTCGCAGTTCCTTGTTATAGAAACCCAAGGCCATAGCATGGGGACCGTAAACCGGGATGATTGCCTCTGGAATATCTGTGTCAGGCGGCAACACTGAGGCAGCGCTTTCAACTAAACCATCCATTGGCGAGCTCTTGATGGCCCAATGATATGTTGGCGTTTTTAAGAAGCCTTCCCAGAGACTGAGATGGGTCACGGCCTCATCACCCTCTGGGAGCGTGGGTAAACTTATCCATTTCATATTTGGAAAGAGCTTATGTATCAATTTCTTATCACGGTCTTTCCATGGATTCTGGGTGAGTGATCTAATCCCCTCAATCATTGCTTTCCGCCCAGAGACTACCAGAAAGCTTTTGAGAAGAGCGGGTATTGGACGATTGGTTTCTGAAATATATTTAGCCACGATCGCCGGCCTGATCACTCCACTGAGAGTCACCATCAGCTTAACCTTTTCCCGCTCCACCCTTGGGAGGGTCTCGCCATAATTGAAAAAATAAGTAATAAAGTCCGCGGCTCCTTTGCTCACAGCTACAAAGATAGCTTTCTCTATAGTTGGGAGCCGTTGAGAAATCAGATCCTGCAAAAGCTTTGCATTGTATTCGCTACCTCGATTGGCATCAACCTTCAACATCTCAGACTGGAAACCCATTTTTCTGATTTGTTCTGCGGTGTCCAGAACGAGGGCGGCGTTGGGACTGTTCTCACCCCCAATACCTAGAACAAGATAGACACCAATCTTTTCCCTTTCCTGCGGAGGGATTGTTGAAAAGGAGTCCGGGTATGTCAGATCCTTATCGACTGTCGTTTTTAAAATTCGCGCTTTAAGCTCGCCTTGAGAGTTATCACTTTCTGCTAGCTTCTGCTCAAGAAGTTGACGTCCTATGACCAGACCGTTTGTTTTTGATACCCAGCGCACATACTTGAGAATATCTAGTGTGCCGTGTTCAGTAAAATATTTATCCTTAGGAGGCGGAATTGGTTTGTTGCAAAATCCTCCACTCACAAATACGTGCCAGCAGTCACGGATTGTTTTTGGCGTATCCGGCGATAGCTTGAGCTCGGTCCAACTCAGGCGACGAATTGATTGACTCTGATACGGGTTTTTTCTGTTGATGCGAAACCTTCGTAAAAATGGTTTGGTCGTCTCATATTCGAAGCTCCCAGGTGAAGCTCCGTAGATGCTCTGAATATGCGGAATGAACTCTTCTGGGATCCTCATCCAATTTAGCCCAGATGAATCGGAATTTTCAAATTCCAATTCAAGATCGTCACTGCCCGTCCGAACAGACGACTTGTCTTGTCTTATGTTCTCTCTTGTTCCTGGGGTGATTGTGGCCCAAGATATCAAAGATATTTGGCAGGTGAGCAGGACGAGGATAGGTTTTGTTAAAATTGATGTTATCCATGGAATTGCGGAAAAGTCCGATTGGTTCTGATTTTGAGGAATCTCTAAGTTCCGCGCTCTCGACCTCATAATTAGCCTCAGTTGTTTGCCGTTACCAAAATATTCTTAACTTGTAAAAATAGAAAACCCATTGCTTTTTCAAGAAGTGTGCCTAAAAACCACCTTTCAAATCTCTTCTAGCGCTGGTTTATTGTTGAGAGTTGGAGAGGGGCAGATCATCGACATTTTTTGTTAACTGGTGTGACCTATTTGGGCGAGCTCAGGCCAAGCCTAGGGAAATAAAATCTCCACAGGAAGCACCGATTGAAAAGAATAACCAAGACCCAGTGATCCAAAAAGATTGTTCCCCCAACATTTTACAGAGCCACCAACGACTAAGACACAAGTACTATTTTCGCCAAGATCAACATCGAGGATACCCGCCTGCATTCCTGGCACACTGACGGGCGAACTATATTGGGTTATGTCCCCAACACCCACTTCCCCCCCATAATTGGCGCCCCAGCATTTCAAGGCCCCCGATGTTGTTAGCGCACAGGCATGCCGTTCATTGACCTTCACCTTAACAATTTCACTTCCAAGTCCAACAGCTGCCGTCGGGGAATACTTATCTATCAAACTTCCGTTCCCCAAAGCTCCGTACGATCCGCGTCCCCAGCATTTCACTCCTCCGTTTTGCACAACACAGGTTTTTGAATTTGACACCAAACCGGCTGAGGAAATACTTGTTACCCCTGAACTGAGCCCAGGAACGTCTTGTGGTGTTAAAATGGATGCCCCTGCACTTCCTAAGCCCAACTCGCCATGGCCATTACTTCCCCAACATTTGACACCTCCATTGACAATGGCACAGGTATGCCCCTGAGAACCCGCAACTTGAGTCACCCCACTGGACAATCCTATAGGGTCAATAGGAACCGAAGAGTTTGAAGTTAAGCCATTGCCTAGCTGTCCATAATCATTCCGTCCCCAACATTTCAAGGCACCGGTGGAAAGAATCGCACAGGTGTGATTTCCAAAGGCAACATCAACATCTTGAACCCCATTAGCAAAAATCATGACGGGAGCATTTCTGTGGATCACTGAATTATCACCAACCTGTCCACGACCGTTGGCACCCCAACACCTGAGGGCACCATCAGAAGTGATCGCACAGGTATGAGCCTGCCCATCCCCACCCGATCCATTGCCCGATATCGCAACCTTACTCACGCTGCCAGGCAGTCCAGAGACGTCAGCCGGGGCATAGGATGATAGATAAGATGAATTGCCAAGTTGACCATATCCGTTAGCGCCAAAACATTTGACTCCCCCGTTCACAATCACACAACTGGATCCATGTCCACCGATGGAAATTCCACTGACATTTGCCGTGAAGAGAGTGTCAAAGGGTTTCAAATTTAATTGACTCCCAATGCGAGCAAAGTATCCATCATTATCGTCACCCCAACAACTGACCCCCAAGCCAATCTTTGCACAAACAAAATCAATCGATAGTGAAATAAGGCTCGCACCGCTTGGTATCGCTGAATTGGCAAAGGGTATGTTCGTTGCTCCAGGTGTCGCAGGACCAAAATGGGAATAGCCACTATCCTTTCCCCAGCATTTCACAGCACCCGAGGTCAGAACTCCACAAGAATAAGGATTGCCAGTGTTATCGTCGCCGCCAACCCCCATATCAACAACATCTGTAGTTAATCCGCTCACATCAACGGGGGTCAGTTGGGCCATGTTGTTGCCATTTCCCAACTGTCCATATCCATTACCTCCCCAGCACTTGACACCGCCGCTAACCAAAGCACAAGTGTGGTAGGTCGCATTAGACACCTTGGTAGCTCCAGAATTGATATTGATGACATCCACAGGGCTTGATGAGCTTATTGTTGAATTATTTCCTAGTTGTCCAAAATCATTGCGTCCCCAGCATTTAACACTCGTACCGCCGCCGAGAATTGCGCAAGCGGTTTCAGAGCCAGCAGAAATCGACAGGACCCCGCTGCCTGCCCCCAAACCAGTCACATCCACCGGAGAGGTGCTAGGGACAGTTGTGCTATTTCCAAGCTGACCATAAGAGTTTGAGCCCCAGCACTTGACTCCGCCAGCAACTACAGCACAAGCGAAGGTCCCTCCCGTCGCAATGTCAGTGACGTTGGAGCTAAGCCCCGTGACTGTCACCGGCGAATTTACAGTCGTGACTGAACTATTACCAAGCTGCCCACTCGTATTATATCCCCAACATTTGGCAGCTCCGCCAACGACGGCACAGGTAAAACTTCCAAATCCATGTTTCCAACTGGCTGAAAGCGCGGTCGCAGGGACTGAAGCGAAGTCCACAACTGTTGGAACTTCCTCTTTGATAGAAAAAATTCCTTGACCCAACTGACCATGATCATTGCGACCCCAGCACTTAACAACACCAGTCGTTGTTAATATGCAAACATGATTGTTACCTGTTTTGATTTGGGCGACATCCGTCGCAGCAGCTCTAGCAAGGTCGTTATCATTAATAGTCACCTGACCAGTATCTCCCATCGGCAGAATACTACCGCGACTGGGGTTACTAATAGTCACTGAAAAACTTTCTGTCCCCTCGGCAAGCATGTCATTGAATAGTGTGACTGGAGTTCGAATTGAGGTTGCACCGGCAGCGATCGTCAAAGGCATATTTACCATTGGAAAAAAGTCCAAAAACCCTGCGGCCGTATTGTCCGCTGTGGAATAGTTAAAACTAATATTTTCATCGCAAGCTTGGGACAAACTCACGATTGGATCAGCCATTAAGCCTTCCTCGACTGTCATTGAAGATATACTGAGCGTTGGGTAATCATTTTCTTGAATTGTCCCGAGACCTTGACTATCAAGGATCACTCCATTTACCGGGCTGGACAAATTGACATAAAAAATTCGATTCCCAGCACAGACATCTGGGGAATCAATAATGGGAACAGTCACTGTTGTTGTCAAATTGCCTGCGGAAATGGTTGCCGTTCCTGTTGAAGTGGCAAAGTTTGTCCCCGCTAAGGCTGTCCCATTGGCCGTGGCCCAGTTCACCTGAACATTCTGAATTGATATTTTGCTAATAGAAATAGAAAAAATTGCGTTCCCTGAAGTCTCAGTGACTGTGACATCACTGATGCTTAAATTCACGTCATTATCAATGAGCGTCAGGGTATGCACAGCGACCCCACCCATTGGGGGACCGCTCGCATTTGTTGGAACACCTAAAGTGAATATGATCGTTTCATCGAGCTCAACAACACTGTCATCAATGATCGTTAAGTTAACTGATGCACTGGTACTCCCCGCTGGAATAACAACAGGAAGAGTCGTTCCCATTAAATAGTCATCGTTTGCACCTATCGCTGTCCCCGAGACTATTATAGGGACCGTCACATCCACACCCGAGGCGGCAGACAGAAGCACGCTCACCGACACGGTGTTCGCATTTTCATTGATATTTTGACTTGCGGAACTCAACTGCACCGATGGTAATGGATCATTATCTAGAAGATTAATCGTGAGAGTATTGGGATCTGCAGATACGGTAGCTTCGCTAGAAGCAATCGACAATGTGACAATCTGATTCCCTTGATAGATGTTATCATCTATTGTCTGCAAAATGACTTGCTGGGAAAGTGCCCCCGCCGGAATCAATAGTGTGTTGGCAATAGACTGAAATCGATGCTCGGGGTCATTCAAACTAAGAGCAACCGACAAGTCCTTCTTTAAGTAGTCTGTCAATGCAACATTGATAATGGCTACGGAGCCCTCGCTCATTGTGATTTGAACGGTGTCTAGATAGACTTTCTGCACTGAAATAGGGCCCTTCACTAGATCCGACTCCAATATCGAGACCCCACCACTCATGTAACAACCAGAAAACGAAAACAGAGCAAAAGCTCTCAACAAAACCAACGAAATGTCCTGAACAGGCCTTTTGTCCATCTTGCTAATAGTTCGACATATTGGACCACAACTTGAGTATTAAAGGGAGATCTCACTGAATTGCCGGGAGATTCGTCACAAGTGTAAAATCAGCACGTTCCCTGTTTCCAAATGAGAAAGATTGGGAAATTGCAAAAATACAGCTGTGAGTGCACTAGAAATTACATAGAATATAGAAAGTAGAGGGAGATGGAGTCTGACGGATTGGTGGATTGGGCGTGATGGCCAATTCTCCCAAGACCTGAGCTTCCTAAACGGTGAGGAGCAAGTCATGAAGGTTTTACGAAACTTTGGCAATACTAGTTTTTCCATTATTGCTTTAACGATTCTCGTTTTGGGATTTCAGAATTGCTCTAATAAAATCGAAGGCTTCATTGTTCCCGCCGATACAACAATTGTCGCAAGTGAGATTCCTCCCGGTTCGGAATTGACAGAGACCCCGGCTCCCCCATCGGAGGAGGGTTCTGGTCCCGCCTATCCCACTGATCCGGCTGTTCTCAGTGATTTGAGGGTTTACTTTGATTTTGCCATTGTTCCCTCAGTGCTTAACGGTGGACTGAGTAAAAAGGACGCGATGGCCGACTGTGAAAGGAATTTCCGCCAGCATGAATATGGGTATCCAAACGGATCAACGCTCTGCACCTGGAGGACTGAAGTCATTTTCGAAAAATTCAATGGTGAATGTTCAACCACTCAAAATGTGTGTAGACGAGGTAAGGTTTCGGAAATTCCCTCGGGAGGAAGCTCAATAACACGATGGAGTTGCTTAGGAACTGGAGGTGGGATCCAAGCTGATTGCCAATGTTCTGGATCATCGCTTGCCCCAACTGATACATTTGCCTTCTATCTTGATGGGGGGACAACTCCGACAAGCATCGCAAATAATTTAACTGAACAAACTGCGCGGAGTCGTTGTTCAGGTTATGAGCCTGATTTTCCAGGGCGTCGATTGAAATGTACCTGGGGCAGTGTTGTTCTTGTCGATAAAGCCGCCGCAGGTCAATGCTCGACCTCCATCAATGCTTGTAGAATAGGATTTTTTTCTGACCTTAGTGACACTTCAACGACCTACCGATGGACTTGCACTGGAATGGCTGGAGGTGCCACCATATCATGCGATGTTCAGATGAGTGATTCGATTCCGTTGAATACACTGAGGATGTATACTGGTGCAAGCACATCACCATCAACTTCTACACCGAACATTTCAGAGGCAGAAGCTCTTTCAAAATGTATCTCTATAGCCAAAGCAAATCCTGGAACTTTATACAAATGCACTTGGGGAACCGCTATCTTGATGGATGGTTCAAAGGGTATGTTTCCGCCCCTTTATTAATCTCATATCAAAACTCTAGTGTATTCAGAAATAATATGCCCTCCAATATTATGCAAATTTGTACGGAGCTTTTTCGAAACGTTCTTTGCACTTGCGAGTGCAAAAATAGACCTTTGCCATCTTGTAAACAGATGTGTTGGAACACTTTGCTGGCTGCTTAATTTCCCAATCGGGGCAAACCCTGCAATAGGTTTTCTTGCCACTCCTCTTACTTTTAGCTTTAATCGTCATTTTAACCTTCAAGGCGCTTGGTGACAGCACTCGATTTGCAATTGCTTCGATCTTAGCGAGGTCTCCAACAAATTCGGTGGAACTTCAGCGCAAACGTGGAGTGTTGGAGAAACTTTCAGAACTAACGATTGCCAAGCTCTTCGACACCAATGTTCCAATGAGTTTAATGCGAACTCGCGGGGGATCGGCCCCATGAATTGCCTCGACTCAAAACACTTAGAACAAAGATCGAATGGAACAACTCGGGCCTTGATGTTTTTAGGCGTTCAAAAAATCATAAACTGCTTTAACTTTTCCATTTTCCTCAACCAATTTTTGGCAAGATACTCCAGCAATTAAATGCTCAGATGGATAATTCACAAACTTTTTGAATGTTTCAACGGCATCTTTACATGAAGATTGGTCCATCTGAATGATAATCAAATGACCTGTCGAGGCAGCCTTGTAAGCTGCGCCAAAGATTTTTTCTTCAATTCCGATGTATGAACCTAAGCCCAGGCAAATAACATCAGGATCAGAAGAATAAACTTTTTCAAAGGTTTCTTCAAAGTGGGTCTGTGCTCTTCCTTTGATTTCGATTTGATTGATACCTTCAATGACAAGCTCGGCAGTATCTTCAATTGTAAAGACAACTCGCCCTTGATTTTTGTATTCGCTCAAGAGGGAATAGACTGTCGTTGTTTTTCCAGAACCAGTTGAGCCAGAAACTAAAATCAGTCCGCGCCTTATCTTGAGCCATCCTTGAAATGTTTCTAAGACTTTTTTATCCCCAGTAATTTTATCCAGAGGAAGAACGTCTTTTTCAGGCTGCCACAAGCGAAGAGTGACCCGAGGTCCAGTCACTGTTTCAATTTTTTGATATTTCACCTGAAGAACATCTTCGTCTCCACGATGCAAATAGAGCCTTCTACTTGCTCCATCTGAAGTCTCTGTGGAATTTTTTGTTAGAACATCATCAATTTCAGAAAATGAGTCCTCTTGAATGGAACTTAATTTTTCCATCCCACCCTTAGTCCGATAAGAAATTTCAAATTTCCCTTTAGACGGATAAATATGAACAAGGCGTGAGCCATGGTCAAAAGCATCCCAAATAAGTTGCTCTGGTAAATTGTTGGTATTTATTTCCATTTTTTTCTCCTTACTCTTTGACCTTGAAAGCAAAAGCTCACTGAGGGCCAAGAAATCTTTTTGAATGTTTATTTTTGAACCTTTTCCTGAAACGTGAATTTCCAATTCTTCTCTTAAAAATCTCCACTGGCGACCCAGCTTGTGACCGGGAATTTTTCCGGCCTGCAGCCACTTGTAGAGCGTGCTAGGCGTCGTCTTCAGAAAGGCGACGGCTTGATCAAAATCCAGATATTCGTTCTCCATAATTCTCCTTTGTTATCATGTATCGGATATTAAACATCATACATTATCCATTATTGTCTAATATTATCTGTTTTTAATAGAAATTGGCCGTTTGTCTAATATAAAGAGAAGCCAAAGGTCATATATTTGATTTGAAGTAATGATTTGCGCCTAAGGCTCCGAAGGAGCTAACCTTTCACGCATTGGAACCCCTTATGCCTGGGGCCGACGTCGGAACACCCCATCCAGCCTTCGTTGCTGAACAATATGAGAAACTGACCGCGAACACTAAGATTCGGCTTGCTTCTTATAGGAAGTATAATCGAATCTTGAATGGTACAATCATTTCTTCACCAGAGTCTAAGCTCTGCGAAAAGTAAACACCCTTGGGAGGCGTTTTATATGAAACTATTAGCGCTAGTGGTAACAGCAATTTTTGTAAATATTTGTTTGAGTTGCAGGCTGCTTGCTGCTGAGAATCCGCATGATGATCACCACAATCACCACCCGAAAGCAGATAAAATGACCGGATCTGCCAAAGACAAAGTAGCTGATAGCGAAAGGGGCAAGGTAACTACGAAGAACCCTTTGAAGAAATTTGTTGTCGATGCTGCTTTAAAAACCCGTATGGATTTGCTAGCGGATGAAGTGATAAAGCTTGGGTTAGCATTAGAAAAAATGCTTAAGCTAGAGAACAATTCTTCGAATGACAAAAAGACTGTGCTCAAGGCGTCAGGTCGACAGATTCAAAATGTTGTCAATGATATCTTCAAGAATTGCACACTAAGTCCGGAAACGGATTCAACAATTCATCCAATCTTGGCAGACATTCTAAATGGTGCAAAATTGTTAGGCGCGGGAAACGAAAACGAAGGCCTAAAAATTATTCATAAGGCCCTCTTAAGGTACGGTGATTCTTTCGACCATCCTGGCTGGATGCGCGAATAGAAGTTTCATTCTCCAGGTGCGGGCGAGGCCCGGTAAAGCGGAGTGATGTTCAGCCACTAATTCAAAAACACCTAGGCGGAATTCCTGACCTTGATGTTTACGTTTATGAACCTCAGTCCGCAAACACGATCAATGTTCGGGATGATAAGAACAACTCATATCCAGAATCTAGCTAAGAAAAAATTTCTGCAAAACAGCCTGAAGTCTAATCGTAGAACCTTAAAAAGACTGTGCCAGACTTGCTTGCAATTTAGAACCATTTTTGGCTTTCTCACACCGGAGGACAGAATTTCGGGTTAATGGATAAATGGCGGGCGGCCATCACAAGCTCAGTATGGCTCTAGACGATCAGCCGGCTTACAGGTGCCCGATCTTGGCGGACAGCGCATTTTTCGATGGCTGCGAAAGATGTCGAATGATGGACTTTCGTATCGGCAAATCTGTGATTTTCTAACAAGCGCTGGGGTTCCGACAAAAGACCAAGGCAAAGGCTGGCAGCCAGATATGATTCGCAGGCTGCTAAGCCGATAGAAATCCTGACATCAAAATCTGCTATCAAGCCGTGCTACAAAAAACTTTTTCTTATGAGTATAACCACCATGAAAATCGCCAGCTGACTCGGCGACTTCAATGACAATCTGCTTTCGATCTTCAGCCTGAAGATAACCCAAAACTGAAGCTTCGAAATTGTGAGCCACCAGATCATCACCAAATCCCAATGTTTTAGATTTCCCGTCAGAGCGTTTCAAAACGATTCGAGGTCGAATAACGTCATAGTTGCCTTCGAGTTCGTTTCGGTTGCAGTTACCAATTGTCTTTGAAGAACCGCGCTTTGAATCTTTGAATTTAGCAGCCTCGCAAATCAGCTCCACCGTATAAGTAAACCCACCCGTTTTTAATGGGAAGAGCTTCAACCTCAATTCAGGATCAGGTTTTATAGCATTTTTTTTGAGTTCTGACTGAAGGCTCTCTAAAGGAAATCCTAAACAATCCGAAAATTTAAAATCCTTTTGAGAAGTCTGAATGCCAGAGAAACCCTTGCAATCTCCTTTTAACTTTGCCTCACTAGGCACTAAAATATCTGTCATCAAATTTATAATTCCAAAAAAAGCAACTCCATCAGGCGAGCAGGAGTAACTTGATATCGCATCATCACTATCCGGTCCGGGGTCCTCAACAAAGTATCGATTTAATTTTTTGTTGAGTTTGCAGCCTTTCCCGAATTGACCGTAGAAAGCAAATTTCTTCCCGTCAGTTGAAAATCCAATTGGAAATACCTTTTCAGCAAGAAAATCTGCCTCGCCAAAGTTTTTTTTTATGATTCTCGCGAGCGGATCATCGGTTGCGCTATCTGCCGCCTGTGCTAACAGTGACACCGCAAAAGTTAAAAATATAATTATAAATTTTGTCAACATTGACCCTCCTTGGAATATGGAACTCTACGAAGTAATCTTTAACTGAATTTTAAGTCCTAAACCCTGCGCAATATCGATCAAGCGATCCATCGTAATTTTCTGAAGATTCCCATTCATGATCGCAGTAATAACAGTACGACCAACCTTTGCTTTTCTCGGGTGGCTTGCTGATGAGTCATCTTTTTTCGTTCGATCAAGTGACGAATCGCAACCGCCAGATCAACTCGCATTCTGACCTTCGGCCCTTCGCTAGCAGGAAGACCTAAAATTTTGCAAAGCTCCTGAATGTTTTTAGCTTCTTTAAAATTTTTCACGCTTTCATCTCCTTCAAACGTTTCTTACCGCACGCCGTGTTCAACAACTGGCATCGGGCGACTGACCGGCATTCCTAAGTTTTCGCCTTCCGCCCGCAACGCCAAGAGCTCGGCTAATTTCTGTTTGAGCGAAGCTTCTAAAGCTTCGAGCTCTTTTGTGACCTTGCGGTGAATACGAATGGCTTTCACTGAAACTAGTATGTCATACATTTATGACACTTTCAATCCTGATCTACGAAATCTCTGTCACGTCTGCGAGGAAATGGTTCGTCTGAGTTTGGATTGGGCACCCAATTTTTTAGTGAACCGAAATTATTTTTCGGAAGTTTTCGTAGGCTCTTGATTTGATATTTGAATTCAAATTTTGCGATGTCGGTTCGAGTAAAGATCGGGTGTCACCTTTAAAGGTTGCGGGCTCTTCCTTTCGTTTTAACTATTGGATTTACTCGTGCATTTTCAATTTTTGAAAATTGGCGAACCAATGGGGAAGTAGCCCAATGCTTTTCCTCCACGCCGCAAGTAGCTGACGTCATTGAGTTTATACATCGACCCCTGATTCAAAGATCAACAGTTCCTCCAGCAAAAATACCTATTGAAGGACTAACATGGGAGCTTCGACGTCCCCGGAAAAAGAGCTGAAACAGCTCAGCCTTCTCTTCATTTGAATCAGGTGCAGCCATTAACGTTGGCTCCCCTAAAAGAGTTTTTGGCGTCAGCTCTTCATTTTGCGACCTTAAAATTTTCAAATCCGTAAGAAGCTCGCAACGTTCTTTTTCTAGTGCTGTAAGGCGATCTTCAATCTTGCGGAGTTGTTCTTCAAATTTCATCGCTGAGTGGCCTTGGTCGATACTTTAATCTTCAACGCTGAATTTATTTCGACCAATTTGTCGATGCTCATGTGGCCAAGATGACCATTAAAAATCTTTGATACTCGGTCTTGCGACAGACCAGGAACTAACCTGGCCAACTGACGTTGAGTGATCTTTTCTTTGGCATTGTTCTCTGATGATTTCGCTGACCCATATCGATAATTTGAATGAGATTCTTCGTTCTGGTGAGCTTCGCTCATACAACTTAATGCGTGGACAAAGTTATCGGCATCTTGCCAATGAAGATGTTCAAGCTGGTCGCTCCGTGATTTCAAT
>JADJOV010000004.1 GCA_016713585.1 Bdellovibrionales bacterium | reverse complement strand
AGTCATGCGGAGAGAATCAAAAGGCTCTCGCCAAAACTAAATACATCGAACTCTTCGCGGCAGCTGCTAAAAGGGTTTCAAAACAGGGCGAGCTTTCTTTGAGCTCTTGTTCAAGCCATATCCAGTTTGACGACTTTTTGAAGTGATCGGAGAAGCTCTGTCGCTGGCGCGTAGGAAGGGCCAAATACAGAGAGTCTCTGGGCAAGGCCCCGATCACCCCTTTCCCCACGTCTGCCCAGAACTAAGGTATTTAAAGTATGTCCATTTGGCCCTTGATTAGATTTCCATTCAAAAAGTATTTTCACCTGCCGTTTCCTGTCACAGGCGAGGAGCAGTGTTGCCGCCGACGTTGAGGCGATCAAAATGGGTGCCTTGAACTATTTCCTTTAGCAGCACAAAATATCTTGCAATTCCAACTGGGCCATCAAAGAATAATTCCCTTAGGTACGGATTCTTCTATAGGGATGGAGGACTTTCAATGACCCAAACGCGAAATCAAATTCTATTTCAAAAACCGCTTCAGACATTCCGTTGGATAATGAGGCAAGTGTGTTTAGTCACTGTCGCAGCCGTGGGCGCTGTAACAGCCGTTGCCTCTGTGGTCACTCCTGCCACAACGATTCGTGATCCAAACATGATGTTGCCAAGTATTCGAAGCTTCATGGGTCAAACCCCTTTCACTGAGGCCTTTCAGTGTGGCGATTCTTCGTTTATGAAAGTTTTCCGAATCTCATGCGAGTATCAAGCCGATAGGGAATCAATCTCTTCTATGTGTAAAGATATTCCGGAAGGTCTTCCTGTTCAAAGGCAGGTGATCAGCTGTACTGACGATTCTGTCACAATCTATATTGATGCAACTGGTGAATCTGTAATCCTCTCTTCTGAAGAATATTTTGGTGCTGGCCTTAGCGTCCCAGAATTATTTCTAGAAACTTTGCCCCAATTTATTGGCTACGACTCAGCGTACTTAACCATCACAAGCACTGAACACTCAACCTATACACTTGGACGAGGAACTTCTAAGGAACGAAAGGTCCCGTCAATGAATATCCGCGGATTGATCGGTGAACCAGACAAAAAGGGTCTGGATATTCTTGTCAGTATTACTCGAGATGTAGCTGGCATTGCGCAAGTTGTTCGCCTGAGAACCGAGCAACATTCATGGTTTCTAGTTGAAGATTTTGTCACAGGGAATACAAAATGACTTTTCGAACTGCCTACCTTTGCCCTTTTTCAATAGCTTTGCTAACACCATATATTGCCATGGCCGGGTGGGTTTCTGCTGGGGGGAGAGCTTTTCGGATGCACATAATCCTTGGTTTTGAAGAATGTCACACAAGTCAGCTACTGCATTGATGTAGCCACATCAAGCGTGTCCGCAAATCCAGATGAGATTCGCGAACTGGTTAAGCAAGGTTTGACATTCTGGAGAAATGAGTTCTCAAGAGTTGAAAGAGGCATGGGTGCGGGACAGTTCACCTTAGGCAACCAGAATTTTGAAGAGCGACCCTGCTCAGGAAGTGACGTCGATCTTCGTTTTCAGTTTGGATATGAAACTCTGACGCCCGCTCAAATTTCGTATTTGGTGGACCCGACAAAGTATATTGGAATCACTGTTCGAACAAATGACGATTATTTGGTTAATCTCCATGGAAAAGGATTTATCTTTATAGCGTCGGACATTGGCGAAAAATCATACCATGGTGGAAAAGATACCACACTTATTTCCATGGCCTGGAAACGAAAAAGACTTCTGGAGTATGTCATTCTCCATGAACTCGGCCATGTTTTTGGAGTACCACATTCTGGCTCTGGCCTGATGTCGGAGACTTTTCTTGAGCAAATGCTCAGTGTAAGTCTCGCCGATGCTTTTGAAAAAACGCCCATTGAATCTATTTTGACGATTGATGAAAAACTTGATTTGTGTGGGATGGGAACTGGCTCAAATTTTGCCATGCAATGGTTGGGTGTTCCGGCGACTCATAATTGCTTACGTCTTTCGCTCAACAAAGTGAATGGTCAATGGGAGCTGACTAGCCGTAAAGATGATGAGCCTTCATCTGCTAAGCGACTTGGCGCCTTTTTCGTTGGAACGCCTGAGCTCTCTGATTTTAAGGTTCGTCCTGCCGTTGTTTTGCAATTGATGGGAAATCTCACTGTGTTTACACCTCAGGAGACCAAATTTCGATCCTTTATGTTCGGCCCCATGCTCGCCGAAGGTGGGTTTAAGGCAAATTTCGTCATCTCTCCCGGCAACAGTAAACCAGCCTACCTCAGAGTTTCTCCTGGATCCCTCCTGATTCAAGCAGTGAATGGACTCAAAATAGAAAATATTTTCAGCTACTCTTCACCAATCAGTCTGCTTCTTTTGCGTGACCCAACCCCTACGATCCACCCAACAAACATCAGAAAAGAGGAGCCCCTCAATGAATCGACAAGGAAGTAACTTGATCCACATGACTGTTCGAAATTTGACCTTTGGTTTTCTACTCTGCACGTTGCTCTTGACTGGGACGAAAACTTTCGCAGGACCTGATGACGATGCCTATTTTGAGCAGTTTCATTTTCAAAAGATCACTGATGCCAGCGATCCTGATTTTCCAAATATTACCTACCACTGGCTTATGGCTGGGTTTCCTTTTTCTGTTGAACTTAACCCGACCCAAGACCTACTCATTGATTTTTCCGTACTTCTGTATGATAGCGGTTCTTTTGACATTCTGTACAAAGACTATGTCCAGGATAAGGGGGCCTCTTATTTCTTTCCCCGCGCCTGTCACAAAATTTCGGGCTCATGGTCAGTTCCGGACAAAGTCCTGATTTTGAAGGCAAGAAGTGGAGAAGTCATTATGGAGGGACGACGGCACCATGAAAGTGGCCAGCATCAAATTTTATTTTTGATGACTCCATCCTTTCCTCAGTCAGAAGTTAGGGGTATCAATCAATCATTCAGCTTGGGTCAAAGTCAACAAGAGCCCTCTTTACGCTGCTATTAGAATGTGTTGAGAGGTTGAATTGATTTATCAGATCAACGAGTCGGTGGTTTTTTCAAAAAATCCGGAGAGTCCCCCGCAAGGAAGACCCTCCGGAACCTCGCATTTCTAGCCGTTTTAAAGGACTAGAAAATTTATTTTAATTTATAGAAATATTTTCGTTCAACAGTGTCAGGAGGATTCTCTGAAATTAGACTACGAGAATCAGAGAAATACATAGCTCCGTTTTCAATCAATATCAAACCGTATTCAGAATGAGGTGCCTCATCAGGAAAATGACTTCTCTTTTGAATTAGGAACTCAATTTCATAAGCTCCAGAGAGTGCCGTGCTAGGTCCGAGGATTTTGAATGTGCCCTCTTCAGTCACACTCAACATGGATTTTGTGCAAACCTCATCCTCGAAAAAATTCATAGTGAACTTATATGATTCTCCTAAAATTTCTATAGTTCCAGAGCCATCGCCATTCTGAACAATAGCGTCGTGGGTACAACCTGTTTCCCAAGTGCCGTTCAGATTACCCAATTGCTTTGGTCCATCAGGTCCGCCCACGGGCGAAACTGCAGGCGCTGTCACATTTGCCGTACATCCGGTTTGTACCAAGGTCGTCATTACTAGTAAAAAACCAAAGCCAAAAACTCCGAAAATTTGCGAGGTTTTCATTGCGATACTCCTTTTGTCATTATTTGCAGAGGCACACCATGTATCTCTGCCTTAAGAGATCCTCTCGAGATTAATCTTCTTGTATTATCTAATTAGATAATTTTGCTGCTTTAGTTATACTGGAGGTATAGTATGCAAGTCTGGGAACAATTCTCCTGGTTTAAAAATGAAGGTTTAAGTAGAAAATGGATTTATTTGAAATCGACGACTATCGCCTAGCACTTAAAACTCGGTTTAAGGAAGTCCAAATCCGCAGACCTGCTCTGACCTGGCGGCGTCTAGCTGCTGAAATTCAAGTGCAATACACCCTATTTATCTAAGGTGCTCAATAGCGAGACTTCCCATCTCAACGAAGATCACCTTTTTCTGATTTGTCGAGCGCTCGAATTATTTCCAGAGGAAATTGAGTTCGTGACGCTTCTCCGGCAATACGCCGTAGCCAAAGATTCCGAATACCGTGAACATCTGAATCGACGAATTCGAGAGCTCCAGCGAACGAAAAGTCTCTCAGCTTCGACTGCCACCCTGACCTCGAATAGCGTCGATCAACAGATAAGATATTTATTTGCGCCCCTCTGTCAGATCATTCACATGGCAATGGATATACCAGCCTATCGCAAAGATCCACGACGGCTTTGCTCACTGCTTTCAATTCACCTCACGCAACTCAAAGAGATCCTTCGCATACTTTCGCAAAATGATTTTATCGAACTCGAAGACGATGGCTTGACTCCTCGTAAAGTTAAACCAACAAAAATTTCATTTTGGCCCCGATCACCCAATGATGCTCTATCACATAAATATCATCAAAACCAACTCATAGCACGACTGAACAACACTCAGGACAAAGATAAATATTCCTTCTTGGCGACGTTCACGGCTGACGAAAACAGCTTTCTTAAAATCAAAAGTGAGTTTCAGAGTTTTCTCAAAAAAGTAGAGCGAATTGCTTCTGAAAGTCGAGATGAACATGTCTATCAGGTAAGTTTCGATCTTCTAAAATGGCTCTAAGATCCGACCCGATTCTTATTTTTCTTTTATGATCCGCACTTTGTGACCTGCTGAAAATGCCGCAAACTCCGTGGCATACATGGGTTGAACCGTGGCCGGAGTCACTTTGAACTCTCCCGCCGTCGTCGCCCGGATCCGATACTTGAAGGTATATTGGCCTTGTGGTAGTCTTTCAAAAAAGAAGTTAGCCCCGCTGTCTCGGATTTCCTCATACCAGTAAAGGCCAAGATCCCATTTGTGTTGTGAAATACCCGCCACAGGCTCGAAGCCGGCGCCCCTTGGGTCGCGCAGGTGGACATAATCGACAGGGTGTTTTGATTTCAACGACAATTGCACTTCAATCTCGTCCCCCACGCGAATCTCTTGATCCCCATCCAATGGACGAAGCACAACTGTGTTTTGGGTACTGTCACGAAGGAAATACTTTCGCTCGACAGATAAAAAATCACCCACCGCAGCCAGGGGCAATTTCTCAGTTGAATATTGCCAATTGGCAGATGCGAACATTAACCCGGGAGTCGATTTCTGAACAATGATTGGCAACAACGCGCTACTCACTTTGGATCCTTCAAACACAATTTGATTTTTACGACCAGTGTATTTCTCTGGAGAAAAGTCCAAATTGATCGGCTTCTCATTGCCTATTTTAATGTTGACCGCCTCTCGAATACCGAGCTGGTTGGTCTTGGATAGATAATGTGCTAAAGAATAAATAACCTCGGCCGTCGACCTGGTTGATTGCCAATGATTCAGCTTTTGTTTAAAAACAACCACTGGACCAAACCCTCTTGTTTTATCTTGTCGATGCCAAGCTCCATCAACGTTCTGAGAGCGAAGGCGTGGGTTTCGATTGTATCATTGTACCAAAGCCAACTGCGATCTTCGCGAGCCCAGTGGGTTCCCTCTTCCTCGCTGTACTTTGCAGAATCCATCACGCTCTGCCAAACCAAAAGAGCATCCTTCTGACGACGAGCTCGCTGTAACGTCAATGCAAGATAACCTTTAAGATAGGGAGAATGTTCCCTCCAATGCTCAAAGCTCAAATCCAACATCGCCTTCCGCTCGTTCTCAGTAAAAATCTTTTGACCCCAATCCTGATCTGGATAGTTTGACAATACATAGTTAAGAAATGTCAAAAACTGCCAACAGCTATCGCCTTTCAAACACTGACGAACACCATCATCGAGATAATGTCGATGCAGGTAACTCCAGGCCTTTTGCACAATCGCCTTTGGAACATCCACACCAAACTCAAGAGCCTTCGAAAACCGTAAACACCGGTAGAGGGTCATGGTGGGCGAAGGAGGGCCACCACTAAACCACGGAAAGCCCCCGAGTGAGGTTTGGGCTTTTTCCAACTTAGAAATTGACTCGCTTCGGTCTTGGGCCGCAATTTTTGAATCAAGGACATTGATAAGAACATCGGAAGGCTCACGACCGCCCTTGGCCTGATTGAGCCAAGGCGTCTCTTCAAGAGCCATTTTTCGATTCGCATCAACTCCATCAAACCGCTCAAACTGAGTCTGACGAATTGATAGGTCTTTGGACACTTTCTCAATGGCAGGGAATTTCTTAAAAAGAGAGGTTAGAATTCCCGTAGAAACAAAGCGATTCAGTGTCTGTTCGATACATTCATAAGGATAGTTCATTAAATAAGGCAAGGCCGATAGCACAGAATAAAAAGCTGCGCGTCGATTTGAACTGTCATTTTTTCACTGACTAAACTTGAGTCAGTATTCGATTTGAGATCCGAAAACTCTAAAGTTTTAGCCTGAGTGTTTTTAAGGGGTACAAATTTTGATTGAGCTAAATGAAAGCGCCCGGGCAGAATCGGAAGACTGCGCTGTTCTCCATCAGAAAGGTTTCCAGCCTTGGCCACTGCACGAACCACGAGATTCCCAAGCCCCACAGGAGCCGTTAACTCAATTTCATGAGTGAAGCTCTTTCCAGCTTCAATATTAAACGGCTTCGAAAGGTTGACTGCTTTAACATGGAACTTGCTCGCCAAGTCAGTCTTGCCATCCTCATCTAAGAGTTCGATCCGCACTTGCCCATAGATTGCCTTGTCTGAAGTGTTGTTTAAAACAAATCTCAGTTGGGCGCGATCTCCCTCACGAAGAAAACGTGGCAAATAAGGTCGAACAAGAAGCTCTTTCACAGTTTCCGCTTGACGGCTCGCCGTTGCGCTCTTGAGGTCTCGAGTGAGTCCTTGAAGCCAAAGAGTCCAAGACGTCACGGACTCTGGCACTTTGAATTTGATTTCAACTTCCCCGTTCTTGCCGCTGATCAGATTCGGATAGAAAAACGCTGTTTCTGAAAAATTGGTCCGTAGCTCAGTCACGACTGAGGCAACCTCTGACGAAGCAGGGCTCTTGCCGTCCATTGCCCTCTGCTTTTCCATGACGCTTTCGCTGATCCTCTGCTCAGATTTTGCCTCCGGTGAATTGGGACTGAGCATATCGACAGAGTCTGATCTCACGTCCATCCCACGTCCTCCTAACATCGCACTAGATATCCCTTGAACCATGCCCTTGAATCCAAAACCTCGTCTGCCTGGCCCACCGATCCCATAGTTACCAAGAAAAATTGGGTGGTCCTCATTTGGGGGTGCGTATTTAGACGATAGGTTGAAATATGAATTCAAAGCTCCTGTGGGCGCTAGCCCTAGACTTGTCAAAGAATATGGTGAACCACTTCGAACAGGATAAATTGAAAGAAGACCTGGTGAAAATGGGGAACCAATTGGTCAAGGCTTCGATCATACATATAGGCCAAGAGCTGCACAGAGCCTTGACTGACTTTCGCCTTTTCTGGACCCGTCAACTTAACTGTCCAAGTTTCGTCTTGCCCTGGCCGGAGTTTATCGCGAAAACTGGAAAATTCAACGGCGATCTCTTTATTGTCCCAAGGAACAAAGACCGACTGGGCTAAGTCAATGGCCTGGTAGTCCCTCAGAAGTCGAATAGAAAAAGCAATTCCGCCTCGCATGGATTCCTTGATAGGCCATCTAATCAGAGGGACATCACGACTTGAATTCAACACTCTGCGCTCTAATGTCCGACCATCCTGATAAGCTTCAAAGATAAGTGTCTGATCACTCAGCCCAGAAGGAATCCACAGATCAATAACTCACCAACTTTAGCCTGGGTCTGAGAAATCAAAAACAAACCCGGAAGCTGGGGCTTGTAATTTTCATTTGCAACAAAGAATTCTGTCTGTGCCTCAGCGGTGACTCCAAAACTATCCTTGGTTTCATAGACAAGTCGATAGGCGCCGACCGTAAGCTTTGGCAAGCTTATAGCGGCGCGACCTTTCTTATCTGTTTCAATAGAGTCATTAGTTATTTTCGCTGCTTCAGGCCAGTCCCGCACAAGCAAGCGCCAATTGTAATTTGGGCTCCAGCGTGCTTTCTTTCCATCATCTGGCAATCTCAATCCCTTAGCCACCACGGACTCAAGAAAATGCGGAACGGCATCTTCAGCCGGCATTTGAACACGTGGAGGCTCTTTCAGCTTCACCAACTTCCACGCACCCAGACCCGGAGCCGGATCGCCAGAAATCAGAGTCCTTCGTAATAAAATTTCAAAAGGTTTATCTTCAAGCACAAAACCACTAGAAAGAGAAAGAGAGGCTTCAATCGCCTGATGACTCAAGACAATCGTCTTTTGAGCCACACGAGTCTCCCCTCCATCATCGAGAACCTCTGCATTGATAACATAATTGTATTTGATTTCGCGAAGTGAGCTTTCCCTTCCATCAACCTCTGGTTTGAATTGGATCTTGAAGGATCCATCGTTCTCAATTTTGACCTCTGCAGCCGCAATGACTTGAGGACTTTGCAGGTTCTGAAACTCAAAGTGTCCCCAAAAACACCACCAAGGAAAAACCATGCTTCGCGCAACCGTGTATCGAACTCGCCCCGACGTTAACGGCGCACCAAAATAGGTGCGAGCTTCCCCTATGACTTCTGCCGAATGATTTAGGCGAAGAGCACTCTTCTGCTCCTTCCAGTGGACTTCAAAGGTCGGTCGCTTGTACTCCTCCACCCTGACTGAATGGGTCCCATGGGAGGTTCCCAAACTCCAATTTCCAAGAGCCCGTCCGCCTGGTATCAAAATTCCCCCAGGCCGCGCCAAACTCATCTGTTTTGACGGTCTTACGTTCCACCACCTGCCCATTCATATCTTTTAAACTCACCACCTGTTGTGAGTTGGCATTAACTTGGAATTTCCCCATTTCTTTTTCCGACCGATAGGAAAGGATCTTCCACATTATTTTTTGCTGAGGTCGATAAATTGAACGATCCGTGTACACAACAGTGTGGAGGGTTTGCCCTGATCATCTCCCCAGTCAGAAGAATTAAATTCCGCAAAGGTCAGATTATTTCCAGTCTCTGCAAGAACGCCATACTGGTGATACCGGTTAGTATTATTTGAAGGAAAAAATCGCACGTCCTTCGCCATCAGTTGTCAAGGTTGCTTCGAGGGTATTTTTCTTGCCATAGTTAAAGCGATAAATCAAAAGCTTAACACCCTTTTCAAGCTGTCCGTTTGCCCCATTTCGGATTTGAAATTCGGTCTGTCCTTTTTGGCGGGTCTGTGTGATCACGAGATCACTGAAAAAAACCATCACGCTTCTGACAATATTGTCTCGAGGACTCAGATGAGGCTGCATGGACGCTACAATGATATAAAAACCAGGTTCATGTGGTGGCGGTGTAACATAGGCCTTGTGAATATTATAATCGCTGGTTGTAGGCAAATCTACGGTCCACCGGAGGGTCGGCTTTGATTTCCAAAGCGGGGCGAAGTTCCCGTTGGCCGGGATAATGAGAATAGTCTTGGTTATCTTCTAAAAACTTTTTGAAGTCATACTTGAACCCAAAAAAATGTATTTTACTGATATTCTTGTAATCAAGACCTAGCGAGCGCCGATTCGGACCATCAAGACTCATCGCTTGGAGTTCAAAATGAGGGGCCTCAATTCGCTTGATCAGATCTCGGCAATACTTTGCACCCAAACTTTCAGGAAAAGCCTCTTCACCCTTTTTGGCGATGGTTCTTGCTTTGGCAGGGGACCCAGGAGAACCATCATTCATCCAAAACTCAGCTAGGGTCGCTGCCCCCATCGAATACCAGGACGTTTTTTCTGCAGGACCTGCCAACAAATTAACTAATTTCTGTTGAATAGCCTCTCTGTCGTTTCCGTTTGTAAACCGTTGATGAAAGATCTTAAGTAATTCGAGTTCTGCATCAAGTGCCGCATCCTTTTTGTTGTTTCGCTCATGCCAAAACTTCAAATCCCTCAATATTTTTGCGACTTTTTCAAGTGGATGGGTTTGACTGTCTTTGAGATCAAGGGCTTGGAAATCGTTTCTGTTTAGAAGGGCCTGGAGATTGAGTCGAAACAAATCGTTCGACTGTTCTGGTGACCAGCCCGAGGAATCATTCAAAAGTCTAACAAAGAGCATGGAATAGGACTCACGAAAAGAATCCCGAACGCCCTCTGGAAAAGTATTCGGAGCAATGAAATCCGTCAAAGAAGCCTTCGAATCCAAGCCTAATTTTTCGCGAAGCGGCAAACAGCCGTAAGACTTGTGATCGCTTCACTATAGATTTCCAGACCGGTTAAAGTTTTCAAATCAATCTCAGCCTGATTAGCTGTATTGCCAGCAACTTTTGTTCGTTGGCTGATCTCCCATGAATATGTGTGGGCATATTGTTGAAGATTGAATGCGTAAAAAATATGAAGCAGAGTTTGGGCTCGATCATCACTTGGCCATTTCTTCTGCCGCAGACTTTTCACCGCAGTCTCTGTCCCGTGAAGTCCAATCTCAAGCTGAGTGATCTTCGTCATAATTCGGGCCTGATCCAATGGATCAGTGATTCTGGGGGCTTCCTCACTGGCAAGCGTTAGCGCGGCCTGAAACTTTTGTTCCTTGATTAAAGGCTCAATCTTCTGCAGCAGAGTTCTATAAGCCGGCGTGGTCGACCAGGCTGGTTGAACATTTTTAGTTTCTGCCTGAGCCAAAACGACCGCAGCCCCACAAATAAGAAAACTCAAAGCAATGGGTAGATTTTTTTTCATTCAAGAATTGTCGATAGCGGAGCAAGCTCGGGCAACAAAATCTCGCCTCCAACACACTGCGCATCGATAGGCTCTATGAAATCAGTTAAATCCCATCTTCTTCAAAAAGCCCATAAAACTATCCATCGAAGGCCCGCCTGGCAGCTGGAAACTTTTCGAAACTGACTCACCTCTTTGACCGACAATCTTAATCTTGACCTGTTTGCTATTCTTGTCATACTCCGCATTCACTTTGGCCAGAATCGAAGTGTGAGGCTTCGTTTGCTCAGACTCTAATCCAAAACCCAATAGATCTTCTGGTCGACCATACTGTCCGTCCGTTCGAGGACTCAGCAGATTGATTGATGCAGTAAAGGCCTTCCATCCACCTTGCTTCCTCTTTGAGAATCCATTATTTACATCCCCCTCCGAAACTCGCTGACAGATCTCAATTGAAGGCGCTCCTTCTTTTTCATACGTAACAGACGACGATTTCCGACCGGCCTCTTTGAGAATAACGACCAACTTGTCAGGATTCTTAGGATTAATAGCGACATACCTCACTTCTTTGTACTTAAAGTCTGCTGTCTCCCGCTCAATTCTTAGAATTCTTTGGTTCGTCAAGTTGACGCTGACACCATTTTCTTGAAACTCGGATTTCCCAGGAGCGCCGACAAAACAGGTCGCCTGAGAGTGCATTTGCAAGGAGGCCTGCGCATTTTCATTTGCCGTACGACTTGGGAGAGGTCTAAAATCCGGAACCGTCCAATAGTTAATATCCTTTGAACCAGCCGGATTGGTAATCATTGTGAAACTCAAGACTGGATCAGAGTCAGGTCTATTGCTTTCCACATTTCGTGAACTGAATTTGTAGTAAATCAAGAAGACGTCAAAACAATAGCCCCTGGGCAATTGTTTTTGTCCGAATGATACTGAGCCACATCCACATAGTATGGCGCCAAACCCTGCCCCGAGCACACAAAAGTGCCTTCGGCAGCCGAACCTGATTCCCCATGAGTCACTGAGGTCCCAATCACAGGACAAAGTCGATCGGCCATCGAAACGGAGGCACCAACGACACTCATGCTCAGAATCAAAAGTCTTAACTTCATACAAGCCTCCGTCTTACGCCGATTAAATATTCCCACAAACTTTTTCAATACCTAGCTTCAATTTGATGGACCGAAAAAGAACATCTTTCCTATCTGCGTTTCGACAGACAAAACGGAGATCAGAATCCGTAATCCGAGCGCCAGAAAATGCACCTTTAAGCTTTAAAAGCTGATCCGCATCATAAAGGCTCCGTCCAATCACCTTGTGGAATTTCGCCTTTGTTTGTGCTCGAAAGGCTAGACCAAGATCTCTATCCTCAAGAATTTTAACATAATAGAGCACTTCAAGTTCAGGGAGTATTTTTCACCAATAGAAAGCCACTGAGATTTTTTTAATTTGTTGATTCCTTGTAGAGCGAGCTTCTGCGTCCTTTCTGACTTAACCTCGAAGATTTTAACAAGAACATCATTGAAATCAATCTTATTAAAAAACCCACCTCAAGAGCCCGATTCAAGAACAAATGCGCGTTCGTCCCCTGTTGATCAAAATAGACCTCCGTTTCCTCAGGACGAGCCCCACAAAGGGCCTCCTTCCCAACTGCAGTCAAACACCCAACCAGGGCCGACACTAAGGAGACCAGATTCCGGGGATCTTGGATCTTTTCATGAGAAACATCGATGCGGAAATCCAAAACCTTTGCGGTCTCCGTGTGCTGGTAAACCTGAGTTGGAATAAATTCAGCCAAGGACTCTCGAGTGTTGTTCATTGCTATCCCATCAGCACCCATCAGGCTCAATCCCAATAACATCCCAAGGAAAACTCTTCCCGTCATCAGTCTGCTTATACTGAATTCACTTCCTTCAGACATCATGGATTTATATTTCCCACATATTCCATCAGAGCTGCTCGGTGACTTTCTAACTCACTCGAAGTTGCCGCGCCCGCTTTTTTTGTATTTGAGACAAGGTTCTGGTAATACAACATGCTTGATTGAATAATCTGAAAGATAGCTAGGTCTTCACCTGTCAGACCATCACTGTAAAGACTGACAGTGCCCAAAAAATTATTGAGATCACTCATAAAACTCTTGTCATTTTGGGCCCACGGATCGGCAGGATTTGAGTACCGACAGGATTTAGAATCATTACCTGCATTGTAATCGCCAGACCAAGGCGACCGTATTAAATTCACATAGTTCACTTGTTTATTCATTTTAAGACAAGGATATGAGGCGACCTTCGTTCGAAGGCGATTCATTGCCATCAAATATTTCTCAAGCCCATATTTAAGCGTTTCATCCATGCTGAGATGCGCACCTGCCATCACGTGTGGCCCATGCCAATTCATTGCGATTTGCATAATTCCAGTTGAATAGGAATCAGAAGAGCCAACAAGTTGAATATAACTTGAGCCTTTTTCATAAGATGAACATTCTTTGACGACATTTTTTTCTTTAAAGGCATTCAGAAAGAGTCCAAAAAGAACTTTGTTCCCACTCAAAAATTGTCCATTGTTCATTCTCAAACTGCAAATCGACTGGTCATTTTCATTCACCAAATCCAAGATTTTTCTAAAATGAGTCAGCTTGCTCTCGTGATAGGGAACTACCAGACAACCCGTCACTTGGGCCCAATAAAATCCAACATCCGAAGTATCAAGAGTATCTATTTTTTCCATTGTTTCATGACAATTCTTCAGAATTCTCTGAAAAACCTGAGTGATATATCCTGACTTTGATTCACTGTCTGGAGCTCCTGTGGTCGGGTCAACGTCGACCATTGGGTTACTTGAAATTTGCTCAAGCGAAAAAGGCGATCCAGATGCACCAAACTCTTCTGGATTGATCGTGTAGAAAATTCGCGAAGTGTCAATGAATTTGTCAGCTCGAGATTCCGAGGTAAGAAAACACAAAAGTCCAATGATTCCGAAAGCAAAAGGCATTGCCAAAAATTCAAAATACCATCTTTGGTTTTTCATAAGAGCCTTTCTGGTCAAACGACGCTAAAATATTCTTTTATCATTTCCAAGCCACCCATTGCCAAAACAGAGAACTAAACAGAGTTCGCGAAACCACCTGCGATTAACATGCCCAGGTGAGTATAGAATTGATTGAGTTTGATGCGAAATCCCACATAAATTCTTCTTAGTGGTAACAAATGTTGTCTTCGGACTGTTTGTCGCAACAAATCTCAATCACCCCGGATTAATCCGAGAAACCGGGAAGCGGTGTTTTGCAAGATGCCTTGGTGTGCGAGAATGAGGGATCCGGTGGACAAAGTTATATCTAGCAACATGATAACTAGGATCAAATCCATAAAAATTAAACTTCATTTGTTCCATCTCGCGAGCCCGATAGGCTTCAAGAGGTCTTTTGAGCTCATCTGCCGCTCGAGTCAGATTTTTTCTTTCAACAATCTCTTCATAATCAGCTCTATTGGCTAAAGTTTCCGCGCGAAGTTTTACCTGTGCCAGAAAGTCGTCAGAGGTGGTACCAAAAAAATCTTCAATCAGGCCGACGGCCTTCGCCTCGACGACTCCGAGTGGAAGGCGCTTTTCAGTGAGACTCGTCGCCCGTTCTTCTGAGCCAACCTTCCTGGGAAGAGAATAGGTCCAGTATTCAGAACCAAATAGATTGCCCATCGATTTGTAGTGAGGATTTAAGACCAGGCCAGTTCGTGCAAAGACGTGATCAGTCGCAAGGGCCAAGAAAACTCCCCGGCCCCCGCATTACCCTGAAGGGCTGCAATGGAAATCAACTGGGTTGCATTTAGAATTTCAAGAGTTAAATCATTCATGGCCTGAATGTTATTCCATGATTCATCCGCGGGACTTGATGCCGCCTCAATGCGATGAAGATGAATTCCGTTAGACCAAAAATCCTTTCCTCCAAGCAGAACCAAAACCCGAATATTTTTGGTCTTGGCCGTAGCAATAGCTTGTTGGAGACTTCGACATTGTTCAGTGCTCATGGCGCCGTTGTGAAATTCAAAATGAAGATATCCAACTCGGTTTTCTTCTTCATAGAATATCTCTCTTTGAAAATCTAATTTTGGCACCTGTTTCAGCTGCTCACTCAGAACTAAATAGGCTGGAAGCTTCAGGGCACGATCAGTCTTGTCCATGACCTGACGTCTCAAATGCCCGATCCAAACTGATTCACCATCACAAGTTGCGCGCTGAATCCCCGCTTCACTCCAGGCGATGATCTCGCCTGGAATTGTCGATACATGCCCGAGGTCACCTGATTTTCTCAGAAGCCCTGGGATTTTAAAGGCATTAAACAAGAAAACCTTTTCACCACCTATTTCATCCAAAACCCCTGGAAAGCCGTCGGAGGCATGAATTTTTCGAATGATCAGATCAGAGGAGTCCTTCGACCAGTCAATCTGTCTATCCGTCTGTCGCATCAATGGCTGCAATCGCCCTTTGATTTCAGACTTCGAAGTGTCAAGCGCCTCTGGCGAATAACCGCCGTTCTTAAATCTCTCAACTGCTAGAAGGACTGCTTCAACAGCCGCCGTCGTCACCTCTTGACGATAGATGGAGCTCTTGGAAGCAAGTCTCATTGAAAAATTTTTTGTGGCCCAAATGTCGCCAGCGTCCATTTCTGCGGCGGCCTGAAGAACTGTAACCCCCCATTCCGTTTGATTTTCCAGAATTGCCCAATCCAATGAGGATGGCCCCCTGTCCCCAGGTATTCCCGGGTGAACAATAAAGCAAGGAATTCGCGCCCAAATACTCTCAGGAATCGCACGCCTGAGATATGGGGCCACAATCAAGTCGGGTCTAAATAGTGAGACCGCCTCAACTGTCACCTCGTCGTTAATATCAAATTCAATAGAAATCTCATGCCCCCGCCCTGAGGCTCCAAATAAAGCCTCTGAGCAAGACTATTAAACGGTGAGTGATCATTAAAATGCGCATAGGTATCAGCCAATCTTGTCTGGAATACGGCGATATCGATAATGAGCCCCACAGGAGCCCTCAGAGGAAACCATACAGGGTCCGTGTGGCTGCTCAGGAGTACACACTTTCCCGAAGAGCTTGCAATCCGTTGGGCTCTTCAAACCACGAAGAATTGCCCCACATTGACAGGCCTTATGATCCGGAACCGATTGTGTTTTTAAATCAAACTTAACTTCGCGTCAAATTTGGCATACTTATCTTTGAGTCGTAGGCCGCTGTAAGGGACCTTTCCTAGTCCTCGCCACTCGAAAAAAGGTCTGAGTTCAAAAACCTCAGCCACCCATTTTTGGGCCACTAAATTTCCGTTCCGAGTCACCGCCCGAGTATATTGATTTTCGACCTCGGCTCGTCCTTCATTGAGTTGACGGATTAGCATCAAAATTCCCTGGAGGACATCGACAGGCTCAAACCCAGAAACGACGACAGGACGATTGTACTCGTGGGCAAAATATTCAAAGGGACGACTTCCAATGATTGCACTCACATGAGCAGGTCCAAGAAATCCGTCGAGCCGGAAGGTTCCCAACTGCCGCACTTCGGGGGACTCGAGCGTGTGAGCCACTGCTGGAGGGGTCAGCACGTGATTACAATAGACAGAGTAATTTGAAAGGCCAGTTCTTTCTGCTTCCAAAACCGAGGTCACTGTGGGCGGTGTTGTCGTCTCAAACCCAATGGCAAAGAAAACCACTTCATGCCCAGGATTTTCTCGAGCAATCTTCAAAGAATCCAGACAAGAATAGACCATACGAATATCAGCACCCTCGGCTCTGGCCTGGAGCAAATTAGTTCGATTTGAAGCTGGCACCCGCATGATATCACCATAGGTCGTCAAAATCACTTTGGGCCGCTTTGCCAGCTCAATAGCCCCATCGAGACGTCCCATGGGTAAAACACAGACTGGACATCCTGGCCCATGAATCATTCGAATGTTTGAAGGAAGAAAGCTCGCCAATCCATATTTTGAAATCGAGTACGTGTGGCTCCCACAGAATTCCATCAAATGGTACTCACGAGACGTCTGCGCCTCAGTCGCTATTTGAGCTAAAATTTCTTTGACTCGGGCAGTATCTCGAAACTCGTCAACATATTGCATAAAATTAAAATACCCTTACGCCCACCCGCAAAAAATGGCCAGTGTTGGGCACAAATACCCTACCTCCATCACTTTCGCAACGAAAAGCAGCTCGACAATCTCTTCTTTAAATCCTCGCCAGCCAATTCATAAGGCCACCAAAATCAAAAACAACCGCCTTTTTCTTAGGACAATTCATCAAGGATCGCTTGAACAGTTTGAGGAATTTTCTTCATTGAAGCTGGTGCCACGAAAATAGTATCATCTCCGGCAATCGTGCCCAGAATACCTTCGGGCTTGGTTTGATCCAGATGTCTTGCAACAAGACTTGCTGAGCCCGGACTCGTGTGAATCACAATCATGGCCCCATTGTGCTGAATCTCTTGAAGGAGTCCACGCAAACCTGAAACTGGGATCGGGGGGGCACTCATTAAATCATCAGGCAAACAATATACCACTCGTCCGGAAGGATCAGAGGCCTTGATGGCTCCAATTCGCCGTAAGTCCCTGGAAACAGTACTTTGAGTCACATGAAACTTTTGACGAAGCAGCTCCTCGACCAAATCTTCCTGGGTAGTCATCTCGCCCTCAGAAAGAAGTTTGCGAAGAACGTTAACTCTATCTCGAGATTCCTTGATCGCCATAAACATTACACCCTTTTAGAATAAATTCCGTGCAGCAAAGCTTTCTGAGCATGCAATCGATTTTCGGCCTGTTGAAACAAAACCGCTCTTGGATGCTCAACCATTTCTGCCGTTATCTCACTTCCCTTGACCATCGGCAAACAATGCATAATGACGGCCCGTGGGTCAGCTAAAGACAAAAGCTCACGATTGATCTGATAATCCGCAAAGACCTTGACACGCAAAGCGTTCTCTTCTTCAAAACCCATGCTCGTCCACACATCGGTATAAATTGCATGCACCCCCGCGACGGCGCCCTCGGGACTTTCGAATTTTTGAATCTGAGCTTTACCGAGGATGGCGCGGGCTTGGGCTCGTCCCAAAATTTCCCTATCCGGCAGATAGCCGTTGGGACAGGCGTAGTGAACATCTATGCCCAAAAAAGGCGCCAGCAACAAAAGCGAATGCAAAACGTTATTTCCGTCTCCAATGTAGGCGAGTCTCAAGCCCTGAAGAGAACCAAAGTTTTGTTTAAGAGTCAATAGATCGGCCAAAGCTTGGCATGGATGGTGCGAATCTGAAAGTCCGTTCACAACAGGAATCTTTGCCAGTGAAACCATGCGGTCCAGAATCGAATGCTCAAAGGTTCTCAGCATCACTCCATGAACCATTCCCCTGCAGGACCCGAATTGCATCCTCAGGGTCTTCCTTTTTGTTTGATTCCCCTGAAGCTCGAGCGCATGCCCACCGAGCTCATGAATACCCACTCCAAAACTCAACCGAGTTAGTAGGGAAGGCTTCTCAAAAATCATCGCAATTGTCTTCCCCGACAAAACCCCCGGACTCGCTGAAGTCAAAAGCTCTTCTCGCGTCTTTTCACGACTCACCTTAAAAAACTCTGCCACCTTCAAGAGTTCAATGAGCTCTGCCCGAGAAAGCTCTTCACCTGTCAAAAAATGCATCGACCCAATTTCAAACATAAGCTGGTCTCACTTCCGCAGGCACACTCCTTCCGTAGGCAGACACACGCCCAAGGCAAGCACGTCCGCAGGCAGACACCAAGTCCCGATTGAATCACTCCACAATCCGTTCAAAGTCTCAAGCCCATTCATCACCCGCACGGCGTTCACGCCATTTTCTAAGGCTGATAAAATTGTTCTTGTCTTAGTCAACATTCCCTGTGTGACGACTCCATTCTCAACAAGTTCCTTCAAGTGCGGAACAGAGATTGTTCGAATTGTTTTGCCTTCACCATTTAAGATTCCGCATTGATCAGTCAGAAAAATTAAATACTTTGCCTTTAACTCAACAGCGAGGCGGCTTGCAGCCCAATCCGCATTTATATTGTACCTTTCGTCCTGGACTCCCACACCAATTGGCGCAACCACAGGAATTGGAGAATCTGGACGAGAAAGAACTTCCTCGATCTTTTGAACAGAAACCTCTCTGATCAAGCCAACCAATCCCAATTCTTCAGAGATCGGCGTACAAAAAAGAATCTTTCCATCAGCCCCGGATAATCCCTGAACAGCAAGTCCATGACTCTTTAAAACATCCACAAGGCTGGAGTTGACTTGATCCACAAGTACTTTCTCAACAACCTTCATCATTTCAGGAGTCGTCACCCGTTGCCCGTGGAGAAAGCTCCAGATTATACCCAGGCGAGTCAGTTCTGCATTAATTGCCGGACCCCCGCCATGAACAACAATCACCTCAAAACCGAAGCGTCGGTATTGCCTGATGGCTCCTGCAAAAACACTCAAAACAGCTTCATCCTGAAGGCTCGCGCCGCCCAATTTAATAACGATTCGAGAAGGCGTCATGAATACTCCGTATTGATTTCGACATAGCGTTTCGAAAGGTCACAGCCCCAGGCCGTTGCACTTTCGACCCCTGACTTCAAATCGATTTCAATTTTCACCTTTGGTTGTTTTAGTTTTTGTCGAAGCGCCTCTCGATCAAATACTTTCGGCTGACCCTGCTCATACATCAGGACTCCCTGAATTCGTAAGGACATCAGATCAAGCGCTGCCGAAGGCACCCGTTCGGCCCCCAAACGAGCGAGAATCCTCCCCCAGTTGGGGTCCTCCCCATGAATAGCTGTCTTAATTAATGGTGACAATGTAATCCCTCGGGCGGCCCTTCTCGCGACTTCCAAATCAGGAGCCCCGAGCATCTGAACTTCGATCAACTTGTTAGCACCCTCTCCGTCTGCAGCAATTGACTGGGCCAAAAACTGAGAAACCTCAATCAATGCTTTCTTAAAAACCAAAAGATCCTCAGCGTTCTTGATTTCAACTTCAGAAGCTCCATTGGCAATTAAAAAATTACAATCATTCGTTGAGCAATCACCATCAACACTGATCATATTAAAACTCAAATCAGTCGCTTCCTTCAGAAGACTCTGAGCAAGTTCAGGACTCAACACCACATCTGTCAAAATATAGCCCAACATCGTGGCCATATTCGGATGAATCATTCCTGACCCCTTGCAGATCCCAGTGATTCTCACAACCCCCTGAGACAGAGACACCGTGGTCGTCACTGTCTTTGGAACCAGATCAGTCGTCAGAATTGCCAGAGCAAAATTTTCTGCCACTTGTGAGGCCCGTTCAACCAATTCAGGGATAGCTTCATTGATTTTATCCACAGCCAATTGGACTCCAATCACTCCAGTACTTGCCACCAGAACTTGATTTTGAGCCACGCCCAATTCTTGAGCCACACGATTCACCATTTTTAAATTATTTTCAACTCCCAGCGACCCGGTGGCCGCATTCGCTTGCCCAGAATTCGTCACCAATGCTCGAATGCGAGTTGAGGGCAAAATATTTTGACAGTAAACTACCGGGGCGGCCTTGCATTCATTCAAAGTAAACACACCGGCTGCCACGGCCTCGATTTCAGAGATGATCAATCCAACATCAGGACGATACCTCCGAACCCCGCTGTTAATGCCGCTCGCCAAAAATCCCATCGGAAGAATCGTTCTTTGCAAACCAGGCCCTGGGCTCATGAGTACCTCCTTGAAAAATTAGACCCGTCTCTGAAGGAAGATCCAGGTAACTATTTAAGTTCTCAATCGCACCGCTGGCTGCTCCCTTCAGGAGATTATCTATACACGAAAACAAATACAGTTTACGCCCGACTAACTCATAACTAATATGGGTGTAGGGAGTTCCAACCACCTTGCTTAGACTTGCCAGTCGAGAAATGGCTGGTCCAAATCGAACCAATGGATAATTCCCATAGGCTTCAGCATAAGCCTCTGTCAGGGTCTCAACTCCCAAAGCCTTGGATTGAGCATAGATGCCGGCAATAATCCCACGCTTGACTGGCAAAAGAGACGTAATCAAATGAGGATCAATGACAACGCCAGATGCGGATTCGACTGCCTCTTGAATCTCTGGACTGTGCTGATGACGTCCCACACGATAGGGAGAGCAATCCCCATCCACTTCTGAGAAAATTAAATTTTCAGCCGCTTTCCTGCCCGCGCCGGTCGTCCCTGACTTAGCGTCTATAACAATAGTCTCCGGATCTACTAAATTCTTTCTCAACAGGGGAATGAGTGCCAAAGAAATTGCCGAAGCATAGCAGCCGGGATTTGAAATCAGATTCGTCTTAGGCCCAAGTGGACCGCAAAATGGCACGAGTCCATAATGAGCCTGACCCAAAAGCTCTGGTGCTGAATGAAAAAAATGATACCATTCTTGATAGTCGTTTTTTTTCAAACGAAAAGCCCCACTCAAATCGATTACTTTTCGACCCTCAGCAATGAGAGCCGGGGCCAGTTTCATCGCGACTTCAGCCGGAGTCGCCAAAAACACAAAGTCAGTTAAATTTCTAAAAAGCTCACGTTCTGGCAAACAAATCACATTCCGAGCTTCTTCTTCAAATAGATCGTCACTGAGAGCGAACTCTGTCGTTGCAAAACAGTGAGTCAACCGAACTCCAGGATGCTTCAAAAGCAGTTTTGCCAACTCTAGACCTGCATAACCACGGGCCCCCACAATTGAAACTGTTGGGAATGGCTTTTCCGACGTCTTTTCTTTCATTGTTCCTTTTGTTCCTTTTGTTCCTTTTGTTCCTTTTTTACCTTTTTCACCTTTTTTTCTCTTTTGCCTAACAAATCACTGCCCAAATTGTATGCACATATTTATGCAGATGTGATGCATAATCGATGCATTTTTTCAGCTTGTCAAATTTAAAATCATTTAATTAGACTTGACTGCATAATTATTCCTGTGCTTTTGTCTACAAAATCAGCGTTTCTGAACAAAAAAAGGAGGCCCCTCATGCCAATCAATCCAAACAATATAAAAAATCCGGCCGCAGCCCAATCCCAAGTTCTTCTCATCTACAGTGGCGGACTCGACACCTCCATCTGCATCCCGCTGATGAGGCAAGAATATGGCTATCAAAAACTCGTCACTGTCACAGTTGATGTCGGGCAACCCCAAACAGATATTGCCCAAGCCGCCGAGAAAGCAAAAATCCTTCAAACCGAACACTATACGGTGGACGCTAAAGAAGAATTTGCTGAGAAATTTTGCTGGCCAGCTATTAGGGCCAATGGAGACTATCAGGGCTACCCCATGTCAACCTCGATTGCTCGCCCCCTCATTGCAGCCAAAGCCGTTGAGGTCGCTCAAAAATTGGGAGTCAAGGCCTTTGCCCATGGCTGTACTGGAAAGGGCAATGATCAGTATCGAATTGAGTTCGTCCTTCGCTCCCTCATGCCAGAGGCGACAATTCACGCCCCGGTCCGAGAGCGAAATATGACTCGAAGCTGGGAAATTGAGTATGCGCTCATGAACAAGGTCCCTATTCAACAGTCATTGGAAAAATTTGGTCCATCGACGAGAATCTTTGGGGACGCTCGATCGAGGGCGGACGCCTAGAAGAGCCCGACTTTGCTCCTCCAGAAGAGATTTTTCAGTGGACAAAATCGGGCGAACAGGCAGAAGAAAAAGCTGAAGAGATCAAAATTGAGTTTTCAAACGGGGTTCCTATTGCTGTCAACAACGAGCGATCCTCTCCAGCACAATTGATTATAAAAATGAATGCGCTCGCCGGAAAACACGGAGTTGGACGCATTGATGTCATGGAGGATCGTATGATGGGACTGAAAGTTCGTGAAAACTACGAGTGCCCGGCTGCTGTCGTTTTCTTAAAGGCTCACAAGGCTCTTGAAAATCTGGTTCTCACTCGAGACGAAATCCGCTTCAAGAACCTGGTCGATCAAGAGTGGAGTCGTCTGGCTTATGAAGGACTTTGGTGGGACCCTTTGAAAGCCGACTTGGAATGTTTTATCAATTCAACCCAAAGTCGGGTCTCAGGTTCTGTTTCTTTAAAGTTATTCAAAGGCACCGCGACGATTTTGGGCCGCAAATCCCCTTGGGCACTGTACTCGGAAGAGCTTGCCTCGTTTGATACCACCACATTTGATCAACGCGAAAGCACAGGTTCTGTGAAGAATTTTGGCCTTCAGTCGAGAATGTATCAGTCGTTGATGAGTAAATTTCAAAATCAAAAAAACAAGGACATCTGATGAAACTTTGGGGCGGGCGATTTGAAAACAAACAGCCAGGGAAGTAGAACTTTTTCTGCGAGTCTCGATATCGATTCTAGACTCTGGGAGCACGATTTGAAAGCTTCTATCGCCCATGCTCGAATGCTCGGTCGACAAAAAATCATCGACACTGCTCAGGCCGAAACCATTATCGCGGGCTTGCTTCAAATTGGTGAGGAACTCGCCCTAGAAATGTCAAAAGGTGTAATCAAATTCAATCCAGAAGCCGAAGATTTGCATTCAGAAATTGAAACTCGGCTTTTTCAAAAGATTGGTGTCGCCGCGAGAATGCTTCACACTGCGCGCAGTCGAAATGACCAGGTCGCGACTGACACTCGCCTATACCTCTTGGATGAAGTTCACTTGCTCTGCGACAATCTCCTGGATCTTAAGAAAGAACTTTTTCAACAGGCTCAGCTCCACCTTGAGACGATTCTCCCCGGCATGACACACTTGCAACACGGGCAACCTGTGAGTCTTTCCCATCACCTTTTGGCCTACTTTTGGATGTTGGATCGCGATCAACAACGCCTCAATGACTCAATTAAGAGAATTTCTTCCCTCCCCCTCGGCTCGGCGGCCTTAGCAGGAACTGGATTTCCAATTGATCGGATTCAGGTCCAACGCGAACTTGGATTTTTAAAAGTCAGCGAAAACAGTCTAGATGCCGTCAGTGATCGAGATTTTGTAATTGAATTTCTCTCTCATGGGTCCTTAATCATGACTCACCTCTCCCGCCTGGCTGAGGAGCTGATTCTTTGGAGCACGCCCGAGTTCGGCTTTGTGGAACTTGGTGATGAAGTGACAACCGGGTCTTCAATTATGCCCCAAAAGAAAAATCCCGATGTGGCCGAGCTTATTCGCGGACGAGTGGGCCGGGTGCATGGAGCACTGATGGGATCCCTCACCATGATGAAAGGTCTGCCGCTGTCTTACAACCGCGATTTGCAGGAGGACAAAGTGCATCTCTTTGCGGGGCTAGACACAGTAGGCCCTTGCCTTCGTTTAATGATCCTCATGCTCCAGAAATGCCAGTGGAAGCCCCACCGTATGAGAGAATCCCTCAGAAAAGATTTTTCAAATGCCACCGATCTCGCTGATGATTTGGTCGAGAAAGGCCTCAGTTTTCGCGAGGCCCACGAGGTTGTTGGCCGACTTGTGCAAACTTGTTTGAGCGCCGGCAAGGGACTCGAAGATCTTACGCTTGCAGAGCTCAAAGCCACACACATTTTATTTAATGAAACGACCTTGGCAAAAATTCCACACCTGCAGGTCATGAAAGCCAGATCCTCCCAAGGAGGAACCTCTCCAGAAGCCGTGAGGGCTCAGCTTCAGCTTGCCGAAATGACTTTGACCTTATGATTTGTTAGGGCGAAATTTGCTAAGGACTGCCAAACCACCTGGCATGAATCTCATAGAGTGGGCCGGTCTCTTTGTCGAACCAATTCTCGGTGTAATCTATATGTGATCCCGTACGGATTATTGAGACCTCAATAGTCACGCGCTCGCTATATTTTTCAGTCCACTGATAGTGATTTGCATCGAACTTTCCAACAACGACCCCATTCAATAGAAGGCTTTCTCCACTCTTCTGCAGAGTCAATGGATACTCCTCCATCCCGACATACTCGCAATCTAACTGACCACTCCTGCGAATCAATTCTTCTTCGGTCTCGTCAAACACAAAATGAACATTTGAGCAGCGAGCCCCACTTCCATCAAAGCTCCACTCACCCCAACCCCTCCAGGATCCAGCTATATCAGCTTGGGCACTTTGAATGAGTAAAAATACAACAGAGAATTCTAAGAGAAACTTATAAATAGATTTCATAAGAAAGAGCCTAATAAAAGAAGCACCTCCTAGCCAACGAAAAAATTTCATGTCTAACCTTTGTCAATTAGCGTCAACCCCCCAATTGAGTCATTTCAGATTGAATATCCATAGACTCAGCCACATTCTTTAAAGAAAATAGGGAAGTTAGGGAAATACGTGCAAAAAATTGAACTAGGACTCATCTCGGAAAAAAAATCAAAAATAGCTTTCTTTGGTCATCGACATTCCACAATAGAAAACCTCACAACCCACTTTCCACACATGACTTTCATTAGATTAAATCAGGTCCACGGAAATCGCGTCGTCGAAACTATCACCACTAACCCCACTGAGGTTCGACAGGCCGCAGATGCACATATCACATCAACTTCAAATCTTGCCCTATGTATTTCGACTGCCGACTGTGTTCCTATCTTGATAACCAGCGCTTCGACCCCTGGATCGCTGCCATACATGCCGGATGGAGAGGCATTTCCACAAATATTCTCAAAGCAACACTCACAGCATTACGAGAAAGGGGAGTCCCTTTACAGTCCCTCGAGCTCTTTATTGGACCACATGTTCAACAACAGTCTTACGAAGTCGATGAAAACGTGAAAAATTTGGTTGTAGGATCAACCTCCCGAAAAAACCCTAAACATTTTCAGGATCTTGGCTCAGGAAAATATCTTCTGAGCCTCGGGGAAGTCCTTCGCAGTCAATGCCTGGATTTAAGTCTACTTGAAAGTCAAGTTAACTTTGTTAACGAAAACACAAGGGACAATCTCATGTACTATTCCGTTCGCAGAGACAAGGAAACTCTTGGTCGCCAAATAAGCTTCGTTTGCAGCGTGAAAAGTGAGTTTGGTTTCAACCACACCTAGAAATACACCTAGACACATCGGAATTTGCCCACGAATGATAACGCAAGAATATTGTTTGCACAATTCAGTGCCCGCAGGAATTTCCACTATTCAATTTGAATTGCCCGGGAGAGCATTCAAAAAACTTTTGACGAGCAAATAAAAACTCAATCGCTTCCTTTGCATCCATTCCGTCTGCCGAACAGGATGAAAATCTGGCAGACATCCCAAACTTCTCAACAACAGCCCGCTGGAGCCCAGCAACAGTCAAAGCACAATCTTCGGCCGCCAACATCGCAAGAACGTCATGAACATGAAAATCCAATTGATCTTTTTCTGGACTCACAAAAAACCTCCGCAGCGCATTTGGTTAACATCATTCTAAGTTAACACATTCTAAATGATGAAGTCGTGGACGACCCACCCCTACAAGAATCTTATTGTTAAGCACATTATCCTATTTTTCTTCCCTTGTCTAGTCGCACAAAAGCAATTTAATTATTTATCGGTCCTGAATTGAAATTAAAACCTTGGGAAGATTAACAAATCCACTGCCAGGTTAAATATAAATGGTTTATTTCCTGAAATATTTGCAATAAAAATCACCTTGCCAGAAAATCTGAACCCTGATAACCATACAAACATTCCCGTCGGTTTTTTAGGATCAGTGGTTTAATTTTGTTACCTTAATAGCTATAGGAATCGATAAAGCATGGCAGCAGAGGCCGCAAATTCAGTCAGTTGGGTTCAGGCGTTTATCGCCCTATCTGGGGGCATGGCCCTTTTTCTATTTGGCATGGAATGGCTGAGCGACTCTTTGAAAAAAGTCGCTGGCGATCGCATGCGATCGATCATGTCCGCAATCACTGGTAATCGATTTTTAGGACTGTCTGTTGGCGCCCTGGTGACCATCATGATGCAATCAAGCAGTGCGACAACCGTGATGCTTGTGACCTTCGTTGAAGCTGGAATTTTGAATTTTCGACAGACCCTGGCTGTCATCCTAGGTGCCGATGTCGGGACAACTGTCACGGCCCAATTGATTGCATTCAAGGCTACAGATATTGGAATCTTGATGATCGCGATAGGCTTTACCTTTGCTTCATTTTCAAAAAAACGCGATTGGAGCAATACCTGGCAAGCGATTTTTGGCCTAGGGCTTTTGTTTTTTGGCATGAAGGTCATGATCGATTCGATGATGCCACTCAGAACCTATCCCCAATTCATTGAAATTCTATATCAACTCAGGAATCCGCTGATTGGAGTTTTGTTTGCAGCGGCATTTACCGCGTTGATTCATTCAAGCGCCGCCTTTATTGGCATTGTGATTCTCTTGGCTCAACAAGGCCTGATTAGTCTCCCGGACGGAATACCACTGATCTTGGGATCAAATATCGGTACATGCATTACTGCCGGCCTCGCAAGCCTTAAGGCATCCCGCGAAGCAAAGCGAGTGGCCCTGGCCCACGTTGGATTCAAAGTGCTTGGAGTCGGTCTTTTTATTTTTTGGATTCCAGGCTTTGCCTCACTGACCGAGTGGGTTTCCAAACCATTCGATGTGGACATTGCAAGACAGATCGCAAACGCACACACGATTTTCAATGTCTTCCTCGCCGCGGCCTTTTTCCCCTTCACAAATGTCATTGGAGCTTGGATCGAAAAATTATTGCCAAGCGAAGAAGAGCTCCACCCTGGCTATTTACCAAGAGTCCAGCACCTCAACGAACAGCTGTTGTCGACCCCAGCCCTCGCCTTAGATGTCGCTCGTAAAGAAGTGGCGCGAATGACCAAAATTGTTCAAAAAATGGTTTCAGCCAGTATCTATCCGTTTATGTCGGACGCCGAACACAAGGACACAGTTTATCCCGAGCTCTCGCTGATTGACGGAATTCATATGCGCGAGAAGAAAGTTGATTTTCTTGAAGAAAAGGTCAGCGAGTACCTTGTGCACCTGGCACAGAAACCACTCACTGAAGGTCAAGCCTCAGAGGTGATGGGACTTGTTTCAATTGTCAGTGATCTCGAAAGCATGGCAGATATTGTCCACCGTGATGTTTTGCGCTTGATAGATAAGAAGAAACCTTTAGGTGTTGATTTTTCCCCTGAGGGACGCAACGAGCTGGAACGTTTCCATTTGAAGGTGGTCAAACAGCTCAGTCGATTGGAATTGGCGATTGATGAGACTGACCCTGAGAAGGGTCGAAATATTATGAATAAGATGGAGAAGTATCTCGATTTGGATTCACAGCTTCGCAGTTTGCACCTAAAACGTGTCGTCGAAGCTCGCCCTGAAACGTTGAAAACGCACGAAGTTCATATGGAACTGATGGATATTTTTAAGCAACTCAACGTCTATGCTGGAAATATTGGAAAAGTCATTTCCGGATGGAATCCAGATAAAGCTGTTTAAATAAAATTGACTAAGGACTCGGTCCATTCGTCTGCCAAAAATTGCCAGCGAGCTGAAATTTTTCCACACAAAATAATTTATGTCTTTCATAAATAAATCATTCATGCTAGATCCAGGGTCTATGTCGGCCAATAACTGATCGACACTTATTTTTTTGGGAGACAAATATGAGTGAATATGAAAATGTGAAGCCCCGTTTTGAATATCGCACATTCCAACGAAATTACGACGATCTGGTCATCGATACCATTCGTAACAAGTTTGAATGTACTGCATTTCGACAATCGAGCGAAGTTTACATTATGTCGACAGGAAATAGTCGCAACAACACAAAACTCAGAGACAATAAAATGGACATCAAGTGTTTTGTCCAAAACAAAGAGTCCTTCGAACAATGGAATCCTTTGGCGAAATTTAAGTTCCCTTTGAACGTTGAGAGAATTACGACTGAGCTGTTCCCAGCTTTCTCAATTGCCTGCCCTAAATTTGAACGAAGTGAATACACGCAAGAGCAATTCTTAGAGGAGATTATTAAACCAAATCCTCAATTGAGCGGCGTCGAAGTCCTCAAAAGAAGATTTGCAACAACTGTAGAAAATTGTATTACCGAATACGCCGAAGTTGAGTTTAATGGATCACCTTATAAGTCAATCTCTATTGAATCCACTGAGATTGAAGACCTAAAAAAGGCGAAAAAGGTTTTGCACTTGGACCGATATGAGAACTTAAATTATTTAGTCGCTATTAAGCGAGCTATTGGGATGAGGGGTTAATCGTGGCAAAGGAAATCGAGAGAAAATTTCTAGTTAAAGCCGGAACCAATGTTGAATCACTTGGAAAGACTGTAAGAATTGTGCAGGGCTATTGGTCATCTGTCAAAGAACGAACGGTTCGAGTCAGAATCAAAGGTGACAAAGGCTTTATCACAATTAAAGGTATTGGTAACGACAGCGGCACCACACGTTATGAGTGGGAAAAAGAACTCCCGGTCAGTGAAGTTGAAGAATTACTTAAGATTTGTGAGCCTGGCGTTATTGATAAAACTCGAACTCAGGTTCAAGTTGGCCCCCATGTGTTCGAAGTTGACAAGTTTGCCGGTGATAACAAAGGCCTGATTGTCGCTGAAGTCGAACTTCAGGATGAGCATGAAAAATTTGAACGCCCCGAGTGGCTCACTGAAGAAGTGACCGGAGACACTCGATATTATAACTCAATGCTAATGAAAACTCCTTTTACCAAGTGGTAAAAGCCGGATAACCAACGAGTCCCATCTGGGGAGTTTCTTCTTTTTTGATCGCCGCGGACCTCGAAAGAGGTCCGCTTTTTTTTGCCCGGCCATTCTCTCTAGATATTAAGCAACGCGAAAAATAATTTGGAAAATATAGAAATAAATTCAGGCCACTTGCCCAGTTAAACAAAACAATATATTGTTAGCGCCCTGAGCCACCCGGCAGCGGAACTGTGCTGTCACGACATTGACCTGACAATGTCAGTCTATTGACTCAGGAGGAGACCCTACCATGAGTGTGAAGTCAGCTGTCCCACCGAGCACCCAAAACCAAAAACTGATGGAGCTTTTGGGCATGGACCGCATGAAGCTCTCGTCAAAAACCCGGGAAGCACAAAGTGTGTCAGAACGGTGGATGCGATACCTTGGATTTCCAGGAGGAATTCTTTTATTTTTACTCGTGTTATACGCACCTGCTGGAGCTGGCCTCAGCGCTTCGGCTCAAGCTGGAGCCGCTTGTTTCGGCCTGGCTTTGGTTTGGTGGGTGACTGAGCCCTTTCCGACCTACGTGACATCCCTGATGTTGATGTTTCTTTTGCTCGTCACGCGGACCTCAGACTCTAAAGCGATTATGGCCGTGCTTGGTATGGAAGTCATATGGCTGAATCTGCTGGCCTTTATTCTCAGCTCTATGCTCGTTAAAGTAAAGTTAGCAAAGAGAATGGCGCTCTGGCTGATTTTAAAGTTCGGTAAAAAGGCCTCCTGGGCGCTTTTTGCGTTTTTGATTTTGCAGATGATCTTGGCTCCGCTAATTCCAGCCACTGCAGCCAGGGCTGTTATGACTCTCCCTTTGATGATCGTGGTCGCTGCAATTTACGGGGCGACTGAAGATACAAATAACAATTTTGGCCGCAATTTGTTCTTGCTCAATTTGGTTGGAATCTCTGTGTTATCTTCGATGACAATGACTGGCTCATCCGCCAACCTGATTGCCGTGGGCTTGATCGAGAGCATGGGTGGCGGACGCGTCTATTACATGGATTGGGCTAAAGTCGGCGCACCAATTGCCATCGTGACGATGGTCTTTATGTGGATAGTTGGTCAAAAATTTGTCTTTCCAATTGCCAAGAAAGATCAACACCCGGCACTTGAGGGTGGTCTTGGCCTTGTTCATCAACAATACGCGGAACTCGGCCCTCTCAGGGCCGAAGAAAAAAAGGCCATTGGTATTTTCTTAATGGTTTTATTTTTCTGGATGACTGATATTTTTCATATGCAGTGGTTTGGGGTCGAGATAAGCGCTCCTTTTGCAGCCTTGCTTGGCGCGGTGATCGTGCTCTTTCCACGATATGGGATTCTCCAGTGGTCCGAAGCTGAAATCCCATGGCATTTGCTCATCTTTAGCGCGGGAGCCTACGCTGGAGGTCTCGCCTTAGATGAAACTGGTGCCGCCGAATGGTTTGTTCGAATGCTCTTTGGCGGGATGAATTTGAAGGGAGTCCCTTTTGGATTTTCCTATACTGTAGTGATTGCCATTATGATGTATAGTCACTTATTAACAACTTCTAAAACTGTTCGAACACTCATCATGTTACCAATTATTATTACACTAGCAAAGGCGCTGGGTTGGAATCCAATGTCTTTCGCTCTGCCCGCAGCCCTTTGCATCGATTGGGTCGTTGGCCTTCCAATCAGCGGTAAACCCAATGTGATTCTTTTTTCCACCAACCAATACTCTGTGGTGGACAATTTCAAATACGGCATTTTGGCCTGCACATTCGGCGTTGGCATAATGGTTCTCTCTGCAATGACTTGGTTCCATTGGATTGGACTCACTCCCTCCTTCTGGGCGGTAATACCATGAAAACGATATCTGTGTTTCGTCTCGTCTTTGGAATTCTTATCTTTGGCTTAGGCCTTTGCGCTCAAGCCGTTGAAATTAAACTCTACACATCGAGATTTGAAGTGGCCCAAGATGGCTCCGCGACTGTCACGGTTAATGTTAGTCTGACAGGAGTTCAGGGCCCCGGACGACTTCTCTTGCCCGTAGGTTCCCCAGGCCTAGATGACTTCAAGATTATTGAATCGCCCACCGACATTCAATTGACCCCTCTACCCAAGAAAAGTCAGTCACTCGTTGAAGTGAATTTTGGCGAGAAAGCCAGTGGCAATCAAGCGATTAAGTTTTCGTACAAAGCTGTTGGTTTTATGGAAAAAGCAAAAGCTGCTGAAGGCAAGAAGATAGACATTCCTACCAACAATAGTCTGGTTAAACATTCTTTGATTAATACCCAAGAGAACACGATCGAATCCTATCAGGCAGAGGTCATTCTTCCTGACCATGTCAGGGTTCAGCTGATTCGTGAACAGCTTCCGAAACCAAAAAAGACAGATGTCCTTCCACGCGTGAGGCTCGATGGTTTTACAGTGAGCGAGGGCAGTGAGCAGGTTGCTCGTCAGGGCGCCCAATTGCAAATGTCTCAAATGAAGCAGGGGATCGGACCTCGATGGTCCTTGAAGCCGTAGATGATCGACGCTCCTACGGTTGGCTCTTGGTTGGCTTAGCTATCGCGATTGGATATTTGATTACATTTACCAGTCTGGTAAATCCGAAGAATGATGCCAACACGACGGCAAAAAATCAAACCGCCACACCTTAGATGTAGATGCGGCGGTTTGATTCGGGAAGCTACGTGTTCGATCATTCGCGAAACAACTGAACAAATAAGTCTATTTTGCGCCGAGAAGTATCCTACAGGACAAAGAGTTCAGAAAGGTATCGCCGGGGCTAGGAGTCTCAGGCATACCCAACGCGGGTTTAGCTTGCTGAGTTGTCTCTGGTTGCGAGGTTTTTTTGCCATTTACAATCTCTTTAATCTGCGCCAACATCTTTCCAGCGAGTGTGTCGGGACTGGCGGAATCCTTGAGGAATGAAACCAGCTCGGCCATTGACTCAGCCTGTAGGTCCTTTAAATTTGTGAGGCCTTTGGCTAAATCAACCGGTCCTTTGCCTTTGCCTTTGGCTCCCACTCCTGCTCCTACTAAGACTCTACCAACCTCCAACGCTAGAATTCGCTGGACCAAACTATTCTTACTTAACTTGTCCGCTTCTTCCCTAGCCACCATGATCCCGAAAGCGATAGAATGTACCAATACATTCTGGGCAGTAAGCCCCACGCTGATGTAATGACTTCCTGATTTTGAAATGTTAACTGTTTTTGTTTCCAATTGAAAATTTCTAACAAGCTCATCGACGACTTGCTTTTGATGGGGAATTTTATTGGATAAAGTATACCAAGAGTGTATGTCCGAAAACCTAGGTATGTTGTACAATTTTTGTATCCCCTCTAATGTCATGGTAAAATGGTCCCTCATAGTAACCTTAGATAAGTCAGATAACTTTTTCGCTCTTTCGGACAAATTTTTCGTTTTGTCAGGATCATTCTCAAAAATATAGTCAAGTTCAGCCTCCGTGTACCCACCAGCATTCTGAGCTCTCTCATTTAGCGTAGCCAATAAATCTCTAGTCGAAGAATATGGCACGGAAGCTCTATGCCATTCAGCCTGCAATAAATTCGACTGTCCATTCTCAAATTGTGCCCTAAACAGCCGTTCGTCACGAAGCTCTCGACGTCTCAGAACTTCAAGCATTTGTCTATCATACTCCCTCGCTGCTAATAATCGCTCTTCTGCCCTATCCATGTCAGTTTTATTCGCCTCCCACGAAATCGGATCCCCAGTGGCATTACGACCATACATCTTCAGGTCGCCCTTTTGATATGCCTCCCTGAGCCTATAAACCCGCATTTGAGTCTCATATTCATAGGGATCTTCAGCCCTAAGCCTTGCCAAACCCGCCTCACGATTATTAACAACAGCCGCATTTAGATAAGCCAACCCATCATTTCTTTGTGCTTTTTGTAATCGCTCATATTGGCCCAAAAGCCCTCTTACAAGATCTTTCTGCTCCCTAGAGAGGTCATCCAAATTAGAAATTTGGGTAACCCGAGCCATAATTCCGCGTCCCCTAGCATTCACTCCCAGATTTCTCCGAACCTCAAGGGCCTGATAAGGATTTGTAGATACTTCACCATAAGCGAGGCCAGAAGACAGACCAATGCTTGATAGGGAAAAGATGATCGCAAAATTAAAGGTCATTTTTGATAAGCTCTCTCTGTCTTTCGTTTTTATTGAGATTTTCACGTTTGCTCCATTCATAAGGTTACACTGGACGGGCACAATTTTCGTTTTTGAACCAAAGCTCAATTGGCTTCAAAGCAATTTCTTTGCCATCCCGTTTTGCGAACAATGACAGATAGGCCCGGTAAAACTTCCATTGTGACACTTTTTGCTTCACACCTACAATCGGGCTAACATTGAGGCCAACATTACGGAGACCCACATACGGAGACCCACATAGGCGTCGGCAATTGGTGTAACTTTGTCGACTTCATAGACACTGAACGCACTCAAACCCTGCAACTTCATTTCGTTGGCGGCCTTGCTTTTGCACGGCGAGTTTAGATACCTGGAGGATCTTATGACCCCTGTGTCCACTCTGCTTGTCTTTGTTTCTGCTTTGGGTTGCTCACTGAGCCTCCACGCGGCGGCCAATTCGAGAGCTCTTGTTGTTAGACGACCATCCCTATCTGAAAAATCGCCCTCTCAGCAGGTCCAAAAACAGGCCCCTGGTGATCTCTATAGACGAATCGTTAAGAAGTATCCGACCCAACTCTCGAGCATTGACGGCCGTGAATATAAGACAATGCTTAAAACTGGCAATGCAGATGGGCCAATCGATGAAACCCTCACTGACTTGTGGGACCAAATTAAAACGGCTGCGAACCAAGGTGGCTATGCTCTCGTGCCGACTGAGGAACCTCATAAGCTTGAGACCTCAACAAAGGAATATTTTGACACTAAAGACAAAGACCTCTGGCGAGCGGGATATCTGATTCGCGTTTCAACAAAGATATTGAATGATATTCCAGATACGAAAGTCACAGTGACTGTGAAATCTATTAAGGAAAAACCCTTAGAGACGTTGAAAACAAAATTGAGAATCCCATCCAAGACTATTGATCACTATCAATTGACCCCAAAAAAAGAAACTCAAGAAAACATCAGCTTTTTCCCGAGTGGAATGCTCGATGGATATGTTGAAAAAGGAGTTTCGTTCTCGATTGAAGCAAAAGAACTTGGAAACAGAAGTTTGAATGATTTTGCGAAATTTGTCCCAGAACTTTTAGAAATAAACAAAAAAATAGATACCAAGACTTCGCTCAAAAGCTCCAAGGCCTATGCTGCCAGAATTGTTCCTGGCAGCATAAAGTTCCCTAATTTAGGTGAATCACCTGTTTATATTGAAGCCTGGAGCGAGTCTCAAGGAGAAAAGCCATTCGTAATTGATTTTTCTTTCGGTTATGAAACTCCAGAATATTATCACAGTGAAGACATTCAGACCGCGGGCGAAGAGTTTATGCTCACTGTCGTCAGAAATGGACTCGAAGCTTTGATAGACAAAGATTCAGCCAAATTTGGCGGGTCGAAGGTTCGCTTAATGATGAATCGCCCCATTCGTGATTCGAAAAAATCTGACCAGGCTAAACTCCGATAGGGTGCCACACCGTCTTAACCTCAAGATAACCCCTGAGAACTTCCAAAGAAAGAACCTCATTTCCAGTGGGCGGAATCACTCTTTTTATATTCCCTGCTGCCAAGGTTCGAACCTCACCCAAAATATGAACTTCGTGAGTCTGGCAACTGATAGCTTGAACTTCCATATGGCTTGCCATGGGCTTCAATAACTCATCAAGCTCACCTGTTAGCAAATTGACTACGCCTTTTGGTAAATCTGAAGTGGCAAAGACCTCAGCGAGGGGGGCCAGTATCGCAGCCCCCTCTTGGGCAAGAACCGCCACCACAGAATTTCCAATAGAAATTGGCGCGGCAATATGGGCAACTAGCTTCCCCAGATTAAATTTCGTATTACAAAAAAGACCAATCACCCCAATCGGCTCAAGAGTCGTAAAATTGTGATGGGGGCCATTCACCGGGTTGACCGCGCCAAGAATTTGCTGATACTTGTCAGCAAATCCTGCGTAGTAAATAAAGGCCTGAATAGCTTCATCGACTGCCTTTTCTGAAGCCACTTTTGTCATCCCGATTGTTTTTTCTAAAATTTGTTTAAACTCTTCTCGCTTGCCTTCCGTCATCTCTGCCATTCGATAGAGAATCTGACTGCGATTATAAGCAGAACGTGCAGCCCAAGTCGCCTGGACCCCTTGAGCTGCAGTCACAGAATTACGGAGGTCCTTTCGGGACGCCTTGCAAAGCTGAGCAAAGATCTTGTTTGTTTTATAAAAATACACAGGCCAACTTCGGCCGGACTCGGTTCTTGGAAACTCACCAGCTATAAACAACTTAATTGTTTTATTGATTTTCGACATTTATATAGTCTCCAAATAAGGAAATAACCCGTGACGCCCACCTTCTCTGCCAAAACCACTCTCACCGTAACCACCAAACGGCGAAGTCGGATCAAATTTATTATAAGTATTTGCCCAGATCACGCCAGCCTTTAACGCGGTCGCGACTTGATGAATTTTTGCACCCTTCTCTGACCATATTCCTGCAGCCAATCCGTAAGCTGTATCATTGGCCTTAAGGATCGCCTCTTGAGGGGTTCGAAAAGTTGAGATAGTCAGGACAGGTCCAAAAATTTCAACACGACTTAAGGTAAAAGCAGATGAGACCCTATTAAAAAAGCAGGGCTTTTGAAAATACCCTGAATTTGGAATGTTTTGGGGTGGTCGGCTCAAAATACTCGCCACCTTCTGCTTTTCCTAGTTCAATCATTTGGCTAATTTTGGCGAGCTCCCTGAAGAATTGATCGCTCCAATATCGGTATTCTTATCGAGTGGATTTCCACTCTCAAATACTCCATTCGAGCTTTGAGCTTCCGCACAAACGGCTCAGCAATAGACTCTTCAAGCAGCAATCGCGATCCCGCACAACACACATGCCCTTGATTAAAGAAGATTCCGTTGATCACTCCTTCGACGGCTTGATCCAAAGCCGAATCTTCAAAAACAATTTGTGCAGACTTCCCGCCCAATTCAAGGGTGAGTTTTTTATTTGTTGGGGCGATTGATTTCATAATCAAACGACCGACCTCCGTCGACCCAGTGAAGGCCACTTTATCCACGTCTGAATGCCCGAGCAAGGCGGCTCCAGTGTCCCCAGCCCCGGTGATTATATTAATCACCCCGTCAGGCACTCCGGCTTCCATAAAAATCTCAGTCAGCAACAGACAAGAAAGTGAGGTTGTTTCTGCTGGCTTCAGAACCACGGTGTTTCCACAAGCTAGGGCCGGAGCTATTTTCCAAGCAGCCATCAAAAGGGGAAAGTTCCAGGGAATAACTTGACCGACAACCCCCACAGGTCTCACTTTTCGACCAGGCACTGCATATTCCAATTTATCAGCCCAGCCCGCATAGTAAAAAAAATGGGCGATCGCGAGAGGAATATCAATATCTCTAGATTCCTTAATTGGTTTCCCATTATCTAGAGTCTCGAGCACAGTAAATTCTCGGGCTCGCTCTTGTAACAACCGCGCAATTCGAAAAAGAATTCGTCCCCGCTCCGACCCATGCATTTTGCCCCACACTTTTCGTTGGGCTCGCCTGGCCGCACTCACGGCGAGGTCTACGTCTTTGGCGTTCGCAAGAGGCACTTGACTGAGAACTTTTTCAGTCGCTGGGTTGACGGAGTCAAAATATTTCCCATTCGAAGGCGTCCTCATTTTCCCATCAATAAACAACCCTTGTTTTGGCTGAAGCTTCACAAGATCTGTTGACTCCAAAGAAGATTGATATCCAAACTCTGGCTTTGCTGGCATTGCAGTTGCTGGCCTTTGACTTTTTGACATAGAATTCATTTCCTTCAATCGACTGAAAAATATTTATCGTAAGTATAGATACCCAAAACTTCTTTTGTAATCTGCCGCAAAAGATCGTTCACCAGAGCACTGGCTCCAAAACGAAACAAATCCGGAGTCATCCATTCCGGCCCTAATGTTTCATAGAGCATACACAAATATTGAATGGCCTGCTTCGCCGTTCGAATTCCACCCGCCGGCTTCATTCCTACTTTTTTGTTTGTCCTTTGATAAAAATCTGAAATTGCCTGGAGCATTACAAGGGTCACCGGAAGGGTTGCCGCAGGAGTGATTTTGCCGGTCGAGGTCTTAATAAAATCAGCGCCAGCCTCCATGGCAATATCCGAGGCTAAACGGACTCGGTCATAGGATCCAAGCTCACCTGTTTCTAGAATGACTTTTAGATGCACTGACCCACAAACTCTCTTCACTTCAACAATCTCATCATAGACTTGCTGAAGGTCCCCCGACAAAAAGGCGCCTCGATTGATGACCATATCAATTTCTGAAGCCCCTTGGTCAATGGCATACTTGACATCTTGAACCTTAATCTCAAGAGGACATTGACCAGAGGGGAAGGCTGTGGCGACTGAAGCCACCCCAATTCCAGTCCCATGGAGCGCCCGCGCAGCCACTGCAACCGTGGAAGGATAGACACAAACTGCGGCCACAGAGGGAATCTGTGCGAAGGCAGACTGCCCGGCAAAATCATTAAAAAGTGCATGAAATACGCTCGGCGGCATTGGATTTTTTGCTTTCTCACAAAGCTGAATCACCCGTCCTGGCGTATCAGCTCCTTCCAAAGTTGTGAGATCACACATTCTTAAAGCCAAATAGAGGGCAGAAACCTTGGACTCTTTTTTGAGACTCCGTTTTGTAAAAAAATCAGCCCGCTCCTGAATCCCGACAGCGTCAACGGGCGAAGAATTGCTGAATGGCCTCATGTGAACCCCCATCGTCGTTAAAATCTACGATGGAGTCATTTTTTTGCAATGAGTTTGACGCTGAACATAGATTCAATAGAATTGGAAAATGACCCAGCGTCGTTTTCTGAAAGGCATCTTTTTTTTGATCAGTGTTGTGCTTGCCACGACTCTCGTCCATGCGAAAACAGTGACTGAAGTCGAGGTCGAACGCCCCGATCCGTCGAGCCCCCCCCTCTCTGTGAGCGTCAACCAGTTTCAACAGACGATGACATCGCGAGTGTTTACTCTCTCGAATCGTTTGGATTCATTCTTTGGAACCACCCGGGCTGATGATGAAGCAAATCTAAGCACATTGAGGCTAGTCCATTCAAACTATTTCAGTGAAACAGGAAAGGAATCTAATGATTTCCAGGTCAGACTCAATCTTCGCCTTAAGAATGTCGAAGATTTTGGTCTCCGAATTCAGGAATCTATTCTTAATTTTTTTGAACCCAAAGCTTTAAAAGATGAACCCAGAACCCCTGGAGCCCCACTGACAGGGATTAATAAGGCTCGTCAGGAGTTAGTTAAATGGAATGTCAATTGGGAAAATCGAGTGGGGCTAACGAGAACCATTGATCTATATTCAATTTTGAGAGCGCGCCGAAATTTTGATGGTGATTTTTTCATTCATCACTTCTATCAAGAAATTGGTTGGTCAAACCATGACGAGTGGCAGGCCGTGACTTCCTTAAGCTCAGACAAGGCCATCAATACGTCCCTCCTGTTTCGATTTGTCAATGAACTCCGCTGGGCCATGACTGCTCAAAAATTTACCACAGCCCACGGACCAAGCCTTCTTCAGAGCCTCGATGAAAACAACTCAATTTCTTACGACTCCCGTTTCGTCTCATCTGAAGAAGACCACAATTGGTATGGCGATGGAATCAGCGCAGGAGTTAACTTTCGTCGCCAGTTTCAAAACAAGTGGCTTTTTTTGGATATTTCGCCCCAAATGAACTTCGCCAGAGCCACCAACTTCCATCGAGATCTCAATATTACTATTCGCTTAGAGGCTGCTATGGGTAATCTATAAAACCCAGGCAACAGCTTCCTCAGTTGGTTTAACAACAAATTCCCAACTGACACTGGGGGATTTCTCCCATCCTGCCGATTCCGACCAAAAGTGTACCCGATATTTCCCAGGGGGTAAGTCAGCTCGAGGACTCCAGATTGGACCCCCAAGAATTCCCTTTTCCACGAGAGTCCACCTTTCGGCAAGTAAAGGGCACTTTTCTAAATGAAAAACATTCGATTGACCAGCCTTGGATTCAAACTCAAGGTGCTTAGCCTTTTTTTTACCTAACTGAGGGGCAATTCCAGGCGCCACCTTAAACTTGGGAGCCGGAAGCCTGGCTGCTGGTGAAATAACTATGGCCGAATTCAACTTGGCCGACTTAGAACGAAGTCCGTCTTCAGCAATGGCCACAACTTCGACCGAATACCTTCCAGGAGGTAATTCAATTTGAGCATCAGGGGTTAGAGTCTCTAAAACCTTTATGACTTCATTGTGTTCATTGACGATCCGAATTTCATATTTTGCCTCTGAACCTGAGCCTTCCCAACTCACCCGAACGGGGGCATTGAGGACTTCTGGCTGAGCCACTATATTCGTCGGGAAATTCGCTTTGAATTCCACTTTCTTCGGCGGAATGTTAACGTCGACCCAATCCGTCCAAAGTCCCAATCGTCCTTCATTTGTCTCTGTCTGAGCCCGGATCATGTACTGACCGGCTTGGGCGCGAAACTTGAACAAGGTTTTCTTAGACTCAAACTTCTTTACAAATCGACCTGACTTTGTTTTTACCTCGATATGATATTTTTCAGCTCCTGCCTCTTCCTGCCATTGAACTTCAACTTCCGTCACAGAAAGTTCTCGGTCCTGGGCCTCGACGGACAGAGATGTAAATAAAAATAGAAAAAATAAACCCGAAAATACGTAGAGTCTCACTCCACGACCCTTAATTTTTGCGATTGATCAGAGACCGCCAGGCCAAGGCCTAATGCTTGTCTTGGATTCAATTTCAATCGAGAATTGATAAGTGCATACTCAATCGTTTGGATGAAATTTTCTGGTGCTTTTGGCCCTTTCGAAACAACGCGGGTCGTGATTCTCAAGGCCTCTGCCACTCCTATGCCCATTCTTTTGTTAGTTCGTAAAAAATGATACACCTTTTGAAATGCAGTAAAAAATCCGTCTGGATAGTATTTCGAATATCTCGTCAGTTCGAGCGCAACCTGACCACAAGTGTTAACGTTAAGCGCCATTTCCTTTTCGTTTGAACAAAATTTAACTATCTTTGTAAAATCCTCTCTGAGTGTCTCGGAATTTCCTTCATACCTGTCCGATAGAGCCAAAGAAAACTTCAAGGCGGTGACAAAATCCATATCAAGGTAGTTTTCAAGATATATCTTTTTGAAAATCTCGACAAAATTCTCAACCATTTGGTCATCCTTAGACACAAATTTGAGAGCCACCAAAAAGCTCTGTCGCAAATCCACCCCTGATTTTTTCAATAGATTATAAATTTTTTGAAATCGCAAACTGGCATTATCACACCCGGCCGAAACCAATAAAGCCTCGCGAATGGCCTCGGCCTCATTCAAAATTAGACTCTCTTCTTTGGTTAGGAACTCAAAGGTCCTCTTAAATTCTTCTACAGATCCACAATTTCCCTCATCGACTCGAGCCTGACTGAAGTTTGTTGGCCCCACCCATAGCACTCCGAAAAAGAAAATGCCGATCACCCGCCCTGAATGAGTTCTCAAATCTTCTAGTAACGCCATGTTAGAACCATCTGGGGCTCAAATAAAAATCCCCCTGAACCATCGATTCGAGGCTGAAATGGAATCAGCGATGCCACTGGGGCAAAAATTTTGCGTTTGTACTCAAGGTGTTTTTCATAATTCTCAATGTAACGGCTCTGAAATATCAACGGCAAAAGGGCCGCGACCATGCCCGCCGACGGCACGAGACTATTGTTACGATTGGTTCGCGCAAAGACAACTCCATTCACTGCTAAATTCGTAAGGACCGAGGCCCAAGTCGCTATCTTCATCGTTCGAGAAGCTCGCTCCATCGTTTCTTCAGCTAGACGTTCCCGCATCAGATCAGCTCGTTTATCCTTGTCCTTGTCCTTGTCCTTGTCTTTGGTTTTGATAGCCTTTATCTTACCAAGGTCACTCCCATAAGGCTGCTGCTGGTACAAATAGTAGGTTAACCCAAGCCAAACTAAGCCAATCCCGACAGAGCTCTTGGTCGCAAGATCCATATCTGCTTTATCAAGGTCTTTGAAGTCTTCTTTATACCTTCCCTCCAGCATCACTCCGGAAAGCAAAGTCACTCCAGCAGAAAACTGAAAGGGAAAATAGTTGCCCCACCCGGACTCTCTCTCATATTGAGCCTCCATGGCGAGCCTGTCGGAGGCCCGTGGCACAACCTGTAACTCTGGATAGTCTAATGCTTGCAGGAAGTCGAAGTCGACGGGAGCGCCCGTCACAGCCTGAGGGGTCACAGCCTGTCCCCCCTGCGGCGGCGCTGACCCCGGAGGGCCTCCTCTGCAAGAGCCAAGGGTCCATAAAGAAGGAAAACAAAAACACAGAAAACAAAGAAAAACAAAGCGAACAAAATTCAACGCGGACCCGACTGCTGCTTTTTGCCATTAATACCTCGCCTCTAAATTATAATTATTAACTTAAAGAAAGTCTTCTGGTTCTGGCAGAATTAGACCAATAAGGGACCGTCTACCAGGACAATCTGACCCCCACAAAAGCCGAGCCCTTCTCCATCAGGTTAAACTCAGTATCTTTACGGCCTGCGTTGACGGTCCCCTCGAAATAGAAATTGAGCATATCGTTTAGAACCTTGTCATAGTCCAGCTGAGTGCTAGAAGACTCGTCTTGCAATGAAACCAAATATCTCAGTGAAACACTGGCATCCCGTTTCTTTCCTAAGTCTGGCAAGCGCAGGCTCATATAGGCATATTCTTTTCCAATGACCTCATTTCCGTTGCGAGCAAGCCTATTGAGATTGAATAGTCCAAAAGGGTTCGGGGCCTGAGTTGACTTGACAGCATTTTCAATTTCCTCCTTTTTGTATCCCGCTGAATTGAAGAGATATTCAAGACGAAAATCCAAACGCCCCTGCCATCTGATTCCGCCAATCACATATTGGTGTGATTTCAAAAGCCTTTCTTCGGAGGTATTCAGCACATAAGTCCCTGGTGAAATCTCCTGGGGATAATAGGCAATGGACCCATCAACCACTTTCCCGTCAGCATAAAAAGAAAACGCGTCAGTGAAACTAAAATTGAAATAGCCTCCAGAAAATATCTTCTGCGCTTCCTGCTTTCCGTACACGAGGCCTATGTAACGATTTGCATTCACACCAGATCGAAGCTCAACTTTTACCAAAGTCTTTTTCTCAAAAGATCTATCTGCAATCCAAAATGTCTGCTGATTATCCGCCACCTCTTGCAGATAGACAGCACTGAAGATCTCACCGAGTGAAAAATTAATTCTATTTATAATCCGGCCTTTGTCTTTAAAGAGAAATGATTTTTGTGCAGTTGTAAAATGAAAAATCGGATTCGATGGCCCTGTGAGTTCCGCGGGCCCCCACTGATAATTCTGCAAACCCCAGGTTAGACCTAGCCTATCGCCCAGAGACCAATCGAGAAAAGCTTCGGTCAAATCAGGTTGGACTTTTGTCCTTTGAACAATTTCCTTTTCACCCTCGGAACCTACCCGTGTATCCGAAAAACCTACCTGACTACCGTTAATCAAGACCCTCGGCCTCAAAACAAATTTTCCTCGAGAAAGATAGCGCCATTGAAGATCTGCCCTAAAATCAGATTTCAATACGACTGTTTCAATTTCGGCGATTCGGTTTCCAGGATTAATCGAAGACTCCTGAACATCCTTCCCAAGCAGGCCATTGACCCATTCAAATGCCGATCGATGAGACCAGTTGCTAGCCTCAGCGGGTAGACCGGCTGAAAACGCAAACAGAAAGGCCGAAATTTTTAGGCATAACATAGATTTTCAGAAACTTTCCGTTTCAAGGTCAGACGCAGTGCCACCAATGCTGCCAGCACAGCAAGCATCGACAAATATAAAAAACTCGCCAAGTATATTTTCAAATCTATCGCCACGGTCAGTGGTGCCGGCTCAACAAACATTCCCGCCTTGTAAACCAACCCGCTATGATTAATCAACAAAGATATAATGATGGCCCCCAAAATTCCAACACCATTTCCCAGAAGGGCTAACCCAGCTGCCTCAAAAACAAATATCTGAGAGATCTGAAATTTTCGATATCCCAAACTCCTCAGCGTTCCGATTTCGCGTGTGCGTTCATTGACGACTTTAATCAATGTATTAAGGACCGATAAAGTTGCAATGGTCAAAACGATCACAACCACAAAATTTCTAAAAAGAGCCAACAGCTCCATACTTCGAATAAAAGCATCCCCATAGTAGGGATGCACCTTCCAGGTCTGAAATTTAAGCGGCAAATTTAAGGCATCCGCTTCTTTTTGAAATTTCTCGTTAAATTCTTTCGCAAGATTTGGAGATTTAAGCAAAAATGTCTCATAGGTAACGCCTGAAGTTCCTGCCAAAATTTGCGCGTTCTCTAGTGACATCATGATATAGCGTCCATCGATATCTTTGAACCCTCCATCCACAAACCCAACAATTTGAGAATCAATGGCATTGAGCTGTCCATCTTGAGTCGCCCCCGACAATTGAAGCGAAGTTTGATCCCCCTCGCAAGAAAACCCTATTTTCCTCCCCTCCACTGGATCTAAAAAACTCGAAACTGTTCGCTTAGCTAATGGTTGACATCCAAACAGTGTTGCCATGGTCTGGCCAATCACAATCCCAGCCGAATTCTGAGAGGCCTCTAAGGTCTGACCGTACAACGCATTCCATCCCCAGCGAGACCCTCGCATTTGAAGTCCCTCAGCCAAATCATAGCCAACCCCTGCAAAAATCACCGATGTTTTACCGTTGGTTGCCAGTCCAGACGTTCTCAAAATCGCACTCGTGTCGTCACTAGATCTGAATTTCTCTCGACGAAATCCTGAATAAATTTCTGACTTTTAGAATCAATCAGGTGTTTCCAAGGCTCCGAGCGTCCTTCAGGAGTGTATAAATCTCGATGCTCAACCATGGCATCCCCGAACATGGCCCGATGCCGATAAATACTCGAAAATAAGCCCTCAACATCAAGTAAATATCCCTGAAAAAGGGCCAAAGTTAAAAAAGCTGCAGAAACGGAAACAACACTTGCAACGCTCTGTCGCCAATTCTTCCAAACGTTTCGAAAGGCAATCTTGAAGGTAATCATGACCCTGCCATTAACGTGTCACGTTGTTAACATTGAAAATCGCGTCCGGATGAGATTCAGCCTTGGGATTTGTGTAAACCATCACACTTCTATTGTCTTTAAATTTTGAATCCACCAGGGTCATTTGACTGACAAAAGGGGCTTTCTTGCCTCCTTGAACAATCGAGTTTTTATACTCAAAAGTCGCTAGTTTAAAAGGTTTCCCCTGCAAGGTCAAAAACTCTGCTTTAACTCCCAGTTTTGTCTTCTCAGAAATCCAATACCGAATCTGATCGTAGGTCACCTGCTTCGATTTGGCCTTCAACAAGATCACATAAAGCTTATCGTCCCCTTCGACAACAGTTGTCTCAAGCGTCGGAACATAGTCCCGGGCATAATGAGTACTTGCAATATCACCATTCGCTGCTTGACCCGTCATTTTTTCCCGTGAAGAAACTACAACTGGCTTTTTGAGTGTCGGTTTAAAAAACCACATTGAGCGATCATTAAAAACATAGACCTCGCCCTTGTTTCTGGAAGGCGCAAGGGCCTCCACAAACGCATTATCGCCCTTGGCTTTAACGGCAAAGGTCCTCTCACTCTCATTTCCCTCTTCAACACTCTTGAGACTAATCTCCCAGGAGGCCCCTTTTTCAAGCCCCCCGCGCGCGCGATCAGAAATTTTGAGAAGCTGAACTATATTTGAACTCTGGGCAAAAACTTGTCCACCAAACAGACTCGCTGGCAACAAAATCAAGCCCCTGCAGATAACCACTTTGATTTTTTGAATATATAACCTCATATCTATCCTCCGGGATCAGTCAAAAGGTGGACTAAACCGACCTTGGTCTTCCGAAAGGCCACAAAATAGGCAGTCACACAAGTTAGTATAATCAATGGAATAGCGACGCTGACGGACATCCACACTTCTGGCAACACCATAAAAGGTACATCTTTAGCAACACCGGTTGGCCGAAATCGAATACCAGAATTATTAATCGCAGTCGCAATAGACTCAGAAAACAAAATCCCCAATCCTACACAAAAAACAGAAATAACTAAATTTTCTTTAAAAAACAATTCCGACAAATCACTCGGTTTGAAGCCAATTGCCCGAAGTGTCCCTATTTCCCTTGTCCGTTCGATAATTCCAATAGTAATAGTATTCACCACAGACAGGATCACGGCACCTAAGATCAGGATAAAAAAGAACCCACCGATGGCAAAGAGAAATCCCATTGTTCCTGAATAAAACATTCCGATATCGTCTCCATAATAGGGATAAAGGTCCACGAGAATTCCTAACTTCATAAATTCTTTTCGTAGGATCTCCATAAACGTCGATGTTGATACACTTTCCCTCAGGAATAGTGCGACTGAGCTCACTCCGTCGGTTAACAAAAGGTTCTGAAGCGCCTTGAGCGGCATTATCACACTCAGGTCTTCCAAGTATGGCAACCCAGTCGAGTGACGAGGCCCCAAGACTCCATTAACAGCATTGAAATCACCTAAAAAAGATTTGGCGGCGAGCTGGACATCCCTTTGGTTCTCTGGGAGCTGATCAAAAGGGGCACGCCTTCCAAGAATTTCTCCAAGCCCTTCTGTAATAGAAATTGCTTCTGAATTTCGATTGACGAAGGTCGAAAATTCTTGGTTCTGGTCAGAAAGCGCAAAGTCGGAAAAATATTCCTTCACAAAGGGATGACCTCTCCACAAAGCTATCGACGTTTGGATCTACGCCACGCACCAGCACCGGTGTCGACCTCAATCCATTAGAGAGCAAACCCATCCCAGTCAAATAGCTCCCAACCCGTTCGATTTGATCTGGAAACCTGTTCAAGACCGAACTCACTTGGGTCAACATCGCTGCATCAATAACAAATTTTTTAGGCTTTGAAAAAAAATGATTAAGGCCATCCTTTTTGTAGATAACAATATTCCCGCCGTGATTGATATAGACAGTTAAGGCGCGAATCGACTTCTCGACGTAGATGATATACCCACCGGTCAGAACTAAACCCACATATCCAAAGCATATCGTGAAGACAGTCGCCAAGGTCCTGCGCTGATTGCGAAAAATATTTCTAAAGGCCAACCGCCAGAGAAGACTCATTCCACACTGATCCCTTGCGTTGAAAGACCCTCCACAATCAAACCATCCTGAATTCGAAGCACCCTTCCGACCCGACCGATCAGCTTCTCATCGTGACTACAAAACAAAAAAGTAACTTTTTTCCGTTTGTTTAAATCGGTGAGAAGGTCAATAATCATATGCGCAGTCTTCGAATCCAAATTTGCCGTTGGTTCATCAGCCAACACGAGCTGGGGCTTTGAAACTAAGGCGCGAGCAATAGCAACCCTTTGCCGTTGCCCGCCTGAAAGCTTATTCGGCATATAGGTTCTAAACTCACTCAAACCAACATCAGCTAATGCTTCTTTCACCCTCTGCTTCCGATCGGCCATCGTGATTTCACGTTGAATCAGTAGAGGCATCTCAATATTTTCTTCAACGTTGAGAACTGGAATCAAATTAAAGGATTGAAAAATAAAACCTATCTTTTTATTTCTCAGCTCACTTTTCTGATTCTCGGTCAACTGGCGAATCGCATTCCCATCAATGAGGATTTCCCCTGAATCAGGGTCATCAATGCAGCCCACTAAATTTAAAACAGTTGTCTTGCCAGACCCTGATGAGCCTATGAGAACCGTGAACTCACCCTCAAAAACTTTTAAATTGAGACCACGAAGCGCCGGCACAACTAAATCGCCCAGCTGATAACTCTTCACCACATTTATAAACTCGACGATAGTTTTCATATCCCCATACTAGGTCAAAATTTTTGATCTGAGTAGCAGGAATTACTTAGTTCCCTCGACGTTGGGGTCGATATAGACCTCCGCTGGGGCACGGCGGGTAATTTCATTAGTATAAAACTTTTTTTCTATTTTCTTGAAGGCTGAAAACTTAACGTCTGTTCCAATAATCTCTTTCATTTTGAGAACAGATTCGTCCTCAAGTTCACGCATTTTCTGCAGATTCTCAGTCACGAAATCCGGATGAATATTCTGACGCTTTTCATCCAATGTCTTGACCAAAGTCTTGGCTGCAGCTAGCAGCTCAATCGTTTTTTGCTCATCCACTCGCCAATTCTTAAAGAAGTAGTCCTTGGCTTCTCGGACCCAACGCTCCTGAACCTGGGGATCCTCATAGAGCGTGGAAAAATCTTTCGTATAAATAACACTGTCAGCATAATTGTCCCTGACCTCGTAATCTTGCTCAGGATTGTACCTCGCTGCTTTTCTCAATCTGTCACGCTCTGCCTGCTCCGCAGCTAGGACTTTTTGAAGATTCTTGTTATCCAAACGACTGGAAATAAAATTATATCCGAACATTGTGAAAAACCCTATGGCCAACCCTAGACTCACCCATCTCACTTTGACCAACTGTTGTTTTCGATGCATCTCGACCGTATTTAACTGTCCAGCTTGATTCTGAGTGGCCGTCGTCGCGAGATTTTCTTCAAAGCCTGCTTTGATTTGACTCAAAGTGAGGGCATCTATAGCGCCCAATTTTTCAGCGCCAACGTGACCTGCTAATGTCTTCATAATTTTTTGATGAATATTGCTTTCAATCAACCCCTGTTTGGATTGAATTTCTTGCTGCAGCTGATGCCTCATCACCTTGGCATTTTCAGATTAAGCATTGAATGCATCTCGAAACTGTTGCTCCTTCTCTTTTTTTAGTTGCGCAAACTCAGAGTCAAGTTTCAACTTGTATTCTTGAACTTTAACTTGGTAGTTGGTATTTAAACTTTCGAGTTTATTGTTTCCTTCCTCGATTACCAACTGGAGATGTCCTGCTCTGCTTTCAAGATCTTTCACCCGATCATGAGCTAACTTCTTTTCTTGATCAAACTGCTGAATGACTTTCAAAAGCCCCTGATGAGAATCCTCGACTGCGGATTTTTCAACTCTTGTTTTCTCGACGTCCTTTCGTAAGTCGGAAAGCTTTCTCATTTCCTGATCTCGCTCATCTTGAGTCTGTTGGATCGTCTGCCGAACTTGTTCCAACTCTTTCCTATAGGCTAGGGCCTCGCCTTCAAATTGATGAATCTCTCGCTTTTTGTCTACCAAATCAAGATCCACTCTCAATCGCATTGCGTTTTCTTTTTCTGCGACTGTTTTTTCGATTTCATGGAGATGATTCTGATATTGTTGATCAAGATCATTCTGACGCTTTTTGAGCTCGCGCTCGCGCATTTCGGCTAACCTCTCAAGTTCTTTCTCTTGCTTAGCAATTTCGAAGGAAATGGCCTCTGTTCGTTTCTTGAGCTCCCCTTCTTTTTCTTGATTTAGTCGATCAACTTCCAAGGACTTCTTTTTTAAGGACAACTCAAACTCTTTCTCTTGTTTGATGACAAGATCACTGTGGTCCTGTTTGGACTTTTCGATTTCATTCCTCAGTCCACTGAGTGATATTTCCAGTTCTCGGCGCTTCTGAGCAGCTTCGGCTTCAAAGTCCTTCTCTCTAGCCTGTCTAAGCACTGTGAGCTCATTTTGCGTAGTAACGATCTCTCTCTTCAAATCCGAAAGCTCACCCGTCAACTCAATTTTTGGCTCGCTCAAGGAGCTTCTCCTTAAGCTTTTCACCCTCAATGGCCGCCTTCTGCTTTATAGCCTCTGCGTCGACCAATGCCTTTTGCCGATGAGCATCACCCTCTGAGATGAGTCGCTGCTTGAGGGACTCACCATCCTCCTGCATTTGACTCTTAATTTCTTGGGCTTTGACACTTGCCTGATGGAGCATCTGCTGTCCCATTTCGACGTGATTGCTTATCATTGCGTCGGCCTTTTCCTGGGCTTCGGCGATTTTTTCATTGTAAAAAGTTTCTGCTTTGTTTTTGAGATCCTCTGCTCTAGAGAAAATATCCTTGGTGGCCTCCAAAGCTTTTTGTTCAGAGTCAAAAACCACCTGGGCAGATTTCTTTTTTGCTTCTTGGAGCATTTGGCTGGCCTGTACATTTGCGGCTTGGACTATCTCATCCTGCTTAACCAGAAGACTATTCTCCACATTTCGCACTTTCACTTTGGCGCTTTTGATTAACTTGTCGTAATGCTCCTGGGATTGCATAATTATTCGCTTTGCCTGCTGGTGAGCGCCTTGGATGACCTCCATTATACTCGTTTTTTCATTTTCAGGAAGAAGGCTATTGATGACAGCATCTGGTTTATAGGCCTTTTCGAATACATCAAACTTAAGATGAATTTCCGAGGTGCCGAGTTTCACGTCATCCGTCGGCTGAACAACGGTCAGCTTATTCGGCAAAACCTTCTGGCCGTTAATAAAGGTTCCGTTAGCTGACCCCCTGATCAATAAGCCAAATCTGATCCTTCTTGCAACTAACCACAATATGTATTCGGCTAATATTTGGTTCGGGAAAACTCAATGCACTGTCGCTGGACCTTCCAACGGTAAATGACTTTTCGTCCACGATTCGATAGAAAACACCATCCGGCGTTTGAATCGTGACTAAAAAACAACTGAAGTGCTTTTTCCCGGCAAGGAATTCAAAACCCATCAGGAGGCTTTCTCTTTCCTAATTGTGTCTTCATCTCGTCCTTTCGGATTTCTCTGGGTTTCAGCCTTGACTGATGCCTCAGCCAATGCCTCAACTGGATCCTTATGCTCGTCGAAGGCTCGCTCCTGACTTGGATAGTCGTTATTGTCCGAACGATACCACAAGAGATCAAGCGAGCTCTCAAAACGATCAATCATCGAAGCATAGACCCTGTCTGGCGAAAAGATTGTGTTCCAAAAATGCATTAATAACGAAAAGGCAATTCCATAAATCGAACTGCGCATTGCAAAGGAGATTTCGTTCAGAAACTTGTCCATAACAAGTTTCGTATTGTCTAAATCTGTCATGCTCATGCCGGCGAGCTCTGGAAGTCCCTTGGCGATTCCTATGAAGGTCCCAAGATTCCGGCAACAACGAAGAGACCTGGCATTATGGACACAATATCGTTGACCGCACCAATTTGAAAAACTCCGAAGATTCTATTGAAACAAGGATTGTGTTGAAAAGTGGCTTTGGTGATATTTAATAGTTTTGGATTCCCCTCCGCCCATTTGACAAACTTGAGCTGTTTCAAAATGTCTTTGACCAACCAAGCGCAACCCTGCTTGACAAGAAAGATCCTATCGCTCCAGCCCATCACTGGATCATTGCGACGCCTTTTCAGACGGTCTCTCATTTCAAATGATTCATAGTAAGTTCGCTCAAGCATCCGTTTTGCAAGCACAAAAAAGGAAACATTCTTCACTTTCCCAGGCGTTTCGCGATCCATATAACGACCCACTCGCTTTTCGAACTCACGAGCAAACCATTCATGCCGCTGGACCGTGAAGTATACAATCAACCGAACTAGACAGCCTCCGACAAAAACGCTTGTCATGACCCATGGGAGGACTAGAATAAATTTGTCGCCAAGATTCTCTGATAATTCCATCGACCTAACTCCTTATTTTTTATCCTCAAAACTAAATTTAATAATAACCCGCTGAGCCTTACGACAATCATGTATCGCGCAGAAATCGCTATTTTTTGACGCACTTCCGGGAGATCTCGCGTCCGGCAGCCTTTCAGCCAAAAAACTCTTCCCAGTGACCTTCATTAAGGGAAGCATGTCCTTCTGGTGGTCAAATTCTATACTTCTAGAATCAGTCACAAAGTTGAAAATTTCTTTGGCTCGTCGGTAACTCAAATCAAGATTATGTTCCATGGCCTTGTGTCCTGTCTTAGGATCGAGATTCTTAGGATCTACGTATTTCCCTTGATAGGTTGGAGAAGCAAAACCAATGATCTCGATAGCTGAAATTTTGTCCGACACCTTGCGGTTTCCAAGCAAAGATTTTGAGTAAACTGGCATTGCCTTCTTCAGGGTCTCTTTCATTTTCTCTTTCAGCTTCGCGGAGTCATTATCAAAATAGACGTCCCCAAAATTAATTACCACTTCACCTGTGTTTTCATTCACATCAGCTTCAACTCCAGCCTTTTTGAATCCTTGTTTAATATCTTTGGAAATTTGCTTCCTAGCATCAGCCTCAGCCCGTGCCTTAGCTAACAGAGCCTCTCCTTCTTTAATCTTGCTGGCTTGCCCCTTGATTGCCTGAGCCGCTCGACCCAACTCTTCTTTGGTCTTCCCGAGAGCTCCCTCTTTTTCAGCTAGATCCTTTCCCAGACTGGCGAGTTTTTGACCCAGCTCTCTTTCTTTCTGAGCGGCTTGTGCTCGGAAGGCCCCTTCACGTCTCGCCTTTTCTGAGGCACTGAGACGTTCCTTTGCAAGCTGCCCGTCGAATTTCGCTCGCTCCCGCGCCGCCTGATCTGCAAACTCCTTCTGGAGTTTGGCTACCTGCTGATTGTGCTCCATTTCAGCCGCACTTAACTGCCCCGCGAGTTGCTTCCTTTCACCCTCAGTTTTAGCCAAGACATTTTTTGTCTTGCTTAAATCTTCGTTGACCCCCGCGAGTTCGCCGGTCACGGCTCCCAATTTGTCTTTGACACTGGCTAACTGTTTCTCGACCGCTTGGGTATTTGCCTCCAATTGCTCGAGCTTTCTTTCATTCTCATTTTTGAGTGCTTCAACCTTCTTTGCGTAGGCGACCTCGGTCATTTTCTTTTGCTTATAAGCAGCCTTAAGATCTTCCAAACGCTGCTCGAGCTGCTCGTTCGCGTCAGCTATTTTGTTTTGATTATCCGCAATTTGCTTCTTTTTTTGTGCGATATCTTTTTCCAATTGCGAGATCTCAGTTTCCTGAGTTTCAATCTCCACGTCCTGTTCGCCAATGACTTCTTCTCGGGTTTTTATTTTAGACTTTGCTAACAAGTTCGCATTCATAATATTTCGTACCATTTGCTGATACTGATTGAGGGCCTTTTCCTTTCTCTCGTTCTCTAGGGCCGACTGATGGAGCCTATTTTTTTCATCCTTTGCCTCTTCTTTGAGAAGAGTTAATTTGTCCATAAGTTCTTTGTACTGTTTTTCTTCCTCTGGCTTTGCCTCATTGTTTAGATAGTCCTTTTTGACAGAATCATACATCTTCAATTGATTCTTAAGGTCTTCAACCTGCATTGTCAGTTTTTGATTTTGAATCTGTTGTTGAATCCCACTTGTTCCTTGACGAAGACTCGCTGTCACATAGAGTAGCAAGAAGATAACACTCATTCCCAGGAAAAGATCCGAATAAGATGTCCAAAAACTTCCGCTATCCTCGTGCTTGTTTTTATTATAGTTGAAAGCTATAGATTTCACCCACTTTTCATCAATAGTCATTTCGTCACACCGAGAAGAAAACTTGAGGTGATAAAGAAAGTCTGGCCTTGTGTCCGACATCATAGGCATCATAATCAAACCTAGGTCCAATCACTGGACATCGGTCTGTCTTCGATCCAAGGTGACAGGGGGATCCCTGTGATGATGGTCACAGGGGCATCCTCACCATCAAACATGGTTCGATCCTATTTCTTGCCGTGAAAAATAAAAGGATATTTAACGTAGGTCGACTGACCATTGTCTGCTTTTTTGAAAATAATCTTGTCGATAATTCGTTTTACACAGTTTTCAAATTTTGGGATTTTAAAATCTGTATACGTGAGACTGCTTTCAACAACATCCCCTTGCGGCGTGATTTTCCAATAGAAAGACATTTTGCCTCCGAGATTTTTCGTCCCTGATTCTGCAAGAGCGCGCCTGTAACACCCTCGAAACTGAATTGAATACTCTCGAATAGCACTTCGAACCGAGTCCTTACCTAAGCCCCCACTCACTTCAGTGGTCACTCCGTCATCAAACCCGACCACCGCCCCCGCACCCAGCCCTTGCGAGGATCCCGTCGGCAATCCACCTTCAAGAACAGAGCCGCCAGGCTTAGCAATATCACCCCCACCTTTTTTAGTACCAACAAAGGATTTTAGATCTGATCCCGCTGCCTTCAATTGGTTTTTCGGGTCAGCCTCAGTGTCGGATCCCCCATCTCCAAGTCGGGGTCTTGCCCCCAGGGATCCAGGTCTTGCCAGCGGCACTACTTTTGATCCCTCCTCGCGCTCATTCTTTGGCGTTGGAGCGCTTCCCAAGATTTGATCGACCTTCACGGAACTTCTCGCTCCTGACCCCTGTTGCTTTCTAATCAAAGAAAGCAAGCCTCCTTGTGGTTTCGCCTTTGGTTCCCCAGCAGGGCTCCCTCCTGCATCGGGAGATCCTTTTTTCACAAGAGAACCTTGCCCCTTCTTTATCTTGGAGCTAGGGTCCGCTTTTGGCTCCGGCTTAGGCTTAGGCTCTGGTTCTGGATCTGGCCGTTTCGGCGGTTCTGCCTTGGCCTTGGGTTTGACCTCGGGCTTGGATTTAGGTTTAGGTTCCGGCTCGGCCGATACTGGCATCATTTCTGGAGGAGGCTTAGGAGTTGGCTCTTCGACAATTTCTGGCGGTGGTGGTGGTGGTGGTGGCTCAACAACCTCAACAAAGGCAATACGAGCATTATCTGCCTTTTCCTCGACGCGCGAGGGAAGCTTTTCAACAACAAAACTAAACAAAATTAGAAATAAAATTATAAGCAAAACTGTCACCGCTGTTCGGTCGACAGTAAACTCTTTCCCTTTAACTACCTCAATCTTTGGAACAAGTCTTAAAAAATAATCATAGTCTTCCGACTTAATTATCAAAATGTCCTTCTCTGACATTTGGATTCGATCTTGGGTTTGACCCTTTGGAACCACGAGCTCATTTTTATTTAGAATTTCATACTCAGCAGGCGACCCACCTGTATCAAAAAAACCATTATGCATATCCGCAAAAACAAATTTCATTTGCGGAAACGTTTTAAGAACCCCGTCAACTTCACCGTGGACGTCACTCGAAAAATGATTCACGGCTTCAACCGATTCCAATGAATTTCGAATACTAACAACCTCTAGACAAGTTCCCTCAATAGATTTAGCATTTTCGGACTCCAAATTCGCATTAACAGATCTTCTTAAAATCCCTCGCTTTAAATGGGATTCAACCAATTCATCTTTTGATACTCGAAACTGAAAAGCGCCAAACTGAGCGGGGCCTCTTCCGAAAGAATAACACCTTCTCCTGATGAAGATTCCTTTCCGACTTGGGCTGAAATGTCGACAATAGACCAGAACCCTGTCTCAGAATTGAACTCACCTTCCCCGATCCAGTCGATGACAAATGGACTGCCTTCACGCTCTTCGCCCGCAAAATAATATCACAGGTTGGGGACCGACCAATAAAGACCGTCGGCTTGATTAACTGAAATCTCTCAATTTCTCGACCATGATGTAAAATCGCTATTATCTTCATTGCTTCATACCTTACTTCTTCTCTGGCAGGTATCTAGGTTTCTGATTTCTATCAAATCTTTGGAAATCATTGAAATCCTTTCTCAAATACACAATCGAATCCAGATTTACATCTGGAGTCAAAATCTGAAGAAACAAATCTGGTCGAATTGATTCTCCCTCAATAACTTCACCTTCAAAGTCCAAGACCTGTGCCTTGGGCGGATCCGCAGCGAATACCAAGGGCACCCAAATCAGTGCAATTGCGAAAATCATTTCAATTTCCTCCACTCATCAACAATCACCCCAAGACCCGCCGCTTGGAGCTCGTCTCGAACATAATTTCGCATCGCCTCAAATCCATCGGGGGTCATCAACACGCCACCCCTGAGAATATAGTACTCTTTATCTTGAATCTTGCCAGAGTTTCGCTGATATTCCAAAAAAATTAAAGAAGGCAAAAGTCCCCGCTCTTTAACCAGCCGTCGAACTCTCTCAGTTATATCTCCAACGGGCCATGGCCACTTTTCGATATCGATGGCCGGAACCTTTCGAGCTTCTACTTGCGCTTGAACGTCCCCAATTCTTTTTTCAATTTCTACCTTCATCTTCATATATTCATCTGCTTGATTTTGGTATTCACCGGCCGCCTTAGAAAGTTCTTGGTTATAGGACTCCAATTGCTCAGGGGTCATCCCATCAGGCCTTGGTGAGTCTAAAATAACCTTTGACACTTTGGTTTCGGTTTCAGCCAACTTAGGAAGTGTCTGCAATTTTTGAATCTCAGGCATACTTGCAGATTCTTTGACAAAGGTTTTACGAAGAATCTTAATTCTGTAAAATACATCCTCCATAATTTTGGAGTATCTTTCAGTGCCTGTTTTCTTTGTTGGATAAAAAAACTGACTTATTTGTTTGTCAATTTTCGAACTGATGGGACCCTGCACAACTTCCTCTGCTTGGGCCTTAAACATCGCAATCTCAGGACCAATCAAATTCGGACGCTCTTTCTTTTGACTCATTTTAAGAGCCACATAGTAGATTCTTCGATCTTCAGCTTCTTCCGGCAGATTTTTTTGATAGTAGGTCACAGCCACTTTTGGTTGACTCAGAGCCAACAGAGACAAAAAGCGTCCTCTTCTTCTCTAGATCCAACTTCTGAATCTGACCCAACTCAGAGTCTCGAGGGCCCGATTGAGACATCTCAAGTAAAGGATGACTTTATAAGTCACTTCACTTTGCTCGGATCTTTGGCCAAACTTCTGTCCTGGCTTCTGTCCAGAACCCTGCGCCAAACACCTGAATAACTTGGCAATCAAAAAAGCTCCTCGGAAAACATAAGATCCAAGGAGCTTTCAATATATTTTAGAATATTCTTATCCTCTTTAATATTCTTGTCCATATTGCCATACTCAGAACAAACCTTTTCATTTTGCTTGCGTTCCAAAAGTTTTGAAAAATAGTCCGAATAAACAATAATGGCTTTCTTCTCATCTGGTTTAGATTTAAGGTAAAATCGAATGCTGTCCTCATATTTAGAGAACTCGTTTTTTTCCAAATATTTTGCTGCCTGCTTCAGGTTGGATTCCCGTAAAAGATCAAGAATCCTAGGTTCTTTCTCATATTTCAAAGTCTCCGGGTCATTTGTGACTGACTCATATTCTCCAAGCTGAAATGCAGCCAGCTTTAAATTGTAAAAACTATCCACCTTCGGTTCGCGAAGATAAATGGTTTTGAGATAGGGAACGGCCTCTTTGAATTTACCTTCGACCAAATAGATTTCTGAAATTCGTTTTGCAATAGGAAGTATATTCACATCGTTAGGATATTTCTCGCCAAAAGCCAAAAGCTCCACCAGGAGTCTTCCCTTTAAACGAGGGTCCTGAATAGACTTTTTCTCAAGAAGTCCGATGGACTCAACTCGCAATCGGTTATCAATTTTGGCATCCAGCTGGGAATCAGAAAACTTGATTTTCTTAACTTCCCAGTGCTTTTGAATTGTGTCCAAAAGAACAAGATCTTCCTCTTTGTGCGCAATATCTATCCAAAGGGAATAATAAAGGAGCACATTCTTTTCGACTCCAAAATGATCGAGATGAAAGGGAATCATTTTATTCAAAATCTCTGTATATTGGCTACGATCAGTGATTTTAACCGCCTGAATTTTCTGCATATACCCATCAACAAAAATCTTTATATAGAACTCCAGATCGTCCGATAGTTGTTTTGCAGCCGCGAGCATCTCTCCAATCTTTTCCAGCTTGGTTCTATTGACCAAATTATAGAGATGATTAAACGCTATAATTTGCCCTTTAGTCGGATACTCTCGCCTTTCATATGAAATCAAAATACCCAAAATTTGCACTTTTTCATTGAGGGATCTGTTTGTTTTAAAGGCCTCATTAAAAAGCTTATAGGGAATTCTCTTCTTATCGATCGAAAACATTTGTCGAATCAGAGCGAGAAGGAAGGCGGCTCTATGATTAATATTTTTTTCAAAAACTTTCTTAGCAAACTCCAGATTTTGATCTTCATTTCTAACCTGGGCCGAAACATAGGCAAGATCTCTGATTGAATCGTCTATCAAACTATGCTCAGGCTTAATTTTGACTGATTGAACAAAAAAAGCCTCTGCCTTCTGGTGGTTCTTTAAGATCAAGTAGGACCAGGCCGTCTTATAATCTGCAATCCCTTTTTGTTGATTGTCATACTGACTATAGAGTCTCTGGTAACTTTGAATTGCCTCCTCAAACTTGTCGTGATCAAAAAGTGTTCCGCGATGATTAGGGCCATGCTCGACGATTGTCGAGTGTTGCTGTCATAGTTTAACGAGGCCGTAAACTCTTGCAACATGTCAGAATCTTTCCTAACTCAAAGGCAATGGATCCTGAACAAAATGGATAAGTGCATGTTGCTGCTTGCCCAAAAGGGGTTTCCGTTTGTCAATCGTGACAAGCTGATCAGCGATCGTCAACGACTGGTCAAAATAGGGCAAATAAGAAGATTTCTTAAGATTAGCATCTTCGCCGGCGTGAATTTTCAAACTTCTTCCCAAGACTATAGAGCAAGTAAGCCTTCTTAATATAAAGATCGACCTTAGATTCAACCTGCTTGTCGTTCTTCAAAATCATATCAATTGCAGCAATGAGTTCTTTGGTTTTTTTGACATCAACCTTGTTCTCATTCGAGTCCTCATAGGGACGAACGACCTTGCCTCGCTTGGCCCCCAAAGGCTGTAGCGCATTTTGAAGACCCGTCCCTTGAGCTTTTGGCACAGAGGAATTTGTGGGGTTTTTTGAAGGATCCGAAGACGTCCCTTGCCCCCCAGAAGCAATGAGGGTCACAAGGCCAAAAGTAATAAAAAATCTATATCTGGGACTCTTCCAAATCAGATACCTGAGTGAGAAGTGAGCTCTCATTCCCAAGCGCCAATTTTGAATAACCCAAAACTTTTTGAAGCTGTGAAATCATTCTTGGACGGTTTCTTTCAAAGTTTTTTATCAGGAAATTCGTTAGACGAGTTCTTTCGATCTCTCTTTTTTCTCGACTGACAAGCTTAACTAAATCAGTGGGACTGGCCTTTTGCTCGGTCAACGTATCAATTCCACTTAAGATTAAATCTCTTCGCGACCAGTCCTTGTAGGTGATTCTGCCATTCTGTAATCCCTTGAGGTACGCCTGGATGCTGTTCAACGTGAGAACAATATCTGATTCTCGACATAATTTTTTCATAGAGTATATTTTAATCAAATAACTTTCAGGATCCAGGTAGGGACTGAAGTAGCGTGATTGCTGACTGGCAATGGCGCCAATCACATAATCAAACTTCGAGGCCCGAAAAGCTGCCCACATTTTCTCAAAAAGGACCTGTCGAATCTGAAAGTAATAGGGTGGAATCCAACTGTAGACCTCAAGAGATTCAGCATATTTTCCAGCCCCGTAGAGTGCCCGAGCCATCGATTGTAACACTGAGAAATATAACTGCCTGTTCTGAAGCCGAATCTTTCCACGTCCTGGTTTTTTAATGGATCTCGCAATGATTTGATATTTCGCAAAGGCCTCTTCAAATTTTCTGGCGAGAGCCAGAGAATCTGCCTCGTTCATAGCTTTTCAATATTGGTCACCGAAAGATCTAAATTTTTGACGTGCTTATGGCGATCACAGGCAAAAACAAGGTCGTAGCCCAAATTCGGTCGACCCGACAACACCCGACGGATAGCCACCCAGTCATTGAAGGCCATTGGGTTCTTCAACTTTTCTTTTAGAAAAATTCTTAACCCTAAGTCGTCCTGCGCGTCAACGAACCCTCGAGCTTGCGCCACCACGCTTTCAGCAAGTCCGCCTTGAACCAAAAGAAGTCCGCAAAATCCAATACAAATTGCAAGCCCTCTCATCAAGAGGCATCTCCCTCTGCTATAAACAGCATTGCCTTAAATCCAGCCGCGCGGAGCAGTCTGACAACATGAAAAAGCGTTTTATAAGGGGTGCGATAGTCGGCCACGACGTTGACGTGCATCAGAGCATTACCAGTCTCAGACAAGCCTTTTGATTGCGCTAAGTAGTTCTTAAATTTTTCTATCAGAGGATCTGCAAGATCCAATTCTTCACGGCCCACTCGAGCCAGAGGAATAACCTCTTCAATCATTCTGAAGTGCACCTCGGTCTCTGTGATATAGACCTCAGGAGCCAGCTCGGTCACTTCACGACTCTCACTCTTTGCGACATCCACAAGCTCAGGATTTGAGATAACGGTCTCAGTCATCACCGTCCCTTTGAGCAAAAAAACAATGACCAAGACGAAAATGTCTATCATTGGCGCCAGCTGTAATCGAATCACAGATTCTCTTCCTTTGGTCGCATCAAGGTCAAACATTTTTTACTCCAGCTCCTTATAACTATTGAGAACAATATCCTCTATGTGAAGTCTAATCCCATCCATCACAGAAATCATTTCTTGGTAGTTCAAATCAGGACTCAATACGAGCTGCATGGTCTTTTCTGCTGGAAATTTTTCCTTAAAACTAAACACGAGCTCTGAAACTTTCTGAATCAACTCTCGATGGACCTTTTGGATTCATCCCTTGGATAACTAAATTTTGCACTCTCCGGTCGAATGCTCATCCATTCAAGCTCAACCGACAACTGGCTTCCTTCACGACGGACCTTGATTTTCGGCGAGACCGGAAGCTTTTCAACCCCCGCCGAGACGACAGTGCTGGCCGAAGGCGGCAACGTGAGCTTCGTCAAACCGATAAAGCTAATCGAAAGTAGCAAAAAAAAGATTACGCAGGTAAGACCATCCAGGATTGGCACCAGGTCCGGTTCAGGAAGACTTCGACTGGATCCTCGATCAAGTTCGAACATTATCCTTCTCTTTCCGATTGCTCAACAAGGGTGACAAAATCATATCCGGTCTTCTTAGATTGACTGATAAGCTCTTCAATTTTTGAAATACATAAGGTGTAAACAATCATCGCAGAAATTCCCACAACCAAACCTGCAGCAGTCGCATTCATAGCCTCAGATATTCCGGCACCCAACATTTCAGATTTTAACTTCGGATCAGCTTTCGCAATAGCGGCAAAGGTTTTAATCAATCCGGAAATAGTTCCTAAAAGCCCCAAGAGAGTCGCCACACTTGCAATTAAGCTGATCAAGGGAATTCGCCGATCACAATCTTTGGAAACCTCAACCACCGCACTTCCCAGCGAAGACTTCATCGCCTCTCGACCGCTTTCAACAGCAATCAAACCAGCCTTAATAACCTGGATTTGCGGAATGTCTTTCAAGGTATTACAAATTTGCAAGGCCTCCATATATTTTCTATTCAAAATCGCTTGATTAATCTGATCGAGAACCTGCCCTGGCAAAGGCTTCATCCGAAAATATAAAAAACTAAGCCGATCGTAAGCTAGCACGATTAAGGCCATACCAGCGCCCAAAATAACATAGGCAGTAGCTCCCCCCTCCATCAAAAACTTCTTCATAAAATCAATGACCCACATACTTTAAGCTCCTTTTTTTCAAAGATAATATCAAAAGTAGAAAACGGCGCCCGCCTCAATCAAACCAATAATTATGTTTTGCTTGATTCCTTTGGAAAAAGTATCAAGCATGCTAGGTCCTGCTTGAACCCTAAAATTAAAGTTATCGGAAAAGAAAAACGTTTTTCCAAGGGCAAATTTGTATTTCAACCCTTTATTTATTTCGTAGTTCATCTGTCCAGCTGAAAAATTCAAAAAGGTATCACTTCTCACAATTCCATATGGGCCCCAAGAGTCTTTTCCATAAATTGGCACCCAATTGACATCAATACCATAGTAGCTTTTAGCCTTTTCGGTTTCAATATTGGCGGCATCCCCATTGGCCAAAACCAACTCTTTGACTTTTTTAGAAATATTCCTCTCATTTGCAGCAAATGCGGGCGTATAAGTCAAATAGACTTCCCAAAACTCCCCTATGGCATAACCAAGACTTAGATTTAATCCGTACATTGTAAATGGCGAGTCAGAAAAATCAAAAGACAAGAGAGGCGCCAATAAAAACTTGCCAGCCTTCTGCTTAGCTTTTCTTTGGACTGCGACCACATTTTCAAATAACGAACTCACCTCGTCCGTCGACCCGGGCCGAAGTCCACGATCTAAAACCATGGACGCACGAGTCGGTTGAGCCGGGGTGCCCTGGGCCGGAATTGTCTGGACTGGCGAATCCTCGGCCCAAGCAGCAGAAAAACCCAGAACCGCCAATAATATCGAAACTATTCTTTTTCTTATCATGGTGTTTTCGTTATTCCTCTCCTTTCATAGTAAGAGTGTTTTTGGTCAGTTGGAAAGGATGTTCGTTCAAAATATGACTTTAGTCTCATTCAAAAGTTTTGAATTGATTTTTCGGGTGACACTCATCAGGAACTGAGTTGAAATACTCGAGGGGGCGTCATATTATGCACGTTTACAATCGAACGACCAAGGCCCTCAAAAGCTTTTCTAACTTTAAGGACTTGGTTGAGTATTACCTAAACCAGAAAGCAGCAGATCAGTCAGATTTGTTTTTTTGGAATTTTGGCTTAGAGGATTGGATCCTCGCAAGAAACATTCTAACCGATCAGATTCTTGAAGAAAAAGGCTTTGCCATCCCGAAGTTTCCGGTGAGTCTTGAGTCCCATAAGGGAATTTCTCCATCTCCCGGGAACAGTCCCGAGGAGCTATCAACAGTCAAAGTTGACTTAAAGGATGAGGGATTTAGGGTCATTGAGTGGGCAGCCCCGCCGCCGCCGCCCCCCACGGCCTTAAAGGGTGATAACAAAATCCATTCTTCCAAAACTGTACCTGAAGGCGCCTCTAACTTTACTCAACAACGAAAATTTAAACGATATGTTGTTCGACTCAAAATTATTATCTCTAACAAACAGAAAACATTTTTATCCTATAGCAAGAATATTTCCGAAGGAGGGATTCTCCTAGAAGACAGAATCCCTAAATATATGTTCAATGAAAAGTCCGAGGTCTTTATATCTTCACCAAGCCGAAGAGAAATTATCGCTTTTCGCTGCCTTCCACTCGGGGACGAGGAGAATCCAAATCGCCTTATTTTTCAGCAAAGCCAGCGTGAACATCTTGAAAAACTAAAGCTTTGGCTCGAGTCAGCTAAATTGACAGCAAAATAAGTCATTCAGCAAAAAGTTAAGGTGGTCATTGAATAAACTTAATGGCTTTAAATTATAACTTTTTATCATATTTAATTTTTGCTTTTCCCTTTTTCTATTAAGATTTATTATTTAGAAGTTGTTATTCTAGGTTTTTGGGACTAGACTTCGGCCCACAAAAAAAACTGTGCTTTGGCATTTGAGAAAGCACACACTACCAACTGCGCCAAAAAAGTCACAGTTGCAATAAAGGAAGATGGTCGAATGGTTAAAAAGAGTTTCGTTAATACTGGAGTTTATCTTAAAGAGAAACGAATTAAAGCTGGTCTTAAGCAGGTTGATGTTGCTAATAAATTGAAATGTAAATCGCAATTTATCTGCAACTGGGAGCGTGGCGCAAGCACCCCTCCCTGGCGGCTTCTGAAAACTCTTATCAAGATTTATGATATTTCTGATAACGAAATCATGAACTTCCTCCTGAAGGAATATGAAGCTCTTGTGCGTACAAAGCTCGGCTTCAAAAGTAAGAAATAAGACTCGACCCAGGGGAAAGCAAGAGGGCACAAGGCAGAGGACACAGAGCCGAGGACAAAAAGCCGAGGACAATAGTCCTGTTAATTTTGCGCCTGTCAGCATTCTAAAAACCCTTAATACAGATGTCTAGAAAAACAAAATCAAGCAGCTCGAGAACTAGGGCTGTTTGATTCTGACATGATTTTCACAGACAATGATCCCATGAGACCAATAATTCAGGAAATTGTTTCGGATATCACTTCAGTCCTCTTGGATAAAGAAAATGAAGTGCAACTCGTTATATGCTGCCTACTTGCCAGAGGGCATTTGTTAATCGAAGATCATCCCGGAGTTGGCAAGACAACCTTAGTTCAATGCTTGGCAAAAGTGTTGATTTAGCCTCCTCGCGAATTCAGTTCACAAGCGATCTTCTTCCCGCAGATATTGTTGGCAATTCCATTTACGATACTCTGTCCCAAAGTTTTAGATTTCATCAAGGCCCTCTCTTTGCTTCGTTAGTCCTTGGCGATGAGCTCAATCGTGCGAATCCAAAAACTCAGAGCGCCCTACTTCAAGCCCTTGAAGAAGGCGACGTGACAGTTGATGGAAAAACCTACCACCTACCTCGTCCCTTCTTTTTTATTGGCACCCAGAACCCACGCCAGCAACGGGGGACCTTCCCTTGCCAGAAAGCCAACTGGATCGTTTCCTGATGAGTCTTCGACTCAACTTTGCATCCCGGGATACAGAAATTAAAATTATTCAAGGTCAAGATCCCCGTCAAAAACTGCAAAATCTTCGCTTTCGCTTAACCAGCGCTGACATTCTTGCCTTCCAAAAACAGGTCGATGAGATTCATATTTCTCAGAAGCTTGCGGCCTATATCGCTGGATATCTCGATTGGTCTCGCCTCCCACAATTCAAGGGCTCTCCACTGTCAGTGAGGGCAGGAATGGCCTTGGCAAGAGCCGCACGAAGCTGGGCCTGGATGCATGAAATGTCCTTTGTAATTCCGGAAGATATCAAACACCTTGCCCCGTATATTTTAGGTCATCGAATTTTCCCCGATCAAGGAATTGTCGATGGGCACCATGTGATACAGTCAATCGCCAACGAAAAGGCCGTGATTGACGCATCCTAAAAACACTCCAAGAACTTACATCCTTCCAACGAAGATTGGCCTCTTATATGGAGTGGCTTTAATATTGATGCTGATGGTCGGTTTTGGATACTCCAATAATCTTGTTTTCTTTGTTTGCTTTTTTTTAACAAGCTTCGGGACAGTTGCCATGGTTTTTACAAATCAAAACCTGAAAAAATTGGATCTCCAAAACTTTGGCGCTCGCCCTTTTTTTGCAGATGAACGTGGTGAGTTTTTTCTTTCTGTTTTACCACGTTCGAATCATGACCTCATAAACATTACTGTTAAATACGAGACTTTTCAAAAATTGATTGAAAAAATCCCAGCAAAGATAGAATCTTCAATCACCCTTCCGATCAAAAACTCTGAGCGTGGTTTGCATAAACTTCCGACGATTCGAGTCGAAAGCTCCTACCCCTTTCAACTCTGCAGGAGTTGGAAAATAGTATGTCCCCTTCAGGAATACCTCGTCTACCCCAGCCGCTTAGGATCACCTCATTTTCCGGGGCAAGCCGATGGCTCTAACAAAAATAAACTGACTTCAAAAAATAATTCCGACGAGGACTTTGGCGGCGTTAAAATCTATGAAAAATCTGATTCCCCTCGACGAATTGACTGGAAATCAACAGCCCGCACTCGCGAGATGCAAGTGAAAATGTTTGATTCAAAAGAAGGCCAAACGCTGATCTTTAGGTGGGAACAGACTCAAGAACTTACCTCGTTTGAGGCCAGGATCTCCCAACTTGCCCTTTGGATCGATTTAGCCGAAAAGAGTCGATCTGTTTACCAGCTCATTTTACCCGGGTTTAAAAGCGAACTTTCCCAGGGCTTAAATCATTGGCAGAGCTGTCTAAAATCCCTCGCACTCCTGGATTCCGCGCATGTTTCCACTTAGCCTTTTTGTCCCATTTTTGTTGCCTTTCAGCTATCTGTGCTTAGAGCTTCCGTTCTGGGTTTCCTTTTGCGGCATTTCATTCATTATTTGGCGGCTCGTTGGGGATTTTTTTAAACTAGGCCTGCCCTCAAAAGAAAGTGACCGGGCATTCTGTCAGCCATTGGACTTGTTATGATTATTGTTGGCTTCGAGACTTTGGTTGGCAGAGATGCCGCAGGATCATTTCTTTTCCTCCTGGCGTGGCTGAAGATTCTTGAGTACCGGACTCAAGAAGAGTCGCCTTTTTTGATTCTTCTTGGCTTATTCCTCTGTTGCACTGTTTTTCTATTTAGCTTAAATCTGTTTTGGTCCCTTGGCCTGGGAGCCTCGATCTTGGCGCTTGCCTACCAGCTTATTCCCTTAAATGTTCGTAAAAATACACCAACGACCGCCGTTAATATTTTCACCAAAACTGTCGTGACAGCGCTTCCCTTGACCTTTTTGTTGTTCTTCTTTTTCCCTAGGTTCACGAATCTCTTTCAAAAATTCGGCGGATCCAGACTATCCAAAATTGCTCAGTCTGGATCGAGCGACAGATTAGACCCAGGGGCATTCTCAGAGGTCAGAGAAAACAAAAAACTCGTTTTTCAGGCCGAATTTCTGTTAGGAAAAAAAAACACACGTGATCTCTATTGGCGGGGCGATGTTTTTACCACACCCACTGGGTTTTCTTGGAAAAAAGCTGATGTTTCAAAAAATTCTCAAATCCCACTCACCGAAAGTGCTCCAGCGCATCATTCCACACCAGACTATCGAATACTTCTAGCCCCTCAAGAAAGCTTGGAATTTGCCTCTTCATTGGAAAACCAAGAAAATCTCCAAAAAGAAAATCAAGCTCGGATTTTCACCTTAGACGAAACTGATACCGTTCATAGTCACTTCTCTCAAATCACTATGCAGCCAGATAGAACCTTTAGGGTCTCGCCAGCCCCTGACAAAACCCTCGAATATTTTGGAACTATAGAATATAAAACCCCGAAAGAAAAATCGGCTGAGGAATATTTGACCCTCCCCCCAAAATTTCCAGATCGAGTCAAAAGTCTCGTCGCAAGCTGGAATCTCAAGGGACTTTCTCCGGAACAGAAACTGGAAAAGATTCTATTTTTTTTCCAGAAGGAGAAGTTTCACTATAGTTTACGCCCAGGTCATGGCGGACAAATGAATCTCGAAAAATTTTTATTCGAAATTAAAGAGGGATTTTGTGAACATTATGCCTCTAGCCTTGCCCTCTTACTTCGCGCAACTCAAGTTCCGGCCCGAGTGGTTGGCGGTTACCACGGTGGAACCTTTAATGAGTATGGAAAATTTTGGATGATTCGGGAAAAAGACGCTCACGCCTGGGTCGAGTATATCAATTCAAAGGGGCGGTGGACCCGAGCAGATGCCACGAACATTGTGGCACCACTCAGACTCGAGATTGGAGCCGAAGAATACTTTGCGCTTCCAGTTGAACTGCAAATTCTTAAAGATCTCAGTGACTCCATCAACAACTTCCGACAAAAAAAATCTTTCCTTCTGACATTTAGATTTTGGCTGGAGGGCCTCAATTATCGGTGGACCTCATGGCTTTTAAATTTTGACCTTGCAAAACAAAAAGAAATTCTGAAAGACCTTCAGGGAAAACTTCCCGTCAGCCTGCTTATCACCTTTGCCTTTCTTATATTGTTGGGTCTTGCCGTTCATATCCACCAGCATCGAATTCAAAAAAATGAATCGCTTGAAGATAAATACCTAAATCAAATTTTGTCATGGAAAGAATTCGAGGGGATTGGGAGCCAAAGGAGCCTCGGCCCTCGCGAAATGCTTAACCTCGTCACGACCCGCCTTTTACTCAAACACCAGGAAGTCCTCTCACAGAGTTTGAGCCAGTTTTTTGAAACCTACATGCAAATCGCCTATGGCTCACAATTCGAATTACGTCCACCCTTAAATCTCAATTCAAAACCCTCAGAAAGTTACATCGCAAACTCTGAAAAGACCAATCACTTAATCAATTGTTCAAGTGGGCGTCGTTACAGGAATAATCAATTTTGCTGGGAAAAGCTCGGCGCGAATTGAGATCACAACGCTTATAGAAAAAATCATGCTTCTTAACTTCTCGAACCGGCATTCCCGATTCAAAGACAAAGTTATCCATCCCAAAGGCCGCAGCTCGCACTCGAGGCTCTGGCTTCTCTTGAGTTGCACAACAATTAAGCAATAAACTAAAAACGACACAGCCCACTTTACCCACAGCTTCATTTTATATTTGAATTTACTCTCGGTCTATTCTACAGACGTCTAGGACAGTTTGAGAGAAAAGGGATTAAAACGTGCGTGAATTCAAGAATAAAAAGTTTTTAGTTACTGGGGCCGCCTCAGGATTGGGGCTTGGACTAGCTAAGACCTTGGCCGCTCGGGGGTGTGATCTTATTCTTCTCGATTTAAACTTGAATGGCCTCAATGAACTTGTGAGGGAGCTAAGAATGGCTCACCCGCAGCAACAGTTTTTCTTATATGAACAGGATCTTGCAAAAACCGAAGAGCTCCCAGACCTTCGCGAACGAATCCGCAGGGACGTTGGTCCAATTGATGGGCTCATCAATAATGCAGGAGTTGTTTATGGTGGTCCGTTTCAAGAAGTCTCACTTGAAAAACACCTGCTCACCTTCGATCTGAATGTCAAAAGTCTGGTGACCCTCACACACCTGTTCTTTGATGATTTAACCGGCCGAGAAGACAGCCACCTCGTCAATATTTCAAGTGCGTCGGGACTTCTTCCTCTCCCTTTTGGTGTGAGCTATGCGTCAAGTAAGTGGGCAGTGCTTGGGTTCTCTGACTCTCTACGTGTTGAAATGAACTTACTCAAAAAGAAAAATCCCCAAATTACGACAGTCTGTCCGAGCTATTTTGCGTCAGGCATGTTTTCTGGAGTCAAGGCCCCTTTTTTAACCCCGATCCTGACCACTGAAAAAATAGTGAACCTCATCATAACAGGAATTGAAAAAAATAAAAACTTCGTTTTGGCGCCTCCAATTGTTCATGCAATTGAACCCCTCAAGGGGCTGCTTCCGCGCTTTATTTTTGATCGAGTGGCCCATTTGCTTGGCGTCACAACTAGCATGACCAGATGGAGGGGGCGCTCATGATCCGAACCTGGAACCAACGAAAACAATGGTCTTATTTTTTTTAATTTTGCTGTTTCGGGCATTTTTTTCTTGGAAGGTTCCCCTTATTGACGACGAGGCCTATCATTGGTCCTGGACCCATAATATCATGCTTTCCTACTATGATCATCCCGGGATGATTGCTTGGCTGGAAACCTTGTCCCTTGGAATTTTTGGACCTACTTATTGGGGCGTTCGCTTTCCTTCTTTCCTCTGTTTTGGGCTCACTGTTTTTGTCAGCTACCGTCTGGCCAAGGATCTCTTCGGCGAGGTCGCCTCCTTGGTCACAGGAATTATGTTACTCTTTAGCCCTCTTTGGGGCTTCGGCGGATATGTCGCATCACCAGAAACACCCTTTATGCTGTGCTTCGTTTTATCAGTCTGGATTTTTTGGCAAGGAGTCCGACCGGACCACTCTCGATGGTCGATTGCAAAGACCTGGATTTGGCTTGGCTTAACTATGGGACTAGGCCTTAATTCTAAATTCATTATCGCTCTTCTTGCCCCAGGTTTTGGACTTCATCTTTTGCTTTCACAGGAGCATCGAAAGACGCTCTTGACTCGTTGGCCTTGGTTGGGAGCTCTTCTGGCAACTGTTATCAGCACACCAATTTTTTTATGGAATTTGCAGTATGATTGGCCTGGTTTCAGATATCAGTTCTATGAAAGACATACCGGAGCAGGTGGGCTTTCTTGGTCACGTTGGCTTGAATGGTTCACGGCCCAAAATATTTTTTTCACTCCGGTTGTTTTTGCACTCATGCTTTGGGCGTTCGGCAAAGGCTTCACTGCTATTCTGAAATCTAATGGGTGCAGATTCCCTGCCTCGTGGAGATATTTGTTTTGTATGACTGCGCCCACTCTGTTGATTTTTTACCCTCAGCCACTTTGGGCGGAATTTAAACCCCATTGGGCAGGCGGGGCCCACTTACTTCTTGTGATGGGCGCCGGCGCACTTTGGGATGAGGGATTTATTTTTAGAAATAGAGTTTGGATGCTGCCGCGATCCAGAAAAATATTAATCACTGCCCTTGGGTTTTTGATACCCCTCAATCTGTTTATTTATACTCCATTCTTAGGTCCCTGGATGCCAAAAGTCTACCGTCAGTTAACCCAGCTTTTTGCCTCTGTCGGAGAGACACCTCAACCTTGGAATATTCGTTGGGACCTAAGTAATGAATTTTATGGCTGGGAGGACCTCGGAAAGGAACTCCACAGAGTCTCTCGAGAGTTTCACGCTGAAGTTGGACAGAAACCGTTCTTGGCTGCCCTCAGATATGAAACGACCGCCCAAACTTGGTGGGGGACAAAGCAAAAAGTCTACAGCCTCAGCACAACAAAAAGTCACTACACCGTTATTCAAAAAGCCCATCATGAGCTCGATGCCTTGATTGGTCAAAATGCTCTGGTAGTCACTCCTGAAAAATACCCTGCCAATCCAATGGAATGGGCCCAGTTTGATCGTTGTGAACCTCGAGAATTTCGCACGTTTCGAGGGGAAGAGCTGGCAAGAATTTTCACCATTTGGAAATGTTTTAACTATCAAGCGCTCAAATAAGATACTTCAGCTTATTTTTCTAGCATGATTATTTTCGCACTTAGTCTTTTTTAAGATTATCTTTATTACCTCTCACATTTATGTATATAACAAATTCCTAACAAATTTAACTAAGTCGAATTGGCAGAAATTGTTTTTGCCAACGACCAAATTCAACAAGGAGAATTTATGAAAATGTTCGCATCAGCAATCGTTGCTCTTTTTGCAACTGTAGCACTTGCTAATCCACCAGCTGCTCCAACTGCTGCAGCTACTCCAGCTCCAACTGCACCTGCTGTTACTGCACCTGCTGCTGCGACTGGAACAACTGCAAAAGCTGAAAAATGTGCAAAAGACGACAAAAAATGCATGGACAAAAAAGAGGCTGCTAAGAAAACTCACTAGTTTTTAAAGCGCTTCACTTTATAATTTGATCTAAATTTAAAAAAACCCCGCTCGATGCGGGGTTTTTAGTTTTTATCATTTATACTCAAGACTTTCTATGACAATGACCTCGGGCCCGCTTGGTTTATGCACCTGCACTTCCTCACCTGGACGTTTCCCTAGAAGTGCTTTTGCGATGGGAGAGCGCCAGGAAATTTTCCCCGCTTTGGATCTAATTCATCCTCCCCAACAATTTGATAGGTCATTTCTTGCCTTCTAGATCACTAATGGTCACGGTTGCTCCAAATAAAACTCGATCGCTCTTTGTTAACAAGGGATTTACAATTTCAGCGGCCTCTAACCTCTCGGTCAAAAACTTCAGTCGCCGATCAATTTCTCGCAGTCGCCGTTTGCCATAAATATAATCTGCATTTTCAGAACGATCACCATTGCTGGCAGCCCAAGCAACGGTCTCTACAACCCTTGGTCGTTCTCCATTTAACAACTGCTGATATTCAGCCCTCAAGTTTTGAAATCCACTGGGGGTGATATAATTTTTATCTTTCACTGTCTATTTCTCTCTTCTAACTATTCACAACCTCTACCCTATTGAAGATACACGCTGTCGTCATCACAAACTAGACCAAAGGTCCGGCAATTCCCCCACCAAGGTTCCGATAGAGCCTCTGTATGACACAAGGCCTCGCAAAATACCATGCCCGCTCTCCTCGATATATTTTGAATACTCAAGATGATTCGTTAGTTCGGGTTGCTGGCCCTCAGCAAATCCCTGGGACGAAGGCACTGAGATTCGAAATGTTTCGCTCACAGGCTTAGCCTTTACTGCGCCGGAAGACCTCTGCCCAAATCTCGGGGAGGTCATAAGAATTCAATTCGCAATTCCTGGATCTGAACAAATGGCCTGCTATGGGATTGTCACCCGCTTAGATCCAGAATCCCACGAACGAATTCTTGTAGGAATTCACTTTTACAAGCTTGATATGGCCCACAGAATTGTTCTTGCCCAAGGACTCTCGACCCGCTTTCGAGCCCCGATCCACAACGACCCAAGCCGTCTGGTCACAGGTTTCGATGAGTGGTATATGGTCCTCCCACACTCTTTTATTCTAGCTTTTCTTCTGAGTTTTTGGAGTTGGACGATGGTTGCCATCATCCATTTTGGATACGCCGGTTTGATCAAAGAACTCAGTCTCTTTTTTCGCTAAAAACCGGTCCGGTGCGTCAATAGTTGCAAATGAAAAATATCGTAAAAATTGTCTTCCAACCTGCCAAAAAGCATACTAGCTTTTTTTAAGGCTGAAGTTAGAACTCAACAGGGGGTCTCAATGGCGAATTTTTGCCGCGAAAGCGTTTTTGCTCGAAGAAGTTTTTTGCGTTTTATCCTTGCCGGTTTTTTATTTCTGTCTACGAATGCCCTTGGCCTCAGCGCTTTGGGCAAAATCCAGATTCCGCTCAATCAGTCAGAGTTGTTGACGCAAAAGGTGACTTCGCAACTTAAGATGCTCGCAAACTTCTCGCCAAGTGGGACTTCCCCTGGAATTGTTGTGGCGTCACCCTCCAGAGAATATCCGAACTATTTTTTTCATTGGATCAGAGATGGCGCGATTTGTTTCGACCAAGCATTACAAATTTACAGAGAAAATCCTGATTATCAGCTTCGAGCGAAACTCAGAAGTTTTTTCTTTGACCATATGGCCCTGAATCGCCGGGCGCAAAACGACACCAACGCCCTCACTGGTTTGGGTGAACCTAAATTTAATGTTGATGGAAATCCAAACTCTGACCCCTGGGGTCGTCCACAAAACGATGGCCCGGCCATGCGAGCACTTAATTTTATTTCTCTTTATAATATGATAATTAGCGAAAATTGGCCCGAAAAAGATCAGCTGGTACCAATCCTTTATGATGGTCGATTGCCCTCTGATTCTCTGATTAAAAAAGACCTCGAATATGTAGCACACCACTGGCGAGAATCTAATTTTGACCTCTGGGAGGAAGTGCAGGGTTTTCACTTTTTCACCTTAATGGTGCAAAGAAAGGCCCTTTTACTCGGGGCTGGGTTGGCAACAACTTTGCATGATCCTGGTGCGGCTTTCTTTTATCGATCTGAGGCTCTCAAAATGACGGCAGAAATTGAAAAATTTTGGAATCCTGGCTCTGGTTATATTGTAGCGACTCGCTACCCTTCTGGAGCCAATGCAAGACGGGAGAGTCGCTTGGATTCAGCGGTTATTCTTGGCTCTATTTTAGGTGATGCCGGCGATGGCTTTATGGCACCATATGATGACCGCATACTTGCGACCTTACAAAAATTGAGCGACGCCTTTAAGTCACTTTATCATATTACAGAAATACTGAGCTCGGCGTTGCCTTGGGAAGATACCCGGAAGACACCTACGACGGATACAATACAAATTCCAGCGGGAATGCGTGGTTTATTTCAACCCAAACTGGAGCTGAGATTTATTACCGAACCTATCTTCATGCAAAAGATATTAGCGCCATAGAGATCAATGATATGAACCTTCCTTTCTATCGTAGTTTACTTGGCGAAGCTTCGATTCTCAAAACTGGGATGAAGTTTAAACCCAGCGACAGTCTCTACGGAAAAATTATGAGCCAGCTTTTATTGAAGGCGATAAAATGCTCGGGAGAACTTTTTACCATCGGGACGAACACGGATCCTTGTCTGAGCAAAATGAATCGGTTTTCAGGATACATGCAAGGGGCGAGGGATTTAACTTGGAGTCATGCGAGTTTTCTATCCGCTATCTATTGGCGGCAGTTAACTCAATAGAGCTTTTGTGAGATTGAGATTTAAGTTTTTTGGTGCTGCCAAATTGACGCCGCACCAAAAATGAACTAATAGATTCTGTTAGTTGACATTGACCACTGATGGTCGTCGTCCTTACCTACTTCCACTGATGGATAATTTCATCTCTTTGTTGATTTTGAAATTTAACCAATATGGTAGGAGTCTATATGAAACTTAATCAAATTTTCACAACCTTACAAAAGGTGGGGCAATCACTGATGATCCCCGTCTCGGTCCTGCCTGCTGCAGGACTCCTTGTTGCCCTCGGACGTGTTTTAAAGGACTCAAGTGGCAACGAAACCTTACTAGGTAAGATCCTGTTTTCGGGTGGCTTGGCCATCTTTGAACAACTTCCACTGATTTTTGCAATCGGTGTAGCTATTGGCTTTACCGGTGGCGCTGGTGTCGCGGGCTGGCCGCCGCGGCTGGTTACTTTACATTGGTAAATATCTTAAAAGTCACAAGTGACGCTCAGAAACTTGAACTCGCGATTAATACTGGGGTCTTTGGTGGAATTCTGATCGGACTTGTCACCGCCGCAATCTACAATCGCTACCATCAAATCAAACTGCCTCAAATTTTTGGCTTCTTTTCAGGAAAGCGTTTTATCCCGATCGTCGCTGTCGCCGCGGCTTTCGGCGTCGCTGTTATTTTGAGCTTTGTCTGGCCTCCTATTCAGGCCGGAATTCACTCCTTCGGGAATTCAATGATGAGTTCTGAGTGGGGTCCTGCTTTCTACGCTGCCGGGAAACGACTGCTAATCCCAGTGGGCCTTCATCACGTTTATTATCCTCCCTTTCTATTTCAGTTTGGTGAATTTACCACAGCTGCTGGCCAGATCCTGCACGGAGAATCGGCTCGTTACTTTGCCGGCGACCCCTCCGCCGGCCTCTTTATGGCTTCAGAGTATCCTCTGATGCTATTCGGATTACCTGCAGCCGCTTTGGCCATGGTCCTTGCTGCTCCCAAGGCGCGACGTCAGGCTGTCGCTGGAGTCATGCTTTCCGCAGCCCTCACTTCCATTATCACAGGAATCACTGAACCCATCGAGTTTGCATTTATCTTCGTAGCACCCTTGTTATATATTTTGCATGTAGCCTTGGCCTTTGGCTCCGGAATGCTTACACACTATTTTGATGTTCATTTGGGTTATACATTTTCAGCTTCAGCAATTGACTTTGTCCTTGGCTATTTCAATCAAAAGAACAGCCTAGCCCTCTTTGCGGTGATCGGCCCAATCATCGGATTGACCTATTTTACAAGTTTTTATTTTCTGATCAAAATGTTCAATTTTCAAACCCCGGGACGAGAAACTGAGAAATCAGACGACAACGGGGACCTCGCAAATGGTTCTGTCTCTCGAGGGTCATCAACGCAGACTCAAAAAGCACGTCAAGTCTTGGCGGCCCTTGGTGGAAAGTCAAATATCGAAGGCTTGGATGCTTGTATTACTCGCCTAAGACTCCATGTAAAGAATCCTGACCTAGTCCAAACAGAACAGTTTAAGAAACTTGGCGCGGCCGGAGTCATGAAAACTGGTTCGAATTTTCAGATTATCTTTGGGGTCGAGTCAGATCTACTTAAGGAGGAAATGAAAAATTTGATGACCAAAACGACTTTTGGTTCTCCCTCCCAAGGAACTATCGTCCCATTGAGTGAGGTCCCTGATAAAACGTTTGCGGATAAGTATTTGGGCGACGGCTTCGCTATTGATTCCTCAACTGGGGTCCTTTGTGCACCAATTGCTGGAAAAATAGTCACAGTATTTCCCACAAATCATGCCTTGGGAATGGAGACTGAAGATGGTTTAGAGTTGCTCATTCACATCGGTATTGACACCGTCCAAATGAAGGGCAATGGCTTTAAATCCCATATCAAGGTCGGAGACTTGGTGAAGGCCGGAGATCGTCTACTTGAGTATGATTTAGGACTGGTCAAGACCCAAGCCAAGTCAAACTTCAGCCCGATCATAGTTACCAACATGGACAAAAGTTAAGTCCATGAAAGTGATTGCGACCGGAATGGTGAAAAACCAAGAACCGGTTTTAGAGCTTGAACTTCAGTAGGAAACGGGGTTAGATTTCTAATTCAAAAACCAGAAGGAAACCGAATTGGATATGACAGCCCTAATGATTAAAGAAATTACTTTGAAGCTCCTCAACGAAGAAGGGATGCATGCGCGTCCCGCTGGAATTCTTGTCAAAACAGCGAGCCAGTTTAAATCTAAAATTGAAATCCAGTACAATGGGAAAACCGTGAATGCCAAATCAGTTTTGGGATTGATGTCCCTTGGGATGACTGGCCTTTCTGATTTTGTAATAAAAGCCGATGGCTCGGATGCAGAAGGGGCTCTTTTGGCCCTTCAGCAGCTAGTTCAAAATAAATTTCAAGTGTAGGTAACTATGCACATCAATGGAATCGCAGTCTCCCCAGGTTTTGCCCTCGGTCAAGTTTTTCTGATCGAACCCGAGCAAACAAAACTTTCCCCAGATCAACAATCAACCAATAATCCAACAGGCGAGATTTTAAAACTTAAAACCGCCCTCTCCCAAGCCTGTGATGAAATTCAGATTTTGGTGAATCAACTCAATGGTTCTGGACGCAAGGATCAGGCCGAAATCTTTGAAGCTCATTTATTGATGGTCCAGGATCCAGAAATTACCGACGGGGCCTTTCAGGCCATCGAAGAACAGAAGTTAACCGCAAGTGCCGCCTATAAGTTGGCTGCAGATAATGCGGCCCTGATGCTGAGTCAGCTCGAAGATGAGTATTTAAGCGCTCGTGCGGCTGATGTTCGCGATATTTCTCAACGTGTCTTACAGATCTTGAGCGGAAAAAAAGCCTTTGATTTTACAAAAATTCCATCGGGCGCGGTGATTGTTGGCTACGACATCACTCCATCCCAAATGGCAGTGATTGATCCAAAAAGTGGCCGGCTTCGTGACTGAAATCGGTGGTAAAACATCTCACACTGCGATCTTGGCTCGAGCCCTTGAACTCCCGGCAGTGGCCGGCGTGCGTGGAATCTTTCAACACGTCACTTCGCAAAGTCAGGTCCTGATCAACGCCAATAGTGGGGCACTTATTATCGATCCGAGCCCGACTGAGATTGAAACCTTCTTAGCCGAGAAAAGAAAATATGAAGAGACTAAGAATTTACTTCTTCAGATGCGCGGCCTTCCCTCTGTCACACGAGATGGCCATAAACTTGAATTAGTTGCGAATATTGGAACAATTCAAGACTTGCCTTCCGTCTTAGCCAATGATGCCGAAGGTGTCGGTCTGTATAGAACTGAATTTGTTTTCTTAGACCGAAAACACTACCAACTGAAGATCAACAGTATCAAATTTACCGCGAGATTTTTGCAGGACTTGGAAACAAGAAATGCATTATTCGATCACTTGATATTGGTGGCGACAAGAATATAGAGGCCTTACCTCTCCCCGCAGAGACTAACCCATTCCTGGGGTTACGAGCCGTACGCCTCTGTCTTCAAGAGAAGAACCTATTTAAGAATCAACTCAAGGCCATTTTGCGAGCGGCTGTTGGGCACCAGGTTGGGTTAATGATTCCGATGATTTCATGCATTGAAGAAATTCTTGCCACAAAGCAGATCCTTGCCGAATGTAAGTCTGAACTGAAACAACAAGGAATTGCAGCTTCCGAGACTTTGCAGTTCGGCGTTATGATTGAAATCCCTTCAGCAGCCCTGATCGTCGACCTTATTAGCAAGCACGTGGATTTTATCAGTATTGGGACCAATGATTTAACTCAGTATATGTGCGCTGTGGATCGCCTTAACGATCGAGTTGAAGCTCTTTACAATCCCTTCAATCCAGGCTTTTTGCGAGCCCTCAATTATATTTTTAAAGCCTCCGTCGAGAATAAACTTCATTCAGGGATTTGCGGCTCCCTGGCCCACTCTGAGTTGCTCTTGCCTTTACTGGTTGGGATGGGCGTCAATGAACTCAGCATGACGGCTCAACATATTCTGTCGGCTCGAAAGATGATTCGAAGTTTAAATTACCAGGCCTGCCAAAGACTGGTGACGGAGGTCCTCAAGCTTGAAACGTCTGAGGAAATTAAGAATCGGCTGCGAGAGTTTACGAAAGAGTAATCAACCCACCAACAAACGCAACTGGGGCCTCATTTCACTATTAAATCAAAAACCTAGACATAGACGGGCCCTTATTATTGCGCGGGCATAATGGGTTGGGCGGGAGTCCCTTTTGGTGGTGGCAGTGGGATGTACTTTTCATATTTGTCACGGATCTCTTCAAGTCGTGACCTTGCTACCTCACATGTTTTTTGGACATCAGACCTCAGGCGCTCTGCATTTTCCAGATCCGTTATTTTCTGATTTGATTTTAAAGACTCCTCATCGCAAAGGGAAAAAAATTGACCGCGATATTGATCGAGCGCGTCCGGATTCCCATCACCAATGAGCTCAACAGCGGTATCGATGAAGTCCTTTGAAAGATTCCTGCATTCTCTTGTTGGACTGCCACTCCCAAGCCGTGCGCAGAGTGGTTTAACTTTTTTCAGGCACGGACTGTCGCCTTGTCCAGGATGAAAGTAAAGTGAATTACATTTTGGTGGCAATCTCACGCCAAATAAAATTGGATTGCATAGAAAGCTCCCCTTTTGACAAGTGAGCTGTGCGTTTTCAATACCTCTAAATTTAAGATTATCTGGCATTTTACTTGGACCAATACATTTTGGTCCTTTCAGGATCCAGCCAGCAAACATACAGAGATCCTCTCTTTCGAGAGCAGCACTCTTATTTAAGTGATCAATTTCAGATTTTCTAAACTGCGAGACAGGACCCATTCTATTGTGGTCGGCATTTGCTTTGGCTTCTTTTTGTAATTTGTCGGCCTCTGCTTTGGCCACCTTTTCTTCTAATAACGCCTTCCTTTCAGATCTCGACATTTTAGCCTCGGCGACAAACCGGTCATGTGGACGATTGTCGGAAATCCGTTTTTGATCGTCAGCCGTATTGGCCGGACTTCGCGCACTTCTGGTCTCTGGCAACAAAGCCATATGCTCAGAAGACTCGGCCATTTCTACAAGCACCGTTTGAATTTGCAATAACCACTTTTTACGGACCTCGACTGGTGTGCTCATCAACTCTTCACGAGTTGGAAAAAATGTTTTTCCATAAGATAGGGACGCAAAAGAAATGATCATTGAAAATAGAAACCTCTCCATTTTCGTCTTATCGAACTCTCGGATTAGTTACACAAGTCTAGGTTCAGTAATTCCAGCATGGCTCAAATCCATGGGTCCCAAATGAGATTGAGGTGGTCGGGTTCGACTAGATTGAATTCTTCACTATCTCTGGACCTTGAGATAGATTCACGGGGTTTTTGATCCCTTTAAGTGTCAACAGGGTGATCTCAGAGGGGACTCCAAGTCGAAGCGGCGGTCCCCAAAATCCAGTTCCTTGATTCACATAGACCCACATATTGTTTCGCTTTTCAAGACCCTGCACATGGGGATTAAAAAAGCCCACCAGCAGATTGAAAGGAAAAAACTGCCCCTTGTGAGTGTGTCCAGACAGAGTCAAATCAAATCCCGCAGCCTCGGCTGCAATAGCACTCTTGGGTTGATGGGCGAGAAGAACCTTGAACTGCCCTGACTCAGAACCAACCATCGCTTGCTTGGGATCGCTAGCTGCCATTCCAGCAAAATGGTGGGCTGATACATCTGGAACTCCCCCCAACCAGAGGCCCGAAAGAGAAACTCCCTGATTTTCGAGAACGTGAATTCCTAGGCTTTTCACAGCTTGAATCCAGGCGGCGGCATTCCAATAATACTCATGATTACCAGTCACAAAATAGACTCCCCAGGGCGCTGAAATAGATCTCAATGGTTCGAGATCAGCAAGAAGATCATCGACGGCTCCGTCGCCAAGGTCTCCTGTAATCACGACCAAATCGGCCTGAAGAGCATTAATTTTCTCGACCACATTTTGCACATACTTACGTTTAATAATCGGCCCAACGTGCAGGTCACTGATTTGGGTGATCCGAATGGACTTCCCCTGATTCCATTGGGGGACCGGAATTTCAGCAGTTTGTAGATCTGGACCTTTGAGCGCGGTCCAAGTCCCCCATATATTTGCAAATCCACAAAGAACAATCACTGATTCATTAAGCCATCGAAGTCTTTCTCCATCCCCAGTTTGCCATAGCCAAAGGGCCGAAATAGAATCCTTTACAAGTGCCGCCAAAAACAAGTGAGATATCAAACCCATTAAGAAAAAAGCGGGAATGACCAGCCATCGCATTTCACCGCGATGACGAAGCAAAACCAACCGTGCAATCTGCAAAAAATAAGCGCCCAAAAATAAAACGAGCAAAATCGTTCGGACTTCTGAGCTATAATAAGAATCCTCGATAAGGCTAAACCAAACCGTTGACCACATCAGCGCCAGTACTATCGAGACAACAATCGCAAAGACAATCAAAACTAAAAACCAACTGCGATTTTAATTCCTGTTCGACTGGCACCAAAACATTGTGAGTACTCGGCTCCAAACTTTATCAATAAAAGACTCACTTCGGCCCCCACAAGGAATTGACTTGAACTTGCGGTCTTCTTTTCAGACTGCCCAACTGAAAAACTGGGGTCAAAAACGGTTCCGGGGGTCCCCGTCACGCTCAATTCATTCGAGCCATTCAGCAAACCAACCCCAATATAAGGTTCAAAAACTGGAAGCTTCGGCGAAAGTAACAATTGCACCCCAGTGACTGCCGTTTTGTTATCCACAGAAGCAGCCACTCCTGAGATGGTCTGGCTGAAGGAAAATTTTGCGTTGGAATAAACCCCACGAACCGCCAAGTTGATTGGTAGCACCGGTATCAATTCATTCATATTCAGTTTCAAAGCATAGGAGCTCGAGCTAAAGCTGGATCCTGAGGCAGAGAGACCTGGCAGCATCACAACTTCGGCTGACAATCCAAAGGGCACACCCACAGCCGCAATCACCCCCGCGTTATACAAACTGGGGATCTCTGAACCAGCGGTTCGCTGAGCAATGGCATTCGTGTTTGGAGACCCTGTCTGCGCCCCGACCAAGCCCACCTCAAAACCAAAAATTGTTCCAAGCTTCGAAGCTCCCATCATTGAGTTATGTGTGAAGTTGGCAGACATTTCTTTTGTGATTTGAGCAAAATCACTATCGGTAATATTTGTGAAATATGTCCTTGAGATCGATAGTGTACAAAGTTGCCCAAGCTTAGAGCAATCAGAGTTTTTGCTTTTCAAAAAAATTGATGCAATGGGCTTTAGTTTTAGGCCGCCGAATGATCTGAAGAGTCCTCCGAATCAGAATTAACCGGCTGAACTTTGGGGAAGGTTAGCGCCACACATGTATTTGCCTCGGTTAAGTCGATCTGAATTTGCCCTGAATGACTACTCATAATTTGTTTAGAAATCGAAAGACCAAGGCCAGTCCCTTCTCCAGCTCCTTTGGTCGTAAAGAATGGCTGAAACATTTTATTTGCGACTTCTTCAGAGACTTTCGGACCGCCGTTGAGAACTTGCACAAGAACCTGTTCACCAAGGTCTTTCACACGAATCTCGACCCATCTCTCTTCAAATGGAAGATCTTTAATCTCATCGACGGCATTGTTGATCAAATTTAGAAGGACTTGGGAAATCTGTACTGGGCGACATTCGAATCTAGGGTCATCTGTGTTTTGAACCGGCCTGATGTTGATATCTTTGTTTTTGACAGATTGCTCACACAGCTCCAAAGTTGAACTTATCACCGAATTGACATAAACTTCCGAAAAGGCCTCGTGATTTCCTTCTCGCGAGAGAGCCCTTAGACCTTTTATGATTTTTGAAATTCGCACAGCCGTTTCAGTAATTTTCTCTAGACCCGCTTTAATTTCTTTGGGGTCGACAGTACCTCTTCCAATCATTTGGGAAAGTATATCTGCTCTCATAATGATAATAGAGAGAGGATTATTGATTTCATGAGCGATTCCACCTGCCATCTGCCCAATAGCCGACAGTCTTGACTGCTGACTGAGCTCTGTCATGGACTTCTTGAGATTACCAGACATGTTGTTAAGGTGCCGTGCCATCATCGAAATCTCGTCATCTTTTTGAGCTATTTCATTAAATACATCATACTCACCTTGACCAAAGCGAAGGATTCGATCTGACAAAGTCACCAAGGGCGAGAACAATCTTGAATACAGCCAATACATGCCCCCCAGGGCGCTCGCCAACAAGACGACAAACATGAGTCCAAGGATCACAACAATCTTGTTCACCGGCGCGAAGATCTCGCTTTTCTTGATTCTGACCAAAATTTGCCAATTTCCAAAGCCCAGATCGTTAAAAGTGTCTCCCTCCCCGACAAAGACAAAAAAGCCATCCTGATCTTCAACAAAAACAGATTGCTGCTTTCCTGAAGGGAGCAGCACTGAGGATAGTTCTCGCAAATAGTTATGGTCAAAAGAAATTGTTTCTTGACTATTTTCATAGAGCGTATTTTTGAAGGCCTTTTGAATGAGCTTAAATTCAGTTCCTTTCCAAAATTTTGAATCGTCGAACCTAATATCATTTTGTAAGAATACCTTCCCCGCCTCAACATAGGCTGCAAGAACTCCCAGGACCTTTCCCTCGTGAACTATCGATTTTCCAAAAACCAAAGTTGGGGGCCCGTTTTCCTTTGTAGATTCGTAGCCCAAAATTACACTTTCACTGGCAAGGGCGCGGGCAATAAAACTCGCCTGCGAAATCTCGCCCAAGCCAAGACCTCCGCTATCGACAACCTTTTCCCCGTTCGGCAAAAAAATTGAAAGTGACCTATAGACTGGGTAGGCAGCAAATAGTTTTTGCAACTTCTTTTCAGCTTCTGGCCGATCCGATGGCGAAAGGCTCGAAAAGAGACCTGCTCCATGCAAAACATCCCCTCTTCTCTCCATAAAGAAATGATTGATATTGGCCAAAACTTGATCGATCTGATAGGCATAGGACTTAAAAAATTGGCCTTTCAAATGCCCACCAGTCACCCAATAGAATGTGGGTAAACAGACGATAGCCAGTAAGCCGATCACCAAGGTAAAAAATAACATAACCCGACGACGAAGATTCATGGCGAATTCCCCGCGCTTTGAAGTTCTTGCCTGCCATACTCTCTAATCTGGTTCATTTATGAATAAACCATCGGTCACTCTTCTGAAACAAAAGAGCCCAGTTTCGCAAAAACTATTTTGAACTGAATCAGTTGAAAGCTATTTTTCTTGAGAAATTTTCAGCTTTTCGTGGGACTGACTCGCCACGACCCAGCCCTGAGGCTGATGATGAAGCTGAAATGTAAACAAAATATCTAAAAATGAATCAGGACTTAGATCTAGCTGCTGACGAATCATTTTCAGTGCATCGGTCATATTGAAAGAAAATGAGTTCTCATTCTTTCGAAGTTCGATAATATCCATTAAGGCATTTCTCACGGAATCGGGGACCGTCCGCACACGAACCTGAACGACCGCAGACTCACGACTGTCGCCATTTTTTATTCCGCTAGCGACCTCACTCGGTTTTTTTGAATTGTCGCTTTAACAACTTCAAAATGAGATTGCTCTTTAATCACACTCACATAATTAAGCTTGAGAAGTTCTTTACCATGAATGGTCCGACGAGATTCATCTTTGAGAATATTTTCAAAACTCGCAGCTGCTGCTGCTAAACTAGCGTCTTTGACCTTCGCTTCCTGGGTGCAAGATGAAAGGGTCAAAACGCCGCTCAATGCAAACAAAACCATCAACGTTTTTTGGCTTTCAAGCCATCGATCTTTTTCTTCCCAAATCCCGTGGATCCAATTCCGAAGAGTCGCGCGATTCTCTTTCTTCTCTAAATTATCATGCCCAATGAGCTCCTGTGGAATTGGAAGCTTTCGCACACGAACAACAACCCGATCGATCTGACCCGACAGAAGATCCCACAAAGTTTTATCGACCTTGGGATAAAAATTGTGACATCCAGAAGCGCCTCAAATTGCTCTCCCATCGACTGAAGAGCAAACGCTACTCCTCCACGTTTAGGCGCCAATAGATTCCGATAAGGTGAGCGAGATTTTAACAACTTGGCTGGCGTACATCGAGTTCCCTCTAAGAAATTTAAAATCGCCACAGGACTTCCCAGAAATTTTTCACAGGCCTTTCTGGTGATTTCAAGGTCCTGGCCCCGTCGTTCTGGATGTTTGTCCAAATATTCGTTTGAATGTCGATGCATAAAAGGATAATCCAAGGCCCACCAAGCCACCCCGAGCAGTGGCACATAGATAAGCTCTTTTTTAAGAAAAAAACGCAAAAAAGGAACCTGCCTCCGCAAGACTTCTTGGAGCACGACAATATCAACCCAAGATTGATGGTTCACCACCACTAGATAAGAAGCTTGAGGAGAAAGTCCTTCAAGCCCCTGAACCTCCCACTTGATTTTGTGCATCAGCTGGATACCCCAACTATTGCCCCCCACCCAGAGGTCGGCAATTCGCACAATCAAGCCAGTCCATCTCGCTTGAGATCCTTTTGGAGCGAGCAGCTTCATCACAACGAGAGGAAGCATAAAGACACACCAAAAAATCGTGTTACCCACGAAAATTCCCGTGCAAAACACACCCCGTAAAAAACTTCGGACTCTCTGAAACCCTGACGCCATAATGTTGGTATTTATTCAAAGTGGGTCCAGATTGTCTAGCGATACAACAGGCTGCTTTGTCTTTGACGCAAGGGGCCCTTTATCCCGAAGAACATTCACCGAGGATAGCCACCGAGAAAGGCCAATGCTAAAGTCTGCAACGACCGCGAATTGCAATCTCTGGAAGTTAATTTTAACTATTCAAATTTCAAGGAGACCCCGATGACCACCACCCTTAAGGCAATGACCTCTAGCTCACTCATTACAATTCCTACAGGCTCAAGTCTTGACGACGCCCAGGCGCTGATGAAGGAAAAGCGGATACGTCATTTACCTATTGTCGACGAGGAAAACACTATCGTTGGGGTCCTGTCTCAATCTGATATTAGAGTTGGACTCATGACTCAGAACATGGGGGTTGAAATGCTGATGACTTCTCCTGTTCAGGCCCTCGACCAGCAAACCAGTCTTCGCCTGGCGATTCTCAAAATGTTAGAATTGAAGATTTCTTGCCTTTTGATTACCAACAATGAAGACGACGTTGTCGGTATTGTCACGACCGATGATTTGCTTTGGCACCTGGCCCACATGCTCAAAAACGAACCTAAAGAAGATGAGCCTCTCCTGAGCGCCTTGAACCTGCAGACTATTGGAAAGCTAGCCCATGATTTGGCCAATTTTGGAATTTAGGCCTTTTGAAATCCAACAGCAGTTCCGACGAGGCCTCAAGCAGCAGTTCCGAACGAGACTTGAATCCTATCTTTGATAAGGCTCTCCTGGTATCGGGAAAATATTTTTTCCCAACATCGCCCGGCGTTAGGAGGATGGTCGAATTGGCCAGCAAGCTGACTCGATAGTTACCCGTAAGACACAAACACAATGGTCGTCAGGCCGTACTGAATGTGGCCCTATAATCAAAGCCTGGCACCTGAAAACTCAGCAAGTTTCGACCACATGGTGATTGGGCATCACTGCGATTTTTCTGCATGTATTTCAGAATATTTTCCAATCTCGTCCCCAGGCAACAATTCGTGTATAGGACGTGCGAGCCAAAACTGAAAATGATTTTCCATTTTATCTTTGCCCGATTGAGTGGCTCGCCCGACTCCTCGATTTCGCTGTCCCACATGGCGCGCAATCAATGCTGTGATCGTGCGAATGAACTTTCGATAGAGGGAGAGTTTCGTCAATACAACAACCAGATGCAAATGGTTGCCCACATTGACTAGCTCATAAATTTTCACCCCACATTTTTAGCCCAAGCTCGGATGGTTCTATCAACAAAGTCGGCATGTTGTAGCAAGGAGCTTGGGCCTATAAGCTTACTCGGACTTGAGAACAATATGCACGGGCTCTTTAGTTGAAAGAGCCTTGCTTCTTTTGGATGACTGCGCAAAGGCAACCTCCAAAAACCTCTGACGTTTTTCAATAAAAGGAAGCTGTGTTGGCTTGCTCACATTCCCTCATCATGTTCAAGTAGCGATATCATTTTTTAATCGATTCAAGGATTTTTGCAACATGAAAATACTAAAATTTACCTCTCAACTTTTACCGAATTGGTTGTCTGAGTTGGATCAGGTCCCCGATGGTCGCCTGCAAAGTCGCTGCAAATACAGCATGAAAGAGACCCTCTTCTCTGGGATAATGATGTTTTTGCTTCGTTATCGCTCGCTGCGCTCCTTCACTCTGGAACATCGTGGCAATGAGCTCTCCTTGGACAATTTCAGCTGTTTCATCAGTCTATCAGACATTCCTGACAAAGACAGTTTCCGATACATTCTTGAATCAGTGACAACGGACTCAGTGAATTTGATTCTAAAAAAGATTCACCAAAGATTGGAGCGGCAGAAAATACTTGATGCCGAGAAGTTTTTTGGCTCACTGGATCTTCTTTCACTTGACGGAACGGGTCAGCTCTCAAGTTGCAAAGTCAATTGTGAATTTTGTTTGACCAGAAACTCGAGTGATGGTCGGACTCATTTCATGCATGGCCAACTCCTTGCTTCCTTGACAAACCAGAGCGGAAAATACTCAATGCCTCTGCAATTTGAGCCGATTCAGAAAGACAGCACTCAGACTCAATACTCAAGAATGACTGTGAACTCAATGCTGCAAAAGACTCTTTGCAAAAACTTCGTACTGAATTTCCAAAACGCAATTTTTGCATTCTAGCCGACAATTTATTGGCTGTTGATCCAATTTTGTCTGTCATCGAAAGTTTCTCGTGGAAATACATCGTAACTGCCAAGTCAGATCGCAACAAAGAAGTTTTTTTATGTTTGAATACCTCTGGGAGCAAAGCAACAATTAGAAAGGCTCGACTCAAAGGGACATCTGCACCGATACGAATGGACTCAGAATCTTCCTCTCAAACAATATTCTAAAACTGAAAAACAAGTACTAACAAATCTTGTCGTTTACCAGGAGCTTAGCCTGGAAGGCGAGATTCTTTATCAAAGCTCCTGGGTTACAAATCTTCCTGTCAACAAATGGAATGTCACATTGTTGGCTTCAGCAGCTAGAGCCCGCTTTGGGATTGAAAACAGAAATTTCAACGAACAAAAAATCTTGGATTTCATATAGAGCACAATTTCGGACCTCTGGAAATCTTCCCAATGTCTTTTTGGTCTTGCACAAATCGCACAATTATTTTCCATTCTATTTAAGCATTGGAAATTGGGGGCCATTGACATTAAGAGTCGGAAGCTGTCGAAGATATTTTGAAAAACTCGCGGTCGTTGTAGCTGAACTGGATCTTGGAGCTACGATGAAGTATGAAATGCCAAATTATCTGAAATTTGATTTTGATTCGACTTGAAAAAATGGGGCTGACAATTCACAAACTCCGCCCCATCCAGACCCCCAATCCCCAAAAAACCTTTGGCATCCCCAAAGATCAAAGTCAAAAACCAGACCCTGAGAAATTGATGATTTCTCAGGACGACATTTTTCTTTAGAAAAGAGAAAGCAATAAAGTCTCATTTTTATGCAAATGCCCATGAACTAGGCAGAATGGGTAGTGAAATCAGGAGTCTCATTCGGAATCGCTGGGAATCGGAGCGAGGCCTCAAGTTTTCCATTGCATCCACCGACAGGGCTGAAAGATGAAAGCGGAAACATGAAGAAAAGACTTGATCTCCACACAACTGGATCTTCCCATTCAGGAACAAAAGGGTTTTTTGAAAAAGTCCTGCGCAAATTTAAGATTCTCAGCCACTTGGCTCTTTTGCCGGCAATATATTTGACGGCAAGCCTTTGTCTAGGTTTAAGCCTTGTGCCCGGGATAGCCTTTTTCCGATACTTAATTGAAATCACTGAAAAGCAGACTACCCTCATACAAAATCTCGCCCTCGGTTTTTCTATTGCAGTTGGATATTTTCTCTATGGGTTTACTTTGATTTTCGTGACCCCGACAGTGAACTTCCTAATTCGGGGAAAACTCAAAGCTTGGCGAGGTCCCTACTATTCAGTTGAAACCTTCAAGTGGTATTTACATAACGGTTTGACGTATTTAGTTCGTTATACTTTTTTGGAATTCGCAACCCCCACCCCGCTCAGCCAGTTATTCTATCGCATGATGGGAATGAAAATCGGAAAAGGAACAACAATCAATTCAACCTATATTTCCGATCCCTCGTTGATTGAACTTGGCGATCATGTCACCATCGGTGGCTCTGTGACTATCGTAGCCCACTATGGCCAAGGTGGCTTGATGGTGATTTCACCAGTTAAAATTGGGAGTGGATGCACCGTCGGCCTTCGGGCCACCATTATGGGCGGTGTGACCCTTGGTGATAACGTGCGAATCATGCCAAACTCAGTTGTGCTACCCAAGACGGTCATTCCTGCTGGGGAATCTTGGGGCGGAGTTCCCGCAGTAAAAATCGAAACTGGAGCAAACGCTCAACTCCCTAAGTTAGCAATTTCTTGAATCTCGCCGCCATTCCGCAGATTCACGCGCACAACATCTCTGCGCCGCCTCGGGCGCACAACATCCACAACATCACTGCGCCGCTTCAGACGCCAGACACCCTCTTGCGAAAATTTGAGAACTAAGACACTGTATGCGCCAGGGTTTTGAGCAGTTTCGTTCACCCATTTAAAAAAAGGAGAAATCTATGTCTTCGACAGGCCACCGTCCGTCTGCAGGCGCTTCAATGCGTTTTAATGCTATCAATGAAATCACCAGTCGGGTTCCTAAAAAATTTGAATCTCCCCGTGATGAGGCCGGCAAAAAACTTAAAATCTCAGAATTCTATGGGCACAATGTTTTTGACCTCACAAAAATGCAGGCAAAACTTCCGAAAGAGATTTATAGCAAACTTTTGGCAACAATTGAAACTGGTCATAAACTCGACATTGATGTAGCTAGTGCAGTCGCCAAGGCAGTCAAAGAATGGGCAATTTCTCGGGGCGTAACACATTACACACACTGGTTTCAGCCGCTCACAGGGCTGACTGCTGAAGAACATGATGCCGTTATTTCAACTGAGGAAAATCAAAGAGTTTTGGAAAAATTTGGAGAGGCTCAATTAGTTCAGAGTGAACCTGACGCTTCAAGCTTTCCCTCAGGTGGAATGCGGACGACATTTGAAGCTCGCGGATACGCGGCTTGGGACCCTTCATCGCCAATGTTTATCATGGATGCCCCTGGGTCTAAAACTCTCTGTATTCCGTCGATTTTTATTAGCTATCATGGTCAAGCCTTAGATGAAAAAACAGCACTCTTGCGCTCTTTAGATGCGCTCTCAAAGCAGGCCTGTGAAATGCTTCATTTGATTGGCGAAAAAAATGTACGCCGAGTGGTCCCCACACTTGGTGTTGAACAAGAATATTTTCTGATTGACCGTTCATTTGCAGCACTTCGTCCAGATTTAATGCTCTCGGCAGAACTTTGTTGGGTGGACAACCTCCAAAGGGACAACAGCTTGAGGACCATTATTTTGGAAGTATTCCTGCTCGAGTTCAAGCTTTTATGGCGGAAATGGAATATGACCTCTACAAACTTGGTGTACCCATTAAGACTCGCCATAATGAGGTGGCTCCAAGTCAGTTCGAAAGCGCTCCAATTTTTGAAGAAGCCAATATCGCGACTGATCATAACCAACTGATGATGGAAGTTCTCAGAAAAGTGGCTCTTCGTCACAATTTTCAGGCCGTCCTCCATGAAAAACCTTTGCCGGAATCAATGGCTCGGGCAAACACAACAACTGGTCTATGTCAGTGAATGGCGAAAATCTGCTCGAGCCAGGGAAGACTCCCCACGAAAACATTAGATTCTTGCTTGTATTGTGTTCAATTCTCAAGGGAGTGCATAAACACTCTGGCCTGTTGCGCGCATCGATCGCGTCGAGCGGAAATGATCATCGCTTGGGCGCGAACGAAGCCCCTCCCGCAATCATTTCTGTCTTTTTAGGAAATTTGTTAACTCGAATCTGTAATGAAATTGAAACAAAAACAGTTTCCTCGGCAAATGCAGATCGCGCCATTATGGAATTGGGACTCAATCAGTTACCTCTTCTCTTGCAGGACAACACTGATCGTAACCGAACTTCACCTTTTGCTTTTACTGGAAATAAGTTTGAATTTCGTGCGGTTGGCTCAAGTGCAAATACAGCTTTCCCTGTCACTCTTCTCAATACGGCCGTGGCGGATGGAATGAAGGAAGTCGTCACTCGCCTCAAAGCCCATCATGTCACTGGCAATGTGAAAAATGATACCGCCAAGATCTTTGAAGTGATTCACGATATGATCATCGAGACCAAATCCATTCGTTTTGAAGGCAATGGTTACTCGGAAGAGTGGGTCACAGAAGCTGCCAAGCGCGGACTTCCTAACCTGAGAAAGTCCCCGGAGGCGATGAAAGAACTTATCTCACCTGTTTCTTTGAAGGCTTTAACTGAGCATGGTGTTTTGAGCGAGGAAGAGGTTCATTCCCGCTTCAACGTACGTCTTGAGCGTTATATCAAAAATATGCAGATTGAGGTGGATTGCCTAAAATCAATCACCAACACTCAAATTTTGCCAGCCTGTTTCCTCTATCACGGAACTTTGAGCCAGACTGTCGCGGCAGCCAAGGCGGCGGGGGTTGAAGCTCCGCAGTTGGCCGTACTGAAAAGCCTCACCGTTCTAATTCAGACCGCCCAAACCAAGCTAACGGATTTGAATCGCTTAACGAAGGTGGCTGAAGACACCCACGACGAAGCAAAAAAAGCTGAGTTGTATTCACTTGGTGTTTCAGATGCCATGCTCGCTCTTCGACAAGCCATTGACGAAATGGAAGAGATCGTGATTGACGAGTCCTGGCCTCTGCCGAAATACCGAGAAATGTTGTTTATTTCTTAGTTAGTTTCTTAGTTAGTTACGATCTGCTCTGACCAAGAGGCTCCTTCTGAGGAGGAGGCGCCTCTTGTAACTCTCGCCCCAGCCCCCAAAAATCAACATTAATAGCATTTATTTAAACCTGTTGCCTCGCGGCCAAGAGGTTAAATTCCTAGCTGCGGATGCCCCTGAGTTGAAGATAGAAATTCATCAAAAGTTGTGTACTTGTCTTCTTTGATTTCTACATCAAGATTGATAATTCGATTGGCGATGGTTTGAATAAACTCGTGATCGTGGGAAGTGAAAATCACGTTGCCCTTGAAGCGAATAATTCCTTCATTGACGGCCGTGATACTTTCAAGATCTAGGTGATTTGTGGGACCATCAAGCAAAAGCACGTTTGCCCCTGAAAGCATCATGCGCGCAAGCATGCAACGCACCTTTTCGCCGCCCGACAGAACCCCTGGCTTCTTGAGAGCCTCATCTCGACTGAAGAGCATTTTACCCAGGAAGCCGCGAATAAAGGATTCGTCTTTGTCCTCAGAATACGCCCGAAGCCAATCGACAAGGGTCGGCTCATCGCCCACAAAGTAGTCGGCATTATCAGAGGGTAAATAACTTCGAATGGCAGTTTGACCCCAGGCAACAGTCCCGCTATCAGGCTTAGTCCCCCCAGCCAAAATATCCAAGAAAACTCTTTTTGCCAAATCGTTGGGCCCCAAAAGAACAATCTTGTCCCCTCTTTGCATGGTCAAATTTACATTCTTAAAGAGGACCTCGCCGTCAATGGCCTTGGAAAGATTTTGAATCGTGAGAATATCCTGACTGAGCTCTCGCTTGGGTTCAAAACCCACATAGGGAGATTTTCTCGTGGACTTGGGGATCTCGCTGATATCAAGCTTTTCGAGCTGTTTCTGCCTGGACGAGGCCTGCCGGGATTTTGAAGCATTCGCGCTAAATCGACGAATAAAGCTCTTCAGATCCTCAGCCTTATCTGCATTTTTTTTGTTTTTATCAGCCAAGAGTCTTTGATTGAGCTCACTCGCTTGTCGCCAAAAATCGTAATTCCCTGCAAAAGTCGTGACTTTGCAAAAATCTATATCTGCCATGTGAGTGCAAACACGATTTAGGAAATGACGATCATGGGAAACAACGATAACAGTATTTTCAAAGCCCTCCAAAAAATCCTCAAGCCACTGAACTGCATAAATATCCAAATGATTGGTAGGCTCATCGAGAAGCAAAATATCAGGACGTCCAAAAAGAGCCTGGGCTAAGAGCACTTTCACCTTATCCCCACCAGCAAGCTCGCTCATTAGTTTTTGGTGAACGGCCTCTTCTATGCCAAGATCCGCCAGCATGGAGGCGGCCTCAGACTCAGCTTCCCAGCCATTCATTTCGGCAAACTGACTTTCAAGCTCCGTGGCCAGAAGACCGTCAGCCTCAGAAAAATCAGATTTGCTATAAATAGCCTCTTTCGCTGCTATCACCCGGCTGAGCTTTTCATTACCCATTAAGACCGTTTTCAGCACAGTCATTTGCTCAAAGGCATAATGATCTTGCTTTAGAACTGAAAGACGCAGACCCGGAGGGATTGCAATTGTTCCTGTATTGGGTTCGATTTCGCGGGAGAGGACCTTCAAAAAGGTGGTTTTCCCAGCCCCATTTCCCCCAATTAGCCCATAACAATTGCCTGGCGTAAACTTGACGTTGACATCCTCAAATAGCTTTTTGGCTCCATATCGGAGAGAAACATTTGCAACACTTATCATAGATAGCTTTTACTACGCGAATAGATCTCAAATATCAATCACCATTCATTATTTTTGGATGGGCCCTAAAACTCTGAGGACTCGTCAACATCCGGTTCTGTTGCATTGATAGATATGCATATACTTCATTAGACCTACTTAACACATATAGCGTTCTATTGCTTTGGTGAATCCTAACCCCGCGGATAAAAAATCATCCCCAGACGTAAAGTCCCCGTCTGCTTTAGGCCTCATGCCGTTTTTCGCTGAGAAATATCGCACCAATTTGGTGGCGACTCGCATTTTAAATTAATAACATTTAATTTATTTTTGCCTGCCAATGGAGTATTAGATTTTCTTCATTTGTTTGGAGGAGATTGTTCAATGATTAGGCAAGAGAGGCGGCGCATCAAACGCGCTATGAAGCAAATCAGAATTGTTCCGTGCAAAGATCGACTGACTTCAACCACTGGTATCGGACTCATGGTTCAGACCCTGATGCGAAGCCCAGTCTATCCAGAGCGACTCAAGCATTTGCCAGAACGTGTTTCTCACTTTTGCGAGAGCATCATGGGGAAAAAGTGTCCTCCAGCCGGGTTCTGGATATTGATTCCACCTACCACATTCATCATGGTGAAGAGATTGAGGATGTCGCTTGGAACTATAAGAGTGAGTGGACTCTCGAGTCTCAGCGTGCCTTTAGCTCCCTGGGATTTTGTCATCATGTGTGGCTCCGAAGTGCTCCTTAAATTTATCGCGATTCCAAAACTTCTTTGCAGCAAATCCCAGTGGAAGACCTTCTGGTGTTAATACTTTTGTGCGTGATTTCAGTCGTATCATGAAGCACAATTAAAAATAGCAAACATTTGAAAAAACTCGTCCCATCATATAGCAGATTAAACCCGCAAGACTCGTGCCGATGCACCCTTGGATATCTGGAGTATGGTTAAATTTCATACGCCTTAACAAACCCAAACCGACGACGTTGTGATGTCCAGGATCTACGGCTGGGGGTCAAGGACTTCTCATATCGCATATATTTCATTTGGCCAATCAAAAGTCAGATTTTCATGAAAAATAATGACTTAATGTCAGATTTTCATGAAAATTTGGTATGTATCAAAGAATTCTTAATATCACTCAAGTTCTTCGGAGAAAAAGTCTTTTTCTTTTAGGACCAAGGCAAACCGGAAAATCGACATACCTTCGTTCGCATTTTCCTGAGGCACTTTATATAAATCTCTTAAAAAGCTCCGAGTATCAAAACTATTTAAAAGATCCATCTTATCTTCACAAAACGGTAAACTATTTTGTTAAGAATAACGTCTCTCGCATCGTGATCGTGGATGAGATTCAAAAAATTCCAAATCTTTTAAATGATATTCATGATTTGATAGAACAAGATAAATCCCTTAGGTTTATTCTAACAGGAAGTAGTGCTAGAAAACTAAGAAGAGGTGGTGCTAACCTTTTGGGTGGGCGTGCTTCGAGAATTTATTTTCATCCCCTTTGCTATCCTGAACTTGGAATTAACCAAGATGATCTTTGGATCAAGGGTTTATCATCGGGAAAGCTTCCCCCCATAATAGATACCGCGAATTATTTTGAGGACCTGAAAGATTATGTGGGACTTTATCTTCGCGAAGAAATTCAGGAAGAGGGTCTGACAAGATCTTTAGAGAATTTTTCACGCTTTCTTGATGTAGCGGCGTTGATGAATGGGGAACAAATTAATTATACAGCTCTCGGAAGTGATGCTCAAATAGCCCCAACTTTAGTCAAAGATTATTTTGAAATTCTATCTGATACACTCGTGGGGCATTTGTTGCCCGCCTTTCTTGCCACAACTAAAAGAAAAGCCATGTCGACGAGCAAATTTTATTTTTTTGATAATGGCGTCGTGAATGCCCTCACGGGTCGATCCATTATTCCAAAGGGAACACCCGAGTTTGGAAAGAGTTTCGAGCTTGCCATTTATTCTGAGATATTAGCATATTTAAATTACCGGCAAAGTTCAAAAAAGGTTGAATACTGGCGATCGACTTCAAAATTTGAAGTCGATTTTTTAGTCTATGATCGTATCGAAGAAATAGTTGCAATAGAGGTGAAATCATCTACGCAACCATCTAAAAAAGATTTTAAAGGGTTACTTGCGCTTGAAGAAGAACACAAGCTTCTAAAGAAAATAATTGTTTGCCAAGCTGAAAAACCACTTCTCACAGAAGAAGAAATAGAAATTCTACCCGTATTCATTTTTTTAAAACGACTTTGGCAGGGTGAGTTGTTTTGAGTCCAACTCATAGAAGTATAATTAGCTCGAAAGGCCGACACGGGCAAAATCAGGGCTCATGATGAACCCCGGAAGGGTGATCGAAAAGGCAAAAGGTCAGCGCTTCAATTTTCCCGATTACGGAAACAGAATCTCAACCGGAGTTGCTGATCCTTCGGCATAACCAAGACCAAGGGCCCCAGCATAATTTTCACCCCTTCGTTGGTCCAAGCGTGCCGGCACTAACTTTCACCGGAATTGCTGAATCGGTTGTCGAATTATTCCCAAGGTTGCCCAAAGGCATTATTGCCCCAACATTTCGCAGCCCCGCCGACCACCTTCCAATTGAGTTTTCGCCCTTTATAGACTCTCGGACTTCAGTGGCCCCTTCAGGGACACTCAAGAACATCAGTTTCTAAAACTCTGAGGGCTCGTCAACATCCTCATCGGTCAGATCAGGTCCTTCAGTTTGAGGGATGGCCATAAGTTTCTGAACAAGCATTTTCTTGTGCTCGGCCTCTTCATCTCGAAGCTCTTCAAAAAGCTCACGAGTCTCTTTCTCAGTGAGGTGGGCTAACGCCTTGTCGAAAAAATTGTAGGCCTTCTCTTCAGATTCAATTGCGATCTCATAAGCCTGACGCACTGACATAAAAGCCCGGGGGCGATTTTCATCAGGAGCTTCAACATTCCAAATCATCTCAGCGGTGATGTTTCGCGGGGTCTTCCCAAAAAGGTCCTTGCGTCGCTGGGCAAGACTTTCCCCATGCAGAACCTCATAGCCCGCCATTTCTTTGAAAAAAATCACCAGCATCCCCACGGTACCGATCCCCTATAAGCTCTGCAAATTCCAAATAGCGTTCAGCTGCCTCATGTTCAATCAAAACAGCAATATCAAGGGCATCCATCAAGGTTAACTTGGCAAAATCAATTTGATTATTCATTTTGTTCATTGAATTTCCATCCTTTTTCTTTTTCAAAATATATAGGTGCTCTAACTACAGTTCCCAGCTGTAACAACTTCATCCTTAAGCGAATCCGAATTTTGAAAATCCTTTTTGTCCAACGAGCGCTTAATATTGCCGTCGCCCATAATCAAACTCTAGTTTGGCATTCTCTAATTTTAGGATATTTTTGCAGAATAGGCCCCTTCATAAAGTGCGGCAAGTCCAAACTCATTTCATACGTCTGACTTAGATCATGTGCAAAAAGAAAATCCAAAATGTGCTGACAAAATTTTAAAAAACAGAACGCCGCCCAAATTCTAGTTCTTGCAAATACAGGAAGACAGTGGTTCCTTATTTAGTGACTCCAATATTTATAATGATTTCTTTTTGGTGACTGTATTTTGACGACTGTTGTTGACCTAAATCCAGAGGAGACTCCTGAGATCATGGAAATTCAAATTTCAAACCCTTCTTCTGCAAAAAAACCAACACCGTTGAGTCACAAACCAAAGACGGAGATTGAATTTGCAGTGATTCGGTTTGCGGGAGATTCCGGAGATGGAATGCAATTGGTTGGTGATCAATTTACCAGCACCTCGGCCATCGCGGGGGATTATTTTGCGACGCTTCCCGACTATCCCTCTGAAATTCGCGCGCCGGCAGGAACTGTTTTTGGGGTTTCAGGATTTCAAGTTTGCGTCAGTGGCCAGGAAGTCTTCACGCCAGGTGATCAATTCGACGTTTTGATGGCAATGAACCCTGCTGCGCTTAAAGTCAATTTTCAAAATGTGAGGCCCGGCGGAATTATTGTGATCAACGAAGATTCGTTTATTCAAAAGACTCTCGACAAAGCAGGGTATAAAGAAAGTCCACTGACGACTGGAGAGTTGAGCCAGTTCCAAGTGATTCGTGCACCGATGACAACTCTGACTCAAAAGGCCCTTGAAGGTTTACCTCTCGGAACCAAAGAGGCAGATCGGTGCAAGAATTTTTTCGCCCTAGGTATTATCTATTGGCTCTTTAATCGTGATTTCTCTTACACTGAAAAATGGGTTGAAAAAAAGTTCAAAACTAAGCCCGATATTTTATCAGCAAATTTGCGAACACTGCGAGCTGGCTGGGACTATGCCGAGTCAAGTGATCTCCTCAAAACCACCTTTCGCTTTAAGAAGTCAACTCAAGTCCCTGTTCCTGGTGTTTATCGAAGTGTCACAGGCAACCAGGCAGCTGCCCTGGGCCTTATGGCAGCAGCCCAGAGAGCTGGGCTCAGACTTTATTTAGGAAGTTATCCGATAACTCCAGCGACAGACATTATGCATGAGCTTGCTAAGTCCAGAGACTTCGCGACGGTTTTTCAGGCTGAAGATGAGATTGCTGCAATCGGAGCTGCCATTGGCGCCTCTTTTGGTGGAGCCCTTGCTGCGACGACGACCTCTGGCCCTGGGTTTTCATTGAAATCCGAGTTTATGAATTTAGCCGTTATGGTGGAGTTACCCCTTGTCATTGTCGATGTTCAAAGGGCCGGCCCCTCCACTGGAATTCCGACCAAAACCGAACAATCAGATTTGCTCCAGGCTGTTTGGGGACGACATGGCGAGTCCCCAATGGTGGTCATGGCTTCTGCAACCCCAAAGGATTGCTTCGACACTCTGGTTGAGGCCTCACGAATCGCAATCGAGCATATGACACCTGTGATCGTCCTCAGTGAAGGACACCTCGGAAACGGCTCAGAAGTTTGGCGAGTTCCTGAACTTAACGAGCTTCCGGAGATTAAGGCGAAATATCACACAGATCCGCTTTCCTATAAACCCTACGCTCGAAATCCCGAAACCCTTGCCCGACTTTGGGCAATTCCTGGCAACCCTGGCACCGAGCATCGCCTTGGTGGCCTCGAAAAGGAAGATGGCTCCGGCACGATCAGTACCGCGGCCCTCAATCACGAAAAAATGACCAAAATTCGAGCTGATAAGGTCGCAAAAGTTGCCTCTGAAATTCCACCAATGACTGTCTATGGCCATCCCCAAGCGGAACTTCTAGTTTTGGGCTGGGGTGGAACGGCCGGCGTCATTAAACAAGCTGTGCGAAACTTAAGTGGGAGTGGAGTCAAAGTTGCATGCGCTCATTTGCGATTTTTAAATCCCTTCCCCAATGATCTTCCTGAGCTTCTACGAAAATATAAAACTGTTTTGATCCCCGAATTGAACTCCGGGCAACTCTGGTATCGTATTCGAGGAGATTTTCTTATTGAGACTGTCAAAATGAGCAAAGTTCAGGGTCAACCATTCAGAGCGGACGAGATCGAGAGTAAAATACGTTCTCTTTTAGGAGTGTGATATGACGTCAAATCAGCCTATGACGAAGCCCGCGACCTTCACTCCAGATCTTCCGCCCACCAAGCCGCCAACAGCACCCACTCGAAAAGACTTTATTGGTGCAGATCCGAGATGGTGTTTAGGCTGCGGAAACTATGCTGTCCTCAATGCTCTCACCAGAGTCTTTCTCAACTCGGGGACTCCCCGAGAGAAGTTCGCTGTGATTTCAGGAATTGGCTGCTCATCCCGATTTCCGTACTACTCGAATACCTACGGTTTTCACACTATCCATGGGCGTGCACCGACTGTGGCCATGGGTCTCAAAATGGCAAACCCCGACCTGAATGTTTGGGTGATCACAGGGGACGGTGATGGCCTTTCAATTGGCGGAAATCATTTTCTCCACATGATGAGGCGCAATCCAAACATTAAAGTTGTCTTATTTAACAACCAAATTTACGGCTTAACTAAAGGCCAAACGTCCCCAACCAGTCCCTTGGGCTCTAAAACCAAATCCACCCCCGGCGGATCCTTTGATCGTCCAATGCATCCACTGACGGTGGCCCTTGGTGCCGGCGCGACCTTTGTCGCTCGAGTTCCTGATACGGACAATGACATGCTCTTTCAAGTTCTCAATGCCGCGAATCAACACAAGGGAGTTTCGATAGTTGAGATTTTGATAAATTGTGTGATCTTTAATGACGGGGCCTTTACCCCTCTCACGGACAAAACGACGCGACCAGATTCAACTGTGAAACTTGAGGCCGGAAAGCCTTTGCTGTTTGGTGCAGCTATGGATCAAGGAATTCGAATAAAATCTGATCGTCCAGAAATCGTCAAAGTCGGAGAAGGTGGAGTCCCGCTTTCCGAAGTGATTGTTCACGATCCTGCAAATCCAAATTCGGGATACGCTTTTATGCTTGCCGAAATGCACACCCCTGTTCCCTTTGGGATTTTGCGCCAGATTGATGATCATGTTTATAGCCAACCCATAGTTTGTGGCTCTTCAGAGAATTTGGGGAAAGTTCTGAGAGGTTCAAGCTCCTGGGCCATCTCCCCTGATGGAAACATTCAGAGTCTGGAGAAATAAAATGGAATATATTTTTATCATTCCCGTTATTTTGGCAGCTTTTCTTCTCGTTTTTGGCGGACTGTGGGCTTCGAGCCTGATCGCACCCAGCAATCCAGGTCAAGTGAAGAATGCAACCTATGAGTGTGGCGAGAAGACTATTGGAAATGCCTGGGTTCAATTTAATGTTGGATATTATCTTTTTGGATTAATTTTTCTTGTCTTTGATGTGGAGGCGGCCTTTTTATTTCCCTGGGCCGTGGTTCTTCGAGAAACCGGGATTCTTGGGTTGATTGAAGTTTTGGTTTTTGTGGTCATTCTGATTCTTGGATTAATCTACGCTTGGCGAAAAGGGGCCCTCGAATGGGTTTAATAAATTCACAAAATGCCCCAATGATCGAAGCTTTTCCTGGTGGCCCAGCCTTTCTGACAACTATAGATACTGTTATTAATTGGGCCAGATCTAATAGCCTGTGGCCACTCACCTTTGGAACCAGCTGCTGTGCCATTGAAGTGATGATGGCAGCCGGTGCCGCCAATCATGATCTTGCTCGATTCGGAGCAGAAGTGGCACGGGCCTCACCCAGACAAGCCGATTTACTGGTCTTAGCTGGAACGATTGTGAAACGAATGGGTCCCACACTCCAAACCCTTTATGCTCAAATGGCAGAACCCAAATATGTTATTGCAACTGGAGCCTGTGCGATTTCGGGAGGCCCCTTTATTTATCAATCGTATTCGACAGTGCGCGGGGCCCATGAATTGATTCCTGTTGACGTCATTGTGCCCGGCTGCCCACCGCGCCCGGAAGCATTTTTCTATGGTCTTCTCACTTTACAGAAAATGATCCGCGAAGGTGAATCAATCCGACGTCCCGGTGAACGCAGAAAACCCGTTTTGGCTGCCCTTCCACCAGGAATCACGATTGACCAAATCCGTCAGGAGCTTATTTTGAATTTGGAAGAAAAATCCGTGACTAAACCTCTCAATGAGCATGCAAAAATGGAAAACCTGACTTGGAAAATCTGACGAGGAAAATAAAATGAATAGGACGGAACTATTATCCACAGTCTTGAGTCTTTCTACTGAGTTCAGTCCTCGCGAAAAAACAGATCGGCCAGCTGTTTTGGCTCCAGTCCAGGGACTTACAGATTTAATGCTTAAACTTCGGGATCACTCAGAACTGAGCTTTGATATGCTCACAGTGGCTACGGCGATTGACTGGATTAAAGAGGGTAAAATAGAATTGGTTTACATTTTAATCTCCAGCACTTTTAAGCATTCTTTGCAAGTTGGAGCTCTGTTGGACCGTGAGAAACCAGTGGCCCCCTCTTTAAGTTCAGTCTGGGCCATTGCGGAGTGGCAAGAAAGAGAGATTTTTGATCTCTTTGGCGTTCGGTATTTAAATCATCCAGATTTACGACGACTTCTGTTAGAGGACGACTGGAATGGTCATCCGCTCCGAAAAGATTATGTGGATGATTTTATGTTGGAGCGACCATGGAGATAACCGGAATGACAGCGGCGACCATGTCAAATACTGAGGTGCCAGTTTCTAGTCTTGATGAGCGCATCAAGTTTTTCCAGAATGAACCCCAAAGCGCGCTGGCCACCCAAGAATATTTTGTCAATATGGGGCCCCAGCACCCCTCCACCCACGGAGTTCTTCGCTTGGTTCTTAAAATGGACGGGGAAACCGTTCGCGAGATTATTCCCGTTTTGGGTTATGTCCACCGCGGGATGGAAAAAAAGGCAGAATATATTGGCTACCGACAGCAAGTTCACTTGACTGATCGCTTGGATTACCTCTGCGCGCTCATGAATAATTGGGTGATGGCAGATGCCGTCGAACGGGCCATGAAAATTGAACTGAATGATCGAATTCTGACCCTTCGAACTATTTTCGCCGAACTTCAGCGCATTCAGAGCCATCAACTTTGGTGGGGAGTCTTTGGCATGGACCTTGGTGCCTTCACTCCATTTTTGTATGGCTTTCGAGATCGCGAAAAGATCACCGCGATTTTTGAAGACACCATGGGGGCACGCCTCACAATGAATTACATCCAGCCCGGGGGGCTGATGTATGATATTCACCCCGAATTTCCCCGCAAGGTGAAAGACTTTTTGAAGTATTTCAAACCGATTCTGAACGAATATGACGAACTCTTCACTGGCAACGTGATTGTTCATCAACGATTAAAAGGCATCGGGATTCTGGATGGAAAAACAGCTATCAGCGTTGGTGCCTCGGGACCGGTTTTGCGGGCCAGTGGAGTTTCCTACGACCTTCGAAAGTCTGACCCTTATGGAGTCTATAGCAAGACTCAATTTGAAGTACCTGTTGGCACCACGGGAGACTGTTGGGACCGCTATATTGTGCGTATGCAAGAGATGCGAGAGTCCATTCGAATTGTCGAGCAGTTAATTGACAATATTCCCGAGGGCCCCACGATGGTGATGAAGTTTGGGGCTAAAATTCGAATTCCTGAGGGAATCTACTACAACCAAATGGAGACCGCCCGCGGTATTTTAGGGGTCATGCTTGTGGCCGATGGGACCGAGAAACCCTACCGTTTACATTTTCGCACGCCAAATTTTAACAACCTTTGGAGTGTCATCAGTATGGCCAAAGGCTTACGTCTGGCTGATCTGGTGGCCATTCTATCATCTGTGGATATTGTTGTCCCAGATATCGATCGTTAAGGAGTTTTTGTGTCGTCTGGATCGAATAGTCTTATTCAAGGTGTGTCCCTCAGCCAGTGGGTTGGGGGGAATGCATGGACAGATACACCTTGGCTGGCCTTCGCCGCTGTCCTCGGGGGGACGGCCTTAACGATTGGCTTTATGTCATTGACTGCCATGGTCCTGGTTTATGCAGAAAGAAAAATCGCTGCGCACTTTCAATGTCGCTTGGGCCCTATGCGAGTGGGATGGCACGGGATCTTACAGAGTATTGCGGATTCCTTAAAATTGTTTTTCAAGGAAGATATCGTTCCGACAAACACCGATCATCTGCTCCATGCCCTCGCCCCAGCTCTCTGTGTGATGGCGACATTGCTCGCACTTATTACTATTCCTCTGAGCCCCTCCATTAGTATTGCAAATATGAACATTGGTGTTTTGTTTTTGTCCGCCGTGAGTGGACTGGGAGTTTTAGGAATTTTGCTCGGAGGATGGAGTTCCAATAATAAGTGGTCCCTCCTCGGAGCGATGAGGGCCGGCGCCCAAATTATCTCCTATGAGATTTCGATGACCTTGTCGATCTTGGTGGTGGTTCTGTTTGCTGGGTCCATGAAATTTTCGACGATCATCGAGTCTCAGGCCACTGGCTGGTGGATCTGGAGAGTTCCAGTTGTGGGCTTTGTGGCTTTTTTTATTTTTTTGATTTCTTCAACCGCGGAAATAAATCGCACACCATTTGATTTGGCCGAAGGGGAAAGTGAGCTCACGGCAGGCTTTCATACCGAATATTCTGGCTTGCGGTTTGCTATGTTTTTTCTGGCCGAATATATTAATCTCTTCATTGCCTCGTCCCTGGGGGCCATTTTGTTTTTGGGCGGATGGATGCCTTTCCATATCGGTCATTTTTCTACCTTTAACCATCTGATGGACCTCATCCCTCCTGGAATCTGGTTCGCCATGAAAGTGTGTGGATTAATATTTTTGAGCATGTGGATACGATGGACTTTTCCGCGCCTACGGGTCGATCAATTGATGCGACTTGAGTGGAAGATATTGCTACCTATTGGCCTAGTTAATTTGGCAATAGCAGCTTGTTTGATTTTATCAGAGTATTATTTTTTTGTATGGAATCCTTTGTAGATCGGACCTAGTCCGAAGAAAGAATGAGAGGACGAATTTAGATGCATGTATTTTTTCGGGGTCTCTTATCGCTCTTTAAGGGCATGAAAATCACCTGGTATTACCTCGTCCACCCTTCAACAGTGGTGACCCAGCAATACCCAGAAAACCGTGCAACGCTCAAATTGGCTGATCGGGTTCGAGCCCAGCTTGCATTCAATTATGACGAAAATGGCTTTCATAAATGTACCTCTTGTCATATTTGTGAAGAAGCCTGTCCCAATGCTTCGATTCACGTGATTGATCGCCCAAAGCCCGCCATTGCAAAAAACGAGCTCGATCATTTTATTTGGCGATTGGATTCCTGCACTTTCTGCAATCTCTGTGTGCTTGTTTGCCCATTTCAGGTCTTGAAAATGAATCCGACCTTTGAATCTTCCGTTTTTGATCAACGCTTATTGGTTTACAACTTAACGACATACGCTGGCGCGACCGGACCAGTCTTAATGAAACAACCAGATGCTGAAGCTAGAAATAAACTGATTGAACCACGCTCAGTTTACGATGGTCCAACGGCTCTTGAAGGCTATCATTTGGCTGGAATTCCCCCGGGCCTTTATGAACCAACTTCCACGACTGGAGTTCCAAAATGAACTTCGATAATCTTTCGGCCGGTGATACTTTTTTCTTCGTTTTGAGCTTTCTTTCTATTCTGTTTGCAGTCCTCACCGTGACGACCCCCCACATTCTTCGCGCTGCCACTTTTTTGATGAGTGTCCTCTGCCTCAGTGCTGGTTTTTATATTTTGCTCGGGGCTGAGCTTTTGGCAGGGATTCAAATCTTGGTCTATGTCGGTGGTGTAGTCGTCCTGCTGGTGATCGCCGTGATGCTGACCCAAAATAAGAATCTCGGCCACGATCAGGCAGTACTCTCTCGCAAATTGATTGCTTTCTTAGTCAGCGGTGTTTTTTTCGCTGGAAGTCTTTTTATTTTATCAGCCTCTCCCTTTGCGAATAGCCCACCGATGCCCTCGATTTCAGCTGCTGCGTCCGGAGACCCAGTCCCCCGTGCTGGTGCAATCAAAGATATTGGCATCGCTCTGCTCGATGCCGGACCGAATGGATTCTTTCTACCCTTTGAGCTCATCTCATTACTTCTTCTTGCCGTCCTCGTGGCCGGAATTGTGATCGCCCGCAAAGAAGATCAGGAGACCTCTTTATGATCACGATCTATCACTGGCTTCAACTTTCTTTGGCTATATTTTCGATTGGACTTTATGGAGTGCTAACACGGCGGAGTGCCGTGGGAGTCTTGATCTCTGTTGAATTAATGCTCAATGCCGGCGCAATTAATTTTGTGGCTTTCAACTGGGCACAACCAGCAAGGGCGGCCGTCGAAGGCTCTCTCAATGCCTCGAGAGGCGTGGACGGTCAAGTCATGGCAATTTTTGTCATTGCCATTGCTGCAGCTGAGGTGATGATTGGGCTTGCAATTTTAGTTGCACTCTTTCGAAAACGGCAAAGCGTTGATGTCACCGACTTAAACAAACTTAAATATTAGGATTATTTGATGCCACAACCTCCGATGACTTTTATGCTGGAAAACCCCTGGATTATTTTAGCGCTCCCTTTATTTTCATTTCTTGTGGTGGGACTTGTTGTTCGTCCATTGTCTGACAAGTGGTCGGGACTTGTTGGCACAGCCTCGCTTTTTTTCTCGATGCTCGCTGCCTATCGTTTAGGACTGGATTATTTTCAGCTTCCAGGGGAAACACATCCGATCCTGGTTCCCTGGAGCATCGAATGGTTGAAGTTTATGCCTGGCCTGAGTGTTCAAATGGGCGTCTTGGTCGATCCAATCTCTGTCATGATGTTGACCGTGGTCACAACTGTTAGCTTCTTAGTTCATGTTTATTCAACTAGCTATATGACCGAGCACTCAACAGCTGGTCGCAAGATTAAATATGAGTCCGGTTATGGTCGCTATTTCACTTTTTTAAGTTTGTTCACCTTCAGTATGCTGGGCCTCGTGGTGGCTCCGAATCTTTTTCAAATGTATGTCTTTTGGGAACTGGTCGGGGTTTCTTCTTTCTTATTGATAGGATTTTATTTTGAAAAACCTTCGGCGGTTGCGGCGTCAAAAAAAGCCTTTATTGTCACTCGGTTTGCGGATTTAGGATTTCTCATTGGGATTCTGATTTTGGCCTATTTTGGCTATCAGATTCACCAAGGATTGCAATCAACTGTGACTTCAACTGTGATCTCAACACTGAGCGCAGGGCAACCCTTAGATTTTAGCTTTCTTTCCCAACCTGAAGTGATTAGCCAATTAGCAAACTTTGGTGTTTTAAATATCGCTCTATTGCTTGTCTTTGTGGGCGCGGCCGGAAAGAGCGCCATGTTTCCCCTGCATATATGGCTACCAGACGCAATGGAAGGTCCAACACCTGTCTCGGCCTTGATTCACGCAGCAACGATGGTGGTCGCTGGGGTTTATATGGTGGCAAGGCTATTCCCGGTTTTTAGTGGCGCCGGTGAGGCCCTGGAAGTTGTTGCGGCTGTCGGACTCTTCACAAGTGCCTTTGCTGCGATTATTGCCTGCACCCAGGATGATATCAAGCGAGTGCTGGCCTTTTCGACTTTGAGTCAGCTCGGTTATATGATGTTTTCACTCGGGATCGCAACCTTGAGCGAACCCCTTGGCTATACGGCTTCAATGTTTCATCTCTATACTCATGCTTTTTTTAAAGCACTGTTGTTTTTGGGCGCAGGCGCCGTGATTCACGCCGTCCACTCCAATAATGTTTGGGAGATGGGTGGGCTTCGAAAGAAAATGCCGCTAACTCATTTTAGTTTTTTGATAGCCGTTCTCGCTATTTCTGGTATTTGGCCCTTTTCTGGATTTTTTTCAAAGGATGAGATCCTCACCGCTGCCCTTCATGGGCATCCGCTATATTTTTATGGAGGCCTCTTTGTCGCCGGTCTGACTGCTTTTTATATGGCTCGAATTTACATTCTGACTTTTTGGGGAACCGCTCGTAGCAAAGGGCAAGCCATGCTCACGAAGCTAGTCCCGCAATGGTGTTTCCATTATTAGTTTTAGGCTTACTATCGTGCGGAACCGGTTTTATTCCCTTTGCTCATTTTGTCTCTATCGGAAAGCTCGAGGCCCATTCTGGGATTAATTGGGCGGTCGCAATCCCAGGTACTTTGGTTGCCCTCCTTGGGTTATTCCTATCTTGGTATGTTTATGGCAAAATCCAAGGTGAGCAAAATAAGAACTCCGAGGGTGGGCTTTCTGATCGAATCGCTCTGTCTTTGGGATCGTTTTATCCCTTAGTGAAAAACAAGTTCTATTTTGACGAAATTTATCTTTTTGTGACTCATAAAATAATTTTCCGTTACGTGGCTGCGCCAATTGCCTGGTTCGATAAGAGAGTTGTCGATGGCACTGTGGATTTAAGCGGCTGGATTGCGCGAAAAGTGAGCGACGCCTTTCTATCGCTGCAAACTGGCCAACTTCAGACTTACGGAGTTTGGTTTGTGCTTGGGACAATTTTCACATTGATTCTATCTGTGGCCACTTATATGTCCTTACTTGGTTTTGGTGCGTATATTAAGTGATTGAGGATGAATTCAAGAACTGATGCTGAGGAATAAATATGGGTTTGTTGAGTCTGTTGATTTTTTTGCCTTTGATCACTGCGGTTTTCGTTGTTGCGGCCCCCAAACAAAATCAGGTCCGTTGGATCGCTTTGATTGGAACTGGCTTACATTTAGCACTCACCGCCTTGACGACCTTCAAATACCTCACCGAAGCCTTGGCTGGGACAAGCTCTTCGGATCTTCTGACAAAGCTTTTCCTCGTTGAAAAGTTCGACTGGTTTAGCAGCTTGGGAATTCAATATTTGCTTGGAGTCGATGGCATTTCAATGGCCATGGTGATTCTAACTTCGATTATTATATTCACAGGAGTTTTGGCTAGCTGGAACGTCGAGAACCGAGTGAAAGAGTTTTTTGCTCTTCTTTTGGTTCTAGTGACTGGGGTCTTCGGAGTCTTTTTGAGCTTTGACCTGTTTTTGTTTTTTATGTTTTACGAAGTTGCGGTCCTTCCAATGTATTTGCTCATTGGCGTCTGGGGCACTGGGCCCAAAGAGTATTCAGCTATGAAACTTACGTTGATGCTAATGATAGGATCTGCTTTTATTTTGGTCGGAATTTTAGCTTTGTACTATACGGCGGGGGCCGGCACTGGTCACTATTCATTTGAGCTTAATCAGCTGGCTCAGTTTAAATTTCCTCAAGTTATTCAAACCTGGGTATTTCCAATCATTTTTATTGGCTTTGGAATTTTGGGTGCTCTTTACCCATTTCATACTTGGTCCCCGGACGGTCATGCCTCGGCCCCAACGGCGGTTTCCATGCTCCATGCCGGAGTGTTGATGAAGCTCGGTGGCTATGGGGCCCTTCGAGTGGCCGTCTATCTGTTACCTGAAGGAGCCAAGGAGTGGGGACTGTTTTTTATGGCCTTAACCACCATAAATATTTTGTATGGCGCCTTTGGGGCTATTAAACAGAAGGACTTGAAGTTCTTTACCGCCTACTCATCCGTCAGTCATTGTGGAGTTGTTCTTTTTGGGGTCGCCACCCTCAACTTGATGGGATTTAAGGGAGCAATCTTACAAATGTTCAGTCATGGAATTATGACAGGTTTGTTTTTTGCTTTGATTGGTATGGTCTATGGACGCACCCATACCCGTCAAATTCCAGAAATGGGCGGACTCGCTAAAGTTATGCCGTGGCTCAGTGTTTGTTTTTACATAGCGGGGCTGGCCTCATTAGGTTTGCCGGGCTTTTCTGGTTTTATTGCTGAAGCTCATGTTTTTATGGGTGGTTTTTTTGGAAACCCTTGGAGCGCTGCTCTGCCCGGACGGATCATGACCATCCTCGCCGCCATGTCCATCGTCGTGACTGCAGTCTACGTCCTAAGAGGTCTTGGAAAGGTTTTCCTGGGTCCACTTCAGGACACTCATCATGCACACCTGACTGATGCGACCTTCACCGAAAAATTGACAACTGGAATTCTGATTTCTACAATGGCTGTCGTGGGAATTTATCCACAGTGGCTGATTGAGCTGATTGGAACTTCGATTTATCCGATTCTAAATCGGTTACACTAGGGAGCGACAATGAGGCTCATGGCACCTGAAATTGTTTTGATTCTTACAGCACTTTTAATTCTGATCGTTGATTTTGTTTTTCTAAGAGCGAACAAGAAATACCTTCTCTGGTTGGCCCTCACGGGCTTAACTGGGGCCACTTGTTTTTTATTTTTAGACTGGGGCTTGGTCAGCACGACATTGGGCGGTCGCTTTGCGACCGATACTATCTCAAGTTGGTTTAAGTTTGTTTTTTTACTTGCAACCTTTTTGACCCTGTCATTCAGTTCAAACTCCTTCGAGAGTCAGAAAAAACCTTTGACCCATCGAGGAGAGTTTCTTTTTGTGATGCTTCTGACTCTCGTTGTGATGATGTTTTTGATTTCCAGTCGGGATTTGGTTTCCTTATACGTCAGTCTTGAGCTCGCGACCATTCCTCTATTTGGTTTGACGGCTTGGGAACGCACAGAGAAATCGAGCGAAGCTGGCTTCAAGTATCTGGCCATTGGAGCCTTGGGTTCTGGGTTTTTACTCTATGGAATGGGTCTTCTATACGGAATCACCGGACAGACTGACCTAAATTTGCTATCAAGTGGACTCGCTTTCGGAGGCATGATGCCTGGCGGAGTTGTGTCTGAAGGGATTGCCGGAAATCCTGCGACCTGGTTTGCTCTAGGATTAGTTATGGCAGGGCTTGGCTTTAAACTCACTCTGTTCCCCTTTCATATGTGGGCACCTGACGCCTATGATGGAGCACCGACAGTCGTCACCGCTTATTTGTCCGTGGCCTCGAAAGCCACGGGACTCGCCTTGGCCTTTCTTTTTTTGTTTCAAATTTTTTCAGTTCAGTTAGCCTCGATGAATACGATCATCGCGATATTTGCAACCGCGACTATGACTCTTGGCAATTTCGCCGCAATCAAACAAACTAATTTGAAACGCCTCATGGCCTATTCGTCGATCTCTCAGGCTGGCTATTTGTTTATGGGCTTCTTGGGCCGAGATCAGATGAGCGTTCAAGCCATGGTCTATTATATGTTGGTTTATGTGGTCACGAACTTAGCCCTCTTTTCGATCTTGACTTTGCACATCCAAGAATCTGGCAATGAAGAGGTCAAGGGGCTGAGTGGTTTTTCAAGAACAAATCCACTCTACGCCTTTGCTCTTATGCTCGCTCTGTTTGGTCTGGCAGGTATTCCTCCACTCTCAGGCTTTGTAGGTAAATTTTTTCTGTTTAGTGTCGCCGCCAAACATGGCCTCTATTGGCTCGTGTTTGTTGCGGCCATCAATTCAACTGTGTCACTTTATTACTATCTCCGACTCGTGAGACAAATGTATATTGAGGACCCGACTCCATCGTCGAAAGCTCTTGCGAAGCAACCATTGATGGTTTTTGGTCTCACTGTTGCCACAGCCGCTTCGATTTTGATTGGATTAGTTCCACAGGTCTATGAAAGCATCGGGCTTGCTGCCCAGAGCTGGGTCGGTTTGCTCGGGCGTTAGATCCACCAGGTATGTTCCTCGTTCAGCTTCTTAAATTGCCGCCATCAAGCGATTCATATTCAATCAATCAGTCAGAGGATCAATGGTTTCACAATCTGAGTAATCGTCACCTTGATAAGTGACCTTATCGGCGTCTTCCGTAATAACCATCACAACCTCTTTGGTTTTCTTATTTGTGACAGTCATAGTCCCACTTTTTAGGTCAGCTTTTACTAAAACGAACTCCCCAAAAATGGCGCCCGTTTCGTACTGATAGTAAATACGTCCATCAATTGGTGAATCAAAGTCGCTGTCGTTATGGCCAAAACCGCTAGCCGTATCAAGCATCAAGGTTAATGGAAACTTAAGCGGTTTGCCTTCCCTTTTTATGCAACCGAATATTGCATAAGTGTTCATCTCTTTCTTTGCTCCATCCATACCCACGCCGGCATGAGCTAAAACACTTGCTAACACTGTTAAAATTATCAAAATACCTTTCATACGCTGATCTCCCTTCAATTATCGTTGTTAAATATCTTTTGTTAACTATCAATTATTCTTCAGATGCGCGATAGTAACAAATAACATGGTGGATGGCGAGAATTTTCAATATATTGTTTACATCTATACCGATTTTTCATTTATGTAAAAAAAGTTCGTCAGATGTGACTGTGGGTAACTAACCGGCTTCAGCGTCCAATCAAGATTATGATCCAACTAAGCTCAGTGTCACCTTGAAAGGCCTCAAAAACAAATGCCCTTGAAGGTTCCCCTTAGGGAAGCTCAAGGGCATTTGTTTTTATCCGCAAGGTTTTTCAAAGCGATGGAATTTATTCACCATCCGAATATTCACATTTTAGATCGCTAGCATTGTACACTATTTTCGCTGTAGCCTTTTCTTTGACATAAAAATCTCCCAAGTTGATATCTAAGTCGGCCTGGTATGTACCAAACCTATTTTTTGCAGAAACTGTGCTCACATCTCCTTATTACCACTGCTTGATAAATTTAAACTACCCCTATGTATCAAGTCAGAGAAATTTTGTCGCCTGTTTTTTTGTTGTCCAGTAAATTCTACCTGTCAAACTTCTGGACAAAACCCGATGAATTAGACGCGAACATCCTTGGCCGTCAACTCGAGTTTTACCAGGACATCAGCAATGATTGTTTCTAGTAGGAACTTTCTTTTGACGGCAAGTTCAACTAATTCGAAAATATTGCGCCAATAGACAGGGTCGTTCTCGCGACAACGAATCATTTCAGAAAACTCAGGCTCGAAACTGCAATATCCTATGGTCTTGATATCAATGGCTGTCATCACTGAGAGGACCTGGTTGTTGGTCAAAATCGGCGATGAGTCTCGCTTCGGCAGCAAATGTTGAATTTCTTGATCGACTGCCGCGGAGCCCTTGTCTGGCCTCCAGGCGACTAAAGGCAGAATATAGCGAGGAACTTTCTTTGGATCCTTGCCTGTCCCATCCCAAAATAATTTTTGGTCTTCTTCGGAAAAGATATCCTTAATTTTGAATCCCGATTTTCTTTCCATTCGATCGAGAAGAGTTCGCGAGCACATGTCTGCAAACGGCATATCATAATACGTATGAAACTGCATAATCTGCTCTTGCGCAAAATCGACCCCAGCCATGACCAGAGGAATATCCATCAAATAACCATAATAAAAACCTAACATTTGATTGAGGGTTCCATCGAGTCGATCGACAGTCTGGTAACTACCCTTTTGACCCACATTTTGCAAAGTATAGCGATAGAGTGTTTTATAGACTGATGAGCTTGGTTTGAATCGGATATGGTCCACGTCGAGTTTTTGGGCAACCTCGAGAGAGCGTTCCAAAGAAATCGCGCTGTAGAACCCATTGTCCCAGGTCATCAAAAGAAGTCGCAATCCGGGATAATCTCGGCGCAGACGGTTCAGCATATAGGTGCTATCTCGCCCGCCGCTGAAAAGGACAATCGCATCGTAGCGACCACGCCCTCGCCCGCTCGTTTCTTTCAACAAATGATCAAGCTCAAGAACTTGATGCTCCACATATTTCTTACGCCAAGCCTGCTCTTCCTGGTTAACACTCTTGTTGAACTCAATGCAGAGGTTGCAAACGCCGTTGGTCAGCTTGATGCCAGGAACCCGTGACGAAATCACGCACTGGGAGCAGCGGGGAGCAATCTGACCTTTAAACATCCAGCGAATGATGGGCCAAATGTGTTGTGCGACAAATTCGAACATTCGAATTTCTTTAACTATTTTCTGATCAATTTGCCCCATTATTCCCCCACACGTGAACACGCAAGTGTATTTCACCATACTTCTTCCCGTCCAAGGCAATCACTGCCTCTTCTGGTTTTTCGACGTCAACTAAAGCGTAGGGTTCAAATTTTGGATCAACCCAGTCCGCAAAAATCTTAACTGCCCCTTGGGGCCCATAGGGTTGAACGAGATCCAGGATAAATTTCTCTGTCGTTCGAAAAGGCAGAGCCCCAATAAAAATTGTTTTCATATCACTCCTTTAGCTTCTATGGCTTGATGGTAATTTGCCTGCGGATGGATTCCATAACGACCGACTGCGAGAATTCCATTCGGATCCATAGCGGACTTCAATACTCGAATCGTTGCTAGCCGATCATATGGAATGCAAGACTCCTGGGATAGTATACCCTTTCGATACTGGTGGATTTTATGCCTGATCAAAGTCTGTTCGATCATTTGATAGGCTTGATGAGCCCGTGCGACATCCTTTGGACTTGATTTGTCAAAGCATATGTTTAGAACGCAAACTAAGTGTGCGTGATCGATAAATGTCATGGTTATTGGCAGCTCAAAACCAAACTTAGAAAATACCGGCGCCAGAACATGAATCAGTTGATGGGCGGCCGTTGGTGAGGCAGAAATAACCGGGCTGATCCAAATAAGTCCCAATTCAGAAAGCGTTGATCCTCTCCAGTGAATATGTTCATAGGGGCGGTCGGTTGGAACACCTTGACAGAGCCCATGAATAGCGTCAATCGAATCAAGACGGCTACTGACGTCTGAAAATGTTGCAGGCGAACGCCAGAAAATGAGTCTTGCAAATCTTCGAAGCCATTTCACTTTGTTGGTTGAAAAAAACTGCACTTTCCCACGACCCTTCAGTGCTTTTTTCAAGAGCCGGGCGGATTCCTTGACCTGGCTTTTACTACCATAGAGTCCACCAACACCAGCCCAAAGAGGCGGAGTTAACAAAGGTACTTTCATCAAATTTCGACAGTCAATATCGGACAGAACAGTTTCTTGAGATAAATGACAAGGGAAGTGATTTGTCGACATGTAGATACGAGTGGCGTTTGCAACATGCATCAAGTTCTGAATCACCCCAATTTGTCTCAGCTTGAGAAGGATCGGGATCGAGGTGGTGAAATCGTCCTCGCTCTTAAAGTTGACTAAATATGTTAATATTCTTTCTGGCTTCCTTAAGAGCGGAATACGAAGTGAGGTAACAATGCCAAAATTTGATTGAACAAAAAGTCCGGCCAAATTTGGCCCAAGTCCTGGGAATCGCCCGGTCCGCAAAATTTGCCCATTGCCCAAAACTGCTTCAAGTTCAAGAATATGCTCCCGATGATTTCCCAGGGGGGTATGGCCAAAACCGCCATCCAACGTGTTCCCAACCAAACTCGCATCTGACGGGGCCCCAGTGACATCTGCGATCCACTCGTCGCCCTGAGATTTCAAAAAGTCGGCCAATTGAATTTGTGTCACTCCCGGCTCAAGAGTCACCTCTCCTAAGTGTGGATCGAATGAAGTGATTTGATTCATTTTCTCCAAACTGATAACCACTTGGCCATGCCTTGGTGGATTTATTTCCCCGTATCCAATATTTCGTCCTCGACTGACAGCATAGATCTCTATGTCGCAATCAGAGGCCAACTTGACCAAAGAAACTATCTGGGAGACTTTGTTCGGATAGAGGATTGCGGGAACAGCTCGATCAATGGCGAGACTATTCTGAGTCTTCAAATGAATCTGTTTTTGGTCCGAAACAATATTGCCAGGACCAAGGATACCGACCGCCGAATCAAGAAACCTTTTAAGTGAATAGCTACTGGGTGGCGGCGAATTCAAAAGTGATACCTCGATATGGAGTGTCAGTTTGTCAACACTGTTGAGGCTATTTTTGAGAGAGTATTTTAGCAATGGACCGAGACTACAAAGTGTTGCTCACTGGTGCGTGAATCGACAACCACGAAACACCAGGCAACATAATCACGTGTTTTCTAAAGAGTCAGCTGATTTAGAAGGCATCATTCCCTACCTTTGGAAATAGACCATCGGAGCCAAGGGCTTCAATGAAGCCTTAGTCGTTGTTTTGTTCAGGACTCGGGTGTTGGGTTGGCTGCCTTTCTTTTCCATAAACTGTACAGCTAAAGGTGGTTGCATGAATAAAGCCGGGGTGTACAACACAATAGACTCGCCAGTCTGGGATATTCCAAACATCTTTGGGTGTTGGTGTACATTCTAAATCGCCAGACGCCCGACAGGCATTGTAGGCATGGATGAAGCTATCGAGAGCGGGGTTCGTTGACGGACCCGTGAAAACTTGGTCAGCGAGAACCATATTGCAAGAGAGCGAAGCAAATAGAAAACAGGATAAGGCAAACAACTTTTTCATTTGGGACTCCTTAAAGAGTGTAGGCTAGGGCCATGTAGTTATGATACAATTTCAGTTACAATTTCAGTCGCTGCATTGAGCCTCCGGATGAGGGTTCTGTGTGAATACAAGGTACCACTATTTAGCCCTTAAAACTCTTCCTGAAGTCTTCTACTCTTGGATCCGCTAGACCCAGTCAGAAATGGCTGGGTCGCGCCGACGCCGAAATAATGCACCTTTTCCATACCAAGTCCACAATTCGAGTGGACTTCTTTACAATCTTCGATCCCACCAAATACTATGAACAGATATTAAAAATTCAGATTTTCCTGTCTGCAGCTTTTTTCCTTGTCTTAGTCCTTGAAGTGAGTGGGGAGGGGCCCCAAGAAAGCAGTCCTGTTAAACCGTTATATTGTCAGAACTTTAAAGACCTATTGGCGACTTGCCCTTCTAAAAGGATCTTCCTAGGTGTAGAAAAAGTCAGGGTCATCCCCTTGAAAGATCTGAACCTACCCGCGCACATCAAAAAATTAGGAAATTTTTCAGACAAGGTTCCCTCAGATGCCATTGTTTTCATTGGCCAAATATGTCAAAAACCCTGAGCACAAATACAATAATATTTGTTTTCCTATTTTCTATGCAGACGAAGTTCAGATTTTGGTTTGGACATCAATTTGGGGACACTTTTTCTCATCAGCATAATTTTGTCACAATAGTTTTTGCAATAGCAATATATTGCTATGTTTGGGCGCGGAGAACCAGACGCTTTTCCCGCAGGAGATTTGGGATTAAGAAAGGCCCTCTCCAAAGGTAAGACTCTTCCAAACGTTTCGAAGATTTCAGCAATTACTTAGTCTTGGCCGCCGTTTCGATCCTAGGCAACAATGCTTCTTTGGAGGAGTCTCGCATGATCCTCAACCGAATTATTTTCCCATCTCCAATTGGTAAAATACAAATCATTATTCAAGCTAGATTCCGCAAACTCTTTTAAGACTTTGATCTTGAATTCCCTGTCATAAGTCTTGCTATTCTTCATAAAAATCTTTTCATAAAATCTTACAACTTTATGAACGAATCTACTCCATTGAATTTTGTGGGACCTGGAAGGAATGTACGACGGAATAGGCGCAATCAAATGAAAAGTTAACATTAAAAATTGCAATGCCAATTACTCAACTTCACTCGAAATTATTTTGATTGACCCTGGCGCCCTTCGTCATTCAACATAGCGATATGAAAATACTATCATTATTTTTTTTATTACAGTTGGCTAGCCTTGTGTCTTGCACTCAATCGGATTCGCAAAAAAATCAGGCTCCTGTCGTTAGTGCCTATAGTAAAATGGATGCTTCTCAGATTATTAACAGCTCAAAAGGACAAACAGTATATGTGCCGATTTATTCGAACATTCCTGTTTTCAACAAACAGATTTTCTCTTTGCGTGCGATTTTGAGCGTGCGTAACACTTCCGAAAAAGAAAATTTAATCATCTCACAAATTGATTACTATGATACTAACGGAAAATTGCTAAAATCGTATTTAGATCAACCAATCAGTTTAGCAAAAATGGCTACCTACGAAGTGGAGATTTCTTCCTTGGACGTTCGCGGCGGCACCGGTGCTAACTTCATTGTAAAATGGGATGCGACCAGCGAAATATCTTCACCCATTATTGAATCCTTAATGTATGGCGCCACTGGACATCACAGCTATTCCTTCATCTCGCGCGGTCAAATCGTCGAAAAGCACTAGCTGGGATTCATTGACACTGAGTATAGTGGACCCCGAAACCTAACCAGGTTGCTAAGCTATAGTTTTCCAGAATACTATTCCGGCTTCATGCTCCACGCGGGCGTTGCCGTAGGCCCGCCATCACCGAAGAGAGACTCTCTGTTAGCCGCCACGACTCCGACCCAAGAAAAGACGGACCAGAGTCAGGATGACAACAACGAGAACGGCTCAACAAAGAAAAAGCGTATCGTTGTCAATTCCTCAAAATTTTCGCAAAGTTGGTCCTTGAAGAGAAACCGTAGGGGGCTCTTCCTTCCATGACCGTGTCCTCATTTCGATTGGTCGATCAGTCAAAAATTCAAGAAGAGTTTTAAAGAACAGATCGGGTTCCTCTTTCATAGCGTTGTGGCTACTTTTTTCGAATATCGCCAACTGGGAATTTGGTATATTTTCTAATAGATACAAAAGTCGCCCTTGAGGTGCTGGCTCAAAGAGACCCCATATCAATAAAGTCGGAGATTTGATTTTATTGAGATGTGAAACAAAAGATTTTTTATCGAATGAATCAATGTACTTGGCAACAGCCTGACTCGCCCAAAATCCCAGGCGCCCGGTCACGATTGGGGACTTCGGGGGAATGTAATAAAGGTATGGAATCATAAGACCAACAACGCGAGTGAAAAGTTCGTCGAGCTCATCCTGTGAGACATTCTGTTCCACTCCTATTTGAAGCGAGTCTGTGTACTGCTTTAGAAGATTCTTCTGAGATTCAGGCATCCTGGCGAGATGTCTCTGCATTTTTCGGTCAGCTAAATCAGTATCCTCGGGTCCGCCTGAGTATATAATTAGCTTATCAATGTGGTGCGGGTATTTGGCCGCATAAAAGTTGCCAGAGCTCCGCCGTTGGAATGACCGATCATCGACACTTTGTCTCGGCCAATAATCTTTCTCAGTTCTTCGATGTCTTCGACATTTCTTTCAAGCGACAACGCCTCCAGTCCGAACTGATCCATAGCCGATACGTTATGTCGGTCTGATTTTCCTGTTCCTCGTTGATCATAAAAAATAATCCGAAAGTCAGGCGCTAAGCGTTCGAGAGGAAGCATGCCAAGGTGGCTTCCGCCAGGACCACCATGAACAGCAATTATCACTGGCGCTTCGACTGAACCTACATCTCGAACAAATATTTTCGTTCCATTAATGGTTTTCATTTCTTCGCTCGCCTCAAGATTTGGCTTTGCGGTCCTCCATAAAGTTCTCAGTACACGTGCGGAATTCGAAACAGAGCCCAATCCTATAGAATCTAACAAATTTAAGCCCATAATACTCACTCCTTCTCTTGACAGAGAGATTAGTAACAGATATTTTGTAACTAATGTGTAACAGATATGTAATTTGTTTGTAACAGTATGGATTTGTTGAAATCGTTCGCGAAATTCTACGGGAATCTCCAAATTGGAGTACTGGTAATGGAAGAAGATTTTTCCAAAGCGGTGTACTTTAATTCAGCATATGCAGGCGGCTTCGGAACAAATGAAGCTTCTATCCTTAAAAGCGAGAATCATATCGCCCTCGTGGATGGCTGGCGAATGAATCAGAATAGAAGTCTAGGAACACTGCGATTCGTTCCGGACGATGAAGGTGAAATACTCATGTTTGAAGCTCTCAATTCGGAAATCAAGATTTCATCCGATAGCTTCCATATTCTTTTACTGATTCCAATTACGAATCGGGAGAAAATGCACAAGACCAAGCCTCGAGAGTCCTACATTTTCGATGATATGCGAGTCAGTATTCCAAATCAGCTCGCCAAAGTCCGCGGCAAGCTTGTCAATTTTAGCGCGACCGAATTTAAGCTGTTCTCTTTTCTGTGTCGTCATGAAGACCAGCTCTTATCAAAGGGAGAGCTTCTTAAACAAGTATGGGGAAAATCAGCGCAGAATACTCGAACCGTTGATATCTATGTGAGCCGCATAAAGAAGCGCCTGAAGGAAGCCGGAAGCAAACGGGATTACATTAAAACTATGCACGGTCGGGGTTACATTTTTCAGATTACTACTTAGCTTTATGCCCCAAAATCTGAAGGCTTCAACAACAAAACAAAAGTCTTGAGGAGATCAGGCTACGAGGCCATGTTTTATTTACTTTTTTTAACGTCAGCCGACAATGAAAAGACTTCGGACCCTTCCCTTGCAAACGAAGATTGTCTGTGGCCCATCTCCATTCAACTCTGAAATACCAGTTAAATGTTGTATTTTTGGGATATAACTTGTATTTCATTTCTATTTTTAGGGAGGACCATGATGGCTATTCGACATTGGTTGAAGCATTTGATTCTAGTTTTGATTTTGGCTTCAGGTTTTCTTTCGAACAATCTTGCCCGATCAGAGACCCCATCACTTAAAATCAAGTTGGCCGCCCAGTGGCAGCTTTACAAAAAAGCCCAGGAACTTCTGCTAGAGCAAGTTGATAAGAAATATATCCCCATTAATCAGCGGGCCATCACTCGAGATCAATGGGAAAAAACATTGGCTTTGAATGGCGGGTTTGCTTTCACCCAACAAGATCTTATTGACCTTAGAAGAGACCAAGCACTCAGAATTAAAACCGCCAGAACTCAGGCAAGAGATGCCTCAATAATTGATCTGGACATCGTTCGGTCTCAACAAAAACAAGCCAGTTTTGCAAGAAGGTTCCAAAAGGAGGAATGTTACATGTACACCCCTTCGGAACTTTAGATCGTCAGACTGCAGACACGCTGTTGCATTCGCTGAACCCGGCAATTGATTTGACTCAAGTCTTTTTCGACATTGATTCCTCTGGTGGAATATTTCCCTTTTACCTCAAGAGCGATCTTTCCTTGAAAGAATCCCCCTCAACACCAAGTTTTTGTCTTTGTCCATTGCGGATCAGGGCGTATTTTCGTCGTTTATGTTTTTACCAAAGGGTCGACAAACTTTTTCTCGATTTAACGGTGTTTTTGAGTTTTTGGGCTTCGCGATACCTGACTGGATGAGCTTTGAAAAAGTACTCTTTAGTTTTGCTCAGAGAGCAATCGATCAAGGAGTTATCTACGTTGAATTCACAACGGGTACTAGTGCTGAGCTTTTTTCTCGCCTAGGTGTTCTGGAGAAACTGACAGGATTAACTATTCGGACGAACTATTCTTTCAACCGCACTGCCGATCTCGCAACACTTGATCTAGCTCTTTCTCAACTTTTAGCCGCGCCCAAGAGTCCCTATCTTGTGGGAATCGACTTTTTGGATAATGAAGAGACAAATCCGGCTTTTGAAAAAGGCCAACTGCTCTATGGTTCCTTGCTTAAGGCCGTCCTTTCCAAAAAATCCGATTTGCACCGAACCATGCATGCAGGTGAGCTTGGTGATAGTCGCAATCCGCGAGATGCGATGCTCATGGGGACCGAGCGTCTTGGCCATAAGGTTAATCTGATGAAGGATCCAGTGGCTCTGGAATATGCAACCTCATTCGTCAACCCATTGAAGTTAATCTCTCAAGTAATCTGCGTCTCACTGACGTTGAGTCGATTTCGAAACATCCATTTCTTGATTTTCTTCGTCTGGGCTTACCAGTCAGCTTGAGTACTGATGATGAAGGAATTTTCGAAATTGATATCAATCACGAATGTGAATTGGCGATAGCTGAAACAGATATTAGCTATGCCGAAGTTAAGCAAATGGCTTTCAATTCCATTCAAACCTCTTTTGCTTCTGCTGCGGACAAGAAGACACTTCTTGAAAAACTAACTGTTAAATTTGATGATTTTGAGAGAAACAACCCAAGCTGGTAATGAAAAGTTGTATCCGGCCAGTTAGCAAGGAAAACGGACCACTAAAATTCAACCTGTGGACAAGATATTTTTAAGGGTCTCAATTCCTTGCGATAACTGTAGCCATCAACGAACACGTAGCCCCTCACTCCTTCTTGAAGCATAGTGACTGTGCAAAGTTGAGATGGCTCCTTAGATCGACGGACTTCTACCTCTCCGACCACGGTCAAGTCTTCTTCATTATAACTTTGCTTGGCCATATCTGCCGTTTTTTGCTTTAAACCAAATTTAACGTTGTGAGCAAGCACCTCAAGACCTAGTTCTTTAGCGGCGCTCCTCAACTGCATATAGATGCGAGTATCTTGAGTCAACGGCCAAACAATTGAGTCAATTGTCTTTTTGTTTGGATCAACTTCAGAATCCCAAAAGCCAAATGAATACTGAGAAAATAGGACTATCAAAGTTAAGGAGATTCTGAACATCTTTCACCTCATTTTCGTTTAAAAACCTCTGAACCATAGGATTGACTATTGCAAAGCGTGCCAAGTGTTATCTCGGTATGATTTTTTGTATTGGAACTTATAGATTGAGACTCATTTTTTCTAATTTTCAACTGTTTCAATAGGAAAGGTCGCCCAAACATTTGACATTGAAAAATGACCTTTTTGGGCAATTATTTAGCCAAAACTAGATTATATCGACTCTGAGGTTTTAGGGCCAGCGCAATAATAAATGGTCCAAGTTATCGCGCTGTGGATTTTGTGGCAGATCGAGACGGGCGGACGAAGTGCTTGCCAGCGGCGCAAACACAAGGACAACCAACGAAGAGCTGCCACAAAAGACCAAGTGAAAATGGACCATTTATTATTGCGCGGGCCCTTATGGTCGAAATGAGGGCAGAACCCTCAGTGGTTTGATTCTTCAATTTTAGTATTCACCTTTGGATCTGAATTCAAGAGGGAATAGAGATCAATACTCAGACAAAACAGGTCATTGGGAGGTTCGGCTCGATAGGTTAAATCATCAACCTTACTTTCAAAGGACTTGATCAGCGCCCTCAACTCTTCAAAATGCTCACGGTTGAGCGTGAAGAAATGGCGAGCATGATAAGAGTTTTCACGACTTGGACTAAGAACAGATGGAAGCTGTCGAGCAAACAAATCCGTTTCCATCTTTTCGCGGACTTTATTTCTATCGCCGCCAAAATAGACATCATAATTCTCGCGTATCTCGATACGTCCATCAACAATAGCCAGCGACCCCGCTGTCACCAATTCTTGAACTGCCTCCTTGGTCTTCTTCAATCCAAGACCAAGTCTATTCCCAATCCATGCACAATCGGATTGGAAGTCAGGAAGTTGAGTCAATCTTCGGATTGCAAAATGATACCAATTCCAACCAAAGGAATGCTTAGTTTCAATTTTTTTTGTGCCAATTCCGTGGTTGTAGCGTTGCAGAAACTCCAAGGATGCCTTTCGGGCTTGTTGATTTTTCCCATGACGAGCCTCGACCAAGGCGCAAAACCAATCGAGAGTTTCCCCCTTATAACCAAGCTTCGCGCCAATCTTTCTCGACATAGTTCGCGAAGGCGCGGCCTTGCCAGATAGAATTCGGCTGAGGCGAGCTGAGGACACCTCTAAATCTCGAGAAAAGGCTCGGAGCGAATAGCTCGGATTGCGCTGTTTTCTCGACTGCAACTCATCCGTCAGAATCTTGCAATAATCTATGTTTTTGGAGGTTTCAGAGTCCTGATCAATCATCGCTTCGCCCTCAATCTGAAGTTTATCTATCACCCACGTATTTCAAAAAATCAGGACTTCTCCCATTCTGAATTTCGCTTTTCCATGAGGTGACTGTCTGACCCGCAAACTCAGCTTTCCAATACCTTTCAATGGAATCAAGAAAGGAGAGGTTTGGCAGCCAAAACTCACAAAAGCCAAGCCGACGAGAGCCAAAAGTTGAAGTCGAGGGATCATCGAAAATCTCCTTTTCGTAGGTTAGGTCTTAGTTTGCGATTGAAGTTGAGCCCGAGCTCGCCGAACCAAAACAGTATATACGACGAATAAAAAATGCAAAAACACAAAGGCCGCCACATATTCAATGCCACCCGCTCCAAATCCGTAGGAGTGTAAACCCGCACCGAGGACAAAATTGACCCCATACCAGGCCATAATTACCAAAGAAAATGTTAAAACTGCAGAGACGGCCATTCCAAAATCTCTAATCCAACCCACCATTCGCCCATGTAGAACCGCAATATAACCCAGCAAAACAATCAAGGCCCAGGTTTCCTTTGGATCCCAGCCCCAGAAGCGACCCCAAGAGTAGTCAGCCCAAATTCCGCCGAGGATAATTCCAGGAGCCAAAAAGGAAACTCCGATTTGTTTTGCTCGATAAATTGCCAGAGTGAGGGCTTTTAGTTTCTCACGATTAGCTTCCTCACCTCGAATCGTGTAGAATAAGGCCATATCTCCGAGCATCATCGCTAGAAAAAATGCAGCATAGCTGATGGTGATCGTCATCACATGAATTGTCAGCCAATAGTTACTCCGAAGCACCGGCTCTAAGGGCTGCAGCGATGGATCCAAAATGGCTGGAGCAGAACCTGCCACAACCATTCCAAAAATACCGACGCAGAGACCTGCTAACAAAATAAATTTAAATCGATAGATCATTTCGAGGATAGCGGCAAAGAGCACGCTCCCAAAGGAGACCCAAACGACAGTCTCATACATATTTGAAACAGGGGCCCTGCCCGCCAAATAGACCCGCAGTCCAAAACCATAAATATGAAGCAAAAAACCAATGCCAAAAAGAGCCCAAACCCCAGGCATCAATCGCCCCTTGTCTGTGATCCAGACAAACAACAATAAAAACGCTGCCAACAGATAGAAAATATAACTCCACCGAAATGGGTGAAATAAATTATAATGAACCTCTAAGTCCGCGAGGCCATCTGATGGATAAAGATTCGGACTGCTCTCACGAGCTTTTCTTTTAAATTCTTTAACCGCCAAATCTAATTCTTCTGAAGCTCGAAGCAAGTCTTCATGGGAGCCCTTCTGCGCCATCACACCAATTCGCTCAATAAACTTTCGACTGAGGACCATAAAAGCCGCTTGAGTTTCGCCTTCAAGTCGGTCCACCCCAACCCATGACCCTGCCACGCCCTGAGCGGACGCGGCTTCAGGAACTAACTTCAAGAGTCTTCCTGATGCCATTTCTGTGAACATATAAAACTGATTTTCAAGTCGTCCAAGAGATTGAAAATAGGGGGTCAATTTTTCCTTGGATTCTCTTTTCTCTTGCAATTCTTGCCGGAGAGTTGAAAACCGTTCGTTTGAAAAAATCTCTTCGCCCTTAAAATATCTTCGCTCAGGGTCAAGACCGAGCCCTTTAAGAACTTCATGATTTCGAACCTCAAACAACTCCTTCCCTTGCCATGCCTGAGGCGATAGCAGCCACGTCAGAACAACTTCATAAGCTGGCTTTCCTTCAAGAGTCGTCTTCCCATAAATCATTTCCAAAAGCTCTCGAGCAAAACTGTCAAAGGGTTTGATCCTTCCGGCATCCTGCACCGGAAGTCCACGCAGGGCCTCACCCACTGGCGCTGACCATATTCCTGGCAAAAAGCTCCCTGAATTTGCCTTGGTGGGAGATTCCTCAGCTGCGGCCCAGTTCAAAGAAATCCCCATCGTCAAAACCATCATTCCAGCAATTAGTAATCTCATCCCTGAACCTCATTTTTCTTTGCCACTTGGGCTTTTTTTCTGAAATAAAATAACAAAATAATCCCTAAAGTCATAATAAGGGATCCCAAATATTTTAGAACTCGCCCAGGATCTCTATTCACTGAAAATACAGAAGCCACAGGTTCACCCTGGGGGCTGTCTTCAAAACTGGCCTGATAAATAGTTAATCCTTTATACTTCAAAGGCTCATTCATAGAAATTTCCACGGCGCCCACCTCTGGCACTGTGACTTGACTGCGGTAGCTGGCCGCCCGCATAGTTCCCTGGTAGCGATCCATGATAAATTTATCTAGTTTAATTGGAAAACCCAAATCTTCTCTTCGGCTCGCATAGGTCACAATATAAGCGGCTTTTTCTGTAAACAATTTAAGTGTATCATTCAGAAGCAACCAATGCTCCTGCTTCTGAAACTCAACCTTCACGGCCCCAGTCGTGAGCGGGGTGGGTCGATCTTTGGGCTTAAGTTCCCAAGTTTCAACGGCTCTTGGAAAATAACGCAATATTCGAAGTTCTAAACCCATCCATCCAGGAGTGACAGTCCCGCCTTCTTCAACGACCCCGGACAAGGCCGCCAGTTTGTTCTCCTTCTTGAAAACTGCATATCTTATTTTCCCGGATAAAGATTCATCAGGAAATAAATAAATCTCATTCTTTCCGGAGCCCTCTGACGGAACAGGGCCCAGGTGAATTTGCGCGGGTCCAAAATCGTGGGTCGCCACATGGTTCGGATTTCTTTGCACCAGCCACTCGACCACATTCACTTTGTCATTATGCATTTGAAAACGCAGGCCCGCCCCGGCCCGGACTTGATCAGAGGCCACAACCTTTCGAGAAGGAACTACGTACTTTTGATATTCAGTCAGGCGAATTTCACCTTGATCGGTTGGGATAATAACTGGTTTGTTCGAGGTGGGTGGCGACAGAAAGAAATCCACTTCTCTTGCCAAAAGTTTCGTATAACTAGACCCATCAAAGGAAGAATAAACAGTGAGGTCAATTTTGCCAGGAATCACAGCAAAATTATTACTTTCCCCCACCCCAACTCTGACTGAACCATCCAAACCATAATTATTTGATAAATATTGTCCAAACAGCACCACGAGAATTCCCACATGCGCGCAAATAAAAGCGAGATGTCGTTGTTTCCACGGATACCGATCCACAATTACTGCGGTCAAATTGATGGCGAAGATTCCCATCACCAATTCCATCCATATGGATTGATAAACCAATTTTTGAGCTGCCGTGGCATCATAACGGGCTTCAACAAAGGTCCCAATGGCGGTCAGAATTGCGATCATCGAAATGGTGATCACTGCTAACTTCAAAGAAGCCAGTTGTTTGATTATTTTTCGTGGTGAAAATACAGTTTTATTCAAGTTCATTGAGTCCATGGTCCTTTATTCAATCAATTATTCAATCAAAGTCGGTAGCCTCAGGCAAATATAGTTGATTGCTTGATATACTTTCTGCTGAGCCTCCGACCATTGCGCCTTCAGCTTCTTTGTGGACTCATCCATATATAAATCTCTTCTAATTTCAACCTGAATCGCATGATGCTTTTGATGCCCAGGGTCGCCATACTGCTCGGTCACCCTCCCCCCAAAATACGGCCAGTTGTAGGCCACTTTAAAGCCGGCCACAGCATAGGCCGCAAGGACCAAATCCCGAAAGCGAGGGCTACAGCTCTTTCCCAAACAATCACTGATGACAATATCTGCCCGTATTTGCCCAGGATCCCGATGCATCGAAGTCCCCAAAGAAGGCATACTGTGGGCATCGAGATGAAAAATTGGTGAATCCGAACCATTTGTTGCTTTGAAGTTCTGATAGATTTTTCCAATTGCCTGATGAAATGGGTCATAGATTAATCGAGTCAACTACTTGTGAGTCTCCGAAGTCATGGGTTGGGGCATCAGTTGATCTTGATAGGTTGTCTCGACCCAGTGATATCCTCGTGGGTGGGTCCCTTTCGGCAAAGGCGCCCCCTCGACGCTTGACCGATCTACATCAGTCGGTATCCGATTTAAGTCCACCGCATAGCGATGCCATTCAGTCTTAACAAAGGGAATCCCAAGGGACAAAATGCTAGGCAGATAAAGTTGATCGACGAATCGATCCACATCCTCCATCAGAATCTTCTCTGGGAGACCCAAAAGCCAGGGTGTGAGTTTTTCGGGTATCCGTTCCCCAGAATGAGGAATTGTCACAAGTAGATTAGCCATTTTTCAACTCTCCCCAGCGCAGACGCACAGATATTGACAACGAGAACCTAAATCTAGAAACTGAGTTTGACACAAAATAAGAGGCTTATGAAGGCGAAAATCACCACAAAAATAGGCGACAAAGGAATGACAAGACTGGTCGACGGGTCTTGTGTCGAAAAATTTAACCCTCGTGTTGAGGCCTATGGAACCTTGGATGAGCTAAATTCAAGCTTAGGCCTTGTTCGAGCTGCCTTGATTCAGAGCAATCTCATAGGGACTGAAGAAAAGTTTAGAAGCTTTGATGCTTCCTTGTTTCGCATTCAGAATCATCTTTTTGTTCTGGGAAGTCTCTTCGCAACAGTCAGTGACGAGAGTTTTCAGAAGCTGACACAAATTGAAAATTTTCATATTGAATTTCTAGAAAACGAAATCGATAGTCTTGACGAAGAGCTTCAACCATTGAAGAACTTTATTATTCCAGCGGGTCATCAGGTGACTGCTTTTTTGCATATGAGCCGCACCCTGTGCCGCCGCGGTGAGCGGCGTTGTGCCGAAATTTCAATTCAAGATCAAAGATACAGCCTGGCGCTGATCTATTTGAATCGCTTGAGTGATTACTTATTTACTGCGGCCAGATGGATACAGCACCAAGCTGGTTTACCAGATATCCTTTGGGACCCAAAAGCATGAGGCTCGTTCTCGCTGGACCAGAGCATGACGAAAAACTTCGGGCTTTTTATCATCAATTTGTCATTGCGGGCCCAGTCGATCTTAAAATTGAACGACCTCGTTCCTTTTTTTCCCCTTATATAATTCAGTCCGACCGATACTGTACTTTTATTTTGGAAGAAAATGATTCTTCGGAAATTTTGGGTTGTGTCTCCTTTGTCATTCAGGATGTCATGCTCGGAGATAAAAAGCAGACAGTCGCCATCGGTCGAGATCTTCGAATCGCCCAAAACAGGAAAGCGATTTTGGGCTGGGGTGAGCTCTTTTTGCCTCTGATTCAAGAATTAAAAGATCACCATCATGTCGATCATTTGTTTTCAACGTTGAATATGTCCGAAACAAAAGCGTTAAACACTTTTGTCAGACCCAGGCAAATCAAACGACCCTTTCCTCGTTATCATCTCTATCGGCGATTTAATTTGATTACCCTTCATGGTCGATGGCCTTGGGCTCGATCCCCTCTCCCTTCGGTTCGAATCATTCGGGCCTCTTCTTCTCGCGAAGAAGAACTTATGTATTATATGCTCCAAAAGACGACAAAAATGGACTTATTGCCTTGGTTCGATCGAAAAACGATTTTGGCCCAATTCGATCGATGGCAAGATCTGAAGCTCAGTGATTTTTTGGTCGCCGTCGATCCCCATGATAATATTGTTGGCTGCTTAGCGCCTTGGCGATCCCATCAAGTCCAAAGCCTGATTCCCTATAATTATGACTTACGCGCCCATAATTTTCGCCAGTTTTTGAAATTTGGAAATCTCTGGGGTTGGACTCGCCCACTGACAAAACCCGTCAATCGCTTGAAGCTTGAGACCTCACTTCAAATGACCTATTTGAATTTTGTTTTGAGTGACCACCCTGATATTTTTGAAACTCTCCTGGATGCGGCTTTCGATTCGGCTGGACCTAACGATTTCTTGGTGTATTTACAAATGCGAGATCAAATACATTTGCGTCCGCCCTTACATTGGATCACGGCCAAGATTCCCTATGGTCTGTATTGCTTGATTCCACCAGAATCACCAACTCCTGAATTCCTTGAACCTTCAAATGATCATTCTGTCTATTTGGAGCCGTTTTTTGTTTAAATATTTACTCCCTGTTTTCTTGATTTATGTTCTTGTCACTTTGGTTAATCCTGGCTTTATGGGAACTGATGAGTACTGGACAGGTATTACTCGCTATATTCCTGCACAAAGTTCCCAGCTCAGCACCTTAGTTGGAACCGACGACGTCAAATCCCCCACCCAACTGTGGCCTTTATTCGTGACAGCCCAAGGGGCCTTAAAACTTGGAATTGAGAACCCCTTTGCTCAATATCAGTTTGTCGTCGTCGTCCTTGGACTTTTGAGCTTTTTGCTTGTCTTCGGTTCGTTTTATGCTTGGCGAGAGTCCCTTTCGGACCTTGAAATGCGAATTTTGACTCTTCTTTTGGGCTTTTACTTTGCCGCACCCTTCGCCCTTTCTCGACCGATGTTTGAATCCTTAGCTGCCCCATGGCTGAGCTGGGCTGGGATCTTCGCTTTGAAATATGATCGACAACCAAAGCTAAATTTTCTTTTGTTTGGAATTGTCGCCGTCACCCTGAGTTTTCTTTTGCGTCCCCAAATTGGCTTTTGTGCCCTAATTTTTCTGATTTTGCCTGTGCTCCATCGCCGCTTTGGGGATCTTATTTGGGCGGGCCTCCTGGGGGCAATTCTCTTTGCAGTCTCGGGACTTCCGGATTTATTTCTTCGCGGCAGTTGGCATTTTTCTTTGCATGCCCTGACTAATTATAATTTTGAACATGGCCATGAGTACGGCAACCAACCCTGGACCTTCTATCCCTTAATGCTTCTCTTGATGTTTTGGGCTCCCTTTGTTTTTCATAAAGTCGACAAAACTTGGCTTGTTGACTATTTAAAGAAATATCGCGCTTTGCTTATTATGAGCATCCTATTCATATTTTTACATTCCTTGTTTGCTCAAAAATTCGAAAGATTCCTGATCCCGCTGCTTCCGTTTATTTTGGTGCTCTTAACGCCATGGCTAGCCTCCCTCTGGACCCATGGCCATTATAAACGTCTCGCCAGTGCCTTTGTCATTAATTTGGCGCTTTGGGGAACGGCAACTTTCCAACCCGCGCAAAATAACATTATCCAAATGGCTCTTTTTTTGGATAAAAATCCACAAATTAAATCTATTTACCGAGTGAACCAGTCGCCCGAGTGGATTCCAACCGCCTTTATGAAAACCGCCCAATTTCAATTTTTAGAAATTTCAGAGGAAAATCTGAGTACGCTGTCAATCTCAAATTGCCAAGATCGAGTTGTCTTAGCTGCGAATTTGGAAAGTTTGGCAGCTAACAAACCTTGGACTGAGGAGGCTCGCTTTACTGTCAACTGGATGGAAGCTTTGGCCTATCGATTCAATCCGAAAAATAATCTCCGTCGCACTGAGCTGACGCTTTGGCGTTCGAATGCCTGCAAACAAAATGGTTCTTAGACTTTCCGCATTTTTTTTGGTGGGGAGCCTCTGTCAAGCCATTGAGCCTGATGACCTCCTTGGCAAAAGTGAATTTTGCAAATCCATAAGTGAAGAGGTCACTCCCCGGGCCTGCCAGAAAACGAGCGCTTTGGTTCCCCCAGCGACCAGTCCCTTAGAAGAGATCGTTCGATTTCAATCCAAGGTCTCCGAGGTGGAGTCTGCGAGTCGTGCAGTTAAAAAAAATCTTTTTGAAAACGCAAAAATTTCATTCGTCGAAAATTTAGCCCTTGCCGAGTGGATGAGCTCCGAACCTGTCTATGTGGATAAGTCTCTCTTTGGCAGAGCAATTCAACAAACAAAACAGTCTTGCGCCGGTCCGCTCAGCGAAAGTCTTGACAAGATCCTGACCAATCCTGAGCAGAGGTCGCTGGATTTTCGAATGAGCCCCGCGACGACCAAAAATCTCAAAAAGGTTCTGAAAAAAAAGTACCTTCTCGCTTTTATTGAGTCTTCTCGCCTCCGCCGCCTTCTCCAGGACAACTACCTCCGCGAACCAACGAAGACAATGGCCCAAAAGCGTCTCGAAAAGATTCAGGTCAGTTTTCCTATGACAGCGCAAGTTCACCCCCCACTGTTAGGAAGTGAACTTGAGGCTGCCTTCGGCATCCCAACCAATGAAATGAATTCTGTGGCGGAAGGCCTTTGGTTCGATGAATATCTTTTTCCCGACAAACCGACCTTGTCTTTAAGAACGACTGCAGTGCCTTCCTCCTCAAAAAATCGGAAGGATTGTGATCGATTGGTTTGTACTTCAACTGGACTCATCGCTCAGAAAATCCATGACCTTGACGACCTTCCCCTTCGGGCCGAGAAGGCGCTCATTGAGGCGATGAGGGGCCATCTCATTAAAAGCGTGGAGAGTTTTGCGTTTTTGTGTCAGACTGATCCCTGCACAGCTTTCTCAGTGAACAGAGACGTCACGGCAAACACTCTTCAAGGGATCTTTGACCCCCTCAAGCAACGCCGGCTTCAAAAAGAAATTTGCGCCTGCAAGATACTAGATCCTTTAGAGATCCTTTCCCCCAATCAAACGCTCGGTCTTCTGGGTGCAGGAGTTGGACTTGGACTGACCTGTTTTGGAAGTCTGGCCTCAGGAGTGCTGGCTGGGGCTGCCACCGTGGCCTGCCCTTCCACAGCCGTGGTTTTCGCAGGCCTGAGTGCAATACAATCCGCACAGCATACTCAGAATTTTTTTCGAGGAGATCGTCATCAACGGATTTCCGACTACCTGCCTGCCCTCACTCCTGAGCAACGTCTCGACGGACGGAAACTCGGTCGGGATGCTCTTGAATCCCTACCCGCTGACATTGCAATCAGCGCGGGCACCCTCGGTGCGGTCAAAGTGGGAGCCCCCTACGTTGTTGAAGCAGGAAAAAAAGGCCTTCAATTTATCCAGAAAGGTTCTAAACGTGCTGAAGAGTCCGCGGCCACGGCCTCATCAGATCTCGGAAAGGTAGAACGAGAACGCAGAAGTCCGCAGAAAAAATTTGCCGGCACCGAACACAGAACCAGCAGTTTGCCTTCAATTTCAAAAATCCCAGCAGACAATCTTAAGCCGGTTGACTTAAAGCCGTGGCCGACACTTCCAGATAATCTCCGAATTCTCCAAGGCACCCGAAAAAATGGGGAGACTGTTCATTACTATGAATCGGCTGAAAAACTCAAAGATGGCTCCGTGCAAATTTCATGGGGTGAAATCTATTTTGATAAATCGACTGGAGCCCTTGATTGCAATTACACAAGCTGCCGAACGTTTTTTCAGAACATGCTCAAGGCAAGATCCGGCAAAACCCATGTTGGTTTTCTGGATGTCGCGAGCGTCGGAAAGGTCAATAGCGAGTTTCAAGCGGGTCGAAAGGCCGGAGATGCTCTCATTCTCGATGTGTATAGTAAAATCATGAAAGCTGGCGAAGGCAAAGTCAGTGTGGCTCGCTGGGGTGGGGATGAGTTTGTTTTCGAAATCGCAGAACCTGATCCGTTCAAAGCACAAGCCATACTGAAGAAAATCCAAAATCTGGTCAAAGATGACCTTGATGGCCCAGGTATGCAAATCTTCAAGGACGAGAGAAAAGCAAGGCAAGCTGCTTATCAGGCCTCACCAACTGCAGAAAGCAAAGCCAGACTCGAGGATCTCGATAAAATCTATGGCCCAAATGTTTCAATAGGCTCAGCCCAGTTCGGTGTTGACGATTCTCTTGAAAATGTCCTTCAGCTTGCTGAATCACAGGCCACCGTTGGAAAACGATCTGACAAACTCCGCCATGGTTTATCAGCAGAAAAGTATCTCGATTCCAGGCCACCAATGGATAAACCCGATCTGGACTATAGACCCTATGTAAGACCTCCGATCGCATCTCCCTCCTGGCGGAATACACAACCGAAACCCCAAGAAAAACCTGACTGGAATCGAGGAAGCCATCTAGAGATTGCACCCGTCCGAAAACCGAAAAACGCTTCGGAGACTCGGTTCTAGCAGTTTACGAAGACGCTCAAAGAAACCAACGCACCATAGTCACTCGATGGGAGGAAATCCCCAAGGGTTCAGGTCAAAGGGTGCCAGTTCAAATTGAAATACCGACCCGTGGGAATACGGGTGTCATCGATGCGAACCATCCAGAGAGTCAGCGGCTGATCACAGCCCATTTCACGAGTGAGAAAGACAAAGTCATGCTTGGAATTAAACTCAATAACTTACATGTCATTAATTATTTTGAGCAGGGCACCAAAGCTGGCGATAAAATTCTGGACGCCATTGGCGAGACCATTCGCAATAACACTCGAGCCGGAGATCTCACTTCAAAAATGGGGGGAAAAGATTTTTTCCAAAATCTCGAAGCTACCACAAATGAAGGTCGGCTTGAAATTGAAAGAAGAATTCGAAAACAAATCGCTGAACATTCCACGATCAAGACCGTGGTCGCTGAAGAGCAAAGACTCCTCGAGCTCAAACTCTCGGCAGCCAAAGCCAAAGGCGCAACCGAAGAGGTCAAACGACTTGGCGATAAAATTCAGGCCCTGGCCTCTTTTAAACCAGATTTTGATTGAACACATTCGAAGCGGAGCTGGGCAAGCACCCACAACTTTTAGTGATATCATGGGTAGGTTCGAAGTGCTCTTTAAAAAAAGTGGCCCTTAAATGAAAATTGAAAGGTAAACTGAAGTCAAAAAAGCTCACGACACTATCAAAAAAGAAAACCTTAAGAATGTTCAGATAACAACCGGGGATATGACAAAACTTAATAAATTTTTTTGAACCACAAACCTTTGATTTGATTTCTTGGAATTTTGCAGGTCACTATTGTCAAACAGATGATGAGTTTGCATCAACAGTCGAAGGAATTCATAGATTGCTCAAGCCTCACGGCACTTTTTTTATGGTAGATCTCATACGGTTTAAGCGGGAACATACCAGACTGTGGTTTTCCAAAAAATATGATCTTCCAGTTGGAAACAAATTTTATCAAGAAGTTCAAGCTTCGTATCTAGCATCATATACACCCAACGAATTGAAAAATCTGATTAAACAAAGTCAATTCGGCAATTTAAATTTTGAATGGACCCCACTATTCCCGGTCCTGTTTGTTGCACACAATATAAAGGCCATGGAACAAGCTAAATTTGAGGTCAAATTACCCCTACCGCAAAAATTCAAGTATTATGTTCTTAAGTTTCTATTGAACACATTTACTTGATCTTGATCTTGATCCCAGTCTAGCCCATCCAAGGTCGAGTCATTTTAAACAACTCTTCGTATTTAGTCCGCCCATCATCTAACATAAGAATATCACTGGGTTCACTCAGCTATACAAGAAGGAAAGAATGAACTTACTTTGGAAGCTTGCCTTAAAAAATATTTTCAGAAATCGCAGGCGAACTTTAGCGACACTCTTTACTGTTTGTTTTGGCTATTTAGGACTTATTCTCACCGGAGGATATATTCTCTATGTTGAAAAATCGACTCAAGCGCTGGCTGTCTATGTAAATCATGGTGGGCATATTGTGATTACTAAGAAGGACGGTCTAACCAATTTCGCTGCCAAACCAAAAAAATATGAAATAGATCCTCAATTGCGCGTCCAGATTGAAGAAGTTCTCTCGCGATATTCTGGGCAGATTGAAAAGGTCGGATCCTATTTAACTGGAATGGGCCTTCTCTCAAACGGAACAACCTCAACGCCCATTCTTATGCTTGGCGTAGATCCTCAAATCGACAAGTTTGTGAAGAACCATTCCTATGTCAGGAAGTTCACACCGTCCCTGCTTCCGACCGATCAAGAAAAAAACTTTTCAGAGATGGCGGGCGTAAATCCCGAATCTATTTCAATCACCGCAGATCTTGGCGAGTTGATAAGTCTACTCAGGCCTTTTCATCGATTGCCTGAAACCAAAAGGGATGTCCAGATTGCAGCAAAATCTTTCCTGGGTGATTTTAATGCCATCAACGGTCACCTGGGACCAGAACACTCAACTGGTTATCCCTATCTAGAAGACTTCAGTGTTGTGCTGACACTTGCCTCATTGCAAAACCTTCTCCTCACTGAAGGAATCAGCTCATTAGCCCTTTATCTTAAAGAGAGTTCTGCAACCTCTCGTTTGCTTGAGCAACTTAAGAATGATTTTGAAAAGTTGCAAATACCGGCTGAGCTCTATCCCTTTTTTGGAGATGATGTGGGTATGGTTTACGCAGGCACAATGGGATTTATCCTATCGATTGGAGGATTCTTTTTTATTTTGATTCTTGGCGCTGTCGTGCTCTCTGTTGTGAATACCATTACAATTGGGATCATCGAAAGAACCAGAGAAATTGGGACCCTGCGTGCGATTGGTTATACGCCACGACAGCTTGCAAGTATTTTTTTTAAGGAAAACCTGCTGATCTCACTTTTCTGTGTCGTGGTCGGAATTCTGCTGTCCCAGGGGATAGCCCTCATGCTTAACAACTCGGGAATTCAGTTTCGCCCGGCGGGGATCTCTCGAGATATTCCGTTTATGATCCTCCCAGAGCTGTGGATGTCCGCCATCATTGCCGTTCCTGTGATTATTCTGACCTGCCTGACAGCTTATTGGGTGTCGGCTCGAAAGACCAAAGTCCCCCCTTATTCAATTGCTCACGGATACAGGAAACTAGCGAAGAAGAGAGTCCACCAAACTTCCCCCCTAGATTTTGGCTTGGCAATGCTTTTGCTTGCGTGTTGGGGGCGGATGATGAGAGTTGGCCCTTCATCACAAGGTGCTTATAGAGGTCCACACGGGGAACACTTGAGAGGTCTTAGTCTCCATTTATGTGCTATCTGTCTGAACTTTAAACAGGCAACAAAAGGATCGAGGAGTATAACAGTGAAACAATTTTTTTGGCATTATCGGCTTGCTCCCCCTTGCATTATTTTCTTCTTTACATTCCAAGGCCGCCAATCCCCCGGCCTGTCTGATTCTGACTACGTTAGATACGCCAGATTATATCTAGCAAACCGTCCAGAGGAGCAGCAGTTTCGGCAGGAAAATGCTCTCACCCTCAAAGAGATTCGAGTTCAACCAACATCATTGACGGGCACTCTTGTGAACAAAATCCTGGGCACCTCAGATCGTATTAAACGAGTGGACATTGAAATGGTCACTTCAGACGAAGTTTCCTTCATCTACTCGTGTGACCTGAACGTAGTGTTCAATGGAACAATTGATCTTCAAGATATCACTTTAAGCAATTGCACGGGCCCCGAGAATTCCGGAAACTTGCCATGACTCCGTTCAATCAGGCAAGCTATTTAGCACAGGTTCGGAGACTCAGGAAATTAGCAATGAATGCTCTGGTAAGATTTCCTGTACGCGTTCGCGCTCTACATTTTATACATCACGGCGAAAATACGACATTTCAAGTTGTCTCAGAGAGCGGAAAAAAGTTTCTCTTAAGAATTCACCGAGACGGTTATCACACAAAAGGTGCTATTTTAGAAGAATTGAAGTGGCTTGCACATCTCGCAAAAGAAAAGTCTTTTTTGGTTCCCATCCCAGTTCCCTCAAAAACCAACAAACTAGTTGAAACTGTTTCTGTCGAGAGTGTTCCCAGAGCTCGATTTGTCTGCCTATTTCAATGGATCGACGGACATTTCATTGATAAATCAATTCAACCCCGCCACCTCTTTGAGGTCGGAAGAACTCTCGGTCGCCTGCAAAATTGCACTCCAAAATCTCAGGTTCGGCATCGACGATACTGGACGGCTCAGGGGCTCGTTGGCAAAATGACAAAGTTTGGTTCAATCGAAGCCTTGTCCGGCGTATCTACAGCCAACCAGAAATTGATCTCTAAAACTCGACGAAATATTTTCAAAAAGCTGAGCGCTTTTGAAAAAAGATTTCCCCAAAGACAGGGCCTAATTCACGCTGACCTCCATTTTGGGAATATCATAATGGTCAAGGACGTCGTTGGTCCAATTGATTTTGACGACAGCGGGTTCGGATTCCTGTCCTATGACCTTGTTATTCCATTAGTCTCCATCGAAAATCGACTCGGATTGAAAAATCAAAAGATGTTATCGACATATCAAGAGGCTTTGATCTCTGGGTACAAAACGGAACGAGAATGGGACTCCCACGACGAAGAAATTCTACCGTTTTTAGTGACGGCTCGAAAACTTCTCATGCTTGGCTGGCTCAATTCACGCTCCGATAATCCCAGGCTTCGCAAATCCATGAGAAAGGCCGTTACCAAGACTATAAGACATATAAAACAAGTCTACGGGGAATAGATTTTTCCCCTCGTCATAGTTCGATCAAATTCCTAATTTAATAAATCCATTAATATAATTATATATGATTAATTAATTTAATCTATCGCCAGGCATGAGGTTCGACTACATTGCGTTTCAGGCAAACAAACACATAACCGCTCACTGTGAGCACAAAACCGCTCTTCGGAGCACACACAAAGGATGGAACGTATGGAAAAAATGATAATTGTTGGTTTATTGGTTCTCTCGGCAACTCTGTCGGCCCAAGCACGAAAAATTTCAGCTGAACATTTTGGACTAACCCCCGAGACTGGCTATCTCTATGCAGTCACGCCTGACGAAACATGCGATCCAGCAACTGATATTCTCTTCAAGAATGAGGGAATGATTGAGTACATCACCAAGTGCGACTCCTCCATCATTGGTTGGGTTGAACGAACTGCCAATGGAGCTGATCTAAGCCACAATGGTATGGGTTTTGACCTATTTCTACATACAGGAAATCGTTGGAATGGCCAGCCTGAAATTATCAATATGTACACTTGTGGATTTAGTCGGGATTCAGACCTCGCAAAGGATCCACGATTTAAGGCTTCCCGGGACGTGCTTGGAAACCTCAATTTGCTGAGTGAAGTAATAAAGCAAGGCCTCTCCTTCAAGATTCAGCTATTTTACAATGAGTACGTTCTCTCTGGCAAATGTATTGGCGCCATTGACGTTTACTAGATAAATTAGATTACCTATTCAGGTTAAGTTAAGTTGAACGCAGAAAATTATATTCAGAATAAATTATGAAGCCAAAAGGGCTACTCAAAAGAGCTCTTTTGGTTTTTTCGCAGGCCGCCTTCGTGGTCGCTCCCTCTCCGCCGTTCTTCATCTCGAAGATACCAGCATGAGTGTAACCAATGACTCTGGGAAAGTAACCCCTAATGCAGGTGTCAATCCGGATCCAGCTGCCGCAAAAGGGCACCTCGTTGTCCAAACCATTTCCTAATTCCAAGGTCTTTCTGGAATTTGTGGAGATGCAGGTTTAATTTGATTGGAGCTTATCTATCAAATTGAGTATCTGCCCGTCGAAGGCTGGCCAGTTACATTAATATTAATATTTTGCTTATCATGCTCTTTGTCATGCACTTTGCCGTTGACGACTTTTTTTCTTTCACCAGACGGCTTCTGATTTACGAAAAAAATGAAAATGCGGCGGTCCCGGCTCCTATCGTTGGTCGCCACACCGGGGGCCGTTTTAACAATTTGTAGGCAATCTATTTGTCTCGTCCAATGACTATTTCCTTTCGCAAAAACCTAAAAAATGCACTCCAAAAACCCATGCTATACTCCTTCTGAAATTTCAACCACCAGAAAGGAATCAACCCTGACTCAAAAAATTAACTCCTCCGAAGTGGCTCAATCACTTCAATCTGTCTGTGAAAACTTGTCCAAGCTCAAAAACGAAGAGCTCCATTGCGAACTTAAAAACCGAGTGGCCGAAGAGCGCAAACTGACCCATCAAATATTGCAAATTATTATCGAGATCGATCTGCGAAAGCTCTACCTTCCAATGGCCTGCTCCAGTTTGTTTGATTACTTGATCAGGGAGATCGGCTATACTCCGGCCAGTGCCCAGCGCCGAATCGATGCCGCGCAAATGATGCAGCAAGTGCCAGGGCTTGGAAACAAGATCGAAAATGGGACCTTGAAGTTAACCCAAGTTTCTCAGGTTCAGCAGGTCCTCAGACTTGCCAAGAAAGAAAACAAGACTCAGCTTTTGCCAAGTGAAAAGAGGGACCTTCTTGCAAGGCTCGAGAATAAAACCGGGCCAGAGAGTGAGTTGATATTGGCCAAGGAATTTAACCTATCACCGCAGACTCAGTTCAAGCAGAAAATTCAGAAAGATGAATCTGTCAGAATTGAATTGACCTTAAGCAAAGAGCAAATGGAAATTCTAGATCGAGCGAAGGAGCTGTTATCCCACGCCCTGCCCGGGGCCACATTTGCTGAGGTGATTACGAGTCTTGCGCAGCGCTATGTGAAACAGCGAACCGGAGTCAATACTTCCGTCAAAAAGCACAGGTCACCGTCCCCCAGCACGGAGTCAAATTCCGCGGTGGAAGTCAAAGGCACTCAGAATATCTCTGGGAAACCGATTCCATCCTCGGTCAAAAAATCATTTTGAGTCCAAATCTTGGGTGTCAGTTTAAGGATTCAAGGACTGGAAGGATTTGCGGGTCAAAACTGTTTCTTGAAGTTGACCACGTCCATCCTCGGTTTGCCGGCGGAGGGAATGAGCCCTTCAATTTAAGGCCGATGTGTTCATCGCACAACAAATTTCGTTACAAAGCCGGATGTTGATTCCATCATCTGATTCTTTTTGCTTGGACGCTCACGACGAACGTTCAACGGCGGGCTTCAGGGCCGGCCCAGAGGCCCTGAGTCATGGATGACCATAGATTTAACTTCTTCCCTTCTTTCATTCCTCCGCGCCTCTCCGAAAAACTGTATCTTTAAATTAAGTGAATTATTAATTTACACTAGTAATTTGCATTAAATAATCTTTTCTTTTGACTAATTCGAACTTAGACTTCTGCAGAGTTGGCCATTGATCTATTTGGCACGCTAAATGCTTATCATATTTTTGAATTGGAGCTATTCATGGATCAACTTGCTTCCAAACTAACTATCGGAATTTACACTTGTTTTTTAACGTTTGGCTGTTATAAATCGAGCCAAGCGCCAAATAACAAGACAGAAGCAAAACCCACGATCCAAGCCGATGGATCCAGCACTGGCGGCGGCAGCTTTGGCGATGAGAGTTCCCTCACTATTCTCAAGTGGGCCTCAGAGGACCTTGCCCGCCAGATTGCCAATTCCTCCCCTGAAATCTATAGGGATTTACCAAATGGGTGGACTCAACAAAAACTGGTCGATATCATTCGAGATGTGAAGCCTTCTGTGGATTCGCCTGAAGATTACGTTATTCCAGAGGTGAGCAGATATGGTAAACGCCTTATGTTTAACTACGTTTCGAACGCAGATGGATCTTCCTTTATCACCGCCACTCGGTTATTTCTCGATTCCTACTCCCATTACGAGGTGAACTCACGGCCAAAGCATGAGTTTTTCAAAACGCTTGACGAGGTGAAATTGAAATTGGTTCATGAGGCCGCCCACCTGATGGCTCTTGGGCTTAGTAAAGAGACCGACATGCCTGAAGCCCGAGGCTTTGCGAAAGGCCTTTTGGCTAGTTTGGATAGTGATAATATTGAGTGTGTGCCGACGACTGCCCCACCGAAACAAATCTATACACCGATTGATATTAGTCACCTCCAAAAGATCAGCAAAGAAGATTTTGAGAAAAGAACTATCGCTTTTGTTTTCAATCGACCGACTGGCAAAGCTGCAGTTCCGAGGAATGGGCTTTTCGCATATGATGACCCTCCTGCTGCATATCCTCCTGGTTATCTGCCAAATAATTCATCCGGACACATTTCCGTTTTTGCACCCAGAACCTATGACGCGAAATTTAGTTTTCCAACGATTGTGAGGAGCATTAAAACCGGGGTTCGCGACTATGGCTATCCTGGGGGATATTTCAGCTGGAATTTAGTTGATCTACGCCAAGCCGTTCTCACTAAGGACGGCTACAGATCGAATTTCGACTATGCGATTATGAAAACAAATCCCATTTTAGCTATCGAAGATAAGACTCCTCAAATGAACTCCAAATTTAACGACTACCTCGATTTTAGGGTCATCAAGAATTCGATTTCAAATTACGAAATTGAAACCTACCCTCCCCTTCAGCAGGACCCTTGGGCCTATTATCGAAGCCAGGGAAAAGCGAGAATTTCGATCAACTTTACTGACGGTAAGATCGCTGATTCCAAATTAGTCATCCTGAAGGATTTCAACTTGTGGCTTGAGAAGCCCCCCTCGAAGGATCTTCATCTCGAGGTACCTCTAACCTGCATTCGTTCCTTTAAGCCATTGACCCTCCCAGAATAAAGTGGGGGCTACATTTATGTCGTTGCCCACTTTCCAATCTATATAATCAAATGAGTAAAAAACTAGAGCTTCTTTAACTTAAATAGATACTCTGCCCGCCCGTCGATTGATGAATGAGTTATTAACCAGGAAGACTTTGTAAACTCTATCTAAAGGCCAGTATTGCAAGCAAAACTAAATTGGCCTTCAACGTCGACGCCTTTAAGATTCTCAGCAATATTGAAGTTTGAGATTTTAGGATCGACTAAATGTTCGCTCAGGGCCACCAGACTTGTAAGCTGAACCTCCGCAAAAAGTTTATGAGTGACTTGCGACGCGTAGTCTGGGCGGCCTGTGACAATCGCTGTGTCCAAAATTCTATACCTGCCATTGCTCATGCGCTCTTGCAGACGAGCTTCAACTCTGAGTTTAGGATCGTGTTTTATTGAGACGTCATCATTACTGAGCGTCGTTGCCTCCCACCGAACGTCAAAAATGATTTCATAGGGACCAACGACTTTCAATGTCTGCGTGAGTTCAGAGTATTCTCCATTGAAATTTTTAACAGGGGCAGTGTAAGTCTGAGTCATTTGATATTTCCAGGCGCCAATCCCAAAATCCTTGACCCTTGTGTAGTTAAATGAGCTGACTTTGCATACAAAAGATCTCTCAGCTGCAAAAACTGTCGATTGAATTGTCATCACTACAAAAGCCATTAACATGATCTTCATAAACACTCCTTTAAGTTGTTGTCGCGGAGCACAATTGAGTATTCAGGAGTTTTCTAGTTTAGAAGAAATAAAACGTTCACCCAAATGGTGAACAGGCTATTTTAGCAAAGTGAAAAGCTGAGCATTTATTTGATAAAGCTCAGTCGCTTCCCCCTCAGAAAGAATTTCCGCGACCTCATGAAGAGCTTCTGTCAATCTTAAACGTGCACGTTGAACATTTTTGGGATTTGTGGCGATCGTAATCCTAGTGATTTCTCGCTTCTCAAAATCCTCACGAGAAGCCTTGTTTTTTAACTCTTCTTGGGCTTTTTCAATCATCTGGGCATGGAATTTTCGAATATCCGAATGAGACTCGTGATAGGCTAGACGCATTTTTGACGTCACTTTTTTGTAGCCATTTTGAGTCTCTACCAGGACTCCGAGAGCCTGGAGTCTATTCAAGGCAAACTCAACTTGGTAGTTTGTGATCCCAAGCTGTTTCGCGATCCAGTCATTATCTTTTTGAAAATGGGCACAAGTACAAAGATCGAGAATAGCCACATGGTACCAATTGGCCAAAATCTAGAATTGATATTTTGGTGCGGACCGATACTTTTTAGAGGCACTTTGATTAGCAGCACTATAATCAGATGCGCTATAATCAGATGCGCTATAATTATGGGCACCATGGGTTACGGAACCCTGACTACTGATTGAAAAATTGTGTTCATTTAATACCTGCTGAGCAATGGCTCGCTTCAATTCAGTGAGTGCCAGTAAATCCAAATCTAAAATCTTTGCTATCTGATCAATTCGCGCCAAAGGTATCGACTTCTTTCCTTGCAAAATTGCGCTCAAAAACGACGGCGAGAGTTTCATGGTTTTTGCAAAACTTCGAATTGAAAAAGTGCCCTGAGAGGCTTTCTTCCTTTCAAAAGAATTTCTCAAAAGTTGTGCGGCAGTTGAGTTCACGGCTTTCCTTCAAATACTTGATTGTAGACAGCCCGAACTGCCGCTAGCTTAAGGTCTCGTCCATTGATTTGGTTCTTTCCGAAGAGGATCCAAAGAACACTCGGTATTTCGATGCGAAATCCATCCTTTTGTTTTTGGACCTTAAGATCGTATATTGATTGAGTACTCCAATTAGGTTCAATGTCGGAATCAAGAATAGTATTGATGTGAGGTGCTGTACCTTCGGAAAAGTTCTCCAGCGCGATATCTAGCAAAATCTTTTTAAACTCAATGGCAGTTCCGTCACCACCACCCCCGACGCTTGTGCCGCCCGATCTACTTACATAGACTCTATTTCCTTCAAGGTTCGTGATTGATTCTTGAAGGACCCTTTCAAATAAATATTTTCTTGATGGATCCTTCGCTATTTGATCAAGCGAAAGAGAGATTTTTGACCTTTCGTCATCGTATCCATTGGCGCATAGAGCCTCGTGCAAACTTGTCTGCGGAAAAATACTTCGATCGATCAGCTTAAGTGAAAGTTCATTGACGATAACAGTTTTCGCAGCCCCAGACAAATACTCGTCGAACGCTGTTCGCCGGAGCCTATCAAAAACTTATCCTTCACAGAATCCCATATAGTATCTGAGATTTTTTTATCAAGAACTTCAATGTCAATGTTCCCGACCCATTTGATCCCTTGAGCAAGAAGACTTTGAGTTATACTACGTGATTCGCCTTTAAACTCCAAAAACGAATTGGCCCAGCCCAAAACAGGAATCATCAAAAGTGTAAAACATAGAACAAGCCTCATAGGTGGAATTATAAAGGATTATTTCATTTTTCGCGCCTGTTATATTTTTGACAAAAGTGACAGTCTACGCGCTCAATAAAGCAAGCCCGTTCACCTCCCAGGTTTACATTCTTTCTATTTGCCGCTGGCACCTTGATGCATAACGCATTTATATGAGCACCGAATAATACCCAGCAACTGAAAGGATGAGATCATGAGAAACTTTTTTCCCCTAATGGCCTTTATAACAATTTTTTCCCAAACCCCTTTTGCTTTAGGCGATGTTCTGCTGAATCCAGGAGAATCTATTCAGATCAGCGGGCAACGGATCACCTGCCACGCTAGTTCGCATCTACCATCAACTCGCTGCTTCTGCGCAAACAAAGGGTGTTCTACCGGTTATACGAGCCTGGGAAATGTAATCCTCAATATTCAAACAACAACAGCGTCGGGCTCTACGCGAACTGAATGTACTCAATACCAGACCGAGTCCATGTGTCTACAAGCTATGTCCGCATGTAACAATTAATCAGCGACTAATCACCTCTTGCGTCTAAAATCTGTTTATTACAAAGGCCAACTCCCAGGAAATGGGATCTTGGCTGTCCAAAAAATCATGCAAGCAAAAACTCTCTCACCAACCGATTCAACTCAGTCGAATCGGCCAGCTCAGAAATTGACTTATTGACGTCAAACCAACGTATTTCTTGGATCCCGTTGAAACCAGGTTCTCTGCTTTTTGGCAAGTTGAAGGGTGCTTTGATCAATGGCACTAGCAAGCCATTCTAGACTCTTGATTTCTTTTAGATACTCGATCACCTCTCGGTATCCTACCGCTGCCATTGGGGCCCAGTCACCCCAACCTTTTTCAAGGACTCCGAGCGTTTCATCAATCAGACCCGACGAGAGCATTTCATGAGTCCTCTGTGTCACTCGCTGAGCGAGGATTTCCCGGGATTGGCGAGGAGCTATTTTTAGAAGCGGATAGGGAAATTGACTGGCCTGGGCTAAAAATTCTTTTTGAATCGCCGTGATTGTTCGACCTTCAGCCCTGATCATTTCAATGGCCCGTCCAAGTCGGTAGTGATCAGCCTGATGGATCTTGAGGCTATATTCAGGATCAATACTTTGAAGCTCCTGATACAAACGCTTGGGACCCCCTGGGGACTTCAATTCAGCCTCAACGACAGCCTTAATTTCTGGAACTGGCGCCCGTACGGGATACATACCTTTTTCAAGCGCTTGAAAATAAAACCCAGTTCCACCCACCACAAAAAACAGTTTTTCGTCAGGATGCTCGCTCAGAAGTCTAAAAAATCGCGAGTGTATTCACCAGCTGTCATCACCTGGGGATACTGAGCATAGCTCAGCAGGTAGTGTGGCACCTTTTGACGATCCTCTAGGGAGGGCTTCGCTGTACCAATATCCAAGCCTTGATAGACCTGTAAACTATCGCAATTGATAATGCTCCCGCCATACCTCAACGCAAGTTCCAGGGCTAACTGAGACTTTCCACTCGCCGTTGTTCCCATGACAAAAATAAATTTTGCGTTAGACTTTACGACCAAAATCTTTTTCCAACTTTTGAAAAGTCATTTCAACCGAGACAGGACGTCCGTGAGGGCAGTAGCTCGACAATGGATATTTATCCATCTGAGTCAGCAGTTCTTGCATTTGCGGAATTGAGAGAGCCTGTCCCGCTCGAACAACTGAGTGACAAGCCATCGTCGCAAACAAGTCCCCCAAATATTTTTCAAAGACAAAGCTCTGCCCCAGGTCGACCAACTCGTGTGCGAGCCGATCGAGGGCCTCGACAAGGGCCCGATCCTTCAATATCAATGGGGCTGAAGTAATTCCCAAGGTGAGGGGACCAAGTCGTTCCCACTCAATCCCAAGCTTGAGCAATAGATCCTTCTGAGTCTCTAGAGCCTCAATTTGACTTTCAGACAAATCCAGTGAAAGGGGAAATAGGAAAGTCTGAACTTCAAGACGAACCCCACCATTCCAGGCCTCGAGGAGTTTCTCAAAGGCCACTCGCTCATGGGCCGCATGTTGATCGATTAAGACCAAAGCTTCTCCACTCTGGCAAATAATGTAAGTCTGCGCTGCCTGTCCTAAGACCTGCAATCGGGACCAGGGCCCAAGCTGAACAGAAATTGCTTCTGAAGGCACGTCTGGCGTTTGAAATTCACTTTCTACCGAGTAAGTTATAGGCGCTGCCTGAAAGGATTTTTGTTGATATTGCACTTGCTCAAGTTCGGCCGCATAGAATTTTTTTTGCTCCCCAAGAAAGGGCGATGAGGGAGGTGCCCCCTGAAAGGGCGAAGCCCCCATTGGTTGCCGGGTCTTCAGCCAGGGACCTTTTTCGAGCTGGTCCCGCAAAGCATGAAAGACCGCCCGAAATATTTGTGAAGGCTCTTGAAATTTAACCTGGGACTTCGTGGGATGAACGTTGACGTCGATTTGATCAGGTGCAGTTTCAATCCAAAGACAACAACTTGGATACTCTCCATGCATCAATAGGTTTCGATAGGCTTCCATACAGGCGGCAGTCAAGGCCCGGTCTTGAATCCAACGCCTTTGCGCAAAAATCCAAATATTTTTCGCTGTTTTTGCCACCGTTTCTGGCGAAGCCATTGCTGCGCGCACCTGAACACCATCACCAACGAACTCACCCTCAAAAAGTCCCTGCAAATCCAGCACTTGCTCTGCACGGTTGACATGGGTTTCCACAGCCGGCCAAAATGCTTGCATCTGCCCGGCCTCAAGCCAACGAAAACCAACTTCGGGATGAGACAAAGCCAACGCCTTGATGACTAAACGAATTTGATTTGTTTCCGCCGCATCAGATTTGAGAAATTTACGTCTCGCAGGAATATTCTCAAAGAGGCCTGTCACCAAAACTGTGGTCCCAACAATCCCTGCAACGCTTTCACTTTCTCGCTTTTGACCAAAGGCAATCTGTAATCGGGTGGCCAAGCTCTCATGGGCCATTCTCGAAACGGCCGTGATTTGAGAAACCGCCGCGATACTGGCTAAAGCTTCACCCCGAAACCCATAGGTTTGTAGCTTCCAAAGATCCCCTGATTCGACAATTTTACTGGTCGCATGCCTATCAAAGGCCCGACAGAGATCGTCTGCGCCCATCCCTTTCCCATTGTCAGTCACCCGAACCCGGCGTCCGCCCTCAGAGAAGTCGAATTCAACTTCCAAGGCACCAGCATCGATTGCATTCTCAATCAGTTCTTTGACAAGATGAGCCGGGCGCTCGACAACCTCACCCGCCGCAATTTGATCTATCACTTCTGAAGATAAAACTTGAATATTCATGCTTCCTACTTAATGGAATATACCCCTACGAGTCAAAATCAGAGTCGCCAATCTGGGCAGAAAAATCGTCTGAGCGAACGAAAACCTAACGCAGGCCCTAAAAAATGCCTCTTCGGCCATAGAAAATTTAAATTTTCTGATCCTCGCCATTTTTCAGATGGCCCCAATTTGTAAATGGCCCTATTCTTCGCAAAACCTGGAATTGTTTTCTAAAATTGGTTCCCCCAGGAGACAGATTAGGAAATCAAGTGAGAGCATGAAACAAATATCGTTTGAAACCCTCAAGGGATTAAACTCCCAGGGCGTTGACCCTAACCTCAGAGGACTGACTCCCTCTGAAGTCACCACTCAACGAGCACGCTACGGCACAAACAAGGTCGTCGAGGTTCCAGGAAACCTTTGGCTAGAGATTGCGAGAGACACTCTGAAAGACCCAATGATTTGGTTTTTGATTGGGATTGGTCTTGTTTTTTTGTTCATTGGAAATATAGGCGACGCAGTTATTTTGTTTTCAGCGATTTTTCCCTTGGTTTTCATGGATGCGATTCTTCACTGGCGCACTCAGGCTTCAACCTCGAGCCTGAAGGAACAACTCGCCACCGAGGTCATAGTCATTCGGTCACCTAATACGGAGCTTAAAATTGATGCGTGTGATCTCGTCGCTGGCGATCTGATCAAGGTTTTCCCAGGTCTGTTTTTGCCGGCTGACGGAATTTTTCAAGTCACCCAAAATCTTCAAATTGATGAGTCAATTCTCACTGGTGAAGCCTTCCCTATTCAAAAACAAGCCACAGCCCTTAATCCTTTTAAAATAATTGAGCCCGGCGAAATCTCAGTCAACCCCAACACCTTGGGTTTGGCTGGAACCAAAGTCCTCTCGGGCCAGGGCCTCCTCAGAGTTCTTCAAATTGGTCAGAAGACAGCCTACGGCGAAATTGTCCAATCCGTTTTCTCCATTCAGAATGAGAGAACACCATTGCAAATTGCAATGACAAAGATGGTTCAAGGACTTCTTTATGGTGGCGGCGTTTTTTGTCTCTTACTTGCGGCTGTGCGAATTTATCAGGGCCATGGCTGGCTCGATGCTCTCCTGAGTGCGGCCACCCTCGCCGTGGCAGCGATTCCGGAGGAGTTTCCTGTCGTTTTTACATTTTTTCTTGGCATAGGAATCTATCGACTAGCCAGGCAAAAAGCCCTCGTTAGGCGGGCCGTGTCAGTCGAAAACATAGGACGAATCACGACAATTTGCACAGATAAAACTGGAACAATCACTCGCGGTCGGCTCGAACTCACCCATCTGGAGGCCTTTGACGGACTCACCAACCACGATGTCCTATCCATCAGTCTTGCCGCCTCAAATCCCTTGGCCTTAGACCCCATTGACCTTGCGATTCAGGAGGTCTCGCAAAAAGAAGGGATTTCATTTGAGGAACGATTTCGGGTTTTTCCCTTTAACGAAAATACAAAACGTGAAACGGCTTTCATTAAAACCAAAGATGGAAAATATTCGCTTCAATAAAGGGGGCGCCAGAAGGCCTCCTGACCCAATCCACTCTTTCCCACGATGACCGCAAAATTTGGCTTGAAAAGACCGCCCAGTGGGCCCGAGAGGGGCATAAGGTCATTGCCTGCGCCCGCAAATTTCTGACTGATTTGGAAATTCAAAAAGATCTTGAGCCCAGCACAGATCTTGAATTTTGTGGCCTCCTAGCTTTTGAAGATCCACCACGACCCGAAGTTGCCAGCGCAATTGAATATTGTAATTCCCAAGGAATTCATGTTCTCATGATGACCGGTGACCATCCGCTCACGGCCATGGCCGTTGCTCAAGAAGTCGGCCTCGGTGGCAAGCAACCTGTTATGGTCTGCGCTGAGGAATTTCCTCAGAAATTTGAGGAAGCCTGGCTCCGTGATAATCCCAATTTCTTGACGACTCTTGATATTGTCGCAAGGTGTACCCCTCTTCAAAAGCTGAACCTCGTTAGAGCCCTCAAAACCGCTGGAAAATTGGTGGCCGTCACTGGTGATGGGGTCAATGATGTCCCAGCCCTGAAAACTGCTGATATTGGAATTGCAATGGGCGAGCGAGGCTCCCGGAGTGCAAAAGAGGTTTCGTCCATCGTATTGATGGATGACAACTTTCAGACAATTACAAATGCCATCAAAGAAGGAAGGCAACTTTTTTTGAATCTCAAAGTGAGCTTCGAGTACTTGCTCTTGATTCATATTCCCTTTGTCTTAACTGCTGCCTTGATTCCTCTCTTAGGTTTTCCTCTCCTCTACCTTCCCGTCCATATCGTTTGGCTCGAACTAATTATTCATCCAACGGCCCTCTTTGCCTTTCAAGGAAAGCTTTCCTCAAAAGCCACACCACAGGCAAGTGGTCAGGCCTTTTTTTCTTCCACAGATATTTTTCAAATTCTGAGCGCGGGAATCAGCGTCGCTCTGGCAATGGGATTCCTTTTTCACACTGGCCTCAGCGAAAGCTCAGAGCTTGGACACGCGCGCTCACTCGCATTATCACTTTTGGTTTTTTGGAGCGCAGCCCTTGTCGGTGTTTTTACCCGCTTAAAGACCTGGCCCGCTTTGATAGTATTTATCTGTTCAATTTTGTCTGCCCTGGATCCTGATTGAGGTTCCTTCATTGGCAAAGCCCCTTGGCCTGAGCCCACTCCATTTGACTGACTGGTTAACGGTCGGAGGGGTCGCCGTGATTTGCTCGCTCCTCGTGGTTCTTGTAAAAAGGGTCCTTCGTTATACATCCTGTTCCTTCCGCTGCGGAAGTTGAACTTTGATGAGCCCTAGTTTTAGCCTTACAGTTGGCTTTAGATTTCGCCCCAACTCGGGTCTTAACGTATCGCTCTGCAAGACTGACAATAAATTCCACCAAAGTTGCACCCGGCAAAGTATGGGAAAGCAAGGCTTTGGCTCGTTCCACAATTTCCTTTTGCTCCTTGGTTAAAGTGAATTCACTTGCAAACCTTGATTGACCTTGGATAAGATCACTTTCCAACCCTTATCTCTCGGAGAATCTTAGCATGAGCTTTCTAAAGTTTTACTCCTTCTTAACAAAACAAGGTTTATTGTTATTTACCGTCCTAGCTTTTGGCCAAGCCCTTTCCAGCTGTGCAAACTCCCTGAACCACGAAGAAGAAACAGTGGATATGAGCTACCAATTTAAAGAAAATCAGTGTGACACGACACCAATTAAATACACCTCTGCTGAAGATCTCTGCGCGAAACTCAAGGATAGCCAGCTGAATCACTACTGTGCCGAGAGGTTACGATATGATGAGTTTCAAAAAAAATGTCCTAATCAACAATGGAATTGATTTCTTATCCCACCGGCCTGACTTTTTGAGTCGCTCGCAAAATTGAATCAAACTCTTGACTCCACAGCTCCATCACTCTCTCTGCGAGGCGTTTCGGAGCTATCTTAAAATCCTGTAAACTGCAGGTTTTCACTGGGGTCCCCACATTGGAAATGTTCACTGCCAAATGAATTAATTGAGAGACCGGGGACACTGTGGCGATACTAATTGAAAGCTTTCGCTTGCCCCAATAAAGATCATCCCCCTTCTGAATCAAGGGTCGTTTCTTCAGAGCCGTAGCCCCTTGGTTCAACTGGTCCTTGAGGATGGCCACAAAAAGACGTTGGAGGGCCACCGCAAAAGCAAGATCTCGATCAAAAATTTCAAACACAAAATGCAGCATTAACGAACCTCGGATCGCCGCCCCCTCATTCAAATCCTCACCGTCAACCATATGCTCAAAATCAATTTCGCAAGGCCCCTGCCAACTCACCACCGAAGGACCCAAAATTTTATAGTTGAGATAGGCCCAAAGAGGTTTGAGCTGGGTCCCGTCGTAAAGCATATTTTGATCCAGATACAAAGTTTTCATTTGTTTACTTCTCGCAAGATTTTCTTCTTAAACAATTCTCTGTCACTCATTGACCAAAAACAAACCCTTGGTCTCAATGCCTTGGGTCCTAAAGGCCCGTTTAGATCTTTGACAAGATTCGCACTCTCCACACCATTTCTCCCCGGGAAAATAGCAAGGCCACAAATTCGAAATTGGCACCCCAAGTTCAACTGCCAGTTTGGCAATTTCCGGCTTATTCAATTTATCTGTGAGGCAATGAATACGGACATGGTTCGCCGTTGAAAATTTAAGAGAGCTGTCCATGGCACCCATAAACTCCGTGGAGTTATCTGGAAAAGTGACCGCTTCCTCTGCATTAAAGCCAGGAATCACATAATCAGCCTCGAGACTTTCTGCAAAACCCGCAGCAATATTCAAAAAAATACCATTGCGGTTAGGAACCCAAACAGAGCGAGCCGTCTGTTGAGAAGTTGGCAGGTCATTAATCTTCACCTGATCCGTGGGAATTTTTTGATTGGATTGAATCAAAGACGAAGCTCCAAAGTCTCGAAACCATCCCAAGTCGATCACCTTGTGAGGCACCCCCAACTGCTCCGCCAAGCGCTGACTGCAATACTTTTCCTTGGCGGCGGCCTTTTGACCATAATCAAAGGTCAGCGCCAAGACAATTTCAAGATCTCGATGAGCCGCATACAAATTAACCGTTGAATCCAACCCAGCAGAAAGTAACACAACAGCCTTTTTCATTGCGGCCCGCCCAACTGTTCGTTTCTTTCAGGCAGCTGAACAGGCTGCTGAACGAGTTGATACCCACGCAAAATTCCTTGAATGGTTTTTCTTCCTGCAAAATAGTTCCATTGAGGCTCAATAAACACATCCAGAAGCACGCCTGCCTTCAATTCTTGAATCTGGCGGGGACTCGCGGAGAAGAGCATAGCCTCGAGAAAAAAGATATTTTCTTCTTTTTGATTTGCAGAATTATCGTTTTTTGATTGGCCACTCTTTAATTGGTCAGTTTCACCTTTGTTTAGACTGGTGGCACTCAGACATGTCGTCTGCTCCAGACGTAATTTGAGGTGAACCTCTTTAAGCACACGAATCGAATCAACAACCACCTGAGTGACTTTTAAAATAGGCACCTCAAAATTTGCACCGAAGGGACCTAAAAATTCGTACCACTTCATAAAATGCGGATTCATCTCATGAAGTGAAATTTCAGCTTCCGCGACCAAACCCAAAAATGGAGCACCACCTGAGCCTTCATTCGAACTCAACGTTTGGGTCGCTATTTCCTGGAAGGTTCTTTCAAACTTTTCTTCAATTAATTTTAACTTTTCTAATTTAAACTCGAAACCTGCAGCTGCGTGATGGCCACCAAAGCGATCCATCCACGGGGCGAGATTCTCTAATATATGAAGTAAGCTTTTCGAATTCTCAGGAGCCCGGGCACTCCCAACGACTTTTTGATTTTCTTGATCAATGGAGCCAATAAAAACCGGCAATTGCTGCTTTTGCGAAATCTTATTTGCAATCAAACCAATCACCCCTCGATGAAATTTCGTCGAGGTCAAGAACACATAGTTTGTGCCTCTCTTGCCTTCCAACTCTTGAAGCAGTCGTTGAGCCTCAATGTCGGCTTCAAGCTGAATCTCGATTCGATTCTGATTACTTGCAATCACCTTTTCTACCAAAACAAGGGCCTCTGACAGGCCATCCGCCATCATAATATCAATAGGCAATATCTCTGCATCCATTCGACTAAGAGCATTGAGCTTAGGCGCAAAGCGAATCCCCACATCCTGACTCGTTAAGGGCCTTCCGAGAAGATCCAACTTGTCTAAAAGAAGTCGAAGACCCAAATGCTCCGTTTTAGCCAGTTGGTGAAGACCGTGTTTAATCAGAACTCGGTTATCCTCAATCAGGGGCACCATATCGGTGATCGTGGCAATCGTAAAATAATCCAGGACAGATTTAAGGTCCCAGCCCTTGGCTTCAGGACTCAACAAGGGGTCGAGACCTCGTCTCAAAGCTCTCAGTAAATAGAAAGCAACTCCTGCCCCACTTAAATACCCCAGCTTGGACTGACAACCTGACTGATTTGGATTAACGACCACAAGTGCATCAGGCAGAGTTTCGGCGGGCTGGTGATGATCGGTAATTATGACATCTATTCCAAGCTCCCGGGCACGAGTCGCCGCGGCAATGGCTGTGATACCCACATCCACGGTCACAATCAGGCTCACTCCTTGCTCTGCGAGCTCACTGACAACTTCTGCATGAAAGCCATAGCCAGATTTGAGTCTCCGTGGCTGATAGCCAGACAGGTTTTCAAAACCCAGACCTTTCAACCCCTTCAAGAGCAGAGCCAGTCCGGATGTTCCATCCAAATCAAAATCAGCATAAATGCAAATTTTTTCTTTTCGAAGAAAGGCCTCAGTCATCCTTTCAATCGCCACATCCATGCCTAAGAGCGACATGGGATCTTTAAGTTGGGCGAGCTTTGGGTAAAGAAACTCATTCTGAGCGTGTTCCGTGATTATCCCGCGCCCTTTTAAAATTTCGTCAACAACTCTCGGAAGTGCCAATCGCTTACGCCCCTCGGGAGCGTCTAACATTTAAGTGCGCCCCTCTATTCCACTCAACAATTCCTGTTAGGTCGTCAGACGACCTAGGCTGTCGCCTGCACGGACCTCAATTTTTCAACAAATAGAATCAAAGGCGCAGCCACATAAATTGAAGAATAGGTTCCGAAAACACTACCCACGCAAATTGCAAAGGCAATATCCCCAACTGTTCCACCTGCAAACAAATACAAACAAAGCGCAGAGACAAAAACAGTTCCAGAGGTGATCAAGGTCCGAGTCAACATATCATTTATGGCCTTATTAATTATAAAACGAATACCTTTGCCTCGATTAGCATGCTCAGTTTCGCGGATTCGATCAAAAACCACAATCGTATCGTTGAGCGAAAACCCAATCAGAGTTAAAATCGCAGCCAGAATCGGAATATTGACTTCCTTTCCAACAAAAACAAAAATGGCCAAAGTGATGACCGCATCATGAAACAAACAAACAACGGCCCCAGGCGAGTATTTGTAATCAAAGCGTAAACCCACGTATATTAAGATCACCAAGAGACAGTAGAAAACCGCTAAAAATCCATTGCGTTTTAACTCAGCGCCCACCTGTGGCCCCACAGTGTCGACTCGTCGAATGTCAGGGGTATGACTAGCAAAAGTCGTCGTAATTATCTCTTTAATACGACTAATAGATTGATTCAAAAGATCGTTGGTCTCCTTATCCGTTGCGCCTTTGTTCCCCTGAAAACGAATCAAATATTCGTTCTGATCTCCAAAAGCCTGAACCCCAATTTCACCTAACTTCAAGGCCTCAATTGGTCCTCGCAATTCATCGATTGTCACAGGGGTGGCAAACTTAACTTGAATCTCGGTCCCTCCACGAAAGTCAATTCCATAGCTGATTCCATGAATAGCCAGGTAAACCAATGAAACAATCACCATCACTAGAGAAATGCCGCCAAAGAAGTTCACTTTCCCAACAAAATCAATGCGCCCAGGATTCTCGGCACTGTCTTTTCCACTATGCTTTTCATTATGCTTTCCGCTATGTTTTCCACCATGCGGCCCTGCATGTTCCTTTGCCTCCGCGATCTTGCCATTTGCATCTTTTGTGCTCATACCTTTACCATCACTACCTTTGGTGCTATTTTTAGTGCCTTTTTCAATCATATCTTTTCCACTCGCGCCTTTTTCTGCATTTTTTATCATATCACTAACCTACACAGATAATTTCTTAACGCCCATCTTATGAGTGAGCGTATCGACAATCAGTTTTGAAACAAAAACATTGGCAAACAAAGTTGTCGCAATCCCGATCAATAGCGTCACTGCAAACCCGCGAACAGGTCCGGTCCCAAAATAGAGCAAGACCGCCGCCGTCGCGGCCGTGGTAACGTTCGAATCCAGAATGGCTGACATGGCCCGATGGTAGCCCTCTTGAATCGCATGTTTCCAGGAGGCTCCGTTTCGAAGCTCCTCACGAATCCTCTCTTGAATTAAAACATTGGCATCAACGGCAAATCCGACGGTCAAGGCGATTCCAGCAATCCCCGGCAAGGTCAAGGTGGCTCCGAATGAAGTCAACAATGCGAAGACCGACATAATATTCACACCCGTTGAAACCGTGGCAACCAATCCCATAGCCTTGTAGTAGGAAATCATAAACAAAATAATAAGGAAAGAACCCACATAGGCGCCCAATTTAGCTTTATCAATTGAATCTGCACCAAGTGTTGGACCAACTCGACGTTCTTCAAGTTGTTCAAGACTTGCAGGAAGTGCCCCGGCCCGTAGCGCCGTCGCAATCGTTTGAGCTTCACTCATCGTATCTTCTCTGTTTCTTCCACCCATGGTGATCACTGCCTGACCACCACCAATTCGGTCCTTAATATTTGGTGCTGATTTTACGATTTTATCCAAAACAATTGCCATTCGTTTGTTAATATTTGCTCCCGTCAGATCGGCAAACTTATTGGCTCCAGCCGGATTGAACTTTAACTCAACTTCAGGCTCCCCAAATTGACCAAATTTGACAGCGGCCCCATCAAGATCAGCCCCACCCAGTCCCGTATCCATTTTCAGCAGATAAGGTATTGCACCAACTTCCATTTTGGCAGCATTGGTGGCCTTTTCGAAATACACAGCAGTTTTGGCAGGAATTTTTGAGGCAAGGTCTTGGTTAATCTTAGCAACATAATCAGAATATTTTAAAGTGGTGATTGAGTAATTTCCGGCCTTCTCCACCTCGGAAATCATCTTTGATAAACTTTCTGAGCCCATTTCCTCAGAAACTATCATAAAATCCAACTTGGCTGTGGTATTGATCAGCTGCTTCGCTCTCTCCGCATCAGCCATTCCCGGCAATTGAACGAGAATCCGATCAGACCCCTGTTGAGAAATACTTGGTTCAGCTACGCCAAATTCATCAATTCGATTTCGAATTGTTTCAATCGCTTGGGTAATGACTTTATTCTTATAGTCAGTGAGGTAGGCCGAATAGTACCTCAGCACAACACGATTTCCCTCGGTACTAAACTCCTGCAAAACAGTGCCGTGACTCTTGGCAATTAGCGCGTCGAATTTAACCTTCTGAGAAGGGTCCGCCAACACGACTTCAATTTGCCCTTCGGCGGGTTTTGCGGACCCGACTTCTGTGAAAGCAACACCGTCTTTCGCAAGCTCTGCTTTTAATGAGGTCACCATTCTCAGAGTACTCTCGGACACGACCCCGTCGACATCAACACCCATCACGAGATGCAAACCACCCTGAATATCCAAACCGTAGTTGAGTTTAGCTTTTGATGGCCACCATTTCACAGCGTCCATATTAACGACATTCGGCAAAACCCAAGCCATTGCCAATAAAATCCCGAACGCAGCCAGGGCAGATCTTAAACGAAATGCTTCCATATATTCACTATCCTTATTTATTATTTTCTAATTTAGGAGCTACCGCTGGAGCTTGTTTCACAGACTGACTTGTTGCCGCGATTTGTGAACGCAACATTCGAACGCTGACTCCATCAGCAATTTGAAGAGTCACAAAAGTTTCAGTAAGACCTTCGATTTTTCCAAGTATTCCGCTTGAAGTCACGACTTCATCACCCCGCTTGATTTCACTGAGAAACTTCGCTTGTTCTTTTGCTTTCTTTGACTGTGGTCGAATCAAGAAAAATACATAACCGCAAACAACACCACAAAAGGGAGCATCATCTCAACCGAAGAGGGCTGAGCAGCGGCCCCGCTAGGACTTGCCGTTTGCGCCAGGGCTGGAGTGATAAAATTACTATAGGCCTGATATACTAAATGAACCAACATAGGATCTCCTTTAAACGATCGGTCATTGAAACCAAATAAATAATTCAACACTTTTGGTGTGGAAAGACAACTTTTAGACTTTTTCTTGCTTGATGAAACGCGTTAAACAGTCGTCACGAAAGGTCGGCCAGGACCCATCGGCAATCGCTGCCCGTGATCTTTCCATCAACTTCATATAAAAATGCAGATTGTGCAGAGTATTGAGTCGACTGCCTAAGATTTCACCACTTAAGAACAAATGCCTGAGATAGGCTCGCGAATAGTTAGCGCAGGTATAACAATCACATTCTGGGTCTAAGGGCGAAGGATCTTCTTTAAATTCATTTCTCTTGATACTCACTTTCCCGCGCCAAGTATACAGAGTTCCATTGCGAGCCACCCGGGTTGGAATCACACAGTCAAACATATCAATTCCGGCATCGATAGCCAGCAGCAGGTCCATGGGAGTTCCAACTCCCATCAAATATCTTGGCTTCGCTGCCGGCATGTGCGGCACAATCTCTGGTAACAATTCATGCATTAAATGAATTGGCTCACCAACACTAAATCCCCCAAGAGCATAACCAGGTAATTCGACACTCGTCACCTGCTCCATGGACCGAAGTCGATGCTCCCGACTGAGTCCTCCCTGCACAATTCCAAAAAGTAGACTTTCAGGTCTTATCATTGCTTCCTTGGATCGTAAAAGCCATCGATAAGTCAAATCCATCGAACGAACAATTTCTTCATTCGTCGCAGGATATTTAAGACATTCATCGAAGGCCATGATGATGTCACTGCCAAGCGCCATCTGAATTTCCATGCTCTTTTCCGGTGAGATAAAGTATTTCGATCCATCAAGATGAGAGCGAAACTCAACTCCTTCTTCTGACATTTTTCTCAACCCACTGAGGGAAAAAACTTGAAACCCGCCGGAGTCAGTCAAGATAGGCCCATGCCAGCCCATAAACTGATGCAGTCCGCCCAAGTTTTGGATAACTTTTTCTCCTGGCCGCAAATGAAGATGGTAGGTATTCCCAAGAACAACTTGAGTTCCACAAGAAAAAAGCTCCTCGGGTGTCATGGCCTTGACTGTTGCTTTTGTTCCCACAGCCATAAAAACAGGAGTTTGAATTATTCCATGGGCTGTCTGCAGAGTCCCGCGACGGGCCTGCCCGCTTTGAGTATGAACTTTAAATTCGCCAAGCTTCAAACTAGGTGTCATGGGATCATTTCCTTGAGGAGGTGATGTCTAGCAGCCCCTCAGCGACTGGTCAATCATCCTGTCCTTGCTCCTGCGCTTGCGCCTGCCCTTGCTCTTGGCCTCGCTCCCAGACGCTGAGATCCCCGTAGGAAAACAATCGAAATTGACGATGAATAGCCCATCGATAGCACTCCTGAACCCGCTCAAGGCCAGCGAATGCGGCGACCAAAGCCAGCAAGGTGGACCTCGGTTGGTGAAAATTGGTCAAAAGGCAATCTGTAATCTGCCAAGAAAAGCCCGGCTGAATCAGGAGGCCTGAGTTTCCAGAATAACTTCCTTGAGATTCACGAAGCAGACCCGAGGCCGCGCTCTCAACAGCCCTGGTGACGGTGGTGCCCATGCACCAAACTTTTTGCTTGGACTGTTTTGCTGTCAAAATAGTCTGCCAAGTCTCAGCAGGAATTTCGATATATTCCTCATGCATCACATGATCGTTTAAATCCTCAACAGTCACAGGTAAAAAAGTTCCAAGCCCAACATGTAAAACAAGTGATACGACCCGCACGTTTCTTCGTTTCAAAAGCTCAAGATCACTTTCACTAAAATGCAGACTGGCAGTTGGGGCCGCAAGACTTCCTGGGTCCCTGGCCCAATCCGTTTGATACCACTTCCCATCCTGAGTTTGCGTATGCCTAACTCCCCTTGCTTTTTGAATATATGGAGGCAATGGAAGTTCCCCATGTTTAAGAAAAAAGGCCTCAGAGAGAGGCGCACTCACCTGCACCTGCTGAGGCCTCCCCTTTCTCGTTAATGCCATGTGGAGTCCCTCTGGTAGTTCAATACGAGCGCCCACCTTGAGACCCTTTGTGGGAAACAAGACTTCCCACCCAAGATCTGGATCGAAGCCTGAAGAAGACGAAGAAGCAGAGCTTTCTAGTTTGGCTTGATCAATTTTATTTAGAAAAAGAATCTCAAGCTCTCTGCCATCAGGCTGGCGTCCAAAAATCCGCCTTTTTTAGCACCTTGGTTGAGTTCACAACAAGAACATCGCCGCCAGACATCAAATCAAGCAAGCGGGGAAGAGTGATTTCAGTTGGTGCGCCTCGAAAAGGCACATGGAGGACCCTCGAAATTGATTGGGGCTCCGTGGCAATTAAAGATTCTGGAAAATCAAAGCTGAGCTCGTTTGCCTTCATGGCTCGAGATAGCCGAGTTTAAAAGGAAAAGGTAGCGAAAAAATCTCGCGTAAGGCAAAAAAAATGCGGAGCTGTTAAACAGCTCCGCGGACTTGAAATAGGGGAACCACCAAACCCTAAGTCACAGTCAAACCGAAGTCACAACAATTAAACAAACCCGCAACCACTTCTTTATATCTTAAGAATCAGTCTCGCTCGCTCACTTCTCGTCGCTGAACCACAGTCTGCCAAAGTGTAAAGGCAACGATTCCTGAATACATCGCACAAAATATAAGCACTTCTCTAAGATCAGCCATCCTTGACTCCTTTGTCCCAACCCCTCCCCGAAGAGCCATCCTAGCTCCCTTTGGGTCAGTCGAAGCATCCATGCTTCATCTATAAGACGTCCCAGACTTTGCCCGGGTTAAAAAATTGTTCATTTTCTTAAAAGCTTAACTCTAGATCATGGTCGTGGGATTAAAACAAAGACATGGACCTCCCCTATCTTATTGGCTTAAAACTTAAAAAGACTCAGCTTGACGATCCCAAGGGCTCCATGCTTAAAAGTAGTTATGTGCCCGGGTGGCGAAATTGGCAGACGCACTAGCTTGAGGTGGTAGCGCTCGAAAGGGCGTGCTGGTTCAAGTCCAGTCCCGGGCACCATCGAGTGTCGGGTTCGAGAGTATCAAACTCAGGAAACTCACGACGTTCTTGAGGTGATTTCGAAATCCCAGCGATTTCGGGAGAAGCAGCCAGTTCGGTAACCACCTTCGTGGTTTCTAACACTACAGAGGTTAAGTTCTTCTGGATCATCTCGAGCGTTTCAACTAAAGAACTCGATTGAGCGCACTTCGAGTTGTTGGTCGAACGCACTCTTTTTGTCGATCTGTTTGCTCAGATCATTAAATCGATGAGTGCGTCTCGTTGATTATCGAGTTCTTTCAGTTTGCACCGAAGCCTTCTGATTTGTGTCTGAGCAACTTTGTGGGCTTTCGGTTTTGTTCGCGGTCCGCAATGTCCTTTTGCGAACTCATCAAATATTAATTCCGTTGATTAGTTCGCCAAACTGCTCCCAGAGTTTGTCACCTTGATGTCTCCAGCTTGGGGTGAGACTGTTTACCGTCGTGCAATGATAGTAATGGTAGGTTTTTGTTTCACCCGTGGTTTTTATATACTCTCGCTTTGGGGATTATAAATTATCCGACACCGCATGAACACTTTAAGCCACCCATCTACTAGGGTAGTATGCTCATCGGCAAATCACGCTTCGGTAATGCCTCGAAAGCCATTCATCCTCATCGACTTCGCTACCCGCTTTCGGCAGATAAATAATTCGTGCTTCCCTTTGGTAGCGTACTCCGCGCCACTCCGTATTCGCCCCGATAGAAAGGTTTTTCAGACGATATTCTATGGAGCTTTTGAATACGCAGCGCTTTTTTGCCAGAAATTAAACCTTCTTCACTTAAAATTGTTTTTCTTAATTTCTAAGTGAATCCTTTTGATCTCAATTCAAATTCTCGAAGAACAATTTTTCTGATTATTTTCGTTCGGATCAAGCCCTCCGATGGTTGTTCCTCGGTTTTTAGCTCCGTCCTGTCTGAGTCGGTAATTTTAACGGTAACATAGCTCTAGGGGTAAGTGATTGCTCGGATACCATCCCATCT
>JADJOV010000003.1 GCA_016713585.1 Bdellovibrionales bacterium | reverse complement strand
ACCTTCCGCCAAATCTCCGGCATAGGTGTAATGTCTAACTTGGTTGCCATCCCCAAGAATATGTAGAGGATCCTGACCCTTAAGGATCTTCTGCACTAAATCCGGAACCACATGGCTCATAGCAAGTTTAACATTGCCAGACATGATCTCGCTATCACAGAGAGCTCTTTTTCTCCAGTTCCAACGCAGTTGAAGGGCCGAATGGTTGTGTAGGGAAGCCCAAACTGTTCATGAGCGCCCTGGGCGAAATACTCACATGATAATTTTTGAAAGCCATAGGTGCTCAGCGGGGGCGGGCATTTTCGTTCCATCCCTTCTTTGGTCGGAAAGCTGGTCACAGATTCGAAGACCATGCTCGAAGACATGACGTTGATCTTTTTTAACTTTCTATTTTTAAAAGCCCAAATTGCAGCGTCAAAAGTGGACGCCATGATTCGCTCATTTTCAGCCAATAGATCATATGCAAACTCGTGAAAATAAGAAATACCACCAATCATCGCAGCCGCGGCCAAAACTTGATCACACTCAGTCGCAAGCTCTTTCATCAAACCAACATTTTTTGCATCGCCCTCGACAAAATGGTACATTGGATGCTGATCATAGGACTTCTGAACTTTTCCATATTTCGAAAAGTTATCAATCCCGTACACTTCATGACCATGATTCAAAAGGTTTTCGACCACGTATCCGCAAATAAAGCCCGCTAATCCAGTGACTAAAATTTTCATTCGCCTTTCCTCCAAACGCCCCAACAATCAACTGTGGGCTTATTGATTTTAAGATTAAGATATTGGTTGTGGGGAACACCCAGAATGATCCCGTGAGATTTTTCAATTGCGGTTTCTAAATCGACCGAGTCCTTAAGGTAGGGATCAGAGCAAATCACATTGGCCATGCGCATCTCTAGGACTTTCTTGAGTTTAAAAGAAAGACTTTCGCGAATATCATCATTATTCGGCTTAAATGTCATACCTAGAATTGCGAGACTCTTCCCCTTAAGCGAGCCTCCCAATTTCTTCTCCATTTGATCTGCAACGAAGACAGGAAGGCCCTCGTTGACCAACATCGCAGACTGACCCAAGAAGAAATGACTTTTATGAAAGGCAGAAAGCTGCATTGTGTCTTTAAAGAGACAAGGTCCTGCTGCGAACCCGGGTCGAGGAAAATGCTGCGCCCTGGGATAGTCGTCTCGTAACGCATTGAAGATCTTGTAGAAATCCAGCCCCTGAGATTCTACCATCATGTAGAACTGATTTGCTGCAGCAAATTCCAAATATCGCCAAGCATTCGTCATCAACTTTGCGATTTCTGCCTCTTTCGGTTTCAGCCGAATAACCTTAGGAGCAATCGTTACAAACAAATCATGGGCCATGTCTTCGGCCTTTTGACTGGTTGCAGAAATAAGCTGCGGAAGATTCCCAATTTCTTCAATACCCTTTCCTTGGACGATTCGCTCTGGACAAAACGCAAGAAGCGGTTCTTCAAAGGTCTCTCTTAAGATAGCATCAATAATTTCGAGAACACCCGGATAAACCGTGCTCCGAAGAACAACTAAAGCATTTTTATTTATTTGGCTTTTATAGCTATTAATCACTTTAACAACATCGTGAACTCGCGGATTCAAATGCTCATCAACAGGAGTACCCGTCACAAAAACAACCACATCACAGGTTCGAATTACATCTGGAGATGTTGTTGCAAACAAAGTTTTTCCAATAGTTTTCTCTAAAATCTCAGCCGCGCCTGCCTCAACAAATGGAACAACCCCTTTATTGATGGACTGAACCGCCCTTTCATTCAAGTCAACCAATTGGACCTGATGCCCAGCTTGGGCCAAAGTAAGTCCCAATGGTAATCCCACATGACCACAACCGCCGATAATACTAATTTTTTTCACGAACAGTCTCCTTCGTCGCCCAATGCCAATCATGTCTATTCGCAGGGCGTTGGTTTTTCAATCTAAAAGCGCACACGCCATATCGCTATCTCTGGTGCTAGCTCTACCTCCGGCTCCAAGCTAGGGCCAAAATTTAAGCAATTCGTGAAATTCGTTGTTTACGACACCAAGATTCGGTGTGTTTTGATGCGCCTCAGCCCGTCGTGGGATTTTTTTGTGGTGGAAGCTTTATCCCGTAGCGAAGAATAACCCCAAGGAGGGCTCCGCAGAGGCTTCCCCCAAGGTGGGCCGTATAGGCAACATTCCCTGTGACCCCATGAGGACTTGCCAAATAGCTGGCCCAATCTGAAATGAGATATAGAGGAATTATAAGAAGAGTTGGAAGGTATATATTGCCAAAATGCTCACGGAGGGGCGAAAAAAAGTAAAAAAACCTCACTCGAGTTTTGGGTTCATAAATGGCATAAAAAGCCATAATTGCACTAATCGACGCGCTTGCACCAACCACTGGCAACAAACCGTGGGAATTCAACAGCAAGAAACTTGCTCCACCGGCGAACCCACCAACCAAATAGATGAACAGCAACCAGGTGCTGCCAACAAGAAGTTCGACAGCTGCACCCAATATGATCAAATAAACTATATTGCTTAAGAGATGACTCCAAGATGCGTGGGAAAATTGATAGGTCACCCACGGCCAAAGGCCCTTTGATTGACCACTTAAGCCAAATTGAAATGTTGGTTGCGCAAAGCGGTCTCTGCGGAACTCGAGAGCCAGCTTCTTCCAGGCCTCGAATTCAATCAAATCCCCAAAGGGCTCAATTTTCTCGAGCGTCAAAATGAATTTGTCATCCCGAATGGCCTCAAGACCCCAAAGCTGAGCTTGCGCCTCACTCACGTGATTCAAAGGATCTGCCGGATGCGAGAAATGCCGGTAAATGAGGCCGGTTCGATATATCATTCTTTCCTTAAGAAAGGATTTCTCACTTGAACTTTCATACTCAACGGAGGCAAAGGCTATAATAAATAATAATACATTTAGACCCACCAGCGTCCAAGTCAGTGGAAAACGAATCGCCTTTTTTAGATCGACAGGGTTTGGAAAAATCATTCGATTTGATATTTTTCTTTAAACGATAAAACGGCCGCTTTCAGTTGCTCAAGATTTGATTCGTCAGAAGCCGGTTCGCGATCCACGGAATTGGACTTTGGCGAGCGCTGTCTGCGGACAAATGGGTTTGAATCTGCCAAATCAATCGGATATACGAGTTGCTGACGTGTGGTGAAATCTCAGGGTTTGCCAAGAGGTCTTCCATTAGCACGAGGGCTGACGTGTAATTTTTCTGCTTGATAGACTCCTGCATCAATAACACACGACTGACGTTGTAACGCAAACCTGATTTTCGAAGTAATTCTTCACTTCCGGAAGTCCTATTCTGGAAATAATGATTCAAAGCACACTCTTCGGAAGTTTGATTTACACAAATTAGGTTTTCATATGGCCACTCTTCGATCTTCTGAGTGTTCGAAGTCTGCGTGTTCGAAGTCTGAGTGTTAGAAAGTTTAGCAGCTCCTTTTTCATTGAGTATCGACTTCGCAAGGTAAGCTAAGGGATGAAATGTTTTTTGTCTTTGCCAGAGAGCAAAATCAGCCTCCTTCTCAAGACAAGTTTTTGCTTTGACGAGATGATTCTCACCGTCGTCAGACATCTGTTGTCCTGCCGCCTTCGCTATCCAATACATGGATAACGCCTGGTCCAACCTCTTTGGAATATCGCGAAGCTCGGGATCAATAGCCTCACAGGTCATGCCCCCTTTTTGAGCTTTCACAAACGCCCAATGTCCCTGAAGAGTCCGCTCTTCCAGGTTATGAAGATACATTGCAAAAACCCCTAAGAAGCCAATGCCAAACATTTGGAGCCACGAAACAATCAGATGAGTTTCATTTGGGTGGGGTCGGGAGTTTGTCTTCTTTAAACAAACAACAATTGTATCTGAAATTCGATCATAAAACGTCCGCCTCAGTGGATGACTTAGAATTTCCAAGAGTGGAACAAATAAGAAAATTGCCCCAAACCACCAACTGAGACTTCTCGCAAACGCCTGCGAAAAGGTGATTGGGTTTCCGGCAAATGGAGCATAGCCCACAACCCGAAGATACAAAAACCTCTGTCCAGGAGTGGCTCCAGTCAGGGCCAAAAAAAGCGACTGAGTTAAGGAAATTACAAGTATCCCGACAAAGGCCATCAGAATAAGAGTCACGACAGCCTCAGTCCCCTCAGTCTCATAATAGACGTAGCTGCGGAGATCTCTCAAATAGACCGCTGTAAACAACCCAACAAAGGGTCCTAAAATAAGGAAATCAAGAAAACACGCCAACAAGCGATCCCCTGGCGATGCGATATGATTTATAATTTCTGAGCCTTGAATTCCAAGAAAATGACGAGAATTTTTTATTTGATGTTCTTTTAGATTTTGCAAACCGATATCACGAATGACCATGACCTCTTATCGGCTATTCCTTTTTGAATTCAAGGCTCATCATACGCCCTTTTTCATCTTTCATCACAGTCACTTCACCGACCAAAGTCATTTTCTTGTCCAATAGCTGATAGACTTCCTGACCCTCATGAACTCCTCGCAGACGAGCTTCAGAAAATGCCTTTGCCCAAACCGAACTATACTTGCTAAGAAATCGCGCAGTCTCAGGGATAGCGACTGGCTCTTCGCCGTTACGGGATTCCAGAAATTCAAGCCCCTCCACAAGGCCAGCCTTAAGTTTGATTCCATAGCGCCCCTGAAGTGCGCCAAAAACTAGCTCGTCACGAAGTGTCGGTTTCTCAGCCAATGCCGCTTCGGAAAGACCCTTCTCAACAGCGAGCTGCAGAGCAAGCTCGTGCTCCCACTTAATATTTTGACTCACATTTGTCGGAGCAGCGCTAGCTATTCCGCGGTCGAAATTACTCTGGGCTCCATTTGACTGGTTTGCAAACCACTGGTTTACATAAACGGTCAAAATCAAAACGGCTGCAATAGACAGAATCAGAGCTGACCTCTGATCGTGAGCGCGATCCCTCAGTCGTTTGCGAAAGGTATGCTTCTTTGGCATTTCGATGACTTGTCCGACTACTTTCTCGTTGCTGACTTGTTCTTTGGAATCGTTTTGAATAGCTTTTTTTATCGCTCATTTGAAGAACACCCTTTCCCGTTGAAATAGTATAACCTGACAACTCATGAGTCCGCTAGACCTGAATATCTGGACTTAATAACTAACTGCGAGACCTATGCCACTCTACCTGCAACTTAGGCCCAAAGCTGACTCCCGTGAAGAGGTAAAAAAGACATCTAAGTGGACGAATGACTGTTTTGGCGTTGACGCCTCACTTTGAGACTCACTTTGAGACGGAACTCGAGACGGAACTCGAGACGGAAATTGAAACTCAGTGGCACTGCGCCTGCAGCCATTGACTAGGCGTCTGAGGGAGTGGCAAATCTGTCAACTTCAACCCTCGAGTTTCTGCCCCCTGCTGAAGATTTGTCTTACCGGCCAGTCCCACATAAGTCGTGTCCTCAAGATTCGCGGGATCAGTCATAGCCTCTTGCAATGTGATCCATTTCACTCCCTTTTTTTCATAGTCTGAAAGAAGAGGGTCCAAAAACTTAGCTCTGACCGCATTGAAATGAATCAGTAGGATGTGTTTATATTTTCGACTTGCTCCGTAACTTTTTTTTGCTAATTTTTCGGCGAATTCTAGCCGGGCGACTCCGTGTTTAACGTATGAGTTTTCCAGCTCAAGAAGCGCTTGACTGTTTTTTTGACTGAACAACGAATATAAGACTCGTTCCAATTCCAATCTTCAAAATCAATGGAAACAGGCGCCACCTTATAATTTCTCTTCGCTAAGTAGGACCTAACGGCGTATCTTTTGAGATTGCTTTCACCCTCCTGCAAAAACGGATATCTAAACCACTTGAGCTCCGGAATATCCGCCACAAAATCAATCAAAGTGGACTCATTTCTTTCGATGTCTTGAATAAACTCAGAGGGAGAGGTTTTCGTCAAATCCAAATGAGAATACGTGTGATTTCCAAGTGAAAATCCGTGCTTTTTCCAGAGTGACAGAATTTCAAGACGCTCGCTCATGCCATGAGCTAAGCTTCCATTCATAAAACCAAATATTTTTCCAACCTTATGCTTTTCAAGCACAGAGATAATCTCTTTGGCCACTTCCTTGCGAGTTATCAAAGGATGCTCGGATCCAGCCGCGGGCAGATCGTCAAAAGTCACCGCGACACTCATGGGATCACAATTTCCGTGATCAGAAAGACTGAATAAAAAAACAATGCAGACCGCTAATTTCATCATGTTGTCTTCACCTTGACCCTATGAGACCATGAAATAAATGAATATTAAATTAGTATTGCTGATCACAATTACGTTTTTTTCTCTAACCTCGAAAACTTCGCCGGTGATTTCTGCCGAGTATGAACAAGAAAGGACCTCGGACCAGTTTCAACGAACCTCGACGTCTGTGAGTTTTGATACTTGTCGGAGAGATCTCTTCTGGCCCTATGTCGGCGAATGCTCTCAGACCCTTGGCTGGGGTCTTCAATTTAAGAAAAACGAAGTGAGTATTCCTGAAATACCCACACTTGGATCGACAAGACCGGGGGTCCTTGGTTCAGGCCTAAAACTCGTGGGCTCTGTTGGGACGCGTTTGTCTCCGAATCATCATCTTGATATTGAAATTGGTGGACATTCGTTAAATGCAGATCCCCTTTATCCGACCATGGTCGCCGCCGTGGGAATGGCCCAAGTTAACTGGAAAGTAACCCCCAGCTGGGATCTTTCTTTTTCGGAAGGACGAGATCTGGTTTACAATGAGTTGAAGTTGCCAGCAGCCTTTTCCCATGCACTGACTGCATGGACCTTCCAAACTCAATCCCTCTATCGCTTGGGTCATACCTGGCGTTTTCCGATTCGAGGAAATTTAAGAAATTACAGCGATGAGAATTCAAGTTGGGAATATGACCTCGCTGTCCTTTATGGAGTCTCTCCGGGAACTCCATGGATCTGGGTTGGCCTTGGATTTAACCAATTGAGCTATCAAATTCAAAAATCGGACTATTGGACCCCAAAAAAAGTGACGAGCGATGGTCCTCGTCTCGAGTGGGACATTCCCCTGTCTGGGAAACTTTCTTTTTCTGGTGGCGCCAATTTCAATCACATTGCAGAACAAAACGCTCCGGAGGCTGAGGGCTATGTGGCCCTAGCTGGCCTAAAGTACGGACTGCGTGAGGGCTTCAACATGAAGATTCAATTTTCCAAAATTGAGACTACACAATTGGGGAAGGCTTGGTCTAGCGATTCAGTTTCCTTCACAATCAATAACTAAATTCAGCAATTCCGAACGAGCCTGAAATCCGATCTTTGACTGAATGCCCTGGTGTCTGGAAAATATTTTTTCCCAACATCGCCCGGTGTTAGGAGGACGATCGAAATGCACAGCAATCTGACTCGATAGTTACCGGTATGAGACAATGGTCGTCAGGCCGTACTGAGTGTGGCCCCATAGTCAAAGCCTGGCACATGAAAACTCAGCAAGTTTCGACCCCATGCTGATTGGGCATCTTTGCGGTTTTTCTCCATGTATTTCAGAATATTTTCCCAATCTCGCCCCCAGGCAACAATTCGTGTGTAAGGACGTGCGAGCCAAAACTGAAAATGATTTTCCATTTTATCTTTGTCCGATTGAGTGGCTCGCCCGACTCCTCGATTTCGCTGTCCCACATGGCGCGCAATCAATGCTGTGATCGTGCGAATGAACTTTCGATAGAGGGAGAGTTTCGTCAATACAACAACCAGATGCAAATGGTTGCCCACATTGACTAGCTCATAAATTTTCACCCCACATTTTTTAGCCCAAGCTCGGATGGTTCTATCAACAAAGTCGGCATGTTGTAGCAAGGAGCTTGGGCCTATGGCCCACTCGGACTTGAGAACAATATGCACGGGCTCCTTAGTTGAAAGAGGCCTTGCTTCTTTTGGATGACTGCGCAAAAGGCAACCTCCAAAAAACCTCTGACGTTTTTCAATAAAAGAAAGCTGTGTTGGCTTGCTCACATTCCCTCATCATGTTCAAGTAGCGATATCATTTTTTAATCGATTCAAGGATTTTTTGCAACATGAAAATGCTAAAATTCACCTCTCAACTTTTACCGAATTGGTTTTCTGAGTTGGATCAGGTCCCCGATGGTCGCATCCAAAGTCTCTGCAATTTGAGCCTATTCAGAAAGACAGCACTCAGACTCAATACTCCAAGATTGTCCGTCATCGAAAGCTTCTCGTGGAAATATATCGTGACTGCCAAACCAGATCGCAACAAAGAAGCTTTTCTGCACCGATACGAATGGACTAAGAATCTTCCTCTCAAACAATATTCTAAAACTGAAAATCAAATATTAACAAATCTTGTCATATGCCACGAGCTTAGCCCGGAAGGCGAGATTCTTTATCAAAGCTCCTGGGTTAAAAATCTTCCTGTCGACAAATGGAATGTCACATGGTTAGTTTCGCAGCCAGATCCCGCTTTGGGATTGAAAACAGGGATTTCAACGAACAAACTCCGCCCCATCCAGACCCCAATCCTCATAAAACTAGACCCTGAGAAATTGATGACTTCTCAGAACGATACATTTTCCTTTAGAAAAGAGAAAACAATAAGGTCTCATTCAGAATCGCTGAACTAAATTCAGCAGTTCCGAACGAGACTTGAATCCTATCTTTGATAAGGACCTCCTGGTATCGGGAAAATATTTTTTCCCAACATCGCCCGGCGTTAGGAGGATGGTCGAATTGGCCAGCAAGCTGACTCGATAGTTACCCGTAAGACACAAACACAATGGTCGTCAGGCCGTACTGAATGTGGCCCTATAATCAAAGCCTGGCACCTGAAAACTCAGCAAGTTTCGACCCCATGGTGATTGGGCATCACTGCGATTTTTCTGCATGTATTTCAGAATATTTTTCCAATCTCGTCCCCAGGCAACAATTCGTGTATAAGGACGTGCGAGCCAAAACTGAAAATGATTTTCCATTTTATCTTTGCCCGATTGGAGTGGCTCGCCCGACTCCTCGATTTCGCTGTCCCACATGGCGCGCAATCAATGCTGTGATCATGCGAATGAACTTTCGATAGAGGGAGAGTTTCGTCAATACAACAACCAGATGCAAATGGTTGCCCACATTGACTAGCTCATAAATTTTCACCCCACATTTTTTAGCCCAAGCTCGGATGGTTCTATCAACAAAGTCGGCATGTTGTAGCAAGGAGCTTGGGCCTATGGCCCACTCGGACTTGAGAACAATATGCACGGGCTCTTTAGTTGAAAGAGGCCTTGCTTCTTTTGGATGACTGCGCAAAAGGCAACCTCCAAAAAACCTCTGACGTTTTCAATAAAAAAAGCTGTGTTGGCTTGCTCACATTCCCTCATCATGTTCAAGTAGCGATATCATTTTTAATCGATTCAAGGATTTTTTGCAACATGAAAATACTAAAATTTACCTCTCAACTTTTACCGAATTGGTTGTCTGAGTTGGATCAGGTCCCCGATGGTCGCCTGCAAAGTCGCTGCAAATACAGCATGAAAGAGACCCTCTTCTTGGGATAATGATGTTTTTGCTTCGTTATCGCTCGCTGCGCTCCTTCACCCTGGAACATGGCAATGAGCTCTCCTTGGACAATTTCAGCTGCTTCATCAGTCTATCAGACATTCCTGACGAAGACAGTTTCCGATACATTCTTGAATCAGTGACAACGGACTCGTGAATTTGATTCTAAAAGATTCACCAAAGATTGGAGCGGCAGAAAATACTTGATGCCGAAAGTTTTTTGGCTCACTGGACTTCTTTCACTTGACGGAACGGTCAGCTCTCAGTGCAAAGTCAATTGTGAATTTTGTTTGACCAGAAACTCGAGTGATGGTCGGACTCATTTCATGCATGGCCAACTCCTTGCCCTTGACAAACCAGAGTGGAAAATCTCAATGCCTCTGCAATTTGAGCCGATTCAGAAAGACAGCACTCAGACTCAATACTCCAAGAATGACTGGAACTCAATGCTGCAAAAGACTCTTGCAAAAACTTCGACTGAATTTCCAAAACGCAATTTTTGCTTCTAGCCGACAATTATGTGTTGATCCAATTTGTCTGTCATCGAAAGTTTTTCGTGGAAATACATCGTAACTGCCAAGTCAGATCGCAACAAAGAAGTTTTTTTATGTTTGAAACCTTTGGGAGCAAAAGCAACAATTAGAAAGGCTCGACTAAAGGGACACTGCACCGATACGAATGGACTCAGAATCTTCCTCTCAAACAATATTCTAAAACTGAAAAACAAGTATTAACAAATCTTGTCGTTTACCAGGAGCTTAGCCTGGAAGGCGAGATTCTTTATCAAAGCTCCTGGGTTACAAATCTTCCTGTCGACAAATGGAATGTCATATTGTTGGTTTCAGCAGCTAGAGCCCGCTTTGGGATTGAAAACAGAAATTTCAACGAACAAAAAATCTGGATTTCATATGCACAATTTCGCAATTCTGCCTTTCCATTCTATTTAAGCGAAGAGGGGGGAAGTTTGAAAACCGGAAAACTCCGCCCCATCCAGACCCCAATCCCCAAAAACCTTTGGCATCCCCAAAGATCAAAGTCCAAAAACTAGACCCTGAGAAATTGATGATTTCTCAGGACGATACATTTTCCTTTAGGAAAGAGAAAGCAATAAAGTCTCATTTTTGCGCGCAAGGTAGTGAAATCGGAGTTTCATTCGGAATCGCTGAACTAAATTCATTTTGCTAAAGTTGGAAGGCAAGGGCTCCGATCTCATGTCGAGGAGAATGCCAAGCCTATGTCCCCTTTTCAGAAAGTCTCGAGTGGTCTCGATTTCCTAGACAAGGCTTCCAATGGCGGAATCCCTTCAGCCGATCTTAATGTGGTTGCAACGAGTGACGACCGAACCGGCAGCATGGTGCTTGGCCACTACCTCAAAGAAGGACTACGGGCTGGTGAAAAGGTCGTCTTAGTCACATTCGACAAAGCGTCAGCTTTTTTTGAAAACTTTGAATTTGGGAATATGGAATTCCGAAAACACTTCGAAAAAGAAGACTTCTTTTTCTTGAATTACCAGCCGGCGATTCGTCAAAAAATAAATTTCGTTCAAAATTATGATGTTCTATTTGATGAGATTTTTCGCCTTTGCAATAACTCTACGCCTTGACGCATTGCCTTTCATCATGTGGACGCCTTGCTCAATTTGAGCAATATCCAAATGGGTCACCTCACTGCAGAAAAACTCGGAAGTGCCTGCAAGACAAAACTGAGGCCCGAAGTATCACTGCTCGCTCAATTCATTAGGTTTCGAGACTCGAATCATCAAGATTTGGCGGTGGCTCTCGAAAAAATGTCTGGGGGCTATTTCGAACTACTGAACAAGCTTGGGGGCGACCAAAAAGGCCTTGATTTCAAAATCAGAAAGCTGCCCTGGTTTGATTTTCAAACAGAAAGATCCACTGTTTCTGAATCGACACTTCAATATCTCTTTGGTGAAACAATCAGGTCAACTCCTCGTGTTATCGCGTGAGATTTTTCTTTTTTTAACAGTTTTTCTCACCATCACAACCTGCCTTGTGAGCTTTTCTTTCGAACCTGCCTATTATCGAACTCATGTCTGGCCCTACATTTTGATCTTTTTAGGATTTTCCTTTCTTAGATACTTCTTCTTTACTCTCGGCGCGCTTGTCGACAACAGACACCGTGAAAGTCTCCTCAAGCGATTTAACGAACTTGATGATTATGAGTACCCAAGTGTTTCTATATTGGTCCCAGCCTACAATGAAGAGAAGGTTATCGTTCAAACAATCTCGCACCTTGCGCAACTGAACTACTCGAATTATGAAGTTTTGATTATTGATGATGGGAGTACTGACAATACCTCTGCGCTCGTTCAGAATTCTCTAGCACTCTACCCTCACATTTCAATAAAACTTGTTTTCAAGCCAAACGGTGGCAAGGCCGAAGCTTTGAATTTCGGCCTTGCAAACTCTTCAGGCGAGCTCATTCTTGGTGTGGACGCCGATGGACGACTCGATTCGAATGCAGTGATGGCTGGGGCAAAACACTTTATGGATCCCAAGGTCGCGTCGGTTGCAGGCTATGTCGAAGTCGAAGGGCAAAGGAACCTTCTCGAGCATTTTCAACAACTCGAATATATGATCAGTCTCAATTTTCTGAGAAAAGCCTACTCAACCCTTGGAATCGTTCCCGTTGTCCCCGGTCCCGTGGGCATGTTTCGCCGAGAGGCCTTAAATCAAGTCAAAGGCCTGACCCATGATCGCCACATATTCGCTGAAGATGCTGAACTTTCAATGCGCCTGATTGCCCACGGGTGGAAAATCCGCAGTGAAGAGAGGATGATTGCCTACACCGAGGCGCCTGGGGATTGGAAGAGTTTTTTCAGACAAAGGTACCGATGGAATCGAGGAGTTTTTCAAGCGCTCACGGCAAATTTTAATCCCATGACCGCTTCACCCAAACCCCTAGCAAGGTTTGCTGCCCTCCATCTCTATGCCGAATCCTGGCTTCTGCCTCTGATGAACATTCTTCTGATTGCAAATTTTCTGATTCGATTATTTATCTATCGAGAAGCAAATCTCTTCACGATCTGGATCGCCTTTGCCGTTTTTTTGGACTTCTGGATGTTAGTTATGGCCTCAATGCGGACAGGAAAATTTTTGAAATATTTAGGCCTTTTTATTCTCTCTAAACTCTTTTACGAAAATGTTTTATTTTTCTGGCGCATGTTCTGTCTTTTTGACGAATGGCGAGAAAAGGATATGAACTGGGACAAGGTTGAACGACATGGAATCATCAAGGAGGCTCATTTTGAACAGTTTCGTTAATTCACTAAGTTTAGAAGGGGTTGTTGCCTGGCTTTTTTCATTTTCGGCAATTGCTGCCTTGGTTATGACTTCATGGGCCTATATTTACCAAACAATGAACAAAAACAAGAAGAGCACGGGAGTCCACTTGAGTAAAACCGAGGGGCATTTCTTTAGAAGAGTAATGCCACCGCCCAAACAGAATCCCCATGTTGCTCCACAAAAATAAGAACTACTTAGCACCATCGATTTGACGAAAGTACTCCAGCATTCCGCGAGCCTCATCCTGGGACACATTCTGAAAGGTCATCTGGGTTAAGAATTCGCCAAGTAGCTCTTGAGCTGTTGGATCCTTCTGCGTCATCTCGACAGGATTCAAAATCATATTCATTATCCACTCAGGCGTTCTACGTTTCGTTACATCTTTTAATGCAGGCCCGACATAACGCTCTTCAACTTTGTGACAAGCCGAGCATTTTGCTTCAAAAATCGCTTTCCCCTTTGTCGCAAGTTCTACATTAAGTCCTTCGATTTTGACTTCCGTCACGGGACCAATCCCCTTGGCGCTTCCGGCGGTGGCTGTCGCCTCGTTCTTGTTTGCGTCAGAGCTTGCAGGAGGAGTCGTTTCAGCGTCTTTTTTAGTGCATGCCCCGAGCGCCACTAGAAAAAAAACCAAATATACTGATCTAGAACATATTGCCGTCATTCGATTGAGTGTTTTCATATCTCGCCTTTTCAAAAAATTAAACTCTATAACCTTTTCGCTGTTTTATTTAGATAAACTAACGGATCCTTCAAAAGAAGTAAATCTATCATTTTAAGCCGGGCCGCTTAAGGACACCGCCTTCATGACTTCCGTCACTTTCTTCATTTATGCTGACAAACGTCATATGCGACAAGCTCCTTGTCGGCGCTATAAGACCTAGCTAAGATTCTTGCTTACAAGTTTTTGTTAAAATGAAAACCGGAACAAGAAATACATTTTCTAATACATTTACTAACACGTTTACTAACACACTTACAGAGGAGCTCTCATGTTACAAAAAGAAAAAGGCCAAAGACGAAAGTCTTAGCGGGCCTTGCTGCTATTGCGATTGCAACAGGAATTGGATTTGCCTGCACACCAAAGGCTGGAAGCCAAAAAGCGAAAGATGGAATAGTTGCGGCTGATGCTGCTCAAAAAGTCTATGTTGCCCCAGGGAAACATGACGAATTTTATGCGTTTTTATCAGGTGGCTTTAGCGGACAAATCGCAGTTTACGGATTGCCGTCAGGGCGCTTACTCCGTGTCGTCCCTGTTTTTGCGGTCGATCCAGAAAAAGCCTACGGCTTTTCAGAGGAAACAAAGCCTATGCTTAATACTTCCCATGGCTTTGTCCCATGGGATGACTCCCATCACCCCAACCTGTCGGTGAGCAATGGTCAACCAGATGGTCGATGGTTATTTATCAACTCAAACAATACTCCGCGTATTGCCAGACTTGACTTAACCACCTTCAGAACAGCTGAAATTATTGAAATTCCAAATTCGGGCGGAAATCACGCTTCACCTTTTCTCACTGAAGGTTCAGAATATGCCTTGGCCTCCACTCGCTTTGGAGTGCCTATTCCTCAAAAAGATGTCCCAATCAATACCTATAAGGAAAATTTCAAAGGGACGATTTCTTTCGTGAAAATTGATCCCAAAGTTGGGACGATGTCTTTGGCTTTTCAAATCCTTGTCCCGTCCATCGACTACGATCTTGGACATTGCGGAAAAGGACCCTCTAAGGATTGGTGTTTTTTCACTTCCTACAATTCGGAAAAGGCCCATACACTCCTTGAAATCAATGCCTCAAAGAATGATAAGGATTTCGTAACGGCTCTCAACTGGAAGGCCGCCGAAAAATGTGTCGCCGAAGGAAAAGGAAAAACCTGGACCGCCCCTTACGCGCATAATACCTACAGTGACGAAACACACACTGCAACATCTGAGATTTTGAAAAAACAAGTGGTCATGGAACAGAAAGACTGCCCAGGAATGATGTACTATGTTCCTGTCGCGAAATCTCCCCATGGGATGGATGTTGACTCAACCGGTGAATACTTCGTGGCAGGCGGAAAGCTGGCGGCTCAAATCACTGCTTATTCTTACACCAAGCTACTCAAGGCGATTGAAGAGAAGAAATTTGCTGGCGACTTTGATGGAGTACAGATTTTGGACTATGCGGCCGTTATGGCCGGAGAAGTTAAGAAGCCATGCCTTGGTCCACTTCACACTGAATTTGATGGAAAAGGATACGGTTACACTTCTTGCTTCGTCAGCTCTGAAGTTGTTAAATGGAAAATCGGAACTTGGGAAGTCGTAGATCGTATGCCAACCTATTACTCTTTGGGTCACCTCATGATCCCTGGCGGAAATACAGCAAAGCCTTGGGGTAAATATCTTTTGGCTATGAACAAGATCACCAAAGATCGCTATTTGCCAACAGGTCCCGAGCTGGCACAAGCTGCCCAATTGATTGATATCAGCGGCGAGAAAATGGAAATGCTTTCTGACTTCCCAACAATTGGCGAGCCCCACTATGCCCAAGGTCTTTTAGCAACTGTTATCAAAGACAAACAAGTGAAGATATTTGAACTTGAAAAGAACAAACATCCTTTTGCCGCTCTCAATGAGAAAGATTCAAAAGTCGTTCGCGAAGGAAACATCGTGCATGTTTACCTAACCATGATTCGTTCTCACTTTGGACCTGACAATATTGAAGGAATACAAGTGGGCGATACCGTTTATTTTCACGTAACAAATTTGGAACAGGACTGGGATATCCCCCATGGTTTTGCTTTGCTTGGCTCGAATACCTCAGAGCTCTTAGTCCTACCTGGCGAAACTGCAACAATTAAATGGATTGCTGAAGCCCCAGGAGTTTTTCCATTTTACTGCACAGATTTTTGCTCTGCACTTCACCAAGAAATGCAGGGCTATATCCGCGTTTCACCAAAGGGCACTAACACTCCCGTGAGTTTTTCAACGGGTAAAAAGTAGACTTGTTTGAGCGTCAGGGAGTGGCTGCCGCTATCAAAGGCGATCACTCCCTGAATATGAGAGATTGGGAATTTGACCTGATTTAAAAAAGTTAAAAAGTGATGGAGTCCTCTTATGCATAAAAATTCTCGCTGGTTGATTTTTTTAAGTGTCGGATTGATTTTCTTGGCCTTTTTGTTTCCACTTTGGGATATAGCCATTTTTGCGCCTCAATATCCTGAAGGGTTATTTCTTCAAATTTGGATTAATAAAATGGGTGGTGATTTGAGAAATGTGAATATTCTCAATCACTATATAGGCATGAAAGCAATCACTCCAGAATCAATTCCGGAGCTCAAATTTATGCCGATGATTGCCATTGGTTTGATTATTTCCGGTGGAATTGTAGGATTCTTAAACAAGCGCCCTTTGACAATAGCGTGGGTGGTGCTATTTACCCTGATTGCCGTTGCAGGCCTTGCTGATTTTTATAAATGGGAATACGACTATGGCCATGACCTCAGCCCCGATGCGCCTATCAAAATTCCGGGTATGCACTATCAACCTCCTTTTATTGGCTCACAGACTCTGCTAAATATTTCAGCCTATTCCTATCCGGGCATTGGTGGTTATGCATTAATTGCCTCTATCAGTCTTGCCTATATCGCGGCCTTTGGCCACCTCGTCTTTAAAAGAAAAAGTCACTCAAAAGGCCAGCCTCCGTCATGACTCAGACGACAATACGAACAACATTTTTTTTATTCATTTTCTGCGGCCTATTGACGCTCTCCTGCACCACTCATGATCCCGAACCAATTCAGGTAGGTCATGATACCTGCGATCATTGTCGAATGGTTATTTCTGATCCAAAGTTCGGTGGTGAGATCATATATAAAACTGGAAAAGTTCTAAAATTTGACGCACTCACTTGCGTGGCTGCCCATCAAAGAGAAAACAAAGAAAAAATTGAAAAAATATACACCCATGATTTTAATCAACCAGGCAAACTCGTCGAAGTTAACCAGGCTTTCTTTCTGCAATCCCCAAAGATCCGAGGCCCCATGGCGGTGGATATTCTAGGAACTGACGGCGAGGTTAACGTCCGCGAATTGAATAAGAAAATGCCTGGAAAGGTTCTGAGATGGGATGAGGCTGTCCCTATTCTCACGACCAACTAGATGAACATGAATGGTGTTAATCCATGATGGTATCTAAAATTGTTTTTGGGTGTTTCATATTTCAGATTACGAGCTTCGTTTTCGCAAAGGATATTGTCGTTTGCGCCTCCTGTGATTTAAAAACTCCACAAGAGGCCTATGCCGTGGCCAAGGACGGCGACCGTCTGCTGATCAAGGCGGGACGTTATTTTGTCCAGAACTTCACAATTGATAAGAGCCTTGATTTAATCGGCGAAGACCTCCCGATTTTTGATGGTCAAACTCCGCAGACTCATATAATTCAAATTAACAAAGCAAATGTTAAGATTGTGGGTATTCATTTTAAAAATGCTGGGAACTCGACCCTGAACGATCTCGCCGCAATTTATGTCAATGAAACCGAGAAGTGCTATATTGCTAATAATTTAATTGAAGATTCTTTTTTTGGAATATATCTCGCAGGCTCAAAATCCTGCACGATAATAGACAACAAAATTCTTGGCCCCAACCGAGTTGAATTTGAATCTGGGAACGCTATCCATATTTGGAAGGGCGAAGATATGAATATTGTAAACAATGAAACCACGGGACACCGGGATGGAATCTATTTTGAATTCGTCAGCGACAGCCGCATTGTTGGCAACAAGAGTCATCATAATCAGCGCTACGGACTTCATTTTATGTTTTCCAACCGCAATGAATTCAAGAAAAATCATTTCACTCAGAATGGTTCTGGGGTGGCTGTCATGTATTCTAAAAAAATCCTGATGGAAGACAATGTTTTCACGGACTCGTGGGGACCTGCGGCCTTCGGTCTTCTTTTAAAAGATATTTCAGATAGCACAATTTCACAAAATTTGATAAATAAAAATACTGTCGGAATATATATGGAGGGATCAAATAGATCTCAATTGTATGAAAACAATTTGATCGATAATGGTTGGGCCATACGCCTGATGGGAAATTGTGATGATAATGTTTTTACTCATAATAACTTCAAAAATAATACCTTTGAAGCCAGCACTAATTCGAGTCAAAATAATAATAAATTTTTTCAGAATTACTGGAGCGGCTACGAAGGCTACGATTTGGACCGGGATGGTTTGGGCGATATTCCCTATCGACCCGTTCGACTTTCTTCGGTGATGATGGAAAAATTTAGCTTTAGCTTTTTGTTGATCAAAAGTCTATTCCTCAATATTGCGGACAAGGCTGAGAGCCTATTTCCGTCGCTGACACCTGAGACTTTACAGGATGAGAAGCCTCTGATGCAGGAACTTTAAAACTATGCTTGCACTTTCGACAAAGCCTTGGAGAGCAGAGAATGAAAATTGAAATTCAAAATCTACGTAAAAAATTTGGCTCCCGCGAAGTTCTCAAAGGATTGAGCTTGAATATAGAACCTGGAGCGGTCAGCGGACTTGTCGGTCCAAACGCCTGCGGAAAAACCACTCTGATTAAGTGCATCTTGGGGCTCACTATTCCAACTTCAGGCGAAATTCTTGTGGGTGGCAAGTCAATTCACCGTGAATGGGACTATCGCCGAAAAATTGGATATATGCCTCAAAATCCTAATTTCCCACCAAATTTGACGTTTATCGATCTCCTCGAGATGCTCGAGGACCTCAGAAATGAGGACCGCTCAAAAAGTTGCGAAGAGCTAGTTGATATTTTTGGTTTAAGGGAGTGTCTTGACAAACCCTTTTCGACAATGTCGGGAGGCACAAAACAGAAGTGTGCAGCGGTCGCGGCATTTATGTTTGACCCAGATATTCTCATTCTCGACGAGCCCTCGGTGGGTTTAGATCCTGTTGCAGCACTCAAGCTCAAGGAGCTTGTGCTTCAATCCGTAAATAAAGGAAAATCAGTTTTGCTCGTTTCCCATATTATGACGGAAGTTGAGCAACTCGTTCAGAGAATGGTTTTTTTGTTAGAGGGGGAGGCTGCTTTCAGTGGCAACGTGGATCAACTCAGAGAGCAAACCGGAGAAGATAAACTTGAAAATGCTATCGTTAAAATGATGCTTTCACGAAAGCCAGAGCGGGCCTTTGAAATAATCGGTCACCACCAAAGGATGGGTAGCCAATGACTCAATTTTTAACTTTGCTGAAATACGAGCTCATGAATGTTCTCCGCGGAAAATGGCTCTTTCTATATGCCTTAATGTTTTCTGGCATTGCTTATTCAATTGGACATCTCGGTGGGGATACAATGAAGGCCGCACTTTCACTCATGAATTTGGTCATTCTTGTCACACCCATCGTTAGCATCTTGTATGCTTCGATCTACTGGTATAACGCAGATGGCTTTACCACGCTGCTGCTCACACAACCCCTGCGACGCTGGGGAATTTTCGTATCACGATGGATTGCCATTGCCCTCACTCTCAGTCTTTGTTTCGTCGCGGGAACTGCATTGCCCTTTTTTATCCAACAAACTCTCACCGGCCCCCTTGTGACATTGTTGCTCTTGGGGACCGCTTTGACTTTTGCCTTCACCTCAATTGGGCTTTTGATTTCTGTCCTCTTCAACGACCGCATGAAAGGAATCGGCGCTGCTTTTTTATTGTGGTTCTATTTTTCGATTGTTCACGATGGTCTCGTTTTTTCGCAATGGTCTTTTTTCGCGAATACCCCCTCGAAAACCCATCTATGGTCCTTGTTGCCTCCAACCCTATCGACTTGGTTCGCATCATGCTCCTTATGAAATTTGATGTCGCGGCCCTGATGGGCTACACAGGTCGTGTCCTCCAGCGCTTCTTTACAAATAGCTGGGGCTACTGGGCCACTTTGACTGTATTGGTGCTTTGGATTCTGGTCCCACTCGCAATTAGCGTCCGACGATTTAACAGAAAAGATTTTTAAATCAGCTTTCTAAAATTTTAAATTGCCCCGTCGCCAAGTCCAAAATTCCTCCAAAAATTGCCATTTGCTTCTGAAAAACCAGAGCCTCGATCATTCGACTTGAACTTGACAATTGACTGACTGAAGCCCTGACGTTGGCTTCAATAGCCCTGTGAACTTTTTGCTCGAAGTCTATCTCTGTATGCTGGGCGATCGTATACACATGAGGTTTGATTCGACTGACAATATCGTGAATATTTTCGCTCGTTGGAACCTGAAAATTTTGAATATGATTCAAGGTCGCCGTCACAGCTCCGCATTGAGTGTGCCCCATCACCAAAACCAAAGAGGTTCCGTAGGTGGCAGCAGCAAACTCGACACTGCCAATCAGCGACGGGGCCACAATGTTTCCCGCCACACGAATGACAAATAGATCTCCTATATCTTGATCAAAAATCATCTCAACGGGAGCGCGGGAATCAGAGCAACACAACACGATTGCCTTTGGTGACTGACCAGCTTGTGCAAATTCTTTCAGCTTGACCAGGGAACCTTGCGATGACTGCTGAGAGCTCCCCGCAAGAAACCTTTTGTTACCATCTAATAGCTCTTGAAGAACTTTATTTTGCACTGGAAACACTTTCGACCATTCCTTGCACCAACCGATTTGCAATAAATCCGATCAGCAAAAACCACTCATAATATACATTGTCAGAGAATAGGCCTCGGAGGCTGACGCCCTGAGGTTATTTGTTGCTCACGAATATAAGTGATTAAGGTTGGGCCCAGAATCCCAGCTGTTGACCAAGCCGTCAGCAGTCTTCCATGAATGGCACCAACATTCACAAGTCCAAAAAGATCCTTCAGATAGGCTGGTATTGTCGAAAAGCCCCCTCCGTACATACTAATAATAACACAAGCAGTTGCCACAAAAAATGCGACACTTCCACTTTTTCCAAAAACTGGAATGAGCGAATAAAGAATCATTCCGAGGCCAAAGTAAATCGTATAGGTCATTTTTCTCCCCATGAGGTCAGAGAGTGAAGACCAAATAAAGCGCCCAATCAGATTGAAAAAACTCAAAAGGCCGACGAACATCGCAGCCATCTTTGCATCTATCTGACCAGAAAACATTTCCTGAATCATTGGAGACGCCTGAGAAAGCATGGCAATACCTGCGGTCACATTGGCGCAAAGCATAATCCACAAAAGCCAAAACTGCTTTGTCTTCATCGCATCTTCAACAAGTACATCCTGAGCTGGGTTAAGAATCTTTCGCTTGGTCTCGGTGACAGGCTTAAGGTGTTTTGCTGCCCAATCAGCTTTTGGAACACGAATATTTATAACTCCATACATCATCAGAACCGCATAGATTGTCCCCATGGTCAAAAATGTCGGAAGGACTCCATTAGAGGTCTCTGTCGAATAATGGTTCATCAAATTAACAGCCAATGGAGAACCCAACATGGCACCACCACCGAACCCCATAATGGCCATCCCCGTGGCCATCCCTGGACGATCCGGAAACCATTTCATCAAGGTCGAAACTGGGGAAATATACCCTAGGCCAAGCCCAATTCCGCCGAGAATACCATAACCCAGATAGAGCAAATAGATCTGATGAATTTGAATACCAATGGCTGAGATGAAAACCCACCACTAAAAAGTATTGCTGCAAAAAACATAGCCAATCGGGGACCCGCCTTTTCCAGCCACTTGCCAAAAACAGCGGCAGAAAGTCCCAACATAACAAAAGCTAAGGAAAAAATAACGGTGACTTCGGTGAGCTTCCAATCCCCAGGCGCTGACTGCGTGACTCCTAGAATCTTTGTCAGCGGAAGATTAAACACACTAAAAGCGTAAGCCTGCCCGATGCAAAGGTGAATTGCCAGGGCCGCTGGTGGTATTCTCCAGCGATTAAAGTCCCCACCAATCTCGCTACTGGATTTTTCAAAATACTTTTTAATTTTAGAGATCACAATAAATCCTTTGCCGCTCGTCCGTCAGCTCTTCAACTTGGTTAATAGCGGGCTTCTATCACCATTTGTCGCAATTGACAAAGGGATACTCATTCGCTCTACTCATTAGATCGTATGCAGTCATGGGTCAAAAGCTAACCAAACAAACCCAACAAACTAAAATGGAGACTCAATGTGTTCTCAAATTCTGTTGATAATGACGGTATCCCTTGCCTTAGGTGGCTGCGTGCATAAATCTTCCCAAGATGCACCTCAGCCTGATAAAGTCCCCCATCATCTAACAAAGTTTGATAATCTTCGAATTGACAACTATTTTTGGCTCAAGGATCGTGGAAATCCAAAAGTGATTGCTCACTTGGAAGCGGAAAATAGCTTGACTGAAAGAACCTTGGCCCCGGTTAAAGTTCTTGAAGAAACTCTATTTCAAGAAATGAAAAGGCGAACCAAAGAAGATGATGCCAGTGTTCGCGTCAAGAAAGGCCCATTTGAATATTGGGTAAAGCACGTTCCAGGGGGCCAGTATCCAGTCTTTCTCCGACGACTCAGATCTGCGCCGACTTCCGGCGAACAAGTTTAATTGACGGGAATGAACGAGCCAAGGGGCATGACTTTTTTCAGTCGACCTCGCCCATCATCAGTCCAAATCAAGAAATTATGGCTTTTGGCATTGACACGAAGGGAAGAAGATTTTTTGATTTTGAATTCAAAAATCTGGTGACTGGAAAAATTCTTCCATTGAGAATTCAAAATATCACGGCCAATTTGGTTTGGGCCGCCGATAACGAAACTGTCTTTTATGCGGAACAAAATCCCAAGACTCTTCGCTCCGAGAAAATCTATCGGCTCAACATAAAAAGCGGAGAAAAGAAGCTTGTCTATTTTGAACAAGACGAAACTTTCGGAGTCTTTCTCTATCAGTCGGTTTCGAAGAAGTTTATATATATTGCTTCGAATAGCACTCTCACGACTGAAATTCGCTATCTAGAGGCAAAATATCCTGAACGCCCTTTTCAGATTTTTTTAGATCGAGAGCGCGAACATGAATATGAGGTCCAAGATGGCAGGGACAGATTCTATGTTGTCTCTAATTGGAAAGCCAAAAATTTTCGCGTTTTTGAATTAATGCGACCGTCCAGCGACAGGTCGACATGGAAAGAAATCATACCTCATCGCGCGGACACCTTGATTACAAGCTTGACCGTTTTCAAGAATTATTTGGTAGTCAGTGAAAAAACAAATGGCCTTGACCAAATTCGAATTTACGATCGAAAAACCTTAGTCAGCTCGTTGATCCCATTCACAGATCAAAGTTATACGGTCGGCGTTCACAGCGCCGCAGAGTTCGAGTCCGAGCTTGTTCGATATGATTATGAATCCATGAGAATCCCAGAGACAACATTTGATTTTGACATGAAGAAGCTCACGTCTCAACGGCTTAAGACTCGAGAAGTTCCAACTTACAATCAAGAACTATATAGAACTGAAAGAATATGGGTGCAGGGCCGGGATGGCACTAAGATTCCAGTTTCGTTGCTCATGCGAAAGGATGTTTCCGCCAATGGCAAAAACCCTCTTTTTATTTATGGATACGGAGCCTACGGTGCGTCCTCGGACCCACTCTTTAGCCAAACCATTATGAGTCTTGTCGATCGTGGTTTTGTCTATGCGATTGCTCATGTGCGCGGTGGCTCTGAACTCGGGCGAAGTTGGTATGATGACGGCCGAGGTCTCCATAAGAAAAATTCATTCAACGATTTTATCGATTGCACCGAGGCTCTGATTAGCCTCAAGTATGCAGACCCTCGGAGAATCTATGCTTATGGGGCCAGCGCCGGCGGCCTCCTGATGGGTGCGGTCATGAATCAGCGCCCAGACCTCTACCGAGGAATTGTGGCCGCGGTTCCCTTTGTGGACGTGATCACCACGATGCTGGACGAGTCTATTCCGCTGACTACAAGCGAATATGATGAATGGGGAAATCCAAATGAGAAAACATATTACGAATATATTTTAAGCTATTCTCCTACGACAACGTCGCCAAAATCCTATCCACACCTGTTTGTCACCACGGGCCTCCATGATTCCCAGGTTCAGTATTGGGAACCAGCCAAGTGGGTGGCCAAATTACGGGAACTCAAAACAGATTCAAATCTGATTCTTCTCAAAACAAATATGAGCGCGGGCCATGGCGGTGCCTCAGGGCGCTACAACAGTCTCAAAGAACGAGCGACTGACTTCGCTTTTGTTTTACTTTTAGATGGCGTCTATCACGGAGCCTATTAAGTTTGAATGCAGCGCTTAATCCGTTCTTGCAGAACCGGCATCAGAAGAGGATTCGCCGCAATCAGCGAGTGCTGGTAGGGATCATGACTGAGGCCTTGATAGGTTTTAAGAATTCCACCGGCCTCTTCAACGATTAATTGTCCGGCTGCGACGTCCCAGGGTTTCAGATTTTTCTCCCAGAATCCATCAAACACCCCCCTTGCCACTTGACAAAGATCATAGGCGGCGGCCCCTGGACGGCGAATGGCGCGAGACTCTCGCACCAACTGAGAAAAAATTTTGAGCTGTTCGTCCAAGGCGTCTGTATCATCAGGGAAAAACCCCGTTGATAATAGAGCTTTGTTTAGAACTGAAGTTTCGCTCACCGTAATTTTTTTCCCATTAACGAAGGCCCCCTGCCCTTTGATTGCAACATAGGTTTCTTGCAAAACTGGAACATCAATAACTCCTATCTTCAAATCTCCACTCACTTCAAGGGCAAGCGAAATGCAAAAAACTGGAAATCGATGCACATAATTAGTTGTTCCATCCAAAGGATCCAAAATCCATCGACCCTGTGGACCAGCCCGTCCAACCCCGACCTTGGCCCCAGCAAAAGAAGATTCTTCACCTAAATATTCACAACTTGGAAACCGTTCACTCAAGTAATTGAAAATAACTTTTTCGCTATTTTTGTCTGCCTCACTCACCAAGCCCGCGTGATATTTCTCTTCCACCTTCTCTAAACGTCCGAAATGACTTAAGAGAACCTCTCGCCCCTGGCGACACGCGGCTAGTGCCACTTTCAGGACCTTGGACCAATCTTGTGTTTGCGCAAAGGAATTCACTCTGACCTTCTTTTTATTTTGAAAATTTTGCCCCATTGACCATGTCAACAGAGAACGCTACCCTATCTTTAGTGTCAACTATTTGCGAACAAAAGTTCGCACCGCTAGGACGGTTTTACGGGGAAAGTTTGCCAATATAAAATGGTGAGCTAGGATAGTGGACAAAAATTCTAACCAAGAATGGTGGGGTCAAAAAATGGGGAAGAAGACGGATGTGATTGTTAAATTGGTACTCGTGCTATTTATCTCGTTGCTTTCCTTTGCGGTGGGAACATACGTCGGTCGAAAAACAAGTGATACGCAACATAAAATGGCGAGCCTTGAGCCTGCCGGCTCGAACAAAGGACAGGTAACGAATCGCGAAGTTGCATCCGAGGGGGAAAACCATGCCTCTGAAGCAAAGGTCGCGGGATCTGAATCCCTGACCGACGAAGAGATTGCAAAACTTGCAGAAGAGTTCGTCACTGATGGTCATGAAACAAAGCCCGAGGCCGTTCATGAAACCAAGAGTGCCGCAGACCAGGAAGTCAAGCCTGTCTCTCAACACGAACCAAAAGCTGAGGTGAAAACTGCTTCAAACGCAGAAGCTAGCCACGGAGTCACCCACCACGAGCCTAAACCCCAAAAAGCGAAACCAGCAGTTGAAGCCATTCACGAGGCTCCAGCAAAAAATATTGAACCTGAGCGAGTGCCATCAAGCATTCCAAAGGATGTCGCCCAATATTCAGTTGGTAAATTCACAGTTCAAATTGGATCCTTTGCTAGCAAACTTGAGGCTGAAAAACGCTCGAGTGAATTGACCGACAAAGGTTACAAAGCTTTTGTGATTCCAGCAAAAATCAGTGGGAAGAATTGGTTTCGTGTGAGCGTGGGCCTTTTTGCCACCGAAAAGGAAGCGAAAGATTACAAAACTGAGTTTATGGCCAAAGGAAAAATCGAAAACGCCATTGTGCAAAAAATCTTGAATTGATTCAAAATAGAAATCCTTTCCTATTTTGAAACAGCGGGCGCCCAAAAGTTTGCCTTTTTTTGCTGAAATCTCATTTTGACAGACACTCTGACTAAAGTTCTGGTATTTAGTACCCGACAAAGTCAGTATGAAAAACCACCGATCTTCAAAATACCTTGATTTGAAAAGGACAAAGAGTCGAGGGACTCGATTTGTCAGAGATATCCTTGGTCTTGGCTTAAGCCTTTTGATTTGCGGGCAGGCCAAAGCCGTTGGGGCCGGGATTACCTACCAAGGGCGCTTGATTGATCCAAACGGAAATCCCGTTGTTGGAAAAAACGTTCAGTTCAAGGTCCAGTTGCGAACCCCTGGCCTTGAAGACTGCCTTCTTTATGAAGAAGTTCAAACTAAAGATCTTTCCGAAACTGATGGGGTCTTTTCTATCAGTATCTTTGATGGATCGGGCAATCGTCTTGATTCAAGCGGCTATGGGTTGGATCGAATCTTTGCCAACAAAGGGTCTTTCACTTTTGCAAGTGAGCAGTGCGCGAGCGGCAACTCCTGGATTCCAAATACGACGGATGGTCGTCGTATTCAGCTATCTTTTAATGATGGTACTTTTGCGACGGGGACTTGGGAACCCGCCCCCGCAGTCGCAGTTAACTTCATTCCCATGGCTATAGAAGCAATTCAAGTTGGCGGCTATAAAGCAAATCAGCTCCTCAGGCTTGCAGATGGTGTCCCCACCACAGGGACAGAGCTCAATAGCGCTTCTTGGACGGAACTTTTGGCGTTGATTGGTGGCACGACAACTCAATATATGAAAGCAGGGGCCCCAAACTTCACGGCAGCACCCCAATGGAATGGAGTCCCCTCCAACGCCAACGATCTTGTAAACAAAACCTATGTAGACGCCCAGGTTGCAGCAGGACTTCCTAATGTGGGAACTGCCGGAACCTACACAAAAGTGACGACAGACACAAAGGGTCGCATTACAAGCGGAGCAGCTCTCGACGAGTCCGACATTCCGACTCTTTCTTCGGCTGGAAAAGTGAGTGGGAGCGCGCTCAACTCTGGCACAATTGGGGGAAGCACCTCCATCAATTCGACAGGGAATCTAACCACCACAGGGACTGTTCAGGGCGCCGTCGCTGCAGCGACTCAACTGCGAGTTTTTAATGGAGCTAATTATGTGCAGCTCGCGGCTCCAAGTCTGGGTAGTAATCTGAGTTTTTCATTACCCGCCTCGGATGGTGCTGCTGGCACACTCATGAAAACCAATGGCCTTGGCCAGCTCAGCTTTGGAGCCCTCAGCGCAGCCGATATTCCGAACTTGGATGCCTCAAAAATTACAACTGGGACTCTGCCGGTGGCCCGTGGTGGAACTGGTCAGGCCAGTTACGGCAACACCAGCGTTCTAGTTTCAAACGGAACAGGAACTGGCCTAACCTCGCTGAATTGTAGCCTCGGGCAGGTGATCAAGTTTGATGTATCAGGATATGCAGGATGTGGGGCTGATAGCGCAGGATCGGGCAGCCAATGGACGACGACCGGGTCTGACATTTACTATACGACTGGAAAAGTTGGGATCGGGACTACGAATCCATGGCAGGCGCTAACCATCAACGGACGCATTGCTCTTTTTGATGCAAATGGCGGCAATCACGAAATTATTCCAAATATGAGTGTCAATGGTTCAGATAAAACACTCCGGTTTCAAAATGCGGCATCGCAGTCTACAGAGGGGTTTCAATTTTTTAACGGATACACTTCGAACTCGCTAATGATGATCCAACAAAATGGAAATGTCGGCATCGGGACGACTATTCCGACGGGTCTACTTGACCTTCAAAGTGCAAACCAAACTAAGGACCGCATACGATTGACGGGGCAAGAATTCTATCAGGCCAGTAACAGTTCTGCAGATGGTGTCGCCCTTCGTTTAGGCGTCAACCGAGTTGGCAACCGTCAATTGTGGTTTGCAGATAGTGCCGCGCCGATAAATTCGACTAATACAGCATTTCGAGTCTACACAGGTGTGGGTACAGACCATTCTATAATTGGCAGCATATCGACCGATGGATCAACAGTTAAGAATCTTTCGATCAATCCCAGTGGTGGTAACGTCGGTGTCGGAACCACCGCGCCGGCAGCCACTCTGGATGTTGCGGGTGATGTGAAAGTCGGAAATAGCAGTGCCACATGCTCTGCGACGACTAAGGGCTCAATCCGTTATAACAATACTACCAATGTCCTCGAGTTTTGCAATGGGTCGGCCTGGGGGCTTGTTCAGCCTGCCGCTTGCAGTGACCCAACTCCAGATACGATTTCTTTCTCAAATGAAGCCAATGCCACCACATCAACCCTTTATACCTCCGATATTCAACAAGTGACCGGCATCAACTGCTCAGTGACTATCACAATCACTGGCCAGGGATCACCGCAGTATCAAACTTGCAGTGATGCCTCTTGCACAACTGTCGTTCAAGGCTGGACCTCGAGTCCAAGCTCTATCACCACAGGTCAGTACTTACAGACGAGACTTACGACCGACTCTGTCGGTGGCGCTAGCTTTCAGGCCACGCTGATCGTTGGATCAGGGGCTACTGTTTGGACCGTCACAAACGCCGGTGGGGATTGTACAGGTTCCCCAAGCATCGGGACTGTCTGTGCCGATGGCACTGTCTATGCGGGGCTATCACCAGACGGAAATAACAAAATGTTCACAACCCGTTGCGATGCCGGTCAAACTTGGGATGGATCAAATTGTACCGGCCCACGAACCAGCCTCAGCTGGAACAATGGAACCATAAACAGGCTAGTCACTGGCTACACCAGCGCTGTGACAGGTCAAACGAATTCGGCGGGTTTAAGTGGTCTCTCCGATGCAGGGGCTCCATATGAAAGCGCCACCTACTGCCAAACACTAAACATCAATGGTAAAACTGACTGGTATCTTCCCGCATTGTCCGAGCTAAATATACTGTTCTCCAATAAAATTATCATCCGCAACTTCGATACGAGTGGAACTTATTATTGGTCTGCGACAGAGTACAACGCTGACGGGGCATATGTAGTTCGATTTTCTGACGGCAATGTCAGTTTCCTCACCCAAAAGAACGTCTTTAAGTTGACCCGGTGTGTGCGACGCTAGCTATAGACCGCGAAATCTCTTCAAAGGTAAAAACTCAAGAATCGAGGTTTTGAAGTAGTAGCCTGAAAATTTTGAGACTTATAAACGCGAACCTCAATGGTCGACTGATGAATAACAATGACCACAGGATTCATATATCCATACTCATGGGACTGACCTCTTCGCGCCATGTGTGCCTGTGCATCACTTAAAATGAATTGAGAAAGTTCTGGAAAGGTCATCTTTAAATTTTCAACTTTAGATGCAAGGATTGCGTTCTCAATGGCAAAATCCAAATCTGAGAGTTTTGTAATTCCTCGTCCATTGACAAAGCTTCCATAGAGATAGACTTTTTCCGTTGCGAACCTTTTGTCATAGCGAAACTGATCCTGAATCTTATAGGCTACATAAAGTACATTTTCGACATCGACAGGTTTTGGGAGCTGAATTCTTTCGGCTTCTTGGTTGAAATAGGCTTGCAAGGTTTCTTCAACACCCCTGAGGTCCCGATAAATTGAATTTTTGAAAAACTCAAAAGACCCAGAAGATTCCGACAAAATAACATCAAAGTGGCGTTTAGCCTTCTTAATTGGAGCTCCTGAAAAATACTTAAATACCTTGACATAGAGGTAGGTATCTCTAATCAAACTCAAGACCTCCGCCTTCGCCTCAACAGAAAGCCTCGCGAACTGATTTTTTAGTTTGTCTAAATGTATCGGTTTGTCCCCGATTTCAGGTAAGGCCATCAATGTCTGATAGCTCTGTATTTGACGCGTTAAAAAACTCAAATCAGAAGTGGAGTCAAGAGAAGGCATTCGATCCGACGTCTCGTTTAGCAAATCAGAACATGTTCTTAGTGCTACCACTGACGCATCAGCACGACTCTGAAGAATCCCCAACCCGAAATACCATGGCACCAATAGGTAAATTAATCTTGCACCTAACAACACAAGTCCCCCGTCATTGCTAGCACGCTACAACTCTCGCTACCATTTCTCAACTGTAGAGATTTATACATGTAACAAAAGCCATATAAATCCTTTAATTGTACAAAATCTGTCACAACCGAGTGTAAATACTTTCCAGTTGCTTGCGGAAAGCAGCTATTCCCCTTGCTTCAACAACCCTTTGCCAAAGAGACAACAACATTCTCAGAATGAGACGATTCGCACTCCTATGAGTCAAAATATCTGCCCCCCCTCATCATTATTGTGTTCCAAAAGACTCCTCCTAGAAAAAACAAAAAGAAAGCTCATCTTCGCTCAAGGATACTGCTGAGGCTCCGATATATCAAAGGCTCGTAACCCCAACGAAAATGAGGATCAAATGAAGAGTGTCGCAAAAACAATTCTAGTTATGTTTGTAGCTGTGGCTTCCCAAGGACTAGCTGCCGAAGAAAATTGCACCAAAGACAAGAAAAAGGCTTCATGCACGGAATCTGTCGTGAAAGAACGAGTGGACTGGGCCTGCAAGTTGGTCACGGAAAAAGGCGAAGCAGCCCTCCCTGAAATTAAAAAAATGCGCTTTGATTGCTGTGGCGAACCTGACTACGTCTGGATCAATGATCTTTCACCAAAGATGATTATGCATCCAATTAAACCTCAACTTGACGGAACTGATTTGAGTAAGAACGCTGATCCTGCCGGAAAGCTTCTGTTTGTTGAGTTTTCCAAGGCGGTCAAGTCCAAACCAAATGGAAGTTGGGTAGAGTATAAATGGACTAAATTAGGAGAGCCAGATGCAACTCCAAAGAAATCCTGGGTCAAAGGCTGCAAGCCAAAAGACGGCAAAGAAAACTGGGTCGTCGGCTCTGGGACTTGGTATTGACCTTTGCAGAATCTTGATTATTTGCTGATTTGGTCTGTTTAGATGGATTGCTCTGATTGGCTGTTTTGATCAGAGAAAGAGGGGGCGCTCATGTTGCACTTGCAGAAGTTTTTGAGAAATCTCAGTATGAAAACGAAAATAATGACTTTCTCTATTCTCAGCGTGATCTTGAGCTCTTCCGTACTAATTCTGATCGTGAGTCGAATGTCAGAGGCTGCGCTCCTCGACCAAATTGGTTCAAACCTACTTGCCATTTCTTCAGCCAAATCCTCTGAAGTGACCGAATCATTTCAGAAATTTGCTGGAGATATGGTCAATTTGACCAATTCCAAGTTTGTTCAAGACGCGCTTGTTTCGTATGAAAGCGTCGCCTATGGAACCGGGCTTGACCTAGAGACGGATTCAGATATTTCCGCCAGCTCCTACTTCAAATCCATTGAAGCAAAATATAGCGAAAATTTTATCGATTACCTAAAATCCTATCCTTTAGTTTCGTTTAGTTTGGCCCTCAACAATGGATTTACGGTCTCACAGGTTGGAGGAACCCAGCTCTTAGGAAAAAATCTTCTAAAGGCGTCACTTAAAGACGAAGCGGTCGGACAATGTGCCAAAAATGCTACCACAGAGCGACCTTATTTCACAGGCTTGAAAGATGAAAAGGGTGGAGGCTTTAAGGCCTACCTTTGCCAAAGAATTGTTTCAAAATATGATCGAGACGGCTATCAAAAAGATTCAAAAATGGGAGTTCTCATTGCGGAAATGAGCTGGGAATACCTTGCAAAGATAAAAAATTTCCACGACGGTCTTGGAGACACTGGAGAATTGTTTTTAACCGACAATAAAATTCTTTTCACGCCTCCTCGAAAATTCTCATCCATCTCTGCGACTGAACTTATGCAGAAAAATCTAAAATTCGATCAAGATCCTGGCGATAAAGTGGTCGTTCACAACTTCAAAAATTTCGACGGAGACGAGACTTTAGTGGTCACACGAAAGCTCAACATCTTGCATGATTTAAATTGGAATCTCGTGGCGCAGATTACAAAAAAGGAGGCTCTTGCCTCTGTTGCGAATCTAAATAAGTGGTCCTTCTTTGTTCTGCTATTTGGAATCGGAATGGTGTCTATTGCAAGTTGGTTTGCGGTGTCTTCGATTGCTCAAGGCCTTCTTGTTGCAGGCCAGGGCGCCAGTCATAACACAGAAAAAGTAAATGGAACTTCGCAAAGTTTTTCAGAGATCGCAAAAGTTGTGGCCATGGGCACCCAACAGCAGTCCTCGGCCTTGGAAGAGACCTCCGCCGCCATGGAAGAAATGAATGCCATGGTTCAAAAAACAAGACAACTTTCCGTCCAATCCTCTCAAAAAGCTACCGCCTGCTCGACCGACACAACCGAGGGCGAAAAAAAAATGTTGGCTTTGGTTGATTCAGTCGTCGCCGTTGGCGGAGCCACCTCCGCCGCCTTCGAGTCTGTCAGAGTCAATAGTAGCCAGAGCCTAACCACAGTTTTAAATTCCTTTAAAGAAGTTGAGTCGAAAACAAAAATAATAAACGAGATCGCATTTCAAGCAAAGCTACTGAGCTTTAATGCCTCCATAGAGGCCGCGAGGGCCGGAGAACATGGCAAGGGCTTCGCCGTCGTCGCCGCCGAAGTTGGGCAACTGGCTGGACTTGTCACAAGGTCAGCCAGCGATATAAATACGCTCATCGCAACGACGACAAGCAACGTTGCTCGCCTACTGGACGAAGCCAAGAGCCTTGTCGCTCGATCCATTGAATCCACAGGCGCCCAAATCACCGCAAGCCAACAAGAGGCTCACCAAGGACTCGAGTTCTTTAAGGCCTTATCTTTGAAAATTCGTGAAATCAACTCCGAAGTTTTGGAGGTTTCATCTGCAGCCGATGAACAATCTCGCGGAATCGGCGAAATCAATAAGGCAATTATGCAGATTTCTGCATCCAATGGAAACAATGTGAATATGATCGCAAAGCTAGAAAAGGAAACAAAGGTTTTAAGTGATGCCGTTGCCGGGCTCTCTGAGTCGAGTGAGACGATGAATGGAATTCTCTTTGGGGATGGTGCTTTAGCAACCACCGTGGCCCAAGCCGGGCTTCACGAATCTTCAGACCCACATGAATCCCCTGGCGACGAAAATGCCGCCTAAGGACTCGTGCAGCCTTCTGTCTAAAAAGGCGTCGAGGGGTATTCCCAATATTCACTTTCTCTTTCGCTTTCGCCCTCTCTTTCACTTGCTCTTTCAATTCCGGATGGTTCTTCCTCATAACGGTTAGATGGATAAGATTCGCTCTCTAAGTCTGACTCTGTGGTGCCACCCAATTTTCCGTAACATTTGGCTTTCTTGCCAGTCACTTTGCATTTTTCGTAGGTCGCTGAGGGGATCCATTGATTAAATTGGCACTTTCCCGAGTCCGTACAAATAAATTCACTGACACCGACCTCATAAACCTCAAGCCCCCACATCGCAATCATTTTTACATAGGCCCTAGTTCCATGATCTGTTTTCTTGATTTTGAATTTCTCACTTGAATAGATGACTTTGTGCTTCAGCAGACCAACGTTATTAACTTCGGAAAACTTCATTTCTGCCGAAGACACAGTCAAGATACCCAGAAGTGACATACACAAAAAAACAATAAATGTATTGAATAAGACTTTCATAAACTCCCCTTCTTATAGTCTCTCCTTATATTGAAAAACTCTTTTCCAATCCACCTTTTGTTGCTTATCACTGTATAATTTGAACGATCCCAGATAATTATTTCACGCTTGTGAACTTGGGTGAGCTTCACAATCAACTCCGCCAACTCGAGCCACCAACACATGGACTGCCAATTTTCTTCGAAACTGCTTCGTCCTGCTGGGCTCGATGGATACAAGAGTAGATCCTCTCGGACTCATCCAGCTTTGGGAATACTTTTTCTTTCTCATTTTCTACCAGAAGCTGAGTCGGAAGGAATTTTCCCGTCAAGTATATTTCAGTGGTAGATTCCCCAAGAGTAACAAAAGATCTTTCTCTCTCATCCATGCCATGATATGGCAATCCAGGGATTAGAACCTGTCACCGTTTATATTGGATTTTGCCAAATGAGACTAATTTTGAGTAATAATGGAAAAAACAAGGCCGCTCGCTTTCAATTGGGCCCTTCTGCCGTCTTCACTCTTTGTTTTTTGAAAGAACCTCTAAATCTAACCAGACAGGGCGATGATCTGATGCAGTCTTTATTTCAGCATACTCGGAACTGACTTCTGCAAAACACCTTTCTTTTGTTTGCTTGTCCGTGTAGGCCACAATCAGAAATTCCGGGCCTTGGCTCTTTGGTTCTTCTGGCAATGAACAGCCGCGATTTTCTCGAGCGAATGGCGCATAGACCCCACCCTTCTTGACTACCAGACCGGTGCTTTTACTTGTAATGATATAGTCCAACTGGTCTTGATAGGGTGGAATATAAAAAGACTGACTTTCGTATGTAAAATCAAGTTGAGAAGGATCCATCCAAAGGTTGGTCTTATCAAAAAGCCTTTGCAGAACAAGAGCTCCGGGGAGGTTCTTATCTCTGACATCAACGTTCCAATCGCCCATGGCAACAAAAAGGGCGCCGGGTTCCAATGGCTTTACCGGCAAGCTGTCTGGGGGGACAAAGTCCGTTTTGCCTGTGAGATACCACTCGAGAAATGATAGTTGATCGGCATTGCGAACGCTGTTAGGTGATCCATCCTTCCCAAAATCATGAACAGGAACTGTGTGAAGGAGAATGAAGTGCACATCTCGTCCGTCAATTTTTACGACCATATCCATAAAATTTTTGTCGAAGAGCTCTATTTTGTTGGGATCCAGGGCGTTTCCGGCTGCGTCCTTAAATTTCGAAAGATCCCGATCCGGTCGAAAATCACGCCACTTTAGGTCTTGCACAAACAGGCGAGCACCAACAGGAAAGCGCGTGGCTCCGGCCACTGAGTATTCGGCAGGGAAGACTCCAAAATTAACCGGATCGGCAAGCTCTCGCCGAAGACTATTGGTAGTATAGTTGTCTGTATTAGGGATTTTTTTTGCCAGCGTCCCAGTATTTGAGGGACCAAAGCCAATTGAAATCTGCGGCCAGCCTAATGACAGAAGATTCATCATACCCATAGAGTTTTCGCCATGACTTTGGAAGCTCGCGCTAGGAATGCCTGGCAAATCAAATTGCATTTCATTGATAGATAAAAAATCTGGGTTGAGCTTTCTTAAGACAGAGACAGCAGCTGCAACCTGGGAATTTTTCGTACCCTGCCCTAATTTGACAGAATCTAGCTCCTTGATATTGAAATGAACGATTCGGAGCTGTTCGGCCCTCAATACCAAAGGAAGCAAAACCACGATCATAATTCTAAGCAACATGGACCCTCCAGAGTTCTATGGAGAATGAGTATCAAAAACTGAACCAGCATGATGTTCCCGCAGCTTCGAGATCACGCGAAAAATGGCGTCGAACTTTTAGTCACTCAATTGAATGGCAGGTCTCTTCAGTCAATAGAAATCACCCTGTTATAATCACCCTGTTTTAACTTCGACTGCCAAGCGGTAGGATTTTGGGCCCGGTGGGTTGGTTGGATAAAAAGGTGGCAGGAAATTCATGCGTTCTCTATTCCCAGACCTGCATTTTCACCCAACTGTGAACGAAAATTTTTCTCATTCTGAAATGTCGTTAGTCTTTACAATTGCTATAACGTCAGAAAAAACTCATTTGCTCTGCAAGATTAAGTGGTTAAGACCAAAAGGGAAGGGAATGCCTTGAGTGTGTAGACAAAATCTAACTTATTCTTTCATTCAAATCGAAATGCTTTCATTTGGCAGGTTCAGTTCTTGCTCTGCCTAATGATATGAAAACATTTTTAAAAATGACTTACAAGTGTCCACTCCAAAACTAGGTATTCTTATCGGCCTCATAGGAGTGCTTTCTCTTTTATTTAATAACTGCTCCCAAAACGGAGAAGTTGCACTCAATCCGGGTCTTTTTGATAACCCTCCTGCCGACATACAAGTTGACCCAGACTCTGGGCCCTCAGGAGACTCCCTACGCTTTAAGAAAATAACTTCCAACTTTGAGGTGGGTTCAGGCCCAAACAATAAAGTTGATATCTTAATTGTAATGGACAATTCATTATCAATGAGCCAGGAGCAGCAAAAAATGGCCGAAAGATTCTCTGGCTTTATTCAAAGCCTCGAAGGCCTGGATTGGCAGCTAGGAATTACAACAACTGATATGGCCTCGGGAAAATCGTACTCTGATGGGCGATTAATTAACCTCTACAAAAGATCCTTCATTCTAGATTCAAAAATCGATGTAGACTTTGCAGCAGAGATTTTTTCTGAAAAAATTCAGCGAGATCATGATCGCGGAAGCGGACAAGAACAAGGCATCAAGGCAATCTTCAGAGCCATTGAAAGAACAGATCTGCATGAAAAGCTGGATACAACCCACAACCGTCTTCTATTCAGGAAGGGTGCGAGTTTGGCCATCATCATCGTTTCTGATGCCGATGAAACTGGCCCGCGAGGTGAGCTCTCGGATTATAATCAGCCCGAAAAACTTTTGTCTTATCTTGGAACTAAATGGCCCCAGAAAGTCGTGACAGTTCATTCCATCATCGTCAAATCTGATGATAGAGACTGCTTGAATTATCCTAAGAGCATCAACGAAGCATACGGCAAGGCCTACGAATTTCTCTCTCGGGAGACTTTAGGAATAGTTGGAAGTGTCTGTGAACCTGATTACTCGGGACAACTAAAAATAATGGGTCAAGATATCACAGACAAAGTTAACTCAATTAAATTGGCCTGTGCTCCAGTGGACGCCAGCAATGACGGATTAGTTGATTTTTCATTGAAAGACACCCAGGGTACTCAAGTTGAAGATTATCTATTAATGACAAACCTTGTTCATCTGCCAGAGTCTCTGCCACCAGGGAAATACGAACTTGATTACACCTGCAGAGATTAAGGACTCGCGCGAGTCCTAATCTGTGCTTTGAAGTTATGCCTTTACTTCGTAAATCCCATCCTCTTTGATCAAGATAAGTTTTCTTTTATACAAACCACCCAAGGCCATTTTATATTTCTTCTTACTCACACCAAACAGTTCGTAAATTTTTTCTGCCGTTGTCTTATCATTCACAGGCATAAAACCACCATGGGCCTGGAGTGTTTCGAGAATTTGACGACCCAATTCCTCTGATCCAAAATTGCCAAGTGGCTGTAAAACCAAATCCAAGCGCCCGTCATCGCGAACTTTCTTGATATAACCCGGGACCGCTTGACCACGCTCAAGCCTCTCGAAAATTTCACCGTGATAAAGTAAACCCTCGTCAACATCGTTGATCTGGACTACAAATCCAAGATCAGTCTCTCGCAAAATGACCAAATTTACTTTCTGCCCTACTTCGTACTTTGAAGTCTTTTCCATGATTAGACGTGAACCTACTCTGTCCAACCAAATTATGCAAGGCTGACAGGGGACCCGTTTCTACATTTGAAGTGGCATCGCTGACGGGATAGGTTTGATCTCACAGGAATGGATGAAAGCCTTAGTTATTTCATTTTGAAGAAGCGCGCAGTCACCACTATTGCAAACTCGCCTCCACACATCGAGGCCCCTCAATTCATTGGCCTAAACTCATTCACAAAGTTATTTGCAACTTCTTGTTATAGTAGGGTTCAGCGGCCAGTCCAATGCAACTGATATCAAGATCGAAACCCTGATCTTTGGCCTGAGATCGAATTATATTGAAATTGAATTCTCGGCAATAGGCACCATCCATGCGCAAAGGATTTTCCCAGCCTTCGCCGACGTAGGAGTGCATACAGCTACTGCTGATTTCAAAAGTCTGATACCCGGTGCGCTCAATCGGCACATTCATAATTTCAGACAAATGAATATCCCCCGACGCAAAAACCACGGGAAATGAAAAAGTCTTAATCTCGGCCATCAATTTTTCGAATTCCGCAGGATGATTAGCCTCGACGGATTCGTTGAACTCCATCCCTGCGCCTTTCAGAAACTGATTCCCGTTAATCAACCAGGTTGGCACGGAGCGCTTGCCAAGACTCTCGACCAACCATTCGTGTTGTGTCTGTCCCCAGTGACCATAGGATTCTTTCTCTGTTTGGTTTAGATCTGGCTGACGATAGGTACGATCATCTAGTAAAAAGAAACGCTGCCCAAAGGCCGTCAACACACTACCAACACCCCCAACTGGGCATTGAGTCCAAACGCCAGGAAGGTCAACTCCACCAAAGAAGCCCTTAAAAAAGCGAAGAGACGCTTCTTTAATTTTAAAACTTCGATCACCATTATTAACGCCAAAATCGTGATCGTCCCAAACCGAAAACGTAGGAACTAGGTCCGCTCTATGATAAAGAGGAATTCTACGAAAGGCATCAACGTACCTTTGCCATAGATCTAGTTCTGTCACATTTTTTCGATCCACAAATTCTTTGGCATCCACATAAACCATGTCGCCAATCAAAAAGAGAAAATCAGGATTCTCGGTTCGCAGTCGATCCCACATCGGATCAATGACCTCGTCAAAACGATAGTCATCACTCATACAAGAAATCAAAGCAAATTTAGGATCTTTCTTCTGAACATCTAGCGCAGCAAAAGAACGTTCATCGACTATTAATTCTTTCTCGACTTTATCCACCTTATATTTGTCAATGACGCGAAGGCGGTACATCATCCCGAGTGCTAAGTTGGAAGCCTTCAGCTTAACTATATGAAAAAAAGTTGGCCCCTTAAGTCTGTCATAAGGCTCAAGAGGTTAGCCCTCCCATTTGAATCTAGAATCGCGTAGGTGTAGTTTTTAAAACGAGGAACCAGAATATTAAACAAAGCCTCTGTATCGGAAGTTGGACCTTGTATCATTGCCAAAAATCCGGGGCGATAAGCTGATGGATTTGTCATCTCAAAGGATGAAACTATTTCTTGTTTAAGTGTCGAAAAAGTCTTTTGTTGGGGTAACCCCGCGTCCAGCTCCGTGTTTGGCTCCAGAGCCGGCGGGGTCTCGGGATTTTTTCCTGTCCCAGGATCAAAAATCAATGGGACCCCAGAATTTTCCTTCCGACAGCCCATTGAAAATAATATAGACAAGGATCCAAGGGTCTTAAGAAAGGCACGACGTGGAATATTCATCATCTTGAAGTCCCCCTTGTTTAGAAAGAACCGACCCAGGAAAGAAGCCTAGTCGGAAGCTTACGAAAAAGCAATAGAGCGATTGAACCTAGGTAAAGATCTCATGGCTCGATCTCTACCTAATATTTATTTGGCTCAATATTTTTTCCTAAATCCAGATTGAAAACTTTACTGAAACCCTAACTTGTCCCAGTAAAGTCCAGACTCACCCAATTCTTCTTCAATTCTAAGAAGTTGGTTGTATTTGGCTGTTCGATCCGTGCGACAAAGGCTACCCGTCTTGATTTGCTGACAGCCCATCCCAACTGCAAGATCTGCGATTGTGGTGTCTTCAGTCTCACCACTGCGATGGGACATGACGGTTCTCATCCCATTTCGTTGGGCCAACTGGACAGCTTCCGAAGTCTCAGACAAAGTCCCGATTTGATTGACCTTCACTAACAAGGCGTTAGCGGCTCGCTTTTCGATTCCCATCTTAATTCGTTTTGGATTGGTCACAAATAAATCATCTCCAACAATCTGAACAGAATTCCCTATGGCGCTGGTCATTTTCTGCCAAGAATCCCAATCGTCTTCGGAGAAACCATCCTCAATGCTCACAAGTGGATATTTCTCACTCCAAGACTTATAAACATGGAGAAGATCTTGGCCAGTCAGTGAGTGACCCTCCCAGCGATACCGTCCTCGCTATAAAGCTCGGTGGCCGCCACGTCGAGAGCCAAGAACACGTTCTGTCCTGGTTCATAGCCAGCCTGAGTGATTCCTTCCATCAACAAATCAAGCGCCTCTTGATTTGATTTGAGCACGGGGCAAAGCCACCCTCGTCACCCACCGCTGTTGAAAGTTTTCGTTGAGCCAATATTTTTTCAGGGTGGTGAAATATTTCTGCACCTGCACGCAAGGACTCTCGAAAGGAGTTTTTAACAGCTGGAACAATCATAAACTCCTGAATATCAAGCCCGTTATTCGCATGAGCTCCACCATTCAGGATGTTCATCAGAGGCACGGGAAGGCGACACGCCTGAGATCCGCCAACGTACTTATACAAAGGCAAATTGCACTCAATCGCCGCCGCCTTCGCCACAGCTAGGGAAACGCCTAAGATCGCATTGGCCCCAAGGTTTGATTTGTTTTCACTGCCATCCACATCCCGCAGAAGGCGATCAATTGCAATTTGGTCCTCGACAGACATACCGAGCAACTCAGGGGCCAATTTTTCCTGAATGTTATTTATGGCCTGAAGAACACCTTTTCCTTGATATCTTTTAGAATCACCATCTCGAAGTTCACAGGCCTCATGAGCGCCAGTCGAAGCCCCCAGAGGGAACAGCTGCACGCCCCATCACGCCTCCGGTTGTTCGAACTTCAACTTCTACGGTTGGATTCCCTCGACTATCGAGGATTTCTCTAGCTTGCAGAGCAATAATTTCAGACATTTTGATTCTCCTTATTTGTGAGGACTTGAGTGACCTCGAAATTGATTTCTTGATAAGATTTTTGCAGACTTCGCAAAGTTTCAACGGACTCAGAAATCGCCCGTGGATACTGCAATTTAACGTTTTCCCAATCGAGGCGTCGAATGACCTCTTTTAAAGCCTGGGGATTTTTAGTGGACGCTGATAGAATTGTAATAATCTGCTGAGCGCGGACCATATAGTCGTGAAGTCGTGCCAGATTTTGCCCCACCTGATGGGTTTTCATATTCGGAATATCACCTGCAAAATCTAGGTGACCAAGTAAACCCTCAAGATTGGCAATATCCACAGCTTTCCGAGCACCACTTTCCTCTGGCAAGTTTTTTTGGATTTCTAATAGCTCCTCATTTTTCATTTGAAGTTCGCGATTCTTTTCTTCGAGCTCACGTTGGCTGCGCTGGAGTTCTTCCACCGCATCTTGAAGAAGCTGCGGACTTACGCTATGAATTTTATTCTCCAAAAAAATCTCTTGGGATTCTTCCGGCCAAATTATTTCAATGTGAATATTATGCCATTTGCAAACCGCCAAATTTTGACCGACGTATTGAGGAATACCTTCAAACGCGGCCTTTAAATAACTCGTCACAAGTGGGTATTGCTCGGCCATTAAAGGCAAATCAAATTCGACCTTCGATTCGGTTCGAACTAAATTTTCAATGGGCGGCGCTGGCGAAATAAAATAAGAAAGAAATCGATCCGGCTGCTGAAAAACCTCTTGTGGTCGAGGCATCATTCGCAAAACATTATCCAAAACGCCCCAAGGTCGGAGGCGAACACCTTCATGACCGGCTAAGGTCAACCAATCTATCTCGAGAGAAGCCTCCTTCCCAGAATCTCCGCGGTGGCCAATTTGGTTAACTAATTTCTCTAGAAAAATACTCAAGATCTGGAGCACTCACCCAGGAAGAATGATCACGCATGACTTCAAGAGAGACTGTGCAAAATCATGAACATTCGAAAGGTCTCCCCTCGATCTTCAAGACAGGTTAAAATTGCGTTTGGAATCTTTCCGCTAAAATGCACAATGTCCTATAGCTCGGCAATGGATTTAAATAAAGGAAACATTTTTGCTAACGAGTCCCGAGAACGCTGATTGGCAAAATAACGCCTGGCTTCACAGAGGCACTCCCCCGCGAACCACCTAATTTTTGGCGGAGTCCTATGGAACTCGCTCCCATTGCAACCAAAGCGTTCGACGTGAGGACGAATCGCTCCGATTGCCAACAATTTGAACATTTTGAAAAATCCAGCGCTCGAGCATTTGTTTTTCTGGCAAGGACAACTGTGAGTTACGAAAGCGAAAATCAAGGCGCTTAAGCGGAATAATTTCGTGAATGATTTGCTGGGGAAAAGAGCGATGTCGCAAGAGAAGTCCAATATCCTGAGGTTGATCCCCATTCCATTCGAACTGATCAATTAACCAGGCTCCTGGCGTTGCATCATAAGACTGAGCCAATTCAATACGCACCGAATCCTTTTCCATCGTCATCAATGGCCCCTGGGAGACAAGACTCGCCCTCAGCATTCTAGATATGGCCGACCAGTCATACCCAATTGGAAGGGTGCAATGATAGCCGACTGGAAACTGCACCACGGCTATGTTCTCTCGGCTGAGACTGCCCGCATTTTCAGCAATTGGGACTAAGATATCATTCTTATTCCCCCAAATCATAACAGGGGAATGAACATCCTGATAGCTAGGCCAAAAATCCTGGGCTTCCCAAAAACTGCGCCGACCCCTCATTTTTGGCGGTAGACTAAGTCCTAATTTCTTTGGCATTTCATTTGAAAATTCATTCTCAACTTGACTCATTGCCTTCTTGAGGAAGATTGGCTGGAGCCTCAACCAACTCAACCAATCCAAAGACCGCAACCAATTCCAAGACAGTAGATTCTGGTTCGGCAAATCCAATGACTGTAAACGATACCGACTCCAAAATTCGACGCCCAGGCCGAATAGTCCGGCTTCAAGCAGGTGATCAATGTTAGTTTTCAGATGGACAACCGGACAAAAACCAAAGAAACTTTCAATTCTTTTTTGTCCATTTTCATTCAAATTGAATTCATTTAAAAGTGAGGCAAAAAGAACTCCGTGGCCACCCAGCGACATCCCAACCATGTGCAAAGCTCCCACGATCTGACTGAGTGGCTCCGCAGGATCAGTGAGGACTTTGGCAATCCACATATTTTGCAGCCCCTCCGAAAATCCACCAAGCGCTGCCTTGCTATTCATCGCCAAATAATCAGGTCCTGTGGAATTATCTAACACCAAAACATTAAATGGTGTCTGCTCAAAGAGCATCATAAATATAAATCTTTCCGGTTTAAACTCCTCGCTTGTCCCAAAAACCCCGAGGCGAAAAATAATCAGAGGCCTTTTTTTAAGGTCTCCTTTCAGCGCTATCCTTCCTTTAAGGACGTCCCCGTTAGGCAGCCGAAAAACCACTCGATGCAAAAAAGGATGGTTTTCAAGATCCAATTGGATCGACATAATTTTCAAAGAATGAATCCACTGTTGGTGAACTCCTGTTTCAAGTTCGGTGGCACAAACTCGCAAGAAGCTATTAAGAATTTGCCCCTGCACATGGGCCTTTTTACCCATAAGCTTGTCGGCCCAAAGCTCAGGCTTACATCCAGGTGAAAAGAAGGCCGGCTTCCCGCTCGGATTCCATGCGAGCAAATCCTGCAAAAACCAACGCATCAAGGCAGGATCACGACCTGGGACAGAGCGTGAATATTCTGAGTTTTCATCAGGAAACAGGACTCTTTCACTCTGAAAGCCGCGCATAAAAATCGTCTGCGGAGAATGAGCTCTCGCCCTCGAACTGAAAAAAACAAAAACAATAAAACCAAACAAAATTCCAAATACAGCAAAACCATAAACTCTCATTCTGTGGATAATAATGCCAGGAGTCAGAATGTCATCAGTTTTCACAGGATTCCGCCCTTTTCGATGACACCAAGTTTTTGCTTTACTACACTTTTCACAAACACGGCCCGTATTTTGTGCAATTCGCAAGGCAACAACGAACAGGAGATTTTGTTTTATGAAAATTGAAGCTCATTTAGACGGCCCTCTTTTTCAGAATGCAATTAAGAACTTAGATGAGGCTGCAAAGCTTATTAACTGTGATCCTAATGTTTTGGAGCGCCTCAAAAGACCACGCCGATGTGTGACGGTTTCTGTTCCCGTCAGAATGGATGACTATACGGTGAAAGTTTTCACTGGATACCGTGTCCAATATAATGCCACGCTTGGCCCATTCAAGGGCGGCATCAGGTATCACCAAAACGTTGACCTTCCCGAGGTCGTGGGGCTTGCAGCCTTAATGACCTTTAAAAATTCGCTATTGGGCCTGCCTCTTGGCGGTGCCAAGGGCGGCGTTTGCGTTGAACCGGGAAAACTTTCTCGAACCGAAAATCAAAATCTCACTCGCCGATTCACCTCGGAAATTGCGCAATTTATTGGACCAACTAAAGATATTCCGGCACCAGACGTTGGGACCGATCAGCAAACGATGGCTTGGATGATGGACACTTACTCCCAAGAACAGGGCGGGTATGCTCAACCAGGAGTCGTCACTGGAAAGCCCATCGAAATCGGCGGATCCCTCGGTCGCAATCACGCGACTGGCTTGGGAGTCGTCTACGTCGCTGAAAAGGCCTTTGAAAAAAAGGGAATTCAATTAAAAGGGTCTCGAATCGTTATTCAAGGCTTTGGTAATGTTGGCTCCTTTGCTGCTCTATTCGCCTACGAGCGGGGGGCAAAGATTATTGCAGTCAGCGATGTCTCTGGCGGAATTATCAATGGTGATGGATTGAATATTCCTGAGCTTATTGCTTATGTAAAAACAAATAAGACTATTAAGGGCTTTCCAAAAACTGAACCCATTTCCAATAATGATTTATTGGAACTTGACTGTGAAGGACTCTTCCCTTGCGCCCTTGAAGGGCAAATCGATACCCATAATGCAGAAAAGATTAAAGCTAAGATTATTATTGAAGGCGCTAATGGGCCGATCACCAATCTGGCGACCAAAATCCTTTCGAATCGAGGTATTTTTATCGCGCCAGACGTTATCGCAAATGGGGGAGGCGTGATAGTCAGTTATTTTGAATGGGTCCAAGATATCATGTCTTTTTTCTGGGATGAGGACGAGGTCAATGGCCGTCTTAAAAGGGTTATCACCAAAGCCTTTGAATCAACTTATCTTTTTCAACAAGAAAAGAAAACAGACATGAGAACTGCCGCTATGGCCTGCTCTATTCAACGTCTCGAAAGCCATGCTTCTTCGCGGCCTCTACCCAAGATAGGATCGACCTTGAAACCGTGGCTTCTTTTACCACCCCAATTCGCTCATGATATTAGCCCCTGGGTTATTAAACTAGTTTCATGGATTTATGAAGATGACCCAATTCCAGTTTGGGGGAGCTTTCAATGGAAAGGCTTGCTTTTCAAGAATCCTCTAGGTCTTGCTGGGGGCGTCGATAAGAATGCTGAAAATGTCCTTGATTGGTGGCGCCTGGGCTGTGGCTTTCTAGAAATTGGCACAGTGACGCCGCTTCCCCAAGGACCAAACCCTTTACCGATCCTGGCCCGCAATATTGAAAAGCAATCGCTTTGGAATCGGATGGGCTTTCCTAGTCATGGAGTTCAAGAAGTCTATTATAATTTGAAGAGCTATGCGCCATCTTTTAGGACCCCTGTTTTTGTCAATATAGGCAAGAACAGAACCACCCATAATGATAAAGCTATCGATGACTATATGGCATGTCTTCGACAATTTGAAAGCCTTGCCCAAGTCTTTGTGCTAAATATTTCCAGCCCAAATACGGTGGGTCTTCGAGACCTTCAACAGCCAGAACAACTCAAAAAACTTATAGGACCTCTAAAACAAGAACTTGAGTCCAAAAATAACCAACCTCTTTTGGTAAAACTCAGTCCTGACCAAACCGATGAAGAGCTCTATCAAACAGTTACAACATGCCAACAGCTAGGGGTTGATGGATTTATTCTTACAAACACCACAACCTCTCGGAAAATGACTCCAGACTTTCCAAAAGAAGGTGGCGTTTCTGGGTTACCCCTTAAAGATCTTTCAAGGGAAACTCTTCGCAAGGTTATTGCCTGTCTTGGTGAAAAACGTCGAGGCATGCTCATCGTGAGTGTGGGTGGCGTCTTGACCCCGGAAGATGTTTTGAAAGGCTCAAGGATGGCGCAGACTTGGTGCAAGCTTATACTGCTTTAGTATGGTCTGGACCCAAATTTTTTAGGGATACATATAAGGCATGGCTGACCCGATAAAGACAACACATCGACCACGACATAAGAAGGCCCATTGGATTCCCGTCGTTGCAGGCTTTTTACGTAAGGATGGAAAGATCCTCGTGGGTCAACGCCCCGAGAGCCATTCTTTGGCCGGGCAGTGGGAATTTCCTGGTGGAAAAATTGAGCCGGGCGAAACTCCGGAGCAGGCCTTGGCCCGTGAGCTTTCTGAGGAGCTTGGAATTGAAGCCCAAATTGGGAACCTTAAATTGGCCTCAACCCAGTCTTATGGCGAGGTCGGAATTCTGATTTTGTTCTTCGAGGTCAACTTCTGGAAGAAAGAACCAAAACCAATTCACCATATGATGCTCGAGTGGATTTATCCGAGCGAGCTCAAAGATCGAAATATTCCTGAAGCTAATCGCAAAATCCTCGATCGTATTTTTCAGGCCCTAGGAGTTGAATGGCAAAAATAGTTTTGGTCGGCCGCCACCTCCATCATACTGTCTGGCCTTTGGCCCAGTCGCTGCAAGCTCAGCAGCATCAGGTTCACTTGATCACGGCCAGAGATGCCGAGGTCCAGCATTCAACAGGTGGTATTGAAGTAATGACCTACTTCAAAACTTGGAGTGCCTGGGAGGGCTTGCGCTTTATCCCAGTTTTGCTGAATTTAAATCCACAAATTTTTCATTTGATATTGGAAAAAGATCAAGTCTCTGTAGCTGAGTGGTTGCTTGCTTATGTGGCTCAAACTCTGCCTCATTGTGTTGTCACAACTTCATTTTTAGACCCCGACCGGGGACTCAGAAACAAAACTTGGTTAAAATTTTTGGTCGAGCACAGCGATATCGTCACCTGCCCCTCCATGGAAACTCTCGGCCACCTTCGAGGTTTGCATGTACAGAGTCGAAGACAAAATCGAGGCCTGTTGCCGCCGCTGCTGGAGAATTTAAACCAAAACACTCCACAGACTGATGAGTTCAATTTACTGAAAGAAAAACTAGGGGGTCAAAAAACTCTGGCCCTCCCTTTTGTACTTGATCCCTCTGGCCTGAATTTGCAGTTAAAAACGATCCTTCACCAACTTTCTGCCCAACGACATATTGCCTTTCTTGGAAGCTGGGGAGATTGGCCCGTTCGGTCCCGAAAAAAACTCACCAGGCAGCTTCAGTTAGCTTCGATTTCCTGGACCCTCTCGGGATCCAACCTGCCACAGGCAAGCCAAGAATTGCTACATTCTTGTGAGGCTCTTTGGCTTGCCGGGCTTCCACTGAGCCCAACTGCCTACACCGAGCTCATTTGGATGGCCTGGCAATCAGGAACTACACCCATTATTGATACGACCCAAGCCATTATGCATTCTAGACTTTGGAAAGACGGGGTCAATTGCCATATTCTTAAAAAGGACCACCTGAAATCCGAGCTCAGTCGGATCTTGGCCTTGCCTTCCCTTCAGACTCTCGAGCATCTTTCTCCGCAAAACGCAAGGGACCTCATTGATCATTCGACCAATGATTTGAACAGACTTTACAATAAAGCTTTGTCTGAAAAAGCAGTCTCCTGATAAGTTATAGGATATATGCGAAAAGGTGTTATTCCCAAATCTCTCAATATCTGTCTCGTTGGAACACGATTTCAGATTCTCAGCCGAAAGAGCGACCATGGTTTTCTTTGGTCTATTGCTCGGGGTCTCGCCCGCCGCGGTCACCAAGTCACTGTCCTCTCAACAACTAGCTCTCTCGCTCGTTCCGAAGTTGTACGAGATGGGGTTCGTACCTTTTATCTGGAAGAAGGCCTTCAGTTTCGTGGCAAAAGTTATTTTTCTGACCTAGCCCTACGAAAATTTCGCGAGCTCCATAAGGAAAAACCTTTCCATATTCTGCATGGCCTCGATAATTCAGCCTATAAAATTGCAAAAACCAAAGACGAACTACATCTGGCTGTCGCCTATGATGTGGAAGCCACCCAAATGTCCCAGTTGTTTTCTATTTTGGGGATGGGCCAAGAAACCCTCACGAGCCTTCTGACGACTGGACTTGCTGTCACCTATAAGTTTGTGACAACTTTTTTTGCCGTTCCCTATGGAATTGAAATTGGGGACCTCTCGCCAAAAGAAAAATCAGCCGAATTGAAAGCAACGCTGGGACTTCCGGAAAATTCTCATATCGCAGTAACAATTTCTGATATGACCGAATTGCATGAACTCAAAAATATTCTCCTTTCATTTGAAAAGGTTGCCATTAAAAAACCAAATGCGTATTTGATTGTTGTTGGGAACGGTCCATTATTTAAACAAATTGAGTTTGAAGTTTTAAATCTCGCCCTAGGAAATCGAGTTATTCTGACCGGCGCCCAAAAATCCCAAGATATATTAGATTATGTCTTGCTCGGGGATCTTTTTATTAACCTACGCTCCCGCACAACTGGCTTTGAACCCAGTATGATTGAAGCCATGGCCCAAAAAAAAGTAATTATTGGTTCCGAAGTGAGCCCCATCGGCCATATAATTGACGATGGAGTTGATGGTTTTCTGCTGCGACCGGCTGATATTGAGTCCCTGGCCCAGCTTATGTTGGAGATTTTCTCTGGCACCATCGCCGTGGCTGAAATTGGCGAGAGGGCACGAAAAAAGGTCGTCGACCTTTTCGATACCCAAAAAATGATCGCCTCTATTCTGGAGGCCTATCAAAAAATCCTCCTCAAAACAGGATTTTACAGGGTTCCTGGGGCGCAAATAGAGGCCAGTGAGGCGCCAAGGTAAAATAAAGATTCTTAAATGCTTTGCGCCAAGCTCTTTATTTTCTTCTCAGTCTAGCTCAAATCTGTATAATTTAGTCTTATCAATAAGTTAGAACAGCATGAAACGCGAAGGAACCCATGGCACTCACAAAAGCTGATTTAATCAACATCGTTGCAGACAAAGCTAAAATTACTCGCGTCAAAGCCGAGACCGTCGTCAATACGATTTTTGACTCGATGGTTGAAGCCCTTCTTAAAGATGATCGTATCGAAATTCGCGGTTTTGGATCTTTCGTCAATCGCCAATATGGATCCTATAAGGGTCGAAATCCTCGCACCGGCCAAGTGATTGATGTGGAAGAAAAAAAACTTCCTTTTTTTAAAGTGGGCAAAGAGCTCAAAGAGGATATCAACGCGAACGTTCCAAAGAAGAAAGTTTAACTCATACATTCACAAATAAAAGAGGGCTCTGGGTATGAAAGCTCTAGTCGCCGGATCCACAGGGGCCATCGGGAGTCTTTTGTTAAGTCGGCTCTTAACAGATGACCGATTCGCGGAAATTATTGCGATCACAAGGCGTCCTCTAACAATCCAATCAGCGAAGCTCAAAGAGCTCAAAATTGATTCCCTGGAAGACCTCACAAGCCTCAATTTTGAAAACAATATTGATGTCATTTTTTGCTGCCTCGGCACAACCATTAAAACTGCTGGGTCTCAGGAAAAATTCCGTCAGGTTGACTTTGGCGGAGTCCACCTCCTCGGGCAGCTCGCCGAAAGACTCAGAGTCAAAAGATTTATTTTGATTTCTGCGATGGGTGCAAAAAAAAACTCTCACATTTTCTATAACCAAGTTAAGGGTGAGGCGGAGGCCGATCTCCAGTCTCGAAAGATCGATAGCATTATTATATTCCGACCAGGTCTTCTTCTGGTCAATCGCAGCGAATTTCGTCTCGGAGAATTGCTCGCAATTAGAGCCATGGATCTTGTCGAAAAAATCATTCCGCAGAATTTTCTCGTGGGGTTTTCTACAAAGGCAGAAGACTTAGTCCAAAGCATGATCGACGCTTCGCTCGGGATCTCCCAAGAGGCCAAGCCGTCGGGGCTTTGTTTTATTGAAGCTTCTCAAATAAAATCTAGAAACTGATCACTTATTTTTGGACGGGCCTGAATATGTAACTGCTTCTATTCCCATTGGAAATAGTCGTACATCTTGAATTTTATTTATCCCATAAAAAGCCATAAAGAGTCTCTCAAGACCCAGCGCGATCCCAGCGGCGGGTGGGAGCCCCCCTCGAGCGCTTCAAAGAATTCTTCATCAAAAGGAATTTTTTGTTTTCCAGAACTTTCTCTTTTCAAAATATCTTGTCGGGCTCGTTCTCGCTGTATCACTGGATCATTGAGCTCATGAAACGCATTTGCCAATTCAAAGCCCTGCCAGTAAACTTCAAAACGCTCGGCCCATCCCTGCTCATCAATTCTTGCCAAAGCTGCTTGATAGGGTGGGTATCCAACGACAAACAATAAGTCATCAGGATTCATTCTTTGCTCGATCTCATAAAATAACAGAAAAAATATATCGTCAATGCAAGTCGCTGCATGAACATCAATTGAATTGCTTTGAGCCAAGGTCTTCAACTCAGTTTCAGAAGTGATCGGTGTTAACTCAAAGGAAAAGGTTTCAAGAAACAATTGCGCCACGGACTTATGCACAACACGCTTCGGTCTTCTCGCGCCAGGCAGGGCTTCTGCAAGAATAAAAATTAAATCCTCACGATCTTCCTCAATACTTTTTGCTCTCTGAAAGCTCGATACCATTCTAGAATCCAAAACTCTGCCTGATGCCGATCAGTCATTTCATTGTTTCGATAACTCTTCGTGATTTCAAAAATTTTCTCAAAACCTAATCCTAAACATTTTTTCAGATGAAGCTCAGGACTCGTCGGAAGGAAAAACTCCCGCGAACGCCCTCCCTGAATATGTATCGTCCTATAGACTTCAAGTGATGGTTCAGTGCCAGGGCAAACAACCAAACTTGGCGTTGCAATTTCCAGGAAACCCTTGTTCACGAAAAACTCTCGTATGCATCGGACAAAGTCGTTCCAGAGTCCCAGCTGAACTGCCCGCTCGTGACCCCCCATCGCGTCCTCCTGATAGTGGAAGCATTGTCAGCCAAATTTGGCGCAAGCAGGACCACCTCAGAAGCCCCAGGCAGAATTTCGATCAGATCTCCAACACGCAGGATCTGGACAATGGATGAATTTTTCACTCGAAATGTTTTTTTCACGAAATCTTGTTCGAGACACAACTCGACTTCGCTCAATTCAGCTGTCTCGTTTGTTTCAAATGTATCATCATTTCCCACTGAATTAGAATTTGATCGGGTTTTGATCTCGATCAATCGACCGCGGCACATGGCATTTTCTCGGCTTGCGGGATATTTCTTCCAGACCTTTTGTAAAAACTGACTACGATTCACAAATCAATCCGTTTTGCCTCATTCGAATCCAAGACTTTTAATCGCTCTGACCTAGTAATTACTCTGACATAGAGTGATGCCTTCACCCACTTACACTCAAAATTACTACGACGCTTTGACTAGCGCAAGGAAAGAAAAAATTGCCAAAGTTCCACCAATCTTTAGACACGCAAATTTTACAAAATCTCCCAAAAGTCAAACCTCTCCAGAGAGCATTTCTTGTCTGTAGACAGCTCGATTTATACTTGGTAAAAAGATAATGGGGTAATCAAATGTTTCCAATCTGGGCAATGATCGTCTTAACTAGAACTTCGTTCATTTTGTTCATATTTTGCTTCTCTTTTATTGTTGGATGTACTTCTAACGTAGAGACCAAGAGCCAAGAGATGGGACAGAGCCTGGGTCGGACAATTGGATGTCAGACTTTTCGGAGTCAAGTTTTTGATTCATTCTATCTTTTTTTGGATCAGAATAAAGTATCGCCAAATGAGGAAGCCCTGCTGAAGTCAGCCATGGATGTTTTGGATCAGAAGCTTTCAATGGTATCAATGACTGAGAAGGACCAGACTGATTTTCGCGAGAGCTATCAATCGATCCTTCGCATCTTGACAAACAAAGAGGTGTCATCAGATCTTTCCGTGACTGATCAAACTCGTTGGCTGATCTCCCTTGAGACTGGAAGCATTGAATCTTCTGACCTTCAAAAAAATGGAGAACTATTACAGAGCAGTCTTAATCGATTCAAAATCTTGATTGAGAAATATGGAATGAATCAGAATTTGAACGATCAATGCCCGCCGCCAGCCTCCGATGTAATTCCCCTCGAGACGACAGCTCGTGAATCAGCGCTTTCAAGAATGACCCTCGGAGCTCGCTGGACGTTTGCAAATATCTATCAAAGCTGTGATGTCTTGAGATTGCCAGATCTCTCTATACAAACTCCCGACTTGCAAGGAGTTACAAGGGACAACAAAGTTGACCATGTTGGGTGGGGACGAAAGTATACAAACATATCGCTTCTTCAAAAGACTCATTTCTATTTGAATTTTGATCCTTTTGATCGAGATTTGCCGACCTCCTGTCGCTCGGTTCAGAATGCTCCGCCTGTCTATGATTATGGTGGAGTTCCCCATTGGGATGGTCAAAATACCCTCAGCTTTTTTGAAAATGCCGGGATAGGGGGACCTGCCCTTGGAGTTGATTGTTCAGCATTTGTGTCCTCTGCAATTGCCCACGCAGGGCTCAGATATAGCCCCGGACTGCCGAACAAGCCGATATATAGTCGACGTAATTCCAGCGATTTTTTGAACCCTGAATCGAGTGGTTTATCCTGTTTTGATCGAATTGAGGTCAACTCTACTCATTCTCTCCAGGTTGGGGACATCATGGCCATCAGAGGGCATGTTGTTTTTATTGACAGAGTGAGTGCTGACCCCTTTGGGATATCTCACGTTACCAAGAAAGAAGACTGTGAGAACCTGACTTGGGAAAATTTTGATTTTACACTCCTACAAAGTAGTCCTAGCAAAAATAGTGTTGGGGTTAATCGGTTCGGCGTTCGTGACTATTTGAGTGAGGGTGCTCCGACAATGGAACGAGGATTTTTGAAATATGGAGTGGCAGCCTGTTTGAGTCGTTTTGACGGCAAACCGAGGAAGCTCATGGATTCCGAGGTGGCCATAATTCGCCATAAGGGCACGGCAGAGTGTTTGTCTAGCAGACGAGTGCATTTCACTGGTGACGACTGTGTTAGAGAATGTCGCTTTGAATAGAGAAATTCGAGTTCAAATGGCTTGTCCGCTGATTCATCCACAAATGAACGACCATGCAGACCTCAAATCAGATATATATTCATTTGTTCCAACAATGTGGTGTGTTTATTCTGTGGTTGCACCGCTATTGAGAGGGCGCCTTTGTGAACCCATAACGGCCTTCGATTTCAGCAAGAGCCTCACTCAAACGATCAAAGTCCTCGAATGAATGACTCGCGGTGGGAATAATTCTTAAGAGGCCGACACCTCTTTTGATAGCAGGAAAGGTCACTGCTCCGCATTTTATTTTATGCCTTGCCAGAGTCTCAACAGCCTTAAGAAGACTCTCGTTTGATGAAAAGAGGAGCGGCATGATTGCACCAACTCGAATTGGGATCGGGACCAGCAATTGGCGTTTAATGTTTTCCCAGAGGTAATCTCGATTTCGTCTGAGTTTCGCGATGATGGTCTTGTCTTGAATATGAGTGTGAACGGCTTCATTGATTCCTGCCAAGATACAACTCGGAAGCGAGGTAGAAAAAATCCAGGCGGCCGCAGTAAATTGCAGATAGTCAATAATGCTCTTTCGAGCCACAACATAACCTCCCACAAAACCAAAGGCCTTGCTAAAGGTTCCGACCAGAATATCAATCTGTCCTGGCATGTTAAAATACTCTTCAACTCCACGACCGGCCTCACCGACAACACCAACTGAGTGGGCCTCATCGACCAAGGTTTTTGCGCCATATTTCTTAGCAATTCGAACAAAATCTGGCAGGGGAACAAGTGCTCCCGTCATACTAAAAATTCCATCCGTGACAACCAAAACTCCTTTTATCTTTGGATCCGCTCGCACCAACTTAAGGACAGCCTCAAGATCAGTCATATTATTATTTTTGTAAAAAAACACATGCCGACTCTTAGATAACAAAGCTCCTGATAGAGACTCATATGAGATCTTTCGTCGAGAACGATCGCATCGTTCTTTCGCACTAAGCCGCTAAGAACTCCGCAGTTGGCCAAATAGCCGCTGGAAAAAAGTAGGGCGCCCTGCCTGTCGTGATACTGACAAAGTGTCCCCTTGAGGGCCTCTGAATACTTCTGACTGCCTCCAAGAAGAGGGACGCTCGGTGTCCCCGCGCCCATTTCATCAACGACAGCCTGAACCTTCGCTTTCACACGAGGATGGTGCTGGAGTCCCAAATATCCGTTAGAATCAAAACATACCCACTTCTCGTCCTTTTGTGTCCATGGATTATGAACGTCGACTTCTCGGTCTAATCCACTTTGCAGTGGTAAAGCAAATGTGCTATTTAAGTGAAATTGCTTATTGATGCGATTCATTTCGATCTGTAGATGTTCGCATTTTTCAAACAAGTCTTCTGATTTAGAAGATAAGAAATTCTCTATCCACGAATTCTTTATCATCGCGCCAACTCCGCTTTCAAGTAGGTTAGAGCCCAACGAGTTTTCTCTTGGTATCCATAGGGATCAGTAAAACCCAGAACCCCAGATAGAATTTCATGAACCCGAGTTCCATTTGTCATACTCATTTTAGAGCGAAATGCCTTTTCGCTCTGAATCCAGCCCCTTTGAGCAGCAAGGGATCTCAAAATATGCTTGTCTGAATCCTGACAAAAATTCAGTGCAGTGGGAATCTGCATTCCAACCCTAACAACCGAAGGATGCCAAAAAAGGTGAAAAAACCTCTGTCCTCGTTTCCAATAGTAAAAAGGCGAAAATTCCCCGGACCATAGGGCTCGTTCCATCAATGAGGGAGTATCGAATACCCCGGTTGCCTTCATATAGGCTTTATGCTGCAACATTCCCCCAAAGAGAAGATCTGCACCATATCCAGTTACAACCTGGCGCCCTTCGCCCTTGGTTTGAGCACTCAGACACTCCAGTTGTAAGAGAATCTCTGCTGTCAAACCATCGGTCAGTTCATTCTCGTAAATCACTCTCTTAAATGCTTGGAATAGCTCCTGATCCTGCATGATCACTTTCAAATTAGGTACCTTCAGGTCAGTCGAAATCCCGTCTGAAGCATCGAACTCATTTCCCAACCGAGTTCCCAGACTTTGGGTCGACAAAGCAGAAAAGCGCTGACGACAAAGTACGGTAGCTACTGAAGAGTCAATTCCACCAGATAGAAAAACTATTGTTTTGGGGGTGGCAGGAATTGCCTTGAGGGAAGTCGTGAGCGCTGTCTCCAATAGGGTCCTGTAATACTCAAGCACTTCCTCTGAGGCCCCATCTGGTGATGGCCCGGGAGCGAGAGTCGGGGGGACCTCATTCCACGGGTAAGGTTTCAAAGTATAGGTTATGGATTGATTCTCAAGGTCCAAAGAAAGTTCTGCGCCAGATCTTACTCGCTTGATATTCTTGAAAGGGCTTTCCCCTGGCTGATGGGGTCTAACGGTACAAATTTCTTCGTTCGACTTCCATTGATACGTCTTCTGCTTTTGGAGTATTTGAGACCTATCTATGTCCTCATCATACAAATTGACCACGGCCATGAGACTCTTAGCCTCAGTCGTTATTATCAAGCCGTTCATTGATTCAAAAATCCAAAGCGGACACTGCCCAAAGGGATCTGTTAACAATTTCAGGAATTTTCTTGTTTGATTTTCCGTAATTTCACACCAAGCACTATGAGGCTCCTGCTGATGACCTCTCGGCAATTTCAAAGAGAACTTATCTTCTTTGATCTCACAGAGACTTGAAGCATAGATCACGTAACCTAATGGAAGCTCCAAAGATTCCACGGGTCCTTGATATGGGCATAAGAGCTTAGCCAAGGACTCCCGCTCCACTTGAAAATGCTTTGAAACCAAAAGAAAACTCATGAAGTAATCTCTCCTGTCGCAAACAAGTTTTTCTTGGTGGGTCCAAAACTCTGTCGGAGATTTTCTCGCAAAACCTTGCCCAAAGAACTCTTAGGAAAACTAACATGCCAACAAAACAATTTCGGGATTTTATACTCTAGCAGACGAACCTTCAAAAAACCCTCAATCTCCTTTTCAATGAGCCTTTGGTGCTCTCGATCTCGCACTCCAGATTCAAGATGTAAAACTGGAAGATCCCCTCTCTCTAGGTTTGCTTCAGAAACAAGTGCACAATTCGAAATTCCCGAAAATCCATGCAGAAGATCTTCGACCTCACGCGGGTAAAATTTTTGACCTAGGACATTGAGAAACTCAGATTTTCGCCCGATGAGCAAAAGGGACCCATGAGAATCCCTACTGACCAAATCTTCGGTCATCAACTCACCACTGATCAATCGACTTGCCGTCAGCTTGGAATCATCCAAATAACAGGAAAATAATCCTGGACTTGCCGCTACCAGTTCGCCCTCTGCGGTGATTCTAATATTTGTTCCGTCCATTGGAAGACCAATTGAACATGCCGGACTGTCACTGACATTTTGATTCAAAGTAATTACCCCAATTTCAGCAAGCCCGTAGCCCTGTTTTAGCCTAATTCCAAAATTCGCCAAAAAGCGCGGAGCAATGTCGTCAGAAAGGGCGGCACTTCCACAAAATGCATTGCGGAGAGAGCTCAAATCATACTGATCAGGGCGTTCCAATAAATTAAACTGGTGATACATTTGTGGCACTGAGCTAAAAAAAGAAATTCGATACTCTTCAATCCACTTCAAGATTCTATATGGGTAGGCCGTCTTGGGCTCAAATAAAACAACTACACCCTGCGCAAGCAATGTCGGAAGAATCAGACAGTCAACTCCATGGGAGTGACTGATTGGAACCGTGCATAGAGTTCGATCCTCACCGGTCAAATTCAAGGCTTTCTTAATTGCAGCAGCTCGCCAGAGTATCGCCTCTTTACTCAGACAAATCTTCTTCGGAGCGCCCGTTGTTCCAGAGCTCAATTGTATCATAGAAATATTTGCGAGATTTCGATGAGCACCCGGAAGAATTTTGCTTATTAAAACATCACCCAACAGGCCAATTCGAAGAAAGGACTGGGGCATAACGAACCGACTCTCATCAAACGACTCGGAGACAATAAAAAGCCTCGGAGTCAGAGAGAATGATAGCGCCCTCAACTGATCCGCTGTCGATTCTGGATCAATCGGAACCAAGCAAAGATCTAATTTCCAGCAGGCCAACATAGATAGGAGCCCAAAGCTATTATTTTGAGCTTCCACCCATACGACATCTCCCGGGCTCAAATCCAACAAACGAAGACTTTCAATTAGTCTCAATAGTCGCCAATCAAGGTCTTGATAGGTCCACTGAACATCTCAGTGATCAAAGCAAGTTTTGGGAGCGGCTGAAAATCAAGCATTGGCTTCGCCCTGTCGAAGGAAGCTTTGGGGAAGACTTGTCAGACGACCATTGTGGCTTACGTAAATTTTTCCCGCGGCAGATCCCAATTTTGAAATCATTTCCCCATTCAGAATTTTGGTCCGTGCAGGGATCGCGAGACCACTTTGAAAAATAAGACCGGCGCCTATAAACGATCCCTCGCCCACGGCACTCCCTAAAAAAGGCTCGCTCACCTTTTGAGTTGCTTGGGTCTTTGACTCTTGCAGATTTAACTCTTGGGTCGCTGACAAACGAATCGAACTCGCCATTGCATTAAAGTCCGAAAAACCGCTAGCGCCACCAATAAAACAATTGTCCCCAAGACAAGAATTATGAAGCATTGACGTGAAAATACTGCACCCGTCCCCAAGATAAGTATTAAATAAATCTGCCGAAGCCAGAAAACATCCTGATCCGATGACTGAAGCTTTGATCGAAGAATGCTCTCGTATTGTGACCCGGTGACCGATCACGCTGGCTCGAAGATAGCAATAGGGACCAATTTCGACATGGTCGCCGACTTGGCAACCCTCTAGACGACTTGTTGGATGAATTCGTGAATGACGGCCAATTTTATTAAATTTCGAAGACAAAACTGGGTGCTGGACAATACGATCGAGCAGTTTTTGCCCCACCCAAGGACGAAACTTTAAAATGGACTCGCTGGTCTTTTCGCGACCGACCAAAGAGGACGCCTTGATTAACTCAACCCAGTTTTGGATGGGCTGAAAGAACACTGAAGGGAAGCGACACACAAAGTGCTCTCCCCCGTATATGGCTCGAGGCAAACCAGAATGTACTGTTAAAAGATCTTCCTGTTTGAGCAACCCCGAACCAAAACCAAAGGGCACCCGTTGAGTCTGAAGAAGGGAATGAAGATTTGTTAATACAGAATTATAAGTACATTCGATGTTCTCAGGCACTTCACCTTTTGAAAAAAATTTCCAAAAGGAATCAGACGCCACAAAATTTGCTTCTATACGAGTTTCCTGGTCAGTGGATTTTTCATCGAGAGTGAACTCAATCCCTGCATGGGTCAGCTGTCTCTTAAGTCTTTCTAAAAGTGTCTCGCCGCCAAAAATAAACTGATCCAATGGCTTCTCAAAGGGAAAAACAAAGGCCTTGGAACGAAGGATGATTACTTTTTGACGATACATTTTTCAATATCCGCTATTGTGCTTAAGAGTTGACCCCGATCTGCAAATTCCCCGAGATCAACTCCAAAAATTTGATGAACCTCAACTGCAATCTTAATAAGATCAATTGAATCCAACCTAAGATCCTCTTTCAGTCGCAGATCTTCCACAAGGGGTCTCTTTTCTGGAAATCTCTTTTCGAGCAATTCTAAGAAAGATTTCATCTGAAATCAGCGATTCAGAATTTTCTGAAAATGAGCCTGGCCAGTTCTTGCCAAAATAGATTGAATATGGGCTTCCGCCGCATCCTCCCTTATATCCTCGAGTAACACAATAAATCGCTTGTTTTGAATTCTCTTAGTCAGTCGAAAAGGAACCTCTGGGTATTCTAAAACTCGCTCGATCCATTTGTTTCCCGCAGAGAACAGATCGGCTTCACCCACGATTTGTTCAAAAAATTGACTCATCCTGTCGCTCTCGAGGCTGAGCATTGAACACCCGATCACATCTTTCAGCATCGCTGCGCGCCCAAATAAGGTCTCCAAAATAAGAGCCCCCAACGGACAAGCCACTCCATTTTTAAGTTCAGGCATTGATATTTTGGTACGACTGCTTGCAATTTTCCAATCAGTCATTAACGCCACCTGAAGCCCCTGACCTATGGCATAATGATCAACCAACGCCAGGGTTGGTTTAGTCACTCTTAAAATCGCCTGGTACAGGTCAATAATTTCATTTAAGTATTCAAAAACTTCTTCCCGTTTTGACAAACGAGCAACATCATTGAAATCACCACCTGTGCTAAACGAGCGACCAATTCCGCCGGTCAAGACGACGCCCTTGATCTCGGGGTCCAGTTCAACTTCAGCTAGAACCCTCATCAACTCTTGGGTGAGAACCCTTGAAAAGGGGTTGGCTTCTTTCAAACGATTAAATTGAATCCAAAGAAATTTATTTTCTATTCCAAGTTCAAAGACATCCTTAATTGATCTCATAAAATTCCTCCAGATCCACTCCAGGAGTAGAACTCAAAAGCATTTCCTTTGCAAGTTTTTGTGGTAGAGAGGTTGATTAAAATCCGTTACCTGGGTAGGTTCTCTCTATGGCGGAAAACCTGGATCCTTGGATCGAAGATATTTTTTCTCAACTCAATCTACAAGCTCGGAATAAGCTTGAAGTTTTGCCAGATAATTCAACGACTCATGCCACAGGTCTTCGAGTATTTAAAGTCTTTGATACAGATGCAACTTTGAATAGCGATTTCAATAACAACGTCAAGAGCCGACCCAAGAACGCCAGCGAGAGGATATATTGTTACCTGATCCTGACGGTGGCTTTAGAACGCGGTGGAAGTTTCTCAGAAGATAACTTGGCCATCCTCTATAAGTTTTTTAATCTTATGCGGGATGAAGGAAACTCAGCTCCTCTCATTTTTTATTTGAATTCAGGAGGGGTCCGCGTTCATCATGCACGAACGATTTTTGACTCGATTTGGGGAGTAATTCGCGAACTTTTGATGGTTAAGCGGCAGCGGGTCTTGATAACTGTTGGCGACCGACATGTCTTAGGGGCGGCAGCAGTTTTCTTCGCTCAGGGACATTTTCGGATTGCCGCAACTCCTGAAACATTGATTAACTTGACTGGGCCTGGGATTATACATCAGTTTTTCGGGCAAGCAGAAAATTACCATCAGTATGCCTGTGCCGACCATCAAATCGCACTCCATCTTCTCGTTCATGAGCAAACGACGTCGATCCACTCAGCCCTGGGGCGCGTTGCCCAATTTTTGACTTTTGTTAGGGGTGAGACACCGGTTTTTTCTCTCGAGGGAGTTTTTCAACGCGGAGACTTTTCTCTCGGCGAAATTCCGACAGATTTATTGAGCCCTTGTGATGATAGGCAAAAGGCCTTTCTTAGGTCATTTGCCAATGAATCTATGGAAATCCTTCCCTCTCACTCCGGCCCTGGCCAGTGTTATTTAATCAGACGAAGCGGTCGCATTCTGGGATTAATGATGAACCCAATTTCTCATTCGTCGAATTTGATAGATCACAAGATGATTGAAAAGTATCATGAATGCTTAAATTTGTTTAAGGCCCTTAAATTGCCATTGGTCATTTTCACGGACACTCCGGGAGGAGATCCTCGCAAGAAAAACAGCGATTTCAATATTCTTAAAAAAACAGTCGCTTTAGTCGAAGATCTCATTGACTATCCGTTTGGCCGAGTTGGTTTTATTGCCGGCCGCTGTTTTGGCGGAAGTGGAATGTTGGCCTTGCCACAGGTTCATAATTCCTGGGGGCTCTATGCCCTGAAAGGCTCAAAGATTGGCGTGATGGCTGATGAGATCATTACCCAAATGGTGGATAAAAATCCGAAGTCAAAGGCCGAGTGGATCCGCACTCAAGCGGGGCATAGCCCGGATCTTTCGGATCTAGTCAAAGAAGGAACGATCCGGAAAGTCATTTCTCTTGATGAAGTTGGCTCTATTCTTGACCTCTTTTTGAAAGCCTTTCCCTTGCCTCAGTTAGGTGAGCCTCAAAGGCGTGGAGCCCTTCGCTCGAGTCTGGGGCAACAACAGAGCCCGCGTAAAGAAATAGTCAGTGAGCAGACCTAGGGCGAAGCCGCCACAGAGCCAAATCCCTAAGGATCGAACTGCGACAAAAGCTGAAACGACAAAACTTAAGCACAAAAAACACATTGTCAAACCCACAAAGAGTGATGGTTTCCATTTCCTTACAATATCTAAATCAGTCAGGTTGTGTCGTCTGCCTGACAAAACATATTGAAAAATATTGTCCCCTGCTATCCCAAGAAGGCCTGAGAAGCAAAGACAATTAACAAGATTCATTTCCACTTGAAAAAACGCAAACAAACAGAGAATTGCCATAGGTGCGACAAGCGCTGTGGCTGATACTAAAAAACAAGAACCCAATGGAAAGCCACGGGATCTACTCACAAAAAAGAGAGTTAAAAAAACAAGCAAGGATCCCACAAAGAGGCTTTCTTGAAGGGCCTTCAACACTCCCATTCCCAGCTCAGCAAAAGAGGCCATTGCGCCCACAACTTCACAGTCATTACCACAAGTCTTCTCGGCCCCTCTAATGAAACTTTGAATCCGCTGAAGATCTGATACCTTCAGATGAATCACGGCCCTCTCTTGCAATTTTGTCGATCGAAATCTTTGCGCTCCAGCGGAATACTTCATATCAGTATCTAGCCCATTTCTAAATTCTTCAGGAATCTTTTGAAGGGCATCGGCAATGTGTCCGTCGAGGGACTCGATACGAGAAACGATTTCATTTGCTCGAATTTGCTCAAGAACTTGAGCAACTCTTTCTGAAGAAACAGAACGAGAAAAAAGCAAACTCAGATCAACATCATAGTTCAGGTTTTTCAAAAACTCTGCCCGAGACAGATTGATTGGATGTTGTTTTGAAAAAAGACCAGATGGTGTTGTGTTTAGATTCAGGTGAAAAAGTGCCACAAAGCCCAAGGGCACCAGGACAAGACCCAACAGCACAAATTTTCTACTCAGCATTCTCTGTGAAAAGAAAGAGGGTTTCAATTCTCGCGGTTGGGCACTCGAACGGGCACCGTAACGTAACAGAAATGGGTGATTTTTTAGCAAATGCAAGACACTTGGAATAAATATAAAAAGGAGTGCCCACTCAAGAATTGCACCTAAAGCCATATAGAAACCAAAGCGCCTGACCATTTGCACGTCCGTGAGAACAAGCGACCCAAAGCCAAGTACCGTTGTTAACGAGGTGAGAAAACCAGGCCAAAGGCATTGACGAAAATTTTTCCGCCACTTGAGGCCCCGAAAATCGATCCCGGAGAAGACAAACGAAAAATCCTCGATCACAGCCACCAGAAGCATTAGAAAAACCCCAAGCGAAAGCAGATTCAAATCATGCCCCAAGATTCCCATCAGCCCATGGATCACAACGATAGCTGGCAATACAGCCATCAAAAACATCCCAAAAATAATCTTCGAATGGAAAAAGAAAAACAGAAAAAAAATGATCACAATGACAGCCACGAAGTTCACCAAACCCATGGATTCGTTGCCCGCCTTCATATGTCTCTCGTAAACTGGCTCACCAAGCCAAAAAGACTTCAGTCCGCTTTTCGAGGCCTCCAACTTCGTCCTAATTTGCATTTCAAGTCTCTCTTGAATCTCCACAATGTCTTTTCCATGAATTCGTAGAATAAAAACGAGGGATCTTTGATCAGCCCCAAAATAAAAACTCTGATAGCTCGCCGGATTCTCGCTCAGAATCTGCTTCAATGACTTTTCAATTTGGCAGGGTTTGGAAAGCACCAGCGGGAACCAGATTCGCCCATCAGTCATAGTTCCCTGACGCCAATCGAAGGGGGAACTCAAAACCTCTGCTTCCTTTGACAGGAGAAAATCTGCTTCATAAATTTCATAAAGCTCACAGAGATCTTGTTGAGTAAAGGCCTCTTCCTTTCGGATCTGCAAAGTGAGAATATTTTTATCACCAAACTCATCACGAAGAGTTCTGGCTGATTCATAACTCAACAGGCTTCTGTCTAGAAGTTCAAACGTGGAATAGTTGACCTTCAGAAACTGAAGACCGTAGAGACTAGTCAGTATTAAGAGAGCAAAACAACTCAAAAAAAGGAAAGGCCTTTTTTTGACCCCCCTTAAGACAACAATCAGTTGAAAATGAATGGCGCGAAGAAGGCGGCTCAACTATTGAAGCATAGATCCAAGAGGAAAGAAAGTGGGACCACCGCCCCACGCAGAGCCAACCACTCGGATTGCCTTCCTAACATCTTCCGCTGATTTCACTTCAGGAAAATAGCGTTTGTAGGCCGCGATATTCCAATTGGCTGGCGAGCCCTTTTCAAAGCTTCTATATTCAACCTTCTCTGTTTTTCCTTCGACTAAGATCTCCTTTGCGAGTTTCTTTCCACCCACAAATTCAGTCGGGAGCAGTTCATGGAGATTTGAAAGGGCCGTCTCTTTGAGAAAAAATGGCCTCAAGGAAACAGTCACGGGCTCCCCTGTTACGGCACTTCGAAGAGTGACCGGCTTCTTGGATTCAATGGTCTGAATCCATTTTTCCACACCTGCATCTACTTGCTTCTCGTAACCGTAGGCCCTAATCAAATCAGGAGCAAAAACTGAAAACGCACTCCCACTCGGTCTCGACTTTAGATCAAGCCAACTATTCTTCAGGTACACTGCAGATCGCTTCAAGTGAACGAAAGACCGCGCCAACGCCGATTCGTACTTCTGATTGCGGTGCAAATAATTCGGATAGGCCTTCAAGACCTCGTCTAGCACCTCGTTGCGCTCTTCCGCAGTAACACCCGAGAGCTTATCAAAAGCGACACCGTCGAAACCAATTGCCTTTCCCATTCTTTCAGCAACAATCTGTATTCCATCGATATTGTATGCTAGCGAAAAAGAAATTTGGGACAAGGCGGACTCCTGGGCGGCCAGAAGGCTCAAAATCTCAGCTTTACCAACTACTTTAAAGCGATCAATTCCATCGCTAAAGCTTCCATTCGAGTACAACATTCTATTGTCCAATATCAGTGCTGCCTGCCCAGCTGGAGCGGCAGAAATTTGCTCAGCCAATTGACTAAGTTGACGACTCGAGCCTCGCAGGGCTGGGTAGACCTTCTCGAAAAGAAAATCTTGAAGCTCAGAGGCCGAGTGAATGCTCGCCTTTACATCCTGCTCTGTAAAGGGTTCAGTAAAATATTTCGCCAGGGCTTTCGCATGTTTGTTGGGCGCGAAATTCTTCTGCGAAAGAACGAGTTGCTGACCAATTGTGAGAAGTAGACTATTCACAATTCGAGTTTCATTTTTGTCAATAAAGGGTCTTATGCGAAACGCAATACTTCGGAAGGGCAAAATTAATTGCAACTGACTCAGAAAGAAGATCACGCGAATTGAGCTGACCTGTTTTGTTTCAACTAAGCCTGCGTACGTTTCAATAAATGACTCTAATAACAGAGGATTCTTATCCAAATCAAGAGCAAGATATTCATCTCGAAATTTCACGAATTCTGCATCTTTTTGTAAGATTGCGTCCAAAACTGAGTCACTATATGTCGGAGGCGTCTCTGCTGGGCCTCTCTTCAGAGGATCTGTCCCAGTTAAACCCTGAAGCCTTGTTTTTTCAGCTTCGGTGATCTCTCCGACCGGATATATTGAAAAATCATAGCCCTTGCCAGAAGTCGTGCCCGCCAAGCTTGCTGCCTTTTGCGATTTGCTCTTTGCGCTAACCTGGAATGATGACACTCCCAATATTATCGCTAGACTAACTGCTAACACAAAAAAACCATCGCTTTTTTTCATTTAAATACTCCTTGAGGCATATTGGATTTCGACCTCGAATACTCGTCAAGGAACATGGCGTTAGTTTCGAAATTTTGCCAACGAGATTGAGTCATCACCATATTTGTTTTAATGAATCTTGTCCGCCCAAAATAGAGAGGGAGATTCAGATGAAAGATCAGAAATTACCAACAGATTCAATTGAGGGTTCTTGCCCAACCGTAGTTCCAATTTCTTTTTTCAAGAAAACTAGACCTTTGATAAGCACAAGTTTGGCTTCCAAAAAGCCAATTGAAGTTCGAATCGGTGACGAAATCAAAGTGGTCTACAAGAGTGGAGATAGTTTTTTCCTGGCCGAAAGACGATGTCATCATAGAGGCTTTTGTTTAAAAAACTCAACTCTTCAAACAGATGGTCAACTCTTGTGCCCCTATCATGGAAAATTGAATCAACCTCTAACAAAGTTGACGCCCGCCTTCGGAGCGCTTTGGGTCACTGAAACCAAGAGAGGATTCCCATTGAAATTCCTGATGAGTACATTTTCTGCGGAAATCATTCTTTCACCCTCTACGCCCCGTTTCACGTGGTTTTGGATAACTTTAACGAAGGCTCCCACACCCCTTACGTTCACCGTTTCTTCGGACCAAGTCCATCAGAAAAACACGAGGTTCGTTTCAGATGGTCGGCTCAAGAGGATTTCGTGGAAATTAACTATGAAGGCCCTCAAAGGAAAAATTTATTTTTTTATGGACTTAATTGGTTCCGTCAGCTGAATCTAAAAATTCGCTGGGAGACCTATACTGATCCGACTTACATGAAATATACTTCATCCTGGTACAATACCAAAACGAACAAGCCCGCGGTTTCCGAGAATATAAACTACTACTTCCTTCATCCAGATGGTGATGATAAGACTGTACTTCAAGCTTTTGTCTTGATTCGCCTCAAATACTGGATGATTCCGATTTTGCCTTTTGTTAAGAAAATTTCGATGTGGCTCACCAAAAACCAAGTTCGAGAAGACGAGATTTTTTATAAGCTCATTAGCGATCTCCCAAAGGGTTTCGATCATCTGAAACTGGATGAATATGATGAACCCTTGGCAGAAATCAGAAAACGCTCTCAAAAAGTTTATCCCTCACACTTTTTTGTTCCCTGACATCAGCGGAAGCCATTTTTGACAGATATCGATTTCAAACCAATCTATTGAAAAATCTGACCCGACTCCGAGCTATTCTTCACTTTGTTTTCATGACTTTGACACCATCCCAATCTATGGGTGGAGGTTCTGCCATAAAATCGTCACACCTCTCAATATATAATTCGGAGGGGGCATCTTCAGGCCGCACCTCAAGAGCTTTTTGAAAGCAAACTTTAGCAGCGGCAAAATCTTTCTGATGATAGAGCTTATAACCTTCAGAGAAATGTTGGATGACCTGAACCCACTGGGCCTCTGGCTGTCGTTCACTGATGAGTTCATAAATGCGAATAGGTTCCAACTTTCCTTTGACGCGCACCAGATCTAGTTCACGACAAGTGAAAGTGTCTTTGACGTCAGCGTATGTGAATTGGGAAATGACAATTTGAACGCCATATTCTTTTGTGATTCCTTCAAGACGAGACGCTAGATTCACTCCGTCACCCATGACCGTATAACTTCGAACAATATCAGAACCCATGTTGCCGGCGCTGACATCGGCGGTGTTGATTCCGATTCCAATCGCGATCGGAATATTTTTTCCTGGAAACTTTCGATCGATTTCCTCACGAATGGAATCTAGTTTCTTGATACTCAAAATCGCACAACGGCAGGCCCAGGTTGAATTGTCATTAAAATGAATGGGCGCCCCAAAGAAGGCCATGACGGCATCGCCGATATTTTTATCAAGCGTCCCTTTATTTTCAAAAACAATATTAGTCATCGGGGTCAAATAAAGATTCAAGACATCCGAAAGTTCAGTGGCCTGCAATTTTTCAGAGATCGTCGTAAAGTTTCGGAGATCAGAAAAGAAAACGGCCAAGCGAACACGTTTTCCTCCAAGCTCAATATTTTCAGGATCCTTTAAAATTTCTTCCACGATTGCGGGCGAGACGTATTTTGAAAAAGTACTTTTCAAATATTTCTTCTTTCTTTCTTCGGTCAAATACTTGTAAAAGAAAAGAAAGACATAAAGAAAAATGACAAGTCCCGCCGGAAGAGTCCCTGTTGCGATAATACCTTTCTTAAAAATTAACTGATCAATCACCACTAAAGCAGCCAAAGATCCAAAAACGATTAAAAAACCAGGGACGGCCGAAGTATGAGCGATAGCGACAGAAATTAAAACCCCTAGAATTGCGATGGCGACCATCATGAAAGTCTCTTCTTTAGGATGAACCTTAATAAAGTTTCCTTCGAAGAGGTTGCCTAGCGCGTTGACGTGTGTTTCTGGACCTGGGAAATTCTTATCGTAAGGGGTGACCCGAAGATCGTAGACACCAATGGCTGTCGCGCCAAAGATAAACGCGCGGTCCTTCAGAAATTCTCCTTTGTTGACTACTTTTTCTCAGGGTACCCACTTTGTGTTCAGGAAACCATTCAGCTTGGGAAACAGTCATAGTCTCTTTGCCATTGAATAGCTCTCTAGCGGGGATATAAGGATACATATTTCTTCCGCCCGCATAGTTGATTTTCATTCGACCTTGCTCATCGACGGGAATGTTCCTGACTATTTTTTCAGGGTTGACTTTTGGATCAACAATTTTGAACTGAGTGATAATTTTTTGCTCGGGATGTTTCGGATCAACATCGATCTCGATATCCGCGCGATAGCCTGTTGAAATCAAATAGGTTTGCAAAGCGATCGAAGGAATGAAACTTAAACCAAAACGATTCCCTGTGCGAAAAAACATCGAAGCCCGTCGAATGGTTCCATCAGAATCTTGCTCGGCGTTGAAACTCCCTGTGTACTGAGCCGCTGCCTGCATTTGATCCGTATTGATAGTCCAACGTTGCTGTTGCACGATGGGTGACGGCTTAACCATCTTTTTAAATTTAGGAACGGCTTTATCTAGTGGCATCCCCTTTAAGTCTTTGGAATTAGCAAACAGTTCCTCATAAACTTTTTTTAGCTGATCAAAATAATGATCATCCTTTGTGAGCCAATTGGTGCAGTATTCCATTTGCTTCTGTTCAACATAAAATTTTAACTGATTGGCTTCTCGTTCGTTGAGCGCCGCAACGTTTTGTTTTTTGAAAAGTTCTTTTAAGGCAGTTTCGGTCGAAATCTTTTCTATAAATGAAAAAATAATCGAAAAAACTTTATCAAACTCCAATTCGACAAAAGGATCTGCGAGGTCGTTCACGACAAAAGTCGTGTTATCAATGCGAATGAATTTACTGGCATTGGCGCGCAGGAAGGCTTCATTTCGACAATAGTCTTGGTAAGGGTTCAGACTCTGAGCCGAATCGTCGTTGAAGGCTCCCAAGACAAGATGGTCTTTATATTTGGTCAACATTTGAGCAAGGATCTGATCCGGCTGACCTTTTGATTTTTCTTGATCAAAGGCTTTTTGAAGTTCCGTCGGAAGCAGGCCTGCCACTTTTTCAAGTCGAGTTAAGGTCTCGAAGGTTTGGTCGACTTGCTTTTCTGCAAAAACAATATCGAAGCCAATGGATCTGACTCCGTATTTCATCATTTCATCAATGACAAAGGCGATTTTCTCGCGACTCCATGGCCATCGTCCAATTTCTTCAATCGAGCGATCATCTATCGTGAGAAGACCCACTTTATCAGATGCTGGAATCTCGCCACGCATCTTAAAGCGCATGTCCATGCTCTTTAAATCGAACCATTCAACTGCTTCGTAGAGACGATTGCGAAACGAACTGTTAGCAAACCTCTCTTCTTCATTCTGGTCTCGAACTTTATAGAAACTCGAAGTGATAAAAAGAAAAACCATTGTGATACAGATCCCGACAGCAGTCGGCGATTGAATAGCCCCTATCACCAAATTGATTGTCTTACTCTTCTTCTTTTCACTTTTCACATTGGAGTCAGGTGTACTCATCAAAATCCTCACTGGCTGTTTCGAATTGATTTTGACGTGATCTGTGTATGAAGTCCAGCAAGAGTGGGTCGCAAACCACATACCCTAGACCAGACAGTGATGGACATCTCTTTAGGCGGGCTCACTGGTCCCGAGTATAGACTCGCAGTCTTTCGTGGACATTCACCCGAGGGGTTGAGATCTGTTGGGTTGATTCCAAAACCTTTCCAGTTCGAAACATCCAGACTGGATATTGCTCGTTCGAAAATGCAAAGAATTTTCTGAGCTTTTGATACCCACTTTTGAATCTCTGAATTGCACTCTCTTCGGTGCTTGGTGGGGGAAACCCCATTTCAACATCAAAGCCCGTCATACTTGGAATTGAGAGTGGCTGAACACAATAGCCTTCCAAACTCAAGGTGAGCCAAAGTCGATAAGCCAGACGTCCGGCTTCCATAACATGGAAAGCATCAGTTTGTTTGATCGCAACACAATAAAGTGCCTGCTGCCCCAAAGCCAAGGTCCTTGTCATTTGATTCATCTTCTTTGCGAATCCTAGGTTCCACAGTAGTCCAATTAGCTTTGGATATCTTCGAAATATACGGATGGGAACCAATTCCGCCTTCTGTATTCCTAAGGTCCACCATGGCATCCCATCATCATGGCTTTCGATCTCCTTTTGATCAGTTCGAACCCATTTCAAGAAGTCTGTCGCAACTTTCCTGTTTTTCCACATGAATTCATCACAAAAAGTTAGATAGTCTAGAATTTCAATAGGCTTTTCAGATTTCAATGAGAAATCGCAGGTGGTGAAAGTCGAAGCCTCGACCCGAAGCAATTTGATTACGTCTGCTGGGAGCTCGGTTTCCACGTAGGGCAATCTCACTGTTTTTCGTCTCTGAATTTCCGAAATCAAGGCCTCCGTTTTCATGGTCTGCCTTTGAAACTTAAGAATCGCAACCGGAGCCGACTTCCAGTTCGCAAAATCATAACGCTCACTCAGCCGAAGCTTTAATCCACTGGCTCCGATGATGAGTGCCTCAATCAGACAACCAAGACTTAACCAGGTCGCGTGATTATTATTGGCTAAGGCATGTTGGCCGAGGCTCTGTTCATAGAAAATTGCCAGGGTGTTGTCATTCCATGTAAATCGCCAAGGTTGGCAGTTGTCCCCACTTGGGGCCCTCAACGCCAATTCAATCAAACTTTCTATCTCCGAATAAGAAACTGAAACATCAAATTTGGCTGAGTCGCTACCTATATCGTTTTGTGGTCCTACTCTTTCTCGACTGACTTCCATTGCGGAACCTCACTTCACTTAATTGGGTTGAAATCCCCTTATCTTCCCCTAGCCTATGGGAGTTCCTGATAAGAAGGGCGGATTCCCCCCTGATTTAATGTTGACAAAGCGCCACACTGGACCTCTAAATATTTTCATGGATTATGTTCGCAAGCTCGAAGAGCACTTCAACTTCAGAAAAACAAGTAATCCAATATATTCTTTACGGGCCTTCGCCCGTGATCTGGATCTGCATCCCTCGACCCTTTCAAAAATATTTAAGGGATACGGAGTCTTCCTTTTCCGTCATTGAGTCTGTCGCCGCTCGGCTGGAACTCAATCAGAGTGATCGGGAAGTGTTTTTTACCAGCGTCCTTCAGACACGGGGATATGGGGGACGGAAGAAAACTGTCTGGCCCACTCCACCAGTCAAGATTTTAAAAAATGATCTTCATTTTTCAATTATCTCTGAATGGGAACATTATGCGATATTAAACTTATTAAAACTCAAAGATTTTCGCTCTGATTATTCCTGGATGAGTGATCGATTGGGAATTTCGCTACCCAGATGCAAAAAAGTCATCGAAACTCTAATCAGCGCAGACCTCATCAAAAAAAATGGTCAGGGAAATTTTGTTCGTAACTATCCTAAGGTTGAATCCACCGACGAAATTTCTGCAATGGCGTTGAAGGTTGCCCATCAAAATGACCTTAAACTCGCGGCCACAAAGATCTGGAATACACCCTTAGCCTTGCGAGACTTTTTATTCTTTGACTTTGCCCATTAATGTTAAAAATTTGAAAAAGCAAAGTTGTTAACTCGTAATTATATCAAAGACATGGAAGCTCTGCTTGAAACTGGCGAATTGACAGAAGTCTATAGCCTAGCTATTCAGCTCTTTCCACTCACAACAACTTTCAAAAAGAAACTCAGAGGATTCTGATGAATTTTGCCGTTTCAATTACGCTTTCAATTTCAGTTTTTTTGTTTCTTGGTGGCACTTTTTTTTCGGTTCAAAGCGAGGCCGGTGACGCTAAAGGAAATGGCGGTGGAGCACTCGTGTGCCCAGGAAAAACTTAGAAATTCTGGACTATTATGAGGCCAGACTATTTGGATTTGGAGAACCGACCCTTGGCAATCCAGATGACTTTATGGAAATGGCGAACGAGTACCTCTCGCGCTTGGCAGTTTTTTCTCCACGTCGTGCCCAATTGCTTAGAAATCGGCTTGAGTCTTTTTTGAGCGAAGCGGTTTTTTTGGATAATATTCCGCTGAGTGAGATTGATGACCTCGGTGTGACCCTCCCGCCAGAATGCGTTTGGCGGCAAGTAGTCAATCAAAATCCAACCCTTCTCCCTTTGGGAAAAAGCTATTTAATTGATCGTGTATTATGGAGCCAGCTCTCCTCTTTGCAAAGGGTCGGCTTGGTCTTCCATGAAATCTTCTATCGAGAGTCCACAAGTCACACCTCACAGGGGATCAGGCGCCTGAACGGTCTCCTGGCCACAAAAAACTAAATGATATGACCCTTTCCGAAAGAGTATTGGTTTAAAACGGCAGGTCTTGGAGGGCCGAAGCTCAGGGTCTCGCATTTCTCCTGGATCCTGAAATTGAATTCGATTCAACTGGTAACACGCTATTAAAGGGGACCGCGGTCGAAGGCTCCACTTTTTTTGGAAGAATCACCCTGTGCAACTGCGCACCGACTTGGTTCAGTTTTACAAAAACGGACACCTCAAAAGTGCGCGTATTCGTGGATATTTGCAAATTCCTTTCCGAGGAGAGTTTCTGGAAATAGAAACTTGGGAACACAATCGATCTTTTCTGCAGTTTCACGAGAATGGCGAATTTAAGGAGGGCCCTCTGAGCTTTCAAAAAATTTGGCGCCTTTCCACTGAAAATTTGAAATTGGAATTCACATATATCAGCTTTGACGAGATGGAGCATCTCAGGAGTGTTGCCAATGCAAATGGATTCGTTAGGTTAAATTCAGCTTCAGTTAAAGATCATTCGGAAAAAAGTATTGAGAACGATTCTGAAGTCCTATTCTATACAAGTGGAGCTCTCAAATCATTCTCTTGGGGCTCTCGACAGCCGCTCACTCTCTGGGCGCAAGAAGAAGTGTTTCCTCGCTATGGAACTCTTGTGAATTTTGACGCCGCTGGGGCCATTCAGAGCTTCGTTTCGGATAAGGATGGACGCCTGCAACTGCAGAATCAGGAGTGGCTGACTTTTAAGGCCGGTGAGTTGATTCACCTCAGACCATGAGACCAAGACAGCTGCAGTTTTTGTTTATTTTTGTCTCCTTTCTGAGCTCGATTCGCGCCTTTGGTTTTCTAAATTCTCAGTCGAACTACCACATTGGCGTCATCATATGTCCCGATAAAATCGAGTTGCTTGACACCTATGAGGCCCGCATACTGCGTGGAGCTTGTGACTCCAGCCAATATTAATTTTGAGACTCTTTTGGCGATCATAAATAAGTCCATGCCAGATCGCGCGGATCTTTACAGAAATACCTCCCGGGATTTTCAGAATCTTATCCACTTGACTGATGATGCACCACTGGAACCAATGCCCAAGAAAGATCTGATTTTGAATCCCCCGGAGGGGTGTCAATATTCTGTTTTGCTCACGACCGAGTTTCAGAACACGCTTCTTATTAGGAAAACTTTGTGGGAAAGACTTTCCTCCACAGATAGAGTGGCTGTACGACTGAATTGGTCAATAGCCAAAGAGGCCTTTGTGAGCAATCACCAGATTCCACCCAATTCTATTTATATCAGAAACTTAACTTCTCTCATGCTCAATGATCAAATCTCCGCTCTTCCTTTACTTGAGTTAATAGCTATCATCAGAGCGGCTGGGCTTCACTCCCTCAGAAGGCAGGGCGTCCTTATTGATCTGCTGAGGTCTTTCACGGTCAAGGACGATCGGCTGACCCAGGCTTATCCATTGGTCGATTCGGAATGGCTATATAAGTTTACAAATTCTGGTGGGACGACTCATCAGGTCGTTCGCTTGAAATCTGATATTGTGAATTTTCATCCAAATGGTGTCGTTGAGTCCCTACGTTTTGAAGATCGCCTCGGGATACAAACAATTGGTGGGAAAGTGCTCTTTATCACTCCAGATAGTTTTTCAACAGGTCCTGTTCTGGCAGAAGCCAGTCCCAGAATTTCTTTTTTCTCTTCCGGAGGAATCCGTCGTGGCTTCACAATCGATTCAACCTCGTTTAAATCAACTTCTCTTGATATTAGGTTGGCTCAAACACGGGGCCGTTGGGAACGATTTAACAACTCACTCCTGACCTTCTTCCCTGGCGGAGACCTTGATACGATCACCCATGTTTCAGGAAAGTTTTCTTTTAAAAAATCCTGGCTGCGTCTATTCAACAATACGAGCATTGTTTTATTTGAAAATCAGTTTTTCAAGGAATTGATCACTGAGGATCCCTTGGGACTCATTATTCAGGGACAACGAACCTATTGGAAGGGATACTTGAGTTTCAATGAAAACGATCAGCTCGTCTGTGGTTTTGTCGACCAAGATACAAAATTTCTCGGCTCCGAGTCTCAGACTCGCTCCCTTCGCAAAGGCGAGCAAGTTTGTTTTAATAGAGAAGGATTGGCGCTCTGACCGGCGAACTGGCTTTGAAAAATCGGGAGTACCTAATTACTTTGTCACGCTAGGGATGATCTCGAACTCACCTGGAGTGCAGGTCCTGGCTGGAGTTGGAGCTTCATAATATCCCAAATTTGACTTTCCGCCGTTATCCCAATAAACTTCCCCATCTGGAAGACGAATCATAATTGCAAACTGGATATGACTTAAAGAGAAATACCCTCGTGAATCCACTACTATCTTATTGAGTTCTGCCATCCAAGTGTATGGCGGCGTTGGTCGAGCCTGCACTTCGCCCTGATTCTGCCAGCTCATTTTCCTAAAATCATCATGGAATCCATATCTAACAAAAATCTCGGTACCCCATGGAAGAGTTGGATGGCTATAGGTGATATTGAAATCAGCCAAACTCGCAGAAAAATACTCACACTTCGTCGCAGAATAGGCGCGGCCATCAACTTTAATTTTTGCAGCAGAGGCTGTCGCAGAAACAAGACTCAAGGCAAAAAACACAATCCTAGTAAAAGTACACATAGTAGTCTCCATTGGCGTTTTTTTAAGCGAATTCAGTAGGTCATAGAGGGGACACCTACGATAAGGCTTGGAGTGTGGCAAGTAATTTTGCAAGCTTGCTTTGTTTTGACAATGATGTGAGGCGTTAGTTTTGCTGAAAATAATCCGTTCTCGATCTTTAATAAGCCTTTTGAATGTACTCTTTCTGCGCGCTGGAGAATATTAGTCCCAGCCCTTTCCACTATCCGACTTCTTTGGTCGCAAAAAATAGTTGCATCACTTTGTCCGCAATTTCCTTGGGAATTCCAAGGCCAGAGTCCGTCACGGTAGGAAGAAAATCTAACGTTATGTGCTTTTATATATTTTTTTTATTTAACCTAAAAAAGAAGCAATTACATGACCATCATCATAATCATTCGAGCCTCTTCCAGGTCCTAAGTCGATATTCAAAGAATGCCAGGAAGTGAAATGCATTATCGTTTTTCAACCAAAAGCTCATCGAGAATCTCATTCAGCCCCTCACCCCAAGGGCGCATTTGAAAACCAAATGTATTAAGAAATTTCAAATTTGATAGGCGTGAATTTTTTGGGCGCAACGCTGGCGTCGGATATTCCTCACTTGAAATTCCAATAACGTTCTTGATTTTGAGCCGACACTTGCTATTGGTCAGTCCAGCAGAATCGACCTCTCGAGCTTTCGTCTGTGAAAAAATCTCTCGCGCGAGCTCATACCACGAAGTCACTCCAGAATTAGTTAAATGGTATATTCCAGAGGGAAAAACCCCAGCTCGCTGCTGAAGCTCGTGCCCGTGAATCAAGGCCTTGATTGTGGCCTGAGCCAAATCCGCAGCTGATGTCGGTGCCCCCCACTGATCAGCCACAACTCGAAGCTCCTCTCGCTCGGAACCAAGCTTAAGCATCGTCTTCACAAAATTAGACCCGGTAGAACTTATGACCCAAGAGGTTCTGAAAATCAATGCATCGCCTTTCACCGCACTAATTCTCTGTTCTCCTTCGAGTTTTGAGCGCCCATAGGTATTTAAGGGACCCGTCGGATCGAGTTCATTTCTAGGTGTTGCTCCAGAGCCATCAAAAACATAGTCAGTCGAATACCAAACAAAAGGAATTCCACGCTCTCTGCAAACTTGAGCGAGAATCTCCGGAGCAAAAGCGTTGATAGTCATACACAAATCCACCTCGCTCTCGGCCAAATCCACTTTCGTATAGGCAGCTGGACAAATCATCGCGGTGGCTGGAATTCGTTGAACAAATTCACGCAGCTGGGGAAGATTCTGAAAAGAGCACTCACTCTGAGAAATAAACCTCGCAGATGGCGGTAGATTTTTTTTAAATGCCGTAGCCAATTGTCCTTGAGAGCCGAAGACAACGATATTACCAAGATATGACATAGAAAGTATCCTAACGAAGAATAGACCAAAAGACAATTGGTGTATTTGGAAATTTTTCCTGTCAAATCTTTATGCAAGAAAGCGCCATTTTTCAGTCTAGGATGACGAAATTTTTTAAATTCACGGGCTCAAGTTTCAGCAAAACTTTGTTTGTGATACAAAACCTTAATAAGCGCTTCAATTGGAGGGGCCGTGCTCTATCAGATAAAAAAGACAGCTTTTTATAGCCTTTCGCTGTTAGTTCTTCCGTTGTTAGTTCTTTCCTGTCATTCCAATCCCAAAGATTCGAGTCCATTTCAAAACTTCAGTGAATATACCGCAGCCATCAGCATCCCGACCACTCCGGATTGTATGAATGAATGCGTGGCGCGGAAAAAGGAATTTAAATACCTGGCCTATGTTGGCGAAAAAATATATTGCTACTGGGACGAAAAACAATCTTCCTATAACATTGATTTCAAAAAAAAGGCTTATGAATTCGAAAATCGCATAACCAATGAGATGTCCGAAACAAAGTACTTTTTGCTGCTCGTTCAATGGGCAAGTCTCTTTCATGATGGTCATGTAAATCCAATGCTCAAAGCTGACTTGACCAAATTTGAATTCGACACTCCAACGATTCGTTTTGAAATTTTATCCCCGGGAACCAATCACGAGTCCTTGATTGTCTCGCAGGTTGGCGAAGAGGTCACCCAACTCAAGGTGGGCACGGTGGTTTCGAAAATCCAAGGAAGGGCGTGGAAGTCCTACCTCCCAGAGGCTGAGAAATACTCGATGGGATCAACTGAGTTTTTGAGAAAACGCCAGATGGCAAATTTGATCTTTAGAGTCTTATCTTCCCAGGAGGGCTCTCGCCCCGTCTTGATTGAGGGGGAATATCTTGGAAAAGCAGTTCAAGAGGTCATCGCCCGAAACCTGAGTCTTTACGACGGCGCCTTGGGGACAGAGCCGAGTGTCGAAGAAACTGGACTCAAACTGCTAAAGACGTCCATACTTGAAAACAATTTAGGCTATTTACGCATTGATGGATTTTCTGGAGCTAAGATGGCCCAACTTTTGGAACAGGCCATGTTGCGCCTTCAAAACACTGATGGCCTCTTGATTGATGTACGAAAAAATGGTGGCGGCGACCAGTCTGGTAACATGATTTTAAAATATCTCACGGACGTTCCGTTGACCAGATACTACCAACGTGCTCTTAACTCGGATTACCTGATTGCGGTGCGACCGGAAGTCCTAATTGATTTTGATTATATTGGTGGAAAATTCACTGAACTTTCTGGGCGAATGTTCGGACCTGCCAACCCCTCGCAAGTTTACAAAAAGCCAGTCGCCGTATTGACTTCGGCCAACTGTTTCAGTGCCTGCGACACCTTTGTCTCCGCTTTGAAGGAACATAAATTAGCAACAGTGCTTGGAGAGAATACGGGAGGAGGCACAGGTTCGCCTGTTGTTTTTCGAGCTGCCTACCTCAGAGCACAAATTTAGATATTCAGTTTATCAGGGTTTCACAGCTGTCTCAAAAACGCTTTTGGAAGGCGTCGGAACTGCTCCAGATGTCCTCATTGAACCGACAGTGCAAGAGCGAGTCGAGAAAAAGGACCGACAGCTCGAGAAGGCTCTTGGATGGCTATCCAAAAAGGCAAATAGTAATGCCGCCAGTCATGGTTCCCAAGGTGGAGCCTCCTCCGCGGCGCCAATGGTCCTTCCTGCGTCACTCTTGGACGCTCCCGATTCCCGAAAAACCACAATACCTCTCGAGATTGAGTTTGATCGACAAATCAGAAACGCCTCTGAGTAGTGAGCTGAGCATCCAAGCTCGCCTCATTCTTGCTCGTGAGGAACCCTACTTGTCGCTAAGCAGCTTCGTCCAAATAGCCATAGAAAATAAGATCTAGGAACTTCCATCTCGTCACGGAATTGACCAAGTGTCCAATACAATTTATCATGACCTCGGCTAACCCTTTCACTATAGTCACAGGATGGATTGGCCCCTTTATTGGCGACTTCCGCCTAAAACAGAAGGATTCACAGAAGCGCTTACAGGAGAGCTTACAGACGCTCTTACAGAGGAGCTCAAGAATTCCCTCTTGGACCGTTTTTTGGACTTCGTTGCGTCCAAGAATTTGGAACTCTATCCGGCCCAAGAAGAGGCCATCCTCGAGCTGCTCGAGGGTAAGAATATAATTCTTAACACACCCACGGGCTCTGGAAAATCCCTGGTTGCCCTAGCCCTTCACTTTCAGTCATTGGCCGTTGGACGACGGTCCATTTACACATGTCCAATTAAAGCCTTAGTAAACGAAAAATTTCGTGACCTATGTGCTGCATTTGGTCCAGATCAGGTCGGCATGATCACTGGAGACGGTGGAGTCAATCAAACAGCCCCCATCATTTGCTGTACGGCAGAAATTCTTTCCAATATGGCTCTTCGAGAGGGCGAGCAGGCCTCGGTCGATGATGTCATTATGGATGAATTTCATTATTATTCGGATCGACAGCGTGGCGTGGCCTGGCAAATTCCGATGCTCACTTTGAAAAAGACTCGGTTTATGCTGATGTCCGCGACCCTTGGTGATATGGATTTTTTTGCCAAGGCCCTCACGACCCTAAATCAAAGGGAGACCTCGATCGTGTCATCGAAAGATCGACCTGTCCCCTTAGACTTTGAATACCGCGAAACTCCACTGCATGAAACAGTTGCCGAATTTGTTGGGAAGGGTCTTTATCCAATTTACTTGGTGAATTTTTCTCAACGCGAGGCTGCCGAAGAAGCGCAAAATCTTCTGAGCGTTGATTTTGCGACTAAAGAAGAAAAGCAAAGTTTGAAAAATGCCATTGAAGGAATAAAATTTCAAAGTCCCTATGGAAAAGAGATCCAGAAACTTCTACGACACGGAATTGGTCTGCATCATGCAGGACTCCTCCCGAGATATCGAATTTTGATTGAGCGCCTAGCCCAGCAGGGCCTCCTCAAAGTCATCAGTGGCACGGACACGCTTGGTGTCGGCGTCAATGTCCCTATACGGACAGTGCTTTTTACTAAACTTTGTAAGTATGACGGTGAGAAAACCACCTTGCTGAATGTGCGAGACTTTCAACAAATCAGTGGTCGCGCCGGACGTCGGGGATTCGATAGTCGCGGCCTTGTTGCCGTTCAAGCCCCAGAACATGTCATAGAGAATTTAAAAATGAAACTCAAAGCAGCCAGCGATCCAAAAAAGGCAAAAAAATTGGTGCTCAAAAACCCTCCCCCGCATGGCTTTATTATGTGGACTAAAGACGGCTTCAATAAACTGATCAATTCCCAGCCAGAGCCTTTGCAGTCCCGATTTATGGTTTCACATAGCATGCTGCTCAATGTTTTGAGTCGCGACGGGGATGGCTGCCAGGCTATGCAAAAACTTATTCATGACTCTCACGAAACAGCTTATAGCAAACGAAAATTGCGAAAGGTTTCGTTTGAGTATTTCCGTTCACTTCTGAATCGCCAAATCGTAGAATTTGTTCCAAAGAGCATGGATCACTCACAACGTAAGATTCGCGTGAACGTAGATTTACAAGAAGATTTTTCCTTAAACCATAGTCTCGCCTTGTATTTGTTAGACACCATTAAACTCCTTGACCCCATGGACCCAAATTATGCCTTGGACCTTCTGACTTTAGTGGAATCCATCCTCGAAAGTCCTGATTTGATTTTGCGCAAACAGCTCGATCGATTGAAAACCCAAAAGATGGCCGAGATGAAAATGGCGGGCATTGAATTTGACGAGCGCATTGCGGAGCTGGAGAAACTTGAACCCCCGAAACCAAATCGTGATTTCATTTACTCCACTTTCAATGCTTTTTCTGCAGCCCACCCATGGGTGGGAGAAGAAAATATTCGCCCAAAATCCGTCGCCCGTGAGATGGTTGAAACCTTTCAGTCGTTTCCAGAATACATTCGTGACTACGATCTGCAGCGAGTTGAAGGCCTCTTGCTACGTTATTTAACTGAAGTCTTTAAGGTGCTCGAACAAACAGTTCCTGATGCCGCCAAGAATGATGAGGTTCGGGCCCTCGCAGTTTACTTTGGCACGATGGTTCGACAAACGGATTCGAGCTTGATTGATGACTGGGAGAAAATGCGCACTCCTCTTGCCGCACCGGAAGCTGAGCGGGCGGCCCATATTAGAACGTTGACCCAAGAGGGTCTCGAACCTGACATCACTCGGGATCTCAAGGCATTTACTCTTATTGTCCGTAACGAAGTCCACCGATTATTGCGCGCCTTAGCCAGTCGGAATTTCGAAGCCTTCTTTGAGTTGCTGGCGCCAGAGAAAATCACCGAGGAGAGTTTGTGGACGGCGGACGAACTTGATAAAATCTTAAAGACATATTACGAAGACCATCAGGAAATCTGCTTAGACCCCTCTGCCAGAAATCCAAGAAATACCAACATCAAAGTCGAAAATCAATACTGGCTGATTGAACAGACGTTAATTGATCCTGATAAACACAATGATTGGATCCTAACACTTCGCCAGGATCTTGACCGGTGCAAGATTGAAGGACGCCTCATCATCAATCTCGTTTCGCTTTCACCCGCAGGATTCTGATCCGAAACCTGGAAAACAAAGTCTAGCAAAAACAAGAAATTGAATTCTAAGGACAACCATGGTTCTCTATGACTTCATTATGGCGAAGCTTGGAAAAATTGTAGTTATTGCTGAAAAACCCTCAGTGGCTCGTGATCTCGCAAAGATCCTGGGCTCCTATAATCGAGGGAATGGTTTTTTTTACGGCAGTGGTTATACCGTCACCTGGGCCATTGGTCACCTGGTCACTCTCCCCGAGCCTCATCAGATTAATGTCGCCTGGAAAACCTGGCGTCTCGCTAACTTGCCTATGCTCCCCAATCATTGGCCCCTCGTGGCGGTTGAAAAAACTCGCACACAGTTTGAGATTGTTAAAGAGGCTCTTTTGGATTGCGACGAGATCATTTGTGCGACAGATGCTGGTCGCGAAGGGGAACTTATTTTTCGTTATATCTACGAATTAAGTCAGTGCAAAAAACCCGTCAAACGCCTTTGGATCTCATCTCTCACTCCCGACGCAATTCAGGCGGGACTGCGGAGTCTGAAATCTGGCTCCTTCTATGATCCGCTGGCGGACGCAGCCAAAGCGAGAAGTCGAGCGGACTGGCTCTATGGAATGAATCTTTCGCGAGCCTATGCAATCACCACAAACGATCAACTCTTTGTCGGACGAGTCCAGACACCGACTCTTGCCATGGTGGTCGATCGAGATAACAAGATTCAAAACTTTATTCCAGAGAAATATGCGGTGATTGAGGCCGAGTTTCAGGTGCCAGGCGGCCAGTATAAGGGCGCCTATGTGGGCGAAAAAGGTGAGCTCAAAAATCCCACCGCAGCCCTAGAAAAACGACTCGTCTTACCGCCAGAAAAACTTGAATTACTCCTGGCGAGAATTCGCGGCGCAGGAACAGGTCGAGTTGAATCACTCACCGGAAAATCAACAAAGCTTCCCTCTCCCTTGCTTTATGATTTAACTGAGCTTCAGCGACATTGTAACCGTCTGTTTGGTTTTTCAGCTTCACAAACACTGGGCCTCGCGCAAAGTCTTTACGAAGAACATAAACTGATCAGCTATCCGAGAACTGGCAGTCGTCATCTCTCGCAAGCTGTCGCTGAAACTCTGCCAAATATTATTGATTTAATTCGCCCACCCTATGAAGGGGTCCTCAGTGAGGGAACTGGCCAGAGAAAACTGACAAGTCGTTTTGTCGATGACACCAAAGTCACCGACCACCACGCAATTATTCCCACGATGACGAGAGCCACAAAAGGCAAACTAAGTCTTGATGAAGAGAAAGTCTATGATCTCATCTGCCGTCGCCTCCTCATGGCATGGCAGAACGACTTTGTAACATCTATCACAACTGTGATCACGGAAGCTGGGGGTCTCGATCTTTTTAAAACTCAGGGAACCGTGGTTGTGGAATTGGGCTGGAAAGCTTTGGAGCTCAGGAGCAAGAGTATGACTCCTGACCCGATCCTGCCTGAAGGACTTGTCCCTGATGCCCCTGTAGAAGTTGTCAGTGTGAATTCAAAACAAAAGAGCACAGAGCCTCCGCCCCATTTGACCGAAGCAACTCTTTTAACTGGAATGGAAACTGCCGGTCGAACCCTTGAGGACAGAGATTTGGCCGAGTTTATGGCCGACTCTGGTCTTGGCACACCAGCAACCAGGGCTGGTATTATTGAAGCTCTCCTAACTCGCAATTATATTCTCAGAAAAGGAAAGTCTTTGGTTGCAACACCACTTGGACACAAACTTATCTCCACGGTTCATTCTAGTGTGAAAAGTCCAGAGCTCACGGCTCGGTGGGAGCAAATGCTTTCTGAAATTCAAAATAAAAAAATGACTCTAGAAAGATTTATGGCACATCTGGAAAGGGAAGTGACTGCACGTGTTGCAGAAATCATCGAGACCAAGCCTTCCCTCCCGCCGCCTGCGACCTTGGGTGTCTCGACGCCGGTCGTTCAAGCTTCGACGGCAGTCGTGCGCACACCGACACCGGCCCCACAGGTGCATGAGTTGCTGAAAAAACATTTCGGCTTTGGAAATTTTAGAAAAGGGCAGGAAGAGGTTTGTCGAACAGTCACCGAGGGTAAGGACGTCTTACTGGTGATGCCCACTGGGGCTGGAAAGTCTCTATGTTACCAACTTCCCGGAATTGCCCGAGGCGGCACAACTTTGGTAGTCAGTCCCTTGTTAGCCTTGATTGAAGATCAGGTCATCAAACTTCAGTCCCTCAATTTTTCTGCCGACCGAATCCATTCTGGTCGTAGTCGGTAAGAATCAAGACAGGTGTGTCAAAATATTTGTCTGGCGAATTGGATTTCCTGTTTATTGCGCCAGAACGCTTATCCGTGCCAGGGTTTCCTGAATTTTTAGTCAGACGGCCACCCACTTTGATTGCCATCGATGAAGCTCATTGTATTTCTCAATGGGGGCATGATTTTAGACCTGATTACCGGATTCTTGGCGAGCGTCTGAGTTCTCTGCGTCCAGCTCCGGTTATAGCCTTGACGGCCACAGCCACACCGACCGTCCAAGACGATATTTGTCGACAATTGGGCTTGAAATCAGAAAAAAGAATTATTCAGGGTTTTCGACGCAGCAATATTGGAATTGAGATCGTTGACCTCAATCCGGCGGCTCGAGCCGATGCGATTTTAACAATTTTAAGAAAACCAAATAGACTTCCGGCGATTGTCTATGCCCCGACCAGAAAAAAAACTGACGAACTGACCGAAAAATTATCAAAAAAATTTAGGACCAGATCCTACCACGCAGGAATGTCCGCCCAATCGAGAGAAAAAGTCCAGTCCGAATTTTTAAATGACCAACTCGACGTCATGGTGGCCACAGTTGCTTTTGGAATGGGTATTGATAAACCAAATATCCGAACCGTGATTCACGCAGCAATGCCGGCAAGTGTTGAAGGCTACTACCAGGAAATTGGCAGGGCTGGCCGGGATGGAAAGCCAAGCCAAGCTCTTCTTCTATATTCCTATGTGGATCAGAAAACCCACGAGTTTTTTTTCGAACTCAATTACCCTGATCCGATTAAGCTCCAGGCCGTATTTGCACAACTGAGGACCCAAAAAGTTCCAAAAAATGAAATCCATAAAAACTTGCCTTCCATGGATTCCGAAATTTTTGAAAGGGCCTTGGAGCAGCTTTGGGTCCATGGGGGAGTCATCATTGATGCTGATGAAAATATCTCTCGTGGGAAAGAAAGTTGGGATAAATCTTATCAACAGCAAAGAATTCTTAAACAGAAACAATTGAAGCAAATGCTGTCTTTTGCGAGCTCTGGTAAATGCAGAATGGTTCAGTTAGTCGCCCATTTTGGTGATCAGAATGATTCTGGTCTCCCGTGCGGTCAATGTGACCTTTGTCAACCGCTCAGAACCGATTCGATGACAACAAAGCGACCTCTCTCCACAAATGAGCAGCAAGCTGTCAAGGAAATGCTTCGCCATCTGGGGCATCACTCCGGACTAGCGACAGGGAAGCTATTCCAATTGCTTGAAGAAGATAATCTTTCCGTTTCACGGGGAGAATTTGAAAAACTCGTCACGATGTTAGAGCGAGCTCAGTGGATCGATACAAAAGAAACCAGTTTTGAAAAAGATGGCCAGAGTATCACCTATCGAAAGTTGTCACTATTGGACGGCGGCAGAAAAATTTCCAATCAAAGTATGAACTCACTTGAAATTGTCTCTCAGCAAGCGTCTCCAACCAAGAAGAGATTAAGAAAACGAAACCCTTCAAAGACTTCTCGGCGAGGTCACAAAGCGAAAGGCTTCGCCTCTCGCCCTTCACTCTGAATTATTTACTCCTGAACAAATTCCAGCCACGTACTTTTTAGCTACTTTTGGGTGTTAGAATCTTGACATCTTGTTTGATTTTCGAATTGCAGCTATTGTCCGACTGCTTAACAAAAGGACTTTACTATGCCTCGAGCTCATTCAAAATTAGCGAATCTGGTAGTTTTTTCGACTTTGACAATCCTGAGTCTGGATTTCGCCAGGGCCGAGGGAACCATCGAAGGCAGTTGCCGCGCGCAGGCCAAAGAAGTTGCGGTCCAGACCTATCAAAGTTGCGTCAATCAGGCTCGAACTCAGCGAATTCAGGAAATTCGCAAGGAGTACCAAACAAAGCTCTCGGACCTGAAATCGACTTACGATCAAGAACTAAAGAGTCTTGCCGGAGATAAAAAGAGTCTTGCAGATGAAAAAGCAACCCGTAAGACTAAACCCCTCAAGGGAGCGGCCAGAGGTCAGAAACTTCCTGAAAAGCTAATTCCAACGAAGAAATTGCCAATCCGCCAAGTCGAAGAGAGCAATGCCGTAGTCGTGGCTCCACAAGAGATTTCAGAAAATACACAGGCGCAAGGGACAGCCCAGGAAAGTGCGGAAGCCCCTTATGAATCTAATTTTGAATCCAAAGTTGAGTCTGACGGTGGGTCTAATAATGGTTCAAATTGAAATTGAATTTATTTTTTGACCCTTGATAAGGGATGAGACTCATCGATCGCTGCAGTCAAATTTTGAGTCGAAACATTCGTATAGATCTGGGTGGTCTGTAGACTCGCATGACCCAAAATCAATTGAATCGAGCGAAGGTCTGCACCCCCATCAAGAAGTGCTGTGGCACATCCATGGCGAAAACGGTGAGGGTGAACGGGCTCAGGAAACCCTGCGCGAACAGACCAGGCTGCAAGCCAGCGCCAGATATCAACTCGAGAGGGACGGTGCCCCCGGTCATTAATTAGCAAGCTTGCTGTATTTTCCTTCACCAAGGAAGGCCGTGACTCCTTAACGTAGCTATCTAGCTGACGAACCAATAGCTCCGTCAACGGAACTAGCCGCTCTTTTTTGCCCTTTCCAACGATCTTCACCCATCGTTCTGTCGGATGAAAATCCGCTAAATCCAGTTCAATAAGTTCGCTCACTCGACACCCAAGACCATAAAGAAACAACAAAGTCATTTGGTTGCGAATGGTTTTGGGCCGATCAGGAACTTCACTGGCTTGAAACAATCTCTGGAACTCTTCTGGGGTGATTGCGTGGGGCAACTTTGCCTTCACTTTCGGCGGGCGAAGCTCCCTCAGCTCGGGGGATTTCTGACCTCGACTTTCACAGAAGCGAAAATAGGTTCTCAGGCTTGAAATGATCCGAGCCTGGGATCTCACTGAAAGATTTTGTTGCTTAAGAAAATCATAAAATCCCATCACAGAATGAGATGGATCAGAGTAGGCCTTCCAAAACTCCAAATCCCGACGATAGGCAAGAACTGTATTGAGTGATCGTCCTCGGATATGCTGTAAATCCTCAAAAAACTCAATCCAAAGTGGAATTTCCATAAAACCATTAGAGGGAAAATCCTCAGCTAAGTCAAGATGCTAATCCCAGGAAGTCACTCCGCCAAAGCCAGAATCAGATTCAGATTCAAATATGCCAATCAAGGGATGCCTGGGCAATCGTCGCTCAGCCTATTTTAAAATCTTAGCGGGATCAATTCCCGTAAAGGTCCCAAGCTTGGTGTAGTTATCAAACGAAGTGTAGCTCGATTTGTAAACCAACGCGGAAGATCGACAATCGTATGCGCCTTCTCTGATAAACCAGCATTTGCGTTCTGCACTTTGAGGCTCGACAGATTGAGCGAAATTCCTATAGAATACAGCGCCCTTGTAAGTTCCGCCATCACCGTCTCCAGAGCCTTGCGCAGGTTCAAGAACAAGAATAATGGCCCCAAGTCTGTCCTGAAAGTACCCAGAAAAAATTCTATTCGTTCCATCCATATAATAGTAATTGTATGCAGCTTCATAGACATTGTTATCATGACAGTTCGAACATTTCGAATTGCGTCCAACTCCGGTTTCCATAATTCCTTCGTACCAATTTCCCACATCTGTGTAACCTATCTTGATTTTGCCGCCCAAAATGAGGAGCCCACCAACTAGTTCCAACTTGATGTTTATCTTGTAATTGCTCGGCTCATTCAGGGGATGAGTCCCCACATAAGAGTTAAAGGTCGAAAAAGATTCTGGCACAAAGGTCACAGTCTGACCACTCCCTTCCCAATCAGCAGAATTATATCCACCGCCCTCTGCCACTCGAGGAGGAGGCGTTGTTGTTGCAACAACTGCCACAGGTGCTGCCTCAGGAGCAGAGCTCTTACTATTACACCCAGCCAGCCCCATCGCCAAGAATCCGAGCCCCAAAACAATTGAAATTGTATTGTTGGTCAACCTCCTCTGCTTGAGCTGAGTCCTCTCCATCTTCTGATCTCTCGAACTTAGAAGAATACTATGATTCATAACTTCTCTCCTGGTGATCAAAACCTTTCGGCCCGGCTTCCTTATTCATCGTGAAACCTAACACTCTCTCAGGCTGATTCACTGCGAGAGTCGTGCCCAAATTTTTAAATCCAGCCAACATATTGTTTTTATGAATGATTTTGACTTCAGCCGTCTCAGTCTGGGACAAATGGAAGCGTCAAGGCTCGTCTGAAGAGACAGTTTTTGTTCTAGATTCAAAAAGCAGATGTTATTTTTCCCAAACTTGGGGCCATACGTCGCTCATTGTAATCAGGAGGGCCGCAATAATTGGTCCAATGAGGACTCCAAAAAATCCAAAAAGCTGCATCCCCCCGAATACCGCAATAACACCCACGAGTGGATGGAGGCCACTCGGGCCCTTCAGAATGATGGCCCGAACAACGTTATCAGTCAGACTTGCCGTCAAACCGATCACAACCATGAAAACAACCTTAATCAATGATCCTTGTACATACAGATAAAGGGCTCCAACAATCCAAACTGGAACCGCACCTAAAAACGGAATAAATGCAAAAATAAAAGTCGTCCCGGCTGCAAGCACTGCCCCCTGAACATTAAGAGCCAAGAATCCAAAAAACATAACAATCGCCTGGACTCCGGAAGCAGCAAGAGTGGCCCAAACTGCACTCTTTGAACTCATGCTGAAAGACCTTATAAGTGCATTCTTAATCTCAACTTCGAGAGGAACCCTTGCCGACAACCAGGCAATAAATCGATCTCCGTCAATCAAAAACACCAGGCAGCTGATGAGGACAATAACCAGCTGAATCAAAAGGGAGGGAATCTCAGAAGCTTGACTCATCGCTATGGAGCTCACCCAAGCACCAAGTTCCGAAACCCAGGTTCTTAATTGATTCTGTAACTGAACAGGATCTTCGATGAAAAAATTAACTAATGGCCAGGACCTCAAAGTCTCAATCAGGGATTGAAACGTGGGAAGTTCATGAAAGGAAAGATAATTCCTAAACTGAATTCCCTGCTGAATGAGATTGAAACCAAAAAGTGTCAGCGGGAGGACGACAACAAAAATCAATCCGATAAAAACAATATATGCGCTCGTGGATCGCTTTAAACTCTTTAGAAATCGGATCCTCTGAACAGGCCTTAAGGCATGAGCAATCAGCCCCCCCATCAAAACGGCCACAAGAAATGAGGCCGCAATTCGAAATGATAGGAAGAGAATTAGACCAAAAAACGCCAAAAACGTTATCTTTGAATACAAATATTGATCCCGCTGCTTCACATCAAAATCCTTTCATTGTTAAAAGACCTATTCAAACACTCATTTTCGCCCCCTGCACTCTGACCTAAGTCGGGAAGAACTTGCAAGAAGAATCAATCAAATTCCAAATTTCACCTTTCAAGACTATGATCAACTGAGATCTATTTAAATCAGAATAGCTGATATCAATTAATTTCGCTGCGATCTTAGGATGCGCCAACGGTGGGTCGAATATGAGTAAACGTCCAAAACTTCTAATTGTCGATGATGACCCTGATCTTCGAGAACTTGTAGGGCTCTTAATCGCGAATCAATTCACGGTCGATCAACAGGAGGCAGCGTCAGGCAATCAGGCCGCAGAAAAACTTGCTCAAGAAACCTTTGATGTTGTCATTTCAGATTTCAATATGCCATCTGGAAATGGAAAGGTCGTTTTTTCGGCCGTCCAAGCCTTGCCGACAAAGCCGTTTTTGTCCTTATGACAAGCGATGAAAAGTCGGATCATCCCGACATCACAGGTGCTGCAGGAACCGGATATCTACAAAAACCCTTCGATGAAAATGAGATGCGTAAAGTTTTCGGACCATATCTCAATGTTCCGGAATCCATGAGTCATGAATCCCAAACAAAAGAATCTAAGAAAGAATATGTCGGCCTCAGCTCGAAAACAGCGATACGACTTTCACCGATAGCTTCCGATCTATTTGTCATGATTGGACCAGATCATTTTGTGAAATTTTTCAATTCTGATTATAAACTCACTCAAAGTGATGAAGAACGTCTGCTGGGTAAACAAATTTCGCAACTGTTTATACCGCGAGAAAATCTAGAGTCGGTTCTGAGCGTCTTGCAGAAATCTGTCTTTGAATCCTTGATACTTCCAGAACAAGGATTAAGTCATAGGTTCGAACTGGCAGAAACCATAAACGATTTAGTTAAAATGGGTCTGAACGGACTTGTATCGAATGCAGCCCTTATTGAGCAAACAAATAAAAATCTCAAAACTGTTTTTTCAATCACACAAAGGAATGCGATCCTCAAAGACCTTATGTCCTGGGTTCTTTCTGATAAAGCCTCTGCGGATAAAACCCACGCTATTGTTATTTCCCTATTCTGCAATATTCTAGTGATGGAGGCTCCTCTTCGGCTTCCAAAAGACAGGTCCGCATTAATTCTAACCTACGCGGCCATTTTGCACGACCTCGGGCTGTCTGAGTACCACATTAGAAATGAGTGGCGAATAACTCGAGCCATCCGAGCTCAGTCTGCAACCAATAAGACAGATCAGGCGACCATTGTGGGTCATATCGCCGAAACAAAAAAAATCTTAAAAGGATGGCCGAGCTGCCCAAGTGAGGTTCTCGAGATCATTGAGATCCATCACGAGTGGCCGACTGGAATCGGCTTTCCAGGTGGACTCAAAGGCGATAAACTCAGCTCTTTGGCTGCTGTTTTTATCGTAGCCCATGAAGCCGCCTCAATGATTTTTGAACATAAGGACAAGCACTCCTTTATTCTGGCGCTTCAAAACTTGGAAAAGGAGTTAGCCCCTTTTCCCCATTTGGCAAACCCAATGAAGCTGCTCATCGAAAACCTAAAAAAATAAAAAAGAAATCCCTAATGATTAACTGGAGTGTCAGTCCAATTATTTTCTCAATCGGCCCAATCCAGGTCCGGTGGTACGGACTTTTGTTTATGACAGGTTTCTTTCTGGGCTTCCTTTTTATGCAAAAAATCTGTCGAGTGGAAAAGATGCCCATCGCTAAATTGGACTCGTTACTGATTCACCTGCTTGTTGGAACAGGCTTGGGGGCTAGACTCGGTCACTGTTTTTTTTATGAGTGGGGATATTATAGTGAACACCTCTTGGAAATTCCTCAAATTTGGCGAGGAGGCCTTGCTTCCCATGGGGGTGCCCTCGGTGTAATCATTGCCGTCATTTTGTTTGTAAAAAAGAACCCCGAGTTTAAACTCTTCTGGCTTTTGGACAGGCTGGCTGTTCCTGTCGCCTTGACTGGTGCGTTTATTCGGCTTGGAAATCTAATGAATAGCGAGATAATTGGTCGCCCCACCGATTTACCATGGTCTTTTATCTTTGAGCAGGTCGACAAAATTCCGAGGCATCCAACTCAAATCTACGAAAGTCTCTGTTACCTATTTGTCTGGGCAGGTGGAATCTATTGGTACCGTCGATTCAAGTTCAATCCACCCAATGGGTTTTTATTTGGCTGGACTTTGGCAGGCATTTTCACCGCTCGAATTTTTCTTGAGTTTCTGAAAGAAAATCAAGAAGCCTTTGAGTCCACAATGGTCTTGAATTTGGGCCAGCTGTTATCAATTCCATACGTCGTTGTCGGCTACTACCTATTCTTAAGAACTGTTCGAAGTAATCCATTGGACACTAAACTGAAAACAAAACTTTAGATGGGATTTGATCTTCTGGACTCTAGCTTTTCGTCAGTTTTCACGAATCATTACTGTGGAAAAAATATTTTGGCAATTTTATATGTAAGTGTGCTTTTGGCAATCAAAGCCTCCCACCTCTTGCCAAGTTCTGTCACATTTGGAAGTCTCTCTATCTTTGTCACAGCCATTTTAATATTCGCCTATTCTCTTTATGACATTCTAAAGGCAACTCAAGTCATTCAGCTTTGGAAACCATTAGCCGCTCGAGGAGCTAGAAACGTCATATCGCAATCAAAGACTTTGATTCAGGTGGGGGTCTCCCGCGGAGCTGCTTCAATTGATTTCTCAACTAAACTCTTTAAAACGACTACTAGATTGGTCGCTAATCTCACTGGAATGGCAACTCAATTCATTGCGATGCTGCTGAGTAAGCTTCATGGACTGGCGAATGAGTTCACTAAAACTGGTGGAAAGCTGGCAACCACTCTGTATGCCAAAATCGCGGGAATCACGATATCCCTGCTGGCCTGGGGGTCGGCACGAATATTTGAGGCCATCGACGAGTACCGCCAGCAAGTCAAGATCAGACGGGAAGCCTATGCCAATAGAAGAGTTGCGGTATTGAATTCAAGGAAAGCTGAGATCTTAAATTCAAAGGTTTCATTTAAGAAAAAAATCAGGGCAAACTTTTTTGCCATTCAGTGGTTAATCTACAAGTATCAAAACTTAAGAATCGCAAACGAGACGCTCCGGGCAGAAGTCCACGAACTCAATTCCGAGCTTAAGATTTTAGTTGAAAACTGGTCACCGCAGCTTCAGAAACCAAGACCTCCCACAGCTCATCGCGTGAGATCAATTCAAACTCAAGACTCACGGTTTGATATCGGACTCAATGTGGACTTTTCGGAGTCAAGCCAACTCACAAAATCTATGCCCTCAAGAGAGAACCTTACTCTGAGGCAATCTCATTTCGATCATACTTCTCAGTTGTAGTTTCTATCCAATTTCAATATGCAAGCCCTTTGTATTGAGTCTCAAAAAGGACCAGCAATCGAATTTTTCTGAGACAAAATCCAAAAATCAGTAAAGTTTTCACATAAATTCGCCGAAAGGTCCAGTGTAACAGAAATGTGCAAGATGCACGGAATTGAGTACAAAAAGTTTTTGGAATCGTACAAAGGTGAAGAGGTTTTTTGAGATGAATGCGATTAACAACAAAGTAGTTATTTTATTTCTAATGGTTGTCGCGGTTAGCACCATGATGGGGCCTAAGGCCGCGCAGGCTCAATCAACCTACCGCGAGGAATCTGGGGTGCTTGAGCAGATTTATGAATCGCGAGTACGGAGTGCTCTCAATAATGTATTTCGTCCCAACGAGTATTCAGTTGTGGTTTCCGTGGATATCAATCAGGATCAGAAAGCTCTCGACGCTCTCGAGACCCAAATGGAAAATATGAATTTGCCAGGGGTCGCAGGTTTAGTGCTGCCAGAAAATATGGGAATGTCGAATAAGCTCCATGGCCTTCGAAATAAAATTGCAGTGCAGCTCTTGATCGACGACGCAGTCTCGAAAGAGAAAGAAGAAGCGGCCAAGGCTTTGATTCAAATGCGCTTACATATGGATGAATCGGCTGGTGATATCGTGACGGTTTCGCGGGCGGTACTGATTCCAAAGGAAAAACTCCCAGAGCCCGATCTTTTGCCAGAACTGAGTTGGCGGATGTGGGCCCTTGTCATCATCGTATCCTTGCTCGCCCTGGGTCTTTTAGTTTTTGCAATTCAAAAACGAAAAGAACTCAATCTCAATAGCAAGCTAAATACGCAAAAAGCTCCTGATCACTCACCATCACAACCGGATCAATCCGCGAGTCAATCGGCTGTGCTTTCGCCCGCGCGACGCCTTGATGTCATTGAAGAAGCCACGGTCGCTCCCACCTCTGAAACTGATCGAGACCTTGTTGAACTTTATGAACGAAAGAAATCTTTGGTGCGGATTGCTCAGAGGTTTCCAGAAGCAGCGTCTAAGTCTCTTGAAGAGCAGTTTGAAAAGGGGCATCAAAATCATGTCGTCGCTGTTCTCGATCACTTGGGATGGGAAGAATCTAAGGAACTCTTTCGGGGTATGAGTCATCGGATTTGGTCAAAAATAGGCAGTTTGATGGTGACCCTCGCAACAAAACCAACGACGAAGGAAGTCCTGGCTTCCTTCGAACATTGCCAAAAGAATGTTGTTGCAAGATATCTTGAATTAACAGAAGGAGACCTTGATAATCCGTTTTCATTCATTGCAAAAATTCCTCAGGAAGATCTCAAAAATATTATTCAAAAAGAATCCCCTCAAGATCTGGCTGTGATTTGTGCCTACTTGGAATCCTCGGAAAAATCCTCTTTGCTTGAAGCCTTATCAGAAGACCTTCAGCAGGCCACACTGATTCAGTTAACCAAAGTCAGGGAGATCGACTATGAGAAGGTCAAGAAACTCTCCGAACAGATGAAAGCGCGATTCAGAACACTGAAGGAAAGCCCAACGAGAACTTTAGGTGGAGTCTCCTTCCTCATTGATTTGCTCCAACAACTTGATGTCCAATCGGAGTTTAATTTTTTGCAAAAACTATCAATCGACAATCCTGTTGAATATGAAAACCTTCGAAACGTCTATTTGGTTTTCAGTGATTTGATCCACGTCCCTGTCGACATTTTGACCGAATCATTCTCTGCTATCGACATGAAAATCCTGACGGCTTCGCTGTTTCATGCGTCCTCCGAAGTTCGCTTCCATTGTTTGAAAGCCCTGCCTGAGAAACGTGCAAAAATGATTGAAAAAGATCTCAGCTATATAAAGGAACAGCCAAAGAAAGTCTCTTTGTCGACTCAGCGACTCATACGACAGGCTGTCAATGCGACTCTTCTGATGGAGGGTAAAACAATTTCACAACTGATGAGTCAGAATGCGAAAGATGATTCTTCGTTTGTTGCGGCATAAAATCTTTGATTGAGGATTTTTGAAAAGGTAGAGGTTGCCAGTTTGATGATTACAAGAGGACTGCTAATAATAATCACTTTGTCTAGCCTTTCTTGCATGCAAGCGGGGGTCCAAGGCACAAGCTTGATTTCTTCTTTTCAAGGACTCAAGTCAATCGAGGTGCTAAGTCCCACGAGCGTGAGATTGAGTTGGGATTTGGACTCTGATTATTCGTCTTACAAGGTCTATTCTGCGGGCTCGGTCACTGCACTTAAGACAGAAACCTTTTCGAACACAGTTATAGGCAGTTTAACCCCAGCCACCAGCTACACCTTTCGTGTCACGGGAGTAACCTCTTCGTCAGCCGAAGAAGAGGTTGGCGGAACCCAAGTAGTCACCACCATGTCAAGTTTTGCTGGGCTCACCTCAGGCGGAGTGACCTTAAAGAGTCCCACCGAGGTCAACCTGACTTGGTCTTTGAATGGCAGCAACGTCAACTACAAGATGTTTACTAAAAAATCATCCTCGACCTGGAATCTAACAACTGCAGCAGGCACGGCAAAGGGCCTGAATCAATACACAGTTTCTGACTTAACTCCGGGTGAAACCTATTGCTTTTACATCCAGGCAAATTATGAGGATCAAACAATAGAACCTGTGGCGACAGCCGAGGCTGAAATCAATGCTCTCGCCCACTGTCAGCAAATGACCTCACAGTTAGAAAATCTGCCATCTGTTTCGGTGAATTCGGTTGCCCCTGGAGTTTTTCCGTGGTTTTGGACAACTGGAGGCGCTGCCACATATACAACGGAAGTTTATGAGCTCGATACTAATGTGCGCGTGGCCTCACGAGTTGGCAACGGATCCTTCCGCGCTTTTGCAGCCACCGCCGAAGGAAATAAACAATACTATAGTAAGGTCATCGACCAAAGTAAGATTGCCCAAGTCGAAGTGGGAATATCCGGATCAGCACCGAAAACAACGGTCAAAGTTCGAACACTCAATTCCGCGGGATCAAAAGGACCCATTGTTCCAGATCTCATGAATGGGGGGTATGGAAAACAAAATATTGGCAAGCAGGTGGTCTCTGGCGACTTTAACTGTGATGGCCTTATGGACTTGGCTATTTCGCTTCCAAGTGCTGTGATCACTCCATCGACCAGTCATTACACTGAGGCCGGCGGAGTTATTGTATATTACGGGTATCGATCTGCGGGTCCTTGTTATGACAGTCTCGGAGATCCAATGGTTTGCCCGGCAGAACTTAAGACTGACATAGCCCCGGCTACAACAAATAGCTATCCAAATCCAGTCCTTATTTCGTACCCACCCGCCAAAGATTTGACCCAAGTCGGAACGGTTTTGGCGGTTGGAAACTTCAACGGTGATTGCTATAAGCGCCAAGCCCCAGAACTTGGAGGTTCTTGCAATTCTTTATTTTATACATATCGTGATTCCGCAAGTGACACAAAAAAGACAATCAAATCCTGCGACGACCTTGCGATTGGAAATAGCGACGGCTCTTTCTATGTGGCCTATGGTGCTGCATCCCAGGGGCTGGTGACAGGATCCGGCGGCAGCAGCGCGGGAGAAAATGAATTCACCTGTGATCCAACCTCTAACTCTTGTCGAGTGGTTCGGATGACCGTCCCCTCCGGATACAATAATACTTCTGGCTTTGCAAAGGCCTTGGTGGCCGGGGACTTCAATAATGATGGTTATGACGAACTCGCCGTTGCAGCTGAAAAAAACGTCACGGTCCCTGCTGTGGCATTGGTTTCTGATCTCCTAGTTTATCGTGGAAGCTCAACAGGTCTTTACCCCTGGCACAACTGGCAGTCACGCGGGTATTTCGTATAATGATTCCGGAATTACTTCTGCTGGTGCGGCACCCCTCTTGACTTCAGATAGTTTCGGAAAAGCCCTTGGCGTGCTCTATGACTCCAGAAAGTGTGTGAACGGAAACCCAGGCGGAGTTGTTTATCGTACTACCGAGCCACCACCACGAAAAGGTTACGATCTTACAAAATGTGATGACCTGGTCATTGGCTCCCCTGGGCGAAGCTCGAACCGAGGATCTATCTTCACTTGCAAAGCTGGAGTTCAGGCGACCACGGGAGACAAACAGCAAATTCCTTCGTGGACTTGTCTGGAGCACTACCCCACGGAGTTGGCCGGAACCTCTTCTTATTATGGCGCCTCCTTGCTTGGCGTGAAAAACCTCAATGGTTATCCAATTTGGAATATCAAATCAATCCATCAGATAGCGCGAGCGAACTTCCCGAAATTGCTGGGTCTCTTTTCGTTGGCGCTCCCTTGCTGATGTAATCTATGGAGGTAACACTTTCGGCGACGCTGGAGCCGTCTATAGCTACTATGTCACACCACTTGCCACCGATTATTTTAGCGGTGGAATTCAGGGAGTCTTTGGAAACATCGCTGGAGCTCACAGCATCGAGGCCGTGAACAATGTTCCCTGCGATAGACTCAATGCGAACAAATCTACAGGTGGCCGTTACCATTGCTTGAATCAAAAACTAACGATGTCTCCTCCGGAAAGTTCGGTGCAATTTGGCAAAACAATGGGTGCACTTCCAAGAAATTATGGACAATCACTTGATGAAGAAGTTATGAAAATGGTTGCGATTTCAGCCCCCTATCGATCGATTCCTAAATCAGATGGTATCGGAACCTTAGCAAATGCAGGAAGTATTTACCTTTTCCGAGCGGACTTATCCACCTTCGGCTTTGAAGGGGCCACACCTATTTTGGCGCCTCAGAGATCCTATGGAACGGAACTCGATTTGGCCTGCGTATCAAACTGCACCTGGTACTCGGGCGGATTGAGCCCCTACGGACCTTCGATTTTTTATCCACTTTCTGTGACAGCCGATGGAAATTTCGGACTTGGCGGAATTGCAGGAGGATCATTCAACAATGACGAAGAGGGCGACCTCGTCGCGTCTGCCCCTGGAAATGCAGTTCCTGCCCCTGCCACAGGTGCCGCTTATATTTTCAATAGCAATTCTGGATTTAACCCATCCGAAAACACTCCTGCAAAAACAATAAGTCCAAACTTAGGGCTCGAAGGAAGCTACCACTTCGAACAAGGAAAAGTGATCGGCGATATCAATGGGGATGGCTATGCCGATGTGGTCACCCATATTGACGCCAACGGGGCCTGGAAATTAGTTGTTTATTATGGCAATCAACAGGGATTGATCAAAACTCCCTCTCCTTCGATTACGGCCTCGGGGAATCAGCCACTCTTAATTTCGCTTTCAAATGACCCTTCCTTTGGTAAAGCGTTTTTTCCTGCTGGGGATATAAATGGAGACGGCTACGATGATGTTCTTGTTATCGGAAGTCTCGGGTCTTATTTGTATTATGGCTCTTCCTCGGGCCTCGTGGCATCCCAAGTACCGGCGATTTCTCCGATTGGAAAAGGGCCTCTTAAGTTTGCAAGTATCGGAGGAGGCCCAACCACTATAGACTTCTCGTCTCTGCTTGGACCCAACCCGGTTGCTGCGCAATCCACGACCTATGATGGGTCTCAGAATGCAGTTGTCAGTGGGGATTTCAACGGTGACGGTTATGACGACCTTGCTATTCCGATTTATAGCGCGACTTTCTCAATTGGCAGCGCTTCAACCGGAAGTCTTTATGTCGGCGCTAACCAGTATGGCCGAGTCGTTATTGTTTACGGATCAATTCAAGGCCCGCAAGTCAATCGCCTGACCGGGAGAATCACCGCGACCTCCGCAGGAGTGCCTGTTGATATTGCCGTGGTAGATCCCTGCGCAACTGTGACACCCTTTGCCTGTAAGGTGCAAGTTGTCGGATTACCCCATAACTCTGATAGCAATGGCTTCGGTGTAGCCCTCGCCTCTGTTCGTAAGAAAAGTGGGCCAACCCAGCCCCAATTTGATCGACTTCTTATTTCTGAAATTGATGCCAATTCTGTTGGTGTGGCCTCTGCAACTCCAGACGTCACTTATTGGTATGATGGGGCGGTCTACGTTTATGAGGGTTCTCTGACAGGAATAAAAGGCGAAATTCTACAAACACTCGTTCCGAGGGTCGCTTCCGTCGCCGAGGTCTTCCAGAGGTTTGGATCTCAAATTGTTAGCGCGGGCGATATCAATGGGGATCAGTATGACGATATTGTGATCTCAACGGGGGGGATGAATAGCTCGACTTCTGTTGTTTATGTATTCTACGGCCAAACCATCGGCGGAAAGATCGCTTACTACGGCGGATCAGATTTGACGTCAAAAGATTACTTCTTCCCAACTATGGTCAACAACCTTCAAATTGAAAATCTTGCACAGCCAAGGCCCCAGATTATTCGTCCGAGCGGTCTAGCTGCAACTGACCTTTTTGGCTGGGGATTAACAGCTGTGGGAGATTTTAACAATGACGGATTCGCATATGTCGCCATCAATACTCCCAATGCAGATTCAACCCTCAGTGTAGTTATTCCAGAAACTGGACATACGACCATTTTTTTTGGTTCTGCTAGTGGCATTCAAATCAACGCTGTCGCCGTCTCGCCCTACCCGAAATGCTATGGCGGGGTTAGTCCTGTGTGCGAGCCCTATCAGATTTTCCTGCCCGACGCCGTCGAATCGGAAAATACACATATAAATCAGAATTCAGCCGGGGACATAAATGGCGATGGGTTGATTGACTTGCTAGTTGGAGGAGTCGGAAGGGATCTTCACACGTCAGATGGTAAATCAGCGACTTCAACTGGAGTGCTTTATATTCTGTACTGAGTTTTGGATTGAAACACTGGAGCGGCTATGAATCTGGGACGTTTTAACATACTAGCTTTGATTGGACTGGCCGTCATCGCTTTGGCTGGCTGTTCAGGCGGAGGGGTGCAATCGGGCTCCCTCACTGCCAATTTTGAAGGGATCATTTCGGCCCAAGCGATCTCACCGACAGCGGTTTTGCTTCGTTGGACCAAAAACAGTTCAGTGGTTGACTACGAGATATACGAAGCCAGTAGTTCGACAGCACTTCAAAAAACAATTTTTGATAGCATTACAATTGAAAATCTACAGCCAAGTACGAATTATACGTTTAAAGTCGTGGGTTCCACAGGGGCCGAAAAGTTCGGTCTACAAAAAGAGATCACGGTCAAAACTTGGGCTCGATTTACGGGAATAAAAGAAATAACCTCCCCTGCCGCCGGAGTCATTCAAGCTGTTTGGGATTATGAGCAACAACCTGTGAGCTACCTTGTCTTTTTGGGTGTTGATGCAGCCCCAACGGCGCAAACAACTTCAAATTGGACAACTCCCACCACCGCAACCACCAATAAGAGCTATAATATTCCAAACGTAGCGCCTTCGAAAACTTACTACGTTAATGTTTCAGTCAAATACCGCGAGGGCGAAACTGAACTTATTTCGAAGACCTTATCGCTCACCAGCGAGACATCTTTTGCAACGCCGGTTTATAATATACCCGCCATTTCCATTGGAGCTCTGCCTTATGTAACCATCAGTATCACTCCTGATGCCAACCATCAGACGAGTGGATTTAAGACCCAGGTTTTTTGGAATAACAATCCCATTTCTGACCCGCTCCAAGGCGATGGCACTTTAACTTTTTCAGCAAGTGCAGGCCTCCCAATCGGGAAGATCGAAAATATCAGTCTCAAATTCGAATATGGAACTGGGGCGGCGGCCGAAGTCAAAACCGTGTCTGGTTTAACAACTTTTATTAAAGGAATCCCGAGCGTTTTTGAAAAGCCCCCAGTCACCACGGTTCCCCAAGGCGCATCCTATTTTGGGCAAGCACTTGCGAGTGGCGACTTTAATTGCGACGGAGCTAAAGACTTAGCAGTTGGGGTTCCGTCAATGTCCTTACTTCAATATGGTGTCTCCGCCCCAGAAGCCGGAGCGGTGATTATCTATTATTCTAAAAAAGTTGGTGATCTCTATGTTTTGCAAAAGACTCCAGAACCCGTTTTAAATCCACTCATCCGCGGAACCGATCCCCAAGTGATTACGATGGATGATTTTCTAGATCACATGTATTTCGGTTTTTCTTTAGCCGCGGGAAATCTCAATGGAGATAAGCTTGGAAATGCAGCTTGCGATGATCTGCTGGTTGGTGCTCCTGGCTATTATCAAAGCGGCTACAAAATTGGTGCTGCCTTTGTGTTTTTTGGAAGCAGTCAAGGGCTTAAATCCGCGGCCCACATGCGGGATATGCCGATTAATAGCGAATCCTGTGACGGCCTTGTCGAAGGTTCAACCTGTGTTGGAGTTCTTATTCGGCACGATCCATCAAATATTCCGAGTTCCCTGACCGGCGGAGTCCCTTATGCGCCTTACACAAACTCTAGCGGAAATGCGCCGCAAGGTTCCAATTGGCGTTTTGGGCAAACCGTCGCCTTTATTGGCGACTTCGACTCCAATGGCTATCAAGATATCGCGATCGGGGCGCCCTATGCCCCATGGGCAGGTCCGGTGACAGGTTATGGGGCCAATAGCGGATTCTTACCAAATGTCGGTTTCGTCGACGTTTTTGTGGGGTCAAAATTTGGGCTTGGAAAAGCAGACTACAATGGAGCTCAAATTCGTGAAATTCCCATTTATCCACCAATTCCCGAAAGTGGAATGCTTTTTGGCTGGTCTATTGCTGGAAATGGTGATGTAGACGGACGAAACCGAATTCGCCTGGCCGACGGGACCCTTGCCGGCGGTTCTGAACTTGTGATTGGCGCCCCCGGTTTTAAGTACATAGACTACGTCAATTCAAGTCTTACAAAGGCAAGCATTGGAACAACAGCAAGCAATTCCAATGTGACCCCGGCCGGCGGAGGTTGGGTTGTCAGTGGCCATTCCATGGGCGACGCCACCAACTATTATGGTTGGCCACAAAAAACGACTAGCGTCGGAGCTGCTTTTCTTTACTATGGTTATAGCCGAGGCACCCCTGCAACTTCGACTGATTATGATGTTCCCATTGACCGCACCCTCTGGTGGTCCTGTGGCAATCGCGGAATGACCGCAAATAAACACTTTTCCTGCCTGGCGGACCAGAATTCTTATTCGCTTCTTTTTCCTCGTGATTCGGAGGCTCGCTATTTTGGTAGCGCTGTCGCTCTAGCCGGAGATCAATCTCGATATATTGCAAGCACGACAAATGTCGATGAAGCCATTCAGTTAAGATACAATAATCATATCCCCGACCCTCTGGTCCCTTACGGTTTTTACTCGGACCCCAACGGAGACGGATTTGCAGAGGTTATCGTCGCAGCATCATCTTCAAATATCGCCGCCGCAGGCAAGACAAGTGTGGGTCACCTCTGGCAGTTCTTTGGAAATCGCTTGAGGTCCTTTACTGCCAATGACCTCTATAATATCCCCAATTCAGGGTCGCCGGATCCAATCTCTGACTACAGCATTAATGTTGTGAATTGCACTGGATATAATGCCCTGGGCGACAAGACGATTTGTATGCCAAGTCTTCTGAGATCGAACTCCCTTTCAAGCAATACTAACTTAGCAGCGACTCAAAATCAAATTGCGGTGGCTGATGTCACCGGCGATGGGCTCAAAGATTTAATCGTAGGCGCCTCTGGCGACGCAACTGTCGGAAGCAATTCTGGCTCCGTTTTGGTCTTTCCAAGCCAGAGAAACGCCGGCCTCAGCTCAAGTCTTAAGAAACTCTATGGTAGTGAAACCTCTGCTAATGACAAATTGGGTTTTGCAGTGACTGCGGGCGACTTTAATGGAGATTATTTAACCTACAGTCCCTATACAGATACTCCCGCAACCCCGCCGACAACATGGCCCCTGGCTGATGTCTTTGCTGGAAGTCCCTATGATGGCTCCCATTCACCTTCCGTAGGAACTATCTTAGGTTTCGTATCAAATGGCTTTGCGTTACCCGCAATTATGAGCAGTACCTCTGACGGCGCCGGAAACAGCCTTGTCCTTTCAGAAAGTATCAATTCGTTTTCTGATTACGGGGTTGGTGATTCAACTTTGGTTGGGGATATCAATGGCGACGGCTATGATGATGCCGTCGGAAAAATTACTTCTTATCTAACAGATGGAACCAAAAAGGTCGATGCGGCCATATATTTTGGAAGCCCGAATGGGTTGATTACAACATCTTTTTGCCTCAGTAACAAGACTTCCATATTTCTGGCCACCCAGGCAGATAGCCTCTGTTACCCCTCCGTCACCCCGGCTACTGGAATCACAAAACCAAAAATATTGACGCCAAAAAGATCAATCGCCCGAATAGCTTGGCCGCCCTTTGGTTTGAAAAAGCTGTGGGCGCCGGCGATGTCAATGGGGATGGCTACGGGGACGTCGTTTTTATGTCCTCCTATGGACCGACTCTGGCAATTTTCTATGGTGGCTCCGGTGGACTCCTGAATGTTATTGATCCAACCTTTGCTCCCAGTGCCGGCGATCCTCAGCTCATCACCAAAAAGTCAACTTAGGCTCAATGGGATACCGAATAACCAATGGAGGTTATAATTATTTAACTCAGGTTCAAAAAAATCAAATCACTGCCGGGGACTTCAATAACGATGGTTTTGAAGACCTTCTGGTCGGGGCCCCTGCCGCCGATAGCCCCAAAATGAATCCTCCAGGGACCACGGATCCTCTCGCCCCCTTTCTGCGCCCGTCAGAATCCGGAGTTGCCGCGGGAGGTGGGTGGAATTGTGGCGCCGGCACCGTCGATCCTGACTGTCTCAATGGATCAGCTGTCAGTGATCATGGAATGATTTGGGTTTTCTATGGGTCCGCCCAAGGCTATCAGACTCCAGCTGTTCGTGGCCTTATGACTGGGGATCTCAGCGAAGGTGGCCCTGGCACCATTGATATGCTCGACACCGAACGCCTTGATGCACCCACTAAGCCTTGCATCCCCAGCGCCACAGCTGGTCAGGCCGCGGATTGCAAAGTTGGTTATTTTAGGAATCCAGTCTGGGAAAATATTCCTTTTGGCTATTCGCGACTCAGTCATGACTTCGGTGCAACGGTTCAGTCGATAAAATTCGATAAAGATGGTTACGATGATGCCCTCGTTGGCGCCCCTTTCTTCAACGATATCTCTTGTTATTCGAAGGCGACACCTCCAAGTGACTATGGGCGAATTTATATGTTTTATGGTTCAGCCAATGGCCTGGTTGCGAGCCTGAGAGATGACTACTACAATTGGCGACGTTCTGGACTTTCCTGCCCCGTCGATGCTTATAACATCGATCCAGATTTGGCAGATCCGGCCATGGGAATTCGAGCCGATTCTAAGCTCAGGGCGCTCGCCTTGATGACCTCAACTGGAATAAAAAACAAAACTCTTGGCACTAATAGCACAAGCCGCCAATTGGGAAACACCTTTGCAAACGCGGGTGATGTTAATGGAGATGGTTTTGAAGATCTGCTGATTTCAACCCCCAACGAAGCTCTGCCCGACGGTTATGGCGGATCGTTCTCTTATGGGACAATGTACTTGCTGTATGGCCCACTCTGCCCCATGGATAATGACCCCAATCTGAATGATTGGTTTCAACAGGACTTTCTGGCAGGGTCCGATAGTAAACTCAATATTCAGACCTTTATCTCTGGAGCTGAACCACCTCTAACAGTTTTTGAACGGAAATTCCAGGGGGCCCTCAGCACCCCCGGAGTCACTGCCACTTGCGTTCGTTCAACCACTTTGGGTTTGAAGCCAGTGCCTTTAAAGTTTACAATTTTAGGTGCGGGCGCTTCGGATAAGTATGGCTATAGCGTCTCCTCAGCCCGCAAAGGCAAAGGCGATTTCAATGGTGATGGTGTCGATGATATCCTCTTGGGCTCTTATACTTCGGATAATTCAATCGCAGCAACCACTGGCACTGGAAAGGGCGTTGTTATGTTTGGTAGCAAGTCTTTCAACACACCATTTTTGGCCGTTGAAGATTATCCAACAAACTCGATTTCAACATCAGCCAACGGGCAAATTCGTCCGTTTTTTATTCAAGCACCCAGTCCAGTCTCTAATAGCAACTTCTTCCTTGGAAATATCACAACCGGCGACATCAATAATGACGCCACAGTGGACTATATGATTACTTCCAAACGTCATCTTGGACTATCGCCAGCCCGTGGAATTCAAATGGGAACTTTTTTCTTGTTTTACTAGCTAACACCAGAACGTTTTAAGAGAGAGAAAGAGAGAGTCGACGAGAATGAAAACACTAACAAAAATATCCGCAGGTCTCCTTGTTGGGGCTTTGACGATCGCACTCAGCGGCTGTAAGTCGGAAGAAAAAGGGGAAGAAATCCAGATTCCTCCGGGACAGGTCATTACCTATTCAAATAGCGAATTTCTTCCAATCTCAGAGTCCTATTATACTGTAGATTTGCAGCGATTGACTACTGAATCTAATAAGTTTTTTTCAATCGAAGACTTGACACCAACAAATGACAAAGAAAAAGAAACAATCGTCAAACACATCATTCCTAAAGTTGAAAATAAGATAGGCCTCTACACGCTGAAAGTTTCAATGCCGCGACATGGCCTCTCTATGTCCACTTTTGTCTTGCCCAATCGAATCAACAAACCAAGCGTCACCAGCACCTTAACAGTTGAGCTCTTCACAGGATTTCCAGGTTACAAATTAGAAGCAATCAAAGATCAAACCGTCTTGGCCTTTGAAGCTGAAATCGAAAATACAATTTCGCGGGCAAAGAATGAATTTGATATCAAACGCGAAGACATGACCATTAAACAGTGGATTAAGTTTATGAAAAACTACATTGGCAGAGACGCCACTTTTTTGGCTTTTGCCGACGCCAACGGGTTTAGCTTTTCATCCAGTCAAGATTTTTTTAAAATTAATCCTTTTGTATTTAATAATGAAAACCAAACACCGACCCTTGATGAATCAAATTCCACAGCAACGAATCGCAATGTCCCTGCCCAGGAGTCTGTTGAGCTTGTTGTTAAAGCCCGATCGATGGATCCTGAGGCCGACTTTCTGGTTTTTCGCTGGTCCCTTGACGGCAAGCTCTACTCAAAAGAAAAAGAACTCATTAAGTGGACCCCTGATTACGATTCGGCTCGCACCGAAACTTACCCATTGAAGCTTATTCTCACTGATGGAGGAACTCCCCAGGAATTCAATTGGGATATTGAAGTCGCGGATTTTAACCGAAGTCCTATTGTTGAGTCCACCTGTGGCATGACAACGAAGGAGTGGCAGGAATGGACCTGTAAAATCAAGGCCATTGATTTTGATAAAGACCCTGTTGTATTCACTGTTTCGGATAAGGCGACGAGCGCGCGAATAAAAGTGAATGACCAGTCCACTGATGATACCACCCGAAAGGTAAGTATTAGCGGATCCTCTGAAATTGAATTGAAATTCACGCCAAATAACATGGACGCAAAAAGACGATTCGCCTACGTCGAAGTCACTCTGACCGACGGAAAAATGGGCTCTACGACCGTCCCCCTCAGTGTGATCATCGAAGACATAAATCTTCCCCCTGAGATTACCCTGGTCAATGGTTCTCCAATTCAACCGTTAATCCCCGGGAGTGTCGCCCACGAGTGGGACTACTGCGCGAATGCCGATCCAGATGGCGTTGGGGCTTTTCGCTTTAAAATTGAAGTCCGCGATCCTGACAACCAAACCCAAGCTGGAATTCGAAGTCAAATTCCTGACGTTGTTAGCACAAGCTTTGGAGGCTCCCTGAAAGATGACTTGCTCGTGGTCACAGAAGCCATGGGCTGCCCAGCATCCTCACCCGAAGTATCCTATTTTTGTTTTGAATGGAAACCTCATAACACCCCTCGGACAGGAACGATCACTTTAACGCTAAAAGATGATCATGGCGGAATCACTGCAATTCCTTCGCCTGAGCACCCCCTTCCAATAACCCTGACCTCTGAGGATCGAAACGTCAAACCCTGCTTGGTCTCTAGAAAGATAGATAGCACTCTCTCTGATAACCAAACTAATTACCTTGATCAATTCACAGGAAATGACGATGACGACACCTCCCCCTGGCCCCAGATTTCAAATATGGATCCATCAGTCATGCCCTTGCTCACAATGACAGATGCGTCATCGACAAATCTTGTTTTCAGTAAAAGCTATTATGACCCAACTACTTGGGTGACTCGATTTCCGAAAAGTCTTGCTGGGCCCTCGTCGGCTGCTTATAACGCCTGGTTCAGTCGGCCCCTGGCTGGTGCCGTCGTCCTCAGCCGGAATGGAATGCATACGACTGATATCACGATTGCGGCAGGAACGATCTTTAAGACTTCACCCTTACCCTCTCGAATCCAATATGAAGTCGCACAAACACTTGTGATGAAAAAAAGTGATCTTGCCGTGATGGTTCCAGTTAAGGCCTACAATAGGGATGCCGCTGTTGGAAAACTCAATCGTTGGATCTCTGCTGTTCCAGCGTCCTTTTCATCTGGAGTAGTTACAAACCCGACGATCCTCACTGGCGGTGGAACTGTCAATGTCACTCGATCAAGTGGCGCCATTGCAGAAACCCTTCCTGCTGGCTCAGAGCTTGGCACCAGCGAGCTCCTGGACGGCACAGATACGGTTCGCTATGTCACCATGGATAATGTTAAATTCATTGTGGGCCAAACCGCACAGACGGGAATTCGGGTCAGTCGAAAACTGATCACCGCAAATACGGGGACGGTCTCTGTGATTCCCTCTGCAACTTGGCCAGGACCCGCCTTGACTGTGAATAACCTCTATCCACTCAGAGATGTCAATAACTACACCCTTGCCCGGGATCTTCAACAGGGCCTTACCATGGGGGTCGATCGCTTTTGCTGGAATCGAGAGCTCGCAGATTCCTCTGTGATTCCAATCAATACACCTTTGACGTTTATAAGTGGTGGCCCTGCCGGCGTTCAACTCACAAATTCAGCTGACCTCGAACTCGAAGGGCTAGTTCAAGCGAGTCGAACGGACACCTCCACGCTTCAAACCATTGCACAAGGAAGCGTCATTAAAACCGCAGACCTCACTCAATTTACCGTTGCCTATGATGTTCCATTGAACCCAGGTATAGCCAGTGCCAGCCTTCCCGTTCGGCGAGTGAACCATATCAACCCCGCAACCATTCCTGCCACCAATGCCGAATCCTGCTACAGTTGGGCCGACACCAACTACGAGCCTTCTTTTCTTAATGCGACCAGCGTCAAAGTCACCGAGGGTCAAGCCCTTCTCGATTTCGAAATCAAAGTCACTGACAACCGAAATGATCCCTCGAGTCCAAATGATCCCCTGGATCGGCATACCTTCACAAATACATTTTTGGGCAACACCCCGTCTGGCAGTTATCTCCTGTGTCGGGAGCCTGGCGATAATATGGCCGATATCAGCAGTCCTGCTTGCACCCCCTGCAGTAATACGACCGGAACCTATTTTGAAACAGCCTCATGCTTTTTGCGTTACAAGCCAGTCCTCGCCGATGTCGCAAAAGCATTTACGTTTGATTTGATTGCCGACGATCATGGATTGAATTTTCCATTAAATACAAACGTGAGAAGTCAGCCCACAAATGTCAAAGTTGTGGAACTCAATGATCCCCCGGTGCACGTTGATAGCAATTTTTTGCCGATTGCAAACAACACTGAAAATGGTGCTCTCTATTTGGGTGATTTTATTGAAGGGGTCGAAACCAAATATCGAATTTATATGACTGACCCTGATAAAGGTTCGGATACCAAAACCTTATCGCCCCTGTTCTTCAGGATGTTCTTGTTTTCTGGAGCCCCCTCAGTCAGTGGAAAAGCCTTGGGGTTCCTAGTGGGGCTGTGGTTGAGCTGGTCGGGTCAACTGTACCAGATCCAGGAGGCTGGGGCAGCAAAACAACAGCCCAAATCAAATGGACACCCAAGGATAAAGATGCCAAACGTTTTGCCTACACGAACGGAGTTGTTTTCAAGATTAACGCCTGTGACGCAGGCTCTCCAGATTCACCAAGACAATGCGCCGTCGGGTATTATAAAATAAAAACTCGAAACATTAACAACCTCCCCTCAAATCATACGTCCCTCGCGACTTTGACAGTTAATGCTGATCTGTACAACGATACCCAAATCTATGTCAAAGATACAGACTTTGCCACCAATGCCAATTTTCCCTATCGACCCAACCCACCCAATACGACTTTCCATAGTAAACTCTCGATGTGCTCCACCCCAGGAGAGTTTGACTGTGCAGCAGACCAAACGGGATGGCCCCTTGTCCTTTCGACTTTTGATTTTCCCTATAGCGGAAATAGCAGCGTCTCCGCTTGTCAATCAGGCGGGGTCTTGACGTCAAGAAAGGTGCCCCAGTTCGTCAGGTATCAACAGTCAGGCGGCCCCCCGAATGATCCAAATTTAAAAGGTTGTGTTGGCACTGTCAGCTGGAATTATTCAAACGCCTCCCTTTGTGCTCTCGATTCTACACTTCGAAGTTATTTGTATTACTTCAGATGGTGTCCTCAGAAAAAACATATTGGCAAACACTTGGTCTATTTTTATTTAACTGACAATGGGGATGAAGATATTCAAGGAGTAAGCCTCCCCCCACAGGTCGTTCAAATTCCTGTGCAGCTCAAGGTTGTTGCCCCCGTTTTCTTTGAAAGTCCAAAAAAATCAACATCCACTCTTGATGCCGTTTGGTGGATGCAGCAGGCTTTTTCCCAACTTGAATACAGGTACGAATTGTTTATCAACAATTCGAGAGGGAACCTCGTAGATGTGACCATGCCAACTCGGGCGGTTGTCGCAGGTTCATCCGTTGGTAGTCCTTATTTGGAAACTCGATCCTATGCGAACCCAAGTGTGGTCAGTAGCACCAATAACTCTGGAATCTATAGTCTTAACCTGACCACCCATCGGATCTTTCTGGTCTGGAAACCCTTTGTGATGGCAGGGGTCCCAGCGGTACAAAGTCCTTATGTTTCCAACCCCGCGGATCAGACAACTTGGCCTTTGTTTCAGCTGAACGTGAAAGACAGAACGACCCTTGAAAATCAAACGGTCCAATTTCGCGTCCAAGTGAAAAGTGCGGTGAGCCCTGCCAATGCAACGCCAGTTTTGGCAAGCTATTGGCCTCCTCAAGCCAATGTGTTGGTCAAGGAACAAACAGCCCAGGTCTTTCAAGTCACAGCGACGGACACCAATGGCGACTACCTACACTATCGCTGGTACCTCGATGGCAAACTGGTCTCTGATGCGGGAGCAAGTTACTCGTATACACCAGGCCTGGATGACGCGTTTCTGCCGTTAACCTCACCCGGTCTTCACACCTTAGTTGCTGAGATTCTCGATGGGCAAGAGAGGGTCACAAACACTAAGATGACCTGGAATGTGAAAGTTCGAAATACTGTCCCCTTACCCCAACGTATGACCTACGCTAACCCTGCCAAAACACTGTGGACCTTTTCCCAATCAGTGATTGAAAGAATTGGAGCCGGGACCACAATCTCGAATCTTCTTTGGGGTCCCACGGTTGGGGTGGCCACGACAAGTGGTGCCACAACAAACAATAATCTCTTATTCACTGGAAGCTATCTTCGAAGCAGCGTTGTCCGAAATTTTGCTTGGCGTCTTCAGTTTACGAATGCCAGCTTTGTCGACAATTCTTCAACATTCACAACTCAGGGAACAGAAATCCTTCCATGGAGCGGTGGCCGGAAATCTGAGCAAATTAGCTATATCCAATCAAATCTTGCGAGCCTCAACAATGTCTTGGTTGCGTCAAACAAAGACCCCGAAGGCGCCTTCTCAAGCACAAGCGATGGCGTGACCTTAAATCCAAGCTTGAGCTCAATTTCGTCTTTGAATTCTGGCAATGCTTGCACTGGAACTTGCTCCTACAACTTTTTTAAGAATATCACCCCACCCGGTTCGACTGCACCCCTCCCCGGGACTGTGTCAAGCTCAGGAACCCAACCCTCTGCAGGCTATGTCTTAAGCGGCAACACCTATTATTTTTTCAGCGCCGATCAAGGCGCCACCTTAAAATGGAACAGAGCTGGATCCATCGCAAACACCATTGTCGCGCTGACAGGGAATGATCGCATCGGCGATATTGCAGTCAATCCGACAACCAAAAGACTCTATGTGACTGTTCGTGACCCCGCCCTGTATCGCAATCTCATTTATATCTACGACATCACTTCCGTGGGGACCGGCAGCGTGACCTTTGTCACTTCAATCAATGTTTTTGATGGCGTCACCCAGGACAATCGAATTCTCGACCTCGCTGTCGACCCGGCAAAAAACCGCGTTTATGCTCTGCTGCCAGGAACAGGGGGCGTCGCCGCACTCAACGATGATGGTGTGAGTGTTCCAACCACCGGCAATCTTTCGTTTATTGGAGTTAACAATATCAGTTCATCTTATACCGACAACGTAGGAGAAGGTCGCAAATTGGTTTTCAATCCGACTTCAGAGATCTTGTATGGAGTCGCCAAGGACGCTAATGAGGTCTTCGCAATCGATACTCGGAGCGATGCTTTTACAGTGAAGGCATTTCGAACCGACGCCCCCTTGGACGAAGTTGTGACCTTCGCGAATGATGGTTTGACCTTAGCTATAAATCGAAAAAATGGATGGATCTACAAAGTCTGGTAAAGGCGTGATTGCCTTTCGCACTTAAATCCCCGATGATTGAGTCTATGAGTAGATTGGCCTTCCGCTGCCTGCTAATATTTTTTATTTTTCTGCGGCGTTGACGGCTTTGCCTTGCAGAGCTGTTGCTTTCAATAACTTGGGTGAGTTAACAACCAAACCCTTGCCAATTCTTGCTGTCGGGGATGACTTTATTAGAGTTCGCTCGCTGGACACCCTCGGCCCCGGGCAGAATTTTTTAATTGTGAGACCGGTTGACGACGACGATCCTGAGGTCGTGGCCAATGGTCGACTCAAATCCCAAATCAAAAATGAGGTGATCATTGAGTTCGACCCTGCTTTGGCAAAAAAACGTCCTATCAATAACGATTTTGTCATTCTGCTAGGAAAACCTAAGGTCTTCAATCCAATTCCAAAAGGAAAAAAGTCAGATGACACTGACTTTTCACTTCTTCAAGTGAAGAATAAAGAAACAGGCTATCTCCAGTTTAAGTATTTTCAAGGCAATACTAAACTCGATTCCTCGAGTCCCAACCAGGCAAATAGTCTAAAGAATATTTCTAAATTCCCACGGGCTGGCTTTGAGCTTGAATGGTTTATGGAGTTTTTGCCAAACTATGGATTCTCAATTGGCGAATTCAGTGGGGAAATCCCCATAGTCAATTATTTCCACACTCCTGTCCCGGGAACCTTTACTCAATCAAAAATAAAACTCATGTACCGAACAGAAAAATCTTCGACCCTGCGTGGACAGCTTTTTATGCAAAGCCAAAGTGAGAAATTCGCGACGGCCAATTCGGATGAATATATACTCAGCACCCAAGTTGACGTGTCCGCCCTCGGAGCCTCCCTCGTTTATGAGCGGGGCGAGCTTTTGCCGATCACAAAAACCTGGTCCTTTGGCTTGACTGCCCTGAGGCTGAATTTGATTTACGGACTGTCTGTGGTCGCGCAGGATGGGAGTGTTTCGCGGGGACAGTCTTCTGGGGGGAATGGCTTTCAAGAAATTCAGCTTGGTCTTGATACGACTGGTTACTTTCCAAAAATTCCCTATTTGAAGCGGTGGACCTTTGGCCTTGATTTTTATCAAAGGACTTTAGATTTGAAATTTACTGGAAAAACCAAAGGAGAGCAAGTGACGGGAGCTTACGTCATCCCTTCAGATCAAAAATACAGTGAAATTGAGTCTGGCGTCTATCTGTATGTTGGATTTCGCTTCAAAGATGTTATTGGAAGTGCTTTTAAACCTCGGGAATAAAGTATGAAATATATGAATTCAAATACCTGGAACCGACATCTAGAGACCTTTAGAATAATTTCTTTGCTTGGTGTTTTTTTGCCGATGGTATTTTTATTTGTCAGTATTCCCGGCATGGCGCTCGCCGAACCCCAAATCAAGATCAACAAAAAAGACGAAACGAAAGACTTGCCCGCAATTGAAACTGTTGCTGCCGACCCTGGGCCAAAATTATAGAAGAACTGGGGCAGGATTTGGATGAATCCCAAACAATTGGTTTAGTTCTAGATAGTTCGGGATCAATGGGGCAAATGTTAGAAAAAAATAAAACTAAAATGTTTTATATGAAAAATTAATGAAGGGCTTTATTTCTAAACAATGGAAATTGAAAAATTCCCTCGGAGTCAGAGTTTACGGAAGTCGAAGAAAACATCAGTGTGATGATATTCAGTTGACCATTCCGTATACTGATCGAGCCCTTTCCAAACTCGAATTGAGTCTGGAAAAAATGGAGCCCTTGGGAATGACTCCACTTCATAAGAGCATTGAAGCAACTGTCGATGAGATTAAGGAAAAGAAGGGGCCCAAAAAAATCGTCATTGTCACTGACGGAGAAGACACCTGCGGGGCGATCCTTGTAAAACAGCTGAAAAGGTCAAAAAAGACAAATTAGAAATCACTTTCTATGTCGTGGCCTTAGGCTTTATGGGTGCTTCTGATGAGCTTAAAAAACTATCTTGCCTTGGCGATGTCCATGCCGCTGATGATGAAGAAAGCTTTTCAGATGCCCTCTCTGAGATATCAAAAAAGCTTGGTCAGCAACAGCAAAATTTGAAAGTCATAAGTCCCAACCCCGATGCCCCTGTCTATCTGTACCGTCTCGATGGTAAAAAACGAATATTCGATCGTGTTTTTTATGCAAAGACTCCCCAGACAGTGGACCCTGGAACCTATGAAGTCTTAGTGGGATTGAACCCGGTCTATAAATTCGAAGCTTTTGCGATTCTTCCAAAACGAAAGGTGACTCTCCGAGTTGAAGGAGAAGGGGAGGTTGTTGCAAATTATTTCGGAGAACATTTGCGGGCTCAAATTTTAGATAAAAACAACAAAGTTGTATTAAAGTTCAAGTCGGACCAAAAAATCATGGTTCCCACTGGGAAATGGAAACTCAGAGTCTATAAAGAGCCCTTTTACGAACGATTTATTCCCGATTTCTATGTTTATCCGAATGGCAAACACCCTGTTGACATTACTGGCGTCGGAGTTATCAAAGTGACTTCACCTGAAGTTGCTGGATTGTATGTCTATGATCAAGACAACGCTTTGATCGACCATGCCTTAACAAACTCGGTCCTGGCCCTTAAGTCTGGCCTTTATGTCATTCATCAAAGCGCCAGTTGCAGCTTTGAAAAAGTTCAAGTCAAAGATAAAAAAGAACTGTTAGTTCTTCCCTGCCCTGAACCTTAGAGTCAGCCTAATCAATAGCACGTCGCTCAATAATATGTCGTTGCATAGGAAAGCATAAACGAAAAACCCCGATAACTTAGACCGGATTCCCCAGCTTTACCCTTTGCTCCGCCAGAATCCCCAGAGCCTGCTGCATTTCGAATCAGAAGTTCCGCAGAGAGAATCATGTTATTTGATATTGTGTAATCATAACCAATTCCGGCTGCCACATCCAAAACAAAGGAAGAAGCATAAAAACTCTGGGACGAACTCGTCGCGTCTATTTTATTCACGTTGAAATTGATTGGAGTGACCCCGCCGTAAAGGAAGGGACCAGGAATTGATTTCTGAATGACCGTGCCCTCCATAGGAATAGAATAGGTGGTTGAGATACCCCTGAGATAATAATAGCCACTGATGCCGATACCAGAGACAGTTGTCAGACCATAGGGTCCGCCTAACTCCTGAAGATAATGAATCCCCAATCTCGAAGAGAATTGAGACATTTCCCAATGAACTCCGGGCTGAAGCGTGATCATTGAGTTTAAGGATTGTTTGTCAATCACAGAACCCCCTGAAATTTGCAAAGAAGAGCTTCCTGCCTTCATGCGGAACATTGGGCTTGATGCACTCGAAATGTCGCTGCTAATCAGGACAAATACCGTAAAACAAAAATAAAAAAACTGGACCTGTATTGTCATACTGATATGATAACCTTCCTTTGATGAAATGCCACAAACTTCGCAATTTTTTCTTTATTTTTCTTGTTTTTTCGCTATCCAATAGTGCTCGTGGGAACTTGGTGTCGAGTTTTGATGCCAGTTTTGGTTTTACGTCCATGAATCTCTCAACCAATGGGTATTCAAAAAGTCTATCTGGAGTCTCTCTGATAGAAACCAATTACCTGCTCTGGCTCAATTCAATTTCTGGCGCCGTGGTGATCTCCTTTTCAGAACTTCTACAAGGGGAAGGAAAGATTCTTCCTATGACACAACTCGGTTTTGGCTATCGGTACTATCCAATTGGCTTCAACGGGGCTCGTTCAATCTTAGACCAGGGGGTTGTTGGACGAATTTGGAAATCAACTCCGTTTTTGGGTCTTAACATCAATCTAGTTAATATATCTGTCGATGCGTTCAATGCCTCACTGATTGCCATTGCCCCGCGCTTTGGGGTTGAGCTCCCCTTGACCACCTCCTTGTTTGCTCAAGCGAGTTTGGTTTTTAACTCAGCCTCTTCAACTGGCGCAAAGGAAACCCAGGTCACTTACGAGGGTTTTTCTGCCCTCTTAGGGGTTGTGTTTACTGATTTCTAGTTTAGATGGAATCCTGACAAGCAAAAGGGAGGATCGCAATATCTTGTTCCTCCTGCCAGCCCCAATAGCCAAAGTAAGACTTAATTAAAGTGTTCTGTTTCTTTTCTTCTCCCTCGTCCCCATGGACAAAGAATTTTGGAATGCTCTTTACCCGCCACGGCCCCGGCAAATAGGGCAGACTGAAAGATTTCCCGGAAATATGGAGACGAGGATGACGCCCTCTCCAAAAATATCGAGCCGAAAGACTCGCAAGAATGTTTCCAGCCCGAGCAAACTCAAAGAGGGGCTCCATCGGGATTGTCGAAAACACAAACTCATTCAGTTGACCCGTCTCCGAATTCTCTGTTCCCAAAACATGGATTTTATTCAAAACTCGATCAATAAAAACTGCCGCCAGCACGTTACCAATACTTTTGATTTGATTGACGCTGTAATCTAATTTAATGGTCTGCTTGGGAAAAATCGAGGGCGAGCTTTGAAAAAAAGAAATCTTCGAAACGCTGCCCTCCTGTGTATGGGTCACCAGGAGGGATTCACTTTGTGCCACGCCACTCTGACTTTTTCCTGGCGGCCTGTCACATGACGTTTCAATCAGACCTGATGGACTTGTCACCAGGTACATTTGATCAGGCTCACTCGGAGCCGCAGCGGTCGAGGACCCCAAGAATCTTAATTTATCCCAGACCGCCAATCGAGAAGTTAAAGAATCAAAAACAAAAAGCTGTCCAGCCATATTAAAAAACTGACTGGTCTCAGGGCTTGGTGTTTGCCCACAAAACTTAATGGGATCATTGACCCTGATCCCCTGCGCAGAAAGCTGAACTGGAAACACGCTCCGCCTGTTTATTTCCGTGCCTTCAACCAACACCATGTTCTTTGATGCAAAAATCACATTGAGTGCGGAAAATCCACCCTGCTCCTTTTGAGCGAAGCAGTCATAACCTCGTTTATCACAGCGAAGATTCTGCATTTCACCACGTTTCAAAATCTGGTTTGCCCCTAACTTTAGACTTGAGTCGGCAGAAAAAACAAACCCATCGATTTGCTCTTGTTTTAAATCATAAGTAATTAGCCTTGTTTCACTTCGATCTTGATGAGAGCTCAGCAACAGGTGCCCTTTGATCAATAAAGGCTCGTCCGCCTTCCAAGAGCAAACTTCATGGGAGACCTTAGCCGTCCTCAAATAAAGATAAATCTCAACAGACCCCCACAAAGTGGCGAAAAAGGCTGCCAGAAAAAGAAAGACAGTCCAGGTTTTCATCGGATGAGTTCCTTAATGTCGGTCCAAATTTCATCATTCTGCTTTTTAACAAACATTAACATGGATCTATACTTTTCATCAGTTTTCAAATCAGGCTCTATTGTTAGGATTAAACTCTTCGCCACAAATGGTTTCAAGGCCTTTGTTGTGCCTGGAAATGACAAAAGAAAGAACTTCTAAAGCTCGCTTTTGCCTAAGATCCTTCATTCCTGCCGTCAGAAAAAGTACTTCCTTGCCTCGTCCTGGCGAGGAAGCAAAGTCTTTTTTGAGTTTCTCGGTGATATTTTTTGGAAAAGGTACGGTCGAGAGAAATGCCTGCGGCAGAAGGTCTTCCTTGAAGGGTCTCACCGGGGCCAGGTCGAAAGTTCTCAAAACTTGTTTCTGCTGGTTCTGACTGAGGTTAAGACGACCAAGAACTCTGACAGAAATAACCCTTAGCCTTGGCAACAAATAATCAGCCTCCATCAGGGAAATAATCAGACTAAAAACTTGAAGTTCATCCTCACCAGAAAATGTCTCTTGATTGAGAAGGGTCATGAACTTATCTGCAATTGGTGATTTCTTCAACTGCGACTGAATCTCGGTCCAATCCCTTTTCTGTAGCGCTTCCTTAAATCTATTCATCTCAGGGGACTGTCGAGGCGCCCCCTCCTGCTCAATCGCTTGAGGGGACCGAAAAGGAGAGGGTGTACTCACGACAGTCGGCCTATCTGTTGATCGGGTGATCAAAACAATCCCAATCACAACAGAAAAGCTCAGAAAGGCAGAAAGCGCTGTCGCCGTAAACACCCTAACGTTTTTTTTCATTTTGCTTCAATTTCTCCTGCGTTTTTTGAAGTGACTCTTCGCTTTTCTGTTTAATTTCATTTATCTTTGTTTCTATCTCTAAGGCCTTTTTTTCCATTTCATTGGTCTTGTTGAGCATCTTTTCAAATTCCAAAATCTTCTTCTGTTTTTCTTTCGTTTCATTGAGGCGCCCGGTTGTCGTTTCGAGACCTTTTTTCGTTTCCTCATAAAGTTTCTGTAAATTCGCCAGGTCATTAACCGAAGTTGAGGCATTAGGCGAATCTGGCACCACCTCAGGCGCACCCACAGGTCGCACAGTCTTTAGCCCTTGGGCTTCTAGGGTTTTTAAAATATCTGCATTTTCAGGATCAACTCTAAAATTAAGCACGACGCGACGATTGGCCTGTTTATTCGACAATCGCAAGGATCCTTCGGTCTCAACATCATCGGCCAAAGGACGACTGTTGGCATAGCCAGAGGCTTTTAGCTGTGAGGGTGGAACATTCAAATTCTCAAATATTCGAACAATCGACGCAGCCCGAGAGGTTGAGAGCTCCCAATTCGATGGGAAGATTGGCGTCGAAATCGGATCTGAATCCGTGTGCCCTTCGACTTCGATCATTTCAATTTTCTTAGATTTAATGGACTCATAAATTTTGTTGACTGACCCTATGGCCTTTTCACTGGGACGTGAAGATCCTGGCGGAAACAAGATATCTGAGGCAATTGAGACCACAATATTATTTCCCTCGACTTTGACATTAAATTGCTTTTTGTCATCTGTCAGAGTCAAGCCAATGGACTTTTCCATCTCTGTGCTTAACTTTTTAATTCCTTCCGGAGCGCCAGGCTCTTCAACCAGTTTTCCTCCGAAATATTTCACCATATCTTTTCTGACAACGTCGAACTTATCTTTATCAATTCTTGAAAGTGAATACATTAGGACAAAGAATCCAAAAAGCAAAGTCATCAGATCAGCATAAGAAACTAACCAATTGGACTCATCGTGGACTGGTGGGTGGGATTCATGATCGCCATCGTCGTCATGCCGTCTTCGAGACCCCTTTCGCTCAGGCTGCACGGGCCCCTCGCTTACTGTCTCTTGGCGCACCCTCTGCCAGCTGCTTTTGGGTTGGTGACAGGTAGGACTGCAAATACTCAGCAATAAAAGTTGGGTGACGCTTTTCAACCATCATAACCATCCCGGCCTTGATCACCACTCGGACGTTCTTGTCTGAAGTAGCTACTGCTGCAAGTTTTTCGGCAATCGGAAGTAAAAATAAATTTGCCACAACCAATCCATAAAACGTAGCAACTAACGCCGTCGCCATAGCGGGCCCAATTCGATCCTGGGCGCCAGGCTCCCCCAGAGTCTGCAAAAGAGCAATCATCCCTAGAGTTGCCCCCAAGAGCCCAAAGGCTGGTGGAAATCTGGCAATCGTATGCCACACTCTGTTTTCTTCCTCATCTCTCTTACTTTTACCCTTCAGCGCATTTCCCAGGATCTCATCAACTTCATCTGCCGAAAATCCATAACCCACGATCAGTTTGATTGCATCTTTCAAAAAAGGATGGGCGTTCGCGGGAACCGTCGCCTCTAGATTCTTAGGATTTGCTCTGTAGACTTCAGCCAACTCAACGATCAATTTGATTGTTCCCATATAATCATCTTTTTCTCTTCCCAGCATTTTTCTCAAGAAAACCTTGAACGCCAAGTAGAGTTTTCTAAAGCTGAAACTCAGTAGGGCCACAGTCAAAGTTCCACCGACGACAATTACGATTCCATGGGGATCCAAAAAGATCTTCGCATTCTTGGTCGAATCCAAGATCGCAAAAGCCAATATTCCCATGGCTGTAATCATTCCCAACATGCCCGCTTTATTCATAGTCCATCCCCATCATTATCTGAATCACTATCTACGTTGTTAGCTACTTCGTTTTTCTATTCCTCTTACTTAGTTCAACTGTCGACGCCGGATATCTCAAAGCGGCAGGATCCTCTGCTAGGGGCTCCATGTTCAGCATCTTGTAGGCAGTATTAAGATATTTATAGACTGCCTTGTTATATGGGTCCAACTTGAGGGTCTGCTCCCACGCAAGCTTAGCCCCAGAATAGTCTTTCTTGAGGTATTTAATCGACCCTTTGAGCATCCAAGCGTTGGCGCTGTATTCATCGAGCTGCAACGCTTTGTCGAGTTTTTCTAGAGCCTCATCAGTTTTGCCTTGAGAGACTTTTTGCTGGGCCTGAAAAACTAAGGAAACAACATTTTCACGCCGATCTCGATCGCTGGTAGGAACCCCTCCCAGTAAACGCGGAGAAAATAGGGCATCCTTATAGAAGGACGTAGTGTTCTCCAAAAGCGCTATTCGCAACTTCATATCGGCAATTTCTTTTTGCCAATCTTTGGGTTCGTCCTCTTTCTTAGGACTTCCCGGGGCTTATCCTTATTCTCATCTTTTTTTGCCAAGCCCTGCCCGTCGACACCTTCGCCTCCGACAAGGGGATCAAGGGTCGCAGCAACAGTCAAACTTTCGCCTTCGTTCACTCTGAGCATGATTTCCTTTGGTCGATAGTTTTCCTTCTCAACAACCACAAAAAAGACATCGCCCAATTTCTTATCCTCAGCCATCTGTAGCGGCGTATTGCCGATGAGTTTCTTCTCGTTACTTTTGAGGTCTTTGATATAGATTTTGGCATCAGATGGATACGACTTAATTGCATATTTTCCACCGCAACCAAAAAGCCCTAGAATAAAAACTGAAAGTAATATTTTTTTCACTCTAAAACTGGTTCGGCGAAACCATCTCAATTCGAGAGGCTAGTCTTCACTTCTAGCTTTATGTCTTGATTTCTTCATTTCACTCGAAGGATCTCAAACTCTCGCTCGCTCTTGCCAACCTTCACAAAAATATTTTCCCCCACCTTTGACTTGAGCACGGCCTGCCCCAAAGGCGTAGCAGGAGTAATCACCTGAATTTTTGTCCCACGGTATAGAACCTGGGTTCCACCCCCTGCCGCTGCAAAAAACAGAATCTGCTTCTTACCTTCTGATAGAAGCTCAACCAAAGCGGTTGATGAAATAGAGTCGTTATCAGTGAACTTTTTGAGATCTAACCGCCTAAAGCCAAACAAGGCCTCTTTCAAATCTGCGACCCTTTGAGCCTGTCCGCGGGCCAAATATGAGGCTTCTAGAGCACGAGTATCGTATTTATTTTCAGGCTTGCTTTCCTCATTCGTTGCATCCGTCGAGGCAGTTCGTGCTGCCGAAACTGCGTTTCTGAGTTCTTCTTCCAGGGCCTGAATAATTGCCGCGAAGATTTCTTCCTTATTTAATTCTTCAAACATTTTACACCTCGCTTGACACACACGCTCGATCACTTCGATAGAAAGCCTTGCTAGAGAGTCAGGTTATTCAATGTAAGACTATTTAGCGACTGGCGTGAAATTTTTGAAGTATAGCTTTTCTTCCAAGGGAACGGATCAGCTGACAAAGATTCCAATTCCCAGACTCCGGAGATTATCATAAGGAATACTTTTTAGGTCAATCCTTGATGACTACGGCCACGACTAATAACAAGGGGTTTTGAAATATTACTTAAATCGTAAAAAATTAACGTGCAAGCTCCAATACTTTATTTGAATCAAAATACCAATAAAGCATACCGCGAAAATCACGAGCTAAATATCCGCCATCTTTACCATACCCAATTCTAGAAGAAGTCCTTCCTACAAAGTCTGATCCTCGATAACTTAAAATATTAAATTCGCTTAAAGCAAAGTCCGCAGGCTTATCAGATTTTCTGAGAGACAAAAAATTCGTTATATCGCCATCGAACTTCACCATCCTAATTGGAAAATCAAAATTTTGTGTTTTTGCAATATTGAAATTCTGTAAATTTAACTCATGAACCACAGAAGATTCCAAATACACGGGATTCGAATCAGCCATATGGCATCGAGTCGCGAAAACCAATCGATCAGCGTCGTAGTCGAATTCATTCACAGGCGGGTATCCAATTGAGTTCACACATTTATTGTCAAATCCAAAATCAATCACTTTAAGAATTTTTCCGGTTCTATCAAAGGCACTAATTTGCGTCTTATCGGACCAAACAAGTGAAATCCATTTTCAAGAATTAAAAAGGAACTCCTGTGAACTCTCCCACTTGCTGAAACGTCTTCCTATCTATGATTACAACTCTACTTGGTTTTGAATAAGTACTAGATTCAACTAGGAATATATCATCGTTCGTAATTTGAGCTACTTTCTCCTCTCTTAAGTTATGAACCAACTCCAATTTGTGTTTAGTATTTGAACTAAGATTATTTACATATAATTCATTTTTATTTGGCACTGTGAAAGCGTAAGTCAGACTATCTAAGGAAAATTTTCCTAGCGTTACACTATTACTACCAGTATACTTTAAGCTACATGTGTGATTTCTTACATCGACGATATATACTGATCTCTTCCCATTAATCGGCAGTGAAATCGCACCAAATAGATTATCACGCGACCACTGAATTTCAGCGCCGCGAAGAATATGATTGTCACAAACTATTTCATTATTCTCTTTTGTGTCTAAAATAGAATAATCATTTGCAGAGTTAACCTTAAAGCGAAGATCTGGACTCATGTAGTAAGCACGTTCGATTCTTTTTGGTAGTTCCATGTACAAACTAGCTGTTGCATTTGCAAAATAAGAAAATCCTATAAATTGGACCACCAATAAAAAAGACAAAGTGTTCATAAATTTCCTCCAAAAATAGTCTGACTTACTTTTGATGAACCTGGAAGCCGCCACGCTAAATAAAGGTTAGAAGCTTGTTTTTGCACATAGGGTCAGTTAAATACAGACTTTGGCTGAAACATAAGGGGCTCCAATGATGACTGTCAGTTCAAAAAGATAACAGGTCCAACTGCGGATTCAGGCGGACTCGAACCGACTCGTTCGAAAGGGTCGAAGGAAAACCGCTGGGGAGCTGACATGTCATCTCAAGAAATTAGAAAACCGCGAAGGTGACTTTATAGGATCTTGGACTTGAATAGACCTCAGATCCAGACTACCATAGTCGAAAACAAGGATTGCCCGTGAAGTTTTTTCTCTGTGGGATTATCGGAATAGTGTTTTTGTGTCTTTCTGCGATCGGCTGGCTCTATTTCAATCAAGAAAAACTTCTTTTCTTCCCTGAAGTTCTTTCGCAAAAATTTGCTTTTACTTTTCCGGTTGCCTTTAAGGAGTCCACAATAACCCTTCACTCTGGTGAGATTATCAACTTTTTGACTTTCAATCCCGAAAGCCAAAAAGGCGTGCTTCTCTACTTTCACGGGAACGCCGGCAGTCTCAAAGACTGGGGATTGACAGCTGCGCGCATTTCCGAAAAAACAGGATGGAGCGTATGGATCATGGACTATCCTGGGTATGGAAAGAGCACAGGGCACTTGCCAAAGAACGAGAAACCACTCCTTGAGGTGGGTCGTCTTTTGTGCCAAGAGATTTCAAAGAGACACACAACTCTGCCCTTGGTCCTGTATGGAAGAAGTCTTGGTTCTGGAATCGCGACAAGCTTGGCCCATGAAGTCCGACCCACTGGTTTAATTCTAGAGACGCCTTATCGAAGTGTTGCAAAATTGGGACATGAAATTTATCCATTTTTGCCAGAATCTTTTTCTCGATTTGATCTTGATAATGAAAAATGGCTTCCACAACTTAAGCCAATTCCCATTCTTATTCTGCATGGAACTGGCGACCAAGTTATTCCCTATGCGCATGGTGAATTTCTAAAGCACCTTGTTGAAGACAGTCAACTTGTGACTTTTCCGGAGGGTGAACATAACAACCTTGATGCTTTTCCGCAATATTGGTCTGCGGTCGTCCCGTTCCTGACTGGCCTCGAAAAACCCTAGTCAGTCCACTTTTTCTCAGCGATTCCGAATGAGACTCCTGATTTCACTACCCATTCTGCCTAGTTCATGGGCATTTGCATAAAAATGAGACTTTATTGCTTTCTCTTTCCTAAAGGAAAATGTATCGTCCTGAGAAATCATCAATTTCTCAGGGTCTGGTTTGGACTTTGATCTTTGGGGGATGCCAAAGGTTTTTGGGGATTGGGGTCTGGATGGGGCGGAGTTTGTGAATTGTCAGCCCCATTTTTTCAAGTCGAATCAAAATCAAATTTCAGATAATTTGGCATTTCATACTTCATCGTAGCTCCAAGATCCAGTTCAGCTACAACGACCGCGAGTTTTTCAAAATATCTTCGACAGCTCCCGACTCTCTTAATGTCAATGGCCCCCAATTTCCAATGCTTAAATAGAATGGAAAATAATTGTGCGATTTGTGCAAGACCAAAAAAACATTGGGAAGATTTCCAGAGTGTCCGAAATTGCTCTATATGAAATCCAAGATTTTTTGTTCGTTGAAATTTCTGTTTTCAATTCCAAAGCGGGCTCTAGCTGCAAACCAACAATGTGACATTCCATTTGTCGACAGGAAGATTTGTAACCCAGGAGCTTTGATAAAGAATCTCGCCTTCCAGGCTAAGCTCCTGGTAAACGACAAGATTTGTTAGTACTTGTTTTTCAGTTTTAGAATATTGTTTGAGAGGAAGATTCTGAGTCCATTCGTATCGGTGCAGATGTCCCTTTGAGTCGAGCCTTTCTAATTGTTGCTTTTGCTTCCAAGGTATTCAAACATAAAAAAACTTCTTTGTTGCGATCTGACTTGGCGGTTACGATGTATTTCCGAGAAATTTCGATGACAGACAAAATTGGATCAACAGCCAATAAATTGTCGGCTAGAATGCAAAAATTGCGTTTTGGAAATTCAGTACGGAGTTTTGCAAGAGTCTTTTGCAGCATTGAGTTCGCATCATTCTTGGAGTATTGAGTCTAGTGCTGTCTTTCTGGATCGGCTCAAATTGCAGAGGCATTGAGTATTTTCCGCTCTGGTTTGTCAAGGAAGCAAGGAGTTGGCCATGCATGAAATGAGTCCGACCATCACTCGAGTTTCTGGTCAAACAAAATTCACAATTGACTTTGCAACTTGAGATTGACCCGTTCCGTCAAGTGAAAGAAGATCCAGTGAGCCAAAAACTTCTCGGCATCAAGTATTTTCTGCCGCTCAACTTTGGTGAATCTTTTTTAGAATCAAATTCACTGAGTCCGTTGTCACTGATTCAAGAATGTATCGGAAACTGTCTTCGTCAGGAATGTCTGATGACTGATGAAACAGCTGAAATTGTCCAAGGAGCTCATTGCCACGATGTTCCAGGGTGAAGGAGCGCGGCGAGCGATAACAAGCAAAACATCATTATCCCAGAGAAGAGGGTCTCTTTCATGCTGTATTTGCAGCGACTTTGCAGGCGACCATCGGGGACCTGATCCAACTCAGACAACCAATTCGGTAAAAGTTGAGAGGTAAATTTTAGTATTTTCATGTTGCAAAAAATCCTTGAATCGATTAAAAAATGTATCGCTACTTGAACATGATGAGGAATGTGAGCAAGCCAACACAGCTTTCTTTTTGAAAAACGTCAGAGGTTTTTGGAGGTTGCCTTTGCGCGTCATCCAAAAAAGCAAGGCCTCTTTCAACTAAAGAGCCCGTGCATATTGTTCTCAGTCCAGGGCCGGCCCAAGCTCCTGCCAACATGCGACTTTGTTGATAGAACCATCCGAGCTTGGGCTAAAAAATGTGGGGTGAAAATTTGAGCTAGTCAATGTGGGCAACCATTTGCATCTGGTTGTTGTATTGACGAAACTCTCCCTCTATCGAAAGTTCATTCGCACGATCACAGCATTGATTGCGCGCCATGGGGGCGAAATCGAGGGTCGGGCGACCACTCATCAGGAAAGATAATGGAAATCATTTTCAGTTTTGGCTCGCACGTCCTTATACACATTTGCCTGGGGACGAGATTGGAAAAATATTCTGAAACATGCAGAAAAATCGCAGTGATGCCCAATCACCATGTGGTCGAAACTTGCTGAGTTTTCAGGTGCCGGCTTTGATTATAGGGCCACATTCAGTACGGCCTGACGACCATTGTGTTTGTGTCTTACGGGTAACTATCGAGTCAGCTTGCTGGCCAATTCGACCATCCTCTAACGCCGGGCGATGTTGGGAAAAAATATTTTCCCGATACCAGGAGGTCCTTATCAAAGATAGGATACAAGTCTCGTTCGGAACTGCTGACTTTTTCTAAAGCCAGGCCGCTGCTTGACTCGACTTTTGTCTGACGAGTGACCGACTTGGCTATCCACAAATCGTGTTAGGTTGTACTATAAACCAATGCGAACAGATGGACCTTCAAAGAAGCACAAGGATTTAAAAAATGAAGCAGATGCCCAAACCATCTTATCTTAAATCAATTCGAGACCTATTGCTCGTATGCTCAATCTGTGCACTTCTTGGCAACCAAGTTGGATGTAGTCTTCTTGATAAATCCATGGAGAAATCATCAAGGAAAGGGGCCATTGAGGATTCCCCTTCCGCGCAAGAGAAGAGTCCGACGGCCTTGAATCAAGGTCGGCCGTCCGAGGCCACTGATTCATCAGAACTGAAAGAACAGATTTCTCTCCTCGAGAAACGCTTGGATTCAAAAAAGGAAAGAGAGCAATACTCCAAAATATTGCCTTGGCTCAAAAATCATTCAGAACAAATCGAATTCTTAAAACAGCCAAATCTTGAAAAGCGCAATCAGTGGATCTTAAAAAACAAAATATACAGTCGGCCAAGTTCCCCCTCTCCTGAAATGAAAGCGCTCATTGGAAACCAGGACATTGCCCTGGGAATGCCTGCCGATTTCGTCATCAAATCCTGGGGTGAGCCCGTCGCTCGCGATATTTCTGGAAATCCCCTCAATAGAAATGAACGCTGGAAATACATCAGAACCCTTGCAACTTCCGATGGCTACCGGCAAGAAAAACGATTCGTTTATTTTGAGGGCGGAAAAGTCGTGGGTTGGGAAACAGAGTAAACAAGCATATCAATGGGCCTCATCCCAATTGACAGCAATCTTGGTATTGACTTTAAGTGGCACTCTGAGTTCAGCCACGCCTTCCATCGCCTTCTGAATCACGCCAACATATTTATGTAATTGAGCTTCCGTATCTTCGAAAATAAGTTCATCGTGGACTTGAAGCAACATGGGCACAGGAATTTGTCGCTCGATTTCAATCATCGCTTTTTTAACCAAATCACTCGCCGTGCCCTGGATTGGCGCATTGATTGCCGCTCTTTCTCCAAACTTTCGAATGGCTGGGCTTTTTGAATGTAATTCCTCAATGGTGCGACGTCGGCCAAACAGAGTCTCAACATAACCATCTTTATGGGCCTGCTTGGTGGTCGACTCAATATACGCCTGAACACCTTTGTATTTTTCAAAATATCTTTGAATGATTCCTTGCGCCTCCGCTCTTGGAATCCCTAGATTCTCAGAAAGTCCAAAGACCCCTTGCCCATAGGCAATTCCAAAATTAACCGCCTTCGCTGCCCGACGTTGTTCCGAGCTCACCTCTTTGAGGTTAACGCCAAAGATTTCAGCGGCCGTTGCTGTATGAATATCTAAATCATCCCGAAATGCCTTTATCAGACCCGGGTCCTCAGATATATGAGCCAGAATCCTCAGCTCAATTTGAGAATAGTCTGCACTCAACAACAAATTCCCCTGTTCAGCAATAAATGCTTTTCGAATCTTCTGTCCACGCTCCGTTCGCACGGGAATATTCTGAAGATTTGGATTAACCGAAGAGAGCCGCCCGGTCGCTGTCAAGGCCTGCTTGAAATGTGTGTGAATACGATCATGCCCGGACGCTGACAAAGTTAAAAGCCCATCAACATAGGTTGATTTCAGCTTAGACAGCTCTCTGAACTCAAGAACCTCCTTTGCAATCGGATGGTCAAGCCCCTCGAGCACGTCATTATCGGTTGAGAAACCAGTTTTGGTTCGTTTCCCTGTCGGGAGTTTGAGTTTTTCAAATAGAATCACCGCGAGCTGCTTGGGACTTGCCACATTAAATTCCTCGCCAGCCAAAGTCCGAATATCTTTTTCAACCCGCTCAATTTCACTTTTCAGCTCAACTTCAAATTTGCGCAAAAAGGTTACATCAATTTTAATTCCGCGTTTTTCCATGCGAAGAAGAACTGGAATCAATGGCAACTCAAAATCCTGGTAAATGTGCCAGAGTGATTTTTCTTTAAGATCTTTTTCAAGCTTTTCCTCCAATTCAAAGAGGCAAGAAAATATTTTCTGTGGCGAGGTCAAATCTAAAAGCTCTACTCCTAGCGTGTTATTCACAACTTGGTCTAACCGAGTTGAATCCCCGCCCTTTAGAACATAAGCAGCCAACATGCCGTCAAAAGAACCCATGGGCGTCACACAGCCAATTTCAGCCCATAGCTCCTTGAGATCAAAGCCCTTCCATTGAATCATTTTGGCATCAGCCGCCCGTCCAAGCAGATGAAGGTCTCCAGACAAATTATATACTGTTTTCCGATCAGCGAAAAAAATCCCGGTTTCAGACTTGAAACCCCAGAGATCTTGGGCTGACACAAGGTCCTCCACAAATTCCGCCACCAAACAGGATTTTTCAACAAAAACTATTTCATTCAGCGCGGAATGAGAAGTCCCTGATGAACTAGCTGGGTTCGCCGTGGCGCCCGCATCTTTCGAAGGCGAATCTCCAGAAATTGATTTTTGAATATGGTTATGACTGAGTAGAGTTCGTTCAAAGGTCTTAAAATTCAGTTCCTGAAGAAGCCCCCGCAGAGGCTCCTCTTTTAAATCCTGAATTCTATAATCTTCAAGATTGGAAGTGAGCTCCAAGTCAGTCACAATATTAACTAATTTTCTTGCTAAAAAAGCTCTCTCTTTAGATTAAGAAGCTTGCTCCTGATCCTTCACTCGAAATGAGATCGATTTTTCATAAATACCGTCTAAAGATTTAAATTCTGTCAGGAGTTTTGAGCCCCCTTCTGACCAATGCCATCAACCCCGGGAATATTGTCAGAGGTATCCCCAACGATGGCGAGATAGTCGACCATTTGTGCCGGATGAATTCCCCACTTCTCAAAGACGCCCTTTTCGTCGAGGCGAGTTTCTTTCATTGTGTCATAAAGAGTAATTCCTGGCTGAACGAGCTGGGCGAAATCCTTGTCTCCGCTCACAATTATGACTTCACATTGGTGACGAAGACCAAATAGCGCCAAGGATCCGATCAGGTCATCTGCCTCATAGGAAAGCTTCTCAATAGATGCAATTCCTAGAAAGTCTGCAAGCTTCTTAATATAGGGAATCTGCAAGGCGAGGTCCGCGGGCATTTCCGTCCGATTCGCCTTATACTCGGGATATATTTCCTTTCGAAAGGAAGGCTCTTTACGATCATAACAAAAGACCATGTAGTCTGGCTTTTCCTCTTTAAGTAGCTTCACTACCATTGAGAGAAAGCCGAAAATGGCGTTCACAGGAAGACCCTGAGGCGAGTTCAGCGGCCTGACTGCATAGAAGGCACGAAAAAGGGAGCTAACATCGACAAGGTAAAGTTTCTTCATGCCAGAAACTTACTGTAAGTTCTCCTTGACGCAAGAAAAATCGATTTGATCCAAAGCTGAGGACTCACAGGCTAATTCAGCACCGGGTAGAGACTGGGTCTCGGCGCTACAAACGGAAGCTTGGCGAAATAATAACTCTAACTCTTCTTGAAATTGAAGCTCAGGCTCATCCGAACCAAGCTCCCAAAGATCAATTGTGTTTGTCTCTGTATGAAGACGGCGGGCCAACTCCCCCTGGCTCCAACCCAGACGAAGACGTAGAGTCCGAATATTTTCCCTAGACCAACCCACGCAGAACCTCCCTTGACATAATCAATCACAAAAATGTTCATAAACACATAACCAACTAATATGACACGCTCTTTTGATGAAAATAGAGCATGAACCCTATATAGTTTCACTTCACTTTGCCTGTTGGAAATTCAAAAATCAATACAGAAAAATGAATTGCCCTCATTTTTAGAGTTTTTACTTTTCAAGTGTCTGACTTTAATCTGTAATACAATGCGTTGCGCTCACTCTGAGGGGAATAAAAATACCAAATCGTCTTCGCTCACCAAGTCCAGCCGCTCCCGCGCCTGTCGCTCAAGGTAGCTGGGATCCTTGACTCGCATGATTGCCAAATCCAATTTTTTAGTTTTTTCTTGAGTCAACAACATATCTGCCTGAATTCGAGCAGCTTCTTGATGAAGATTCCAGAGACGCAAGAGTGTCCCCTTCACGATCAGAGTCATGAGTAGAAAAACTAGGCATAGTATGAACACCTGCCCTGGACGCTGGAAAAATCGCCGTAATCTCATGCTTTCATTGTCAGGCAAGCTTCATCCGCTTTCAACTCGACAGAGGATGAGTATTGACGAAGATTGCTAATTATCTTTTTTCGCACCCTCGATAAAGCAGGGCGAAAGTCGTAGACCTATACCCTTCTATTTAATCGGCCTTGGATTGAGTCCAAAACCACCAAGAGCTAAAGCCTGCTCCATTTGCACCAAAGTATTCAAACTGCCCCTGCCTAAAGAGTCCGGGAGAATCGTCGAGATCTGAGTAAACAAAGAGAGCGGACAGTCGGGGGTTGCCAAAGTTCATTTGGACCTCCTCTTCTATGCCGTAACGTTGTTTTAACTCTACAACTTCCTCAAAAACCCGAACCGCGAGCAAATAGTTTAACGCGTCAACCTGTTTTTCATGGGATAAACCCTCTCGAAAGTATTTTCGCATTGGTTTAAGTAAATATTCTTTATTTAACATATCAGGGCTAAACTGTTTTTCTGAACGCCAATCACGGTGAAGAAGCATCCTCTTCGCCTCAAGCAAAAACTTGACTGTTTCAGGTTTGGCATAGATCAAGTCCACATCAGCATTCAAGTGAAAAACTAACCGTCCCCGCATTTCCTGAACCTGGTTTGGAGCTGTTTCCCCAATACGACAATTATTGCAATGTTCAGTGTACCTTCGATGATTGAACTCCCCATCCATCTGTAAAACTCGCCGTTGACCGCGAATCCAATCATTATTGTGCTGGTCAAACATATATTGAACACGGACGATAGCGCTCCGCTTGACTGATTGATAGAGCCAAAGCTTAATTTGATCCTCAACAGAAAGCGCGAAGACCTGTTCAATGTGGACAAAAGATCCTTGATTGCGGCGCTTGAAGTATTCACTCAACAGCTTCCACTTATACCCGTTTCCGTTGTGCCTGCCCTTGCGACTGATAGGAATATGGGATCTGAGGGCACCCTCTGAGACCCCCCCATGGAAAAGATCTCCAGGTAAACCATTATCCTTGTCAAAATCAACCCGACCTGGCAATCGAACGTAGCCATGATTTGCCCCGTTCCCAGGATTAAGACTTTGATTCAAACCCACCGTTTGTTGCAAAACTGGACTCCATGCCCGAATCGTATCCTTGTTCAGCAAAACGACCGGAACGTTCTCACCCGCAGCCAAAGTAATTAAAAAGGCAGGCAAATCATGTTGTGTCGCAAAGTCGATAATTCTTCTCTGATTCAGCTCATAATTGGTTGGACTCAGTCTAATATTTTCGGAAACATTTGCATGAATGAACGCTCTATCATTCTGTGACGAAGCCCTCGCGAAAAGCTTGAAACAGGCCACCGGCGTGGTCGCCCCTATCGTTGTTGCAAAGGAACTTGAAGTCCCGCCAACAATCGCACTCAGCATAAGGCTAGAACAAACAAAACTAGAAACAACAACCTTTGTTAATATTTCTCTAAAATTGTTTAGCTGTCTCACTCTTCCTCTCCTGGGCTCTTGAGAGCCTTCGCCCGGTCAGCTTCCACCAAGCCAGGCACTCGATCTGGACTGGTCGGGTCGATCGCTTGACTAAAAAGCGTATTTCGAAAATCTGGGTGCGAAATTCTAATCAGAGCGATAGCTCTTCCCGCTCTGATTTGCCTCTTATAAAAGCCACTCCATATTCTGTAACAATATGACTGATAAAGGCACTCGGAGATCCGTCGCGAACTGGATAAGTTCTAGGTACAATCGTTGAAATCATCTTTGAACCCGTCGCTGTTGTCACCAAAGCTGTCGAGCGAATAACTATAATTGATTTTCCGTTCTTAGACCGACTCGCACCCAACAAGAATTCCACCTGGCCGCCCGGACTACTGATACGCCCTCGGTCTGGGGATCCTGTTGTCGCATTCACCTCGCCAGTTAATGCCACCTGCAAGGCAGTATTCACGGCATGAAAACCAGGTCTTTTGGAAATTCGCTGAGTATTATTAGTATCGGCCGTGGGCGCCATGAGTACCTGAGGATTCAAATTCAACCAATCATAAAATTTTTGTGAACCGAATCCAAAGCCAATAACTGCCTCTGTTGCAATCTTGTCCGTCATGACCTCCATGAGGACATCCCCCATCATTTCGCTCCAAATCCTTATATTATATCGCATATGATGCCTAAATCCCGCAGGAAGTCCCCAAAGATATTTCCAATCCCGAGCTGAATTGTGGATCCATTTGGGATTAACGAGGCTGCGTGCCGACCAATAGCTTCCTCCACGGAGGTTGTCGGTACGACCTCAGGATATGCGAGCTTTGAATCGCTGGGAAACAAAGCTGCGAATCGTGTGATCGGGATCGCATTTAGTTTTTTCGGAGGACCATCAGTTTTTATACCATCCGTTTTTCCGACAAAAGTCACTGGAACCAGAGGATTGACCTCTCCGATGACCATCACTGATGGTTGTTGCTTCAAAACTGTACAAGTTAAGTCGCAAGTGGCACCCAAACTGAGCTCATTATTTTTTGTGGGCCGCGAAACCCTGACCATCACAACGTCAAAACTGATAGGATGGATCCTGCTCTTTCACTCGTGCTGCGAACTGGGCCAGATACCCGGAACTAGTTCAATTAAATTATCTTGATATAACTTGCGCATATTTGGTCCAAGAAAATGGCCACTATTTTGACTTTGGAGCCAGCCCCTCTCACCTTATCCATAATTGGCAAAGGAATTCCATTGACCCACATATGAAGCTCGATTCCATGCTTCATGTGACGGGCTTTGCTAATGAGTGCATCGACACCTAAGCCACTGGCTCCTGCTGCGATAGGTACTAAAATCCGAGTCCGTCGATCTGAGAATTCCGGAATTTTGTCAACGGCTCTGATCAGCTCGAGAGTCAATGGTTTCGGCGAGACATGCTCACGAGCCCATAGCGGCAGAGAGTCCTCGCTCCGAGTCAGCATGGTATCTAAAGAGCTTAAGAGTGAACCACAAGATCTGGGTCCCTGAATCTCTGCGCCCGAAAGAGCTGGCAGACTCAAGAACCACAGCAAAAAGAGCAGACCTGGTTTGTAAAAAATTCCTTGCGCTTTTGCCAGTGAAGTTGCCTGTGAGGTTATTTGCAATTTTATTTTTGTTCTGATTTGTGCCTTTACCATGGCCTATCGCCGAAGCAAAAACTATGTCCGCCGCAATCTATAGAGAAAACCTCATAAAAACGACTTGGTGAATTTCATCTGAATTATTTACTTAACTGGTGCCCAAAAAAAATCAGAGATCCCTAGGACAAACTAAGGACTGGTGTCCTAATTTAACAACCAACTCAATGGAATTGCCACGCGACGGGCCCAATCTGACTCGTAGTGGTCGGCAAACTCAAAGACCTGATACTCAATATCTTTAACAAAAACACCACACCTTAAAAGATGGCGATAAAATTCTTGTGCGGAGGGCAGATAAGAACTATCCCTTCCAGACGTTCCATGATCCATATAAAATTTAATCGGCCATTGAGGGCGCCCTTCAGGTCTAATAACTTTAAAAATCATGGAATCGTGAATAAAGGCTGGAACTGATAAGCCTGCCGCTTTCGAGAAGGTTTCAGGGTACTTCCAAAGAAGTGCAAAGGAAATCAACGCCCCCATGGAAGAGCCCATCAGATAGGTTGAATCACGACCGGGGAGAGTTCTTAAATCATGATCAATCATTGGCTTGACTGTTTTAACGAGAAATTCTCCGTAGAGCGCTCCCCTTTGCAAATAGTCATATTCAGAAAATCTATCCTTGTCGCAATCAATGGCAACCACAATTGCCTCTTGCACCATATTGGCGGTGGTCAGTTCAGTCATCGCCTCGTCAACCTGCCAATCAGACTCTTGATGGGCGGTAGTTGCTGGATCGAAAACATTTTGGCCATCATGCATATAAATGACGGGGTAATGTTTTTTCACTTCTGCAAAATAACTCGTTGGCAACCAAACCTTAATATCCTGAATGTTCCCATTTGCGGCGACACCACATTTCGATAGACCCTGAGCTTACCCGTGACACCCATTCTTCCCTGATCAATCCAATTAACAACACCAAAAACAAACTCGTTCACTTGAGAATCCAAGGAGATTTTAAAATCTGATAGCGGCTCGCCACGCCAATTTCCGGCCTCTGTCGCCCAAGAGCCACGAGTGACTTTCAGACGCAAACTTGTCAGGGAATCTGGCAAATCAACCGTTGCTGAATAAGTCCCTGGCAATCGCGGCGCTAGAATTAAACAGCGTGGCTGCCAGCTGCACAATTGGGGTTGATCACCAGTCACATAGATAATTTCATTTTCAGGAGTATTCGGAGGAACCTTGATAATGATTTTGAGACTTTTCGCATGAGAGAGCGACGTGAGAAAAACCAGAGCAACAACAACAAGCGCTCGTAACACCATACTTCGCTCCATTCTTAGGGCCCACCCACCAATAAATGGTCTTGAAAAGTTGTCGACCTGTCAAGTGCTTAGTGGTGAGAAGTATCAACACCCATACTCTTTGCGCCAGGCCAAGAACATAAGAACATCCCAGAGCTCAGAATGCCAATTGCGTAGTCCTCGTTGGTGTTGGTCCCATTTTTCTGCAACGACCTTAGCATTCAAGACCTCTTGAGCTTGTAGATCTTTTGGATTTAGAAGATCCCAGGCCCAGTCCTTCAATTCACCGCGCAGCCAAGAGTCCAAAGGCACTCCAAATCCCATCTTTGGCCGATTGATCAGTTGATCTGGAACATACTTTTGAGAATTTGACGAAGTATCCATTTTGTTTGCCCTTGGTGAATTTTCAAACTCATCGGTAGGCTAAAGGCAAGCTCCACAACCTCTCGACTCAAAAAAAGGAGCCCGGGTTTCAAGACTCTGGGACATTCCAGCCCGATCTACTTTGACCAAGATATCGTCGGGCAAATACCAACTTGCATCAGCCAGGGTCATTTCAGCGGCCGACAGAATCGCCCATTTCTGTAAATCACCCTTCACATTGCGGTCCAATTTATTTTGAACATCTCCGAGAACCGGGGACGTCTCCCAATGATGAGTCGATACAGCTCGATAGAACTCTGCCATCGACGAACATTCAAGGGCGCTCGCCAATTTGAAAACTTTATCCTGCGGTTGTGCCGCTCCTATTGCGACAAATCTATTTATCATTTTGAAAATAGATTCCCAAGCTGCGGGAGAGATCGTTTTCAGACTCCTTCCAAGAAATTTTCTTAATTGATAAGGAATAGCTGCGTATTTTGGCCAAGACTCTTGAGCAAAAAGATGCCGGTTGTATCCAGCAAAAAGCTCGTCCCCTCCATCACCAGAAACAGCAACGGTCACCTTCCGACGGGCCATCTGACTGACCAGAATCGTGGGAATTTGTGAGGAGTCTGCAAAAGGTTCATCGAAGACTTTTGGCAACAATGAAACTTGCTGGAGCAAATCAGCTTCCGTCACAATCAATTCTTGATGGTCTGTCCCTATGTGGGCAGCAACCTCCCGCGCATAATCTGCTTCATTGTGAGATTGGTTCGAAAAACCAATGCAAAATGTTTTTACTTTTTTCTTACTTTCCGACTGCATCAACGCCACGATCAAAGAACTGTCCACGCCTCCAGACAAAAACGCTCCCAAGGGCACGTCAGCAATCATTTGCTGAGAAATAGCTTTCCGCAAAATCTCTTCGAGACGAAGGATCGCCGCCTCTGGGGTCAGGTGGCCAGCCAAGTTGACAGAATTGGGCGAAAAATCTTTAAGATTCCAGTATTTTTTCGGCAAAGGAATTTCTTTCTCCCATTCAACCACAAGAAAATGTCCCGGCTGCAATTTAAAAAGACCTTGAAAAATACAGAGCTCACCTGTGATACAACCCTGACGAAAGAAATCATCAACCGCAGCCATTCTCAATTTGAGCTGATTTCTAAAAAGACTCATCACAGGCTTCAATTCTGAAGAAAAAATGAAATCCTTTTGAACCCGTCCGTAATAAAGCGGCTTCTCTCCCAGACGGTCTCTTGCCAACATAAGTCGGCGCTCAACAAGATCCCAGAGCGCGATGGCGTACATTCCCTCAATCCGGGAAAGTGCAACCTCAAAACCCCATTCTTCAACACAGGCCAATAAGACCTCCGTGTCCGAATGCCCTCGCCAGTGAGTCTTCCTCAATTGTGCCTTCAGAGCGTCACAGTTGTAGATTTCGCCGTTATAGGAAACAACATAACGTCCGCTGTCGGAGTGCATTGGCTGGGCGCCAGCTTCAGACAAATCTAGTATCGAAAGTCGCCGATGGCAAAGTGCAACCAAATTTCGCTCATCATACCAATACCCTTCAGCATCTGGCCCCCGATGAGATATAGTTTGATTAGCAATTTTGATTTTATCGCGTTCAGCGGCAGTTGGGCCTAGGACACCAAAAATTCCACACATCAATCCCCCTTGCCCGATGTACTTGAACTCAGTGAGCGATTCTATACAAAAAATAAAGACAACTCAATCCGAAACGCTAACCCCTGAATGGGGTCAGATTTCTTATTTGCGCCGCGCGCTAACCAAAGAATTGACAACAAAGTCGAAGGCCATCTAAATGAGAACCACTCATGACAACGATGCCACAAAACCCACTTCCACTAGTCCCTAACAATAAGACAATTTCTGTCGTTATTTGTGCCTACAATGAAGAGAGGACTGTCGGACTTGTCCTCGAAAAACTGAATAGAATGCCTTGGTTCAACGAAATTATTTGCGTCAACAATGGCTCGACTGATGGAACTAGAGACATTCTCAAGGCCTGGGGCACCCGAGATTCTCGTATTCAGTTAGTTGAGGTTGAAAAAAATCAGGGTCTCGGCCATGGGCTCTGTCTGGGAATTCAAAAAACAACTGGAGACATTGTCGTTCGTCAGGATGCTGATTTAGAATATGATCCCGAAGAGCTCCTCAGTTTAGTTGAGCCCATTGCGAAGGGACACGGTCAAGTCTGCTTTGGCTCACGTATGCTTGTACGTAAGGCCCATCGAGCCCAGTATTACTATAATTATTTGGCAAATTTGCTATTTACTTTTATTGCTGATTTGTTATCTAACATGAATTTGACGGATGTTGAAACTGCGGCCAAGGCCTTTGACGGACCCCTGATTCGAAGCATTCCGTTTTTCACAAAGGGTTTTCAAATTGAAATTGAAATGCTCTTTAAGCTTCGAGCTCGCGGGGCGGTTTTTTATGAAGTTCCTATCTCCTATTACGGGCGATCTTTAGCAGAGGGCAAAAAGATCAGACTTAAAGACGCTTTCACTACGCTCTGGGCCCTGTTCACATACGGAGTTTTTTGGAAATTTCTCAAATAAGGAAAGGGTCTGAGCAAACAGATGCGAAAGAGAATTCTGATAACCGGAGCCACTGGGTATTTAGGAAGTAGTCTTGTCCATGACTTGATTTCTGACTATGATCTCACCGTCCTTAAGCGTCGCTCCTCCAACACTTTCAGAATTTCCTCCTTACTCCCCCAATTGACTTGCCTTGATATTGAAGATGTCGACTTTTCAAAACTATTTAAAACGCAGCTTTTCTCAGGAGTCATTCACTGTGCCACTAATTATGGCAGAGACGAACACGATTTGGACGACACGATTGAGGCTAATTTGATTTTGCCCCTCAGACTATTAAAGAATGCTTTTGAGAGTAAATTAGAATTTTTCATCAACACCGATACGGTTCTGGATAAACGAATCAGCTACTACTCCCTTTCAAAGGCACAGTTTAAGGATTGGTTTGTTTTTTTCTCAAACAAAATTAAGTCGATCAACGTTGAACTCGAACATTTTTATGGTCGCGGCGACGATCCTTCCAAGTTCGTATCGAAAATTGTAAATGACCTTGTTTCTAACAATGTCAAAAGCATAGATCTGACCTTAGGTGAACAAAAAAGAAGTTTTATTTATATTGACGATGTCGTTCAGGCATTTAGATTAATCCTTCAGGAAATCCCAAATTTAAAAGACGGATTTAGTTCTTTTCAAGTGGCCTCAAAACATCACATTTCAATTCGTAACTTTGTCGTTCTTGCTAAGGAACTTTGTGGCAACACAAAGACCCAATTGAATTTTGGAGCCCTTCCCTATCGCAAGAACGAGGTCATGGAAGTTGTTGTCGATCTCACTCGCCTCGAGAAACTAGGTTGGTCTGAGAAAACAACAATTCGCCAAGGTCTTCTCGAAACCATTAATTTTGAAAAAACAAAGCTCAAAAATCATTCTCAATAACCTATGACCCTAAGGAATTTATCAATCTTCTAGAACTTATTCAAGCCGCACTTATCGAAGATCTCCCCCGAGGCGATATTACAACCGAAAGTCTCGCCCTGAGGCCTCAGCCCGGGCGTGCGCTTCTCAAAGCGAAGGAAGATATTGTTCTTTCTGGCGCCCTGCCCTTTGAACAAACAATGGTGGCCGTGGAACCCAACGTGAAGGTTAAATGGCACTTTGACGAAGGGGATCAAATTCTGAAGGGTCAAAATATTTGCACCCTCGAAGGAGACTTAATCCCGATTCTGAAGGCTGAACGGGTGGCCCTTAACTTCCTAGGGCACCTCTCAGGAATAGCGACACTCGCCTCGAAGTTTGTGGCCAAAGTCAAAAGCGGCAATCCAAATTGTCAAACGAAGATTCTCGATACCCGCAAAACACTGCCGGGACTACGGGTTCTTCAAAAGAAGGCGGTTGTTCATGGCGGTGGGTTTAATCATCGCTTAAATCTCAGTGATGCTGTTCTTTTGAAGGATAATCATATTTCGGTTATGGGTGGAATAAAACCAGCAGTTGAGCGGGTTCGAGCCCACACCAAACTTCCTGTCGAAGTTGAAGCCCGCAATTTGGAAGAGGTTCGAGTGGCCGTCGCCCTAGGTGTTCACCGAATCTTGCTCGATAATATGAGCAACGATCTCCTCAAAGAGGCCTTAACGTTGATTCCAGCAACGATCGAATCCGAAGCGAGTGGAAACATGACTCTGGACCGAGTTGCTGATGTGGCCCGCCTTGGGGTCAATTATATTAGCGTCGGAGCGTTGACTCATTCCGCGCCAGTGGCTGATGTGAGCTTGCTTTTTGAGTGGGAGTCTTAAATGACTGAACTTCTTCTGCGGCAGGAAGTTCGACTTTGGGCCGATTCCCACAACATTCCAATCGAATATTTTGAAACCTGCTCGAGTACCAATGACATTGCAAAAGCAGAATCCTTTTCACCAAAGCTAGCTCAGGTTCCTTTTAAGCTTTACGTGACTGATTTACAAACAGCGGGAAGAGGCCGCGGTTCCCACTCCTGGCACTGCCCAAAGCCAGGGCAACAAATTCTGATGACCTGGAGCTTTCAATTGGCAGACGTTCCGTTGCCAACCCTCTCGCCCAGAATCGGACTTGCCCTCTGGAATGCTGTGAGCACCACCTGGGCGACTTTGCCCTGGGGACTTAAGCCACCCAATGACCTCTACTTGGGTCCCCAAAAAATCGCAGGCATCCTTTTGGAAAACGTCATTCAAGGCGATGCAACTCAGGGTGGGGTACGCACGCTCATTGGCCTTGGGATGAATATCCTTTCGTCTCCCCAGGACCTCCCAACATCAACCAGTCTTGCCGCTGGCATCTCTGTTCGTCTGCCTTCTGGATCGCCCCTTTTGTCGGAGGACATTTTTTGTTTCTTGGATCGGCTCTCCCTGGAAATCACCCAAGCCATTTCCGTCTCAACTGAGGTTCTTTCCACAACAGATCAATCCAATCTTCTCTGGGCGCTTAATCGGTTTTCTGAAAATATCTCAGAAAACACCGCGCAAAACAGCGCAGGCAATAGCTCAGGCAATAGAGAAAGAAATGCCATTCAAAAGTACACCCAAATTAATGAAGATGGCACCCTCTGGCAAGGGGCTCAAAAAACATCCTGGACGGAGATTTAAATATGGCACTGACTTACTCCCCGGCTCTTCCCCTCGGCACCCCTTGTCCTGATTTCAAGCTCCCGGCTCTGGATGGAAAAACTTTCGGTCTCAAAGATATCCCTCCTAGCACGCCCTTTGTGGTGATGTTTATCTGCAATCATTGCCCCTATGTTCAAGCGATTGAGGATCGATTAATTATTTTGGGACGAGATTTGAAACAAGAAAATATTCCGCTCATCGCCATTTGTTCAAACAGCGAAAAGGATTACCCTGCGGACTCTTTTGAGAACCTCAAAAAAAATTATTTGGCTAAACAAATGCCCTTCCCCTATCTTCACGATGCCAGCCAAACCGTAGCAAGAGCCTTTGGCGCCGTTTGCACGCCTGATTTCTTCATATATGACAAGAGTCATTGCCTGGCCTATCGGGGGCGCCTGGATGACTCTTGGAAAGATCCGAAAAACGTTACAAAACGAGAATTATTTAACGCCGCGATAGCCCTCAAGAATCACTCTGGTTCTGGGAATCCGCTAAATATTCTCGCGGAACAAATTCCTTCGATGGGATGCTCAATCAAGTGGATTAAATAATCATGAGACCCATTCTACTGACTATTTTTTTGCTTTTCGTAGGCTTTATCGTTTCTCTGTTTATTCGCTCTGGCGCTTGGAAGTCTGTCACAGTGACAGAGTCTGATCTAGGGCCCTATGCAATGATTTACAAAGAATATTCAGGTCCCTACCATAAAATTCTAGCTACAATTCAAGAGGTTGAGACCTGGGCCAAGACAGAAAGCCTCGGGTGCAGTCAGAGTTTTGGTGAGTATTTGGACGACCCAAATGTGGTCGAGCACGAAAGACTCCGTAGTCGAGGAGGCTGCCTTGTCGCTCAAATTCCTGCAAGCCTTCCTTCTGGGTTTCTGTCACAAATTATTCCGCGTCGCCATTATGTGGTCGGTGAGTTCTCAGGATCACCGGCCCTCGGCCCCCTGAAAGTCTATGGCAAAATGACCAACTATTTGGAAGCCAATCGTTTGAAAATTGCAGCTCCTGTCATTGAAATTTACAACGTTAAGAGTGAAACCGACGTCGTCACACAATATTTATTTCCAGTCGAATAGCCTGGCACGGGTCACATCAATAACTTGGTGCCAATCTTGCAAATATCGTAAACATGAAATCACAAAAACGAATCCAGCCCCATGACAAGGAGACCTTCGTGAATCTTTTTCTCAACTTGTTAACAAGTTGTACGATTCTAGTTTGTCTCACGACTGGAGTTGCCTATGGCCATGGATGTTTCCGACAACACCTGAAAGAAGGCCTTGCTCTTAATCAAGAGCGACAAAGGCTCTACTCAAACTTGACCCAAGGTGCGACCAAGGAAGTTTCGGCCGAGCTGATCTATCTGGAGAAAATGGCGATCTTGGGAAGCTACAGTATTTCTAATTTGGATGCCCAGGGCGCGACACTTTGCCCAACCTCACTCAAAAGATCAGCCTTGACTACCACCTGTTGAGTCGCCAACTTCGTTCGAAACTCAAACAAGATCAAACTCTCGAAGTCTTCTACAACGAAATCGTTCGGATTCTTCAGATACTTCAGGGAGAATCTCGATTTAACTGCCTCACGCGCCATCTATTAGAGTCCGTCGCCAGAGCGGCGGCTCAGGCCCCTGTTTTTGAAAGGTTGTCAAAACAACATGGGTTTAATGACAACCAGAGCCTCAAGTTTTCTGCAAAAATTATTCGCACCCAAATGTATATCTTTAATGAGTTTGTCAAACTTGACGACAAAGCAGCCCCACTTCAAGCCAAAGGAATCCAGATTCTTTGCCAAGATATTCCACCTATTCCTGTTTTGAAGTATGGCGACTGGATACCTTCGGCCTCACTGGCTCATTGACGAAAGCATTCTCTGTCGATTGCAATAACTTAGGACTCGTGGTCGAAGATTTTTAGGACAACAGTCAAACAGACGGTGAGTGCCAATGAGATTTGGGGATCGAAATCACATGCGACTGAATCAAAATGAGACGGGGTCAACTTCAGGTTTTGCGACGCTGATTTTAACCCTGGTCATTTCACTCGCTTCTTCTATTTTCTTGTTTACTCTATAGGACATATGATAAAGAACAGATCACTTCATGTTCGAGAGGTTGACTCATTACTTTTGAATGAAATGATTTTTTCTTAATAGTTTTCAGTTTTTTTGCAAAAACTAGTTTATCTTCTCGGATTGAAAACTCAAGTTTTGTAACCAGCATTTTTGGTCCAAGCGTTCTTGGTTGCGCAAATATCGATAATTTCAATTGGAAATGAAACCTGCAGCTGAAGCGGGCTGTCCGCTGCAGTCTTTAATCCTATCATAGTCCATAATCGTAATTAAGCAGCAACGGGCACATAGTGATTACTTTAATATCTGGGCCTTGGGTCGTAACTGTATCGTCGTAACTGTATCGTCGTAACTGGTGTGGGGTTGTTATAAGTAGAAATTTTTTCTCGGCGATCACCTTAATCATTCTGATTGGGCGGGAGCATTGGCTTGATGGATGAAGCTGTCAAAAAGACTGAAGAAATACACAAACTTTATTTTATCAAGTATCCCCCTACAGACAGTTGGATTCCTCGTTATACTTACGCCAACCTCCAACTGAGCGATCCACCGATAAACTAGGACCCGAACTAAATAGCAGTACCTTGCCCTCTGCGATTCCAAACGAAACCCGATGATTTGGATTTAACTCAATTGTTCGGCAAAATCGGCCCTGGCGTATAAGGGTGAAACCGAAAGTATGCATCAATCCAATGGTCTCTGGGAAAAATTTAACTTCGCTATAAAGTGATGCCGGTGGAGCACCTATAAATCGATACAAAAAATCAGAAATAGAGGGATTGAATTTTTCACTTAGGGGTGTTTTACCTGGCAGTTCCAAAGATAAAATAAACCCCGAATTCATCATAAAGCTACTACCACAAATCTGCGCATCTCCATACTGAACACAATTACCCGAAAGCGCCCAATTTATATTCCCTGATTGTTTGCTTCCGTGTGGGGGCACTACATTATGAAGGGGGCTCGAACTATTGACTTCTTTATCTTGAAGTAACAGAATTTTTTCCACTGGCGCCGTACTTGCCGGCAGGTCTGCAATATGGGTGCGATCATGATTCCTTGTGCAACTCAGTAGCAATACCAAAAAGGATACGCCCAATAAATATCTCATTTACCAATCATCAACTCCTCAGCGCGGATTGTCAAGAAGGCAAACTGTTCGACGATACATTCATATAGTTCACGATTCAATAAAATGCTGAACCAGATAAAGTGGAAGAGTTAAAAGTGAGTACTCTAACTTTCTTTTTTCCATCTGATAAACCACCGTTTCAGTGGTTCCTTTAGATAAATTAAAGCGAACAGCCATTTTTTTCTTATATGCGATATCATTCATCCATTGATGGAGGGATCTAATTTTCCCAGCAGCTCCTGCTTTGACTTCAATGGCAACAATGTTATTTTCTCTTTCTACAACATAATCAATTTCCGCGTTTTTTTCTTTGCCTTCGCGCAACCAGTAGTTAAGCTTTGGAACGAGATAAGGCTGATTTCTGTATAATAAATGCTGTCCTACAAACTGCTCTGCAATCAATCCTTCTGTAATTATCTCTTCTTCGTTATATGTCTTGAAACTCTTCCACGTTAAGCCATGCAGGTGATTCATTAAGCCTACATCCAAAGTTAAAATTTTAAAAATAGATTCATCTTCACTGGCTTCAAGCGGTAGTCCAGAACAATTGGAATGCAATACTTTGGTTATGACTTTTGCCTGTGCCAAAAGGTGTAAATTAAATTTCAGATCCCTGGCTAGATCGTCTTTAGAAATGTTAGAGTATTTAATTTTTTGACATGGATTAAGGAATACATAGCGAAATACTTTTTGAATCCGATCAAGATGAGTTTTTTTAGCATACTTAACAAAATCAGTCTGATAGGTTTGAAGAATTTGGGCGTGGATCGGAGCTGCGGAGTCAATTCCATGTTCAATAAAAGTTGTTACAGCTTCCGGCATGCCACCAATAAATAAAAATTCACGAACTAGATCCAGTCCTTTTCTGTGGAAAGCGTCAGAAATTTCGCCTAACTGATCAAACTTAATTTTTGATAACTTTTCCAAAAAAAATGTTTCTTTTTTTGCCATTAAAAACTCTCTAAAATTCATCGGTCCCATATGCAGAAATTCAATACGGCCAACAGGCATTGTGTAATTATGATCATTGAGGATAAACTCAAGCAGAGAACCTGCTGCGATAACAGGTAAGTCCGCAATTTCTTCATAAAAATATCTTAAGCATGGCAGCGCGGCAGGCGTGGCCTGGATTTCATCTAAAAAAAGTAGTTTACGTTTTGATTTTTTTAACTGTAAGTTCAAGATATCTTCAATAGCGTCGATTATTTTAGCAGGATTATTTAACTCGAAGAGAGGATTCAAATGGGGATATTTTTCCAAATTTATTTCAAATAAATCAATCTTGTTAGATAGGCAATACTGCCGTACTAATGTAGATTTCCCAACCTGCCTTGCTCCGCGAAGAATCAATGGCTTACGGCCTTTACTTCTATTAAACCAAGTGTGAATATATTCCTCTTGTTGTCTGTACAATAAAGCCCCCTTTATTGTACAAGTATTGTCTTAAAAAGGGGGCTTTTCAAGACAATTTTCAATTTAAAACACCTTCATCAAATTTCTCTCTTTGTTGACTTTGACCTCTTTGCCCTCTGCTCTTTACACTAAAGGCGCGATCAAAATTCGATTCGGCCAAAGACCTTTGTGGCTCAATTTCGAGACCTTTGACACTTGTTTGCCTTCCGCTCAAGTCAGTGGCGTTACTAGGCTGGAATAGTTCCTGCTACTGCGTCCAAGCGAGTCTACGGTCCATCTTTTTACAAAAGATCGAATTCACAATGGATGAAAAGACATCCGTCAGACTTTGATATTTTTGTGCTTTGACGACCAATACAAATTTAACGGAGGAAATGATGACCGAACGTAACCGCCCAATCAACAAGAAATCTATCTTAAGTAGTATTTTACTACTTTCAATTTTTCAGTCGACAGCAATGGGAATTTCGCCTGGAATTGCCCCATCATTCAATGCAAACAATCATTTGTATCGAAGTGATGAGAGTACTGGATACAATGTTGGCGCGTCCCTATACGAACTGAAACTTCAGGAAATGAAAGTCATCGTAAAAAAAGTGGTTGATGAAGTTAATGCAATGGATGGTAATTCACTTTTTCTCTTCGCCAGAAAAAACAGATTGTTAAATTTTACTGGCGAAGGTGCCGCTGAACAAGATCTATCTGCTGTCGTTAAAACCTTCAAAGTAGAACAAGCTGTAGAAGATAGAAATAATGAATTGATTGAAAAAATGAATAACCGGCCTCTCCCGGTTCTTAGTGCGGGTCAAGCAAGACATCATGTTAATTATATAACTGACAGACAACTATTAGATACCGCTATTTCAATCAATTATAGTCCAGCAACAGATGGCATCAAATCTCTCAGAGAGATATATGATCCGCAAGGGAACTTTGGATTTTGCTTCTTAAGAGCCCATTATTATGCTAATGCCGCTGGATTACGCGGGCTAGTCAAGGAATCAATTAAAAAAGTGTTTCTTGTTGGGACAATGAAGCCAATGGGTTTCATTCCAATTGGAACTTGGCAATTTCATGTTGCGACAGCAGTACGCGGGGAAGCCGGAGTTTGGAAAACCTTAGACAATCATTTGAAAAAATATCAAACAAAGGCCTCATCGGTTAAAGACTGGTATAGCTTCTATAATCAATGGCTGGATACCCCTCAGGATTTCGAGGTAACGAACGCATCAGGCGTTAATGAAACAGTCAAAGCAAAAGCTCTATTTTTTGTTTTTTACTGATCCAGCTAAAATAGGCGCAAGCTCGGCCGCCTATAATCAGGAAGGTTTTTACGGCAATGATTCAGATCGAGATGGAAAATTGGAAGGCGCTGAAATTTTTTACAATAGTATTTTTAAAGATGTTGACGCTTATATGAAAGATTCAAAGATAGGCTTCTGTGATTCAGATAGATACCGTCCGCTTCCGATAACTGAAAAGTATGCAGTTCAAGCGTGAGCAAGAAAAGGATCGCACAACGAGATAAGATCTTAGCTCAGTGGAGAGCAAAAGTGACGGAATTCGACAAAGCCGAAGAGCAAATTGACCCATAAGGGTTTCGTAAATCTTCTGACAGCTAATTTTAGTAAACTGAATCTCCTGATTATCCAGACGGGGTAACTCAGGAGATTCGTCGTTGTGACACAAGGAAAATTTTTGTTCAAATAAACGCTCAGGTGATGGAGATAAGCACCGGGTTCACCGAAAGGACGCTTTTTATGAATAAAATGTTTATGCTTGGATTCGTCCTTCTCATAGGGTGTTTTGTTCGGGCCGAAGATTCACCTGACCTTGGCGAATCGAAGAATCAGAAAATTGAAACCGAAACCTCGCCCGAGAAGACAATCCCGAAAGGAAAGTACATTACTGGGGGCGTGTTAGGTTCCACTTTAGGATTTGGTCTTGGTCACCTCATTCAAGATAGATATTATTTCAAAGGGTTACTGTTTTCGGTCACGCAGGCCATCGGGGTTGGCTTATTGGCTTCGGCGGACTGCCGAAATCGCCAGAATGAAAGAAATCCGAGAGATCGAGGCGATTGTGCTGATACGATGAAAGCCCTGGTTGGGGGCGGACTCTGGCTTGGTTTTCATATATGGGAAGTTATTGATATTTGGACCGGCGCCAAGCCAAAATCGGTTCAAAATGACGTATCTGTTCTGTTCTTACCGACAACACAGGGATCTTCGATCATGCTATCTCTGGGATACTGACTTATATACCCGCGGCGAGTTGGCAGTTTTTGGAATGACTGAATTCACTTGATCTCAGTCTTAAAGACCCTGTCCCAAATAGTGAAATAGAGGCCGTAGTTCCCATTGAAATACTGATGGTGTCGATTGTGAAAAGTGAAACTAGCCACCCACTTGAAGTATCTAAATCGTGAAAGACTGAGGCTTTCAACCTCAAACCCACAATGGCCCAAAAAATTGATGGTCGTGGTCGTCAATACAAAAAATATCAAGACAAAGAAATTCAAGGGTAGAAAATAAAGAACAAGGGGATAGACCAGAAGCTCAACGAAATTTTCTAGAAAATGATGGCTAAAAGAGGTCCAAGGCGTGGGATTCGTCGAGTGATGGTGAATGGCGTGAACGTGGCGATAGAGCTTTTTCCTGTGAAATAAAGCATGGGTCAGATAAAAATACAAATCCTGAATAAAAAACAGCAACCCAAAAACCACAACATTGCTTGCAATATTTTGCCAATCTAAATCGAAATCGAAATTGAGCTTCATATGTCCCCGAGCATATAAAACAAAAACAATTCCAATAATTGAAAGATCAACCACAGCGGATTTAAAAGTGTTCTTTTTATCGAATTTGATTTTTTCAATCAATGGTGCCTTTTTCTGAATTTTGAATCTCTGCCATCGCTTGAGATTTCGATAGAAGAATTTGAAAAACAACACCGGACCTACAAAATGTCGATACAGCACAGTCATCAATAAAGCACCCATGACAAAAACTTCGTTCATAGTAGATCCCAAGCCTCAATCACCTTGAGCTCTGGATATTGGTTACTTTCAAAAACCCAGGAAGTCAGAGTATTACTCGGTCCTATATTGATGAACTCTCGAATTTTCTTTTCGTGATAGAGGTAATCCAATGTTTCTATCCACCGAACCGGCTGAATCGCCCCAGCCAAGACTTCATCTTTTAATTCTTGGGCCGATGTGATGTCTCTGACCCAAACGCTGGAAACTGTACCATGCTTTGGAGCTGAGACTGGCCACAAGTCTGAGGTCTTTCTTAGAAGTTCGATCGCAGGCATTAATGCGGGTGTATGCACTGGAAATGGGAGCATATTTTTGATCTTAAGATTCCTGTCTGCGGCCGTGCTAGAAAGTAAACTAATTTTGTAAGTCTCGGACCCAATTGTTCCATGCTCCTTTGACCACAGACTGATCGGTGTTTCCTCGGCATTAAACCAGGCGATATGAGCCTCTGAAATCGGGGTCCCGTCTTTGGTTCTGACTGTTGCCGTCACCCCGTCCGGAAGCAACTTTCTCAAAAACGTGAAACTCCAAAGGATTTCAATAGCGTCGTTCAGGGAAATACTTTCGACCATCACCGATCGCGCAATGTCGCCATGACTGCATCCTTGTATTAGACCAAGATCAGTTATTTTATTTTTGAGATTGGTCGCAATCGAAACCTGAAGCACCGTCAGACAAACGAGGGATCGATCAAGATCCACTAGATAGGGCCGGTGTGTATCTCTGATAAACGTTAGTAAGTCTTCACTTTGATTCGTGAGTTCGGACAACTTCAAGGATGTTTCATTGAGTGATTGCTTGATAAAATCAAAATCAAGCCACCTCTTGATTTTTGAGGCAACAAAAAGTGAATCCAATCCTGGAAAGAGAATGGCGCGCATCAAGCTTCCTTAAGTATTTCCGAAAAACCTTGAATCAGAGACCTCATCCATTCATTAGCAAGCTTCCGTTCCATCAGAATAATTTCATCTTGAGAAGATTCAGCAAAATCTAATCCGCTCGGAAGCTTTCCAGTCACAAGGGTCAAATGCTGCCTCTCATCGTGAATGATAGATCTTGCAACTGTCTGGATTGTGGTGTTTTGACTATACTTCACCATGGCTGGATATATTTTCATGATTCGTCGCTCAATCAAAAAGGCCAAGAGTGCATAGGATGAAATTGCAAATTTGGAATCGCAGGTTTTTTGATGATACGTGAGTTTAAACACTCGACGCGAAAGATTCTGCAAATATTTTTCGGTTTCAATATAGAAAATCTTCGTCAGTTTTGTTTCCAAAATTATTTGTTCATCTGAAAGAGCCCATCTACACTTTTTTGCGCAGTCTTGAATCAATTTAGTATGTCTGACTTCGTCGTAGGCATGTTCGTGGGTTTCATGGCTCCAGTTTTGATAGGTCAAGGCCATCATCCAAGAGACACCAATCAATTCGAAAAGAGCAACCCCTTCCAGAAGTGATATTGAACTCACAGGATGGACAAAGAGAGCCTCTGGCAATTCAAGTTCCTTAACGTCCAGAATAGGCAGACCCAATGTTGACTCTGGTTTGGATTTCACAGCCGAATTCACTTCAGAATTGACAATTAAATTTGTTAAATCAGAACTCAATAGACTCATGAAACGCCCCCCCCAAATCAGGGGTCGGACTATAGCCTAAACGACAAATTTTCACAATTCTTGAAGTTGGCGTACTTCGAATAAAGTACTCTTTACAATATTGCTGGGCCCAAAAGGGCCCCTATATTCCTCTAACTTTAAATAATTAGGACTGATGACGGATCAGATTCAAGGCAGACCCAGCCTTAAACCATTTCAGTTGTTCCGCGTTATAGGTGTGTGTCAGCTGGACCTCTTCCGTCGTCCCGTTGTTATGCTTTAGAACCATTTTAACTGGCTGACCTGGCGCAAGAGCCGACAAATTCAAGAAACTGATTTGATCGTCTTCCTGAATTTTTTCATAGTCAGCAGGGTTACTAAAATGTAAAGCCAAGACACCTTGTTTTTTTAAGTTTGTTTCATGAATACGCGCATAAGACTTAACAACGACAGCGGTCACTCCCAAATAACGGGGTGACATGGCGGCATGCTCTCGGGAAGAGCCTTCCCCGTAATTTTCATCCCCAATAATCACCCATCCCTTGCCAGCTTTTTGGTACTCCCGGGCCAGTTTTGAAAACTCTTGCCCCCCCTGCCCTGTCAGTTGATTTTTCCCTTTTCCAATTTCTTTGGTAAAAGCATTGTCAGCACCAAATAGCATATTGTCTGAAATATGATCCAAATGTCCGCGATAATTGAGCCATTTGCCCCCAGGGCTAATATGATCTGTGGTGCATTTACCTCGAGCCTTGGCCAAGACGATCTGATCCACAAAGTCTTTCCCATCCCAGGCCGGGAATGGCTTTAGAAACTGCAAACGCTCAGATGTTGGGCTCACTGCGACCTGAGCCTTAGATCCTGCGGGCTTCTGATAACCCTCAAGATCAGCGACAAAACCCCGACTTGGCAATTCTGGCGCCACCGGCGCTTCAAGTTTGATTTTCCCTTTCGGTCCTTGGAGCTCATCGGTCATCGGATTAAAATCTATGCGGCCGGCCAAAGCTAGCGCGGTCACAAGCTCTGGAGAACCAATAAACGCAAGCGTATCATTGTTTGCATCATTTCGTCCGCGAAAATTTCTATTGAATGAAGTCACAATTGTATTTTTGTCCCCTGATTTAATTTCATCCCGTTTCCACTGTCCAATGCAAGGTCCACAGGCATTCGCAAGAACATTGGCGCCCAAGTCAGTTAAGGTCTGCATCTGACCATCTCGCTCGATAGTTTTCTGAATTTGAGTTGACCCTGGAGTGACTAGAAATGGTTGCACCATTTTAATGCCAACGCTCAACCCTTGCTTAGCGACAAAAGTAGATCGGCCAATATCTTCATAGGAAGAATTTGTGCAGGAACCAATCAAAGCCGCTGATAGCTTGAGTGGCCAGCCCTTCTCAACGGCCTCTTTTGCCACTGCTGAAATAGGCCGCGCAATATCCGGAGAATGCGGCCCCACCAAATGTGGCTCCAGAGTAGATAAATCAATTTCGTAAACTTCGTCATAATATTTCTTGGGATCTTTGGCGACTTCTGGATCCGCCGTGAGTAAATCCTTATTTTTGTCAGCAATGGCCGCAAGCCCTGCCCGATTGGTCATCTTCAAATAGGCTCCCATACGGTCATCATAGGGAAAAATTGAACAAGTGGCCCCAAGCTCAGCACCCATATTGGTGATCGTTGCTTTCCCTGTACAAGAGATTGAAGAGGTTCCTTCTCCAAAATATTCAACAATCTTATCCGTTCCACCTTTTACTGTTAGCATTCCACAGAGTTTCAAAATCACATCTTTTGCAGATGTCCATCCATTGAGTTTCCCCTTTAAATGAATACCAATCATTTTTGGATTCTTAACTTCCCACGGAAGTCCCACCATCACATCTGAGGCATCCGAGCCCCCAACCCCAATCGCACACATTCCCAGTCCGCCGGCATTTGGCGTGTGAGAATCGGTTCCGATCATTAAACCACCCGGAAAAGCGTAATTTTCTAAAATCACCTGATGAATAATTCCAGCCCCCGGTTGCCAAAACCCAATATTGTATCGCGATGAGGCCGTTGCCAAAAATTTATAAACTTCTTCATTGGCCTTGTTTGCTGCGGCCATATCCTTTTCTTTTCCTTGATAGGCCTGTATCAGATGATCACAATGCACGGTCGACGGAACGGCCGCCTCTGATTTCTCTGCCAGCATAAACTGCAATAATGCCATCTGAGCTGTGGCATCCTGCATAGCCACTCGATCAGGCCGCAACAAAAGAAAACTCTCACCACGCTTGAGCTCCTGATTCTTCGGATCGTCCAAATGCCCAAACAAAACTTTCTCGCCCAAAGTTAATGGTCGCCCTAATCGACCTCTCACCACCGCCAATCGTTCTGCGGTTTTAATGTAGACTCCCTGCACTAATTCTTCAGTTGTTTCAATTTTGGATTGCATGAAATTCCTCTCCTCATATAGGGGCAATGCTTGAGTTGTATGCTAGGCTTTGTATGCTAGAGAACTCTGACTGAAATATCAACAAATCCTGGCACTCTTCAATTTTAGACCTGAAGTGATTACGCGAAGGGTCTATATTTTTGAGAGTGATCCCCGCCGTATTGACTGACTGTCCTCCCAGGGGTGTTCGAAATAACAAGTCACCCGCCTAACCCCTTGACGACGATAATCAATGCCTTGTGCATTATTTGAGTTTAAGCACGGCGTCCACTTTGCAGGTATACATGCGCACGGGGATTGATGTTTTGATTTAACAATGGGGCGGGGTGTTCGATGAGATCCTTTTTGAGACAGAATCCAGTGATATTAATCTTTCTTACAGCTGTGCCTGTCTTCTTAGCCTTTCAGAATTGCAGTCAAAATGGTGATATTACTGTTTCGCCTCAAAGCGAGCCGCTAACCCATAATATTGTTGACCAGCCCGGCAGCACCCCAGTTTGCCAGGAAGTCTCTGCTGACGCCGTGAAGCCAAAACTCCTCTATGCCTGGGACTATGCAAATGATATCGAACCGACCTACAAGCAAGTGATGGCGTCGCCGGCGGTGGGTGATATTGACGGAGACGGGAAGGCCGAAATTGTCTTCACTTCTTACTTAGACACAGCCTACAGCGGAAAGGGTGTACTTCGGGTTCTTTCTGGCATCACCGGAATGCCCAAGTTCTCAATTTCATCTGAAGCTCTTCGACCTTTTGCGACAACAACCCCTCTCCTTGTTGATTTGGATCATGACGGAAAGGCTGAAATTGTTTATCTTCACGCATCTAGAACAAAAGCTATTGCGCTTAATTTTGATGGAAGTCTACGCTGGGAACTTCCCTTCGGCTTTACCAATGAAACAACCCCAAAGGCCATTGTGATCAATAGCTGCCACCATGGCTTTTCGGCTGCTAAACTATACAACGATAACACAACTCAAATTTTGGCTGGGCGATTCATCATTGAGGAAAATTCCTTTAGGGTCCCCCGAACTATTTTGGATTACCAAAAGGAACAAAGTGTTATGTGCACCTCCTTTGCCGCCAGCCTCAAGACCCAACCAAATAGTGAGTTAAATATTCTGGATCGAATTGGAGTCGCCGACAATAATGGACACCGGCTCTTTGAATTCTTGAGACCCGGCTTTCCTGCGGTGGCTGATTTAATGCCGAAGGTTCCAGGTATCGAGGTGGTCGTTTCTGGTGGCGGAAACCTGACGATCTATAATGGACTCACTGGCGAAGTCTTGATAGACAAATCTCTATCTGAACATTCTGAGATCGTCTGCGGAAATGGATTGATCGGCGGTGGCCAGGCCACAATTGGACATTTTAGCGGCAGTCCAAACCAATTGGAAATCGCTGTCGCTACCGGAAGGTCACTGACAATTTTCAACAATCGCGGCGAGATTGTCGCTGGCAGCGTCACACAAGATTGCAGCAGCCTTGCGACAGGATTGACTTCTTTTGACTTCAACGGAGACGGAAAACCAGAAATAATATATGGAGACGAAAGATATATCAGAATTTATGAAATGGATGGAACCAAAGATTTAAAAACTATATGGAAAGACATCAATCCGTCGGGAACTATCTATGAATACCCCGTGGTTGCTGATTTGGACGGATCGGGAGCTGCCAAGCTCATTGTTGTGGCCAATAACATGTGGGTTGAAAATAATGGGTCCCGTAGCTATGTGGAGGGGGCCACAGGCGAAAATGCCTCTGTTCGATATGCAAAAGAAGAAAATCCAATAGCTCTTGCGACCACCGGGCTTCGGGTCTTTGCGCCGAGTCAGGCGAACTCCTGGATGCCCACCCGTGCCGTTTGGAATCAACATGCCTATTTCGTAGCGAATATTTTGGATGACCTCACGGCAACAGCAACCACCGTGTTGAATGTTTTTCAGGAAGTTCGTTTAAATTAAATGTTCAGAGGGGGATGTTTCAAGACTCCTGCAGAAATTAGAACCTGACCTCATCCCCACATCAATGAATTTTCTAGGCTGATTTTTGAACTCGCGACGGAGCAGAGGAATCCGAATCTTGACCGCCTTCACTGCCATCTTCCAAGGTTGGCGCAGCGTCTCCTTCATTAAAATCATCTGGATCGTGAGACTGACTATTTCCACCATTGATAATAGCTCCCAATTCTCTGACCATATCATTCAGGGAATCAGTCTGACCATTCAGGGCTTTGTTAGCACTCTCTGAGTTTGTTGCCGCATTGGTGTTATTCTGGGTCACAACCTCAAGTTGTGCGACGGCTTTGGTAATTTCGCCCATACCTAGGGTCTGCTCTTGACTCGCTTCCGAAATCTCACTCACAAGCCGCTTAAGCTCACCAACATTGGTCACAATTCCGGCGAGGGAATCGCCGCAACGTTTTGCGACCTCGGTCCCTGCAGTAATCTTGCTCTTACCTTCAATCACAAGATGCTCCACGCGCTCTTTGGATTCGGTAACAATGGTTTCAACTCGCGAAATACTTCCTTCTAACATCTGAGAAATTTCTTTGGCTGCAGCTCCGCTCATTTGGGCGAGATTTCCAACCTCTTCCGCCACAACAGCAAAACCTTTTCCATATTCACCAGCCCTCGCCGCCTCAACCGATGCATTAAATGAAAGCAATTTAGTTTGGAAAACAATGTCATTAATAATTTTTGTTTTGTTTCCAATTTCTTGAATTAATTTCACTATTTCAGTTAGTTGCTGATTACTATGATCAATTTGATCTGCGATTTCTGTATTGGCTCTTGAGATTTCACCAATCGCACCAATCATTTGGTTAACTGCCTGCTGACCCTTTTGAGCTTCGTCATTTCCCTGGGCAGCAACTTGTTCGGAAAGTTTTGCATTCTCTGAATTTCTTGTAATCATAGATCCAATATATTGGATCGAAGCCATTGTTTCATGCAAAGCTGCAGCTTGCTCGTGGGTGCTTGACGATAAATCACTGCTCACCGACCCAATATCTTTAGTGGCCTTACCAACACTCCTAGCCCCCTCAGAAAGCACAGACGCAACCCCTTCCAGACTCCTGATAATTCCTCTCGAACTTAAAAAGCCATAAATACTCAGTCCAACGACTGACAACGCCAAAAGAATTCCGAAGAATACAAAAGCGGATTTTGTTTTTTTCTCTTCCTGCTGAGCTTCGTTAAACAAGACCTTCGCCTCAGATTGGAGCGCTGGGCTGATATCATCAATCAACAAGCTGATTTCCGAAAAAAACTTTTGCCCATCTACACCATAATTTCCCTTTGCAGCCAGTTGAGCCACCAATCCCATTTCCCTATCCAAGCTTTTCCAGCGATCTGAGGAAAAAATTTCGGCAAACTTCGCCCGCAGCTTGGGAAGCGCCCCCAGAACCGGTGAAGTTCCGTGGGCGGCAATGCCTCCGCGACTGGCCTCGAGCATGACAAGTGTTTCGCTGCCGACGGGCAAATCTTTAAGAAACACTCCTGAATATCCCGCCCGCGAGCGACCAAATGCTTCCTTAGTCAACTCACCAACAACAAGTGCAATCAGAGAATCCGTAAATTTTGTCCCCGGAAATAAACCAATAAGTTGGCTTTCAGCGTTGATAAGATTCCTGATGTAGCTAGAATACTCTACCACGATTTCTGCAGAAGGCGCCTTGGCATCGACTTTTCCTCGAATGGCTAAAATAGAATTGAGCTCACTCTCAAGACCTTTACGTTGACTGTCACTGAGCGGTAACTGGGTGTACATTTTATGAGCTTCAGCCGAAAGCTTGTCGACGATCTCCCTTTGTTTTTTTAGCTCACCCTCTGAAAGATTGCCGCCTAAATACTTGTTAGAAAGCCCCCTTTCAAGTTGAGTATTGTGCACCAAATTTCCAAGATCATTTATGGAGTCTGCCACGATCGCGACTCCGGCCATAGTCGCTGACCGTTTGTGAAGGTCTTTCAAAATCAGCCCCGCAACGACAACTAAACCCAACAGGACCGGGAAGAACATCAAAAACATTTTGAATCGGAGGGACAATTTTCGAAACACCTTAAACCTCGTTACGTATGAGTTTTCCGTACTGAGAATCATTCGGGTTTCAAAAATAAAACTAAAGAGCCAAGTCTCTCTTTGGAGGCAAAAATAAAAACTTTGACAAGATCGAGACCTTGCCCCTTAAGATTTTATGACAAGGATCATATTACTGACACTTGCTGCTTCCACAATCGAGACAAACGTAACAGCCCTCCTGTAATTTCACGTGGCCACTTCCACAATCAGAACATTTCATACTGATGACTTTGGTCACATATCTCTTCAAAGTGCGAGCAATGGCTTTCGAAAAAGAAGTGATCGTCCCTTCGCTCTTTATGAGCTGAGATACGATAAATTCAATGTCGGCTCCGTGCCTCAGGGCTGTCGAAATCATCCGAGTGAGGGCTTCTTGTTCACTCGATTCGAAAAACTTGCTGATATCTCGTAAGACCCAGCCATCTTCTGTTTCTAAATTGTAAACCCGCGACTTGAGCTTCACGAGTTTTCCAACCTTCAGATTCAAAGGCAGCGACAGTCCACTCTGCTTCATGGCAAAGACCTCATAGGGGTCATTGTCTAGCAAACCGACCAAGACCACCCATTTTTCACCAGATGTAGTTAAATGATGAATATCACAGTCCAAAGAAGTCGGACGAGAGGTCGCAGTTGTGCGGATGACGCCCTTGTTTTCTTGCTCAGCTTTGGTGCTTTCTGCAGAAAGAACCGCGGTCATTGTGCCTTCACGATAAGACGTGCAACCTTTTATCGTGCCAGTCTTATAAACCTCTAAATAAAGACGCTTAAAATCTTCATAGGGATAATCGTGCGGAATGTTCACAGTCTTTGACATGGCTGAGTCTATATAGCGAGAAAAAACAGCCATCGTTTTAATGTGATCATCTATTTTCAAATTAAAGGTGGTTGCTGCCCAATCGGCCTTGGGGTCCCAAGATTTGTGAGTCTCGTGATATCTGACCGCATAATCCCTCACCCGAGACTCTTTCAGGAGCCCGCGAGAAGTATCAAATTTCCAAACCTCATCGTTGAAAGTGGTCACTAATAGATTTTCATCACCCTCTTTGGCCCATTCCCACTTCGTGGCTGGTCCCTTGACCGAAAAAGCCTTAGCTTCCCAGTTTACATCTTGAGGAATACCCAATCCCTCGGGTGGAAATGGCTGCATCGCCGTTCTTGTATAATCCGACATAAACAAAGGCTCTAGTCCGCCAGATACATTATTGGCAAAAACCGAACTGTTTCCTGTTGGCTGGATCGAGAGCAAGTGACTGTTTCTGATTCCATGCTTTCCAATCATCTCAAGAGTCTTGGGCTGAAGATTTTTTACAAATTCTCCTTTGAGATATTTCTCACGATCATACAGAGGAAAAGGTCCCTTTTCTTGGGCAAGCTCTGCTGAGGCCTTGTAAGCTTCGTTCATAATAAAACTACAAAGCTCTTCTGTTAACTTGAGGGCCTTTGAGGAACCGTATTTGACCTGTATCATCATCAGGGCCGATCCATAACCTAGAACACCCAAACCAATCCGTCTTTTTGTCTTCAGGCTTTCTTCTTGCTCTGGCAACGGCACCAACGTTTTATCGTTCACGTTATCCATAAATCGAACAGCCGCCGGAATCACTTCTTTGAGTTTTTCATAATCCCAATTTTGTTTGGCTGGATCTACAAACTGAGTCAGATTTAGAGATCCCAAAAGACAGCAACCACCGACAGGCAAAACCTGCTCACCACAGGGGTTTGTCGCATTAATATATTCAGTGTAATATAAATTGTTGAGTTTGTTAATTGTGTCATTAAAAAGGACCCCGGGCTCATTTCGACTGTATGTCGATTTCATAATAAGATCCCAAAGTAAATTGGCATCAGAAAAAGTTTTGTAGACTTTAACAGGCAAGCCTCGAGCTTTCCAGGCTTTCAGGTTTCCGTCCCAATATTTTTTATACTCACCTTTAACTATATCATAATCCGGAAATTCCAAATTCCAAGGCGCTCCCTTTTCCACCGCTGCCATGAAATCATCTGATATCAAGACAGACATATTGAACTTTGTGAGCCGACCCGCAGTTTGCTTGGCCGTAATAAATTCTTCGATATCGGGATGAAATACTGAAAGAGTGACCATCTGGGCACCCTTTCTGATTTTGGTTTTTCCTTTTTTCGTTTTCTTCTTAAACCCGCTTCCCGCTGTTATAACAGCACTTTGCGAATCCCACATCTCCAGAAGCTTAACTGCCCCTGGTGACTCTCCGCCGATGCCTTCAACATAGGCCCCACGAGGACGCATAACGTCAGCACAAAAACCATAACCCCCTTCTGACTTAAGTATCAGGGCCTGCCGCCGCAACTCATCCATAATGCTTTCCATTGAGTCCTGATTTTCACCTCGAAAACCACTGACGAAGCAATTAATATAAGTGGTGCCCTTGAGGCCAGTTCCCGCATTTGACGTGATTCGTCCACCCGGTACAAATTTGAAATCTTCCAGAATATCCAAAAAACGACTTGTCCAATAATCTCGAACACCTGGCTCTTCAACCGAAGCCAAATCCTTGGCCATAGATAGGTGCCTGTCGTTAATATCGCCTTCACCAGCAAACTTATAGGTCAGCGTAAAAACTTCTTCAGAAAAAGAATCCGTAAATTGAGTATGCCGCTTCTCTGTATTGACGACATGGGAGGTCAGCTGATTTATACCTGGTCGACCTTGCCCAGTCTGTCCTTCCTTTAAATGTCCAATCTTTGCCTGTCCAAGCTTAGAAGATCCATTTTTTTGGTCTCCTGATTTTGGATGTCCCTGTATTTCATTGGGTTTTTCAGTTTTGTTCAATTCAATCTCCAAAGCACGCCACCGGTCCGAGTTTTATTTCGTAGACTGAACGGCTGCGTTTAAGACCTGATGAGCCTGTTCGACCAGACTATCCTGACCTCTTATATAGTCTTCTAGATTTTCATAAAGAGTTTTATCAATCTGAACGCCATCGCCCTCGAGAAGTCGCCCAGATCCAGTTTCATAGACGGCTTCTGGAATCGAAATCATATAGTCTGCGCCAAAAGCCGGTAAGGGATACCAAATGCCCACCAAACAGAGACCCGCAGAACTTGCTCCCAATATTCGCGCTCCTGCAAAATCCCTGAGAGCCTCGGCCACAATTTCCGCCGTCGAGGCCGTTTGAGCACCTACCAACACAACAAGTTTTGTTTTCAAACATCCATAGTCGGGAAATGATTGAAGCTTAACTTCATCATGATTGGCCAACAGTGAAACTTGAGAATCCTCCATCGAATCATCACTCAAGATAACATCCCGAGCCTTTTGGCCTTTGGGCTTATAAAGTCTTCCGACGATCTTTGGTTCACAGAGAAAACTGGACAAGAACCTCATTCCAGCCACAAAATTTCCACCATGATTCTGTCGGAGATCCACAATCACCCGCGAGGTTTTCTTTATCTGACTCTGAATCTTGTCTTTCCATAACTGATCTTCAAAAAATTCAATTCTGAAACTTGGAATCGTGATTAATGTCGTCTCAGCATCCAACCTCTTCCACTGAATGTGATCATCGACTTGAAGCTCGGCGGTTTCGATCTTGATATCAAACGCCCGACCCTTGCGAACGATTCCATAGACCCCGGCCTCAGTCTCAGCTTCTGCGACCTGGGCCAATTCTCCGTTAATTGTTTTTAAGAGATCCCCACGCCTGAGCCCAGCACGCAGAGCAGGGGAATTTGGAACTAGGTCGACTACGACAACTTCACCGTCCACATATCTACTTTGAATTCCGGTTGTTCGATATTGGCTTTTCCAAACACGCTGAACTTCACTCGGGCCAAAAACCCCGAGGTGTGAAACTTTGAGACGTGAAAAAAACGCGTTCGCTCTCATCGTCACTTGGACTACGTCGTCGTTAGCTTCAATTTTTTGAGCTTCTGCCAGACATTCACGAGGCCAGTTCGACAATTGTTTGGTCGAAAGATAGATCTTAGAGTTCACCTTATGGCAGATGTCCTGAAACGCTGAACGCAGAGGAATTTGCCTTTTGACAAGCTGGGCACCCAAGCGGAATGCCCCAAGAAAGAGAATAAACCAGATCATAACTCCGATCTGGCACTTCATAAATCTAAGCAGCCATTCTCTTTTTGCGAGCGACTGATGGATCCAAACGGTACTGCTTGACTTTGCGGTAGAGGGTTGCCCGCCCAATGCCTAATGCCTTGGCAGCTTCAGTCAAATTACCTTTATATTGAACAATAGCGTTCTCGATCGCCTTTGCCTCGAGATCATCCATTCGAAACACCTGTGGCTCATGGGGCAGCGACGGAAAGGCAATAACTTTGCCTTCTTCAGGGTGAAGCGGGCTCGAACCGAGGGAAAGAGCTGGCACCCCTTGTGTCAACTGTTGGCGAAAAAATGGGCTCTCTAATCCCTCTCTCCACTGACTAGACGAATAGACTTGAAAAGTAATATCAGTTGAACCTTGATAGGCTCGCTTGGTAGCTTCGACAGAGTCAGCATTGTCACTGACCATAATAACCATTGAACGCGACATCGGATTCCTCCCCTTCATTCTTCATTTTGAAACACTCTCGCTAACACTGAACCTATCGGCGATCCAATGTGAGAATTAAGGGGTCGGAGAAAATAAATTTGATTTTCTTAACTATCTGAAATTACTGGTTTTTTCACGGCCCCTGGGACCAAAATCTGGCTCGAGTCTTCTAAGTCCAACGCCAAATCCAAGACCAAATCCAGTACCAAATCAAGCGCTAGGGCCGTTGCCATGACCAATCAGCGGCGGCCAGACTTAATCTTAACCTGGAGCTTTGAAATAAGGTGAACAGCCATCTTTTCCTGCACCTTACACATTTTGAGCTCATCTCTGCGATAAGAACGCTGAGAAGGAGTCAGAGTGCCTGTCTCAAGCTCCATTTCATAGTCAAGCTTAGAAGAACGAATGCCCTCTAACTCTTTGGTTTGTTGCTTAAAAAGCTTGGTCACTCCACTCAGGGGGGCCACTTCAATCCACTCTTCCTTACCACGATACCAGCTCACCATCCTTAGAAATCGAGCTTTGTTTTTGGCCAAAGTGAATCGGGGAAATTTGTCCTCGGTCAAAACTAAAATATCATCAATCTCGTCAAGATTAAGGTCCTCTTCTTCCTCTGTCAGAGGTCCCATATTCTTCAAGGCCTCTAAAGCCTCGGCCTCTTCAGCCGCCCGTCGTTGCTCCGGAGTTAGGTCCTCTTCGGCAGCTTCTGCCGCCGCCTCTGCCGCCGCATCCAAGGCCCCATCAGCTTCAAGCTCTGAATCTAAATCGGTATCCAAATCAGTATCCAAATCCGTGTTGTGATTCACGCTGTGTCCTCCCAGAACGAATTAAAATCCTTTTAATGAAATCAAGAAGGTCGTCTTATACAACAAATTAGCAAATGACACAAGAGCGCAATTTCTGATTTTCTGATTTCTCTGAAATTCCTTCCATAGACGCTCGCAAACCTCACTTAATACTCTGAACATACTCCCTGAAAGCGATATGAAATAAAAAATGAAAATATTATTCTCAAGGTAAAATTTCCACACTCAATTAATCTGCTTTTTCTCTTTGGCGCAGGGAAGAAATCTTCACTGTTCGACCGTTGAATGTCGATCTGCAATCAGCTTGTCGTCGTTGGTGTCATTGCAAACCGCCATGCGTTATCATCTAGATATTAAACTAAGTTTTTTTATTTTGAATTTGAATATATGATTATTCTCACGCCAATATGACCGGATGAATTATACAGAATTTCGGAAATCAGTGCAGACGAATTCCCCAGTCACCTTTTCCTCGGGAATGAGTATTTTTACCCATCATTTTCCAAAAAGCCCCCTGATGCCGGGAGCATTATCTGCCTTCCTTCTTTCCGAAAAGTGCGGGGGGCCTGATTGGTCATTAAGAAAGATTACTGGACTTCGCTTTCGAAAGCCACTCACCGCAAATCTACCAATTGAGTTTTCTTGTAATACCACACAGGAATCCCCCGATGCAAAGGTCTGTTCTGGAAAAATTCTCAGCGGAACTGAGACGATCGCAGACGGTGAGTTTTCTTTTTCTAAGATCGAACTTTCTCTGACTAGTGGAGCAAAATCTCAACCAAAGGCACCCCTATGGACGGCTTCTCAAATTCGCGCCTACTTACCCCATGGCGAGCCGATTGTCTTAGTCGATGAACTCGTTGATTCCCAATATCCAGTTGAAATCCAAACCTATCTTTCTGGCGAAAGTAAATCTGATTTGGATCAAACTAAGTTGGTTGGAACAAAAATTCATACGAGATCGACTCTCAAACCGAAGAGTTTTTGGCTTGATCGGAAGGTTCTACCATCTACTGTGTTGAGTGAACTGGTAGCACAAGCTGGCGCTCTGACCTTGGCACCTTTTTTTGCAGGAACAAAACCTGAGGTTTCACTTCTCGGTTGCGATACAGAGTATTTTGCTTTAGCCGAAGAAGGTGCCACAATAGATACTTTTGTTGACTTAACCCGAGTCAAACGCCTAGGAAAAGTAAGCAATATGATCATCTTTAAGAGTGAGTGTTACGTTGGACCAACAAGAATTGCCCAAATTAACCTCAATGCCATGGCGAGCTTTTAAAAATGCTTTCGGGTCTGAGTCATGTCAGGCCCGAAGTATCAAGTTGGTGCCAACAATACTTCGAGCCAGCTGCTATCATTAAATTCCCTTTATCTATTTCTACACTGGGCTACGGCCTGCGATGTCGAGCGACTCCTGCGATAATAGTCAATAGCACATGCCGAATTCCAGAGACTTCCGTTATTACTGCACAGTTGAATTGATTCGGCCCAACCAAAAACATCTTGATAGGCCTCTTGTTGGCACTCCACAGGCTCTAGAGTCTCCGCCAATCTGCAAAGCCTAATAGCTTCGGTCCGACTCAATGATCTATCGAGAGCCTCCACTGCGCAATATGCAGGCATTTCTGATCTTGCTCCTAAACATAGTCGCTCAGCTTCTGACCGAGAGAAATAATTTCGAGTTGCATGACGTTCACACGAGTCCTGATAGCCTGGCGGATTGTAGGGAGGTGGAGGATTATATGGTGGTGGAGGCTGAGGTGGCCGTGGCGGCTGGGGTGGTGGCGGAGGCTGAGGTGGTCGTGGCGGCGGGGGTGGAGGTGGTGGATTTGGCTGACCAGGATCAATAATGACACACCTGGAACCCGGAGGACTAGCATCTGGATTCATGAGGGCAATTTCACAAGCGACTTGAGCCTTCTGGCAATCATCATACTGAAAAACTTGCCCTGGTTGTCCTTGCGGACCCACCATTTGCACCGTGCAAACAGCGGCTGCTTTAAGAGAAAAGGCAAGCGATAAAAAGAAAATTTTTGCTGTGAGATTCAAAGTCATAATACCCCCGATGTTAGAAATAAGTGCCATTGATTATCCAAAGCAAGTTTTGTTCCAAGAAAAAATGGGCTCAAAGTGACCCTTTCTCAAAATTCAGGGGACCTAAAGGTAAAATCATTCGCTCAAGAGCCATTCCCCTTGAACCTTTAACTACAATCAAATCCTGAGGCCTTGCTGACTGTACGAGCCTATCTGCAAAATCTGAAGTGAATTTTTCTTGAACATGCAGAGGCGTCGTAGAGTTGATTGAGCGAAAGCCTTTTGAAAATTCAAGAAAATCAAGTCCGTAAAAAAAGACCTCCCAAAAACCAGCCTTCGCTGCTTGCTCTCCCAACTTTTCATGCAGCGCCTTTGAAGCCTGACCCAGCTCCAACATCTGTCCAAAAACCCCAATTCGACGTGTCGGACCAGAGTCAGATGCTTTTAGTTGCGAAATGTTCTCAAGCAATGCAAGCATACTTTCTGGATTCGCATTATAGCCGTCGAATAGAATTCTAATTTTAGATTCAGTCTGGAGCAGTTGATTGCGACCCCAAACGGTGTGGCACTCACCAAGTCCTTGCCAAATTTCTTCAGGCGTTAAACCACAGGCTAAAGCCGCAGCGGCAGCTGCCATTAGGTTGACACAGTTTTGATGACCAAAAATTTTCACTTTTTTTTGAGATTCCACATCGCGAATTTTTCCACGAATCACCAATCCATCAAGGGTCATAGCTTCAACGTGCAAAGAGACATCGACATTTTTTCGACCCAGCTCCAATTCTGAAAAAATGATTCTAGAACCACCAGGATCGCTTTTTTCAAACCTTTCGAACATCTTAAGAGTCCAAGGGTTATCTAAATTGAAAATTCGTGTAGCTGAAGGCTTAGATGTCACGTATATTTCTTCTTTCGCTTCAGCAATTCGTTCGACGGTTCCAAAGTGCTCGATATGCGCTTGGCCGACCATTGTGCACACCACAATATCCGGTTGGGAAATTTCTACCAGCGAGGTCAACTCGCCGGGGTGATTCATTCCCATTTCGATCAGTGCAACTTCATGAGTCGGCTCAATCCCTAAGAGTGAAATCGGAACTCCCCAATGATTATTAAAAGATCCCTTTGAAAAAAAGACCTTTCTCCTCTTTTCAAGTATAGTTGCAAGAAACTCTTTGGTCGAGGTCTTACCAGCAGAGCCAGTTATTCCTACAACTTTAGCCTTTAACTTGCTGCGATACCATTTTGCAAAATCCTGGAGGGCTCTCAAGGTATCTGGAACCAAAATTAACGTCCCAAGAGATCTGAGCTCTTCAGTTACGACCTCTGCGCGATCAACGACAAGTCCCGCCGCACCTTGCGCGAAGGCTTTAGGTAAAAAATCATGAGCATCGAATTGATCCCCGCGAAGAGCAAAAAAAATATTCCCGCTCAGATCCCGTCGGGTGTCTGTACCTAATCCAGTCAACCGGCATTCCTTTTTTGAGATGACAGTCCCGCCCACAGCTCCGACAATATCTTCCAAGCTCCAGCTATTCATTGCTCCCCCTTCAAAAAACTCTCTGCAACCTCGACATCACTGAAATGAATTTTTTGATTTCCCAGCTGCTGAGTCTCTTCATGCCCCTTCCCCGCAATAAGAATCAAATCATTCGGTCCCGAAAATTTCAAAGCCATTTCAATGGCTTTTTTGCGATCGACCTCTCTATTAAAATGGGCAACTTTGGAAAATCCCGCGACAATTTGATCAATGATTTTCTCTGGGTCTTCCATTCTAGGGTTATCGGAAGTCACAATCACTTGATCTGATAAGCGCTCAGCAATTTCTGCCATCAAAGGGCGCTTTCCAGAATCACGGTCACCCCCACAGCCAAAGACCGTCCAAATTTTCGCCCCAGAGTGACCTCCCTGGGACTGAACGTGACGAAGAGTCTTCAACACACTTTCAAGACCATCCGGAGTATGAGCATAATCCACAAACACAGGTCGTCCCTTTGAATTTGGCACCAACTGAAGCCGCCCAGGAATTCCGGGAAATTTTACCATGGCATGAACCGCTTTACGTAAATCAAAGCCCGCAGCACTGACCGCGGCCAGCGCTGCCACCACGTTTTGGACATTATGTTCACCGCTCAAAGGACTTTGTACATCAGCTTGACCCTGAGGAGTTTGAAGTTTGAATTTCGTCTCTGTCGTCGTCATGTTTTCTATTCTGTATTTGAAATCTCCAGTTTCCCGACCAAACGTCAGCTGTTTAAAATCACACGTCCTGATGAGTTCACTCAGTTTCTGGCCCCAGGGATCAGTGACATTGATAATTGCCATTTTATTTGTCTTCTGACTGCCACTCAAAATTTCTGTAAAGAAACGAACTTTAGTTGAAAAATAATTCTCCATTGAATCATGATAATCTAAATGATCCTGAGTTAAATTAGTAAATACTCCGACATCAAAAGAAACGCCATCGGCCCGCTTCTGATCTAAGGCATGAGAGGTTACTTCCAAGACTGCGGCCTTTGCCCCTAGATTCCAAAACTCCCGCAAGCGGGCTTGCAATAAGATGGGATTCGGGGTGGTTCCGTCAGCAGGCCAGGCCATGAGATCTTGGGCGCCTTCTGGCCCAAGTCTATCTGCCAAAGGCTCGACGTTCGCTGGAATGCGAAGATGGTGATCAATTGTGCCAATCACTCCAGTCGGACACTGAGCAGCGTTTAACAAATACTCGATCAAATATGTGAGCGAAGTTTTTCCGTTGGTTCCGGTCACACCACACATAATAAATTTTTCGAGGGATTTCCGTAAAACTGACAGGCCAAAAAATCAAGTGCCTCCCTAGAATTCTCGACGACAATTACTGGAATATTAGCCTTTTTTCCACAGTCATCCGAAAGTGCATTTTGAAAATCTGAGCCTTTTTGCACGACGACCGCGATGGCCCCCTGGCGGATCGCACTGACAAGAAACTGATGTCCATCGGCTTTGACTCCCACAATAGCTACAAAAAGGGATCCCAAGCGAACGCTTCGCGAGTCAAACTGCAAATCAATCACTTCAGGATTTGTCTCACAATGTATTTGAATGAACGGGAGCCCCCGCATAAGATCTTGTAATTTCATAAAACATCTTATGACTGACAGGATGATCCCGCAACCCAAACTTGACTAAACTTAATCAAACTCAAGCGAACTTAACTTAACTTAACTTAACTTAACTGAACATAACTGTGGAGCGAGAAATGAAACTGAACCAACGAGGCCCTCTAAAAACACACGAAGTCATGGGAGATGATAACAAGCCTGTCGTGATTCTTTTTCATGGATATGGCGCAGATGCTTTCGATTTGGCTCCTCTGGCAGATGTCACCCCAGGGCTTCAGGATTGGACATGGATTTTTCCACAGGGCCCCTCCGAAGTCCCCATAGGGCCCGGATGGACTGGACGAGCCTGGTGGCCCATCGATCTCGAGAAAATTTCCACTTCCCGGGACCTCTCTTCAGAGACTCCCCAAGAACTTCCAGAGGTGAGAAAAAAGATTTTGTCTTTGATTGCAACCCTCAAAAGACCCTGGAGCGAAGTAGTTTTAGGGGGCTTCTCCCAAGGGGGAATGCTTGCTGCGGATGTCGCCCTCCATGCCCCAGAAAATCCGCGAAACCTCTTGCTTCTTTCAACTGCCCTGATCAATAAAACGGAATGGTCCACTGTTGCGAATCAAAGAAAGGGTCTACGTTTCTTTCAAGCCCATGGCAACCAAGACACTGTGATTGACATTAAAAATGGCCAGCGTCTCGAAAGCTTCCTCACAGAACAAGGACTCACAGGCAAACTTCGTCAGTTCTCGGGGGGACACGAAATTCCAAGCCCCGTCTTGCAGGAAATGGGAATTTTTCTCAGCTCAACTTATGGCACGAGTCCTAAATAGTTAGCTATCCACTTTTTCTTCACTTTTAATTGTAGGCTTTGGAGCAAGATCACGATGTTTAAAATTAACAATATGAGTTTGGTTAAGGAGAGTTGAATCTGGCTCAAGATGCACTTTAAAACCATTCACTGCCTGGATTTCCTGCAACCCATCTACATGCATTCTTTTTGCTTGGAACTCGGGAATCAACTTTGCCTTTGCTCTTGCCTCTTCAAAAGTTTCGCCAGAAACGAAAAAGTTAACATGGCTTTCATAAAGCCCATCGCAAACATCAGCATCATAGAACCCACAGTGCACTAAATAAAGATTCATAGAACTCCCAGCCACTCCAAGAGCAGGAGTTAAAGGGGGCGGTCGCTCTTGTGAAAATGGATTTCCTTAAGAATCTCGCACAATGATTCAAATTTGTCACCTCTGAGTCGCTTTCTTCTCAGATGTGTAGCAGCAAGACAGCTACATTAGGCCGCTTTTTTGAACGACAACTTTGCCCTGATCTCGCCTCTTAAGCCTGGGCTCCTCTCGCGACGTGGAAGTGACGCAGGGCACTTCCCTACCGGAGAATGACTGTCATCGTCTTATCGTCGCCCAGAGGATCGCCAGCCGAAGGAATAGTTTCCGAGACTGTCCCTTGGCCCTGAATTCGAACTTGAACATCCTGTCCATGAAGTTTTTTAAAGACCTCACGAACGGTCAGATTTTTTTGGAAATCAGGCATGTTTTGTAAGTGAGCAGATAGATTGGCTTGTGAAATTTCGGTGGACTTAGCTTTCTTTTTGATTTTGATTTTGTTTTTGTTTTCGGCTGTCAACAATGGAGCAAGTCCTTCGCGACGAACAGCAAACGAGGCCAGACGAGAAAATACCGGAGCAGCAACCTGGGAGCCATAATAAGCCTTTTGTGGTCGCTCGAGAGCAACATAAATAACAAAGCGTGGATCTTGAGCCGGAATAAAACCTGCAAAACTTGAAATGTAGGCACCCTTTAGGTAGCCCCCACCTTTTGGATCCGCCATTTGGGCAGTCCCTGTCTTGCCTCCCACCATAAAACCAGAGACTCTTGCTTTTTCTCCGGTAGCCTCGGGGGCCGTTGCAGACACCAGCATCATGCGCATTTTTTCAGATTCATCAAGAGTCAAAACCTGGCGCAAAAGCTGAGGCTTAAACTCAGTGATAATTCCAGTCTCAGGTTCTTTCATGGCTTCAATAAGATAGGGCTTGTTTAAACTTCCCCCGTTTATCAGTGCCGCATAGGCATTGGCCACCTGCAGAGCCGTCGCGGAAATCCCTTGCCCAAAAGAAATATTGGCAAGCAAATGATTATTCCAGGGCAATGGATGCAATGTTCCCTTCCCTTCCCCAGGTAACTCCAGTCCATATTTTTGCCCAAACCCAAATTCATCGTAAGCAGACCGAACGATTTCGTCACCCATTGAAAATGCGTTTTTCGACATTCCAATATTTGATGAGTGGGCCAGAATATCAGTCACGGGCAACCAGCCATATTTATGCTTATCATCTGAGTCTTTGATTGTGCGCTTCCCTATTTTGAATAATCCAAACTCACAAAAGAATTTAGAATTTGGTTGCAGCTTTTTTTCTTTAAGCCCTTTGGCAATCACAAAGGGCTTCATAACACTTCCAGGTTCAAAGGCGTCCGTGACGACACGATTTCGTCTTTGCTCGAGATCAAAGTTATTTGATTTAACATTCGGATCAAAACCAGGAACGACCGCTAACGCCCGGACGGCTGAAGTTTTGGCATCTAGAATGATACCGACCGCAGAAAGAGCCTCATACTCGTGCTTCGCCAAATTTAGCTCAGATTCCAACTGATACTGAAGTTCAGAGTCAATTGTCAATTTAACCTCAGCCCCTTCAGGGTTCTCTGCAAACAAAAGCCCGTCAACCATCAGGGGTCGTCCACGAGCATCCCGACGAACTCAACAACTCCGAGGCCTTTAATTTTAAGTTCTTTAAGCTCTTTTGCCTTTTTCTCGTCCATAAACCGCTCAATCCAAACGAAACGTTTATCTGGATCTTTGATCTTTGCAAATATCGCCTCAGAGGATTGCCCGATCAATTTTGCTATTTTTTTGGCTGCCTTCTTCTTTTCTTCAAGAAGTTTTGGATCTGCATAGAGTGAAAACGAAGTCGTCGACAAAGCAAGCTCCCGTCCCTGTCGATCAAATATTGGACCTCTCCGAGATTGAAGTGAAATAACCGATTTAAATTGTTTGTTTTGCAAACTCCTAAGTCGATCATTCGTTGTCAATTGCAGATGAGCAGCCCGAAAAAGCAAAAGGCTCCAAAGAGCCGAGAAAATAATGAAAATAATCAATATCCGACTTTTCATAAAACTAGACCTGGCAGATACACGATCTGACTTGCTTGTGTTCGCTTCAATGTCAGTTTTGCCTGCGCCATTTGATCCAAACGCTGAGGTCGCGTCAGGCGAGCCAATTGAATCTCCCGATTGCGGCGCAATTCTATCACTGCTTTGTGGGCCGCACTCAGCTTTAAAACACTGTAGCCTATTCTACGTTCTTCCATCTGAAAAAAGACGACTAAGAACAGACTCAATATTATAAAAGAAAGGCTTAGAAATGGTTTGAGATGACTATATTTTTTCGAGTTCATCCTGAACTCCTTTTCGTTAGTTGAGGTTAACTATAAATCCTTTTTTTCAAAAACCCTCAACTTTGCACTCCTTGCTCTTGAGTTGAGTTTGATTTCATCCTCCGTGGCTTCAATCACCTTTTGTGAATTTGCTCTCCGAGCTCTGATTCTTTGAAGACCCACTTGACGATACGATCTTCTAGGGAGTGAAAACTAATAACTGCGAGTCGGCCCCCTGGATTTAAAGCGTCTATCAATCGAGGAAGAGCTTCTTTCAAATTCTCAAGCTCTTGATTAACTGCTAACCGCAAGGCCATAAAATATTGGGTCGCAGGATGGTGCCCTTTCCGATGCCAGCCATCAACACGCTCTATGAGTCCGGCGAGTTCTTGAGTCGTTTTAAATGCTTTGGTTTTTCGATCGTGAACAATGGCTCGCACCACTCGAAAAGGCCTAAAAATCTCTCCATACTCTTTAAACACTCTCACTAAATCATCTTCTGAAAGCGTATTAATGAGCACTTCGGCAGTCACATTTTGTCCTTGGTTCATTCTCATATCTAAAGGGCCATCTTGATAAAAACTAAATCCCCGAGCGGCCTCATCCAATTGCGGCGAGCTCACCCCGAGATCTAATAAGATCATATCAAAAGTTCCGTCCTTTTCCTTTAAAAACTGTGAAAAATTTCCATGAACCAATTCCAAAGCCCCGGAATCAACCTCGACTTTAAACTTGATTTTGCCTTGGCGCTCGCCTCAATATCCTGGTCAAAAGCCAAAGTTCTTAAATTTTTAAAATATTTGTTTAACCCCTGATAGTGGCCTCCTCGACCAAAGGTTCCATCCAAATATCTTAGAGAACCGCCTTGGGAGCCACTCAAATCCAAATAAACTCGGTTTGAGGTCAAACCCAGAAGGACTTCGCGCAACAAAACCGGCTGATGCTGAGGATCAATTTGGAGCTGTGAAATGATTTCATCAATAGACATGGGTTCACAACCTAAAGAATTTTTCATTGTGCGTCAACCATCCCTTATGTAAACTAGTTAAAGTGAGGCGGTTTTACTATGCTAATTAAGTGTCCAAAATGTGGGTTTTCCCAACCTCAGGACCAATATTGCGCTCAGTGCGGAGTTGATATAACCAACTTTAAGGCGCCGCCAACTTCCACCGCTTCAAAGCTATTTAAGGATCCAGTACTTCATCTCGGCCTTGTCGTGCTTGTTGCCTTGGTCTCTTCAGTCATGCTCTATCGACACCAGAAGAGTTCAATTCAAGATCGGGTCACTTACTTGCGGGGAAATCAATTCCCTCAAAAAATTGTTAACCAAGATCAAACACTTTCGGATTCTGTTCCAGGTCAGCAGCCAAGTGATGGAGCCTTGGTTCAGGGCGAGACGACTCCGCAAAACCCAGCGACCACGACTCCGTCTGTCGGTGTGACCGCGGAGCTCCCTGGTCCTAATCAGGGTGAGGTGTTGCCCTCCTCGGGGTCAGCTCCTTCTGGAACAGCATCTGGAGCCCCTGGCGCTATTGCAAGTGGTTTTCCAAATGAAGAAGACAAGGCCTTACTCAAACAAAAGAAAAACACATTGGTTTCGGGAAACATAAGCTCTGGCAAGGGTGGGCACTATAAGGTGAAAGTGACCTATGCCGAGATTAGTCAGCGCAGTTTAGAGAATTTGTCTGAAGAAAGCAGTAAAAGTGGTCAGTATAATAATTTTGGGGATTATTCGGCAGGGATAATCATGCAAGCCCAAAAGCGCTTAGCTGGAATCACCAAGGATATGAATATTCAGCGCACGGACTTGGATCCAATAGATTTGGGAAAACCACTCAACTGGACCTTGAATTATCATAGCTCTGACCGCGAACCAGCCAGTCAAGATATCTCATATTCGACTTTTGTTAATCTTGAAGAGGTCGACAACCAGGTATTTAAGGGAAATCTAGAAATCGTGAAAAGCCAAAAAGAGCCTTCTGAAACCGGCGGATCCAGTATTCAAAAAAGCAATTATCCTGCCGTTTTTGAAATTTCTCACGATGCCGCTTTTTTTATGTCAGGCTTGGGTGCTCGCCGAGCGGATGGCAGTAAATCAGACAGCGAATTTATTGTTGTTGTCCAATTTGAAAAAATTGAGCCAAAACCATGATGGAGCATCGGTACGGATCTCAGGTTCGCATTCTTGAAACTCCTTTTTACGCTGGTCTACTTGCAAAACTTTGCCACCCATCAACCCAGCAGCCACAAATCAATCACCTCGTTCATTTGCTTTATTCCTTTTTGATGATTTCAGTCATCGACGAACAGCTAACCAATGAGGAAGTTAATCTTCAAACGCGGATGACAACAGCGCATCCAGAGAATTTATTAAGAACACGACGAATTTCTCCGAATCAGAGGGCTGTGACCGTCAATCTGGCTCGCGCAGGAACACACCCAAGCCACATTTGTTTTGAGCTTCTTCATGAGGTCCTTCAGCCAGAGAATATTCGCCAAGATCATATTTTCGCAGCAAGAATGGTTGACGCTGGCGGAAAAATCGTCGGAACCGACCTTCGCAGCGCAAAAATCGGTGGCGACATTAAAGACTGTGTTGTTTTTTTCCCAGACCCCATGGGAGCCACTGGAGGAACTATCTCCGCCGCCATTCATCATTACAAAAATCAGATCCCAGGGCCTGCGAAAAAGTTTGTGGCCATCAACCTGATTGTGACCCCAGAATCCCTAAAAAGGGTTTTGACAGAGCACCCCGATGTTCAAATCTATGCTTTGAGGCTTGACCGAGGTCTTTCACCTCAGGCAGTCTTGAATTCCGTTCCTGGCACCCACTGGGATAAAGAAAAGGGGCTCAACGAGCACCAATATATTGTTCCGGGGGGCGGTGGGTTTGGCGAGATTATGAACAACTCTTTCGTGTGAGGCGTCTGTGACTCATTTAGATGTTGAACCCTACATCACTGAAACTCAAATTCAAAAACGCCTCAAAGAGATAGGCGGCGAACTCACAAAAAATTCAAAAATAAGAAAGTTGTAGCTGTTTGTGTTCTTAAAGGCTCGTTTATTTTTTATTCAGATTTAATTCGAAATATCGAATCAGACATTGCCTGCGAGTTCTTTGGCGTCTCCAGTTATCAGGGAATGTCCTCCTCCGGCGAAGTCAAGGTGACCTTGGATCTTTCAACTCCCATCGAAGACAAGCATGTTCTTCTTGTTGAAGATATTGTAGATACTGGCATCACGATGAACTATCTCAAGTCCTCGATTCTTTCGCGAAAACCAGCAAGCCTCACAACTGTGTCCTTGCTTCTAAAACCAGAGGCCCTCAAGGTCCCCTGTGAAATTGACTATGTTGGTTTTAAGATTTCAAACCAGTTTGTGGTGGGTTACGGATTGGATTATCAAGGCTACTATCGAAACTTGCCCTTTATTGGTCAGGTTCAGAATTTTCAGTGATAAGTTTTTGAAACTGATCCCTTTGAGTGCCCCAGAGGGTCTTGTTAAATTAACAGACAATGCAAAAATGAGTAAGGTCTAGAAACTGATGTCCTTGAGTGTCCCTGAAGGGACAACTCAAGTCCGAGAGTCTATGCTTTTTGAATTGATTAGATTGAAAGCTAGGGGTTTATCTTAAGAAAATGCGGGGCCAAATTGGTTGACAATATACAAGTCCAGTTGCCCCTGCAAATTCTCAGGCTTTTTGTCGTGCACCAACTTCGTCGGGTCAGTCTTCTGATATCGCTGCGAAGTTTAGCACAGCGTTGGTTCACAGCAAATAATGGGTCAAAGCGCTTCTTGTGAAGTTTTTCATGCAGGCGGTCTCGATGCCGCTCTTTGTCGGCTCGATTGTGAACCTCATATGTGCTTTGTGGGAAGGTTCCCTCCACATGCTTTCGATAACTTGATTTGGCGTCAGAATAGATATTTTCAGGCGGCCGCGAAAGTCTGTTCTTAAGACATCGAAAAACCTCACCCATCACCGAGTCACGCTCATCTTTTCGTGGTCCATACTTCATCACTGAGAACCGTAAAGTCTGCCTTTTGCAGGCATTTCAGCCACTTGGAGCGCTAGTATTTGATAATCTTCATTCACCGCGACAGCAATTGAAAGGGGCTTGCATTTTGTGTGGTGAATTGTCTCCATTTCATCAAAGTAGATCTTTTTGGCTGAAAAAATGAGTCTCTCTCTGGTTACTTTTGCCTGCTTGATCAGCCAAAGAAACTTTTATAGGTGTTTTTGTAAGTCATATTGAGAATTCTCGCCAAGCCCTGATGGAATTACCTTCAGTGAGGAGCTGTTGGAGAGGTTTATTGAGATCCATCTTTTTGTGACGAAAATCTGGCTTGAAGGACCTTGAGGAAAAGGTGCAGTGGCACTGTTTGCATTCAAAACGCCTGATATATTGGTTCAGACGACGAACCTTAAAGAAGCCTTTTTTTAATAAAGGTGCCACCAACAGATTGATGGAAAGGGCAGTCGGTATTAGAACAGTGCAAAAGGACGAAAACTCATTTGGAAGGCCATTCCTGCAACGGCCAAGCCTTCTTAGTTTAGATTCAGAGTGAACCTTAGTCAGATGGGTGGCCGAATTCCAGACGAAAATCATAGACTCACGGGCTTGAGTTGTCCCTTCAGGGACACTCAAGGCCATCAGTTTCTAAGGTCTATCGATTTTTAGATATCATGCATTTATCGTAAGTGCTTGCTCAATCAAAAATAGAGGCTACGAATTCTGCCGACGAGAATGGCTTCAGATCTCCAATCTTTTCACCAATGCCCACCAACTTAATTGGCAGTTTAAGTTCATAGGTGATCCCGACGGCGACCCCACCCTTGGCCGTCCCATCCATCTTTGTTAAGATCACACCGGTGAGGCCCAGGGCCTGGTTGAATTCGCGGGCCTGGATAAGCGCATTTTGCCCAGAATTCGCATCAAGGACGACCAAAATTTCATGAGGCGCATTTGGAATCACCTTGGTTACCACTCGCTTCACTTTCTTTAACTCATCCATCAGGTTAACCTGAGTATGCAAACGCCCGGCTGTATCAATGATCACGACGTCATAGCCCCTCGCTTTTGCTTTGGCCACAGCATCGTAGGCCACAGCAGACGGGTCCATCACTCCTTCAGGAGAGAATATCTCAACCTGAGCCCTCTCGGTCCATGTTTTCAATTGCTGGCCGGCTGCCGCTCTAAAAGTGTCACCGGCGGCAACGAGAACTTTTCTCCCCTGAGCGGCCATTTGGGCGGCAATCTTTCCAATTGAAGTTGTTTTCCCAGCCCCATTGACCCCAACCACCATAAAAACGGTCGGCCCATTTTCTACAAAACGGATTTCGCCGCTCAATTCAGCGCCCGCCGGAATGCTTGCGTCTGCTTGTACTGCAGAACTTGAAAGAGAGCTTGAAAAAATATCAAGCATTTCTCTCTTGAGAGTCTCAACAACAAGTGCATAATTCTTCTTTTCGGTTCGCGACAGTTGCTCCTCGAGGCTTTGCATCAAACGCTGAACCGTCTGCGGTCCAAGATCGCTCGTGTACAATATTTCTTCTATTTCGTCGAGATGACTACTCTGGGATCCCTCGACAAACAGGGCTTTGATTCGCCCAAGAAAATTTTTTTGGGTTGGGCCTAGAGCCGACCTCAGCGAGGCTTCAACTTTAGATTCCTTAGACTCTCGCTCTGTGGGGCTAGCTGCGCTGGGTATAGCTTCGCTGGATACCGCTGCGTTGGGTTCAGCCCCCGTGAGCGCCGCCCCAGCGGCGGATTGAATTGGAAATGTCTGGCGATCATCATGTTTTTTTTTGCGAGATCGAACAAATCCGACAGCAATGAAAATGCAAACAACAAGGCCGGCAAAAATGCCGGACCCAAGCAAAATAAAATCCAGGTTTGAGGCGATAAAAGAGCTCATACCTATTTGAGGTCCTGAAGGCTGACTGACACCATCTTCGAGACTCCACGTTCCTGCATTGTGACTCCGTAGAGTTTTCCGGCAACATCCATCGTGTGTTTATTGTGAGTCACCACAATAATCTGCGAACGTTTAGCCATTTCACGAACAAGGTCGTTAAAGCGAAAAACGTTAGCGTCATCCAATGGAGCATCGACCTCGTCCAACAAACAGTATGGTGAAGGCTTAACAAGGAAAATTGAAAAGACTAAGGCCACCGCTGTCAAGGCCTTCTCGCCGCCCGACATCAGTGTCACGTTTTGCATTTTCTTTCCTGGAGGACGAGCAATGATTTCGATTCCCATTTCCCCACGCTCGGCATCTTCGTGCAACTCAAGTTTTGCTTCACCGCCGCCAAAAAGAACCGGAAAAACCCGCATAAAGCGATCATTGACTTGATCATATGTTTCTTTAAACCGCTTTGAACAAATTCTATTAATCCGATCGATCACCCGCCGCAATTGTTCTTTAGCTTCGGTCAAATCTAGATGTTGCTTAGTCAAAAATTCATATCGTTTAGAGGTCTCATCATACTCTTCAATCGCAGAGAGGTTGACCTCACCAATTCGACCCAGCTTTTCTCGCAAATCCTTCAGTTCAGCTTCCGCAGTCGAAATATCTCCCTCTCGATTTTCATATTTGGCCACCACATCTGGAAGTAAAAGCATGTACTTTTCACGAACTTGATCAACCAGATATTGTTCCTTCAGATTCGCCTGTCCAAGCTTCAATTGAGCATCGTTCATTCTGGACTGCCGCTCGTTTTTAGCTTTTTGAGCGACCATGCTGCTCTCTTCAAGCTTTCGGGCCCGCGTCGACATTTGCTCATAAAGGTCTTTGGATTGGCCCATAGAGAGCTTGAGCTCTTCAACTTCATGGATCAGTCTTTCAAATTCAATCTTTCGTTCTTCTAATAGAATTTGATTTTCGGTCATTTGAGAAGAATACATTTCCGATTCTTCACTCATACGACTGAGCTGTCCCACAAGATCATTAACTTGCTTTGTCACCATTTCTAGCTGGCGACTGGAACCTTGGTACTGTTGCGATTTTGCAGCGGACTTCACTTGCAACTCGGTGACCTGACTTTGAAGAGTGTCAAAACCGTCTCGACGACTTTGCAATTCGGTCGTCAGTTCTTGAACTTCAGTTTCAAGTTCGTATTTTCTCAGTCGACCTTCCTCAAGATGCTGGTTTAATTCTTCAAAACGATTTTGCTGTGATTGAGTCAAATCTTGAATTTTCTTAAGTTCCCGATCCTGCCGATCACAAGCCTGAGCTGCATTTGCAACCTCATGCTCAACCCGCTCAAGGTCCTTACGAAGCTCCGCCACTTTAACAACCTGATCCGCTCTTCGCTTTTGGGCCAAATCATAATCAGCCACTGCTTTTTGCAATAACTCTTCGAGCTTTTTTTGCGCGACCTGTGCTAAAGCAAGTTTGCCTGCCCATTCATTTTTCTTTTCAGACAATTCTTTAATTTCTCGACGCCGCTTCAGGACACCTGAATCCGCAGACTCTAAGGAGCCTCCAGTCAGTATTCCGTCTGCAGTCAGGGTATCTCCGTCCACAGTCACAAAGGTCCAACCCTCGTAACGAGCTCGCAAGCCCAGGGCCGTGCGAATTGAATCCACAACAGCCACACGATCGAGCAAATAACTCACTGAGGATTTAAATTGATCATTGGATCTGACGACATCCTTGAGAAGAGCCTTAACTCCAGACTCCTGCTGAACGAGTCCATAGGCCTGCTGATCCTGGGATTCATTTTCTTGAAATTCTTTCGTCGCTGCCAAAAAGCTGGATCGCCCCAGTTTTGAATCCTTCAGATAATCCACGGCCTGAAGAGCACGATCGCTGTCAGTTGCTAACAACATTTGAAGCCGACTGCCCAGTGCTGCTTCCATCGCCATTTCATACTCAGAAGGAACCTCGACAACTTCAGCCACAGGCTGAAAATACTGCGGCATCGCTGCCCCTGCAGTATCATTCCCGAGTGATACCTCTGTGGAGGCCTTCACCTTCTGCCAGAGCATAACTTGCTTTACGCCCTCTTGAAAACCTTCAAAATTAGAGTGCAAATTCTCAAGTCCATAAAGTCTTGAGGTAACTTGATTGAGCTCGTCCTTAAATGCATCGACCTCAACTTTCTTTTGAGCGACGCTCTCGGTGAGTTTCTTTTTTTCAACTTCAGATGTTTCTAATTGAGCGGCCGCATCTATCTGCAACTGCTTTTCGCGATCCGAGTCGGTCGTGACTTTGAGACGCCTCTCTTCAAATTCAACTTTCTTTTCGCGCAACTCGTTGAGCACTAGCTGCTCGTTACTTTCACGTTCCTGGAGATCCTCAATTTGCGAGGACAGGGACTGAGTTCGAGCCTCAAGCGAAGCCTGTGATTGTCCAACGGCAAAAAGATCCCGGCGCTTGGCCGTCAGATCCTCATCCACAACGGAAATCCGAGTTTGAATCGTTTGAAAGCTCTCATTTTTTTCAACATACTGAGCCTGAAGGGTTTCGAACTCTTCTTTGAGTTCCGTCACCAAACCTTGCAATTGGGCCTGATCGCGAGTGAGCAGCTCTTGCCGAGCCTGCTGTTCTTGCAAAATATTCCCTGTCATTTGCTCATTTCGACGAGCTTGCTCAATTTCAAACTTGAGCTCCTGAATTTCCATCTCTTTTGATTTAGTCAGAGACTGACGGTCATAAAACTGAGTCTGGATGGCTTCCACAAGTTTTTCTTTTTCAAGAATCTGCAAGCGTAGAGTCTCAAGTTCGGCTTGAAGTCCTGCAAGACTCGATTCGCCTTCAACCTCAAGGCCCTGAGCCTCATTAAAAATGGCCTGAGCCTGTTCTGCTGCCTTTCGCAATTCCAAATACTGGCTGGCACTCAACCAAAGATCCAGGTCCTCGATTTGATTTTTTAAATTTCGATATCGCTCTGCCCGCTGAGCTTGCCTGTGCAAAGAATCAATCTGACGCTTAAGTTCGCCAATAATGTCCTGTAAACGAATTAAGTTTTGATCCGTAGCTTGTAATTTTCTTTGAGATTCTTTTTTGCGGGCCTTAAATTTTGTAATTCCGGCAGCTTCTTCAATCAAGTGCTTTCGATCCTCAGGCTTGGCCGTAATAATCTTACCGATCATTCCCTGCTGAATAATAGAAAACCCTTTAGCGCCAGCGCCCGTATCCATAAAAATTTCCTGAACGTCCTTCAGGCGGGCAGGTTCTTTATTAACAAAATATTCGCCTTCACCACTGCGATGCAGACGGCGGGTCACCATAATTTCAGTGTTTTTTAAATATTTCGCTGGAAAAGGGCCCCCGTCATTTTCAAGGGTCAATGAAACTTCGCAGAGACCCATTGGCGCGTAGCCCTCAGCCCCTGCAAATATAACATCGATCATTTGACTGCCACGAAGATCCTTCGCGGACATTTCTCCCATGACCCAAACAAGGGCATCCACAATATTGGATTTGCCACAGCCATTTGGACCAACGATTCCAGTGATTCCCGCATCAAAGTGAATAACAGTACGGTCTTTGAATGACTTAAAGCCGATCAGTTCAAGTTTCTTGATTCTCAATTTTTTACCTTCTGATTTGTATCCATAATTTTGCTCCGCGCCGCCGCAAGTCTTGCGATAGGAACACGATAGGGTGAACAACTGACATAATCAAGCCCAACAGAATGGAAAAACTCGATTGATTCTGGATCCCCTCCATGCTCACCACAGACTCCAACTTTGAGCTTTGGATCACCTCTTCGTCCGAGGTCAATTCCAATTTTGACAAGTTGCCCCACACCCTTTTTGTCAATGGTTACAAATGGATCCTTGGCAAAAATTCCGTCAGAGACATAGGTCCCTAAAAACCGACCAGCATCGTCTCGAGATAGACCTAAGGTGGTTTGCGTCAAATCGTTCGTTCCAAAGCTAAAAAAATCAGCATGTTCGGCAATCGCATCGGCGGTCAAAGCCGCCCGCGGCAGCTCAATCATTGTACCGACCAAATAATCAAACTTAATTTTTCGTATCTCCTGGACATGTTCAACTTCTTTAATTGTTAGGGCTCTCAGTGTTTCGAGCTCCTGAGGCACCATAACTAAAGGAATCATAATTTCAGGGGTTAACGACTTGCCCTCTTGAACCATGTCACAAGCAGCTTGAGCAATCGCATGAACCTGCATTTGATAGATTTCAGGATAGGTAATCGCAAGTCTGCAACCGCGATGCCCTAACATAGGATTAAATTCATGAAGGGCTCGAACCTTATTTCTCACTCTTTCAAAATCCCAACCAATTCGTTTTGCAAAATCCTTCATCTCTTGCTCAGAATGGGGCAAAAACTCATGCAAAGGCGGATCGAGAAGCCGAATCGTCACGGGGAATCCATCCATAATTCGAAATAGCTCATGAAAGTCGCTTCGCTGCATTGGCAATAGACGACTCAATGATTTTTCGCGGTCAGTTTTTGCATCAGCCAGGATCATTTCACGAACGACGTCAATTCGATCGGCTCCAAAAAACATATGCTCGGTCCGACACAAACCAATTCCTTCTGCTCCGAATTCTCTCGCCTTTGCTGCGTCCTTTGGCGTATCAGCATTCGCACGCACTTTGAGTGTGCGCACCTGATCAGCCATTTTCATAATCCGCTCAAACTCCGCATCTAAGCGAGGGTCAATGGTTTTTACTTCGCCAAGAAAGACCTCTCCCGTACCACCATCCAGAGTGATCAGATCGCCTTTTTTTAGGACGTAACCTTTAGCTTTCATTGTCTCTGTACGGTAGTCGACTTCAACTTCCCCACAGCCCGCCACACAACACTTTCCCATTCCTCGAGCGACAACAGCTGCGTGAGAGGTCATACCTCCACGAGTCGTGAGAATGCCTTGGGCGGCGACCATACCCGCAATATCTTCCGGTGAAGTTTCCACTCTGACGAGAATGACTTTAAGACCTTTTTCTTTCCAATCCACAGCCTCTTCTGAGGTGAAAACAATTTGCCCTGACATACCTCCAGGACTGGCCGGAAGACCCTTGGCTAAGAGAGTCTTTTGAGAGTGTGGATCAAGCGTGGGATGCAAAAGTTGATCGAGCGAAGCTGGGTCAATTCGCAGCAAAGCTTCTTCTTGAGTAATCAACTTCTCATCAATCATATCACAGGCAATTTTAAGAGCAGCCTTTGCAGTGCGCTTACCTGTTAGAGTCTGAAGCATCCAGAGTTTTGAACTTTCGATCGTAAACTCAATATCCTGCATATCTCGATAATGACTTTCTAGTTTTGTGTAAAATTCGACGAGCTTCGCATAAGCCGCAGGCATAAGCTCTTCAAGGGATTTAAACGGGAGTGCCACACGCCGCAAGCCGAGTGATGGGCTGTGGAGTACGAATGCCAGCAACGACATCTTCCCCTTGAGCATTGACTAAGAACTCACCATAAAATTTCTTATCACCTGTTGATGGGTCCCTCGTGAAAGCCACACCCGTCGCAGAGTCCTCGCCCATATTCCCAAAAACCATCGCCTGGACGTTGACGGCAGTTCCCCAAGTGGCTGGAATATGATGAATCTCCCGGTAGGTGATTGAACGTGGGGTGTTCCATGACTCAAATACAGCTGAAATCGCTCCCCATAATTGCTCAATCGGATCCGTTGGAAAGGCTCTTCCTGTGACTTGCTGGACAAGGTCCTTAAACTTCTTAACAAGTTTTTTGAGATCTTCGACTTGCAAATCCGTATCGAGCTTGAACCCTCGTTCATCCTTTAAATCTTCGAGAGTCACTTCAAGCATTGAGGAATTCATCCCCATCACTACATCTGAATACATTTGAATAAATCGACGATATGAATCCCAAGCAAACCGGGGGTTCCCAGATTTTGCTGCTAAGCCTTCAACGGTCTGATCGTTAAGGCCCAAATTAAGAATAGTGTCCATCATGCCCGGCATTGAAGCCCTGGCCCCAGAGCGAATGCTCACAAGAAGCGGATTCTTCACATCGCCAAAGCTCTTTCCCATTTTCTGTTCGACTCGCTTTAGGGCCTCTAAAACAGGTGGGCGAACCCACTCAGGAAGCTTGCCGCCCGCCTCATAGTATTTTGTGCAAACTTCTGTGGAAATTGTGAACCCTGGAGGCACCGGTAGGCCAAGCGCCGTCATTTCAGCAAGATTTGCACCCTTGCCTCCAAGCAGACTTTTCATGCCGGCATTGCCGTCACTTTCCCCAGCTGCGAAAAAATAAACAAACTTTTCGATATGACCTTTGCTAGTGCTAGTGCTTGTGCCTGTGCTTGCACCAACACTAGCTCCCCGCCGCTGATGTTGATGTTCCTGCAGCTTGATTCAACCTAGTTTCCATCTTTCCCCCCACCCCTGGTCTTTGTGAAATCATCCGTTTTTTTTTAGATCATTCTTAAATTTGAGATCATTCTAAATCACTTAATTTTGCTACTTACTTATAGAAATCCTTTAAATTTTCAAAAACATAACGATTCAATTGAGTCAGATTGACCCGGTCCTGTGTCATCTTATCTCGATGACGAACTGTGACCGCCTGATCATTGGCAGTTTCAAAATCCACAGTGACACAAAATGGAGTTCCAATCTCATCCTGGCGTCGATATCTTTTTCCAATGGATGCGGCCTCATCATAATTAACATCAAAGTCCTCTGCCAGTTGATCACGTAACCGCAGACCGACCGACGAAAGCTCTTCCTTTTTAGAGAGCGGCAAAATTCCAACCTTGATAGGCGCCAGGTCTGGATGTAACCCAAGCACGACTCGAACATCTTCTTTTCCCGCCTCATCCAGAGTAACTTCCTCACGATAGGCATCGCACAAAAATGCCAAGACTAAACGATCACATCCCACCGCGGTCTCAATCACGTAAGGAATAAATTTTTCTTTGCCGGCCTCATCAAAATACTCCAGAGACTTTCCTGAAAATTTCATATGTTGAGTGAGGTCAAAATCTCCTCGATTATGAATTCCTTCAAGCTCAGAAAAACCCATTGGAAAATTATACTGAACATCGACCGCTGCCTTCGCATAGTGAGCCAGTTCAGTTGGGCCATGAGGGTGAAACCTAAGATTCTCAGCTTTGAGTTTATATTTGAGATAAAAATTCCACCGAGTTTCTTTCCAGGTGTCAAAAAAACCAGCGTCCGTTCCAGGTTTAACAAAATATTGCATTTCCATCTGTTCAAATTCTCTGGTTCGAAAAATAAAATTCCCAGGCGTAATCTCATTGCGAAAGGATTTTCCGATAGCTGCGATTCCGAATGGAATCTTATACCGAGAACTCTGCTGGCAATTAAGAAAATTCACAAAATGCCCTTGCGCGGTTTCAGGTCGAAGATAGACCACACTCCCTGCGTCCTCAACCGGCCCCATATGAGTCTTAAACATCAAGTTAAACAATCTGGGTTCAGATAGATTTTTGGAGCCACATTGAGGGCATTTTTTATCCTTCAAATAGGAATCTGTATTGTCGGACCTAAATCGCGTTTTGCAGTCCTTACAATCGACGAGTGGATCAGTAAAACCATCCACATGACCAGATGCTTTCCAAACAGTCGGATGCATTAAAATCGATGCGTCCAAACCCACAATATCTGCCCGACGTGTCATCGCGTTCCACCAAGCTTTCTTGACATTAAGCTTTAGCAGCGAACCCAAGGGTCCATAATCCCAACAGCTCCCAAGGCCTCCGTAAATCTCAGAGCTCTGGAAGACAAATCCACGTCGTTTACTTAATCCCACTAAAGCGGCAAGATCAGGCAAATTTCTTACAACTTTTTTTGGGGGCTCACTGGTATTCATCACTAGCTCCTTCGCTCCTAAACTCAGATAGAGCATTATCGGTAGCACTGGGAGTTTTGACTGGTCAACAAAATGGCTCGATAAAATGGCACCCAACTCGGACGCAGCTAAGCGAGTGACCATAGCTACATCAAAATTGTGCCGTGCGTAAAGAGGGTGCAATTAATTATAAAGGCTTTTCCCTATCTCGAGCATAGCAGAGATTCAGTTTGTATTTGTCTTCGGTTTCGATATTGCCATCATCAAACAGCAACGCAATTTCGATGTTTTTTTCTCGCAAAAGATCTCTCGGAATTAATTTCGCTTTGAAGTTATGAACCTTCTCTTCAACAAGGGCTTGGTAGCGAAGGTAAACATCAAATCTCTCCCGAATCAAATAATCTGAGACCTTCATCGGCATTAAGACAGCCTTATCCTTGAGCTTAGTTTTGTATGGCAAAATGGAGTTTATGGCGGGAAGCAGACACATTGGTCGAACTTGTGCTCTCGCCATGACTCCCGCGTCTCTTTCCTCCGATGCTAGTTCTGCCTTGACCACCTGCCAAAAAAACAACTGACTCCCAGCCAACTCAAAACTCTTAAACTGCTTATTAACCTTTAAATTAATCTCATCTAAGGATTTCTGAATCTCTGTTTTGAGCAGAGTATCGACCAACTTCTGTCGAGTCTTTTCATCGGTTTGAACTCGACAAGCTTCACTCTTTGGAAGACTCCCGTCACCCACAGGCCAAGGCACACAACTCATATTGGTCCCGGAGGCCGATTCAAATTTCTCAACCTGCTCCTTGAGTTTCTTCTTAAGCTTTTCAGGAACCAGGAGCTCTCCATAGCTGCTCACAAATCCACGCAAAGTTCCATCATCCGCAATCAATCCAGATCCTGAGTTCCCCTTGATAATTGGACAAGGACTCAACATGACCAGGGGGCTTGTCTGGCTTTGATAGTAGGGATTCATAATCGAACCTTGAACTGCTTTACACTCCACTTTCTTCACAATCCCCTCCATCCCGGCACCAGGCTCAGACCCGAGCGGAGTTGGATCAATTTTGTAAATAGTCAACCGGGTCAAATCCCCGATTCCCTCAGTCGACACTGGAACGGGCAACCTTCCGCGAACGGGTGTCGCTAATTTTAGAAAGGCATAGTCTGGTCGCAAAAAATCCCCTTCGAGGGGCGGCGACAAGGCCAAAATTTTTTCGCAGCCAACAGTCAAAACAGGCTCAGAATTGGTCTTTGGGAATTGGAAAGAAATCTCTTCACTGCAAGGCTGGTCCCGCATTGTTAGGCTCGGGGGCAGGCAATGGAGATTAGTTGCGACAATATCTGGAGCCACTAAACTCCCAGAACAAACTCCGACACGGGCCTGCTGCACCCCTTGAGGATTTTGGGAGGCCGTTGGGTTGCCAGCCCCCTTGATTGGTCACAATGCCAACAACCCAAGAAGGACACTCATCTAAATTAGCACAACGGATGGGATAGGCCATATTGAGGCGAGACCTCAGTCTTTCGTCCTGACTGGGTGGCGATGACGCGTTTGAATTGCCCGCGATGGAGAGAGAAACAGCAATCGAGCCAAGAAGAGAAACGAACAAGTTGATAAATCGCATCCTTTAATAGTTTCGAATCTTCCATTCTATTGCAAGGAATTTGAAACAAGCCTATTCCCTTTCGACGATTTGCCCTGACTTTTCTCTGACTGTTTGTCCGTGACAATTTCCCAACTATTTGTCCGTGACAAAATGCTTATCCCTCAGGTCAAATATACCAATGAATCAACGAATCTATGTTTGTCCGTATCCTTATCTACTAGGTTTCCTCATACTCGCCTTTTTCGCAGTCCCGAAAGGTTATGGCGAAAGTCCGGCGCAGATAAAATCTGAAGAAGAAATTGTTCGCAAACAAATGGTGCAATGGTCTCAAGATCTCGGTGTCACCTGCACGGAATGCCACAACATCAAGAATTTCAAAGAGAACTCATTTAAGAGTTTTAAAGTCGGGCAAGACCACGCAAAAATGGTTTCCATTATGAAAGAAAATGGCTTTGACGGAATCAAAGGACCTCTCGCCAATTGCTACATGTGCCACCGCGGAACACTACGCCCGCCAGCTCAGACTCCTCAAAAAAAATAAAAACCTAACCGGTCAGCTATGGTCCCTATTACAATAATTAAACTGAAGGTGAACTTTGATATTGGGATGAAGACTCATTTGAACGGGACAGCTTCGAGCTATCTCCTCGAGTCGCAGTCGCTGCTCCACAGCTAGATTCTTTGGCAGATTCAACGAAACGAATAACTCAGAAATTCGACGAGGATTTGAACCCATAATCTTCTGAACCTCAAATTGAACCCCCGTAAGATCCAATCCATCTTTTTCAGTTAAGATTGCCATTGTCGTCACAATGCAACTCCCAAGGGCTGCTCCAACTAAATCAGTCGGGGAAAATCTCTCCCCTTTTCCGTGGTTATCCTTAGGCGCATCAGTCTCAATCTTGGACCCGGAAGGTCCATGACTCAGCTCGCAATGCTTTTCACCTTGATATATCCCGCTCATTTTGACGCCCGAAGGAACTGTCATAAAATCTCCAATTTCTGATAGCTTTGCAAAACATCATCTGAAGCTGAATCTGAAGTCAATGAAATGACTCAGCGAGCCTATGTGCGCCTATTGTTCTCATTAAGACGAATCAGTTGAGATTCGATTGACTGGAAGAAGGGATCATTCTGACAGGTTTCTAATGAGAGAATCGTAAGATCTACCTTTTGCTCACCAAGATATTTTTTGATATTAACAATGAGTCGAGGCTTTATGCTTTGAAGGATATTTAGATTAATCAAAGGAACCAAAAGAAGTAAATCAATATCCCCACCAAGTTTGGCGGAGTCTGTTCGACTCCCAAAAAGAAAAACCTCAGCCTGCGAGGGAACTTCTGAAAACTCAAACAATCCTTGAATAACTTTATTTTTTTCTTGGGGGCTGAATCGCAATTTTAAAATCCTTCAATTCGTCAATAATAAATTTTGATTCCAATTTTAATGACAAAAGAAACTTCTCCAGCTCATCATCCGTATAATCATGTGCCTGAATATTCCGAAGTTCTCGAGTTGCCAACCAACGATCAACACCTGAAATAAGTTTCATTTTTTCTGCTTGATTTAGATAATCCCTCAAACTTCCATCAAATGCTGGGTCGCTCGATTTAACTTTCAATTTAATCCATTTAGTTAAGAAAATATCGACAACTCTGGCGAAACGGGCACAAAAACTTTCCCAGGTTTCCAGCGATTCTTCATCGTTTTCCTCAAGTCGAACTGGCATCTTATTCACTTTATTAAATGAATATTCTAAATGTCGTATAGCTTTTGACAACCGCAGTCGGTATTTTTGTTCTAAATCAGGCAGAGTCAATGATATCCCCTCAGTATTTAAGAGAGAGTTCTCACCTTCATCTCTAAAAATCAAGTAAAGAATTCGCCCTTTGCATAGTCATGCTTTATCGACCCCTGACAAATAGCGTCCATGGGTTCTATGTTCAATTTCACTGAAATCACTTGAGCGGGGCGACAATTCACCTGCTTGGAAGACCTAGCGTGAGATCAGATCTTTCTAAAGTACAACTGGAGTGTTAATTGGAAATTATTATCAAATCATTTCTCTTGGTTTTCTTGAGCGAGATGGGCGATAAAACTCAGCTGCTCGCCCTCCTTTTGGCTGCAAAATTCCGGAAACCTTGGCCCATCATGGCTGGAATATTGGTTGCCACTCTTCTCAATCACGCGCTTGCAAGTTATGTCGGCTCTTTTGTCAGTCAGTACCTTTCACAACACCAATTGAAGTGGCTTCTTGCTTTCACATTCATTGGATTCGGCCTTTGGATTTTGGTTCCTGACAAAGATGAAAGCTTTGAAAATAAGCATCGCTTCGGCCCGTTTTTGACCACCACGGTTGCCTTCTTTTTTGCTGAAATGGGGGACAAGACCCAATTGGCAACTTTAGCTCTAGGAGCAAATTTGCTGATGCCCTACTCGTAACCCTTGGAACAACCCTGGGAATGCTCGGAGCGGACGGACTTGCTGTCTTCCCTAGGCCATAAATTTACCGAAAAAATCCCTATGCTTTGGATTAACCGGCCGCGAGCGGACTCTTTATATTATTTGGCCTTGGTATTCTATGGGGCTACTAATCTGTCCCACTTGGAAGATTTTACCAATGACAGACTCTATGATCTTTTTAGATATTGACATCAGTTTGCTTAGGAGATTAGCCGATGAAAAATAAAGTTCCCAAGGGTAATACGCAAAAAAGTGTCAATGCTCTTGTCTTCTCACTGCTCAATCGTTTCTTTCCGAATCGTTCCTTAAAATCTTTAATTGATGTTCCTTGTGGAGAGGGTGAGTTTTTGAATTTCATTTCTACCGAATTTCCAACAGCGCAACTCGTTGGGATTGATCGGTTCGCCTCTGGAGGATTCCGTCACGGTGAAACGCCCGCCTCTAAGGATGGAAACACTTTCACTTTCTTCAAACAAAACGCTCAGGCCTATTTCGCTGAACAAAATCCTAAGGAAGTTGAGGCAATCACCTGTATCAGTGGAGTGATGTGCTTCGATGGCATTCACGACTTATTCCAGCAATTCCATCACGCCCTGACGCCAGGGGGGCATGCGATCGTGACCAATGACAATATTATGACCATGAGAGATCGCGTGAACTTTTTGTTTTTTGGGCATTTCAAGCGGTTTAAACTTTTTTACGACCGAAATGAAGGAAACTGGAACATTATGACTCCCCAGGCTCTCATCATGCTTTTTGAACGATATGATTTTGTTAATATTAATATTAAATACACATCAATTTACTGGGAAGATATTGCCTGGTTACCCTTGGCCCTCATTTTTTATCCATTCTTCTTACTTAAAGTATTGTTCGCAAAAGGACCAAGCTCATTCAAAAGTCGCCTCGCCCTCTATCCATTTCGAAGCCTCCTTGCCCGTCACTATGTGATTTGGGCCCAAAAAAAGTTATAACGTCAACGTCTCACACTTAAAGAGTGGGGCCAACATACCCCGATTGACCTGGTACACTCCTTGCTTCGCCGTTGTCGGCTATTCAACAATTGTTTTAACGACCTAAAAAAACAAAATCGCGGGGGCAATATGAAACCATTTTTAAAATCTTTAACCCTTTTTGCACTGTGCTGGTGCCAAATGACAGTTCACGCCGCTGATAAAGACGCGGTCCTAACCAAAATCTCTACGCTTAACAACGCTGTTTCAAGAAATTCAATTTCATTCTCAGATTTAGATAGAATAGAGAGCCTCTTAAGTTCTGCCATTCAAATTGCTAACCAACAATCAGTCGGCGACCCTTCCTCCTGTTTTTCAAAAGCCTACAATATTCTTTACAATCAAGATAAAGCGCAAGATTTATGCGCTGGTGGCGGAACAACTCAAACTGTTGATTGCTACCAAGATGCGTACAATACAATGTACAGCACGGATAAATCAATTTTGTTGTGTAAAAATGGCGGAAATGTGGCGACTTCTAACTGCTACAAAAAAGCCTACTATGATATTTACGATTCTGATAAAGCATT
>JADJOV010000002.1 GCA_016713585.1 Bdellovibrionales bacterium | reverse complement strand
ATGATCAATCCAATTTGAAAACAGATATGGAAATTCCGGGCGAAATGGCTTTTCAAGGTAGCTCCCTTCAACAGGGTACCCAAACCGATCCGCCGTAAACTCGTTACAATACAGAATTGTCCGAAGTGGACTGTCACAAGTCGTGAGTGTTTGATGGTACCGAAAAAGCAAATCCGGTCTAATCCACTCACCGGCTCTCAAAAGCAAAACGTAATCACCCTGGGACTCGGCGGCCAACTGGTTGATGGTGGTGTTAGGAGCTGCGAGAATCTTGACAGTACGGCCTGGATGTTGAACTTCATTTTTAAGTTTTTCGATTGTACGATGGCATTTATCCATGTTCCATTCGCCATTAAAGCCAATAAGCACCTCAAAACTTGGAGCCGTCTGCCGAAAGGCCGATAAGATGGTGCGCTCATAGGCCTCGACATCTGTTGGGTCCAATAACAAGAGCATCGAAAAGCGCAAAGGGCATGCTTTGTTCAGATATTGATGAAGGCCAAGAGCTTTCTCTCTTAAATTGCCCAATTGTTCGGAGTGAATCTCAGAAGAATGTGTGTGGTTCAAAGGTAGCTGTAGCTGACCCCTAAGCCCTTTCTAATAGCTGCAAAAACGATTTTTATCTTACAAAAAAACGCTCGTCGATCTACGAAAAATAAATTGAATCCAATTCCTACTAGCTTAAAGAAAAGTCTAAGTTGTTCCACTAGAATTCCCAAACCGAACAAAGCGACAAAGCAAGTCTAAGGGATTCTTTATTGGCAAGAAATTGAAATGTTATGATTAAGATACCTAACCACCAACTCGTCTCAGGTTTTTCCTAAGGAATGACCTTGACCATGATAAAAATTCAGATAATGTTGGCAATTATTCAAAAACGCAAATATAAAGTCAATTGAATACGCAACGCATCTTCGCGCTATACAGAGTGAGTCATGTTTGGTAGTCACGCTTAGAGGTATTTATATTGGGTCAGGTCTTATGATAACCTTTATATCGCCATTTCCGCGAGCTCAAGGAGCCTCCGATGGTTATCTATCTCGAGTTATGGATATTGATAAGATCTTCACACATCTTGATAGGACCTACATTGAAGTAAAATTGGATTCATCTTTAAACATAGAAAATTTCAATTTCGAACAACAAGGGAATCTAAAGCTAGTGACTATTAATTGGCATTCAGCTGCTGGTAGATCAAAGCTGGATGAAATTCTATCTACGACGGATTCAATATACTGTCACAGTATTTACCAAGCCAGATATATTCTTGGTCATTTTAGACTGAAACCTGTAATTCTCGATTTTCATGGGGTCGTTCCGGAGGAGAACCTTCTTTATCAAGATTCCTCCCTCTTTGCGGAGATGAATGAAATTGAGGCATATGCTTATCGATTTGCGAATTCGATTGTTGTCGTCAGCGAATCTATGAAGGACCATTTTCAAAAAAAGTATCCTGATTTAATGAAAGAGACAATTCATTTGCCTGTGGCTGCACCGAACGAGAAACATTCGGATTTAAATAGAATTGATAAAATATTAAAGCTGAAGCAAGAGAATCTATTGCTTTACTCTGGGGGCACTCAAAAATGGCAGAACCTGGACAAAATATATTCTTTTATTCAATCGAGTCCACCTGATTATAGATTCATATTTTTGTCGCCAGATTATAAAAATATCAGACTGAAACTCAAAGAGCTGGGGATTATTCAAAAATGTGAGATCCACTATTCCTCAAAAATGACTGATTTACTGTCCTATTATGAAAGGGCAAAGTTTGGATTTATTTTAAGGGATGACAATGTGGTCAATCGGGTAGCCTCACCGACTAAAGTTTTTGAGTACCTTAATTTTGGGATAATTCCTGTTGTGGATAGTCCCAAGATTGGCGATTTTTATAAGTTGGGATACCATCATCTTTGCCTCAACGACTTTCATGAGAACAAGCTTTCCGAGCAAGATTTATTAAATAAGGCCCGTGAGAATAAGAGTGTTGTAGCCAAGTTTGTGAAGCAATACAGTCTAGGTAGGCAAGAATTGCAGAATTTGGTTCTTGGTATGCCAGAGAGCCAAGCCGTGAATGGGTTTCAAGTGCCGATTCCGAAATCACTTTTTAATGAATGTTTTTCTGTTTCACCGGTGTATAAATCCAATCGGGTGGACGAGTCCCACCGTCGGCGTTTTTTGATTAATCGTGGCCGCTATGTGATTGATTTCCCGCTAAAGCATTTACCCCTCAATGACCTTGTTGGTTTCGATTAAGGCAATGAGTCTTTCGTGTATATTCAAGCCGATTTGTTTGTGTTTGAAAGACGGCGGTCAGGCAATAGTTAAAGTGTTGACGATAAAAAGATACGCAAGGTCAGCTTTTAGGATCGGATAGACATTCTTAAAAATTGTCCAGAGCTTGAACTGACTTGGCATGGATTGGATCGGAAGTTGAGTGATGAGTGGACATTATCTCTCGATTTTGAAATGATATTTCCGCAGCATGAGGCTTCATTGTATCAAAAGGTACTGACTAAAACTCAACCATTAAGAAAAAGAGTCAAAGAACTCCTTATGCAAGTTTAATGGGTGGAATTCATTTATAGACTGGGTAGAATATGGCTAGACTGTTAGGTTGGGAATCAAGTATGTTCCATTTACTAAACGGGGATACCAGGGAAGCAAACATGATTAAGTGGTTAGGAAAAATTTTTAGATTTGGGCCACCTCGGACTCAATTCATCTGTAATATTTGTGGGCAAACATCTAAGGACGTTGAAATTTCAACAATTTCCAGAGAAACGCCGAGCTGCAAGCATTGTCACTCTACGGTGAGAATGAGAAGTTTAATTTATGGACTGAGTCTCCACCTCTATAAGAAACCTCGTATTTTGTCGGATTTTGAGAAAACTGATAAGATATCTGGAATTGGAATGAGTGACTGGCTGGAGTATGCAAAAGTATTGTCTGAGAAACTTAGTTATCGAAACACGTTTTATGATGAAGCTCCTCAGTTCGATATTCTGAATCCAAAGAGCGAGGATTTTAATAGGTATGATTTTGTAATTAGTAGTGATGTGTTTGAACACGTGACCCCTCCAATTCAACGAGCATTTGATAATCTAAGAAAAATTATCAAATCCAACGGGGCCATTATTTTTTCGGTCCCCTATGTTTTGTCTGGACCAACGATAGAACATTTCCCTGATTTGTATGACTGGAAGATTGTCAAAAAGGGGGACGGCTATATTTTGGAGAACCGGTCGAAAGAAGGTAGTTTAACAGTCTTTACTGATTTGGTCTTTCACGGTGGGCCAGGGCAAACAATTGAACTCAGGGTTTTTTCAAAAGATCAATTGAAGGAAAATTTTGAAAATGCAGGGTTTAAGAAAGTTGTGATTTTGGATGAAGATGTTCCAGAGTACGGGCTATACTATCCCGAGAAGTGGTCATTAACCTGGATTGTATCATTGTGAGTGTTCACCGTCAGTCGGTTATCTGCTTTCAATATGTACCGAAATTGAGAGCGAGAGCCGGTCTTAAATAAAGGATTCGAAAAGGTATCCGGGAGCATTTTTATGTCAGTAGTTATTTTGGGTGCTGGAATTAGTGGGCTATCTTGCGCCTTTCATCTAAATGAATTTGGAATTCAGTCAAACATTTTCGAACGAAATCCCTACCCGGGTGGAATGTGCCACAGTTTATCTATTGATGGCTTTACCTTTGATCAGGGAGCACACCTTTCCTTTACAAAGGACGAGTATGTGAAGTCCTTTTTTTTAAAGAGTACGCCTATAGTCACTCATCATCCGACCTGTTCGAATTACTATAAGGGCACTTGGATTAAACACCCTGCCCAGAATAATCTGTTTCCACTTCCTCAATGGCAGAAGGACCAAATAATCAAATCCTTTAGCCAACGACCTGATTTTGATTTGGCCCAGATAAAAAACTATCAGGAATGGCTTGAAGCACAGTATGGGCATTATTTTGCAAATGAGTTTCCGGCTATCTATACTCGTAAATACTGGTGTCTCGAACCAAAAGAGATGTGTATCGATTGGATTGGGCCACGGATGAATCGTCCATCGTTGGAGGATCTAGAGAGAGGGGCGAGTGCGGAAACAGGTGAGAATCATTACTATATTCAAGAGATGAGATATCCAAGCTATGGCGGATATAAAGGTTTTTGAATCATCTTTATTATCCAAATCAATCCCTTCACCTAAATTCAAAAGTGGTCGAGTGGGATGTCGAAAAAAGCTCTTTTTTTTCGAAAATGGTCGAAGTGAACACTACCAGCAGGTGGTCTCCAGTTTACCATTGCCGGATATTGTGGATCTCATACGTGATTGTCCCAAGACAGTTAAAGATGCGGCGAAGGCACTCTGTCATACCAGTGCTTATCTTGTAACGTTTGGGATTAATAAGCCTCATGTAGATAAAGACCTTTGGTTTTACATCTACGATGAAGATCTTTAGCCTCTCGTGTGGGTCGTCACAGTCTTAAATCACCGCAAAATGCAAGGCCTGGAACGAGTTCTTATCAGTTCGAAATCTATGGTTCCAATCATAAGCCGATTGACAAAACACGAGATGAATTGATCGAGAACTCAATTGCAACTGCGGAAAAGCTTAAACTATTTTCGCGCAGGGAAATCATCATGTTAGATGTTCGATTTGCTAAGTATGCAAATATCACCTTTGATTTGAATATCGTCAACAATCGGAAATGTGTCGTTGATTTTATGAACTCAAAAGGTATTCACACTGTTGGGCGTTACGGAGAATGGGACTACTTTTGGAGTGATCAGTCATTTTTGTCCGGAAAAAGGGCGGCAGACAAGTTAGCAAAACAAATGCTATAAGCCTTCATTCCAGAATTTCAGTTAATTCAAATCCCTTGACGTCCTCAATGATCCAAAGTGGCCTTTGTTTTGTTTCACTCTGAATTTGTGCAATGTACTCACCCAAAATACCCATAAAGAACATTTGCATTCCGCCAAAAAAGAAAATCAATATCACCAGGGATGCCCACCAGCGGGGTGGCGGTGGAATATGAATAATATCCAAACGAGTCAGAATTGTAATGAGCGCATATAAGATACCGCCCAAAAAAACTCATAAACATAGTAAATATTCCTATCATCGACGCCAAGCGAATCGGCTTGGTAGAGAAAGAAATAATGGCATTTAGTGTATATAGGAAATACAACCACAATCTTGCACTTGATTTTCCCGACTTCCGAGGTACGCGTGAAAAGTCAACCGAAGTCACCTTGAATCCAACCCAATGACTTATTCCACGCATATAGCGATTGCGCTCTTTCATTTTTTTAATGGCATTGATGACCGGGCGAGAAAGCAGGCGATAATCTCCGGCGTCAGTCGGAAGATTTACGTCGCTTAAATTATTAATGACTTTATGGGCAATTCTTACAAGCGCGGAAACTAGAAAATTACTGTCCTGCCGCTTGATCAGTCGACCGTAGACAATATCGTAACCCAGTTCCCATTTACGTAAGAACTCTGGAATCAACTCCGGTGGATCCTGTAAATCGCTGAACAAATAGACTAAGGCATCCCCAGTCGCGTAATTGATTCCTGCAAAGAAAGATGATTCCAAGCCGAAATTTCGACTAAATCGAATGTATTTCCAACGGCCATCTTTCTCAACAATCCCTTTGCAGAGCTCAGCTGAAGAATCACTACTTCCGTTGTCTATCATTATGATTTCAAATTGATATTGCTTTGACTTTGGCAAACTGCCGCAACGCGATCATAGACTTCGTGAATATTCCGTTCTTCATTGTAAACAGGAATAACAATACTAACTTTTTTCACACTTAGACCCTGGGGTAGCTTTAATTTTTTAAGAATGGCCCATCCATCAATAATCTGCGGATTTTCAACATCAAAGTTGTTTTTTCGAAAGTCGCTCTGTCAATCCCCGATTGTATAGGTCCACCTTATCAGAAACAAAAGTGGGCGCCCCAGTGTAGATAAACGAGCCATCAATTTTTTCGACCCTTGTCACGACAATATCAGCATCGTCAATACCCATCGGGTACAGGTGGATCTGTCTGTTTTCATAAAGAGCGGGAAACAAGGGCTCAGCAACTGAAATTATCGACCCTTCAGGAACATTCGCAGCGATCTGCTTTCGAGCTTCAACCACAAACTCTTTGTGGGTTTCGTTTAATAGGAAGTATTTCAAGGGTGCAAACAAGGCGGCATTTTTTAAGTTCTCCCTTTTTGCCTCATAAAGCTCTGGTGAGGTCGAATCTCGATTGATTTGAATAATGGATAAAACCAGAAGTGCTGGAACTAAAAGCTTAGTCTTCTTATTCCTCTGATAAAAAGAAATAACACCACAGGCCATCGCCCAAGCCAATATTGGAAAATAAAATGAATGATAATGCATTAAGAAGCTCGTCTTTTCGCCACCGCCCATGCTTCCAAAAAGATTTGGAATCATAGACCCGTACCCAACAAGAGCGGCTGGCCAGCACCAAAGGGAAATAAGAGAGAAGAGAGGTATGTTGATCACAAGAAAAATCAATGATTTTTCTCGAAAATCGGGATAAGTGTTCCAAGATGTTAAGAATGACCCAAGCGAAAAGCGGCTTCCCACATCGGCATAATCTGGATTGTCCAAATAAAGTTTGATTATTGAGTACGAAAAAACAGCCGAAGTGACACCAAGGAGTAAAATTGCTTTTCTCTGGTTCAAAGATTTTAGATGCTTAAACAATGTATAGAATAAAAGCGCCGACCCAATGTAGATGCCAGATCGATCCGTGATTATGACGCACAGGATAACTAAAATATAGAAGAGTCTCTCTGAAAACAGTTTGTTATTATATAGCCACATCAAACAAATAAAAGCCAGTGGCATAAAAATGCGATCAATATACATTTGGTATCCAATGCCATCGCTCCAAACTGGATGGGCTGATACAAGAAAAACAAAGGCGCAAGAAGCAATTCGAGGGACCCCATGAACACGTAAAAATAATATGCAAACAAAAGCAACAACAAAAAACAAGCGACTTTCAGGGCAGGCAAAAGGACGTTACCCGGCACAAAAGTGGCTAGCGGGGCAACGAGGTAAGTAATAAAATAAGTATGCTTTCTAAATTGATTTGAAACAACTGGAGAAGGAGCCTTAAAATCCTGTTTCAATAGAACCTCAGGATCTGTAGAAAGTGTTTTGAAGAGTCTATAGACGGTTGTATTGATTTGAGTGTTTGGTAACCCGGTCTCGGCAATGGTTTCTAATAACTGGGCAAGAAAAGCGTTGTCGCCATACCCATGGTACCATTCTTTCATCTGGATTTTTGTATGGGCAAAAAACAAAACAAAGAATGATACGATTACCAGAATAGACTCTTTCTTTACTGACATACTTTTGCCTCGTTTTGTGGAGTGTCTGTCTTAGCAATGTCGTCCGCCAAGGTCAATAATCCCGACTTTCAGTTTGGGTTAAGGCTTTTTGGATTCCGGCTCTTACCACGCTGCGCAAAGCGTCTGTGCCTGAGAGAAAAGCAAAAATATATGGTTTATTGGGGTCGCTTACGACAATATCAAGCGTCTATCTACGAGGAATTGGTGTCAGCAATAGTTTTCTTGTTTAGAAAAATTAAGTCAATTGAACTTCGAAGTCTCCTCGCCCTTGAAGCTGAGGCGTGGGTGCAGTTTCTTGTAGGCTCTCTTCCGGGAATGTTTGGACTAATTGTACGCAATTTTTTTATGAAGCTATTGTGTAGAAAAAAGTTAGGATTTGCTTGGATACAACCCCGTGTGACGCTTGTATATACAAGCAAACTGATTCTAGGGAGCAATGTCGGAATAAATTCGGGCTCCTATATAAATGCAATTGGTGACATTACCATGGGGGACTTTGTTCTTATTGGTTCAAATGTTACGATTTCTTCTGGTCAGCACCCAACTGGGAATAGAGAAATCAGCATTTTCGAGAGTCCTGTGATTCCTAAACCAATAGTGATTGAGTACGGTGTATGGATCGGGGCTGGTGCAGTAATAATGCCAGGCGTTACCCTTCGAAGAGGATCTGTAATAGGGGCAAATTCAATCGTCAATAAAGATACTGAACCTTATGGAATCTATGTTGGAGCTCCTGCAAAAAAAATCAAAAGCAGATAGAAGAAACAATTGAATAACCAAAATTTGCCACTAGATTGTCGACATGGGTTCATCAAGCTGGAAGATACTATTTTTGGTTGTGCTAGGAATTTATGCTATTCTGACTCGGATTCCATATCAACTGAACGTTTATTTTGCCGTCGGGCAATTTCTATTTCTAACGGCCATTTTTTATATTTCTAGTGCCGGATTGGGCAGATTTTTACTTGAAAGAGTATTTAAGCTGAACGACTTAACAACCGCTTTTGCTGTTGGTTTTGGATTTTTTGCCGCACTTCTTTGCTTACTGAACAAAATTACTATAATTCCAGCATACTATATCCCTTTTCTTTTTTTTGGATTATTTTATTTTATTTATTCAAAATATGTTGAGTTAAAAAAAGAATCATTAGAGATAGTCTATGCTGGAATGTTTGCGTTTTTCACAATAGTTCTTCTTGTCATATATTGCTTTACAAGTTCAACAAATGGATTTCTTGCGGCGCCAATTGATTTTGATAGTGGCCTTTTTCATGTGACTTTTCCAAAGACAGTCGTTTTGCAAGGGAGTTACATTTACTCGTCCTATTTAAGAGTTCATTTTCTTCCACAATTAGCCCATAGTTGGTATATTTTCTTTCTGTCAATATTTGGCAATGATGAACATTTTCTTAGAATCATCAACATGGCAGTTTTTGTTCAAATCGTGGTTCTATTTTATAGTTTGGGAAAAAGGTACTCTATCATTTCGCTTCTTATGATGGTCCTGTTATTTTCGTTTCCAGAAATGCTTCGTGATTTTCCGACCACCAATCTGGATACTGTATTTACGCTATTCATTTCTGTCATGATGTATCAGCTTATCATTTGCGTAGAAGATCGAAAGTGGACGAACCTTTTTTTGCTAACGATATTAGGAGCCTTTTCGGCCGGTCAAAAGCATTTCGGATTTATCTACAGCTTTCCTGTTTTTACGATGACATATCTGCTCTATATCTATCACTTTTGGAAGTTAGAAAAAGGCAAGGCCGTTGACGTTGGTCGGAGAGTCCTGCTTGGCTCAATATTGTTTGTAACTTGTACTCTGCCATTCTATTTTCATAACCTCCTTTCAAGAACTAATCTTCTTTTTCCATTTGCTGGTTCGAGTGAAAATTTCTATGGATGGAGTCTTTCTGACTATAATGGCTTCAAGGGGGCCAATATTGATCACTGGGGCCATTCAAAAGAGCTATTGAGTTTTTTTACGGTGCCTCTTGATATGCTGAAGTTTCCAGAGAAATTTTCGTATTTCAAGGATTCTGATTCATATGAGATGTTTTTTTCGTATGGATTTTATACTCTTATTTTCATTTTTTTGCTCAATCTATTCTCTAAATATCGACGAAATGTTGGTTTAGCAATCCTTACCCTAGCCATATTAATGCAAGTGTATGGCTGGTATATATCCTCCCAAGTTATTCGATATTTATTGCCCGTTTTTGCAGGCATGGGACTCATCCTGATCCCTTTGTTGCACGATCTGGTAAAGCGTATAAAATTTTTGCCATCATTTAAGAAAGCATTTCCATTGGTTGTTTTCTTTTCTTCTGTGCTTGTTGTTTCAACTACCCTCAAAAAATATAAACATTCTGTACAATTCTGGAGTTCCCCCCAAGAACGTGAAATGCAATTGCGTTCCTTAGATACAGAAAGGTTTGACTCATTGAACTTCTTAAAAAAAACAGTGCCTTCCAAGGATGGGATCCTAAGTCTTTCTCCCATGATGTGGACCTATATTCCTCACTTCTATGAGTTGAATTTGTGTGGTGATTGGTTTGGTGTCTGTCGATTTGATAAGTATTACGATTATCCTATTGTATTTAAACCTTGGGCAAATTTATACCCAGCGTTAAAAGAGCGAAATCTTAGGTTTATATATGTGGCCTGGGGCGAGATTAATGGCAGTTTGGGTCATCGGCCTCAAACTGAGAGTGAGCTTAGCCAAGTTTTTCCGTCGGATACAAGGCAGTGTCTTGAATTGATTTATCACCAGGGTAGTAAATATGAAGTCTATCAAGTCAAGCAGTCGTGCTGGCAGGGCGGTTAGATCAAAATGAATGCAACGGGTGCTAGCAAACAGGTCTATTTGGAGTTCTACGGGAGAATCCACAGCAACTTCTTTCCACGGGAGCCAAGGGACCAAGAGTTGGAGCAGAGGTTTCTTCTTGCCATAGACACTTACCAAGTAGAATTCGCTAAGAAAAAACAAATTGACCTCCAGTATGTTCTAAAAGAGAAATTGAACCTAGAGGCCATTGAGCTCGCCCTCAGGGTGATGAGGGTGGATAACAACATTTCCGCATTGTTTAAGACATACTCCTTTTTGATTGAGGTGCGAAGGCCTTATTCAATCATTTTCGAAAACAGTCCTAGATCTTGGTTAGTAGCCTTGTTTCAATTGAGTAAGGCTTCCATAGAATCATTTCTTTTGTTGATCCTAGGTCAATGGCAGCTTAGGAGGCATCATCTTGTTTGACACAATCGTAGTGGGTTCTGGGCCGGCCGGAACGGCGGCGGCCCTGGCTTTGAAGAATACAAACGTTTTAGTATTGGATATTGGCAATGTACCACCACCACATAGTCTTGATGGCAAGCTTTTTCAGTTGAAACGAGAAAAGAAAGATCTGTTTAGAGAATTCATTGGAGATAGCTTTGAAAGTCTTCATAATATTTTTCTTCCCTATCTTTCGCCAAAGCTTAAGGGCCCTTTGTTTAATTATGTTGTAAAAAATTACCGTAACTACTTCCCAATTGACGATACGGAATTTGCTCCCCTTCTTTCAACGGCAAAGGGGGGACTCGCAAATGCTTGGGGGGCAGGTCTCATGAGATTTTCTGATGAGGAACTGTCTCAATTTCCGATAGATTACAAGGATCTCAAAGTTTTTTATGATGAGCTCTCTTCCCACATCGGAATATCTGGGGCCAACGATGATGTTGCTCAATTTGTGGGTGACGACGAGATTCTACTGGAGCCCGTTGTCCTCCCGAAGGTTGCAGCTGCTTTTTTGAGTCGATATGAGAAAAGGCGTGAGATTCTTAATAAAGGGGGGACTTTTTCTGGGGCGGCACAGAGTGGGAGTGCTATCGAGGGATCACCACGGACGTAAGAAGTGTGATTATTCTAACCTTGAGTTTTTTAAACCCTACATTGAGTCAGTTTATAACCCGGTTTTCACCTTAAATGAATTAATTGAAACAAATCAAATTAAATATAAGAACAATGTCTTGATTGAAACCTTTTCGGAATCTCAGAATGAGGTTTGGGTTAAAGGAGTTGACCTTACAACTTCGAGTGAGATTCAGTTTAAGTGTCGAAAGCTTATCCTTGCGGCAAGCGCACTTAATTCCACTCGGATTGTTTTGAAATCATTGAAGCTGTTTAATAGGCCAACTCATTTTCAAGAAAATGCTATTAGCTACATTCCCTATCTAAATATTCGCGAGCTTGGTTCTGAGCTGGAGGAAAATTCGTATCCATCGGCTTGCTTTCTTTCTTTCTATAAATCTAAGCTTTATAAGAATGCATTGATATCAAGCTTTTATGGAATTTCAGGGCCCCTTAATTCTGATTTGATATTTGATTTTCCGCTTTCGTTTGGGAGTTCCATTCAAGCCATGAGATTGCTTAAAGCGGCATTGTTTATACAGCAGGTGTTTTATCCGGGCGACCCAACTCTATCAAATGCTATGAGACTGGATGAAGCTGGGAAAGTTCATTTCAATTTTAAGTCCCACGCCAGAGGACAGGTGGAGTCAGAAATGATCAGACTCTTGAGACCTCTGGGACTTCTGAGCGCGCCATTTTTGTGTAAATATCCCGATCCAGGTAATAGTTTTCACTATGGATGCACACTGCCGATGAGAGAGATGCCAGGACCTCTTGAGTCCTATAAGGACGGAAAACTTTTTGGAACTAAGAATGTTTATATTGGGGATGCAGCCAATTTCTCAATGTTGCCTGCAAAAAACTACTCCTTTACGATAATGGCGAATTCAATGAGAATTGCTCGTCTAATTCGTGAGGGTTAAGATGCATTTCTTTGTGACAGGCATTAATGGCTTTGTTGGAACACATTTTTGCGAATATCTTTTGAGAAGTGGTCATAGAGTATCCGGCAGTTTTTCGACAACGACAGGCGCTCATAGGATCAAACCTGGAGTGCAAGGCCATAAATATGCCCTTGGCAAGCCTATACCCAGCGATTTGTTTCGAGAAGTTGATTATGTCGTTCATTTGGCGTGGAGTCTCAATGAAGCTGATATTGAGCTTAACCTCGCCGGAACTCAGAGCTTGGTTGAAGCTGCACGTGCACAGGGGGTTAAGCGGCAGATCTTTGTAAGCTCATATTCTGCGACGGCCGAAGCTGTGTCTGCATATGGAAAAGGCAAGTTCAGAGCTGAAGGTGTTTTATCCGACCCTGATTTAGTAATCATACGACCCGGACTGGTCATAGGAAAAGGTGGCTTGTGTTTGAAGATGGTCAACACAGTTTCGCGATTACCTGTTGTTCCAATTTTGGGTGGGAATAGCATTCATATTCCTATTATTGGCATAAGTCATCTTTGCGAGGCTATTGTTCGTGTTGTCGACTTGAAAGAAAAGGCGTGGAATTTATATTACGAGCCTCAAGTTTCAATGAGATTTTTGCTTCAGACCTTTGCAATCAGGTTGAGGTTGAGGCCTGTTTTTTTAAATATTCCAATTATGCCTGTCTTTTATTTTGTTCGGCTCCTTGAAATATGCAGGATTAGATTGCCAATAAAAAGCGAGAATATCGTCGGGTTATTGGCAAGCCAGAGGACCGAAAGCAGATCGAATTTGTCCGTATTGAATTTGACGGATAAGGACTGGAGGGATGATTTTTTGGGATCGCGAGAGGAGCGGTCAAATCTCCAGTGATATGATGAAATCCAGAAGATAACGGGCCGTTTTTTGAGAATAGTTTTTGAGCCTATACTTGGAATGTTTCGCGGGGTTAATCCTTCGAATCTAAATCTAGCCGATGCGAAAGATGTGATCGAAAGATTCTGCGTTTATCAAACTGAAATAGCAACCTCTTAAAATTGTTATAATCTGAGTAAGTGGATTTGATTTGATTTGAGTTCACTCGTGAATCCTTAACAAAGTTATCAATCGCATTGTATTTTAAATTCAAATTATCCAAGTCAAAATGAAATTTATGGTCCTGATTGTTTGCAGGTAAGTCCAATGAAAGACAAAATCCGTCACCAGTGAATCTCAAAAACTTGCTCGATCCCTTGAATGATTTGAGTGTCGTAAGAACAATAGTCGGCCGATGTCGCTGAATTAGACCTCGAAACTCGTCCAAATACTTATTCATCACAGACTCTGGTATCAGAATTTGTCGCTCGATAAAACCTTTAGGGCCATACCATGAAAAATAAAAGACCTTGTTGTGAACCGGAAATGTAAAATCAAAGAGGGATTGCACTCCCTTGGTTTTTAATTTTGTATTCAAAAGGTAATAGGCAAAGTTAATCGCAGGCGTTGTGAGTGAATTAAAAAGCGCAAAAGGCAGGCTTTGAGGTCGAAGAGTCGCCACTGCCAAAGGCTTTTGAGAAACTTGGTCAGGTTGGTATTGGCCAGAAATAATGTAGCCTCGGCCTGTTGCGGCACTGTGAGAACAATCATTCCAAGAATAGAGTAGACTTTTTTCATTCTTCAATCTGCTCATAATCTGATAGGTCTCAATCAAATTTTTCACTTGGATATTCTCAACTGTAACAGAAAGTCCGGGCTTTTTTATGAGCTGAATTGCCGCTGATAAAATAAAGCCTGTCAGACCGAGTCCTCCCATTGTTAAGTCAAAAACCTCTGAGTTTTCTTGATTTGAGCAAGTCAACTCTCCATAGGAAGGGTGGAATAGCTGAATCGATCGCACGGACGAGCTAAACAGTCCTTCCTTAAATTGATTTTTTCCATGTACATCAACGGCAATGCAGCCGCCAATTGTAACTGCGGGATGACCAGGCTGAATGGGGAGCATCCAATCGGAAGCAACCAAAAAATCATATACCTGCCCCAATGTACAGCCGCTCTGAAGTTCAATTGTTCCCATGGAATTATCAAAGCTAATTATACCGGTGTTTAGGGGTTTCTTCAGAGTCGAAATGCCTGTGCCAAAGGAGGCTGCCACATAAGAAAGTCCAGCGCCTTGTGGGGCATAGAACAAATCCTTTGGAACTTCAGACAACGCCTCAGCATGAATTACATGTGTGTTAAGTGCCACTTGAAGATCTAAGGAGTATTGTTCTCTAAAAAATTCTTTCACTCGCGAAACATATGCCTGGCGCCGCGCAAAAGGCAACATAAAAAGTTGCTAATGGTTTGGAGATATGCCAAGCTCCCCAAAAATGAATAATATCAACTACCTAAGCGTTATCATTCCCGTTCTTAATGAAGAAGAAAATATTGATATTTTGATATCAAGACTAAGCAGGGTTCTTGGTCAGCGTGAAATTTGCGATCGATATGAAATAATTTTTGTCGACGACGGTTCTACTGACTCCACGCGGGGCAGAGTAATCGAGGCGTGTGAGCGCAATGATAATATAAAGGCGATTTTTTTTCGTCGAAATTTTGGAAAATCGGCGGCGCTCATGGCTGGCTTTAAAGAGGCTTGTGGCGAGGTGATTTTAACAATGGATGGGGATTTGCAAGATGAACCAACCGAAATTCACAAGTTGGTTAATAAACTGAATGAAGGCTATGACCTAGTTTCAGGGTGGAAACGAACAAGGAATGATTCTTTAGAGAAAGTTGTCGCCTCACGGATTTTTAATTGGATAATTAGCCGTGTGCTGAGATTAAAATTGCATGATTTTAATAGTGGTTTCAAAATTTATAAATCGTGGACAGTCAAGGATATTCGTTTGTCGGGAAATCTCTATCGCTTTCTTCCTGTTTTTGTCGAGCGACAAGGTGGGCGTGTTGCCGAGGTTCCTGTTACGCATAATAAGCGGATTCATGGAATAAGTAAATACGGCTTAAAGAGGTATTTGCATGGTCTATTTGACCTCTTGACTATGATATTTCTTTCGTCATTTTTGTTTAGACCAATGTATTTCTTCGGTTTGGCGGGTTTGCCGCTCATGGGCTTGGGCATTTCGGGTGGTTTTTATTTGCTTGTTAAGCATCTATTTTGGTTAGTGACTGGGGACATTTCTTATCAATTAAATTCGCGGCCTCTTTTAATTATTGCTCTTGGGATTACAGGTCTAGGACTCAGTATTTTTCTATTTGGTCTATTGGCTGAGTTAATTCTACATGTCAGTTCAGCAACCACGACACCTTTCTTTTATAGTATTGAGAAAACTATTTCAAAAAGGCAAGGTTCAGAGCGAGGATGAAAAAAAAATCTGTCATAGTTGGTTGTACCTCTGGTGTCGGTAGAGCTCTGGTTGATAATTTGTTTGAAGCAGGCCATGATTTATTCCTGGTTGGTCGGCAGATGAATGACTTAGATGAAATTAGGAAGTCTTTTTTGCCCGCTAAGTTAGAGAAGCAAAAAGTTACATTATTTTGTGCTGATTTGGAGCAGATTGACGCTGGCTGCTTTTTTCGAAAGGCTATCGACGAATTAGGCCAAATTGATAACCTGTTTTTTGATAGCCGGATACTCTTTGATAGAAAAGATTTTCAGCGCCTCGAGGTCTCTGAGATTAATAAATTGGTATGGTCTAATTTTCTAGGTCATATTCATATTCTGCAGGCATTTTACGACTACATTAAATCGGCTAATCATGAAATAAATATAGTTGGAATTTCGAGTGCCGCATGTATGAGGCCTCGCAATCAAAATACAATTTACGCGGCTTCGAAAAGAGCGTTTGAATTTTATCTGAATGGCTTGGCTCAAGACTTCTCCGAATCAAGAGTTCGAATTCAGCTCTACAGATTGGGTTTTATCAGAACTAGAATGTCAAAAAGTGCAAAGTCTGTTATTCCCTTTGCTTCGGCTGAGGAAACGTCAAAAATGATTTTTGATAATTTGGGATCGAATATCCAATTGAGGTATTATCCAAAATTTTGGTTTCTCATTTCAATAATCTATAGCTGTATACCAAGGTTTATATTTTCAAAAATGAAGCGAAGAACCCATGAAACAAAATGATTATTTGTATCAGCTCAATTTTGTGAAGTCTCAAGCTTTACGAATTCTTGAAATGCAAGATAAAAATAAATCAGCTTTGACCTATGGGTGTTTTCACTACCCCTATTGGCGAGATAAAACTAGCGAATTTCCGGACACTCGGTTTCAAGAGGCATCGGCGACTTTATTGTTGTTAAGTCATGCTTCAATTTATGATTTTGAAAGTATCCAGATTGAAAAAAGTCGCCTCATTGAGGCATTTGAAGCTGGAGTATATGCATGGGGAAACCAGCAGAATCTTGATGGTAGTTTTGACGAGTGGTATAAACACGAACATGGTTTTGCCGCGACTTGTTTTTCTTTAATAGCTATGGGGTTGGCAATTGATTTTTGCAAGGATCAGATTAGTCAAAGCGCATTTGAAAATTATCGTGCGATTGCTTTGAAGGCCGGTCGGTGGTTACTTAAGAATGACGACTTAGTTAAGTATAATCATCAGGCGGCAGGGGCCGCGGCGCTTGCAATTACATGGAAGGTATTAGGGGAAGATTCGTTTAATGTAGGAGCTAGAAAGAAAATTGATGATGTTCTTCGGGGTCAAAAGTCTGAAGGCTGGTTCCCGGAAATTTCTGGAATGGACTTGGGGTATTGCTCGGTTCTTCTTGATTATGTGATGATATATGGTCATTTTACAGGTGACCAAGTTGCACTTGAACCCATGAAAAAGCTAATGCAATTCGTGAGCTCCTTGCTATTGCCAAATTTGACAATAGTTGCTGAATGTGGACTTTGTTTGAATCCTTATGTGTCGCGGATCGGTCTGCTACTTTTAGCCAAATATGATGAAAATGCAAAGTTGCTCAGCGACCAGTTTTTTGAATACTCACCTGAATGGGAGGGATTGTCGCCGACGCTTTCAGATGATTTGAGAATAGTCAGATGGAGTCATTTGCCAGTCTTTGCCTATCTGATTTTGAAGGAGGAGTTTTCCAGTAAGCGAGTGGGTGAGAATGTGCCCTCGCTGGTGGCAAAGCAGGATGAGGAATCTACGATTGTTTATAAAGAAAGCGGCATTGTTCGAATCAAAAGTGGCAACTTTTTTTTGTTGATACTTCCCTGCGCTGGGGGGTTAATTTCTGGGTTTATTCATAAAAACAACAAATGGGAACCGTTTTTTGAACATGGATTTGACTATTTTAAAAATGGGCAGCTATATTACCATCTAGGTTACAACAATGAGCAGGATTTTGAGGTTGAGGGGCATCAACTTAAGATGACCGTTAGGTTTTCACCTGCAAAATTCGTATTCCCAGGTTTGGTGTTGCGGTTGGGGCTGAGAGTTGTTGGCGCGATTCCTGGTGCTCCCAAATATGTTCGAAAGCTAATTGATTGGTATCGAAAGAAAAATAAAACGGCAATTAATCAGTCTGTGGCACCAGTGAAGAATGGATCTGGTGGGTTTTGTCTTGAAAAGACTGTTTCGTGGACCGATGAGGCGATAGTAATAAAAGAAAGCTTTGTCGGAAAGAGGCAAGGTTATCAAGAGTCAATTCGAAGGCGAGTTTCAGGGCAGTTCGTAGTCACCTCAAAAAATGATTATGATCAGGAATTAAGGTTAAATTTTTGAGCGCTTCGCCAGAAAAAACTGATCATACCATTCCAAGAGGACAATTAAGTTGATGAGTTTGTAAGAGTTGTCTGAGATCTTATTCAAATGATCGTCAATTAAGCGGGAGACAAAAGCTGGACTTATAAAGTCTAGCCTTTTGAGCCTTTGTTCGGAGAGGTTATCCATCATAAACTCTTTTAAAGATGAGCAAAGCCATTCGTTCAGCGGAATATGAAACCCTTTTTTCTTTAAATTGAAAATCTCTGAAGGCAGAATTAACTCAGCGAACTCTCTGATCAGTGGCTTGGTTTTACCGAAAGCAAACTTTCTTTTTAAGGGTATGCTCCTTGCGAATTCAATAAATCGGTGGTCCATCATTGGAACTCGCAGCTCAAGGGAGTTAGCCATGGACATAGTGTCGGCCTGATAAAGACCCATATAGCGCCACCAAAGCGATAGGTCTGAGTCTGCAAATCGAATCAGATCATTGGTTAAATTAAAATCATAGTGGGCGCGGCAATATTGGAAGCTGTCACTACTAGAAACCTTCCCTTTGAAGCCAGAGGTCTTTTCCAAATCCGAAAATATTGTTCGCCACCAATAGTGTGCTTTGTCCGAATCAAAGGATAATCCTTCAATAAATTTAGATAATTTGTAATGTAAACTTATGCCTCGATGGTGTGCCTTAAACATACTAGGGGTCCATTGAAGCGCTTGGCTGAAATATCTTAGGGGTCCTAGAGCTTTATGCAAAACATCAGCTTGATATGTTGGATATCCATAAAACAATTCATCACCTCCCCCGCCATTGAGTGTAACACGAATCTCCTTTCCGGCAACCTTGGATAATTGATAATTGGCAAACATCGCTGGATTTGCCAAAAGGTTGTCTGAACAATATATGATTCGGGAAAAGTCATTTATGATACTTTCTGGCGTGAGGCGGACGACTCGGTGTTCAACATCGAAATGCTTTGCCACTATTTTGGCATATTTAACTTCATCTTCAATGGCCGAGTCGAATCCGATGGTATATGCTTTAATAGGGAACCGTGGCGATTGTTTTTGAGCGAAAGCAAGGCACAAGGACGAATCAAGGCCTCCGCTTAAAAACATTCCAACTGGGACGTCGGAAACCATTCTGTATTTTATGGCGCTACTAAATGAATTACTGAGCTCTTCTAACAGGACCTTCCGATCATTCAGGTCAGGATTAATACTAATTCCATCCAGCGACCAGTACTTTTTTGATTCAATTGATCCTCTAGAATCGATCCTAAATATCGTTGAAGGGGAAACCTCATAAACTCCTTCAAATGCAGTGTCTGGTCCCGGAGTATAGCTCAAACTCAAAAAATTGCTAATTGAGGCAAGATTCGGTGAGGATTCAAATGCAGAAAAAGCTTGGAAACTTTTCAGTTCCGATGCAAAAATGATCCCATCACGGGTTATTGAATAAAATAAAGGTTTTTCACCTTGTCTATCCCTACAAAGAGTTAAACAGCCAGATAAGTGGTCAAAGATGGCATATGCATACATTCCAATTAATTGCTGTTCAGGATTCTCAATCTGTAGGTCATACATTGCTAGCAATGTCTCAGTATCCGACTCGGATCGAAAAGGGTAGTTATAGTGTGCTAAAGATTTTCTTATCTCCTTATAGTTAAAAATTTCTCCATTAAACACAATGCTAAACCGGTCCGACGCTGATTTGTATGGCGGACAATCTGAATCTAAAGCAATAATACTCAATCGAGCCATTGCTGACCCAAACACTCTGTCTATCAAATGGTTTTTAGAATTCGGTCCACGATGTGATTGTAACTCAATCGAGTTCTTGAGCTCTTGCACATCAACTGGATTATTAGATTTAAAATTATAGACGCCTGAAATTCCACACATTAAATCACCCTAAGATAGCTCAAAATTATTAAGAACAAACATCTGATCTCAGCATAAGTTATGAACTTCTTCGATTAATAATTTCGGCCAGCAGGCCGAAGAAGAAAATCTGAAATGACATGAAAAACAAGACCAAAGACAAGCCTCCAAGCGCATTTGCGATGCTAACATCGCGGATTCCCCTCGCAACGGCCAAAACCAAAAACAAAAAACTTGAGGGGATAAAGACCTTAAGAGGATTAAAAAAAAGACTGAGACGAAGAACCAACGAGAAAAATCTAACCGTATCAGAAATGGGTTTAATACTCGATCTACCAATTCTTTCTTTGTAATGAATATCTATAGACCTAACTCTTAAACCATTTGTTAATGAAATCATTGTTAAAGTTGACGTAAAAGAAAATCGCTTTGGAAATAAACCACGATATTTCAGTACAAAATTTTTGTTAAAAATTCGCATGCCCGTATTTAAGTCTATGACATCATGACCCGCCATAAAACAGGCAAATTGATGCAAAATATACTTTGCCGGTAGCCGAACTGCAGGGATATCTTTCCAAGCTCGCCGTCCAATAACCATATCAGAGCCAGAGCTCATTACCTCTACAAATTCATGAAATCGTTCGACAGGATAGGTCCTATCTGAATCGGTAATGCCAATCATGGGATACTTGGAGTGGATTATGCCAGTCATTAGACTTGCGCTGTAACTCTGATTGTATTCATGCTTAATTATTCTGGTATGTTTAAGATTCAGATGGTCATAGGATCTCTCGGATTTATCAAAAACAACGATAACTTCATATGTCAGTCCAGTAACCGAGTCCAATGACTCGCAAGTTCTATTTACTGTGCGTTCAAGAACCTCTGGGTTCTCATTATAACAAGGGATGATAACCGATAAACTCAAGTGTGCCACCTTTTAAAAAGGATCAACTTAATCCTATGTCGTCTAATAGCAAAAAAGGACGACCTGTTGCAAACAATGAAATCGACAGGGTGACCAATGCTGTGCGCCATCGACGAAACGCCTAAAGGAAAAGGCCACTGCAATCGGCATTTGGATCCTTGAATCGAAACGAATGCACATATTTAGGAATACTGACAAATCTCACTTTGGTTATACCATAGTCGGGGGAATGGTACTCAAACCGCGCAAAATAGTATTGCTTTCGTCCAAATCACGCTCGGATTCGCGAACAATATATTCAGACATTGAGTCTCTACAAGCGATCACAAGTGATTTTGGCTGCGGAATCAAATTGATTTCCCATTCGGATCGGCGACCAAATTTCGAATTCAGAAACTGAAGAAGCTGTTTATGGTGATTGCAGGAAGATTTGAAGAAAAGGCCTAACTGCCCCGTCCGATGAAAGGGTTTCTCAATCTCGCCTACAAGGGGATAGGTCAAATATGTCTCACTAGGTTTAACCATTCGGGCGGCGGTTGCGAAAGTAAAGGTTTCACCGTTTAGGCAGTCAACTGTTGGGAGTGGAGGATCGTAGTAATGCCATTCTGGTGCGGTGTTATGAACCCATAGAAAGGGAGCAAATTTTTTAGCCTCCTCCTGAGTGCTACCATTTTCCTGGCCATTATCATCCAACACACTCAGGTTATTCAGTGTACCACCCATGTAATCGATTAGGGGGTTTGACTGACTCAAGAAATTGGGACTATTTCTATTAAACATTGTTACTTGAGAGAATAGCAGAATCAGAAACAGTGGGATATATACTCTAAATTTGAGGTCAAGTCGAAAAGACTGGTCGACCATCATCACAAGCCCAAAATATCCCAACAGTATGAATGGCACAAAATAGTGAAAGGAGATTTTAATTTTACTTATCAGAAAAAAAGCAATGAATCCTGTGATGCATAATGCAAAAAAGACATTCTCTGGCTTCCAGATTCTTTTTCGGGCCACATAAAGTGGAAAAAGAAAAAAACTAAAAATCAAAACAAATTCCGAAAGTGAAGTTTTCAAGAAAAATAGACGATGCTATAAAATAGGTTCTGGTCAACCTGCTTACCAAGAAGATCACTTGTAAATTCGATGTAACGATATTTAAATTGAATGAAATAATACTGGGAAAAATATCGGGGATAATGAAACACTTATTTAGCAAAAAGACTAAAGACATAAGGAGGCCAGTTTCTTGTCCCCAGCTCTTTGCGAAGAAGCTACCCCATTGTCGGTAGGTGAGGCGACTAGATCCCAAATCCATCCAAAGAAGATGATCCGGAAGTGTCCAGGCGTGAAGACAAATCAAGACTCCAGCGACTGAAACAACAAGTGGCAAGAAAAAACGCCTAGTAGCAAGATAGCTGGCAAAAACCCACGAAAGTAGCAAAGCGACTCCAAAACCAACAAGGCTTCCCTTTGAAAGCATTGCAAGTCCAACTAGGATTCCAAAGCAAAAATGGATGAGATTCTGTCGTCGTGTCGAACAAGCAATACACTTGCTCAAAAAGAAATGGGAAAATGTTGCAATAACGGAAAGCACGAATATAACCATTCCATCGGTGAAAGCAATGGTCGTCCAGGTGAAAAACTGTGGCGATAAGATCAAGACAGCACTCACAAGCGACCAGGTTAACCACCGTGTGGTATTAACGAGTTTAAGCAAGAAAAACGTATAACCCAGAATCAATAGAAGGCTCATGCTAAAAAGAAGTACTTGCCCATTTCTCACAGCTTGCATTAGCTCTTTCTTCTCTTCTTCATTGAGCTTGTCAAAATAGACGAGTGGCATATTTCCATGACTGGCTCGAACGTTATCCTCTATAGGTATTGTATAAGCTTCGAACTTTGATGGTACCCATAGCGCCATATAAATTTTTGATAACGGAGGAACCTCAAAGTTTACATCAAGTGAATACCTTTGGGATATGTGGGCGGCGGCGGCTATGTAGCTATCCTCGTCCCATATCATGGAAAGAGCCTTCGACTGTCTCAAGATCTGAAAAAAGCTAAGGGAAAGTGTGGTTAAAAGAACACAAATTGCCACCACGACACGGAATGAAACCATGTGATACAGTCAACTAAAGCCCGTCGTTAATGTCAATCAAATAGGTCCTTCGAGCGGAGAAGAATAAACTATTAAATTAAAATTTCACTGACTCTTTCGAAATAATCCCAAAACCCAACAAGAGACAAAATTAAACTGAATTCTATTCAAAAGAAGCTCAATAAAAATAAAAAAAGGGCCATAAATTTTTACAAAAGCGACGGGAATTCTGAATAGCATGCTATTCATCACAAACAGGTGAGCAACATTTCCACCAAATTGCTTTTTAACGAGCTCCAGATGATGTGAATGGTCTTTCACTAATTTTTGAAAATCAATAGAGGCTTCGTTTTTTTCAAAAAACTTTCGATCAACAGAATACCAAATTTTCCTAACCATATCGAAAAAAGATCCCGAATTCGGTTCCCAAACCATAAAGTACCCACCAGGTTTCAAAATGCGAGTAATCTCATTAACTCCACCATTAACATAAGGATGTAAATGGTGGAGTGACTCGGTAATAATAAAATCAAATGTATTATCGTCAAACGGCGTATCTAAAATTGACCCACAGGCAACGGAAACTGAAGGGTATCTACTTTTAAAAAATTCACACTGCTTCTCAGATATATCAATTCCAAAAACTTGGACATTCTTCTTTGCGATAAAATAACCCGAGCTCTCACCGCCGCCACACATGGCATCCAACATCTTCTGATTCTGCAAATCAATATCAGATAGAAAGGCATCAAAAATACAATTTCTATAGGCGATAGCCGATTCGCTTGAATAGTGCTTATCATAGACACTCGCTATTGAATTGTAATGTTTCTTCTGTTTTCCTCAACTTCATTGAGATGATTCATTCTGCACATCCAGTATATTTCCGTCAAAGCTTACTTTTTGCAAAGAAACGTTGTCAAAGCAAGTCCATTCGTTATCACGGGCTGAGATATACACAGTCGCTTGGTTTGCGCCCTCAGGGCTAAAAAATAGGTTTCATGAGGTTGCCATTCTTTTGTGGTGCTAAAGACCTCAATTGAAGCGCTTAAGAATCCGGCGTCTGCCTGCCAATTTATTTGAAGTTGGCCATCGGTCTTGTGATCACAAGACCTGGACAAGAGAGAGTACTTGAAATACTCAAAGGATCAACTTTTACATTTTGTACCAGGTTCTTTCCAAGCTTAGCTTTCGCGGCAAAATTTACCTGACGGAGTCGCCATTTCTTCGATTTGCCTTTCAGTACTGTCATAGAGCCATAAAGACGGACTCACCTCAAAAGAAGGGTCATTTATAAGGTTTTCGCCGAATTTTTGGATCAGAGGAGTATTCAATTCCAAACTAACGAGAACTAAGCGATCGTTTACCGATATGACTGGGGACCCTACTATGCTGTAGTTCCGGATTCTGATATCCCACCTCTTTAATTTATCTAATAACTTTCCAAATTGATCGAATTTTACAACCGTATATATAGACTTATCCTTATATTTTTTGAAATTGTCTTGAATGCCACTCGTAATGGATTCCATTTTGTCCCAACCCGGGAGGAATGGTGAAGCAAAATCTATATTTATAATGGGGACGTTGTTCTTAATAGACAAGGCGTGCCCAACGTTGAAGAAGAAAATGAACCATACATCAATTTCATCAATTTTATTCGAATCAATACTGGACTCAAAATCATTAAGAACTTGCTTCGAATTAGAAAGATAATTATTTCTGTTTTCAAAAAAAGAGGGTCTCCAAGACCAATCGAGATTTTTCACATAGAGAATATGGGCCGCCCATAGGAACTGAAGCACGAGGAGACCACTTAGAAGAGAAGCAAGGATTTTGTGACCAAGTGATAGGCCTCGAAAAAAATGGATCAGATATACCACAATAATTCCAGAAAGAATTTCTACAAACAGTCCATATCGTAAGTATCCAGTTGATACAATCCAGAGAAAGAGAATACCTAAATAGAGCACAAACCAATCCAATTTAATGGTTAAAGCACTTCGAACTCTTTTAAAACAAAGGAAAAAACAAAAAAGAATGGAGGCCATATAGGCGAGGGTAATTCGTCCAGTATAGACACCAAAATTCACAAGGGAGTGTGGCGTCGTAAAAATCGTGAAGGGGTAAGATAAATAGTCCCAAATACTTGAGGGACCCATGAGATACTTGGTCTGCTCTTTAATAAAAAAAGATGGATAATAGCTTGAATGAAAATTCTATTTAACATAGGAAAGGCTGGATCGCCGACAATAAAAAAATTATAAAGCGAATAGAACACTATCGGTATCGTCGACAAAATAGCGGTTAGAAAAGTAAAAGCACTTTTTTTCTGCCTCATGAAGTGAAGCCCTTGGTAGACAATAAATGGAGCGGCAAGGACTATGTTGGTCAGCTTCATGCATGTAGCAAGACTGCCAAGAAGTACCTGAAAAGCAAAACTGTGTTCGCTCTTTTTCTTTGGTCTATGTAACAATTGAGAAAACAACTCGAGCAAGAGCGGTAGATATAGAATATCAACCAAATAGGTTGACAATAAAACAGTTACATTTTCGATAAAAATCACAGAGAAACTCAGGAAAAAAAGAAGTCGAAAGCCTGCTCTCCGATCGCCCTCTGGATCGATAAGTTGTTTAAGAATCATATGAACCTGCTGAAACATGATGAAATATATAGCTGAGTTTAGAATGACACCGAGTCTATGACCTAGAAGCTGATTGAAAACGACAAATAGTCGGTAAGCAAGGGGAAATAGATAGGTCCCGAAGTAGGCAGGAAAGAAATTATGATTGATATTATCTTGGAAGTAATGCCGCTGCAAAAACAAATGATAGTAGATTGTGTCGGTTGAATTGTCAGGAACTGGCAATTTCCAAAGTGTCATTAAGATAATTAGAATGGTGATTGAACTAATTTCAAGTTTAGATAACTGACCGAGATATCTTACTTTCCCTCTTAGAAAGAATAGCAAAAGAGCAAAGATTGAAAGATCAAGCCAGTGATAATAAAAGTGAAGGTTTTTTATGTGACCGAGAAGCAAAAACGCAGAAAGATCAGAAATAAGCACCGCGCAGGTAAAAAGAAAGTAGATATAAAAGGATCGGCTGGTAACTAAGATCATTTTTTTCCTATTTTATAGTCGCATTAAGGATACTTTTAGAATTTACCGTGGGTGCTATAACATATTCAATCCACCGACCAAACCATTCCATTTTTTTCTTCCCTATTCAGGATGGGTTTAACCATTTCAAATGTCGTGTCGCTGAGGTCTCTAACTAAAGCGATATTGTGCCCACGTGCTCTCAATATAGGCATTCCAAATCCTTGTCTGCCAACTATACAAACATCAGCATGTACTCCGGTATACAACACGGTGTCGATCTTATGGAAGTTAAGAATTTTAAGTAGGTCTTGTCGTTGGTCACCTATGTAGTAATCCTTTTTCTCAATAGGAATTAAAGGGGTTTGGGCGGATGGCCACCAACCTTTGCTCCGGTCTCTTGAATATGGGCGTTGCAACTCGCTTTTACATCCCCGCCACTCCAAAAACCAATCCGTCTTACCTTGTTTCCAACCAGTGATGGGCGTTTCAAACATTGTTTCTGGAAGAACAATTTGTTTCGTCGGAGGTGTTTCGGTATAATTTGGTAAGGATTTCAACTTAGATTCGAAAAAAGGGTTTTGCTTATAGAAGTCGACTTCAGTTTCTGAGGGGGAGTGGATTATTAAAAAGCCCCGATCTCTCATTGTGCTAATAAAATTATTTAACTTCGGCGCAAGTTGCTTTCCCCGTTCTTCCAATTCTAAACAAGAGTGATCGGACCACATGTCAACGACAAGAATTGCTGTTCTTTTGGGATCAATCTTCCATGTAGGATTTCTCTCATTATACCGTACTTGAAAAGTATGGGTAAACTCATTGTGGATTACATCAGCGTTTGGATCTGATCCTACATTATACTGTGGAGGGTCCCACTTATAAAAGGTGTTGATATTCGGAAGCTTTTCATAATCTTTGCTTTCACCAAAATAGTTTGTTAGACCGGTTCGAAGCCAAGTGCACCCACTAAGTAAAAGCATCAAAATCCACGAAAATCTCATACAATTTTTAGTCTTTTAAGATTGTGATTATCCCTCAAAATGAATAGATGATACCATTCGACGAGTACCATTAGATTAATCAATTTATATGAGTTGTCGGTTTTTTTCTGAAAATGTTGTTCCTTAAGTTTTGTAATCTCCGAATAATTGAGGAAATCAATAGCCATAATTCTATCATAAGATAAGTTTTCTTCGACGAAATCTTTCAGCTCCTTGCAGAACCAAGAGGCTAGGGGTATGTGAAAACCACTCTTTTTTAGACTTATAATTTTTTCGGGAAGCCAGCGCTCGCTCAGCTTTCGAAGCAGGGGTTTTGTTTTGAAATGCGATAATTTGTACTTTACGGGAATCTGATAAGCCAGCTCAACAAATTCATGATCCATCATAGGCACTCGGATTTCTAAAGAATTAGCCATTCCCATCGAGTCGGCTTGATACAAGCCACAAGATATCCACCAAACTTGCAGGTCTGCATAACTAAATTGTTCAAAAGCATCTAGATTAGACAAGTTTTTAAAGACAGTTTCGTAAGATTGGTAAGTGTCGGGAAATGAGCGATCCGTATGAAGAAGATCAAATTTTTCTTTCTCAGTGATTATCGTGCGCCACCAATAGTGAGCCTTTTTATGATCAAACTCCAGGCCGGAGCAAAATTTTTTTAATTTATAATCAAAACTGAGTTTTTCATGTGATACGGGAAGGTGTTGAACAAGCTTTGAAATTTCTTTTTTGAAAGGTAAGTGTCGGGCTATGTTCATGTAAAAATCGGCTTTATACGTCGGGTATCCAAAAAAAAGCTCATCGCCGCCACCCCCATCAAGAGCTACTTTAACTTCAGCGCCGGAGTGTTGTGACAAATAGTAGTTTGGGAACATCGATGTGTTAGCGGCTAAGTTGTCTGAGAAATAGACAGTATCGCTAAAAACACTCGCGAAAACATCTGAAGAAAAATCTATCTTTTGGTGAGGAACATTAAAGTGATTCGCAGTATATCGGGCGGTATCGGCCTCATTATAAGAATTCTCCTCCAGTGAAATTGTGTAGGCCTTTAGAGGAAATTGGTCACAGTTTTTTTCGCCATACCAAGGAGGAGTGAGCTGTCAATTCCACCACTGAGATGAATCCCTATTTCAACGTCGGATATGAGTCGATATTTAATTGACTCCTCCAATTTACTTTCAATCTTGTCGATCCACTGAGTTTCAGTTAAAGAAAGATCCTTCTGGGCCTCTGAGAACAGGGGAATGTGCCAGTATTGTTTTTTAGATACGGTAATACTTGTGAATTCGATTCGATGGCCTGGCAAGACAGCAGAGACGTTTTCAAAAGGGCATTTGTTAAATGGAACATATCCTAACGTTAAAAAATCAGATATGGCTTCTAAGTTGGGCTTGAGCTTTTGATCAAATTCTAGAAAGACCTTATGTTCAGAACCGAAAATAATACCTCGTTCGGTTTTCATGTAAAAAAGTGGTTTTTTGCCCATCCGATCTCGGATTAAGGTGAGCTTAGAAAGGCTGTGGTCCCAAACGGCTATAGCAAACATGCCTCGAAAAAAAATTTCGGGCTCCTGATATCCTAAGTCATACAAGGCGAGAATGACCTCAGTATCGTTTTGCATTCTAAACTTATATCCCTCTTTTTCCAGTTTTTGGCGAAGCTCCCTGTAGTTATAAATCTCTCCATTAAAGACCACGCTGTATCGGCCGGATTCTGATCTATAGGGTCCACATATTGATTTGAGGCCAACAATCGAAAGCCTGGTCATACCTAAGCCAACATTGTCATAAATAGCCCAGCTTGAATCGTCGGGTCCTCTATGATGGAGTTTCTTAAGAGAACTTTGCAGTTGGCTAGCATCAATGACATGATTTCTATCGAAATTAAACTGCCCAACTATTCCGCACATATGAAATTATGCCTTCTTATACATCCTGTCGACATACAGCCCACTAAGTATTTTTAAATGAGGACTAAAGTCAATATATCATTTAGGAATATTTAAGAATTCTGGGGTGTTGCAGGGAATGACAAGTGGATAAATTTTTGTTACTGGTTCACGGAAGCCAAACGAGGTCGCGTTCTAGGGTTAAAATATTTTTGAGATTCTTTAATTTGGGAGTGTGTTTGTCTCAGGCAAGGAGAAAAAAACTTTACGGCAGATTCGATCCGATAGGCATATTCCTTAGCCGGTGGCGAACCCGAGTTGTGACTAAAAATTTGCCTGTGGATTGTTATGTGCTTGATCTTGCCTGTGGTGATAACAGGTTAGTCAATAGCTTGCCTAAGGGAAGAGGCACAGGCGTTGATATTTCTAATTACGGCAATTGTGCGGATCTAGTCTTACCGAGTTTTGAAAATCTTCCATTTTCAACTGGTTCTGTTGGAGCTGTCACTGTGCTTGCGGCAATCAACTATTTTGACGACCCGAAGGCAAGTCTCTTGGAAATTCATCGTGTCTTAGCGCCTCAAGGCGTTTTGATTGTGACGCAGTTGAATCCGCAGCTTTCGAAAGTTTGGCATTTGATTCGAGATAGGAAGCTCAAAAGAACCGCCTATTCTGAGGAGCACCTTAAGCGCCTTTGTCGCCGCACTAACTTTGAGATGGCGTTTAAAAAAACCTTTATGTTTGGTCTTAATAATCTGTATTGTTTCAGAAAGAGCAAAGGACTTTGATTTCATGAAGGTTGCAATTATTGGATCCGGGCCAGCGGCATTTTCGGTATTACATGGGTTGGAATCCATTTCAAAACTAGAAATAGTTGTTTTTGAACACGGGGCTAAATTGCCTGAACCGAGTGGGGATTCAGTAGGCGATGCGACAACCGAAAGGGCGTTTTATGACGAGCTCTATCGAAAAATGAAGGAGCAGGGTGGGGTTGGCTTCCCGCCACAAAAGAGACATTTTTTGAGCTCTATACCAGCTTATCAGGTTAATAATGAAAGGCGTTTTCCAGAGAGTCTTGCTTTGGGAGGTCTGTCTAATTTTTGGGGAGCAACATTGCTTCCTATGACCTCAATGGAATTGAACCAGTGTGGATTCAAAGATGGCCAACTTGATTCCCACTACAGGAGAATTGCTCGTTTGGTAGGAATTGCGGGAAATCGAGATAATCCAAACGAATACTATTCAAATGAGTATTCTGTTCGTCAGGCGGTGCCTACGCTACGGGGGATCCAGGGTCTGGCTCGAAACCTTCAGAGCTCCGTCAATGATAACTGTACTGAGTTTTCATTTTTTAGTGGCGTTAATCGAGTTGCTGTTGACACAGATTTGAGTTCCAAGAATCGATGCACTCTTTGCGGCGAATGTATGATTGGATGCATACATGGATCAGTTTTTAACGCCAAAGTGGCCTTTCAGCATCAAGAGTCGGAAAATAATATTAAGCTTGTATCTGAAAAGGTCTTAAAAATTATTCCAAAGCAGAGTGAGATTATTGTCAGAACCCATACGGCTGACTATGTTTTTAATAAAGTGTTTTTGTGTGCAGGAACCGTTGGAACTTCTGAAATCATATTGAGAAGCTTTAGCCCAAATAGTACCATTACAATTCAAGACAATTCCATTTGTCAGATGCCGATTCTAAATTTGAGCTCAGATTCAGCTGGGATAGTAGATCGTTATTTTTCACTCAGTCAAATCATTACAGTTGTTCAAAAAAAGAACTCAGTTTCACCAAAAGACGTGGCTCAGGTTCAGATTTACCCAAACTTCGATTATATCTGGCGATGTGCTATGCCGAGATTAGTTTGGCCACTGATTAGTCCCATTATCAAACTGACTCGGGACCGTCTAATTTGGGCGAGATTATACACTCATGGCGATTTTGGCTGGCACTACGGGCTCAAAATTGGTCAAAGTGATCAACTGGAGATACAGGAAATTAAAAAACCAGACCGCTCGGTGGCATCGGAATTTTATCGTGCTATACGTAAGCAGTTGGGCGGGTCATCATATCATTTGCTCGACTTTTTCCCAATTTTTTCTAAATCAAGCTCCCACTTGGCGGCCGAGAAACCATCTGAGTTAAAAGTTGACTTCTCTGGCGAAATAGAGAAGGGAGTTTATGTGTGTGATGGCGCGTATTTTAATCATTCGCCAACCACATCTTTAACGTTTACAGTAATGGCCAATGCCTATCGAATTGCGTTGGCGGTTCATGACGAAATGAGTTAACTGTGGAGATTTTTGCGCCAAATCCGAGATACAGAATCTATGCCAAGGCTTGGTATTATTTTTCTTTTTTTGTCGATCTGTTCATGAATCGATTGCACAAGGGTAATGCGGTTGAAATTCTCGAAAAAAGGATGAGCGAACGATTTCAGGTTCCATTTGCTATCATTACGCCAATGGCTAGGGTTGGGATTTATTTGTCTATTAAGAATGTGATCCGACCAGGGCAAAAAGTGATTATGTCCCCGTATACAATTGCAGATGTCGTAAATATGGTTATTGCAGCCAAGGGGATTCCAGTATTTGCTGATATCCAAAGTAAGACATGCAATATCGATCCCAAGGAAGTTGAAAAGTTAATTGACTCTTCGGTTGGGGCCGTCTTGATTACCCACCTCCATGGGTTAACATGTCCCTTAGACGAAATTCGAAAGCTTTGTATACGTTTTAGAGTTCTACTTATTGAAGACTGTTCCCAGGCGTTTGGAACTCGTTATGGCGGTCGGGCGGTCGGAACAACCGGAACCGTTGGAATATACAGTCTCGGGATGTACAAAAACATTAACTGTTGGTATGGCGGATTGATACTTACCCACGATTCAGTGATTGCAGAAAAAATTCGAGCAGAAATTAACAGCTGGCCGTTTCAGGGAACTTTTTTTATTTTTCTTAGAATGCTCAAAGCCCTAAGGGCTGATTTAATGACAATTCCAGCACTGTTTAAAACCTTCACTTTTTGGATTTTCCGATTCGGGTTCATTAATGGCATTGAGCCTATCAATAAACTTGTACGAACTGAACTTGATACAAGCCGGCGAGATTTCATTCCAGAGAAATTTAAAGGAAGGCTAACGCCATATCAGGCTAGACTTGTACTCGCTCAGCTTGGGCATATCAATGGGCAATCAAGGATTAGAATTTCATTTGGTGAAATCTATCAAAAAGAACTTTCTAAACTGCCTGAATTGCTAGTTCCGCCAGCTTGTTCCGATTTTGAGCATATCTATACTTACTTTCCGATTCAGTTTGAACAGCGGGATTTACTCATTGAATGGATGATGAAACACAATTGCGATGTGGCTGCACAGCATTTTGAAAACTGCGCAGATTTGCCCGGCTTTTAGCGAATTCTTTAGGGATTGCCCACAGGCGCGGGCGACAGCGAGGCAAGTCATTTTACTACCAACCTATCCTAGGTACGGTTTGGCAAACGTTGAGCATAATATTCGAGTAATCAAGGACTTTTTTGAAGTCCGTTCGAAGTCGACGATTCAGGGAGAACAAGTATGAAAGTGAGTGTTATCGGAACCGGATATGTTGGTCTTGTGACCGGGGCTTGTTTAGCTGAAGTCGGTCATAACGTTTTATGTATGGACGTCGATTTGAAAAGGATAGAGATTTTGAGAATGGGAGAGGTCCCAATTTATGAACCTCATCTTGAGGGAATGATTAAGAGAAACGTATTAGAAGGGCGCCTTGCTTTCACTTCTAAGACTGAAGATTGTGTTTCTTTCTCGAAGGTTCAAATGATAGCTGTAGGAACCCCACCGGGAGAGGATGGTTCAGCTGATTTACAGTATGTAATCGCTGTCGCCAAGGAAATTGGTAGACTGACGACTGATGCGAAGGTGATTGTAAATAAATCAACGGTCCCAGTTGGAACTGCTGACTTGGTTTTTAAGACAGTCAAAGAACAACTTAAGTTGCGTGGTCTTGATATTGAGGTTGATGTTGTCTCGAATCCTGAATTCCTTAAAGAGGGGCATGCGATCGAAGATTTCATGCGCCCTGAGCGAATTATTATTGGGACAGAGTCTCAAAATGCCGTAAAAATTATGAAGCGACTTTATGCGCCGTTTGAACGAAATCACGATAAAATGCTGATAATGGATTCCAGGTCTGCGGAATTCACAAAATATGCTGCCAACGCAATGCTTGCGACTAGAATTTCGTTTATGAACGAATTGTCGAGTCTTGCTGAAAAAGTCGATGCTGATATTGAGTGGGTTAGAAAGGGCATAGGCTCCGATTCTAGAATTGGGTACCAATTTTTGTATCCAGGTGTGGGATATGGAGGATCTTGTTTTCCTAAGGATGTAAAGGCCCTTCTGCATTTGGGTAGAGAAAAGGGTGTTCACCTTGAGGTCTTGAGCTCAGTTGAAAAGATAAATAAGGAGCAGCGGAATTTTTTTGTAAACAAGATCCGTCGTTATTTTGATCAGAATCTGAAGAATAAAAAATCGCAGTCTGGGGACTTGCCTTTAAACCCAATACTGACGATATGCGGGAAGCGCCTAGTCTCGATATCATCAAGAGTCTGATTGAAATGGGTGCTCATATCAAGGCCTTTGACCCAGTGGCCATGGATGAAGCAAAAAAATGTTTTCTCAATCATGAAGGCATTTCATTTTGCAATAAAGCCTCAGAGGCTCTAGTGGACGCCGAGGCATTGGTTGTGCTAACCGAATGGACCGCATTTAAATCTTTAGACTATGGGCTGATGAAGTCATTAATGGTTGGAAATGTTATTTTTGATGGGCGAAATATTTACAACCCAGAAGAGGTTTTTGAGAACGGTTTCGAGTATTTTGGATTGGGTCGGAAGAGGGTTGGTTGATAATATTTAATGCCCGAACAGAAAGGGATTTATGACTATGAATAAAAAAGTACTTATCACGGGAGCTGCGGGTTTTATAGGGTCTCACCTGGCGGAGCAATGCATTAAGAAGGGTTACTCTGTTAAGGCGTTTACGCACTATAATTCAAAAACCAAACTGGCTGGTTAGAAGACTCCCCTCTAAAGGGAGAGATGGAGATCATCGCCGGGGATATTCGTGATTACGACTCTGTCTATTCTGCCACAAAGGGTTGTGACGCAGTTTTTCATCTAGCAGCCTTGATTGGTATTCCTTATTCCTACGTGTCGCCATTGGCCTATATTCGAACGAACGTGGAGGGACCTATAATGTTTTACAAGCTTCCCGCGAACTAGGCACTGCTAAGGTTTTAGTAACATCTACAAGTGAAACTTATGGAACAGCCCAGTATGTCCCCATGGATGAAAAGCATCCAGCGGTCGGTCAATCGCCATACTCTGCCTCAAAATTGGGGCTGATAATATTGCTATTAGCTACTATCGTTCTTTTGGCCTTCCCGTAACGCTCGTTAGGCCGTTTAATACATACGGACCAAGGCAATCCATGCGCGCAATAATTCCGACCCTTATTGTTCAAATGCTCACTGGCAAACCCCTGCGTCTGGGTAACTTGACCCCGACACGGGACTTTACGTTTGTGAATGATACAGCAAATGGTTTTTGGCGATTGCTAATGCTGCAAACGTAAATGGCGAAACGATTAATATTGGTTCTGGGGATGAAATTTCAGTCGGAAATTTGGTGAAACTAATTAGCAAAATTTTAGCGGTTCCTATTCAAATTGAAAGTGATGAAGCGCGTGTAAGACCTGTTAATAGTGAGGTTGAGCGGCTTTTCTGCGATAATTCAAAGCTCAAGAAATTGACAGATTGGCAGCCTGCCAGCACGTTGAAGGCCGGCCTTCAGGAAACAATCGAATGGTTGAAAAAAAATAAGGAAAACTACAATCCAGAACTCTATCATGTCTAAACCACTGCCGCTCTCCCATTGCTCAGTGGCAATAACAGGAGGAAGTGGTTTCATCGGAAGCCACATCAATAAAATTCTTACGTCATTAGGGGCGACTGTATTTCAATTTAACGGGCCTCTAGCTAATCAAACCCAAGGTGAGTTTGATGGCGATATTGGCAACAGAGAAGAGGTCTCTCGCTTTTGAGAAACTGAAAAACACAAAAAAGCCTCTTGAATATGTTTTACACTTAGCTGGCCAGGCTAATATCCCCAATTCATTGAAGCACCCATATGAAACTTTTCAGACAAATGCCGTTGGTACCCCTAAACCTTCTAGAGTCCTGCAGATCGATTTCTTCCTTAAAAAGTTTGGTTCTCGTCTCAACCTATTCGGTGCTGACACATTTAAATACTTATACAGCAAGTAAGCATTGTGCTGAAATAATGGGCCTTTCCTATTTCCATTCACATGGGTTGCCAGTTTGTATTTGCCGTTTGGCAAATATTTATGGACCAGGACAATCTCAAGATGCGGTTGTGCCGTCAATTATTAGACAAATGCTGCAGTCAAGCGACCTAAAAATTGGAAATTTATCGGCGAAGAGAGATTTTCTTTATATTGAAGATGCCGCGGAGGCCCTGGTTGCGGTTATGCTCAACTTAGAAGCGAAGGGTCAGACGGTCCATCTTGGTACAGGAACAGCGACTTCGATTGGGCAAATTGTCGAGGTTTTGACCCAGATAACCGGTTTCCAAGGAGCTGTTCAGGTTGAAGATTCTCGACTGAGATCAAATGACCCAAATGTGGATCCGCCTGACACTTCGTTTTTACTTAATCACGTATGTTGGAAACCAAAAGTTGACCTTTTTACAGGGTTGGATAAGACTGTGGCCTTTTTGAAGGCAAAGTAGGGTTACCAATGATAAAAAATAAAATGACCAAAGCCGTGATTTTAGCCGGCGGTAAGGGGACCAGATTTCATCCTTTTACTTTTACAATTCCGAAACCACTGATGCCAATTGCCCAAGATCCTATTCTTCTTCATTTGATTAACCAGTTTAAGAAATTTAATATTACTAATTTTATGATATCAACTGGGTTTCAGGCGGAGTTGATTAAAGCCTATATAGGTTCTGGTGAGCGATTCAACGTGAAGGCCTCCTATTTCCATGAAGAGCAACCTCTAGGAACCGCCGGCCCATTGGCCCTTATGAAAGATCATTTTGAAAAAGACGAATACTTTTTTTTGATCAACGGCGACATCTATACCGAGATGGATTTTGATCAAATGCTTAGTTTTGCGGAAAAAGGCCAATACGATATTGTTGTCGGCTGCATTGAAAAAAGAGAAAAAAGCAGTTTTGGCGTTATCGAAATTTCGAACAATGAAATTCAGGAAATCGTAGAAAAGCCTGAGCGAAGATTTAATATTAGCTCGGGAATATATGTTATCAACAGCAGAGCCCTCAACCGAGTTCCCCACGACACATTTTACACTATGCCGGATTTAATCAATAGTTATTTGGCTGAAAATAAGAAAGTTGGAGCATTTAACATCGATAAGTTTTGGCTGGGAATTGAAGATGTTGAGAGTATGGACGTCGTTATTAAGCGAGTGCAGCAGTTTAATTCATCGTCGGATAAAGGTTCACCCAATTTACTTTCTCAGAGCTCACCTCTCAATTATCCATCAAAGTTAGGGCCTACTAAGAACGTTTCACTGATAGAGGAAGGTTTTCAAGCCAAAGATACTCTAGTTCTGATCGTCGCCTTAAATGAGGCGCGATCGATTGGGGCGGTGATTCGTGAAGTAAAATCCAGTCTTCCACGTGCAGATGTCTTAGTTGTGGATGGATATTCTACCGATAACACAGTTTTAGTATCCAGAGAATATGGTGCTTCAGTTATTCAAGTGGCAAAATCTTTTGGAATTGGCGGAGCTGTTGAAGCTGGTATTTTATATGCGAGCAGAAATGGATATCAGTACCTTGCTCGGATTGATGCTGATGGCCAACATCGCCCAGCGGAAATAGACGGGCTTCTGTCTGTGCTTCGACGAAATGAGGCTGATTTTGTTATTGGTTCTCGCTTTTTGGGAGACTCTGAATACAAGCCAAACCTTCTGAGAAACAGCAGCATTGTTCTAATTTCAAGTTTGATACGGTGGCTATATAACCTTAAGGTCAGTGATTGCACTTCAGGCTGCCAGTTATATAATCGCAAATTAATTGATTATTTTGCGAAGGATTCCCGTTTTGAATATTCTGAAGTTCGAGCGATTTGGACTGCCCATAAAGCCGGATTTCGTATCGTAGAAAAATTTATTAATATGGCGCCAAGAAGTGAAGGGAAGTCCTCATTTTCGACGGTTAATGCTTCTTTATACATGTTTAAGAATCTAGTTGATATTTTGTTTTCTGGATCTATTTCCATTGGAAAACGCAGAGCATGATGAGCCTTAATTCAAGAATTATTAGCGTTCTGGTTGGCATTTCAATTTTTGTGGTTGTCTCTTTTTTGATTCGACGGCGTAGAATGTATAATATATACGCCGCATCATGGCTAATCATGGGGACAATCTTTTTGGGTCTCGGTTTCTTTTCGGACCTTATTCCCCTTGTCGTCGCAATCACGGGAGTTCAGTTTGGTCCGGCGGCGATACTTGTTGTCGTATTAGGAGCAGTATTAACGAATCTTCTTCATTTGTCCGTTATTGTTTCAAGCCAACATATCGAAATTAAGCGGCTGGAAAAAGAAATATCCCTCTTACGGAAATTAAACTAAGGCCTATGACACGGTGTTAATCCTATAGAAGTCGACTTAGAGAACTACTTATGTCAAAAGAGCCTAACATATGAGAAAGAATCAAAAAACAGCAATTATTGTTGTCACATATAACAGGGCTGATGTCACCTGCTTGATGCTTGAGTCCCTTTGCACAGCCAAGAACGAGACGGCGTCAGAGGTCATTCTGATTGATAATAAGTCTAAGTCGGAAGAGCTCGGCCTCATCAAGAATACATTTTCTAGGCTTGTTGGCGAAAAGAGAATTGTTGGAACGTTCATTGAAAATGAGGCAAATAAGGGTTTCTCAGGTGGAAACAATGTTGGTTTGAAGATTGCATTTGATCGTTTGGAATTTACCCATATTTGTTTATTAAATAATGACACAATTGTATCAGATTTCTGGCTCGACAATTTGATCGGACATAATGTCAATGGACTTGTTGGTCCTGTTTCAAATAACGTCGGCAATGAGCAGATTATTCCCCTGCTGTATGAAATTGAAAGTACGTCAATGTCTACCCTGCGGAATGTTTTTGAGTTTGGAAGCAATTGGACTCAATTGCATAAAGGAAATATAGTTTCGACGCCGATGCTGGGATTTTTCTGCGTTTTAGGTCCAACGCAGGTCTTTCAGAAAATTGGACTTTTGGATGAAGAGTTTGGGCTTGGAATGTTTGAAGACGATGACTATTGTGTTCGAGCCTTACAAGGCAGCTTTGAGATAAAAATTGCACGAGATGTTTTTGTGCATCACTGGGGAAGTGCTTCCTTTTCTCGACTTAAGAAAAAAACACTTTCAGATTTAATGGCTAAAAACCGTGCGTATTATGAACGCAAGCATAATGTTGTTTGGCAGACCTATGTAACCACTTTAGTCGACGGGATGCTTGCGGAACATGATTGGAATTATCGTCACCCCAGTGCGTTGTCACAGCGTGCCTGTGGCGGATATGAAATTATGCTGAAATCTTATCTTAAGGGTCTTTATCTTCAGGCAGATGAAATTCAAAATTTAAGTTTTTGGGCTTTAATTGCTTGGGGAATTCGTAAAAATAGTCGATTGAATATTTACGTTCAAGGGATTTTATTAATTCCAGTTTACTTCTTCATGGGAATATTTGGTGATCGAAACGGTTTCAGTCGGCTAGTCAACCTTTTTCGGCAGGCAGGGTTGAGAATTCAACAGGGATAGGGCGCGTGGCGAGTTTTTTACGGAAGATTCTTTTTGGGAATTTCTACTACCTAGCAAATGGTATAATAATGAAGCAGCCCTCTTACTGGCTTCGTCATACGTTTTTGAAGAGGATCTTGGGAATTAAAATTGGTCAGGATTCGAGTATTCACTATGGTTGTTTTGTCGCAGGTGGCGAATTCGGTGCTCAGATTAGCATTGGTTCGAATTCGGTGATTAATCGATTTACTTATCTTGACGGCCGCTTTTCTCTGACAATCGGCAATAATGTTAACATTTCTCATTATACAATCATTCAGACTCTCACCCATGATGTGCAGAGTTCCGACTTTGCTGGAAAAATTGGTGCTGTCACTATTGGTGATCATGTTTGGATTGGAACCAGGTCAACAATTTTGCCGGGGGTTCAAATCGGTGAAGGCGCTGTTGTTGGTGCAGGTTCTGTTGTGACCAAGTCAGTTGATCCCTATACAATTGTCGCCGGGTGTCCAGCTAAAAAAATAGGGACGCGAAATAGAGGTCTAACTTATAAAACCAAGTACTTTCCTTTGTTTAATTCGGATATTCAAATATGATAATGAGGCCTTGTTTAAAGGGTAGTGTATGAAGAGTATAATTAAGCAGTCAGCCAGATCTTGTCTTTCTTGTGTTTACCATTCTTATATTGTTCGGGTTTTTCGAAAGCTATTTTCTATTAAACTCACTATGTTTTTGCAGCATCAGGCGATTGTTTCAAAGTGGGCGGATGCATTTCAGGTTGAGGTCGAGATTCTATTGACGAAGTTGGTTGAGCTAGAGGGTGGTAACACAACTGTTGGTAGAAGATACCTTTCGACTCAATTTTGGGAGTCTAGTTTTTTTCACGGTATTGCCATCAGGGACCTTTTAGCAATCGCGGAGCGTCGAATTCCCCTAAATAAGGTAACCTCGACGATGCTCAAGCCAGGTGGGAATATTGTATTTGTTACCAGTGTTTTTCCAAGTTTAAATCATGGTGGAGGTCTTCGCGCCTTTGACCTTATGCATGAATTGAGTTTGCTGGGATATCAAGTGCATCTTTTCTCGGTTAAGCCGGATGGCGATGAGTTTGAAACGCAGAAAGGTTTGAAGTCATTTTTAGCTTCTTCAGCGTTCGTGCCTTCGTCAGGTTTTTTAGTTTCTGATTTTGAAGAGTGGATTAAATCGACAAAGATTGATTTTGATTTTGGCTATTTCATTTGGCCCCAATCCGTGGACTTAATGGAGGAATCAACTGGGCAAATAAAGTCGAAGGCATTTGAATACATTGAAGTGACCACCAGACGTGTGTGGATGGATATTCAGACAATGTTTCAAGAGCACTCCTTGAAAAAAATGCATCAAAAGGTCGGTGAGTTTTTGACCAATCATCATTTAGAAAAAAAGGCCGCGTTGATTGCAGATAAACTTATTTGTTTAACGGAGAAAGATGCTGAATTTGTTGATAAGATTTTTCAATGAGTAAGGGAGTCGCAATTATTAAAACTGGAATCTCTAGGCATGTTATGCTAGAAAAAATTTTAGCGTCAAAGTCAGCAGTTATTCCAGACACTGTAGGTTTTATAGGAAACTTTGATCATTACCCGAATATTGAGGGAATCGTCTGGTATTTGGATCACTGTCATGCGCAGATTCTTAAAGCTATTCCGCGCTACCGATTTGTAATTATGGGCAAAGGTCCTTTGGATCGAGTGAGGCCAAATTACGCTCATTTTGAATCATCAGTCAGTTGGCAGGGGCCAATAGAAGATGTTGTTTCTGAGTTACAGAAAATGGAGGTTTGTGCTGCACCTCTTATCAATGGAGCCGGATTACGTGGGAAGGTTAATCAATATGCTATTCTCGCGAAGCCTATTGCATCGACTAGCATAGGGTGTTGTGGAACCCCGTATCAGAATGAGGTGTCTGTTTTTATTAGCGACGACCCGACTGAGTATTCAAATTATATAATTAAATTGCTCAAAGATAAGGAATTCGCCAAGAAAATGGGAGAACGGGCATATCGGGTCGTTAAAGATGAATTCTTATGGGAGAAGCCAATCAACAGTCTGATCTCACTTTTTAATCAATAATAGAGCAAAGGATCGTTTATGAAAACTGCACTTATTACTGGCATCACGGGGCAAGATGGATCTTATTTGGCTGAATTACTTCTTTCAAAAGGTTAGCGCGTTGTAGGGTTAACAAGGCGCTCGTCCACAGTTATCACGGAGAGAAGTGGTCACCTCATAGATAGAGTTGAACTTGTTTCTGGCGATCTTCTTGATTCTTCTTCACTGTTGGATGCCATGGAGGCCTGTTCTCCGGATGAAATTTATAATTTAGCGTCTCAAAGTTTTGTCCAAACATCTTGGGATCAACCAGTTTTGACCGCCGAGTTTACAGCGGTGGGTGTGACGAGTTCTCGAGGCAATGCGAAGAACTGTTCCAAAGGCTCGCTTTTATCAAGCATCTAGTAGTGAGATGTTTGGTAAAGTTCAGACGGTCCCGCAGTCTGAAAAGACCTCTTTCTATCCCCGATCTCCTTATGGGGTGGCGAAGCTTTATGGGCATTGGGCAACGGTGAACTATAGAGAATCTTATAATCTTCATGCGTCAAGCGGGATTTTGTTTAATCATGAGTCCCCTCGCAGGGGTCTTGAGTTCGTGACACGAAAAATTACCTATCATGTAGCTAAAATCAGGCACGGTCTTTCTGATGAATTGCGACTGGGAAACTTAGATGCAAAGCGTGATTGGGGATTTGCTAGTGATTATGTTGAGGCTATGTGGCTGATGATGCAACAAGATCAGCCGGATGATTATGTTATATCAACAGATGAGGCGCATACAGTTAAAGAGTTCGTTGAATTGGCTTTTGAGTATGCTGATTTGGACTGGAAGAAATATGTCAAAATTGATCCAAAGTTTATGCGACCAGCAGAGGTTGATTTGCTGATTGGAGATTCCACAAAGGCGAGGAAGAAACTGAACTGGGCGCCCAAAACCAGTTTCAAGCAGCTTGTCAAAATGATGGTGGAGAGTGATCTGGCGTTAGTGAAACAGTCAATAAAAAATTAGGAGCCCCATTGGGTAAAAAGATACTGATAACAGGTGGGAACACGAGTTTTATTGGCAAGCATCTTGCGAAGGTATTAATCAAAAATGGCCATAGCGTTAGTAATGAATACTTCGATATAACTGTACCCTTAGAAATAAGTAAAATCCTAGAGAAGGCCCAATTTGATTTTGTTTTTCATTTGGCAGGTATTAGTCATAATTTAGTTTGTGAAGAAAATCCTGTCGAGGCCTATCGAGTTAATGTTATTGGGACACAATTTTTGATTGAGGCAATTAACGAGTATCAGACAAGCGCAAAAATTATTTTTCCAAGTTCAGCCTATGTATATGATTTTTCAAAACTTAGTAACAAGCTAAAAATTGATGAAGATTTTCCTATTGGGCCAAAGACAGTATATGCTAAGTCCAAACTTCTTTGTGAAGACCTATTGAGGATTGCATTTACAAGATGGGGCACGAAGTCGCTTATATTGAGACTTTTTAATCACACACATAAGAGCCAAGATCCTTCGTTTTTTCTTCCTGGCTTTTATCAGCAGTTGATGAATCAAAGTTCTGACGTGATCAGTGTGGGCTCATTAACTGTTCAACGAGACATTGGACTGATTCAAGATTTGATAAATGAACTGGGTTTGATGACTGAGCTAGAGGATCATGTTTTTGATTCAAGTGTGTTTAACTTATGTGCTGGTAACGATTTCTTTTTTGTCAGAATTGGTCCAGGAGCTGGCAAGAATAACTCACTCAAAAAGGAAATCGTTGTTGATCCCAAGAGGATACGAAAGAATGATCCGCCATATATTTCAGGTGATATGATCCGCCTTTCGAGAGTTTTGAAAACGGTGAGACCCAGAAGAAGTCTTTCCGAATTTGTTAATTTATTTTGGCCGATGTTTAACTACCTATTTGCCTCTCTTCAGTCTTAATCCTAGAGATACGAAAAATAACATCAAACCAAGGCCGATAGAAAAGGCATAATTCTCTAGCAGCAAATTAATCAGAGCATCTAATTTCCCACCAGTGGGTCGCCCCACCGGAATCCTTTCTTTGCCCAAAAGTACATGAATGCTATTTGAGTTTGGCAAAATATGATTGGGCAGAATTCTCGCACTAAACGCGATCTTAAGATAAGGACTAATCGATTTGAATCTGATATGGGATATCAAAATGGCTTATCTTGCAGATCGCTTGGGTCGCCTGAAGTCATGAAATTGCGAACATTAATCTCCTGTTTATAACTTGCCTGTCGTTTAACTAAAAGTTCTCTTGGAACATGATTAAAAGTTTTCAGTCCGAGTGATGTCACAACAAGAGCAACCCACAAAAATGTCAGAGGAGGGAAAAAGCAAGCAAGATTTATGATTATTGAAACTGCAATAACATCTAAGTATCGTGATGCTGTTGGACCACTCGCTCGGGCATAGGCCATGCTTACTGCGGTTCCCAGCGTCCATAAAAAATAGTACAAAAAGAAACCATCGTTTGTCGTCGACCTTTGGACGTTCTCTTAGAACAGAGATAACAAAAACCAATCCGGGAAGATTTCGAATGATCGCCGCTATAACACTCGTTTGGGCAGGCCATGACAAAACCGCAGATAAAGCACCCAAAAAATGTCCAAGTGAACTTGCTTTGAGGTCTGCATGATAGGGTAAAGTTGGGGTTGTTAATGCCCTGATAATACCCAGGAATAGTAAAATTGCCGTGCTAAGTAGGTAGGTCTTGTTTTTTCTGCTCTCAGTAAAATAAACAACGAGTCCTCCAAGTGAAGCAGCCAAAAGTGAAAACACTCCCGAGGCTAGGGACAAAAAGAATACACTCCAAAAACAACACCCCGCCACCAAGGGAGAGAAAGGGGCCTATGAGCAGACGTATGCCAAATTGCCAAAACACTAAAGAGCAGGACGAAATAGAATAGTGATTGAAATCCAGCTAGAGTGTTTTCCCACCCGTAGGGAAGGCCAAAGAGGACAACCGCAAAAACTAATAGATATCCTTGATATCTTTCACCGGAGGCCAAACTCAATTTTCTTACCATGAGGGCAATTATTCCTACATGAAGGAAAGCATTAATGGTCATTTGAAAAAGTGGATTCCACTTTCCATTGACGATAAGTTCCGCCAAAGCAAGCAGCTTTGTCAGTATGGTTCGGTGCTCATTTACTAAGCTGAAAAAATCATTCCACTGGAGCGTCCCTTTGAGGTAAGGCTCATAAATGTTAGCCCACTCTGCGTCCCATTGGTCCCAAAAGGGGGTTGCATTTCCAAAATTATGAATTACAGCCAATTTCAATCCAAGAAGTACAAATACGAATGCCGAATATTGAAGTATTGATTGCGTTTTAGTGGGGGCTGAAGTTTCCATTTGATAACTCTCCCAAAATTGAAAAACATAACCCGATTCGTCGGCCCCGCAGTTGACTGACCTTAGCAATTCCGTTTTTACTCGGGCCTAGCGCCATTACTCGGGGGCAGCGTTCAGATTCTTCGCGCCGCGATATAAACGGAAACCCCTCAACGCCTTGAAAAAGCTAACATAAAGAGCTTCTTTGAGGTATTTGTTTTTGTTCTATGTCCCTTGAAAGAAGCAATTGTGAGGTAGCGAATGTATCCGCAGCCAATGGTGAGAGAAGAGCGTAGGTCTTTTGCGTGATAGGGCGAGCTATTCCTGTTAATCCACACGCTCCTTCTCCAACATCCTTTGGAGCATTGCTTGGGGTTTTTTTTGTTAATCGACAACTTATTTTACAAATGACGAGAAGAGAAGTTATAGGTCGTTATAAGGGCTCTATGTTGGGCCTAGCCTGGTCGCTTTTCAATCCAATATTTATGCTTTTTGTTTATACATTTGTGTTCTCAGTTGTATTTAAGTCGCGCTGGCATGGAGCTGAGCAGGGTGAAAGTAAGACTGACTTCGCGCTTGTCTTATTTGTCGGATTGATTGTGTTGAACTTTGTTAATGAGGTGTTAAATCGAGCCCCAGGGCTGATTATTTCGAATGTTAATTTTGTTAAGAAAGTCGTATTTCCAATTGAGATTTTGTCAATTGTTTCAATTTGTGCGGCCTTATTTCATGCATTGGTTAGTCTTAGCGTTTTGCTGGCGGCAGTTCTGATTTTTAACGGGTCTTTGAACTGGACGGTTGTTTTTATACCTTTTGTTTTGATTCCTCTGATTATTCTCAGCGTTGGTTTTTCATGGCTTTTAGCCTCGGTGGGAGTTTTTTTGAGAGATGTCGGGCAGAGCATTGGATTGCTCACCACTGTCCTGATGTTTCTTTCCCCGGTTTTTTATCCAATTTCTGCAGTTCCTGAAGATCTGAGATTGTTTATTTTAGCAAATCCATCGACTTTCATAATTGAACAGGCTCGTGAAGTTCTTATTTGGGGTCGCCCACCCAATTGGATAGGGCTAGGTCTGTATTTTATGATTGCAACAATTGTGAGTTGGGCAGGATTTGTATGGTTTCAAAAAACTCGAAAGGGATTTGCAGATGTCCTCTGATTCAAATCTTGCAATAGATGTAAAAAATGTTAGCAAAAGGTATGAAATATATAGTTCACCGGGGGATCGCCTTAAACAATTTGTTTTGCCACAATAAGTGGGATTTTGGGTCGGAAAAGGCGGCAGTATTTTAATGATTTTTGGGCTCTTAGAGATGTTTCTTTCTCCATAAAAAGAGCGAGACGGTTGGAATCATTGGTCGAAATGGCAGTGGAAGTCAACGTTACTTCAGATTATTTGCGGAACTCTCACTCCCTCGAGTGGTGGCGTAGCTACTTGCGGTAGAGTGGCGGCCCTCTTGGAACTTGGGTCGGGTTTCAATCCTGAATTTACAGGACGTGAGAACGTCTATTTGAATGCCGCTGTTCTAGGTTTATCTAAAGATGAAACTGACCGGCGATTTGAAGAAATCTCCGCATTTGCTGATATTGGGGATTTTATAGAGCAGCCAGTAAAGACCTATTCCAGCGGAATGATGGTTCGCTTAGCGTTTGCTGTCATTGCCCATGTGGATGCGGACATTTTAGTTATCGATGAGGCGTTGGCTGTCGGGGATGCTTTTTTCACTCAAAAATGCATGCGGTTTCTTCGTAAGTTCATGGAACATGGAACTGTCATATTTGTTAGTCACGACACTGGTGCCGTAATAAATCTATGTCAGCGCGCAATCTGGCTTGAAAATGGATCTTTGAAGTGCGAAGGAAACCCTAAAGAGGTGGCCCAGAGATACCTTGCTGAAATTTGTGATTCGGAAAATGTAGTTTCTGAACCTTTGCCGGAAGCAAGGGAAGAGAAATCCAGATTTCATGTTGATGAATTTAGAGATATGCGGTTGAATTTTATTAATTCGACTCAGTTTAGAAATGATATCGAGCTTTTCAGTTTTTCCCCAGAGGCGACCAGTTTCGGAAAAGGGAGTGGGAGTATAGTATCAGTTCGAATGGTAGATGAGGGCCAAAGGCCTTTGTCCTGGATCGTCGGGGGTGAAAAGGTGGGATTAGTTATCACGGCGCAAGCAAGTAAAGAGATGATTAATCCAATCATTGGATTCCTGGTAAATGACCGTCTTGGGCAACATCTGTTTGGCGATAATACTGTTAATTTTTCCAATCAAGCTGGAGCTATTGTTCAACCAGGACAGAAGTTTGAAGCAGAGTTTGAGTTTAGAATGCCTATATTGCCTAGCGGTAACTATTCGATTACAGCGGCACTTGCCGAAGGCACACAGATGGAACATATTCAGCACCACTGGATTCATGACGCGCTATTGTTTAAATCACACAGCAGTAGTGTTAGCACAGGTCTAGTTGGCGTACCAATGCAAAACATAAGAGTGAGAAACATATGAATTTAAATAATTTGTTGGATGCGGCAAGTTTTTCGGCGAAGTCGCTTAAATTTCCTAACTCTTGGGTTGGTCACCTTCCGTTTGCCTCCTGGATCATGAAGGAGGTTTCACCGAAAATATTTGTTGAACTTGGAACCCACAGCGGCAATTCCTATTTTACATTCTGTCAAAGTGTTGTAGAGGGCGGGTTATCATCCAAATGTTATGCAATTGATACCTGGCTGGGTGACGAACATGCAGGTCATTATTCAGACGAGGTTTTTTTAGCGTTAATGATTATCATCAGGAGCACTATGCTGGTTTTTCGCGATTGATGAGAATGACCTTTGAGGCGGCTACTTCTTCTTTTGCCGACGAAACCATAGATCTTTTGCACATTGATGGCCTGCACACCTATGAAGCAGTTTCTAATGATTTTAAAACTTGGCTTCCGAAGCTTGCACCAGGGGCTATCGTTTTGTTTCATGATACAAATGTTCGAGATTTTAATTTTGGTGTATGGAAGCTTTGGGAAGAGTTGAGAGTTTTGTATCCTTCAAACCTGGAATTCGTTCACTCCCATGGGCTTGGAGTTCTACAGCTTAACAATGCGCCAAGCAATAAAGTGTTGGAGCCACTCAAGCAAGATTATCTAGATAAGAAGTTGTTTATTAATTATTTTGCTGGGTTGGGTGCTAAGCAGTTGCAGATATATGACCTTATTCAGGCTAAGCTGGACCTCAATCAAACAAGATTGGAGCTGACCCAAGCCAAATACGATCTTATGTTAGCACAAAATGAGCTCAATTTATTCAAGCCACAGCCCAAGGCTTAGGGCCCGCGCAAGAAAATGGTCCATTTATATTAGCGTGGGCATTAAGGTGAGCCTGATCAAGGGACTGTCTGCAGCTACGAATTGCATTCGTTTTTGACTAGACCAGGGCCATTAAGGGCAACCAACGAGTCTCTTTAATTTAAAAAAAAATCTGCTTCGTTGGTAGTTAAATAGACCAACTCCCAGCATGATCCATGTTCTAAAAAATAGCGGATGATCCAATACAAATCCAAGTCCTTTTAGAAATAGTTTAATGTGGCTGTCCAAATAAACCAGCTTGTTGCTTTCCTTTGTGAAGTTTTCAAGACGAGAAGTCCCGTGGCGATCTTCCTCCTTATCGCGCAGTGTTCCAAGAAAATCTTCCCGCAAACCAAGCCTCTCATTAAATGCATTGTGTGCCTTCTCCGCAAGTTCGCCAAACTTCACATTCCTTCGTAGGCTCGACACGCCCACCAAGTTCCCACCATGCTGGCGATACAATACCAGGGGCGCGGTCAAGCCAACAACCCTCCCGTATAGGCAGGCATGCATGGCCACCCAGATATCGTGATGGTACATCTCCTTCTGCGCTCGGGGTGGGCAAAAGGGCAGGGCAGTCTTAAGGACTTCACGCCGAAACATAGCTGTGCACCCTGTAATTAAATTTCTGGAAAAGTAACAAATCTGTTGTGGCCTCAAGGACACTTCGTCCTTCGAGCTTCCAACAGGAAGGTGCAAGAATTCGACTCTTTTCGTCAATCAAAGATTGATCTGTGTGAACCAAAAAATAGATGGGTCACTGAACTCTCGAACCTGAGTTTCAAGTTTAGTTTTTATTCAAACATAATCCTGATCGCAGTAGCAAATCAGGGTCGTGTCTGGCGTCAATAACGTCAGGGCTCGCTCGAAAACCCTAAAGCTTCCTTGGTTTGTTTGCTTTTGATGCACCTCAACACGCGGATCTGAATCAATCACATCCAGAATGACTTGAAAATTTTTATCGGAAGAACAGTCGTCGACGACAACACATTTCCAATTGGTGTAGGTTTGGTTTTTTAATGAATGAATCTGACCCAAAAAATATGCAAGCCCCGGATTAAAAGTCGCCATAGCAATGCCGACCTTTGGCGGATGCGCAGAACCAATTGTTTGATTTCCATCTGAACGTTCTGGCTCTTTTACTACGAACAATTCAAACTCCCCTGTTTCGAAAAAAAGACAACTTGTAAATCCCAATCTTTTGGCAGACTAATCGATAATATACACTTTCTGCTTCAAGAGTTCAAAATAGATCTGGTGACCGAATAAAAAGCGCTTCGATGTGTTAATTAGGTATAGGGCTAATTTTCGAAGAATAAAAAATGGAGTCAGGGTCTTTGCCGAAAGTGTTAAAAGATTGAAGAAGAAAAGGGAAGGAAGAAGTTTGTACTTAAGTCCTTTGCTTGAAGTCTTTAAATCAAAGTAAAGCTTTCTTGCCCTATTATCGCTCAATGCCGAAGCCTTTAACAGTCCAACCAGTATTTCCCGCTTGATTCTGGAGTTGACGATAAAAGCCCGAATAAGGTCAGGATCCATGTGCGCTTTTTCAGCCTCCAAAAGGGGAACCAAAAGAGAATCCAGGCTGCCCATGACTAGGTCAATATTTCTACCGCAGATTTTAGTAAATTACCAGAGTGAACTCGGTAGATGCTAGAGTACTCTTGAATAACACCGACAGAGCCCTGAGGCAAAGTCGCAAAAGAGCTCGAGTGTCGCAGGACAAGTTGTTAGAATTCATAAAGGCGTCGCATTCTAATGCAGATTTTCTGTTAAAAAGAACGTTGCAGAGCGCGAAATCTTGCGGGTTAATTGTTCCACGTTTTGAAAAACTAATGAACCATTCTCAACTTGAGCAAATGGGAGTTTGATTTTTGTAATTGTGTTAAGTGCTTCATCAAATACGTAACTGTTTGAATAGACAACTGAGATATCTATTGATGATTTGATAATTTCTATGGCCTGCGATATAAATCTTGTATTAGTTAAGATATCATCATCTGAGAGGATCAAAAACCATTCTCCGGTTGCATATTCTAAAACAGCTTTGCGCCAATTCTTAACCATTCCAATATTTTCAGGATTTCTAAAATATTTGATCCTAGGATCCTTTGAAAAATATTTGGCTGCAGAGGAAGTATGATCAGACGAAGCGTTGTCAGCAATAATGATTTCAAGGTCAGAGTAGTCTTGAGCAAAGGCCGAATTAACTGCATCGACCAGAAAGTCGGCTCTGTTGTAGGTAGGAATGATTAAACTAACTCGCATTCGAACCTCGTTGTTTCATGATCAAGTAAGCAGCCCCGGTGAACAGGGTGAAGCTAATTAGCTGAAATCCCGCCATGGTTATAACTAATTCCACAATTTTTTCAATAGCGTGAAAACGACTCCAGGCAAAAAACAGAAGGATAAAAACAAAATTGACTCCAAATAAAGACAAAACACTTCTGGTTGCAAGTATAACACCGACTGATAGAGTCTCGGCGCCCAAAATAAAATACCAGAGGACAATTCCCAAATAGACATGGCGGATATTGTCAATTATTGGCGGCGAGAAGTTTGTTGACACAAGGGCCAACGCAAAAGGCGTGATCAGATAGATCAAAGATGCCATTGCTAGGAATAGACTAATGAAAGGTTTTAGGAATTCGATAATATGCTTTCGAAGTTCGATTCGAACCATTGTAGGTATTGTTGCCGAAACAGCCGTGGCACATCGCGAATGATAGATCATGACCTGGGGTCCGGCAGTAATTGCAAAAACGCCATCAGCCAATTTCTTAGCATATTGGAAAATCGAAATTGAGCCCGTTGCCATTTGCGAAAGGATGCTACTGCTCAGGGCCTGCACAAGAAAGCCATGCACCGAGTTTGCCCCCTTGATCATCGAGCTATGAAACAGCAAAGCCCTTATCTGACCCCAATCGGAGCGGCTTGGATTAAGGACTAAATACTTTCGATTGAAGGCCAAGAACAGATTCAAAAACAAAACAAAGATTCCCAAAGATAAATTTCCAAAAGTTGTCAAATCTGACACCCCCACAACAAGAGTGACAACCAAACAAACAAGTAAAATGAGTGGGTTCACTGCCGATAGGAGGTAAGCTCTGCCAAATTTTTCATCGAGGGCCCATTTGGCCCGCAAAACATGAAGGGCCGGGCTCAGCACGAGCTGTGGTGAAAGGCACAGCAGCAAATACTCAGTTTGCGCGCGAGCGGCCTCCGAAAAACCCGAGCCCACCATGAGCAAGAAATACTTCGCTAGAACAATAAACAAACAAGCAAAACCAGCCCCACTCACTAAGGCCCATGTGAAGGCGAGTTTAAAAAAATGGCCTGCAGCCTGGGGGCTTTTCTTGCGTTCATCCGAATAAAAGTACAAAACCTGCTCCACACCGACCAGGGAGAGCTGCGCAAGAATTGAAATTGACGAAGTCGCTAGAAGCAAAATATCAGATTCTTGGGTGGCATTATAACGATACCAAATCAGACCCGTCACAGCGAGCCCACAGCCCACATTGAGCAGCGATATCAGGCTATAGAGCCAGGACCTACGATTCGATGAGAAAATTCGAAATTTAGAAAACAAATCAGAGATCCTTACCTGCTACAGGTCCTTCTTGAGTGACTGAGGCTTAAGTTTTTGAGCCTTTTGTTTAACATAGGCCCAGATCAATTTGAAGCGCCATTGAAACAGGCGAGTCGAGTAGTCAATTTCGGCCTGAATTGACGCGATCGCGCCCCAGCCTCCACCACGGCCCCCGAAAGAAGCTATTATTTTACACCATTATAATGACCATAAAGAGCCATAAAGATCATTAAAGTGGTCTTTTGCCCATTGATACTGACAGTATTTATGGCTAAACCTAGGAGGGCTTAGCAGAGGGGTCTATGTATGGTCATGAAAAAAGAAAGAGTCTATTCTGCCTGAAGATCGATCCAAAGTTTATTTTCATTTGAGAACAGGGCACGTAAAAGAGTTGATTTACCAGTTCCCCTCGCTCCAAATAAAAATAAGTTATCGTTTTTACTAAGGTTTTGAAGTCGTCTGATCATGCTTCGAAAGTGTACGCCACTTTCGAAGCATGATTAAGAGCTTTCAGGGGTGCGATTAATTATTCTCAGAATCATACCCAGACTAATCCTCAGGCTCAGACCTTAAGGCATCAATTGGATGGCGCCTTGCCGCCTTATCTCACGCAAGCCTTGGCAGCACATTTGACCCAACGAGGGCCCTGAATCTCAACAGAGTAATTCTCTTCAACACAGAGGCGACCTTGACGACCCATCGCGATGGCTCGGCTTGGGTGCTGGTAGAAGTCTTCAAATGCGGCAACCCATTCAGTAGGGCTTGACGCAAGAAGGACAGTGGGGGCATCAGCTGCTGAAGTTCTGTGAGCCATCTCGGTGTTGAGTACAACATTCTTATTCATTCCCACCGGCGAAGCGATCACTGGGATTCCGCAGGCCATGTATTGCAGCAGCTTAAAGGCACATTTCCCTCGAGCCCAGGGCTCGTCAGGCAATGGCATAATGCCGACGTCGAAAGATTGAATAATCGTGGTCTCGCTAGACTCTGTCCAAGGAATAACTTCAATTGGGACCCCTGGCATGGGCGGTAGAAGAGAGCTGCTGGCACCGACTAACTTGATTTGAATCTGCCCACGCTCCGGATACTTCCTGCAAAAAATCCGGAGCGCTTCCGCGACCTCGGAAAGATAGGGCGTGGTTGAGGGTGTGCCAATCCACCCAATGACGAAAGAGGGGCGAGACGGCAAAGTCGTCGTCGTTGTCGGCATCACTGTCGCCCACGTCTCTAATGGTTCTGGCCAAGAGCGGGTTTGATAGGCTTTGATTGAGACTACGGTGGGCATGTCTTCGACAGCTGGATTGAAGCGCTTTGCATATTCGGCAAGATAAGGACTTCCAGCAAAAACCATTTTGGCCTTTGAAATAATGTATGAGATTTTGTTTGCGAAAATTCTGCGAACCAGGTGTCTTGGGTGCTGATCATACTGATGAAAAATAGCGTCATCAAAATCATAAATATACGGCACCTTGAGCAGACTTAAGGCAAACTCAAAAAATGGCGGCAAAAACGGAAAAAGTTCACAGTGAATAATCAGTAAATCATACTTTACAGGGCCTCTGGCACTCACGGTGCTAGTCAGCAGAACTTTAAGCAAAAGCCAAATTCGGCTCAGGTAGCAGCGGGTGACTTCGGCCAAAGGGGTACGGCCATTCTGAAAGCGTCCTGCAAGATATGCGTCCGACAGAAGTGGTGAGACACAAAAAGAAACGCCTTCACGCTCAAGAAAGGGCAAGTACTGGGAAAAGCGATAGCGAGTGGTCGCTGCCATTTGTCCATACTTAGGAAGAATGAGTATATTCACTTAAACCCTCAAGTAGGATCTGGCGCAATCTTTGGAATGGCAGCAATGACTTCCTCGACAGCTTGAATTCTTTGGTTAACTTGATGTTCGAATCGATCTTGGCGACTATAAACTTGCTCATATCCTTCAAGTGCAAAACGATTTCGCGAGTCTTGTCTTTCTATAAAAATTGAAATTTTACTAATTTCTGAGGTCATAACTGCAAGTGCAGAGTGGATTTCCGAAAACTGTGAACGAACATTGGCAAATTCAACATCTATCTTTTCAAACTTAATATCAATTTGATCAAACTTTTTATCAATCTTGACAAAATTGGCGTCGATTTTGTCAAACCTGGAGTCAATTTCGACAAATTTAGCATCGATTTGGGTAAATCTAGCATCTATCTTGTCAAACCTAGCATCAACTTGGGCAAACCTAGCATCGATTTGGGTAAATCTAGCATCTATCCTGTCAAACCTAGCATCAACTTGGGCAAACCTAGCATCAATTTTGGCGAAATGATCATCAGCCCGGTCAGACTTACTATAAAGTTGAGCTAGGCTGCCATCAATTTTGTCAAATCTAGCCTGAGTTTTTCTATCTAAACTCATCAAATCTGATTTGAATTGTTTTTGGACCAGAGTCAGCATTCCTTGGGTTGCAGGAAGGTTTTTCGAATCTAGAATGGGAACTAAAGCTTTATGAAGTTTCGCCTTTTTGGATTGATTCCGTTTTGAGTGAATAGGTCGGGATTTTTTGGTCGCCTTTTTCTTGGGGGGCATGTCATCTTCCTTTTTCAGCCCCGTTTTATAGAGCACCAGACATTTTATGCAAGAAATATAAAACTTTCAACTAAGTAGGTCCGTATCTCGGAATTAATTCAAGAATTTGGATACAAGATTATGGAACATGAGTAGATAGACAAATAGGACTCAAAACGGCGCATCGCATTAGCTTGTCAGACACGCAGAAGCTTCGCGTTTGTCACGTGGATTGAGCCTTAGCATTCGTTCGAAGAGTTGTTTTGATAAATCAATTTCGCCCATTCGTCAGTGGCACAGGCTGAGGCCATAAACAGGTAAAAGATTGCTTCAATGAACTTTGCGGCCGACGGCGACCCAATAGGGAGTGGTCTCGCTAAACTTAATCTCAGCAAGATCTGCTTGCTCCATCATTCTCTTGATTTCCAATTTCGTGAATCTTTGCTCAAGTTGAGTGCCAAATCGATCAAGGGCATCAGTTCGCATCGTGTAGAAACTCAGATTGCGGTAGGATGAGAGGGGCCAATTTTTGACGTCAGCGTTTAATTTATTTTCGGCCCATCTGGAAATCCGAGCTAGAGGAAAATAAACAAAAATTGCGATAATTTCGCAAATCAGATGGCGCAAGCGACTGGGGCACCTTGAAACCGCTAAGCGAATAAAATGGCTGGCATGCCAGATAGCCTTGAACCAGAGGGGGCGGTTATCAAATCGGTAGTAGAGGTACAGCAAAAATGGGGCCCCGGGCTTTAACTTCTTTGTGCAACTTTTGAGGCCGCCCAGTGTGTCTGGAACATGATGAAGCACTCCTAGAGAGTAGCCGAAATCCATGGTGCCATCAGGCCAAGGTAAATGATCGACACTGGCATGAGCGAAGCTGCAGTTTTTGTTTGAAGTCAAATTGACCTGTGCAACAGCTAAGGCCTTTTCGCTGGCATCTACGCAGGTCAGTTTGCCGACCCTTGGGGCAACAAGTTTAGCCCAGCGACCACTGCCACAGCCCATATCAAAGCCCGAAGCATTCTCAGGAAGTGTGGCCCAGGGAAAGATTGAGAAATAGGTATTGAACAACGTTTCTAGCTCGTTCGTCGAAAGCTCAGCCTGGGTAAAACGGCTCCACTCTTCACCAAAGCCTTCAACAGTTAGATTATCACGATTACTCATTGGATTCCCCCCTGTTCGCTAAAATGGGCTTGTGAAATCAGCAAAAGTCGGGAACTGAAGATCTCGACCCGACATAATCGGTATCGAAGACCCAGGTTCTGATGGCCATTTGAAATCGAAAGAATTCCACAGAATGCCCTGATCTGCACTCTGATTATGTCCCTGACTGACAACGTAGCTGACAAGACTGTTGTCTTGATAGGAGTAAAATCCATGGGCACATCCAGTGGGGACAATGACCGTGGTCTCATTGATGGCCGAAAGTTCGATTCCAATGGCCTTTCCATAGGTGGCAGAGGCCTTGCGAAGATCTAGAACGACATCCAGGATTCGGCCCCCAAGGCAGCTAACAATTTTTGTTAAGTCGTATGGCGGTGCCTGAAAGTGCATACCGCGAATGACCCCTCGCTGAGAGGTTGAAACAAAGACTTCGGCCACCGGCATTTCTAGCCCGGCATTGGCAAAGACTTCACGCGCATAGACTTTTGTAAAAGAACCTCGTTGGTCCTTAAAAATTCGATTTCGGAACGTGAAACAATCTTCTATCTCCGTTTTTCTAAATGACTCTGCAGACGAATGAGCGGCGCTATCGGCGACTACGGGTTTTTTCAAGGTGTATGATCTCCATGAATCTTCGTGAGACCTTCGGCGAAGGAGATTCTTGCGGACCATCCTGGAAGCGTTGGATCTAGTCGGAAGGGCTTCATGACCTCGCGTTGCCGATAGGGTTTAGCACCAAATTCAACATTAATTTTTTTCTTTAACACTTCTTCACAAAGGCCGACGCTCTCGCGCAGGGTAAGTGCTTCGGGTGAGGTGGCGGAGTAGTGGACGAATTGCAGGCAAGGGTCTTCTTTGTCTGATAGGAGACGAAGAGCGGCGACTTCAAAGGCAGCAACAACATCGCTGATATAGGTCCATGCAACGGCTTGTTCGCCGGCAGAAAGTTGAATTTGCGCACTTGTCCCTGCGATGCCGATGAGTTTGGGGAGCAGTTTTTGTCGCGGATCCTTTGGGCCGTAAGTGTCTGATAACATAAGATTGATCACACGGAGTTTGTGGGCCGAAGAATAAAATCTGAGAACACTTTCAAAAGCAGTTTTAGTTGCAGCATACAAACAGGCAGGAACTTCTCGCTGACCCTCGTAATATTGCCAAAGAGTTCCAGCGTTGACCAAATTTAAAACCTGATGCTGTGCCATCGAATCTACAACCTGGGTTCCGAAGGTGATATTGCTTTCGATCAGGGCAGGAATGTCCGATGGTTTATGTTCAGCAATAAACAAAGTCGCGAGGTGAATCACGACATCCGGCCGAAAACGCGCCATCACCAAATCAAGCGCTGCTCGAGAGCTGTCTGTGCGGGAAATGTTTTCCACCACCCAACCCTTAGCTAACAAATGGTTTTTCAGATTTTGACCAACAAAGCCGGTGCCTCCTGTGAGAAGTGCTTTCATTTTACTTTGACCGACTGCGAACAAACTCATGAATTATTTTTGTCGTGTATTCTAATGCAGGTTTCTTCATTCCTGGATAGACGCCAATCCAAAGTGTATTGGTTGTCACCCGATCCGTGTTTTTAAGATCTCCAATAACTCGGTAGGCACCTGTTCCGCGAATTTCGTTAAACATAGGCTGTCTGATCATATTGCCCGCAAAGAGCATTCGAGTTTGAATTCGGTTTTCTTCAAGGTGTCTGGTAAATTCATCTCGAGAAAAACCAACGCCGTCCCGGACCGTGAGCAGGAAGCCAAACCAGCTTGGATCAGAATTTGGCGTGGCATTCGGAAGGACAAAAACCTTAGATAAGTTTGAAAGCGATTCTCGAAGGAATCTAAAGTTTTCTCGTCGAGCATTGGAAAAAAGACTCGAGCTTGTCGAGTTGGGCTAAGCCAACCGAGGCTTGCATCTCTGTGACTTTGAGATTGTATCCAAAATGGCCATAAACATATTTATGATCATAGCCTTTTGGCAATTCACCAAGTGTCCAGTCGAAACGTTTTTTGCAGGTATTGTCTTTGCCTGAAGGGCACCAGCAATCGCGACCCCAGTCTCTGAAGGACTCGGCCACTCGTTTGAGGGTTGTGTTCGAAGTATAGACTGCGCCGCCTTCGCCCATGGTGAGGTGATGGGGGGGGTAGAAACTGCTGGTGGCAATGTCGCCAATGGTGCCTGTATATTTGCCATTATAGCGTGAACCAAGGGCATCGCAATTGTCTTCAACCAGCCAAAGATTATATTTCTTGCAAAAAGCAGTCACCGCTTCAAGATTAAATGGATTGCCGAGAGTGTGGGCAATCATCACGGCTTTTGTTTTTTCACTGCGTGCGGCCTCAAGTTGCGAAACATCAATATTGTATGTCCCGTCTTCCACACAGATATCCACAAAAACCGGAACTGCTCCATATTGAATGATTGGATTGACGGTGGTCGGAAAGCCCGCTGCGACCGTAATGACTTCGTCGCCCTTTTTGACTTGGCGTTCTTTGAGAGCTGGCGAGGTCAACGCACTAAATGCAACTAGGTTGGCGGAAGATCCAGAGTTCACGAGCAAAGAAAATTTAACGCCAAGTAGATCTGAAAAACGCTTTTCAAAAGCGTCGCAGAACCGACCAGAGGTCAGCCAAAAATCCAACATAGAATCTGCCAGATTGACCATCTCTTTTTCGTCATAAACTCGACCTCCGTAATTCACTCTGGAGGTGCCAGCAATAAATTCTTCATTCTGTTTGGGCGCATGAAATTTTTCGTAGTAATTTGCAACCAGGGCTTTAATGTGGTCCCGGGCGGCCTTTTCGTCATGAGGTAACATAATTTTTGTTCCTTACATACTCGTTGATTTGAGAGGTGCACAATCCAAAAGCACTGGATTCTTTTTTGTAATAACCCCGGTACCAATCCATGGTCATATGAGCTGTTTTTTCGATGCCCCACCTTGGAACCCACTCCAAATAGTGTTTGGCCTTAGAGCTTTCGAGTTTCAAATAAAAAGCTTCATGGGGATGTTGTCCCTGATCCACTTGCCAGCGCACACCAGGCCAATGCTCTGCCAAGAGTGACACAAGCTTCTCGACAGGAACGGCATTCTGGGAATCTGGACCAAAATTCCAGGCAGAACCAAAGATATCTCGTTCGCCAGTGCAAATCTTCTGAGCAAGAGTCAAATATCCACTGAGGGGCTCAAGGACATGCTGCCAAGGGCGAATGGCCTGGGGATTACGAAGGCTCACGACTTCAGATTTTTGAAAGGCCCTCACGACATCAGGGACGATTCGGTCCAGAGCCCAGTCGCCACCACCAATCACATTCCCGGCCAGCACGGTTGCAATGCAAGCACTTGTTGGGGATGAGAAAAAAGAACGTTTCATCGCAGAAGTAACAATTTCGGCACAAGCCTTACTGCTCGAATATGGGTCGTAGCCGCCTAACGCATCAGGCTCCCGATAGGCCCAAACCCACTCTTCGTTTTCATAAACCTTGTCAGTGGTGATCACTACAACGGATTTTAGCTCTTTCAACGAACGACAGATTTCGAGCAAATTCGCTGTGCCAATAATATTTGTTTGGAAGGTCTCTAGTGGATGATCATAGGAGTAGCGAACAAGGGGTTGTGCCGCCATATGAAAAATAATCTCGGGATTCGCGCGAGTCATCGCTTCTTTCAGGGCCTCGAGGTTTCGAATATCACCAATAATCGAAGTCATGGACAAATCTTTTTCAATTTCTGAAAACAAACTCGGTTGAGTGTCTGGGGCCAAAGAAAATCCTGTGAGGTTTGCTCCCAAATTATGCAGCCAAACAGAGAGCCAACTCCCTTTAAAGCCAGTGTGTCCGGTGACAAAGACTCGTTTGCCTTTCCAAAAGGAAGGGTCAATTTGATTATTTACCATACTTTCCACGGCGCCTTTCCAGAGCTCCAGAGCTCTTCAAGTTGATTTTTATCACGGAGGGTGTCCATCGGTTGCCAAAAACCATCGTGAACAAATGCATGCATCTGTCCATCGGAGGCTAGCTTTTCCATTGGTTCTTTTTCCCAAAAAGTTGAATCATCTTTAATATATTCAATCACCTGACTGTTGAGGACAAAAAAGCCGCCGTTAATCACGCCTCCATCGCCCTTTGGTTTCTCCATAAAGCTTTCAACTTTATGTCCCTTCATTTTGAGGGCTCCATAACGGCCAGGGGCTGAACCGCAGTAATCGTTGCAAGTTTGCCATGGGCTTTGTGGAAGTCGATACTTGCTCTAATGTCGACATTGCTAACCCCATCACCATAGGTAAAGCAAAAGTCTTCATTCCCGATGTATTTTGCCACTCGCTTAAGCCGACCACCCGTCATCGTATGTTCGCCAGTATCGACCGCCGTGACTTTCCATGGTTCAGCGCTGTTCTGGTGAATTTCCATTTTGTTATTCTTAACATCAAAGGTAATGTCAGAATTGTGAATAAAGTAATTGGCAAAATATTCTTTGATCACGTAGGCCTTATATCCACAGCAGATGATGAAATCGTTCACGCCATGGGCGGAATACATTTTCATGATATGCCACAAAATTGGTTTCCCACCAATTTCAATCATTGGCTTAGGCTTCAAGACGCTCTCTTCACTAATGCGGGTCCCAAGCCCCCCAGCAAGTAATACTGCTTTCATGATTCCCCTGCTTTCATAATTTTCCTACAGCCCTCTTATCACGAGTAGTTTTCAAGCGACACAAAATGTAAACCTGCTAAAGTGACAACTTCAGAGTCAAAAAAGAAGCGTAAAGTACGAAAAAAAACATGGGAAGGAAACCAAAAAGTGATGGATGATTCCCTAAAGGCAGTTAAAATTCGAAAAATGTGGAACACAGGTCCCAATTGGCATGGATTAGCCCCAAGAAAGGGTCAGCGATTGCCGCTAAGCGCCGAACTTAGGACTCAGACTCTCTGCTTGGGGAAGACGATGAAGGCAGGGTCGACAAATTTTAAAATGGAGCATCTTTACCAACAATCCCTTTGATCCAGGTGACGTGAGCGAAATCCAATGGGTCGTAGCCAGTTGCAAGATACAAGTTCTTGAAACCTCTTTCAAAGAGCCCGCGCGCAACGTCTTCGCCTTTGGTTTGTTGTCCGAGATTAGAATCAATATAAAAAGTCGTTTCTTCTGCAATTTCAGATAGATCCTCCATCAATTGATCTGAACTTTCAAAAGTCAGTAGAGTTTTTCCATGGCATTTGACCCCTATTTCCCACGCCATGTGCACGAGTCTATCATCATCCAACAGAATTCCATCAAAGTGTCTCTTTTGCTTATTGATCTGAATAGGAACCAAAGAGGCCATATTCTTCGGAATCATTTTTACCCCTAACTTCTGACAACGCTCGATAATATGTTTCTCCTCATAGCGACTAGTGACAAGTACAGCTCTATCAGCAATATTCATTTTCTCAATGAGGTCGAGACCAGTCTTTGTTTGCCCAAGCAGTTCATAGTCTATCAGGTAAAGTTGGGCCTCTAAGAATTCTGCTTGAAACTGAATTTCAGAGGTAAAATTTATCAAACGATGTTTACTTTCAAAACCAGGATGTACATCAAATCGGTCACGCCAGAGATTATGAATTGACTGGTCATCGTCGAGTGCAACTACAGGAAGATCCGGCTTTATCTTTAGTGCAGCGACATGCCATACTGGCGGTTGTGCTGGTGGAAAGCTCAAGTTGACGATGGTACCAACCCCTTCCGTTGACAAAATTTCAAATTTACCTCCAAACGCAAGGATCATTTTCTTAGCATGATATAGTCCGATTCCAGAGCCGGATTGTGAATGTTGCTTGCCAAAGGTGACGCCACGTTGTCCAAGCTGTCCAAGGATTTCGGAGGGTATTCCTGAACCGTCGTCACGGACGGTGATGGTGGGACCCGAAGGCATATTCTTTAGAAAAATCTCTATCCGGCTACCTCTCTCACAAAAAGCTTCAATAGAGTTGTTAATCAGGTTGGAAAGAACACTCTTAAGTTGTGTCACATTAACGTCGGCAAAAAGCCCATAGCCTTCAGATAAATCTGCTTCAATCTGAACCTGGTTTGTACCTCTCACCTGTATTCGTTTTTCAGAAACAATCATATCGATGATTGGTGCGAGTAAACAAATGCAAGTCTGAATACTCTCTTGATTCGAAGGATTCTTAGGGTGTGTACTTCTGTCTGGCAACAGTGAATTCTTACGACTTTGGTCTAACAAGTTATTTGCGATATCGTTAATCCGTTGAACCGAGTTTCTGACAAGAAGTCGCTTCTCCTCCGCTAAACTATCGAGACTGCCAATTAGCATATTCAGGGCTGAGAGAGGCGATCGAATATCATGGGATACCTGTGCCGCCAGTGCAGCCAGAGCTGATTGTTTTTCGATCGCAACTTTTGTGTGAAGGTTCTCTTCAACTATCGCTAAAATTCTTAACTGAATGTCATCCAGTTTGTTTTTGCCGACCGGATTCGCCGGGTCGCGGAGGAGTGAAAGAATTTTATTCGTCTTTCGTCTGTAAATCATTATCGGAAAAACGGTGCTAAAAGAAAACAAGATCAAAACAACTAAACTTGCCGCCTGGAAGAGGGGATCACTTAAGACGAGGGCGAATAAAAGGGAGTCATTGCGACAAAGATGGAACTTACCCAGGTCGACACCCATATGGACAATTGGAATTTCACTGCCAATTTCACAGCTAGCATGGTGACTCTCCGGAGTCCCTGAAAAAGAAAAATTGACTTGCACTGCGCTCATTCTTCTAAACGATTCCGCAAATCGTCGCAGTGTAAATGTATCCTTTGCAACAATCGCCCTTACGATTTCCTCGCGAAAAAGTTCAATTTGATTGCTCACTTGAGATTCGGCTGAATCCGCAGATTTTTTCAGAAGAACAGTAAAAAACAGCGTCAAAGCGACGAGTGACGCTGAAAGCATTACAGCAAAAAGCAAGTGATGGTTTTTCATCTTATACCGCTAATTTGAGGAATTCCGCTCACACGATCGGCCCAAGGCAACAGGGAAATTTTCTTTGGGACATAAAAGTTTTTTGAGACCTCGCCGAGTGGATACACAAAACCACTATCTAGGAGTAGTCGGTGCGCTTGACTTAGTTTTTCTGTTTTTTGGGATAGAAGATCGGCCATTGCGGCGTCATCAACAGCTTTTCTAAGTTTCGAGAGATTGGTTGATATGACTTTTTTTTCTCTCAAAAAGGGTTCAAAAAAAACGGTTGAGTCGGAATTCCAGGAATCCTTGGACCCAGCTGAGTTAAAAGAGATTACAGTAATATATTCTTTGCCAGATTCAGAAAGAGCAATGAGTGACTCCAAGGATTGAAAGGTGACTTTGAATCTAACGCCAAATCGATTGGCAAGAGAAGAAAAATAGGCGTTAATTGATTCCTTATCTGACTCTCGAAAATCATTCCATATGAAAGCCATATTCGGTTTGCAGAGATTTTGGGGAACTTTTTCTGGGAGGAACTGCTCATTGCTACCGATCATTTCTGAAGGGATGAACCCGGGAATAGGCTTGACGTGGATTTTCATTAATTTTCCAATGGCGATCGGATCTACAAGACTTGCAAAGCACCTTCGCTCATCTACATTCTTTAGATTTACAACTATGGCGTAAACTCTTTTGGTCGGAGGAATCACTTCGTTGAACTGAGATAACAATGCCGGAGGTGCAATATCGCCAGACACAAAGTTGAGATCAGTATCTGTCCAAGTGTCAGAGGGTTGGTAAATTTTCAACACAATTTTCTTAAAAACGGATTCTTTTTCGATATGAGTATTGGCTACTAAAGTTATCTGAGCTGACTGCTGCTCCATGAGCCTGTAATCGCCAACGGCAATCAAGTTCAGAGGCTTTGCCTGGTCAAATTTGTAAAGCGAGGCCGCAACGCCCGTGAGTTTTTCAAAAAATCTCAGGTCTCTCTTCGCTAAGGTTATCTTAATGCAGTCTGAATTAACTCTGGTGCTCGTGCGAATATGCGAAAATCCTTCCACTGTTTTTTTGAGACGACTAAATGTCATTGTGAGGTCAGAAGCCGTTGCCTGGCTTTGGTCGGAGAATAGAAGTCCAGGAAGCAAACAAAATTGAAACTGATTGAAGGTGGAGTCTAATGATTTAGTTTTTTTCAAGTCCAGGACCTTTGATGAGATATGCCCCTGTTTGTCAATGGACACCAAGGGATACGCCATTTGCCAAATCAGAAAAGATCCGGCCATTCTCTGATTGTCTATCGGGGAAAGAGTACTTGGCATGTGCCTAAATGCGACCTTATAGACATCGGATTGGCAAACGCCTTGATTCGAAAGAAGTGCAAGAATAGTAAAAAGCACTAAACGATTAATCATGGTCGTGCCCCCGTCTGTCTAAGCGGAAAGAGTGAATTTCAAAACCCAGCGTTTGGCAAAGCGATAGGCTGGCTTCGTTGAAATCATCAATTACACCAGCAACTGGCATCCAATTTGATTGGGTTGAAGCCTCTCGAAGCGAGTTAATCCAGTCATACTTGATGCTTTGAGCTTCAGCTCTACTCACTTCTGTGGGCAAATAGCCCCAATGACCAATGTGAATGACATCACGGTTGACGGCAGAATGATTTCTTTCAATTGTGTACATCAAAAGGGCTATGGGCTTCCCATTCTTTAGATACCAACATCCTCTTAAGTCTTTTTCATAGTATGCTGGTGTGATCTTTGCGAGATTTTCATAATCTGCGCGAGTTCGATGTTCCTTCCATCGATCAAAGAAATTGTCTTGAACGAATGATAGCAGGCCATTAATGCCGAAAGAACGAATATTTACCTTTTTAACTCCATGGCTTTCTAAATTGGAAAATAGAAAACATCCAGGGTCCAGTCGTTGTGGAGTCTCATTGATTACAAAATATGTTAGTTTGTAGTCTGGGTTTATCTCGCGCCACGTTTGTTCCATCACGCGCTGGTTGATTTTAAAATATCGGAGATTGCCAGACAAAATGTCAAAAAAGCTAACATTTCCGAGATCACTTCTTAGACGAAACAGGAATCTACAAGCTTCGCAAGGACTGCTAAACTGTTTTGAAATTCCGAATTTCAACAGCAAATCGGCAAAAGTAATATTCTTAAGAATCATTGAAATGGGAGTTTGTGAGACTTTTGAAAATTCCTGTGAAAATAAAAAATTGTCATCTTGAAGGTCATCAAACAAGAGTGGTCCACAGCAAATCGAAAAACCTTTGTCTTTTTGCCAGTTGATCTTTTTTGGATTTCTGGTGAGGGAAGGGCAAGTCAAATTCATTGTTGAAATAGCCTGGTTGGGACCTGACCTGGAGCGCCCACATGCAATTCGGAATCTAGGCTGAATTGCAAGGCTATAGACCGAAAGCCAACTGAATTTGTCGAGGTCAGCAAGTGAGTCAACAACGCATTCAATTTCAACTTCCAACTGTCTGTCAATTGCCGCTGACAAAAAACCCTTCAGGGTCTCTTGGGTTACAAACGGGCTATGCCACTGATCAATTGAAACACTTACCGTATCCAGTATTACGTCGGCCATCCATTCAGTGAATTTTTCACCAAGGCTTCCATTGGAAGTTAATGCATATTTAACGGGTCTAGTAATACGCGCCTGAATCATGAGAATTGTGCTTTTGTATAGAGTGGGCTCACCACCGCTAAAGTGAATTTTTTTTATTGAAGTGTTAGTTTCGATAGCATCAACAATTGCATTAAGGTGAAGTGGCCCCAGATTGTCGACAGTGTAATGTGGTCCTGAGTTGTTTAAGCAATGGCTGCAGGCGAAATTGCACGCCCGCCCGAGGTCAATAAAGAGTTCTTGGTTTTCCATAAAATCAATCCCATGTGCCGTGCCCAAGCAGGATCTTATTTTTCGAGGATTCAATAGTATCTTCTACAAATTTTGCCTGATCATCAGAAAGATTGGATGGGCTGACTGCAAGAATTTTTGATAAGTCATCTCGTCTGTAGGGTTGAGCTAACATCATTACGATTCGTGCGGATGTTGAAGGACTGTAAATATTAACAAAACTTCGTTCATTAACAATTGCGCCAGATTGTTGAAGGGCGTTTAGAAGTATTAGCTGTGCAATCGTCAGTTCTATCATTTCGGGCTCCATCAGGGCTTAGCGGAATAGTGACTTAAGAAGAGTAACTCAAGAAGAATAACACGTAGCGTTGGGTTTCAATAGAGATAAGCTGGTTTTGGCAAAATTTTCATCCGTAGGCTAAGTCCAACAAGTATCCGTTGTAATCAGAGAGTTCGTCAGCAGTTCCAATTTTTTTTCTTCCCGCCGCCGGGTCGGCGGGGGGAGGGGGCCGAAGGGCCCCCCCGGGGGGGCAAAAAGGGGGGGGGGGGGGGGTTTTGGGGACTCCCAGCATTCTGAGGTTTCGCGTCCTTTGGCCTACGGTGTGGCGGTGAAGACCATATCAAAGGCTTTCTTAAACTGCGGTAACGATTTGCTTGATCAAATTTGAAAGTCTTCGATCAACTAACCATTCGGAGAGGCTTTAAAAGGGTAATACCCATGAAGAAAATACAAAAATTCAACTTCAAGAGTAGGTTCTCAGATTCTTGGGTGTGCTGCTCTTTTGGTCAGCATACAAAGCATCCATAAGCCCATCAGAGGCGGGCCTTGCTCGGCGCATTAAAAGTATCACCACAGTGTTAGATTTTGACTGCCAGGGCATTATCGCTGAGCTTCAGCAAAAGCGAAATTGGAGATTGCCCAACATGGCCACAGACCCACACGCGAAATTCTTAGCTATCGACTTTGAGACTGCGAATCAGTATCGGAACAGCGCTTGCTCGATTGGCTTGGTGCGGGTGGAAAATAACCAGATTGTGCATAAAAGTGTGCATTTGATTCGGCCTCCATATAAATCGTTTACGTTTACTTATATTCATGGGCTCTCGTGGGAGGATGTGAAAACAGCGCCTCCTTTTGATGAAGTCTGGACGGAGATCAAGCCATACTTTGAAGGTGTTGATTTCTTGGCGGCTCATAATGCGAGTTTTGATTCAAGTGTGCTAAAGGCTTGCTGTGCGAGGTACGATATTCAAGCACCGTCGTTGCCCTTCGCCTGCACAATGAAGCTAGCACGAAAAACCTGGAATCTCTATCCGACTAAATTGTCAGATGTTTGCCGGCATCTTGAAATTCAACTCAATCATCACGAAGCATTATCTGATGCCAACGCTTGCGCTCAGATTATTATTGCTTCAAATTTATACTCCCACCAAAAGTCTGAGGAAAGCTTTCAAGAGGCGGCGGCAAGTTCAAAATGAAAATCATTTTGGCAGTGAATACCCTTGGCTCTTTTGTTTCACATCGACGCGGCCTGTATTTAAAATTACGGGAGACCAATGAGGTCAAAGTGATTTTGCCGAACTCTGAGGATCACGTCGCAGCACTGAGAGAAACTCCGCAGAGTTCCCTGCTCAGTCTGTCGATGACCCGCAAAGGGACCAATCCATGGTCAGAGCTTCGAGCGATTTTAGGCTATTTTCGGCTGTACCGGGAGCAGCGACCAGAGTTGGTCCACCATTTTACGATTAAGCCGGTAATTTATGGAACACTTGCGGCAAGACTTGCGGGGGTCCCAGTCATTGTAAATTCGATCACAGGATTGGGATATGTTTTCACCTCAACGACTCTGAAAGCTCGAGTGCTGGGCGTCCTTGTTAAACTTCTATATCGGCTTTGCTTTGCCAGCTCGCGGGTTCGAGTTATTTTTCAGAATGTGGATGATCGAGATTTTTTTGTCGATCACGGGATTCTGAAAAAAAGTCGCTGCTTTTTGGTTCAAGGGTCTGGAGTTGACGTCCATCGCTTTACGCCGAACACCGGGAATCCGGCGAACCAAGCGAATCATCTTCAAGTAACTACAACAACGGCCTTACCAAAGACTATTCCAGAGAATACTCCAGAGACCACACCAAATATCACATCAAATATCACACCAAATACCGCACCCGATAACATACCGAAGATTTTTTTGGCTTCCCGTCTCCTCATTGAGAAAGGTATCTTTGAGTTTATGGCGGCAGTTCAGATTCTAAAACAAAAAAAATTAAATTTCGAGGTGGTTATCGCCGGTGATATTGATCCTGGAAATCCAGGTTCGGTATCGCGAGCCCAGGTTGATGAGTGGCGAAAATTAAATTTGGCAACTTTTTTGGGCTTTCGAACGGATATGGTGGAAATTCTGCAGTCGGTAGATATTGCGTGTTTGCCATCCTACCGAGAAGGTCTTCCCATGGCACTCTTGGAGGCTATGGCAGCCGGAAAACCAGTTGTGACAACCGACGCTCCAGGCTGTCGGGCGACTGTTGGTTTTGTTGAGCCTGGTCCTGGTGTGACTGTAGAAACATTGGCTGGTCACCCCTCTGGGCTGGTTGGCACGAATGGTATTTTGGTGGCAGTGAAGGATTCAGTGACGCTGGCCGCGGCACTCGAAAAGCTGATTTTGGAGCCCTCAGTACGCCTATCTATGGGAAGGGAATCTCGAAAACGAGCTGTGGACTTGTTTTCGACCGAAAAGATAACTTCAGAGATTATCAAAATTTATGGTCGAGCCTCGATTGAGCGCCTATAGCGGAGCGAACTCCCGAGACCTATATATCTAAAGGTTACAATTGAAAATTTCTGGTGAAATGAAGGAGCTAATTTGCCTTTACCTTTGTTTTACCTTTGCCTTTGTTGTTCGGGCTAGCAGAACAAAACACGCAGAGTTTCAAAGCAAAAAACCCCCTGACTTTGAATCAGAGGGTTTTTCCGTTTTGAGAATAATCTCAAAACAAAAGAGAAAATTATCAATATTATCGTTTTGAGTATTGGTATCTTCGGCGAGCTCCAGCTTTTCCGTATTTCTTTCGCTCGACCATTCTTGGATCTCGAGTGATGTAGCCTGCCTTTTTCAAGAGTGATTTGAATTCTGCGTTGAACAGAACCAAAGCTCTTGTAATACCGAGGCGGATTGCTCCAGCCTGACCGGATTCATTACCGTCAGCGACTGAGACTCTGGCATCAAAATTACCAGTTTCACCGAGTAGCTCGAGGGGCTGCAAAATCACCATGCGAGATTGAAGACGACGGAGATAATCGTCAGCCTTCTTTCCATTGATTGTCACCTCACCTTTTCCTGGTCTTAGGAAAACCCGTGCGGCTGATGTTTTTCTTCTTCCTGTGGCGTAATATACTTTTTCTGCGGCTGCCATAATCTATAACCTCTTATTTTTTCTTAGGTTGAATATTGAAGGGGACGGGCTTCTGTGCCCCATGAGTATGTTCGCCACCTTTGAAAGTTTTCATCTTCAAAATTAAATGACGAGATAGTTTGTTCGTTGGGAGCATTCCGCGAACGGCCTCTTGAAATACGAAAGTTGAATCATCGTTTTTCATTTGCGCCGCAGTCTTCGCCTTCATTGAACCAAAGTATCGGGAATGGCGATAATATTTTTTATCAGTCCACTTCGATCCGGTCAGCTCCAATTTGTCTGTATTAATGACAACGACAAAGTCGCCAGTGTCAATATGGGGCGTGTATTCAGCCTTATGCTTCCCACGAAGGAGAGTTGCTACGTGGGTAGCTACCCGTCCAACTCGTAATCCCGCGGCATCTACGATCCACCATTTTCGCTCGACCTCGTCGGTCCTAGCTGTCCAGGTTTTCATTCCGGCACTTGCCATCATTTCGGGCTTCATCTCAGTTTTTACGTCTGTCTTTGACTCAGTATTCATTACAATGCTCCATGTAGTTGGTGTGTCATTTTACCGATGAAACACCTGCAAAAAAGTTTAAGTTCAAACAACGGGACTTCAACCTTATTGCGAAGGAATTCCTTTGTAGAGTTCACGGCACCGGTTGTCAAGCTCTTGGGGATAATAGACTTTTCGTAGGAAAAGTCCTTGGGGTTCAGCCGCGGGCCCGGCCTGTCTTCGATCTTGGGCATCGATGATTCGTTTGATTTCAGTCGGAGGAAGGCCCTTATGTTCGAGCTGGAGTTGAGTGCCTACAATATTTCTGACCATCTGCTTCAAAAAACCACTCCCGGTGATTGTGAAGCGAAAAAGGTGGGTTTTGGGTTGATCCCAGCTCGCTTGAAAAATTTCACGCACCGTGTGTTTGATTGGAGTCCCCGCCGATTGGAAACTCTTGAAATCATTTTTTCCTATGAAATATTGGCTAGTTAGCTGCAGATGCTGAAGGTTGATAGGCCTGCGCACCCAACCAGCATATCGAGTGAGAAAGGCAGGCGCACGTTGATGGTTGTAAATATAATACTGATAGGTTTTGTGCGTCGCTGAAAGCGTGGCGTGAAAGTCCGGGGGGGCTATCCAGGCGCGCTTAACTGAAATTGTGGCAGGAAGGTGTCGACGCAAAGCCCAGGGGAGGTCCCAGTTTGAAAAAGCCTGCTCAGGACGTTGGGTCTCAAAATGGGTGACCTGTCCGGCGGCATGGACCCCGGCATCGGTTCGGCCCGAGGCAAAGAGGACAATCTTTTCATTGAGCAGTAGCTCCAGGGCATCTGTCATAATGTGAGAAACACTTTTCTTGGCACCATGATTCTGTCTTTGCCAGCCACAAAAGTCTGTTCCGTCATAGGCGACGAGCATCCGAATCTTGGTTGGTGAGGAATTAGGATTTTGGATATTTGGCATGGGGGGTATTTGTCACAAAACTAGCTGAACGGCCAGTTGAATTATGACCTTGTGAGGTATTTGCGAGGTTTAGATAGATTTTTTGTTTAACTTTCAGCTCGAATCTCCGATGATGTGGAGTATGAAAACACGTCCATGGCCTCTAGTAGTGTTGGCGATTGCTCACTTGTTAGCCCCGGTTGGAAATCTATTTATTAACGCTTTTCTGCGAGATGTTACAGTTTGGCGCTATTTTTTAGCGATGTTTCATCCAAATAACGTGATCCATGCATCAATTTTTCTGGGGATTCCATTGCTGTCAGCATGGCTTATCTACATGTGCAAAAAATGGAGCTATTGGGCTTATCTGTGTTTTATGTCGGTTCCGTTTATCTATAGCTATATGTCTTGGCGCGAAAGCGACACAGCTATGCCCTTAACTGCTCTAGCTGTTTTTTACGTCGTGAATTCAATCGTCGTTGGTTATTTTGTTTTACCAGCGGTTCGCCGAGTCTATTTTGATTCGAAGCTTCGCTGGTGGGAAACAAAGCCTCGATTTGGAGCTTCTTATCAGGCGCCAGTAACGATTGGAGAAAAGAAATTTGAGGGGCACATTCGAAATATTTCGGAAGGTGGAATCTTCTGGGAATCGCAGGAAATTATTCCTGAAAATGTGGAGATTGTTGTCGAGTTCAAGGGGGCTGAAGAAAAGTTCCAATTGAAAGGGAAAGCTATCTACCACAGAGGTCAGGACCCGGCCGGCTACGGGATTAAGTTCGATTTAGATCCAGTGAATTCAGATAAACTATTGATGCTCATTGCTCGATTAAAAGACGAAGGGGCAGTGATTGTCAGTCGAGCTCCAGGGGCCGAGGATAGTTTTGGTAGTTGGGTGAAGAGTTTGTTCAAAACCAAGGCAGCCTGGATCCCACAAATTAAACTTCAGGAAGCTAACGCGGCTTCGTCAAGCACTGAGCAGGTTGTTGCAGGCAACACTGAGGGGGCGGACTCCAAGGTCTCAAGTTCAAAAAGCGGAACCGCCAGCACTTAATTTCTGAGATCGACTAATAGTCAACGGCAAAGCCGACATTGAGATAGCCAGCCGTGAAGTCTAAATCTTTGTTGGCTGAAGCAACACCCCGAAATTGAACATCAAGCCACATATCACTGATCCCGTACTCGCGGTCCATGCGAAACTGAAGATCTCTGTCCCAAGAAGTAATATTAATAAAAGTGCCGACGGCTCCGTAGGCGGCGGGGGTCCCTAGGAAGTTTGACTTTTTACCATCGTCCCTAACTTCTGCCAAAGCAAAGTAAGTGGCTCCAGCACTCAAATAGGGCACGACCCATTGATGAGTTCTGTATTCAAAACGATAGCTCATTCCAAGGCTTATAGGGAGGATGTAAAGTTTGTAGGATTCTTTTGGAGGTGGTGAGTCCAAGGGTTTACTTCTGAAAAAACCATTTCCAGTCGCCGTCGAAAAGCCTAAACCAACAAGTCCATAAATCTGTTTTGTTTTGGGAAAGGGATTCCACTCGTAGTCGAGACCAACTTGAAGAAGTGACTCTTCGCCATACATGTCTGAAAAATCAAACTCCTCTCCATCATCAAGGCTGTTGACTATGTCAGGCGTTGGAATATGACTGATCTTGAGGCTCACGCTTTGCTCGCGGGCGGTGAGTTGTTTTGTTTTGTAATGATAAGTCCCGCTGCTATCAATCAGGTAGAGGCCTTTTTTGGAGTTGGGATGTTGGATAAATTCAGTAGCTTCTTTGTTCGTTGTGGAGCGAGGCGTGGGGTGAGGTGTAGTGGTCTTGGCTGTGGTTTCACTGCCGTCGAAGTTGGGCTCTGAAGTTGTATAGGGGGCTCGTTGGGGGAGCGTCAGTCTGGGCATGACTCAAAACTCCAGTTAAAAGAATCAAAGAAACAAATGTAAAAAGAACGACGAGGTTTCGAGCAAATCTATTTTGTGAGCTACTTTTGATTTTTGAGAGTAGAACTCGTAAGAATCGTTGCCCTAAGGCTAACAGAATCAGGGCCACACAAAGGCTGACCCAGAGGCCGTAGGCGAGACTCATTTCGACAAACCAAAGCAAGGGCCAGAGCACCCAGCGGGTGAGGGTTCGAAGAAGATCACTTTGACTGATGAATTGAGCTAATGGTGGACTCAGACGATAATATGTTTTGACCAAAATCTTTCCAAGAGCTGAGGAAAGCAAAAACTCATTGCGAAACTGACGAAACGCAGTGACGTGGGAATCAAGGTCCGAACCAAAGGCGGCCGTGGCGATAAAACACTTTTTGTCTGACAAGAGACCAATGACTTCAGAAGGGATTTCACATTGAATTCCAGAATCAGGGGTAAAATAAGCGATGATTCCAGTATTATCTTGGCTCGCTAAACGAAAGCAGTATTTTTGGTCATTTTCGAGCCCCTCAATATAATCTCTTTCCGTCGAACCATCTTCACTGATCGCCAGAGATTTTGAAGGCGAGTTATTTTTGATGTCCGCGGGATTGACTGAATCTGTTGGGTTTGCAAGTTGAGAATAAAAAAACAGAACATTGGTGTAAGATAATCCAGTTGTTGAAACCTTTGGAAAGCCGGCCCCTGGCTCCCAGGTCTCTTCAGGGATAAAAACCTTCTCATCACCTGGAAACAGCCCAAAGGTATGGGCCTCGCCATGGGAGCCATCAGCGACCGAAGGTGTCAATGTTGTCCCAATGGCCGAGCCGATATAGACTTTAAAATCAACCTTATCAGTGAGTCCACTTGAACAGGTTTGGGTGGACCCAGTGGAAAGTCCAAACGTAAGAGTCGCTGTTCCAGAGCTCGAACAGTCGGTATTGCCTAGAAGCTTACCACAAAGGGTAGACCAGGTAGTCGCCCAACTGAAAGTGGTCGAATTGAGTCGGGTGGAGGGAGTTGGTGTGCCCTCGGCGGCAATATCGGAGGCAGTCGATCCATTGACCGTGGCACAGACGAGCCATTGTGATGTGGCTGTCACGGCAGTCGATGATGAAAACGAAAATGAAATTTTTGAAGTTGGAAACGAGCTCTGGGGACTGCAAGCCAGGAGTGGATCAGTGGCATCACCAATGCATGTGTTACAGGTCGAGCTAACACCATCACAGGTAAAATCCGATGTTGAGTAAAGTGAAGGGGTTGGCGTCGGTCCAAGGTAGGCGAAGGCAGCATAAAGATTATATGCGGCAGCTGAGCCATCCGCTCGGATATTAGAACCTCCTGTAAAACTCACAGCACTGTGGGCTGCTGGTGAGCTCAGGGTGATTAGGACATTCAGTAGAATGAATACAGTCGTCATCATGGTGAAGAGTGCAACACCTCAGGTCGAGCTTGTCAATTCACCTCAGTCAGAAAAGATGTTTTCAGCAATTTGAATTCCGTTGAGAGCCGCCCCTTTTCGAACATTATCAGAGACAACCCAGAGTATCCAAAGACAGGGATCCTCGGGGTCTCGGTGGATGCGACCTATATAAACGGGGTCTTTGCCAGAGACCTCTAGTGCTGTTGGGTAAATAGATTTTTCAGGATAATCTTGAACAACGATGCCGGGGGCTTCAGAAAAAGCTCTTAAGATATCTTCTCGATCGACTGCTTTGTTTAGAGTCACCCAGACAACCTCTGAATGTGCATTCAACGCGGGGACGCGCACCGTGAAGGCAGAGATTCTAAGGTCGGGGCGAAAAAGAATCTTTTTGGTCTCTTTTTGAATCTTAATTTCCTCGGTACAAAAGCCTTCGTCATTAAAAGAGCCAATTTGTGGAATGGCATTAAACAAAATTTGATGGGGGAACGTTGTTGGTTTTGGTGGGGCTGAGGACTGAGCCTGGCCCTGAGATTGAGCTTGTATTTGAGCATTTTTAAAGGCGGCGATTTGGGTGAGAAGCTCATCGGTGCCGGCTTGGCCCGCGCCGCTGACGGCTTGGTAACTTGCCACTTTAACTTCTTTGACACCAAAGGCTTTGTCTAGAGGCTTCAGGGCCACGACAAGCTGAATTGTTGAGCAGTTTGGATTTGCAATGATCTGCGGTTTGGATTTGGAGTTGACTAAATGGCCATTAACTTCGGGAACTACCAGATGACAATCTGAACTCATTCGAAAGGCAGCAGAATTATCAACGGCAAAGGCACCGGCTTCCATTGCCCGGGGGCCCACTCGCGACTGATCTCATCACCAGAGGAAAAGAAAACCAAATCTAGCCCCTCAAAACACCCAGCCTTTAGAACTTGGACGGGCCAATCTTTTTCCTGCAGGTGAATCGTTCTACCGAGAGAGTTCTCACTCGCAAAAGGGCGCAACTCAAGAACTGGAAAGCGACGTTCCTCAAGTAGACTCATAAAAGTCTGGCCGACAATTCCGGTGGCGCCGACGACTCCAACTTTAAGACGTTGAGTGATATGTTTCTTCGTCAAGGAATGGGGATGAGTAGTTGTGGAATTGTTCATTTTTAAATCTGTTCCTTTCTTTCTTCAACTAAATCGTTTTCATCAGTTTTGGCCGGGGCATAGGCGTTGGGTCGCATTTTTCGAACACTCTTGCCTAGGCGAAAAAACCCAAAAGCAGTTCCAAGGCCCGCATAGAGGGTGAACAGGACGAAAAGCATGATTTCATGCTTGAGTATCACGACCACAAAGACAATCAGGCCTAAAATTAAATATTGAAAATGAAGGCGTTCCTTAAGATCGATATCTTTAAAACTTCGATAGCGAAACGAGCTGACCATAACAAAAGCTAGCAGGGTCATGAGGCCAAGCAGGAACCAATTTTCACTTGGATTCCAATCGAGCTCGGTAAAAATAGAACAGCCGAGGCAATAATTCCAGCCGCCATAGGAATAGGGAGCCCTTGGAAATAACTCTTTTCTACAATGCCGTGTTGAACATTAAAGCGAGCTAGGCGAAGCGCTCCACATGCGACATAAAGAAAACAGGCGACCCAACCGAGTCGACCAAAGGGCCGAAGGGACCATTCAAACATCATAATTGCAGGGGCCATGCCAAAACTCACTAGATCGCATAAAGAATCATATTCGGCACCAAATTTACTTGTCGAGCGAGTGATTCGAGCCAAGCGACCATCCAATTGATCAAATATTGCTGCAACGACGATGGCGTAGGCCGACCAAACAAAGCGTCCTTGGATAGCTTGAATCGAGGCAAAAAAACCACAGAAAAGATTTCCAGTCGTCATTAGATTTGGAAGAATGTATATGTACATTCCCCATCGACGTCCCTGGTCCTCAGTACTTCCAATTTCAGTCATATTATGAGCCCACCCTAGAATACGGTTTCAAGAAACCCGAAAATAATAAACAAAACATACAATCCGGCTCCACTCAGAACGGGGAGAGTCAGATTGTCGTCAAGATTTCCAACAGGAACGAGCTCGGCTAAAGCTCCAATCAGTCCGGCAAAAAGACTGAACACAATCAAACGATCTTGAGGGACGCTTGTTGAATAGAGAAAGATTAGACTGCATAAAAAACAAACTAGATAGGCGGCCATAAAACCCTGAATGGTTTTTTGTCCAAAGATCTTATCTTTTCCGTAGCGAATCCCAATGAAACTCGCGAAAGGGTCTGCAAAGGCCAAGAAGAGAAGAGTTAATGAGACTATCGGGCGTGGCAGCAAAAAAGTCACAAGCATTACGCCAATCAACAAATAAGTGGTCCCCGCTAGACGATTGACTTCGTTGACCCGCAAAACAGGTCGAAAGAAATGAACGAGAAAATCATTCAGGGCAGAAAACTTATGGCGGAAGATATCGACGGGAACAAAAAATGCAGGAGGCTATAACCAGAATGGACTTGGATACTAGATCAGGAGTGTACCTGTAGGTTAAAAACATCAAAATACAGTGATCACATGCCAGACCTTTCGGGCCAAATGAAGGTCAGATCGCTTCTTTAAATGCAGCTGGGATAACATGGGTTCAATCATCGTCAGGGAGAATGACGTGTGTGCATCGCGTTAGGCAATATTTTATGGTTAAAATGTGAGACTATATGCGATGCGAAATCACCAAAAATGAAAGGTCAGATTTTTTTCCAGCGGAATTCTGGAACTCAACTTGAATTTTATTTTCACCTTCATTGAGTTGAATGAGGTCGGTTTTATAGTGTCCTTGACCTGACCTGAAGAAGGCTCCCTGAAACCCATTCGTCAGGTTTGTGATTATGGGTGAGGATTTGTCTTTTAGCTTGAGGCAGGCTTTTCCGTGAAGTTGCACAAAGCCGCCACGAACAACAAGTCGACCAAAATTCTGAGGGCCTCGAGTGAGAGATGATTGTGATTGGGTGGGATTGATCGAGCTCATTTTTAATGGCGCGCAATTCAAATCATATTTAACCAGCAAATCAATACCCTGACTTTGTGGTGCAGAAATGGATCTAGTGAGAGCTTTGTTGATGCTAGAGGGAACTCTGGCATTTTTTTCGGCCGCGACTGTTGTCGAGGCCCCTGCGAGCCCTTGACTGAGTTCTTTGATAGAAGCTGCTGCTACTTTGTGCGCCTTCGCTGCTGAAATGTCATCGCCCCAACTGAACCAACTGATAAGTCCGCCAGCTGCGACGGATAAGATCATTCCTGTCAATAGAAGATTCGATATCGGATGGCCGTGATCATGTTGATTCATACCTAGTAGCCATCGGCAAAATTTTGACAGGCCTTGAGGCCCAAACTTATGGATCAAAATGAGCCGAATCCATTTGAGAAAATGTGATTGATGTTTAGACGCTGGCTAAACGGTTGCCAATGAAGTGCCGACCAGATGGTCATAAGGCGGTCTCAAAATTGCTGGTAAAAATACAGCGGGGAAAACAAAATATGGAAACCAACGTTAGACAGTTGAATATCTGGTTCAACCTGAGATCTTGGGTGCATCGGCATCACCGGTTTGGTTCGATCTCGTTAGGAATCGCAATTCTCTTGGTTAGTTTTCAGAACTGTAAGATGAGCCCAACTTGCGAAGCCGGATCTGGGGGTGAGGGTTGTCCCGCGAGTACAGCATCCTCTTCTTCAGCAAATGATCAGAGCTCTGCGGGGTCAGCTGCAATACTACCTGGTGGGAATGGAAGCACTAATCTTGGTGGCGGCCAGGGTGGCGCGGGTTCACAGGGTCGGGCACCGAACTCTGCCATCTTGGGCGGAGGCACAAATTCGGGAGTTTCTCAATCCTCTGGCGGAGCGATCCTTGGGGGAGGAAGTGGTGCGGGTAGTACAGGTGGTAGTCAGGGCCCTATTCTTGGCGGTGGCCAAGTGGGAACCGGAGATAGCGGAAGCTCCAAGGTCTTCCGATTTATAGCTCAACCGAAATCAGTCCAAGTGGAATGGAATGGCTTTTTTGACCTTGAGGTTTCTTTGGCTGGGGGGACTCCGCCCTATTCCTTTCAATGGTACAAGGACGATCAAGCTGTAACAGAGGGTGGCTCTAATTATGGACTTGGTTGCAGTACCAGCTATAGCTGTCGGGGAATGATGGATTCCTACAGTCGAGATGGACGCTACAAAGTGGTTGTGAAAGATTCTTCGAGGATTCCTCAAGCGCTGACGAGCACAGTAGCGACGATCTCTGTGGCAGATCCTGCAGGCCTCTGTGCAGCCGGCAGTTACGTTATGTATACGGGGGGCAATTCTTACGGCAGCAATTTGGTTGAAATGTTTCAAAATGTCAGAGGGACCTTTTTGATTTCCGCAGGCAACGACGCTATTTCTTACATGACTTCATACCCAAAGTATTATCCAATCACGATTGTGTACGATATGCCGGCGGCAACCTTCCAGCAAAGCGTTCCATTCCCGAGCCTTTGTGGATCCCAGATTCCAAACATCAATTCGGCATCGAGTAATCCTGGACAAGCTAGTGGCGAGTACGGACTTTATGGTTGTGGGAACTCAAATGGGTGCGGGTATCATCGTGAGGGAGCGGTCACTATGGAATGTAAGAATGCTCGCTGGCGGTTTGTAAGCAACACCTGTCGCTGGGTTCGAGACGTGCCTGTGGATGGTTCAAGTACGCCACGACCTCCTCTTAATGATGGATAACCTTTTCATCGTTGGATAACAGCTTTTTCTATGGAAATCGCGAACTTCTTGACGCCGACATTCTTAACAATGTCTAGCAGTGCAATCACTTTTCCGTGGGGAACATCTTTGTCGGCCGAAATAATCGCCTGAATTTCAGGATTTCGAGAGAGCTCTTCGGCCGCCTTGGCGGAGACCGCGTTTTCATCAACGAAATTTCCATTGAGATTAATGCGCCCATCTGCAGTGATAGCTAGGCTCAATTTGCTCGGAGTCGTTTTATCACCGCTCACCGCTTTGGGAAGGTTAACGTTAATCGTCGGCTTAATAAACATTGGGGCAGTAACCATAAAAATAATTAAAACAACCAAGACGATATCGACCAAAGGAACAACGTTAATATCCGCAATAACCTCATTATCACCGGTCTCGTATTTCATTGCCATAAAAAATTATATTCCTTTTTTCTTGGCGTAGCTCATACAAAGTTCTCTGACGCTTTCTAGATTCTGAAAGATTCCTCGAACCTGTTTAGAATAATAATTGTAAAAAACGACCGCAGGAATAGCCACAAATAGACCAGCTGCTGTCGCAACGAGGGCAACTGAAATTCCAGCCATCACTGTCTGCTGCCCGGCCTCCGAAGCTGTTGAGAGGTCATTGAAGGCTTTCATGATTCCGAGCACAGTTCCGAACAGTCCGATGTATGGTGCATTAGAGCCAACGGTGGCAAGAAAACCCAAAAATTTTTCAAGTTCTGGTTTCTCATTGAGAGCAAAGGTATTGAAAAATTCTTCCAAACCTCGGCTTCCGGATTCTTTTATGTGTCTCAAAGCATAGCCTGCAATCCGACCTTCAAGTGAATTTGGGTCCTTGGCAAGGTCTTCGATATCTTCGACGCTGTTGTTTTGAAGAGCCACCTTCACGCGGAGGCGAACCCGCTGGGACTCAGAAGAGACCTTTCTGAGAGCAAAAAATCGCTCAAAAATCATTCCCAAGCTTATAACACTCAGGGCCAATAGCAACCAAAGAACCCCTTGATCCATAACATGAGCAATTGCAAAAATCTTTTCAGCAAACATGAGAACCTCATTGAAGTACGACCCATTAAATGACAACGTTGACGATGTCATTATCTCTGGAGGGCAAAGGTCAGGTCAAGATATGGAAAGTCTAAGGAGATGTTTTTTATTTTTTTCAATTGGAGTGACGAGTCTCGGCCTTTGGTCCTGTCAGAATTCCAAACCACCCGCAGTGATTGTCATAGCTATTGATGATTTTTCGGTGAATGAGGTGGTTTGTAATCAAGAACAACTTGAAACTCAGGCCTCTGGGTGGTTGAAAGTCTGTCGTGAGTTCATTCGCTTTACCCACGCGTACACAACATCAACGATGACCGTTCCAGCGCTGGCGAGTCTTGTCACAGGCCAGTACCCCTTTCAACACGGACTTAGGTATAACTCAGGGCAGAGTTTAAAGGCTGAGCTTCTGACGATTCCCGAGGAGGCTGTTGCTCACCAATGGAGAACTTCCTTTTTTTCAGGTGGTGCTCCAGTCTTCCGAAAAACGGGCCTTCATCAAGGTTTTGAGTATTTCGACGATGTGTGGAGTATCAGTCCAGCTGAAGTACATAAACCCTTTAAACGAAGCCTCACGGACTTCAAAGAATGGTATAAGGATGATGCTGAAGAAAATCCGTTTTTGGCCTTTTTTTACATTCCTGACTTAGCCTATGTCACGGTAGAAACACGGGAAGATTTTAGCCTGTCTCGAACGACTTCATTTGAGGCTCAGCTCGATGAGTTGAATGGAAATCTTTTCAGTCTTTTTCAGTTTCTAGAAAATTCCAAGCGCTGGAAAGAGACGATGATTATTTTGGTTGGACTCCATGGGAGATCAGAAAATGGATCCCAAAAGACATTGAAGGGAAATAATCTCTTTAGCGCGAATACGGAGGTTGGTTTATTTATTAAACCCTCCCAGGTTGATGGATATCGACGGGTCGCTCCCCCGTGGAAGGTTGACCGAGAGGTCAATTTGGCCGACGTGGGAAAGACCATTCAGGAGATTATTGTTGGTCAAAGGAGCCTTTCGCAGGTAGCGGCTTGGCCAGTGATCGCCTTGGGAAAGGATCTCATTTCGCCGGTGATTTCTGATTACAAGCCAAGACCTTTGTTGATTGAAAGCTTTTGGGAGCCCTGGGTTGAGAATTCTTCTTGGAATCGCGCAGCGATCGTGACTAGCCACAGACTTTATTCATTCAACGCCGGTCTGACGCCTAGGGTTTTTAACTTGCTATTAGATAATTATGAAGTCATGCCGCTAAGGAAGAGCGAATATGAAGTTGAATATGTAAAAACCTTAGCTCGAGAATTGGAAAAAATTGGATTCCATCCAGGCGGAAAGAAAGCCATGACGGGAAGGCTCGCGAGTTGGCGAGAGGAGATTCTTCAAATTCCCTACACTCTTTGGATTGATTCTACCGCATCTATGGACCTGATGAAATCAATCTACAGACTTCGTCATGATTTTCCAAATCAGAAAGAAATTCTGGCTTTGACATTGAGAATGGCTATGGAAAGCGGAGATTGGCAGACGGTTCTAGATCTAGGAAGCGAGCGAAATGATACGTTGCTGATTCAGTTGGCTCGGATACACCTATCACAAGGACGGATAAACCTATCTCAAGTGCGCCCAGATGCAATATCCTTTGGAACTCTACCTCATAAGTGCTTCGAATTGGCGGCAAAAAAAGATATTACGGCTAAGGAAATCCGAAATTGCGAGGATCCTTTGTTTAGCCGGTTTCTTCTTGAGAAAATAAAGAACGATCCCTTGCGAGAATTTGAAGATTCTATGAAATTTCGGTTATGCGGGACGCCATTCGACGTTATGATTTAGCTCTTGGGGATCGGTTTGATCCGCGGCACTTGGAAGCCTCGTGGCCAAGTCTTTTCGAGATTTTCTGGCTCTACCAGAGAACCAAAAATTGCGAAGTCAGCTTTTTCGAAAGACGCAACGGAAGGCCTCGGCTGACGAGGTTCTTTAGATGTGATGACTCACTAATCAATCCGTTTTCAGCAATCCAACCCAGAAGGGGCTTTTCGGATATTGCTGACTCAGGGTTTGAGTGATTTCTTTGGAATCTCTGAACGAGAAACTAAGAGAACTTCGTCTCCAGGATAAATGAGAAAGTTTCCGACGAGGGGTGTACAGGTTGATTCCACTCCGATCAAGTCTTTAGGTAGCGGGATTAGATCTGTTTGCTCAGGGGGGCAATCGAAGCTTAGATCGGGAGCAATAGCGAGGGGTTGAAGCGCAGTGTTTTTGCGCTTAACAAAAATATGTGGCTGACCAACTTGGAGCCAAGAGAGCTGAGATTTCTCCCTAAACAGAAGACAAAGCTCGGTTCCCCCGACAAACTCATTTTTATTGTCGCCCCGATAGATCATCTCGTTAACTATCTGGCAGGCAACTCGAAGGGAGTTTGTTTGCGGCGTGAATTGGGTCAAAGATGCAAAGGGCGTTGTGACCTCAACATCATCTTGGGTGGCGGTTACATATTTAGTGATTCCGGCAATGATTTTTTGGACAGACTCTGCCGAACCCCAATTTGTAGCCACTATAAGAAGCTGATTTTGGGCTTCCCAATGTATGATTGGTTTTGGGCGAAAAATCGAAGTACTGTAGGAGCGTTCACTCAACTCCATTAGAGGGTCCCATATTTTCTGATTTTAATAGCGGCCTTGCGGTAGTACTCTCCGTCGGGCACATCAAGTTCAATAATCTTTCGCCATTTTTCCATGGCCCCTGATTTACCATCACCGCCAAACACGTTTCCAAAGTTTTCCTCAATGATGCCTTCTTGAAAAATGGGCATCATTTGCTTTTTCAGTTCGGCATGGGCCATCGGTGTTATATACTTTTTCTGCCTTAGCAAAGATAGCTCTAAGCTGAGCGACTCGCGCCAAATACTCACCTCGTTGGGTTTGCTTTATAGCCTGGTCGGTTACAATTTGCTCCACACGGGCCTTTAAGGCCAAAATTTTGGAGTGGTTTGGGTCAAACTGAACAACGTCAGCCAAACATTCGTCCATCATTTCGGTGGTCATATTCGAATTTATTTTCTTTTCGCATGCCGCAGCTCGCTCGTTGATTTTTTGTTCTCTTTCGACTTTTTCTTTTTCCAATCTTTCGACTCTGATGGTCTCTTGTTGAATATAGATTCCCTGCTCAATGAGTTTCGCGAGACTTTCACTGTCCAAATACTCAGGCACAAATTCCTTTATTTTTACAAGCTCTCCTCTTGAGGACTCATAACGCCCCTGCATATAATAGTTCTTTGCAAGCTGATAGGATTGCTTGACGAGTGCCTGCTGGTCAGGGGGTCAATTTGCTGAATGGATCCAAGGCGACCTTTGAATTTGGTTTTGCCGGACCGGAGGAGCCATCGTCAGATCCAAAAAGATAAACGAGCAGAATCAAAGCGACTGCGCCTAAAATAATTTTCGGCCGATTTTTTTTGAAGTCGAATTTTTTGGGACCTAACTTTGGTGGCAGACCGTTCTGTTGATCCGTCGAGCCATATTGAAAAGAACCCAAATAGGAGCCCATTTCATGTCCCATCTGGGGGGTGCCTAAATGCGGGGTCGGAGGCGGTGTTGAATCAGCCAAGCCATCGGAAGGCGCATTCGAAAAAGCCTGAATTCCATGCCCCAAAGAACCTGATGCGGCGCCCGTGGCGGTCCCTGAAATCATTGGGGGTGGTAATTCTTTGAGAAGGTCGAGGCGTCTTTTAAAGTCAGGATCATGAAGTTCAAAACAAAAATAGTTTTCTAAAACAGCGATTGCATCCCCAGAATGAAGTGGGGTCTCTTTCTTAGGTGATAGTGCATTTCCGTTGACGAAAGTTCCATTAACACTACCTGGATCTAGGATAAAAAAATTCATTCCTTGGCGGCGAATTTCGAACTGTTTGCGGCTCACTCGCGCATCGTCGATTAGAATTTGGGCTTGAGATTCTCGACCCGCAGTCCATGAATCACCTCCCTCAAGGCGAATAATCGATTTCGTCTGATTCTGAGCATCCAATACTCTAATATAAGGTACGCTAGGAGCAACACCGACGACGGTTCTATCATCGAAATTGTTAAAACCCTTGCCTTTTTCTTGAGGGGAAGAAGTCAAGTCATTGGTCATCTCGAAGTTATATTGGGCTAATTGAAATGCAGTTGGTGGGCTAAGAGGTGAATCCTGAAGTTTTCTTCCTGCACTATACATCTCGCCAAACCGTGAAAGGATTTTTAATTGCCAGGTGCCACCCTCGAAAGCGAGTTTGAAGTGTTCACGAGAAATTCCTTTATCACCTTGAAGAACGATGTCACAATTCTCGGCTCGACCTGCTAAATACTCACGTTCAGGGTTGAGGGGAATTTCTTTGACGATCTGACCTTGAAGGGTGATTTTAAGATGAGTCATCAGTATCGACCCTCTACAGCCTTGCTGCACTCTTGGAAATATTGATTGGCCTCGGCATACTGTGGATGCGACTTGTTGTTCTGAATCATAATAAGAACATTCGTCATGCTGGCCTGGCAAAGTTTATAGTTTCTTCGTTCTCTGTATTTTAATCCCTGATTGATATTGGCCTGAACTAGTTCGTCGAACTTGACGAGCTACAATTGATAGTATCTTTTTGCCAGATCATGGTTGGGATTTAAACTTAGAACAATCTGAAAGTAGTCTTTGGCTCGAGCGTAGTGGGCTTGGCGAAATTCACGAAAACCCTTAATGTAGTTTTCTTGGGCTCGCCGATAGGTGGGATCATTAAGTCTAGCAAGATTCTGGTCCATTCTCTTGGTATTGGCGATTGAAGGTTGAATATTGCTAGCAACTGCCGGTGATCCTCTGAAGGGGCGATTTGGTTTAGTTTCTTTCTTACCTCCGGAAAACACAAAATATCCAATGATACCGACGACCGCAAGAATCCCATAGAATTTGGTACGGGAGCTCATGCCAGCCGGTCTCGATGAGGGGCTAGCCCCTCCGGCACTTCGACTATGGGCGCGGGGCAGGCTGGGACCCCCTTGTTGAGGGGCGGGTTTGTAATCTGGCCTTTGCTCTGCATTGTTCTTAAGAATTGGACTGACCGGATTTGCCACTGGAGGTTTCTGTCCAGGATTCAGATCAAGCGAAAGATTTGGAAAGTCAGCGGTAAATTTAAGCTCTGATTCACCAATCTGAATAGTTGAATTTTGACTTAGCATTTCTGTGTCGATTTGCTCGCCATCGACAAGGACAAAATTTTTGTGGCTGAGATTGACAATGTAGAACTGCCCACTGAGCTGCTTAATTTCAGCATGTTGACGACTTATCCTTGGATCATTGGACAAACAAATTTCATTTTCTGGCCCTCGACCGATAAAGGCGCTCTTTGCTGAATCGAAGGGAAATGTTTGTCCGGCATGGGCTCCTTTGAGAACCTCAACTTTGAATTTAATAAGAGATATTGTCTGCTGAGCAGCACTCATTCAGGGGAGCCCTCATCAGGAGTGATCACGACCAAAAAATAGTCAATACTACCAGAGGTCAAGAATGTTTGGGCGTTAATTCTGCAGGACTGTCCACTGAATTCGAGTTGATCCGAGTGAATAGCGTAGGGATTTTCCCGGCCTTGCTGAATTAAATGCTCGATGTTTTGCTGAAGAGCAGCGTCGCCAATGGTGCTCAAATTTTGTCCAGTCAGTTGGGCTATGCTCCGACGAGCGAATTGTTCGAATCTGGAGTTGCAGCTAATAATGTCGCCGTTAACGTTCAGGGCTGCGCAGGGAAGCATCATAAGTTGGACGAGATTTTCTGCCTCTTGCTCAAATCCCTGACTTTGGGTTGGTCGACCGCTTCCTCCAGCCATTTCGGCGGCCCAGGAGCGGGTGAGCAGGCTGTTGATATTTGTAATCAATTGCTGCAAAACTGGGAACTCAAAACGTATGCGAATATCATCTGTTTTACTCTTCATGGCTTCATCTAGTTGATTGTTGAGGTTTCGAATTGGAAACTCGACCAGATGATACATAAAGTAGAAAACCAAAAGTCCAAGGACACTCGCGATCACCAGAGTTTGCATAAAGAGGCTGATCGCTCGGCCGGTATCAAAAGCCATTGAACTAATGTCATAGATAACTATTGCGTACGCTCTAATTTGTGGATCCCCGGTGTTAGGATCATACACGCCAATGGGGTAACTCGCCGCAATTGTATTTGAGTCGATAAGTTCAGCAATGGCTTTTCCTTCACGAATTGTTTTCAGTGCAAACGGGAGCTTCATGGTCTGGCCAAGACGGCTTGCTGGAGCCACGATTGAGGCATCGGCCTGGTCAATGATTACGGCCTGAGTCACCCCTTCTTCAGATTCAGCAGAGTGGGTGTTCATCCCTGTGAAATTTTTGTTCAAGTAGGCCTGTTGATTGACCTGAGCAACGGAACGAGCCAGGGAACTTGCTCGACGCATGCTTTCTGCAACAATGCTGTCCTTTGTAATTTGCATCATGGGAAACATCGAGAGAACTGTTACAAAGAAAATAAAAACCCCAACAAATCCCCCGAGAACCAGTTTGAACTCAGTCAGTTCGGCGATTTTGTAGACCCCAGGAAGTGCCACTCTCTCCATATAGGATTGCACTTGACCTAGCAATGCAGTCACCAAATTCTCTTGCGAATGGAGTGGGGCCTGAATGTCCGGGGATTTGCCCATCATTTCTGGTGGTTGGTGTACCTGATAGGGCATCTGTGGAGCTTGCATTTGTTGGATCGCCTGTGAGGAAGCGTGCACCGGCGACTGCACAGAATGAGGTTGCTGCTGTTGGATCTGAGGCAGAGGCGAACGTTCAAGCGCTTCTTGGGGTAAGAGGTCAAGTATCACATCATGAACGGCGACCTTGTCACCCTTATTCGCAATGGCATTTTGGATTCGAATTCCATTGAGAAATGTTCCATTTGATGACTTCAAGTCCACAAGCATAATTTTATCACTATAGACATTTATTTCACAATGCTCTTTGGAAACGCCGTGGCTTTGAATGACGACATCACACTGTTGACTGCGACCAACAACATTTCGTCCCATTTTGAGACGAACAATTTGTCCGGTTTGTGTGCCACTCAGAATTCTAGCCGACCACATGAAGTTGATCTCCAATTTCAATTTTGTGTTGTTGGACAGTTCCTTGACAAACCTCAATGACGTGGGAGGCCTTCCAAACTGGTATCGTCAGGCGCCACGGTTTTACATCCGCACGAAGGCCGACCACTTTCAAATTTTGATCGACAAAAATACAATCTATGGGGAAATTCATAAAGAACGTGTGAATCGCGTTGGTTCTGAGTATCCAAAGTCCCTCTTGGACTTCAAGCCTTTTTCGTCCCAACAGACCTTTTGCTCTCGAGTAGAAAGTTGAGGCGATTTTGAGGTCCTCAAGGAGCATTGAATTTTTCGTTTGGCTCATCAGTTTTTTCAAAGCTATTTTCCCCCGTACATAAAAGAAATAGCAACGGGACCGAAGACCATAATGAAAACCGCAGGAACAATGAAAAGCATTAAAGGAATCAGCATGGCTTGTGAAGCTTTTGCCCCTGCCTTTTCTGCTCTAACGAATCTTTCAAGTCGCATTTGTTCGGACTGATCTTTCAGAACTTGAGAGATCGGAGAGCCCGAGGAATCTGCATCTATGAGCACTGCGACAAAGCTTGTGATTTCAGACATGTCAACTCGCTCACTGAGGCCACGGAGCGCTTGGGCCTTGGATGAACCAATTTTCACATCCTTGAGGACAATTCCCAGCTCCTCGCCAAGAACGCTGTCTGTGCCAGCCGCTTTGTCCACCAATTTTTGAATCGCAGCAAAGAAATCTAAGCCCGCTTCAACAGATAGCGCCAATAAATCAATATAGAATGGCAAGTCACCACGAATACTAACCTCCCGTTGATTTTTCATAGCGACAGAATGCATGATCGGAAGATAGAAGCCTGCTGGAATTAAACAGAGAAGGACAAAATAGCTCAAATGAATTTCCAGGGCGAAGTTCATCACGATCATAAAAAGCGGGAACATGATTCCCCAGAGGATTTGAAGCCCAATAAATTCATCCTCATTGAGCTCAGCAGAAAGGCCCGAGGTATTAATATATTTTCTCACCCGTTTTCGGTAACCCTCATTTTTAACTTTCAAAGCATGCTGCAGGGTGAATTGGTGGACAAGGGGGCGTGAGGCATTGATGATTCTATTTTTAGAAGGTCTTGGTTCTGTGTCGTTAGCCCATGACAACTGCTGCTTCCCAGCATTGTTTGTAATCAAAGCAGAGACAAAGAGATATACCGCTACTCCTGCGAGCAGCATTCCAAGGCCAAGCATGATTTCGGCACTTCCCATAATCCCCTTCTTATGATCAACTGCACCTTATGCAGAAACTGTTCTTAGCTTCCGAGTCTCCCCGTCGTCGAGAAATCCTGAAAAAGGCTGGAGTTTCTTTTCAATCCTATCCATCTAAAATATCGGAATTTCCACAGGAAACATTGACACTCGATGAGCAGATTTTAGATATTGCCAGACGTAAGGCGAGGGCGGCTCTAGCAAGTTTGAAGACTAAGGTCGAGGGAGGTTTTTGGATCTTGGCTGCAGACACCGAGGTCATTATTGAGGGCAAGCTTGCGGGGAAGCCTCTCGACGCAGAGGACGCTGCTAATAAGCTTCGTTATTTATCAAACCGAACCCATGAGGTCAAAACGGCCGTTGTCCTAGTCTCCTTCCCAGAGCTGAGAGAATTGTCTCATCTTGAAACGAGTCAGGTGACATTTCGGAGCTTATCTGAGGATGAAATTTTGAAGTATGTGATGAGTGGTGACCCTATGGACAAGGCTGGCGGATATGGAATCCAAGGCGAGGGGGCTAAATTCGTGCGCGAGGTCAGGGGTTCTTTTGATAATGTTGTAGGGTTGCCTATGGAAATTGTGTTAAAGATGTTTGAAGAGATGGAAAAAATTGAGGGCCTGCAAAAAGATGAAGGAAAGCAAAAAAATGAACTTGAACTAGTTCAAAAAGAAATTGTGCTTAAGTGTCAAGCCTGTGGGCGGGATCCTAAGACTGTTAGAATTGTAGCAGTGTCGAAGCTTCAGCCGATTGAAAAGATTAATCGCCTTTATGGGCACGGGCAAAGAATTTTTGCCGAGAATTATGTTCAAGAGGCCATCGCAAAAAAACTGGAGCTGAAATCGTTGGATATTGAGTGGCATTTGATTGGACATTTGCAAAAGAAAAAGTTGAATTCGATTCTTGGCCAGTTTGATTTAATTCACTCAGTCGATTCCTTAGATCTCGCAAGGAATCTTGCGAAAAAATGTGGTGAGAAAAATATCACTCAGAAGGTTCTCATAGAGGTCAATATCTCTCAAGAGGCAACCAAAGATGGTTGGGTCGCCAGTGAACTTCGAGAACAATGGGCTGATTTACTGAAATTATCAGGGCTTAAAATAACGGGCTTAATGACGATGCCTCCTTCGACTGAGAACCCAGAAGAAGCGCGTGTGTATTTTCGAAATTTGCGGATGTTAAGGGATGAACTCAGAACACCAGCCCATCCGCTTGAAGAGCTGTCGATGGGAACTTCTCAAGATTATCTAGTAGCTATCGAAGAAGGGGCAACTTTGGTTCGCCTTGGTCAAAGAATTTTTGGTGAAAGGCTTCAGAAGTGAATCAATCCAATGTGAGTCAAACCAATGTGAATCATTACCTGAAAACCAAGAAAATTGGTTTTATCGGCGCAGGCAATTTGGCTCAAGCGGTTATTAAGGGGCTATTCGAAGGTCAGGTTGTTCCGTCGCACCAGATTTTTGCATCGAATCGTTCTCCAGGGAAATTGCAGAAGCTGAAGGATCAATTTGGAATTCAGGTCTGTACGAGCAATGAAGAGGTTGTTGAGAAATCAGACATTGTTATCCTTGCCGTCAAACCTCAGGATTTGTTGATTGCAATTGAACCGATTTCTCAGAGCTTTTTGGCAGGTCAGATGGTTTTGAGTCTAGCTGCGGGAATACGGATGAAGACTTTGTCTCAAAATCTGCCCCAAACTCGTCTTGTTCGAATGATACCAAATACTCCGGCCTTAATTGGGAGAGGGGTCATTGGCTACTTAATGAACGAAGTCGATCCGGGGCTTGAAGCCATGGTCGAGGATTTATTTTCGTGTCTTGGCAAGGTTATTCGAATGGAGGACGAAGACAAGCTTGAAGCGTTTATGGTCGCAAGTTCTTCGGGCACAGGGTTTATTTTCGAACTAATGATGTATTGGCAAGACTGGATTGAAGAGCATGGGTTTGAGCCCAAGGTTGCTAGCGAAATTGTTATTGAGACTTTTCTGGGGGCAAGTCTGCTCGCTTCTCAATCGGGCAATGGTAGTTTTGAAGAATTGCAGATGAGGGTGGCCTCCAGAAAAGGAGTGACTGCGGCCGGTTTGGATTCAATGCGCGAACTTGAAATCGAGCGAGCGATGCGAATTAGCTTTGAGAAATCAGCCATGAGAAATTCTGAAATGGCCCGTGGTCTTAAGTAATTGGAGCTTGGACGGTGATTAGGTTCAAATACTTTTCGATCACTGAATTTGTTGCAGGTCGGTCTGGTCGTCCATAAGCTTCAGTGAGGGATGTTGCCAGCTTGCATTGGCATTGTAGGTGCCTAGAGTTCCAAGTAATAGAACTATCGTGAAGGTTAAGGATTTGGTGACTGGGCTCATTTGACGACTCCGTATTTTTTGGGTAATTGATCAATTGGTTTATCAATGTTTCGCACCAGTCTTCTTCTGTTCCTCTAATGCTTGCACCACCCGCTTCAGCGCTTGATAGAAGACCTTGGTCCGCTCTATGATTTCTTGAAGATCTTCAGTTGCCAAAGCTGAAAATTGCATGATGACCTTTTCGACTTCATCTTTAGTAGGCAGAATTTTATTAACCACGGATGGGCAGAGGCGGCTCTTTCGTTCGACGGAAATTTCTCCAGATCTCTCTGTTGAGCAAAAGCCTAGAATCCATTTCATATCACTTTCGACGGTGGCAGGATAGGTATGACCTTGCTTCGACTTTCTGGGGCCAAATTTTTGAATTAGACTTGATAGATCAAAATCGTAATGAACGGAAATGATTTGATTTTCAGTCGTGAGAAAAGATTTTGTGTTCGGACTTCGGGTGGATCCCACCCAATCATCATTCAAGATTAGCAATTGTCCGAGATTGTTTGCTACATAATTTGAATCATCAACCTGACTGTCGAATTGAGCATAGAAATTCAATATTTTCTCGGTATCCATTTGAAAGTCGCTAATCGCATCTTCGAAATATTCGTCACGGATGACTTTCACAACGTTTTTGTTGCGAGAGATGAAGTGTTCGATTGGTTCAATAAAAAATGCATATCGATTCGCAACTTCCAAGTTTCCCATAGTGACATAACGAATTCGAACGAGGCGGACATCAAAAACAGAAACACTTGCAGCCTTGAGAATTTTGTAGAGAAGGTACTCTTTTAAGAGAAATCCATCGACTCTTTGCCTAGATACCACCTTGTTTTCCTGACAATGAGTCACGACTTTAACGTCGGAATCAATGAATGAAAACAAATCTTCTCGGATTGTTTCCTTGAAGTGAATCTTGATTGGCGCAAACTCGCATTGCTGGAGCCTTCCACTGCCCCGTGCTTGAACTTTGACGGACCGCTCAACTTTTTGTCCGTTCCAATCATAAATTAGACTGGCCCGAAATTTAGAAAATGATTCTGGCTTAGATTTTTTGTGATAGCTCCCGAACGGGAAGTCTGACTTTAGGGTAATATCAATGATTTCATTCTCTGCAAATAGGGGAGATATCCGATCGCTCCCAAGCTGCCCAAAAGCGGCCTCAATCTGAACATGAGATAGACACACAAAAAGAATGCCGAATGATAAAATTGAATTGAAAGGCCGCTTTAGTAACATATCGACCTATCTGTGCACGTTCTATGCCCGCTGAAACGGATAAATGCGCATGTCGAAAAGTAAGTACTGGTCACGACCTTCTTTCAAAGAACGGAGTCGAAGGTTAGCCAGCCCTTGGTCTGGCTTCTATAACTGGATTTTGAACTAGCCTTGCGGCCAAAGTCCAAGTTCCGTTAATCTAAGCAGTGAGAACTGAATTTTCAAATGTTCACGGAGGAACAAGATGAAACTAACACCGATTGATATCACTCATAGAACGTTTGGTCGAAAGGTCATGGGCTTAGATGCTGACCAGGTTATGGCCTTTCTCAATGAAGTGGCTGGACAAATGGAAGGGCTGATTCATGAGAAGAACCACATGAAGGAAGCCTTACGGGAAAAAGAGTTAAGTTTGCTCGAGTATAAAGAGCGGGATAAGGTTCTTAAGGATACAATCACGACGGCAACACAGATGGCAGAACGAATGCGTACGGATGCCGATCGTGAGGCTAGATTAATTATTGCAGATGCTCAACAAAAGGCAGAAATAATCACCCGAGATTCTCGTGATTCTCTGAAGAAGTTATACCAAGAGATGACAGAGCTCAAAAAGATGCGAATTCAATTTGAAGCGAACTTGAAAGCTTTGGCGCAGGCTCACATGGCATTGCTTGAACAAGGGGAAAAATATATGCCACAACTTCATTTGCCCAATATGACAATGACCGAAAATCAGAGATAACCAAAAATCAAACTATCGACGCTTACGCTTGAGTTTGATTTTCATCTCAGTCTCGTCGAGTTCTTGTTGAAGCTGCTCTTTTGTGGGGCGGCTGTTTGATTTCTGAATTGAGTTTTTGGCTGGGTTCTTCTGGGCGGGAGGCTCTGGAATTGGAGTTGGGCGGGCTTGAAAAAGTTTTTGATCGACTCCATCCTGAACTTCTTCTTTGAACATCTGAATGTCTTTTTCAGTACTCAGACGTGATTCAGGTGTCAGCGGAGCCGAAATATCTTGAGAGCCAGTCCCTTTTTTCTGAAACAAGTCCCAATTTATGGTGAGGGTCATTCCGCCATGGGGACCCTGGGCATAACTTGTACCAGCTACATCGTATCCACCGTTAAAATCTAAGGACCAACGAGGCGAAATCTCCATATTTAAAAATAATGATAGATCTACCATCGAAGGCTCAATTGAATAAAACTTTCGCGCGCCGCCCTGAACCCGCGAAATTGTTGTGTTCCTTAAGAGTGGTTTTGCCTGATCCTGGTCAGTCGACAAAGATTGAAATCCAGAGACTGCAAGTCCAAACGCCGTAGAGCCCGTGTCATAAGCTCCTGCAATACTATAGGGCAAAAGGCTAGAGCGACCCTCAGCTCTATAAGTATATCCGAGACGACCAAACATCAGGAAGGCACCAAAACTGTGTTGGATACGGAGGGCTCCTGTTGCTTGAAGCACACCTTCACTCGTCATGACATAGTCGGTAGTTGTATCATATTTTTCGAGCGGGTAGATGACATCCAGCTCGGGAATCAGTTCAAAGGGACTTCTCATCAAAACAAAGTCAGTTCCGAAATAAACTCCATTCAATGATGAATTTGAGCGAGTTGCTTTATATGTTATGTCTGAAGTCTTACTCTCGGCGGCGGCGAAGATGCCAGCGAGGTCAAAAGCCCAAGAATCATTAAATGAGTACCGAATGCCAAGCGGCATTTCTAAAAGATAATAATAATCCCCGCTCGAGGTGAGAGCCCCGGAGTTGCCGGAGCCATCAAAACTTTGCGTCGCATAGAAAAAATCAGCGCCAAAGTAGGTTTTTAGCTGGCCCTGTCGGTAACTCTTGATCTGGGGGGCAGAGAGTGCTCCAGCAGAGACCGTTGGAACATAGGCTCCAACCGAAAACAGGCAAATTAAGGAAAAACACAATAAAACACGATTCATACGAAGATCGATAGACATTTTCATATGGTTTCTATAATAACAGTTACCTTACAGAGGTAAAGAAATTGTCGCTAAAAAATCAAAAATCTCAACTGGTTATTATTTTTGTTACGGTTTTCATCTATTTGCTGGGCTTTGGAATCATTATTCCGTTGATGCCGATCTTAAGTCGTGATTTTGGGGCCACCTCGACTCAAGTAGGAATGTTGATGGCAATATTCTCATTGATGCAATTTCTGTTTTCGCCTTTTTGGGGGCGGCTAAGCGATAAATTTGGGAGACGGCCGATCCTGTTGATTTGCCTCCTGGGTGAGGGTCTTGCCTACGTACTTTTTGCCTCGGCTCGAACTTTAGAAATGTTATTTGTTGCGCGCGCGTTAGCGGGTTTTTTTGGGGCAAGTCTTGCAACGGCTTCTGCCTACATTTCAGATGTCACAGCGGAAGATTCGCGTTCAAAGGGAATGGCCTTGATTGGCGCAGCCTTTGGTCTGGGGTTTGTTTTTGGTCCAGCCTTGGGTGGTTTGCTTGCCTATTGGGGCCACCAGATAAATCCCGCCCCTTACTATGATACGAGTTTTTCGTCTTTGTGGGTGGCTGGAATTTGCTTTGTGAATTTTGTGTTTGGATTTAAATACTTGAAAGAATCCTTGGTTCACGTTCATGACCAAGGCAGCGTCCAGGAAAAATTGTCGTTCCATCAGCAGCATCGATCAGGACGTCTGAAGTTGTTGATGTCAAAGTTGAAGATGCAAACAGTGGGCCCCTTGATGTTTATTTATTTTCTGCTTTCTTTTGCGATGGCTGCCATGGAAGCATGTTTAATTCTCTTTATGGCAGACTATTATAAATGGGGAGTTCAACAAACGAGTTTGGGTTTTGCCTTTATCGGTGTGATGATGGTTTTGACCCAAGGTTTCTTGGTGAGGAAAGTCATTCCCCGTTATGGGGAGCGGAAGGTTCTTTTGGCTGGTGTTTTTGTCTTTGCCTTTGGAATGTCGGGCCTAGTTTGGAGCCCAGACCTAACAACTCTTGCGATAACAATTAGCCTACTTTCGATTGGGATTGGACTTTCGAACCCATCAATTTTGGGGAGTGTGAGTCTGTTAACCCCTTCAGACCAACAAGGCGTGACAATGGGAGTCACTCAAAGTCTTTCCTCTTTGGGGCGAATTGTTGGTCCAGTGATCGGAGGAGCGCTTTATAAGCTTCAACCTGTCGCTCCATTTGTCACGTCAACGGCATTGGCTCTCATCGCTGGGTCGGTCGTGATAATTATTTTTAGTCGAATACCCGTGGCCGGGAAGACGGTGAAAGGGTAAATGTCAGTGGGCAGCAGCTCCGTTCAGGAAATTAGTTTTTTCCAGCTCGACAATCTCGTTCGAAATCGAATTCCCTTTGTGTTGCTCAGTTTAGGGGTCGATATTTCAGGATTTTATGATGAAGTTGTGTATCAGAATCATCTTATTTCCCAAACTATTTCCACAACCCGAGAAAGTATTTTGAAGGACCTTTCGAGTAAAAATGTTCTATCTGAGTCTGCGATCATCCTGGTTTGCCCAAGGGGAGACCTCTCGATTCGGCTAAAGGCGACGTTGGAAAAGCAAGGTTATAGAAACGTATATTTAGTTCGGAATGGATTTGCGGGACTTTTGAAAGATCGTCCTTGAGCGTATTCCTGGTTTCGAGTAGCTTCTGAAAGTATGGAAAACGACAAAACAAAAACTCAAGCTCAGGCACAAACTCAATCTCAGGATCAAACTCATCCGCAAGCGCAAGAAGTGCTCTCAGATCGGTATAATCCTAATGAAGTTGAAAATAGAACCTATCAATGGTGGGAAGCTTCAGGATTTTTTAAAGCTGAAGACGTTTCGAAGAAACCGCCGTTTTCAATTCTTCTGCCGCCACCAAATGTCACGGGATTTTTGCATATTGGCCATGCACTCGATCATACAATTCAAGATACGCTGATTCGGTGGAAGAGAATGAACGGATTCAACGCCTTATGGCTTCCAGGAACGGACCATGCGGGGATTGCTACTCAAGCGGTGGTTGAAAAAGAGCTCAAGAAAAATGGGAATCAAACACGTCATAGTCTTGGTCGGGAAAAGTTTGTTGATAAGATTTGGGATTGGAAGCACCAGTATGGCGACCGAATTGTAAGTCAAATGCGTCGCCTTGGAAATTCGTGTGACTGGAGTCGAAACACCTTTACTCTTGATCCTGGGGTTTCGGTCGCAGTTCGGAAGGTTTTTGTCAGTCTTTACAAAAAAGGATGGATTTATCGAGGAAAACGGCTCGTTAATTGGAGTACTCCTCTTGAAACCGCAATTTCAGATCTAGAAGTTGAACACCAACAGGTTAAGGGGACTCTTTATCACATAAACTACCCCCTCGAAGATAAGTCTGGATTTCTGACTGTGGCGACGACCCGCCCTGAGACTATGCTTGGAGATACGGCACTCTGTGTTCACCCTGAGGACGAACGCTATCTGGACCTCGTTGGGAAGTCCGTGGTTATTCCGTTGATCAATCGAAAAATTAAAATCATTGCTGATATCTATGTGGACAAGTCCTTTGGGTCTGGAGTGGTGAAAATTACACCGGCTCATGACTTTAACGACTACAAGATTGGCAAGACCCATAAGTTAGAGATGATTAATATTCTAACAAAACAAGGGTTGTTGAATGAAAACGCCGGACCTTATCAGGGACTTAAAGTCATAGACGGGCGGAAGAAAGTACTAGAAGACCTAAAAGCTCTCAACCTGCTGATTAAGGAAGAACCCCACGTTCATTCTGTCGGACACTGCTCGAGGTCTGGCGCGGTTGTCGAGCCCTTTTTGTCTGAACAATGGTTTGTAAAAATGGATAGTTTGGCAGTCCCAGCAAGACGCGTTGTTGAAAGTGGAACTATTCGCTTTGAGCCTGAGTCTTGGACCAAAGTCTATCTTCATTGGATGAACATAATTGAAGATTGGTGTATTTCTAGACAAATTTGGTGGGGACATCGAATTCCTTCTTGGTTGTGTGAAGATTGTGGGCATATGACGGTGGCTGAGGTCGATCCAACCTCTTGTGAAAAGTGCCAGAGCACAAAAATTGTACAAGACGAAGATGTTTTAGATACCTGGTTTAGCTCTGCGCTTTGGCCGTTTTCAACAATGGGGTGGCCGAACGAAACTGAGACCCAGAAGACATTTTATCCAACCAATTATTTGGTTACAGGGCATGATATTATTTTTTTCTGGGTGTCACGAATGATTATGATGGGCCTGGAATTTAAAAGGGACGTTCCGTTTCGGGTTGTTTATATTCACGGTTTGGTGAGGGATGCTCAAGGGCGTAAGATGTCTAAGAGCTTGGGCAACTCAGTTGATCCGGTCGAGATGATTGAAAAACATGGGGCCGACGCTCTACGCTTTACATTTTTAGCTCATTTGTTTTCCGGACGGGATTTCAAATTTTCAGAGCAACGTCTCGAAGGTTACCGTAATTTCATGAATAAGATTTGGAATTCGGCTCGCTTTTCTCTCTCAAATTTAGGGGACTTTGTTGTTCCAGCGGCTGGTGTGAAGGCCTTGCCCGCCAGATCAGCGATGAGTGTTTTTGATCAATGGATAATTTTTAAGTTAGCTGAAGTCGAGCAACTTGTTGAGGATTCCCTCGAGAATGAGAATTTTTCAGAGGCGGCTAATGGATTGTACCATTTTGTATGGCACCAGTTTTGTGATTGGTATATCGAATTTACCAAGCCCATTCTGAATGGGACAAACCCAGAGGAGAGAGCGGCTACTCAGTTGGTTTTGGCCCAAATTCTCAATCGAATTGTGAGGCTCTTGCATCCGTTTTGTCCTTTTATTACGGAAGAAATTTATCAGAAATTACCCATTCGGTCTGCGGCGTGTATTATCGATGAGTATCCTAATACTCGCAATGATCGTGAGTGGTTAGCCTTGGGCTCTGCTCAGTCAGCTTTTGAAATCGATGTGGTTAAAGAGGTGATCACGGCCATTCGCAATATCCGTGGTGAAAATCGCATAAGTCCAGCTCAGAAGATCAAGGTTCGTTTTGGAGTTCAAGATGAAAAGATTCAAAAAATTCTTGGAAATAATAAAGCGGCATTGATTAATCTTGGACGAATTGAAGATATGCAAATCGGTGAGGCGGGATCGCTTGCCAGGTGTGCTGTGGCTCCTGTTAACGTGAAGGAAACCTCTGTTCAAGTGATTATTCCCCTTGATGGCTTGGTTGATTTTAATGAAGAAATTAAACGAATTCAAAAACAAATTGAGAAACTTCAGAAGGATATTTCTTTGCTCACAGGCAAGTTATCAAACGAAAAGTTTATTGCAAATGCAGACGAAGAAGTTATTCAGGCCGACCGTCTGCTTTTGGAACAATCCAATATGCAGATTGGCTCTTTGCGAGATGCGCTCGTTAGATTTCAGAACTAGAGATCGCCCTGGTCAATTTAGGCAGTCCTGGCCAAATTATACTTTGAATATTCTTAACACGGGAGTCTTTACTCCCTTTTCAATTGCTGTAATGATAGCCACCCGCCGAATTTCTTATGGCTAAAGGGCTAGATTTGGTCAAAAATCGATCAAAAAATTCAAAGAATCTGACAAACTCGGTAAAATGAACCATGATACTAGATAATTTCTGACGACAAACATTTGTTGTGCACAGGGCTATACCACCAAAACGCACGTAATTACAGGCAGTTAGATACATTTAAGTTTGTTTAAGATTTGAGCTTGCAATTTTTACAGGACTAGTGATTAATAGGCGTCAGTTCCAATTTGGCACCCTCAATAGAGTGATCGCTCTAATGAGGGTGAGGGCGGGAACCATAGTATTGGCTGGAGTGGAGTTTTGGATACAGGACAAGTTTTTGGTTTATTTAGTTTATTTAGTTTAAGTAATTTTGGAAAAAGTTAGGGGAGGCAACATGGCCGCTATTATTTCTCAAAAGTTTGCTCAAGAGTGTAAAGCTAAACTTCAACAGGTCAAAATGGACATACTTAATCGCGTTCGCGAGGCCAGGCAGCACCTTGATGCTGAAGATCGTGTTGGTGGGGATGAGGCCGACCAGACTGTTCGAGTTTTGGCTGAGGCTGACTTTGTGACCATGCATGATCGCCTCAGAAGCCAACTCCTCGAAATTGAGAGTGCTCTGGCTCGGATCGAAAACGGCAGCTACGGACTTTGCGAAGAAACCGAGGAGCCTATTGAGCTCGAACGCCTGAGGGCAATTCCTTGGACCAGGCTGAGCATCGAAGGAGCAGAAATTCGCGAGTCCTTCAATCGAAGATATGCTCGCGGTTAGTGCTTATGTAACTAGTCAGGCGCTTGATTATCTGAGTGATTTCATCGAACGTTAAGATCCACCATTCGGAGGGGTCAAAGATGAATTCTTTTTATCCAAGCTTTCACTTTCAATCGTATTTTCAACAGCGCTTTTCATAGCATATTCCTTTGCCTTTTTGGCGGTCCCTTTCCTTGTTATTGGGCCTGAAGCGGCTAAGGCAGCTGTCCCCAAAAAAGCGACGGGACCCAATATCAATGCGCCTAAGGGGGGAAATTTAGTCGTCAACTTAGGGGCTGAGCCGCCAACCTTGCATCCGATTACCAGCACTGATGGCTACTCGACTCAAGTCAGAGGTCTTGTGGTTGAAACTCTCCTCACGCGGAATGCAACGACCTATGAGTGGGAACCTCAGCTTGCTGAAAAGTGGGAGATTTCCAAAGACGGTAAAACATTTACTTTTTTCTTGCGTCCCCAAGCTACTTTTCATGATGGTAAACCTGTGACGGCAGAGGATGTGAAGTTTTCACTGGACGCGATCTTTGACCCTAAATATGAAGCGGCCCACATGATTCCTTATTTTGATGGAATTGATCGTGAAAAAACTCAAATTGTTAATCCAACCACCATCAAATTTTTCGCAAAAAACAAATATTATAAAAATTTCGACCAGATCGCTGGGATGTTGCAGATCTTACCGAAACACATCTATTCCGATGTTGAAAAGTCAAAAAAATTGAACTCCACAGTGGTCGGATCAGGGCCCTATCGGCTAGATAAATTTGAGCGTGGACAGCGTATCATTTTGAAGCGTTATGAAAAATGGGCCGGCGCAGAGAGTCCGAATCTGAAGGGCTACTATAATTTTGACACTGTTGATTTTAAGTTTATCAAGGAAGAAAACGTTCAAATTGAACGCATCAAAAAAGGCGATTTAGATTATATTTCCCTGGGCACCGAAGCTTATATGAAAAAACCGAAGGCGAGATGTAGGGTAAAACAGTTTTCAAAAAGCAAATCGAAAACGCAGCTCCGAAGAGTTATGCTTTTATTGCCTGGAACCTTCGCCGAGATCTCTTTAAGGATCGTGAGGTTCGTCAAGCACTTGCTCATTTGATGAATCGTGACGAAATGAATAAGAAATTTCTATATGGGAAGGCTGATTTGGCAACCGGACCTGTCTATTTACGAAGTGAATATGCCAACCCAAGCGTCAAGCCTTTTTTGTTTGATCCCAAGAAAGCAAAAGACCTTTTAACTAAAGCTGGATGGGCAGATACAGACAAAGACGGTGCCCTCGATAAAGTCGTAGATGGCAAGAAAACTGCATTTAAATTTGCGCTTGTTTATGCTAACAAAGATTCTGAAAATATTGGACTATTTATAAGGAAGATCTCAAAAAGGCCGGAATCGAAATGGAACTTAAATTTATGGAATGGAATTCCCTTTATTAAGACCTTGGATACCGGAAATTTTGACTCTTTGGCGTTGAGATGGGTTGGAGGTGACATTGATTGGGATCCTAAGCAAGTTTGGCATTCAAGTTCTGCTGTTGCCGGAGGGTCTAATTTTATTAATTACCAGAATCCTGAGGTCGATAAGTTGATTGATGAGGCTCGTGAGATCATGGAGAAGAAGCCTCGAATAGAGAAACTTCGAAAGGCCTTTGAGATTATCGCGAACGATGCGCCCTATGTGTTTTTTTTAATGATAAGTACTTTCATTATGCCATTTTTAAATGAGTGGGACAGCCGGGTGAGACTTTTGAGTATGAAGCTGGATACACTTCGTGGTGGATGACAAAATAGTGAATCGGCAGAACTTGAAAAAAATAAATAACGGCGGGGGTTCATAGGGTGTTTGCCTATTTTGTTCGCCGCATTTTGTTTATGATTCCTACTTTTTTTGGGATCACCTTGATGTGTTTCATAATCATCAATCTTGCTCCGGGCAGTCCAGTGGAACAGAAGCTTCAGGCACTTCGCTTTGGTGGGGGAATGAGTGGCGCAGGCATTGGAGGCGCCAGTGGCGGCGGAACTGGTACGACCAGGGATTCAAGCGTGAATCAAGAGATTATTGATGCCCTCAATAAACAATATGGCTTCGATAAACCAGTTCACGTGCGATATTGGATTTGGCTTAAGAATATTTTTTCCTTCAACTTTGGTGAGAGTTTCACCTATCAAGAGCCAGTGATTGATGTGATTGTCAGAAAATTTCCCGTGTCCCTGCAATTTGGTATTCTTTCGATACTATTAACATATTTAGTTTCAATTCCCTTAGGCGTCGCCAGGGCGGTTCGGGCCGGTTCTCGTTTTGATCAAATTTCAGGGGTGGTGCTCAATATGGCTTATGCAGTGCCGCCCTTAGTTTTTGGCCTCGTGCTTATTGTCTTTTTTGCGGGCTCCGGACATTTGAATTTGTTTCCGATTGGGGGATTTAGATCGGATAATTATGATAGCTTGTCATTGTGGGGACAAATCCTCGATCGAGCTCATCATTTTATCCTGCCGGGGATCTGTTATATGATCGGTAGCTTTACTCAATTGACTCTTCTAACTAGAAATTCGCTCTTGGATGTGATTAAGCAAGACTATATTCGAACCGCCAGAGCCAAGGGCGTTGCCGAAAAGTGGGTCATCTATAAGCATGCCCTTAGGAACTCTCTGATTCCAGTGGCAACTGGTATTGGCGGTATTTTTGGAGTCTTCTTGGCGGGATCCTTAATCATTGAAACTCTGTTTAATTTAGATGGAATTGGCTTACTGAGCTATCAATCAATTATATCTAGGGACTACAACGTTGTTATGGCCATGATTTTCTTGTCGTCCTTAGTTTTGATGTTTGGGCGACTTTTTTCTGATTTTATTTACGTTGTGGTTGATCCGAGGATTGATTTTAAATGAGTTTGATTAAAAATGAACTCACACTCAAGCGGTACCGTCGATTTAAGAAAAACAAAACAGCTTTTTTTTCTCTGATTTTGATTTTTTGCTTAGTTTTTTTGAGTTTGACAGCTGAGTTTTGGGCGAACAGCAAGCCCCATGCGATGAGCTACCAAGGAAAACTGTATATTCCGCTCTTTGTTGACTATCATCCTTCTGTTTTTGGTCTCGAAGACACCTATGTCATGGATTACCGAAGCTTAACATTTGGACCACAGGATTGGGCTGTTTGGCCCATCATTCAATGGGATCCCTATGAGAGCAATAAAGTCGTTGAGTCCTACCCCTCCAAGCCCTCCAAAGATAATTGGTTAGGCACTGATGATCGAGGTCGGGACGTGACGACCCGCCTACTCTATGGGTTGCGATATACATTTATTTTTGCAATTTGGTGTTGGATTATCGGGTATTTGATCGGGACCTTTGTGGGATCTGTCATGGGTTACTTTGGTGGCTGGGTTGATTTTGTGGGATCAAGAATCATAGAGGTCATACAGAACGTTCCCGTGCTTATTTTGATAATTACCATTATCTCGATTTTTCGCCTAATGTTTTTGTGTTGATTCTTCTCTATGTTACCTTTGATTGGACGGGTATTGCGCTTCAGATGCGTGGTCAGTTTTTGCAATTGCGGAAGCGAGACTATGTTGAAGCGGCCCAAGCCCTCGGCGCGTCCCACTCTCGAGTAATTTTCAAACATATTCTTCCAAATGGAATAACTCCTTTGGTGACGTTTTCCCCATTCACAATTGCTGGAAACATCTACGTGCTCTCGACTCTGGATTACCTAGGACTTGGTTTGCGCCCCCGACGCCCAGTTGGGGCGAACTTATGTCCCAAGCGCAGAAGTATTTCACAACTGCTGAATGGCTTGTGTGGTCGACGTTATTGGTGATGGTCCTTACGCTGAGTTTATTTATTAACGTAGGTCTCGGTGTTCGAGATGCCTTCGACGAACGCTATTCAGCGAGTTGAAATTCCGAAACAATTTTAGCAGTTTTATCCTGTTTCGTTACTGAAAGCCCAAAGGAAACCCAAGGCCCGTTTTTGTCACTCCGAGGCCGCATTGACACTGAGAGAGTGTTTTCGTAAATGGAATAGGTTTGGTGGCCTCAGGCAGTGGCATTGAATTTGAAAGCTAGAGCCCAGCTAGAGGAGTCTGTATGTCTGGGCGCTTAGTGAATTCTGTCGTATTTTTAGTGTGTCTTTTATCAAATTTTTTTGGATTTGAAGGTGCTTATGCCGCCGATAAGCCCAGAAAATTTATTTTTCTGATTCACGGTCTCAACGGAAATGCGCAGACGTTTGGGAAGCTAGATAGCATATTGGAGGAACATGGATCGCTTATCCAGAAGGGGACTGAAATTAAAGTCTTTCCATTGGCTTATGACACTGGTCGGGATGGTAAGACACCTTATGATTTTGCAGTTGATGTTGGTATCAAGATTATCGACAACATTGGAGCCCTCAGATCATCGGATCAGATAACTTTTGTGGCCCATTCCCAGGGTGGTCTGATCTCTTGGATCTTGCTTCTCAGGAGCCTGGCCAATGACGATGAATTTTTATTTTTTCGCCCCTATGCTCTGAAAACAGATGGGTTGATAACTCTCGGTTCTCCAATGTGGGGCTCAAAAATGGCCGATCTTATGAGTGATTCTGAAATTCTTCGCAAGCTGGCACGAAAGGCGAATGCTCGGTTGGGAGACAAGGAACTTAATGAGATGTCCTATAGCAGTGATACATCTGTTAGATTCAGTCGGCGAGCCGCGATGATGGAGCGAATGGGTATTAAACTTCCTTTTCGAGTCCAATCTGTTGCAGGTCTACTTCCAGAGAGAAATGATCCAGATTTGAAGAACGGGCTTTCTACCTTCCAACAGATAACGAAGCGAAGCATGTTGGGCGGCTTTCAGGCAGTTTTTGGCTTGGGCTGGAATAAGCGTGCAGAGTCTGACCTTGCGGTAGCGATTCCAAGCGCCCGTGCAGATTTTATTCATTTGAAGGACCCAGAGAGCGCGAAGAAGAACCAGGTTCTTGCCAGTGATTTTGGCAATTTTAAAGATCCCTCCATTCGCGAATTGGTGATTGTTCGAGGGGCACATGCAAGTATGAATAAAAAACAATACTATCATATTGGCGAAGTGCCTGAGGAGTGCAGGGATCTCAGGAGCCCATGCACACATCCGACCTATGGTCTCATTTTGCAGTTTGCAATGGAGTGCACGGCAAAAAATCAGAATTGCAGTCAAAATGAGCATAGCCGTCTGACAAATTTTTTTCTTGAATCTCCAGATTTCAAAAAACGGACCCATGTGGATGGCCATCCCAATATCGAGCGTATGCACTTGTTTACGATGATGATGGTTTTTCAGATGCCTGAAAACTATTCTATGCCGAAAGAGAGTGATGAGATTGAAAACTCAATTTTTTTCCCAGAGCCACAAACAAAGTGGGCACAGATTGATTTCCCCTTCCCAGAAAGGCGAATTTATAATCCACAGGAATCGAGATATTATTTTCTTCTAAAAAGGGGATTAGAAATTGATGACGTGGTGACGCATATGACACACGATTATGAGGACAATCTTTCTCCGGCGGCTTCTCCTAAGCAGCTTCGCATAACTTTCCAGGGGCAGGTCTATGCCCAGGATGGACAGCACGAAACCTATAAGAAGCTTCTTAAAGACGGTTTCAAACTTCCATTCATGGTGAAAGTTCCAGGAATTCGTGATCCTCGTTACGTCGAGGCCTTGGTGCGACCAACCTACTCCACTTTTATAGATTTGGATTTTAGGCAGCAATAAACCCAATACTACGACGGCTAGTGTCGCCCGATTTGTCTGGATTTCGAGGCGACTCCAATTTAAATTTTGAGAATGAGACAAGACAAAAATAAAAAACTAAATGTGGCGATACTCTTTGGCGGTAAGTCAGGGGAACATGAAGTAAGCATCGTTTCAGCGATGTCTGTGTATCGTGCCCTCGATAAATCCAAATTTGACGTGACCTTGATTGGAATCGATAAGACAGGTCGGTGGTTGGCCCCGGACCAGTCTTTGCTTTTAGGGCAGTCATCAAATCCACGTTTGATTGAGCTCAACAAAATGGCTGGAACGGCGACCTTGATTCCGTATGAAAGTGACCAACAATTTCTTCCCGTGACATCGTCGGTCTCAGGATCCCTGGCTCCGGCAGCAAAGCAGAATTTGGGACCCGCATTCGATGTGATTCTACCGATTCTGCATGGGACCTTCGGCGAAGATGGAACAATGCAGGGCCTGCTCGAGCTTGCAAATATACCTTATGTGGGGTCTGGCGTATTGGGATCTGCATTAGGCATGGATAAAGATGTGTCCAGACGTTTGCTTGCTGCAGCTGGAATTCCAGTGGTTAAGACGAAGGTCTTGATCCGAAGTGAGTTTCAGAAGGATCCTAATGGTTGGATTCGGCGGATGGCTGAAGAATTTTCTTTTCCCCACTTTGTAAAACCAGCAAATGCCGGATCTTCGGTAGGGGTTCACAAAGTTAAATCTCTTGAGGGAGCCTTAGCCCAGTATCAGGATGCTTTTGCCTTTGACGTCAAAGTTCTAGTTGAACAGGCAATTATGGCACGGGAGCTTGAGGTCTCTGTTTTGGGAAACTGGGAACCACGGGCAAGTGTTGTTGGCGAAGTGATCCCAAGTCATGAGTTTTATAGTTATGAAGCTAAATATATTGATGAAAATGGGGCCCAGCTGAAGATCCCGGCCGAGAACTTAATTGAGGCTCAAAAAACTAAGATACAAGAACTGGCTATTCAAGCCTTTAAGGTTCTTGAATGTCGTGGTCTTGCGCGCGTTGATTTTTTTCTAGATCGTCGAACAAACGAAATTTATCTAAATGAAATCAATACGATACCCGGGTTTACGAATATTAGCATGTACCCTAAATTATGGGAAGCCAGTGGCCTGAGCTATTCTAATCTTCTGGAAGAGTTAATTCGACTGGCGTTGGAGCGCCATCAGGAGAAAACTCTCAAAACCACTTATGACTCTAAGAAGTAGAATTGACAGTTCTTTGTTGAATTAACAGGCAAAATCATTTATCTCAGGGGTCCATAAGGGATACCCCATGAAACAACCATTATTGAATTTGTTCTCAAGTTTTGTTTTCCTCAGTTGCTTGGTCATTTCGGGACGGCACTCAGTGCGGAAGAGGCGCTGGATTTGGAAGCTGAGATTTCGCCGCCTCCACGGGCCGGAGTTTTCCAGAGCCAAAAGTTTTCACTGATGGGGCGAGCTTGATCTCACAAGCGAATTTACAAATCCTTCACCAGCAACATCTCCTCAGGGTGAGGGGAAGAATTCTTTTAAGAATAACCATTTTTTTGTTTTCCTGAAGGTGAAGGCCTCAGAGAAAACCACATTCTTGGGCGAGATCGCTCAGCAGTCTTTTTTCTCTGTCGATTATGAACCCACAGCCAAGTTGAAAATTCAACTTGGAAAAATATTAGTACCTTTCGGGGACACTCGTCGCTTTCATCACTACTATGGGGGAATCCAAGGCTATGGCATGAAGGGGGTCATGTTCCCAAACCTTTGGGCAGAACCCGGATTCAACATCAATTGGCATTTGCCCATAGGTGAATTGGATACCTACGTTGTGCAATCGGTCAGCGCTCTGGATGCGACAAAAGATCCTGATCTGTCCTCGGGCGGGTCGACGGCCACTCAGGCAGAAGGAGTTCGATGGGCACTGCCAATGGGGAAAAAAATAACCGGCATTATGTCGGCTTACTTTGGCGAATACTATTATGGTCGGAATTTACTCATGGGTGGTTTGGATATCTATTCTGATTACGGGGCTCTCGATCTCAGTTTTTTCAAACACACTCGCTGGGCGTTGGGCCTCGCGACGGCGGGAATTCGAAACTCCCCAACCGGCTCTGACTTTGAAAAGCGTGGGGATTACCTTGAGTTTGCAACTCCAGTGATGAGCCCCGGCGAACTTCGAATTCGTTACGGGACTTATGTTAATGATACAAGAGTTGTGACCAACAAAAATATTCATAATTGGAATCTTGGTTACGCCTTCAGCGTCGATGTGATTCGGTTCTTGATAGAGAAACAATGGAACTTTGAAGCCGTCGAAGAATATAATAACGATGTTCTTCGGGTCATGGCCTCGGTCGATTTTTAAGGCCAGTGAAGTTCAGCGCGAATTTTTTGAGTCTTGAAATAGTTGAAATCTTAGTATGGCAGGAAAGGGACGGCTAAACAAATGACGAAAGACAATAGAGCCCAGGGATTTTTTGACTTTAGACTGAGAAATGCTCCTGTTCATGCGAAAGTTCTTATCGTCGGGTTTTTGTGTGCCCTGAGCTTGGCTTACCTCTACGCCTTGGCAAATGTGGCCCTCGTTGTAGGCTGGACACCACGTGATATCGCAGTTCACTATTATGGCTCGGCTGAGGTCATTCGGACCGAGACGGCGGCAGTTGAGACAACTTCTGGAGAGCAGTCCTTTGACTTAGATACGATTGAGAAAGTCACTCCCGCCGCTGAGTTCGGGGCTCGACCAAGTTTCAAAAATTTGGTGGCAGAAGGGCACTTTCATCTTTTCGGAATGACCAGCTTTTTCTTTGCTCTCACTCTGCTTGGTTTGTTTGTTGAAGTGAGGGATTCATACAAAATAATTCTTTTGGGCACTCCCTATGCTGCTATTGTTTTGGATAATTTAAGTTTTATGGCAACTCGATTTCTGGGCCCTAAGATGGCCTATCTGACAGCCGTATCAGGCGGGTTTATGGGACTGAGTTTTGCCGCCCTTTGGTTTCTGATTGGATTCGAAGTTTTCAAAAGTCAGGAGACAAATGAAGAGTCGGGCGATAGCTTTTTTTTTCGCTGATAAGCATTCTTGCGCCAAACTTATTTGGTGGTGAGCTCGTATCTCTTAAAGACTTCCTAAAAAAGGAATTGGCACCCTCAGCGAAAATGACGAAGGAAGTATTTCAGCTAAAACCTGAGCATCGAACGGTTTTAAAATCGATAGCCTCTCATGCTGAAGAAGATGCATTTTCGTTTTTCTACGGTAAGTCAGCAGCGGGAGCGCTAGAGAAAGCTTGCACTGTTGTCCCCCAGCAGGGAAAAGAGGGCCCGATGACAATTGGAATCTGTTTTGAGCCTTCAGGGTTGGTCACCTCAGTTACCATTCTCTCTTCAGAAGAAGAGCGAGGAAAAAAAGTGGCCGAGGAATCTTTCTTAAAACAATTCAAAGGCAAGAAAATGTCAGATGCCTTTCAGGTCGGTTCTGACGTGGATGGGGTGAGCGGTGCAACTTGGTCCTCCAAAGCTGTTGCCGAAGCCCTGAGGAAATCATCATTTGCATTCAAAACTTTTGTCGAGGTGAAAAAATGAGAAAAATGGAAATTAGGGTAAGCCTTTTATTGATCAGTTTCTTGGGTTTGATTCAATTCGGTTGCGGCAGCGAAACTCCTTTTAAGCGGGGTGCAAATTCAATAGTGACACCACCACCACCTGTGGCGCCTTTTGCTGGTCGTTCAGAACCGCCACCTCCACCCGCCCCGCCAAAGGGATTGAATAAGAATTTTTGACCAAAAAGTGCTGAAGGGATTTCAGGTAAATTGCATTTACTGCCACAATGGGATTAAACAAGTACATGTCGCCGATACATTTGAGACCGCATCAAAAAATGTGGTCGTTGAAAACCCTGACAAGAGTAATCTCTACCTAGCGGCCAGCGGACAGAAGGTAGGAAATAAGAATCATAAGCCTGTGGCTTGGGGTGATGATCCTGCAGAAGTTGAAAACCTAAATAATCTCAAGGCTTGGATTATGGGCGCAACCCTTGCTGACGGAAATAAATTGTTGGATTTGGCCGTCAATCAAAACAGCAATCTAACTAGCGAGGACATCACCCTTTCGAGGGTCTTGGATAACGATCCGATTCCAAACCCTTCGGTAATTGGGGAGTTAAATCAAACCTATTTTGATTCTAAAGTGCGAGGACTAATGGAAGACTCGTGCACTATGTGTCATGACAATCCGGCCCCAGATTATAATGTGGCCTTAACAAAGGTTGTGTTTGGTAAACCTGAAGAGAGTCTATTGTATTTAGCTGGGAGCGGACAGATTTTACCTACTGGGTGGAAGCACAAGAATATCTGGCGGAATAACCCTGATAATCTAGAAATCTTGAAGTCTTGGATAATGGGTGCCGGACTTTAGCTTTTATCAGGAGCATTCCCAACACCATGACCAGCACGACTGGAAGCGATTGATGACTGCACCCTTTGTCATATTCACATTCATATTGGTATTCTCATTCCAATTCATAAACACAACCACAACCTTTGCGCTAGCCTCAGGCAAGGCGGCGCCCTTTTGTGAAAATCTGCGTCGAATTCCAAGCATGGGCTCTTTTTTTGAGATTCAAATCATCACACCATGCAAAAATAAGGTCAGGACGGAAGATTTTGTTTATGTGCAAAAACAGCTGGACCAGATGGAATCTGAGATGAGTTTGTATCAGTCGGAGAGTGCATTGAGTCAGCTCAATCGACAGGGTTTCTTGGCTGCCCCAATCCCGGCCCACTTGGGCGCAGTTGTTAAATCTGCTCTTGAAATCTATGAACAGACGGATCATGTTTTTGATGTAACAATCTGGCCAGTTCTGAGTTTGATTCAAAGCTCTTTCAAAAAAAACAAGGTGCCACCAACGGATTTTGAATTGGATGTCCTGCGCCCTTTGATTGGCGCTGAGAGAGTTCAATTCAAGAACAGTCGAATTGAATTCCAGAAAGGAGGAATGGGTATCACTCTGGATGGAATTGCTAAGGGTTATGCGGTTGATATCGTTGCAGAGTTTTTTGTATCAAGAGGATTTGAGAACTATCTTCTGAATTTTTCAGGGAACATGAAATGGCGAGGGCAGGGTCTAAACTCTCAGGGAAAGAGAAAGAACTGGAAAATTAAGATTTGGGATCCTGTCTATAAGAAGCTTGTTAATATTGACAAACTGCCTGCTCAGGGCGCCATTGCATCCTCGGGCGGGGCGAATGAGTCCTATGATTTAGTCAAGAAATGGCATCATATAATTGATCCAAAATCATTGAAGCCAGCCAACAATTGGATTCAGACGACCGTCGTTGGACCGCTGGCAAAAGAATGCGATGTTCTCTCCACTGCAACTTATATTATGAATGATGAACAGATAAGAAAGATCATTAAGAAGGGTTTTCCAAATTATCGAGTCTATGTCCTAGACCAGACTCAGAGTGTTCGAGCCTTCTAAATAGTCCGAGAGCCTAGATCTGAGTCTTAGGTTCATGAATCGAAAAAGAATCTTTTTCATGTTTTTCGTATTTTGAGTTCGTTCTGCCGCAAAAATATTTGGCTTTCTGGATGGTTTCAAGATCATAGTCGTAATCAATTCGACCCAACTTGAGATAGCGCCGCGTCACCAAAAATTTTTTTAAATAAAAAGGAAAGACTATTAATTTTCTGAGAAAGGCCGCCGATCGGGAAGCATGGCAATGGATGACTTTGAGCGCGAGCTAAAAATAGGTTTTTTGGAAGAGGCCACTGCGGGACTGGCAGATGCGGAGCAGTGTTTTCTTGAATTGGAAAATAACCCCAGCGACATGGATAATCTGAACAAGATCTTTCGTCTCGCTCACAATCTGAAGGGAAGTTCGAAAGCAGTCGGCTTCGCAGAGATGGGTGACTTTACCCACGAGTTTGAGACCTTCATTTTGATGATCAAAAATGGAGAGTTGAAGCCCACTTCAGCGATCGTTGGCTTACTTCTGAACTGCAATGATCACCTCGCAAAATGGTTGAAGGTCTTAAGGTCAATATTGATGCGAAATTTGACTCTTCAGCGTTGTTTGCTGAGATGAAAGCAGCTTCTAAATCTTCTGGTCATGAGCCTCATGGGCATGGGCAAGGTCATGGGAACCAAAGCCATCCGTCACCGGCGCCAGTTCCGGCCGTTGTTTTTGAGCCTGAGCCTAATCACGAGCTGATAGCTGAACTTGAGGCTCAGGGTTTTCTTGAATTCAAAGAAGAACCATCGAAGCCGTTAGCAGCTCAGTCTGAAGTACAACCCACAAGTTGGTCTTCGGCGCAGCCCCCCCCTCCAGCGCAGGCTGGAAAACCTTCAGGTGTCGAAGAAACAATTCGTATTTCTCTTTCGAAGCTGGAGAATCTTCTAAATTATGTTGGGGAAATGGTAATTCTTCCAAAGCGTCTTGCGGGAGCAGGCGGTCGTCACCGAATTGGTCCCACTTAAGAAAACTGTGCATCAGTTAGGAAAGTCGGCAAAGAGATTCAAGATCTATCAATGAGCCTCAGAATGGTGCCCGTCAAACCGACCTTTCAAAAAATGCAACGAATCGTCAGAGATACAGCTACGGCTCTGAATAAAGATGTCGGGATTCAGCTGTATGGAGAGGAAACAGAGCTGGATAAAACTGTTCTCGAAAAGATTAATGATCCACTTGTTCATCTGATCAGGAATTCCGTAGATCACGGAATTGAGATGCCTGAAGCTCGTAAGGCTCAAGGAAAATCTCCCAAAGGGATAGTCCGCTTGAGCGCCTTTCATCACTCAGGGAAATTGGTTCTTGAAGTGAAAGATGATGGTGGCGGTTTGAATGCCGAAAAACTCAAGAAAAAAGCCATTGAAAAGGGAATTCTTAAGCCTGGCACAAGCCTCACTGAAAAAGAGGCCTATAACCTAATCTTTGCCCCTGGTTTTTCAACTAAGGAACTTGTAACTGACGTATCTGGTCGCGGGGTTGGTATGGATGTGGTTCGAACCAACGTGACTGATTTGTCAGGGGATATCACGATTGACTCCGAATTGGGCAAGGGGACGACTTTCAGGATTACGCTCCCACTGACTCTCGCAATTATTGATGCAATGATACTGACTTTTGGGCCCGAGAAATTTGTGTTGCCGCTGAGCCACGTTCACGAAACATTAAGACCCACTGAGAATCAAATTCAGCACTCCACAGGTCTTGGCCAACTCTTGATGTTAAGAGGAGAAAATATCCCAATTTATAGACTCGGCGATTTTTTTGGACGCAAGAGTCATTATCAATCAACGAGCATGATCGCAATTGTTATCAAAAGCGGACCAAAACCCTTTGCCATGTTGGTGGATGACATTCTAGGCCAATATCAATTGGTTGTTAAGCAGCTAGGGCCAGAACTGAGACATTTTAAGGGAGTCAGCGGATCCACGATTCTCGGCGACGGAAAGCCGTCTTTGATCTTAGAGCCGAGTGAATTGTTAAAACGAAAAATTATTGCCTATGGGCCTACACAAACTGTTCCTACGCAAAATCCAGGAGGAAAAGCAGCATGAACGACAATCTCAGATACCTTTGTTTTAACTTAGGCCATGAAGAATTTGCGATTCCTCTTTTGTCAATTAAAAGAAGTGATTGGGATGCCAGATGTGACGCCCATTCCACAATCGCCGCCTCACTTTCTGGGGATCATGAACCTCAGGGGTCAAGTCATTTCAATCCTTGATCTTCGACAAAAACTAACGATTAAGCCAAGTAATGTTGAAGATCCCTCAGTTATGATTTTGGATCTGCCTAACTATAAGCTCGGGGTCGTCGTCGATCAGGTGAACTCGGTTCAAATGATTTCAGCTGATGACGTATCAGAGAAACCAACCATTGATACGTCAAAGAATCATGAGTATGTGAGTGGGGTTTTTCGCAAGGCCGAGAAGTTAATTTTGTTAATTGATATTGTTAAAACACTGTCTTTGGATGATCAATCTTCCTTAGCTCAGCACCAGCACAAAAAGGCCGCCTAAAATCTAACGGTGATTGTCTCACCAGAAGATTTTTAATGGGTCTACGGTGTCGAATTAAGAGTGAGGGTCTGTTTACGTTAAGGGTGAATTATGTTTGGAAATGAGGGCGAATCAAGAGATGTAGTCATGGCAGTCATTCGGGAAGTGGCTGGTATCGTCTCTGAAATGTCAGGGATTCAGCTTGGAGAACGCCAGTACTCTATGATCGAGAGTCGCTTGAAGTCCAGGATCATCAAATTAGAACTGCATACGTTTTCCAGGTATATCAAATACCTCAAGCGAAATCTGGAAGCCGAGAGTCAGACTCTCCTCTCACTTATTACGACTCACCATACGTATTTCTTTAGGGAGTTTTTGCATTTTGAATATCTTCTCAATAAAGGCCTTAAGCGCCTGATTGATCGAACAAGAGCCCGTGGGGAAAAGGTCATTCGAATCTGGTCAGCAGCAGCCAGTCGTGGCCAAGAGGCCTACTCGCTTGCCATGTTTTTTGATTTTCATTTGAAAGCAATTGCTCCAGATTTGACATTCGAGATTTGGGGAACCGATGTGGATCCAGAGTCCATTGCGACAGCAAAAAATGGCGTATACAGAGTAGAGGACTTGAGACAATCTCCAGCGATGTATCTGCAAGACCAGTGGGTTCGTGGAAAAGGGGACATTTCCGAATTTACAAAGGCGAAAGAATCTCTGAAAAAGAAATGCCATTTTAAAGTTGAAAACTTGCTCAAATGCGAAGGGTTTCTGAATGGAAAGATGTTTGACCTGATATTTTGTCGAAACGTGTTTATTTACTTTAATCCTGAGCAAATTAAGAAAATTACGAATCTAATGCTCAATCACTTAGATCCTCAAGGACTTCTATTTCTTGGGGCCTCTGAAACATTAACTGGTATTGATGTGAAGGTTGAATCAAAAGGAACCTCTGTTTATCAACACCGTGTTGACGTGCCAAAAGATGTTTTATCTGGAATTAAGTCGGCGACCGCATATGCACTTGGCCGGGCAATGAAACCTGCGGAAGCAATCAGTCGACCCCTTGAGGTACTTTGTGTAGACGACTCTGGGGTGATCATTTCACTTTTGAAGAAAATTCTAACTAAAGAATCCGGTTTTATTGTCAAGGCGACGGCGCGCAACGGGTTGAGGCTATGGAAAAGCTCAGGGCCGACACTTTCGATTTCATAACGTTGGACCTTCATATGCCGGAAATGGATGGAGTCACTTTTCTGAAGGAGACTCAATTCACTAAACGCCCGCCCGTGTTGGTTATTTCATCGGTGAATCGTGAAGATTTGAGTATTGGCAAAAAGCTTTAGAGTATGGGGCTTCTGACTATGTTTGAGAAGCCAAGCTTAGAAAATGTTGCTCAGGCCGGCAACGAAATCCGATCCAAGATTAAATCTATTTTATCAATGCAAAAACAAACAGAATCTCCCGGTCGCAAGGCTGCCATCGAAGTCCCGGGGGCCTTGTCGACGGCGCCCACAGAAGTTGCCGATGCGGGCAGGGAGCTCAAAGTAAAAAAAGTATTGATTGTTGATGATTCAAAAGACGATTCGTCAAATCTTGAACAAGATAATTTCAGAAGATCCGGGCCTCAAGGTTGTGGCAGAAGCCGAAAGACCCTCACAGGTCGAAGCTCTTATTGTTAAGCACAAGCCCGATGTGATAACACTTGATATTCAAATGCCTGAAATGGATGGGGTTGCGTTGTTAAAGATTATACATCCTAAATACCACATTCCGACCGTCATGATCAGCGCGATTAGCAAAGAAGAGGGGCCACAGGTGCTTCAGGCCCTCGAGGCCGGTGCGATCGATTATATTCAAAAACCTCAGCTCAACGATTTGGATGAGGTGTCAAAAGTCATTCGTGAAAGAATCAATATTGCGGCTGGAGCGAAAATACGCCGTCGTACGGCTTCGCCACGTCGAAGTGCGATTAAAACAAAAAACTTTGAAAAGCAAAGTTTGATTGTTTTGGGGGCTTCAACCGGAGGAACTGAAGCCATTCGTGAAATTTTGCAGTCATTACCAAGTGCAATACCACCAATATTGATCGTTCAACATATTCCACCGGTGTTTTCGACCGCGTTTGCAAATCGATTGAATGACCTTTGCTTGTTCAAAGTGCATGAGGCAAAAGACGGTGAGGAAGTTTTGGAAAACAATGTATACATTGCCCCTGGTGGAACTCAGATGGGAGTCCGTGCTGAGGCAAATAAGCTAGTTATTCAAATAACTGATGAGGCTCCTGTCAATCGACACAAGCCATCCGTAGATTATTTGTTTCAGAGTGTCGCGCAGGCAAAGTTGAGTCGCCTGACAGCAGTCATCCTGACTGGTATGGGCGGCGATGGATCTAAGACGATGAAAGTGCTGAGAGATCAAGGGGCTCATACAATTGCGCAAAATGAAGAGACTTGCGTGATCTTCGGAATGCCTAAGGAAGCAATTAAACTCGGCGGGGCCGAGTTTGTTCTAGGCTTAGACGAGATAGCTCAAAAGATGCTAGATTTAAGTCTAGAAAGACCAGTTCGAAAGATCGGGTAGACAGAGAAGCAGAATCTTTGAGCGGGATGTGCTAGTGTTGAATTTGAATTAATAGAGCCTAAGGGTTCAAGAAGGGGTAGCGATGAATAATCCAACAACAAAATCATTACGAAAATATGGACCAGTATTGATAGTGGATGACGAAAAAGAAATTGGTGAGATCTTAGGTGAGATGTTTGAGCCCAATTTTGAAAAAGTTATTCTTTGCACCAATGCTCAAGAGGCTATTGGAGCCACAAAGGCCACTCAGTTCTCAATGATTGTGTGTGATATTAATATGCCGGGTCTTTCCGGGGAGCAGATGGTGCGTCAACTTCGCGCTAGTGGCGACCTGACTCCTGTTATTTTTGTGACTGGTGCTGCTACCACGAGCTGTTTCAGGCGAGCTTTGAATCTGGGAGTTTCAGATGTTTTTGAGAAACCTTTTGATGCAGATCATATCCTCTCGAGTGTTGATCGGATTTTGGAAATCGAAAAGCGACGACAAAAGTTGTATATGGATATAGGTCAGAATATATTGACCCCAGAAGAGATTAAAAGGAAAAGAAAATATTAGGGCTCTTGTTGGTGGTCAACGAATCAAAGCATGCAGCATGATCACAGAGTAGTACAATTGTGGTCGGATTTCACTAGTCATGTATAATCCACATGTACCGCGCTATAGAAGGATTGAGGGAAAAGAAGCTATTGAGATTCGTGTCAATAGTGTGTTGCAATTGTTTGACTCCAGAGATCCAGCTCCTTTTCGAGAACGTGATCTGGATGATGATTTCACGGACTACATAGTTGCCTGTGCCGACGAAATTCCAACTCGCTCACCTCTGAGAATTCAAATCTATATCTCTCAGGCGGACCCAAACATTCATGTAGAGGCGATCACTCAGGCAGTTCGCAGTCACTTTGAGTATCAAGTCGAGCTTAAACGAATTCAATTTTACAAAATCTTAAGAATGGCAAGATTGTTTCTGTTTGTTGGACTTTGTATTTTGTCCCTTTGTCTGGTGTTGGCTCAATGGGCAAAGCTGCTAGAGTCAGACCTCTTTAGTACTACGCTTCGGGAAGGGATTGTGATTTTTGGCTGGGTCTCAATGTGGAAACCACTCGAGCTATTGTTATTTGATTGGTATCCCATCTACGACAAGATTCGTCTTCTAAAGAAGATCATCGAGGCCGAAATTTTTGTTGATTTTGAAACACAGCGCCAACCTAAAGCAGGCCCAAATTAGGCCTGACTTAAGTCTATTTTATCAAATTGGTTTTAATCGTGAATCCATCAAATGTTGAAGTGCCTTGAGAGCATCGACCCAAGTGAAAATTCCGACAAGCTTGTGGTTATCAACAATCAAGACCGAGCCGTATCGATGGGTTGCCATCTCTGCACAGACTTCGTTCAGTGGAGCTTTGGGTGAAACAGAATAGGGATCTTCAGTTAAAGCCTCAGAAACGAGAGTGGTGTCTGAATTAACATCAATGAAACTTTCAACCATTTTAAGGTCACGGTCAGAAATGACTCCAACTAATTTTCCGCCATCCAAAACAGGCAAATGACGGATCCGAAACTCAGTCATCATTTTGTGGGCAAGACTCAATGGCTGATCAACGCCGATGGTATGTGGGTGGGAAGTCATGTATTTATCAACAGTTGGAACAGATTTCATAGGAATATCCTCCGTCATAATATCTAGAGCAAAGTCTCTCAGAGGCCAACAAAAAGTTTTCTAGCGCAAAGAGTCGATCGCCAGACCTTATCTGCTGAGAGCTTTGAGCTCTTTAATTTTTTTTACAGCATGAGTAGGTAAATAGGTTCCGGAACCACCTGAGTACTCGGAATAAACAGAGGTCTCAAACTTCTTGAAGCACTTTCCTGCAATCACCGAATGTGGGAGCTGCCGCGCACAGGCTTCATAGTAATACTGATGTAGTGACCAAAAAAGGTTTCCCGTCATAGCCTCATAGGTCTCGCCAATTAGCAACAAGGTTTGAGCGACTATCTCATTTGATAAATTTTGTTTTAGCAATTGAAGAAGCATAGAGTTCGCCCTGAGAAAACAGATATCGCCAGCATGAAGGCTCGAGTTTTTGGAATTCAGTGAAGAGCCATCCTTGATCAGAGCTTCTGCAGAAATCAGAATGTCTTTTGGCTCAGCCTTTCCTTTTTTCTTCGCTTTCATTTCAAATTTTTGCCAATTCAGGACGGAGCTTTTCCAATGGGCCGCGTCTTTTTAAGAAAATAAGGGACGTTTTTAGCTTTTTCAATTTTTTCAATCAGAGCCAATGCTTTTTTAGAGTCTTGATTAAATTTGACAGAAACCGTTAGGCCGTACTGGATCAATTTTTCAGCGCCAAGGGTCAAATTTTCCGGAAGGTCTTGCTCTAGGATCCTCTCTATGAGCGCCAGAGCATTTGAAAAATGCCTCATTGCCACTAGATACTCGACTTGTTCGATCGGGTTAAGTTTTTGAAAAGAGGCATCTTCTAATTTGGAAAAAAACTCTGGAGGCTCGTTCGTCCGAGTGTGACATTCAATACAATATGAGAGGGTATTCAGTAAGAGATACCGTCCATAATCTCGTCGTCCCTTTTTTAGATTCTCAGTGACCGCGCCCAGGTTGTCTTCAAAAGCCGCAGCGACATACGAGATTGTTGGGTCTGATGTCACGGAGAGCTTTCTGTGATTCAAGCTTTGACTTGTTGCAGTCAGTTTATTGACAGAATTTTGAATGAGAACCGCATTTTCAGCTGCGTTAAAGGCCTCGATATTGACAGTATAAGGCAGAAGTTCGTTAAGTATCATCTTAAACGAGTGCATTTTATGCCGCCACTCATCCTCTCCTGGGAGAGCGCCTTCAGACCCAGAGGGACTGGGATTCCCTGTCGTTTGAGCATAAACGATGTCTCCCAAAGACCCAGACAGGGGTAGATTCAGTTGTGGTGACAGAAATAGCGACAGAAACAGAAGCAGCGGCAGAAATAGAGATAAAAACTTCATTGGACCCCCGTTGGACTTCCAAACGACAAACTCTGTCAACAAAGACAGCTCTTCTATCTTTGTTGTCGCCGTCGAAATTGTCTACCCTTTTGTTGGGAGTAGGAGTTAGAATTTTTCTACGAAAGAGGTGGGTTATGAAAAAGAAAATTGTTTGGGCTATTGATCCTTATGATGAAAATAAGCGAAATCTAAAAAAAGCATATTTAATTGCTCGTCGATTGGCGGGTGGGGACGAGGGAATCGTTCCGGTCTATATTTCCAGCCTGACTCAGCCCTATTATGATTTCGATTTTGGGGTTTACGCCTGGGTGGATAAATTTGCCGTTCATTCGACGGCTGATTTTCAGAAAACCCTGGAGCGTCAAGGGTTGGGAATGTTGGCAAAGAATGCGATTGTTGAATTCACAAATTCATCGAGTGTAACTGCGACTTGCAAAAAATTAGTCAAGGTCAGTCAGAATCAGAAAGCTGATTGTATCCTGGTTTTCAGTCATGCAAAGGGCGCGACTGAGCGATTTATATTAGGGTCTTTTGCGGAAACGCTTGTGCATTATGCAAAAACTCCGGTGTTGATTGTAAATCCAAAAAATTTAAACTCGAAAATGAAGAATATTTTGTATTGTGATGATCTTGAAGGTAACTTCATTGACCACCTCGAGGAGGTCAATGATCAATTGCGAATATTGAAAGCAAAAGAACTCATTTACTTTCATGCCCCTCATCCAATTTACCGGTTTTCTATGGATGAAAATAATAAAGAGGCTCGAAACTACAAGAGCGAAGTCGATAAGAAATTGGGATCTCTAGAGGGAGCTGCAAAAAAAGGGCGACTGCCTTTTACTCCAATTGTGGATGCCGAGTGGTCATCCGTCCCGGAAAAGGTTGTCAAGTATTCTAAGCGGAAGAAAGCAGATTTGATTATTGTTCGCGCGAAATCAAGTCGCCTCGGAGCTTTAGTTGGAGGCAGTGTGACTCGCCAGCTTTTGCGGCAAAGTTCAGTGCCTTTATTAGTGATGAAGGAAACATAATTCTGGCCCCCCTCAAGGGATTTTGGGAACAACCGATAAGAATAAGGTCGAGCCCAAAATACCCACAGAAAGGGGAGTCTCAAAATGAATCAATATGATTTATCAGGTTTGTACCAGTTTTTAGCCCACACGCCGGAGCAGGGTCTACGAAAGATGTTGATAGACGGCAAGAGCTTCACTGAAGCTCACTTTAATTTGATGATCAAAGTTGTGCGGGCTGGAGATGAAGCCAAATTTTGCGCTCATGCTGAGAAAGTTGATTTTCCCAAAATAAAAATGGGTCCAGCAGATCTAAGGATCAAAGAGAGCTTTTGGCAAAGCCTTGAAGCAATCTGTAATAGTCGTGGCTTGCTGACTCCTGTCAAAAAAGCCGCATAAGAGCCCATCCAATGGACTAGGAAACCGCCTCTTGGAACATTCCAGACTCCTTTGGTATTTCGCCCTCGGTTAAGATAGTGACATGATTACTTTGGAACACGTTTACAAGACCTACGAAAATAAAGTGCATGCACTTCGCAATGTGGATTTAAACCTCGACCCTGGAGAGTTTGTCTTTCTGACGGGCCCAAGTGGGGCCGGAAAGACGACTCTTTTTAAAATGATCTGTGCTTTTGACCGAGTGACGTCAGGGCTCATAGAGGTGGCTGGCTTTGATTTGTCATCGGTCACTCCCGAGACCGTTCCCTATCTTCGTAGGAAACTGGGAGTGGTCTATCAAGATTATAAACTTCTTAAGAATCGGAGCGTCTATGACAACGTGGCCTTGCCCTTGAAAATTCGAAGTGAGGGCCGGGAACTATTGGACAGAAGAGTGCGGGATATCTTAGAACAAGTCGGGCTCGGCGCTAAACTTTTTGAGTACCCAGAAAGTCTATCCGGGGGAGAGCAACAGCGAGTTTCAATTGCCAGAGCCTTGGTCCATCGACCAAGTGTTCTCATCGCTGATGAGCCGACAGGGAATCTGGATCCTGAACTCAGTGAAGAAATCATGGATCTTCTAGAAAAAGCAGCAGCTCAAGGGACGACAGTATTTGTTGCCACCCACAATCACGACTTGGTCCGTCGAAGACGAAAGCGGACGCTTGAAATTCGCCACGGAGAAATAGTTGGGGATTGTCGATGAAAAAAATTTCGACTCTGTTGGTTTTGGGTGCCTGTCTTTCATCGGTGCTATTCGGCATTAACCTTCATCTCAACCTGAGGGCATGGCTTTTGACCTGGGGGCAGGGTCTGCAGCTGACCGTGTACGCAGTCGAGGACTCGAGTGATATCGAGGGACTCAAAACCAAAATCGAAAGTTTACCTTTCGTGGCAGAAGTGAAGATCGTGACTCCAGAGGAGGCTCTAAAAGAATTTCAGGGTCAAATGGCCTCGTTAGGTCCCTCATCTTTGAATGCGGAAGAGCTAGTTCAGGCAATTCCCCCAAGTTTGCTGGTCAATCTTACAAGAGATCCTGAAGGTCCGAAAGATCTAGATAGAATCAAGGTAATTCAAGCAGCTGTTAGTCAAATTAAAACCCTAGAGGGGGTTGAGAGTGTCGATTACGGTCAAGCTTGGGTAGACCAATTCTCAAACATTGTTCACGGATTGAGTTTCTTGTGGGTTGCCCTGGGGGTTTTACTTTTCGTGGTCGCAGGCTCACTCATTTTCAATTCAATTCGAGTCATGATCTTCGAGAGAAAAGCTGAAGTTGAGATTCTTGAGCTCCTGGGAGCGGATCGATTTTTTATCCAAAGACCCTTCATTCAAGAAGGGGCTCTTTTAGGTTGTGGTGGAGCAATATTGGCAGTCGCTCTTAATTTAGTTATATTTTATTTGTTTAAACTTCAAATGATGCAGAATAGCGCGCTCATTTCCTTGGGTGCACAGCTCAAAAACCTGGATATGTCTGTCAGTCTTTCATCCCTCGTCGCGGGCACTTTGATTGGTGCGCTCAGCGCCTATTTCGGAGTTCGCAAAATCAACAGCGGCTGGGCCGCGGCCGAGTCCTTGTGAGAAAAAAAGCTTGGGTTGGTCTCTTGTTTGGTATTCAGATTTCCATACCTGGAGGCGAGTGCTATGCCGTGAATGCCCAGGCTGACATCGTTAACGAGCAGATTGCAAACTCACAGAAGAAACTGGAAATCAAAGAGCAACAAGCCAGACAAATCGTGAGTAATCTTTTCAAGGTTCAAATGAGGATGAGGACCGTGGTTAGAAAAAAATCATCGCTGGTTCACGAGAAGTTCAATTTAGAGCGAAATGCTGAAAAAATTAAGGAAACAATTCAACTGAAAGAAAACTTAGTTGCCGAGCAAAAAACTTATCTAAAGAAACGAATTCGTGCGCTCCTCAGTTTCAAGGGTCAATCGCTCATGCAAGCGATTTTTTCTGCACAATCGCCAAACAAAATAGGTTTGAATTTGCGAATCCTAGGCGCTTTGGCTACCAAGGATCAGCGAACTCTCAAAGAATACTCAGTTTCGGTTAAGGAAATTCGTGTCCAACAAATTAATCTTTCTCATCGAATTACGCAGATTCAGGCTGTTGAAAAAAATCTAGACCAGCAGGAAAGATTGTTTCTGGGCGAACAGGCCAAGCGTCGCTCGATTCTGAGCGAGATTCACCAGGAAAAGAAGATCACGCTTGCAAAAATTGAGGAGCTTCGTCAGGCGAGTCGAAATTCCAAAATGGATGATTCCGGAGTTTTGGATATGTTATATCGACCCTCTTTCTTGGATCAAAAAGGAAAGCTCGCTTGGCCTGTGTCGGGCGCAGTCAGAACCTCCTTTGGGCGCGGGGCTGGCGATGAACAGAGTCGTCGTTTATTTAGCAAAGGTGTTTTTCTTTCTGCTTCGATCGGAGCCCCGGTGAGGGCTGTCTTTGACGGGAAGGTCGTGTTTTCAGGGGAAATTGATGGGTTGGGTTCGACTCTGGTGCTAGACCACGGAGATCATTTTTATACTGTGTATAGTTATGTTGAGCAACCTGCTGTCAAGGCAGAAAGTCGAGTTCAGGCGCATCAAAAAATTGCTGTCGCTGGCGAGGATCGAATTGCAAATCGCGCCGGAATTTATTTTGAAGTTAGGCACTTTTCGGAACCATCTGATCCTAAGACCTGGATGAAAGGAATTTTATGAAAAGACCATCAAAACGGCCGATATGGCTTGTGATGACAGGATCCCTCTTGAGTATCGTTGTAGTATTTTTTGCTCTGAGCGGATCTCAGGTTCCGGCCTATGCTGAAGAGCATTATGCCGACTTGCAAAACTTTTCCAAGGTTTTGAATTTGATTCAGCAGTTCTATGTTGAAGAGGTCGATACGAAAAAGCTCATCTATGGTGCTATCAAAGGGATGCTTAGAGAGTTGGATCCTCATACGAATTTTATGCCGCCGGACATATTTAAGGATTTTCAGTCAGAGACTTCCGGCGAATTCGGTGGTCTTGGAATTGAGATTTCAATTCAAAATGGAATATTGACTATTATTTCCCCGATTGAAGACACTCCAGCTTGGAATGCTGGAATCAAACCTGGTGACAAGGTGGTTGCCGTCGATGGGAAAAGTACAAAAGGTCTCAGTTTGGTTGAGGCCTCTCAATTGATGCGGGGAAAAAGGGGTGCAAAAATTGTTCTTAGGGTGATTCGTGACAATGAAGAAGAGCCTCGCGATATCGTAATTATCAGAGGAAGCGTCAAAATAAAGTCGGTAAAATACACAGATTTGGGCGACGGCTATGTCTATGTGAAACTGACAAGCTTCATCGAGAACACAGCGAAGGATCTTGAGAAGACGCTCGATCAGCAGCTCGCAAAATACAAATCAATTCAAGGTATGATTTTGGATCTGAGGAGAAATCCGGGCGGACTTTTGGATCAGGCAATCAAAGTGAGCGACCTTTTTCTTAAGGATGGAACGATCGTGAGTACGATCGCCAGAAATAAGAAAGATAAAGAAATAGCGTCTGCCACAAAAAAGGGACGATTCACTGATTTTCCATTAATTATTATTGTTAATGAGTTTTCGGCTAGCGCGAGCGAAATTGTTGCCGGTGCACTCCAGGATAACAGGCGGGCTCTCATTGTAGGTGAGCGCACATTCGGAAAGGGCTCAGTTCAGTCAGTAGTGCCTCTCAATGATGGAAGTGGACTGAAGCTGACAGTTGCAAGGTACTACACCCCAAGTGGAGTGTCGATTCAGGCTGAGGGATTAAGCCTGATATTGATATCGAAGAAGTAGATGCGGAGAGTCTCGCAAAAATTGTTGTTAAGCCAAAAGGCAGTCGCGAAAAGGACATTCAAGGGCATCTGCGCGGAGATCGTGAAAAAGTGCCGGACGATAAGGATCACGGTGAAGAAAGAGGCGCCGAACACAAGGACAGCCGAACTGATGCGGGGGCCCTGGTTTGGTGGAAGGATGTGAGCGCTAAGAAGGAGGAAACGATGACTCCAAAAGAAAAACTATTCAAGGCGGATTATCAAGCTTACCAGGCCTTTGGTTTCCTCAAGGCCTGGAAGACGATGAAACGGCTTTAGTTTAAATTTAAAGCCTCAATCTATAATGGAAGGTCTCTAGGTGTTAAACGGTCTATCGGAAAGGATTCTCCTGCGGTTTCACCTAATTGAACCAGGTCGAGACCAGCAAGTTCTTCTTCGGGACTCACCACAAGAGGTGAAAACCAACGAATGATAGAGAATCCGACATAAGACATCAAGGCTGTGTAACCAACCACCACAACCAGGGCGACCAGGTGGGCCTTAATAGTCTCGGTATTGCCATAAATTAATCCTGCGCCACCTTCCGCGAAGACAGCAGTCGCGAGCATTCCAACTATACCACCAACTCCATGGCAGGGAAATACGTCGAGCGTATCATCGATACTCGTTCGGGTTCGCCACTGAACTACAAAATAGCTCACCGTTGAAGCCAGCAATCCAATAAATGTACTTGCGCCAACTCCGACATATCCAGCCGCCGGGGTGATTGCTACTAAACCAACTACAGCCCCAATGCAGGCCCCCATGGCTGAAGGTCTGCCTTTTTTGATCCAATCGATAATTATCCAAGTAAGCATTCCTGCTGCAGAGGCCGTGTTCGTAGTTAGAAAGGCTTGAACCGCCTGCCCGTTTGCAGCTAGCGCTGATCCGGCGTTGAAGCCAAACCAACCAAACCAAAGCATTCCGGTCCCAAGTAGCACGTAAGGGATGTTGGAAGGTTGATGCTCGATATCGCTTCGGCGTTTCATCATTAATGCTGCAGTGAGAGCGGCAATACCTGCAGAGATATGAACTACCGTTCCGCCAGCAAAATCAAGGACCCCCATTTTACGCAGAAAGCCGTCTGGATTCCAAGTCCAATGAGCTATTGGGGCGTAAACAAATAAACAAAAGAAAACAGAAAAGAACAAATAAGCTTTGAAGCGAATTCGCTCCGAGAAGGCGCCTGTGACTAAGGCAGGCGTAATAACTGCAAATTTCATTTGAAATAGAGCGAAAAGCATAAAGGGAATGGTCGCTGCATAAATTGGATTGGCGGTCAGGCCAACATCATTTAAAGCAAAATGTGTAAAAGGATTTCCGATAATGCCGCCAAGACTTGGACCGAACGCTAAGCTGAAGCCCACAAAAACCCAAACGAGGCTGATCAGTGACATGCATACGAAACTCTGAAACATTGTTGAAACAAGGTTTCGAGTTCGAACCATCCCACCATAAAAGAGCGCTAGCCCCGGAGTCATTAGAAGAACCAATCCTGTTGATGTTAACAGCCATGCCATATCGCCCGAGTTCAATGCTTGTGTTTCAGCCATGCTTTTCCTTTCGTCTTAAAGTGTTAATAAGGTCAATATTAGTTGCTACTAAAATAAATTGTTAACGTAGTTAAATTGGTTTCGACTAAATTAAAGTTTTCAACTCGAGAGTTTTTTGAATCTCTTAATTTTCTTGTAGTCTGAAATAGAAATTTTATCTATTCAAAAATTAATAAAAGAGAAATTAAAAAAACAACACTTACTGTCTTTTAAAAAAGCAACAAATAAATCTAGTTTAACCATAAGGACGGCTTATCGCCTCCATAAAAAACTAAGCTAGAATAGATACTTTATTCTAGCTTAGTTTTTCAAAATTGAGAGATGGAAGACTCCTGAATTTCATTTCGTGTGAATTAATTTTTTCCAATCGACTGAGAAATATTGCTATCAAAAGAGTAAATGTTCGATATTTAGGTGAGTCACTAATTCTAACTTTAAGGGTTTACTTGATGAAAATTGAATTCGACGAAATTGACTCCCAAGCACTTCAATCCGGACTCTATCAGCCTGATTTCGAAAAAGATGCTTGTGGAATCGGACTCATCACATCTGGCGATAAGGGACCTGATCGCCAAACTGTCGAGTCGGCAATTACGGTTCTCAAAAAACTTTCTCATCGTAGTGCTCAGGGTGCGGACGGAAAAACAAGTGATGGGGCGGGGATTTTAGTTCAAATACCGAAAGCTTTTTTTAGGGAACAGCCGGGATTAGAGACTTTGCCAGAAGTTTACGCGGTCGGAGTGCTGTTTGTTGAGCGTTCGCAAGATACTGAAGCGAAATTTGAAGCGGAAGCGAAAGGCAAATTTGAAGCTTTAGTCCAAAAGAACGGACTTCAGGTCTTAGGATGGCGAAGGGTCCCAGTTGATTCGACAATCCTTGGGGTTCAGGCGAGAGCTTCTGAGCCTCTTATTAGTCAGGCTTTTATAGGTACTAATGGAGTTGATGATAAGATTTTTGGAAGAAAGTTGTTCTTTATTCAGCAAGAGGCTGAGCATCAGAGTGGTTACTATATCGCAAGCCTTTCAGAGAAAACAATGGTTCTTAAGGGGCTGATACTGCCCGAACATCTGGGAGATTATTTTTTAGATCTTAAGAACGACAAATTTATTTCAGCACTCGCGCTCGTTCATTCGCGATTTAGCACAAACACTCTACCTGCTTGGAGGTTGGCACAACCTTTTCGAGTACTTTGTCATAATGGTGAGATTAATACCATTCGTGGAAATCTCAATTGGATGAAGGCGCGAGAGAGAAGTTTGATCGAGCAGTTAGGGGGGACGCCCCCGGCGGGCGCAAACCTGATGCCTATTTTTCCGGCAAATAGGAGTGATTCCTATTCGTTGGATCGGGCGGCCAACATTCTTGTTGAAGAGGGCCGCCCCCTTCCGCATGCGATGATGATGTTGATGCCCGAGCCTTGGGAGGAAAATCGCCATTTGCAGCCGAAGCTTAAATCTTTTTATGAATTTCACTCCATCCGCCTCGAGCCCTGGGATGGGCCTGCGGCTGTTTGCTTTACTGACGGTCGATGGATTGGAGCAACATTAGATCGAAATGGATTGAGACCCTGCCGATATCTTATATTAGATGACAATTCGGTTATCTTGTCTTCTGAAACTGGAGTTTTGAATATTCCAGAGGAGCGTATTGTCAAGCGTGGTCGAGTAAAGCCTGGGCAAATGTTGGCGATCGACACTGTAAATAATCGAATCTATGAGAATAATGAAGTTCGACAAGAAATGGCCGAAGCCTACCCATATGGTGATTGGGTTAAGGAAGAACAGGTTTCATTATCCTCAATATCTTCTCCGATCTCCACTGAGGCATCGACTGCGAAGTCCACTCCGGGACTTTCCCGTGATTTTCTTCAGCGTTTAATGCAGTTTGGTTACTCCTACGAGGAAGTTCAAACGGTTATGATTCCCATGTTCCATGACGGTGAAGAAGCAACATCTTCGATGGGCAATGATACACCTTTGGCGCTTCTGTCAGACAATCCGCAGCTTTTGTTTAAATACTTTCGTCAGATGTTTGCCCAAGTAACGAATCCACCTATTGATCCGATTCGGGAACACTTGGTAATGTCATTGACAACCTATTTGGGCCCTCGTGCGAATCTGTTCTCAAGAACACCGGATCATCTTTTCCGACTCCAGTTGAGACGTCCGATACTGTCGGCGAGCGAAGTCGAACACGTTCGCTGTTTTTTGGAAACTGAGGACAAAAATAAATCCAGAAGAATTTTATCCCGAACTCTTGCAATGACCTTCGATCGCAACTCTTGCAGTGGTGAAACGGCATTAAAGGCAGGACTTGATTTGTTGTGTGCAGAGGCCGAGAAGGCGGCAATGGCTGGAATTGGGATTTTGGTTCTATCTGATAAAGAATTAACCCAAAAACAACTCGCGATTCCGGCTCTCTTGGCTGTGGCGGCGGTTCATCATCATCTGCTTCGATGTGGACTTCGTCTGAATGTTTCGATTTTGGTCGAAACAGCGGAAGCGAGGGATGTTCATCACTTTGCTTGCCTCATTGGATATGGTTCAGATGCAGTATTCCCATATTTGGCAATCGAGTTAGCCACTCATTTTGAGGCCAAGCTGCAAAGTTCCCATACAGCGGAAGAAATGTATTTGAGAGCTGTCAATAAAGGTCTCTTGAAAATCATGTCAAAAATGGGAATATCGACCTTGCAGTCTTATTGTGGCGCACAGATTTTTGAAGTGCTGGGTCTTTCAAAGGATGTCGTGGAGTCGTATTTTACAAATACACCATCTCGTATTGAGGGTTTAGATCTTGCGACCATCGGTGAAGAGACTCTTCGTCGGTACCAATTGGCAGATATTCTTTCACCTACAGCACAGGCCTTTTCAGATTTGCCAAGTCTGGGGGATGTTCACTTCCGCCCTCGCGGAGAGGCTCATCTTTGGACTCCCGAGGCCATCACCAAATTGCAAGAGGCCACGCGAACTGGCAATGCCAAAACATTTTCTGAGTTTAGTGATGAAGTGCAACGAAACTCTCGGTTTACCCTCCGAGGCCACCTTGAATTTACTCAAAGTCAGCCAGCAATTCAGCTTTCGGAAGTTGAGTCCGCTGTTGAAATTATGAAGCGATTTACAACGGGAGCAATGTCTTTTGGGGCGCTAAGCCAAGAGGCTCACGAAACTTTGTCAATTGCAATGAACCGCATAGGAGCGAAGAGCAATTCTGGTGAAGGCGGAGAAGGTTCTGACCGTTTTATTCCAATGGAAAATGGGGATTCGAAGAACTCAGCAATTAAACAAGTGGCTTCCGGTCGTTTTGGGGTGACCGCCCATTATTTGGTTAATGCGAGTGAATTACAAATCAAAGTGGCTCAGGGGGCCAAGCCTGGCGAAGGCGGGCAGTTGCCCGGTTCAAAGGTTGATGCGACCATTGCAAAATTGCGGTTTTCCACACCTGGAGTGACCTTAATTTCACCGCCCCACATCATGATATCGATTCAAGTGAGGATTTGTCTCAGCTTATTTTTGATCTTAAGAATAGTAATCCAGAAGCTGTTGTTTCCGTGAAGTTGGTTTCAGAGGCCGGAGTGGGAACAATTGCGGCGGGGGTTGCGAAAGCTCATGCGCAAAAGGTTGTCATTAGTGGCGATAGCGGTGGTACGGGAGCGTCTCCATTATCATCAATTAAGTATGCTGGAGCGCCTTGGGAACTTGGACTGGCGGAAACTCATCAAACCTTAGTCCGAAACGGACTTCGAGGGCGAATGGTTATCGAAACAGATGGTCAGCTCAAAACTGGGCGAGATGTTGCAATCGCGGCCCTACTAGGGGCTGATGAATTTGGATTCTCTACAGCGCCTCTGATCGTCGAAGGTTGTGTGATGATGCGCAAGTGTCACTTAAATACTTGTCCAGTCGGAGTGGCCACCCAGGACCCAGTTTTGCGTGCCAAGTTTTCAGGTCAACCAGAGCATGTGATTCAGTATTTTCATTTTGTTGCTGAAGAGTTGCGAAAAGTAATGGCTCAACTTGGTTTTCGAACGGTTTCGGATATGATTGGGCGCACGGACTGTTTGAAATCTAATCCACCCGTGACTCATTGGAAAGCCCATTCGATAAACCTCTCGCGACTACTCGCCCCAGTCAATTCGCTGATTTCTGGGGGAGCGAAACATTTTGAAAAGTTCGAAGACAGGCGAATTGAAAAAGTTCTTGATCAAGTTTTTATTCAACAGGCCAAGGGGGCTCTTGACGGCGTAGGGCCGGTCCAACTGAAGGCGAAGGTTAAGAATACTGATCGCGCTGTGGGAACCTTGCTCTCAAGCAAAGTTGCCAAGCGCTATGGAGCGGAGGGACTTCCTAGAGGTACAATTGAGATTGAACTCAGCGGAACGGCAGGGCAGTCCTTAGGAGCCTTCTTGTCTCCTGGGATTTCATTAAATTTGGTTGGTGATGCCAACGACTATGTGGGCAAGGGACTTTCTGGCGGACTAATTTCAATTAGACCGAGCGAATTGTGTTATGCTCTCCACAAATTTGAAGAATTGTCTGAGTTGATTATTGTTGGGAACACATGTCTTTATGGAGCAACCTCTGGAGAACTCTTTATTGCTGGAGCATCCGGAGAACGCTTTGCCGTTAGAAATAGCGGGGCGCTTGCCGTCGTTGAAGGGACTGGCGACCATGGTTGCGAATATATGACTGGGGGGCGTGTGATTGTGCTTGGCCAGACAGGAACGAACTTCGCTGCGGGGATGTCAGGTGGAATTGCCTATGTTTATGACGAGCGTGGAGATTTCTCGACTTATTGTAATCTCTCAAGTGTCGAACTGGGTCCAATTAACAGTCTGGATGATCGTGAGTTTGTATTAAAGATGTTGCAGAAACATGTTGAGGCAACGCGGAGCTTTCGCGCAATTCAAATATTGAATTCGTGGAAGACGGAAATAAATAAATTTGTTCGAGTTATGCCAACAGAGTACAAAAAGGTTCTTCTCGCTCAACAAAATGGTTCAGGGAAATCGGTTCTGCAAATCAAAAAGGAAATTTTAGCATGAGTGACCGTTTAACGAGAGACCACCGAGGTTTTTTGAATTTTCAACGAGAAGATTTGGAATACCGACCCGCTGAGGCTCGGCGGCAAGATTGGCAAGAAATTTATCTTCCGGAAAATCTGAACGGGGTTAAGCTTAAAGAACAAGCCACTCGCTGTATGGATTGTGGGGTGCCTTTTTGTCAAAGTAATTACGGCTGCCCGGTCGACAATCTTATTCCGGAGTGGAACACTCTTGTGAGTCAGGATCGTTGGAAAGATGCGTTGAATCGCCTTCAGTTAACCAATAATTTTCCAGAATTTACGGGACGGCTTTGCCCGGCCCCCTGTGAAAGCGCTTGTGTTCTAGGACTCACCAGTGATCCTGTGGCCATCAAAGATATCGAATGGAGAATTATTGATCGTGGTTTTGAAGAAGGTTGGATAGAGCCTGCACAGATTCCGCCCCCCACGGGTTTCTCTGTCGCGATCGTAGGTTCCGGTCCGGCGGGCTTGGCGGCGGCCCAACAGTTGGTCAGGCAGGGTCATCAGGTGACTGTATTTGAAAAAGCAGCTCAGCCCGGTGGACTTCTTCGCTATGGAATTCCGGATTTTAAGTTTGAAAAGTGGCGAATAGATCGACGACTTAATCAACTAAAAGCCGAGGGCGTTCAGTTTGTGACCTCAACCGCCATTGGCAGTGACAAATCCCTTCAAGCGCTTCAGGTTGAATTTAATGCAGTTTGTTTAACTCTTGGTGCCGAACGACCTCGCGATCTGACGCTTCCGGGGCGCGATCTAAATGGAATTCATTTTGCAATGGATTATCTTGTTCAACAGAATGTAGCTATCGCAAATAATGCAGCCCTCGTGCCCAAAATAAATGCCGCAGGGAAAAGCGTCATAATTCTTGGTGGTGGAGATACGGGTTCAGATTGTGTGGGAACCGCTCTTCGTCAGGGGGCCAAATCAGTTCAACAGTTTGAAATTATGCCAAGACCTCCAAACGAGAGAGCCGAGTCTACACCCTGGCCGCAGTGGCCAATGCAATTACGGTCGTCCCATGCACACGAAGAGGGCGGCAGTCGCGAATGGAGTCTGTCAACGACTCGCTTTGAAGGGCAGAACGGCCAAATCACTAAGTTGATTGCGGAAAGAGTTTTATTTAAGAATGGAAAATTCGAAAAGGTAGTCAATGAAACAACAAACTCATTGTCAGCATCATTCTCAACACCATCTGAAATTGAATTTGCGGCAGATTTGGTGATATTGGCCCTCGGGTTCACTGGTCCAAACTTGGCTCCGTTAACCAAGGACCATGCATTGGCGGTGGACGGGAACGGAAATTTGGTGACTGACGCTAAGTTGACGACCTCGATTCCTGGCATTTTTGCAGCTGGCGATGTTCGTCGGGGAGCTTCGCTAATTGTATGGGCCATTGCCGAAGGTCGAAAAATGGCAGAGGGTGTGGATTATTATTTGAAAACCCAAGCAAACAAGGTGACAGAGATTTCAGTATAGGGCCAGCTAAGAAGGCTTGGCCGTGAGGAATAACCTGCCAAATGAGTTTTCGTACTTTTTTTTGTTTTTTCTGTTCGGAATGGCTTAAAAAAGGCTTCTTTAAGGTTCGTCGTCTGAACCAATATATCAGGCGTTTTGAATGTAAACAGTGCCACTGCACCTTTTCCTCAAGGTCCTTCAAGCCATTTTCGTCAAAAAGATGGATCTCAAGAAACCTCTCCAACAACTCGAACACTCACTGAAGGTAATTCCATCAGGGCTTCGGCGAGATCTCAATATGACTCGAAGACACCTATAAAAAGTTTCTTTGGCTGATCAAGCAGGCAAAAGCTCAGCGAGAGACCCTTTTTCAGCCAAAAAGATCTACTTTGATGAAATGGAGCAATTCACCACAAAAATGCAAGCCCCTTCAATTGCTGTCTGGTGAATGAGGACTTTCAAATACTAGCCGCTCCAAGTGGATTTAATGCCGAAAAGGGAGACTTGCAAGATCTCGTGATGAAGTATGGCCACGAAAGATGAGCGTGACTCGGTGATGGGTGAGGTGTTTCGTGGACTTAAAAACGGACTTTGCGCCTAAAATATTGATTCTGACGCCAAATCAAGTTATCGAAAGCATGTGGAGGAACCTTCCACAAAGCACATATGAGGTTCACAATTGGCGCCGAAAAGGTGATTTTGCGCGACCGCCTGACCTAAAACTCACGAAGGGCTGCCTCCATTTTTGCTGTGAAACACCAAGGGTAAACTGCACGATCAAAACTGTGACGAAGTTCAAAGGCCACAAAAAAGCGAATTTGTCCTGGGACAACTGAGTTACGATTGTCAACAAGTTAGGCACATCTTAGCTCTAACTTTCTAGCTAATCAATTTAAAAAGTCAGCTACGACTTGATGACAGAAAGTACGATCAAGCCGTTAGTCTATGATTTTCAGAAGGAATTGTCACCCATCTGACTAAGGTTCACTCTGAAGCTAAACTAAGAAAGTGCGTCGAAGACATTACCTGCAAATGAGTTGTCGTCCTTTGCATTGTTCCAATACCGACTGCCCTTTCCATCAATGTTTGGTGGTCCTTTATTAAAAGGCTTCTTTAAGACTCGTCCTCTGAACCAATATATCAGGCGTTTTGAATGTAAAAGTGCCAATTGCACTCCTCAAATCCTTAAAGCCAGATTTTCGTCGCAAAAATGGATCTCGATGAACCTCTCGAGCTCCTCACGGGAATGAAATTCCATGGGCTTGGCGGAATTCTCAATATGACTTACAAAACACGTATAAAAAGTTTCTTTGGCTATCAAGCTGGCGCCGAAAGGACTCATGGTTTCCTGCCTCAAAAAGCTTTTGGAAAGGAACAACCCATCACACAGCAAGCCCTTCAATTGCTGTCGCGGAAATGAGGATTATCAAATACTAGCGCTCAAGTGGGATGCCTGCAAAGAGACTTGCACGATTCTCTGTTGAAGACCGCCTGATCATGACTGATGGGTTCTGGACTTAAAAACAGACTTCGCGGTCGCCTGAAAATATTTATTCTGACCCAAATCGGGTTATCAAAGCAAGGGAACCTTCCCAAAAAGCACAATGAGTTAAAGCGCCGAAAAAGAGCAAAAGAAATCGAGACCACCTGCATGATTTACTCCAGAAGACTAAGACATAATTTCTTTGAACCAAGGTATTCTCAGCGATCAAAAGACTGTCCCGGAATTGACGACAAAAGCCTAGTTTCGGATAAAGGGCTTGTTTCTTGCCAAGATTTTCCTGGCGTTACTTCACATAAACCAATCACCATTAATCAATCAATTTAAAAGGACCAATCTTCGATTTGAAGTTGCCGTTGAGGGACACTCAAGATACCTTCGAAGGTGTTATGTCGCTGTTGGCAGTAGTTGGTTTTTACCAATAACTTGTATCAACCGTCACATCGCCTTGAACAAGGCATTGGCAGCTGATTCGAAAGCCTTTTCCGATTCCATTTTTTTCTAGAATAAAAATCTCATCATCGCTGATTGGGGAGAGATTTTCCCCACCCCGGGGCACTTGAACTTTACATTTCCCACAAACTCCAGCACCGTTGCAGGATGAGGCCACGGGAACCCCCGCATCAAGGAGGGCTCTCATAAGGTTTACTCCTGCTGGCACATCCACAGCAGGCCTATTTTTTGAAAAGCGAATTTGCGGCATGACCTTGAATTATGCTAAGACTTCTTTCATGAAGATAGAAGAATCTGAAGTTTGGCTTCTGGTTGGGGCGTCGCGGGGACTGGGTTTTGAGTTTTTCAAAAAAGTTCAAGAACTTCAAACGCCTCGGGATCGACCCATTCGGATGGTCTTGCTTAGCCGGACTCAGGGTTCCCTGGCATCCTTGCTCAAAGAGGAGGCCTGGTTTTCAGTCGATTTGTCTAAACCGGAAGAAGTTGAGCGCTTCCTTGAGTTAAATTTGCCCCCCCAAATTACTCGTTTGATCTATTTTGCTGGGGGTGGACCCTATGGACGTTTTCAGGTAAAAATTGGAAGGACCACGAGTGGGCATGGAAGGTTTCCTTTTTGTCTGCTGCCAGGTTTCTGCATTATTTTTTGAGGTCTCCTCATTTCAAGCAAGGAATCTTCATCGGGTCACAGATTGCTGAAAGAAATCCCGATATAAACGCAGCGTCCTATACTGCGGCCAAGCATGCTCTTTTGGGGATAATTTCAACTCTTCAGAAAGAGGCTCTTGAAGGAAAGGACACTAAAAAAGCTTCTTTGGCCCATGACTTGCGCCTCTTTTCTCCCGGATATATGAATACTTCCCTGCTCCCACCTACGGCGTGGCCTCGATTGGGGGCGCTGAGGTTTTCGAGCCAGGAATTCTGGCAGCAGAGCTTCTTCAATGGATGCAAGACAGCAACTTCAGCTGTCAGAATTGGTCAAAATCGACTCTTTAGTTTATCCTGTTCACTTGATGTTGGAATTACTTTAGAATTTTGATCAATACATGAACATTGGAGTTTTGTTTGGGAACGGTAAATACGACAGACGCTAAGAATTCTTTGGATTCAAAGGTTGAGAATTTAATTATTATAGGGTCTGGACCGGCAGGCTTGACCGCGGCGATCTATTCCGCCAGAGCACGGTTGGAGCCTTTAATGATTGAAGGCGAAGAGGCTGGCGGCCAATTAATGATTACCACGGAGGTCGAAAATTATCCCGGATTTGACCATGGAATTACAGGTCCTGAGCTTATTTCGGTTATGCGCAAGCAGGCTGAAAGATTTGGAGTTCGGTTTGTTACCCAAAATGTAACAAAAGTCGATTTTTCCCAAAAACCTTTTAAGGTGACAGTGCGAGACAAAGTCTATCTTTCCAAGTCAGTTATTATAACGACCGGAGCGAGTGCAAAACTTCTGAATATTCCAAGTGAGAAAGCCTATATGAGTCGTGGAGTTTCGGCTTGCGCGACCTGTGATGGCGCTTTTTTTCGTGATGCCGAAATTGCGGTCGTTGGTGGTGGAGACACTGCCATGGAAGAGGCAAATTTTCTGACTCGGTTTGCAAAGAAAGTTTACGTTTTACACCGTCGGGATTCATTTAGGGCTTCGAAGATTATGGTTGATAGAACTTTGAAGAATCCTAAAATTGAAGTGATTTGGAATTCTGAAGTCGTGGAGGTCCTTGGGGATGGTAAGGCCATGACAGGCGTCCAAATTAAGAATACCCAAACAGATAAAATTTCAACGATGAATTTGCAGGGGCTCTTTATTGCCATTGGCCACAAACCAAACACAGAATTGTTCAAAGATATCTTGTCGATGGATTCTGTGGGCTATTTGAAAACAAAACCAGGAACTACTTATACAAATATTCCAGGTGTTTTTGCGGCCGGCGACGTTCAGGATTCTGTTTATCGCCAAGCGGTGACAGCCGCGGGAACAGGGTGCATGGCTGCTATTGATGTAGAACGTTGGCTTGAAGCTGAGGGGCACTAAAATTCATGGCGAAAAAACTGACTACTAAAGAGCTCGTTGAAAAAATAGAAAAGTTAACGAAATCTAAAATTGCTTCAGAGTCCGTGGTCTCTTTAGATCGATTTCGGGAAACTCAAAAAAAGGCGGGTCCTCGAACTTTATTGATCATCGAGGACGAAGAGACAATGAGAAAGGCTCTTCAAAGAATTTTTGAATTAGAAGGATATATTTTGAAATTGGCCGCTGATGCTATGGAGCTATCAAAGGTTCTAGATGATAGTCCGATAGATATGATTTTAATTGACGTCGGGTTGCCTTGGGTAAATGGATTTGAGTTGGCCCAGCTTATTAAAGAGCATAAAGATTTGAAGCAAATTCCATTGATTTTTATCTCTGCCTTGAATAGTCAGGAGGACATGAAGAAGGCCTTTGAAATTGGTGCGGATGATTTTATAAAAAAACCCTTTGATATTGAAAAACTAAAGAAAACTGTGCGGGTTTTGTTAAAATTGAGTGAAAATTGAGTGTATTTAATTGATGAAATTATGGATGAAAAGTACCTTTCAAATATTCTTACTAGTCCTTGCGTTGGATGGAGTTTTCTTTTTCTGGTCAGACAGAGTTTGGGGCGCGGGAACCCATCCTAAATTTAAAGTGACTGGTTTTCAGATCCTACGAGCTGGTGAGATTGAAAAGTCCTTTGCTGAGGCCGGCGCGGGCTTGGGCGGTGAGATTTCATTGATGACCGACGGTGATATTGCGGCCGGATTCATAAAAGGTCGAATCACCTCGCAATCGGGAAGCCAAAAATTTCTGGATGGTACGACTGAAACTACAGCTTCCTTTACCTATTTGCAAACTGGCTTTGATGGCGGCGGACTTCTTTTTTTGATTCCTCGAAAGAATGAGGGAATTAATATCTATATTGGTCTTGGTGGAGCCCTCAGTTATAATTATTTGGCATTAGATAAGACGATCACCTTTACGACCATCACCAATAATTCCCAAGCATTTGGTTTTGGCTATGCCGCTCTCATGGGAGTGGAATTGTTTCCAACGAAAAACAAATGGACGGTTGTAGCCGAGTTTGCCTATCGTATAGAAACCGCGAGCTTGGTCGGACAAAGTCAATTTAGTCTTGGCGGTCTCTTAGCCAGCTTTGGGTTTGGCTGGTGATTTTTTTAGGTTTTCATCATAAGCTTCCAAACTCAATAGCAGAGCAGCCAAATTTTCCGTCGTTTCCTTTGCCGGATCCACAAAGGTTAATCGTCGAGGATCATTATAGTCGCCAGCAATTTTTCCGCGAAATAAAAAGCGACTCTTTTTTGGATCCTGCTCAAGTTTATTGACAATGATCAGGTCGAAGACTGTTCCAAGAAACTCCCTTGGGATTGGGGTTTCTAAGAGAGTTCCACCCATTGAAATATTTTGTGATGTTGTTCTAAATGATTTTCCACCCTTAGAAACGAGAATGACTTCAAAGGCGAATTCATATCTTCCAAAGCCTCTTTTTTCATTGAGTGAGGATGGTTTCATTGGTGGCGTCTTTGGCTTCATTTCAAGATGGTCGCCATGAAAATCAAAAACCTCGTAATCAATAGGCTTTTTCTTTTTCGTCGTGGAGCCGGCACTCTTCGCACCCTTAGATTTTTCTTCAGTTGATCCGGTCCCGGTTTCTGTCGTGGTGTTGTTGCTTACGAACTCAGTCGCGGTTGCGGTATAAGTTCCTCCGGAAGAGACAGCGGCAGTTACTGTTTCGGCAGATATGTGGTCTTCATTAACACTTTTAGATGCTTCTGATTTTTCTTCATTCAGGCTCGTTACCATCGATTGGTTATCCGAGATAACGATGTCTTCAGTCTCGGTCGACGAAGGCTTCTTTTCGTCCCGTGGAACGGCTCTGGAGATCCTGGAGGGTGCAACCGCAAAAAAGGATTGATTGAGCTTTAAGTAGGCCTCTAGCGGCTGCCACTTTTCCCATCCGGGAGTCCAAATGAAGAGTTTTCTGGCTTGCTTGACTTTCAATCGAAGCACGATCATTTGCGCTTCAATCAAAGTCATGGGCTTTGTTTTCTTCTTGGTGGCACTATCAAAAAAAATCCAAATTTGACCCTTAGTTTGCATTTCAGTCTCCTCATTCGTCTGGATATTCTTCCCTCACGTTATCGGGAGGATATCGTAGGACATAAAGTCCAGTCCTGAAAGTTGCCGACCAATGGAGTTCTGCATTGCAGATTTGGGCGCAAATCGGTCCTGGTTAGCAATGCCCCCGTGTCTCATCTTGAGATACGGGGGCATTCCTGACTGAATGGTCGACCCGATCTCTATTCGTTGCTCATTTTGTTAAGACGAACTTGTGTGATGTCCTTACAATGTGAACTGGAACTTCAAGAGTATAATCAACTTCAAGTTGAGAAGAAGTTTGCGTTACACTGATCATAATCTTCACTGTGATATCAAGCTTATCGTAGGTCAGTGGACCACTGTATTCGTACTTTATCTTTCTGACACCGTTCGCTTCACTGACTTGAGTGGTACCCAATCCATCCATTGGACCAAAATCAAAAGTCTCAGTTCTGGCATCTGATACTACGTAGTATAATGGAAAAACTAGTGCCTTTAGATAGTTTCCAGAAGGTCTGTCAAAGAAAAGAGATTTCTTATCCATCTCCAAGTTTGATATCCACGATTTAGTTAAAGTCTTTCCGTCAAAACTGGCTAACCGATAGGTTCCAGCTAAGTTACTCCAAATCTTGAAATCTACTTTCTTTTTGCAGTCAAGAACTGGCATTGTCCCGTTTATCTCAGAACGGATTCCTGATACATCTACGGAAGAAGCATACATTTTCATTTCAAATCCCGTTTTCGAAATGCTAGTTATTTTCATCTTTGTTTTTTCGGCGACGGTATTTTTAGTTTCACTTCCATATTCAACAAAAGTTATTGGATTTCCCTTAATAGAGTCAGTCGCTTTGGTTGTGTCCGCAATATACTCAGTGACCTGATAGTCAGACGGAACAATCATTGTGGCCATCGGTCTCTTTAGATTGAACTGTGGTACACAAGGGTCATTGACTGGTTCTGCATATATGTCCAAGAATGATTCTTCAGGTTTGTTGCTGACAGGTCTGATTGTTGCAACGGTGGCAGCCCAGTCAACGCCAGAGATTTTTCCAGCCAACGGCTGATCGAGGTACTCAGGCCACGCCCCTTCAAGGGGGTTCTCAGGATTGTTAACGATATCGACCGTGCCCAATGGATCTGATTTTGAGCATGCTGTAGTCAGTGTAATAGCCAATGCCATATTAAGAAAGAAAAAAGCCGTTTTCATAAGTTACTCCTTTGTTATTCTCTGAAGTAACCTGTACTTACATTTCTTTAGCAATAAAATAGTATCATGCAAAAGAGATAATGCGAACAACCTGTTCGGATTTATGGAATCAGCAATTCCTGATTTTGAAGAATTGCTTTTTTGATCCAACCATCTTCAGAATCGACAAATAAACTAAACCTCTCCTTTGCGGCTGATGTTAAAAAATAACCTTCAATATTAAAGTAAATTACTTTGTTCTCCATACTTTCTGAAAGAAGGCTGAGATTTTTAAACTTTGATACATTGTCGTTGTTGTGTGAGCCAGTTTCGCTGAAACTACACTTCGACAAACTTTCATCTTTGCAAGAGAGTCGCAACAGCATCTTAGGTGTCTCAATCAATAGATCAGAATAGAGACTCCGTACACGGATCCACTCTGACTTAGGTAGATTTAAGGTCTCCTTCCCTATTGTCACCTGCTCACCTTGTTCAGAAGCATGCTCCGCCATGGGACTGACGATCTCAATGGACTCGTCGAATTTATCAAAACCGCAATAGTCCAGAAAAATACGCGCCAAAAACGGAAACGCCTTTGGCACACTGAGTGCTTGATCCGCTTCAGTGTATAGCCGCTTTCGATTGATGACAAACAGGCCCTTGTCTTTTGTTTGATAAACAACTCTGAAATCCAAGTCTTCACTAAATTTTATTTGTTCAACATTTGGCTTTTGGCAGGCGGCAAGTAAGCGCAGTCTGATGCCCAACTTGGTGCCACGTCCGCAGCTGGTGTACTTTTGACAGGACTCGGACATTCTCTCAAAATGAAGTCTGGCATATAACAGTGACTGCTCAGAAAGACCACCGCCATTATTGATGACATCGCCGCCGCGAACACTGAGCACTTCTCTACTTGCCCAAACGAAATTACTCACAAAGGTGATTGCTAGAAAACAAATAGTCGACTTACTAATCAATTTCATGTTACCACCAATTTTATGCTCCAAAAAATCCTCCAATTGTTTGCCATCGTATTCTTGTCCCCTACTTTATTGGCGTTAACAAAGGGTGACGCATTGAATCGGTCCAAAGTAAGAATTGACGGACTGAAAAGTAGATTTGCTCAATTGGCCACTAACTGTTACCAGTTCGACGAAGATTGTAATATTGTGGGCAACTCACAATTGGCAGTTTTGAAGTGGTATGCCTATGAGGTCTCTGAATCAACTCCGATAATTCAGTATTCTTCTGGGGCAGCTAATTTTTTGATTGATGGCGCTGTTCGTGTTGCCAAAACTGGTCGTAGCTGGGGCGCACCCGTCATTTTCAATGAAGACCTCTTAACTATTGAGATTGAGGATGGCAACCTTCGTGCCCTAACCTTTTTTGAAATTCTGGGGATTTTAATACATGAATTCGGCCATCACCAAGAAGAAATGCTGATCGAAGTTGGGTTGCCAATTCTAACTCATGAACAATTGGATGAATTGGCTGTCCGAACGGTTTCCTATCTTAGGGATCGAACAAAAGTTATTAATATAGGCGCTGACGAGGTTCCTGGCCTATTGGATGAGAATGGACTTGATATTCTCTATATTGAAATTGAATCGTTCAATGGCATTCGGAATATCTGGAGCAATATTTTTATAGATAGTAGAGACAAACTGACGGAAATTTCTGAGTCCCTCGTGGTTGGGTTAGTCTGTCCGAAATCTTACTATGATGGACGCCTTACATTCTTAGGAAGTCCAAGGTACTTTTCGATTCGCAAAACCCACGCGCCAACCTTTGCCTTTGAAGGTATTAATTTGCAATACAATCAAAGGTTCGATGATGGCTCTGTTCTATGTATTGACAGGAAATTTAATAGGTACGAGGTTTTTTCTGGTTATACAAAAGGAATACTAAGCTTCGGTTTTTCTAAGAATAAAAAAAACCAGTTAATATTTGTGAATGGGAGTCTTTCTGCCACAGCCCCACCTGACCAAAATAGTAATTAGCTTTTAAGGTCAGAGTGAGGGAAAAGCACCATCGATAGTTGAAAGACTTCGTTCCCGTTTTCATCAGTTAGCTCTTCATTCAACTCATCGCGAAGCTGTCTTAGTTTTTTCTTGATAAGCGGAATTTTATTTTTTGATGATCTAAAAGTGATAGAAATAAATTCGCGCTCATCAACAGAAACGTCATCCAGGGCTTCAACGGCTTTGTAAAGAATATTTTTATGAAAGGTTCTAACGGCCGGGCTCGGAATGTCTTCGAGAGTGTAGAGCGATTTTCTGTCAAAGGCCAAATTCTCCCATTCAGCGAGAGCCTCTGTGGCTTGGGATGAGTTCACTTTTTGACGCAATTTCTTTTTAATCCACTCTATGTTTTTCTGAAAACTAGGGGTCAATGCCAGCTGACGGATAACTAAGTAGTACCACTCAGATACCCGGGAAAATACTTCATTTGATACAAAATTGGCTTCCAGGTCTTTGGGACGAAGAGCCTTCATTTCCAATTCAATGTCATGAACAGCCTTATGCTTTCGCAAATACCTTTCACGCTTAATCATCAGCTTAAAATATTTTTGCTCAATCAAATTGAGTGCCAAATCCTTTGCGAGCCGGTCGCACATATCATCAGAAGGCGGACGGTTTCCTGAAAGCACAAGTTCAAGGGATCGCGAACTTCGGTAGCCCAGCCTATTTGCCCACATTTTTAACGATACTCGCCGTTTGCGTTCACCATACTGTGTTCGGACGGCAATTAGAAAGTCTAGGTAATTGGAAAAAACAAAGGGCGATGTTTGTTGCGGCCGTGACATAAGTTAAATGAAACCTAGCCGAGAAAATCAAACACCGCAAGATGAATCCAAACTTCGTCTTGTAGAAAATCCGAAATATTGCTATCACAGCGGATATGAAATGCTTTGTCGCAATTTTTCAATACATTTTGTTTTTTTGTGTGAAGACCTCAGTCCAGGCACAAAATCTAGATGGAAGCTTGGTTGAAGTTTCCCCAGGGGCTCATGTTATCCTACTCTTAGATAAACCTGAATTTTATTCAAACAATAGAATAGAATGGGAACTTTTTTCAGAGAATAAGGATCTTAGATGTATATTGAGTGTAAGATCTTATTATGATGAACAACTTGTTCGTCAGTTGAGGTACGTACAATATTTTATAACACAAACTGCTTATTCAGACAGTACCGGGAAGTACAATACTAAATGGAGTGCTACTTGGCGGGCGGATCTTGATCACGCCAATAAAGCTTTGCCCGCATTAGGCTTGGACTGTTTTTTAAGTTCAACGTCCAGCTCTTTTTTACTAGTGAAGATGTTGAATTGCTTTCTGGGGGACAGATCGCTTTTTCTGACAGAGTGACGAGTAAGGACGTTTTCACACCCTTAAGCAAAATGATGCCTTCTTATCCACGGACTGTCATGGTGCATACGCCATTAGCCTTCAGCATGCAGTCGCTTTCTAGCAATTCAGCGCCGGTTAGTACTTTGTTCGCAGTTGAGGGCCAGCTTTTTTCTAGCCTGGATTCACGCCAGAGGGAAGGTGGATATTGTTCACTTTCATACCACTGGAGTATTCTTGGTAAGGATGCTGAAATTACCCTTTTCCCGGGCCTGGGGTTGGATCAAAATTGGATTTCTCAGCATTGTCACCAAAGGCTGAAGGGTGCGCCTAGTTATGGTTTTTCAATTGGCAGCACGATGTCGCAAGGTCTGTCGATCACCTGTGATCACCCCAAGCACTTTGAGTCCTTCAGCCAGATTCAAAGTCACCTAAGAGGGATTATTGAGTTCCGCTGATGGTCCCGGACGAATTTTTCGCCTTTCTGGGCAACAAGCGGGCATTGCTCTAGGGTTCAATGCCCAGCGCAGAGAGGTTTTATCCTACCTGGGCGATCTTTCATTGGTAAATGCTATCTTGGGAAGCTCCTCGCCTGACCTTGGTGTTATCATCTAATAGTCTTGACACCAGATGAGCGCAGGGTTGTGCGTGTGCCGGTTTTCACTTTTCGCGATTTTGTCTGACACTTCGCCAAGTATTATCAAGAATTTTCTAAACCAATCGAAATCCTTATTGGACTCGACGATGGTTTTAAGAATTTTATATCCGTTCTTTGGAATCGCCGTTTCTTGGTAAAGAGTTATTCCGTCCAACGCAAGGGAACGATACAGACTCTCAACATCGGTCAGCAAATATTTACTGTCAAGATACTTGCGAAGTTGATCGATACGATAGGAAGTTCTCTTTTTCGCGGCCCTCACTCGCTCCGCTGGATGCTGAGCGATGATTGTCGAGATAAGTTGCTCCGTTGTTGGTGTGAGGACTACCTCGAGTTCACCAAGACGATGAGCGATATTTTCCACAATGATAAATCCCTGCCCAAATCTGTTTTCACTTCTGAATTCCTCCACCATTTCATCCAGATTTTTCAGCATGCTGGGAATCCTGAGTTGCCTTGAGGTCAGAAAAGATTTCTTTATCGCTGAGGCAACCTCATTGCTAAAAAACAACTGCATGTCATCGGCATTGAACTCATTTTCAAGGTTTCTCAGGTCATCTATGATCTTATTTAATTCAGGACTCCCTGCATCGATGGCAGTTTTGATCTTCATTGCGTTTCTTGCGGTCTTTCCTATAAGAGTACGAACCTTTAGTTTGCTGACGTAGAATCGAAAGTCTTCGACTGGGAGGTGGATGTCCATATAAGGATGTTTTTCATAATCTAGAAGCTTAGGAGTCACAGCTTTAAGTGCTGGTAAAAGTTTCTCTTCCAGATCCTTCGTATTGGTCGATTCAAAGATTGGTTGAACTTCTGTCAGCGTTGTTTCCACGGTCCGAAGACCAGAGAGGCGCAGATCCTCGACTTGTTCCAAAAGCGAATTCAAAAAACTCTTAAATTCCCCACCATTGTGAGGCGGCAAATGATCTTCAAGAGCCTTTTTAAGGCTGATCAGAGAGCTATAGATTTCTTTTAGATTCAAAGGCTTAATTTGGGGTCTGAGTGCGGATCGCAGCTGCTCAGCCTCAGCGAGAACTTTTTCGTGATCACGGGGTTGACTAATTTTTGACAACTCCTCTTCGAGGCTTTCGAAGTTTTTCAAATAGGCCAAGGCGAAGTTTTTAGCAATGTCAGTTGAAAGGTTAATGACTGATTTAGATACCCAAGCCCTTTTTTCGTAAGTCTTGTACAGCTGGTACTCTAACTTATCCGCCAACTTAGCGACATTTGGCACGCCGGAAGTTCGCAAATATCTATACACAATGTTTGTCGCATATTTGAATGGTGGATCATCGGCGTCACTCCCAGAATAGTCATAAAAAGTCTCTCCTGAGGAATTGAATTTAGATTTAGCTCCTCAACACACAGCCGCGCATAGCTGCCTCCAGTTTTCTCTGGCTTATCTGTGATTTTCTGGTTTTGCCGGATCAATGCCTTTCCAATTTGCTCTAGCTCTTCATGATTCAAAGGCATCTTGATCAAATGACCGGACTCCTGAAGAGCCAGAACAACGGAATCAACCATTGTCATCGAATTCTCTTGCCAAAATAATTTGTTCAGCTCAATGGTTCCAGTCGCGTCGTCGGCCATGGCCGCTCTTTCTGACTTACCTATATAAAGTCTTCCTTTTGAGGGGACAACAGGAGGATCTGCCTTGAGAATATTCAGCCAATTGTCTCGGTGTTGTTTGTAAGATTTCTTTAGTTCTTCCGAAACGTTGTTAAGGGTTTTTGTTTTTTCCACAAGTTGACTAGCTACCAAAAAAAGATTCCTTGAGCTGAGAAATGTGAGTATCTCCTCCCCCCGGTCCTGATCCTCCCAATCGGCCTTCGGCTTGAGCCGGTGCGAAATGGCCCACGCCAAAAAAAAGTGCGGCAAAAAGAAACTTGAGCGACCTGTTGATTTGTTTCATAATCTTTCCTCAAAAACCGGGGTGATATCAATCTTTTTGTCAAACACCCAAGAAAACTACGTTAAATAAAAAACTTTAAAAATGTAAATCTTTAAAATCTTGGCACCAAATGAGCTTAGAATTGTAAGCTAGTTGTTCTCTTCGTTCCTCGGTATACCCTAATTCATATTGAATTATTCTCATGAAATTGACGAACCACTCAAATTCTCTGTCGTGGTCATAGAGGATTTGGACCTTTTTATATATATCCTTCGGCGTGCCCCTATCATGATAAAGAATGATAACCTCTCTAGCTATTAAGTGATAAATCTCTTCAAAATCATCGGGGGTGAAATCGCTTGCGAGAAACTTTTGAATGTTGGCCATGAGCTTCTTTAAACGAGAGGATTCGTCACTGACACTTTCACTTCGGCGTTGAGTTTGGATTGATGAAATTATTTTCATCGCGGCAGGGCTGGGTTTTATTTGAAGGGATTTTAGATGGCTAATGATTGAATCGAGAGTCATTAATCCCTGAGCAAGATTGTTTTGGCTGAACCTCTCAACCATTTCATCTAGATATTTATGCACGTCTGGTATCCAAAGCCCTTCAGCCGCCAAGCGAGAATTTCTTATGACATCGGTAACTGCCTTGCTGTAAAACGTTTTTTGGTCCCCGTTTTCAATATTATTATAAAGGCCCCACGAATCATTAATCATTTTGTTAAAATCTGGCTGTGTAAGATTAATATTCTTTTGACTAATTCTGCATATCGCGCGGTTTGCCAGATAAATGATCTAGCCTCTAGTTGGTAAAAGAATTTCCTGAATTCTTTCATCGGCAGAGCGTTTTTGGATCTGCTTTCGGGACTCTTCTCTAATTCATCTAAGTTATAGATGATTGTATCTAGATTTGAAAGTAGCTTTTGCTCCAAATCCTTTTCGGAGGTGGCTCCAAAGAAAGGTTTGGCTTCGATTAACTGTTTTTCGACGAATTGAAGAGAGACGGCTCTTTGAGCTTTGACCTTCTCGAGAAACGAGGTGAAGAAATTTTTGTAGGCAACGGGATCATGAGGCGGTAACTCCTGCTCTAGGACCTCTTTCAAAGCAATTTGAGCATCATAGACTTCCTTTAAATTAAACGGTTTCAGTTCAGATTTAAGTAGAGTTCGCAGTTGCTGGGCTTCAGCAAGAACTTTTGCTGATGGCCGAGGTTCTCTTTGAGATGGCATCATACTGAGGATTTCTTCGATTTTTTCCTTATAGAAGGTGACATATGATTTAGCAATTTCGTTAGTAATATTCATGACTGGTTTTGTCGCCCAGGACTTTGGAAATTGCTGTTGCCCTTCGCGTACTTTATTCAACAGGGTTTCTCCCAAAACTACGATATTCGGAATTTTTGATTTAAGTGCATAACGTTCTAGGTTTTTTATAGCTGGTTTAATCAGCAGTTCATTTTCCGGAGGAAAATAATAGGCATGTTTATCGTCGTCATCTTCGTCTATCTCTTCTTTATCCTCGGCCTGCTTCCTGTTCGACTCAGAGATGACGTTTCCATCTTTTCGCCCTTTAACACAGAGGCGAGTATTTTGGTTGCGTTGATGATTTGATTCCTTAGGACCAGTCTGATTTTGAAGAATAAGCGAAAATCCAATCTCATCGAGCTCCTCATGGGAGAGGGGGAGAGGGAGCAAGTGACCTGATTCATGCACGGCTAAAATGACAGACTGAACCATAGTCAGCGGATGCTCTTTCCAGTACGGGATATTCAGCACTATGCTTCTACGAGCTTCGTCAGCAAGCGCCGCCTTTTCTAATTCGCCAACATAAAGACGTCTGCTCGAGGAAACGACTTGCGGGCCAGATTTTAGGAGATTGATCCATTTCGTTCGGTTGTGGTGGTACTCGCTTCTGAGCTTGTCAGATACCTCGTCGAGGGAATTCGTTTTCTTCATTAACTCAGCAGCAATTAGGTAGGATTCCTCCAGTTGAGCAATATAGGTGGCGCTTGCGCCAGTTATCGCTGAGTCGGCCGATCTGCGGTTCGCTGGTTTGCCAGCTGAAAAATGACCAACGATTGTCAATAGCGTGAACAGTAGGAACCGTTGAGACAAGTTGCCATTTTTCATGAGCTCTCCTTACAGTGTGACTATCAAATCAGGGGCCAACAGAACTCCACACGATCAGCTTTCAGGAGAATAACGCTCTGCGGTATCGTTAGCCATATCTTTTTTGTAAAAAATCACGGTTTATTTATAATTTGTGTCATGAATGGCCCATAAGCTTCCGATATTACTAGTATGTCCGTATTCAAGTTTAAAACCACAATCGAGTTCCTTAAGCACCATATTTCTCAGCTGCCGGGTAAAGGGAGGGGCGAAATCTCCAGAATTGCTGATCACCTCAGGGTCAGTCCAACATTGATCAGTCATGTGCTCTCAGGAAAAAAGCTTCTTTCCATTGACCAAATGGGAGGGCTTATAACCTACTGGGGCTTGGGCGGCATCGAGGCCGATTATCTCATGTTTTTACTGCAGTGTGAGCGCGCTGGGACTATGAGTGGAAAGACCTACTGGCGTAAAAAAGCGGATGAGGTTAAAGATAAATCATACAAACTTTCAAATCGAATTCAATCCGACAAGAAACTGTCGGAAGTTGAAAAGTCAATTTTCTATTCGTCTCCTCTATACATGATGATCCGCTTGTTTACCTCTGTTGGTGACTATGGCAAGAGCCTTGTTGAAATTAGCCAACGTTTCGATCTAGAAATAACCAGGTGCTCAGAAATCATGAGTTTTTGGTCGACAGCGGCGTTTGCAATCAAAAAGACGCTCGATATTTTATGGGAGCTCAAAACCATCCTTCTTGAGAAAGCTTCCCCTCATCTTGTCAGATATCACGCAGATTGGAGAATGCGAGCTATCCAGCGAGGTGAAGACTTATCGGACAACGAGCTTCTGTTTACCTCTCCAATCTCTGTCTCAAAACATGATTTTGACCGTGTACGAGAAGAAGCGATTTTGTTTATTAAAAACTTCCTTAAAACCGTCCATGCCTCTCCAGCCGAGGAAATTGCCTGTCTGAATCTAGATCTGTTTTGGATCAAGAAGTGATCTTGGTGATCCGAGAATTTTACACTCATTCAATCGGGATTTGGATTGGTACTTCTACATGTTCGTCTTCAAAACTTGGCTTAAAGTCCGAATAGTATCTATTTCGAATATGGTCTTTCGACTGATGAGTTGAAGCTGCCGCAATATTTTTGGCGAAAGGCTCCCAATCTCTGACTTGCTAAACCCTAAGGCTGGCCATGCCAGTGGGAACTAGAGCTTGGCCAAATCCCTCCCGAGCCATCTGTGCTGCGGCGGCAAATGATTCGACATATTCAAAACGTTTATCTTGAAATTGAGGATGAGTCGTGGCCGCCGCGCCAATTTCTCGCCAAGTTGCCGAGGCGGTTTCGATAGTTAGAACGGGCTTATTTTCCGAACGTTTTCGCTTTCCGAGAAGCACCATCTCTTCGGTCCCCAACGTCGTTGAAATTAATCCACCCACCGGCGAGTGACCTGTCACTAGACCCAGATCATAACGACCGAGTTTCACATTCTCAATGACTAGAGTACTTCGATGGACGTGAACTTCCAATTTCAAATCAGGCATTAGATTAATAGCACGCCGGAGAACTGCGGGTCCCCACGACGATGCGATGGAATCAGAAATTCCAATAGAGAAAACACGAATCTCATGGAGTTTGTTCGAAAACTTCAGTCCCTCAATCTCTACGAGAAGTGGCTTTGCCCTGGAAAGAAGATCAATTCCGGCGCTGGTGAGCCTAAGTCTGCGCCCATCTCGCTCGACCACTTGATAGCCAACTTCGGTCTCAAGCGCTTGAACCCGCTTACTGACGGCAGACTGTGTAAGCCTCAAATGGACCGCCGCCTCACTGACCGTACCTGACTTATCTATTGCGATCAAAGCTCTCAGTCCATCCAACATATTCCAAACTATACTATATTGTATTCCAACTATTCAATTTTTTCTTCTATCAAAATGCCCGATAGTTGATTCAAAAGAAAAGGAGATTCTTATGAAGAAAAAAAACCTAACAGAAATTCAGAGTTCGACATCCAGTCTGGCGACTAAAACCTACCAGAAATCCACCGTCAGCTTAAAGATTGTGCGTGAATGGCTAAAAAGGCCCATCACGCTTGCTGAAAAAGATCCTCTTTGGGCATCTTACTGATTCTGAGAATCAGGATCTGACTCGGGGAGCGTATTTACGACTAATTCCCAGTCGAGTTGCCATGCATGATGTAAGCGGACAGATGGCCCTTCTCCAATTTATGCTTGACGGACGAGATCAGGCCAAGGTGCCAACGACGGTCCACTGCGACCACCTCATTCAGGCTTCACATGGCAGAACTGCTGATCTGGCTACGGCGAATGAAGAGAACAACGAGATCTACAACTTTTTAGCCACGGCTTCATCAAGGTATCACCTTGGGTTTTGGAAACCGGGCTCGGGCATTATTCACCAGGTATTACTGGAAAACTACGTGTATCCCGGTGGACTCTTGATAGGCACAGACTCTCACACTGCAAATTCTGGGGGCCTTGGTATGTGTGGAATTGGAGTCGGAGGTTCTGATGCAGCAGATGTCATGGCGGGTCTACCTTGGGAGGTGAAAAATCCGAAATTGATAGGTGTTCACCTAAAGGGCCAATTGAATGGTTGGACTTCAGCAAAGGATGTTATTTTGAAGCTTTGTGGAATGCTAACAACAAAGGGCGCCACCGACAAAATAATCGAGTATTTCGGAGAGGGCGCTTCATCTATCAGCTGCACAGGCAAAGCGACGATATCAAATATGGGGGCGGAACTTGGTGCAACGTCATCCATTTTTCCATTCGACAATCGAATGAAGGCCTATTTGAAGGCAACCCGTCGTGATGAAGTTGCTAATTCTGCCGAAGCGAATTACGGCCTCCTTACCGCCGATCCCGAAGTGATCAAAAATCCAGAGAGATATTTCGATGAAGTTTACGAAATTGACCTCTCGACCCTTGAGCCACATGTGGTGGGGCCACACTCTCCGGATTTTGCCCTTCCGCTCTCTTCATTAGCGGAAGCTGCTCGAGAAAATGGCTGGCCAATCAAGCTGTCGAGCGCATTAATTGGAAGTTGCACCAACTCTTCTTATGAAGATATCGGGAGAGCCGCCTCTCTTGCACGCCAGGCGCAAGAAATGAATCTCAAGATGCCGCAGCCTTTCTTGGTTTCGCCAGGGTCGACACAAATACAAAACACAGTGGAACGCGATGGACTGATGAAAATCCTAAACGAAGTTGGCGCCACTGTTCTTGCAAATGCTTGCGGGCCTTGCATTGGTCAATGGAAGCGGCAAGAACTCAAACCGAGAGAAAGAAATTCAATCATCACTTCTTTTAATCGAAACTTTCGAGGGCGGAACGATGGCAATAGCGAAACTCTGTCCTTTATTGCCGCTCCTGAAATTGTCATGGCGATTGGGCTAGCGGGCCGAATTGACTTTAACCCAATGACCGACCCATTAGATACACCCAAAGGTACATTGCGCTTGACCCCGCCAGATTCCCCAGACCTGCCGGCATTAGGTTTTGCTTTCGATTCATCGTCTGGATACCAGCCTTCGTCCGGAAAAACTGTGAAAATTGAAATTGAGCCAACTTCAAATCGCCTGCAAGTTCTACAGCCATTCCCGAAGTGGAATGGCCAGGACTTTACTGAGCAGCTCATTCTTGCAAAAGTTAAAGGCAAATGCACCACCGACCACATTAGCCCCGCAGGACAATGGCTAAGATTTCGCGGCCATCTTGCAAACATATCCGACAATATGTTTCTCGGTGCAACAAACGCTTTCACTGGGGAAATTGGTCGTGGTGAAAACCAAATTTCAAAGACTAAAGGCGTCGAGTTTTCAAAAATAGCCAAAACATACCAAAAATCGAAACAAGGATGGATAATCATTGGCGACGAAAACTACGGCGAGGGTTCATCACGAGAACATGCGGCCATGAGCCCGCGATTCTTAGGTTGCTCAGCAGTAATCGCACGATCGTTTGCACGAATTCACGAGACAAATTTGAAAAAGCAGGGCGTCTTGGCTCTAACCTTTAGCAATCCCGACGACTATAATCGAGTTCTTGCGAGCGATCGGCTATCAATTTTGGATTTGCTATCTATTGCCCCAGGCAAGTCGCTAAAGATAAAAGTAAAGCATTTGGATGGCACTACTGAGTTAGTAGAAGCAAAGCATTCTTATACTATCGAACATATAGAATGGTTCAAGGAAGGATCAGCGCTCAACTTGATCTGCACGACTATATGATCATTGCTGAGGACTGTAACTCCAAATACCTGTCATCGCTTCATTGGCGGCATTCGTGAAATGAGTTAAAAAAGGCAACACTGAACTATTGAGAAACTCTGTTAAGTACAAAAGCCTCAAAATCAGGCTCGTCTTTATCTGTAGCCATTATTAAAGCATGCATTGGCTGTCCGACCGCTGCGTGACGATAGGGTGTGGTTTTGTGATCATGCTCCTGTGCTGGGTGAATTGGATATCAAGACTGGAAGTGCCAGCGCTGAAATCGTTCTTCCTAAGACTGCAAAAGTTCGCACCTCATTTACAGTTGGTAGTGGTGAATTGACTAACGAGATTGGAGATTCTCCTGATAGCAAATTCAAAATTTCAATGATGGCAGGTTCGGGCAACCTTCACATTAAGAGATAGAGAAAAATGATTAAGGGATATCGAGATTTCTATTACAACGTTAAAGATATGAGCCGAGCGATCCAATTTTATCAGGATGTCTTTGGTCTGAAGGTGACCTATGGAAACGAGCACTGGACGAGTATGATTATTGGCAATCTCAGTTTAGGCTTACACGGGACCGAAGGTGCCGCAGTGCCAATGACTCCAAGAGATTCACACGGTCAACACTGTGGTGGTACCCTGACCTTTCATTCTGATAATATTGCCGAAGATCGCAAAAAAATTGAAAATGCCGGTGGCAAGATTCTGGGCGATACTGACCAGCCATGGGGTCACATGCTCATATTTGAAGACCTGGATGGAAATGTCTTGAAATTGATGAATCCGAAATCTTAGAGGCGCAAACGTTTGGGGAGATCTTGAAAAAAGTTTTCACTATTTCGACCTCTGATGAGGGTGAAAACTGAGGATGTTCGAATAACGTATTGGCATATTTGTTAAACTGAATGCCAGCCTCACATAGTCGTTGAATGAGGTGTTCTTTATCAAGAACACCGATGATGAGTTCTTTGAATATATTAAAACTATTCGCAGGTATCATATCCACCTTTCATTTTTATCAGTGGATTGCGATCAAGAAAATTATTTTGCTTTTACTTCTTCAATGAAGGGTTCGACTCCTTCGATTTCAGTAACAATCTTCCAAGCTCGACTGTATCCGGGCATTGGCATGGTAGAATATTGCAGAGCAATCAATTTTACAAGATCATCTCTGTTGAGAGCAGTATAGATATACTTTTGCATGGCCATTAGATGGAGGTGGTTTCTAACAATACGCTCTTCGTCTTGGTACTTATTATATAAAGGTGTAGGAAAGTTAACGTTTTCACTGACCCAAGTGTGCAAGAGTTCATGAAACACAAGGTCTGCAAACGCATCATCGGACCGAACAGGCTTATCTTGCATATAGGATTTCAGAAAACGCGTCACATTTAGCACAAGTGGATTACTATATGAGGGCGCACGACAAACTGAAAGCGTCGCAGTTAATTCTTTCCTTGAAAAACCAAATCCAAAAACTTCAAATACTTTGCCGAAGAAGATAGGACCATTCTTTTCCCAGATGTCAGTAAAGTTTTGCGTTTTCTCTACTGCTTCAGATGCCCATGCGGGGTCGAACTTTCTTTCTTCAGTGACAGCGCAGTTCTGATCATAAAGCCAACTGTATTCAAAAAATAGTCTGGGGGAAGCTAGCTCAGACGCGAATGTAAGAGAGGAAATTAACAGAATTAAAATTCCAATTATACTTTTTAGCATTAGTTCTCCAAGTGACTTATGCAATTCATAATCCATTGGGAACACTTTCGTCACGTTAATGATTAGTCAAGAATGGCTCTATTCATTTCTACCTTTCTTCCAGTTTTGTGGGGATTTCTACCAATTCACAAACTCCGGAAACGAATAAGCACCTGAGATTTGAGATGAATAAGATTTATATGGCATTTCACACACTAATTTCTATAGAAATAATGTCTTAATTTCGAAAAGAAGCAGTATTCTTTATCTATTTTATTCAATTTTCAACATAAATTTACCATAAATAGAAAATCCATTGGCATTAGTAACATTTTACTAAGATATTGATAATATTAGTTATAGTGCTATATAGCACATTAAAATCTAGTAATACTATACATTAAAATCTAGAAGATTTGCGCAAGAAAATCTAGAAAGCATGGTACAATAAAATCTAGTAGTCATTTGCAATAAAATCTATAAGGAAGCGATATGGGAAATACAAATATTACTCCGAAATCTAAGAAGTTGGGACATCAGATCCTAGGGGAAACCTTAGCTAAAGCTAAGGCTTCTTCAAATAGGGACGTCATCCGATCTGCTGATATCGACAGAACCACAAGAGAGCGTCTTGTTCAGGCTGGGTATCTCGAAGTGGTAGTAAGAGGTTGGTATTTACTCACCAATCCTGCAGGGAAGGGCACCAGTACTCTTTGGTTCAGTAATTATTGGAAGTTTGCGAAACAATATTTGGAGGATCGCTTTGGAAATGATGGATATTGTTTATCCCCAGAATCATCCCTCAATCTTTTTTCCGGCCAGGGAGTCATCTCTAATCAAATCGTAGTTTTAACAAAGAAGACTTCGAATCAAGTTTTAAGTCTTCCACATGATACTTCGATTCTATTTTATACCGAAACAAAAAATTTTCCCGAAAATCTCTTTAAATATGAAGGTATAAATACCTTTCCCTTAGCAGAAGCAATCTGCCGAGCATCACCCAATTTTTTTATCGAGCAATCCTTAAATGCAGAGATCTGCTTAAAATTAATAGGGTCAGCCGCAGAACTTTCCCGTGTTTTATTATCTCAGAGCTTAGTTTCAGCGGCAGCACGTATTTCAGGAGCATATCAACGGCTTGGCGATATCAAGCGAGCCAAACAAATTATCGATGATATGGCCGCAGCAGGTCGCCAAGTTTCTCCAGTTAATCCGTTTGAGCAAAATGTATTATGCCTGAAAGGAATTGAGCGATTAACTTCTTCTTATGCAGGAAGAATTGAGGCACTTTGGCATAAAATGAGAGATGATGTTCTGGCAAACTTCCCTATCCAGCCTGATCATGCTGATAAAACTTTGTTAACTATTATGGATAGACTTTATCGAGAGGATACATATCACTCACTCTCTATTGAAGGTTATCAAGTAACTCTGGATATGATTGAGCGAATCAAAAACGGTCAATGGAGTCCAGAGAATATTCAAACAGATAGTGAACAAAAAAATGCCCTGGCGGCGAAAGGATACTTAAATGCATTTAAAGCTGTTGGTGAAAGTGCAAAAAAAGTAATAGAAGATAAATCCGATCCAGCCAAGGTCTTTTCAGATGACCTCCAGACTTGGTATAGACAGCTATTTACTCCTCTTGCTCAAGCCCAATTACTAAGAACGGAGGATTTAGCAGGATATCGAAACAACCAAGTCTATATCAATGGGTCAAGACACGTTCCCCCACCTGTAAGTGCAGTGCTTGATTGCATGGAAACTCTTGAGAAGCTTTTGAAAATGAATCTTCTGCAGCAGTAAAGGCTGTTTTGGGACATTTTATATTTGTATATGTTCACCCGTATATGGATGGCAATGGGCGAATTGGTCGATTCCTCATGAATCTTATGTTCATCTCTGGTGGCTACAGCTGGACCGTCATTAGAACCTCTGAAAGAATAAAGTATATGACTGCCCTCGAAGAAGCATCGACCAAAGGAAATATTATTCCATTTGTAAAATTTTTGTCCTCGGAAATGGAACATTGGTCTGGTGCAGTAAAAGCCATAAGAGAATCAAGTGGGATGCCAGCTTAAATATCGATGCAATAAAGCAAATTAATTTAGCGGCATCCAATTTCCGGCCATTCATTAAAATCAAACTTTTTCAGCAAGTTTTGGCTGTCACCTTTTGATAAATCTAGATATAAATCAACACCAATTATTTTTTCACATTCATTGACCCTACATTCCGCACCTTGGTTAATTGTCGTCCGCAGAAGAGGTTATGGATGAAATCTTCCGCTGACAACGAATAAAGAAATCAGAGCCCTAGAAGTTCTTAAGGCATACAAATTTCAACCTCATTTGGAAAAGCGGCACAGCCTCTTCAAATCAATTCTTGAGATCTCACCAGTTTTTCTCAAAAGAAATGATCGTATCGAAGCCCTTGTCTTTATTCATTTTGTTGCTCACTTCATCGCATCTCTTGTTGAACGTCAACTTCGTAGCTCGATGATTGAGAAGAAAATTGAATCCCTGCCCCTCTGAAATATCTAAAGGTTCCAGCGACCAGTTACCAATGAAAAATTTAGTCTGGCAGATTTACAGCGTCAAAGTGCGGAATGTAGGCTGCGTCTTTGACTTCCACAATTTCTGACTTCAACCCTACGTTAAAGCTTAAAGCTTAAAGCTCCGCCCACCGCTTGGGAAGTAATCAACAACATTCCACGAGCGGGTTCTGATTCTATCGAGGGGCCCTCTTCGGAAAACTGAATCGATTCGGATGAGTAGAGTACCTTATCTATTGTATGATACTCGGAAAAGCCCTTGGTTGGTGATTTCGTCGAAATCGTACATTCATCGAAAGACGCCATTGTTTCCGCTCGACTCAGCGTTGAAAACAACAGCAAAAGTGTAACTGAAAATAACATCGCGAATGCGCTTTCTTCTGAAGTTAGAAACACTCCTGCGGACTACACCTATTGAGCCATTTTCTAATAGAACCTATTCAAACTCCGGTGTGAAGCCCTTGGCGATCGTTCGCCGTCAAATGAAAATCGTTTGCGGACCAATTTCGCGTTTTGAGCTAGCATGTTGAATAAGTTGCCATTACAGGCACAACTGAGGTCTCGCGGGCTTGGCTCAAGGCAGATTTGTGGGATTATGGGTTCGCCCAGCACCTCCGTTATTATGGCGATTCGACGATTGGAGAGAACAAATAGAAAAAGTGATAGCTGACGTGTTTTTGATTATTTCTCTGGTGCTGGGAACCGGGGTTTCAGTTCGGGCGCTTCATAGTGAGGCTAGGAAGCTGGCTGTTCAAGCGATCCTGAAGAAGCAATCGTCGCTTTCAGCTTTTTCCCAGAAGCTGACTCGTCGGAAATAACCGGTGAGTTCAAGAAATGCTAAGGCTTGCAAACGGCATCAATCTTTTCGACTGAAAGAATGATTCGTTTTTTCCCACTTGCATCCGCAAACGGGAAAACATCGCTATATCGAAATCCAGTCGGAAGAGAAATTTTGGTTCTCTGGGAACCATCGGATTTCATCGTGTAGACATTCTTCATGGTTTCAGCTCCCCCGGAGATTTCGATTGTAGAAAAAATCAGGGTCCTATTGTCGATCCACTCCGGCAAAACATCATTCTTTAAAACATCCGAACCTAAGTGTGAATAGGAAATATCAACTTCGCTTTGTGGGCTGGCGACTGGAACGACGAAGATGTGCCAGCCAAAACCATTGGTGCCTGAATTTGGAACTTGCCTCATAAAGGCAACTTTAGTTCCGTCTGGCGAAATCTTGGGATCATTCTCCATGATATTTGAGCAAGTCGAATTGCAAATGATTGGTGTGCCAGCGTGATCCCGGCCAATGGATAATCCAACCAGGTTTCCGCCATCGGAGAGATTCATCAAAAAGATGCTCTTAACATAACCACCACCCGGATTGTATAAACCAGGGTAGACAATTTTATTCGTAGCCGCATGAGTAGCCGGATCCATTGGCACAATGGTGCCAGGGACAGGTATCTGCGTAGGCCCACTTATTAAATTCATCGAAGCGTCGACGGTTGCTCGGAAAAATTTCAATGCGGTTACTGGGCCGGATAAATAACTAAACTCATTGGTAGTTCCGATCCAATAACTGTTAGAATTAAATTGGCCTGCAACAGGAGCGATGATTCTTTTATCTCCACCGCCAGAAATTTGTATCGCGCGAATTTCCGTATTGAGATAACCCTGATGTAAGCTAGCACAACCATCAGAATCTAAATCGTTGTAGGCCGTGTAAGCGATCCAGTTCTTATCATTTGAGACTCGGGGATGAGTCATCTCTTGGTAGGTGCTTGTTCTGACTAGACTCAAATTAGATCCGTCCAAATCACCAACCAAAAGAGAAAACTTGGATGTGCTGCAAGCTAAAGTCGTACAGCCTTGAGGTGTTTCCGGGTTAGAGACCGTGTCAGAACTCTTGCTAGTGCAGTTTTGAAACAAAATAAGAAAAAAAAGGGAAAGGAGGGCACACAAAAAAAGCTTAGTTTTTCTCAGCTCCACAGCCCTCCAAATAGCTGAATAATATATAATATCATACCCTTTTTGTTTCCAAAACTAAAGCACTTTATAATTACTCATCCTGCATATGCACATTAGTCCCCTTGCCTAGGGAGCCTCAAAATGCTCGTTCATAGCTATGCGGGGTAGGCATGTGCATAAGCAGGTTACTCAATGAGACGGCGTCTAATAACGGAATGCTTTTAACACCTGGTTTTTAAGTCCTCTCTGGCATTTTAGGGGCACAGGGCTAAGAAGCCCTATGTGGTGTAATCGTAAGCTTAAAGCCCAGTGCATCGAGAATTTTGACCAGCGACTCGAGTCTTGGGGTTCGTTCGTTCGAAAATATCCGATAGAGATTCTCGCGATTGAGGCCGGTCTTCTTCGCAAAACTACTGAATCCGCGAGCCTTCGCGACTGTTTCGACGGCCTTCAGAAATACTTCGGGCATATCGCTGTTTTCTTCAAGCGAGGCCTTGAGATAAGCGTATTGCGCTTTTTCGTCGCCCTTTAGTTCCTCGATGAGAACTTCCCGGTAATCGGAGGCTGGGGCTTTTTTTGATACTTTGCTTTTTTCATTTTCTTTTCCTCATCAGATAATCGGTCCAATACTCGCGGGCCCTTTCTATGTCTTTTCGCTGCGAGCCTTTATCGCCGCCGGAAAGCAGCAAAATGATCTCATCGCCATCGCCGGCGAAATACACTCTGTAACCGGCTCCAAAATCAAACTTCAATTCAAATAGCCCAGTGCCAAGAGCTTTATACTGGCCAAGGTTTCCCTCTTCCATGCGGTCGATCCTGGCCCTGATGCGGGCAACCGTTGTCACGTCTCTGAGCTTCTGAAGCCATTCAGAATAAGGTCTCTTGCCTTCAGCGGTATCGTAGATCTTAAGTTTCTTTGGGCCGTTCATTATCACTTCCTGAGTGTAGCCAATTGGCTACAAAAGTCAAGTCTTTTTGTGGAAATTGAACGGTAAGCCGTACACGGCCAGACGGTAAACCGTCGCTAAAGTCTCTCAATAGAGAATCGACGTAAACCCTTTACAAAAAGATTCAAATTTCCTGAGTACCTCGGCTAAGTGGCCATGCCGTCGTTATTTTCTGACGAATCAGACCTAACTGAAAGTGAGCCAACATTTCGATTCTTCTACGGAAATCTTGACGTCATATATGCGGGTCAGTTTGGTTGCATTGCCACAGTGGACTCATGCGAATCTGTGATTTTCCTGGCGAACCATACAGATTTCCTGAACTCGGCTCCGCCAAAACGAACTCGCTACGACGGCAAAAATCCGTTCGTTTGCAGCCTGATTTTCTAAAATTCTGCGCATAGGGCTTTCAAAAGGCAACAAGTGAATTCTCTCGATGTCAATGTGGTTCAATTTGATCAGAGTGGAATTGCTTGTTCCCGCCCAACAACTGAAATCATGTACAAAAATCCGCAATTTTACTCGAGTTAAAATACAGCTCGTGATGCTGACGAAATCAGAAAATCGCTCGGTGCAAATAAAATTACGGCGTATGGCATTTCTTACGGCACTACCACATGAACTTTATAGGGCCTTGAAGCATCTACTGTGCAATCACAAATACTTCGAAATTCGATCCGCTCATGTTCTGGGTCTTTGACTTCCACAATTTCTGTTTTCAAACCGACCTTAAAGCTTAACATCGCACCCCAGCAGCTTCGCAGTCCTGCTAAAAAGGTCGTCTTTGCGAACAAGCTTCCGCAATGTACTTTTCGGCGTATGGCAAGCTAAAAGGTCTGATACTTGCAATGGCCAAAGAGTATTTATTTAAGAATGCGCTTTCTTCTGAAGTTAGAAACACTCCTGCGGACTTAATTGTAGCCTCAAGAAGCTGGGTTCTGGCTTCTGCAATTTGAGTGCGACCCTCGTCGGATTGATACAGGTTTTCCAGCTGATTTTGCAAAGCGCATAGTTTTGGTAGTTTCGTCATAAATTCTTGTCGGATCCGCTGCGCCTCTTCATTGGTGTATAGAAACCGCCAAGAATTTTTTGATTCATTTGAAGACAAACGCTCCAAAATCTCATTGAGCCTTTGAAACGTCAGTCGTCCATTAATTGCTTGCGCTACGAAACGTTGAATTTCAAATTACTGGAGCAAAAGGGGCAAGAAATAAGTGGGCGCCATGGGACATAACAGAATCTAAGTTCGACATGGATTGCGAACTCAGCTCTGAGCCAGCTTTCTCTTGTCTGTAAAGCACTTGTTTCGAGAGCCCTGATGCAATGATCTTTGATGGAGATGGAATGTACGGAGCTTGGCTTGGGGATTACCTATTGAGCCATTTTCTAATAGAACCTATTCAAACTCCGGTGTGAAGCCCTTGGCGGTCGTTCGCCGTAAAAGACAAGGCAGACTAAAATCATTTCCCTGGATCAGATGCGAGGGCGCCGTAAAATGAAAACCGTTTGCGGACCAATTTCGCGTTTTGAGCTAGCATGTTGAATAAGTTGCCATTACAGGTTTTGTTTTTTTCAAATCACAGGTAAGTCTTTTTACCATTCTACCAAATTTTTAATTCACTCTACCAATTGCAGATTTCGGAAACTAAAAAACCACCGTGATTTCGGTGGTTTATTTGGTAGGGAGTACAGGATTCGAACCTGCGACATCCACCTTGTAAGGGTGGCGCTCTACCAATTCACTGTCATAGCTCTATCCTCTTGATATTATACAATAAAATGGTTAAAATAATTAGTCAATAACGTATTGAATTTATTAAGTTAAATGTGGTATTATAATAATACCTATTAATTTGGAGATTAAGTGAACGATATTTTAGCTATAGCCTTAACAAAGCTTGATGAAGAATTAACGAATAGAAATTTGAAGATAGAAATTGTTATTTGTGGAGCTTATGCGCTTCATCTTTCTGGCTATTCTCGCTCAGAGCATACTTTGGACGTTGATAGTATCACGCAGCTTCATTCAGATGAGATCAAACACATTATCGAAAGTATTGGAAATAATTTAGGAATTGGTCCTCGCTGGCTGAATGATCAGGCATCAACTGTTAGTTTGCCGCGAGGAATCTTATCAAGAGCCAAACCAATAGACCGGTGGAAATCTATAAAAGCTTCTTTGGTTAGTCGTGAAGATTTAATTAAAATGAAAGCATCAGCTTTTTCAATTCGACGAGACTATACAAATAAGATTGGGAAGATCTTGTTTTACTGCGGCCAGCAAAAGAAGAAATTGAAAGCGCTATAGAATTTATTAAAGAGTCCAATGCGCCAACTGAAATTTTGTCGGCAAAAATTTTAAAAGAGTTTGAGGAGACACTCAATGACCTCAGAAAAATTGCAAACTAAAATACCACCCCATGAATTTCAAGGTATAGCGTATTACTTTGGAATTGCTATTCAGCCCGTTTCGTCTAGTAAAAATTTGGAAACGTCTTATATCGATATTGAACAATTTTTTTTGTCAGCTACATACAATCTAAAAACCTCAAGGGCAGTAGAAGGGTTTCTTTGTTGGCTGCTACAATTCGGCCACTTGCTAAGCCCATCTAAAATAAGAAGACTTATTCAATCGGGTCAGGTTCATGATTCTGCTATGCTTGGTAGTTTTATTGAGTTTTTAGTAATAAATAAAATTCGGCCTCTGCAATGGAAAATAGTTAAACCGTTTTGTAAAAAGAAAAACATTGAAGAGCAGCTACTAGGCGGTCCGACTCCGCGTTTACTTGCCACGTACTTTTTAAAGTATGGGATCATTGCGCCGCAGTTTAAATTCGACAGGGTTAAATTTTTAAGACCAACAAAGGCTATATTTAAAAATTGTTTGGAATTAAAAAACCGAGCTTTATTTGGATCTGTCGTCAATGCTGATGCAGTCAGTTACTTAACTAAACATTCGGAAAGCACTGCTTATCAAATAGCAAAAGCAACTCATCACCATAAAGCGGGAGTATTTGCGATTTACGCAGATGTTTTAGCTGCAAGCTAAGATAAGGCAATCTGATGTTAATCTACTTTTTACAAATAGTTTCCTTATAATATGAACCGATATAGATTGAGTATTCCGGCCATGACGGCCACCCCTTCTGACGGTGTCAGCCAAGGTGGCCGGATTGACCCCGGAATTGGTGGCCGCCATGCTTCCGGAAAGGGTGGCCGTCATGGGACCGGAATCACTGGCCGTCATGCTCCGGAACATGCAGAAAAGCGGCACAGCCTCTTCAAATCAATTCTTGAGATCTCACCAGTTTTGGAGAAATCTAAAATCTAGTTGAAAGTTGAGGAAGCCAAACTTTTGTGGAATTATTTCCACAGCTTAACAAAGAAAGGCTCCTCATGAAAAAGAGTACCAGACAGACGAAAGAATCAGCAATCATGCTCATGGAGTGGAACAGCCCATTTCAAATCGTCCGGCACATCTTCGTAGTCTTTATGATTTTTTGATAGCGGAAGAATTTTTGCTTTCAATTTTTAAATTCCTCATCTCAAATTTATTCTAACTACCTTTTTACCATTTCACTCAAAGTTTTTACCAATTTCCAAACCCCAGAAACTAAAAAACCCCTGAGATTTCAGAGGTTATTTCAAATACTTACCTTTGGTAAGATTTGGTAGGGAGTACAGGATTCGAACCTGCGACATCCACCTTGTAAGGGTGGCGCTCTACCAACTGAGCTAACTCCCTGTGTTGGTTTGCTGGGTCATTGACTAGCAAGAAAATGGCCCGCTGGCAAGCTTCTAAAAACAAAGTTTCAAAAGGCCAATTTGCCAAAGTCATGATCTGAATTGCAGTCGAAATCCAGTTGGTTTGCCATTTTATGGAGACCCATGTGGAAAGTCTCCTGCTCTTGGCAGCTTGTGGTGATCGATAGAATCATGGCTCGACCACGAATTGGGGTGGCTGAGATTTGTTTGGGGAGCACGGCCTCTGGAAGGCTTGTTAGGTCAAGAATATAGCTGCGGCCGTCAACCAGATTTAGCATTTTTGCAGACATTGAATCATTTTTGACAAAGCCTATTCCTCGGGCAATGACAGAGCAAGAGACCGCATCGATTTGGCGAACCAAAATTTGTCGTTCTTGGCTGCCTCGTTCCTGGATTATCTTAAATGAAAAATAGGACTGAAACTCTCCTTTTTGGGCGGCCCAGGTTCCATAAGTGAGGGTCCACGGAAATGGCAGACGTAGAGAAAAAGGAATCGGAACTGGAATATCATCTGGTTTTAAGGTTGAAATATCACTTTGCCAAGACTGCTGAATAGCTGGTTTGGTTTTAGTGACACGGCTTGGGGTTGCAAAAGAAAATGAATTAACCAACAAAAGAAAAAGAAGACTAGACATGCCGTGGAATCCAAAGCGACGCAACATAATATTTCCCCCTCAGTCAATCAAAAAAATTCCTCAAATCTCTAAATGAACTCGTGCTGACTTGTTCATATAATACCCATTCTTCGCTCTAAATATATACTTTGGCTTTTCATAATCCGGCTCAATCATTTTTCGTAAGCGTTTTATAGTCACATAAATTTTATTATCGTGAACAGAAGGGTCATAGGACTGTTTCCAAACATTCTCAACCAAAAATTCCTTTGAATAGACTGTACCCTGATTCAAGACGAACAGGCGGAGCAAATCTAGAAGGATAAATTGGTTTTTAAAGTCAATTTTTCCTAGCTTTTTTTCAGTTACGGAATGGGCAATTTCATCAAAAACTAGGTCGACATTCTGGTCGATTTCCCGGCCCAATTTATCGACATAGCCCTGAACCATTCGATTTAATCGAACCTGATTCTTTGGATCCAAAGACTTCTGCGCCAAGTTCAAATACATGCGAGCCATATCTTTTTCTTCAAGATCAATATAGATAGCTCCCATTAAAATCAGCAAATAGGTTGCAAGCGCGAGGCTCTTTGAGTTCTTGAGATCGTCATAGGCCTTCCAGGCAACTTCAATAGCCTCTTCGTGTCGTTTCAGCTGATGCAGTATGTGAGCATTTAGAATTTGCGTCGAGGCTCTGAGGTCAGGCAAATCATAAACTTGAAAAAAAACCTGAAGATTGTAAATCTCTTTGAGTGCGTCGGTATATCTTTGATACTCGGGTGTGGAATAGGTTCGAGCGATGATAAAAATTGCATGACAGATGTCTTCTTTGCTATCATTTGCGAGTCCAAGGGCCAGCGCTTTTTGCCCATAATCTAGGGCCAAAGCGTTTTGATCCCTGAGGCTGGCACAGGCAGCAAGGGTGTAATAAGTTTTGGCATTTAGTTCGAACCCTTCTTTCATGACGAGGTCTTGAAGGGATTCCTTGGTCGATTGAATTTCCTCAGTTCGATCCATTTCGGCGTATACTCTGAGGAGAAAATTTTGGCATTTCAAAAACTGAGGAAAATTTCTCTCTGAGAAAAATACGGCCGCTGCTTCTTTTAGCAGAGGAATAGCTGCGGTATAGTCGCCTCGATCGCAGTTGAGCTTGCCCATTTCAAGGACGCGTTCAGCTTGCATGAATAGAACCTCGGAGTGAAATTTAAGATTCAGTTATTGTTGGTGGTCATTTTTGACAGATTATTACAGATCGGTCAATGGAGAGTTTTAAAAAAAACTTTGAAAGACTACTTAAATGTAAAATTACCAAAAGAAAAACTACCGCAAGGAAAACCACGAAAAAAAGGGGGCTTGTGCCCCCAGGAAAACCTTCAAAAATAAAATCCACACAAGATCAATGGTGGTGCTGCTCTTGGCCCAAATACTGAGCTCTAACCCCAAAATCTTGTTCCTTTTGTACTTTGAACAGCTCTTTGGGATTCTTAATATCCAAAGCATTGATAAGAACCTGATCGACGTGGTCGACGAGGACGATTTTAAGTTCCTTGAGAACCTCTTTGGGAATGTCCTTCAAATCCTTCTCATTTTCTTTCGGGCAGATAATAATCTTAATGCCTCCGCGATGAGCAGCTAAGATTTTTTCCTTGAGGCCTCCAATTGGCATCACTCGCCCTCGCAGTGAAATCTCACCAGTCATTGCGACAGTGCGTCGAACCGGAATTTTAGCTATGGCAGAAACTATGCTTGTCGTCAGTGCAATTCCCGCAGACGGGCCATCTTTTGGCACAGCTCCCTCAGGAAGGTGGATATGCACATCAATGTTTGAGAAGTATTCCTTATCAAACCCAAAGAGAGGTCCTCTAGATCGAACGTAGCTCATTGCAGCAGAGCAGGACTCTTTCATCACTTCGCCGAGTTGCCCTGTCACGGTAAATTTGCCTTTACCTGGAACGACACTGACCTCGACCACCAGCAAGTCGCCGCCGACCTCTGTCCACGCCATACCATTGGTGAGCCCAATTTCATTAGCAGTCTCAATTTTGCCGTACTTATATTTTTCAGGACCGAGTAGCTCCACAAGTTTTTTGGGAGTCACGAGGTAGGGTTTGACCTTCTCTATTTTTCCAGAGGCCTTTTTCCCAGACTTCATATCCATGACCGCTTGGTTCATGACAATCACTTTGGCAACTTTTCGACAGACATTTGCGATCTGTCTCTCGAGACTTCTGACCCCAGCTTCTCTGGTGTAGGAACGAATAATATTTCGGATTGTCGTATCTTGAAAAGAAACTTTCAAGTCCTTCAGCCCATGATTTTCAAGCTGCTTAGGGACTAAGTAGTTTTTTGCGATATTAAACTTTTCTTGTTCAATATAGCCTTCAAGATTGATAATTTCCATCCGGTCCAAAAGAGGGCGAGGGATAGTGTGAAGTGAGTTGGCTGTCGCAATAAACATGACTTTTGATAAATCATATTCTAACTCAAGGTAGTGATCTTGAAAGGCCACATTCTGTTCTGGGTCCAAAACCTCAAGCATTGCTGAAGATGGGTCACCGCGAAAATCGTTAGCCATTTTATCAATTTCGTCCAAGAGTAGAACAGGATTTCCTTTATCGACCTTTCGCAAAGCCTGCAAAATTTTTCCTGGCATCGCGCCGACATAGGTCTTTCGATGACCACGAATTTCTGCCTCGTCTCTGACCCCTCCAAGGGAAATTCGCGCAAATTGTCTATTCAGTGAGGAGGCGATGGAACGAGCCAGGGAGGTCTTTCCAACTCCAGGTGGGCCGACAAGGCAAAGAATTGGTCCCTTCATTTTGGGTGCAATACTGAGCACAGCCAAATATTCCAGAATCCTTTCTTTGACTTTTTCGAGCCCCCAATGATCGTCATCCAGAATTTTCTGAGCATTTTTAATGTCATGGGTTTCTTCGGAATATTCTTGCCAAGGCAAGGCGAGAACCCAGTCAATATAATTTCGAACCACGGTGGCTTCCGCTGACATGGGCGACATCATCTTAAGTTTCTTAATTTCCTTCATCACCTTGTCTTTAGCTTCTTGAGCCATTCGCTTTTGTTTGCATTTGAGCTCTAATTCTTGAAGTTCGGCCTGATAGTCGTCCTTTTCTCCAAGCTCTTTTTGAATCGCCTGCATTTGCTCGTTGAGATAGTACTCTTTCTGTGAGCGCTCCATCTGCTTTTTGACTCGAGTTCTAATTTTCTTTTCCACCTCAAGGATCTCAATTTCTCCGGTCATAAGATTTAGCAAATGCTCAAGACGCTTTGCCGCCTCGAAAATTTCCAAGACGTTTTGCTTGTCTTCGAGTTTCAAATTCAACTGCGCGACAATAATATCAGCGAGCTCGCCAGAGTTCTCAATAGTAGACACTCGCATAAGGATTTCAGGGGGAATTCTTTTGTTGAGTTTAACATAAGTTTCAAAGGTGGTTTTGACGGATCGGACCAAAGCCTGGGCTTCAACAATATTCCCAGAGTCTTCTTCGATATCCTCGCAGTTGACCACGAAAAAATTTCATTTGGAACAAAGTTCTTAATTCGGACTCTTCTCTTTCCCTCGACCAGAACCTTAACAGTTCCATCTGGAAGTCGCAAAAGTTGAATAATGGTGCCAATTGTTCCAACCGAATAAATATCTTTGACCTCAGGGTTATTTGTTTTGGCATCGCGCTGAGCTGCTAACACAATATCCGTTTGTTTACTCATAGCATCTTCAAGGGCAGAAATGCTCTTTTCTCGGCCCACGAAAAGCGGCATCATCATGTGCGGGAAGATAATCAAATCCCGTAACGGCAAAAGTGGTAGTTGTTGCAGCTTTCCTTCGCTCATTCTATCCCTCCTTGTAAATTCAAGACCCAAGTCCAGGTCCCAATTCTATCGCGCCCCTCCTTCTATTATAGAGACACTTCAGCCAACAAGAAAGACAAAAAACATCTCAGGGCCTGTAATTTTCGATAATTAGGCCGATAGAGAATCATGAACAAACATTCCAGGTATGATTTTGAAACTCTATTTGCGCTTGTTGCCGTGCCGATTATCGTCGTCGATTTGACGACAGAGCGAGTTATCTTTGTAAATAGCCGAGCAGAGGAAATCTCTGGGTATCCTAAAGACACAGTGAATCAGTTGACAGTTTATAAGCTGTTTTCAGCAAAATCCCACCAACAGATCACAGCACTTCTTGAGATTGCAAGGCATCAGGGTTCAAACATAGAATTTAGTGAAAGCCACCTCGGCTTGCGCCGAAGAGCGGGTCGAATTTGCCCAGTTAGTCTTGCTGCCACGCGGACTCAATGGCGGGGCCGAAAAGTGTTGATCTTTACTTTGAATGATCTGACTGGCCTAGAGAATCAGGCTAAAGAGAGAATGGCTCTTCTTGAGGAGAGCGCTCGGGTCTCAAAACTGGCTGATATTGGAAGATTGGCCGGCGGCATTGCCCATGAACTAAATAATCCGCTGGCTATTCTTTTGGGATATGCCGAGAATTTGGATTACTTACTTTCTGAAAATAAATACACGAAAGAAGATATTAGGCAAAACTTGGAGCCAATGCAGAGTGCTGGACTCAGAATGGCTAAGATAATTACCAAGATGCTTGCGATGATTCGGCATGAATCAACCCAATTGGTCAGACTCTCGTTGGCGCAAGTTGTCAGGGAGTGTTTAATCATTTTAGAGGATGTTCTTAAGTCCTATTCAATCACTTTGGAGTGCGATGTCTCTGAAGAGTTTGTCCGGTGCGACTCAACCCATGTTGAGCAAGTCATTACAAATATTGTTACAAACGCCTGCAATGCTCTTCAGAACATTAAAGAGAATCGCAAGATAGTTATTAAGTCTAAACTTACGGACAATAAGATAATCCTTGAAATCTGGAACAATGGGTCACCAATGCCTGAGGATGTTCAGAAGAAGGTTTTCACGCCCTTTTTCACGACGAAAGATGTCGGTGAGGGTATTGGTCTGGGGCTCTATTTGTGCTACAATATTATGAAAGCGCATTCAGGTGAGTTGACATTCACAAGTGCTGAGAATGTGGGGACATCTTTTTCTTACCTTTCCCAAGCCTCCCGTCGAAGAGGTTGTGCCAAGTGTGAATCTTTTACGTGCCCTTGTCGTGGATGATGACACTTTTTTTCGCAAAATGCTTTCCCAAAAACTTAGGTCCCTCAGAGTCGAAACTGCTGAAGCTCGGAATGGGCAAGAGGCTTTGCAGATAATTCAAGAGAACCCAGCTGGCAAAGTTCAAATGAATTTTGATTTGATTTTTGTCGATGTTAAAATGCCAAGAATGAACGGATTTGAGTTTGTAAATCTGTTGAAAAAGCAACATCCAGGGGCCCACATTGTGATGATTACAGGATACCCCAAAGATCAGACTCTGATGACCGAACTTCAAAGCGCAGACGTGAGCCAGCTTTTATCAAAGCCGATTCAAAATTCAGAACTTGTAGATATTATTCATGCCGTGAGAGTCAAAACTCATAAGCCTGCTGCGTAAGGGCCCTAAGGACTCGTGCCAAAATAAAGTAGACATTTTCCTTGGTCTTTTAAATCATCCCTTCGTTGTTCGTCGGTGCTGTAGCTCCGCTACAGCTTCTCCTCTCGCCTTGGTCTAATTTAAAATCCGCTGCAGAAAATTTTGTCTACTTTATTTTGGCACGAGCCCTAACCAATTGAAAGATGACTTTTGACTCGGCTGAGCAGTTCATCAAAGGGAAATGGCTTTAGTAGAATATCAGTGACGCCATATTTGAGACTTTGATCGATCAGATTTTTTTCCGGAAACCCAGTCATCGCAATCAAGGGAATGTTCTTGAGCTTTGGATCGTTTCGAAGTGTTTGCAAGAGTCCAATCCCGTCTAGCCCAGGCATCATAATATCCGTAACAATGAGGTCGATTGCCGTTGGATTTGCGCGCATTTTTTGAAGAGCTAGAAGTCCATTGGCAGCGACTTCCACTTTGAAGTTTAACGCAAGCAGACGCATTTGTAAAAGATTGAGGTGATTCACCTCATCATCAATGACGAAAATAACACATTGATTAGCTAGTTTCACTGATTAAGCACTCTCCGCTGGATCGCCGCCTGCAATTTTTTTGCGGCTTTCGATTTTAGCTTCGTCCTTTAATTCATTCTCTGTTTTAAATGTAATTTTGGGTTGTCCTTTTTCTGTTATCACCTTGTCATCAATCAGAACTTCTTTCACGTTTGCTTTGGAAGGGATATCAAACATTACGTCAAGCATTGAGGTCTCGAGCACTCCTCTAAGTCCCCGAGCGCCGGTCTTTCGCTTGAGAGCTGTCTGTGCAATGGAGCGAAGGGCCTTATCGGTGAACTTAAGATCGACACCCTCGTAGGAAAACAATTTTTGATATTGTTTAATCACTGCATTTTTAGGACGAACTAAAATATCTATCAAAGCATCTTCATTCAATGGATCTAAAACGGATAGGACGGGAAGGCGTCCAATAAATTCAGGAATCAGCCCGAATCGAACAAGATCGTCTGGTTCGACGTTTTGAAGAATGTTTTCCCCATATTCTTTTTCGCTTGCCGTCTTAATGTTGGCCCCAATTCCCATCGTCTTATTGGACATTCGACTTTCAATGACTTTATCCAGACCGACAAAAGCGCCACCGACGATAAACAAAATGTTAGTCGTATCGACTTGAATGAATTCTTGCTGAGGGTGTTTGCGGCCGCCCTTTGGTGGAAGGTTTGCAACCGTTCCCTCTAGAATCTTTAAGAGAGCTTGTTGAACGCCCTCGCCGCTGACATCTCGGGTAATGGAGGGATTTTCGGACTTTCGAGAAATCTTATCAATTTCATCGATGTAGATCACTCCCTTTTGGGCTTTTTCAACATCATAATCGGCAGCCTGCAGGAGGTTTAAAACAACGTTTTCTACGTCCTCACCGACATACCCAGCTTCGGTCAGGGTCGTCGCATCGGCCATGGCAAAGGGCACATTCAAAATTTTTGCAATTGTCTGTGCCAAAAGGGTTTTTCCTGATCCGGTCGGACCAAGAAGCAAAATGTTTGATTTTTGCAGCTCGACATCGGAAACCTTTTCCCTGTGAGATATTGTTTATTCTTTTGTAATGGTTATGAACTGCGACAGAGAGGGATTTTTTTGCCGTTGCCTGACCGATGACATAGTCGTCTAAATGATTTTTGATGTCCAAAGGTTTAGGAACCTTAAAATGTCCTTTTGTTTGAGTATCCCTTTCTTTTTCTTCTACGATGATATCATTGCAGAGGTCGATACATTCGTCGCAAATATAGACGCCTGGACCGGCAATGAGTTTTTTAACCTCACGTTGACCTTTTCCACAGAAACTACATTTAAGGGAGCCATTTGGTGTCGACATTATATTATTCCTTCTTTTTTAGAAGATTTTCTGGACTCAACAACAGTATCAATAAGGCCAAAATTCTTAGCTTCTTCCGGACTCATAAAGCTATCTCGTTCCATGGTGCTAAACAAAACATCATAGGGCTTTCCAGTATGAGTTTCATAAATTCGCGTGAGCTTTTCTTTGGTTTTTACAAGTTCTTTTGCTTGTATTTCAATATCTGTCACTTGCCCACCAATACCTCCGCCGCCCAAATGAGGTTGATGAATCATGATTCGAGTGTTTGGTAGGCTGTATCTTTTGCCTTTAGCGCCAGCAGTCAGGAGCAAAGATCCCATGCTCGCGGCCATTCCCATGCAATAAGTTGAAACGTCACATTTGACGAATTGCATGATATCATAAATTGCGAGGCCTGCAGAAACGCTCCCGCCCGGGGAATTAATGTAAAAATGGATATCCTTATCTGGATTATCGACCTCCAGAAAGAGAAACTGAGCAATAATGCTATTTGCGACGTCGTCAGTCACAGCCGAACCGAGAATTACGATTCGGTCCTTGAGCAGGCGCGAATAAATGTCATAAGATCTTTCTCCCCGGGAGGTTTGTTCAATTACATAGGGAATCACGAAGTGCTCCTGTCAGTTGGTTTTTTATCTGCTAAGCTTCCTATCGGCGTTTGATGCTCAGACTTAATTGAAAAGGCTTGAAGAAACTTCGGACTATGGTACTGATTTTAGGTCGAGTTTTCTCTATTTTTGTATGCCGCATAAAATCATTTTAAGAAGGACATAAAGTACACAAAGGAAATAACAAAGGAAATATATGATACTTAATTTACTTAAAAAGGAACTCAAAGACATCTCTTGCCAATCCCTCATTGTTTTTACAAAGAGTTCTGCAGGGAAGGATCGATTAGCAACCATAGCCAACAGCGATTTAAGTAAAAAATATGCCTCATTATTAGAAGAAAAAACCATTTCAGGCAAGGCCTTGGAGGCCGTGACAATTCGCGAGGCGAATTTTGGAGGGTTTCGAAATCTTATTTTTATTGGTTTGGGAGAAGATAAAGATCTGGATCAAGAAGGATTGCGCCAGGCGGCGGCCGCGGCCTATGATGCACTTAAAGCGCTAAAAGTTAAAGAGGCGATTATTAGCTTTGATGGAGTCAAGGGAACGACAAAAGAGGCGCCTTCTTTTGTCAAGGCACTTGCAGAGGGGTTAACCTTAGCCTCTTATTCATTTGATCAGTTGAAATCCAAAAAAGCCAAAGTAACTACCGCAAAAGCTAAATCAGACGAAGAATCGGAAGGTCAAAAGCTACAAATTCACGTTGTCAGTCGTGCAGCCCAGGAGAAATCCGTCAAGGCGGCATTTCAGGAAGGTATTATTACCGCGGAGTGTGTGAATTTCGCAAGATACCTTGGTGATATGCCCGGGAACTTAATGACGCCTAAAATTTTGGCAGAGGAGGCTCAAAAGGCAGCCCAAGGGACCAAAATTAAGGTGACGGTTTGGGATAAAAATCGAATTATCAAAGAAAAAATGGGTGGTCTTTTAGGTGTGTCATTAGGTTCCTCCGAGGAGCCTCGCTTTATAATTATGGAATACAAAGGGGGCAAGACTCATCAGAAGCCTTTAATTTTTGTAGGAAAGGGACTCACTTTCGACTCTGGTGGAATCAGCATTAAGCCTTCTGCGGGAATGGAGGAAATGAAGTTTGATATGTGTGGCGGAGCAAATGTTATTGGAACCATGCTGGCCGCGGCTCGCTTAAAGTTGGATGTCAATTTGATTGGACTAGTTCCTTCAACCGAAAATATGCCAGGCCCGAGTGCGAACAAACCGGGAGATGTATGTTTTGCCAGAAATGGGAAGTCATTTGAGGTGAACAATACGGATGCTGAGGGGCGATTAATCTTAGCAGACGCACTTTCATACGCGTCGGAACAAGATCCTGGGATGATTATTGATGCTGCCACGCTGACAGGGGCAATGGTTGTGGCTCTTGGCAATATTCATACTGGTTATTTCACTCGCGATAAGGAGCTAAAAACCTCAATCGAGAAGGCTGCAAAAATCTCTGGGGAGTTAGTTTGGAATATGCCCCTCACTGATCAGCACCTGAAAGATATGAAGGGAACCTATGCAGATCTTTCTAATATGTCCGCAGGCAAAGGTGCAGGTTCTGCAACAGCTACGGCCTTTCTTGAGCAGTTTGTTGGGGAGGGTATTCCGTGGGCTCACTTTGATATTGCAGGAACTGGCTGGGCAGTTGGAAACCGCCTTAACTATTGCACGAAGAAAGGAGCGAGTGGCGTGATGCTTCGCACTTTTGTTGAGCTGGCTAAGAGTTATGAGTAACAGTGCTCTTGGAGAGTAAGAAGGAGTTGAATATGAGACCCGTTTTTAATTTTTGTCTAAGCCTCATTGCCTTAAGCCTGATACTGCCTTTGAGTGGTGGTTTTAGTAAAGTGTGGGCTCAAGTGGCCGTGAATCCGCTTGATCCTTCACATATTTCAGAGTCCGGGCAAATGTTTATGGTTAAGATAGTTCCAGGAAAAAAAGAGACTAGTCTTTTTGTGCTCGGTAAGAAATCAGCGATGCTTAAGTTTGATAGATTGAAAGTTGAGGCGACTTTGTTTGTTGGAAATGAAGAAAAAACAATCAATCTTATCCGCAAAAAAGATCATTTTGTGACTAGCACGCCCTTGGTTGGAGATCATTTGGATTTGAAGCTTCAAAGTGATGAGAATCAAGGAAATGAAGAGCTTAGAATCAAGCTAAAACCTTAAGGTTTGCCCGTCGTTTTGGACGCGCCCTAAGTGCTGCGATCAGAGACATCCCGTCTAAAAATTTCGGGCTGTAGAAATATTCCTTCAGATTTGCAGAAGTTCTGCTAGCATAGACAGAGCATGACAATACAAAACATGGCTGAATAAGCTAGAAAAGGGGTTTTCGAATGGCAAAGGGTGCAAATAAACCAAAAGAGGGAAAAGGAAAGCCAAAGCTGACTACAAAAGAGAAACAGGAAAAAAAGAAAGATAAGCTAAAAAACAAATAGCTAGTAAGCAAATAATCAAAAAGCCATTTGTCAGAAGGCAAATAAACAAGAATGTCTGTATTCAAGAACTTTGCGGGTCATTTCGATTTTTTGAGGTGATACCGCAATGATGACAGGAGTCACTCGAACTCCCTGGCGCCAGGCCTCTCTGAGGAGCTCACCATAGGTCGGGTCAATTTGGTCGGCTGATTCAAAAAAACTGACATCGTCCCTCTGAATGGTGAAAACAATTTCGGCACTATGGCCTTCCGACTTAAGCCGAATCAGATCTTTGAGGTGTTTTTGACCCCGTTCTGATACGGCATCTGGAAATTGGGCCACTCTACACAAAGTTCCATTAATTTCTTTTTCAATGGCTAAGGTTACGTTCTTAACTTCGATAAAATGGATAAATTCAGGATTTTCTCTGCTTGATCCTTTTGTAAGAGCAAAATCAAGGCGGCTCTCTGGTGAAATTTTATATTCTGCCTTAATCTCGTCAAAGCCCTCCCACCAGGGAAAAAGCTTCTGATCTAGGCCTTCGCGGACAATCCGGTTGGGTATGGTCGTGTTAACTCCCACCCAAGCGCCTGAGCTAGCCTGAATCATTTCGAGTGTGTATGGGAGTTTTCGTTCCTTATTAGAAGAGGTGCTAAAATAACATGGCGAATTGGGCTCTGAGCAGGTTTTCATGCTCCCGGTGTTCGCCACATGGGCTGTTACTATTTGCCCTTCAAATTCAATATCGGCAAAAAACCTTTTATACCTTTTCAAAAAGCGACCAGAACTAAGGGGAGTAGTAAATTTCATAATTTGTGCTAACACAAGACCCTCGAATCTGGATCCCTTGATTGTGGTATGACATCTCACGTTATAGAGTGATATCTATCTATCCAACGACTATGAAGGTTGATTCTAGATTGAATCGAACCAGATCGAACCCATAGGAAGATTTAATGACAGCTTCAGACTCAAATTCAGATTCAAAACCAAGTGCTGCCCTCAAGGCTCCCAAACCAAGTTGGTTGAAGGTCAGGGCTCCATCTGGGGAAAACTATGTGCGCATCAAAGAAATGCTTGGGGAATTGAAGCTGGCTACGGTTTGCCAAGAAGCCAAGTGTCCTAATATGGGCGAATGCTGGTCTGGTGGGACTGCAACCTTTATGTTGATGGGCGACGTTTGCACCAGAGGCTGTCGATTTTGCCATATTAAAACGGGGAATCCAAAGGGAAAAATCGACTCTCTTGAGCCAGAAAAAGTGGCCTACTCGATTTCCCAGATGAATCTCAAGTATGTCGTTATAACGAGTGTCGACCGTGATGATCTTGAAGATCAAGGGGCCGGACATTTTGCAAAGACTGTTGAAACAATCAAAAGACTTGTTCCAGGGTTAATCGTTGAAATACTAACTCCAGATTTTCGTGGAAATGCAGATTTAATTTGGCAAGTTGTTGACTCAAAACCAGATGTTTTTGCGCATAATATCGAGACTGTCGAACGTCTGACTCCAAAGGTGAGGGACCCACGGGCCACCTACAAGCAGTCACTCTCGGTGCTCGAGTTGGTTAAAAAGCGAGATTCGACTCGTTATACGAAATCGTCCATAATGTTAGGGTTGGGTGAGCAGGACGAGGAAGTCTTGCAAACTTTGAAAGATTTGCGAGCGCATGGTTGCGACGTCGTGACCTTTGGGCAATACTTGCAGCCAACCGCAAGACACCTGAAGGTGATCGAGTTTGTGACTCCGGAAAAATTTGCGGAATGGCAAAAGATCGCAGAAGGGCTAGGATTTTTATATGTGGCGTCTGGTCCTCTTGTTAGAAGTTCGTACAGGGCCGGAGAATTTTTTATGGAAGGCTTAGTCAAGATGAATCAAAAGCAACGACTCGAGATTGAACCCAATATTGAATATAAAAATACAAACGAGGTGATCAATGGCTGATATAAAACTCCCCGAACTTGGTGAAGGAGTCACGGAAGGTGAGCTTATTAAGTGGCTTGTTAAACCAGGCGATTCCATTAAACCAGACCAGTCGGTGGCAGAATTGATGACGGACAAAGCGACCGTTGAAATTCCGTCTCCAATGGCGGGAGTCGTAAAAACTCTGAAATTCAAGGTTGGAGATGTTATCAAAGTTGAGTCAGTGATTTTAACCCTGGATCCAAGTGCAAGCACGACGGCAATATCCGCGCCCGCGGCCTCCGTTTCGGCGGCACCTGCTGCTGCTACAGCTCAACCAGCAAAGCCAGTCCTTTCAGCACCAACTCCTCTCCCGAGTACGCCAACGGGCCCGGCGACATCAATTTCTGTTAAACTACCGGAATTGGGAGAGGGTGTCAGCGAGGGTGAACTTGTAAAATGGTTAGTGAAACCGGGGGATTTAGTCCAAGCTGATCAGTCAATCGCCGAACTCATGACTGATAAAGCAACGGTTGAAGTTCCTTCTCCGTTTGTTGGAAAAGTTAAAGAAATTAAATTTAAAGTTGGCGATGTTGTTAAAGTTGACTCCGTTATGCTAATACTTGAAGGTTCGTCTTCATCCGTGACGACCACTGTGAAGGCATCTCCGACTGTATCACCGCAAACTGGGCCACAACAAAAATCTGCAACTCTGTCTATGGCGGCAACAAACCCACCTCCAGCTGGTTTTGCTACGGCGAGTGGTGGTTCGGGGGCCGCTGAATTCTATCCGCCTGTAGCTGAATCCAGGGTCCTTGCGACCCCGGCGACTCGTCGATTGGCCCGCGAAATGGGAGTGAACATCAATTCAATGACCGGGACCGGGCTTGCCGGGCGAGTCACTCGGGACGACGTTCTGTCTTCTCAGTCGCAGAGTACTTTTGAGAGTGGCACTGCGGCCCAGAAGGTGGCGGCAACTTCGCCAACGACAACCTTTGCTTATCAAAGTCCGCAGTCATTGGGACCTCTGGAAGAAAGAGTTGCACTGCGCGGAATTCGGAAGAAAATTGCCGAGAATTTGCAGATGGCAAAGTCAATTATCCCTCATTTTACATTGATGGATGAAGCTGACGTCACTGAGCTGGTCACCCTTCGAGAAAACTTAAAAGATTTCGCAGCTAAGAGTGGCACGAAGGTGACATTTTTGCCTTTTGTAATGAAGGCTATGATTGCAACGATGCGCGAATTTCCAATGTTCAATGCCTCTATTGACGATAAGGCGAGCGAAATTGTCTATAAGAAGTATTTCAATGTCGGTTTTGCGGCAGACACGCCAAATGGGCTTGTCGTCCCGGTGATAAAAAATGCAGATCAAAAATCAATATTGGAAATTTCTCGAGAAATTTTGGATCTAGCGAAGCGAGCTCGAGATGGTAAGTTGAAGTCCGAGGAAATGAAGGGCGCAACCATCACAATTACAAATATTGGATCTGTTGGGGGTACCTATGCGACCCCAATCATTAATCACCCGGAAGTTGCCATTTTGGGGATGTACAAAATTCAAGATAAACCGATCATTAAAAACGGAGCCTTGGCTGTGCAGAAGGTGATGAATTATACGGTGACTGCAGATCATCGTTTAATTGATGGAGCTGTTGCGGCTAATTTTCTAAAAGCATTCATACAGAGAATAGAAAAACCAGGATCCCTGATGTTGGAGATGCGCTAATGAAAAATTTCGATGTTGTTGTTATTGGAGCCGGTCCGGGCGGATATGTTGCAGCTATCAAGGCGGCTCAGCTCGGATTAAATACGGCCATTGTTGAGCGTGAGTTTTTGGGCGGAGTTTGTTTAAATGTTGGTTGTATACCCTCAAAGGCCATGATTACTGCGGCACACTGGCTACACAAATCCCAACATGATTTTGCAACTATGGGATTCAATTTAAACACGCCAGTCGAAGTTGACTTTCCGAAGCTGTTATCATGGAAGAACTCCGTGAGTCAGAAAATGTCAAATGGAGTGAGTCAGCTTTTGAAGGGAAACAATGTAACAATTATAAGAGGCGAAGCTCAGTTCAAAAGCGCTACCGAGATTACGGTGAACACCGCAAAAACTGAGGCTGGAGCTGGGGCACCGAGTGCGGCAAGTTCTGAAACGATTCAGAGTAAATATTTTGTTATTGCGACTGGATCTCGTCCAATTGAGATTCCGGGTTTTAAGTTTGATGAGAAAGATATTTTGTCTTCAACTGGGGCCTTGGACTTGAATCACGCACCCAAAAAAATCGTCGTTATCGGCGGTGGATATATCGGTTTGGAGATTTCTTCGTACTTAAGGAAATTTGGTTCTGAAGTCACAGTTGTTGAGGCTCAAGGGCAGCTGTTGGCTGGAGTGGTTGATCCAGAATGTGCCCAAGTGGTGACTCGTAAATTGGTCAAGTCTGGCGTGAAAGTCATGTACAACACAAAGGCCCAGGGTCAAAAGAAAAGCAAAGATGGATATGAGGTCACAGTCGAGGCCAATGGAAAGCAAGAGATTTTAAAAGCCGATAAAATTCTTGTGACAGTCGGACGCAGACCCAATGGTGATCAAACAAACTTGAAGGCTGCTGGGGTCACAGTTGATGAACGCGGATTTGTTAAAGTGGATGGTCAACGTCGAACCAACATCAAAAATATCTTCGCCATTGGTGATATCTGTGGTCAACCCATGTTGGCTCATAAGGCTTCCTACGAGGGTATTTTAGTGGCCGAAGTGATCAAAGGTGCTAATCGAGCTTTTGATGTGAAAACAGTTCCTGCGGTTGTCTTTACAGATCCTGAAATAGCGTCAGCTGGACTCACAGAGGCCGAAGCTCGAGCTAAAGGTTTTAACGACTTAAAAATTGCGAAATTTCCATTTGCGGCAAACGGACGAGCAGTCTCTATGCAGGAAACCGATGGATTCGTTAAAATGATCGCGGACGCAAAGACCCATGTTTTATTGGGTGTACATATCGTGGGCCCTGAAGCCTCTAACCTAATTTCAGAAGCCGTGCTGGCTATTGAAATGGGGGCACGTCTTGAGGATTTGGCACTGTCTATTCATCCGCACCCGACACTAGGTGAAACCATGATGGAGGCCGCAGAGGCCACCTTAGGACATGCCATTCATATTATACAGAAGCCTCTGGCGGGGAATGGAAAATCACTTCATCCCTAGAGGGTTCCAAGACCTCCAGCTTGGACTTATTGGATTGGGGCCTTGTTGAATATCAGGAGGCCTTGCTTCGGCAAGAGTCTTTGCTTGAAGAGATTGCCCAGAAGCAATCTCCGGGGGCTCTTGTTTTTGCCAGCATCCACCAATAGTGACCTTGGGACGCTCGACAAAACCAGGTGATGTAACCACCTGGAGCGGACCTGTTCTAGAGGTTTCACGAGGAGGTCGAGCGACCTATCATGGACCTTCGCAGTTAGTTATTTATCCGATCATTAATCTTTCTATTCCAGGCCATTCCCGCGCTGCCAAAGATATCGGCGCCTACCTAAGAAATTTTGAGCAAGCCATTGTTGCTTGCCTAAAGGATTATGGCATTGAGCCCGAAGGCAGGTCTCTTCAAAAAAATCGCCTGAGATCGAGGCTGGCGACGAAACAGGCGTCTGGGTTGGGGCCAAAAAAATCGCATCACTCGGGATCGGAGTTCGGAAGTGGGTCACTTTTCATGGTGCGGCCCTCAACGTCTTCGCAGATCCTGCAGCCTTTCAGGGACTCAATCCGTGCGGCTTTCAATCTTCGGTGATGGTGAGCATTGAAGGCCTGACTGGGAAGAAAATCGATTTGGCTATATTGAAAACAAATCTTCGCGCTCATCTTGAAAAGTTTTTAGGCGGGTGAATTAGTGAGTGTGACTGGTTTCTATTATATCAAATATTCTCTCTGCTAGATAGACTGGCAGCCTCAAAAGTCTAAAGTTCAGATCTTCGTATTTTGATTCTTCAACATGGGGTGGTTGGGTTGTGAATTTGATTCCCAGTCTTGCCTTTTTTTCTTTTACAAATTGAATGAGGATTTGATACTTCCGGTTTTTCCAAATTTTACCTCAATGGGGATGATGTGTAGACCCTTTTTGTATAAGGAAATCGACTTCGGCATTCTGTGCCCGCCTTTCTCGTAGCCAGTAGAAAAGGTCGAGTCGATCCAGAGTGTGGGCTGCAAGAAGTTGTTGCCCTACAAACTGCTCAGTTATCAATCCCTTATGTAATAGGTTCAAATGACCCTTCGTTGAATTGTAAATTTCCAACACGTCTTCGTAGGCCAGTCCGAGGTCATAGGACACAAGTCCTATGTCAACGAACAAGAGCTTGAAAACTCCTTCATGAATTCCAATTTTCAGAGGAATGCCAGAAGCGTTAGAATGATAAATTCTATAAATTACTCCGGCCTTTTCTAAGAGATCTAATGCGAGGCGAAGACTCTTTGCTTGTTCGTCAGGATCCATTTCAGAAAAACGAGCTTTTTGTCCAATATGTGCCGGCGTGAAACTAAACACCTTCTCCAATCGAGCGACTGGAATTCTCTTGGCATATTTGGCGAAGTCACTTTGGTAATTGAGCATGATGGTTCTATGCACAGCTTTAACTTTTGTTAGGTTCTTGGTTTTTACAAACACTGAAACCGCCTCTGGCATTCCTCCAACAAGAAGGTATTCATAGTAAACCTTCAGCAGGCGTTCATGGAAGAGATCGGAGATACTATGACCAATCTTATAGGTTTGAAACGCTTTGATCAGAGGAGTTTCTCCTTGAGCACGAAGGAATTCGCCAAATTTCATTGGATGCACGAAAAAATATTCAGCCCTTCCGACTGGCATTGAAAACGTGTGTTCGGACAAGATAAATTCCAATAAGGATCCCGCCGCAACGACGGGGAGGTCTACCTTCTTTTCATAAAAATAGCGAAGCGCCTGAATAGCCTCAGGGCAGGCCTGAATTTCATCTATAAAAAGGAGACTTTTCTTGCTAATTCTTGTTTTCTTTAAGAGTTCGATATCCCTAAGGATTGCCTCGGGATCCATGCTCTTAAATGCTGATCTAATTTCAAAGTCAGATTCTAGATTAACCTCAACGAGATGAAGATCTTGGCGCTCACAAAACAGGCGAACCAATGTTGTTTTTCCGACCTGGCGAGCGCCGCGAAGAATCAGCGGCTTGCGCGGCGTTTGGCTGTGCCATTGTTCCAGATCAGTCAGAGCGTCCCTAAAAAGCATATATTTGACCCCATAAATAGTCTCTAAGGCATATAATACACGTCAAATATATGCTTGTCGACATCAGAAGTCAATGATCCAAGAAAAAAACAAAGCTACCCCGCTCAACGACAGATCGTCTGGATGGGAACACCCTGGAGGTGTGCCAGAGTGATATAGGGCCAACCCTCAATAGATCCTTCACCTAAAATCTGTGGGGTAGGGACAGAAAGTCTTCCCTGAATCGCTCGTAGCCCAGATATTTCAAAGGCCACGTCTTTTTGAAATAAAATCGATTGCAGCAGTCCAAAGATGATTTTTTTGAAAAAGCTCAGAATAGTGAGCCCGGTCTCGAATAATTGGTAGAATTGACATTTGCTACACCTTTTTATCAGATTCAAATTCCCTATCTTTTTATTCATGTCAACGAAATCGAACAAAGCAAAGTCGCTGTCATCAAATTGGGCAAATCTGCAAAGGGACAATTTTTTGTACAAGTATTGGCGTTTTTTCAAAAAAGGAGTAGTCGTTTTTCTTTTTTTACCTAGTGAAAACAAACATGCTATAAGGGCTCTCAACAATTTTGATTCTTGGAGGAATATTATGATTCGGTCGTTTTTGATGTCCTGCTGTTTGGTTGCTTTGTCCCAAATGTCCCTCGCTAGTGCTGGCTTTGAAGGCACTTGGAATTACTCGAAGCCAGAATGTCAATCTGGGGCACCTGCGAGTGGACATGTGAACTTTAGTGGGAGTGGGACGGTCGTATTTACTTCAGATAAAGCCACTTCCGATGCGCAAGGCGTATATAAGCTGGATAAAACTCAAGGTGAATTGCTTTTGAAACAAAATGCAGACTACCTTGAAGTCATTGAAAAGCAGCCTGATTCCCCAGAAAAAGTAAAAACCATCGCCTCAACTAAAGAGTATATGGAGATGATTCGTAAGTTTATGGCTGGCGTTGAGTTTAATGTCAAAACAGTCGTGTCTTATTCAGTGAGTGGTTCGGTGATTCACACTGAAGTTCTAAGTTACTCAAGCGACTTTCCTTATCCTGCAGGGAGCGCACCGACCAGTCCGGTTGGCGAGGTCGCCGATTCAAAATTTGAACTGAACGCCAATACTTTGCGTCTATATAGCGCAACGGTTGAGACGTCAGACAGTTCGACTTGTCCAAAAGGTGACGCTTATATCACGGTTTTGACTCGTGCTCTGTAAGAGGCAGTTTCAATCTGAGACGACGGTTTTCTAGGGATAGCATGGGAGCTAGGACTAGGTCCATGCTCCTGAGTGCTGATGTCATAAGTGACCGTCAGTACCTTGAGGTAACTGGCCCCTAATTTAATAAAAAAACCAAATGCAAAATTTCCTCTCAAACCTAATGCAACTTAGAGCCGACTAAAAGAGCTCCAAGAGCTACTAGCGCCGGGAGGCTTGGATAAACAGAATCTTCGATCCAATTGAATGCCCGCCGTAGCCAGCGGCAACGAGCACACAAGAAAGAAAGAACAAGGCAATATGCTTTGATACGATCGGATCAGGTAGGCTAACGACCATAAAAGTCCCGCCGCAAGAAAACCATTGTATAAACCTTGATTGGCGGCAAGGACGGCAGTGTCTGTTGCTTTTTCAAATGTCATCCGAAAAACCCTAAGGCCTGTTGGACGGGTCCACAGAAACATTTCTAAGACAAGAAAATAGAAATGAAGCAAAGCTACCAGAGTAATCAGTATTTTCTGAGCGAGTATCATTTGAGTCTCTCCTGAGTATCTTTATGTTCCAAGTCCACCGCGCAAAAAGCAATTTTGCCAAGAATGGGACAGAAAATTGTTTCCATATCAGCTTCCAGCGCTTGTTTCTTGAGGTTGTTCAGTGTTTTTTTGATTACCTTGAGCTTTGAAAGCTTTTCTTCTACGATCGTGAGCTTCGTCTCGATTGTTTGAGCTACGAAGTTCCGAGGTACTTTGCGATGTTGAGCAAAGGACAGAAACTCTCGAATCTCGCGGAGAGTAAATCCTGTTTCTTGTGCTAACTTGATAAAGCGAATTCTTCGCAAAGTCGCTGGATCATATTCTCGATATCCCGTTTCGCTTCTTTTTGGATTCGGGATTAAACGTTCACGCTCGTAAAAGCGCAGCGCTTCACGACTAATATTACCCAAATGCACTATGTCCTTAGTTCGTAGCGGCTTCGACATTCTTTGAGGATAAACCCGGTTCTATAGTACCGGGTCAAGAAAAAATTCAATTAAGGTTCAGAAAGCTGCTATTTACTTTGTGAGGGGTGTTTGCCAAAAAGCATAACCACCCCTTCCTGCCAATGAAGGGCCTTGGTTTTTCCGAAAGATCGGGACAGTGGATCCTGTGAAAAAATAAATTTCTCGGCTTTAGAATCGACATCATTCCCTAAAGTCTCAAGCGACTTGGCGTCTGATTCCAAAACCACTTTTTTTGATTTTATTTCAATCAAAATTCGATTCTGACCTGGGCGATCGATTATTAAATCAATCTCTTGATCGTTTTTAGTCCGCAAATACGAGAGCTCCCAATCCAGGCGATTATATGAAATGTTTTTTACGATCTCCAAAATTACGAAATGTTCAAAAGCTTCACCATACGCCACGGTTTGCGGAAGCAATTCCACTGTCAAGGTTTTGTCTAAGGCCCGTTTTATGCCATTATCAATAAAATAAAATTTGGGAGCCTGTTTTTGGGCCTTTCGAACTGATTGATGAAATCCAGGTAAATAGAATCCAATCAAAGTGTCCTGAAGAATTTCAAAATAGTTTGCCACTGTGACATCATTGACACCGATCTCTCTTGCAATTCTCGCACAGTTGATGGTTTTCCCATTCATTTGAGCCGCGACCGCTAAGAATTTCCTAAACGGTTCAAGTTTTCTTACCCATTGTTCCTGCTGTATTTCTTTTTCTAAATAAGTTCCAACATAGGCGGACAGGTATTCTTTCGTTTCAAAAAATCTTTCCCAAGGTATGCTTCTGGAAGACATCCAAACTCAAGCGCTCTTTTAAGATCAAATTGACTCCCAAGCTCTTCCATCGTGAACGGGTAGAGATTAAATGTCCACGCTCGACCTGCAAGCAGATTTGTTCCCTGTTGTTTCAGTCGTCGCGCGCTTGATCCAGTCAATACAAACTGGCGTTTGGATTTGTGTATTTGTGAGTGAACGATATCTAAGAGTCGAGGCAGTTTTTGGATCTCATCAATTACAACTCTTTTATTTCGATGCTCTTGGGAATTAATCAAAGCTTCGAATCGTGAAATATCCAGAAGAAGTGAATCCATGAGACTCAAATCTAACAAATCAATAAAAAGTGTTTCAGAGCTCTTAAAATAAGCATTGAGTAAAGTTGATTTCCCAACTCCACGCGGGCCAAACAGGAAAAAGCTGTGAGATTGTGACAACTTAGCATGTCTCTGAATCATAATCTGGATTTTAACGCGAAATCCAGACTGAGGTCAATTCGATTTGTACCTTGTCATGGATTAGGCCCTAGAAGCTTTCCATCACTGGAGTCCTCACGACCTAAGTCGCTGTATCTGTGGGGGAGCCGGCAACCATTATAACAGCATCACCTTTGACACAAAGATCCCCATTATCTTTTCGCTTCGCAAGAGTTTCGACAGTTGCAATGCCTTTTTCTTTTCGTAAGCCGGTCACAGTGAGTTCGATCGTGAGGATATCATCAATAAAGACGGGATTCACAAACTTCATAGACTGAGCCAGGTAGACTCCACCCTCTCCGAGGGAGTCGTTCAAGGCGCGTGAAAAGAGGGCTCCGACGATCATGCCGTGGGCAATTCGCCGTTTGAAGCGAGTTGTTTTTGCGTACTCTTCGTTGAAATGAATCGGATTAAAATCGCCACACATTTCGCCAAATTGATGAACCATCTTATCTGTGACCTTGACTTCGACGGAAGTTTTATAGCCAACAGCTATTTCTTTAGAACTAGAACTCATGACTCGATTCCACCCTTTTTCGTTATCTCTGCCAGTGTACTCTATCAGTTTACAAAATGTTTGCTGCAAGCTCTGCAAGTTCTGATCTTTCACCTTTTGTCAGAGTCACATGGCCAGCAATAGGATGACCCTTAAAACGCTCAACCGCATATGTCAAACCTGAGTTTGCAGAATCGACATAGGGATTATCAATTTGATAGACATCCCCTGTCAGAACAACTTTTGTTCCGCGACCGGCTCGGGTCACAATTGTTTTGATTTCGTGGGGGGTCAGATTTTGAGCTTCATCCACAATAAGATACTGCTTTGGAATACTTCGCCCTCGAATATAAGTCAGTGGTTCAATATTTAGCATTCCTTGATTGATTAACTCTTGGGCACGTCCTGATGCTTTCTTATCCGCCCCCATCAGGAACTCAACGTTGTCAAAAATGGGCTGCATCCAAGGATTCAATTTTTGTTCGATGTCGCCGGGGAGATATCCAATATCTCGTCCCATTGGAAAATGGGCGCGAGACCAGCAGACGTTGGAAACGTCCCTCATCCAAGGTTTTGTAGAGACCGGCAGCTAGAGCCAACAGAGTTTTACCAGTTCCTGCCTTACCGACCAAGGAGACAAACAGAATCTCGTCATTGAGCAAGCAATCCAGAGCAAAGGATTGTTCAACATTTCGGGCATGGATCCCCCAAATGCTATCAGCCGGCGAAAGCAAGGGGACGATTGCTTTTTCTGCATCACTATATCGGCCAATGGCTGAATGATTTGGGTTTGTTGAGTCTTTCATAATTAGGTACTGATTGACCTGAAACTTCTGATCTGGCGGTAAAAACTTTTTTTCTTTATAAAACTGGTCGATCTGCCCCGGTGAGATCACGATTTCAAGATAGCCTTCATACATTTCTTCCTGATTGGCACTTGTATTAGGCTCGTAATCTTTGGCAGTGATTCCGTAGACATCTGCTTTGATTCGCAAGTTAATGTCTTTAGAGATGAGTTCGACTTTTATTTGAGGGTTCTGCTTTTGAAGAGACAGGGCTGTCATCAAGATTCGATTATCTGCCTTGACGGCATCTAGCTCAGAAGACAAGCCCGAAAAAAGCAAATCCGTATTAATAAAAACGATGCTTTCTCCGTGATTATCGAGTTTTACCCCTTGGGCGAGAGAGCCCTTAGCTCGGAGAACATCCACAAAACGACTAAATTGTCGAGCATTTCGCCCATTTTCACCCTGATCACGTTTGAATCGATCGATCTCTTCAATCACTGAAATTGGAACGTGAATATCGGCATCACCAAATTTAAGGATGGCCTGGGCGTCAAAGAGAATGACGTTTGTATCGAGGACAATTTTTTTTCTAGTGGTCAACGGTAACTGGCTCAAAAAATCTCCCTTGAGCCACAGATTTTAGTGTTAAGGCCAAAAGGCCTGCGAGGAATGTGACTCTATCTTCAATTCGACATGAAGGAAGCAAAGATGTCCATCCCTTTAGAGTCCGCGCCCTTAGGAAATATGAGAGACTTGAATATCGCCATCGTCTGTCTTGAGAGAGGCGGAGACAGTTTCAATAAACTTCACAAAATGATGAAGCGCGACATCATTCACTGTTCCGTCAGCAAAATTTGCTCCGTGACGAGTGATTCCATCGAGTTCGATTGGCCGAGAGTAGGTGATTTTAGTCACAAATGGGAAGTATGTTTTATGATTCAGATAAACCCGCATAGCGACCTCTTCCCCTTCCAAAAATCGCCCTTCAGTGAGTTCAACATCAAATGAAATTCCACGTTCTGAAATGTCATAAAGGGCAATTCGCATCAAACCACGTTCAGGAAGAACAGCAAAGGCTCCAATAAACTCAGTGAGGATGGTTCGCTTCACATCTCGACGCTCATTGTTGATAATTTGCTGACGAGCCTCTGTCATATCGACAACCGTAGTTCCGGCTTCAGACGGAGTCACTGATTCAACGGACGCTAGGCGCGTGCCTTCCGGCAAATTGCTAGAAATCGGATTTTTCGGCCGCCCCGTGAAATTAATGACCTTGCCCATGCCACTCCCCCTATTTGCTAATGTTTCTTCGGTGGAAAAACTTTCAAACTTAAGGTCTAGACCGTGGCATTGAGGTCCAATTTGATCTATAATGATGGGCAATGCCTGAACGCCGTTTTTACCTTCTTTTCTGGATGATGGTCAGCTTAGCCGTGCATTTGGCCTATGTATGGGGGCTTGCATTGGTTCCAGAGAGTTGGCTTCGAGCTCCAGTAGAGACTCCTCGCAATGAGGTAGCGGTTGAGTTGATCAGTCCAGCCAAAGACGATAATCAAAAAAAATCAAACAAAGAACTTCTGAAAGAAATTCTTAAGAAAGAAAAACAGTTCGTTCGTCAGACCGAGACTGAGGAGACTTTCCTGGCGACCAATAAAGAAAAAGTCAGGTTCAAATCCGAGAAAGAACAACGAGTTCTGCTAGAAACAAGAGCGAGGGAAGTTGGTCTCACTAAGAATCGTGCGGCAGAGCCCAGGTTTTTACGTGAATTCAGAGAAGAAAAGGCCAGGGCGAATGCAAAAGTCACCCCGAACACAGAGGCCTCGCCAAAGATCAAAACTAGCCAAACTGGACTGGACTATTCTGAGTTTAAACCCTTAAATATAAAAAAAGAAATGCGTGATCTCGGGGCTTCCTCGGTGGGGGAGGATTTACCCACGGACGTCAGTATTGGATCATTCACGGCCCTCAATACAGATCGTTTTACGTTTTATAGTTTTTATGCTCGAATAGAAGAACTCGTCCGTTTTCGATGGGAAACGAAGGTTAAAGAAGCCATTGAGAGTTTCAATCAACCCATCCTAGTGAATGTTGTCCTTAAAAAAAACTGGGTAACAAAAGTTGAGTTTTTGCTCACACCACACGGTGAAATTCATCAAGCTAAAGTGATTCATGAGTCTGGGGTCGTTAAATTTGATCAAGCAACGGTTTGGGCCTTTCGAGATGCTCGAATTTTTCCGAATCCGCCTCAGGAAATGATTGAAGACGATGGCTTTATTCATTTGAACTATTCCTTCACTGTACAACTCAATAATTCGTCCTGGGCTGAGCGCTAGGTCCTGATGACTCTCTGGAAGACTTAGTTCCGATATCTTGTTAGGATATTGGAATGAAACGATTTCTATTGTTACTATTCATGTTCTTCTTGATCCTTTCTGTGACAACCCAGGCACTCGCTTTTTATACTGAATTCGGGACCGCGTACTCTCGAAAAAAAACCTCCTTTGATGCAAATAACTATACAGATTCGGAATCCATAACTGGATCTATTTCACTCTATTTTTTGAAAAAATTGCGATTGAACTCAGCTACACTGATGCGAGTAGTATTCGACAGGAAAAATTGGCGGCAGCCAGTATACGACTTATCAAAAGACAAAAGTGCTCGGCGCGGATTTGATCTATGTTTTTGCTGATCGAAAGGCTTCGTTTCAACCATTCATAAAAGGTGGCGGGGCTCAGCTCACTCGCCAACAAACAATACAAGTGGATTCATTAGATCGTGAACTATTGGATCCAGATGTTGCAGTAGTTCCCAGCTATGGTGCTGGTTTTAAGCTTGCCCTGACTGACTCACTAAATTTCAAAATGAGTTACGACGCCTGGAAGACTCCGATCGGTGGGTCACTGACAACCGATGATTCGCAAATACGGGCAGGACTTTCGTGGGTTCTCTGACAAAGCTTAGCACGCTGATGAAGATAATTCTTCTGTTTTGGGGGGGATTGTTTCTAAGCTCCTGCCAAATGGGCTATTTAGTGAAAAATGGCTGGAATCAAATGAGTTTGCTTGCTGCTCGACAGCCCTTAGAGAAAGCTCTGGGGGATTCTAAAGTCTCAGATGAAGAAAAAAGAAAAATTCGATTGGCCATGGAGGTTCGTGAATTTGCAGATTCTGAGCTTGGACTCAGAGTTGATCAACTCTATACGTCCTATGTTAAGCTGGACCGTGCTTATGTCACTTGGGTCGTTTCGGCTTCACCAAAATGGAAGCTTGAGAGCTATCTTTGGTCGTTCCCAATTGTAGGTAAGATGCCCTATAAGGGATTTTTTAGTGAGGCGGAAGCTCTCGAAGAGGAAAGGGTTTTGTTAAACAACCCAGAAGCACCAGCAGCACTAGACACTTATGTTCGAGGTGTTACAGCCTCTTCGAACTTACGGTGGTTCAAGGACGCTATTTTGTTATCAATGATACGCTCCAAGGAACATGACCTTGTAGACACTTTGATTCATGAATTGGTTCATGCAACTCTGTACATAAAACCTCAGGCTCATTTCAACGAACGATTTGCTGTGTTTTTGGGCCATAAGGGACGAGAGTTATTTTACTTTAAAAGGGAAGGACCGAACTCGCCCACATTGAAGGTTGTTCAAGACGAGAATTTTGACGAATCTCTGTTTTCAGAATTTATCACAAAAGAAATTGAGAACCTCGACTCATGGTATGCTCTCGTCTCGAAGAACTCCGAACCTCCAACCGAAGAGCAACGACAAGCGAAGTTTTCGGAAATTAAGTCTCGTTTCATCCAGGACTTAGAGCCTAGATTAAAAACGAAAAACTGGGCGCGCTTCCCTGAAATGAAACTCAACAATGCTCGTCTGAGCGTTTTCAAAACTTACTTGAAAAACTTAGGCGATTTTCAGCAGGCTTATTCGAAGGTCGGGTCCGATTTTAAGAAATTTTTAGCGAGCTGCAAACACCTCGAGAATCATCCCAATCCAGAGCAGGGACTCAAAACGCTCAACTAGCCTTATTTGAACAGACATAAATGCCGAGTAGATGGATTGAATAGTTCATTGTGGGGGCAGTTTATGTATCAGAGAATATTTTGGCGGATTATTGTTACTGCACTTTTTGGCATTTCGCTAATCTCGAGTGTTGCCATTTCGCAAATGCCCGAAGCCCAAATTCCGGCTGCTCAAATTCCTGGGGAAATCCCTTTGAAATTGGACGAAAAACCCAAGGTGACAACGCCGGCAAAGATCTCGAATTTGTCTAAACCGGTCGTTGTCCCGCCACCATTGACAAAGGAGTCTGCGGTGGAATTGCTGAAACCCCTCATGGAGGTTCCCAAGGTCCTTGATACGGCCCTTGGAAGCGTCAATATCAACGAGGGCGTTTGTAATTTAAACTATTCATATTCAAATGAAATAGTTGATCCTTTTGGAGAAAAGCCGAATCGTTATGAAATTCTTCTGACCGCAGCTGCCATCTCAGCGAAAAAATTCAATGAAGCGGAAGGGCTCTTAAGTCTGCCAACGACTGATCAGTGTTGGTTCTATGCTGAAATCGAAAGCAAAGTTTCCTTAAATCCCATAAAAGTTTTTATTCCTGGCAAAGAGCCTGTCACCTATTCAGGGCCAACACAACCATTTCTGAGGCGATTCATTGAGACTCGGGAGGCTGTCGTTGGTGGAACGATTGTGTTTAAGGAGCCCCTTGAGGTCGGTCCCTTGAAGGTTACTGGGCAAGTTTCCTTTCGAAGTCATTTTAGGGCCATGGGAAAATCCAATGCTGCAATTTTGAAAAGAAGTAAATTTATTCAAGACGGAGCACAAGGAATGACCGAAGCTTACCAGGCTTTGGTTGAAGACATCACTAAGGCACCGGAACGTGCGGTGGCCTCAATTCCCCCTGAAAATGGAGGCCCTCTCACCTCAGTACCAATCGTTGATGATCCTAACTGGACTCCAGATAAGGAAGCTGCAAAAACAGATTCAACTCGTGGTGAGGCCTCTCTTTTGCCTTCAAAGATTACTTTAAAGAGCGCATTTTATAGTAGCAAGGATCAGAAGGCGACCTTAGTTCTTGAAGGAACATATACGCCAGAACAAGTGGCGGCGGGCATGACAATTGTCATGACGAACAAGGCAAATAATAAAGAGGCGGTTGTCTACGGGTTAGCTCAAATGTCACAAAAGGATGGTAAATGGGTTAAAGAACGAATCCACTGGATAGATGTAATTCCCGGTTGGGCGAAAAACAACGAAAAGAAGTGAAATCGGGGATTCTACTCTTCAATGACTTTTGGGGCGGGCAGTAGTTTTTTATCTTTTCCACTTTTGTCTGGGCTCGAAATGAGAGCCTTAATTTTATTGGTAATATCTATTTTTACTTCCATATAATGTGCCATTTTTTGCATTCCAAAGATTCCCTTCATTTGGTCCAGCTCATCAACGGCCAAATTGTTATAATCAATAAGCGCCTTTCGGTAGGCAGCAAATTGCTTTTTTCGTTCGGCGTCGGTTTTGGCGTGAATAAACAAACCTGTTAGGTCTTCTAATTTTTGAGAAATTGCCTGTTTTTGAGCACTCAGAGATCTGAGCGTGTCTGAAAATTTCTTTTCGTCGCCAGTCGAAAGTTTAAGCTCTTCGCTAACTTTCCAAATAAAGAGCTCTTCAAGGTGGTTCTTTTTCGTGCCGATGTCTGATTTTTCAGAAACGGGCGGCGCCGCAAACACAGTTGACGCTAAAATCGGCATAAAGAGTCTGAACGTTAAACCTAAAGTTACCATCTGGGTGTATTAAAGAGCCTTAATTGGCTTTTTGTCCAATAAATTCGCGAAACTGGTCACGGGACAGGTCGTTCATGGAATTGGCGGCGACTTCCATCAGAAAATCATCGTCCTTTTGAAATGAAATGAATGAAGCGGATAAGCCCTCAGGGGATTGAAGAGCCACCCTCACTATTTTTTTATCATTCTGAGCTCGTTGAACGGTCCGACTCGAGGACCAAACGTTTTGCACAAAGTCAGTCGATTTCCCGCAAAATATTACAAAAAGCGCAGCGGCAGAGGTCAATTGAAGAAAGGACCAAGCGTGCAGTTTAAACAGGGACTTTGATCGATTTAGAATTGAGTCGAATTGGGATATGGGCTCGACCTTGGTTGCATCGATTTGCTTCATGATTCGATCATGAAGCCGTTCGAAATAGGCATCATCCAGCGAGATTTTAGTCTCTCCAGACTGTTTTAGTGTTCGTCGCAATCGTGAGTTCATTCAGTAGCCTCCGGACGCTGGGTGAGTTCAGTAAAAAAGCCTCCAACCTGTTCAGACCAATTTTTCAAGTCATGACTTTGCTCAAAGGTCTCGCGCAATTTCAATAGAGCGTGGCGATAATTTGCTTTTGCGGTATCGTAGGGGCAGTCCATGATTTCAGAAATCTCTTTAAAACTCATATCTTCGTAGATTCGCAACATTAGAGCTGTTTTTTGCTTAAACGGCAGAAGATCAACTTCCCGCTGAATAATATCGGCGACAGCCGTTTGAACCAAATTGGATTCCGCAACGGCTCCAACGGCAAGATGAACATCGTCGATGTCTGTCGTTTCCATTTTAGCCTTGCGAAACTTGTTCCGTGCTGTATTCACAGCAATCTGGAAAAGCCAACTCTTGAAGCTGGAGCGAGCTTCGAAAGAGGCCAGTTTCTCATAGGCCTTAATAAAAGCCTCTTGGACAATGTCTTCAGCAGTTCCCATGTCTTTCGCAAACCTTAGGCTCAATCGGAGCAACCCTCGCTGATGACGTTTCACCAGCAAAGAAAAAGACTTCCGATCACCAGACTTAACCTTTTCAACGATCTCAAGATCAGTTAGCATTTCAAGCTCTCGATCCATACTTTAGACTCGTTTCTGTTAAACTTCGGTTAATACCATGAATTTTTTTCCTAGGGGTGCGCTTTCGCACCTCCCAGCCAACCACTAGAATTGTTTACAAATTCTAGATAGTTAGTGACTGGAAACTCTCGCCCTAAAAACCAGTCAATGTATCCAAAGTAGGTATATCAGCGAAATCCGTGCCGGCACTAAAGCGATACTTTTTGGCCCTGGATGAATATAAGAGGAATACCTGCACCAAAACTAACTAATGATGGTCACCTTATTGCGGCCACTTTGCTTCGATTGATACATGGCCTTATCGGCTCGCTCAAAGAGCTGTTCCCAATCGGTGTCGGTGGATGTCTTTGTTGAAACACCGACCGAAATTGTTACAGGAATTGTTTTGTTTTCGAAAATAAACTGATTGTTTTGAATTGTCGTTCGAATTCGTTCTGCAATTTCACCGGCGACTTTGAGATTCGTCCCGGAGAGCATCAGAACAAATTCTTCCCCACCATAACGGGCAAAAAAATCATTCGACCGAATCATTTTTTGACCGATAATTCTTCCTAATTCTCTAAGAACAAAATCGCCGCCCGGGTGGCCGTGAGTGTCGTTGATTTTCTTGAAGTGATCGAGATCAAAAACGATTAAACTGAGCGGTTCATTAAGAACCTCAGACCGCTTCATCACCTCGGGACCTCTTTCCAAAAAAGCTCCCTTGGAGTGGGCCCCAGTCAGAGCATCACGGCTAGCCTTATCAAAAAGGGCCTGATTTGCGACGGCCTCAATGTTTCCACATTCCAGATATTTGAAGATCACATTGCCTGTTTTAATTTGGTCATTATTTTTAAGCGAACAGGGGGCCATGGGTGGTAGGTTTTGTCCATTGACCTGAGTTCTATTTGTTGATCCGAGGTCTACGATTGAGACATGACCATCAACAATATCCAAACGCGCGTGGGAACGACTGAGGGAGCGATCATCCACAAATATAGCGGACTCAACGGCACGGCCAATCACGGAGCCATGTCCTAAGGGCCATTGCTTACCTTGGTACCCAGATGGACCAATCAAGACGACCAAGACTGGCGCAGTCGTATCCTGCCCCGAAATCTGCTTTTTGAGATTCGTATCCGAGGCAACAATGGTTTTTTCTTCTGAGTTATCTTCTTGGCTCACCATAGGAGAAGTATAATTCCTTCGCTATTCAAGAGACAATCAGGGTTTTCGTAATTTTTCTTTTGCGAGTCTTTTGCCTAGCTCGACCCCGGGTTGGTCAAAAGCATTAATCTCGAGAAGCTCCCCGAGTCCGCCGACTAAAATCTGACAAAGCATCAGCAAATGACCTAGACTCTCTTCATTGAGCTGGGCAACTCTCAGCGTCATGGTTGAGATCCCGTTAAGGTTTAGACCCTGGCAAGTTGATTCAGCTTCAATCGACAGAAGCTCGCCCATTCGGCGACCGACAAGATCTTTTGTCTCTGGAAAATGACTTTCAACAAGAGGCAAGCCCGCTTTTTCAGTGTCCTCAAATTGCCAAAAAACAACGAACTTATCTTTTGCCCCTTCCATCACTTGCTGCAGCACTGAGTGTTGATCTGTGGCTCCAATGGCAGAAACTGGTGTACTTACGCGTGGTGCTTCTTTTCCATGGCGATTGGTTTTCTTTGCTAAACTTTCGGCCCAAAGCTGCATCCACCACATCCCGAAGTACTTAAGGCGAGATGAATAAAACCAGAAGTTGGTAATCCATTCTTGGCGCTGAAAACTGCTCGAAAATTGAGCCATCAGTTGGGTGACGGCCGTGGTATTTTTTTAACGCACCGATCGCTCCCAGGCGAAGGGCTTCCAAATCAAGGCCCATATAAGCGGCTGGAAACATTCCCACTGGGGATAGGACGGAGTATCTTCCACCAACATCCTTTGGAATCTCAAGATGGGGGATCGAATGTAATTGGGCCCATTTGCTCAGAGAGTTTTCGGTGGTTTCAGAGATGACCACGACTCGTTGATCAAAGCGAATGCCCTTTTCTTTGTAAATTTGTTGAACAAACTCTAGGGCACAAAGAGTCTCAATAGTCGTTCCACTTTTGGAAATAACAGCCCATCCAGTTTTTTCCCAGTCCTTGATATGCTCAAGCTCACGCTGAAAGGTGATCCCATCCACATTATCCAAAACTATTACGTTTTGAACATTGAAAACCTCGATCAAAGTCCGAACGCCGAGTGAGCTTCCGCCAATCCCGAGGACTACTAATTGCTGAAATCGTTCCCGCCACTGATTTCCTAATTTCTGAGACTCCTGCCAGAGCGGAATTCGATGGGGAAGGTCTAGAAAGCCCAGATCTTTTCGCTTCAGAAGCGAGTGAAGTGAATTCTGGCAATGGGAGAGCACATCGGGCCCTGTAGGTCTGTTTGTTTGAGATATTTCGATCAAGAGAAGTCCCTCCTTAAGAGATGGCGACGTCTTCTTCGATCTTGTGATATCCCTTCCACTCTTTCAGTCGGCCTCGCGGACGAGCCGTGGTGTCTTCAGGATATTCAAGCAGAACATACGTCAGCTTTGTAATTTTACCCAGGGACACAATATCTAAAGAGGTGAGCTCAGTCCATGTTCCAGTGTTAAAATATTCTTTATCTGACGACCATTGTCGATACTGGTAGACGTGGGAATGGCCAAAGATAACTGTGTGGACTCTGTCATCATTCAGGATTTTACGCGCCGATTCACCCAAGTCCGGGAAAACAGCACTTTCCAACATCACTCTTAAAATTCGGCGAAAGGGCCAACTTCGTCGGGGATCTTTGACAAACAATGTCTTAAAAAAATACCCGACTAGGGATAAAAAGGAAGTGAGCATAAGAGTGGTTTCATTGATTAGGGCCCACCGAACCATTTTGGCAAACGGCCTGATTTTATCAACATGAGGGTATTTCTCTTTGATTCTTAAGACCAATTCGACGAAAAAATGAGACCCAAAAGGCAAATTCAAAATTGGCTCAGCCAGATCTTTTTTAAGAAAAAACTTTTTGGGATCCATCCGATTGGCTGCCTCATGCATATGCCCGTGTTCGATGTGCACCCCATCAAAAAAATAAACCAAGTTTTTGAAGCGAATTTGTTTGCCGACAAGATTGTTAAAAGCAACACGACAGGCAGGCCAAATCATTGCTTGATCATGATTTCCTACGACATAGGTCAGTGTATGATTGGGTTTAGCTACAAAATCAGCCAGGGCTTGAAAAACTTTTTCATGCCCGCGCACAATTGATTTAAAAACTTCAAGGGCTACGGATTCGGTGATGACAGTTAAAAAGTGTCCTCTGAAGTCAACCTGCAAAAAATTAAGAAAATCACCGTTGATAATCATTTCGACTTCATAATCTCTATACATGCCAGTGGAATAATAGTGAATAAACTCAACTAATTTGTCCTCGAAATAGAATTCTTCCAGAGGATTTGTCCCGCCATTGTCAAGTCGTCGACCCTTGCCTAAGTGAAGATCGCTTATAACAATCTTGATTTTCTTAAGTGGAGTCGTTCCAGGAGACGTAGGGGTCTGTGGAAGTGTTTGAGACGACAAGGGAGCGGAAGGTTCCATAGACTTCTATTCTGCCTTCTTTATCGGAACAATGTTATCATTCTTAGCTTCCAGACTTGTTAAGGCTAGACGTAAAGCACGTACAGTTCTTCGAATCTGCTCGTTTTGACCATCAATAGATTTATTAAGCTCATAGACTTTAGATTTGTAGTTGGATAGCTCACTTTTAATTTGGTCAATTTTTCTTTGGAGCTCCAAGATATTATCGTCTTTGGCCCGCATCAACGCATATTTCTCAGCCCGGGCAAGCTCCAGGCGATTTTCTAGCTCTCTTTCTTTAGAACGAATCTTTTTAAAGTCTGATTTCATTCTTCCTTCGAGCTCATCGATTTTCAGTCGAGCTTTCCCGAGTTCAGTTTCCTTGAATTGCAAGCTGCCTTTAAGGAGTGTGAATTCACTTTTGTATTGGTCATGCACTTCATTCTTTTCTTTTTCGGTTGCAACTAGCTTGCTCTCAAAATCATCAGAGCGAGCCTTGATTATTTCAGCAGCGGAGGCAAGCTCGTCATTTTCCTGGCGGTAACGTTCGAGGTCTTTCTCGAGCTGCAGAATTCTCTGTTGAGCGTATTTTAAAGTCTCTGCTTGGGCAAGGCTTGCATCGACAGAGGTGTATACTTGGCCGACTTTTTGAGAACTTCGGTGACTACCAATGGCAACCTTTTCTTCAGGTTCTTGGGGTTTTTGTTTTTTTGCGAACGCGGTGACAGTGACAGTTGGATCGACATCAGAGGCTCCGGGAAGGCCCGAAGATTTCATTGGGGCTTGTTCATTGTCTCCTGCGAGTGCAAAGGTTTCATCCTGTTGATTATTCGCTGGCGGATGTTTTGTCTTGTGGACTTCTTCTTGAGCGGAACTCTCAATCAAATCTGGCGCGGGAGGTTGGGCTTCACCAAAGACCTCTTCGGGAGTTTGATAATGTTGGGGAAGTTCAGGAATATCAAGCTTACCCCACTGAAGCTCATCCCCGAAACCCCTTTGCTCACTATCATATTGTGATGGCTGATTATCACTATATTCTGGAGGCGCTTCGAGATCATAGTCGTTGGTTGGCATTCCAGGGGGATGATTATTTTTCGAAAAAGGAAGACCTTCAGGGCCATGAGCCCCAGAAGAGGTGCTTGGAGAATTATCAATGTCTTCTAGCAGCGAGTCGAGAAGATCATCTACTGCAGAGTTGTTTTCCTTTTTTCTCATGGTCGACTTCATATCGGCCCACCTGAGACAAAACTCGAGACAATCTAGACTGAAGGCTCGTCCAACATTAACAAATTACTTTTAGATATTTTTCCCGTCTCAAATTGAGATGGGCTTCTGTGACTTCAGCAATGGCCTTCACTCCAAAGTCTTGAATAGTAAAACTCGCCAGGATTGTCCCAGCCACACAGGCGGCCTTCATGTCAGTGACAGTTGGGACTCGCCCCAGGCTTGCAAGATAGCCAAAAAAACCTCCAGCAAAAGTGTCCCCGGCGCCAGTTGGATCGACGACAATCTCGATCGGAAAGGCTGGTAGTATGTGAAACCCTTCTGATTTGGTATAAAGCGCAAATCCATATTCACCGCGTTTGATAACAACTGCCTGTGGGCCCATCTGAACCAATTTTGAAGCTGCAGCAATCGCGTTTGGGGCCCCAGTCAACATTTCTGATTCGGTTTCATTAATCAATAAAACATCGACTTTAGACAGAACTTCATGAAGTGCGGGCTTTTTAGAGGTAATCCAGTAGTTCATGGTGTCCATTCCCACAAACTTTGGGCGCCTCACTTGCTCAAGAACTTGGAGCTGAAGTTCTGGGGCAATGTTTGCTAGGAATACAAATTCAGAATCCTTGAATTGAGCTGGAAGTTTAGGGCTGAAACTTTCAAAAACATTCAGTTCTGTTTTAAGCGTTTGGGCTTCGTTGAGATTGGTGTCATAAAAGCCCTCCCAATGAAAAGTCTTGCCGTGAACTTTTTCAAGTCCTGATAAATCCACACGTCGTTGCAGAAGTAAGTTCTTATCGGCATCAACATAATCATCTCCGATCACGCCAACCACTCGCACAGGAGCAAGGAGTGAGGCCGCCAGAGAAAAATAATTTGCTGACCCGCCGAGGGTTCGACTGACCGAGCCAGACGGAGTTTTTATACTGTCATAAGCTAAGCTGCCCACCACGAGAATCTGTGACACGAAGACCTCCTAAAGTTGAGTTTGAAATATCCATCATTTTCGGGTGCTCTTCATAGGCACTCGTTAATTGTCCACAAGCTGCAAAGATATCTCGGCCCATCGTGCGCCGGAGGAGTACATGGGCGCCAAGATTCATGAGTTCTTTGTGAAAAAGGGCGACTTGGGAATCGTCAGGTCGCTCAAAGCCAGTTCCTGGATGTTCGTTAAACGGAATAATGTTGATCTTACAAGGAACATCCCTAGTTAACTTATAGAGCTTTCGGGCATGCTCAATTTGATCTGTGACACCTTTCAGAAGAACGTACTCAAAGGTGACCTTATCGCGAGTTGCGCGGGTGTATTCTTTACAGGCGGAGAGAAGTTGCGCCAAGGGCCAGCGCTTGTTAATTGGCATGACTTGAGTTCGAATCGCATCGTCGGGTCCGTTGAGACTGACAGCGAGTCGCACTTTCGAAGCCGCAATTCGCCACATCTCAGGAACGATCCCAGAAGTCGAAACGGTCACTCGCTTTTTTGAGACATTCATTCCCCAGGTTGAGTGCAAGATTTCAATCGACTTAAAGACAGCCTCGGGGTTATCGAGAGGTTCACCCATCCCCATGAAAACAATATTGGAAATTCTTTCATCCGGCCCTAGGCGGTCATGGACCTGCATAAACTGCCCCACAATTTCACCTGTTTGAAGCCGACGTTTGAGCTTTTGCTTTCCGGTAAAGCAAAAACGGCAGGCCATATTGCAGCCAATCTCGGAAGAAATACAAAGAGTCAAACGCCCATCAGAGGGAATCAGAACAGCTTCGACTGTCATCCCTTGGCCCATATCAAATAAAAACTTCTGGGTGCCATCAATCGATTTCAAATGGGTAGCGACAGGAGGCAGCGAAAAATCAAAAAGGTTTCTGAGTTCTGCTCGAAAAGATTTTGATAAATTACTCATTTTTTCGGGATCGGTGGTTCGCTTTTCGTAAACCCACTTGAAAACTTGTTGTGAACGAAATTGCTCTTTCCCTTGGCCCTCAAAAATGGCCTTCAAGTCCTCGATGGTCAGTGAAAAGAAATTTGGCCGCACCTGGTAGGTAGAAACTTCGGAGCTCAATTGGGAAGGCTTAAGGGAGTGAACCTCATACTCGTTAAAGCAGGATTTGGCGGGATCCCATGGATTCCTGTGCATTCATACTCCAGATCAAAAAGACAAGACTCAGCTAGCTATCAGAGGGCCAAAATAGAGTCAATAAAATCAAGAAGTTCGACGAGGAATCTTATGGAAGAATGTCTCAAGTTCGAGCGCGCCACCTCAATGGCTGGAATTTGTTGATTTTTGCGGCAGATTCCAAAAATGAGACAAGTCTATATTTTTTTCCTTTTAAGTCCAGATCCAGTTCAACCGAAGATAAGACAGCAATATCTCCAAAACCACTTATCTAAGGCACCGGTAGTTCACGACGTAATTGCCAGGACTCAATTCTTGGTCGAAGATAAGGTTAACGCCATCGACCCTGAAAGTGTCGGTGAACGCTTGTCCGTCTTTCTTGATAGTAATACTAAAGCCGCTTGTAATGGGTTGGCATTGTAGACTGATAGTTTTCAGAAGGTCTCTGACCCCTTGAGCAATCCCAGTCACTTGAGTCGCATAGTCTTGTTCACAAACAGAGCCGACAATCCCGCCGGTTAAATCAGATAGAACTTTATATCTCGCTCCATAAGTTGCGCCATAGGTCGACTTACATTGGGTATCGCCGGGCTTAGTGATAATGGAGTGAAAGCTAAATGTCTTTTGTCCGCCGAAGGTATCGTGAACATGTTTTATTAAGTTCTCGGGATCATTCTTGGGACCGTTGGCAGACTCATCTTCGTCTGAAATATTGATGACCGCAAACTGGGCCCCTTCGCGAAACAACTGGCGATGAGTGGCTTGATTGTTGATGTATCGATCGATCACCCGGTAGGTTGCGAAGATAGCCTGTTCTGTGCCGCTGCCTGTTTCAGGGCGTTGGAGCGTTTTTCCAATCAAGTCCTGGGCCGTGGCCTCGGGAGTTCTAATGTCCAAAATGCTTCCAGCACTTTGGGAAAACGGAAGCAATTGACCGTCACCCCAGACAACACTGCTTCTGGGGTCTGTGGTCGTCACAGCCACCTGGTAATCCAACCCACGAATGACAGAGAGAAAGTTGGCAACTCGACTTGCCATATTTTTTTGTTCAAAGCCCATGGACCCCGAATTGTCGATGACAAATAAGATATCGACCTTTTTGTAATCATTGACTTGAATCGATTGACTCATCTGGCGAGTGGTCGAAGCGACTGACCATTTGACTTCACCAGAACTCTTGTTGCCAAGTATATCCTCAGCATGAACGACAAAGCTATATTGGCCCTCTGGGAGAGAACTGATCACAATAGAGTTGTTGCCGGATGCGCAGGGCTTTTCAAGGATTTCTTGGGCCATGATGAGCTGACAGGTCGCTGATTTGACAGCGGTTAAACGATCAGAAATATTTATTGTCATTTCTGAAGTTGCGCTTGGATCCTGAGTCTGATTTGGGTATTTTGCAAATAGAATCGAAGGACCTTCGGTATCATGTACTATTTGAGATTTAAAACACGTAGTCTCACTATGTTCATAGTCCAAAAATCTCACGGAGTATGTTAAAACTTGATTGATGCGCTCTGAAAAAATGTTCTTTTGAGAAGAAAAATCTTCCCAGTTTCCACCCTCACATGTCTCATTTGTAGATATTTTCATGCGCAACTTATTATAGTCATCAAAGTCAAATAGGAGCTCTCGAGAGTTAGTTGCGGTAGCTCCGCTATTGATCTGAAAGCCAGCATCTTCCCTCCAACCATCTGGTCCGATTGCAGGAAGGACAGGAGTGACTGTTCCAGGGTTCGAAGAGGTAATATTCTTTGGATCGTCTGGATTCACAGTGCCGCTTGAGGCTGCGGAGGAGTCACTCGTGACTTCAAAGCTTGCAGGCGGTTTAACTTCTGGGGTTTCCACAGTTCCGGTGTCTTCGATGAATTTGCATCCTGATTGAGTGAGTAGCAGTCCCGCTAGCAGCCATTTAATTTTTTGCATGTGCCCTCCATGGGGTATCGTTGGAGACCAGTATCGACTGTTCTCTTTTAGGTTTCCACTTATTCTCACTTTGAAAAAAGTATGACTAGAAGATTGGCACTTAAATAAACCTTATCCATCCAATCTAATTTTGAAACAGGAAAATCGACTTATTTTTGTTTTTAATTTGGGCACGGAAATATTTTGAAGGTGTCCGAACCCATTGGCAATTTGGACGGTCAATTGTTCGCAGAATCGTGGATCGCCAGTCGAGGATTCAAGCGAGCACACCGCCCAAAATCAAAATCAGTTGGAGGCAGAGCAAGATTCCATCATTCGTGGACAGAGCTTGCGGGCGGATGACCGGTTGAGCCGCTCAGTTGTGGGCTTGATTTCGGAGAGGTCGGAAGGTCAAGCCCTCTGCACGGGAACAATTTTGTCTTCAGATATAATTCTCACAGCTGCCCATTGTGTGGATGGGCAGCCGCGGAGAATCTCGGTGATTTTTGGACTAAAAGTAAAAAGTGCAGGGAAAGAGAGCATTCGGGCGGCAGACGCCTATGCTCAAAACGCGAGGTGGCTGCGGCCCACCGTCAAGGGCCGTGGAGATCTGGCGTTGGTCCACTTTCAAGGAGGTCTTCCTCAAGGATTCAGTGTGGTCACTCTCGCGAAGCCATCCGTGGACCTCAGTCCTGGGACACTCATTAAAATGATTGGATACGGGGTCACGAATGGCACAACTGAAACAGGTTCTGGCACGTTGAGGATTGCGCAATCCACAATTCTGTCCAAGCACTCAGCCACTGAAATTGTGACAGATGGGAAGAAAAGCAGTGTTTGCTTTGGAGATTCTGGAGGACCAGCCTTTATCCAAGGTAAAACACAAAATGGACACCAAAGTTTCGTGCAATGGGGGGTCGCAAGTTCTGTGCTCAGTCACGCATGCAATGAGGCTTCAATCCACACGAGCGTGATGAGTTACTCCAGATGGATAACAGCGACAAGCCAGAAGTTGCGATCAACACTATCTAGAACAAACGCCAACCTAAGGGTCGACCAATCTGAGGAAGTGCCAGTGGCATTGGTTTTAGATGACCTAGATGATAATGAAACACCGCTCTTCCAAGACGAGATGGAAGTCTACTCCACTAATTTATAGAGTTCTTGCAGGCGGATTTCTTCGTCCGCTGGCATAAAGGTGCCGGCGGAGCCAGTGTAATTTGAGTACACGACTTCCTCGTATTTCTGATAACATTTTTTAGACCATGGAGTTTTCGGGAAAGTGCGAATGCAAGATTCAAGATATTTCTCGCCTAGATTGGTGTGCTCTGAAAAAACCGAAGATAGATAAGATTGACCGAGTAAATAAAAAGCCTCGGCTCGCGCTTCCTTGCCTTGAAGAGTGGGCAAAGCCGCATTAAGTGCGGCAATCGAGCGCAAGGCTAGAACCTCACCACCGAGAGCCCCTTTTTCAAAGCGCCGAGTTTGTGATTTTCTATCCAGGATTTTGGGGCTTTGAGGTCAAACTTGCCAGCAGCCCCGATCGCTTTCTTTTTGTTGTTCGCATTATAGGCAATGTTTTCTTTGATCCAGTCGTGAATGTCAGCGGCCCAGGCACCCGCCGCTAGTTTCAGATAATAAGGCGTGTGAGGAGATTTTTGTACAGCGTCCGCAAGTCTGGCTGCTTTGTTGGCGTCATTTTGATATCGAACGGTAATAACAAGAGCGCTGATGGCGGCCTTTTCTGATTGAAGGGCGTTGATCTTCTTCGAAGCGCTCTCTTTGAAGTAATCTAAATAAATTTCGAGAGCGTGGTCGAAATGCCGGATGGCAGTCAAGTAATCTGCCCGATCAAGGGGGTTCAGCTTAAGCATTCCTTCGTTAAACCTTTCGGTCCCAAAGGCCGGCCCCGCAGCGCTTCTGGTGTGGCACTCGATACAAAAATGAGAGGTACTGATGAGCTCATAGCGAGCGAAATCTTTCTTCCCTTCTGCAAAGCTTTCTCTAACCCGTTTGACCTGATCATGAAAATCATAAGAAATAAAATTAACACTTGGATCAACAATTGTTTGCATCGGCGAGTGTTGGATCGCTTTTGCGTTTTCATCGAGGCTTCGCAACTTTTCTTGAATTAAAACCTCGTTAGCTTTGTCGCGAAAGGCATCAGCATTGAAGGCAAGAGGTAATAAATCGGTCAAGTCAGAGCTGAGATTTTGCATCTGAATTGCCCAACTTTGGTTCTTTGGGTCAGTTGATGAGTTTTTTTTGCCAAGTTGTGCGTTGTCATTGGCGGCAGATGATCCTTCGGGGGCTCCCTTTGACGGTCCAACAAGTCCACTTTGACAGGCGATTAGTCCAACTACAGCCGCTGTCATCAAGAGTGCTGTAATAAATGTAACGGAAATTTGTTTCATCATTTGTTTTTTCATAGCCATACCTTTGAATAGAGAAGCTGTTGATAAAATTCTCGCCCCGCAACTGATGGTCCGTCAACTCAAAGCGGTGAGGGGCCCGTCCAAAGAGCCAGCTACAAATTGCCGCACTCGCGGATCCGCATGATGCCGGGTTTCCTCAGGGGATCCGGTGAGTATCAATTTGCGATCCACGACCATCCCTATTCGGTGGGCCATTTGATACGCACGATTCATATCGTTGGTAATGGCAATCACAGTTGATTTGTTCTTTTCTGCAATTCAATAACGAGATCAACAATCTTCCGGGAGGTGATCGGGTCTAGTCCAGCTGTGGGGTCATCGTAGAAAATGATTTCAGGTTCCAGGGCCAGTGCCCGTGCGATCCCAAGACGCTTTTGCATGCCTCCGCTGATTTCATCCGGAAAGAGATCTTTTGCGTGGGGAATGGCTACGGCTTCCAGAAAAAAACTCACTCGTTCTTGAATTTCAGATTCAGTCAAATTCGTAGTCTCTCGCAATGGAAAGGCGATATTCTCGGAACACGAAAGGTAATCAAAGAGGGCATTCTTCTGAAAAAGCATTCCGAGTTTTTTCAAAATATTCAGACGCTCGGCGCCAAGCAAATCAGTCCAGCCCCGACCCATGACCAAAGCTCGACCCGAAGTTGGTGTCACCAAGCCTGCCAATGTTTTAAGCAACACAGACTTTCCTTGGCCGCTGGGCCCCAATATGACAAAGGACTCCCCCTTGGAGATTTCCAAATTAATATCTTCTAACACTTGATTTTCATCGAATCGGACACTGACCTTTTCGAGCTGTAAGACCTTCATTCTTCAAAATCCCCATTGACTCGCCTCAATCAGGCTTGTCTCAGTCTATGATTTAAGATTCAATAGGGGGCTGAACGCAAGGAGTTTATAATGGCACACAAAAGAAAGAAATTGACTGTTATTGGGGCGGGTTTTGTTGGATCTACGGCCGCTCACTGGGCTGCCCAAAAAGAGCTTGGCGACGTGGTTCTGTTAGATATTAACGAGGGGGCCGCCAAGGGGAAAGCGCTCGATCTTTATGAGTCCTCTCCAATTGAACAGTTTGACTCCCGGGTCACTGGAACCAGTGATTATAAAGATATTGCAGATTCAGATATTGTGATTGTCACCGCCGGAATTCCCAGAAAGCCCGGAATGAGTCGTGATGATTTGTTAACAACAAATGCAAAAATCGTCAAAGATTGCTGTGAAGGGATTAAGAAATATGCCCCTAACTCCATTTTGATTATTGTCTCGAATCCACTTGATGCTATGGCCTACGTGGCAAAGCAAGTGACTGGTTTTCCACGCGAGCGAGTGATTGGAATGGCGGGAGTTCTTGACGGGGCTCGTTTTAGATCATTTGTCGCTGAAGCCTGCCAAGTCTCTGTCAAAGATGTCCAAGGATTCACTCTTGGTGGCCATGGAGATACTATGGTTCCGATGCCTCGCCATTGTTCTGTGGGTGGTATTCCCTTGCTTGAGATTTTGCCCCAAGACAAAGTGGACGCGATCGTTCAGAGAACCGTTAATGGAGGGGCTGAGATCGTTGGTCTGCTAAAAACTGGTTCTGCTTACTACGCACCTTCAGCTTCTGCGGTTCAAATGGCCGAATCGATACTGAAAGATCAGCAGAGAATTCTTCCCTGTGCAGTCGAGCTGAGCGGCGAATTTGGAATGAAAGGTCTTTTTATGGGAGTGCTTACAAAACTTGGCGGCAGAGGTGTCGAGCAAGTGATGGAGCTGAAGCTCAATGAAGTCGAAAGGGCGGGTCTTGAAAAATCGGCAACGGCTGTTCGTGAGCTCGTTGAGGCTTTGAATAAGCTTTCCTATTAATATAAAACTCTCTGATTAAGTGTCAGCTCTCTATGTAAATTGGTCCTAGGCAGTTAAAAGCAAGAGGTTAACTAAAATGAATATTCATGAATATCAGGCGAAGGAAGTTCTTCGCAAGTATGGAGTGACCACTCTCAAAGGAAAGGTGGCCCACTCTCCTGAAGAGGCCGCAGCTGCGGCCAAGGAAATTGGAGGGGCTCTTTGGGTTGTAAAGGCTCAGATTCATGCGGGTGGTCGAGGTAAAGGCGGCGGAGTTAAAATCGCTCGCACGACTGAGGAAGTGAGAGAGCTTGCAAAGAAAATGATTGGGATGACCTTGGTCACCCATCAAACTGGTCCTGAGGGAAAAAAGGTCCAAAAAGTTTTTATCGAACAAGGCTGTGATATAGCTAAGGAGTACTATGTAGCCTGTCTTGTGGATCGGGTCACCGGTCGAGTCGCTATGATGGCGTCAAGCGAAGGCGGTGTCGAAATTGAAGAGGTTGCTGCCCATCGTCCTGAGGCTATAAAAAAGGTAGATATTGATCCTGTCGTTGGCTTAATGCCTTTTCAGGCAAGACAGCTTGCCTTTCAAATTGGGATGACTCCAGACGTTGTTAACCAGGCTGTTAAATTTTTTATTGGTCTTTATGAAGCCTTCGTTAAATCAGATTGCTCTATTGCAGAGATTAATCCCCTCGTTGTGACCAAAGAGGGCAAAGTGATTGCTCTTGATGCGAAAATGAATTTTGATTCAAACGCACTTTTTCGACACCCAGAAATTCTTGAGCTTCGGGATCTCAATGAAGAGGAACCAACCGAGATTGAAGCTTCGAAGTATGATCTTGCTTTTATCAAGCTCGATGGAAGCATCGGTTGTTTAGTGAATGGCGCGGGTCTTGCGATGGCGACCCTTGATATTATTAAATTGCACGGTGAAAGCCCGGCTAATTTTCTGGATGTGGGGGCGGTGCCAACAAAGAAAAGGTCACTGCGGCCTTTAAAATCATTTTGAAAGATCCAAACGTGAAGGCCATTTTAGTAAATATTTTTGGCGGAATCATGAAATGTGACGTGATTGCCGAAGGTGTTATTGCCGCCTCTAAAGAGGTTGGACTAAAGGTTCCTTTGGTTGTTCGTTTGGAAGGAACTAATGTCGAGAAGGGCAAAAAATTGCTGAATGAAAGCGGTTTGAATATTCTCCCCGCAGATGACCTGACAGACGCCGCCAAAAAAGTTGTAGCTGCAGTGAGAGCCCAGAAGAAGTAAAAAAAGTCCACAAAATTGAGAGGTTATTCATGGCGATTCTAATTAATAAAGACACTCGAGTCATTTGCCAGGGCTTTACTGGGGCTCAGGGGACTTTTCACTCTGAGCAATGTCTGGCTTATGGGACCAAAATGGTCGGTGGAGTGACTCCGGGGAAGGTGGAACTAGTCATCTAGGTTTGCCCGTATATAACACTGTTCAAGAGGCTAAAAAGGCCACGGGCTGCAATGTTTCGGTTATCTTTGTGCCGCCGCCCTTTGCGGCTGACTCCATTATGGAGGCCGTTGACGCAGATCTAGATTTGGTGATTTGTATTACAGAAGGCATTCCTGTTTTAGACATGGTCAAAGTGAAGCGATTTATGGAAGGTCGAAAGACTCGCTTGATTGGTCCGAACTGTCCAGGGGTGATCACTCCTGGTGAATGCAAAATCGGAATTATGCCCGGCCAAATCCATAAGCCGGGTCGAATCGGAGTTCTCTCTCGATCTGGGACCCTCACCTATGAGGCAGTCCATCAGCTGACTCAAGTCGGCTTGGGACAATCGACCTGCGTCGGGATCGGTGGAGACCCTGTCAATGGGACTAATTTTATTGACGTGTTGAAGCTTTTTAATGCCGATCCAAACACTGACGCGGTCATTATGATTGGTGAAATCGGAGGATCGGCCGAAGAAGAAGCTGCTCTTTACATAAAGAAAGAGTTTAAAAAGCCGATTACAGCCTTTATCGCCGGGGCTTCCGCCCCTGCAGGCAAGCGAATGGGGCATGCCGGCGCAATTATTAGTGGTGGAAAAGGAACAGCTGAAGCAAAATTTGCAGCCCTTGAATCTGCTGGTTGCAAAATTGCCAGAAGTCCGGCAGACCTTGGAACAACCCTAAAATCACAATTGAAGTGAGTTAGTGAAGTAAGTTAGTGAAGTAAGTTACTGAAATAATATTCTTAAACGGAGAGAAAGTATGGCAATTGAGCAAACATTTTCAATTATTAAACCAAACGCTGTTAAAAAAAACGTTCTCGGCAATATTGTTGAGCAGTTTGAGAGTAATGGTCTCAAGATAGCGGCCTGTAAGCTTTCCCTGATTTCAAAATCAAAGTGTGAAGAGTTTTATGCAGAACACAAAGCTCGCCCCTTTTTTGGAGAGCTTGTGGCATTCATGACTTCAGGACCAGTCCTACTCATGGTCTTGTCAGGTGAAAATGCAGTTCTTAAGAATCGCGAAATTATGGGCGCAACCGATCCCAAGAAAGCAACCGTTGGCACAATTCGCGCTAAATTTGGTGACAGTATGGGCGAAAATGCAGTGCATGGCTCTGATAGTCCGACCTCTGCAGCCCGCGAAATCGCTTTGTTTTTTGAGCGCAATGAAATTGTAAATCTTTAATGATATCAGAATCTTAAAGATGTCAAAACCCTCTGTGGCGAGGGATTCTTCTGAGTCCCTCTTACATCATGAACTTGAAGTCACTATAGAAAAGATGGCAATCACGGGTGAGGGCGTCGCCAGACATCAGACTGCCGTTATATTTGTGCCTTGGGCTTGCCCAGGGGACCGTCTTAAAATTCGGATCGATTTTGCAAAGAAGAATCATTATCATGGAAGAATCCTAGAAATTATTCAGCCCGGACCCTCTCGAGTGCAACCCCCTTGCGAATATGCTGGGAGATGCGGTGGGTGCAGTTGGCAGCAGATTTCTCGAGAGCAACAACTTCTAGAAAAAGAGAGTTTGGTTCGAGAAATCCTAGAAAAATTTTTACCGGGAATGGATCTGTTGTTAAATCCAATTATTCCTAGCCCCAAGGCTTTTGGGTACCGCAGTCGTATTCAACCTCGGCTTCAAGGCAGCGAATTGGGTTTCTATGGTTGGAAGAGTCACACATTGATACCAGTCAAGGACTGCCTATTGGTTGAAGAGCCACTACGGAATTTTTTTAGAGAGGGAGTTCACCTCCCCAGGCGTGACGGTAAAGCCGAGATCAAGGTTGAACTCTATTTGACTCAGGAAGGAACTGGGGCCTACCGAGTTTTAGCAGATGAGGTCGAGGATCAGCTGTTTTCACAGGTCAATCGCCTTCAAAATGATGATCTTATTTCAACAGTAACTCAATGGAGTCAAAAGCACAAACCTGCAATTGTTTTTGATTTCTATAGTGGCGCTGGTAATTTTACCTTTCCACTTTCGGCAGCCCACAAGTCAGCTCAAGTTGTTGGGGTTGAATCCAATGCTGAACTTGTCCGATTGGCCAGAAAAAGATCAGAACAACAAAAAACTCCGGCGAAATTTTTAGAATTTTATGCGACTTCTTCGGACATTTTCTTGCGGCGATTTATTCCAGACGAAAAAACTCTAGTCGTTTTGGACCCCCCTCGAGGTGGGACGAGCGAGTTTGTTTTGAAATCCTTTGCCGCTTCGGGTCTTAAACATCTTATCTATGTTAGTTGCAATCCGGTTTCGCTTGGGCGGGATTTGAGTTTTCTGAAGGCAGCGTTAGCAAGCAGGGGCAAAAAACTTAAGATAGAACAGATTCAATCTTTCGAAATGTTCCCGCAAACTAACCACTTAGAGACTCTTGTTGAACTGAGTATTGACTCCCACTAAGGTGATGCTAACTTCAAGATATGGCAGATTTGCGCAAGACCCCAACTCAAGACTATCCATTTGGGTATATTTTAATTGGAGTTTTCCTGTTTGTGGGTCTTTTCTGTGGCTGTCAGACTGATCCAAAAAATAAGGAAAAGGCTGCACTTCATCTTAAGCTGGGGGTCAGCTTTTACGAATCTGGAAGTTATCCAGAGGCGCTTTCGTCGCTGCTTTCTGCAAACGAGTTAGATCCAGAAAACCCAACGATACAGAACAACCTCGGTTTGGTTTATTTTATGCGAGAGCGCTATGATTTGGCTGAAAAACATATTCGGCGGGCTTTGGACATACTTCCGAGCTACACAGACGCTAGAAATAACTTAGTGCGTGTTTACATTGAAGCTAAGAATTACAAAAAAGCCCAAATAGAAATGAACCTTGTTTTCGCGGACCTAACTTATGGGGGACTTGAAAGGGCTTATGCCAATCAGGGTCTGTTAGATTTTAACCAGCAAAAATATCCTGCGGCAGAAAAAGCCTTTCTCAAGGCTATCGAATACAAACGAGACAGTTGTTTTTCAAATAACTATTTGGGGCGGGCGATATTTGAGCAAGGTGACTATGAACGAGCCGCAAGAGCTCTAGATCGAGCAGTTTCATTTTGTCAAAAATCAATGATTGATGAGCCTCACTATTATAGTGCCCTAGCTTATTTTAGGGCCAAGGACCCGGCTCGAGCGAGGACTCGATTTGAAGAAATTGTTAGAATTTATACAAATGGAAAATACCAAGATAAATCTCGCCAGATGTTGGATCTGCTAGGAAAGGCTGATTGATGAAAAAAACGGGGGAACTCCTTAAAAAGGCCCGTCTAGAAAAGGGTCTCTCTCTTCATGAAATTGGGTTGTCTTTAAAAATTAACAGTAAAATTTTAAAGGCGATTGAGGAAAATGACATTAATCAGTTACCTGCAAAAACTTTTTTGCGCGGGTTTGTTCAAAGCTATGCTCAATATTTGAGACTGAACGCCGACGAGGTCATGGCCCTTTTTGCTGAGGAGATGGGAAGCACGAGACCTTCTCCTCTAGTAAAGTCCCTGGATCCAATTGATGTTGCTGGAGTGCCTCAGGATAAGCCGACTTCCACAGAAGTATCCCCATTAGAAAATCCAAAAATTTATCAAAGATCAGAAATTCAAATCAAGCCGTTTCTTTATGCGGGGGTCATTGTTATTCTGATTGGTCTGATTTTCATGGTCAAACGGGTGGTCGATAGATATCAAAAAGAGACCATGACCAGTGAGGTTGTTGTTGAGAATCCGTTGCCAGAAACTCCACCATCGCCGACCATTCCTCCGCAAGATGTGACCCTCAAGCCAGGACTTCTATCGCCCGGAAGTGATAGTCCAGGGTCTAATAAGCCTGGGATTGACAGACAGGGTAGTGAGAAGCCCTCTGTATTGCCTCAACCGATCGAAACATTGGTGGGTGACCAAAAAACGATTCCGACTAAGTCTGAGACGAAGGTCGACACCAAGGTCTCGGTCAATACTGAGGCAAAGCCAGAGATTAATCCAGGAATGAGGGTAGAGGTTAAACCAGAGACTAAGCCAGAGGCAAAACTAGAGGCAAAACCAGAGACTAAGATCGATGCAAAGCCAGTCGTGAAAGTTGAAGCTAAACCAGAAACTAAACAAGAAACCAAGCCAGAGATAAAAGTTAATGCGAAACCAGATGATAAAACAGATACCAAAACAGATACCAAACTAGATGCTAAACTAGAACCCAAGCCAAAACCAAAGCCGGTTGAATTGATCGTCGAAGCGATGGACGCCGTTGAAATCGAATATTCTTCTTTGAACGGTCGATCTGGCAAAATTCGTCTGGCGGCCGATCAAGTGCATACCTTCAAGAGTAGCAATGGACTTAAGGTGAGTATTGATAACGGAGGCGCAGTGAACCTTATCCTTAACGGAAAAGATATTGGCGTACCTGGAATGCTCGGGAAGCCGCTGCGCTTGTCTTATTGATCAGGTGATTCATTTGAGGCTTATTTATTTTTTTATCATTGCCTACACAATTATCAAAATTGGTCTGTCGGCGATTGTACCCCTGATCGGGGATGAAGCGTATTATTGGGTGTGGGCCCAGAGCTTGCAACTTAGCTACTTTGATCATCCTCCTTTTGTCGCCTGGCTATTCAAAGTTTCTGAACTAGGTAGTGATTATTTGTCTCCACGTTGGGCCTCAATCCTGCTTTCGGCTGGAACGGTTTTTTTCTGGGCCCAAGTTTCAAAGGATCTTTTTCAATCCCGGCGAGGCTTGATTTTGTGGTCTTCTGTTTTAATGCTTTCACCCTTGATTGGCTTTGGCTCCTTACTTGTCACGCCAGATGTCCCTCTGATGTTTTTCTGGACATTGGCTACGTGGTTCTGTCTTCGGATTGTTCGTTCTTCTCGTTTAGTTGATTATGCATTTTTGGGGATCGTTCTCGGCCTCGGATTTTGTTCGAAGTATCACATTGTGTTGTGGCCCTTGGGGCTGTTGATTTTTTTGTGGCGTGATCGTCAATGGGGACTCGTGCGTCCTTCTGGACTTTTGCTGACAGCTCTTTTTGGTGTCATCTTTTCAGTTCCGGTCATAGCGTGGAACTTGCAAAATGACTTTTCCTCCTTTCGGTTTCAAGTCGACCATGGGTTGAATCAAGGCCCATGGGATTGGCGCTGGAGTATTGAATATGTGCTCGGCCAAGCGCTTGTGCTCTCTCCCCTGATATTTTCAAAACAATTTTACCAGCGTCCCCCAGATGTTGATCCGCACAGACGAATTCATTTTTATCTAGGCTGGACACCCTTAGTATTCTTTTTATTGTCTTCATTGCGGGGGCCTGTTGAGCTTAACTGGCCAATCATGTCCTTTGCGCATCTTGGGCTTTTATTCTTTTCGGAAGAGAAAACGACCGAGGCCTGGATCTTGCGGTGGTCAAAAATTTATGCGACTGTTTGGGTCCCGCTGATATCTGGCATCGTTTTCTGTTCGATACTCCCACAGTTCAATTTTTTACACGATAAGTTGAATGAACCCAAAAAGTATTCCGAGAAGTCAGCAGAGCTTAATTAGTATCGACCACTCTTTGCAAGCACTTACCAGATGGCTTCTTCAATTTGGTTTTTTTCTAAAACGCCGACCTTCAAATTGCGTGGACAAAGTCGTTACGATCTTTTCGATGAACTCCCCGGGTCAATCCCGACGACAAATCACTTCTACTACCTCAAAGAAAGCTATCAGGATCTTCCAGCAGGCTATTTGGAAAAAAACTACCATTTTAAAGAGATCACAAGTCCATTTGATAAGCACAACCTTTATGAGGTGAGTGTAAAATGAAAATGTTGATGTCTTTGAGTTTACTGTTAATTTTGTACTTCATTTATGGGTTTTATATTTCTCAATACGATCCCACGATTATTAAACAGAAGCTCAAGGTGGAAACTTCAAGTGGATTTTATGATTATAGGGGGGTCGTCAATGTCCACACGGATCGATCGATCGGATCGAGCTCGCCCCAAGTTGTGGCGGCGGCAGCTCGTCAGGCCGGTCTTGATTTTATTATTATTTCAGATCTGAATGTGTTCGATCGTAAGGTGGTGACATCTAATCAGGAAAATGACGCAATTGACGGCTATACGGGAAGCACTCTCGTGATTTCCGGGGGCAAGTACAGCTATCTTGATTCTCGATTGATTTATTGCTCAACCACGGCTCAAGAAATTGGTCGCTCCCTCGGTGAGGCACAGACGACGCTTTCAGATTTGCTTTCGCAACGTCTGCCCGCAAATAAAGATAATTTGTTAATTTTGGCTCATCCCTTTAAAGCTGGATTTAGTTGGAGCGGAGAAATCCCATCAGGACTGGACGGGATGGAAATTTTTAACCTCAAGAGTCAGGCTCAGCGGGCTTGGGAGGAGTCTAAGCTCTCAGTCCTTTGGACCCTGCTCACATACCCTTTTAATCCGAAGTTGTCTTTTTTGCGTTTGTTCTTTGAGCCGACAGAAGAGCTAGCGCTTTTTGATCAGGTATCTCAAAAGAGAAAATTTGTGGCGTTTGGTGGAGCTGAGGCTTCTGCCAGAGCAATACCAGCCAAGAATTTTTTAATTCGATTCCCGTCTTATGTGCGAAGTTTTGAGGTCCTTTCAAATCATTTGTTGCTGAGGTCGGAGCTGACTGGAAATTCCCATAATGACAAGCTCAAAATTATTCAAGCCCTCAAAGCCGGTCAGTTTTATGTGAGTGTTGATTTGCTGGGGGATCCCCGTGGATTCAATGCTTATGTCGAAGATGGATCAAACAAGATCTGGCCCTTAGGGAGTGCGCTCAAATTTAAGCCAAATCAAAAATTAATGGTCTCACTCCCGCTTGAGCCGAAGGACTTCTACGAAGTGGTTGTCTATCGCAACGGACTCCGGTACGCAACTTTCAATACCAAGACTTTGCAGATGCCCATCACCGAACCTGGCACCTACAGGGTGCAGGTCAGGGTCAGTCCCTACTTGCCCCTCCCCGATGCGAAAAGGTGGATCACTTGGATTTACACAAATCCGTTTCAGATTCTGTGAGTCACTGGAGTGGTTTGTCTTTAGCCCTGCATTTCAAAATTAGGGACGTTCTAAATCTCACTTGAACGACTCTAGAATTTTTTTCCACCAGCGGGGCAAATCTAGGGGCGGGGGGGCGTCCTTGGCTGAGGCCTGGTCAGCAATTGGATTGGGAAGTTGGTCGGCTAGGCTTTTAGGAGATATCGCTGGATTTGCTAAAGGATTCAAAGTGACCTCTGGGCAAGTTTGCTTAAAAGCAGCAATTTTTTGGGCGTAAAGGTCATTGAGAATCGAGATGTGACCCTCTTCGCCGGGGATACAGAATTTACGAGGATCATTCATTCGGCAGTCTAAGCGCGCAACTTTATGAAGCTGTTCCCTTGTTATGCTAATTGCATTCTGAGTAAAGCTATTCCTATGAGCAGCACTTTCAGAATCATTTGTTGCGGCGATCATATCAACGTCAGCCTGGCAGGTTAAAATCGAAGCTCGTTGAGCCTCAATATTCTGTTTATGTGTCGTGCAGCCAGGGTTGGATTGGTTCTTGTCACAGCCAAAAGAGGTGTATTCACTTTCAAGTTGCTCTAATCTTATTTCCTTAACACTTTTACACTCGGTCAGGTTATTGCGTGGAGAGGCTGGATCACTGAACGCTTCAATATTCCGCTTTTCAGCATTACCGAGAATGGTGGTGATTTCCTGAGTAACAACATGTTTAGCACGGTGTAGGGATGCTGCAGCAAGTTGCCAGGAAAGAAGGGCCGCGTGAATTTTCTCACAGACAGCGCCTTTCTTCTTGGTTTGGAAAAGAGTCTTACTATTTTGTTCAAGTCTGTAAATTTCGTCCTCTTTCATTCGAATATCCGTGGCACATTTATTTATGTCAGTCTGATTTCTTAGAGTGTTTAGGCCTGCAATCATCTTGCGCAGTTCATTTTTTCTAACAACAACCTGCTCACCGATACTTTCAATAACGTCTCTACCCGGCGCCTTTTCTATTTCCGATAACCCCATGCCCAGCAGTCCAATTTCCTTTTCCAAATTATTGATTTGATTTATAGAAGCATCTAATTCAGACAAAGCTGCTGTCGCACGTTTGTTTTTTTCATCCATGAGTTCAGGCTTAAGTTTGCCTGTTAGCGCATAGAAGGCCTCTCGCAATAGCGTGAAGGCACCACTGCTGATAAGGTTGCACAACATAGTTCCCGCAAAAGACCCAACAGAAAAACTTAGGCCAGATATTAATGATAGTTGCGAAATGAGTCTTTTGTTTGTTGCTTGTTTTCTCCACTCCTGTGCTTCATTTCTCCATGCCTGTGATTCGTCTACGAGTTTATTAGTATTATCATCCACTGTACGTTTAGCGTCATCAACCATCCCCCTTAAAGCAACGGTCGTGTCTTTGCCCTGTGCTGAAATTTCCCGTCCTGCCTTAGCGGCGTCTCGCGCTGCAGAGGCCGCGTTGTTAATGCTATTACTTATATTTCTACCTTCGCTAACTACGCCCTCCCCGATAGATAGGGCGCGATCGGTTGTGCTTACCACTGCGTTTCGCACCCCAACAAGTTGATCAGCCAATTTTGCCCCGGCCTGTCCGAGGCTGTTGGCATAGGCGCCTAAGAGTCTTTGGAAATCAAAATTGCTTATCGTTTGAGCTTCTGCTTCCTCAAAAACTCGACTCCAATAGAGTGCTGTTTTCCTTGTTGCGCGCTTATTATCAACTTCTTTCTTCATAAATATTCTTTGTAAATATTCGGTCTCGTACGCGGTGCCTAAGACATAGGGTTGTCTTATATTCGCAATCGTGACTATCCGTTTTTTACCAAGATCTTTGATCATCATCTTAAAGTATCGTAACTCGGGTTTCAAATAGGCGGTATAGATGAAGACACCTTTTTGGACTTCCTTTTTCCAAGTCAGACCACGGATCAAAGATGCCATTTTTGCGGCAGCAGCATCTTCTGTGTTTGGCTCTGATGCAGATTTTTCGTAGACGGCAAGGGACACTGTTGCGACAGAAATTCTCCCGTGATTAGTGTCCACATATCGTTCCAAGATTCCATACTCTTTGAAGCCCTTGGGGGCTTCAGATGCTCTTAAGATTCCATATTCCCATGAGGCTTGAGCTAATGGTGCAATAGAAAAAAGACCCACTATAAACAAGACCAAACTTCGAGACATGAACACTCCGGACAAAACAAGCATACAGTCTAGAAATACACCCAGGAATTTCAGTCTTCAGTCATGGGTAATTCTGATTCTATCCCAGAACCGAAAATTCTGGGACCGGCATTGGTCTAGTTTGTTGAAGATAAGCATCAATTAATCGACCAAGGCATTTTTACAGGATCGTCCCCATCGAAGTCCGTAGATGGTGCGCACTTTAATGTTGGAATTTCGAGGGCCAACAACCACAGAGCGAGGAAGAAAGTGATAAGGCTCTGACAATTGGTTTTGCTGATCGAGGTAGTGGTATCATCGCATCACTGCGTTCGGTGATTGGTAAATCGATGCCTGATTCTGAAGTTTTGAAGCTGGCCTTTGAAACTGTCATTTCTGGTTGCGCGCCAGAGCGAAGAGGCAATCGACTTAAGTTCGTTTGTAGGTCATTGTTGCTAAACCCTTCGAACTCACTTATTTGCTATTCAGGTGGTTTTTTCTACAAGATTAATACTTGCAGTAGGCTTGTGATTTTTGCTCGGCTGAGCTTTTTGGTCTTTTTGTTTTACTAAAATTGGCGGAGAGAGAGGGATTTGAACCCTCGGTACCCCTTTTGAGAGTACGAGCGTTTAGCAAACGCTTGGTTTAAGCCACTCACCCACCTCTCCGAAACAGATGCTGAGAATCAGACTTTAAGTAGTCGAAGATGCCACAGCGCTGGTTCCAAAGCAAGGATTTGCCTTTATTAATCTTGCCTTTTGATCGAGATTTCATTAGAAAAAGCTATCCGAATAGAAAACGCAGCCGTAGCTCAGCTGGATAGAGTACAACACTACGAATGTTGGGGTCCCAGGTTCGAATCCTGGCGGTTGCACCAATCTTATTTTGGGTTCTTCTGGTTCTCCGGTTCTCCTCACGCAACAGTAGATGGTTTCAAAGTTCGGGAACAAAAGTCTTCCTGTGGCGTTTCTACTGCTTACGCTCAAGCTGAGCTTGCTACGCGCGTCATTTCGAGGTAAATGGGATTGTTTGAAGGAATGAATACTTTTTAAAATCGGTTCTTCGCAATTCTTCGTCGCCTTCTCCAGAGATCTGCGCGGTCCAGTCCATTCACCTTGACGCAGGGGCTTGGCCACGGTTTAGATTACGCTACCCATTCTAGAGATGATAATAAAAGGCAAACTCAAATTGTGAACAACTCGAAAGATTAAGGTAACCCAAGATGACTTATCCGACAGGAAAAGAGGAAGTTCTTTCGGCGATTCTCGTCGGTGTTCAGTTGCCTGGAGTTTTCGATTCCGAACAAAGCGCGTCTCTTCAGGAGCTTGAAAGGCTTGTGACCACTCTTGGTTATCGGGTCATTGGAAAGATGTCTCAAAAAAGAAAGTCGACAAGGGGGGCCGAAATACTTGGACCCGGAAAACTTGCCGAGCTCGCTCGTTGGACGGGTGGATCAGGGATCGTCGCTCCAAGGGTTGTCCATAAAAAATCAAAGGCAGCCGCCAAATTTGGTGAGACTACCGAGAATCAGGATCAAGACGATGACCACGATGATTTAGAGGAGTCTCTGCCTGATGAATCTCTGGCTCATGAAGCACCACCGGCAGAGCTTGCGCAAGTTGTGATTTTTGACTGTGACCTTTCACCGTCTCAACTTCGAAATTTGGACAGTGCAACCGGAGCTCAGGTGATGGATCGAACGGGTGTCATCATTGAAATTTTCAATCGACACGCTCGAACACGAGCTTCTCGAATGCAAGTTGAAATCGCGCGCTTAACCTATATGGCCCCAAGAATTCGCGAAACCACCGGGGGGGAAGACCGAGGAGGCGGTGGTGTTGGAGGCAAGGGAGCCGGAGAAACAAGCGTTGAGCTTGATCGGCGCCGCATTCGCGACAGAATCAAGGAGCTCAAGACGGAATTAGAATCGATTGGACAAGAACACCTGACTCGTCGAAGTCGAAGAGAGCAAGAGAATTGCGTGGCCCTGGTTGGCTATACCAATGCGGGAAAGTCCTCATTGATGCGGGCCTTAACTGGCAGTGACGTACTTGTAGCGAATAAACTTTTCGCAACTCTGGACACCACAGTTCGAGCCATCGCTCCGGAAACTCGGCCGAAAATTTTGATCTCAGACACGGTCGGATTTATTAAAAAGCTTCCCCACGATTTGGTTGCATCCTTTAAATCCACCCTCGATGAAGCGCTTAATGCTTCATTGTTGCTTTATGTGGTGGATGCTGCCGACCCGTCCTTTAGGTCACAGCTTGATGTCACGAAGCAGGTCCTGTCTGAGGTCGGCGCCGGTGGAACTCCGAGCCTTCTTATCTTAAATAAACGGGACTGTCTCAGTGATGAACAGGCGCAAGGCCTCAAAGCCGAATATCCAGAGGCATTTTTCTTTCAACCAGAAAGAGTGAAGACGTGGCCCAACTTCGGAATAAACTAATTTCATTTTTTGAGCAGGATATGGTCGAAGAAGAGTTGTTGATTCCTACACCACAGGGGTCATTGGGGAAATTCGAGCGAAGATGAAGGTCACGGGCGAAAGATATGATGAAAATGGCGTCAATCTTCGAGTGCTAGCTAACCGGGAAGATCTTTCTAGGATTAAGGCAAAACTCGCTGGGGTGCTATGATGGCAGAGCCGGGAAATGTGTATTCTATTTCTACTGAATCTTTCTCAAGACAATCAAAGACGCATTGGAGCTTTTATCCAGTAAGACCAGCGTTCCGCCCAGCTGACAGCTTTTTGGGCGAACAAGATCTTTTAAGCCCTGAGTCAAAGCGGGGCCTCCTCTTGGAACAGAAATAGACCCCACTTGCACAAAGCTCCCACTGTTTATTAGAGTGTAGGCTTTGCCAAAATCACCATAATCGTACGCTAATTTACAATTCTCACTAAAGGGAGGGTAGCTCGGCCCGGACTTGTTGACCATAATTTCGGTCGCGCAGCCGCTCAAAATAGAAAACCCTAAAACAGCCATCCGGAGAGCTCTTGGGATCATGGTTCTTGAGATCATAGACCCATCTTCCCAATTGAGTTTTTATGATGTCAATGATATAGATCGACAACACAGCCGGTCTGGGTCGTTACGGGAACAATCAATAAGGAAAAAAATGGAACCTACACTTTCAAACGAAAAGTCTTCGACTCAAATCACATCCCAGGAAAATGGAGTGCAATTAAGAAATTCAAAGATATTCGTTTTGAGAGAACTGCCGACGGAATTGCGAAAATCACAATCAATCGACCCGAAAAACGAAATGCTTTTCGACCTCAGACGGTTTTTGAACTCAAAGAAGCCTTCGAGATTGCCCGCGAGGATCAAGAGCTAGGTGTGATCATTCTGTGCGGAGAGGGTCCCCTTGCATTTTGTTCTGGTGGCGACCAGAGTGTTCGCGGCCATGCTGGCTATGTGGGTAGTGACGGCGTTCCTCGCCTAAATATTTTGGATGTCCAAAAGCAAATTCGTCAGATTCCAAAACCTGTCATCGCGATGGTTGCTGGCTACGCGATAGGTGGTGGTCACGTTTTGCATGTCGTCTGCGACCTCACTATTGCTGCGGACAACGCTCGCTTTGGTCAAACGGGTCCGCGAGTAGGCTCCTTTGATGGTCGTTTAGGTTCTAGCTTTCTGGCTCGTACGATTGGTCAGAAGAAAGCCCGCGAAATTTGGTACCTATGTCGCCAGTATGATGCCCAGCAGGCGCTTGAAATGGGTTTGGTTAACACAGTTGTTCCTTTAGCAGATCTGGAGATTGAAACAGTCAAGTGGGCGCGAGAAATAATGCAACATTCACCAATGGCCCTTCGCTGCTTGAAGTCTTGCTTCAATGCCGAGCTGGATGGACAAATGGGGCTTTTGGATCTAGCTGGAAACGCGACACTTTTGTATTATATGTCTGAAGAGGCTCAAGAGGGTCGAAACGCCTATGTTGAAAAACGCAAACCCAACTTCAAGAAATTTCCACGCCTTCCATGAGTCGAAATTTGCCTCGAAGCCTTGTTCAAAGTATTTTTTTTGCTTTTCGGCCGAAAACTCTGACTGCAGGGTTGATTCCCTGTTTGGCTGGGTCGGCCTTAGCCTATCACAACGAAAAACTATTTGATGGTTTTGTATTGCTGTATGCAATCTTGGCATCTGTTTTTATCCAGATCGGAACGAACCTTGTGAATGATGCGGTGGACTTCAAAAAGGGCGCTGACTCGGACTCTCGGCTTGGCCCGTGGAGAATTACTCAATCAGGGGTTTTGTCGGCTCAAACCGTGATGCTTTTGGCAGGTCTGTGTTTTGTGGTGGCCCTCGCATGCGGAGTTCCGCTGGTTTTGCGGGGTGGGCTGCCTATCATCCTTATTGGATTGATTTCAATTTTACTCGGCTATAGCTACACGGCGGGTCCCTTGCCCTTAGCTTATTTGGGACTTGGAGATCTTTTTGTAGTTCTTTTTTTCGGATTGGTCGCAGTCAATGGGATGTACTTTTTGCAGACGCTTTCTTGGTCGATGACTGGAGTTGTTTTGGGTTTACAAATCGGTCTTCACGCCGCAGTTTTAATTGCTATCAATAATCTGCGGGACATTCAGGGGGATCGACTAGTTAACAAGAAAACTTTAGCCGTGCGGCTTGGAGTCACCGCCATTCGCTATGAGATTGCAAGTTTATCTCTTGGGCCCTTCCTTCTTGGTCTCTACTGGTGGGTGAATGGAAGCCGTGAGGTTGCGCTGTTTTCGTTGCTCAGTTTACCCCTGGCGCTTTTGATTGTGAAAAATATTTTTCAAAATGAACCAAGTCCCCTCTACAATAGATTCTTGGGGCAAAGTGCTGCCCTCCATTTAAGTTTTGGCACACTGGCCTCTTTGGGTTTATGGATCTTCTGAAATGCTGGAGCAGTCCCTACGAGCTGATCCCAAGAGATCCTTCGTCCCACAGAAGACGAACCGGTGCTTTGTTAAAATTTGAATTTCCTGAGGTCGGTGTTGGATATGCAGACTTGCACCCCTGGGTCGAATTCGGAGAACCCGCTTTAGCCGACCACCTGATTTCGCTCCAATCTAAAGGGAAAAAATTATCAAGGCTGACCCCTTTAGCGGAGCGTGCGGTTCAAAACGCATTTATCGACGCACAATATCGGCAAAAGAAGCAAAGCTTCCTGACCGGAGTGGAACAGGTAACGAACAATGCTCTCCTCTTGGACATTCTGGATGAGACCGTTTCGGGGCATCCAAGCAGGACACGAGACCTCGCTGGATATCTCAATGGCCTTGAGCACGAGGGGTTTACCCATCTTAAGATAAAGGTCGGTCAAGATTCCAGCCGGGAAGTTCTTGTAGTTAAACAAATTTTAAATACAAGTAAATTACTTTTGCGGCTCGATGCCAATGCCAAATTCACATACGATGAGGCTCATTCTTTTTTGTTGCAGTTGCCTCCTGAGGAAAGAACTAAAATTGAGTATTTTGAAGATCCTTGTCCTTTCGATCAAAAAGATTGGGCGCACTTGAGAGCCCTAGTGCCAATTGCCCTTGATTGGCAGGCTGAGGCAGCTTTGGCTAAACAGCTACCTTCCAATTGTTGGGACGTCGTCGTTGTCAAGCCGTCACGTTCTGATTTGAATTTCTGGATTAAACAGGCACAAAAGCATCAAACCAAAATTACGATCACCAGTGCCATGGATCATCCCCTTGGGGTTTTGATGGCTTTGGGATTTGCGCACAAGCTGCAACAAGAATTCCAAAATCTTTCGATGGTTGCGGGCTGCCAAACTATAGAATTATATCAATCCGATGATTTTAGCGTTCGAATCAAAAGGGTCGGCCCAAGGATGAATCTCGTGGATCAGGAAACATCCTATGGCCTTGGATTTACGGCTCTCTTGGAGTCTCAGAAATGGAAGTGAATCCAGGTGAAATTTCTTGGACCTCTCAGCAGAATGTTTTGCTTTTAAATCCACGTCTCACTCCAGAGGCAAGGACATGGATGACGGATTTGGCAGTGCAAGTCATAGATTCCCAGCACCTGACCTCCTGTCTAATTCTAGCGTCCTCGGGGTCGACCACTGCTGCGGACAGATATGTTAAGTTGGTGGTTCTTGCGAAAGCTGATTTTTTGGCAAATGCCGTGAGTGTTTGCGATTTCTTGGATTTGAAGGCATCTGATCTCTGGCTCAGAGTGCTTCCGCTTCACCATGTAGGCGGTCTGGCTATTCTGGCCAGGGCTCAGATTTGCTCTTGTTCGGTCATTTCCGAAAATGTTTGGGATATCAGTCGAATCGCAAAAGTTCTTAAAGATAATCCAGTCACCTATATGTCCGTGGTGCCCACTCAAGTCTATGACCTGGTGAAAAATGGAATCAAGGCTCCGAATTCAATGAAGGCCTTGCTTGTTGGTGGAGGCTTTCTCAGTCCAGAGCTGAAGGAGTCGGCCGCGGAGCTTGGTTGGAAAGTTTGGTTGACCTATGGAATGACTGAAACCGCCTCAATGGTGTCCCTCTCTGAAGATCAGATTTTGCGGCCATTGAAGAATGTCGAGATGAATGTAAATATTAACGGTGTTTTGGGAATTCGCTGCCCAAGCTTAGCCACTGGTCGGATTTATAGAAACTCACGGGATGAGGTTGTTTTTGAATCCATTCGAGATTCTGATGGTTGGTTTTGGACTGAAGATATGGTCGAAAAAGGGAGGGATGGACTCATCTTGCTCGGCCGAAGTTCAGACTTCGTCAAGATCGGTGGGGAGGGAACTCACATGCAGGGCCTCCGTGAAATTTGGGAAGTAGTCTCAAGGGGACAATCATCGACAGCCGTTTGGGCAGTTCCCTCTGAAAGGCTTGGGCACGAGATTCAGCTTCTTGTTGAGGATTCGTTTACTGGGTCGGAGATAGAAATTGAGGCCATGAAAGCGCAATTTAATCGGCGAGTACTTCCGAATCAGAAAATTCGTTCAGTGCAAAGAATATCTCTTTTGCCTAGAAGTGATCTCGGTAAAATTCTTTGGAAAAAGTTAAACAATAGATAAAAAGGTTTCCCGATTTGACGTTTTTAGTCAAATTTTATTGAGAACGACATTGGCAATGATGAATTACTGCGCTATGCAGACAAATAATGAAAACACTCACAGAACTTCTTGCCTTTGCTCCCACCGACCGTGATCGAAATTGGGAAAACCATTTCTTTTCACAGCTAACTAGCTCCTCAGTTGAATTAATTTCAGAGGAGCCGATAACTGGCCCGGATAGCTGGCCTTATTTATTGGTGAAAACCACCTCAGAAGATAAGGTTGCTACGACCCCAGAAAGTTCGCCCGAACCGGTACAGAAAATTTTAGGTTGGTTGGCAGATAAGGGAATAGGTCTCGTTGTAAATCCAGAACAAGAGTACCCTGATTATGTATTTCCCTATGGAATGATTTGGCATTTCAGAGAAAATGGACTTTTCTTTCGAGATCAATCCGATATTCCAACCGGTAGCGTGGTCCTCTCGAAGGAAGATGGTCTGAGGGCAGGTCCACCCACCGAGAGTTTTTTGCCTGGCTATGTTCGTAAGGTATTACGCGACTTTTTTCGAGATCAGGGGTTGTTTGCAGTTAAGATTTTGGTCTTGGAGGCGGATGCTAAACAACCTGGCACAGATGCAGCAAAGGCAAAATTTTATGATCTTGCTTTTTCACTGAGTTCTCTGGGAAATCCACCTGAGAATGAATACTCTGATATTGCTGAAGCGATATCGTGGTTTCTGCCACCTCACTACTCGATTCTTCTGAGCCAAGAAAAAGACTTGCCACCTTTCGTAGACCTCTAGATTCCTTTGAGTTCCAGCTCGGCGAGAGCTGGGATTTTGGTTCTAGTCAATTTCGCCAGGTGCTGGCAATAGATCCATTAGGCATTCCCGCCAATACTCAGGGGATTCTTCAGTATAATCAACGGCCAAATGAAATCCTTGCTTGCCCAAAAACTTAGTGCGAGCAATTTTTCCGGAGATCTCCAAATTCATATCTTCGATTCTCATGAATATTCGGTGACCGACTAACATATCCAGATTTAAGTTTCCTCGCAATGACGGGGGAATAAGATCTTTTCGTTTCACCAGCAGGAGTAGCCCGCTGATAGAAGCATCCAAAATCTCACAGTTTCGAGCGATTTTTGCGAGGTCTTCCATGGATGCAACATAGGATACCATGACACGAGCGAGTTCCTTTCTTGGAGAAAGTCTTCTCTGTTGTCCTTTCTTAACCATGACCCACCTACTTTCTAACAGTCTCTTCGGTGAACGCCGGACCAAAGTTAAGAGAAAAGTTACGGAGAATTCTAAAAAGATTCAATTCCGCAAAATCCATCATGCAAGGCCATTCCAAGGAAGGTTGGAGAGTGACCAGTCTGATTAAACTCCTATGTGTCAAAGCGAGAATGAGCCCATTTTCGGCAAATTGTTCTAAATTGAGAGACGGTGTTAACCGCGGAAATACACGAAGCCGCTTCAAAGTCTTATGGCCTCAGTCAATTCTGGAGTTCAGTGAATATTTCAATTGCATAATGACCATTACAGAAGGAACAGCCTTTTCCAGCGGAGATTCCATATTTCTTGGGATGATGAAGTTCAAAGGTGTTGAAAAGTGGGTCAACTTTTTTCCAACAAATTGTTTCAATTTGCGAGAGAGTGGTCGGTTGCAAAAGGGGCGAAGTCCTTTGAAAATTGCTTCCTTTGCCACCCACAAAACCGCCGGATTCGGTGCCAATTCAAGTTCTTTTCCAATAGCCACACGATGTGCAATTTTTGAGGTCACGCGTGCCACAACCTCAATATCAAAGCCGACTGATCCCTGAAGAGAGACCGCAAAACCGCCAAGCCCAGTTGCATGTGATATAGAAAATCGTGGATGCGGCAAGCTCGCCGTTGCAGGAGTCGTGACCGGTGCCTGGCTTAAGTTTAAAATCTCGAGGGAATTCAGTGTTGGAAAACTATTCAGGATTCCCTGTCGAATATCTTGACGATGGGTTGAGTGTTCGGCCCCCCATTCTCGTGAGAGCCTAATCTCTAGACTTGGGCACTGAAGAATTTCCCGAAAGCGGATTTCAATTATTTTAAGATCTTCAAAAATATTGATCTTTCCCATGCCTAAGGCTCGGGGTTCACAAATCGATCTGGCCAAGTCACGGATTGACCTGCGCTGAGAGCCATCATTCGATCCAATGAAATCTGAGCCTGGCTCCGCAAAGATTCTGAAAGGGTCACTTCGGGCTGGGAGCTCAACAAAGCCTTTTTAATCTTTTCCATTGAGTTCAATTTCATATAGGGACAATTGTTGCAGGCACAGGATTTATCTTTGATCGGCGCCTGAATTAAAGTGACGTCCGGCCGCAGTTTTTGCATTTGATGGAAAATTCCTGTTTCGGTTGCCACGATAAATTTCTTAGCTGGGTTATTCTGAACTTCCTCTAAGAGCCGTGAGGTCGACCCAATAACTGTCGCATAATTGAGAACGCTCTGCTCGCATTCTGGGTGCGCGATAACTACCGCATCTGGATGCTCCAGGGTCAGGTTATGAAGTTCCTTCGCGTGAAATAATACATGAACCTCGCAGGAGCCGGGCCACAAGATAAACTCACGGTTTAACTTCTGACTCAAAACCGACCAAGATGCTGATCTGGCCCGAAGAGAATTTGGCGCTCGCGCGGAATTGATTCCACGATTTTTTGCGCGTTGGAAGAGGTCACAATCACGTCAGAGATCGCTTTAACCTCGGCGCTGGAATTAATATAGGTCACGGCCAGGGCTGTCGGGTGTTTTTCTCGCCAGGCACGATAGGCGCCTATCGGAGAGCCCTGAACAAGGGAACATCCTGCAGCTAAATCAGGAACCAACACTTTCTTTTTTGGATTCAGAATTTTAACACTTTCGGCCATGAATACGACGCCAGCCAATAAGATAACATCTTGCTGGCACTCTTGACCTTTTTTGGCTAGGTAATAACTATCTCCGATAAAATCCGCGATATCTTGAATATCTCCCTCTTGATAATAGTGAGCCAGAATGACTGCGTTCTTCTCTTTTTTGATTTTTTGAACATCAGAAACAATATCATAACCAAAATTAGTCATTCCCTCGTTCTTCGTAGGGTTCGTCATAGCGTTGATCCACCCTTAAGAATATTAATAATAATCTTAGACATGGCTGTCAGAGACTCAATAACGCCCTTCCCTTCTGAGGCCACAGCTTCAAACTCTGGAGCGTTATAGGCATTTAGTGTTGCACGCAGTGTTCGCAGGGGAGCTGCATTTGGGAGGTCTCGCTTATTGTATTGCATAATCAAGGGGACTTCCCGAATGTTATAACCAATAATATCTAAATTTTGTTCCAGGTTTTTGAGCGATTCGACATTTTCTTCCATTCTCTCATTTTGAGAGTCTGCTACGAAAATGACACCATCTAACCCAGTCATGATCTGTTTGCGACGCTGGTCAAAGATTTTCTGTCCTGGCACTGAATAAAGCAACAACCTGGTTCGAAAGCCTCGAATGACGCCAATATCCATTGGCAAGAAATCAAAGAACAAGGTTCGTTCGACCTCAGTGTGTAAGGCCATCAGATTCGATTTTTATCCTCAGCCGTATGGCTAAAAACCCACTGAAGATTTGTCGTCTTACCGCCTAAAGAAGGGCCGTAGTATACAATTTTTATGTGAATTTCTTTGTCGTTATTATTGATAAAAGACATTAAAGCCCCACTCGATTTTCAAGCGCCCGACTCATCGTTCGATCATCGATAAAGTCAATATCACTTCCAATCGGAATTCCGTGAGCAATTCGACTCACGCGGACACCTTTACCACTCAGAAGCTTGTTTAAGTATAAAACTGTTGTGTCCCCTTCAAGATCAGTATCCAAAGCCATAATCACTTCTCGAATTTGCGGTGTGTTTTTTTTTCTTCTATATTTTTATTTATATTTCCATTTTCAATTCGTGCGACTAATTCTCGAATTTTAAGATTTTCTGGGCCAACTCCATCCAATGGCGAAATCGTTCCATGCAAGACATGATACCTTCCGCGAAAAGCTCCCGAGGACTCAATTCTAAACACATCTGCAGGATCTTCGACCACACACAGAATATCATCGATTCGGTGGGGATCCGAACAGTACCGACACAAAGGAAGATCTGTGAAATTGAAACATCTCGGGCAGTCGTGAACTTCAGCTTGAACTCGCTCTAAAGCTTCTGTCAGGCGCTCCGTATAGGAGGCCCCTGAACGTAAAATATGGTAAGCGAGTCTTTGGGCCGTTTTTGGACCGATGCCAGGCAGGCGGCTGAGTTCGTGAATGAGTTTTTCAAGGGCAGCGATGTGTAGCATGGGCTTAGAATAGGCCTGGAATTCCCATTCCGCCAGTGATCTTTTCCATTTCTTTGGTGTGAGTGTCCTGAGCCACCTTCATCGCTTCGTTGGTCGCAGTTAAAATCAAATCTTGAAGCATTTCGACGTCACCGGACTTAATCACTTCGGGGTCGATCGTGAGAGCAACCATTTTGTGATCTCCGTTAACTTTAACCTTAACAGCGCCCCCCGGAAGAGCCTTCGAACTCGAGTTTGGCAAGTTCTTCCTTAGTCTTCTTCATCTTCATCTGCATCTGATTGGCTTGTTTCATCAGTTGGGCCATGCCCCCAGAAAGTCCCTTCATGATAATTCCTTTTCTTTATGGGTTTTAATAATTCCTTTAAAAATCTGTTTTGCTGCCTGAATTTGAGGAAGCTTTTCAATCTGGGCGTGGATTTGTTCCTCGGCCACTTGATTTTTTTTCTGGTTCAAGGTGATCGCAGACTCCGCGTTTGAAGTTTCTTTGACAACCACTGAATCTTTAAAAGAGTACCCCTCGCCCCAGTATGAATCAATGAATCCTTGCAGTCTTTTGCGGAGATCATGGTCAGCCATTTGCTCTCTCAAAAAAGCAAGTTTAGTTGGAATTCCAAGGTGAATAATTTTGTTGTCCACGCCTTGAAACAATAGATTCTCGATTTTGGCTGCAAAAAAACCATCACTGGCACGAATCGTATTCACAAATAGAAGCCATTTTTCTTGAGGAGTGGAGGCCTCCAGGTACTTTTTAGGACGAGGTGACGCAGCCTCAGAAACGACCGGACGACGGGTTTCGATAGGAGCAAGTGCATTCGACGGTTTCAGGCTGTCTCCAGCTCCGACTCGAGCGCCCGCTGGTTGCTTTTCCTGTGGGCCCTGAAGGCGAAGCTCCTCAAGGTCTATAATTCTTGGCGCCGCGGCCATTCTCAAAAGAACGACCTCCAGAACAATTTGCGAAGAAGTGGAACGAATGACATCTTGAATGCCCTTAAGAAGCATATCAAAGAGCAAATGAAAATCCTCTTCACTTGCTGCTGGCGAGAGTTCCGCCAAGAAGGCAAGCTCTGAGTCTGGTAGATCTATAAAAACATTCCCTTGTCCCCCAGCCGCCTTGAGCAAAATCAAATGACGAAGAAGTTCAAGCAAATCTTCACAAAAAAGTTTCGGTTCGACCCCGGTTTGGCCGAGCTTTGCAATCACATTCAAAATTTTTCCAGGGTTTCGATGGGCCAGTCCATCCAGGGTTTCATTCAAAACCTCTCGGTCGGTTAAACCTAAGATGTCTGTCACTTTTGTCGCCGATAGCGCGTCTCCACCTGAAAAAGAAATCACCTGATCCAAAAGACTCTGGGCATCTCGCATGGACCCGTCCCCTTGGCGTGCAATGAGCCACAAGGCCTTCAAATCAGCCTGAACCTGAAGAGAGAGGCAGATTTTCTCTAAGTGTTCAGAGATTTGCCGGGTAGGAATCTTGCGAAAATCGAAACGCTGACAACGTGATAGAATTGTTTGAGGAATTTTATGTGCATCGGTGGTGGCCATCATAAAAACCACATGCTCCGGAGGCTCTTCCAGGGTTTTTAACAAGGCATTAAAGGCACTCGTCGAAAGCATGTGAACTTCATCGATAATATAAATTTTGTATTTTCCAGAAGAGGGGCGATATCCCACGGTTTCTCGAAGTTCCCGAATTGCATCGACGCCATTATTCGAAGCTCCATCAATTTCAATGACATTGATATTATGACCCTGAGCAATTTCAAGGCAAGAGGAGCATTTATTACAAGGAACAAAATTGACTGAATTTTCACAGCGAATAGATTTCGCCAAAATTCTTGCAGACGAAGTTTTGCCAGTTCCCCGGGGTCCAGTTAATAGAATGGCGTGTGGTAATCGATTATTCCGGAGTGAATTTGTCAGCGTTTGGGTAATATGAGACTGCCCAACGATTTCGTCGAAGGATTGAGGTCTCCATTTTCTAGCGATGACTTCGTAAGACAAAAAATCCCTCAAACTTAAAATAGTGGCCAGGCACTCCATATCACATAGTCTCGCAGTTGCCGTTGCTTCCTTCCGGATCTAGCGGAATTCGCTGAAAGCTCTATCGTATGGAACCTGGCCATTTATCCATCTAACCCAAGCTCAGAGTGAGTTCAATGGGAACCTGGAGAGAGTTTTGACCAATTGGGTCAAAACCTATTGGATCAATGCCTTTTGAAGATTTTTGTCAATTTCATCAAGAAAAATTTCTGTATTTAGATACTTATCGGCGGTTACTTTTTCACCATAAATACAGACGGCCAAATCTTTGGTCATTTTTCCAGACTCTACAGTTTCGACGCAAACAGACTCTAATGTTTTTGCAAACTGCATCAAGGCCGGATTGCCGTCCAATTTACCTCGATGCTCGAGCCCGCGGGTCCAAGCATAAATCGAGGCAATTGGATTTGTCGATGTGGGCTTTCCCTGTTGATGCATTCGATAATGCCTGGTCACTGTGCCGTGGGCAGCCTCGGCCTCCATCGTTTTTCCATCAGGAGTGATAAGAACCGAAGTCATTAAACCGAGAGATCCAAAGCCTTGGGCAACCGTATCTGATTGAACATCTCCATCATAATTCTTACAGGCCCAAACAAAGGCCCCGGGCCATTTCAAGGAGCTCGCCACCATATCGTCAATCAAACGATGTTCATAAGTTATCTGAGCCTCAGAAAATTGAGGTTTAAATTCTCTTTCATAAATTTCTTGAAACAAATCTTTAAACCGGCCGTCATATTTTTTGAGAATTGTATTTTTCGACGAAAAATACAAAGGCCATTTTTTTGTCAGCGCCATATTAAAACATGAACGAGCAAATCCCCGAATTGATTCATCGGTGTTGTACATGGCCATAGCCACACCGGAGCCTTTAAAGTTAAAAACTTCATGAGATATTTTCTCGCCGTTCTCGCCTTCAAAAGAAATCGTTAACTTCCCTTTTCCTGGAACGACGAAGTCAGTGGCTTTATATTGGTCGCCAAAAGCATGTCGTCCAATAACAATGGGCTTCGTCCAACCGGGAACCAAGCGAGGAACGTTTTTCATAAGAATTGGCTCACGAAACACGGTGCCATCTAAAATATTTCGAATAGTCCCATTAGGTGATTTCCACATTTGCTTGAGTTTAAACTCTTTCACTCTCTCTTCATCAGGAGTGATCGTTGCGCATTTAATGCCCACATTGTATTTTTTGATTGCCTCAGCCGAATCCACGGTGACTTGGTCACCAGTTCTGTCGCGAGATTCCAGACCTAGATCGAAATACTTAATATCAAGATCCAAATAGGGCAATATTAATTTCTGTTTAATAAAGGCCCAAATAATTCTCGTCATTTCATCGCCATCAAGCTCGACAACCGGATTCGCCACTTTAATTTTATTCATATTCAGCACCTTCCACTTTTTTTGTTCAATTTTTTAACAAGTAAATAGTATACTTTTCACTGACCGCCTTTGTCGATCCTTCGGCGCGGAAAGTTTGCACTTTTTTCTGAGCATTCAGCCTCGTGTCAAAAAATGTTTGTATCAAAAATCAATTGGATCAAAGGCCGTTACAAAAAACCCTAGGTCCAACTCCAAGCTATTTTTTCAAGGGCTTCTGTTTCCTCGACCCAATATTTGTACGTATTAAACTCCGGAAAAATCCGTGGAAAACTAGGGTCGGACCAACGCCGCGCAATCCAGCCTGCATAGGAAATAATTCTAAGTCCTCGAAGTAAGGGAACCCAGTTCCATTGATAACTGGGGAACTCACGAAGCTCCTCATATCCTTTCAAGATAAGTTGTTTTTCAGATTCTATGGTATCCGCGTCTCCGGACAGAAGCATCCAGAAATCTTGCACCACTGGTCCGTTGCAAAAATCATCAAAATCGATCAACGAGAAGTTACTTCCGTCATGAAGCAGATTGCCTTTATGGCAATCGCCATGAATTCGAATAAAATCCCTTGGTTCAAAAAACTCATCTTTCAGTTCTAAAATATCTGCAGCAGCGTTGTTGTAGCGATCTCTGACCTCTGGAGTTACCCATTCTGCAAAAATCGAGAGTCTCCAACCTCCGAGGTAACTTGAATCCATGGTGGGTCGAGTGTGGGCCGGGCGAAGACTTCCAATATTATGAAGCTGTGCTAGCATCCGACCGATTTGTGAAAGCTCTTGTCCCAAAAACTCCTGAGGAAGACGTCCCCGGACTTTGGGGAAAAAAGCGACCCAGATTTTTTCAAACTCAATTAGGGTCGACCCGCCTTTGAGGCGTAACGGGCTGATCGCAGCTAAGTGATCATCTGCGAGCGCTGCGAGAAACTCATGTTCCTCGAGAATTGCCGCCCGAGTCCAGCGGCCGGGCCGGTAGAACTTTGCAATGACTCGCACTTTGTTTTCGAGAAGAATATCAAAAACTCGATTTTCATAAGAGTTAAGTTGGGAGAACTCTCCGGTCGGCATAAAGCCCGCATATTCAGTCGCTTGCATGACAGTCTCTGGATTCAGAGAAAAGAAGTTTGAATTTTTCGATTGGGTGGGTTCTGCATACTTCCTTATTACATAGTTCCCTGTTGACTGGGAAGTGAAGGTTCGTCATTCTTTTTCTTCTTGAGGAGCGCATGGAAATTTTGAAATTCCAAAATCTGGAAGTCGTGGTTGAACGAGCTGCCTTCCAGCAGGGATATTCTCTTTTTATGCATCCAGATCGTCCAATGAGGATCAAAGTTGGCTATATGGATAGTCAAAATGAGATTTTAGCTTTTCTTAACCTCAAGAGAAAGTGGATCGAAAAACATCATTCGAACTTTGCCCGCCTCACAAAAGATGTCAAGCGTCCCCTCATGGCTCAGCAAGAGTTCCCCTTTCGGGGCGCCCTGTATCGCCTCAAGCCAGTTATTACTCTTAATTCGGACTATTTTTTTTCGCAAACCGATTCTGAGCTTTTGCTCCATGTTCCACGTGAGCGCTGGAGCGCGGAAGTCTTTACCTCTGAATTTCAGTTTCTCCACCCTAAATTGCGTGAGTTTTACAAGCGAGCGAGTTTGGTCTTTTTGAAATCTCGGGTAGATCTTTTTTCTAAGCAGATGGATTTATTCCCAAAGCTTTTGCGTTGGACTGAACCAAAAACTCGTTGGGGTAGCTGCTCAGCAAGAGGAAGTATTCAGCTCAATTGGCGAATGATAGTGTTTTCAGACGAAATAATTGATTATGTGGTGATACACGAGCTTCTTCATCTCCGTCATTTTAATCACTCTAAAGCTTTTTGGGAGGCCGTTGGGTGCCTCGTGCCAAATTATAAGGAAGTGCGCAAGGCGCTTAAGGTCCAGCAACTGCTTCCGAATTTTTTGAATTTGAGCTTACCTGTGGAGCCATCCAGAAGTGATCGTCCAACAAGAGCCGGGATCGAGAAGAAAAGAAATTGATAGTGATAAGGGCGCCAGCATATCCGAAAAAGGCACCGGTAATAACATCACTCAGAAAGTGAGCTTGTGTGAAGGCCCGCGTGAGACAAAGATAGGTTATCGTGGCAAAGATAAACCACCGTGCCTTGGGCCAAAGAAGACTCAGAAAAACGAAAACGGTAAATAGAGTTTGAGAATGCCCCGAGGGAAACGAGTGCCAATCCCAATGAAAACTGAGGGGCGAATAGATCTGGTTTTCAAAGATTTGAGATTTGTGTGGTCGTTGCCTGCCCACTAAAATTTTTGTCAATTGTACGATAGTCCCTGAAAAACAAAGAGCCAAAAAAAAGTGAATTGACCAGGCCTGTAACCAATCCAAATTGACTTTTCGCCCAAACCACGAAATTCCAGCCTCGGTATTTTTTTTCCTGAGCCCAAATCGAAGTAAAAGGTAACTAGTCAAAGAAAAGGCGAAAAAATGGCTACCGGCCCCGATTTCAGTAATTTCGCGGTTGAAAACCCAAAATAGCTGCCTCGCTGGATCCTGCATCCACAGAGCGAGCGGCTGATCAATCCAGAAAAATGCGATGAGGGCGGCTGGTAAAACAAAAACCAAAACCAAGCCCAAATATCTGAACAGATCAGATCTAGATTTAAAATCCATTTGGAAAATCAAGTGGTGACGCACTTGTTACTTTTTACACATCGGGCTCCCTTCGGCAAGGAGCTGTGTAGGTAGGGAGCTTTCGGCAAGTAAATTTGAGTCAGGAACTTGTGAGTCAGGAACCATAGGTAAAGCACGTTAGACTCGGAGCGGCAGCCAAGGATTACTGAAGGAGTGTTAGGTGGGGTCAGTCTGACCTCAGGAATTGTAGGCATAGTGTTTGCTGTGATTAAGGTGGGGATAAGCATTTTTATTTTGCCGAGCAAAGTCATGGACAAAGAATGGTCGGTCGGTTCAAATAATAAGAGCAAAGTTTTTGTTGAGGAGTATGATGGACATTCAAAAAAATTCGGAAGCTCAGCCTGCACAATTGGATCAAAACGAGGCTGTTCTCGCGCCCGAGTTAGGTAATTATTTAAATTATAGGTTATTCTTGAATGACTTCTATCTTTACCGGAAGAAAATAAGTAAAAATGATCTTCGGCCCTATAATTACCAATTTTTCTCGGCCGCGGCCAACATTAAGAGTCCGAATTATCTTAAGATGATCATTGAAGGTCGTAGAAACCTTTCTGAAGATATGATCGGTAAATTTGGTCGGGCACTTAGTCTTTCGAAGGATCAGACTGAGGAGTTTCGAATCCTGGTTCGGATGAATCAGTCTGAAGACACTTCAGAGCGAAATATTTTTCTTAAAACTCTTTCGGAGTTTCGAGTTGAACAAAAGCTAAAAAGTGGCCAGATTGATCGTCGGGCCTGGGAAAAGATTCCTAACTGGACAGCCTGGGTGATTCTTGCTGTAGTCGATCAACCCTCAGCTCAGGTTCGAATGTCTGATCTTCGAGCTATTCTCCGTGATAAAGCGTCGGAGGATGAAATTGAGAAGGCTGTTAGTGGCCTACTTGGTTCAGGTCAGCTATCCCGAGATTCACGGGGGCTTTTGAGGAGGGGGAGAGCACATTCAGAAACCCCTGAAGATGTTCCGGTAGCATTGGTACGAAAACTCCAGGCGCAACTTATGTATTTGGGACTCGAGTCCTTGTACCATGATGCCCCAACAGAGCGAGAATTCGGAACTTTGACGTTGAATCTAACCAAGGATGAATTTGCCGAAATCAAATTCAAACTCAGGCAGATGCGTAAAGCAATTCACAAGGATACTTCGATTGCTCGAATGAAGACCGCTGGCGAACGTGTTTATCAGCTGAATATTCAGCTGTTTCCTGTCACGGACAAGATTACTGCTGTAAATGCTGATGCTCAGAATGAGGCTCAGGCTGAAGTGACCGACACACGTTCTGTTGAATCATTGTTGCAGGCTGCTTCAGATGCGGCCCGCATCTTTATTGACCACACGCAATAATTCTCCTTCCAATTCGATTATAAGGGCAAAGGGCAGTGAACAGGACCTTTTGAATGTGGATAACTATGTGGATCCTGTTGATAACTCTTACTTTTTCCAGCCATCATTGAGCTTATAGTCTATTGAAGTTATAGGGGTCGAAGGCCTTCTGAGTGAATGTATGTAAATAGGTAAAATTGTTCCCATGAGATTTTCTATGTATGATACAATATTTTCTTGCGATGTAGAATATTCCGGTCATTATGGACTGTTTTATTTGTAACTGATTCACTTTGGGGGCGACTGGCTTCGACGTGGGTTGTGAAACTGAAGGAGCATACCGGGGAGCCTGGGGACCTCGATAAAAACGGGCAATGATGTAATTGGCAACGATTACCAACAACCTTTAGCCGCTTAGTCGTGCGAGGCGAAGTTTATAAGAACGGTGACGGCTTTTAAACTTCCGACATTTAGTCACCTCGGTCGATGTGGTTTTCGCCAGCACCTCGACTTAAGAAATTCTGGTGGACAGGTCGCAGAGATTTTGTCGATAGAAGCTCTGCGACCAAAACAAAATATCGACTAAGTATGTAGCGCCTTCACGCGAATCACCTGCGGACGGGGGTTCAATTCCCCCCGCCTCCACCATTTTTCGGTGACCTCTGATCAAGGGGTTGCCTGTTTTTTCCTTCGATATCCTCAGACATACCAGAGATGCCAACTTCATCCGTGAAATCAGTAAGTTGATTTCGATAAGCACATCATTTTATTTCCTGCGAGTTCCTCATTTAATCTGGTCCGTGATGCCCTAATGAAAACTGACTTGATGTCCAACTATATGCTTACTAAGCGCGTAGCGTTTGCGAAGGTGAATAGATGAAGGAAGCCAAGGGACGATCTTACAAAGTGATACTGACCAACGAGGGCCAAGTGCTGAAGCAATTAAGGTTGAAGCACAAGCTGTCCATGCGTGAGGCCGGCGTTCGTGTTGGCGTATCTGATTCTTATATTTCATTGATTGAGAATGGCAGAACAGATCCACCGCGAGCCGATTCCTTGGCTCGCTTCTTAAAGGTCTATGGCGGGATTTCTGAAAAATACTTCTATGAACTGGTTCGTGAATACAAATCAGAGAAGACTGATATTGAGATCATAGGGGCGGTGGTTGCAAAATTGTCTGTGAGCGATCAACGATTGATAAGAATGATTGCGGAGGAGCTGGCTGGTCGGTCCTAGTCATCTTTTTTTTCGAGCTATCGAGACTATCGGTGGCACCGTCCAAATCTTTTCGATCAAGTCGGATGTACCTTTGTGTCGTGTCCAAGTCAGCGTGACCAACCATTGCTTGAATTTGCGGGATCGGAACATTCTCATTTATCAAATGTGTGATGAATGACGCTCGAAGGCTGTGAAAATTTGTTTCTTTGATGCCGAATTGTCGTTGAAACGATCGCAGCACTTTGGCGGCTTCGCCGTGTCTCCATGAGGGAATTCGCGGAAGAACGTGATCGTCATCTCCAATGGATTCTAGTCGCGGCCGTAGCAAATCAAGAAGACCTTTGTTCAACGGAATGACCCGGAACTCTCGATTTTTTGGAACCTTGTCGGTCTTTGCCTTCCAACAGTAGGACTCAATGATCGTCACACGGTTTGTCTCCAAATTAAAATGGCGTTTCTTCAGTGCATAGGCTTCACCACTTCGGAGACCAAGTTCGTATGTCGTTCGATAAACTAGATGCCTGAAGTTCCCCCGTTTCAGTGGACACATTTTCTAAAAAAAGATTGAGTCCAGAAACAAGGGGGAATCTATGGGCAAAAAGACAATTCGAAAGTACACTTCAGAGTTTAAACAACAAGCAGCTGGGCTGGCAAATAGAATTGGCACCCGAAAGGCTGCGGAGCAACTGGGGGTACCGGTGACGACATTGTATCAATGGAAAGGGAAAGAGGAAAAGGGTAAGCCTCAATCCAAGAAAGAGGAAGTCAATCTGGAGGCTGAAAACAAACAGCTCCGCAAGGAAGTTGAAGAGTTAAAAAAAGTGAATTTTATTCTCAAGAAAGCAGCGGCTTTTTTCTCACAGGACCATCTGAAATAAAGTTTCAAATGGTCCAGGATCTTCACACCGAGGGTGTCACGGTGAAATTACTTTGCGACACGGTCGAGGTCAGCAAGAGCGGTTTTTATGCCTGGTCTAGCCGACCAGAGTCTGAGCGTGCGGCTGAGAATGCGCTTATAACCGAGCGTATTCGGGCTATATACGAGAAATCGGATCGAACCTATGGCTCGCCCAGGATAACGGCGACACTTCGATCTGAGGGCCTTGGGTGCGGCGAGAATAGGGTAGCTAGGTTAATGCGTAAAAATGAGATTGTGTCGAGTCAGTGAAAAATTTAAAATCACGACCACAGACTCAAACCATGATTTGCCGATCGCTGAGAGAATTTTTGAAACTGAAAATGTTGATGCAGTAATGGCTCCGAATCAGGTCTGGGCAGGCGACATCACCTACATTGCGACAGAGGAAGGGTGGCTTTTTTTGGCAATATTTTTGGATTTATTCACACGTAAAGTGGTTGGGTTTTCTTGCGATGACAACATGAGGGTGGAATTGGTTTTAAATGCACTCTCCATGGCGTTGGGGCGGCAAGAAAGTGGTTGATGGCGAACTCATCGCCCACTCTGATCGTGGCTCCCAGTATGCCGCAGATGAGTTCAGAAAAAAACTTGCTGCCGCTGGAATAATTGCAAGTATGTCCCGCAAGGCTAACTGCTATGACAACGCGCACGTCGAAAGTTTCTTTCACTCACTAAAAACAGAACTGGTCTACAGAAGAAATTTCAAAACCCGAAAAGAAGCCATGCAAGCAATTTTTGAGTGGATTGAAACTTGGTATAATCGTCAGAGACTCCACTCGTCTCTTGGCTACATGAGTCCTGACGATTACGAAAAAATGGCGCTAGCCAGCTGATTTTTGTGTCCACTTTTTCGGGGGAAGATCAGCCACTTCTCATCGGCCTCTGCGACTTCATCGAAGAGATGTACGATTTCGGATCTGGACATAGCATTGAGCTTTTTGTATCTCAACCCACCATCATCAAATTTTACGCCTTTGCCAGGGTTGGATTGCAATCGGCCCTTCCCAATTTGAAATTCAAAAACATTTCGAATAAATTTAGCCAGATTATTTTTTGTACTTACTGATTTCTTTTCCATTTTTCCTCTATATTGGTTCGTATAATTTCTTGTGTAAAACTTGTGAGTTCTTTGTGAACCCAGTCTTTGGTGTATTCTTTGAGCGTTGTTATTTGTGTGTACAACGTGCTGGTGGCAAGCTTATGTGCTGAAGCTGTTTCGTATTCAGCAAGGGCTTCCTGCCAGGTTGTGATACCAAGCCTTGCCTTTGCCTGAAGAGTTTTTAGTTCTTCTTTGAATTCGCGCTCAACATTTCTGGCTTCACCAAGAGTCTGTATGTTGCTGCGTTTTCTCGGTACAAGGCGACCGTTAATACGAGCTGATTTTCGAACCTGGTACAGTCCATTTGGTTGTTTATTTATCGACATTTGGTTCCTCCGTTATTGATATTTTTCCACCCGTAATGCGCTCAATTTCTTCGATTGGAATTCTGAGCCGTCCACGAATTGAATTACCCAAATTGGTGGCCTTCAGCTTTCCGTCGTTCTTCCAGTTGTAAATTGTTTTTGCAGCGACATTACAAATAAACGCGGCTTCGGAAACAGTGAGGTGGGTTTTTTTAATTTTATATTTTGTGAACATTGATAGCCTCATTGGTTTTAAGTTTGGGAGCGGGCAGAGGGCTGACTCGGGCGAACCTGCTGCAAAGTCCGGTTGATTCGCCCTGCATACCTGGTGAAATTTTTAACAAACCCATTTCGGCCAATTTTTGACATGAGCGTTGGACCACGCCTTTGTCGGTCAACTTCAGATCAGAGGCGATCTTTCGGTAGGAGCGTTGAATCGTTTGACCTGGGCGAAGTTTTAGTCGCTCTTCTTCTTGAAGAAAGTAATTGTAAACAGTGCGAACAGGTATTTTCAGAAGTGTTGCGTACAGTTTATCAAAATACTCACGATCTTCAGGAGCCTTGTGACTCTGGTGATTGGCCGCCTTTGCCCATTCACATTTCTCGACTCCTACGCAAAAACGACTAAGTACCCAGTGATGACAGCTATGATAGTGGTCATCGTTAATAGCATTTTTAACTATGGTTCGGACCTGACCGCTATAAAAGCGGACTCGCATATTGTGGTTATTGAAATGAACGCATTCTTGTTCAATGGCGAGTGTATCAAGACCCCTGCGATGAAGTTCCTTCGCTAATGCGTAGATGAGTTGATCTGTTCTGCTACCCTCATCAAGTCGGGTTTTTGTTTTCATTAAATCCAAGCAAACTCTAAGTGGTTTTATCGCCCTCCAACCTGCCGGTGTGCGGGGCTCTTCTGGAAATGGATCATTTATTTGCGCAATGATGCCTAAATAGATTTCGAAGGTTTGCTTGCTCATACCCAAGCCTCGTCAGACCAGAACGATCCTTTAGCAATTATTCCTAGTTTGGTTGACTGATCCACTCCGCTTGGTGAGGAGGCGAGTCTTTTAAGATTGTCTATCGGAATTCGTACTTTTCTGAGTCCATTTTCATAGCGGGATTTGGAATTTTTTGATCCTGGAATTCGAATCATTGCGCGAGGGAAATAAATTGAATTGTCTAGGAGTTTGATTTTTTCGTGGTGTATCTGCTTTTGATCAGGTTGCCAGTTTTTTATCTGCGCATAAATCCCGGCTTCACGCTGTACCCAGTCAGCAAATAGCCTGAAGTCATTTTCTGGCGACGGTGTAGGATCAGCGAAAAGCACTTCAGCAGGAATTGAAATATGGAAGCCTCTTCCTGACCACCAAATAAAAATTTCATTCTCGGTCAGGTCGAGTTTTTTCATAATCCATGCGCACAATTTTGCAGTTGCCTGAATCAAATTAACCATTGTCACTGAGCTTGCATGGCCGTCCAGATCAAAAAATAATGCGCTTACCGAATCAACTTCCCACAGTCGGTCTGGCGATACGTCAAGTGCATCCTCTGTGTATTTACGAATGCTGTGATGAACATCAGTAAGGTCCCGAAGGGCTGCATATTGAGGTGAATTTATATTCATAAACTGTCGTCTGATGTACAGGGTCCGATCACCACCCATAACTTCTCTGAAGCAGTATTCCTTCCACTTATCTTTGATACTTTCCATTTGATACACCTCCATCATAATTTGTCGTCCCCCTGCCGAAGGCATAGCCCCACATTTGAAGTGGATGGAAATGCTCCACATCTGAAAAAAAGATATGACCATGTTTAATGGGTGTAACCCATCAACTGCTGTCGGCAAGGGAAACCGATTTTTTTCGATTTCTGAAGGCAGGTTATAATTCAGAGAAGAATAATCTAAAACTTCGCAGTAGAAGTCTTTTTTCACTACTGCGATTTATGATTCTAAAAGTGTTTTTAGGAGCTTGATATGAAGAAAAAAATCATCGGGATGTTTAGGCTGAAGCGGATTGTCTTTGTAACGACCCAAGTAAACATCAATGTTGATTTGTATATCAAATTGTTCGAATAGATTTGCAACATTTCTCTTGGCTCTCGACTGCGATGCTCCACCAGACACCCAACCATTAACAAGGTGATGAATACACCAATTAGCGTATGGTTTTGGCTTACCTTTGCTGTGAATCAGCTTTGCTTGTTCTGGGCTGGGCCAGCTACCCTTCATAACAGCGTCAATGTCAGCGTACGCACGAGCAAGCGTTTTTTCGAATGATGAAGAAACCGAGTTCCAGTTCGTTTCCTTTTTGATTTCGAAGGGTGTCAATACCGACTGAATTTCTGCTAACTTCAAAAACTTTTTATAAATTCGATCTATCGTTTTAAGCCGTGCTTCACGTTCAGAGGGCCTTTTGCCAATGATCGCTCGGAACGAAATCATTTCTTCTTTGATTGGCTCATCACATAATGACCAAACAAAAAGTTGGAGAATCGGAAATTTTGAAAGCAATGAAGATACTTCCGGCGAAGGCATGAAATCTTTATTTTCTGTCATTAAATTTTCGACGAATTTTTTGACTGATGGTGACTTTGGATCGCCCCATTTACATTTTTTATTTTTCAGCTCTTTTGCAACAGATTCTATTAGACTTGGAACCCAATAGTCTTTGGCCGGCGGGTTGCCGAATTCAATTTCGTATGTGTAAAGCATCTGACCGTCGGCATTTATCCGATTTAGCAGATATAAAATTTCAGGAACGTATTTAGGATTTTCCCACTCAGACTTCATATATTAAAGCTATCGGCAGACCGACGAAGGTACTGCACTGACCAAATGACCAAAAAATTGAAGTTTTACGGACTATCGGGCGACCAAGCCACGTAGTTCTTGGTTTGGTGTAGTGGGTTTCAGGACTTTTTTCGATTGAATTTGATCGGAGGTTTTTCGTACATTGGTTCAATAGCTGAACCAATGAGTGAACCGCCTGCCGAAGGCTTATTCCAAATGATTTTAGATACTTAAAGATTTGATGGTTCAACCGGTGAACCACTTAATGAACTACTTCGTGAACCAGGGGGTATCAAACTTAGTATCAACCATTGACACCAAAGTTGACACCCCTACTTTGCCAGCAGTTTTTGAACGGACCCGTTTCCAATTTTCAGTTGTTTGGCAATTTGACGAATTGTACAGCCTGATGCCCGAAGCTGTTTAGCATGATCGGCGTTGTCTTCGAGCGGGGGTCTTCCAAGTTGAACCCCTTTTCGTTTCGCATTTGCAATGCCGCTGCGAACCCTTTCACGAATAAGAGATCCTTCAAATTCCGCAAAGGCTCCAATTAGTTGCATCAACAATCTTCCGGAGCTGGTGCTTAAATCTACACCGTCTTTCAATGAACAAAGCTCTATACCAAGATCGCTCCAGTCTTGCAGCATCGAAAGCAGGTCCTTCAGAGACCTGAAAAGCCGATCCAATTTCCAAATTAAAACAACATCGACCTTCCGTTCCGCAACCAATCTCTGGAGTTCATTTAGTTTTGGCCGATTTGCCTTTGTGCCGGTGAATTTTTCTTCAAAAATAACGATCACGTTCCAATCTCGACGAGCCGCAAATTCTTGGAGTTCTGTGATTTGCAATTCACAGCTTTGATCGGACGAACTCACGCGGGCATAGATTGCACATGACTTCATTTTAGATCCCGGGACTTCACTTCTTCATCTGAGTATTGCATTTCAGAATTCATTTGCGCCAATTCCAGATACATTGCCTCGGCCTCTTCTTTATAGCTAGGAAGGCCCAGCGTTCGTGAATCAATTAGGTCGGAGCATTTGCTCCCAACATCCACCCAATGTCTGTAAAATCGGCCGCACTTTTTGTCAGTGTGGGAGTCTATTGCGTGATCTGGAATTTCAAGTCTTAATCCATGAGCTCGTTTCATTGCCATCACTTGAGTTGAGTCATCGGCAACCCGATTTTTTGCTGATGTAGTCATCAAGCAGATGAGTAACCCATTTAAGACCCTGTTTTCACCTGAGTGGGTGAATTCCTTGCGTTCTTTTTTCTGCAGCAACCACGTCTGATAAGTTGATGTTGCCATTTGCACAAGTGGCAAGTTTGCCGGCCCAATATCTTCGCAAGCAATGATCCATAGTCGGTAGAGCAAATATCTTTGCAATCCGCTAATGAATAGCTCCTCAGCCCAATAAAGCGCGTCCTCAGTGTTTCCGCGCCTAATGCTTTTCTGCAGGGCCGATGCGACTTCTTTCAGTAAATATCCTGATTTTGTTTTGACCACGAAATCTGTTTTTTGATTTTCCAATAACACCTCCATTTTTGGTTATGATGGAAGTGTAAATGATCACGCGAGACCGGCACTAAAAACCGTTTACATAAGTGTAGTTATCGGTACTAAGCCACCTGTTTGATCTCTGGCCCTTCGAATAGTTTCAATTCGATATTTGAAGTCGAATACGATGCTTCAAATTTCCATCGCATTTCTGGCGAGACAATCCAAAACTGTTTTGGCTTTATTTCGAGAAGATATTTAATTTTTCTAAGTCCATCCATGCCGCGGTCATGTTTGTTCAAGTCGGGATTCGGCAAATGCCTGAAAATATCTGCAATCAGAGTCTCCGCATCCTTCCTTGATTTTTTAACTTCGATGCCAATGTACGGTTGTTCGTTATCAAAAATCATCAGGTCCAGGTGTTTGTATTCAAACTCGATTCTGGCATTAGGAAGGTCCCAGGATAATGCCTCGACAAGCATTGCAAAATGCGTGAAGTATTCGCGGTTAAACCCAAAAAATTTGTATTCCTTCGTGCCGCCTTCAGTTTTGATAACGGAACCGTTGATATCAAAAATACCTTTTGCCAGTCCTTCTTGGATACGTTGGGCTTCCCATTCAGTCAGTGGGGATAGTCGCTTATCGCCATTGACGCATCTGTTGGCGAAATCTGTGGCAGCGGCTTGAAAAATGCCCTTGATCCAATCTTTTGAACTCATGTTGCCCTTCCGTGAAGCTGGATCGGGCTTATTTCTTTGATCGTTCTATTTTTTGGATGCTGACTCGAATATCACCCGTGAACAGTTCGCGGAGGATTTCCTCACCGCCGGTTTCGAATGGGTCAGGTGATCCAAAGGCAAGCGTATGCAGAGACACCTCAAGGGCCAGGGCTACCTTTTGGAGTTGTTTGAGGTCAGGTCGTGTGCGGCCATTGGCCCAACCGTGCAAAGTAGCGATTGGGACGCTTGATTGCTTGGACAGCTTTGTCAGCGTCCAGCCTCGTTCTTTACAATATGCTTTTAATTGCGATCCTAGCTTCATCAGTTGGCTAATCGGCATCGCAATCGGGATGTCACGTCCATTTTCACCTTCTCGAATGGAAGTTTCGACTTGTCGAAATGTTCATAGGGACAAGCCGCAGTGATTTTCGAGAAGTCGAATTTATTATTTGAAATGCCACATGACGAGCGACCGGCAAGTTGTTTTCGGGGATACTCCGGGACAAGTGAGGACATTGGTTTACTGCCGACCGCAAATGTCACTTCAGGGACAGCCAAGGAAGTTGCAGGAGTAAGGCTTCAGGCAGGAGGAAAAAGGACATAAAACTAATAGTGGATCAGATGAGCGGGGTTTTTCGTTCTTAAATGTACAAATGAACCAACTTCATAACATGATCGACCTAGATTAAATGAGCACGGGTGCTGACACTCCGGGACAAGTGGAAACATTGCAACCATAGCGACCAGTGGTTTCAATTTCGGGACATTCAATGAGATTTGAGGATGCGAATTGGGGAGAGCCCTTGAAAATACCAGATTCTCTGATTTGACAAGATGAGCAGGGTTTCTCGTTCTTAAATCAACACTTCTACCAACTTGCGTACATCGACGGCCCGGTGTGATCCAATGCTTACCCCATTTTTCAGATCAACAATGTGTCCGATTATCTAAATACAATTCAACACTGCGTAAAATACAATTTGTATCACCGTTGTATTATAATTGTATTTGAATTGTAGTGAATTTGTCTTACCATTTTGACTAGATACGACATCAAGGATGAACAATGAAGAAAACTCCGTACAAGAGCCTCGACCAGTTGGTCGGTGGTAGCGAAGAACGCGTTCCTTTATCCACACGGGTAAAAAAGAAACCAAAGCGTTTCTCGACCGTGAGGCCAAGGCCAGAAAACTTACCGTTTCGACCCTATCCGCCGCAATCCTTGATGATTACAGCCAATCCTTTCAACAACCAAAGAAGGGCTGAGTCATGTCCAGCAGAAGCGAAGCTCGCACCAGAAAAGAACTTGTTGATCCAAAACTCAAAGATGCCGGCTGGTGTGACCATGACTGGCAGATTGAATGGGAATATCAAATCACAGATGGCCGCATCCATTTTGACGGCAAAACCGGCCGCAGGGGTACACCAAAAAAAGCAGACTACCTTCTTAGATTCAAGCCGGCCAAAGCCATCGCCGTTGTCGAAGCCAAGCGTGAATCAGAAAGTCATCTTGAAGGGGCAACTCAAGCCAAAGAATACGCACAGAAGCTTGGTCTATGGTTTGCCTATGCAACCAATGGAATTGAAATAGAGTTCTTTGATTTGAAAGCAAACACCCAAACGTCCGTAAAACGGTTTCATACACCGGACGAACTTTGGAAAATGTGGCTCACACATTCAGGAATCAAGCCTACGAAAGAGAAGATGACCGCCCTTCTTCAAGATTTTTATGATGAATCCCAAATCGGCAAACGTAGGAAGCCTCGGTACTACCAAGAGCTTGCTGTAAATCGCGCTGTCGATGCCGTGGTCAAAGATAAAAAGCGAATACTCATTACCCAGGCAACAGGCACAGGCAAAACATTTACGTCACTTCAGCTAGTTTATAAACTTTGGAAGTCCGGCGTTTCAAAACGAATCTTATTCATTGTTGATCGAAACCTGTTGGCCGACCAAGCCTTCAAAGACTTCGACAATGCTTTCGATAAGGACTCTTGCTATCGAATGTCACCCGACGACGACAAATTTCCGCAAGGTCGCGCAGTCTATTTTGGAATATATCAATCACTTGTTGGAATTGATGAAGAAGGAAATGCAACCGGCCGACCTGATCGCTACAAAGAGTTTGATCGTGATTTCTTTGACTTGATTGTCATCGACGAGGCCCATAGGGGCGGTACAAATCAGGAAGGATCTTGGTTTAGACTGCTTGAATACTTCAAATCTGCTGTTCAAGTTGGACTAACCGCCACTCCAAAGCGTGACGAAAATAATAATACGTACACCTATTTTGGCGATCCAATCGTCAATTACTCGCTCAAGGATGGAATCGAAGATTGATCTTCCCCCGAAAAAGTGGACACAAAAATCAGCTGGCTAGCGCCATTTTTTCGTAATCGTCAGGACTCATGTAGCCAAGAGACGAGTGGAGTCTCTGACGATTATACCAAGTTTCAATCCACTCAAAAATCAGAGTGGGCGATGAGTTCGCCATCAACCACTTCTTGCCGCCCCAACGCCATGGAGAGTGCATTTAAAACCAATTCCACCCTCATGTTGTCATCGCAAGAAAACCCAACCACTTTACGTGTGAATAAATCCAAAAATATTGCCAAAAAAAGCCACCCTTCCTCTGTCGCAATGTAGGTGATGTCGCCTGCCCAGACCTGATTCGGAGCCATTACTGCATCAACATTTTCAGTTTCAAAAATTCTCTCAGCGATCGGCAAATCATGGTTTGAGTCTGTGGTCGTGATTTTAAATTTTTTCACTGACTCCGACACAATCTCATTTTTACGCATTAACCTAGCTACCCTATTCTCGCCGCACCCAAGGCCCTCAGATCGAAGTGTCGCCGTTATCCTGGGCGAGCCATAGGTTCGATCCGATTTCTCGTATATAGCCCGAATACGCTCGGTTATAAGCGCATTCTCAGCCGCACGCTCAGACTCTGGTCGGCTAGACCAGGCATAAAAACCGCTCTTGCTGACCTCGACCGTGTCGCAAAGTAATTTCACCGTGACACCCTCGGTGTGAGATCCTGGACCATTTGAAACTTTATTTCAGATGGTCCTGTGAAAAAAAGCCGCTGCTTTCTTGAGAATAAAATTCACTTTTTTTAACTCTTCAACTTCCTTGCGGAGCTGTTTGTTTTCAGCCTCCAGATTGACTTCCTCTTTCTTGGATTGAGGCTTACCCTTTTCCTCTTTCCCTTTCCATTGATACAATGTCGTCACCGGTACCCCAGTTGCTCCGCAGCCTTTCGGGTGCCAATTCTATTTGCCAGCCCAGCTGCTTGTTGTTTAAACTCTGAAGTGTACTTTCGAATTGTCTTTTTGCCCATAGATTCCCCCTTGTTTCTGGACTCAATCTTTTTTTAGAAAATGTGTCCACTGAAACGGGGGAACTTCAGATGGATTCTTGAGTCCATATATAATTAAGCGTGTAACTTCGAATATCGACGCTCTTGGATACAGACCTGAACATACAGAAATCAAAGATGTTGCTGGCCGAAAGCTCGAAGTGAAGGACTACCTCACGCCTGACTTTGAACGTGAACTTTCGATCCCACAAAGAACAAGAGCCTTTGCGTATCATTTGCTTCGGCATTTATGGGAAACTGATATCACTGGAAAGACGATTGTTTTTTGTGTTGATCAGAAACACGCAGCCGACATGGCAAAGTACACTCAAGAGGCTTTCAATAAATACAATGAACGGTACAAGCTGGAATTCAATCATCCATTTGCGGTGCGAATCACCGGCAACGACAAAGATTCCAACGGCAAGTACCCGCACTTAGAAGATTTCAAAAACCTTGAAGGTCGATACCCGGTGGTCGTGACGACTTCAAAACTTCTTACTACGGGTGTCGATGTTCAGAGCATCAAGAATGTTGTCGTATTCAGAAACGTTGGATCAATCGTTGAGTTCAAACAAATCATTGGCCGTGGCACTCGGGTTTATCCTCATCCAAACAAGGCCAAGGAAAAACTTGGATTTTTCATTCTCGAATATGCCAATCATTCAACTCAATTATTCTATGATCCACAGTGGGATGACGAAGCAGTCGAAGTCATTGACGAGGGTGGTATTGATGTATCAGAGCCGCCAATAAATTCAACTGATGCCGAGGCAATTTCGGCTGGCCTGAACCCTGACGATCCAGTACCCATCGCAAGCAACGAAGAAGTGGGAACCTCAACAGGAATTTTTGAAGAAACTGACGAAGAGACAATCGAGCAACTTCGATATCGAATGAGCGAAGACTTTATGCGAGGCCAAGTAACTATGGCCGCAGAGTCTATTAGTTTCACCGGGCCAGATGGTCGTCCACTTACGGCTGACAAGTTTACAGTTTTTCAGTCTGAACTATTTTTGAAGAAGTTCAAAGATGCTCATGCGTTTAATCAGGCTTGGAAGGATATCAAATCTCGACGACACTTTCTTGAAACTGAAGCTGCGGAACTTGGTCTGCAAATCCATGCACTTGAAAACATATTCGCCTCTAAATACCAGATCAAAGAAGTCGATCTGTACGACGTGCTTTCGAGCATGGTCTATGGAAATCGGTTCTTAACTAAATTTGATCGCGCCGAAAAAGCAAAGACCCTGAACCCAACAGCTTTCACGGGCGGCGATGATAAGCAAAATGCCCTCATACAGTCAATGATTCGAGTTTATCAAGATTCACAGTTCGATTCATTTACAGTCAGCAAAGAATTCTGGCAGACAGCAACAATGCGCCAGTATGGGTCTTTCTCTGACATTCAAAGCATCGCCGGCGGTCCCGACAACCTGCAGAAAATCGTAAGCGGAATTCAAAACGCATTGTATGACGTTCGGGTGGTCGCATGAGTTTTGTGAAGGATAAGAATAACATCGTTCGTATGGCTTCAACAGTCCCAACGATTGAAGTTCAGCCACACCCTGAAGAGATATTGGATTTGGACGAAGAAACCATTGCGATTGGACGTGCGAAGCTTGCGGGAATTGAATTCGATGAACTCTATGGGCAAGAAGATCGGGTCAGTCCAGAGCTGATGATTCGACAACAGGCGCAGAAAATTCGTGAACTATTTGAAACTGCGGATGAGCTGAAGGCTGCATTTTCAAGTCCAAGAAGAGTAGAGCAAGCGAGCAAGGATATGACGATTGATGGGATTGATTTGGAATTCGTCAGGGGAATACTGTGTGCGAAGTGAGATTGCTTTCCGTGATGATGTTACAGCATTGCTTGCAGTCGGGTTTGGTCATCAGCATTTAGGGAGAAGCCAATGTCTAAATTGGATATTCCTGAGAGCTGGGTTGAGTTAACGCTTGGCGATGTATCTGACTTCAAAAATGGTCGAGCATTTAAGTCAACTGAATGGGCAAAAACAGGGCTGCCAATTATTCGTATTCAAAACGTAAATGCCGATGATCCAAGCGAAACTGAGTTCAACTATTTTCAAGGGGAGTATGACAAAAACATATTGGTTGAATATGATGACCTTCTTTTTTGTTGGTCTGGGAGTTTGGGAACTTCTTTTGGTCCTAGAATTTGGAAAGGCCCAACTGGAGTTCTGAATCAACACATATTCAAAGTTCTATTGAAGAACGGCATCGAGAAAAGATTCTACTTCTATCAAATGAAAGCTAACATACATCTCGTTGAACAACGAGCTCATGGTGGAGTCGGTCTAACTCACATAACTAAATCTGAGCTTGTACAAGTTCCTTTTGCAATTCCGCCTTTGGATGAACAGAACAGGATTGTAGTAAAAATTGAAGCGGTCTTGGATAAAGTTAGTAACATTGAAAGTCTTCTCGCAAAGGCAGAAGATTTGATTTTGAAGTATCAGAATGCACTTCTTCAGAAGGTTTTTCGGGGCGAGCTAGTCTCGCAGTATTCCGAAGATGAGCCGGCATCCCATCTACTTCAACGGATTCAAAATGATCGCAATAAAAACAGCGATGGCAAGAAAAGAAAACGAGATGATCTACCGCCAATAAAACAGGAAGACATTCCATTTGATATTCCTAAATCGTGGAAATGGGTAAGATTAGCAGATCTATGTGACTCTCGCGGTATTACCTATGGAGTTATCAAGTTGGGCGAGCATACACCAAATGGAGTGCCTTGCTTGCGAACCTCCGATGTAAGGCCAGGATATATTGATTTGTCGGGGCCAAAACTCATCGCTAAAGCACTGTCAGATGAGTACTCTCGAACAATTCTCAGGGGTGGCGAGCTGTTAGTAAACGTTAGAGGTACTTTGGGCGGCGTTGCAGTTGTGCCTGATCACTGTAAGGGTTTTAATGTTTCGAGAGAGGTGGCAGTTGTGCCTCTTCTCGATTCAATTTCAAATTTATGGATTCAAAATTGGATACTTTCACCCATTGGGTCTGCATGTTTATTTGGTTACGTTCGAGGCGGAGTCTATAAAGGAATAAATTTGGAGGACCTAGATCAGCTGTTAGTTCCGCTACCGCCAAAGGAAGAGGCTCTTCGAGCAATTTCAGAACTTCAAGTACGGTTAAATTCAGCCACAACATCAATTGATTTTGTGAAACAAATTAAATCTCATTGCTCACTACTTTTTAGTTCTGTTTTATCTTCAGCAGTCACCGGTCGCCTTGTCCCCCAGATACCTACCGAGGGAACACCTCACCAACTTTTTCAAAAAATTACTGAAGTTGATTTAAGAGAGCAAGGTGAATTGACTTCGGAATTAACCATGAAGGCAAAGGGCAAATCCAAAAGGAAAACAAAATGACATCAAAATCACAGTTAACCAACATCATAAATCAATGTTGTGATATACTCAGAACGGACGACGGAATTACTGGTGCTTGGCAATACACAGAAGCACTTTCATGGCTTCTCTATCTCAAATTTTTTGACGATAAAGAAAGGGAACGAAAATCCCAAGCTAAACTTGAGGGCGATGAATATCACCCATTCCTAAAAAAAGAGTATCAATGGTCAGTGTGGACTGATGTTAAACACGGGAAGACAGGTAAAGAACTCTCAAAATGGATTAATGACGACCTTATCCCATACCTTGCCTCGTTGAAGGGAATGAAGGAAGGTGATCCGCGTGATATCATATCCGCGATATTTAAGAACACGCAGAATCGCGTAAACTCCGGATTTTTACTCAAAGATGTAATCGAAAAAATTCAACAAATTCATTTCGATGTCGGTGAAGAGGCTTTCGCGATTTCGCATATCTATGAAGACTTGCTCAGAAATATGGGTGAAGGTGGCGGCAATGCTGGCGAGTACTATACTCCGCGGCCTTTGATCAAAACGATGATCCAGATGGTAGATCCCAAGATTGGTGAAACCATTTACGACCCAGCTTGTGGAACTGGTGGGTTTTTTAGCACAAGCGCATCTATACCTGGAGCCAAAGGCGAAAACGACCGAGACTCGTAAGATTCTGAATAACAAAACATTCTATGGCAAAGAAAAGACACCATTGCCTTACGTTCTTTGCCTGATGAATCTGACATTGCACGGTCTCGATTATCCACGAATTTCAAAAGAGAACACCCTGCAAACCGACATTCGGCAAATTGATGAGCGCGACAAGTACGACATCATCCTAGCAAACCCTCCATTCGGCGGGAAAGAGCAACCATTGATTCAAAAAAACTTTCCGGTTGAGTCTGGAGCGACCGAACTTCTGTTTCTTCAGCATATCGAAAAGACATTGAAAAACGGCGGACGGGCGGCCTTGGTAGTTCCGGAGGGAGTATTGTTTCAAACAAACGCTGCCTATCAGGATGTAAAGAAGAAGCTTCTTACTGACTGCAATCTGCATACGGTGGTCAGTCTGCCCGCTGGCGTTTTTCTTCCGTACAGTGCAGTCAAAACATCGCTGATATTTTTCGATAAAGCAAAACGAACTAAAGATGTTTGGTTCTATGAAGTTTCGCTACATGAAGAAAAGAAGCTTACAAAAAAAGCTGGCATTACTGAAAAGCATTTTGAAGAACTATTGAAGCTCGCCAAGAAACGGCCGGAAACAGAAAAAGCTGGCTTGTTCCTGTTTCCAAGATTTTGGATAGCGGATGCAATTTATCTGCTGGTCATTACAACCCACATGGACCAGAGGAAGTCGAACTTCGTGAGCCTGAAGAATACGCCCTAGAGATCAAAGAGCTACTTGCCCAGGCGATGAGGAGCGTTGATGACCTCGTCAGTGAGTTGAAAACGAAATGACCGTTGAAGAAGTTACGATCAGGAGTCGAAAAAATATCCATGAACACACCCTGAGTTTGCGACCAGGATTGACTGTTTTTGTTGGTGGAAAATGGTTCTGGAAAATCTTCCTTGCTGGAGTCAGTGTTTCTTCAGCTTATAGATGATTCGCCTGATCAGACAGCGGTATGCTTTACATCTGGTCCGAATGAAAACTTCTTTCAATCTTTGACAAATATCGCAGCAAGAACAGATGGAAAATTGAGACACTAAAGGACTTGTCACTAAATAAGTTTCTTTTCGATCTGTCATGGGCTCCATTTTTGATAACGCTTGCGGCATTCAGTTCGACAGAGGAGAAGCCATCACTTGTTTTCAGTTTTCTGGAACAACACAAGTATTTTCTAACGGATCTTGAATCAAAGATTACAGTGAAAAAAGATCTTCTCCAGAGGATTGAAAAGCAACCTGAAATGATAACGTCTAGTTTCATATCGGTGGTGGAGAAATTGATTGGTACGGAGCTCGCGGAGTACAAGCGGGGCTTCAGCAAAAACATAAAGTTTTCTGAAGTGCCGGCCAAGGAGCTGACCAGTCCGAACAAAGTTCTTTCTGATAAACTTTTCTCAGGTCTTTTGGAATTGGCAGAAATCTTGTTTAATCAACTACCACAAGAAGTAAATGAACCTGGCTTGCGTCGGTTGCAGCTAATAAGAAAATTGATTGTTGCCCTGAGCTTGGGAAGTCTTAATGACTCGATTTACCCTTTGGCTGATTCGAAGCTGATTGTTGAGAGGTCGGGAGCGCAATTTTCAAATCGTGATCTCAGTGATGGCGAGTATCAACTGCTAATGACCTATGCAATCATTGATTTATTCGATGACCCCAGTACCGTACTACTGCTTGATGAAATGGATTCCCACGTTCATCAAAGGATGATCCCGTCCCTTTGGAGTCGGGCCTCACAGGCCAAGGGATGTTTTTTGACGACAACCCATAATCCGACAAGTTTGAAGTACTGCGATTCAACTAGGATAATGGCCCTGAAATCAGGCCAAATTGTTTCCGGTAGAGACTACGTTGCAGAACTCTCCAACATATTTGACAACCAAGAGACAACCTCCAGAGTTCTCGCATTGGGCTTCAGAAATGTTCCTAATCTAGTTGTCATTGATGACTATCAAGACTGGTTGATGTTTTTAACGTTAGCCAAAAGAAAACTGGGGGAAAGGTTTGATCAGCGGCTTGAAGAACAGATTGTTACTCACAAAATAACGTCTGACCAAATTACAACGGTGACTTCTGAGAATTCGAAATACAGGTTTGCTACTGATGTTATGACATATTTCAAAAAGGAGCTTTCACCGCAAGATCAACAGTCCAAACTTCTGAAGAATGTTGTTGTGATCTTTGACCGTGACACCAGGGATCTTCGCGGCAGCTATACCACAACATTAAATTTGATAACTGAAGACGAGCTGAACACCGAACGAACGCGACCATACGGATTTAAGACATACGGAATCTCTTGGCACAGAAGAGAAATTGAAAACTACCTGCTAGTCCCATCCCTATTGACGTGGTTGTTGGGGACCGAATCTGTTGGTCAAATTGGAACCACGGGAGTTAATCTGACGGTTGATCAGCTTTTACAGGCATTCGCAGGTGGGAACGAAGAGACCATAGCGACAGTTGATTGCAAAAGGTTTATTCAAAAACGTATTTGTAATTTGGATGCCAATCAAAACCTAGCGGGCTTTTCCGTGACTAAAACCAAAGAGCTGGTAGATTCGTACCCTCCAGAAGAAATTTCGCCATACATCGAAAATCTTCATAGGTTTCTTGTGGGTAAGCTATTTCCTGCCTAGTTTTGCCTTATGGTGGGCGTGAGGATGTGGGTCTAGTTTTCATAAATTTGGCCTCAAGTACTTGATTATATTGGCCGATCAATCGGTTGACAAAAGTTGACAACTGGGATAGGATGTATTATATGGAACAGCAGTTAAATTCGATTCTAATCAAGCACAAAATGAAAGAGCTTGGACTCAGCGTACAGAACCTGGCTAAGGCTTTGGATGTAAGCAGAGAAATTATTTATAATTGGCTTGATGGTGCAAAGTCACCTCAACCTAAAAACATCCTCGGTTTAACACGAGCCTTAAAAATTCCATACAAAGAATTATTCGTAATTGATTCCAGCATGGAGCCAGTCGTTGCCTTTCGTAAGAAAGCGGGAACAAAGACAACCGATGGTCATATTGAAACGGCCGTAAATATGGGCAAGGCCATCGAACCGCTCGTTCCTTACATGGGTTTCCCGAAGCACAGAAAACCTTCAACGGTTATCAATCCTCGCAATGACTACTTATTCATTCAGGATGTGGTGGCAGAATTTCGAACGTCGAAGAAACTGAAAGATGTTATCGACTACCATGAGCTTATTGGGGTTTTTAAGGAGCTTCACTCTGTTTTGATTCCTGTTTTATGGGGGAGAATTAACTCTCACGAAAACGCACTTCATATCCATCTTCCAAAATCAATGACCACTTGGATCTTCTTGAACCTTGATACAAGTCCACTTGATTTCAAATTTTGGATGTCACATGAAATCGGTCATATCCTTGCGCCAGAATTGCGTGGGAATGATGGCGAAGACTTTGCCGACAATTTTGCTGGGGCATTACTATTTCCAATTCGCTTGGCAAAAGATGAATATGCAACTTTGTCGAAACTGTCTGACGCAAAGAAAATTCTTCGAATTAAAAAGGTAGCAACCGAATACATGATTTCAATGTGGACGGTTCTTGGCGAAGTTAATAAATACGCCAAAGCTCATAACTTGCCAGAATTTTCAATTCCTTCATTTGGCGGAGTCGTTACGAATTTTAACAAACAATATAAACTAGTCAGCGAAGCAATCTTCAATGACAAAAAACCTTCAGCTATCGACTACATCAAGTTGGCTGATGATTTTGAATCACCGTTTTTCAATGGATTGAAAGCGTATTTGAAAGAGAACAGGAAGTCGGCCTCGATTATAAGTCGGGTTCTCAATATACCTGCTCACGACGCGCAGTCTATATTTGAGGATCTGATGAATGTCACAAATTAGAATCCTCATAGACACGAACGTCTATTTCAGACTTGCTCAGACTATTCATCCGCTACTGAAAACATCATTTGGTCAGCCACCAAGACAGATTGTCATCACGGAAGATTTGGAAAAGGAATTCAGCCAAAGCCAGCGTCTTCAACTGAAGTTTGGTTGGTTTTCAAATCCTGAGTATGTCGCCAATCGCAAGGGCGGCTTGTCCCTCAGTAACAAGCAGAAGAAGCAATTCAAAGAGGACTGGGCTACTGTGCTGGGTATCGCCAATCAGCTAGGGTTTACGGGCCTTTCAAAAGCCGATATTAACGGAATCACATACGCTCTCATTCTCGAAATTTCGATAGTAACCGATGACACCGACATGGCGGAGGTCGCCTCTCAGCTTGGGGTGAAGGTCATGTCAACGCTCGAACTTCTAAAGCTGATGTTCGATCATAAACACATTAAATTAGAAATTATTAAATCTGTCGCAGGGTATTGGTGGCATATGGCTGACTGCCCAAAGGATTTGAAAATAGATTACAAACGTATCTTTGGTGAGGACTTACCATGATCGCTTTTGGAGGAAAATAAATATGGCAAATCAGCAACAACTAACCACTCTTAATACTGTTTTGGATAAGGCCCTCTCGTATTATGCTAAGAGTTTAATTTCACGACCAGAATGGGGTGTTATCAAATTTGAAGATGCTGAACTTGACCTGAAAAGAGCGAAGAGTATTCTCGACTACCTCAAAATTTTGCCCCTCGAATTTTTACCGGACGCTGCAACCAATCAAATTATTCAAGCCGCCAATCAACTTACACCGATTCTTGAACAAATTGATAAGTTCACGATTTTAACAAATGCACAGGCGACAAGGGACTCGCTCGTTGCCCAATTACATCAGCAAGTTGATAACTTTTATTCAAACTCAAGTCCTTGGATCCCATTTCTGGCATATCAGAAAGGTGATGTAGATAAGAACCTCGCAAAATTGAGCTCCGCGGTTGAGGATTCTCGAAATCTTATCGAAGATGCTAAATCAGATATCGAAATTAAAAGAAAAGAAATTGATGAGATTATAACTGCCGCGCGTTCAGCATCTGCTTCGGCTGGCGCAGCAGTGTTCACTCAGGATTTTGATAAAGAAAGTACAGAGCTTTCCACAGGAGCAAGCAGGTGGCTTAAAGCGGCAGGGGTTGGTCTTGGACTTACAATTTTGACAGCTATCGGCTTCTGGGTTTACGCACATAATGTTGGTGATTTATCGACACCCCAAATTGTGCAGGAGTCCATTGCCAAGGTCATCATTTTAAGTATGCTGATCACAGCATCGGCATGGTGTGGTCGCAACTATAAGGCACTGAAACACTTAGCTACCGTTAATAGGCATAGAGCTCTCAGCCTCAGAACCTTGAAGGCATTTTCCGTGGCGGCAAGTGATGATCAAACAAAGAATGCAGTATTGCTTGAAGCAACAAGAGCTGTATTCAGTGCCGGCAATACAGGTTATTTAGAGGGCGGCAGCGGCTCCGATGAAAGCCCGATGAAGATCATTGAAATTGCCAAATCAATAACACCCAAGAGCTAAAAGAGAAGCGAGGTTCAAGTGCCACTTCAGCAATTTCTTCAGAGTTGTGTGAACGACTTAATACAGCAACCTCCAGTGCAGGTTGTTGGTGAAGTTGTACCAGGCCAATACATGTATGTAGCCCCGGATGAGTTTGAAGTAGCTTGGATTGATCCTGAGAATCCGGCTGCAATGTTACCCGCGCCCACTCAAGTTACGACTAAAACATTGAAGACCTTTTCTGTTCCAATTCTTAACGGCGGAAATGTTGTAAATTTGGATTACAATTTTCTATCAAAACAGAGAAATCACATTTTGCGATTGGCCTCTTCCTGGATTGGTGCTGCCTGTTTTGATTTGGCTCGTACAGTTCACCAAATTCAATTTCAGCCGCTAACTTCAGTAACCCAAATCGACACCTCCTTGGCAAATCTGTCACGCGGATCTACACCAGACGTTACCGTAATGTGCAATCCTACGGGGCTACTGCAAATTAAACGAAATTTTCTGAATGGAAGGGTGAGTTATCAGAAGTCAGGAAGGATGCAGACCGAGAACATCATGGACTTTACCAACCCAATCTTTCACCCCGTCACAAAAGATAGCGGCCTGTTGATTTTTGAATGGTTTAATTCCTTTGTCTTGGCTAGTCCGGCCCTTAGTGTTTCCAACAACAGGCTAATTTTTGAATTCAAAGCGGATATTGCTGATCCAACAATGGTAATAGGACTTCAAATCTAAATTGATGCCGCTTTGCTGTCCTTCTCCTTGCTCCGAACCGCAATTCCCAGTATCTTCAACACATTACATGGAGGCCCTTCCACCTCCACCATTTTGAAAATCCTGTCAAGATTAGGCAGGTCATCCAACGGATTTTCTCTGTGAAGTTGAAGGTTTACTACTTCGATAGAAAGTTGGATGAAGATTGAGGAGCCTACTGTGACTGGCAAACCAATTTTGAAAGAACATAAGAAGCTGCTTGGCCTGATCGCAAAGGTATGGCAACGAAAAGCCGTGGAGACGGTTATCACGACGAAGAATGGGTTAACTACACGCATGGAAATATCGTAAAGGAAATGAAAACTAATGGTTGGCCGCCATTAATCAATTTGGCGAAAGAGCTTGCGGAACATGGCTTAGTTCAATTTAAGGATTCAACTCAGCAGAGAGTAGCTACGGTAACTCCAACGGGCCAAACTTTTTTAAGCAATGGTACCGTAAACATAAGAACTCAAGCCGCGCCTCCATTAACAATTTCTCAGTTACATTCTGAAGTTCAGCGAATCGCGGGCGACTTGGTGGCTAATGGGCACTATCGCCAAGCGATCACCGATACTTTCATTGGATTAGATAATTATGTAGAAACTAAAAGCGGTATATCGGATAAGGGAACTTCGTTAATGCAAAAAGCTTTTTCCGCAAATAAACCGATCCTTCAACTTTCCACGGAAAGCGAAGAGCAAACTGGTTTTATGATGCTTTTTACTGGAGCGATGAAAGCTATAAGAAACCAGTATGCTCATAGCTTAATAAATCCAAGTTCTAAAGAAGAAGCTATGGAATGGCTAGGCTTTGCATCTGGTCTTTTTCGATTGGTTGATAATGCAAGAAAACCAGATTTTTAAAGAAATTTCCGTAGGTGGCTTATCTAAGGAACAATTGATAAACCAGCTCATCGCAGCTGGCGTTCAATTTAATAAGTATGCGCATACACTTCTTGAACCTCCACCTTCTTCTCCCGGCACACACCCTTCGATCGTCAAGCTCGTCAAAGTTAATTTGTCTGCATTAAAAATGCAGAGTCCTTGTTCGTTTCAGGAAATTCTCACTAAGGCCCTTAGCATGGGTTTGAAACCGTGCCCGATGTATCTCGGAGCTTTTTTGAGGTTGGAATATTTAGATCAACCCGAGGGGCCATATCTTACGATTGCCTCGCCTTGGCCAGAAAGCGATGAGAGCTATCCTACAGGATTTTACATAAGAAATTTTGAGAACACTCTTTGGTTAAGGGGATACAAGGTAGATGGCGAGCCTGAATGGCCACCCGAAAATGAATTCATCTTTATGATGTGATCCTCCTCCAGCTGATTTTTCACTGTGGTGTTTTCCTCCAGATTTAACACTCGTTAAGAGTTGGGATTTCAGTCAGCTGATCAGCTTCTGACGAACTTAAAACTTCAATAAATACGCGACTTATGCTAAAAGATAGCTGGAGGAGAATTTGGAAGCCTACTTCCTTTTTCCTCCACCAATTTCAGAGTTTGAGAACCCGGGCCGTCCCCCGGAGTTCTCGCGGCTCAGAACTTGGTTTTTGATACTGGTTTGGATGAGTTAGTCTTCGCCGTCTCGATGAAGCGGCAAATCCAAGATTGCAAAATGGGGACGAAAACGTTGACCCCGAGGGGCTGAGACAGTGCAGACTTCGGGCTTTTTTATGGGGTGGGGACGATGGCGAAAAGACAGATCATTGCACTGGGTGGTGGTGGCTTTTCAATGGAACCTTGGAACCCACTTCTCGATCTCTATATCTTAAAACAGTCAGATAAAGAAACTCCCAAGGTTTGTTTTGTCGGTACCGCCAGTGGTGATGCTCAAGGTTACATTGATCGCTTTTATGCCAGCTTCAAAAAACTGAACTGCACACCGTCGCATCTCAGTCTCTTTCGCGGTCACACTGCCGAGATCGAAAAGTTCATTCTCGATCAGGATGTCTTGTATGTTGGTGGTGGTAATACACGGAATCTTTTGACGCTTTGGAAGGATTGGGGTCTTGATACTGCAATTCGTAAAGCCTACGAAAACGGAACTATCTTGGCTGGAATCAGTGCGGGATCAATCTGTTGGTTTGAACAAGGCGTAACCGATTCACTTCCTGGTCGTCTTTCAAGTTTGAAATGTTTGGGTTGGCTGAAGGGTAGCAACTGTCCGCACTATGATGGCGAGGCAGAACGTCGGCCATCATATCATCAACTTCTCAAGAACGGCGAGATTCTCCCTGGTTTGGCGACAGAAGATGGGGTTGCGGCTCATTTCATTAATGAAGAACTCAAGAGCTTTGTGTCGTCACACCCAGAGAAGAAAGCTTATTCTCTCTTGATGAAAAATGGTGAGATCGTAGAAGAGATTCACTCGGCAAAATACTTAGGTGGCAATTCGTTACTCGTGCGAAGAGCTGCAATTCAAGATGCCGAATCCATTCATCGAGCCCACATGAAGTCGATTCAAGAGATTTGCTCAAAAGATCATTCTCCTCAGGAGATTCAGGCTTGGGGTCATCGGCCTTACCGAGAAGATCAACGAGTTGGTTCGATTAAAAATGATTTGGTATGGGTAGTAGAGGACAATGGCTCCATCGAGGGCTACGGTCATCTCAAGATTTTTGAAAAGGATGGCTTGAAACGCGGTCACATTTTCGGTCTCTATTTAACTCCCAACGTAGTCGGTAAATCGCTTGGCAAAGCGATTGTTGATTTGATGATGGAAGAAATTAAATCTGCAAAAGTAAAGCAAGTGTCACTAGAAGCCACGATCACCGCGCAGAACTTTTACCGCAAGGTTGGCTTTGTCGATTCTGGTCCTGAGGCAACCGTTGAAATCAGTGGTACGCCAGTAAGATGTTATCCGATGAAGATGGAGCTAAGTTACTAGATGTACAGGCCACCATGCGACTCAATCATCTTTGATCTTGATGGAACACTTTGGGACGCTTCTCCAACAAGTGCAATCGCATGGTTTAAGACTGCAAATGATTTGGGAATCGACATCTCCATCGACGAAGCCGCAATTAAAAAAAGTCTCAGGATTACCTTTCGATAAATGTGTTGATGTACTTTTCGATTCACATGCTGAGAAAGTTCCGAATCTTAGAACGCTGTTAGATGAATCTGAGAAGAATGAGATTCTTCAACGTGGTGGACGATTTTACGAAGGAATGTCGGAAGGGATTCGTCAACTCAGCCGAGAGTACAAACTGTTTCTCGTCAGCAATTGCCAGGAGTGGTATCTCAACGCATTTTTTGAGCACTCGGGTCTTCGGGATGCTTTTCAAGACACGCTTTGCTTCGGTCAAACAAGTCGTCCTAAGGCAGAGAACATTAAAGAGATCGCGAATAGAAATTCCCTTAAGCGACCTATTTACATCGGTGACACTCACTGGGATCAAGAAGCAGCTTTTACTGCGGGAGCTAAGTTCATCTTTGCTCGATTTGGTTTTGGTTCGATTCAGGTATCATTGATGCGGCGGGGTGAGATGTGAAAGCTAAGAAAGTGAAGATCAAGTTTCTGCTGTCTGATTTGGACGGCGTTATACGAATGTACCTACCTGAACGTGTCAGCTCTGTCGAGCAGAAATTTGGCTTACCCTCCGGAGCTATTTTCGCTGAGGCTTTCGAGAAGACCCTTCTGTATCGAGCTGTCTGTGGTTTGATCACAGACGAAGCATGGCGATCTGAAATAACAAAAGCTCTGTCAAAAGTATGCGGAGAGAAGGTTGCGGTAGCGGCCATAACTGAATGGAGCGACTTTTCAGGAATCATAGATCACCGTTATTTGAGTCATGTAGAATCAAGATTCTCTGGTATTCAGGTCGCTGTACTTACTAACGGTACTTCTCGACTCAAGAGTGATCTCAAAACACTTGGAATTGAAAACCGATTTTTCAAAATCTTTAACTCCGCTGAGATCGGTGCCTGTAAGCCTGACATGAAAATTTATCAGCATGTTGTTAATGAACTTGGATGCGAACCTTCCAGAGATTTTGTTTGTCGATGATTCTTTGTCACACGTTCAAGCTGCAAAAGAATTGGGTATGGTTACACATCATTACAAGTCATTTGAAGGCTTTCAACAGATGGAGATTCATATATGAAAATCCAGGAACTCAGTTCTGAAACTTGGAATAATTTTGTTTCTTTGATGAGTACCGACAGTCAGTGTACGGAATGCTGGTGTTTGAACCACCGCGAACCCGCGGGGTGCCCAACGGGATCGGCTGCCAACCATCGGGTAAGCCAAATGAGTGGTCAATTCATTGTATATTTGTGCGAGACGGTTTTAGGGGGCAAGGGGTCTCGACGGATTTGATCCGAGCAGCTATCGATTGTGCAAAAGCGAACGGAGCCAGTTTAATCTCTGCGTTCCCTATTCCGAGTGAGAACCGAAAACGCTTCCCCGTCAATGAGGCTGAGTTTTCAGGACGCTTCTCTACTTATTCTAAGATGGGCTTCAGGCCCGTGGGAGAAAGCTCTGATTTTTACCAACGGATGGAACTCGATTGATCGTTCCACCAGGTCTGGTTATTTGTTTCTCTTCTGGAGGTCATTAGAATTTCTATTTTGGTTTTTCATTTGGATTCCGATACTATAGTAACAATGGAATCGTACCACGCTTTTTTTCAGTCTAAGTCCACCACTACCACCCCTCAGGGGTAATCCAAAGTTCTTTGTCCCAAACTGGGGCATCCAAAAACAATTTGAAGCTATGACTTAAACACTTTTTCTGATCGCATTTTTTTGCGTCTCAGAAATTTTAGGGAGATCCTTTTCTTTGATGATCAGATAGGCGCAGGGTTCCCGGTATGGCTTCCAAACGGAGTTGCTATGCGGGATGAACTCGAGAACTTTGTGAAGAGTCTTGGGAAAAAAGATGGCTATCAGCGGGTCGTCAGTCCGCACTTGGCAAAAGGAGAGCTGTATCAACAGTCAGGTCATCTCAGAGCATTTAATGAAAACATGTATCCTCCGATGAAATGGCCGGAAGACAACAGTGATTACTATCTCAAGCCGATGAATTGTCCGCATCACCACAAAGTATTCTCATGCAGTCCCCGCAGTTATCGTCAGTTGCCCTTGAGAATCGCGGAGTATGGACAAGTTTATCGTTATGAAAATAGCGGATCGTTGAAAGGATTAAGTCGGGTTCGGGGTCTCTGTCAGAATGATGCTCACATTTACATCGATCCTGATGATGCAATGTCTGAGATTGGCAAGGTCCTCGACCTTCACGAACATTGCTACTCGATTCTTGGTCTGAAAGGCTACCGCTATCGACTTTCATTGCACGATCCAAATCGAAAGATGGATTTTGATGGTCCATCTAACCTTTGGATTCAATGGGAAGAGATACTAAGAGCAAGTCTGATCAAAAAGGGGCTTCCGTTCTTTGAAGCTGTTGGTGAGGCTGTTTTTTATGGACTCAAAGTAGATGTGCAGATGAAGATTGGCGCAGAGGATGAGGAAACTGGATTGGCTTTTCATTTTTATACGCGAACGCGGTATTAAAGTTTTCGTGCATCACGAGCTGACGGAAAACGATTTCGGTATAAACGTATAGATTTTTGCTAATGCTATAAAAAGCCATCAGCTCACCAAAGCGGTCGTGAGCTTGTTTTTTTCTTTCCTTTAAAGCCTTGCCGCTAAGCGGTTGTTCTAAAATAAGGCTTGGCATTACTTAGCCTCAAGCTCGCCGATCAATTTCAACATTTGATCAAACGCCGTTTTAAAACTCATCGCATTAGGAATGGAGTCCACCGCACTGGCCCAGCCCCGCTCAAGCCGGGCCGTGTTTAGTTTTTTAATTTCTGCATAAAAAGATGTTGGTAATTCCGTCGAGCGGAATTCAAAACTCCGCTTGAGAGCTTCTTTCATAGTAGAACCGTCCACCTTTGGCAAAAAGATGGCAAGGTCATGGACATCTTTAGATCGGGAATTTTCATCACCGTGTGAAATCAAAGAGTGGAGCTTTTCCGCACAGATCGTTTCAATCGGATAAACCGACCACCTGATTTCCTCATTACCACCGAGTAGCGATGGAGTTTGTTCTTTTTGTGGCCCCGGAGTAATGGGATCACCAATCCCCAAATCAAAATGTATGACCTGTGCTTTTTTAATATTTTTTAGAACTTCGCCGATACCCGCTCTGTAAGAGTGACGGATTCCGCCGTATTCGCCTTGTGTGGCAAGATCCACCTGACTTTCAAAACGGAACCAAACGCCATCGTTCAAATCAATCTCAGCCTGTTGTTTGACTCGCTCAAGTGTTTCATCAACATTTGATTTCACCAGTAGAGCATCGAGATCGACCGTGTAGCGAGGCGACTCATAAACTTTGAGTCCTACAAATCCACATTTAAAAACAAGATTGCTTGCCAGTTTTTTATCCGCAATCAAGCGAGCGACCAGTCGCTCGATCATAAAAACGGTTTCAAGGTCGCGTGGTTCAACACCGAGCTTTTTTCCAAGATCAATGATTTTTTGTCTTATCGATGTGCCTTTTGCTTTTGTGGTCATTGTATTGCCCCGATGATGGTCTCAAAGTATTTGGTAAGGTAGGAGTCAAGGCCAAGTTCTTTGGCCGTCATTCCAATTTTCTTGAGTGTAGTTTGCTTTTGTTGGATGGCCGTTCGGCAAGCATGGATCGCTGTTCGCTCACCAATTTTACTGGCAAGCTTAAAGCCCTCCATAATAGCCCGCTCAATAGAGGCAACCTTATACCCGTTTCCCACGACGATGCCCTTATCAAGGGGGTTTGTGTTCTAATCAGGCGGTAAGAGCGATTGCTGGTGATTTTATGAGGTGGAACAAGAACCCATGTTTGTTTTGGAACCTGCTCGACAAGATTGTAATAAAAGAGGGCGGACATCTTGCCAATAACTGCATCGGGGCCAAGTTTTGCACAGGCGATTTGAAAATCGTATTCACGTCCAAGGTTCGCTTCGGGGTGAAGAAATATCCCACGATCCACTCGTTTGATTTTTTCCTGCTTCACAAGTTTAGAAAGGCTTTGCTGGGTGATGCCCAATTCATTGGCTTGAGCAAGAGTGAAGATGCCGAGCTTTTTAAGTTTATTTTCTTGGTTTTTATCCATTCCTATATGGTCGCGTGAACTTTCACATTTTTCAATATAAATGTTATTATTCACGCTTTATGCGATTGCGTGAAATTTCACATTATCTCTAAAAAATGTCGTTTTTCACCACTTACCGTTTTCAAATTTAATATTTATATGAGGCCCAATGAAGCCCGCGACGGCCTAACTAATTAAAATCATTCAACTAAAGTTTATTAAAAATACCTCCACCAATTTCCCCCGATTGAGTAATTTCAGATAGTTACGAATCGGGGAAAATTACTTTTTGAATCACGAATCGATAACTTAGCGAAATTATTAGATTCGTATTTCCCTACCTTTCCCGATTGAATTGGACACATTTCGGCTAAAAACGGCAATCAGTATGTCTTATAAATAAGACTTGCATTAATGTCTTAAATATGAGACATATAACATGTGATCTCAATAACAAAGCAGTGTGAAAAAGAATTAAGACATTTTCCAATCGCGGTTAAAGAAGATTTGGCCGATGCTTTAGCATTGCTTGATGAAGGGGTAAATTTATCGATGCCGTTATCTAGACCAATGCCATCAATTGGCAGTGGAGTTCACGAATTACGACTTAAAGATCGTTCGGGTGTTTACAGAGTGGTTTATTTTATTCGTAAGCACGCTGATATTTGGTTGATCCATGCGTTTCAAAAGAAATCACAACAAACATCAATAGAAAATATTGAATTAGCCAAGCAAAGATTAAAGGGAGTTTTATGAAACAGTCAGTTAAAGGTTTAGACCTTGCAAAAAAACTAGGTATTTCTCCACTTCGAGGAGTTGAAGCTGTTATAAAAGCACAGCTGATTGCTGCAGTTATCAAAGAAGTTCAAAAGCAAGATTTGACTCATGTTGAATTAGCAAAAAAATCTAAATTACCACGAAGTGCAGTAACAGGAATTTTATCTGGAAGTTTACAAAAAATAACAATCGATCGAATTCTTCGCTTGGTCGAAGCCGTAGGTTTGTTGCCAGAACTAAGACTTCATAAGAGAGCTGCTTAGAGCCAGATGATGAAGGTTCAAGTTGTAGCTGTAGTTATTAAAGATCAAAATAAATTTTTACTCGGAAAACGATCTTTATCAAAAAAATCTGCCCCTGGTTATTGGTGCCCAGTCTCAGGTAAAATTGAAATTGGTGAAACGGAGCAAGAAGCAGTCGTACGTGAGGTTTTTGAGGAAGTGAATTTGGTGGTAGTAGCGAAAGGCAAGTTGGGTATATTCGATACGCGCGACAGGTCTGCTACGATTCACTGGTGGCTTGTAGATGTTGTTAGTGGAGAGCCTAGTCTTAAAAACGACGAGCATAGTGAGTTAAGATGGTTTTCAATTTCAGAAATGGAAATCTTTGAAAATGTGTTTTCGGAGGATATCGAGTTATTCAAAACTTTAGTGTAAGGGTTCACATTATATCCTTACATCTCATCACGGATATCATCAAAAAACACCGCGCCAACTTGAACTTTACTTGGACACTGAATAACAAAGTGTGTAGTATCAGGTAGTTAGGGCGGAGGGATTTCCTCCATCAACTTCAGAGTTTGAGAACCCGGGTCGTCCCCCGGAGTTCTCGCAACTCGATTTTGGGAATTTGATGCGGATTTTAATAAGTTGATCTGAGCCGCAGTTCTGAAGCGGCAAATCCAAGATTGCAAAATGGGGACGAAAACGTTGAACCCGAAGGGCTGAGACAATACAGACTTTGGGTTTTTTTATGGAGTGGGGACGATTGATATGAGCTGCGTATTTTGCCGGATCATAAAGCGAGAGCTGCCAGCGAGTTTTATTTATGAAGATGACAAGGCGGTCGCATTTCTCGATATCCATCCTATCAACGAAGGACATGTCCTGATTGTTCCCAAAAGACATGAAACACAGTTCGGCAATTTGACCGAAGACGAAGCGGCCTATCTTTTTAAGATTGGCCGAAGAGTTTTGAAGGCCATACAAGAATCAGGAGTGAAGTCCGAAGGCGCAAATCTCTTTTTATCTGACGGCCCAGTTGCGGGTCAGGATGTAATGCATAGCCATCTCCACATTGCTCCTAGGTTCAAAGGTGATGGTCAAAGAGTCGGATTCAGCCATTCAGATCCTGAGCAGTATCCGAGAACTCGTCTTGATCAGATTGCATTAAAAATTGCTGGTCACACTCCCAAAGCAGATAAACAAGAAACCATGAATCAACCTACACTTGAAACTAAGCGATTGATTTTGGAACCATACAAAGATTCAGATTTAACTGATATATTAGCGTATGCATCTCATCCTGAAGTTCCTAAATACGTTCCTTGGGAAGCGCATAAGACTATTGAAGATTCACAAAAGTTTTTTGATTTTGTTCGTCAGTCCACTCGCAATGTGCGCGGTAAGCTGTTTTTTGTCTTTGCGATTCGCCTGAAAACATCTGGAAGTGTAATTGGATCTATTGATTTTAAGAATGTGAATCAATTTACAGGTCAGATTGACTACGCACTCGGTTATGAAAATTGGGGAAAAGGTATTATGTCTGAAGCCGCCCAAGCGATAAGTGATTGGGCTTTTTCTAATTTGCCTGAAATGGTTCGACTACAAGCATTTTGTGTATCAGAAAACATTGGATCAAGTCGGGTCATGGAGAAAATAGGAATGTCTCGAGAAGGCATGAGAAGAAAAGCCTTTGTTCTTAAAGGCAAACCTGTGGACCTAACCGACTATGCAATCATAAAAGATAAAGAGGTTATATCGTGAAAACTGAGATCATTTATCCTACAGGAAAGTATTTTAAGAGTTTTCACGAAGCTCTTTCGACTGTTGCAAAAGAACGTGTCTATATCGAAATGATAGAAGCCCCACCACTGGATAAAGTGTCATCCTTTCAAAGTCAGCTCATCGAAAAAAATGGACCTGTGTATTACGCACTTAACGGTGATCGCGTTGTGGGTTGGTGCGATGTCTTCCCAGAAGAGAACCCTCGTCAAAGTCATCGCGGTGGATTGGGAATGGGCTTAATTCCAGAATTTCGAGGACAGGGTCTAGGTTCTAAGTTGCTGTCGTCAGTCCTTGATCATGCCAAGAGATTCGGTTTGGAAAAGGTTGAGCTTAATGTTTATACCTCGAACATTTCTGCGGTGGCACTCTATAAGAAGTTTGGATTTGAACAAGAGGGGCTTATTAAGAAGTATCGCAAACTCGACGGACAGTATTTTGACTGTATAGCGATGGGAAAGTTTTTATGATCTCGACTAAAAATTTGAACTCCGAAACTTGGGCCGATTTTGTCTCCTTAATGCAAACGGATGCGCAGTGTGCTGAGTGGACACTAGAAAGATAGTCGAGTAATATCATCCAGGTGGATTCTCTAGGGTTCCTCCATCAACTTCAGAGTTTGAGAACCCGGGTCGTCCCCCGGAGTTCTCGCAACTCGATTTTGGGAATTTGATACTGGTTTGGATGAGTTAGTCTTCTTCGTCTTGATGAAGCGGCAAATCCAAGAATACAAAATGGGGACGATATGGAGAAATTGCGATGATCGCCGGATATGTGGTCGAAGTGTTTTGGGAGCCAGGACCCAATGCCTAAACTGCGAAGTGAGTTGGTTAAGAAACTAGAACGAATACCAGGTTTAGAGGATCGTCCATCCAAGGTAGCGGGTGGTTCTGCGATTTTTTATAGAGATAAAGAGATTGCTCACTTTCACAATGACAATGAAATTGATATCCGCCTTACCAAGAAAGTCATACGCAAAGAGGGGTTGAATCATCCAACAGATTCAAAAATCCACAAGCATAGGGCACCAAGTTCTGAATGGATTGAAATCAGATTCCGAAAATCAAAAGATGTGGATGAAGTCGTGAGGCTTTTTAAGTTTGCCCTGGAGCAGTACTAATGAGCCAGCTATTTCAAGTGAACCAAATTGATGTTGAAGAGCTGGTGAGCTTTTCAGAAAAAAATCCTTGGAAGCCCCAATACCCTAAATCGCTAGTCAGAAGATTCCTGTCGGAGCTGATCTCCAATCAGAGCTTAGTTTTTGATTTTCACGATGAGAAGGGACGCGTTTCAGCGGCCGTCCTATTGGACAAAGTGAACAATCCAGCTAATGACGCTTGCTTGGAAGTTCTAGGCTTGCGTTCTGATACTGAGCCAACCGAAATTTTATCAAGATTTTTTGTTCTCGCAAAAGAGAAGGCTCCTAGAAACCGTTCTGGATTTCAAGTGGGTCTTCCTGAAGACATATCTGTTTCTGGTGAGCTATTGAAGCAACACGGCCTAAATCACTACTATGATACATTTGAGATGCGACAATCAAACTTACAGTTTGCACCTCGCTCGGACTCTGGCGAGATAGTGAATGCGACTAATGACGATGTGGACGAGGTTTATAGAGTTCTTTGCGAATCGTTTGCGAAAAATCCCGACACCAGTATTCCTGAAATAGATACGTGGAAGGCTGGATTCCTCAAATCGCCGAAGTCACATTTTTTTCTTTGGAGAGAAGCAAACAAGATGTTGGGATTTTCGACTCTTGTCGAAGACGAAGGCGGCCATGGAATTGAAATTCGCACCATTGGTGTTCTCCCGGAACATCGAGGTAAAGGCATCGGTCAGAACCTGCTTAACTATTGTCTCAACAAGTCTTTAGATTTTGGATTTGAGCACTGTCACTTAACGGTGGCGGTTACGAATAAAAAAGCATTAGACCTATATCTTCGAGCAGGATTCAAGATTACTAAAAAGTTCATGTGTTACCGAGTGGAGCTTCAGTGATGGTCATCCGTTCCCTTGGTCGGCGGACCGACCTTATCTTTGCTAAATTCTCGGGATCGGTCATCGACAGAGGGTCTTATACTCTCATCCAAACACCTAGTAATCCGGGCTATCATTGGGGCAACTACATCGTTTTTGATCATGCTCCCCAAAAGGGTGAATTAAAAAAATGGACAGACCTTTTCGATAGTGAATTTGGCTATTACCCTGAACCACATCACTACGTCTTCACCTGGGATACCGGCGATGAAAACAAGGGTGAGTATCAAGAGTTTCTCGATGCCAATTTTGAACTCGATTCGGCGACTGTCCTGACCGCAACTAAGCTGAATGCACCTCCTCACATGAATGATCAAGTGCAGGTGCGAAGAATCTCGTCTGACAAAGATTGGGCCGATGTCATCGGGCTTCAAACCTTGTGTGCAGATCCAAAGTTTGTGAACGACTATTATGAGCAGTTTAAGCAGCGACAAATGGCCTCTTGCCGCAAAATGTCTGAAGCCGGAATGGGATCATGGTTTGGCGCATTTATAGACGGTAAGTTAGTTGGTGATCTTGGGATTTTCTATGAAGGTAATGTCGGCAGATATCAAAGCGTGGGAACACATCCTGATCAAAGACGACAAGGCATTTGTGGAACTCTTGTCTATCAAACGGGATTGTTGGCTTTTGAAGAGTTCGGCGTGGGCCATTTGGTAATGGAAGCCGACATCGACTATCACGCTGCAAGAATTTATGAATCATTAGGCTTCAGACGAAATGAAGTGAACCACGCATTGAGCTGGTGGAAGGGTAAAGAATCCAATGGCTGACTACGTTCCTACAAAGTTAAAATCAAAATCTGGTGTGGAAGTCGTAATTCGTTCGGCAACGAAACAAGACGCTGATGCAATTCTTGAACTTTCAAGGGGCGTTATTGGTGAAGAAATTTACCAGCTCACTTCAGGGTCAGAATTTAGGATGACAATCGAAGCTGAAGAGAAATGGATTGAATCTCATCTTACGAACCCGAACCACATCATTCTTGTCGCCGAGCTGAACTCAAAGATTGTTGGTCTGTTGGACTTTGCAAATGGACATCGTCAGCGAGTTAGTCATACCGGTGAGTTTGGAATGTCTGTTGAAAAGTCTGTTAGAGAAAAAGGTTTTGGTTCGTTGCTGCTGCAAGCTCTTATCGACTGGGCTGCCAAGAATGAAAAAATCGAAAAAATTGGCCTTAGTGTGCACAACAATAATGAACGAGCTATTGGTTTGTACAAAAAGATGGGCTTTGAAGTCGAAGGCGTAAGAAAACGTGATCTTAAATACGGTGACGGTCAGTATGTTGATACTGTGGTCATGGGTCGGTTTGTATGATCGTTCACACCATTCTTTATGTCGTTGACCAAAAAAAAGAGTACTGACTTTTATTCGTTTGTTCTCGGGATGATCCCAACGCTTGATGTGCCCGGCATGATGGAATTCAAACTCTACGATAAGCACATTCTCGGTCTCATGCCTGAAAAGGGAATCAAAAAGCTGTTGGGTGAAAACTAGGGTTCAATCTAAACCTTATGCCTCGGGACCTGGGTGGCAGGATCCACCTGATTTTCAAAACGGAACCATGCGCCATCATTCAAGTCAGAATCCGCCTATCGCTTTACCATTTCAAGCATCAATGGGCCATGTTTCACATGTTGGGCTTGATAAGATTGCTAATCAGTCTAACAATGGAACCTGGTTTTCAATGGGTGATCAGCGGATACCATAGAAAATTTGCTTTAAAAAAGATAGAGGTCAATGAATTGTTTCGTCCTAAGTTTCTGATTTATGGAGTAGCTATGAACGAACTTAAAAAATTAGTATTTATAAGCGTAATGGCCGCTTTTCTATGTTCAGCCTATGCAAAGGAAATTGCTCTTACTTTTGATGATGCTCCCGTCAGTTCCACCGTGTATTTTGAGACTCACAAGAGAACCAGTAAACTCATTAGAAAATTAAAAGCACTCAGCGTGCCTCCGGTTATTATTTTTGCAAATCCATGCAAACGAGATGATTCCAATTCAATAATTGTGCAACTCAGAGCATACACAATTGCTGGGCATATTATCGGGAATCACACTTGCTCACACCCTCGCCTTGATAAAGTTGGTTTTGACAGTTTTTTAGAAGATGCTCTAAAGGCCGATGAAATTCTTACGCCTCTTTATTCAGGTCAAAAATATTTTAGGTATCCGTTTTTGAACGAAGGAACCGATGAGTCTGCAAGAAATCAAATGCGGGATTGGTTAGGTCGGAACAACTATCGCAATGGCTTAGTATCTGTAGACAATGATGACACAATCGTTACCGACAAAATTATCAAAGCTAAAGAACAAGGTAAGAAGGTTGACCATAAGAAAGTAGAAAAACTTTTCCTAAAACATATTCTAAGTGCCGCCGAATTTTACGATAAGTTGGCAGTGAAGAATCTGGGCTATTCACCCAAACATGTTCTTTTACTCCATGAAATGGACGGGACAGTTTTGTATGTTGATTCGTTGGTAAAAGAGCTTCGGAAAAACGGTTGGAAAATCATCAGTGCAAAGGAAGCATACGAAGACCCGCTCTATTTGAAGACTCCAAAGAACACTTATGCGGGCAATGGCATCATTGCTCAGTTGGACTATGAAAAAACTGGTCATAAACCGAAGATTGGTTACTACAAGTGGGACGAATTGGAAAAGGACTTAAACAAATTGTTAGGTTTGGCACCTTAGCTCCGGTCATCCTGTTTGGGCACTTGACGTCAGTGACCGTTTAGGTTCAATATACGAGAGATGGAACAAGACGACAATGGTTCAGCAACCTTGAAATTCAAGACCCCTGAAGAGCAAGGCGAAATTGTAGATCGGTCTGAACAACGATGTTTCACATTCAATGAATTTGATGCTTTGGTCAAAGCAGCTGGGTGTTTCGAAATGATTGATGTCATTGGATCGTTGAAGCCTGGTATTGCTTTTTCAAATGACAAAAGCTGTTGGCGAATGATTCCAGTGCTGAGGGTAAAGTAATGATCGTCCACACTATTCTGTATGTTGCTGACCAAGACCGGAGCACCAACTTTTACAAGCAAGTTCTGGGAGAGGAGCCACAGCTTCATGTTCCTGGAATGACTGAGTTCAAGTTAAGTGAGAATCACATTCTTGGATTGATGCCTGAAAAGGGAATCAAGAAGCTATTGGGGAGTAAAATTCCCGACTCGTTTGCAGCCAGTGGTGTTCCAAGAGCAGAACTCTACATTCGAATTCAAGATCCAAAGAAAATGTTTGATGCCGCGCTAAGGTTCGGAGCGAAGGAGCTAGATCCGATCAAACCAAGAGACTGGGGTGGTTGTGCTGGCTATGTGATGGATCACGATGGTCACGTGCTCGCATTTGCAACATGATAGGACTTATGAGAATTCCTCTGAAAGAAGCGACAAAAAATATACTAGAGTACCTGTCTTCACCAGGGGCACTTGACAGCATCGAGCGAGACCCATATTGGCCGAAATGGGATTCTCCTTGGTGGCACATGAGTCTTCTTAACGAGATGGATCTTGCTAAAGAAATTCCCAAAGCATCCATTTCCAAAATGGTTCAGGTTTTGAAGACTCATTACCTTCCGGTATTTCCAGTTAAAGAAGAGGAAGTCCCGACAGGTACCGATCCCTATCGAAAAATTGCTTGCCTCTGTGCGGTTGGCAACATGTATCAAGTCTTATTTAATGCTGGGGTTGATGTTGATCAAGAGGTGCCATGGATGCGCGAATGGTTTCTGCGCTATCAACTCCCTGACGGCGGCCTAAACTGTGATGAAAAGGCTTATACAAAACCAGTTCCAAAAAGTTCGATTGTCACGACTCTTTCATGCTTAGAAGCGGTTCTGTTTTGCCGTAGTCGTGATCTGACTGAAGGAGAGATCACATTTCTTAATCGCGGGGCAAACTATCTGCTCAAGCAAAGACTTTTTCGTAAAGCCTCGACGGGTGAGGTCATTGATAAAGATTGGCTTGAGATAAGATTCCCTCGTTTTTACGAATACGATTTTCTTCGTGGATTTTATTTCTTGGAGAAATGGCGACAGCAATCAGGATTTTCAATTCCCGATGAACTTGTCGACGAAGTTGAGGAGCTTGTCTCGAGACAACTGACAGGTCAAGGAATTAGACTTAAGCGATACAACCTATTTGATAAGCGAAGCTACAATCCTTCAGCAGATGGAGCATGGACTTGGGGAGACTCATCCGAAATTGATTTGATGAAGGCGGTCAGTTTTGAGGGCAACATTTGTCAGCCGCTTACGAAAAAATGGAACGAAGTGCGACCAAAGATAGCGGTCGTTGTCGAGGCGTCTGAGGCAACAGAGTTAACGGCGTCGGTGGGAGAACAACTGAAGATTTACAATGAGGAATTTGGTTGGTGCTGGTCTCGTAACACGGCTGGTATCAAGGGTTGGATACCGGCAAAGAAATTGAAAGTAATACCATGAAGGCCAAGCAAGCCTCAGAAGCAACGAGTCTTGAGCAAATTCTTATCATTTGGCATTTGTTCGATTCTTTCCCCATGGAGACCATGACCAAAGCCTGGTTATTGAAGAATTCAAAAAATCCCAGACAGCGGTCTGTAGAACAAATGCGATTGCATCGCCAGCGTTTTGGCGCATCTGGGAATTGCTTTGATTTAGCGATTTGGTTGTTAGGCCATTTAAAGGACGCAGGATTGAATACGTACTACGTCGGAAACAATCTCGGAAATCAAAAGGCCCATGTCGGAATGGTCGCAATGGGTGACAGTGGTGATAGATATCTTTGTGACCTCGGTGATCTTTGGATAAAACCTGTAAACCTCGACATTGCTATTGTCAATGAACCCGGTTATTTCACTGGGGCAAGAATTTCAGTTCACATTGAAAGTGAGGTTGCCCAAGTTTTGTATGAAAGATCAAACTGTAAAACGAGTCGACAGCTATACAGCTTAACGCCAATACCTGAAAACGAATTTCTGGATGCAGCTCACATTTCACAGAACACCTTGAGTCGGCCCTTGATAGAAACGAGGGTCTATAGGTCCAATGAGGTTATTCATTGGGAATTTGAAAATAATCGAAGTTTCTTTAGCTCTATGGATGGCCTGCAGGAAGAACCTCAGCTGAATACGCAAGCGGAATGGTCTCAGAGAATTCATAAGATGACAGGAATGGATCCTCGATATGTGAGTGAGTGTTTTGACGCATTCAATGAGATTTCTGGTGAGAAAGTCTAAGTAGTGGCCATTTGATCAATCCTTGTTTCCACCGATGTCGTCAAAACTAAAATTTCTGACACTTCCAGTTGCACGGCTTTTCGCCTGTATCACAACAGTGTCTCCTCGGGGGCTTAATTGAGTTAACCAAACCACTTAGACAAATGCTAGGTTGCTCAGGTGAGACTTGGAGTGGACGAAATGAACTGCCTTGGGCTTCTTCGATAAAAAAAGGATTGGGAATGTTTATAGGGACTTTTTCCACTTTAAAAGTGGCTGATCTTACTATTATGTTTTTAGGTTCATAGGCGCCTATTTTTGATTCCACAATGTGCCCGACCAATTTTTGTCCATGTGATAAAGTCGGAAGATCCAACTGCTGGGCTTGAAACAAAAAGTAGGACCTTCCGGAGCTTTGCAATTTTCGTTCTTGGTAAAATTCCTCTTCTTGCTGGTCATCAATTAAAAGTTGACCAGTTATTTCAGTCTGACGACTGTGATGTCCAGTGGCCACCAGGTGGCTCGCGAACTTATCGTCTGCCGATAATACGAATCCATGCTGCATCTCGTGAGGCATGGAGTGACCTGAATGTTGTGCATAGGATTGTGAAACTATTCCAAGTAAACCAAATAAAACGGTTAGAACTTTCATCGAAAGCCTCCGCCTTGATGTCTTAAAATTTCTTTTGTAATGACTGCCAATTTTCTCATTTAGTGCTCCTTTTCTGGATTCAGAAAGTATCGACTAAACCTCAGGTACGCCACAGCAATGTTCGCATGTTGAAACATGCAAGAAACGCATGTCATTTTTAATCGTTTGATTGAACTTGCAGTACATCTGACGTAAAACACCTACGATGAACAGATTGAAATTTGCCCTCTCTTCGGACCAGTTAGAGCTATTGATTGCATTTGAAAAATCCCAAGGCTTGACTCATTTATCAGAAATGATGGCACGAGATCCGTCAGTGGTTTCGCGAAATCTACAGAAAATTGCCGAGAACTATCCAGTCTTGAAAAAGGTGAAAGGTCGCTGGGAACTCACCCCTCTCGGCATCCAAGTTAATCTGAGAACACGGACCTATCTTGAAGACCAAGAAAAGTTATTTTTGACAGTAGCCGAGGACAAAAAGACTATTTTATTGGGTTGCTCGGAAGATGCTGTGTTAGTCATAATCAATGCTCAGAACGGGTTATTTGACGCAACTCAAGAAGGCCGAAACAACTCGCAAGCAGAAAAGAACATTGGTCGGATTTTACGACACTGGCGGGCCATGAAACGGAAGGTTTTCCATGTCAAGCATGTATCCGACAATTTCGAATCAATTTTCTTCAGGAATTCGATAGGTTGCGAAATTTTTGAAAGATGTCGGGCCAGTTGAAGATGAAGTTGTCATTGAAAAAATGAAATCAAGTGCATTTGCTAATACAAACCTCGAGTCCATTCTGAATGCGAAATCGTGTACCGGCCTTGTGTTAGTAGGCTTCACCGCCAATGAGTGTATCGATGCTACAGCCCGTGATTCCGCGGCAAAAGGATTTGAGACTTTTGTAGTCGGTGATGCTACTGCAACTTTCGATTTGCGAGATTCCTCAGGAAAATTAGTGAAAGCAGAAAGAATACATAAACTAACGTTGATAAATATTAATGCCTTCCATGCCAAAGTCGTAAACACCGACGACATTTTGGTTTAGTTCGGCAAATCAGGATTCTGAGGGTCCGCGCCGCAATAAATGGACCATTTTCGTTTGGTCTGTTGTGGCAGCTCTTGAAATTCAGAAGTGCGATAGATGCAATTGGTAATACACCACTTATCGAGCTCAGTCGAATTTATGATGGACCGGGAAAGCTGTTTGCCAAGATGGAGTTCGTGAATCCCGGTGGTAGTGTGAAAGATAGAATCGCAGTGAGAATCCTCCAGGATGCCTACAATGATGCCGAACTAAAAAAGGCCCAGCCTGTTGTAGAAATGACAATCTGCGGCGACTAAAGTATGTGCATCGGTCAATCTATTGAAAAGTGGAAAACTGAAAGATCATGCAACTGTAGTGACCGTGCTGTGTGACACCGGTTTTAAATATGATCAGAACTGAGGGACAAAAGCGTGCGGAATTTAAGAACTTTTGTTAGGATACTGCAGACAGTTTATTATTCATCAACCGCTTTAGGCATTGCTAATGAAAATGGAAAGACCGAAGTGAAAGAGCCTACCCTCAACATCCTTTCGGGACTGCCAGGCTCTGGCAAGTTAACTCTGGCGCAAGAATTGGCAAAAAAATCCATGCGATTTTCATTAGAATAGATATAATTAAACTGATGCGATGAACAGCCAGTACCTTGAGGCTGAAGCTTTAGTACATCATCAAGAAAGTGATCGTTTATTGTGGCAAAGGGAAGAAACATAAATAGTGTTCCAAGATTTTTAGCGCCTCGACCGAACCAACATTTAACTAACTGTCCTCAGGTGATGGTTACAAAGCGAGAGGTCCAATGATCTACCTGCCTAAGCGATTTCAAAATGAAAACACTGGGCATTCATTAAAACTCATTGAGGAATACCCACTTGCAACCTTGATTTCAATTCAGGACTCATCGCCGTTTTTTAGCCATATACCTCTGGTTGTAGAAAGTAATTCAGACCAGTTGGTCTTGATCGGCCATATTGCTAAAGGTAATCCCCATTGGAGGCTGATGAATGAAAAGCCGATTAATGTGATTTTTAACGGACCTAATGAATACATTTCACCCAAATGGTATATTGAGAATGATGCTCCAACCTGGAATTATGCTGTGGTCCATATTGAAGGACACTGTTCACTGATTGAAAGTTTAGATGGCATTCTGGATTGTCTCAAAAAACTTTCAAATGCATCAGAAGGAAAGTCGATTGACCCTTGGGAATTTTGGATTCCTGAAGACTTAGCCGCGCCTGGCCTAATTGAAAAATCAATTGTTGGTTTTAAAATCGAAGTACAATCGCTTAAAGCTAAATTTAAATTGAACCAAAGTCGGTCTGAAGCGGATCTAAATGGCGTCATAAAAGGGCTCGAAGCCAAAGGTACAGATAGTGGCCGAAAGGTAGCTGCACTTATGAAGACAAGCTGGTACGAATACAACAGAGATCAGGTCAAAAAGTGATTACGGGTCTTAATCACATCACCATAGCGGTCAAAGATTTAGAAAGATCCTTTCAATTCTATAAAGAGATCTTAGAGTTTAAACCTTTGATAAGACATTCGCAAGGTGCTTATTTTTTGGCAGGTGACTTTTGGTTTTGCATGGATCTGGATTCAAGAACAAGAGCGGCACCTCTTCCTGAGTATACTCACTTTGCATTTTCGGTTTCTTCGGAAAATTTTGAGAATCTTAGTACTCAGATTAAAAAATCAGGAGCAAAGATTTGGAAAGAGAATGTTTCAGAAGGTGACTCTCTTTATTTCATGGACCCCGATGAGCATAAACTTGAAATTCATGTAGGCAGCTGGAAAACAAGAATTGAATCGATTATGAAAAGGCCATGGAGTGATTCAATTGAGTATTTTGATGTTTCAAATTCTGTGGACTCGAGTATTGTTATACGTCCAGCTCATGACCACGAAGCTTGCTTTTTGAGTGGTTTAGCCGTGCGATCAAAATCTTATTGGCCTTACCCTCCGGATTATCTAGAAAAATGTTACAACGTTCTAAAGGTAACTTCAGAAGATATTCGTAATTGGCCAGTGGGCGTTTCGGAATTGAATGGTGAAATTATTGGTTTTTTGCTTTGAAAACAGTGAGCGACGAAAATCGCCTTGATCATCTGTGGATTGACCCACGTTTTGTCGGTAAGGAGTTGGTAAATCTCTTTTTAAAGAGGCTGTCCTCGCGGCAAAAAGAATTGGTTGGAGTCAGTTTCGAATAGCTTCAGACCCTTATGCCGAGCCGTTTTATTTGAAAATGGGAGCCAAAAATGTTGGTTCTGTTCAATCAAATATTAGGCCCAACTTATTATTACCTCATATGGAAATTTGGTTCGATTAATCAGAATTTTGAGGACAAGATGAAAGTTAGTCTCAGGAAAATAAGTACAAAAAATGGTCAGAAAATAGTCCTACGGTCACCACTCGCGAGTGAAGCCGAACATATACTGAATCATCTTAGGATTACGCATGCTGAATCATACAAGAATCTGAATCAATCGTTTGATTACTGGAATGAGTTTAGAGTAGAAGACGAAGCTAAGATCTTGACTGAATTTGAAAATGCAAAAGACAAATTCATGTTATGCGCGTTTTACAATGACCGAATAGTTGGTGCGTTAGGATTTGTTGGCTTTCAAGCGGAATTTGTTCGTAAGACAGGTTCATTGGGAATGAGTATTCAAAATGAGTTTTCAAACTCTGGGCTTGGTACCCAAATGCTTCAATATACCTTGGAACTAGCTAAAGAGATTGGATTTCACCGAGTAGAGTTGACAGTCAGAACGTACAATCAACCGGGTATTAAGCTCTATGAAAAGCTGGGATTTCAAAAAATTGGCCTCTTGAGTGATGCTGCCTTTATCGACGGAGATTTTGTCGATGAATATTCTTTTCAAATTATTTTGAATGGGAAGTGAAGGCAACACCATGAAGGGCTACCACGCTGGTGATGATGAATTCAATTTCAGCTTCAAAATTAAATTCATATTTCGCTCACCAACCGCGTGATTCTATCCCTAGCAGATTGGGTGGTCTTCCATTGAGGGCGAATCAGTTTATCAACCTGCTCCCGTTGTTCATTGTGAATTCCGATCAGATTTAGGAGTGCGGCCTTCGTGCTCGCACGATCCGGCATCGGATAACAAAGCCGCATCTTTTCAACAAAGTGCGACTCGCCTCGACTCTCCAAGCGGCGACTATTAAACCTCTCAGTTCCTTTCATCCTTGCATACCAGCTATGTGGAATATCTCTTAGAAACGCAAAACCAGCAGCAATGTCGTAATACTCACCTCGACCAACGTGGCACCAAGCATAGTGAATCCAAGTCCAAATTCTTTCTTCCTCATGGACAACATTCGACCAATCGACTGGTATGTTGAAAGGCTTGTTGACCTCGGTCAGCCAATTTCCAAGTTGAGCATTTCTGTCAAACGCGATTGTATATGGTCCACCCGCCTGTGGAGGGAGATTCTCTTTCGTATAGAAGACCAAATCAACATGGATGTGAGGTTCAAACAAATAGATGATAAAATACGGTTTCACATGGTCCGCATCCATTCGATGAAACCAAGGGGGTAGCATCCAATCGAATCGCTTCGACCAAACTTTCTCCTTTGCATCATCGCTTGAACAAAGAAAACCCAGATCCAAATCGCTATGAAAATCCATTCCACCCGCAGACCCGCTACCACTAACGAAGGCACCAATAATTCCGTCCTGTTCGTTAAAGAATGAAAGTAGCGCGGAGCAAAGGTTTTTATGGTCTGGAAGATGGTTCATGTGTTTGAACTTTTCTATATTTACCATATTGTCCCCTCCCCATAAAACCAAATCTGGGTCCCAAGCTCTGAAATTTGAAGCGTCGATTTCTCGCGCCCAAAAGCTTGATATTATACAACGGTATACCGGATGTCCAAGTAAAGTCTTAAGTTGAGATGACGGAATTGGACGATACGGTAATTTCCAGCGATAGCTGTCACCGAGCGCGAATTAGATTCCTAACAGAGAATGCAGAAGAAGTAGTTCCTTCTGAACCAAAATACTGACAGGTGAATTTTATGTTCTGCCAAGCGATCTCCAGTTTTGAATCAACATTGGGGCACATTGGATTAGTCGACGATTCAAAGTCAGAGACCACTGTATCTTGACTTGATCCATTTGAAAGTTTTGACCTTCTAACAATTTGAACCATAGTTTTTCTAGATTGATTGGGATCGCCGCAGTTGTTTGGCTCAGCAATAATAAACTTCAGAACTAATGCACTACTATTGGTTTCGGGTAGGTAAATGGAGCCGTCCATTGGATTCCATCCAAAGCTGGTTTCATAAGGTAGTTCCTGAAGCTGGCGCAAGGCAAAAGCATGAATGCTCAATGGTTTGGATTTGACGGGAGAATAAATTGACAAGCTTAGGTTCAAAACCTATTTTACTAATTGGGTGGAGTTCTTTCCACATTTTGTCTAAGAAGAAATTGATGAGATCAGGTTATTTATTTACACTTAAAAACTACAGGCCGGCCCTATTGGCTGCTCTGTTCTTTGGATGCATCGCTCCAGGGTCTAAGTTGCTGTCACAGGATTTACCGCCTCAAAGCATGGCGGGGCTTATGTATTTCTTTGCGGGACTTGGCCTGTTTGCAATCTTACTGATGAGAAGGGACATCAAAGTCAGCTTCTCTCGTATACAAAAGGCAGATTACAAGTGGTTTATTCTGGCCACCATATTGGGTGGAATCTCTGGGCCGGCTTTTCTTACATACGGGATCACCCACATCAGTGGGTCCTCAGCATCTTTGTTACTGAATTTGGAAGCTGTTTTCACTTCGTTGATTGCGTGGTTCATTTTTAGAGAACACTTTGAGAAAAAAATCGTCTATGGAATGACATTGATTGTTCTTGGATGTTTGACACTAACTTTAAATTCATCCGGTGATTCTGGTTCAGATTCGTTGCTTGGTTTTTCTTTGATTGGATTTGCTTGTCTTTCATGGGGTGTCGATAACAATGTCACAAGGAATATTTCACACTTAGATCCCGTACTAGTTGCTTCGTTTAAAGGCCTCATCGCAGGTAGTTCCAACTTAGTTTTAGGATATTTCCTTGGCGAGCGGCTGGCACTTGGAATTGAGATTCTGCAAATTGGAGTCCTTGGATTTTTGGGAATTGGCGTTAGTTTAGTTGCGTTTATTGTTTCTCTCGGATCAATCGGCACAGCAAGAACCGGGGCCATCTTTTCGACAGCTCCAATTATCGGCTCACTGCTGTCGATTTTATTTTTAAAGGAATCTTTGAGCCTGCCGTTTTCGATGGCGCTCGTGTTGATGGCAGCAGGCCTTTGGTTTCATTTGAGTGAAGATCACGGGCATAAACATACGCACAAGGATTTGAAGCACTCCCATGAGCATATTCATGACGATCATCATTTGCACGAACATTCGGTCAATGATCCGAAAGGCGAGCCACACCTCCATCTTCATACTCATACTTTAATGACTCACACTCATGCGCATTTTCCAGATATTCACCATCAGCACGACCATACCTAAAGCAACCTCATTGAAGAAGTGAGGTTTCAATCGTAATTGGTTTTGAGCTTGGAAATGGACAAACATAGCGAGACATGGCATATTGCTCGACATAATGAAAATCGACCGTGATAGAGTCAGCGTAGTAGTTGTTCATGAAAATAGAATCCTTGGATTTCACGCAGAAGACCCACATAACAAGATGAAGTATTTCTTTCTGCCTGGTGGGAAGGTAGAGTCTGGCGAAACAACACGAGGCGATGCTTCTTTAAGGAAGCAGCGTTTCCTTGGAAAGCAGTTTCACAGTCTTTTTGTGTATTGGTTTTAGCAGTACAAGAGACACCTTTTATCTATTTTACCAATCTATAAATAATCCGTAAAGTAATAGGAGTGAAAGCGTAACGCGATCACTTGGAGCAATAACTTAAACTATGGAGGACTTATGTTGATTTCAAAGAAGATGACTTTAAAGCCGTTACTTGAGTCAGCGGAAGGTGTTCACCTAACTGCTTACTTGGTTAATCGAGGCAAGTTGATTGATCTAAAGAAGCAGCTTCGCGAAGCAATTGGGCAAGCCCAGGAGTGGTTAAACCCTGTGATGACAGATGAAGAAAGAGCTAAGTTTCTGGAGCCCCTTGATACCCTGTTGGTGGACGCGAGAATTTTCAAGGAGATGAAAGGCAATATCGGAATCTTTCGTAATCAGGAGTCTTTCCGAGTTTTGAACGTGCCAGTCGATGTTGAACAGACATGTCAGGTCGCTACTAGTTTCCATGTCAAGCCGCTCCTTCGTTGGTTACAATCAGATCAAGACTTTTTGTTGCTTGGACTTGAGCAGCGGGCCGCTCATCTCTATCTAGGAAGTCAGAGCTCACTGAAATTGATTGATTCGATTTTGTATCCAGAATCTTTTCCGAAAGGAAAATCCATGGAGGACACGTTGAGTCCTAAGACAGCTCGTCAAAGTAGGCTCAAAGAAGATGAGACGTTTGTGTGGCTGAACACATGGATTGCCCAGCTCACAAAAACTTCCAAGCCTAAGCTGTTTTTGGCTGGTACAAAGGAGCTGATTGAAGCGTTTAATCGGAGCCTTAAGTACAAGAATTCAGTTAAAGCTCCTGTCGCAAACTTTTTCAACACAAACAATGTCAGCGATGTGAGTTCATCAATCAGAAAAATTCTAAAGGCAGATTCGAAAGCGGCCATTGAAAAAACTTTGATGGAGTTTCGATTTGCTGACGAAGGGAAACGAACTCAAAAGAATATCTTTCAAATTTCGAAGGCGATAGTTCAGGGACGAGTTAGAAAGTTGATCGTTACAGATGAAATAAGTATTTTTGGGAAAATCGACAGAAAGTCAGGAGGGCTGGCCATTCATCCCTTTGACCTCGATCATGAAGATGACGACATTTTGGATGATTTGGCACAGATGGTTTTGAGCCAAGGTGGAGAAGTCACTGTAGCATCTCGTAGTGAAATTCCAAATGGTCGCCCAATTTTAGCGATTCTTGATGATGATCATAAAGAATTAGAGAGGGCCGAAGATTCCTATCAATATGAAGTCCTTCAGGAGAGGTTCGGATGAAGTCGCAGATTGTTTTTGAGATTTTGCAGAGGCTAAAAGCACAACCGAATCTTATGCGAAGGGTTTGGATTTTCGCAATCGTCGGGGGCTTGGGCCTTCTTGCCTCTGGAGCCATATTGCTCTGGGTGGGAGTTTCAGCCATCACCTATGTGGCATCATCCGCAAGTCATGTTATTCAGGCTTCAGCGAATCAAGGTTTGATTAAGAACTTGGAGAATGGATTTGGAGGTCTTCCCAAAGTGAATGCGATGAACTGTTGGGGCAAGACTCAGAGTCTTTTGGCGGTTCAACCCTGGCTTGAGGGCTCCGCACTGGATAACTTGGCGAAATTGAAAGTGGCGTGTTTGGAAGAAAAACCCACCGTCTGTCAGGACGAAAAGTGTGAGAAGATGAAAGACCGAATTGATAAAGGCGCAATTGATAGAGGCTCAACTAAGACAGAAGAAGGGAGTTTTATATGATTCAGATTAAATTTAAGAATTTGGAGAAATCAGAAATGGCCCGTGAGGCAGTCGAAGAACGTCTTGAGGCCTTAGCGGACAAGTTTCCGGACCTGGGGCTGGTACAATGCTGGTCACGCTGGAGATGGAAAACTCTCCGACCCAGGCTGGTCCTGATTTTTTTAAAGTAAAAGTACACATTTCTAGAGGAAGATATCGTGGAATTACGGTGAAGAAGGCCGACTCAAATCTCTATGTGGCGTTGGCCGAAGTTGTCGACCACATGCTTGAAAAACTAAATCGCCATGGTGATCGAGTGCGGGTTAAAGAGAGAAAAATTGCTCGTCAGATTGTCAAAGATGTCGAACATAGTTTTAAGTCTAGGGAGCCAGAGTTTGAAAGAGTCAGTTAGTCTGAACTTTTAGGCACAGACAAAACGATAGGTTTACCAATAATTTTGAGCATCTCATTTCGATCGACTGAAAGCTCATGAGTGGGATTGCTCAATTTAACTCCAATCAAATGCCATTTTTTTGGCCACTCATCAGAGATATTGGAAAAATGGACTGCCGTTTTCTGGCCCTCCATAAATTGAAAGTCGCCATCGGTCGGCTTATCGATATAGATTTTTGAAAGGGGCAACCAGATAGGCTCGATCATTGTGATATCGGCTGAGGCTACACAATCGGATTGAACTTCCATTCGGGATTTCTCTCCTGAGATTGCCATATCTGCAGATTCAAATTTTAATGTCACATTTTTGTATTCATTGCAGCCAAAGGTCTTTTCGGATGCTGAGTTGGTAAAGGCAAAGTGGCCAAAAGCAAGTCCTACATCTTTGTCTTTGTGAACTATTTCAAGATTTGAAACAACTCGTTCTTTGAGAGCCACCTCGAGGGCTGATCCCCGAAGGTTTGTAAAATCGTAGTAAGGCCTAATTGCTGCAGGCCTTCGAGACTGAAAAGGACTCTCTGGGCCGAGGCCGATCAGGAGCCCCCCAATGAAGCCTGCTGTAAAAAGCCCAAGCCTGAAATAGGGAAGATTTCGATAGAAAGACTTAAAACTCCGGTTGGTCATAATGATAGCATACGTCAAATCGAAGTTTTAGGTGCATGACTTTTTATGAAAACCCTTAAAAGTGACTCCCATTTGACCGGCTTCTAGACCTATAGCGAGCAATCCAAGCTTGGCAGACCACTTATAGACATTTTCAAGGACACAGCCTTCTGGGCGAACTAACAAATCCGAGACGCACAAACGCTTATAGATTGCGCCTGGGCTATTAAGACTTTCAGTTGAGGACTTTTCAGAGTGAGTTCTTAGGAATCCTCCAACAAGCTGACATCCAATCATATAAATAACGGGCTCTGCCGTGGCGCCATCCGCCTGAATGACAGACGGCACTCCTTCCTGAATGATAACTTCTTCAACATCACGGCCACCTTTGGCCGCCTTCATTTTTTTTCTGGACTTATAATTCCATTCTCTGATTTCTTGTCCGCTGCTGACTCTTGTGACCGCAAGTCCGTAGGTTCCTGAGTTGTTCTTTACGAAGGCAAAAGGAACTTGGTCGAGGCCCCGTTTCTGGTAACTAATTTTGAGGTCGGTCAAAAAAGTATCGACCTTTTGGGCTAAGGCCTCTCGACTTTCTTCGTTGTTAATATCGAAATCCAAAAATTCTTCAGTTTCAACTCTCATTAAAAAAGGATCGATGTCGGCGACCTCTGCGAACTCATTGACGAGACTGTTGTAGTTTTCAAAATAGCGACTTTTCTTTCTCTGATACCAGCCCATCTCTCGGGGTGGATTCATTGGGAGGACCATATTCTTGGCCCATTCTTCATGGGCTTCGGAAAAGTCATTATTACTCACCACCAAATCTGGGGTGAACTCTTTCCACAAATTTGAATTTTCCCCGGCCGAATAAACAGTGACATCTCGGCCAGACGAAGTCTTGACAGTGAGCGGTGTCTCAAATGATTTGGCCAAAGCCACTCTCACTTCATAACCTCCGGCAGTGAGAAGGTCTTGAATCGTCCAAACGTTTTCCCAATAATAGGCATTGTTGGTGTGTTCCTCTGTGACGAGAAGAATTTTATCAATATCATTTTGGTAATGTTGGTTTAGATATTTTGCAAAAAGTCCTGGCGCGGTTTCTTTATCAGTGGGGCAGATATTGTTGAAACCCGCGGGATATATGTTTGCATCCACGTTGACAATTTTATAGCCAGAGTCTCGAATATCGTAACTAGAGTATATTGGATAGGTCAGCTCGGCGGTTTTGCTTTGAAACCAGGAGCAAATTGCGTCCATTCGCCTGATGGTCTTTTCGTGAAGTTGCTTTCTTATCATTGGTTCTTTTATCATTGATTCTCCTCCGATGGAGTAGGGTTAGGAGATTCCACTTCGTTTGGAAAAAACTGGGTTGGATAAACATGTCCGGGTCTGAGAGTTGAATTTAAAAAAAGCGATTCCTTTGTGAGGGGGTTCTTCTTTGCTGATTTTGAAGCTAGAGCTAGGGCTTTTCCATCCAGATCATTCAAAAAAGCGAAGAAATCCACAGTCATTGGAGGTTGGGGATGACTTTCATGAGGTTGAAATAATCTGGCTTGATTGATCAGATCTTCCAACTCAAATATCCAGATAGACCGTTGGCTTTGATCCTTAACTTCATCCTGGACCCAGATTGGAGAATTCGACATCATTGGGATTTCAATCAAACGCCACAGATTGAGGTAGTTTTTTTGAAGCTGATTGAGAGCTCGCGCGGACCAGATTGGATCATTAAACTCGATAGACTTTAAAGTGAATTTCTGAACCGCCATCAGGCCTTGAATAGCAGTTGAAATTCCCTGGTGGTCAACTTGATCAAGGCTCTTGAAACCCATTTGATAATAGACCTTTGCCCAAAAAACTGAGCCAATAATTTGAGGGTTTTGGCTGCGAAGCACTCTAATCCCATCATCGGCGCGACTGAGATAAATTCCAGCTTGGGTCATGTCATTCATTTGAGAGTGAAGCATTGCGAGGCGCGCGGGAACCTCGCCCAGTCGACTGTGGGCCGGGAGCTCTGCACCCAGGCGCTCAGCATCCAAAGCAGCAGCCAAAGACTTGTCACTTTCGCCAAGACCTTCATAGGCATAGGAAAGGAGAAGAAAAGCGGGTGCCGCTATTTTGGGTTGTCTATCAATTGAGTAAACGACGAGTTGGCGCAGTGAGTTTGCAGCGGTCTCAAATTGTTCAGACTGAACTAAACAATCATTCTGAAGAAGGGATAGGCTTTGTGAATAAGGCGAAGTTGGAAACTTCGTTGTGTAGGCAACAATGTCATTCATGGCTTGAGTGCATTGTCCCTGAGCGACTAAGTTTTGGATATTTGTGAAGTCCAGATCTGGGTGATTGGGTCCGGTCTTAAGGCCCTCTAAATAACTGGTGCTCAGTGTCTGACACGAAAACAGAAACCCAAAAGAGATCAAAAAACTAGCTAAAAATTTTTTCTTATTGATTGTCATGAGTCTTCCTGAATTCGAAGGGCCATTTTCTCAAGTCCATTCAGATCAGAGATCGGCATAATAAACTCCGCCACTCGGTAGGTTTGAACTCCAGAAGGAAGTTTTTGCGAAAACAATTCGAAAAGCTTCTGTCGGAGATCATAAAAAAGTTTCCATTCAAAGAACAGTCTTTTTATTTCGGTGACCACTTTTTCATTGCCTGCTTTAATTTGCAGAGCATCGAGGTGCCAGTTCGGGAAGGCTCTGTTTAAAAACACCCGCTTTAGATGATAACCACTTTTAGTAATTTCCTGACTAAAGACTTGGGCTTCACTCAACTTGGCTTCCTCGAAGCTTGTGACTAGCGCAAAGTGGGTGGTGGGGCTGACGAGAAGCCTTTGAAACTCAACGGTCCGATCGTGAAGTTTTGACTGCCAGTTTTCTATAATCATAAAAAAATCAGATAATTCACGAATGAAATCAGCGCCAGTCAACATTTCGAGGATTTTAAGTGCCTGCCGAGTTCCAGAATTTAGAAGTTTTGCAACGATTCCTGTCCGCCCGGCTTCGGGCTTTCGAAACCATTTCGCAACCCCTTCGCTAAATAGGGCGGCTAATTTTTGTGGAGCCTGCAAAAAGTCGATGGCGTGCTGAGCCGGAGGCGTATCAAGAATAATCAAGTCATAGAGACCTGAGGTATGGCTTTGGTAAAGACTTTCAAGGGCTGTAAACTCTTGGGATCCACTGAGAGTCGTTGATAATTGCTGATAGAGACGATTATTTTGAATTCGATCCACCACTTCTGGAGACGTCGAGGCTCGTCGAACAAAGCTATCAAAAACGGCTTTGTGATTGACAACGGAAGCCTTGAGGGTTCCGGGGTAGCTTTGTCCCGGCACAAGTGAGATATCACTGCAGCCTTCGATTCCAAGAATTTGCGCAAGCCGTAATGAAGGATCTATGGTTAAGACCAGCGCTTTTAGTCCTGATTGTGCAGCAAGGACACCGAGGGCCGCAGCCATTGTGGTTTTTCCAACTCCTCCGCCGCCGACACAGATCAAAATTTTACAGTCAGTGAAAAATGAGTTACTTTTGGTTCGTTCCTCGGAGCGGGGACTCATTTGAGGTCCTCCATGGCAGACTTGGTTAATGCCCAGGGATCTGTTTGTGAGAAAAATGAAATTTGTTTTGGAGAGTGACCACAGGCCTCCGTGAGTTTGCGCAAACCTGACCGTGTGCGTTCAATTTGAACTTCTAGAAACTCGATAAAGGCAGAAGACTCCGCTTCCACGGTTAATGTTTTTAAGTCCTCGGCGCGGAGGTTCGTTTTTACAACTCTATTCAAGATGATTCGAGCTTCAACACCAAATTCTGTTCGGAGCTGTTTATGCAACTCGAGGGTTTCTTGAATCGGCAGCTCTTCAGGTAAACAGACAATATGGAAGTGGCAGAGAGGACTTTTAAAGAGGATTTCGTCGATTTTGCGACTTTGCTCACCCATGGCTCCAATGCGAATGGCTTCAGCCATTCCTCGAGGGCCCCTCAGTAAGGACAAAAAGTGTCCTGTGGCAAAGGCATCCACCACAATCACGTCATAGGGAACTGGGGGACCTTGCTTTCTTGCGCTACTTGTGATTTTACCAAGAATAGCCAGCTCAGGGAGTGCCGGTGCCACATTCACAAGGCTGCGGGAGACCTGATTTTCAAAAAAAAGATGATAAAGGGCCTCAACCTTGAGAAGGTGCCGTGCATATTCCTTGAGGGACTCAGATCCATTCCAGAGTGCCAAATCAAGGTCTTTTGAAAGCGGCATCGGATTGTATCCAACGGAGGGCAAATGAAAAAAATGAGAATAGTAACTGAGTTCTCCGAGTTCAACCAAAAGAGTTTTCAATCCAAGTTCTGCCTTGGAAAGCGCTAAGGCTGCGGCAATGAGGGACTTTCCGACTCCGCCTTTGCCTGTGACAAAATGAATTTCTTGTGTTTGGCCTGTCACCCACTCAACTCCTTTGAGGAAGTTTGAAGGAATATGCTCGTGGGCGCATTGCGCCACGCGCCAGAATTGGACTTTCTGCGCCGCCTCATCTATTATCCGCCGAAATTTAAGTCTTACTAACACCCATCCAATGAAATTGGAGTTCTTATGAAATCGAATGTCGAAGTGCTTGCTGGCGTCAAACGGAAGCTCAATATTGAGGTTCCAGCTCTAACTGTCCAAAAGACTTTTAATAAAGTCTTAGAAAATATTCAGAAGTCAGTGGCTCTCAAGGGCTTTCGGAAGGGCAAAGCTCCGCTTTCAACCCTACGATCAATTTATTCGGCGAATATTAAGCAAGATGTCGTGAATGACCTGATCCGAGATCATTACATACAGGCTATTTCGACTCATGAATTGTATCCGATCGGTGATCCTGAGTTTGAGTTTTCTGACCCTGCTGAAGATCAGGACTTTGTTTTTGCAGCCCATATCGAGCTTCGACCCCAGGTTAAAGTGAAGAGTTACAAAGATTTGGAAATACCCAAGGAAAAGCTTGTAATTAACGAAGCCAAAATCACCGTAACGCTAGAAAATATTCGCAAATCTCACTCGACAACCCAAGACGTGTTAGAGCTTCGCCCAGCCCAGCTGGGGGATATTGCCATTGTTGATTTTGAAGGCTTTGTCGACGGAAAACCTCTGGAAAACGGTGCTGGTAAAGACCATTCTTTGGAACTTGGAAGTCAGTCGTTTATTGCAGGATTTGAAGAGGGGATTGTTGGCATGTCTCTTGGTGGGACAACGACCTTGCATCTCGCCTTTCCAAATCCTTATCATGCCCCAGAGCTTGCTGGAAAACCTGTCGATTTTAAGGTCACCCTTAAGAGTCTTAAAAAGAAGGTTCTTCCAGAGCTCACTGATGAGTTTGCAAAATCCTTGGGTGGACCCGCTGACTTGGAGGAACTGAAGAAAAATATTCGGGCTGAAATTGAATCCACAGAGAAGCAGAGAATCGAAGAAGATTTCAAGAACCAAATTCTTAAGAAATTGATAGCTCTGAATCCGGTTGATGTTCCATCTTCGCTTTTGAAGGAACAGAAAAAGGCCTTAGTGGAAGATGTCAAAAGGAGAATGAGCGAGCAGGGAATGAGCAAAGACGAGCTGCCCGAATATTTGACGAAGTGGGATAAAGATTTGGAAGGCACGGCTTCAGAGATGATCCAGTCTAGTTTTATTATTGATGCGATCGCAACAGAGAAGAACTTGCACTGCACTGATGAAGATGTCGAAGCGATGATTGTGGATTACGCGGCAAAATCAGGAATTGAAATCGAGAAGATTCGAAATTTCTATTCGAGGGCTGACCAAGATGGGCGCCTGAGATATTCCATCACTGAGAAGAAAGTCATTGATGAAATAACGAGCTCGATCAAAATTAAAGAAGTTCAAAAAGCCCCTTAGGCTCTGCGTGTTGAGCCCAAGGGACTAACGGAACTAGAACGGACGGACGGACGGACGGGATTCAAATTTATCCAATCAATTTTAAAGCTAAAGAATTTACTTGATTTGCCTGGGCCAGAGTGGAAACTCCGGCTTGGAGCAAAATGTTATTTCTGGTCATCTCAGAGGACGCTTGCGCCACATCAGTGTCTCTAATTCGGCTGTTTGCAGCGCTTAGGTTTTCATCCTGATTCGAAAGATTATCGATTGTAGAGGTCAGACGATTCTGAAGCGCTCCAAGATCCGATCTCATCGAGTTAATGTTGATTTGTGATTTATCAATTTGAGCCAAGGCATCTTGTGCCCCTTCTTTTGTTGTATAATCAAGATCTGCCAGGCCGATGGCCGAAAGTGAGGCATTGTTGGCCGAGGCATCAAAGGTAATTCGATTTTCTTGGGGATTTTCAAACAGAACCACCTGAAAGTCGAAAACAGCATTGCTTCCATCGAGAAGTTTTGTCGAGCCCCAAGTTGTTACATTTGAAATTCGATCGACCTCAGCTTTAAGCTGCATAACTTCTTTATTGAGAAAGCCGCGCTCAGTTTGGCCGACAGTATCAGAGGCGGCCTGAATTCCAAGCTCTCGAAGTCGGACGACAATATTACTGATTTCATTCAGTCCACCCTCAGCCGTTTGGACCATTGAGATACCATCGTTGGCATTTCGTGAGGCTTGTCGGCCTGAACGAATCTGAGCTTTCAAGTTCTCAGAAATTGCCAAACCTGCAGCATCGTCAGCTGCCTGGTTGATCCTTAGGCCGCTCGACAATTGAGCCATACTTTTGGTTAGACTGCGTTGAGTCCCTGTTAAATTTCTCTGTGCATTTATTGCTGCGACGTTGGTCGACACTCTCATTCCCATTTTTCATCCCTCCCGTTTGTTTCCCGTTTCTTTCTGTTCCCGTCTTTTAACTTTCTTCTTAACCATTCATCTAGTTTTTCTGTCCGCCGAGTCCAGCGAGACTCGACATTCATTCAGTTGCTGACTCTCCTTTCGGGGAAGAACGTCGAGAATTAACGAGACCGAAGACCGGAAATTCAAATTTTAGAAATTTTTCTCGACTCATCGAAAATCTAGGGCCTCACTTTTGGACAGCTAGATGAAAATCGGTGATTTTATTATGGACGTCTGTCCTAATTCAAAGTGTTACAGACCAGACAAGAGTCTGTCTGGTCCTCGACCTGGCCTAGTCAAATCTCCGGAAGAAACTTGACTCGTGCCTGCCAGTCTTTGGGAATCTTTTGATTTAATATCTGATTGAAGTACTCATCACTATATCTGCGTGATTTATGGATAAAAACAATCTGTTCACAAGCGAGTTCATGAAGTCTTGGGATGACTTCGTCTAGGTGGGTATGACCCCATTCTCGGGCTTCGCTGGTAGATTTCTTTTCATCTATATAGGTCACTTATAAAGTAAAACTTTTGCTTTCTTAACTTCAGGAGCTAGATCCAGGAATTCAATTTGAGTGTCGCCAGTGAAGCTGATCAGTATCTCGGAGAAGTCTTCCTGTATAGCAATGCCAGATTTTTTTATCTTGATGAGTTGCTCTTGGGGCAAATTAACAAACTGGTTCTTGAGTCTGTGATTTTTCTTAATTAAACTAAAACCTAAGGATGGAATTCTGTGCATCGTTGGAAAAACATGAATAAAATAAGGTCCTTTGAGCGCAAAGTCTTGACCTGGTTTGACGGCTTTCAAGGAATACTGGTAGCTGTAGTGCTCAATCAGTGCCCACTCAGAGAATTCTATCCATGGGTTCGACAATTGACTCTGGTAAGTAAAACAATGGCGGCAGATGTTTGTTAAGTGCCTTCTGCGATATAATGTAAGGAATTCCGCCAGCATGATCCATATGGCCGTGGGAAATCAAAAAAGTCGAGAGGTGAGAATTAATGGCCAGACCTTGAGCAACATCAAAACCAAGGGATAATTCAGGAACAACCAAACTTGTGCCAACGCCAGCGAGGGAACCCCTTTAATTGTGAGGTCTTGAATACTCAATGGAATTTTGGCTCTAAAATTTATCATCGCTCATCTCGATTGGTTCATCTCCACTGTTGGATAGTTTGGTTTAAATTTTGTTTGCAATCAACCCGCAAAAGTGCTTTTCTGGGTGGCGCGAACGGCATCGTCAATTTTTTTGACATATTGGAATGTTTTTCAAGACTTAGCTTCGATTCTTCTGGCTCGCCGCCGTTTATGATACTTATCTGGTACAGATTCTAGATCTGTAGGGTGGGAAGGCAATTCTAACCCAAATCTGCTGGAGGAAAAAAGTGAAAACGAAAACAAATGGTGTGTCAAAAATTTTAGCGATGATCTTTATGGCAATGTCTCCACTGTATACTCTAGCTTCGAACGTGGAAATTGTGCCTTTTGAAGGCAAAGTCAGTGCGAGCGGCAAAGACATAACGATTTTAGCTGAACTTGAAGACTACCCTAGCCAGATTCAGATTAGAGGCCAAGGGGCAGATGGTGAAAATCGAATTCCGATTGTTGGGGAGCCATTGGCAGGTGGAAAACTCGTTGGTCTTTTGGCAACTCATGGGACTGCAAATAAACTCTGTCAAATGGCGGGCTATATCTCTGGACGAGTCGATACGATTGGGACTCAAATGGATGCACCTATGGATCCTGTGCTGCCGATTAACTGGTGGAAGTTGGATCGCAAGGCCGGGATTCAATACAACGAAGTTCAAAAAGGATTTGAGGTGGTTCCTCACACACAGGGAGGCTATCTTTCAATCGCCGCCTGCTGCCGCACCAACGAATGTTACTACTAAGCTAAGCGGGAAAGAAAAAATCTTAAGCCCTCTAATCTAGTTCATGAGGAAGTGCTCGTCGTGGTGCTCTGAAGTAGGTTCTCGGCGAGACCTCCAACAGGTCAGCAAGTCTTGCCATATAGACGCAAGCATATCGTTCGACCTGATAGGCCAAATAACTCTCTTCATTTCCGGCCCGCATGAGCTGACCCCAGTTTGGATTGTAATGGGTTTGCTGTTTCTTAATAAGATTGGAAATTTGGGTGTCGACCTCTGTCACTTGTTTTTGGAGGAGCTCCACTCGAGGTTCGTCAATTTTTCCGATATCGAGTTTGCTCGTGAGGATTGCCGTCAGCTCATCTTCTAATGGCTCCTTTTTCTTCATAAGACCGTCGATTTCAGACATCACGGGAGCAATCTTAATATTACTGGCGACCTCTGTCTTGAGTTCTTCCAACACCATGGCTGTTCGCCAGTTACAATCTTTCTTCAAGCGTAAAATATCGCCATAAATATGATCACCGACATAAAGAATATCATCTCCATCCAATCCCAAATCTTGGGTGAATTTCTTAGCGCCGCCTCCTTGATAAATTCCAGGCACTAATTTTTCATCATAATTAGTCATGGTCCCATCAAGTGGATTTACTTTCAGAAATTTATGATTTTCATAGAAAAACTTCGGCTTTTGAGCAAATGTGACCACAATTTCAAAAACATCCTGCCAAGATTTATGCTCCTTTAAATAGGGAGTTATTGTTGTATCAAGTAAGAGCTTTGAATAATGAAAATCAGAATTAGTTAGGATAAATATTTTTTTGCCATGTCGTTTAAACTTCTCAAGACCCTGCACTAATTCCGGGTCCTTAATTAAATAACTATCTAAATTTTTCTTGACCTCCTCTTTGAGGCTGCCATCTCGGTGAGCCTCATCAAGTGAGTCCAAAATATCATCAGCAATTTGCGCATAACTTGGGTAGGCTTTCGCATTTTCCAAATCTTTGAGATCAACAATCTGAGCAAACAGAATGGCTAATGAGATTGAAAAAAAAGTATCAATGGCCATGTAGCCACCATTGCTAAGATCAATGTAAGTACTTTTATAGAGCTTCTGATGAGTTTTGAAATCCAAGGGGCTTTTGCCGTGAAAACTCGCCCGAATGGCTGCGTATCGATTGAGTTTGAGTAAGTTGCCTTTATCGCGATCTATAACCAGACCACGTATAGCAAAATTGTAATCGAAGGTTAATTTCCGTAAAGCCTCTGGATAGCCTCGCCGCAGAATAAGTTTGTCAATAATTTTGGCGTGAGAAAGCTTTTCGAAATTCTCGCTATTGTAACGAACCAAGGTATGATCCATATCAAGGCCGATATAGCGAATTTTTTTGAGATTTAGTGTGCGATTGACATAAACTTTTCTAGCCATGGGAAAATGTACCCTCCGCGTCAGCAGTCTATGATCATAACTTGAGGTTTTGGCTCCCTGCAAGCTATTCTCCGACTACACAATGGCAACAAATGAACTTTCTGATCTTTCAAATGAGCAGGCCCATGCACTGGAGTATCTCCAGTCAGGTGAGAATATTTTTTTAACGGGGGGCGCCGGGAGCGGTAAAAGTTACGTTATTCGTGACTTTTTGGGCACGCTCAATTCTGAGTATTTTCCTGTTTTAGCCTCAACAGGGGCCGTGGCGGTTCTGGTCGGTGGGAGAACCTTTCATAGTTTTTTTGGTCTCGGAATTATGGAGGGTGGACCTGAAGCCACCCTTGATCGTGCGTTGCGGGATTCCCGACTTTTGAAGCGTCTGAGGTTGGTTGAAGGTATCATTATCGATGAAGTGTCGATGATACCAGGGGCAGCCCTGACAGTGGCAGAAACTTTGACTCAAAAGGCCAGGGGGTCGCGATTGCCCTGGGGTGGACTTCGAATCATTGCGGTCGGGGATTTTTTGCAGCTTCCGCCGGTGACTCGAACTGGTGAAAGGGACTGGTGTTTTTTGCAACCTGTATGGGAGCAAACGGGCTTTCAAAATTGTGTTTTGACCCAAAATCAGAGAGTGAATGACTCTTGTTTTATTGAAATTCTCAACAAGATTCGAGTTGGAGAAATTTCAGAGCCTGTGCAGGAGTTTTTGAACGCCCACCTTGAGGATCATGATCAAACGGCCAGTGGGACTCGACTTTATCCTCGTAGAGATCAATCAGAATTATTTAATTTAAAAAAATTGGATGAGATCAATCAACCACCAATTGAGTTAGAGGCAATTTATTTTGGTGAAAGCAAGTATGTCGAAATTCTAAAGAAGACCTCACCAGCAGCCTCCCGTTTAGTTTTAAAGGCAGGCTGTGAGGTTCTTTTTGTTCAAAACGATCCTCAAAAAAGGTGGGTGAACGGAACCCGTGGCTATGTCACTGAAATCGAAGGGGAAAAGGTTAAGGTTCATAAAGAGAAAGGAAGAACGGTGACAGTCGAAAGATCCTTGTTTGTCTATCAGGATGCCGATGGACAGGTTTTGGCGAGCGTCCTTCAATTTCCTTTGGTTTTGGCCTATGCGACGACTATTCACAAGAGTCAGGGAGCGACTTTGGATGAAATTTGGTGTGATTTGGGTGCGCTTTGGGAGCCCGGCCACGCCTATGTAGCACTGAGCCGCTTGCGGTCTTCGCGGGGACTTCATTTATTGCGTTGGAATTCTCGCTCAATTCGTTTAGATCCTGCAGTGCTAAAGTTTTACCAAGAGCTACCCTCAACTTGATTTCTGAGGTCGAAGCGACTAGTTTGGGTTCACAATCGAGCTTTAAGACAAAAAGAACGACAGAGGGGGGTTCATGTCAGTTGTTTCATCACAAGGTGTATCGCAGGTCAGTTTGCAGAATCCAATAGGGCTAAGCGGAATTGAGTTTGTTGAATATTCAGGACCTGACAAGGGGTTTTTGACCCAATTGTTTGAAAAATGGGATTCAAGTCTGTGGCCTCTATGCATGGGAAAAATATTCAAATTTTTCGTCAAGGTCAGATGAGCTTTTTGTTGAATTGTGAGCCTCAGACTTTTGCCAGTGAGTTTGCCCAAAAACATGGTCCCTGTATTTGTGCGGTTGGTTTTAGGGTTGTCAATGCGGAACAGGCCTTTGCATTGGCGGTTGAGAGAGGGGCTCGACCCTATTTGGGAAACGATCACCAAAAGGGGGCGACTCCTTTTCCTGCTGTGTATGGAATCGGCGATTCGCTGATTTATTTTGTGGATCTTGCTAATTCGCAGAAATTAAATCAGGAAATTTTTCACCTGTCCCCATCAGAATTGTCCCATGAAGGTTTTGGTCTTAAGTGTGTTGATCATTTCACTAATAATGTGCCAGAAGGTGAGCTTCAGAAGTGGTGCGATTTTTATCAGAATATTTTCAATTTTCGCGAGGTTCGAATATTTGACATCAAGGGAAAAACCACCGGCCTTTATTCCAAAGTCATGCGTTCTCCCTGTGGAACTTTTTCGATTCCGATCAATGAGCCCAAAGGAACGAAATCTCAGATTCAAGAATACCTTGATGAATATCAAGGTTCTGGAATTCAGCATTTGGCTTTAATTTCGGACGACATAATTCAAACCTTAGAAGTGATGAAGAATAGTCAGGTTCAGTTCCTGACGGCTCCTCCAAAAACCTACTATGCGGCGCTGAAAGATCGTTTGCCAAATGTTCTTGAGGACGTGGATCGACTTGAAACAAATGCTGTTTTGGTTGATGGTGATCATGACGGTTATCTTCTTCAGATTTTTACAAAAAATGTGATCGGACCGATTTTTTATGAAATTATTCAGCGGCGAAATCATTTTGGCTTTGGCGAAGGTAATTTTCAGGCACTTTTTGATGCCATGGAGCAGGACCAGCGAGAACGAGGGTATTTATAATGTTTCAATTTTCCCAAGGAAAGTTTACCACCCAAGGGCATAAAGGGATTCCAGAAGGTTGTTTTGAAGAAGAGCAGGGTCGAAAAGGATTTTTCGGGCAGGTTTCACATCTTATAAAATCAAAACCAAGCACCCGCTGGACGAATATCGAAGGTCCCTTGAAGCCACGGTTGTATGATTTGGTTGAGTATCAGAAAAACTTCGGTCAATGGAAGAGACTGTTCTTTAATTCTGAAGTCGTTTTGTACAATTATTGGCTGAGGCCAACAAGTTCAGATCAAGCCGAGGATTTAGAAATGCAGATGGGGATACTTGTATTTTTGCCATCGCGGCGAGGGCCAGGTTCTGACAGAGTATGGACTTCTACGCTATAAAAAAAGGTAGCTATATCTGTTTGCCAAAATGTGTAACCCATACGTTTTTGGCAACAGAGGAAACTCAATTTTTGGTAATTGAGTCCAGGGGCAGTCAATATTCTGAGCCAGACCGTGGGATGCTCGGGCGTAATGGGTTTTATGATCAGGCCTCCTTTGGAACTCCAAACTTAGAGGAAATGCAGACATTAAAGAAAAAACTAAAAATGAACATTTTGTCAGTGACTGTTCGACGAGCGGATCAAATGACAGTTTTTTCGTATTCCGAGTGTATCTACGATACAATTGGCTGGAAGGGCGATTACTTTCCCTTCACATTGCACATTGATGATTTGATGCCCATTAACAGTCATCGAGTTCACTTGCCTCCTTCGGTGCATTCAACTTTTGTGGCGCGCGGATTTGTCGTCTGCACTTTTCTGCCCCGCCCACTTGAGACCGATAGTGATGCTCTAAAGGTTCCCTTCTATCATCAAAACATCGATTATGATGAAGTTCTGTTTTACCACGATGGAAACTTTTTCAGTCGTGATAATTTGCACTGGGAATGCTAACCTTTCACCCCGCAGGATTTCCTCACGGACCTCATCCAAAAGCGACAAAAAATATTTCAACGAGGACCCACACCGACGAAGTCGCGGTCATGGTTGATACTTGGCAACCACTACAAATCGACCCTTCACTGGGTGGTATTGAAAACGCCGAATATTGGAAATCATGGATGACCAAATAAAGCGCGGTCAGCCACTGACTGATATAGAAGCCATGAGTTTGGCAATTTCAGAAGCTCGTCAGGGTCTGATCCATGTGAGCCCTAATCCGCCCGTGGGATGTGTCGTTCTTGATTCCAAAGGATGTTTTCTTTCTAAGGGGCATCACGAATTTTATGGAGGCCCTCACGCGGAAGTAAATGCTCTTCGTGATCTCAGTGCGACAGAGTTGAGTGGGGCCCATCTTTTTGTCACTTTGGAACCTTGCGCTCACGAAGGAAAAACTCCGTCCTGTGCAAAGATGCTGGCTCGCACAGGAATCGCTAAGGTTACTTTTGGATTGGTTGATCCAAACCCCTTGGTGAGTGGACAGGGAGAACAAATTTTGAAAGATGCAGGGATTCAGACTGAGCGTCAAAGTGAATCAAACAAGGAGCTGTTGAATGATCTCGAAGAGGTCTGTGAGGTTTTCCTCTGGAATTTTCGCCAGAGGAAAGTTTTCGTGACCTTGAAACTGGCTGCAAGTTTAGATGGAGTCATCGCTCTTGAGAGTGGCGAGAGTCAGTGGATTACAAATGAGGCCTCACGCAACTATTCTCATATGCTCAGGGCTCAAGCTGACGCAATTTTGGTGGGTTCGGGAACCGTTGCCAACGATAATCCTAAATTGAATATTCGTTTGGATCCAGATCTCGGGCGAATCGAAAAGAGAGTTGTTATTATCGATACTCACGGGGTTCAGCTTGCCCGATTTCATGAGCTGCAGCTCTCACAGGTTCATTCCAGGGAAAATATTTTTTGGTGCGTCGGCATTCAGACAAAGATTCCTGACTGGGTGGCTGAGAAAGGGCCTAATATACTTAGAATCAAGGAAACCTTGGATCAGCACGGCTCGCACCTAGATCTTGGAAACATGTTGGAAAGTCTGTGGGCAGTCGGGGTGAGATCTGTTTTTGTTGAGGGGGGGGCTCGGTTGGCAAGCTCACTTCTAGAGAAAGGTTTAGTGAATAGACTCACCTTGTTTTCAGCACCCGTTGTTTTGGGAACACGAGGGGGCTTGTCTTGGACCTCGACCCTGCGAACTGAATCAATGGCGACGCGCCTAGAGCTCTCTCAGATCAAAATCAGGACCTTTGGCGACAATTGGATGACCACGGGTCGGCTAACATAGTGATTTTGTGTAATTGCAACAGTGCGCCGTAAATTAATGCGGCCAGACCACTTCAACCCTGATCAATTTTTATGCTATCATTTGGTTCGGTAACAGGAGTGCAGATTTAATATGGAGTATGATACGGAAGTTGAAGTTGATACTCGAATTGATAGTCGAATTGATACTAGTCGAATTGATACTAATAGTGAAACGCGAAATGATAATAGAAACGGTCCAAGAATTGAAACGGCCACCACCTCGAAAATTGAGTCGATTGGTGAGGAAAGATCCTCATTGTTAAACGAGTGGTCTTTGTTTTGGGATAGTCTTAAGCGGGACCGCCCTCAAATAGAGGGCGACTTTGACCAGAAGCAATTCGAATTGATGTCTTTGAGTCAAACCAAAGATTTGATTCGGGCCTTGAGTCAAGATCGCCGCAAAATGAATCAAAAAATTGAGTCAATTAATAAAGAGATTGGACTGAACTCTTCCAAACTCGAATCAGTCAGGCTTGCCGGTGGGGATGAAGACTCGATACTAAAACGAATTAACGAACTTAATGATCAAGGTCAGAAATTGAGTCTTGAGCTCGCAGCCCTCGACGAAAAATTGAGGCGAGCCAGGGAATTTGAATGCGGCCTGACTCCTTTGATTCTTGAGTGAGATCAAAAAATTAACGATGGATTGTTCAATTTCCGCTTTGTGTGAACATGTGAACCGATTTCTGAATAGTCTCAGAATAAGCTAACGCGTTCGTGTACGCGGAATAGGTAGAACAGTGATCATTTATGTCGTCAACGCCACGACTTGTGATCCCCCAAAGATACTCTTGTCCATTCCATTGAGGTAGGCAGGACCTCCGGAATCTCATGGCAGGCGCCTTTCCCGTGGTTCTGATCCAGAGTTATTTCTGTCTGACTGTAGCTGACATCATGAATCTGCACCTGAACCTCGCGGAGTTCTGTTGTTCCAGATTTCTTTGGACCATCAGTGAATCCATATCCTGCTAAAGTCACGGTTGCACCATTTTTAAGAAGTGAGGCGTCAGGCAAAAACTTAGCGGGCGCGTAACCGGCTGGCGTCTTTCCAGAAAAGTTGAGAACAGAAATATCGCCAGTATTTTTTGTCTCAGCTTCAGTGAGTGTTATAGGTTGACGATTATTTGCAATAAAGCGAGCCTGCAGGGCCTTTTCCCGAGCAATCCAGATTGAGGAGACAAGGGCTGATTGGACTCGTCGAACTTTCGGATTCTTCAACCAACCAGCAAGGGAATCAGCAGAGGCTAGAACTTCCTCAGCATTGACAGAAAAATAATTATCATTGCTTTTGGATCTCTGCCAATACAGTGAGCTGCACTCAGCACAACGCCTTCAGCAATGAGTGAGCCTGTGCAAACACTCCCTCCGGCAGTATCCACAATAGCAACAATACTGTTGCTGATGGGCTCGTTCGCCCTGACGAGGGTTCCACCTATAATTCCTGAAGGTGAACTATCAGTGTCGCCAACATCAACTGAATTGACGTTAGCAGGTTCTCTTGAGGGGGTGCAGGATGAAATCAATGCAGAGGCAATGAAAGAAATAGCAAAAACTACGGTGCGCAGTTTGAAAAAACTACAAGAAGTGTCTGAATTCACGATTTCCCCCATTTTAATTGATTTTCTTTTCATCAGGTCTCAGGACCCGTTCCTGCTTATACACTCAGGGAGCGGGTTTCACACAAGACGATTTTTTGAGTGGTCACTATAAAAAATTCTAATAGGAAGCGTTTTTTGTCAATTCGAGAGGATCTGGCGCGGCCAAACCTTTTGCCGCTCTTGCACAGGAATAAAGCTGGCAGCGGCTGCCACGTCATTAGCTCTTGTGAATTCTGATAAACCAAATTGGTGATAACGTTGAGCAATTTCATACTCATCGCTGAGTCGACTATCGAAGATCCCGGGATCATCAGAATTGAGAGTGAGAAGGACTCCAGCATTCCAAAGGATTCGGAGCGGGTGATCTTCCAGGCGAGGAAAGGCTTGGGTTAAATAATTGCTCCAAGGGCAAACCTCGAGGGGAATTCGGCGAAATCTAACGAATTCTACCAAGCCCAAATCTCTAATAATTTGAATGCCGTGGCCAATCCGTTCGGCCCCGAGAATTTCAATGCTCTCTTGAACTGATCCGGGTGAAGAAAGGAGGGGAGTCTCGCCTGCGTGGATTGTGATATGAAGGCTCTCAGCCTTTGCTCTCTGAAATAACGAAGCCATGGGGCGAGGGTCGAAATCATTTTCAGGGTCTGCCAAATCAACCCCAATAAAAGTTTCTCTATGATCAATAGCAAAATCGATGACAGTTGCGGCCACGGCCACGGATTTTGTTTTCTGAATAATACAGATCAAACCAACAGCGATGGGCCAAATTTTCTTGGCACGTTCAATTCCATCGACAAAGGCCACATGAATTTTTTCGAAGGTCAAATGAGGATGAGCATCGTTAATAAAATTCGGTGCATAGCGAAGCTCTAAGACAAGCACTCCATCATTGTATGCGTCCTCACAAGCTTCATAGGCCAAGCGACTAAGAATTTGCTCACTCGCAAGTAACTTTTGAGCAGCGCCAAATTTCTGAAGTACGGAATTCAGATCCACCATGGGTTCGGTCACCAAAAATTTCTCGCGACGCGCTGCCTGATTCGACGGTAGTTCGAACCCAAAAGCCGGGGCGAGTTCACAGAGGGTGCTCCAACGCATCGAGCAGTCCAAATGACGGTGGAGATCAACCTTGGGAATGGCGCGAATTTGAGCAGGTGAAAGCAAAGTGAAATCTGACATAGATCTCAGAATTAACAGTTCTTTTTTCTTGTGTCTGCCAAAAAAAACTGAGATCTAAATAGACATGACACAACCACTCCTTATTCCGAATCTATTGGCAGATCAGTCTTTCAAAACGCCTCAGTTTGCAACTACAGTGAAAACTGCAAATGGGGCTGAAATTAAAGTTGCAGATCCGCGCGCAAGCCGGGCTTTGATTTCCCTTATGGACATGGGGCCGTTCTTGGTGGAGCCGCCTGCCATTATGGGGGTCCCGCGGCCCTTGCTGAATTGATGTCGGCCTTGCATGGCTATGTTTTTCATCACTCCGATAATCAGAAGAAGGCTTGGTACGAAATATTCCATGTGATTAACGATGCCGGACATTGTGAAAATGGTTTGTATGCGCTCAAGGCAAACTATCAGATGGCGGGCTTGACTCTGGATTCGTTAAAGAAATTTCGATCTATTGAATCGCCTCTGACAGGTCATGGAGAAACTCATTGTTTTCCGCAGGGAGTTTTTTTGAGTAATGGGCCTCTAGGTTCTGCCTTTCCGCAGTCCCAAGGACTAGCCATGGCGGACGCTCACACAGGTATCTCTCGAGTGACTTTTTGTGTTTTGTCTGATGGCGCAAGCATGGAAGGTGAAGCTAAAGAGGCCTTTGCGGCAATTCCGGGTTTTGCAAAGGCAGGGAAACTGGCCCCTTACGTCTTGTTAATCACAGACAATAATACAAAATTGACGGACGAATTGATAAAGATAGCTTTTCAATGACACCAACTTTTGAGTCTCTAAAAACCTTGGGTTGGCATGTGATAGAGTTAGAAGATGGTCATAACCTTCAAAAATGCTATGATGTGATTGCGGAAGCTACGACAAGGGCTCTGGCGAATCCGCAGCAGCCTGTGGCAATTCATGCGCGGACAATCAAAGGCTACGGGCATAAGAAATCTGAGGAATCTGCTTCTGGTGGGCATGGTTTTCCATTGAAGAGTCCGACTGAGCTGACAGAATTTTTGACTGAGATCTATCGTGGGCCTTTTCCGGATTTGTTTAAAAATTGGATTGCCGAGCTTGTTCAGCAAGAGCAGGTCATAAAGACTTCAGCCATCAAAGATACCGGCGAAAAAATTCAAAAAGGTGTGGCAGCAGCTCTTATCAAGGGTCGTCGGGATGGTTTTCCAATTGTTTCAATCACCTCTGATCTGCCTGGTTCGACAGGTGTGGCTGAATTTCGAAAGGAATTTCCGCAGGCTTCTTTTGATGTGGGTGTGGCTGAGAGCAATATGATCTCGACAGCGGCCGGGTTTTCAAAAGCAGGTTATATCCCTGTTGTTGATACTTTCGCGCAATTTGGGGTGACTAAAGGTGCCTTGCCATTGACGATGGCGTCTTTGTCTCAAGCCCCAGTGATTGGAATATTTTCCCACACGGGTTTTCAAGATGCCGCAGACGGGGCGTCTCATCAGGCGTTGAGCTATTTTGCCATGGTTTCTTCGATTCCCCATGTACAGGTTTACGGCCTAGGATGTAGCGACGAGGCAGAAGCTTTGGTTGGGCAGGCAGTGCGTGAGTTTTCGGAAAATCGCAAACAAGGGAAGACTACAGATTCCTATGTATTTTTTCTGGGAAGAGAAAACTTTCCTAAATCTTACGGAGGAACGACCTACAAATTGCGGCAAGCTCAGGTCTTGGTTGACCACGCCACGACGCCGTCAAAGAGTGTGGCCCTAGTGACCTGGGGTTCTTTGGTGCCACAAGCGTTGAAGGCGGCCGAAGTCCTTCGCACTCAAGGCTATGGGGTGGTTGTTATAAACAGTAGTTGTTTAAATCATTTTGATGAGGCCACTTTTAAACCAATTTTGGAAAAAACAAAGGGCTGCTTAGTCACGCTGGAGGACCATCAATTAATTGGTGGCTACGGGGCGTATTTATCCCATCAGCTTCTCTTGAAGGGTCACCAAGTTAAGATTTCTTCGCTTGGCGTGCTTGGGCAGTTTGGACAAAGTGCCTACAACGCGATCGATCTTTATCGCCAACATGGGATAGATTCAGAGGCTGTTGTTGCGGCGGTCCGTAAATTGAAGGCCTAAAATGATTATGGCACGAGTCCTCACCGCTCACTTGGAGTAGAACACAACCCCGACTCGTTGGATATGATCAATGAGATTCTGATTATCTATCATAAACGTTCATCTTGTCGTTAAATTCTCCAAAAGCCGAAATATATTCAGTTAGGATTTTTTCAACAATCTCATCCGCAATTTTCCTATTATAAGTGTGGGAAGTTTTATTGCGGCTTTTAATCATCTCCATCCAAACTTCGCCTTTTGAAACCAAGCCATTTTGGAAAGCCTCTCTGGATGCGTCCCGGGATCCAGTAATGGATGGGTTTCCTTGATACTCAAAATAATCCTTCAAAACATTCCAGGCAAGTTCGTGTGTAAACTCAAAGACCTGAATCAGACCTTGTTTTTCGAGCTCTGATAACTGCCGTGTCTGTGCCAATTGTCCGGCCATCTCAAGTTGAGAAAGGGCCATAACAAAATTTTGAAATCTCTGATGCCATCGAACGTCCGGATTGGCCATATGGTTTTCCTTAGTAAGTTCCGTTGGGAAACCAGATTAAACTGTAGTGTCATCTCATCAGGACATCAAGCCATTTTCGTTTATCGGTGGGCACAGCCTCGAGGGGCATAAATAGACTGGTTCGTAGGCCCGCCTCGGGAGCGAGGCTTCCCTGCCAGAGGGCAGGGCCTGCGCGAAGAATTTCTTTAAGGAGGCTGAAGGCTTTGCTATTATTTAGTCGCATAACCCGTATGACTTCTTGAACTGTGACATGGGGTATATTGTCGTCCCAGCAATCATAGTCGGTCACCCAACAGCAGGGTAGATATGGCAAGCCGGCTTCGCGGGCCAAGGCGTATTCGGGAAAATTTGTCATGCCAACAATATCAGCGCCCATTTGGCGATAGGTGAGGGATTCGGCCTTTGTTGAAAAATTTGGACCTTCGATACAGATATAGGTTTTCGAAAAATGAACATCAAAAGGTTGGATCGATTCATTCGGGCGGGCAGAAAGTGCCTGTGCCATGGGACGAATTCCTTCAGCCATAATTTCACAGGTCGGTTTTGCGAGTGACGCGTGACCAATCAATCCTTGTCCCAAAAACGTGTGATGGCGCAGTGATTTTGTGCGATCGATGTATTGAGAAGGAACGACTAAGTCCCCGGGCTTTAATGCCTGAGCCAGGCTTCCAACGGCTGAAAACGAAACCAGGGCTTGAGCCCCTTGGGCCTTCATAGCAAAAATATTTGCGCGGTAGTTGACCTCGGTCGGCAAATGTTCATGGTGTTCCCCGTGGCGGGACATAAATAGAAATTCAATTCCCTGAACTTTTACCTTTTTGAAGCCAGAGGCAGCCTTTCCAAAGGGGGTATCGCGAGAAATTTCGCCGATCAATTCAAATTCTTCGAATTTTTCAAATCCAGATCCACCGATGACACCGATCATTTAAGGGCTCCTTCACTAATATTTTTATAGGTCAAGACACCAGTATCGAGAATCCAAGCCGTGACTAACTTTGCAGGCGTGACGTCAAAAGAGGGATTGTAAACAGGAGTGTTTTCTTGGGACCAAATAACGTTTCCGAAGGAGCCGCTAGCTCCTCTCACTTCATGAGCATGACGTTGTTCAATTGGAATTTCTGCCCCTGATAAGCACTTTGAATCCACGGTGGTCTGCGGGCCGACAACATAAAAGGGAATCTGGTGGTAATGGGCGCAGACTGCGACTCCATAGGTTCCAATCTTATTAGCGAAATCACCATTCACGGCAATTCGATCACAACCAACAAAGATCTTGTTTATTTTTCCAAGGCTCATCACATGGGCGGCCATATTGTCTGTGATGAGAGTATAGTGGATCTGAAATTTATCGAGTTCCCAAGCTGTGAGTCGAGCCCCTTGAAGGAGCGGGCGTGTTTCATCGACATAGACATGAATTTTCTTCCCAAGCTCATGGGCCCGTCGAATCACCCCAAGCGCTGTTCCCACCCCTGCGGTGGCGAGGGCTCCGCTATTACAATGAGTGAGAATCGAGTCCCCGGACTCAATCAAGGCAGCACCGTAATGTGCCATTCTATCACAAAGTTCAACATCTTCTTGCGCAATTGCGAGGGCCTCAGTCAGGGTTTCTTTCAAAAGCAGCTCTGGCTTGACGTTTGCCAAAATGACTTTCTGCAGACGGTTCACGCAATTCATCAAATTGATAGCAGTGGGTCTGGCAGCCATCAGCGCCGTTGCCTCTTGCAGAAGTTTTTCTTTCGAAGAGCCATGAAGGCCTGACTGGGCCAACGACAAGGCAGCAGACACGCCAATGAGAGGTGCACCACGAACTTTTAAGGCTTTGATAGCAGCAATCATTTCGTTGCAGTCGTGAATACCAATCCATTTCTCAACCTGGGGCAAAAGCTGTTGATCCAGGACTGAAAGGTGGGGTTTGTTATCCAGGGACCATCGCAAGGCCAGAGTGTTCACAAGAGTTTTTCTCCTAGTTTACGTCTGAGTTCATAGAGTGCTTCGAGCTCTTCTGGGGGTAATCGAGAGAGTCCACCCAGTTGAACAGCTTTGGCTAATATTAACGAGGCGTGCTCGATTCGCTCCATCCCTCGATAGGCTTCATCAAAATCTTCTCCCCAGCAAACAGCTCCGTGACGGGCCATGATCAGAGCGCGACATTCAGGCAAATAAGCGCCCAAAGTGTCCCCCATTTCTTGGGTTCCGGGTCGTGCATAGGGTACAATGGGAATACGACCTGCCGCCAAGATAACTTCCGGTAGAGAATCTGACGGCAGTTCCTTCAGCTCTGGTCTGGCCAGGGTCTAGGCAATGGCTGTGGGCGGGTGGGCATGAATGATAGCCTTGGCTTTTGGGCAACGGCGAAAAATTTCAAGGTGCATAAGACGCTCACTTGAAGGGTGACCCGAAATTATATCCCCTTGGAGATTGATCACGGCAACTTCTTCAAGAGTCATAAAAGCTTTTGTCACGCCAGTCGGGGTGATCAAGATTTCTTGGTCACTCATTCGGTAACTGAGGTTGCCATCAGCCGCCGCCAGCAGATTTCTGGCATGCAAGTGGCGACAAATCTGTAAAATCTCAGTTTGAATCTGAGTTCGATTTTTAAGTTTAGTCTCAATAAGCTGATTTTGATTCGGAATAGGATCGTTCACAAAGTGATTCTTCCGCTAATAACGAATTCAACGACTTGATCATGCTGGCTCTTGAGGGCCTGACCTATATGATGTTGCCACTTCTGGTCTTTTTCACTTGGGGGATGGGGTCCCAGAATTTTCGAGTAGTGGGTTTTAAAGGTCTTCAGCACAGCACCTTGTTGAAAAACCCGACTCACGAGAAAAGGATTTTCGAGCCCCCAGTCTTCGGTTTGTACATGAAAAACAGCGCCACGGTAGCTAATATCTGAATTAAAGCCTTTTTGCATATTCGTCTAGATTCCAATCATTTCTTATAACCAGTGGTAATAGAAACTGACCGGCAAACCAAATCATTTCGCGAGGCGCAAGGGATTAGGTGCGATTTTGAGCTCTCGAAACCCCGTGGATGAGTCATGTTCTCGAAAAAATTCAAAATCTGGAATTATCATGATGACAAGCTCGCAGGTTGTAAAAATAAGATTGTCAGTCATCAGGTGACCGCCCCAGACTTTTCCGGTCGAATCTGCCACGCTTAAATGAAGATGGAGTCCATGTTTAGAAAGAGTTCCATTGAGAGAAATGATTTCGTGAGGCTCTCGAGATGTGTAATGTTTTTCTGTATTTGCAAGTCTAAGATTCACAGAGCTCAGGCTTCCGACACTAGAAAGAATGGTTGCAGCCAGGATGTCTTCTTCAATCACCCAGGCGGCGAGCATTTTTCTCAGATCTTGGTGCTTTGAAAGTCTGGTGCAATGAATTCGTGGTGTGATCATCTGATGTCCACCTAATTGTCACGTGTTCGAAACAGTCGATACATTTTTTTGTCAAGTTGGGGGTCGATCAAGTCCAAAATAGATTTCCCCTTTTTGTCTCGAAAATTTCTGTCAGCTCCCAATGCGAGAAGTGATTGCGTGGCCTTAACTTGAGAAAATCTAACAGCCTCAAATAAAGGAGTTTCCCCGAGAGCATTTGGCTGATTGACCAGCTTTTCTGATTTTCTAGCGAGACTTTCAATCACCTTCACCATTCCAGATCTTGCAGCCATATGCAGAATCGAGCTTTGGGGGCCATCAAATAGAAAAGTGAGATCAGCCTGTTTTTCAATTAATAACAAAGCCGTTTTTTCTTGAGAATTTGAAATCGCGAAATAGAGGGCTGTGTGGTTTTTTTTATCCTTGCGGTCAATCATGGAGTTTGATTTTTTGAGCAAAAATTCAACCACTTTTGGATCACCGCGGAGGGCTCCTTCCATCAGAAGCGTTTTTTCATCCTCGCCGGTTTTCTCGATCAGAGATGCATCTTTGGCTAACACCTGACGAAGGCCCTCCAGATCGCCCCGTTTAATTAAAAGAAATGGATCTGGAGCCTGTGCCCGGGCCAGAGGTAGATTGGAACAAATGAGCAAAACCGGAAGAAAAAAAATTATCTTAAGCATACTCACTCCAAAAATCTAAAAGTTCTGATGACTTGATTGCAGGTGGGAAGCGTCTTCAAAAATGGTGCCTGCTGATCTCGGCAAGTAAAAATTGCCACTTTTTTTTCTTTTTTAATAAGAACTTGCCGGAGCTGTTGTGATTTCGATTTTTGAACAAGATCTATCACCATGGACTCATGCCCGCTCAATTGAACAGTTTGAGAACCTAAAATTTCAAATCCAAATTGGGAATACTCTCTCGCCCATTTCTTTGCGTACAAATCAAGTTTGACGTTGGGAGGCACTTCATCAAAATGCAAAGCGAGAGTCGCTGCAGGTTGAGAGGGCAATTGCAGGCGCAGGGAACCATCGATATCAGCAATCGGAATCCAAGCCGTTCCTGAGGTGTTCATGGAGTAACCTCGGGCGGTCAAAGGCCCCAATTTGGGGATCAACCAAAGCAGAACTGCCCATTCCAGGGTATGGTGAAGCTAACAGGACGTGAGATCTCACGAGAAAAATTAAAACAAAGCAAACGACCTTCGGAATGAATCTCATGGTTTAATCGTATCTTGATTGAGGGGCATTGACGCAAGTCGGGGTTTGGGCTGGCGATTCTAGCAGGAAAATTCCTTCAGTTTGATCTTTGACAATCGACACGGCGAATTGACCATTCCTTTCGGGAGCCTGAAGATTGGTGACTCGTCCTCGAAGCCTGAGCCAAGGTGTCAGGCAATTGGTTTGTGGATTCCAAAAAATTATCTGACTCTCGCTTGGGCTGGCTGGCTCTGCGATCAAGACCAGTCCCTCCCAGGGAGTCGCTGAGACCGCAAATACAGAGTCAGAAGGTGCCGGTAAGTGGCTTATTTTTTTTGATTTTAGGTCTATCTGAACCAAGCGGGTTCGAGGGCCGATAAGCTCAAGGGCAATTAAACTTCGCAAACCTTTGTGGATGAAGAAACTCTCAAAATGTCCCTTGGCTAAGAGAACTCTTCCGCTAGTGCCTATGTCCAATGAGTAAATCCCTGGAATTGGGGACTTTGAAACGAAGAATAGTCGATCTTTGGACCACGGATCCTTGAGTCCTAGTTCATCGAGACCTGGTCTGGTTGTTAATCGAGCAATTTCCTCAACATTGTTCTCATTCAGATAAATATCTGAAGATTGGTCCAGTTCTGATTGATTGGCTGTAAAGAAACGTTCTTTGATTTCATCCGTATTAGATGAATAAATTATGGAATTCTCATTCCAGTAGCTGGGTGTCTTAGCGAGGCCATCCTGAAAGGTCAGTCGGGTCTCTTTTTTCAGTGTTAAATCAAACTCATAAACTTGGCGATTTTGGTGACTTGATCGATCCCAGGCGACAAAAATTAATTTCTCGCCACTTGGTGAGTATTGGGGACTTGTTTGTTGGCCGGATAAATTCAGGTTCATCAGGCTGGGATTAGGTAAATCTGGAGAACTCAGACCGGATTTTGTGGAAACCGTGCCACCTGACGGTGAAGGCTTGGTCGCGCAACCCACAAGGAAGCCCAGGCCAAGAGTTGATATCAGCATCATCAGTGCAAGGCTCTTTTGAGCATGGAATAGCACCTTCGAAACTAAATTTGTTGGGTTGACCTTTTTAATCTCATCAAGTCGGACCCAGCGAAGAGGAGAATTCCCCTTGTTGTTATTGATTTTTTGTGGGGCAGCAATTTGAATGAAGATATCATGATGGGTGATGCTGTGTCTGATATCGAATTTTTTTGGCTTTTGAGATTTCAGTGAAATCTCACCTGGAAAGAGCCATTGACCTTTAAAAAGGCGTATAGTTATTTTCAACCAGAGCCACTTTTTTATTCTCTATGAGCACGGTCGGATGCCAGACCCAAATTTCTGTTTTTCGTTTCGGTTGAGAAAGGGGAAGCGCTTCAATTTGGTTGGTTTTCAGAGCCACACAATTATTATTTAGAGGACAAAGAAGGCAAACAGGACTGGATGAGGTACAAACGGTCGCGCCCAGCTCCATCAAGGCCTGATTGATCACCCAGGGATCGCCTTCGACCGCCAGGGAGTCGGATATTGCCTGAAGCTCCGCTCGCTCTTTGCTCTTCCACCACGGAGTGCCTAACCCGTTGAGTCGACTGAGGACACGGATGACATTTCCGTCAAGGACGCCAACCTTTCGCCAAAGGCAAGACTTGAAACAGCTCGTGAGGTGTAAGGACCAAATCCGGGAAGCTTGAGAAGCTCTTTTGCCGTTTTGGGAAACTCGCCTAATGCAACAATTTGTTGAGCCGCTTTGTGAATATTTCGGGCGCGCGAATAATAGCCAAGACCAGCCCACATTTCGAGCACATTTTCAATTTTTGCCTGACTCAGGGCTTTGGGGGACGGAAATTTCTTTAGAAAGCGTTCATAGTAGGGCACCACTGCCGCTACTGTCGTTTGCTGCAGCATAACTTCCGAAATCCATATCCTGTAAGGATCTTTGTCTTTGCGCCAGGGGAGGGTTCGTTGATGCTCCAGAAACCATTGAGTCAGGAGTTTCGAATTTCGTTTCGAATTGAGGGTCATGTCTATATTTGAAGATTCACTGTTGGTGGGTCTCATGCTGAGTCAATCTAAGTTAAAAATCCTTTGTTTCCAATATTTTTTTCTAGGATACTAAATCCATGGACTTTAAACCGTTGAGTGGAAGATTATTTCCTCGTTATTCAGGGATCAAGACTTTTTTCCGACTTCCTTTTGTTGACATGGGGTTCGAAGCTGGGTCCGCAAACAAACTGACAGACGAACAAAATGATTTTTCAGTGGCGCTTTTCGGAATTCCATTTGATGGAGGGGTTTCCTATAGACCCGGGGCTCGCTTTGCTCCAAGTCATGTTCGCGAGGCCTCAAGTCTTGGACGTGGGTTCCATTGGTCCCGTGGGCAAAATTTATTTGAGAAACTTAAGATTGCAGATATCGGTGATTGCCAAACGGTTCCCATTGACCTCCAACAAACTTATCAAAAGATTGAAGCTTTCGTGAGCCAAATTCTCGAGAATAAGAAAAAATTCCTAGCGGTCGGAGGCGATCATTCAGTGTCCTTACCAACCCTGAGGGCTCTTAAGAAGTACTACGGGAAGCCTTTGGCTTTTATTCATTTTGATGCACACTTGGATACCTATCCTGCGGCGTGGGGTTGCGAGTTTCATCATGGATCATTTGCAAGGCATGCTATTGAAGAGGGTCTTGTGAATCCACAAAAAATGGTTCAGATTGGCCTTCGCGGTCCCTTGGCGGGTGGTGATGATCTTGATTTTGTGACTCGGCACAAAGTTAGAGTGATCACTGTTGACGATATTCGAGAGAAGGCTCTTCCTGAGTTTTTGAAGACGCTTCCAATTTTTGATTCAACTCCGACATTTGTGAGTTTTGATGTGGACTGCCTGGACCCGGCTTTTGCTCCAGGAACTGGAACCCCTGTGCCCGGGGGACTCACAACCTATGAAGTGCAAAGAATACTCAGAGCTTTGAAGATCCCAAATCTTGTTGGTGCGGACTTGGTTGAAATTTGCCCGGCTTATGACTCCTCGGATATTACGGCCCTGGCAGGAGTCGATGTGATGTTTGAGCTCTTACATCATTTGATCAAGAGCTGAATCATTGAGAGTCTCTCCGTTCTGAGGGCGAAGGCCTTTCTTTTTGATTTTCTCAACCAAAGTTGTGCGATTCAGACGTAGTAGCAGGGCTGCCTGATTTCGGTTCCAGCCAGTTTTTTCTAGGGCTTTCAGGATTAACGCATTTTCAAAAGCATCAACTGTGGAATTGAAGTCCAAACCCTCGAGAGGCAGTTCAGAAAAAGCCATTTCTTGGGGACGAGGTTGATGATTTTTGTATTTCAACGGCAGGTCTGCGGCTTCCAAAATTCCAGAGCCCTTCAGGACACTCATTCTTTCCACAAGATTTTCGAGCTCGCGAATATTTCCCGGCCAGGGATAGTTCACGAGTGACTCCATGGCCTCTGGGGAAACTCCAGCCAGACCTCGATTTCTACTTTTGTTTGCATGATCAATAAAGTGCCGCAGAAGAAGCGGAATATCGCTCGGGCGATCGCGGAGCGCTGGCACATGAATTGGAATCACGTTGAGCCTGTAGAAAAGATCTTCGCGAAAGGCGCCTTTTTCCACGGCGGCTTCGAGATCCATATTTGTGGCAGCAATCACTCGCACATTAATTGAAACAGACTTAGTGCCACCGACAGGTTCAAAGCGACGCTCTTGAAGAGCTCTTAAGATTTTCACTTGAAGACTAGGTGGGAGGTCTCCAATTTCATCCAGGAAAATAGTTCCGCCATCAGCCATCTCGAAGCGACCAAGGCGATTAGAGATCGCTCCAGTGAAGGCCCCCTTGATGTGACCAAAAAGTTCGCTCTCCAAAAGTTCAGAAGGGATCGCCCCACAATTGATGGCGACAAAGGGTCCCTGGGCTCGGTGAGAATTGGTGTGAATGGCCCGGGCAATCAGTTCTTTCCCGGTGCCGCTTTCGCCAGTGACAAGAATAGTTGAATCAGTGTCTGCGACTCTTTCTATGATTCCCAGAACTTCTTTGATTGGTTCACTCTGACCAATTATCTGATCGAATTTGTAGGGTTTTGCAGAGTCTCTTCGAAGTTGCCGCGCATCTTGTTGATTCTTTTTTAGATCGAGAGCTTTTTCAACCAGACTCAGCAGTTCGTCCAAATTAAAAGGTTTAGTCAAAATGATAGGCACCCTTTGCATGGCTCGAATGGCAGTTTCAATTGATCCATGACCTGTCAAAATTAAAAATTCACAGTTCGGAAACTGAGTCTTCAGCTCGGCCATGTATTCAATGCCATCTCCGTCTGGTAAGTTGAAATCAATGATAGCGAGATCCAGAGGCTGTGACCCGTGGACAAGCATTTTTGCTTCCTGAATCTTATTTGCGGTGAGGACCTGAAACCCTTTTCGATCAAGGGCCCTAAAGAGCGCCGTTCGAAGTGAGGACTCATCATCAATAACTAAAATTCGCGAACTTTTCATGAACCTTCCTTCCATGGTGGGTTCTGACACTTCTTTATCTTACGTGATTTTTGACGGGCCTGTCAAAAAAACCGCACGGGGGGCCGGTTTCAGGACCTAAAAACTAGACGAGTGAATAAGATTCGCAGTGAGCAGCCAGTTCCCTCACTCTCTGACAAGACAGTCAGCGAGGCTCCTTGATCCAGAAGAATTTGCCGGGCGAGAGACCAGGAAAAGTTTTCCTTATCCAGATTTTTTGCATTCACAAGGTCTGGGATATCTAGACGCCATTCAAGCTGAGAGGGCAAAGAGCGTGTTTTCAAAATTACCGTTTTGTTGCTGGCGTGATCAATTCCAATTTGGAGCAAATTTCGAAGAGCTTGGGAAGTCAAGCTTGGGTTTCCCCGGACTAAAGGTAGGAGGTCATCTCCGGTCCAGTCGAGGTTGACGTTGAGGGCTTTTGCGTGGATCTCGGAAATTTTGAGTATTTGTTGGGTTAGTTCATTGATATCAAAAATCGACTCACTTTGAAGATCTTGGACTCTAGAAAAAATCAACAGATTCTGGATGATCTCCGACACCTCTGGGCGCCTCTTTCCATTTCTTGAATATCAGCAACCCATCGACTGTCCTTCGGTAACTCTTGAGCGATCATTTGACGAAAGTCAAAAGGCCACCCAATGGATTATTGAGTTCGTGAGCGATGGAACTGCCGATAGTCCCAAGCTCGGCAGTCCTCGCTGTTTCGAGAATTTGTGCCTCCATTCGAAGTTCTTGGGTTCTGTTATGGTAGAGATTGAGGTAGGAAGATCCCACCGTCTGACTTGTCACGGAGAAGGTCTCTCCACCCTGATTCAACGAGAAATTTTCGCCGCGATGACAGTCTACACAGGGAGTTGATCGATTAAAAAGAAGCTCATAACAAGTCTGTTGCGGAGCTTTTCCATTGGATCGATTAGACTGAAGGACCGAATAATTGGAGTCTATCAGTAAAATTGGATCTGCGATAGCTTGGAATGTCGAATCCCATTGGGCTTTGAGGGAACGCAATTCGGAGGCTTTCGTTAACCGTTCAAGGGCCAGGGCCACAATTTCGCTTACCTGTCTTAAAAAATCGACATCTTCTTTAGCAAAAGTTTTCGGCTTAGATTTCATAAACAAGAGCGAGCCGAGACGGTGGTCTCCATGGTAAAGGGGAAGGGAAAGTGTCTCATAGTTGAGAACCTCACTCATGTTTTTTTGAAAATCACCTTCAGCCTGGCCGACGAGCAAGCGAATCCATTGAACCTCCATCCGGCGACTTAAAGCTTTGTTTAATATTTCTTCCAGCTCTTGTTGGGAAGTGACCTGCTGGAAGTCAATGAGCAGTCCGCGAAATTCTTCCATTCTGGAATTCATTAAAAAAAGTTTACGTCTGGATTCGACCAAGAATTTGGTTCGCTTTTCGACTCGATTTTCAAGTTCTGTTTGAAAAGTTTCGAGATCTTTGGTTTCCTGATCTAGGAGGTGATTCAAAGTCTCTTGTTGTTGTAGATGTCTGGATCGTTCAAGGGCCTGGTGAAGATCCCTGACAATATCTCCGTTTTCGAAAGATGTTCTCCAGCGGAATATTGGATACTTTTCATAAAGTTCAATGACATCTTTGGAACGATAGGAATCAGGACAAATCAAAATTATCTGAGTTTGTTTTTTTGAGTTTTGAATCTTTTTCCAGGTCGCTTCAAAACGACTTTCCCTTAAGGCTGTCAAAGTGATCGCTAAAACTTCACAGGCGCTGTTCTCAAAGCCGTTTCTTGCGGCTTGTAGATCAGAGTATATTTCTGCCCCCAAACTCCGAAGTTGTGGAGGAAACGGGCCTATCAAAACGAGACTTGGATTTAGAGTTGGCATGTCGTGATGAGCTCCCGATGGTGGGTAATCGTAAAATCAGGAACATCTTCTGGTTGCGAGGGCACTTCGCCAACATGTTCCCCATATCTAAAATAACAAGTCATCGCGCCACAGAGCTTAGCGTCGCGTGTTTCCAAGGATAGGCGATTTCCACAACTGAGAAGTTGATGGGGCTGGATTTGAGTTTCCCTAATTATGCTTTCGAATGCAGTCTTTTTTCTTTCACCTTTCAAGCTTTCAACGACAAAGCAATGGTCAAAAAGTTCTTTAATTCCACAAGCTGTGACTTTTTGAAGTTGAATCTCGGGAATGCCAGACGTGACAAGGAAAAGCCGATAGGTTTTTTTGAGAAGCTGCAAATTTTCTAGGGCCCCTGGAATGAGGGGAAGCGTTGATGGCACTTGCGGCGCATAAAAAGCCAGGGTTGCTTGTCGAATCAAATCTAATGAACGAGGACTTTTTTCCGTGATGAGTTGGGCAAAAATCTCGGGTGACTCAGATTTTTCGCGAGTTCCTTACATTTACTATTGAAGGTGGTTAGATCGTAACCAAGCGGAAGTTCGCTGAGAATTTCAAAGGTCTGCGGGTTGCCAATGGGACAAATATCTGAGTGGTGTCCAAAAGGGTATCATCGAGATCAAAGGCGATGGCGCGGATGGAAGATTTTTGTCCTATCACGAAACTTCTCCCTGCAATATTTTCTTCAGGCCGGCAGAAAAATGGGGCCAAACCTGATCTAAGTCGCTATGTTCTTGTTCTTCGATGCAAATGACTGGGGTTTTCATAGAGTGCCATCCCCATTCGCCAAGACTTCCGGGGGTTGGGTATCCAATTTCGGCCTTGACGGGATAGTTGTTTCCGACAGTTAGAGTTTCTGCAAAATTTTTTCCAGGATCTCCGGTATATATGAGGCAGGGATTCCAAGAATGAAAATGAAAAATCACGCGAGGTTGTTCCGCTGAAATCAAACTCACTAAACTTTTGACCTCCGGTTCGCTTGCGGGGGCGGGGCCGGTGTAATAACGGTCCCTTTGGGGCGACTGCGTCCAGTCTGCAGTAGGGAAGTTTCGATTCAAATCAACACCCCTCGAATTTGTGCGCTGTTTATTCTGGAAACCTTCCACGTTCAGGCACGGAATAAGTATCCAGGGCCAATAATCACTGGAACTTTCGGTGGAAGCCTCAAGAGTCAGCCACTGGAGTAGGTCTTGGGCCAATCGGACCCCTTCGGGCTCGTCTCCATGCATGCCGCCAACGAACAACAGTGGCTTTTTATCTCGGAATCGTGAGGGGGAATTGTTGTCTTTTCTATACAGGGCAATGGGAAGCCCTTCGGCGGAGCGCGACCAAAATTTCTGATGAATTATCCCATTTTGCATGCGACTATGCTGCCATGAAAAAAGATATACACAAAGACAATGATTCAGTGCAAAAGATGGATAATCCAAAGGAGAGTCCAAAATTAACGGCTCTTGTTCTGGCGGCAGGTCAAGGGACCAGAATGAAGTCACCTTTACCTAAAGTTCTGCATCCCGTCGCGGGACGACCAATGATTGACCGGGTGCTTCGTGCTGTCAAGCAGGCGGGTGCTGGCGAAATCCGACTGGTTGTTGGACACGGACAAGCCCTTGTTCGCGCCGTGGTTGGATCCTTGGGTGTCATCTGCTTTGAGCAAAAAGAACAACAGGGAACTGCCCACGCGGTCAGAGCGGGGCAAATCGAAACAATTGAGGGAAATGTTCTTATCCTCAATGGGGATCACCCTTTGCTTGAGGGCAGAGATCTTCAAGAATTTGTTAAAATCTTTCACGACGAAAAACTGGATCTTGCCCTTGTGACAGCCACCGTGAAGAATCCAGGCGAGCTAGGTCGGGTGGTTCGTCATCGCGGTGATTTGAAGGCCATTGTTGAGGTCAAAGATGCTTCTGCAGACACTCTCAAAATTCATGAGGTGAACACAGGAATATATCTTATCAAGGCTGAAGTTTTAAAAGAGCTTCTACCGAAGATAAAAAACCATAATCTGAAAAAAGAATATTACCTGACCGATTTGCTTTCCTTAGCTCTTGAAGAGGGATACAAAGTTCAGGCCCTCACCGGGAAGCCGCATGTCGCGGTGGGTGTTAATACTCAAGCCGAATTAGCTCGGGCCACGCGATTTATTTTTGCAAAAAAAATAAAGGAACTGATGGACGAAGGGGTTATGGTTTTGGATCCCAAATGTACCTACGTTGAAGATTCTGTCACTGTCGGCGCAGGCAGCGTCATCTATCCACAATCATTTTTACGAGGAAACACGAAGATTGGGTCTTATTCAGTGATCGAGCCCCATGTTTTTATCTCCGAATGCACCATTGGTGATAGTGTACAAATCCGAGCTGGCAGTTATCTTGAAAAATCCAAGGTTCACAATAAATGTGTTGTTGGGCCTTACGCACGACTTCGGCCCGAATCGGAAATTTCTGAAGAGGTTCAAATTGGAAACTTTGTTGAACTCAAAAATGCGAAATTGGGAAAAAAATCAAAAGCCGCCCATTTGGCCTATATTGGAGACGCAGAGGTTGGTGAAGATTGCAATATTGGATGTGGGACCATTTTTGTAAACTACCTTCCCAACAAGGAAAAGCATCGAACCAAGGTTGGAAATCGTGTGTTTGTCGGGAGCGATGTCCAGATGATAGCACCATTAGAAATCGGTGATGATGCGGTTTTGGGAGCAGGATCTGTGATCACCAAGGACGTGCCGGCGAGGGCTTTAGCTGTAACTAGAGCTAAGCAGGTCATCAAAGAAGACTATCGTCCTCGTGAGACTGAAGAAGCGACAGACACTTCCGAAAGTCCAAAGTAATAGAAATTTAGCTATATGATTCAGATTAAGAAATCAGAGTGAGTGCCAGTTAGCAGGAGATAAATTTATGTGTGGAATCGTTGGTTACCTTGGTCCCTTGAATCCCAAAGATGTCATTGTTCAGGGTCTAAAGAAACTTGAGTATCGAGGCTATGATAGTGCCGGAATAGCGGTTATTCATCAAGGGCATGCCAAGCGAGTCCGCGCCGAGGGGAAGCTGAAGGCTTTAGAAGAAAAATTGACTCATGAAGAATTTGATGGGCACACGGGGATTGGCCACACGCGCTGGGCCACTCATGGAGCTCCAGTGGAAAGAAATGCCCATCCTCATCAGGTGCGTGGAATTAATTTGGTTCACAACGGTATTATCGAAAACTTTGTAGAAATCCGTACAAAGTTGCTTCAGGAAGGTTCGATTTTAACCTCGGACACGGACACAGAGCTTGTCGCACATTTGGTGGCAAACGAAGTGGATAAGACCAAGAATTTGCTTAAGGCAGTTCAAAACACTCTTGGAAAATTGCAGGGCGCTTTTTCAATTGTGGTTCTTTGGGATGGAAGCCCCGATGAATTAGTCGCATTTAAAGATGGGCCCCCTCTGGTTGTAGGCATCCATCCCGAACACTGCTTTGTGGCGAGCGATGTTCAAGCTTTAATTGCTTATACCAAAAAGTTTGTTTATCTAGAGGATCGCGAAATGGTCCAGCTGCAAAAAGGAAAGATTCAAGTTTATTCGGGATCGGGTCAGCCCATCACCAAGCAACAGGTCGAGTTGGATTGGAACCCTGAAATGATTGAAAAGGGCGGCTATGCTCACTATATGCTCAAAGAAATCTATGAGCAGCCCCGAGCTGTTGCTGCCGCGATGGAGCCACATATCGATATCGAAGCTCTGCGTGTTCGACTCGCTCAAGTTGGCTTTGGAAAGCCGATGAAATCCTTGACAGCAGGCAGTTTTGATTTGTCTGACGATTTCGCCAAGACATCAGAAGTTTTAAAGAAAACACAAAAACTATTTATTATAGCATGCGGAACAAGTTCCTACGCTGCCAGTGTTGGGAAATATCTCATCGAAACACTGGCCGGGGTTTCTGTGGAGGTTGATATTGCTAGCGAGTTTCGATATCGAAACCCTGTCATTCCACCGCATTCGATGGTGATGACCATATCTCAGAGTGGCGAGACGGCAGATACACTTGCCGCCATCAGGTTGGCGAAAGAGAAAGGGGCCGTCACTCTGAGCCTGACCAATGTGCAACGATCAACCATTGATCGCGAAGCTGATGGCCACTTGTATATGAATTCAGGTCCAGAAGTTGGTGTGGCAAGCACGAAGGCCTTCACTTCAACTTTAACGATTTTGAATTTATTGGCGATTTGTTGGGGACGGATTCGTGAGACTTTGAGCGAAGCTCAAGAAAAAGAATATGTTCGCGGGTTGCTGGCAGTTCCCAGTCAGATTGAAGTTGTGTTGGCGTTTGATAAATATTTTTTGAAAGCTTCGCGCAAGCTTCAGGAATTTAAGGGTTTCTTATATATGGCTCGGGGAGTGAATTTTCCAATTGCGATGGAGGGGCTCTCAAGCTCAAGGAGTTGGCCTACTTGCATGCCGAGGGTTATGCCGCTGGTGAGATGAAACATGGGCCCTTAGCTCTTGTTGATGGCAATATGGCAATTGTTATGATTATTCCCCAGGATAATTTATACGAAAAGACTCTGAGTAATCTTGAAGAAGCCCGGGCCCGTGGCGGTAAAATTATTTGTATCGGAACCGGTGAGAATCCTAGGCTGCAGAGTATTAGTGAGTATTATCTGGCTTTGCCAAAAGCGCATTGGACTGTGAATCCAATTCTGTCCGCAGTCCCTTTGCAGCTGATGGCTTATCACATGGCCTGTGAGTTAAAACTCGATGTTGATCAGCCACGAAATCTGGCAAAATCGGTGACTGTGGAGTACGCTTTTCTCATTCGCCTTGACGAGGCAAATCTAGGACGATCCTTGCGAATGGCTCAGAATGAAGCGGTAGAGAAAAAAGAGAGTTTAGCGATATTTTACTGGGGAAGACTTGCCAAATGGGTAATAAATGGGTAATATCGCCCAATGTCCTCGTTTACTTCAAAATATCTCACCAGTTTGCGACTCCATCCATCCACGGCGTGGTCTCTCGTGCATCTTCAATTTCTTGGCATTCTTCTAAACATGATTTATTTCCATGGTGGAGTTACTTTTTGAGTCATGTCAAATCTGGTTATCAAGAACTTAAAGATCGAGTTGAGCTGCAATCAGGCGACTCAAAAACAGCACTTATTCGGGGCCTTGTCTTTGAAATGACAGAACAGTTTTCGATTTCTGATATTATGAAGTTACAGCCAAATCTAGACAGAGAAATTGTAAAGAAAGCACTTTCTCAATTGAAAAAAGAAAAGATTGTCAAACCGATCGGACTTGGGCGAGGTGCTAAATGGTCCAAATTAAAATGAGACTGCCACAATTTGGTCCTTGGGGAAAATAAAAAACAGCTCAGCCAATAAAGGTTTTTTTTTTTTTTTTTTGCCGGGGCGGGGTTTTTTGGGGGGGCCCCGGTTTTTTTTTTTTTTTCATTTTTTCCCTGCGGGTCGTATAAGACATTTATGGGGTTCTGTTGCATTAATTGATATCGATGCGAGATAAGCAAATTTGGGACTCGGAATTCAGATTTTATTATGCTGCCAATGAATAGAATTCTTCGTCGCCTTCTCCAGAAATCTGCGCGCAGCATTCTGATCCCGATGAGCTGTCAGAAGAAAATCTATTGTTTGCCATTTCCTATCTAGGGCTCGAGAGAGGTAGCGGTCCAGTCCGTTCACTTTGATATGGGTCTCACCCATGCGCCGGCGGCCATTTTGATTTTCATTAGACCTAGTTAACACAGATAGCGTCCTGAAGTGCTGCCTCGAGCCAGCTAGCTAGTTTCGACAAATCAAAATTTTGCTTCACAAAAGTACTTAAATATTATAAATTTTTCCAGAACCCACAAAATAATATTTGAATATATTAAAGGACAATGTATGCGCCTTCATAGTGAAGCAATCGAGGCTGCCCTGAACGAATTAGGTGCTTTTCCGATATTTTATGGCAGATCTAAGGAAGAAATTCTGGAGCTATGTGAGGGTGGGCAAATTGTTAATAGTGCCCATAGAGAGTGTTTATTTCAGTATGGAGATCACGCTGCTTTTTTTGGATTGATTTTGAGTGGCGCCTATAAACTTTCTTGCCCGTCTGTAGACGGGGAGGATGCAATTATGCATTTTGCCACCCCTGGCGAGCTCCTGGCCGTATTTGTTTTGACTCAGTCAAATCCACGGTTTCCTGTGACGGCTACTTCTATTGGATCTTCTCGGCTCCTGAAGTTGCCCAGGGAGACTTATTTGAATGGTTGGAAACGGTATCCAGATCAGGTCTTCAAAGTCCAAGAGATGTTGGCCATGAGATTATGTCTATTGCATGGTCAGAGATCTTTGATTAAGGCACCTTTAGCCCAAAAAGTGGCATTTCTTTTGACGACTCTTGCTCAGAAGAGTTCCAATAGCCTGGGTATCATAACCCCAACCTTGACCCGGAAGGAGATTGCCGAAAGTTGGGGAAGTTCAGTTGAATCAGTTATTCGGATAATGAGTGATTGGACGAAGCAAGGGTTTATTCGGACTGAGGCTCAAGAAATTCAAAATTTTGCAACCAGAAAAATTAATCGAATTGTCTATACAATCTATAAGAGCCTAGTAAAGAGGACTGAAGTTCCTGGGTTCTGTTGCGTTAATTTCAAATAAATAAGTCCAGTTTGCAGAAATTCAGGACGCTATCTGTGTTAAATAGGTCTAATGAAAATCAAAATGGCCGCTAGCGCATGGATGAGACCTATATCAAACTGAACGGACTGGACCGCAACCTCTATCAAACCCAAGATTAACATTGCCGTTCTAAAAAGTTCAAAATACACTCAATAAGTTGTGCGTAAACCAAGCCCGATTAATAGAGAAAGTCCATTTGAAATAGAAGAGCTGTTTTTTTCAAAAACAGATCTTCGAGGACTCATTCTTAGTGGCAACAGTGTCTTTGTTCGAGTCAGCAAGTACTCAGCAGAGGAACTGAAAGGTGTCCCTCATAGCGTTGTTCGCCATCCAGATATGCCTCGGATTGTTTTCAAATTACTATGGGATACCATCGGCGCTCGAAAACCGATTGCCGCCTACGTGAAGAATCTGTCCAAAGACGGAAGTTATTATTGGGTTTTTGCATTGGTACTGCCGGTGGAGGGTGGCTATCTTTCACTCAGGCTTAAACCCACAACGGCAGTTTTTGAAAAAGTTATCTCACTTTATTCTGAAACGCTGGTTGTGGAGAAATTCGAGGGTCTAGACGCAGCCTTGAGTCTAGTTATGTCTAGTTTGAATTCTTTAGGATTTTCCACATATCAGGAATTTATGACTGCGGCCTTAACTGCTGAACTTCAAGCTAGAGACCAGGCCATTCTAAGTCAGTCAAAGCGCGGGAATCCAAGAAAAGCCAAAAATGCGCTATTATCTGAAATGTCCTCAATTCAAGAAGCGTTCGGTGCAGTTTTTTTAAATTTAGTGGGTTTGACAGTTTACGGAGCCGAAATTCGTTCTGCGACACTAAAGCTACTTTCTTCGTTATCTAGTTTTGGGCGCTTGTCCATAAATATGGCTATAGGCGCTGATCGTCTTGGAAGTCAGGGAATGACAATGGCTGAGGTTTCAAGAGGTCTTCAAAGACAAGCAACCCTGGTTCAAGAAAAAGGCGAGTTGTTTCAAAAGAGTCTAAAGGCCGTTATGGACGAAGTAAACAAATCTCTGCTCGAAATAGGTGCCGGGAAACTTGGTGTTGAAATGCTTCATTTTTTTATTTTAGAAACCGCACAGAGAGCGGAAGTGGAAGAAGATGACTTTTCTGCTGACATTCCTCAAAACTACAAGCTTTTGCTTCAACTTCTTAGCGAAAGCAGATCTAGAACTCTGAATGAGCTTGAACTTGTGCGGAAAAATTTGTTGGGATTTCAATCCCATGCGAGAGAACTTATGGAGGTTGGCGCAGGGTTGGAAGTCATTCGTGTCGCCGGGAAAATCGAAATCGCTAGCCTTGCCGCTGATCAAGCCGAAGATTTTTATAGTCAACTTGAGCGCATGAGTGCTTTTCTAGAGGAGCTTACTTCCTCGTTGAAAAAAGTGTTGGACTCTGCAAAAAGAGGTTTGAGTGAGGTTGATGTCGCTCGAGCCCAGCTTGGAGGAGTTCTCGCTGAGATTCAAGGTTTGGAGAATAGACTTTAAAATCACTCTGAAGACTCACGAGACTTTATAGGGAAGAATTAGTACTTGAAAGAAAAAGGTTGGAGATTAGGCGCCTTCATTTTTTCCTCATATTACAACGACGAAATATATTCAATCAGCTCAGGAACCTCACACGGCACACAGCCGATCTTTCCAACAACGACTCCGGCTGCAAAGTTTGCTAACCAGCAGGATTCGACCAAGGTGAGGCCACTGGCTAAGCCCAGAGCGAGTGCCGCAATCACCGTATCTCCGGCGCCGGTCACATCAAAAACTTTGCGTGCATATGTAGGGACTTCAACAATTTGGTCTTTGAGGAAAATGGTCATTCCATCTTTTCCGCGGGTCAGGACCACCTCATGGGCACCGGTTTTTTCCTGAAGGGCTCGACCCACTTGATAGACTTTATCAGGGATATCGCGAAGGTTATTAAAATCCAAGCCTGCCAAAGCAACTGCCTCTTGGTAATTTGGCTTGATACAATCAACGCCCTTGTAAAACGACCCAGGATTGTCGCGATGAGGATCGACCAGAAGCTTTTTCTGAGCTTTGGTGCAGAGTTCAGAGATGCGCTTGACGAGTTCTTCGCTCACCACTCCTTTTGCATAGTCCTGCAAAATGACAATATCAGCGAGGGGAATCAGGCGCGCCGCTTGTGTTAATACTTTTTGTTCTATATCGTCTCGCAAATACTTCTTCATTTCATGATCAATACGTACCAAATGATGGTGTTGAGCCATCACTCGGGTCTTGCGAGTTGTTGGACGTTCGTGATCAATCACGATTTCATCCCAGGGGACATTGTTTTTTGCAAAGAGATCCTTGAGGATCTGTCCACCATGGTCATCTCCAGCGACTGAGATCAGCCAAGCTGTCCCACCCAAGCTGACAACGTTTTGCGCGACGTTGGCGGCAAGACCCATTCGCTGATCAGTTTGTTCAACCTCTAGAATTGGGACCGGCGCTTCAGGGCTAATTCTCTGAACCTGGCCCATGATATATTCATCAAGACCGATATCCCCAATGATCAGAACTTTGCGTCCAACTAGACGAGGAAGATGCTTGATCAAAAACTCTTTTTCGAGATCACCGACTTGGGACTGATGTATTTGATATTGGGTTGTTTGATTTTTCACTTGATTACTCACAGATTAGTTTTTCTCGCATTTTGCCAACGAATTTCAGTCACTTATCAATTCATATGGGGGTTGACAGTCAAGAACTTTTTTACCTACGCTCACTATACTATGAAAAACAAGACACTTTTCATTATTTCTGGCGCACTCGTTTTCTTGGGACTGATCGGAGTACTGAGCTTCAGATTTTTGGGTCAGCAGGAGCGAATTAGGCCGAAGCGTGGAGATATCATTGAAAGTATTTACGGACTTGGAACGGTCACAGCCGATAGGGTTTATCGGGTTCGAACAGGGCTGACGCTGTCGATTAAAAAACTTTTGGTTAAGGAGGGCGACCTCGTCAAGCAGGGGGATTCCTTGGTGCTTCTCGAGGATAATTTGGTGAGATCGCCCATCGAGGGAACGGTGACGGCCGTGGCCTACAAAGAAGGCGAGCTTGTAACCCCTCAGGTTTCAATCGTCACTGTCACAAATCTTAATAAATTATATCTTGAAGTCAGCCTCGAGCAGCAATCCATTTTGCGGGTTAAGGAAGGACAGCTTGTTTATGTGTCATTTGAGAGTCTTCGGAACGAAAAGACTGAAGGGGTGGTCAAATCTGTATATCCTCGGGAGAATCAATTCATCGTCCGGATTGAGCTTCGCGCTTGGCCTATGGGGGTGCTCCCTGGCATGACGGCAGATGTGGCAATTCTTGTTGGAAGAAGAACCAATGTATTGATGATTCCGTTGCGAAGTCTCCTCGCTGGGCAAGTGTTCCGATTGAGAGAGGGAAAAAAGGAAAAAATCTCCGCCAAATTGGGTGTTCTTGACGGAGAATGGGGTGAGGTCATCTCAGATAATATTTCAGAAACCGACGAGCTTCTCATAAGAAAGTAGTCACCGAAAGTAGTTCAATCTATGTTTTTTCTGGCTCTTCGTCATCTTCTCAGTCGAAAAAAGCAAACCACTCTCACTTTGATTGGAATTTTGCTTGGGACCGCCGCTTATATTTCTATTACCGCGATGATGATGGGTTTTCAAAGTTTTTTGGTCGATCAGCTCGTGAATAATGATTCTCATATTCGAATCAAAGCTCGGGAAGAGGTCCTGACGGGCGAGAGTCTTAGATCATCCTTTTTGACGAAGGGACTCTGATTCATTGGATTCGCCCTCCCTCGGGCCGTCGAGATGATGCTTTTATTCTAGCGCCGGGGGCCTGGCTTGATCGTCTTGAAAATGATGAAATGGTGGTTGGGGCCTCGCCCCAGTTGGTTGTTCAGGGGATTGCAACCTATGGAAAGGTAGCCATGGGGATTAGCCTCGTGGGCTCTGAGCCAGAGCGCCAAAAGAGCGTTTCAAATATCGAAAAGTCAATGGTTCAAGGGAAGTTTTCGGACATTGGAACCAGTGGCAATCGTATCGCCGTGGGAGATGAGTTCCTCAAAAAGATAGGCGCCACTCGGGGGGAAACTATTTTTGTGACCGTCGGGCGTGAGCGTCCCCAGCCCTTCCGAATAGTTTCTGTTTTTCATATTGGGATCAAGGCCATTGATGAAACTCGAATATTCGGAGCTCTCGCAGATATGCAAAAATTAAATCAAACTCCCAGTCGAGTTTCAGATATTGCCATCCGGCTCGCTGATGTCACAAAAGCCTCGGATGTGGCAAAGAACTACGATCTGATTGGTCAAGAAAGTGTTCAAAGTTGGGAACAATCCAATGAAGGAATTCTTTCAGTATTTAAGACCCAAGATATTGTTCGTAATACAATGACAATTTCGATTCTCATTGTTGCGGGATTCGGGATCTATAATATTTTGAGCTTGGCCGTGACCCACAAGCGGCGCGAGATTGCGATTTTGAGATCGATGGGTTTTGAGCCCACCGATATTACCAATTTGTTCTTGATTCAAGGAATTATTTTGGGACTACTTGGTGGGACCTTGGGAGCAGCGCTTGGTTTCGGAGCCTCTCACATTATGGCGTCCATCGAAATTTCGGCCAATCGTGGACTCGGTGGCAACCACATGATGATTCTGTTTGATCCTATGATCTATGTTAAGGCTTTCGGTTTAGCGTTAGCGTCTTCTTGCTTTGCCAGCTATTTTCCGGCCCGCTCAGCAGGAAGGCTGGAACCCATTGATATTATTCGGAGTGAGAACTCTTAATGTCGATCATCATGTCAAACGTCACAAAAAGCTTTGGCAATCCTCCGGTGTCGGTGTTGAAAGGAGTTTCAGCCGAAATTCGTGAAGGGGAAATGGTATCAATCACTGGTCGCTCGGGTTCTGGCAAGAGCACTCTCTTGTATATTATTAGTAGCCTGGATCGACCGACGGCTGGAGATGTGCGGGTAAATAATATTTCCTTGTTTAGTCTCTCTTCGAGGGAATTGCATGAATTTCGGAACCAAAAAATGGGTTTTGTCTTTCAATTTCATCATCTGCTCCCTGAGCTTTCAGCCTTGGAAAATATATTGATGCCTTCATTGAAAATGAAGTTGGCCCAGGATCGCCGATCCTTTGCTCAAGACCTTCTTCGGGAGTTTGGCATTGCAGATAAAGCAAACAATCTGCCAAGCCAACTTTCCGGCGGCGAACAGCAGAGAGTCGCCATTGCGCGGGCTCTTGTGATGAGGCCGGCATTTCTTTTGCTGATGAACCCACCGGAAATTTGGACTCAGTGAATGGTGAGCTTGTTATGAATCTTTTTAAGCGAATCAATCAGCAGCACGGGACAACGATTGTCTATGTCACCCATGACAAAGAATTCGCAAGCCAAGCTTCTCGCCAAATTCACCTGATCGATGGCCAGATTGCTAGTAAGGGCTATTAATTTAGAGAATCCCGTGGGGGTTGCATGGTCCCTCATCAACGGGGCCCGGTTTTTGGAGGGTGGTGGCCTTTTTGACTCAACTTCAAGCAGCAAAAAAGTCACACATCCTTGGTTGTGGCAGGGTAAATTTCCAGCAAAATCCTTTCCTTTCGAGCTTGAAAAGTTTAAGACTGTTTCAAGATAGTTCTCTGGCCTTAAACGTGTTCAAAAAGGGAAAAGCGAGGATACTATGTCAATTAAACAAGTTCCATTTATTGCACTCAATCGTTTTGAAGCTGGATTCCGGGAATCTTTTTTAAACGGCGTGACTGGTTTGTTCGATAAGACACAATTTGTTGGTGGACCCATTGTTGCCGAAACGGAATTGGAGCTAGCAAAATATACTAGAACAAAATTTGCCATTGGTTGTGCGAATGGGACGGATGCGATTCAAATTGCCTTGCGAGCAGTTGGTGTTGAAAAAAACGACAAGGTGCTACTTCCTGATATGACCTTTTGGGCGACCTTTGAAGCTGTAGTTAATGTCGGAGCCAATCCTGTGACCGTTGATGTTAATCGAACATCTTGTCATTGGGACATTGAAACCTTCAAACAGGCGGTCACTCAATTTAAGCCTAAAGCGGCAATTATGGTTCATCTTTATGGCTGGGCATCTCCTGACACTCTAGAAATTAGAAAGTACGCTCAAGAGAATGGCGTTCTGCTGATTGAGGATGGGGCTCAGTGTTTTGGAACCGAAATCAAAGGGGAGAGTGTTTATAGTGGCGCCCTCATTGCGACGACGAGTTTTTATCCTGCGAAGGTATTAGGGGCATCTGGGGATGCTGGCGCAATTTTTACCAATGATAGCCAATTGAGTTCGAAATGTCGGATTCTTATAAACCATGGAAGAACTGAACATTATTCCCATGGAATGATCGGATGGAATTCTCGAATAGGGGCCTACGAATCACTGTTTTTGAAACTTTCGCTCCAACATATTGATGCGAGACTTGAGAGTCGAAGAAATGCTGTTAAATATTATGCAGAAGCGTTACGTGGCCTTCCCTTAATCCCTGTTTTGGCCGATCCTAAAGTTAGAGAAAATGGCTATTGCGCTGTTGCGATGATTGATCCTAACGATCGACCAACGTTGATTCAAGCGTTGAAGTCTGCGGGAATAGGCTATGGCACAATTTATCCTGGTGCCATGAGTATGCAGGCGGGCGCACAAGGACATTTGGCCGGAAAGATAGATCATGGGAATGCTCATTATATTTCTCAAGCTGTTCTAAATCTTCCCTGTTTTGCTTATATCTCAAAGGAAGAGTTGGCTTATGTTTGTCAAACAGTTCGAGCACATTTTAAAAACTAAGTTCTTTCTGCGCATTTCTTCTCATGTTGCTTTCTCAGAAGGCCCTGAAAGAATTCGTAGATGAATCCTAGTTGATCAAGACCATAAATTCGGCCTTTTCAAAAGGCAGATTTTTGATAATCTTTTCCGGTATTCCTTTCAGGATGGTTTCATCGGACTGTGATAAATTTAATACCAAAACGCATTCTCGATCTGGGAAATGAGTGTGCAATTCGGTCATGGTTTTTTTAAGTCGATATGGGGTATCAAGAATGACAACCGCGATACCTTGAGTTGCTTTAGTTTTCTTAAGACGGCTCCAGGCCATTGCTCGAGCCTCATTCTCGGCCGGTAAAAAGCCACGAAACAAAAACTGATCGAGACGTAATCCGCTCAATGAAATTATTCCCATTAAAGCCGAGGGCCCAAGCAGGCTTGTATAAGGAATGTTGTTTTGATGGCAAAGCCGCACTAAGTCTGCTCCGGGATCACAGAAGCCTGGAGTTCCACAGTCAGTGACGAGTGCCACAGTTTGGGTTTTGCACAGATCGGCCAAAGTCTGAAGGTCTTCAGGTTTGGAGTGCTCATTGAGAAGTTCATACTTACGGGCTTTTATTTGGTGGTGTTTCAGAAGCTTTGAAGTTTCCTTTGTGCCTTCACAAATAATCACCTCAGCCTCACTTAGAACTTTGACGGCCCGCAAAGACAGGTCGTCAGGATGGCCGATCGGAGTCGCGATAAGATAAAGCATTTTACTCCCCGCCTTTGGTTGAGGGCCCTCGAGAAGGAGTCTTCAAAAGCTCTGTTGGATAACTTTCAATCACAAAATGTTTAATTCGAGGAAGATTCTCTGGTTCTGGAGCACGGCCGGAGTGGGTGCTATCAAAAAAAATAATATCAATCTCAGGGACATCGTCTCTAATCAAATGAATATTGACGGGCTCATTTTCAAAAAACCAGATCACTTCGTAATTTGCCTTATTCAGGTTTACAAACCAATCTCGTTTAAACTCTGCATCGTCCATTCCTCGGTGTGGTTTTAGGACCAGATGGTCTTTTTTGCCGTCCAAAGGGAAATTCCATTTTCTTAACACCTCGGGGGAACCAAGGCCCATACGGTGTTCGTCCCTTCCTGTGAGATAAATAATCTCAACGCCAGAAGCAGAAAGAGCATTTACAAATTCGACCGCCCCTTCAAAAGGTATATCATGATGTAAATACTCATTCGAAAAAAAAAGTGCGTCTCCAAAAGTCCCTCAGCGTTTCTTGAAATTTCGGCGAGGCCTGTTCAAGACCTGCTCTTTTCAGAGCGTGACTCACCCCCCAGTCAGTCTGATGAGTTTGAATTCCTTGAAAAAATGAAATCACTTCAGGAAACATTTTTTGGTGACTGGGATCTTTAGCGAAATCTTCGAGAACCATTTGCAAACGGGGACTCACGTCAAAAAGCGTGGAATCCAAATCAAAACGGCAAGTCGTAAGAGGCCCCCCTTGGGAGGGTTTTGAATTCTCTGGAGAATTTGCTGGAGAATATCGAATTTAATATCAAGTTTAACATCGAGTTGAGGCCTGCGCTCCAAAGAAATAACGCTGGACGTTATTTCTTTTTGCCCAAGTTTGGTCTCAGACTTTGTCGGAGTTTTTTTCATGGCGGCCATTCAGCCATGGAACTTATTCTAAATCAAAGAGTTTCTCTTGGCTCAAATGCTCTTCTTTGTTAGGGTTCAGGCGCTTTGATCCGACGAATTCAAGGAGACGCCAATGATCAGAAAGTCCCTGCACCTCTTCCACATTTTGCCACCGCCGTGGCCTTTATCTGGGCGAGGTCGTTTAACTCAAATTGCCGTTCTTGTGTTTTTGCTCATGGGTTTTTCTTGCACGAAGAAAGGTGAATTGGGAACAGAAGCCAACCCTGTAAAACTGTATTTTACTCCATCGGTTGATGCGAAAGTCATCGAGTCTAATTCGATAGTCTTCAAAGCATTTTTGGAAAGAAACACTCCGTATAAGTATGAAATTAGTCTTCCACAATCATTTATTGCTGTTGTCGAGGCCTTCGGAACGAAGAGGGCTGATATCGCCGCTATGAACAGTTTTGGATATGTTCTTGCTCACAAGAAATACGGAGCTGAGGCTCGAATGACCGTCCTTCGTCACGGGGCTTCCACCTACCAGTCTCAGTTTGTTGTGAAGGCAGATACAGGTATCAAATCACTTGCGGATCTTGCTGGAAAGCGAATTGCCTTTGTTGATCCGGCGTCAGCGACCGGGTACTTGTTGCCCTTGAAGACTTTGAAAGAAAAAAAGATCGAACCCAAAGAAACTGTGTTCGCAATGAAGCATGACTCAGTCATTTCTATGGTCTATCAGGGGCAGGTCGATGCGGGGGCGACTTTCTATTCGCCACCAACTGACGGAAAAATGGAGGACGCTCGTCGTTTGGTTTTAACCCAATACCCAGACGTCGAGTCAAAGGTGAAGATCCTTGAACTGTCGGAGCATATTGCAAATGATCCAGTTGTTTTTAGAAAAGAAATGTCTGAGGAGATGAAATCGAAGATCACCGATGCATTTCTTGCGTTTATTGCGACAGATGAGGGAAAGGTTGCATTCAAGGCGATCTACAATGTGGACGGCCTGAAAAGAGCAACGGATTCTGACTATGATAAATTCCGCGAAATGCTCGCGACCCTTGGCAAAGATGCTGAAGAATTGATGAAGAAATGAAAATGCTGAAACTATTCTCTCAATCAAGAATCTTGTTAAGACCTACTCCAATGGAGTGCAAGCGCTTCAAGGTGTGAGCTTTGATGTTAAGAAAGGGGAATTTCTCGTTATTATTGGGCTGAGCGGTTCCGGTAAATCAACCCTTTTACGCTGCATCAATCGTCTGCATGATCCAACCTCAGGCGAGATTATTTTTGGCGGGAAAAACGTTGCCAAGATATCGGGTTCGGATATTCGAACTCTTCGCAAAAAAGTAGGAATGATTTTTCAACAATTTAATTTAATCCCAAGGCATTCGGTTCTGTCTAATGTTTTGATGGGGCGACTCGGCTCGATGAAAGTCTTTCCAAGTTTGCTTGGTTTGTTTACTGAGCAAGACAAAAAGAATGCGATGAAATATTTGCAACTTGTTGGCATTGATGACAAAGCACGCATTCGCGCGGATCAGTTATCGGGGGGCCAACAGCAGCGGGTGGCCATAGCGAGGGCCCTCACTCAAGATCCTCAGATTCTTTTGGCGGATGAGCCAGTGGCAAGTCTGGATCCGGCGACCTGTCATACTGTTATGGACTACCTTAAAAAGGTAAATCAGGAGTTAGGTATTACGATTGTCTGCAATTTACACTTTTTGAGTTTAGTCAGACAGTACGCGACTCGAGTGATTGCGCTCCAGGCTGGGAAGATTGTTTACGATGGAAGCCCTCATGAAATCGATGATGCTTGGTTTGAGAGGATCTATGGAGTGGGAGCTCGGGAAGTTCATATCAATTAAAAGAGTCAGTTCTAAAGCATTGGGAGTTCAAAAAAATGGGCGTAAAATTGTTTTCTTTTGTACAGTTTTCTTCGGCAGCATTTAGACGGACTATTTTTGATGGATTGTCGTTCGGATTTTTGTTGGCGATAGCTTTGCTTGTCATCCTCAAGCCAGGGGACGAACAGATGTTGGATATGAAGACAAATGGATTTGTATTTTCAGGACTGTTTCTGGTCTCTGTCCTGATCAGTCTTATCTTGAACAAGAATGGCATCAGAACACTCGGAGAGCATATCTTTGAGCCAGACCATAAAAAAGGACAACAAATCGAGACCTCCTGGTACTATACGCTTTGGGGTTGGCAGCTGGTTATCCTATTGTTGGTTACGTTTGGCGTTGGACTTGATAAGACGAGATTTTCCCTCAATGAACTTCTTGATGAAGATGGCTTTGATGGGGCGGTTAGACTTTTTAATGGAATTTTTCATCCAAATTTTACCCTTCTGCCGAAAGCAATTTTGAATATTGTTGAGACAATTTTTATGGCTTTTATGGCGACCTTTCTTGCCATTCCCTTGGCCTTCGTCTTGAGCTTTTTTTGTGCAAAAAATATCATGAAGGGTCCTTTTCTTTTTAGTATTTATTTATTTTTGAGAACACTTCTCAATGTGACTCGCTCCGTTGAAGCACTTATTTGGGCAATAATTTTTTCAGTGTGGGTTGGGATTGGTCCCTTTGCTGGAATGTTAGCCTTGATGATTCATTCAGTGGCGTCTCTGGCCAAACAATATTCTGAAATGGTTGAGGCTGTCTCTGAAGGACCCATCGAGGGGATTCAGGCGACAGGGGCCACCCAAATGCAAACAATCTGGTATGCCATTGTCCCTCAAGTGATTCTACCCTATGTTTCATTCACCATGTATCGGTGGGATATCAATGTACGTATGGCCACAATCATTGGTTTGGTGGGTGGTGGCGGTATTGGCACAATGCTTATCCAGTATCAGGGGGCAAGCTATGTGGCCCGAAGTTGGTTGTATTATCTTAGTGATTGCAGTTGTCGTCTGGATTTTGGATCAATCCTCAGCAGTATTACGTTCTGCCCTCAAGTAGAATCATTAGCTTGCGACTTTGACTTCCTGAGTTTTCTGAGTGGCTTCAAGATTTTTTTCTGTTGTTAGGAGTCGATCGAGGCGTGATTCTAGATCCTGCATCAGATCCTCAAAGCCCTCGGTCTTTATGACCTTACCATTGGAATCTGTCTGTACAATCATCTGGTTGAAAGACTCTTCTGGAATGTAGTTAAGCAAAGCCAACCTTAAGAAAGAATAGTTCTCGCGCATTTTCGAAATGATCGTTCTCACTTGTTCTCTTGTCGAGTGGATATCCTGCTCGATGATAATTTGCTTAATAGTATCAAATAGAACTCTTGGCGGTGCGGGCTTTTCAAGGAGGCGATAGACACCAAATTCGACGGCCCGAATAACGGTGTCCTTATCCAAATGACCTGATAATATAATGAACGGAAATTTGTAGCCAGCCTTGTGAGCATTTGCAACCATATCCATTCCATTCATTTTGGGCATCTTGAAGTCTGTGATTAACGCTTGAAATGGAACATTTCCCGGATTGTGGAACTGAAGATATTTTAGAAAGTCCTCAGGGCGATTGAATTCCAAAACACTATAATCGTCTTCGAGAAGGGTTCTATATAGGTCAGTGATATCCTTTTCGTCATCAACAACAACGATGGTTTTTCTATTTTGATTTTCGCCCTGTAGCTCGTTCTGTGCCATCGAAACTCCTGTCATACTTGTCGGAAAGAATGACTAACACTTAACTTCCCCAGTTGTGGAAATAAGCAAAATGGACCTTGGACCAGTCTAGAGGTTCGACGTCCGAGTGATAATGAGATCAGACTCAAGTCACGTTTCAGAATTCCGAAGAGGTTAATACCGCAATGAGTGACTCAACGGGCAAGGATCGAGGGGATTTGGTATGCAAAAAAGTTTTTTTCTTTCAAAAGATGGCGCCCAGGTCGGACCATTCACAGTGGATGAAGTTCGTCAGAAGTTAGAAGCCCAGGAACACACTTGGATGGACTATGTTTACGATGATGAAAAGTCAGACTGGGTTCTTTTGATTGAGCATCCAGTTTTTAGCGAGAAATTTAATAATACATTTATTCGTGGGCAGGCCAACAAGTCGGCACCCTCTGCTTCAAATTCAAAGGCCTCTTCTGCGCCGTCAAGGGACAAGGAATGGTATACTCTTAAAAACGGATCGAATTTTGGACCGTTTTCTCACTTCGAAATGATAATCATGCTCCAGGAAAAGAATCTTTTTGAATATGACTACATTTGGCATCAAAGTCTCCCAACATGGAAAAGGGTGGCAGAAGTTGAAGTGTTCAAGCCGGAGAAGATGCGACAGATGATGGAGTCAAATAACAGTGAGGTGGCTGAAATTTTTTTCCGAAGAAGGCATCTGAGAACAAAATTTGGATGCTCATTGATCGTGCACAACAACAAGAGCGTCTTTCGTGGGAAAAGTCTCGAAATTAGTGCGGGCGGGGCCGGTGTTATGATTGATTGCCAAAGTCTAAGTCCTGGAGAGAGTCTCTTCTTGCACTTTCAGCCCGGAGAAGGCGTCCCTCCCTTCAATGCCGTTTGCACGATTGTGTCAAAAGAGTTTGTGAAAGACACAGTTTCTTCTGCCGAACCCGTCAAGTATGGAATTAAATTTACAAGCGTAAGCCAGAGCATCCGTGAGCAAATTCGTGGACTCGCTGAAACGCGCAAGGTTGGGTAAATGAAAACACTTAATTATATTTTTGGGGTTGTTTTATCATTGGCCCTATTTGCTTGTAGCAACGGGGCCGACTTTGGCCTGCCGTCAACTGAAGATTCCTTTGATAAGATCGTATCCTATAATAATAAAGTTGATTTAGTTATCGTCGTGGATAATTCGGATTCCATGAAGTATCACCAAGACCGTTTGATTTTACAAGTTCCGGGTTTTGTTGAGCGACTGAATGGCTTAAAGATGGATTACCATATCGGAGTTATTAGTTCGAGCGTTTCTGCCAGTTATGGAGGAGGTCAGCTCTTGGGTTCTCCGGCCTTTTTGACCAGCAGTTCGCCGAGCCTAAATCAAAGTCTACAGGCGCGCCTTCAGGTTGGGGAGGGGGCAGCAATCTTGAGTCCCCATTGCAAAATTTTAAGAATATATTTTTTTCGGACTATATGAAATATGGAGGGGCGGGCTTTCTTCGTTCTGATGCTTTGCTCGTTATTATTGTGCTGAGTGATGATGATGACAAAACCGCCGTATCGGCCGAAGCCTTTGCAAAAACACTCGATGAGGTTAAACCTCAATTTCGGGATGGGACTCGTGGATGGGTCTACAATTACATTGGTGTATTGGACATCAAGAGCCCTTGCAAGTCGCCGGGACAGGCTTTTCCCTCAGTTGGAGTTAAGCATGTCTGGCTGACAGACTTCAGTCATGGCGTCAAAGCCTCGATTTGTGACAACACCCTTGAGCGGGCTGTTGGAAATATTCGAGCTCGCATCGAGCAAATTTTGACTGACTATCTCTTGAAGGACAAACCTAAAGTAGAAACCATTCGAGTGACTTTGAATGGCCAGCAAATCCCGCCAGATGAAGTGAATGGATGGACGTATAACGCAGAAACAAATGTCGTGAGCTTTCATGGCTCAGCTGTTCCCGCTGTCGATGGCCGTGTATTAGTCACCTACGGGCGAGCCACCGCAAACTAGTGGATGTTTCGGTGATCAAAAACGCTTTAGGTCATCATCGTATTGACTGTTCAGTCTGACGGAAAAGTCTGTGGCATAGAGTTTGAGTTCCTTAAAGGTGGAGGTCTTCTATGCGGCAAAGGTTGGTTTTCCAGAATCGTAGCACATCTTTGATAGTATTTGCCTTTTTAGTCATTGCTTTGGTTTCATTGGGCTCACCCACTGTCCAAGCAATGGTCAATTGTCGATCGCTTCTCGAAACGGTGTCCCAATCTGAAACGCAGGCCCGTTCGGTCATCCGAAACTCATCAAGGCAACAAGGTCCATCATCTGATTCGAAATTGAGGGTTAGCGATCTACTGAGCGAAACCGCCAGCCATGATAAGCATGGCATTCAGGTTCGGAATGCCGAGGCGGGAGTCCTTACTCTACTCCCCGCGGATCATCCATATGTTGACAGCGCTGGAAAACCTCGACCCGAGTTCGCTCATATTTGGGAATTTCTTACGTCATATTCTGCTGAAACGGTGGCTCGTCTTCAAGAAGCGGTAACCCGAGTTTTTGAAGGTTTTGGCATGAATTTCAAGAACAAGAAAGGAAAGGTGTTTACTCCGAAAGTGAATCTAATTCCGGCGACGATAGAGAAAAAACAGTTCGACGAAATTATTAAGGGCATAGAGTTAACTCTTAACATTAAAAGAAAAATACTCCAGGTTTTTATGAGCGATCCTAATGCGAAACCGAAAGCTTATGGTCTAAAACATGTTAGCAAAGAAGAAATTAAAAGATTAATTCATGAGATGAAAAGCTCTCCGTATTTTGATCCCCAAACAGTCAATCAAAATTTACACAATTATAACTTTATTTCCGTGGTTGGGGTGGATGCAACTTTTGGACAACTGGCAAAGCACTTGGCTCATATTTTCGAAATAAATGCAGGGACCCCAAGCGGAATGTCCAACTTGACACTTATTTTTGAGGCCATTCGACGTCAGGCGCCAGAGTACTACGACGTGTTGTTGAAAGGACTCTCTGACAATGGAGCGTTTAGTCTTCTTCGAAAAGTGATGGATGACCATGGTCGCGCCCTTCTTGAAGATGGATTGTCCGTTGAAATTGGAACTGGTGTTTTTAATGGTGCACATCCTGATCAAGCGATGATTTCCTATTTTTCTGGAATGCCCTTGGTCGCGCGAAGTGATTTGTTTATAGATCGCGATGGTTATGTCCGATTGAAAACGAAAATTCCGATAGCCCGCTCTGGGTACTATCTGATGGGAGACGGTAGGCGCATTAAACACGTCGGAAGTAAGGACTATGAAGGATATGTTCAAGTTTGGAGTATTTATTCGCGGGCTGAAGAAGGTGTCACACTCAGTGAACGCACAACCGCAGATAGGGCCGGACTTGGATTGAAAATGCCGAATAATGTCGAGATCAATGCGAGGTTATCGAAAGAGCTTGGGATTGATTTAGTGCCTGGGACTGTCTATCGTTACACTAGAGGAGATAAGACTAAAGATTTTCCGGAAGGAGCAATTACAGGCGTCGAAAAAGACCCTCATGGTAAACCATTGGTGGAGGAATATTGGGATCAGTTCGGGACGGATCCTATTATGGAGGTCGCGGGATCTGGGAATCATAGAGGAACGAGTCCACCAAGCTTCTTAGAGAGTATCCACGGTGGAAAAGTTTACTTGTCTAACTTCGGGAGTCGTTTGATTGATCACAAAGGGATCTTGTCGATTGTAACGAAAGAGGCAGAGGGCCTAATGCAAGCGAAGGGTATTGATCCAAAGAAGAGGCTTCTCCGCACGCCACCTGAAGCTAATATTCCAGAGGAAATCCAGCATTTTTACACGCACCCTGAACTGTATGTTATGAAAGTGCCGGACGAATCTGGAGGGCGGGGAGTTAGAATTTTGCCGGTAGCAACAAGAGCTGAACAGGCGCTGGCAGTTGCGGATCATAAAGCAAATCCTAACCGATATGTGATTCAGAGTCTGGCCGATTTTATGAGCGAAATCGGGGTTGCCAAAATTGATGGAGACTTCAGATTCGTGTCGAAAGCTTTCGATGCTAGAATCTTTGTTTTTTTGGATTCTAAGGGAAGGGCTTTGGCCGACCCTTGGGGAGTTTTGGTTCGTGTTGCTAAACACCTAAGTTTGTCCACCAATACATCACAGGGGGCAGATTATGGAACTCTGGTAGTGGTAGACGAGGCTCAGATTGGAAATGGGCAGAGGGGCAGGGGTCAAAGGGCACGTCATTCACTTATGCCGAAGGGAAAAATATCTGTATTGACTGAATCCCAAAAATTCTTCCTCACGGACTATTTTATCTCGATGAATATGCTTGCAAATGGTTATGGTTCAAAGGCAAGTCGAAGTGATTCGGCACAGGGTCGCATGGCCTTTTTACTCAACGCCTTTGTTGCGAGTAAGACTGCAATGAGTTTGCTTGGGCCTGAGTATGCTTTTTTTGTGGCGCCCATTGAAAAAGAGTTCATTTTAGCACAGCAAAGAGGTGATGTCTCAATGGCTTCTTTTGACCGACTAGCTTCATTAGCTCGTCAGGTGCAAGCGATGGCCCGAGCTCAAGCTGAACTCCAAGATTCTGATCCGCGCGCGTTTCCCTCAGTTCTTAGGCCAGAAATCAGAAACCTCATTGGGCAGGAATGGGACGCCTATTCGCGTCCGGCTCGGCGGGGTTCAAGAAGAAATGTTCAGGACTCTGAACACCAAGAATCTTCAAGTCACCAGTGATAGGGAGTTCAGACCATGTCGGATCAGACGATAGTGTTATCTATCATTCGAAAAATCTGATCTGGCAGAGACTAGAAGTAAATCAGTGCCTCGAATCGGATCCAACCAGTCCAACTGAAAATCTTGGTCTGAGAAAGTTTTCTGAAGACTTTCCTGTCGCCTAATCCCATGATCACTCAGATCTCGTACCAAGATCAACGCTTTCCCACTGGGAGCAAGACTCCAGCGAATAGCGGATAAAAACTCTTCAAAACTCCCATCAAGATAAAATCGGGAACGCGCCTTGATCTTATCCACGGGAAGCCGACCATGGGTTGGATCAAAATAGGGTGGATTCGAAACAATCCAATCAAATGTTCCACGATATTGATCCAGACCAATCAGATTTCGATAATTCATTCCGACCCACAAAGAATGTTCAAATTGATCAAGGCCCAGATGTTCTTCATCAGCGCCCTGGCCATTCAGTTCACGATGGAGATTAGCTCGGTTTAACTCAAAAAATCTTGGTAGATGTCCTGAACCTCTAAGAACGTCCATCGTCGCCCAGCACTTTTGAACAGTGAAGGCACTAAAGTATTGGAAGCTTCCATCACTGGATTCGGTCTCGCAACCGACGCTCTGTCTCAAGCCCCACAACCCCACAACCACAGCAAAGATCCATAATTTGCAAAACCTTGGCCGAATCCCCCGCGGAGGAGGCCCGAAGCATTGATAATTCTTTGAGCAAAAATACAGCTAAGCGATCAGCCAGCTCAATTGAATCATGTGAAAATCGTGCTGTTAAAGGTTGTTGAAAATTCACACATCACCTGAGTCAAAGCCATAGCTATATGTCAGAGGAAGACTAATTGCCTGACTCTAAACGACACCAGACTCATATCTTACAACTGCTCTTTCCGAACTGCTTTGATTAGCTGAATTGTGAACATTCTGCAAGATAACGATATTGATTATGACTTAAACAGCAGGATGCTTTGGTCAGAATTGAGCTCAACTTCCGCAACGGAAGGAACAGAGAGTCAGAGACGAGGGGTGAGGGGTCATCACGCCCGCCTACCTGCAATGGAATCGGTGAATTTCAAGGACACGAGACTTACAACAACGAGCACTCCAGTTTAAACACCAATCCTAGAATTCTGGCGCGGAACGCACTTTTGTGTTGAAGGATTGGGAGCCAATAATTAAAGAGCAATGAAGAAGGTGATAAGTCGCACAGCTGTCATTGAGAGCAAAAAGACCTGCAGAAGTCTTCCTGGCTCATTCTTGCGCAGCATTTTGTATTCCTCGATCCACCCAAATTTGCAGGTAGCATCTAGAAAGAAAATGCTCTTATAAAAAACTTGCAAAAACACACACTATACCGTATAGTGTAATAGTTAGGTGGATGCTTGATTCAAAGTTTTGGGAATAAATTAGCACAGGATATTTGGGAGCAGGATAAATCCAAAACTCTTCCTCGAGAATTATGGCTTCGTGCGAAGGCTTTGCTGACCATCATACACAGTACGAGTACCATTGAGGATTTAAAGATTAAAGGTCAGCCGCCAAGTATTCGACTTCATAAATTAAAAGGCAGTCGAAAAGGTCAGTGGAGTGTGACTATCAAGCTCCCGTGGTGTATTACCTTTGAATTTAAAAACGGTGAATTTTTGAAGTGACAATAGAAAATTATCACAAAGGATAAAAACTATGATTAAAAATCCAAAACCCATGCATCCAGGAATTGTCTTGAGTGAAATTTATATGTCTGAATTGGGCCTCAATCAAACCCAACTCGCAGCAAAATTAAAATGTTCGCACCGGAAGATTAATGAAATTATTAATGGCAAACGAGCGATCTCTTCTGAGTTTGCAATCGATCTTGAAAAAGCTCTTGGCACTACTGCAGAAATGTGGGTTCGCATACAAGCCGATTACGATCTTTGGGTCGCTCGACAAAAAGCTGCTTAGGCTGGGACAAATCAGGCCTTTGCACTAAGGGCCCGCGCAATAGAACTTGAACTTGCGGGCCAGGATGCCTTGATCACACTTCAAGCGCCACGTGGAAGTAGCTACCTGGAGTGTTGAGCAGTTTCTGTGGGCTACCGAGTTCAATCAGGCGGCCGTGATCGAGGACCGCGATCTGATCGCATTCTTGAATCGTCGAGAGGCGGTGAGCAACGACGATGGAGGTTCGACCTTCAAGTGCCTTTTGAGTGGCTCGAGCAATGAGTGCTTCAGTCATAGAGTCGATGTTGGCCGTGGCCTCATCGAGGATCATGATATCGGGGTTTCGAACCATCAAACGGAGAAACGAAACAACTTGGCGTTCACCCAAGGACAAATTGGCGCCTTTTTCATCGACTTTATCATCTAAAGATCGTCCTGATTGAGTGAGGTACTCGATAAAGCCAATTTCTTGTGCGGCCTCAAGGAGTCGGTTTAACGAAAGGGTTTGATCCCCTAAGAGGATATTATCGCGAATTGTGCTTTTGAAAATAAATGGATCTTGTTGAATTACGCCCACTCGATTTCGAATTTCCAGACGAGTCATTTTCTCAAGTGGGGTATCTCCGATCCAGATGGTCTCTTCTGGTGGGAGATAGAACTTTTGCAAAAGGCTGACGATGGTCGACTTTCCGCTTCCGGTGCGTCCCACCAAGGCCATTGATGTGCCAGCGGGAATGACAAGATTTAAATTCTGTAAAGCGAAGGGGAGTTCAGACGCGTACCTGAAGGACAGATTTTCAATACGAATTGGCAGTCTTAAATCCTTAGCTGCGGATTTGACTTCGGCGGGTTCAGGAGATTCATCAAACAATGCAAAAACACGCTCTGCGCTGGTCAGGGAGTTCTGAAACATTTGGTACTTGTCAAGAATCTCGCGAATAGGTGGGATCATGTCTTGAGCATTGAGAACAAAGGTAACCACAATGCCGATCGGGAGTGCGTCATGCAAATACTCGCGACCCGCCCAAAATAAGGCAGAACACACCACCGCTGCATTCATTAAATTGAGAACTGGCTGCATTAATGCGTAGCCTTTAATAGATTTCATGTTCAGAGTTCGGTACTCGTTAGATAGTTGGAAAAACTTTTTTTCACTCGTCGGAATTTGATTATATAATTGAGCAACCTTGATGCCGCTCAAATGTTCAGAAATAAACGAATTAATTTCGGAAAGTTTTTTCTTTTGATCACGAAGTACAATCTTAATTCTTCCAACGATAAATAAATTTGCATAAATAAATAAGGGCACGGTGACTAACGTCAAAAAAGTCACCTTGAGCGACATAAAACTCATCGCGACGGCAATGCTGATAAGCACGGCGCTTTGAGTGAGAAGACTCACCACGCCATCTGAAAAAACTTCGCTGAGAACGCTGATGTCATTTGTCATTCGGGTGACAGTTCGTCCAGACGGATTTCGATGAAAATAGTCCATTGGCAGTCGTAAGACATGATCCAGAAGATCAGCACGCATCAGTCCCAAAACCCGACTTCCCAAGATTTGGAACAAATATCGGTGAACAAAGGTCAGAAAGGTTTTCAAGATCTCAACAGCCAAATAAGCCACAGCGACACCGAGCAAGATCTGTTCGTTTTTTTGTCTGAAGCCATGGTCAATGGCATAACCGATGAGAGCCGGAAGGACCCGCGAAATTCCAGCAAGTAGTGCAATGGCTGTCAGCACGGTGACAAAAAGTCCGAGGTTACGACGAACATAGGGCCAAATTCGGGTCAGGAGTTCTCGGTAGTTCGTGTTTAGTTTAATTTTATCATCTTCTAAAAATTGACTCACTCTCGACCCCGGCTTTCTTGAAGCTGGCTGATTTTTCGGAGAGTTGAACTTTGGTCTGAGTTCTGCCATGGGCCAAAATATTCAACTTCTCCAAGATTTAGCACCAGAACATGGCTGAGGTTCTTAACTGTTGAGAGGCGATGGGCGGCGACAATCAAAGTTTGTTTTGAGTTCTGCAAAATTTTGGTTTCAATTTTTTCTTCAGTGATCGTGTCGACGGCGCTCAAAACGTCGTCAAAAAGTAAAACCTGGGCGGGGCTTAGAAGGGCTCGAGCCAGCGTCAACCGCTGTTTTTGTCCACCGGACAAATTAACACCCTTTTCACCCAGTTGGGAAAGCCAACTTTGTGGAAGACTCTCGATTTCATGGAGAACCTGGGCTTGGTCAGCCGCCCGTTCAAGTTCGGCCTGGGCGGTTAGGTGGCCCTCAAGGGCGAGATTCTCCTGCACTGAGCGGCTGTATAAAAAGGATCCTGTGGCACTAAGCGAACAATGTTTCGAAGGGACGTCAGACTGAGTTCGGTCCAGGGCATTCCATTGATAAGGACTTCACCCTTTTCTAAGGGGAACAAGCGAGTTAAAATATGAAACAAAGTTGATTTACCGGCCCCAATCGGTCCCACAATCGCAAGGCTTTGTCCCCTTTCTAGTCGAAAAGAAACATTCTTGAGGATCCAGTGTTCAGACCCAGGGTAGCGAAAGCTCACATTTTTAAACTCAAGGCTTTCGAATTCCTGAATTTCACGTTGCCCATGATCGACGACATCTGATTCTGAAGTTAGGATTTCTTTGATTCGAGAGAAGGAGGCTAGACCCTTCTGGAAGAACGAGAGTCCGAAGCCGAGGGCAGTCATCGGCCAAACCATTTTTTGAATATAGCGATGGTAGGCAACAAAAGTTCCGATGGAAACTGCGCCAGAAAGAACATCTGACATGGAGACAAACAACAAAATAACGCTTCCGCTAGCGACGCCGAACTCCATGACGGGAGCAAAAAAAGAATCAACAAGAGCATTTTTATTCGCAGCTTTGATATACTTATTGTTGAGGTCTTTAAATTCGGTTGACCTGTTTTCTTCTCGAGCAAAGCCTTTGAGGACACGAATACCGCCGACGGTTTCGTGGCAAAAACCCGTGAGCTCTGCAAACCGATCCTGCTGAATTTTGTAAGTGGAATGAATCAATCTCATCACTTTCCAAATTAAAAATGGCAATAAGGGAAGAGCAATGAGGGTTTTCCAGGTCCAGCTTGGGTTCAAATAAATCATGATTGGAAGAACGAAGATGATGATGATGACGCCATCTGCGAAAATCAGGAAGCCAGGGCCAATAGCTTGGCGAAAGGATTGAACATCGGTTGTCATTAGGCTCATCAGCTCACCCACGCTGGTTTTTTGAAAAAAAGATCCGCCGAGGCCATTAAGATGAGTGAATATTTTTTGCCGTAGAGTTTCGGCAGCAAACGTATGGAATTCACCGAAGTATCTTCGCCATCCATACCGAGTCAGCGCCAGGCCCACCATAAAAGTAAGAAAAATAAGACAGGTTCGGGCAAGAGTTGAAAGGGGTTCTCGTTGCTCCAGTTGATCTAGCCCCTGCCGAAGGAGTAAGGGCCAGAAAGCGTCAAGGGCGTTTGTGATAATCAAAAACAACATCCCTAAGAAAACAGCTCGGGGATGTTGTTTTAAGAAAAACCAAAAAGGTCGACGGATTAATTCTGTGATCGGGATTACCTCGTCATCAGGGCTTTGACGTCCAGCTTGCCCCCCGATACAGCCTTGTTGGCGAGAGCATCAATTGGTTTTGCTGAAGTGAGGATAGCCTCTTTGACTTCTTGCCAAGTTTTTTCTGGGTGAGCAGACCAGTAAAGTGCTGCCGCCCCTGCAACATGGGGAGCTGACATGGACGTGCCATCCCAGGTCGCCTTAAATCCATACATATCTATAACAGTGTCAGAGTATTTCCCACCGACCGTCGTTGAGAAAACCTTAACTCCAGGGGCTCCGATATCGACGGTTTTGACTCCCCAGTTTGAAAACGAGCCGAGACGATCTTGGTTATCAAGTGCTGCCACACTGATAATATTATCCATATCATAGCTAGCAGGAAAAGCAGGTTTTGAATCAGAGTCATTGTTGTAGCCAACCCCATTGTGACCATTTCCGGCTGCAGCCACGAAAATGGCTCCGTGCTCTTGGGCGTAGAGAATGGCCTCCTTTAAGGCTTTGTTTTCAATTTCCTCGGCGGGATCGTCGCCCTCAGATCCCCAGCTATTGGATAAGACCTTCGCTCCATTATCGACTGCATATCTGATTGCTTTAATTGCTTCAGCAGTCGTTCCTTCACCCTTTTCAGATATAAAGCGAAGCGACATCAGGCTGACGTTTGGCGCGACACCGGAAATCCCCACCCCATTGTCAGAGCGGGCCCCAACATTTCCAGCACAGTGGGTGCCATGACCAGGGTTGCCGCCTTGAAGTAATTGTAGAGGCTCTACCGCAAGGTCGAAAGGTTTATTGTCATTTGAAACAAAGTCCCAGCCGATAACATCGTCAACATATCCGTTATTGTCGTCATCTATCCCGTTATTCGGAATTTCTCGAGAGTTTCTCCAAAGATTTGGAGCTAAATCTTCGTGAGTATAGTCAACTCCGGTATCAATGACGGCAACAATCATCTCAGGATTACCTTTAGTGATAGTCCAGGCGTCCTGAACCCCGATATCCAGCATACCCCATTGTTTACCAAACTGGGGTCGGCCCCCACTCCGGCTATTGGGATAGCTGGAATTTCAGGATTATCCGCAGGAACTTTTTGGATTGTTAACAACTGCGGATTATTCTTAGCAAATCGCCTAAGAGCAGCCCGACGCAGAGAGTCCTTAGGCTCAGTACTTGTTTGGAGTAGATGAATCTTAAAATTTGGCTGAATGTATTCAATATCTAGGTCTTTTCGAAGTTGAGAAAGAAATTTAGTCGGGGACTTTGTCGTGGATGTTTCGACTCGGTACCATTGGTCCGTCAACTTCTCAAAATGACCGGTAGTGCCAACAAGAGATTGCATGGACTTTTCGGATCGTGGTGAAGAATCCGCATATTTAATCAAATAGGCCGGTCTCATTGGCTCTTCTACGGTGGCGGCGAGGGCGGGCGTTTTGGCAAAAAGCAAAAATGCTAAAGAAATGAGCATGTCTTCCCCTTGTTTGAATTTTGAATGCACTCTCCTGTGAAGAGAGTCGCTTATAATTTAGGCGCAACCAAAAGTGTAGAGAAAATTGATCCATTCTGGCAATTGTAATTCCAAAAATGCGAGCGAATGCGTTGACGGTTTATCTTCACCTTAACCAGGATCTTTATATAGTTGTCATATCTACCGTTTTCGATACCTAATGAGAGGACATTTGAATTGAATCTGGTTGCATTTACGTTGCATTTGTTATTTGAAGGCGGATGCATTTTTGTCTGTTTTTATGGAAGCGAGGTAGCCCGTGTCTGAACCGCGAACATCCAGCGTGGTGTTGCGAGAGCCAAGTCTAGGGAATCAAGGTGCAGATGATATTTCTCGTTCTTTTGCACTTTCGACTCGACTTGATTCTTTTTTTGCCTGGGGACAAAAGAATTCTTTGTGGCCCATGCCTTACGGAACTGCGTGTTGTGGGATTGAGCTAATGTCAGTGATGGGTCCTCGATACGATTTGGCCCGATTTGGAGCCGAGGTCGTGCGATTCTCACCGCGGCAGTCAGATTTGCTCTTGGTTGCAGGAACGATCACCGAAAAAATGGCTCCTGTTCTTGTGCGAATTTATGAGCAAATGTTAGAGCCAAAATTTGTTCTCTCAATGGGGGCCTGTGCAAGTTCTGGCGGTTTTTATCGGGCCTATCACGTTCTTCAGGGTTGCCATAAGGTGATTCCAGTAGATGTTTATGTTCCAGGTTGTCCTCCGACTCCCGAAGCTGTTTTGGATGGAGTGATGGTCTTGCAAAGAATGATTTCAAAAAACCAAAAACGTCCTTGGAAGGACAATTGGATAAATCCCTATGACAACAAAGCTTGAAGAACTGAAGGGGGCACTCTCTGAGGCCTTTCAGACAGAGTCTTATAAATTTTCTCACGCCTTCGGTGATGACGTCCTCGAAGTTCCCAATAATGATATTCTTCCAGTCCTTAAATTTCTGAAGTTTTCTGGGCGTTTTGATTTTCTGATGGACATCTGTGGAGCTGATTACCCAACCCGCGAGAAAAGGTTTGATGTTGTTTATCATCTTTTTTCGTCTAAAGACGCTTCGAGATTGCGGATCAAAGTCCAGGTCGCCGAAGGTGAGGCTGTGGATTCTGTGATTAAGGTTTGGCGAGGTGCGGATTGGTTTGAGCGTGAAGCTTTTGATATGTTCGGGCTGCACTTTTCTGGGCATCCTAATTTACGTAAAATCTTAACTCACCACCAGTTTGTTGGACATCCGCTGAGAAAGGATTATGAGGCAGATGCTCAGCAACATTGCGACTCTTCACTGCCCATAGAGTTTGACACTGAAAATGGAGTTGCAGGCAATATTTTGAACGAAAATTTGGTGCCGATTAACATTGGCCCGTCTCATCCGGCGATGCATGGAACTCTGCGCGTAATGGCCGAACTTGCGGGTGAAACAATTGTGCGGGCGGGATGTGAAATTGGCTATCTTCATCGCTGTTTTGAGAAAATGGCTGAAACCCATCCCTATAACCAAGTTATCCCCTATACTGACCGTCTGAACTATTGTTCAGCCCCAATGAATAATGTGGGATACTGCAAGGCTGTTGAAAAGCTTTTAGGAGTGGAAATTCCGCCGAAAGCCCAAGCGATGCGATTGATTCTTTGTGAGCTCTCACGAATTATAGATCATACTGTGTCGGTTGGGACTGGTGGGGTTGATCTTGGCGCTTGACTGCATTTTTTCATCTCTTCACCTATCGTGAAAAAGTGTACACACTTTTCGAAAAACTATGTGGAGCTCGGCTCACTGTATCGATGACCCGAATTGGTGGAATGGCCCAAGATGCGCCAGAGTATTGGTTTGAGGATGTCCTCGCTTTTTGTAAAGAAATGCGGATTGCGGTTGACGAGATTTCAAAGCTAATGCTCGATAACAAAATATTTATTAAGCGGACGCAGGGGGTTTGCCCCATCACTCCTCAAGATGCGATCAATTGGGGTTATACTGGACCGCTTTTGCGAGCTTGCGGAGTAAATTTAGATCTTCGGAAATCTGCACCCTACTATGGTTATGACGCTCTTGATTTCGATGTTCCAATTGGGACAAATGGTGATGTTTATGATCGTTATTTAGTTCGAATTGAAGAGATGCGGCAGTCCATAAGAATTATTGAGCAGGTTTGTCGAAATGTTCCGGGTGGCGATTTCACGATTCGCGATAAAGGGATTGTGCTACCAGAGAAAAAGATGTCTACGGTAACATCGAAGGACTTATGAACCACTTTATGCTCGTCATTAAGGGCTTACGTCCCCGGGGTGAGACCTATGATGCGACAGAGCCGCAAACGGCGAGCTTGGATTTTATTTGGTGAGTGATGGAAGTGCAAATCCTTATCGGCTCAAGGTTCGGCCGCCTTGTTTTGCAATTTATCAATCGTTCCCGACTGTCGTCAAAGGTGCGATGATTGCTGATGCGATCGCGACAGTAGCAAGTATGAATGTTATTGCCGGGGAGCTGGATAGATAGTTTTGTGGATGTGATGAAAATGTAGGTTGCGCTGTCGGCGCGGGATGTGAAAAATGTTTCAGCTTTCTCAAGAAGGATTGGATCAAGTAAAAAAAGAAATGGCTAGGTACGAAGCCAAAGAGTCTGCAATAATTCCAAGTCTTTATGTGGCTCAAAAGGAAAATAAGGGTTGGATCAGCCCCGAAGTGATTTCGCATTTGAGTGAAGTTATGGAGATCCCAAGCAGCAAGATAAATGAAGTTTTTAAGTTTTACTCAATGTTCAACCAAAAGCCGGTCGGTAAGTATCATGTGCAGATATGTGCGAATATTTCTTGCTGTCTTGAGGGCGGTCGCGAATTAGCACGTCATATTTGTAAAGAGCTCAAAGTTAATAAAGATGAAGTCACGCCAGACGGGCGATTTACAATATCTCAGGTTGAATGTCTGGGTTCCTGTGGAACGGCTCCAATGATGCAGGTCAATGATCGTTATTATGAAAACCTGACCCTGAATCTGCCATGAATATATTGCGAGGAATGAAGTAATGGAAGTCAAGTTGCTGACCGAGTTTTACCATTTGGAAGAATTTCGCCATATCGAAGGGTATAAAAAAAACGGAGGCTATCTCGAGTTACCCAAAGCGCTCAAGATGCAGCCTCAGCAGATTATAGATGAAGTGAAGGCGTCGGGTCTTCGGGGTCGTGGAGGCGCGGGCTTTCCGACCGGTATGAAATGGGGATTCCTTCCAAAAAATGGTGAGCCACGATATTTACTCTGTAATGCTGACGAAGGGGAGCCCGGAACTTTAAAGATCGTATGATGATGGAGAAAGCCCCACATCAGTTGATCGAGGGTATGATCATATCGGCCTTCGCGATTGGATCTAAGAAAAGTTATATTTATGTGCGCGGAGAGTATGATTTTCCAATTGAATGCTTAAGAATTGCAGTTAAGGAAGCTTATGCTGCAGGTTTTTTGGGGAAGAATATTCTGGGTTCGGGATTTGATCATGATTTAGATGTCTATCGTGGGGCTGGAGCATATATTTGTGGGGAAGAAACCGGAATGATTTCTTCCTTGGAGGGCCTGAAGGGGCAACCCAAATTGAAGCCTCCGTTTCCGGCTGTTCAGGGTTACTTGCGAAAACCAACAATTGTGAACAATGTCGAAACTCTTGCCGCGGTTAAGTACATTATTCGAGATGGTGCGGCCGCCTATCGAAAGCATGGCACTGAAAAATCGCCGGGCAGTAAGCTTTTTTCATTGAGCGGGAATGTGCAAAAACCAGGGAACTACGAAGTCCCCCTGGGTTATCCGCTCATGGATTTAATCATGAAAGAGGGCGGCGGAATCAAGGCGGGACGAAGACTCAAAGCAGTCATTCCCGGGGGATCCTCTGCGCCAGTTCTGACCGCCGACGAAGTCGCCAAAGCGAATCTTGATTACGAGTGTTTATCTGCGATGGGAACAATGTTAGGTTCCGGTGCCGTGATAGTCATTGATGATTCGCAATGCATGGTCGACATGCTTGGAGTCTTGACTCATTTTTATCACCATGAATCGTGTGGACAATGTACTCCTTGTCGAGAGGGGACTGGCTGGCTAGATAAAATTGTTCATTCGATCTTAGAGGGGCGGGGACGCCTCCAAGATATCGATTTGTTGTTAAAGGTTGCTGATAATATGAAAGGCCGTACAATTTGTGCTCTTTCTGATGCAGCAGCGTTACCAGTGTTAAGTTTTGTTCAAAAATTTAGAGATGAATTTGAATTTTACGTCCGTGAGGGCGTTCAAAGGTTAGAGGAACGACATATGCCGAAATGCACCATTAATGGAAAAGAAACCGAGGTTAAGGAAGGCTCTACCATTATGGAGGCCTTTCGAAAATCTGGGGAATCCATCGCTCATTATTGTTATCACCCTGGACTGAGTGTCGCTGGAGTTTGTCGGCTTTGTATTTGTGAAATCGAGGGAAATCCTCGACCGCAAATTGCTTGCAATACAGCAGTGACAGAAGGGATGAAGGTTTCGAATAAGACTGAAAAAGTAAAAGATGGAGCTAAATGGATTTTAGATTTTCATCTGATTAATCATCCCTTGGATTGCCCAATCTGTGACCAAGCCGGTGAGTGCGGATTGCAAGAGCAATATATGGAGTTCGGGAAATATGATCCCGAAATGGCAGAGAAAAAAGTTAAAAAACACAAGGTCGTGGATCTTGGTCCCTCAGTCGTTTTAGATTCAGAGCGCTGTATTTTGTGTTCCAGATGTGTTCGCTTCACCGACGAGGTCTCAAAGACCTCTGAGCTTGGAATTTTCAATCGGGGCGACCGAAGTGAGGTCGGAACGGTTGAGGGGCGTAAACTCGATAATAAGTATTCACTTAATACTGTGGATATTTGCCCGGTCGGGGCTTTGACTTCGAAAGATTTTAGGTTTCGTCAAAGAGTTTGGTATCTCAAAGAAGCCAATACAATTTGTACAGGATGTTCGACGGGCTGTAATGTTAAAGTTTACTTTAACAAAGAAGGTCTTTTCCGAGTGAAGCCAGTCTATAACGAACAGGTCAATGGCTATTGGATGTGTGACGAGGGACGAGATATTTATAAGTTCGTCAATCGAAAGGACCGCCTGCTTCAAGGTAAAAAGAGAACCGAGAACGGCTGGTCGGACCTTTCTCCAAAAGCGGTGGCTTTGGAGGCGGGCTTAGCCATCAAGAAGACACCCGCAGGTAAAATCGCCATTGTCGTGACGGGTCACGCGACTGTCGAGGAGTACGAATTTTTGGTGAAAACATTTGTAGATCAAGTGAAGACCTCAAGGATCTACCATTGGGTAAATAATAAGGAAACTTTTGAGACTTTCGATGGCCTTCTTATCCGTGGGGACAAAAATCCAAATACGAAGGGACTTCTTAAGGTTTTTGAGAAAAACAATATTCAAGCAGCCTGGAAAGATTTGGAATCAGGACTGGCAAGTGGTGAGATCGAAACCTTGATTGTCGTAGGGCCTGAAAATTGCGCGCTCTTTCCGGATTTGGAAAAAAACAAGACCCTTTTTGGTCATGCCAAGAATCTGATTTGGCTGACCTCTGCAGATCATTCATTAAATCAGGCAATGGACAAGCTCAATAAAGATAATTCCGAAAAGGATAATCTGAATAATGTTTGGTTAATCCCTATGAAGACATTCGTTGAGAAAGCAGGGACCTTTGTAAATCACAATGGACTTGCGCAGAAATTTAATAAGGTGACGACAGTTGTGAGGGAGGCTCTGACAGTGATCGAAGCCTGTCAGCTTCTCGTTTTTGGTGAGGATTCAGCAGTTGCCTCTAATTTAACGACGACAAGTGGGACCATCAGGACAAACGGTGTCGAGAAGTTGGACCTTTTTGTCGAAGAGGCAAGACCTGCCGACACAGTTTTCCTGGAGCATCGAAAAAAGAATGAGTTTGTATTCAAGAAAGGCTCTTTATGAGTGTGGTTCAGAATAATTCTCAATTGTCTAAGTGGTACCTTCCGGGAATTCTGGGTGGTTTGACGATTACCATGAAGCACCTTCTAAAGAATTTATTTAATAGAAAACAAATGACGACCGTGAATTACCCTGAAGAAAAGTATGAGTACAGTTCTCGCTTTAAGGGAAATCACGTTCTCACTGTGAAAAAGGACGGCAGTCTTCGCTGTACGGCCTGCATGTTATGTGCGACCAATTGCCCTGCAGAGTGTATTAAAATAGTAGCCTCTGAGCATCAGGATCCCTCAGTTGAAAAGTTCCCAACAACCTACGAAATAGATATTCTTCGTTGTGTTTTTTGTGGCTTTTGTGAGGAAGCATGCCCAGTCGATGCCGTTCGTCTCGGGCCAGAGTGGCAGACTCCAGGGGTGGCGGGCAGCAAATTCATCTATGACATCAACTATTTGGCCTATCGACCAAACCTGAAGGGCGGAATTTTGAGCCATGTTGATGATGATGAAAGACATAAGGCCGGAATATAAGGGATCGTTCTTTCAGCCATCGAAAAGGCTTTGACAACCCCCAGACCTCCCATTTACAACCACAGAACTAATTTGAATGTGGAGCCCAAGAGGTCCCATTCATCAGGAGGTTAGTATCAACAATATCGTAAAACAAGCCATTAAGTCTCAGACGAAGTCTCAGAAAGAAAAAATGCAAGTTCTTGCTTTTTTGGATGCTGAAGACTCAAGCGTGCCAGCTAATCCAGGCGAGCAGACAATTCGATCGGGGTCCGATTTTGACAAGCTTTTTGAAGCTTCAGTTAAAGATCAAGACTTTAAGGTTGGAGATGTCGTTTCAGGAAATGTGGTCGAAGTTCAGACGGACTATGTTCTTGTCGACATCAATTACAAATCAGAAGGTTTGATTCCAATTAACGAGTTTAGAGTCGTTGACGGAGTTCGAGACGTGAAGCCTGGCGATCAGGTTGAGGTTTTGATTGACCGAATTGAAAACGAAAATGGAATGGTTGTTTTGTCTAAGGACAAAGCTGATATGCTTCGCGCTTGGACTGATATTTCTAAAGCAGCAGAAAATGAAGAAGTCATTGAAGGAACTGTGGTCGCCAAAGTTAAGGGCGGACTGAGTGTTGACATCGGTGTGAAAGCTTTCTTGCCAGGTTCTCAAATTGACCTTCGTCCAGTTCGTAATATGGACGTGTACATCGGTAAGAAATATAAGTTTAAAGTTATTAAATTTAATAAGAAACGTGGGAACATTGTCCTTTCTCGAAGAGCTCTCCTTGAAGAGGAGCGTGAGAGTTTGAAGACTCAGACTCTTGATGCGATGAAAGAAGGATCAATTGTTCAGGGTATTGTTAAAAATATAACTGACTACGGAGCCTTTATCGATCTTGGTGGTATGGATGGACTTCTTCATATCACGGACATGAGCTGGGGTCGGGTCAAGCATCCTTCTGAAATCATCAACGTTGGTGATGATATTCAAGTGAAAGTCCTTAAGTATGATACTGAAAAAGAGCGTGTGAGCTTAGGTCTGAAGCAAATGCATGCAGATCCATGGGAATCAGTCAAAATGGTTTACCCAATTGGAGCCAAACTCCATGGAAAGATTGTTTCTGTGGCTGAGTATGGAGCCTTTGTTGAGCTTGGTGAGGGTGTTGAAGGCCTCATTCATATTTCTGAGATGAGTTGGACAAAACGCGTGAAACACGCGAGCCAATTGGTAAATGTTGGGGATGAAGTTCACGTTGTCGTCCTTGAGGTTGATACCGAGAATCGTCGAATTAGCCTGGGTATGAAACAGTTGATGGCGAATCCTTGGGTTGAGCTCAAAGAGAGTTATGCTCCTGGAACTATTATCGAAGGTGAAGTTAAATCTGTGACAGATTTCGGAGTCTTTGTTGGAATTGAAGAAGGTATTGACGGACTTGTTCATATTTCGGATTTTTCTTGGACTAAACGTGTAAATCATCCATCAGAGATGTTTACAAAGGGTCAAAAAATTAGGGCTGTTGTTCTCGGTGTTGATATTGACAACGAAAGATTCAGTTTGGGTCTCAAGCAGCTTGAGAATGATCCATGGGCTAACATTGAATTAAAATATGCAATTGGGACTCAGCACGATGTGAAGGTGACTAAGCTTGCTGATTTCGGTGCCTTTGTTGAGCTTGAGAGTGACATCGAAGGTTTGATTCACATTTCGGAATTAACAACTGAAAAAGTGGCCAAACCAGAGGATTTCATCAAAGTAGGTGAGTCTATCAAGGCGGAAGTCATTTCAATTGACAAGGAAGCCCGTAAGATTGGTCTGTCATCAAAGCTTGTTAAGCTGCGTGATTCTAAGGCTGACGTTGATGATTACGTCAAGAAGGCCACCGCAACTTAAAACAAGTTTGGGAGATCTTTTGCAGATCAACTCAAGGGTGTTAAAACAGACAAGGAATAAGCCCTTAAGAGGGGTATGATGAGTGATCACTAGATATATAGTGACGCTCTTGTCCATGACAGTATAATTTAAAAAAGGGAGTCTTTTTCATGGGCTTCCTTTTTTTTTGGGGAACCCCACATTAATTTTGAAACCCCATGAAGATATGGCGGGATCACGTCGAGGCCAATATGAAAAAACCAAATTTTTTGACAAAGATCCTGGTTGTGATCGCTGTTTTTATAGTGTTGGTGACACTTTTTAAAATGGGCATCCAATACTTTGAATCAGAGCCCCCCAAAAAAGTCGTCAAGCACAAGTCTATTTTGCATATGGACCTGAGCGGCGTTATTATGAACGGGAAAAAGTTCCTAAAGCATTTGAAGGACTACAAAGACGATCAGCACATTAAGGCAATCTTGATCAGAATTAATTCGCCGGGAGGGGCTGTTGGTCCATCCCAAGAGATTTTTTCTGAACTCAAGCGATTTCGGGGAGAAATCAAAAAACCAATTGTATGTGTGTCGACTGGGGGTATATCCAGTGGGGCCTACTACGCGGCGATGGCCTGCGACAAACTTGTGGTAGCTCCTGGAGCTTTGGTTGGATCTATTGGTGTGATTATGGAATTTGCAAATCTTGAAAAGCTTTATGATTGGGCTAAGGTATCTAGATATTCTATTACTTCGGGAAAGTTTAAGGACTCGGGATCTGAATATAGGGCTATGCGCGACGATGAAAGGGCTCTTTTTCAAGATATGATAAATGAAGTCTATGCGCAGTTTAAAAGTGCGGTGGTTGAAGGTCGTCATTTGAAAGAAGAACTTGTGAGTGAATATGCCGATGGGCGAGTGATGACGGGTGCCAAGGCGGTCAAATTGGGTTTTGCTGACAAAGAGGGAACCTACGAAGACGCTGTGAGACTGACGGCCGAACTTGCTAATCTCGGCAAGGATTATGAGATTTTGAAATTCCAAAAAAGAAGAGAAGCCTTTGGGATTTGGGTGACGGGACCGAGGAAGATCCACTAAATTCATTGACCAAAAGATTGAACGGTCAGGCCGTCGTTGACGGTTTCCTTCACCAAGTGATTAGAGCCGATTTACTCAATCAGCCCTTGTATTTGATGCCGGGATTTTGGCCAGAGAAAGCTACAGACACAGGTGAAGAATAGGCGGGAACCTTGACTTCTTCAGATAGAAATCGAAAAACAAAAGGAAAGTCAGGAACAAGGCGGTCAGAGACAGAATCGTCAAAGGCAAGACCCTCAGCGGCAAGGCCTCGAAATGTTTTGTTTCGTCCAGATCGAATGACCTATGTTCGAAAGCTAGTTCCCACAAAAGGTTGTGTTTTTTGTTCGGCGGCAGAAGCCCAGATGTCTTTAGAAACTTTATGTATTCATAAAACTAAGTCTTCTATGATTTTATTAAATAAATTTCCATATAATCCAGGTCACTTGCTTGTTCTTCCGAGAGCACATTGTGGAAATTTGTTGAAATTGAGTGATTCTGAATATCAAGATCTACATCAAACCTTGAGGGTCGCGCTCGTCGCGATTGAAAAGATCTATTTGCCGGCAGGAGTCAATCTAGGTATGAATCATGGTGAGGCCTCTGGGGCTGGGATTCCGGATCATATTCACTATCACTTGGTCCCAAGGTGGGTCGGGGATCTTAATTTTTTTCCATTAATTGCAGAGACTAAGGTCGTGGTTGAGACTCTGGAGCAGACATACACCCGGTTTGTAGAGTATTTTAAAACTGTGGGAGTCTCTCCGTGAGTAAAGCTGGAATGAATATGCAAATGAGTGTGCCTTTGACCAAGACCGTAAAGTGGCTCTTGATTCTCAATGTCGGCATATGGTTTATTTTTCAAATTTTGATGGAGTCGTTTGGTAAAGTTCCCTTTACCGGAATATTCAATTTGGTGCCAATTCAGGTTTTTTATGAGTTCAAAATTTGGCAAGTTGTCACCTATATGTTTTGCATTCCACAGATGGGGTCACCCATTTGTTGTTTAATATGCTCACTTTGTGGTTTTTTGGCTCTGAATTGGAGCAACGTTGGGGTTCTCGGTTTTTTCTGACTTATTATCTCGTGTGTGGCATCGGGGCGGCCATTCTCTATTGTGGTGGAGTTGCAGCATTTGCCGCATACTCGGGCGGACAAGCAGAGTTATATGTTTCTGTGGTTGGGGCCTCTGGAGCTCTTTTTGGACTCATGTTAGCCTATGGAATGGTGTTTGGCGAACGGATGATTTACTTCTTTATGCTGTTTCCAATGAAAGCTCGTTATTTCGTGATGTTGATGGGTTTTATTCAGCTTGCTTCCTTAGTCTCATCGAGTCGGCGGGGAGGAGAGGTGGCTTATCTGGCTCACCTTGGTGGCCTAGTGGTGGGATTTTTCTTTTTACGGTTTTAGAACTATGTTTTGAGATTTCAATGGAATCAGAAGATCAAGAAGAAATCCCGTAACTTGAGGCTCGTCGTTGATAATGAACGAAAGTCGGGGGATTCCTCCGGGCCTAAATATTGGAATTGATGCTAGTCCATATGTTTGCTATAGAAGATTCCACTGAATTAACCACAGAAAAACCCGCAGGAGGAGACTATGTCTCTCGATAAAGCCATTAAGAACCTAAGATATGACAAACGACTTATCGAGATTCATATTCATCGTGGAGTCTTAACAAAGGCAGAAGTAGATAAGTACATAGCAGAACTTCCAGATTTGGCTCATAATATTGAACTAGCTAGTGAAAGTGAGTCCGACGAAGACTTTGGCGGAGATCTTGCTGCTGAAAAAGCTCACTAAATTCTAGGCTGATCACGGTTAGGATAAATTTCCATTCAAATTTATTTTCTTAAATTCGAAGGGTTTGACAGTCAATGTCCGGCCATTTTGAACGATGGTTGTCTGCGCGTTCGGTGTTGGCGTTGGGACTGCTTGGGTGCTTATTTTGTCTGCTGGCGCAGCTACCGACGTCACCGCTGACGGCAGGGGCGCCGCCTGGATTGGAGTCCGAGGATTGCGCTCGAGCGGGGCGGTGATATGAGTTGTGGAATCGGATTGAGCCCAGGAAGGAAGGCTGTCCTCAGCAAACATAAGTTGGTCACGGTTGACCTTCGTAATAAATTCGATTTCGCTGAGTTGAAGGTCGACTTTCTTTTGAATATCTGCCACCGAGCGACCTTCGTGGGCCATTTTTGCTGCTTTCACATATTTGAGAGTATTCTGACGTTCAATGATTTCTTGATGGGGAATTCGATCCTGAAAAATCTCAGTTATCTCGAGACTTTTTTTGAGGCTCTGGTCTATTCGCGAGAGCTGCTGATCTGCTTGAATTAATTTCTCTTGAATTTGTTTACATTTATTTTCAAGTAGCGCTGTCAGTTGCTGCGCTTGAGTCTCGGTTCGATCAGAGAGGTCTTCTAGGACTGCGATTTTACTTTGTAGAAGCTGCAATCCACGACTGAGTCTTGGATCGTCCTTGGTGGGGCGATGCAGGCGAATCCAAACCGCAATTAACCCAGTTGAGAGCACAATAAACCCTAGGACTTGAAGCATGGCCCATGTATTCACAGAAAAACCCCCTGTTCTTTATTTTATCGAGAGATCAAGACCTGTCTCAAGTCGAGATTTTAAGGGTTTAGTTTGGGGAAACGAATCCTAGACTTATGTCTCTCAAAAAAATCGGGTAGGATATAAATACGAGGGGTCAGGAGTGACTATGGTGAAGTGGTTTGTCTTTATGTCATGTGTCTTTGTATCATGCCTTGCTGTATTGTCTTCTTGTGGTCAGGTTAAATTTTCAGGGGGTTCGGATCCCAGTCAAAATCCTCCTGTTATACCTCCGGTGACACCATCAGGACAACCTCGAGAGGTTACTTTTTCGACCAAGGTGACTCCACCAAATAATATGCTTGATATTTTGCTGGTGATTGACGATTCCAACTCGATGCTCCCCGATAATCAAAAATTAGCACAAAAAATGGCGACCTTTGTGACAGAGCTAGGGGCATCGTCGATAGATTGGCAAATGTGTGTCACAGTCACAAGGGCCTTGACGGTGGAGAATGCTTTGACCTGGGGCGCCTCAGTTTTTTGGTCAGAATACTCCCCGGCTGCCGGCGACGGTTGGATTCTTAAGCCAACCGCGAATCTGTCGACTGTTTTTTCAAAGACAATAGATAATATTGGCGCCGGATGGGCTGGGACGGATGATGAGCGCGGAATCAAGGCTGCTTGGTCTCATTTTTCCAGATCTGCGACAAACAAGTGTTATCGGCCAGATTCGGCGATCGCTGTCATTATGATTTCCGACGAGGATGAACGAAGTGTGGGTGGGGTCAAGGCTCTGGAATATTATGCGGATGAGAGTAAGCTCCTAGAGGATGAGGATAAGCCTGAATCTCTAATCGCACAGGTTAAGAAGGTTTTTGGCGAGAGCAAGCGATTCACTTTCAATTCGATCATAGTTAAGCCTGAGGACAGTGCTTGTATGACTGAACAGGATGCCTCGGGAGCAAAAAGTCACTATGGAAAGAGTTATTCAAGTATGTCAACTTTGACAGGTGGTGGTATCGGAAGTATTTGTGCTGCAGATTTTTCAACTAATCTAAATCTATTTAAAGGTATTATTCAGGAGACGATGGGATCATTTCCACTTGAGTGTATCCCAATTGATACCGTCACCACGACAATTGAACCTGCTTTTACGACGACTCAAACAATTGATGGGCCCAAAATTAATTTTGAGCCCAAAATTCCGGCAGGGCGACAGCTGACGTTAAAATACAAATGTGCTAAGTGATCATCGAGACATAGCACATTCGCAAATATTTCTAGCTGAGTGCTGCGACGAAAGTTTTCATTCTTTCAACTGCGGCAATGAATTTATCTGTGGAAATTGCAAAACTAAGTCTAAGATAGCCCGAATTTCCACATTCAATTCCAGGCACAGTGGCGACAAAATATTTCTGGAGCAAGATATCACAAAACATCTTGTCGTTCTCTATTGTCATGCTCTCAAATTTTCGTCCAAGGCATTGCTTAATATTTACCCATAGGTAAAAGGCACCCTGGGGTTCCGTAACTTTAAATTCTTTGATGGTCGAAAGAGCGGCCATTGCTTTTATCTTTCTTTGAATCAAAGTTTGATTCACCTGTTTGATGTCATTCTCGCAACTTGGAATCGCTTTTTGGAGTGCATGTTGGGCGATACTGCTGGCCGATCCTGTTGTCTGACTTTGATAGTCTGCCATGGAAGCGATTATTTTCTGGGGTCCAACTGCCCAGCCAATTCTCCATCCAGTCATTGAATAAGCCTTGGAACCACCATTGACTATGATCACTCGCTCTTTAAGCTCTGGAGCCACATGTAACAAATGAGGAGCCACACTCGATCCGTCGAAGGTGAGTCTGTTGTAAATATCATCTGAAATTACAAACACATGGGGATGTCTTTTTAAAACCGCAGCAATCGCTGTGAGTTCCTCTTTGCTATAAAAAAGGCCAGTCGGATTACTGGGTGAACAAAAGAGGAAAGCCTTTGTCTTTTTTGTGATGGCTTTTTCAAGACGTTCCGCGCTCAATTTAAAATTATCTGACTCATCGCAGGCAATAATATTTGGGACGTCATCGGCTAGCTCAACCATCGTTGGATAACTAACCCAATAAGGTGAATGGATAATGACTTCATCTCCTGGATCACAAAGCATCTGAAGGGCCGCAAAATAATAAATTTTGCGCCAGAACCTACAGTCACTTGGGCCGGAGTGTAATCCAAGCCAATATCGATTTTGGTTCTTTCGGTAATGACTTTCCGAAGTTCGACTGTTCCCGCCGCTGCCGTGTATTTTGTGATGTTCTTCTGAATGGCTTCAATTCCAGCCATAGATGGAATTTCAAATGTTGCCCAGTCTGGTTCCCCCACGGTCAGAGAAATAACATCGTGTCCTTGAGCCGCAAGTTCTTTGGCTTTGGCAACGAGGAAAAGAGTTGGAGAGGGTTTTAGATTTTGCGCCTTTTTGGACAACATATTTATGCCTTTCTGTTTTTAGGGGTGTTTTTGAATTTGCTTAGGACTGCGTCGATAACTGGGGCTGGAACCAAGCCTTCGAGGGCTCCGCCATTTCGTGCGACTTCTTTCACGCCCCGCGACGAAATGTAATAATATTCTGGCCGAGCAAAGACGAGCATGGTCTCAATTTCTGGCGCGAGCTTCTTATTCATGCTCGCCATTGTCATTTCATACTCAAAATCGCTCACAGCCCGAAGACCACGAACGATCACCTGTGCTTGATTTTTAGCCATATAGTCGATCGTGAGGCCCTCGTAAATATCAACTCGGACCCCTTTGAGAGGTCCAAGGGATTTTTCGATCAAGATTTTTCTCTCAAGGGCGGTGAACTCGGCAGACTTCTGCGAGGATTGCGCCACAAGGACCGTGATATCGGAAAAAATATGGGTCAGTCTTTCAATAATATCGACATGACCTTGAGTGATGGGGTCGAAGCTCCCCGGATAGACAGCCTTTTTCATTTCAGCCCGTTCTTATCTGATTTTTTGGAGAAGAAGGAAAGCGTTTTGTCGCCATATTCTCGTGAGTCAAAAAGAAATATATCCCCGTAGGCAGTTTCAAGTCGTTCGTGGGATTCAGATTCAATTGTAAGAACCGTATTTGGTCCCATAGCTTCGCTCTGGGAGGCGGCCAGCATAACCTCATGGGCCATTTTTTTGGTAAAAGGTGGGTCGACCAAAATTAGCTTGAAGGGCTCTCCTTGGTACTGTTTTAAATACCCAGGGACATCTTTCAAAATAATTTTGTATTGCTCCTTGGGGATTTTAAGTTTTTCAATATTTTTTTTTGTAATCTCAAGGGACTTTTTGCTCAAATCCACAAAGGTGACAAAACGAGCTCCCCTGGACAAGGCCTCAAGACCAAGGTTTCCAGTTCCACAGAACAAATCAAGAACATTTGCATCATCAATTTCGAACAAAGACTCGTTGATCACTTTGTTAAAAAGTTTATTAAACAAAGTTTCTTTTACTCGGTCGGTTGTCGGGCGGATATGATCTGCCTGAAAGGAAATCAAATGATGACCTTTATATTTTCCAGAGATAATTCGCATGTCATAAGGTTTTGACTGAAGACACCTCAAAGTCAATTGAAAATGGTTTTGTCATTGCATCCCTGAGAAAGCCATGAGAGATTTTTCTCAGAGAGATTGGTATGTCCTTAGCGAGGTTGGTATGAAAAAGATTGCGCTGATTCTTGCCGGTTGTGGCCACTTAGACGGGGCCGAAATTACTGAGAGTGTTTGCCTATTGATTGGGCTCAATCAAGCTGGCGCCAATGTGTTTTGCTTTGCCCCGGACCTTGATTTTTCTGAACGAAATCATCTGACTCGTGAAATCGAAAAGAACTCGTCCAGAAATGCGCTCAAAGAAGCGGCTCGAATTGCACGTGGTCAAGTTAGGGGCCTTTCTGAACTGCATGAAAAAGACTTTGACGCCTTGGCTTTTGCTGGAGGCATGGGCGTTGCGCGAAATCTCTGCGATTGGGCTGAAAAGCAGAGCCAATGCAAGATAAATCCCGAGGTTGATCGGATTATTCGTGAATTTCACTCAAAGAATAAACCCATTGGAGCTGTTTGTATTGCACCAGTGCTCCTCGCAAAAGTTCTTGGTTCTGAGAGAATTGAAATTACTCTAGGAAACGATGAGCAAACCGCTGATGAGGTCAGGAAGACCGGAGCCATTCCAGTCCCTTGTCCCGTCACTGATTATATAACCGATCGAACCCATAAAGTCGTAACGACACCAGCCTATATGCATGGAAACGCGCTTCCTCATGAGATATTTCAAGGAATTTCGGGCTTGGCTCGAGAGCTTGTTGAAATGGCCTAGTGCCCGGAAATTTACCTCAGTAAACCTGCAAATACAGGTTTACTGAGGTAAATTTATATAGCATAATTACCTCAGTAAACCTGTATTTGCAGGTTTACTGAGGTGCCAATTGGATAAGGTCTGGGGTCGTGAGCAAGAGCTTGAAAAGTTACAAATGCTTCAAAAGAAGAGCAAAAGCAGCCTTGTTGTAATTAGGGGGCGCCGGCGTATTGGTAAGAGTACTCTCGCACGGCATTTTGGGAAGAAGTTTGGGCATCATTTTATTGAGATTTCGGGCTTAGCGCCAACGCCCAAACAGACCAATCAGGAGCAACTAGATGAGTTTCTATATCAACTAAAAAAACAGTTACCAACTAGGCGAGACAAGTTCTCTGACTGGCGTGAGGCTTTTGATGAGCTTTATTTTCACCTGAAAAAGAGGCGAAGGGTGGTGATTCTATTTGACGAAGTTTCCTGGATGGGTGGACTTGAGCCTAATTTTGCTGGTCAGTTGAAGAACCTGTGGGATCTCCATCTTAAAGATCACCCAAGTCTTATATTCATTCTCTGTGGATCTGTTTCAACCTGGATCCAGGAAAATATTTTGAATTCCACTCACTTTGTGGGAAGAGTTTCGGCAGATTTTGTTTTGGGGGAGCTTCCGCTCAGGACGGTTGCTAAATTTTGGGGCCCTTGGGACAATAAGGTCAGCGACCTTGAAAGCTCAGACTGCTGTCTGTGACCGGATTAGTTCCAAAATACTTGGAAGAAATCCAAGTGTCGCAATCTGCAAACGAAAACATTAATCGACTATGCTTTCAAAGTGACGGGTTTTTACATAACGAATTCGATCAGAGTTTCAATGATGCTTGTGACAGGAGGCCCAAAACTCTCAAAAAGATTATCCACCATCTCGTCAGTCAAAATCTGACTGCCGCTAAAATTGCAAATAAACTTAATCTTGAATTGTCTTCGAGTTTGATTGAATATCTTGAAAATTTGGAAATATCTGGTTTTTTGAATCGCGACTATAGCTTTCCCATAGGGCAGGAGAAATCAAAAACTTCCGCCTTTCGAATCAAGGATAACTATTTGCGTTTTGCCCTTAAATACTTAGAACCCCGTAAAGTGAGTGGAAAGGGTTTTACTAGTAAGACAAGTGGGCTAGAGCAACTTCCCCAGTGGTTAACCATATCTGGATTGCAATTTGAAAATACAGTTCTCAACCATCTTGATGAGATTGTGGAAAAGCTCAATATCCCCATTTCACAGGTTTTGACAGCGTCCCCCCATAGGCAGGCCGCAAAGACAAGAAATCGGGGAGCTTGTCAGGTTGACCTACTTATTCAAACCGCCGAAAAGACAGCCTATGTCTGCGAGATAAAATTGAGAAATGAGATCAATCGACAGGTGATTCGCGAAGTTGAAAAGAAAATTCATGTGTTAGAAAGGCCCCGAAACTGGAGCGTTCGCCCGGTGCTGATCTATGAAGGTCATATATCCACCAATGATCAGGTGGAGATCGGTCAGTATTTTGCTAAGACATTAAAAATTGGCGATCTTCTGCGGGAACCATAAGGGTTGGACGACGCTAGGATCAAAATTATGCAGGTCTGTTGAACATTTGAACAGTTTATGTACTTTGTTCCCGGATGGTAATCACTTCAAAAATAAAATTCAAAAATAATAATCCCTTTAGTATATTCATTTCCAACAGACCTCAGCATGAAAAACACACCTCCTGTCTGATGAAAAAATTGAACACAAAAAGCGAAGGGCCCCTCAATGATTCACTTTCTTCAATCTGGCCGTCTAACACGCCTTCTGACTAGCAATTTAAATGGTAATCTAACGGGCAAGCCGAAACTCAGTCTGTTATTGCTGCTTTGCCTAAGTTGTTTGGTTGCGCAAACTCTTCAGGCCAATGCTAGTCAACCTCATCCGCAGCCTCAGTCGTCAAGAAATCCCCAGTCAACACAGCCAAGTGTTTTAGATAATGTTGACGACGTCTATCTGCCTTCACAAAAAGATCTACAAAATCTAGCTCGCGGAATTCTGACGACAATTGAAACAAATTACGGACCGCTCAAACTGAAAAAGACAACGATTGGTGTCGACTGGCAGGTGGCGAAAGGTCAATTTCTCAATCAGGTGACTAAATTGAAGACAGAAAAACAGCTAGTGGCTCTCTTGGCCAAGCTGCTTTTCTCCTTTAATGATGCCCATGTCTCGATTCAGCTTCCTAGCACTTTGGTTTGGACTCTTCCTCTGCAGATCAGCTATGCGCCGGAGTCAGGATCCTATATTTTAAACTATATTGAAACAGCAAGTGCTCAAGCAAACCTCCTACAGGGGGAGCTTCCCCCGATTGGGGCAGTCTTGGTTTCCATTAACGGAAAGACTCCGGATGAGGTGAGGAAGAGCATTCCTGCCCTGAATGCTGCGGCAAATGATTTGACGAACCAATCCCTCTTTGGAAGCAAGATTTTTTCCATGGCTGAAGCCTCGGGAATTCCTCTGAGTCAATGGGAGAATAAGGGGTGGGATTTTGAATTTGAGTGGAAAGACGAAAACAATAATCTGATTCGAAAGACTGCCAAATTGAAATACTCTGTTAGCGGCAGTGAAGTCGTGGGCTTGGGGACCTTGCTAACCGCTGGTACAAATACCTCCGGCGCCCAATTGGAGCAAGCCCTCAAAAAATCGCTCGATAAAAAAGCATTCATCGCGACTATTCCCGCTGAGATGAAGGCGGTGGCTGCGTTGATTGGAAGTCTGGGCGAACTCTTTAAAACGCAAGTTCAGACGGAATTGCCCTCCATGGAGACAGCTCCAAATTCTGTAACAAAACCCATTGGAACAAAGTACAGCATTGGGCAAACCCAGCCGCTTTTCAAGTTACCGAAGGACTTTAAATCGATAGAGCTACCCCCAGACCTTGCCGCACAATTCAACCCTTCCCAGGTATTTGCTGGGACGTTCACTCGTAATGGTCAACGAGTTGGCTTGTTGAGAATACCAACCTACAGCATTGCAGAAGTTTGGGCGGCACCAAAAGTCATTGATTTTCTGATTCGTCGCCTTGAAGCCTCCACAGATTACTTGATTCTCGATCAAATGAACAATCCGGGCGGGGCCGTTGTCTACTCGGACTTTTGGATTCAAGCCCTTGTTGGAGCCACGAATCCGCAAAAGCATTTACAATTTAGGGTCAAACCCACATCAGGGTTTTGTCCAAATTTCGAGACCTCGTTTCAAGCTTGAATAGCATAGCTTACTTCCTACCTGAGAATGAGCGCCTGCCACTGATGGCTGAAGTTCGTGAACAATTTGAAATTGTTCAACGGGCTTTTATCTCTCACGAAAACCTTTCACAACCAGTTTCCTTGCTTCCCATGGCTAAATTGATCCAGGGCTATTTGTATTTGATGGCAAAATTCAATGACACGACGTCAAAGCAGGGGGACCTGTTTGCTCAAATGCCTGAGTATAGTCTCACAAAACCCGGGGTGTACACGAAACCAATTTATATGGTTATTAATCAATTTGATTTTTCAGGCGGGGATGCAACTCCTGCCTCTCTCCAGGATTATGGAAGAGTTAAACTTATAGGCACTCGCACGGCAGGGGCCGGTGGCACCGTCGAATCATTTAGTTCGCGCCAGGGGTTTCTGCAGTTCACTTACTCGCTGACAACTTCTCTGATGTATCGCCCTGGCAACCAGACCACGCCATACGTCGAAAACTATGGCGTGATCCCCGGACATCGCACTGCCGGCGACCGCAGAAGACTATGTGAGTGGGTTTAGCACCTATTTGGATCGAATGCTCAGTCTGATTGCACAGGATCTGAAGAAAAATTAAACGCTCCCATCATTTAGATTGTCCAGCTTTGTTGATCGGTTCCGCTCGTTCAAGGGCGCTGTGCAATTTTCGCCCAAGATCGTAACAGTCTTTGTGTAAAAAGTCGATTGATGCCGTTTCATTGAATGCAGCAAGGCACCCTTCTTCAGACATGGGGCAATCGAATTTCCGGTTCTTGCTTTTGTTCTCGGGCTTGTCATTCAATTTTTTGAGATTGCTTTTTACAGACTGTTCTATATCGGGAACATATTCATTGCAGTTGATTCCCTCGTCCCAAGAGGGACGCACATACTCTGCCCAGGTAAATTCGCGTTCTTGCCTCCATTTGCCGTCTTGACATTTAAAGTAGGGTTCATTGCCATCTGTCACTTTCTTCCAAAACTGGAAGCCATAATAATTAGCAGCAAGGTCTGCATTTGAAAGCATTCCGTTTGATTTACTTCCATGTTCAATTCCTTCAATTTTCCTTCCACGGGAAAAAATCTCAGAATCGGTCTTCCAATTTCTAACTTTGTTGAAGTAATAACCATATCCTTGATCAAAGAAATGACCCAACTTATCGGTTCCAATAAGATGTCCGTTCACTTTAATGTTCGAACCCAAGCCGACTTTGTGAAATACATACCTGTCTTTGGCATCTCTAAATATTGAAGTTTTCACGTCACTTTTATGGCGAGGGACTCCCTGACTGTCTTTCCAGGGAGAAAGTGCGTTGATAATTTTGTCTATCGGACCAATACCACCCTCGGCCCACCTTTCGATCTCTCCGATGTCCGGATCATTCGCAATTGCTTTCCTAAGTTCTTTTCTGAATTCGAATCCATCGCAGCCGAGTTTATTCTTATTGACGCTTTGAAGGACTTCGTTGAAGCGACGTTTGACCTCCGCATTCAAAAGCCCTAACGAGTCCGCCAATGGATCAAACCTTCCTTTAGTGTAATCGATTTCATAAGCAAAAACCATCGTGTAGAATGGTCCTATCGGTAAAAGCAGGGTTAACAAGATTCAAACATTTTTTGATCATAAATAAATGATCCTTCATGTTGCCGGAGCTTTTGGTTTGCGAAGAAGCACAGCTGGGTCCCATCCGCAGGGAAAGAAATAGCCGAACAAGGCGTAAAAAAACAAATCGGGTCTGCGTAGTAGAATCTTGGAGGAGGAGGGATTCATCGCATCGTCCATGTTGTAATCGAGCGCTTTGTTATATTCATCAAGGAATCGGTAGTTGGCAAAAGGGGAAAGTGTATCCATATAGGACCGTCGCCAGGTTGTGATAAGAGTCATTTCTGTTTCATTGACAAGCTTTATTAGTGTGTCCTGGTTGAATATGACCCGGTGAAAGGGCTGATGCAAAACTAACAAATAGGCATCCGTATTCATCATCTTCACTGGCTCAGAATCAGCCGTACCGATGTAGAGAAGGCCCCCTGGACGAACTCTGCGGGCGCATTCGGCAACCATCGATCGGGGAGAGCTAACATGTTCGATCACGTCATTGGCGACCACGCAGTCAAACAAGGTCGTCGGCGCCTGGGCGTAGTCTGCGAAAAAGGGATCAAAGCCGACTACGTTCTGGTAACCGCAGGCTCTCAAGAACGAAACGAACACTCCGTTTCCGCATCCATAGTCCAGAATGGTATCGCTTTTCTTAAGGCCAGCATCTTCTAGTCGTCGGAGCAGGTTTCGGAGAGTTCCTTTTGCAAATTTATCCAAGGTCCGTCGGTTGGGAGGGTAGTCACGGTAGATATCCGCAAAATCAACCGGATCAATGCTGTGTATCGTGTGACACTTTGGGCATTTCCACAGGCGAAAACGGGTCGACAAAAAGCGTTTCGTGTTGCCTCGAGCGGTGCCTAAATCTTTGGGATCTATGGTCTCTGGGTGGTAACTACAAATGACACAATTCTGATCAATTAAATAGTTATTATTTTGGGCCATAATTAATTCCTTTCAACTCGATGATATCTTCTGCTCAGTTTGCTCCAGACGTTCAGCCATTTCGACGACCGCAAAGATATCATTGAAAGGTTTTGCCATGAACTGATCCGCGCCCATTTCTTGGGCCTTCTTATGATCGTATTGTCCTGAAAAGGCCGACATTAAAATAACCGGACAATTTTTGTTATTGCCTATTTTTTGCAAAAATTCGGGTCCAGCTAGAACTGGCATCAACATGTCTAAGAATATTAAATTAGGGTTTTCCCTCAGCCAAGCCTCATATCCAGTCAATCCATTTTCCGCGAGGAAAACCTGGTGTCCTCTAGATTCAAAGGCTCTCATTAAAGAGCGTCGAATAAGTGGTTCGTCGTCAATGATTAGCACCTTCATGGTGGACACCTGAGCGGCAAACGCCCCGTGAAAGTTGTTCCGCTCGGACTCGTTTCAAAGGATAGGCTTCCCTCGAATTTTTCGAGAATTCTTCGAGAGAGATAAAGTCCTAAGCCGGTTCCTTGGCCTAAAGTTTTGGTGGTAAAAAAGGCCTCGAAAAGTCGCGCCTGGGTGTGGATAGGAATTCCAGGGCCAGAGTCTCGAATGAGAATTTCAGCAAGCTTTGAAGATTCGTCGATTCGGGTTTGGATAACCAATTGGCCCGCCTTCTCCATGGCCTGACAGGCGTTTTGCACTAAATTAAAAACAACTTGCTGGATCAGCTGGGGTTCTACGAGGAGCCAGGTTCTGGCCGCCTGAAGATCGATATGAACGCGATGATTTCTCATAGCGGTTTTAAGTAAGGGCATTGTTCTTTGAACAATTTCATCGAGGGAACAAAAAATAGCCTGGGGGCTTTCCTCTTTAGAAAATTCGAGCAATTGGTGAATTATATTTTGGCATCGTTGGGCAGCCTTTTCAACCTCCGCCAGGTCCTGATGAATTTGACTCTCAGGTGGACACTCTGACCTTATAACTTGGCTTAAGTTTCGAATTCCAGAAAGAGGATTATTCAATTCATGGGCGACTTGTCCCGCAAGGGCTCCAAGGGCGTTCAGTTTTTCCGTTTGAATAAGGCGGGCATAAAGCATTCGAGCCTGGGTCACATCTTCGTAGTGATGAACGTACCGGGAGGACCCCACAGATTCAGAATGGACTAAGTACACCTTTTCTGCGACTTGAATTTGAACTGGAGTTTTTATTGAAGGTAACGTCTGGCTCTGTGAATTCTCGATGAGTGGGCAGCCGACGCAAGGGGTGCTTCGTCCCGCAAAACTTTCAAAACATTTGAGCGAGGTATCACTTTTATAAAACTGAGTATTAGCCCGCACCACTTTAAAATTCGTGTCCACAATCGCAATTGCATCTTGAAGGCCGTCGAAGATTTGTGCCCATCTTTGGCTAGCAATTGCAACGGATTCGTCGTTAAGAATTCGGTCAATGACAAGTCGCGAGATTCTAAAGACTTCTTCCAATTTTTTTGCGGATTCATCCTCAGAAAAATCAGTTAGAATTTCAACCCAAGCCTCTACGTTTTCTATGCCGTTCAAAAGAGAAATTCGCAAGATTCGATTCAGAGGCCGTGACAAGAGACCGGCAAGCTTTGTTTGCTCTTGGGTCGATATACCCTTATAGTCGCCGTCTATGGGGCTCTGAAGCTCTATGGAGATACTCTTGACACGTCCTTGTTCGATATAGCGAAGGCGACTCCGCTCGTGAGTCGTATGAACAAGAAAGAGTTCAAAAACCGCGCCTTGACCTTTAATCTGTTTTCTTAACTGAAAAAAAACTTCATCAAGATCAAGAGTTCTTTGCATCTCAAGCATAAACTGAACAAGATGCCGCTCCTGTTTGAGTTTCTTTTTCTCTTCGGAATGAGAATATTGTAAATGAAGGGTTCGTTCTTCAACAAGCCTTTCCAAATTTTCATTGAGTTCCCGAAGTTCCTTGTACCGTTGGGTCGCAAGTTTTCGAAGACTTTCTTGCTTTCTCTTAAGATGAAATTCCGTTCTGATGTTTTCGAGCTTTGAAATCCATAATTCAACGGAGAGGCCAAAAGACGCAAATTTTAATCCTGGAATCTCATTAATCGTCTGCATTAAGAGTTTTGGGTCTTTAGGAGGCTCTAGGAGAATCACTTCAGCATCAGGAAAGAGTGAATGTCTTTCACTCAGCTCAACATAATCAAGATCTGTATCTAGAATGGCAAGGATAGCCAAAACTTGGGTGCCTGCAGATCTTTGCCAGACTCCAAAGCCCTGAGAAGATAGAAGTTCCAAATCTCTATTTGTTAAGGATTTGGCCTTCCCCGTAAAAACGAGAAAATCTTGTTCCGCCATGTCCGCATTCGTGGGTGCTATCACTGCCGAATGATATCGTAAGATGAAAAAAAGCGCACCTTCTAACATTTTGAAACTTGGTGCGTCATGTAGACCCATTTTCTAGAGGATTTAGATCGAGAGCTGTTTTTCCGCGAAATCAAGAAACTTGATCCACTGGCCAAGATTGTGAGCGAAATCGAACTCGAGCACATCGGCTAGCAGCTGGAAATCTTTCTTCTCAATGGAAAGCAGAGCTTCCTTGAGAAGGTGCTCCATCTGTTCTTGGGCGACGGCCCAATCAGTATATTGGGCGAGGGCGGTATCTCCCAGGCTCTGGCGAAGCAAAACTAAACTCTCTACCAAATATTGACAATTTTCGACTAAGCGCTCGACTCTTGGCATTTGCTCGTGGGCCCCATCAAAGCGAATTAGGGCTGCGAGATCATCGCAATTAGCGATCAGTTCTGACAACAACTTCTTCCAGCTTCGAATTATATTCGGAGCCAATTGGTTTGCATGATCTGTCCAATATTCAAAAGATTCAACCATTTCAAGGGGCATATTGCCAAATTCACTTTCAGAAACTCTCTTCGGCCTCATTGAGAACATGGGCATTAACAATAAGTCGGCAAATGATCTGGTTTTTGGCAGCCAGCTCATTTTCGATTTCTTGAAACACCTGCGACAATTTTTGAGCTGGTTGATAGAAATCACGAAGATCTACGCCAGAAATTCTAATTTTATCCATAGGAGATACTTCCTTCTGCCAGTTCCTTTGGCAAGATGTAAGGCTGTAAAAGTGTTCTCAGTCCCTGATGAATTTCAGTGTAACCCGCGCAAATTTCAAAAGGAGAGGCCGGCGGAATTCTGCATTTCTCAGCCCTAAGCCAATTGACAAAAACAGAAACGGACGAATCTGTCTTACCAATTAGATTCATAGATTCGTAGATGCGATCCAAATAGGGCCCCAAGAAATCCAACTTCGTGTCTCTGAACTTTCGCAAAGCCTCAAGAGCTAGATCATTTAATTCAGAAAGATCTTGAACTGCTTTAACAAAGGACATTTTTTCAGTTGATGGGTATGGCTCAGATAGATAGATAGCTTGAATCAGTTGCCACTCGAAGGTGTTGCCCGAGGCCGTGAAGCAGGGGGTTCCACTCGTGTAATGATAGCCTCGCGCAGGGACTTGACCAAGAAGTAAGCATCTCGTGGCCTCAAGCACATCACTCTGGACAATTTTTTGTTCGTCATCGGCTCTGATCACATGGGCTCCCGCAAATCTCGGGCCCGTTTCCCAAAAATTGACCGAACCGACGCTCAGATTCAGAACCGGGGTTTGCATGAGTCCTGCCAGATGCATGGGACCACTGTCGGCACCAATAAAGAGTCTGCTTGCGGCAAAGATGTCCTCTAAATCACGCCACGTTGTCTGGCCCGCCAAATTCATGATCCGCTCACCATGAAGAGATTTCTCAATCATAGTCGCTGCCAATTGGTCGTCTTTTGAGCCAACCAAGACGAGGTGAAATTCGGGGCAACGAACTTTGATCTGTAAAATTAAGGATCTCCAAAATTCCGGCGTGAGTCTTTTGTGAACCTCACTCGCTCCGAGGTGAAAGGCAATGAGGTCTTTTCGTAGCAAATCATACTTCTTAAGGGTTTCGGACTGATCTGACGTTGGAAAAAATTTAGAGTCCTCTGCAATCAAAGGGACCTGAGCGAGGAGACCCATCAGATCCGTGACGTGTATTCGATTGAACTGATGGGTGCCAACCTGAGCATAAAAATATCGACTGACATCATCGGCCAAATTAAGAAATCCATCTGAGTGTCTTTGATAGCCATACACTGTCGTATTTGGAGTTTTGATTGCGCTTGAGAGGTAACTCGATAAGGGGCTAAAACTCAAATTCAAAACGAGATCAAAATTTTCATTTTGCATCTGACCCAAAAATGACTCCACCTGCATCAAGGCAGAATCTGTTGTGTTTTCGGAAAACAAGTTCGAGAAGATCTTGTTCGAAGGAAGTTCATGGATTCGATCGAGAGTGCCCGAGATGTGAGCGGCCTCAGCAAATCGTTCTCGAAACAAGCCGTGAATCTCGGCCTGTGGAAACTCTCGTCGGAGAGCTTTTAACACAGGCCAAGACATAAAAATATCCCCGAATCTAGCGAGTTGTATGCATAGTATTTTCATTTCTTGTTTGCTCTTTAATCATTTCTTGAAGAATTCGAATCTTCTCTGTTTCTTTATCGTATCCCTGAGTTTCAAGTATTTTTCTATAGGCAATTTCGAGCTTCTTGAGATGGGTCTCTAAGTGGTTTTCGAGTTTCTTGTCCATGTAAATCTGAGCCTCCTTGCAGGTTGAATGAATTTTTGGAATCAGTCTTTAGGTAAGATTTGGCCAGGGTTAAAATTTGATCCACAGTGATTGATTGTCCACACAGGTGAGACGGTTGGAAACAGGGCTTGGTATGGTCGCAGGGCCGGCATTCAGCACGGGCAGAAATCACAACTGAACCATCGAGATAGGGACCAGTTTTGATTGAATCTGAACTTCCGAGAGCAATCATGAGAGTGCGGGTTCTAGTTTGAGTGGCCAAATGAACAAGGCTTGTATCGCCACTAATGAGAAGTTCTGCCGATTGCAGGGCCTCTGCCGCTTCATCGAGTGAGAGCACAGCCAACTCTTCCTCGTGAAAGAGCCCATGCAGTAGTGAAAACTCAGCAGGTGAGGCCAGAACTTTAATTGAATATTCCGGGAGAGCTAGGCAAAGTTCAGTGAAAAGGGTTTTCCATTTTGAAAGGGCCCAGTTTTTTTTGGCGTCACTTGTCAGGGGTTGAATGAATATTCGCCGAGAGTTTCTGATCTCTGCAGCCTTTCGACGAACCTCGATCTCACAGATCTGCGAAAGCACATCAATATAGTGAAATTGGGATCGAAAGCCACTGGCAAAGTGTTCATTGAGGTATCTCAGCCACTCGTTTCCTATAAGTTGAGTTTTTCCATTTCCAATGACTAGACCGATTTTGTTTTTTGCTGAGAGTAGACCCATGAGATACCCTGACACTCGAGTGTGGGTCAGATTGATCACGAGATCTATTTCCGAAGATTGAACCTCTGTCAGCCAATCATTCAAGATCCAGATGGGCTCTTCCAGATGGCTGGTCCTGGATTTTATTAACAACTGTGCTTTGGTTCTTGGAAATAAATGAACCCGAGAGACTTGACGGGACAACAGCGGAATCAACTGACTAAATTCGTCATTAATGATGAACTCAATGTCTGCGTCTGGGAATTTTTGTTTGAGTCCCTCAACGATCTCGAGATGCATCATTGTGTCACCGATTCGTAACATTGACAGAAGGACTATTCTCATTGGATCAGCTCCTGGAGAAGCAAAATTTTGTCGTCGGTGGATTTTATTGCTGAGAGCGACACAAGATCATATGGAGGCATCTGTTCTATCGAGTGTTTTGCTGAGGCGGTCGTTGGGTGCCGAAGATTGAGTGAATCAAGTATAGTTATGAAGTCTTCCGTGAATGAGTTCCAGCAGGGGCGATATTGCTGGACTTGAAATCGTCGACCCTCCAGCAGGGGTAAAATTTGTTCATAACTACCAGCATGAATTCTTCTAAATTCGGGCTGTGTCACTGGATTAAACTCCTGGCGACTGAAAAACTCAGCCACCAAAGGGCGTCGCGGATCAATGACAAAGATGGGTCCTTCTGTTTGCTTTGCAAACTCGAGCACATGAATCCCTGCGCCAAGTCCAAGTATAACTTGAGTGCGATTCGGAATCAGCGTGAGTCTCTTAAACCATTGATTCGCCTCAACCCTTAAGCATTTCACTGATTGATCTCCAGTTTCGAAAAGACCTCATTCAGTTTTTGAAGTTCTTGATTCTGTGGATCAAAGCAGATTGCTCGAACAAACTCGAGGTGAGCGGGGTAATACTCAGATTTTTCGATGAAGAGTTTAATTAACAGAATTGAGAGTTCAGAGTCCTCAGATACTTTGGAAAAATACTGAACAAATCTTTCGATGACTGTATCAACGCTATTCATTTGGGTTGACCATTGGGCCAGCAAAATTAAAGCGGTTCTGTTTTCTGGATTGATATCAGAGGCCTTGATTAAATTGCCCCAGGCCAGCTCAAAATCACCGAAATGAGAATGAATCATGCCGAGTCCAACCCAGGCCCGATCGTTGAGTGGATTCACCTCGACCGCTTTTCGAAAACAAAAGAGAGCTTTATCAAGGTCGCCTCTTTGAACCTCAAGTGTTCCGTAATTCACTAAAAGAACATCGGAGTTGGAGGCCCTGGTGTAGGCTTTGTTATAGTTTTCTTCAGCGGATTCGAAGTCGCCTTGTCTGACAAAGATGTTTCCCACATTCTTGTAGATCTCATAGAGTTCAGGAATGTCATCGGTGACTAGAGCGAGAGCCTCGAAATACGACTGCAAGGCGAGATGGTCTTGTCCAAGTTTGTAGTGATTGTGAGCTCGCATCGAAAGATTCGGAAAATTAACTTCCTGCTGACAGAGAGCCTTTAAGACCTTTTCGGCCTCGTCCCATTGATTGAGTTTATCGAGGCAATCAGCCAGGGTCTTGAGGACATAGACGTTCTTTGGATCCTTCTGAAGGGATTCTCTGAGTAGATGCCGGGCCAGCCTAAGTTCGCCATGCTTGATTAGGACTTTCGCATTTTGGACCAGAGTGAAAATATCAATACTTAGTTTTGGGCGGGGCGGTAACGCCCTCTGAGGGGCTTCGTTTTGGCGTAGAGGCTCTTGACCAATCATTTCCAACATATTTCTGGCTCCTTCTGCAACCGGCAACTCCGAATAGAGCAACCCGGGTGCCAAGGGCCAAAGGGGATTTATTCGACTTTAGAGAAATATGGAACAAAACTCTGACACCACTTCACCCTATTGGTCGAAATCTTGTCAGAATTTTGGCGGTTAAGCTTCTTCGATAAGTCTTTGCTTGAAAGTCGGGGATTTGTACCCTGCGACTGCCTTCTTGCTTCTTCTTAAGTCTTGGAGTTCGCGAATAATCTCTGACTTGGCAGATTCAATGCACGACAAGATACTAAGATCTTGCTCGATGATCTTTCCAACGTACTGGTCTTTGATCATAAGGGCTTGGCGCATGAGTTTTTTGATCTCTGGCTCCAACTGGTCGTCATTTTCATCGGCTTCAATTCGGAGCGCATTAATCTGCGAATCCACATACCGAATAATTTCGAGAATCTTTTCGCGAGTCTGATAGAAAGTCTCGAGCGTCTCAAAGCGTCCGTAGACAAAATTCTTCAACTCAGTTTCGTTCAAGGAATAAAATTTTTCTAGATAGTGATTTTTTCATTCAAGAGCAGTACAATTCGACGCACAGATGCCCCCTATTTGTGTGATTGTTCGTTTTCTTTTTTAAGTTTTTCGACAGCCTGGACCCATCCATCATAAAGATTCTCCAAAATCTTCAGAGAGGACTTCAAGTGAACCGGATCTCCTGAGATATTTGCTTTGGTATAGAGGTCCATAATGAACACATAAAGCTGTTCCAGATTTTTTGAAATTTCACCGCCGATTTTATGATCTAGGGTGTTATTGAGCTCCATAACTATGTCATAGGCACGCCCGATATTTTGTCCGCGATCTGCTATCTTTTTTTCTTCGCAGGCTTTGATTGCCAGTTTGGTAAATCGAATAGCTCCCTCATAGAGCATCAGGAGAATTTTTTCTCGACTGGCGCTTTGTACAGATTGAGTCTTGTATTTTTGATACGGGTTGCTCACGTCTTCCCTCCTAAATTCGTCTGCCTTTTCATTCTGCTTGCTTCCTTTCCCCTCGTTATTTTCTCTTTTTGTTTATGTTACTAATTTCTCGCATTCTTCTCTTTGTTTTAGCCTGCTGGTTTTTGTTGTTGAACCATGGCGGCCACTGAGGCTCCCTGGCCCTGAATCTGGGACATTTTGCTTTCAAGATTCGCGAACTTTTGCCGAAGTTGTTGATCTTTTTTCTCTAGCTGTGTTTCCTTTCGTTCTATTTCCTTGTTCATTCGATCAATTTTTTGCTGGATTCCTTTTTTTCGGTTCGATATGGGTCCAAAACTAGAGTCAGTGGCATTGCCTATGGCTTTTTTCACCGTGGCGACAAAGCCGGTTTCAAAACCATTCCCTCTGAAAAATGCAGCAACGGCCTTGGGATTGGAGTTAAGAGTTTTGTTGAACTTTTCTTGATTGAAATTTAGGGTGCCGCCCCTTGTGAATTCAATTCCGAGCTCGCTGACTGTCGTGATTGGACTTTCATTCCCATACTGAGGAGTTTGAATCACACGACGAAGCGTGTTTTCTATGCTTCTGAGCATGCTTTCGCCGCCAAGAGGACCTAGCGCACTCCGTCCGTTGGAGCCCTTTTGAATTTTGTGTTGGGTCTGAATGAATCCCAAAGCCCCATTGTAGGCTTCAACAAATTTTTGAATTTTTCCACTGATGACCTCGTGGTTTTCTTTGACGAAAACGCGGACCTCTCGACCTGGAGCCGCTTGTTTTAAGTCTAAGGAAACGCCGGGAATAACATCATCAATTTTGTTTTCTGGGACCTCGATTTCAAAGCCATCGATTTTAAGTTTCGCATTCTGAGCTGGCCTCGAGTCGTTGAAATAGACGTCCTGGTCGCCATCCAACATATATATCGTCGGGAATTCGACTTGTTTCGTGTCGCCAGTCGCAAGGCCTGTGACGAGAAGTTTAAATGGATTTTCTTTGTCTTTTCGATCTTGGATGACTGAGGCCCTTACGTTGGCGTTAGCTGCATTGATCTGTTTGGCGACTCCGTCCAGTGTTGAATTAGAATCATTGATGTAGACTTCCTTACGACCGTCAGGAGTTTCAAAGCGAATATATCCGACGCCAATTTGGGTCTTGTCCCTATCGGGAAATCCGTTGGTCAGCGCCCCGGTTTTTGTGCAAGTTGCAAGACTTCAATTGAGTAGTCACCTGTTGGAGCGATGCTTGAATCGACGGAACCATCGACAATGTTCGGATCACCGCTGATCAACTTTGTATCTGAAAAACCACGAGTCGAGACGAGTTCGCTGAGATTTTTTGTGATTTCACCGACCTTGCCATCAAGATCATTGACGAGTTTTAATAAATCTTCTTGTTTATTTTTCTTAGTTTCTATCGTTTTAATAGGGATCTTCTCAACTTCCATAAGTTGATCGACGATATTTGGTGGTAATCCCGAGGCCATGCCTGTGATTCGGACACCAGTCACTTTAAGATCCTCCCGACGTTGCTGACGACTTTTGAAACTCTGTGCTTGAAATCTAGTATCTCAAGGTTTTTAGAGAAACTGTGAGTCAATTAAATGTCAGGCTAGGCACAGGTTTTTGGGAATTGAGAGGATCTTCTCAGGCTCAGAGGCCAAAATTAGCTGGATAATTGACAGGCCTAAGCAGACCAAAGACAGTCCCTAGGCCGTTTTTCTGAGGAGCTGGCCCTTTTGGTCATTGAAGTCGAGGGGAAGGGTCCAGAGATCTTTTTCTGGAATTTTTCGAATGAGAGTTCCTGGAAGTGTCTTTAACCAGAACGAATTTTTTTTCGGCGTTTCCAGCGGACTCAGAGACAAGCTCGATTGACCAATTATGGTCTTTAACAAATGGGAGGTTTTTAAGATGCTCGAGGGATTTTTTTAATTCCTCGTCGCTCATAGGTCCTTGATCTTTTTCTTTTTGATCGAAGGCCTGTTGTCCGTTGGCATCGCGATCGTGGGCCATATCTGATTTTATAAGGCGATCAGTCCGATCGGTCGGTCTCACTGGGGGAGTCGGAATATTTCCAAGCAATCCTTTGATATTCATAACAAAGTTCTCGTCGGCACAACGATCGAAAACCTTAAGTCACTCACGCAAAGGGTAATATCCGTAATACCCCAGAGAGATTTCTCTCTCTGGGTAGGATGGTACCAGGAACTCAACGGAGGTCTAGAATTCCTGTTTAGTGCATGTGATTATCTTCGTCCTAACCAATCAGTTTCAGGGCCATTCCTGGAATCTGATTTGCCTGGGCTAAAGTTGCAGTCGATGCCTGCAACAAAATATTATTTTTCGTTGAATCTGCAGCGGATTGGGCCACATCAGTATCCCGAATGCGGGAATTTGCAGCAGATAGGTTTTCATACATAACGTTTGAATTGTCGATAGTAGAATTGAGTCGATTTTGGAGGGCGCCCATAGTGGCTCTAAACCCATTCACCTCAGACTGAGATTGATCCAAAACAGAGAGGGCTTCTTGTGCGCCTGACTTAGTTGTGAAGTCGAAGTCTGAAATGTTTAGTGCAGCGGCTGTTGCGTTTGTTTTTGAAGAGTCGAAGGAAATTCTGTCTGCGTCAGGGTCATTTTGAATTCCAACTTGAAAGTCAAAATCTGAACCTGAGCCATCAATGAGATGTTGATTTCCGAACTTGGTTGTGACCGCGATTCGCTGAACCTCAGCTTTGAGTTGTTGAACTTCTTTGTCGACCATAAGTCTCTCTTTATCAGAGACTGTATCTGAAGATGATTGAATTCCAAGTTCTCTCATTCGAGTCAGAATATTTGAGATTTCGCCAAGACCGCCCTCTGCGGTTTGAATGAGGGAAATTCCATCATTGGCATTTCGATTGGCTTGCGCGTAGCTTCGAATCGAAGACTTTAAGTTTTCACTGATTGCCAATCCTGCGGCATCATCCGCCGACTTTGTTATTCGATTTCCTGACGCCAACTGAGCCATTGAACGCTGAATTTCGCGCTGACTTGTTGTCATGGACCTTTGGGCTGAAATAGCCGCCATATTTGTTGCGATACGCATTCCCACAAAAACCTCCCGTTTGACCTCTCTGTGAAGAGAAGTGATAGAGGCGGGTCTTTCACCTACTGAAGAACACCGCCTGGTTGAACATGTTGGGACTCGACCTTAGTTGGGACACTCTCGTAGCGAAGTTCTTCAAGCAGTCACTCGAGAAGGCTTCTGGAGTTTCCTTTCTTCAGTTTCGTCGTTGCTTCTGACCCTTCTTTCGGCGAGGTCCGTGAAGGCTTTAGTCGAGTCGAGCAAAACTAGACGATCGTCAGATAGGAACTAGACTTTTGGATGGGTTTTTCTGGACTGAAGGAGGGAAAATCAGGACGTAGGTCGTGGGATTCTCGACGAGTGTCGTGGGGACCGACCTCGGGCGAGTCGAGCAAGACCTCGACGGAAGGGCCGGTCTGGCCAGTTGATAAAGGGAAGGATTTATTGCGCAAAAATCCCGGAGAGGAGAATTCCCCTCCGGGAGGGCTTAAGAAGAGCCGCGTGTGTGTGGGCGACGACTCTTTTCAAAATCGCTTACCGTTTTAATTCAATTGTTAACTCAACTCTTATTTCTCTTAATTCAATTGTGACTTCAGTCAGTTTACGCTTAGCCAAGGAGTTTGAGAGCGACTGCAGGAAATTGATTGGCTTGGGCTAGGACTGACACCGCCGCATTTTGCAGAACTTGCGCTGATGCTAAATTTGAGGACTCAGAGGCCACATCAGTGTCTGAAATCCTAGACTTAGCAGCTGATAAGTTCTCAACCTGGACGTCTAAGTTATTGGTCGTAGATTCAAGACGATTCTGAATTGCTCCAAAGTTGGCTCGCATTGCTCCCACTTTGGCAGCCGCCTCGTCCACTGTTTTCAGTAACGATCGTGCATCGTCCTTTGATTCAACCGAAAGTCCGGCGATTCCTAGTTCGTCAGCGCGGGCATCGGTGGAAAGACTGAATTTGATCACGTTTTCCTCGCCACCGCCAACTCCGACATGGTACTCCATGGTTCCGCCGGAACCGTCGAGTAGCTTTTTGTCTCCGAAGACTGTTGTTTTTGCGATTCGATCAGCTTCGTCGATGATATTTTTTGCTTCGATATCGAGGAACGCGCGCTCTCTTTCGCCCACGTTATCCGAGGCCGCTTGAATGCCGAGTTCTCTCAGGCGAGTGAGGATATTAGATATTTCATTGAGACCGCCCTCAGAAACTTGAATAGAGCTGACCGCATTGAATGCGTTCATTCTGGCCATTTGCATGCCTCGCACCTGGCTCTTGATGTTTTCAGAAATCGCAAGACCTGCGGCATCGTCTCCAGCTCGCACAATGCGATTTCCACTGGCTAGAGCTTGGGACGCATGCTCCGCTTTTTCTGTTGCATTCCCAGCACCTTTTGTGCCGAAATAGCTGCCATATTTGTCTGTATTCTTAAGCCCATAGTCGCCTCCTTCAAGGTTTGTAATCAAGAAAAAGGAAATCAATCGAGCCCTTGTTGATTGGACACCAGTACGCCACACGCGCTGGTATCCAAAGCTCGAAGCCTCTCTCTCGATGGCTTGTTAAAATAAAATTTTTCTTTCTGAAGGAGTGGGCCGCTCAAGAGCTAGGGTGACTGCCTAGCTCTTGAGAGCTTTCGCCGCTTGGGAGGTTCGTTCGGTTGACTGCTGAACGAGGTCCTTTGAGGTTTGCTCCAACATGTTCAATGTATTTCTCGGCCTTGGTCCAGGAAACTTTAGGGCTAAAGTCTAGCTCCAGCACAACGCGGCGCATCTTGTATGCGGAAGAATTGGAATTTTTAAAAAGAAAATTATTTTTAGGGTCTGGATTTTAGTCTAGGTCAAGCTAGACCTAGGCCTTGAATTTGCTTTCAGTCACTTCATTAAATGACCTTCATTAATTTCATTTAATTGAGCGAATTCATGCAATCAACCTCAATTGCGCTTGCTCACTCTCAAGCGCCATGCCGAGGGCCGCAGCCTGGTATTGCTGTAGCATCTGACCTCTGCGTGCAGTCATTACGGCCTCTGCGAGATCTGCGTCTGCCATTCGAGAGTGAGCTTCAGACAAGCCCGAGATTTGAGAGTCGATATGATTGACAACATTGTCCATGCGATTTTGAATGGCCCCCATTTTCGCTCTTGCTCCGTTGATTCGAGTTAGGGCGACATCGATTTCTTCGAGACTATCTCTTGCGTCGCCCTTGGACTCGATAGTCAGGCCTTCAGTGCCAAGCTCCCCAGCTGTCGTATTTGTATCACTGGTATATCGAACGATGTCGTTTTGACTTTTATTCACGCCGACCTGAAACTCATAATCCTTAGAAGCTCCATCTAAGAGGGATTGTGAACCGAATTTTGTGGTTCTGGCGATCCGATCCGATTCAGCATTGATTTGCTTAAATTCGTCATTCAAATACCCTCGCTCTGTGTCCGAATAGGTATCGCTAGCCGCCTGAACTGCGAGTTCTCGCATCCGAATGAGGATATTGTTTTGTTCATTGAGCGCACCCTCGGCAATCTGCACAAAGCTTGTGGCATTTTCAGCGTTCATTTTAGCCGCCTTATAGCCTTGAATCTGCGACCGCATATTCTCGGCAATCGCGAAACCCGCCGGGTCCGCACCGCTGTCGGCAAAACGACTTCCCGAAGCCATTTGCTGAAGAGCTTTTTCGACAGACCTCTGGGTCTGACCCATAAATCTTTGAGACGTCAATGACACAACATTCGCTGATATACGCATTTGGAGCCACCCCTTGGTCTGATGACCAGTTAGTGCCCTCGCCCACACACATTAGACCTTCGTCCAGCAGTCACTCCCTCTATCGACACGTCGCGTTAAAACTGAAGGGAAAAGTGGAAAAAAGGGGAAATATTTTTTTTCGATTCATTTTGAAACGCATGATCCATCACCAAGCCCTGTAGCCTGCGCCCTACACCCTGCTTCCTTGACTCAAGAACTTTCCCAGCACATGAAGATAGAGGATGGAATGGGGAGGACAGAGAATGAGCAAAACACAGCAAAGTGTCTGCTTGGGTTTGATTTTATCGTGTTTGTTGTTTGCCTGTGCGAGTACAACCGAGCAAGGGGCGGTCGGGGTTGATCGACGTCAGATGCTTCTAGTTCCCAATGAACAAATCATCAGGGCCTCATTGGCCGGCTACGACCAAACAAAACGAGAGGCCTCTGACAAAGGTGTGCTCGATAAGAATCCGGATCAGGTGCGAAGAGTTCAAGAGATTCTTCGTCGGTTGATTCCGCCAACCACGATTTTTCGCTCTGAAGCTAAGGACTGGCCCTGGGAGGCTCATGTTATTTCAAGTCCTGAACTCAATGCCTACTGCATGCCTGGGGGTAAAATAATATTCTATAGTGGGATTATTGAAAAGTTGGCCCTGACCGACGATGAAATTGCAGCAATCATGGGACACGAGATCGCCCATGCACTTCGCGAGCATGGCCGTGAGCGCATGTCAGAAGAGCTAATCAAGCAAATCGGGCTCCAGCTTTTGGTGGAAACGGGAACGATGGACGCTAAGTATATGAGCGCGGCTAACTTGGTGACAACTTTATCGGTGACTCTTCGCCATGGGCGACGGCAGGAGTCTGAGGCCGACGAGATTGGCCTCGAGCTTGCCGCCCGAGCTGGTTATAACCCTCGTGGCGCGGTTTCTCTCTGGAAAAAGATGGGCCAGGCAAGCGGAGGGTCAGGAATGCCTGAGTTCCTAAGTACTCACCCGGCAAGCGATCGGCGAAGTGCTGAACTTGAGGAACTTCTTCCAAAAGTGATGCCGTTTTACAAAGGTCAGCCCAGGAACTAGACTTCCCTAGAAGAACCGAAATATTGATTAACGAGTTTTAGGTAAATCCTTTGGCCATTTTTCGGCAGGATTGTTACCTTTTTCCAATTTTCTTCAATCAAACCTCTTCCCAAGTCGTCATTCCGGCACGAAGGAGCAGTTTCCTCTTTGGCATAGCTAGTGCTGACCGAAAACGAAATCAGCCAAGAGGAGATTTCGTTTATGATGTTGCGAACTACTATTTTTGCAGGATTATTCATTCTGATCAACAGCACCTCTATCGTGCGTGCAGAGTTTGATGCGAGCGCGCCCTTCCTTTCAAAGAGTACTATTGATGCTCTTGGCGGCGTTGGTGTCGGAGTTTGGGCCCGCGACGGGGCAGAATTGGAAGTCACATATCAATTTGCATGTAAGGATACAAACCAAACGGCCTTGGGAATGGAAAAAAGCCATCTACAAAAACTGACTGCTAATGACTATGAGATGTTCAAAAGAATGAGTAAGTGCAAAAACTGTGATGCCATGGACAGCGGAGAAGGTCCTATGCTCATGAAGTGGAATAAAGTATCTCATGCGATACGAATGAACATGGGGTACCTGACTGCAACCGTTGAAAGTGAAAGACTGACCCCCAAAGAAATAGAATCCCCTCTGTCTCTGAACTATGGGGGCTGACCTGATGGATGACATTTATTTTGATACAGATGAGTTTCATGCAATTTCAAATCAATATGGGTTGCGAGCTCGTAAACGCTGGGATTCGGCCTCTTATTTGGACGTGCCGTCCATGCGACGGGTTTTAGTTGGTCTCAAGCAAACTCCGCCAGTGAGCTCGCAAGGTTTAAAGACGGCCTATAAAATTGATGACCGATTTGATATGCCGAACGTAAACCAAATTACCGAGTTTACTAAATCAGTACCCTATGGAGTTCGGGAGTTATCTGGGAAAAAACATATTATCCCCTCAGTTCTTCGTCTTCATCAGGGCCTTAAAGATCTTAATCTCTTGAAGGACGAGGGCTCCGAGCAGCAGGTTCTTCAATTGAAACCAAAAACCTTTCTTCGTTCGCTTCGATTGCGCTTTCACTATAATGGCGTGTCTGTTGCTAAGCTCTATAGCCAGCTTGAGTTTGGGAAGAAAGTTGCAGCCTCTGTTCTCGACCAGGTTAATAAAATTGATCCGGGCACCCTGAGTGAGGCAGACAGGAAGTTACGGGAAAAGATTATCACCTTGACAGGTCAATTGAGTGACATGAATCAGTTTGTGACCAGCCAGGGATTTTCCTTTGAGGATGACTTGGTTGATAACCCAAAATATCAAACTCCTGGCAACTATCACCCTTCACCTGCTCTGTCTGGACTTCCTGAAGCGACCTTAGTTCGAGCGATACCCCTCGTAGACAAAATTGGAAAAGCCTATCGGGAGCTTGGATACGCAATAGAAAAAAGTGCTCACTGGATAGCGAAGGGCGATGTCGGGAGTCGAGAGGCGCCGGGTCTTCGACCGATACTCTTTACCATGAGTTGGGCAAGTCCTGCTTTCGAGGGATACCGGGCGTTACCAGAAGCTGCCCTATTCTATCGGAACTTTCTAGGAGGTCTTTTGTCCGAAAAAGGACAGGATGCGGTAGTGGCTGAGATCAATGCCACAGGGGCAAAAATGGCGGCGGCGACCCCTCCGAAATTGAAGGACTTCAAAACATTAACTGCTGAACAAGTCACAAAATCATTAGCCAGATTAGAATTTGATACTATTGAAGAGGCCGGACGCCAGGTGGAAGAGATTTCTCAAACCTATAAATCCTTGCTCTTTAATGCGATGGGAGCTTCGCTTCTTGGCTATCCTTTTTGGACAAGCGGGGGAAATATATTTATTGATACTTTTGACATTGTTGGCATGTTTAAAGCCGAGCCGCTTGAAGTCAATGAATATAATCCAAAAGCACCCCAGGATCCTCCTGTCTTAAAAGTTGTAGATTTTAATTTACTTAACAATAATCATGTTATCACGGAAAAGGCAATTGATGACAACCTAATTGGAACCTACATCTCTAATGATGTGCAACTCGAGCTAGGAAATGAGAAGGCCTTTCTGGATCTGCTGAAGACTAATCCAACGCCAGAAAAGAAGGCGCTTATAGATTGGATGATGGCTCAATTTCTAGTTTTCCAAAAGAATGCGGCTAAGCTGAAAGTTCTTTCAATTAATTCTTTCCTATCGAATAACGGATCGTCGAAAGGTGGATGTTCAGAATTTCAGTGGAAGGTGACTGATATGCCAAAAGGTGAATCGAGTCTTCTCAAGCTTAAACAAATGGTGAGCCCTTAGTTTGACAGACCACTTCCTCATTCTGAATCAAAAAGTAGACGCTGACCCCACTCTTTGATTTTTCATAAATCTTTTTTTCGCGACGAGCCCTCAAAATAAGTCGACGCAAACTTGTTTTGGGTATCTTCATGACTTTGAGAAGCTCAGATCGATTCACTCCAGGTTTAGAGCCAATTGCGATGAGTAAAGATCTTAGGGATTGAGAATTCCTTTTCGGATATTCATTCGTCCCAGCCGCCGTCGGCAAATCTCCGAAAGGCAGAGAGTATCTCGAAAGCTCTTCGCTCAGCAATGAGGTTCCGTTAAAAAAAATCTTAGGCCAGAATCCTGATTGGGAAATAGTATTCTCCACCAGATGAAAAGAAATTGATTTATCAAAGACTCTAGATATCTGACTTAGCAGTGTGAATGTCCTCGCTCTCAAGTTGGATGCCTGATGAATTCCTTTTGAAAATACTTGTTCATAAAAATCTTCGATCTGCAGTCCGCGAGATTGACACCCATAAAGGCAGCGAATGGCTTTTGCCATGAGTAATGAGTCAATTAATTTTTCATTCCTAATGTTGATATGGCCAGCCCGAACATTCACAAAACAGTCAAAAACTGGTGGAAGGTTTGAATCTGTTGCTTTGAAAATAATATCAATTTGATTATCCAGCTGGATTAGATGCATGTTTTCGTGTTTCTTTCTTAACAAATTAAACTCGATGAGAGGCAGAAGTGGCGAATCTTTAATCTGACTTTCATTTATCTCCTTCAAATGTCGGGTCATGTCGATGGTATTATGGCTATCCTTTGCGATAAGATAAGAGACTAGGTTGTATTCTAAGTTAAAGAATTCATATCCTCTCGTTTTTTGAGGCATTATCCTCTCAGCAAAAGAAAGCAACCTCGAACGTTGATGACGGCCAAAGAAACCCAGCCACAATGCCGAAATTGTCACTAGATAACGATCTTCGAGGGTGAGATCCTCTTTCGATATGTGATCTATCACTTCATTAAAAGTATCAATAACCTGGGCCGCACTTTGTCTTGGGTTCTGTGCTTGGGTGATCCATCGCCACGTCCAAAGATAGAGGCGATCACATCGCTCAATCAATTTTGCCGAAAGTTTTCTCGAATCCTCAATTCCCAAAAGTGTATTTAAAGAATATGGTCTTGAGTGGGTGATGGCGAACTGTATAGCTTTTTCCGAACACCAAAGTCGCTGAAAATGGGACATATATGGCAATTGGTAAACCCAAGCCAAGTGAAAGGCTTCTTGGCCTGGAGAAATTTCAGGTTCTATTTTTGAATAGGATTCAAAAGCTCCACTACGAAAAAATTTTCTTGCTAAATAGGCCTTCCACTGTTGCCTAGAGGCGAGTGAATCATTTTTTTGTTGTGTCAGCTCTGTAATTTGTGTTTCTAGGTTGTCGGTATCGAGGCCTATGTTTTCATAACAGATGAGCTTGTGGATTAAGGCAGCCAGTTTTTCTGCATCTGAACGAGCTAATTCAAGCATTTTAACAGAGTGTTGAAGCGCATTCTGGAAATTTCCGATTTCCAGAGCCCTTTGGGAATGTTCATAATAATAGTAAAAAAAGTCATATCTCCCAAGTTGCAGCAAAAACCTTTCTAGAATTTCTAATGTTTTGTTTGATTCTGAAGTCTCACCAAGATTTCTAAAAACTGCACACCGAAAGGATAGGAGCGCAACGATTGGCTGGGCGCCTAGCCTCTGAGATGTCTCCATTAACTCAATAGCACTTGGAGGCAAACCAGCGGGGAACCAGGTATCAAGTACTTTCTGAAGCTTAATTCTGGCTGAAGCAAGATCCCGCTGCCTGCGAAGATGCCAGAGATACTCAACCTCTTTAGCAAAATCGGAGGGCAAATGAGAACTAGAACGTTTTATTGGCTCAATATTCACTAAATAAACAGTAGGTGTTGCTGCCCACTGCTCCTCTGAGAATCCGAACTGTACGATTTGTAAAGCATCCGGCTATTGAATTTGTATTTTAACTCAAAAGCAAGTTTAGTCTTCTGATTTAATGCCCCAGATTACGCCATGATCCATTGGAAGTTTCTGAAACTTAATTTCAGTAAAGCCGGCCTTTTCAAATAATTCAATGTACTCTTGCCATGTGTATAACATACCAGTTCCCGTTGCGAGCGTCAAAAAGTAGGGAGAGCCCATGGCGGCTAAGAGCGGTCCGTCTTTTGAGTTGTTTTGCATCATGTTGAAAATCATGGCGCGACCACCAGGCTTTAGCTCCTTGTAGGCTTTTGTTAGAAGCTCGAGATCTTTGTTCTTAGACCAAATTGTAAAAAAATGGCAAAAAAGTAAACAATCTGTATTTATTGGAAACGAATTTGAGAAGCAATCGCCAGCCACTGCCGTGAGACGATCCCCTAAACCATTTTTTTGAATGTTCTCCCTTGCTATTTTGCAAACGGATTCTGAATCAAATACGGTCGCCCTCAGGGAAGGGTACTTCTTTGCTATCGTGATGATGTTAGAGGCATTGCCTCCGCCGACATCAACTAAATATTTTATGTTTGAGAAGTCAACATTCTCCACCAAATCAACTTGTGCTTGCCGCGAAATATCTTGCATGGCAAGCTGAAAAATTGCTTCTAGATTTTTGTCATGACTCAGTCTTTGATATAGGGTCGGCTCATTGCCCGAAAATTCTTTTAGTCCTAAATTCTTATTTGCCACAATTGAATCATATAGGTGAAACATTGCCTTGTAGTTTATAAAGTGCTGCCATTTGACAACATTAAGAATATTACGAGGTTGGCTAGAGCACAAGTAGGCGGCAGAAACCCTTGAATTCGTGTATTTCCCATCATCCAAGACCAATAACCCATTGACGGTGAGGGGAAGCAAGAGGATTCGGCAGGGTTGCTGTTCGATTCCCAGATTTTGCGATCTCTTCCTCAGTGCTAGGTCCGATTTTTTGGAGCAGATCAAATAAACTAAACTGCACGGCAGCGCTTAATGATTGAAAGAATATGTGTCCGGCCAAAACTTTGTAGAAGTCGTTGGTCTCTTTTTCGCTGGGTACCGAATGCTCTTCTGATCGTACAGGCCTAGTCGTAGTTTCCGCCATCTTCCACCCCTTTGATTTCTTCATTCAGAGTGTATTTTACTTGATTTTTTGTTGTCGACTTTTTTGAATCTAATATGGATCTAGATTTGGATCTGGATCTGGATCTGGATCTATATCAGTTAACCAGAGTCTTATTTAAGAAAGTTGCAAACAAACGCATCAATTTCATCGGCCAAGCGCATGGGATCCTCAACATTTAAACAATGTCCATTGTCTGGTAAGTAAGTCAGTGTCGAATTTGGAATTGCTCGATGGAGGTCGGCAGCGTGCGACTCGGGGATTAAGTGGTCATGTAGGCCATGAAGAATCAAGACAGGCTTTTGGATCGAAGCGACCTCTGCGGAAATATCTAGATCTCGCACCGCTCTTGCGATTTGGGAACCTCCTTTTTGAAGGCCTTGCCAGGCATCTTCAACAAGGACTTCGTTAAAAAACTGTGCTGAATAGTCGTTTTTGTGAATACTAGACCCTATCGCCCAGCGAGTGAGTTCGCGGTTGCTAGCCATGAATTCATATTTCGCAAATAGATCATCTTCAAAGGAAACTCCTTGAGGCCGCGGGGAACCAATGAGAATTCCGCCCAGGAACAATTCAGGTCGCCTAGCTAACATTAATGCGGCCAGAGGAGTCCCTGCAGAATGAGCAACAAGTAAAACATTCTTCAGCTTATGAGTTTCAATAAAAGTTATGAAATCCATGACCAAATCATCTGCGGTCATTTGATAACCCTGAGGGAGACCGGAGCTTCCACCATAGCCCCTAATATCGCAAAGAGCCATGCTTCCTTGCGGTGAGGATGACCGATTTTTCTCAGTCAAGATTGACGAGACCGGATACCACCACCGTCGAGAAGCAAGATTGCCGTGCAAAAACAGCATATCCACGGGAACTGTATTTTCTTTCAGTTCATAGTTAATTTGATACCGATGACTCAATTCGAAAATTCCTTGGGTTAGTGTAGCATAATAATTCTAGAGGACAATTCCGCCATCCACACTGATGACTGTGCCAGTGATATAGGAGGCCTGGTGACTCGATAAAAACAGGCAAGCATTAGCAATATCATCGACTTCGCCGAGTCTAGCAACGGGAACTTGGCCTGCCATTTTTTCCAAAACTTCCGTCGGCATTAACTTGACCATAGCTGTTTTGATAAAACCAGGGGCGATGGCATTGACCGTAAAGCCCTTTCGACCAAGTTCTTTGGCCAGTGTTTTAGTAAAACCAATGACTCCAGCCTTTGCAGAGGCATAGTTAGCTTGGCCAAAATTTCCATAGATCCCAACAACGCTCGAAATATTGATAATTCGCTTGTCAGTGGATTTCGGATTGAATTTTTCAAAAAGGCCTTTTGTTACATTGTAGAGACCAGAAAGATTGGTTGTGATAACGGAATCCCAATCCTCAGGAGAAAGTTTAGCAAAGGACTTATCGCGAGTAATTCCCGCGTTGTTGATGAGGATATCGATTGGCCAAGGAAGGCTCGCAGCTGCGGCAGCCACAGACTGGCGATTTCCAACATCAACTTGGACAAACTGTACGCGCTCAGTATAGATGCTCAGCTCAGCTTTTGCACGATCAAGAGCTTCCTGCGAATAATCCCAAATTGAAACCCGAGCTCCAGCATCAAGGAACATAGAGGCAGTTCCAAAACCGATGCCAGCGGCACCTCCTGTAATAACTGCAGCTTTGTTCTTAAAATCAAATTTTACATTTTCTTTGTTTTCAAAGTTTTCTATAGTGTTTCCCACAATAATCTCCAGTTTGGACCCAGTATTTTCTAAATACTTTTCGCAACTTGTTTTTATGTTTCGTATCATATGACCGCTCCAAATCTTGTCGCATGGACTAAAATGACTCGTCAACGGGACGTTTGATCTGCAACGCAAGAAATCAATATTTTCAGAGCTAAACTAGAGTTCGGGCTCTAGTTTTCTTTGTGGACAAATGCTTTTTTGAGGCCTAAATCTTCAGCATCAGCAAGATGTCTATTCATTGATCTAAGGGGGATTGGAATGATGACAAATGTGAAGCCAAACAACTCAGCGCAAGCCGAAATACGAAGAGCCACGATTCGCGGAACTGGAATGTACGCTCCAGAACGGGTCATAACAAACGCCTATTTTGATGAGCTTTATAAAAAGGATATCTCCACGTTTTTACGAGACCAAAGAAATATTCTTGAGCGACGCTGGATGCGTGATGATCAAAGTACGAGTGATTTGATTATTCCTGCTGCAGAAAAAGCAATGGCTGCTGCGGGTATCACAGCTAAAGATCTAGATCTGATTATTGTGGCTACAGATACGCCTGATTATATTTCGCCGCCAACTTCTTCTGTTGTGCAATTTAAGTTAGGTGCTGTTCGAGCAGGAATTTTTGATTTAAACACAGCGTGTGCGGGATTTGTCACCGCCTGCGATGTTGCTTCAAAGTTTCTAGCTTCGGATAAGAAATATCAGAACATTTTGGTCGTAGGCGCCTATGCGATGAGTAAGTGGTTGAATTTCGATGACTACAAAGTGGCCTCGCTTTTTGCCGACGGTGCAGGTGCGGTTATTTTGCAGCCCTCGACTGGAACAGATGGTTTTTTGGCCTCAACTCTTTACGCTGACGGCCAATATCATGACTATATGGGAATCTATGCTGGCGGATCATATAAGCCCATCAATGTTGATGGACTACATAAGAAGGAACACCTATTGGCTTTTCCAAAACGAATTCCCCCGAGACCAATGGGATCCACTGGCCTCGTTTGACTCGAATATTAACTGAAGAAATTGGTAAGCAACCTCGGGATATTAATAAATTTATAATTACTCAGTTTAATGTTCAGAGCATTTACGAAACTCTCGATCGGTTGGAGGTGCCAAGAGATCGAGCTCATTATATTATGGACCGCTATGGATATACAGGGAGTGCATCAATTGCAATGTGCCTAGCTGATGCAGTTGAGGAGAAAGCCTTGAAGAAGGGAGACCTTGTTGTTCTGATTGGTTCCGGCGGCGGAATGGCGATGGCCGCTCTCGCCCTTGAGTGGGGCATCTAAAATGGAAACCAAGGTGTCGATGGAAATGGAAATGGAAATCGAGCTGGATTGGCTGAAACGATGGAATTTGTATACACCTAATAATGTGGCTCTTCAAGACGGAGACACTGGGCAAGCGTATACCTATCGGCAGTTCTATCACGCGGCCGTGAGTGGAGCACACATTTTGAAATCCCAGTTTCAAATTAAACATGGGGATCGGGTGGCCGTTCTCGCGACCAATGAAATTGAGTATATTTTTCTGTTCTTTGCCCTTCAGCGATTAGGGGCAATTCTTGTCCCAATCAATTTCCGACTAACGCAAAGAGAGGTTGATCATATTGTTGATGATTGCCAGCCAAAGTTGATTTTTTACCAATTGCCCTTTCGAGATTTGGTTGAGAACGTCAGGAAGACTTACCACTCAATTAAGTCTTGCTTACTCACCGGGCCTGGGAGCTTTGCGACGCAGTTGGCGAAGGCTGAATCTCATGTTGCTGTGGCTGCCGAAAATGTGGCTGCCGAGAAAAATAGACCTAACGAAAGAGATGCTTTCGTCGGTTCAAGCAGTGACGGAGTCATGATTCTATATACGTCAGGCACGACAGGGGCGCCAAAGGGCGCCCTTTTAGATCACAAAATGTTATTTTGGAATTCAATCAACACGACCCTCAGATTGAATATATCTCAGTCGGACTGTGCTGTTTGTTTCTTGCCATTCTTTCATACGGGGGGGTGGAATGTTTTGACAAACCCGTTTATTCACCGCGGGGCCAAGACAATTGTTTTGAAGAAGTTTGATGCGGATCAAATTATTGCGCTCACGGAGAGGGAGAAAGCGACTTTGCTTTTCGGGGTCCCGACGACAATGGACATGCTTGCCAGATCTGGTTTATTTAAGAGTGCTGACCTTTCAACTCTCAGGTATGCGATTGTAGGTGGCGAACCGATGCCACTTCCTTTGATTGAAATTTGGCATAAAAAAGGTATTCCGATTCGGCAGGGGTATGGTTTAACGGAATTTGGGCCCAATGTATTTTCACTCAATGAAGAACATGCGATCAAGAAAATTGGCTCGATCGGATTTCCAAATTTTTATATTGAAGCCAGAGTCGTCGATGAGGTGGGTAACGTTCTGGGAGCTGACAAAGTTGGCGAACTTGTTCTGAGGGGACCCATGGTGATGGTTGGTTATTGGAACAATGAAAAGGCAACAAAGGAAACCATAAAAAACGGTTGGCTGTACACAGGGGATTTGGTTCGTTTCGACGCCGAGGGGTATTTCTATGTCGTCGGTCGAAAGAAGGATATGTACAAAAGCGGAGGTGAAAATGTTTATCCAACAGAGATTGAGCAGGTGCTTCGAAGATTAGATGGTATTAGGGAGGTCGCAGTCATTGGCGTTGTTGATCAAAAATGGGGAGAGGTCGGCAAAGCCTTTATTGTGAGGGAGAATTCGGATTTAACGGAGCAAGAGATTAATTTATTTTGTTTGCAAAATTTGGCGAAATTTAAGATTCCAAAATATTTCAGTTTTTTGGAGTCTTTGCCAAAAGGGGAGAGTGGAAAGATTCTTAAGAGACATCTAGCTGAAATGTAGAGTGCAGGTTCAGAAGCTTAAAATGTGACTAGTATTAAATCTTAGGGGGTTCAAATGGAGAGGGTTATGCGGAAATTATTGGAAGAAGTCGTAGTAAAGCTGATGAAGCAAAGTTTTTTGGGGGTGATGTTTTTTCTGTTATTGCTGAGTCACCCGGTGGCCCATGGGTTCATATTTCCAGGATTTCCAGGGTTTTGGAATTTCGGTGATTCAACGACGATGATTGATGGAAAGTATCAGAATAGTTTTGGGTCGAGAGGTTATAAGCTGTTTGTTCCGAGTCAGCTGTCGAAAAATCCTGGGCTGCTTGTTGTGCTGCATGGATGTTTTCTGACAGGGGACCAAATGGCTTCGGGCACAGGACTCAATCTCCTTGGGGAAGCTAATAATTTTTTAGTCCTTTACCCAGAGCAAACATATGGTGACAATCCGTGGAAGTGCTGGAATTGGTTTAAGCCAGAGAATCACCAGCGCAGTGGAGAACTATCGATCATTGCGGAGATGACGAGAGAAATCGTAAAAGTAAGAGGCGTAGATTCTGGAAAGGTTTTTGTGACGGGAATTTCTTCGGGAGCTGCGACTGCAAGTAATATCCTTGCGTGCTATTCTGATGTTTTTGCAGGCGGTCTTCTTCACTCCGGGCTAGAATATCGAGCCGCCCAAACTGAAGAGGAAGGTCACACTGCGATGAAGAACGGATCAACTCAGGACCTCGATGAATCGGCGGAAAGGGCAGTCCAATGTTCACCACCAACTTCAAAGCTCCTCCGAGTGATTGTCATTCAAGGAACCAAGGATCCCTATGTGGGGACCATTAATGCGGATCGGACGAACGAGCAGATGATTAAAATCAATGGAATTTTATGGATCAAGTCTGGTGGATTGCCGACTCAAGTCACAACTCGTAGTTCCAGAATCGAGCAAAATGATCGTAAGTTCAATGCAGCTGTGACGGAAACTCTTTTTGGAAAATCAGTCATCGTCAAAAAGATCATGGTTGAAGGGATGGGCCACGGCTGGAGTGGCGGCAACTCAACGGCACCTTATATGGAACCCAGGGGAGTCAATGCTTCGCAGCTATTGGTGGATTTTCTATTGTTGTGAGGTGAAATTTTGTGGTCCCATCGAAGGGTGATTAAGAGCCCTTTTTCAGCCGTTTTCTCAGCCAGATGGGAAGACGGCTGATGTGGTAATCGTCTCGTGCCCTCGCGCAAGTAAACGTGCCATTTTGACGGCACAACTTTGTCGGATCTAGAGCTGGCCTCGCGTCACGGAACTGATCGGGGCCAACGAGGCATTCGCTCGGCAAAACTCGAAGTGATAGCGATAAACCCGTCGATCACTTCTCAACGAGCTCTTCCAGTTTATCGACCACGAATTTATTTAAACTCTTGTAGCCTTCTTCGTGAGATTTGCGGATCAGTCGTTGATGGAGCTCAGGGTTACTTCTAACAAGAAAGTCACCGCTTGCTTTAATTTTTGATATTGGCTCAGGGATCTCTTGCTTCTGAGAAATCAAAACTTCGAGATGACCTTCGACGGCCTCGTGCGCCATCTCCAAGGCCTCGGCAGCAGAATCACCGTGGGTCATGCAACCTGCAAGCTCTGCGACCGACACAACGTAAGCCTCATCTTCATCTGAAAAATGAACACTATAAGAGTAGTAAGGGATCAGTTCTTTCACTTTTTTCGGCAATGCCATTATTCCTCCAATGCCCTCGAGATCTGCTTTACCTGATACGGCTTTAAATCTTTCGAATGAGTTGCAAGCGGAAATTGTTCCATTCATCAGTTTTGCTATTAGCTTCTCGGTCCTACTCATCAAAGACATGATATCAACAATGATATCATGTTGCAAGCTTTTCGAGGACGTACCAATCGGACCATTTGTCTAGCCAGACTCAGTTTAAAGTTATCCGTAGGTATCGTCTCGATTTGGGATGACCATGGATCACTCGGTGACAAAATATGCGCATAGGACATTCAAAAGCTACTTTGGGCTAATTTGCATAGTAGACATGAGCAGTCTTATCTCGCCATATGAGTTAAGTTGAGATGTTGGAGCGGCACACAGAGTCTTCCCTTGTTTTGCGTAATACTAAATACTTGAAAATATATTGTCTTCAAATGATAGTCTTCCTATGAATGAGAAAATCTGTTTAACGATATTTGTGAGTTTGTTTTTAGCGTTATTCTCTGAGAGATCATGGGCGCTTGGGTGGAGCTGGAATTTGGGTTACAACAATCCACCTGGCGCACTTGTGGGTTTGAATTTTATGAGACTTGGCTCGAAGGTTGCGTTTGAGGTCGGCATTGGCGGAGTTCAGCAGAGCAAGGGGACTGACTCGACGACAAATCAAGAGACTAAATCAATTAGTCTTCTTGGGGATATAAATCTCAAATATCTCTTTAGAGATCGGGTATTCCGACCCTATGTGCAAATTGGGGCGGGATCATCCGCGTCTGTGGTCACTAACTCTGGAGCCTCAGCAGGGGTCGGAGTTGGTGGAGCCTACTATGGAGCAGGTTTTTTTATAATCCCAAATCCAGGATATGGATATTTTTCCCTAAACTCTGGTGGTGGCAGCGGGTATTTTCAGTTCGGTTTAGGCTCTTTTTTTTAAAGGGCCTTGCGCGATTTAGGGTCTTAACAGGTCGTGGTGGGTTTAGAGTGTGAGGCCCGCAAAGTAGAGACAAAGCTTAAGACCTTGTGAGTCGCGTCTTCGATCCCTATGACATTTTCGATGCGAAGCACGGGGCATGTTAAAGAGGCCATCCACTCTTCGTGTCGCTGTCGGTTTCGTCCAACCAAGGTTCCCTGATCGTACTGTCCTGCCCAAGCGAGAAAATCAAGATGTGCTTGGTGCATGTCGCCGCCTAAGCAAACTCTGTCCCCGAATCTTTTAGCTTCGCGCTGACGAATTCGTTCCAAACGAATATCGGAGGGAAGGTACAAAAAGACCACAAGATTGAAAAGTGGAAGGAAGGGTTCACTCCATGAATCCAGCGATCCGGAAAGAATCCATCCAGGAGTTTTTTGTAGATCAGAGAGCAACAGACGTTGCCTTTCGGAAATCGAATTTTTGACTTGGAAAGGTGGATCAGTTTTTTTCCAAAAATAATCATCGGAATCAAAGCAAGGAACATTGAGTTGGGCGGCAAGAAAACGTCCAAGCGTCGTCGTGCCAGAGCCCGAGGCTCCAAAAATGTGAATATTCATTCTTTATAAATTAGGCGCCTGGGGCAATCTGATAGCAACGTCTAAACCCAGGGCTTGATTCTTTATCGCGACGGTTGGATTTTGAACCACACGTTGCTGAAGCTTTGCAAAGATTGGTTCCCGAATTGCCAAGCCATTGTCCTGAAGGACACACTGGCGAGCAATTCTTGTCTCAACGTTCACCACCACAGGGGCTTTCATATTTGCAGTCATGAGCGTGGGATCATCTGGTATTGTGACAATCGAGAAAAAGCGAGCTTTTTCCTGAGATTGAAGTTTGAGAGAAGCTAAATCTGTTTTAGTCAGATTGATTTTGAAGTTTTCAGTAAAGAGTTCAGGCTCTAAAACAGGGAAGGCGATGGCGGGGGATTCGCAGCTTTGTAGCCAGGCAAAAATCTCATCATTGGGATCATCTAACAGAACAAACTCCCTGAGATCTGTGAAGCCCAACAGGCCTTCAGCGAAAGTCAAAATATCCTCAGGTTTTAAATTAACTGACCCAAATCTCGATGTCTGAATAACCACATCGCCCCCCGCAGTAATTCGTAACATGCACCATTCATTAGACCCCCTCGATCCAAAAAAAGGTACACGGATAGTCTAAATCTGGACTCAATTAGGGATTTACTCAAAAGAAATAAATTGTGCACCGAATAAATGGGTGGTCTTCCCAAAGTGAAAAGATCGGGCTTTTTGATTACAAAAGCCCGTTATGCATTAGGTCAAGTTTATGGCTTTAATAGGCGAGCGACGGATCGGGATTTATCAGAGGACACCGTTGCAGACTGCTGATTCTGATCTTGAATCGCCAAATACACCTCTTCACGGTGAATTTTAGTGTCTTTTGGTGCTTCTATGCCAAGCCGAACTTGCTTTCCCTTGATTTGTACCACGCGAATTTTGATATGGTCATCAATCGCGATGCTTTCGCCTAACTTCCTTGTGAGAACCAGCATGGTCTGCTCCTTAAGATAATCCTAACCTTAGTTTTTTGGACAAATTTCACTACATCTGCTTATCAAATAACCTATCGGTCGATGAAAGCGGAACTGTAGGTATATTTTCTAGCGGAGAAAGTCAAGAAGGGTTGGCTGGACCATTTTCGGTGAGGTTTCGAGAGTGGCCTTAAGAGCAGTTTCGGTTCTGTTTATGTCGCTCACCGTCTGAAAAATATCTGCATCTTCCAACTGAGAGGCGGTCGCCTTGTCATCGACAATTGACTTTTGCAGACTTTCGCCGGTGTTGTTTAAAGACATAAGGCGGGACCCGACTTCCGATCGGGCCAGAAGAACCTGGGAAATTGACTGATCCATCGCCTCCAGACTGTCTTGAATTCCAGCCTTATCATTTGTTCGGAGTGAAACCTCGAGGCCTTTGAGAACACGAAAAATATTTATTCCAGGGGAGTCTGTCGCTGGGTCGTTTGTTCCCAATCGTTCGACACGTCCATAACTGGCCGGCCCGCGAGTTTGGACCTGGTTTTCTTGAAGCTCTCCTTCTAAAAGTTGTTTCTCATCGAGAGCTTGTCTGTATTCATCCAAATCTTCAACTGTTTTTGGGGTGAGGGTATGGGCGCGGGTGATTCCATCCCCGGAAAGTCCTTGACCGTTGAACACCTTACTGCCGGGTACATTCATTGCGACAAAGCTATCCTTTTGGGTATGGATTTTCATATCTCCATCGTCACCGAAATACTCGCCATTCTGATTGAAGGGTTGGGTCGTCGTACTGAATCCTGCAAAAATATAACGATCACCTAGCTTTCGATTTCCAACCTGAACAGACTGATCGTAGATTTGCTCAATTTCTCGAGCTGTTACTTGTCGGGTCATAGCGTTTGCGCCGGCATCACTTGCTTGTCCGACGGCGAGCTCTTTGGCACGGATCAGAATTTCATTGAGCTCACTCAAGGAATTGTCAGTAAACTCCAAAAAGTCCTTGGCATATTGCATATTTCGAAAAAATTGCCGACTTCCTCGTTCCTCCGTGCGAGCCGAGAGAACTCGAGCGGCTGCAGAGGGGTCATCAGAGGGTTTGTTCACTCGTTTTTGGGTGGCCGCTTGGTTTTGAAGTTCGGCCATTTCTTGGCGATTTTTTTGAATGTTTTGATTAATTTGCCCATACTGCATTTTATCCGCTATTCTCATAAATTATTCCTACATTCTCTTCAGGCTGAGAACTGTTTCAAGCATCTCATCAGCAACACGAATCATGCGGGCAGATGCCTCATAGGCTTTTTGCATCTCTATCATTTTGGTGGTTTCTTCATCTAAACTCACCCCACTGATGCTCTCTCGAATATTTGTGAGCTGCGCCATAATGTTTTTCTGAGCTTAAAAAGTCTTGCGCGCCCGCTGAGTCACCGTCCCGACCTCACCGACGATTGAATTGTAGTAGTCGTCAAAAGAATCTTTACCATCGTTCATGATCCCGCGAAATTGTAAACTCGAAATCATATTCGCAATGGTATTGTCGCCAGGGGCATTTTGTTTGTTGCCAGCGGCAATTCGCCCGACGTCGTTCAAAATAGACGAGTTAACTGCCAAATTCGTGGCGGCACCTCAACCTGATCCGCGCCCTCGAAAAATAGAATTCCATTCTTGCCATATCTGTCATAGCCTTCAATGTGAATCTTATTGACCTCCATCGAGAGGCGGTAGGCCATTTGATCAATCCCAGCCAAATAGTCTTCAACTACTTTATCACGAACGTTGAGCACTCCTCCGAGTTTTCCGCCCTTAAACTGATCAGTAATATTAAACAAGGTCCCGCTGTCATTGGCTCTATAGTATATTTCAGCTCGATCTCTAGCGGCATCACCGCGGACCTTAAGCTCGGTTGAGGACGAGCCAGAAACCAGGACGGCCGTGTTCCCACCCGTCACGGAAACCATTCCATCCTTGCCTTCGCCACAGGTGATATCTAGCCTCTCACCGAGTTTCTTTAACAAAAGCTCCCTGCGGTCTCGCTCGTCGTTTGCGTGAACACCGTGGTTTTCAACAATCTGAATCTTTTCATTGAGTGTGGCGATCTCTTTAGTCATTTGATTGACTTCTTCGATACCAGTGATCACTTGACCATCGATGTCCTTTTGCACGTTTCGAAGCTGTTCTGTAACCCTCTTAAAATCTTGGGCCAGGGCATTTCCGGATTCACGCACGAGAGTTCGAGAAGTTGAGCTTTCGGGATTGTTAGAGACTTCACGAAAGGCATTAAAAAAATCGGTCACGTATTGATTTAGACCCTTATTCATTTGCTCATTGTAAACTTGCTCGACGCGCCCAAGTGAATCGGCTCGACCTTCCGCGTATCCTAGGCTAGCGCCCTCTCGTTGAATTTGCTTTTCAATCCATGGATTATTGGTGCGGGTTACCATAGCGGCGCGGGCCCCAGTCCCAATTTGTAGGTTCCCTTCAGAGATTGGATTATTGGCGACGAGAGAAACGTTCTGTCGAGAGTAGCCTTCCGTGGATTTATTGGCGATATTATGGGAAACGGTTTGCAGGGCCGTTTGGCTGTTCTGCAATGAGCGTTTTCCTACATCCATCATGGAAGAGATTTTCGACATCCTGTCCTCTCTCTAATCTCTGATCACTTTTGAATACTTCAAAATACTTAAGCGTATAGATACTTTAATTTACAGATACTTTAACTTGTTTAAATTTCTTTCCTGACGAAGTTTCCTGCCTGCTCGGGGCCAAGTTTCATCTGGCCCTTTTTCTCGTAGGTCTTTTTGCCTGACAGGGTTTCCTTAATGTTGCTCATGGCTCCATTCAGGTTTTGCAGAGCTGATTTAGCATGGGCCTCGTTTTCTCGATTGAGCTCCAAAAGACGTCGAATAACAATATCAAGCGTCGAGTGGAGGTGTCGAAGTCGATCACCAAATTCTACCGGCAACTTCTGCGCGAGTTCTAAGAGTCTGGGATTATCAATATCGGCCTGTACAACACCGGCTAGCTCTTGGGCATGTTTTTGGCGAAGAGTGTCGGCCATACGAATTTTTTGCAGCAATTGGTCTTTCTGCAGATTGAGCTCCTGAAGTTCTGAACCTTGCGCAGAAAGTAGAAGTTCTTTTTCTTGTCGAACCACAGTGAGAAGCTGCCGATAGAGCAAAACCAACTCATCCAAATTGTGCAAAAGTTTTTGGAGAGGTCTATCGATTAATTCATCCATCATTAATCACCACCTATTGTGTTCAAATGTTCGTCCACCATTCGATCAGCGACTTGTTTGGAGTCGACTTTGTACTTTCCCTCGTCAATAAGACGCCGAAATTTTTCAACTTTTGCTTCGTCGACATCAGGCCCAGCCATAGCAAGTTCTTTGATTCGTTTAGCTTCTTGCGCACGAGGGGACATTTCAACTCGAGTTGACATTTTGTCAGTCCCTACCGAATCTCTTTCAGACAGCTCTTTATTCAATCCGATTTTTGTTCCATCTGCCTTATTGGCATTGGCAGATTTTCCCGTTTTTTCAGACTTGGTCCCATCGACCACGTTTAAATTCTGTCCCACCTTATTATGAGTGATCTTCATGGAGGCCTCCTGTACAACTAAAGTGTATCACAATGAGAACGAATCCCCAAATCATTCTGAGACAGGACCTGGAACAGATTTTGAGATCGGCGCTGAATTTGATTCCGTGGGATTTTCAGAGGCAAGACCTAGGCCCGGTCCCTCTCTGGGTTGGGGTCTCAAATTCCAAGTGAACTGGGTCGCGTCGGGGCTTAAAAGTCCAATCCTTTCGCCGGCCTGGATCTGTTGCCTCGAGGGGTCGTCGGAAGGGGTTCCTCGGAATGAAAGTTGGGAGTTGAGACCATTTTCGTGACTTAGTTCTAGGGCCCACTCATCAGGAGCCAATTGGATTTTTTTAATGAGGTAGCCAGACCATGGAGCGCGAAGTTCTCGCCCCGAGGCCGGTCCGCTTTGGGCAGAGCCTAGATTAAATTGAAGCTGGGTTTTGCCCTGGTCCTTTTCTTGAATTCTGACCGTAGCTCTTGGAAAGTTTGATTTTTCATCGAGGGGAAGGGGGCCGCGGGTCTTCTCAAGGGGGTTGGATAAACCCATGGCGGGGCCGTATTTCTCAATCAACTGATTGTAAATTAAATCTGATAAACCGATACCACCGCGATCCCCCCATTTTTCCACGTATTCCTCATCAAGTTGACTTCGGAATATTTTCTCGCCTTGATTTTGCTTAATGAAATTTGAGTCTGGAACAGTGGCTCGCATGGCCTTCATCATTTCTCGCATAAAGTGTTTTTCATAGAGCTGGGACACGTCTCTAAATTGCTTTTTGACTTTCTCTGGATCAATCTGGGTGGGGCGAAGTGGTTTTACCTTTCCTGCGCCATTTGATGAATCAATCATAGTAGAGCCTTCATGTTGAAGAAGGCTCTACTATGATTCAAAGTAAAAAAAAGGGGAGTTGAGTCAGAAAATCCTGTGCATCCTGCACTTGACTTCTCTGCGAAGCCCGTCCCACCAATCCTTGGTGAAAGCTGACTTTTGAATCCTGTTTCCTGCGAGAAACGAATGACTCTTGACCTTCCATGGTTCTCGATCTCTTTCCCACCCTCCCCGCACTCAAAGTCCGTCCCTGGACTCTGAGTGAAAAATCTTATCAACATTTTTAGTTTATGCGACTGCGTCTTATTTCGATACATATATTTATAGAATCTCCAATTCCCCGTGCAAAGCTCCAGCTGCCTTGACCGACTGAAGTATAGTAATCAGGTCTTTAGGAGAGACTCCGAGTCGATTGAGAGACTGAACTAGGTCCCCCACACTCACTCCACTATCCAAAACTGCGATTTTTTCATCCGAATCCTTTTTCTTGGAATCCGACCCTCCACTGGTCGAACCCGCGCCGCTACTCGCCCCACCAGCTCCAACTTTGAGAGAGATATTTCCGTGAGCCACTGCCACCTTAGATATTTTGACTCTTTCTCCGATGACAATTGTTCCTGTCTTTTCATTTATTATGACAACGGCCTTTGAATCTGGGTTAATTTGAATGGCTTCAATTGTTGCCAAAAGTTCAACTCCTCGATTTTCATAGGCAAATGGTGTGACGATATCGACTGTTCCTGCATCTTTGGCTGTTGCGTAATGTCCACCGAGTTCCTTATTGATTGTCAGAACTGTTCGAGCAGCAGTTGTGAAATCTGGGTTGTGAAGTGTCATCCTGAACATCTTTCGACTAGCAAAGTCACTCTGAATGTCTTTTTCAATAATAGCGCCATTCGGAATTCTACCCGCTGTTAGGTGCATGTCTTTGCCATCACCGCCGATAGTCACTGTTCCCTGAGCGACAGCAAAAATTTGTTCGTTGCCGGCTCTGAGAGGTGTTTGTAAAAGAGTTCCACCTTGGAGTGAAGCGGCATCCCCAATCGCACTGACGGTGATGTCGATTGGATTTCCCGCTTTCGCAAAAGGCGGTAGAGTCGCCGTCACGATCACCGCTGCCACATTTTTGCTGGCTACATCCGGGCTATCGATTTTCACTCCTAATTTGTCGAGCATTCGACCCAAGCTTTTTGAAGTGAATTCGTTTTTTCCATCGCCTGTTGCTTTCAGACCCACCACTAATCCATAGCCAATGAGTTGATTTTCCCTGACCCCTCTGATGCTTGCAACATCTTTAAGACGAACGGCAAGAGCCAAGTCACTGAGGAGAACCAAGCCAAAAAGTGGGAGCAAAAAAAACATACTCTTAGAAAGTTGTGGTCTTGTCATCTTTCGATTTCCTTCTGACGCTCAAGACGTCAAACTGCGGATCCAGTAACTTGACGGAAGAAACACCCTCGTCATTGTAGTCCTCGGGCCGAATGACTCCTGCCACAATGACCTTGTATTCTTTTTGACCTATCATAAAAGGTTGGGCACCTTTCACTTTATAATTACCATCAGCCATGCGCTCGACAATTCGGGTTGGGATGATTTGTATTTCTGACAGATCTTGTTTTTCTTCTTTGGTTGGGCCCGACTCCGCTGGCTTCAGGGGAGCCGCAGCAAGAGGTAAAGCTCCGGGGGCGCCACCAGGAACAGCGCCTGGTGCTCCGGCAACACCAGACGCTGTTCCTGGAAGGGCCGCGGGATTTCTGTCGCCATTTGGCCCAGGTAAGGACGGACCCTTGGAAGCCTGTCCTGCGTTGGCCAGAGCTGCTAGCTGTTGTTGCTGAATCATCAGCTCAGACTTTCGCTCTTCTTCTTCAAGTTGTTTAAGAAGTTTTTTGATGATGCTGACCTTGGTTTCAACTTGTTTGAGCGCTTGACCGTCAAGCTTGACTCCTAAAACGTCACCCTCTCTTCGAATTTTATTTTGGGCAAACAGATACGACTGTTGTCCATCCATAACCCAGAGTGAACCTGCCCCGCTCTGAAGTTCAGACTCCTCTTCGAGGCGGGTCCGAGTCATGCGCTTGTATTGTCGGTCAACTGGAGTTGGCAACTGAGGACTATCTGAAAAACGGGGACCCAGATCCTCTTTAGGAGTTGGCTCAGCTGCCATTGGGGCCGCGGCAGGAATTGGTTTACTCTCAGAGCTTCCAAAATAGGACTTGATGGTTTGGCAACCAGAAAGAATCACAAGACAGCTCAGGCTAAAAGTACAATTGTTTACTCATTTTATCCTCACCACGCCGTGATCAATAACAGTCGCAGACAATAATTTCTGCGAGTCCGCGTTTTTCACTTTTATGACGTCGCCCAGGACTCCATTCTCTTCGGCCACAGCCACAACGGAGACCTCAAAATCCGAATCATCTGGTTGTAAGCGGCCCATAATTGTTTTTACTACCTGACCTCTTTTGACCAGGGGCTCTTTCCGCAGATCCCCGCGAGAAAGTGCTGTTGACGGGGAGATTGCTCTGGCCGCGACGAGTCCGATGACTTCATTAGGATCTGTGATCAAATCCTTTGAATAGGTAATATCGCGGAGGGACTCTATCACATCATTGCTTTGAATTTTTTCTTGATAGGAGATGTTTTTTTGAGTGATCAAAACAGGGCTCTTCCATCTGACAAAGCCTGTTAACCATCCGGTCCATCTCGAATCTGGCATTTTAATGAGGGTGGTGAAAGAACCTCTGAATTTCACAGAAAACGGATCCCACTCCCAATCACTGAGTAATACTTTTGGAATATTATGAAGATCAATCTTAAACTCACAGGCCTTGCACTCGGCCTTTGCAATCAACGTGATAACTCTCTTCAAATGGGGGGCTGACAAAATTTCACGACTCTTTCGCGGTTGAGTCATCTGAGGCAAAAGGATCTCGACTCCTCGTTGGCTCAAGCGATTTTGTCTTAGCACTGATAATATTTGATCGGAAGAGAGACTCCATCTTGACCCCTGGGTCCATCGAGCTGGTATCTGAGCTCGGGAGAGCTGCCTCAGGATTCCTTCTTTGGGATTCTCGACTTCCACTAAATCAAGAAGGCTATATTGCGCTTGGTGGGAAATCTCGGGCTCAATTGGAAACCTAATCACGGTTTTGCTTGCAGCTAGACTTGTATTTGGTACAACCAAAAATGCGATGAGAAAAAAATTTCTGTTCCAATCGAGTATAGACTTTCTCGTCATTGACCTGTCCCTTTGCAGAATTAACTAAATCACTTTAAACTATTGATCGCTTGCATCATTTGATCTGATGTCTGAATCACTTTGCTGTTTGTTTCATAGGCTCGCTGGGCGGTGATCATATTCACCATCTCATCGACAATATTCACATTGCTCGCTTCAATCTGACCCTGAGATATTTGGCCAATTCCGTTCTGGCCGGGGCGGGCAACAATTGGATTTCCGCTGGCTGGACTGGGCGAGAACGTATTGCGTCCCAGGGATCGTAATCCTGCCGGATTAACAAAATTAGCTAAATCAATCTGTCCAATCACTTGTGGGGGCTCCGTGAGGCCTTGCAAAACACTCACTTGGCCAGTCGGAGATATATCAATGCCAACCACGCCTGGTGGAATCGTGACCTCGGGTTGTAGAATGTTTCCGTTCTTATCCACCATTCGTCCTGAAGGATCTTTTTTGAACGCTCCATCCCGAGTATAGAGGAGCTGTCCTTCCGGAGTTAAAACTTGAAAGAAGCCATTGCCCTCAATGTGCATATCGAGTGGATTTTTTGTGATTTGAGCGCTTCCACCAGCAAAGTCCTTTTGAATGGAGGCCGTTCGAACGCCTAATCCTGTTTGCACGCCGTTTGGTGAGACTGAGTTCGCTCCTGTTGCTGTGCCTGGCTCCTTGACGGTGTGATAAAGGAGGTCTTCAAATTCCGCTCGAGATTTCTTAAAGCCCGCAGTCGATACATTGGCAATATTATTGGCAATGACATCCATATTTGACTGCTGGGCAGCCATGCCCGTCGCGGCTGTATTAAGACTTTTAATCACCTAACCCCCTTCAACATTCAGACTAGAGCCCTGTTTTTCCAACCACATTAATCAATTTATCAGCCATTCCATCGTAAGCAGAAATTGCTTTTTGAGTGCTCTCAAAAACTCGATTGGTCATAATCATATCCGTCATTTCCTGCACCACATTCACATTACTCATTTCCACAAAACCCTGACGGAGTGAGGGCGTTTGCACATTGACAATCTGAGGAGCCATATTTGCTTTGAAGCCATATTGGAATTTCCAATTTTTTGGAGTGAGTCTGGGTTAAGGACATTGATCACACTCAGTTTTCCCAAAGGCTCAATGCCTTCATAGACGTCGCCCTTGTCATTAATGGAGATTGGATTCTGTCCGCTGACTTTGAAAATTCGCGAAGAAGGCTCGACACCCTCACCGCCGGAGCGCAGAACTTGATGTCCGTCCTTTGTGACTAATTCTCCCTGTCCGTTTAAACTAAAATTCCCAGAGCGCATGAGTTTGACGCCCTGAGGGGTCAGGACTTCGAAAAAACCTGGGCCATCGAGGGCAACATCTAAGGGGTTACCAGTGTCTCAGGCTTCCTTGGGAGAAGTCGGTGAAGGTTCCCTTCGAATCCACAAAGCTTTTATCACCACCTTGCATATCGTAGAAGCTTTCAATGGAGGCTGGCACTCGAGGAACTTGAATGACAGAGGGCGGTTTTTCGTTAGCGGTCAGGTATTCATTGAAGACCTGCTGATCTCTCTTGAATCCAGGGGTGTTCACGTTAGCAATATTATTGGCAATCGTATCAAGCTTAAGACTTTGGGCCATAGCACCACTCAGAGCCGTATAAACACCTTTAGTACTCACCGCTTTCCTCCCGTCCCCAATCCAAGAAGAGCAAGCGATGTGCCAGAAAAGGTCGAGCTCGACTTAGAGCTAAATTTTATTCATTTGGACTTCAGGGAATTAGCAAAGCACCCGATATTGCTGGATTCGAAACTTATACCTCAGTGCTCACGGCGCACTCGACTTAAGCCCTTGCGCCACAAAATTGGCGTTTTTCTTGGATCACTGTCAAAACATTCTCTCGACGTCACGCCAAAATTCCCGTCATAATAAAAGTGCATGAAAGGATTTTCAGCGTTTTCGTTTTTTGATTATTGGTATTTGGGATCTGAGTCAAACTCACGCTCTCGAAAAGCCTGTGGGCACAGCCGGGCCGCCTATTCTGTCAACAACCAGACCTCTGAAGGATCGACTGAAGTCCCTTGAAGAAAAGTCAAGGGCCAGCCTTTCTCAGGCGAAAAGGGGCAGTCACGCGCTCATTTTTGATTTGCCTGTGACCTATAATCGGCAGGTGAGTCAGTGGATTACTTACTTTCAGACACGAGGTCAGAAATGGTTTCGGGAATATCTAGAGCGAGCATCTAAATATATGCCGTTTATCCAAAAGGAACTCAGGCGAGCTCAGTTGCCAACTGATCTCGGATACATGGTGATGATTGAAAGCGGGTTTTCAGCTAATGCAGTCAGCTCCGCCGACGCCGTCGGCCCTTGGCAATTTATCGAGTCCACGGGGTCTCGTTATGGATTAAGTAAAAATTGGTGGCTGGATGAGCGACGCGATATTAGAAAGGCAACTCTCGCAGCTATTCGGTTTATTCAAGACCTTTATCAAGAGTTCGGGTCTTGGTATTTGGTTGCGGCCAGCTATAACATGGGGGAGGCGGGGCTTAGACGAAAGATCCAGAAACATAAGACCCGCGACTATTGGACTCTCATCAAGAAAAATGCGCTCCCCAAAGAGACCCAAGAGTATGTTCCAAAGATTTTAGCGGCCATGCTAATTTCAAAAGCGCCAAATCTCTATGGTTTTCGCGATCTTGAACGTCGGAACCCACTGGATTACGAGGTGATCCCAGTTCCTGGGGGGACAGATCTGGGATTGGTTGCAGATCATCTCGGTGTGACTCGAAAAGCACTCCGAGATCTTAACTCTGAGCTCTTGTTAGGATACGTACCAAAGCAAGTCGACCGGCACTATATCCGAGTGCCAAAGGGTTCTACGACTCTTGTCGGCAACTATTTACAAAGCCAAGAGACTGCCGCAAAATCCAAACTCGAATGAATAAAAATAACATCAAGCCACTGCTTGTTCTCAAGTTCGGAGGTGCCACCTTAGCTGATAGTGGCAAAATCAGAGCGGCGGCAACCCGAGTGGCCTCGCTCTCTAAAACAAATTCAGTTATCGTTGCGGTTAGCGCCATGGGGCAGACGACTAATGACCTTATTGAATTGGCCCACGAAGTGAGTTCACGGCCTTTGCGCCGAGAAATGGATATGCTTTTGTCTGTTGGCGAGAGAATCAGCATGAGTCTTCTGAGTATGGCGCTGAATGACCTTGGCTGCTCAGCGATAAGTTTTACGGGGAGTCAGGCGGGCATCCTCACTGACGACTCTCATGTCAATGCTCTTATTGTAGATATTAAGCCCTTTCGAGTTGAAGAAGCCTTGGCCTCGGGTAAAGTCGTTATCATTGCTGGATTTCAGGGAGTATCGCCTCGATCAAAAGAAATCACAACTCTCGGTCGCGGTGGGACCGATACCACGGCGGTTGCGTTGGCCGCTTATTTCCATGCGGAACGTTGTGATATTCTTAAAGACGTAGCAGGTGTGTTTACGGCCGACCCAAAGATTGTACCAGACGCCCGTCCTTTACATAATCTAGATTACGAGGCGTTGTTGGAAATGACCTTTTGGGGAGCCAAGGTCTTGCATTACAGATCGGTTGAGCTAGCAAAGCACAAGAAGGTAGCTCTATATATTGGTCCCGCATCAAATGAACTCTCTGATGGAACTCTTGTTCAAAAAGGAAGCCAAATGTTTGAAACAATCAAAGTTCATTCAATCAATTCCCACGAGACTGTTCTACGTTGTTTAGGAAAGCAGATCTCACTAACTCAGGGGCTGGCGGTCCTCCAGCACGAGTGTGAGCGAAATCAAATTGCGTTTCCTCAGATTTTGTCCTCGACTTTGTTGTCAAATGGAAAAACTGAATCAGATTCAAAATTGGAATTTCTGTTGACGGGCCCTGCCGAGACTTTGAGAGCCTTGGAGAAACTTTTTGCAAATCACGGTGAATTCTCAATCGATAGCGGTAAGTTTGCTTCCGTGACGTTAACTTGCTCCGGAGTCACTTCGCCATTACTCACGCAGAAAGTGTTGTCGACTTTGGACGTGGCTAAAATTCAAGTTGAGCGCGTTCTGGTGAGTGCAATGAGCCTCAGTCTAATAGTTGGCCACGGAGATCGAGTTCGAGGGATTTCTTGTTTACACAAGTTAATTGAAAATAGCGAAAGTTAAGGAGCATTTGTGATTGATTATCAAAAATACTCGACGAGCTCAAAATTGAGTCTGCGTTGATTTGGATTGAGATTCGCGAGTTAAGAAATAAAATTGCTCATGAATATGCCTCCGGGGATTTAAGAATTATTTTTAAACAGGTATTGGATCAGACGTCGAATGTTTTGAAATTGCGGGACCAACTCAAGTGAGGCTCGCACCATCAGAAGTGTCGGCAGTTATTGCGGCTCTATCGCCGTTTCTTCCTCTAGATTTCGCGGGAAGTCTTCTTCTTTTTGGAAGTAGAACTAACGACGCGGCATATGGGGTGATATTGATTTAGCGCTTGTTGTTCAAAAATCCGAGGATTCTCATAAGCTCAAATTGGTGGATTATAAAATTGTCGCTGCAATCAAGAGACAGAAAGTCATTGGAGATCGAAGAATTGATTTTAAGGTATTAAACAGAGAAGAGGCGGAAATAGGATTTTTTCATGAAGCGCTGAAGAACTCCATTATTCTTAACGAGTGGTCAGCGATTAGAGCTTAGGTTGTGTTTTTTTTTTTCGCTTCTTTTGGCATCTTTTTTTTTGGTTCTCCGGCTTTTTCTTCTTGTCCCTTGACTGCGGTCTTCTTTGAGACTTTGCTCCAGCAGGATTTAATTTCTTGAAATTGTGAAACCTTTGCAGTTCAAGGCTATTAATGCAAGCATTCCAATATTCAAAATTCTTTTCACTTGGTTTTTCAATAAAGTCATTGAGCGAAACCCAGCAAGAGCTCTCGAGCAAATGCATGGTATGTGATTCTGGTAACAGATGGACGGAAAAAATCGAAGAGAGATCACTTTGGTCAGCTTTTTCAGGATTATCTTGCGTCCAAATACTGACTCGATCTTGCATCGCCTTTATTCTGTTGGAAAGTTCTGCCACAGATCCGGGGCATTCAAATTTGATCGAGTCAATAGCGGCCGGTGTTGCCGCTGCCGTAAGATAAAAAAATAGTGTCGAAACAATTAGAAGTTTCATGGTTCTCCATAGCATGCTTTTGGTTTTTCTCTCGGGCCGCGTTTCATCATTCGACTGGAATTTCCGGCCTCCATACAGGTTTTGATTGCAGACATATGGTTTTTTGTTTCATTGGGACCTCTCTTGAAAAGAAGGTCGAGAAGCTCGTCCGCTGATTTTATCGGACCGGACTCCGAGCGTCTATTTTTGGCTAAACCTCGAACGCTTCCGGGGCCCCAATTTGATTGGGCCGCCAGGATTTGGATAGTGTCTGGCCTCTGGCTAACTTTGCTGGCATCGTCGGGAAGTGACTGTCGGAGCTGTAATGCCAAGTATTTGAAATATAGAGCGCCGGCGGGAATTGCAAAAGTCGGATTCATAACCATTTTCATATTGAATTCTCTTGGAACTGGAAGGTTTCTGTCTTTGAAATATTTCTTCCACGACACCGCCAGCTCATGATGCGCAAGCATAACGCTTGCATGGGTTCTTTGTGCCTTAAGTCTTGCGATCTCCCATTTGTTTAGTTGAGTCTCAGGAGGGATTTCTCTATCAAGAATCTCTTGGTACTCTTGTCGGGTCTTACTATATTTGCTGCGTCGGTTTCCTTTTGGTATATCTTCCAGTTCTCCACCTATGATTTTGTCTATTTGATTAGATGTAATATCATTTATTTGAGCAATTCCAAAGCAAGCTCTTGGACTTCGGGCGTTTGGATTCAGGGTGCTTTCCTTGAGGTAAGAGCAGGCGACGAAGGCCGGAGGGAGGTCAAAAGCTTTAGCAGACATTTCGATCTGGTCTTGAATCGACATAGCTTTTGAATCCGTATGTGAAGTATTTTTCTTTAGTGCCTTGCCATCGACTGTCAGCAATTTGGTGTAGTTATTCGGTTTTTCTAGACCGAAGAAACACTCGAGATAGTCTTCAAGCTCCTGGCGTTCTTTGAACAGACTCTTCGGAGATTCTTCTGGTGCCTGAGGCCCATTGGGAGGAATACACTTTGGATCGTCTGTTACGGGCGCAAGTCTTTGGAGCATTTCTTGAATCTCGGGCTTCGTTGAAAGGCTGTCTTTTAATGGCTCCTGGGCCTGTCCTTGGTGCAAGAACAAAAGACAGAAACAAAGAGATAAAGTCAGGCACAAATTTAACATCACTCTGCTTTCTCGGATAGTTGCACAATTAACTGAATATTTTCTAGGCCTTCATCGAGAGTTTTTTCTCGAAAATTAGGGAGTCAGAATAAAGGTGAATAGCTGAAGGTGATATTGTTTCTTGACCTTGAGCCAGATATCACTGTTTGGGCCTGTAATTCCATCTGGACCGGTTGCTCCAGCAAGGCCTCTCATCGAGATGAGCGGTTTCTTGAAGTCTGGCCGAAACTTATCTAAACTCAGAGGTTTTTCCTTTTTTTCATCTCCACCAAGAAGTTGCTTCACCGCACTTGAAATCCCACCCAGAAATCCACCTCCGGAGCCATCAGCTGGATTTCCACTTATGAATCCCCCGGGTTTTTCTTCGGGAGGTAAGCCTCCGCCGCCACGTCCTCCACCGCTGCCACCAAGTGGATTCCCTCCGCTATTACCTGGAGCACCCTGGCCACCCTTCGCGCCACCAGGGTCTTCCCCATAGGCGACGCCGGGCAATTTTAAGTCGCTGGCTGGACCATTTTCATCGTCAAGGTTGAGCCTGCTAGTTTTTCCGCCAGCACCAGCTCCACCAACGCCAAGTCCACCAGAGGCGATCGAATCCCCGCTAATGGCTTTTTGGGCGAGTCTGCAGGCGTCTGAGTTTTGGTTGGCTCCAACGCACGCGCAAATCCTATTTGCGGCGGCATAACTTGGATTTGAACAATCTTGTGCCAATTTTGCTTGGCAGCCCAAGTCGTTCGGCCTCAGTTTACAGTATTCATCGCTGCCAGGGCTTTCCGTCTCATCTTTGCAAGTAGTCATTTGCTTGGCCGATTGGATAGAGTCCGATAAGGCTTGCCGCGCTTGTCCGATTTTTGAGTCCAATTTTTGGCATGAAAGGATTTTCTCCTCGTACTCTTGGATGAGTTCATCCCTGGCGGCCTTCCGTTGCTTGAGATCGAATTCGCTTTCGGCGTTCTGAGATTTTTTAGTCACCTTATCCAGGCAAGCCAATTCACGGTATTTGACAGATCTGCAACCTTGTAGGCACGCATCCCTTTTGCTTGAACAACTGGTACCAAATGCAGCCATGGCTGCATTTAGACCTGTGGTCGCCTTACCCAAAGTGCCACACGCAGCGTTTGTGCCCCCAGGCGTGTCATCGGACCTCACTTTCGCAGCGAGTCCGTGTGCAATCTGGTACAAGGCCGCGTCAGCATTCTTGAACCCAATATCATCTTCAAGGGAACATCCGCTAGCCGCCTCAGTGGCCGCCTGAGTGCAAGCCTCCTTTTCCTCCTCGGATACGCAGGCTTTGGCTGTGGGTGGGGTGGCGGATTGGGCGGGGGTCTCTCCTATATCACACTTCATGACGCCTTCTTCGTCAGAGTACCAGAGTTTGCCTTGTTTTCCATCTTTAGTGCAGGGCTTTCCGGTTTCACCGTCATCCTCTATTTGGGAGGAATAGCAGGGGCTTCCAGCACCTGCGGGAACACATTTTTTGATGCCAGAACGATCAATCGACCACTCACCTGGGGTACCTTCAAGTGGGCAGCACTGTTGCGGAGTGTTTCCAATGCTCACAACAGAAACAAACAAAACCCCAAATCCCAATACAATACCCAGTTTCATTTGAACCCCTCTCACTCCACAATATCGGTAGTTGAGCGAAACTTGTTAAGGAAATCACCAAACCATCTCAAAATGAGGCAGGAAATAGATTGTCGCGGAGAAGTTTCATCTAAAAACGCTAAAACTGGCCGCGACCTCTAAGATCCAAGTGACTTTGCCACCCTGATACAGCTATATCTTGCTCCTATTGCAAGGAGTTTTCTATGGCTGAAAGTACGGGATCTAGCACGTCTGCAAGCAAACCATCCTTTTTTTCATTTACGGTGAAGGCCGCCGATGGGCAACCTGTTTCACTTGATCAATTTCAGGGAAAGGTCGTGTTGGTTGTTAATGTAGCCAGCCAATGTGGGTATACGCCGCAGTACAAGGGGCTTGAAGAGATTTATCGGGAGCTTCAGGGTCAAGGGTTTGCGATTCTTGGCTTTCCGTGTAATCAGTTTGGTTTTCAAGAGCCAGCGTCTGACAACGAGATTCAGAAGTTCTGCAAGTTAACCTATGATGTGACTTTTCCGATTATGGCCAAGGTTGATGTGAACGGCGATAAAGCGGATCCGCTCTATTCGTTTCTTAAGTCTGAGTCTCCTGGGGTTCTTGGAACAGAAGCTGTTAAATGGAATTTTACGAAATTCTTGATCGGACGAAATGGGAATGTGATAACCAGATATGCACCCACAACTGAACCCATGGCAATTCTTTCTGATATCAAAAAGGCCTTATAGATAAGCCTTCTATTCTTCCCTAAACTTCTTGGACCAATAAAACGACTCAGGTCTAGATCTTAACCAGGACTCATCAAAATCGAGTTCAGGAGGCAAAATTCCTGGTTGAAAATGATGGAGCAGGATACAGGAGACATTCTCCTTTGGATCAGTCTGATTCTGAGCAATGGTTTTGATTTGACCTACAAAACTCGCAATGGCCCGATTAACTTCATCCCTCGCTGAGGCGCTCAGAGAGAGAACTCGATAGTCACTAAAATAAATAAGTCCAGGCAGTTCACTGAGTTCGAATTGACCATTTTCCAAGAGAGAAATTCGAGTGAACAGACGACGAGCGACTTTTTCCGTCCAATATTGAATAGGTTTAAGAACTTCTTTCATAGGCAAGCTTCCGGTATCAAAATAGACTTTCGTGAGCTCGTAATGAGCTGCTTTTTTTGTGAGAATTTTCAGGCGACAAAAATCTTCAAGTGTTTGGGTCAGAACTTTGATGTCTAAGGAAAGAAAATTAGCCAGCTCACCCAAGCGAGTATACGAAAAATTCTGAAAATGCACTGTCTCTAGGGCGCCAATAACCGAAAGAGCCCAAGGGAATTGAGTGACATACTTCATTTGCATTTGCTCGAGTCCCTCAGGGTCTTCAGCATTCTGAAATCCAGGCTCTGCTTCTTGTAAACGAGCCAAAAATTGATCCAAAAAGGTAGGGCACAAATCAAACATCTGAAACATACGTTCAAGATTGGGATCAACCCGGCCTGCGAGAAGTCGGTCAAGGGCGCTAGGATGGATTCCCAAGCGCCGTGCGATCACGCCTCGATCCTTGAAGCCCTGAATATAAAGAAACTGATGAACTAATTCTGAGGCCGAATCTTGCTCAAAGACACGCAGTGCAAATTTCAAGCAATAAGTAAGAGTTTCTCAAGTTGAATATTACTGACTTTGCAGAGCTTTGAAAATTCTCGCCAGCGAATTTTCCGCTGACTTGACTCCCATTTGCCATACTGATTGTAATTATATCCCAAATCCTGACTCATGTCCAGTTGAGTCTTGGCCCCGCGAATCTGTTTGAGCAATCGAGCGATTAATTGTTGATAGTTCATCGTGCAGGCAATACCTCAACAGGCTTTGCTGGGCTAGTATTTACTTCAATAAAAGATCTTAACCAGTCAGCCCAGAACTCGTTAGTTTCGTCATGGAGATAGACTGAGCAAATTGACACAAACCCACCTGAAAACTGATACTCGGACTCCAGCCAAGTGTTCTGAAGGCCTGGGTCGTGTCTGCCAAGGCGTGGCGAATGTCCCCAACCCTATACTGACCACTAATACAAAATCCGCTGGGCGAACCAAAAAATTCTAACAAGCGTTGGGCAGCAAAAAGGATCGTCGTCCGCTCATTGCTTCCAATATTCAAAATCAAACCATGTGGAAGAGTTGGATTTATCGCCAGGGTAAAGGCCCGCACGACATCATCAACGTAAACAAAGTCACGCACGATAGTTCCATCTTCGTAAATATTGATTTTTTCTCCAGCTAAAATTTGTTTTGAGAAAATCGAAAGGACGCCGGTATAAGGATTCTTCATCGATTGCCCAGGGCCATACACATTTTGAAACCTCAAAATCGTGGCCCTTGCTTGGGATCCTGCCAGGGCCTGGATTACAAAATACTCTTGCATCAGTTTTGTTGAAGCGTAAATAGATGATGGGGAGGGTGGGTCATTTTCTTGAGATGCCAAGGGGTTTGTCAGAATCTCACCATCGATGCGTGGGAAAAACTGCCCGCATTTCATGTCTTCAATGGGCCTGGCAGAGGGAAATACTCTTTGGGAATTTTGATCAGCCCAGGCTCCTTCTCCGTAGACGGCCCGAGACGAGGCAAGAATTATTTTTCTGAACATCGGAGCATAGGTCTTGAGCAGATGTAATAAGATTGCTGTTCCAACAACATTAACCTGACTATACCGAACGACTTCGTCGTAAGACTGTCCAGTTCCGGTCTCACTCGCAAGATGATAAACAATTTCGGGATGGGCTTTCTTGATAATTTTGCTGAGACTCCGGCCGTCTCTAATGTCTGTTTTGAAAAAATCAACACTTCTATTTTGAAGCTCAAGAGGGACTTTCGCATTTGGGCCGTGGACTTGAGGGTGGAGATTGTCGACAACTGTGATGTGGCAGTTCTCTTGCTCCAGGAGCAGGTGCTTGACTAATTTTAGCCCGATAAATCCTGCACCACCTGTTATCAGTATCTTTGTCATTGTACTCTCTGTTCGAGGAGTAAAGGTCGAGATTGTTTTTTCAAAATCTTATCAATTTCTAAAGTAAATGTTCGCTCAGGCTGATAGGATTGAAGGATTCTTGCAAAGCCCTCACAGCGCATTTTGAGTTCTTGATTCCAAACTCCTTTTTTGATGAACTCTCGAACTTTTTTTAGAGTTAACGTTTCTGAGCGAAGATAGTAGGCTAACTGTTTTCGAGTTACACATTGACTAAAAAGGTGTTGGTCCATATTCGAGGCTATTCCCAAGAAGGGAATTCCTTGACTCAAGAAAAAATATCCTTGGGCGCTTCCGCCATTGATAATTGCAAAGTCCACATGAGGGGCCAATTGCGGCAAGGAGACAAATTGATCAACAAAGATATTTTCCGCCACCAGACTTTTCGTCTCATCCTCATTGGAAATTATGACCCACTGATAGGGTTCCTTAACTAAATCAGGTAATATACGCATCAGTTTTTCAGATCGGCCCGACGATCCCATAGAAATATAAATTGTTTTTTTTTGCGGATCCAATTTGTGGAGCCAGTCGGGCTTAGGAATTTCTGGCATTTTTGTAATTGGTCCCAGAAAGAGGGAATCCCAGGACCGACCATTCTCAAAGAGCTCCAAAGGATCAGGATGCACCAAGCGATCGCCGAATGAATAAAGGTCCTGTAGTTGAGAAAAGGGAGCTAGATGAATCTCCTTTCTTATCTTGTTAAACGGTCGTAGAAACCAGTTTAGAATGGGCCGACTCAGAAGAGGACTCCAAAGTACCTTTTCAAAAATACTTGACGCCGTTGAACCCAGAAGCCGCGATAACGGAATGTCTGGCATTGGATTTTTGAATGAGTATCGGGAACTCCAAAAAGCATTTTGAAGATTTACAATCGGTATTCCTAAAGTTGAGGCCTGAAGACTTATGCTCAGTCTAAAATCGACAACAATCAAGTCAGGCCGAACCTGTTTGATAATCTTCATATCCTCAGCCATTTGCTCTCGAAGTCTGGATTCATTATAGGGCAAACAGCCTTGATAGAGGCCCTCGAGAAACTCTTTGGGTGGTACCGTCGAATCGAGAGGAAGGAACTCGATGTCCAAAATTTTATTCATAAGCTCTGATGGAGGATTCAGAGTTGCCAGAAAAACTTTGTGTTGTCCCGAGAGGCTTTTCGCCAAAGGTAACACTCTAATCAGATGGGCGGCGGTAACAGCCTCTACAAAGAAAAGTACTTTTTTGGTTTCCATAGCCCAGGGTGACTGCCAGGCTCAGACTGCATCAAGGGGAAAAAACTAATGACCTCAAAATAGAACGAAAAAAACAAAAGTGGGTTGTTGTGGTCGATGAAATTTCATCACCTTTTTGACAAAATTAGTTCCTCGACGGCCTGAAGACGTTGGTCTACATTAACCTCGAGACGCTCTTGTCTTTTATATATTTGATCATATCCATCAAGAACATATTTGTTTCGTGAGTTTTGTTCTTCCATAAGAATTGCAATTCTATGAACCTCGGAAAGGATTGTTGAGAGCTGAGCTTCCAGGTGATTAAATCTGCTGTCAACCTTGCTAAATCGAGCGTCTATCTGGTTGAAACGGCTGTCTATCTCACTAAATCGAGCGTCTATCTGGTTGAAACGGCTATCTATCTCGCTAAATCGAGCATCTATCTGGTTGAAACGGCTGTCTATCTCACTAAATCGAGCGTCTATCTGATTGAAACGGCTGTCTATCTCACTAAATCGAGCGTCTATCTGGTTGAAACGGCTATCTATCTCACTAAATCGAGCATCGACTTGATTGAATCGGCTTCCATAGATTTTTTGAAGCTTTTTAAATCAGCTTTAAACTGCTTTTGGTGCAAGTTAAGCATTCCTTGAGTTGCTGGCAAGTGTTCAGAATTCAATATTGGATATTGAGTTTTTTTTGCCAAGCTTTGTTTGGCTTTGACTATTTTTTTAACAACCTTTCTAGCCACAGCGCTGTCCTTTTTCAGAGATATTTCATAACGATAAACCCGCGCGCCCGGACTGGGCGCTGACGGGTAGTATTTTGTTTAGCCTAATTAGGTTAGTGCTTGGCACCAGCTGTCGGAGCCTTCTTGCTGCCGGCGCCTTTGTTGCCTTTTGGTGCGGATTCGTCAGCCTCGTCCGCAGTTTCAAGGAGGTCCTGCTCGGCCTGGGATTCTGGAGTGATCAGAAGTTTGCCAATTCCATGAGCTGCCAAAATTTTAGTGCGCAAGTCAGTTTTGATTTGCGGGTGCTCTTTGAGAAAACTTTTGGCTTGGTCACGGCCTTGGCCCATTCTTTCGCCATTGTAACTGAACCACGCGCCTGATTTGTCGACGAGATTTGCGGTGACAGCCAAATCTAAAAGATCACCTTCTTCAGAGATTCCTTCGCCGTACATCAAGTCGAATTCAGTTTTTGTGAAAGGAGGTGCCATTTTGTTTTTAACAACCTTGACCGAGGTTCGGTTTCCGGTGACCTCTTCTCCATTTTTAATGGCTCCTACACGGCGAACATCTAAACGAATAGAGCTATAAAATTTCAGAGCATTTCCACCAGTTGTTGTTTCTGGGTTACCGAACATCACACCAATTTTCATACGGATTTGGTTGATAAAAATAACCAAAGTTTTTGAACGATTGATGGAGCCAGTCAGTTTTCGCAGGGCTTGTGACATCAAGCGAGCTTGAAGTCCCATGTGGCTGTCACCCATTTCTCCTTCAATCTCAGCTCGTGGAACGAGCGCCGCGACTGAGTCCACAACAAGAACGTCAACTGCTCCTGATCGGACCAAAGTTTCTGTAATTTCCAGGGCTTGTTCACCAGTATCTGGCTGAGAGATCAAAAGATCTTCAGTATTCACACCCAATTTCCGGGCATAAGTCACATCAAGAGCGTGCTCAGCATCGATAAAAGCAACCACGCCACCTTTCTTTTGGGCTTGCGCAATTGCCGAGAGAGCCAGGGTCGTTTTCCTGAAGACTCTGGGCCGAAAATTTCTACAATTCTTCCCCGTGGAAGTCCCCCAATGCCAAGAGCAATATCTAGGCTCAATGCACCCGTGCTGATTGTATCAATGTCCTTGGAAAGGCTTTCATTCATCCCGAGACGCATGATTGAACCTTTGCCAAATTGCTTTTCAATTGTTGAAACGGCAAGTTCTAGAGCTTTCAATCTCTCGCCCTGACCTTTATTATCTACTTTTGTATTGGACTTTTCTGAAACATTAGCCATCTTCATACCTCTTTACTTCTGTTTTGAGACCTTTTTTATGGGGTCTCTGTTTATGCGATCTTCTGGATCGCGGTTCGTGGTTCGTAACTCGGGTGACTGATTTAACAACCTCAACATAAAACCTGCTGCATGGTATACGGCTTGATCTTGGACATCAATTCGCGAACCCACAAAAGATTTTCGCTCTGTCGATTCAAAGTTTGGTCCACACGCGGCAAACCAAACTGTGCCCACTGGTTTTTGCGGAGATCCACCCGTCGGACCCGCAATTCCTGTGATCGCCACAGAACATTCTGTTTTCAGTTGCTGACGCACTCCTTGCGCCATCTGCAAGACAACGATCTCGCTGACCGCACCCTCATCAATGAGAGCTTCTCGACGAACCCCCAGAAGATCGATCTTAACTTCATTTGCATAGCTAATCACCGAGCCGACAAAAATATCGGAAATGCCAGGAATCTCAGTGACTGCTGCAGAAAGTCTTCCTCCCGTACAACTTTCCGCAAAACTAACAGTTAGTTTTTTGCGACGAAGCTCAAGAACCAATTCAGCCAGAAGATCTTTAAGAGGTTTCATAACTTATCCACCGGCAGTTACTGGCGCTAGTGATGTGATCACTTGGGATCCAAGCCACATGGTCTTTGTATAAACCAGCTGTAGAATCACATTTGCGACAATTCCAGCGGCGACGTCATCAATCACCACTCCAAGACCCCCTTGGATCTTCTTATCTAGGTAGCTTATTGGATATGGCTTCCAAATGTCCAGCAATCGAAAGAGTAAAAAGCCAAAAACAAAACTCTGCCATCCCATGGGAAGCCACGTCATCGTGATTAAGAAGCCAATCACTTCATCGATGACAATCTCCTTGGAATCGTGGTTCCCGGAAAACTGCTCGTACAACTCAGCAGAAAGGATTGCGACGGGCAGCAGCAAAACCACTATTGCCATATAGAGCAATGGCCCCATTTGCATTAAGATCCAGGCCACAGGCAGTGTGGCCAGGGTTCCCCAGGTTCCAGGCCCCTTTGGGAGCTTTCCGACCCCAAAAAGAGTCGCTAATTGGATCAAAAATTTTTTTATTGTTGGTTGTACGCTCATCATGGGTTGGTTGTGGCAGAGCCAGACAGGCGAGTCAAAAGGCTTTGAAAAAAGTGTCCAGAAAAGGGGCAGCGTTGTTGGAAATTGCCTCAAATTAAATCGAAACATATTGCGCCGCAAAACTTATTTTTTAATTTGAGATGACTCTCGATTATTTGCCAGGTCGATCCGATAGGAATGAAGAGTCATCTGTCACTCACAGAAGGAGTCCTAATGAAAATGGTATTTACTTTTAAGCGTCTTGACCGCTCTGAAGCCCTTGAGGAATATGCCAGACACAGAATTGCCGAGATCAGTCAGTTTTTACTTAAAGAGGGTTTTGGGCAGGTCTATTTTAGCAAAGTCAAAAATGTTTTTCGTGCTGAGATCAAGGTCAATTCAAGGGAAAGATATTTCAAAGCTCAGAGTGAAAATGTGGATGCCTATTCAGCGATTGATTTGGTTGTGAGTAAACTTGAGCGTCAATTTCTCAAAACACGGAAACTTCACAAGAATCACAAAAAATTCGAGCTTTCTAAAGAGGGCAAGATGCGGCACCTCAATAGTCAGTTTGAGTATGTCGGTCGATTTAGAAAGGCCGCCTAAGAGTCATTGACCCAGCCCCTTCACTTTGCTACTTTCCCCTCACCTTAATTTCTATGTCATTTCATGGAATTATAATGGAATTGACATAGAATTATATTATTCAAGTGTATTTGAAACAGTTTGAGGAAAGGAACTGAAGTGAAGAATTATCTTTTTACCAGTGAGTCAGTGTCTGAGGGGCATCCAGATAAAATGGCGGATCAAATTAGTGATGCGGTGTTAGACGCCATTTTGGCACAAGATCCAAAGGGTCGAGTTGCTTGCGAGACTTTGCTGACAACAGGTTTGGTGGTTGTTGCTGGAGAAATCACGACGACTGCTCATGTCAATCTGGGTCAAATTGCCCGGGAGACAATTCGAAAGATCGGCTACGACGATACAGATAAGGGTTTTGACTATAAGACTTGTGGTGTTACGGTTGCTGTGGGTCAGCAAAGCCCTGATATCAGCCAGGGCGTCAAAGAAACGGGAACCGATGAGCAGGGCGCCGGCGACCAGGGTCTTATGTTTGGTTATGCCGTCGACGAGACTGACGAACTTATGCCATTATCAATCTCTATGTCCCACAAGCTGGTGAAGGATCTTGCAACACTTCGAAAAACTGGTAAAGCAAATTGGATCAGACCTGATGCAAAATCCCAAATTACAGTTCAATATGTTAATAATGTATTAACTCGAATTGATACCGTCGTTATTTCAACCCAGCATTCTGAAGAGGTTGGGCTTGGAACAATTAAGGAATTTATCATGGAGGAATTGATTAAGAAATCGATTCCAAGTCATTGGCTTGACAGTAAAACCAAGTATCATATCAACCCAACTGGCCGTTTTGTTACAGGCGGGCCAATGGGTGATGCTGGGGTGACTGGTCGAAAAATTATCGTCGATACTTATGGCGGTCATGGGGCCCATGGCGGTGGTGCATTCTCTGGTAAGGACCCATCAAAAGTGGATAGATCTGCCGCCTATGCGGCCCGCCATATCGCGAAGAACATTGTGGGAGCTGGCCTTGCAAAAAAATGCTTGGTTCAGGTGGCCTATGCGATCGGAGTCGCTGAACCTGTGAGCATCAATGTGAATGAATATGGGACAAGCGAAGTCGGTTCAGAGGCTCTTGAAAAAGCTGTGAAGCAGCTTTGGAGTTTGAAGCCTGCACATATCATTCGAGATTTTGACCTGCTGAGACCAATCTATAGCACCACTTCGGCCTATGGGCACTTTGGGCGGACAGAAGATTCTTTCACCTGGGAAAAGTTAAACAAAGTTTCCGCACTTAAGGACTATTTTAGAAAATAAGAGGCTTATGGATCAAAAACTGATACGGAATTTCTCAATTATTGCCCATATTGATCATGGAAAATCAACATTGGCGGACGGTTTGCTATGGGCGACAGGGGCACTCAGCGCCCGGGAAGAAAAGCATCAGTTTTTGGATAATATGGAGCTTGAGCGTGAACGTGGAATTACAATCAAGGCCCAGACAGTTTGTTTGTCCTATAAGGCGAAGGATGGGATAACTTATCAAATAAATCTTATTGATACTCCCGGGCATGTGGATTTCAGCTATGAAGTTTCTCGGTCGTTGGCCGCCTGCGAGGGGGCTGTTTTAGTTGTGGATGCGGCCCAAGGGGTTGAAGCACAGACTTTGGCGAACGTGTATTTGGCCTTGGGGAATAATCTCGAAATCATTCCTGTTTTAAATAAAATTGATCTACCCTCAGCTGACCCAGAAGGAGTTCGAAAGCAAATTGAGGACACTGTTGGATTAGACTGTTCAGAGATTATTCACGCTTCAGCCAAGGATCGGATTGGAATTCCAGAAATTCTTGAGGCCGTAGTGGCCAAGGTTCCACCGCCAAAGGGGAATCCAGATCTTACCCTGAGAGCCCTCATTTTCGATTCCTGGTTTGATGCCTATCAAGGGGTTATAGTTCTCGTTCGTATCGTTGACGGGAAAGTGATCAAAGGCGATCGAGTTAAGTTTATGGCGACCGATCGAGCCTATGAGGTTCTAAAGATTGGGAAGAATGCTCCCTTTCCTGTGGCTGTTGAGTCTTTGGAAGCTGGAGAAGTTGGTTTTTTGATTTGCGGAATTAAAGATATTCGCGATGTCAAAGTCGGCGATACGATGACCTCAGCAAAAAATCCAGCAACTGAGCAGCTGCCAGGGTTTCAGAAAATTAAGCCGATGGTTTTTGCCGGAATTTTTCCAATAGAAGCAACCGACTATGAAAATTTGAAAGTTGCCCTTGATAAATTAGCCCTGAATGATTCAAGCCTTACCTTTGAGGTCGAAAAATCGACAGCCTTGGGCTTCGGCTATCGTTGTGGATTTCTAGGTCTTCTCCATATGGAAATTGTCCAAGAGCGTTTAGAGCGAGAATTTAATCTGAACCTGATTACAACGGCTCCAACTGTTGTCTATCGTTTGCATCAAACTGATGGCTCTGTGACCTATCTTGAAAATCCGGCACAGATGCCGCCCGAGACTAAAATTATCAAAATGGAAGAGCCCTATGTTAAAGTGACTATTCATACGCCAACAGAGTATATCGGAAGCATTCTGAAGCTTTGTGAAGATAAGCGCGGACACCAGATCAAGATGGATTATGTCAACGAGAAAAAGGTCATTATAGAGTATAAACTTCCACTGAACGAAATGGTCATGGACTTCTATGATCGTCTGAAATCAATTTCCAAGGTATATGCCTCACTTGAATATGAGTTTATGGATTTTGAGGAATCAGATTTGGTTAAGATGGATATTTTGATTAACGGGGAGCCTGTGGATGCGCTTTCTTTGGTCATTCACCGGACAAAAGCTCAACACCGAGGGAGAGCTCTCGCCGAAAAAATGAAAGAGCTTATTCCTCGTCAACAATATCAGGTAGCTATTCAGGCAACGATTGGCGCTAAAATTGTGGCCCGTGAAACTCTGGGAGCTTTGAGAAAAGACGTGACGGCGAAATGTTATGGTGGTGACATATCTCGAAAGAGAAAACTTTTGGAACGTCAAAAAGAGGGCAAGAAGCGCATGAAGCAAATCGGCTCCGTCGATGTCCCATAAGAGGCCTTCTTGGCAATTCTCAAGGTTGAGGATTAAGGTCGAAGACTACAGCTGTCGATTTGCCAAAGATCAACAGCAAGGGGATTGATAGTGAATACAGCACAGAATAAGTATACTCTAAACTGGCGAGAACGACATTTTTGGACTGACGGGTGGGGCTCTCTGGGCATCGCGGTCCTCGTTGCTCTATCGATTCGTTGGGCCTTTGTCGAAGCGTATGTGATTCCATCCGGAAGTATGCTTCCATCTCTTCTCATTCACGATCATATTTTTGTGAACAAATTGACCTACGGGATTCGAGTGCCCTTTAGCGACAACTGGATGTTTAAGTTCAGTGAGCCTAAACGGGGTGAAGTTGTTGTTTTTAAATATCCAAAGGACATGAGTACTTTTTTTATCAAGCGGGTCGTCGGCGAAGCTGGCGATAAGATTTACTATGAAAATGGAACACTCTATGTGAATGACAAACCCCAAGAAAAATCCGTTCCCGTTTCAAAAGATGATTTTGATTGGCTCAGAGAGAGGGACTTTCAACGGGAAGGTGGCTATGGAGTCGATTCCAAAGAAAACTATGCTCACTTCACAGAATCTCTTGTTGAAAAAAAGCATAGTATATTGATTCGAAAAGGGGACCTTTATGAGCAATATGGCCCAGTGGTTGTTCCTGAAGGTCATTTGTTTATGATGGGGGATAATCGGAATAACTCCTCAGACAGTCGAGTTTGGGGATTTTTGCCCAAAGACTATATTTTGGGAAGGGCGATGTTGGTTTGGCTCAGTTGTGAAGAGACCATTCCTATGGTTCCTTTTCTATGTAACCCACTGACGATCCGTTGGGGTCGCTTCTTTCATTCAGTTAATTAGTAGCCGATGAAAAACCTCAAGGGGACCTGGCCCCAAGCCTTGAGAGCTTTTTTATTTCCGATTCTACTTGTGCTAACCATCCGTTGGGCTGTGGTTGAGCCTTCGTGATTCCTCCGGGAGCATGATTCCAACGCTTCTGATTCATGACCATATTATAGTTGCAAAGCTCAGTTATGGATTGAAGGTTCCATTTTTTGATCGATGGTTGCTCAGATGGACAGATCCTACCCCCGGTGATGTGATGGTTTTTAAGTTTCCAGAAAAACCCGAAGTTTACTATATTAAGAGGCTGATTGGGGTTCCGGGTGATGAGATTCGAGTTTCAAATGGAAGAATTTCTGTTGACGGACGGGAATGGGCGATCGAGCCTCTAACGGAACTAGAACAAAGAGGTATCAAGGTCTCTTCGGATGATGAGACTGATAAATTTAGCTATTTTAAGGAAAGAAACGGGCAGAATTCCGACTACAGAATTCGCTTTTTTTCAGAGCAAAAAGAGCAATCTGATGAAACTGTATATAAGTTGGGACCAAAGCAGTATTTTTTTATGGGAGACAATCGAGATCAATCCAGCGACGGCAGGGTTTGGGGTGTTGTCGATGAAAAGCTTTTGGTTGGCAAGGCCTGGATGATTTGGCTGAGTTGTGAGGAGACTCTATCTTCAGCCCCCTTTGTTTGTGATCCGACGCGGATTCGCTGGGATCGATTTTTTAAGAGGGTACAGTGAATAGGCGACTAAGAGCCTACGCTTTGACTCTTGTTGCAGGTGTTGTTGGAGCCATTTTGGTTCGGGGTTATGTTTTGACGGCTTACAAGGTTCCGACCGGTTCAATGCAGCCAGTTCTCAAGCCTGGTGATTTTATTTTTTCCTATCGGAGGGCTTATCAGTTTCAGTGGCCTGAGGCGCTCAGATTTCTGAACTCAGATCAGATCCGTCGCGGGCAAGTTATCGTTTTTACTTTTCCAACCCAACCCCAAACTCAGTATGTCAAACGAGTTTTAGGGCTTCCGGGGGATAAAATTGAATTTGAAGGCGAGCGCCTCAAGATCAACGGAGAGTTTCTTCAATACGAAAAGGCCTCGGAGATCGACAATGCAGAGAATAACCCAAACTCGGAGGCCTTTGAATTAGTGATGGAAAGTGGAAAGGGTCTCAATCATATGATTATCATTGGAAAGCAGGCGGGCGGGAGTTCAAAAATTGGTCCCATTTCCGTTCCAGATGGACATGTCTTTGTTCTTGGGGATAATCGAGGGACTAGTGATGACTCGCGCGACTGGGGGACCGTTCCATTTGATCGAATTATTGGCAAAGTGACCTTGGTTTGGATGTCCTTTGGTTCCGGCGGAAAAATTCGTTGGCGGCGCATCTTAAAAACCCTGGATTGAGAGTGTAATTAACCTGGACCATTTATTATTGCGCGGGCCCTTAACATGGGCGATTGACTCCCTGGCCCCACTTGGATAGTCTGCCTTTCGATGTTTTATCCTGCAGGACTCCTCGATCTTAAAGATATTTCAGAAAATCAAATCAATAATCTATTTCAGCTTTCCAAAGAAATAAAAGAAGCCCATTTAGCATTTCAAAAGACTAAATATTCTCAAAAGCGTGAAACTTCTCAATTTCATGGACTCACTGCGGCCTTGCTGTTTTTTTGAACCAAGCACTCGCACGAGATTTTCTTTTGAGACCGCTTGTGCCCGCCTTGGACTCCATCCTTTGGTTCTGAGTGGGGTTGAAGGAACAAGTCTCTCAAAGGGCGAGTCTTTCGAAGATACAATCTTGAATATTCAGGCAATGAATCCAGAAATATTTATTATTCGGTGTGGTGATAATTCAGCACTTAGGGACATGGCTGAAAAAAAATGAAAAGACCGGTGATAAATGCAGGCTGGGGCCTTCAAGGGCATCCGACCCAGGCCTTGCTTGATGCCTTTTGCTGGAGGGAGCAGATTGGCGATCTTCGAGGCCGTCGTTTACTTATCATTGGCGACATTAAGCATTCAAGAGTTGCGGCTTCACATGTCGAGCTTTCGCGGATTTTGGGTTATGAAGTGGCTTATTGTGGGCCCTCAGAGTTTATGCCCGAGAGTGATCGTTTTCATAAGTTCAAGTCTCTTGAGGAAGGGATCGCTTGGGCTCATGCAATTATGGTTTTACGAGTTCAACTTGAGCGGCATGCTCAGAAAATTTCTCTAGATTCCTATAAAGTCCATTATCAGATAGGGAAAGAATGGCTCCAAAAAATGCCTGAGTCTATGTGCATCTTTCATCCGGGACCTGTGAATTACGGAATTGAATTAGATCAGGCGGTTTCGGTCGATCCGCGTTCTCAGTTTATGAACCAAGTTGAACATGGGGTTTGGTTGAGGCAAGCACTTCTGCAAAAAATTCTTGAAGGAGTTAAATGAAAGCATACTTAGTTCTTGAGACTGGGGAGATCTATTCAGGGACCTGGGATGGTGGAGTTCCCCGTGCAGGTGAAGTTGTGTTTAACACCTCTCACTCAGGTTATGAGGAAATTGCAACGGATCCTTCCTATTATTCCCAGATTGTTGTGATGACGGCTCCAATGCAGGGCAATTATTCAGTGGATAATTCTGTTTGGGAATCCGGGAAAATTTGGATTGAAGGATTTATTTGCCTAGAAATTCAGAACTCCGTTCGCGATAGTGATTGGATTGAGCGATTGGCAAAAGCTGAAATCCCTGTCGTTTCTGAGATAGATACAAGAAACCTAGTTATGAGGCTTCGCTCCGGCGGGACTCCGTGGGGTGCTCTTTTAACAGCAAATACTGAAGCCGAGGCTAAACATCTTGCCATTGGACTCATCGCTCAAAAAAAGAAAATTTCGAAAGACTGGGTCCACTCAGTTTCGCGGACAAAGTCCGAAATTCGAGAGGGAGACCTTCCCATTGGTCCCAAGGTGGCCGTTTTGGATTTTGGCTGCAAGGAAAACATTTTACGTGAGTTGTCCAAATGGTCCTCCGAATTGAAGATTTTTAACAGTCGAACTCCGGCCTCTGAAATTTTGGCCTACAAGCCTGGGGCTTTGATGCTGACAAATGGTCCTGGAGATCCTGCGGATGTTCAAATCGCTCAAAGGACTGTTCAGGAGCTTGTTGGGCAATTGCCAATTTTTGGAATCTGTATGGGGCATCAAATACTAGCCTTAGCTTTAGGTGCTCAAACCTATAAATTAAAGTTTGGTCATCGGGGCAGCAATCATCCGATTAAAGATGATCTTTTAAAAAAAATCTACGTGACCAGCCAGAATCATGGCTATGCAGTGAGACGGGAGTCGCTTCCGCAAGATGTTTCGGTGACGCAAGTTAATTTGAATGACCAAACTGTGGCCGGCTTTTGTGATCCTAAGAAAAAAATTCTTGGAATTCAATATCACCCGGAGGCCTGCCCAGGTCCCCATGAGGCTCAGGCACTTTTTGGCTATTTTTTTGAAAGGATTGTATGAACCCCTTTGAACCTTTGATTGAAAAAATACTGCAACATTTTGCTGGTCCAGAGTTCAAAGGTGAGCTTGCTCAAGCAAAGAGCGAGTTTTTTGACGGTCCCTTAGACGAAGAGAATTCGGAGTCTTTTGATCTTAGAATGTGTCAATTTTATGACTGGTATTTTTTACTCGGGAAGTGTCAGGTTATGGGCAAACCCCCCTTGAGGTTTGTCACCTTGTCCGAGAGCTCCGATTTTCCGAAGAAGAGAAAGCGTTGATCAATGATTTAAAGAGTCATAGGCATTCTTTGTTTCAATTTATTAAGATTAAGGATCAAGATATTTATCTCAAGGATCTATTGAAAAATGAGAAGGTAGTTGTCAAGAAGTCTGACCTGGTTTTTGGGTTTAATACTGAAGAAATTTTTGAAGTCCGTCTGATCCCTTGGCGGGGGTCTTTTGTTTTTACGAAGGGGTTTTCCTTTCATCCCTCGGATGCTCAGAAGTTTATTTTCAATGAGATCAAGAGACATCGAAAAGATCCAGACTTGGATCCCGAGCTCATGATGCTTAGATTGATTAAAATGCGTTTTCGTTTTGAGCGATATAAGCATGTAAAACCTGAGCTCATTTATTCGAACGAAAGTAAGATTTAAATTTAGATTTTCATTTGGATTTGGTTTTGGACTTTGATTTAGATTTCAAGGAGGTTCTGTGCCGCTGAAGGCTGGGTTAAAAAAAGTTTTGATTATTGGAAGCGGGCCCATTGTGATTGGACAGGCCTGTGAGTTTGACTATTCAGGAACTCAAGCCTGTAAGGCCCTTAAAAAAGAAGGCTTAGAAGTCATCCTCGTTAATTCAAATCCGGCAACAATCATGACTGACCCTGAAATTGCCTCAAAAGTATATATTGAGCCACTAAAGCCGGCTTATCTTGAAAAAATTATTGAAATTGAGAAACCGCAAGCAATTATTCCAACTTTGGGCGGGCAGACAGCTCTTAATTTGGCGCTAGAGCTTTATCATCAGGGAATCTTGAAAAAACATAATGTACAGCTCCTTGGTGCTACACCGGAGGTTATTAAGGCGGCCGAGGATCGCGAGCTCTTTAGGAATATTTTGGATCAAGTCGGAGCCAAGTATCCAGAGAGTTTTATGGTTAGAACTTATGAACGGGGCTTGCAAGTCGCAGAACAACTTGGGTTTCCATTAATTCTTCGACCGAATTATACATTGGGCGGCGGCGGCGGCGGAATAGCTTACTCACCTGATGAATATCAAAAAATGTTGGTGCAGGCTCTTCATGAGAGTCCCACGACTGAGGTGTTAGTTGAAGCAAGTATCCTTGGATGGAAAGAATTTGAGCTCGAGGTGATGCGGGATTCTGGAGGAACATTCGTCGTTATCTGTTCTATTGAGAACCTTGATCCCTGTGGAGTTCATACGGGAGACAGTATTACAGTGGCTCCTCAGCAGACTTTGAACGATCGTGAGTATCAAGCCATGCGCGACGAGGCCTGTTTGATTGTCAACGCCGTTGGCGTTGAAACGGGGGTGCAAATATTCAATTTGCGGTACATCCGAAGACTGGTGAGCGAGTCGTCATTGAAATGAATCCTCGGGTCAGTCGTTCTTCGGCCTTGGCAAGCAAGGCGACTGGATTCCCAATTGCCAAAATTGCGGCGCTCTTATCTGTTGGCTATCAGTTGGATGAGATTAAAAACGATATCACTCAGGTCACTCCCTCATGTTATGAACCGGCTTTGGATTATGTAGTGACCAAGATTCCACGATTCGCCTTTGAAAAATTCCCTGGAACAAAGGATTCGCTAACGACTCAAATGAAAAGTGTTGGCGAAGTTATGGGCATTGGGCGAACCTTTCAAGAGTCTTTGATGAAGGCATTAGCTTCCTTAGAGTTTAATCCTGAGGCTATTCCAGATACGACTTGGTCGGCAGACCAGCTTTCCTATCCGAATTCAAAGCGAATATTTTCGCTCTTTCAAGCTTTTAGGGAGGACAAAACAGTTGAGGAGATCGAGGCCCTAACTCAGATTAATCCATGGTTTTTGGAACAGATCGAAGGTCTTCTTAAGTTTGAACAGAAGCTTAAGGTCGCAGCCAAATTAACGAGCCTAGACCAAGAACTTATACTGCGTGCTAAACGAAAAGGATTTACAGACGCTCGAATAGCTAAGATCATGGGTCTGACTGAAAAAGAAATCTTAACCTTTCGCGAAAAAAATCAGGTTTTCCCAAGGTATTTGCAGGTAGATACTTGTGCTGGGGAATTTGCATCTTCAACTCCTTATTTTTACTCCTCCTATTGGCCTTTGGCAGGGTCAGATGTTAAGTTTTCTGGGCCAATTGTGGTCATAGGGAGTGGTCCAAATCGGATCGGCCAAGGTATTGAGTTTGACTATGGATGTGTGAGAGGTGTCAAGGCACTGCAGAAACAGGGCAAACAAGTGGTCATGGTTAACTCCAATCCTGAAACTGTATCCACTGATTACGACACCTCTGATTTTCTTTTCTTTGAGCCTTTAACTGTAGAATCTGTCCGCGAGGTGATGCGTTTTAGTCAGCCAAAGGGTTTTATTGCTCAGTTGGGTGGGCAGACTCCACTGAATTTAACCCCGGGCCTCCTGGCCTCTGGATTTAATCTTCTTGGTTCCTCTCAAGAGACCATAGACCTTGCTGAGGATCGTGGACTCTTTGCCAAAATCTGTCGAGAGTTAGATCTTAAAATCCCGCACTCAGCCATGGCCGGCTCCCTCGAGCAGGCTCTCAAGGCAGAGTTATCCATAGGGTATCCTATTATTTGTCGTCCAAGCTATGTTTTAGGCGGGCGACGCATGGAAGTCGTTGAGAATCAAGAGGAACTAAGATCCTATTTTCGGCGGCATGCTGATTTTATCTCTCCAGAAAAGCCTTGTTTAATGGATCAATTTCTCGAGGGGGCTCTTGAAGTTGACGTTGATTTGGTGAGGGGACCTGATTGGATCGTTGTCGGTGGTATTGTGGAACATATTGAAGCCGCGGGAGTTCATTCGGGAGACAGTATGGGAGTTTTGCCTCCCCAGCGATTGAAGGATGAGTCTTGTCGTCGAATTGAGGAATTAAGTTGTCGTTTGGCAGAACGGTTAAATGTTTTGGGGCACCTGAATCTTCAGTTGGCAGTGAAAAATGACATTATTTATGTGCTCGAAGCCAATCCTCGAAGCTCTCGTTCTGTTCCATTTATGGCAAAGGCCACTCAGATTCCAGTTGTGGACCTGGGCATTGCAGCTCAGCTGAAAATTCCAAAGTCAGAACTCGATCTTAAAAATATGAATTGGCTTAAAACTGATGTAGTTTCAGTTAAAGGCGTTGTCTTTCCATTCAAAAAATTTCCAGAGGCCGATTCGATTTTGGGCCCAGAGATGAAATCGACTGGTGAGTCCATGGGTCGAGGATGTGACTATTCGGAGGTCTTAATGAAGGTTTTCGTATCAAGTTAGATTCAGTTTCCTCCAAAAGGTGAAGTATTTCTTTCATTGCGGGAAAAAGATAAACCTTTGATGCTAACCATGGCTCGAGAGCTTATTCAGATGGGATATAGTCTTTCTGGAACAGCAGGAACTGCACAATATTTTCAGGACCAAGGTCTTAGCTGTCTTCATTTGCGTAAGGTTCATGAAGGTCGTCCTCATTGTGTTGACCGAATTCGATCAGGGGAAGTCAGTATTGTTATCAATACAACAACTGGAAGAAGGTCCATAGAAGCAAGTTTCGACATTCGTCGGGCTTGCATTGATAATAGCATTCCGTGTATTACTGAAAGCGATGCAGCTGAGGCTTTTATTTTGGCTCTGCAAAGATCTCGATTGAATCACATTCGAGTGTCTCCTTTGCCGCAGATGGAGGTTTTTTGAGGAGAGGTTTTTTTAGACAGTTCTTAAGGTTATTTTTAGGGACTGCTTTATACGCCCAATGTGGTTTCGCGAATTCGATTCCATCGGAGGTTCCTGAGTCCATAACGATTGGCTTGACCCCTGGTGGGAGGCCCGCAGATTTGAAAACTCAATCCATTGAGCTTGCAAAGCAAATGCAGGCTGAACTTGGTGTTTCTGTGAATATCTTGATTTCAAAAGACTACGAAAGTCTGATCGAGGCGATGAAAAATCATAAAATTGATTTCGCTTTATTTTCAGCTTTAACTTACGTTTATGCTGAAGAGCGTGTGCATGCCAAGGTTTTATTAAAAAAAGTTTATTTTGACCCATTTTATTATTCGGCATTGATTGCAAGAAAAGACTCAAAGGTTAAGAATTTGAGCCAGTTGAAAGGGAAAAGAGTTGTCTTTGTGGATAGCCACTCAACCTCTGGCTTTCTCTATCCTCAAGTGATGCTCCTCAAGAAGGGAATTGATCAGAAAATCTTTGGGAAAGTGCTTTTTTCGGGAAATCATTCTCGATCAATAGAAATGTTGGAAAATAATGAGGCTGATGTTGCCGCAGTTTTTAGCGATAATGCAAAAGGAACCAATGGCGCCTGGACGAAGTTTTCCAATAAGCCGAATATCAAATATAATGTTATTTGGATGAGTGAGCCGATTCCAAGCGATCCGTTTGCGGTGAGGCAAGATTTTTATGACAAGTACCCTAAGTTTACCCATACTCTGATGATGTCCCTGATTGATATTTTCCAGAAAAATAAGGAATCGAAGGCTTTTTCGGAGATTTTAGGCAATCAAGATTTAATGCCGGCGACTTCTCGACAATATGACCCCGTGAGGGAAATGGTGAAGGCACTCAACCCCCAAATAAAATAACAAAGGTGAGAAAAAACCCATGGATGCGGTGACAGTTCAAGGCCTGAATAAAACCTTTAAAGCCGGATTTTTTATGAAAAAAGTCCATGTGTTGAAAGACGTATCGTTTTCCATACGGAGCCAACACACTTACGGATTTGTTGGAAATAATGGCTCTGGGAAGACCACGACGATTAAAGGTATCCTCCAATTTATTAAACCTGATTCTGGGGAAGTGAAATTTTTCGGAGAACCTCTGTCAATTCGAAATAAAAAACGTATCGGATATTTGCCAGAACGTCCCTATTTGTATGAGTTTCTTTCAGCGATGGAGTTTCTTGAGTTTCATTGGAGCCTAACCTACGACAGCAAGAAGTTTTTTAAAGACCGTGCACATGAGACTCTTAAGAGGGTTGGACTGTTTGACGCAAAAGATCGTCGATTGCGAACCTTCTCCAAAGGAATGTTACAAAGAGCGGGGTTGGCTCAGGCAATTCTTCATGAGCCAGAACTTTTGATTCTGGATGAGCCCATGTCGGGATTGGATCCTGACGGGCGAATCCTCGTTAAAGAGATTCTTCGTGATCAGCAGAAACAAGGGCGAGGAATTTTTTTCAGCAGTCATCTTCTCGAAGACATGGAGCAGTTATGTTCCCACTTGGTGGTGATTCATCAGGGTGAAATCATTTATCAGGGAAGTATCGACACTGTCATGAAGGATCAGAAGAGCCTAGAGGAAGCCTTCAAGGAGCTAAAACTGAGGGGGACATCTTGAGATTAGCATTGGTCATTGGATGGAATACCTATCGAGAATGGATGCGAGAAAAATTTTTTTGGGTGGCCGTGGCGCTCAGTTTTCTGCTTTTAAGCTTATCAACGGTCTTGGGGCAACTCACGTTTGCTGAAGAGCAGAAGATACTTATGGATTTCGGTTTGTCAGCTTTGGAAATATCGCTGCTGTTTGTCGCTTCGTTTTCGGGGGCCTATGTTGTTTCCAAAGAAGTTGATAAGCAAACCTGTTTGCTTCTGCTTTCGCGCCCGATCAGTCGAACCCATTTTTTGCTGGGGAAGTGGATCGGATTGATTGAGTTACTGCTTTTGTTGTTTGCGACCTGCAGTCTTGTCCTTTGGTTCCTTTTGGATTCCCAGGAAACTAGCTGGTTTTTTCTGATTGCGGTCAGCGTATTTTTAAAGGCATTAGTTATTTTGAGTTTTACCCTGATGACCAGCTTTTTTGTGAGACCCATCATCAGCCTTATTTTTGGAGTTTCAATTTACCTGGTCGGACATTGGTTGAGTGACTTGTCCTATTTTGCTCAAAAGAGTCATTCTCAGGTTTACGTTTTTCTTGCAGATGCCCTCGGTTACATCATTCCCCAATTCTACAGGTTCAATTGGAAAAGCTACTATTTTCTTGAAAAAGGAATAGATCTTGTTGTTTATCGAAGCATGGGTGTTCATTACTTGTCGTGGGTCTTAATATACCTGTTTGTGGCTGATTTTCTATTCAGGAGAAAAGACATTGTTTAACGAAGAAATGTTATTGGCCTTCTTCTTTTTTCTCCTTGGTGCCATACTTGGAAGCTTTGGAAACGTTGTAATCTATCGGTTACCAAAAAACCAGTCTGTCGTTAAGCCCCGGTCTCATTGTCAGTCTTGCCATACAATTGTAGCTTGGTATGACAACATTCCAATTGTTTCGTGGATTCTTCTTGGCGGAAAGTGCAGGTCGTGCAAGGCCTCCTTTTCCATAAGATATCCATTTGTCGAATTTTTGACGGCAAGTTTGTTTTGTGCTGCCTTTCTCCAGTACGGACTATCCTGGACCTTACTCGAGTATTTGATTTTTATTTTTGGTCTCGTTATTTGCACTTTTATAGATTTTGATCACATGATTCTTCCCGATGAGTTTACATTATCTGGTGTGGTCCTTGGGCTTGCAGGAGCCTGGCTCAATCCTGATCGCTCATTGTTAGAAAGTTTTATTGGTGTCCTCCTTGGAGGAGGCTTCCTTTGGCTCATTGCTTTCTTGTATTTCCTATTTACAAAGAACGAGGGCATGGGTGGAGGCGATATTAAGCTATTAGCCTGGATTGGGGCAATTTTAGGATGGAAGGCAATTCCTTTTGTTATCATGGTTTCTGCGCTGACAGGTTCTGCAATCGGAATTTTCATAGCGCTGAAGACGAAGGGCGGGCTTAAGACCGCTATCCCTTTTGGTCCCTATTTAGCCCTTGCGGCGCTGGTCTATGTGCTAGGAGGACAGACCTTGGCCTTGAGTTATTTTAGTTTTTTTCTTCCAGGATTTTAACAATCACTTTTTGTGCCCAGTCTCGCCCTTTGTCTGGTGTCGATGATTTGACATCGCTTGGGACACAAACCCATAATAGAAATTGAGCCGAAAGCTGCTTAGGATGAGCATGTTCTTTTCAACAAAAAATTACTAGGATTGGATATTGGATCTTCGTCGATTAAGATTGCCGAGGTCGATGTATCGAGGTCCGGAATAACTTTAAATTCTTTCTCACTCATTCCAACACCGGCAAATTCAGTTGGGACCGGAGATCTAACTGACATTGGGTCAGTTAAAATGGCCATTCAAGCACTTCTTTCTGAAATGAAAACTAAACGACGAAATGTTTGTACGGGAATGTGGGGAACTGCAGTCATTGTAAAAAAAATCACCATTCCTCAAATGGACAAGAAGGTGGTCAAGAACCAACTGCGATTCGAGGCCGAGCAATACATCCCGTTTGATATCAATAACGTTTCACTTGCCTACCATATACTTCCGGTTTCTCAGTCCCCTGACACAATGGAGGTTATTCTTGTCGCGGCCCAAAATGAGCTTGTTTCCCAATATACTCAAGTTATTCAGGCCTCTGGTCTAAAGCCAGCGATAATCGATGTGAGTGGTTTTGCACTTGCCAATGTTTTTGAGGTTAACTATGGGAAGTTTCGAAATGAAATCATAGGCGTTTTGAATTTTGGAGCAAATATTACAAATTTTGTCGTCGTGCAAGCCGGCGAGGTTGTATTCTGTCGTGATATTCCTGTTGGCGGATCAAATTATTCAAATGAAATTTCGAAGGTGTTGGGAATCAGTCTTCAAGAAGCAGAAGGACTGAAGATTAATTCTTCTTCGAAAAAAGATACTCCGGCTGAAATTCATTCTGTCATGGCGGCAACTAATGACCAAGTTTCAGAAGAAATCAGAAATTCATTGGAATTCCTGAGCGCGAGCACAAATGGAATCGTTCCAAATCGTTGTTTTTATACTGGGGGAAGTGCTCAAAATTTCGGAATGATCGACGCACTTGGGCGGGCTACTGGAATTCCATTTGAAGAAATGAATCCATTCCATAAGATCAAAGTTAACTCTAACAAGATCTCTCCGAGTTACATTCAACAAATTATGCCGTTTTCATCCATAGCCCTTGGCTCGGGCTTCGAAAGTTGGGTGACTCATGATTCGCGTTAATCTCCTGGGTGCGCAGACCACAAGCGAACAGGCAAATGTCATAGCGCCCACCCTCGACGGGATGGCACCTTCTGAGATTCAAAGGCAAGTCATTGTCAGGGTGTTGGTGTTGATCTTGATTCCAGCCGCTTTGTTTATTTATGAATCCATTACAATTCCCAAACTCAGAGCAAAAAAGGAATCGATAACCAATTCTATAGTTGAACTTCAGGCATTCAATCAAAAAGCAGACCGTGCGGTTCGTGAAATTAAAAAGTTCCAAGAAGACGAAAAGAAAATCAAAAAGCAAATCGAGATTATTCAGACTCTTTCGAAAGATCGCCTGCGCGAAATTCAAATATTGGATTTATTTCAACAGGTTATACCGGAAAGAGTCTGGCTTAAAGAGCTTGAGTTTACTAAAACCAAATTGTCTCTTCGTGGTCAAGCTATGACTGATTCAGACATTGCAAGCTTTATAGAGGCTTTGAGTCGAAGTGTATTTCTAAATGATGTTCAGCCGAGCGGCACAACAGAAGCGATTTTGGATGGTCAGAAGATTAGGGATTTTGAGATTTCCGCAAAATTGGAGAAGGACCAATGAGGAAGGTCATAGAGAAGCTGTTAGCTCTAACAATCTCTCAGATATTTTTGTTTGGCGGTGCTTTGGGTGGTCTCTACTACTATTTTATTTTTGATGACGGTCATGTTCTTGAAACTGAGATTTCTGCGGCCGCAAATGCATTAGAGGTCGAAGAAGTCAAAAAGAAGGAAACTGAAATTGCGTTGAAGGAAGAAAAAAGAATCAAAGAAATTGTTGGGGGATTGGGAACTCAATTTCAAGAAATTTCAAAGAAATTGCCAAATCAGCTGACGTCTTTTGATATGAACCGGCAGATTACTGTTTTTAGCCAGGCGTCTCGCGCCAAAATTAAGGCTATGACGCCTCAGGCGCCTGTTCATAAAGATATTGTGGATGAGGTCCCTGTGCGGATCACGATTGATGACTCAACTTATGGAGATATTGCGCTTTTCATCTATCATGCTTCTACTTCAGAGAGGCTCATTCGAATTCAAGACTTCAAAATTCAGTTGGGCACCAGCAGGGAGAAAGGTCACCTCAAGTTTGAGGGGACGGTGGTTGGATATCGACTTAACTCTGAGGATGCAAAAAAGTCTGAGGGGCGAAACAATGAAGTTTTGCATCCTGGGGATCCTCTTTGTATCAAACCTGGCTTTGAGTCAGGAAAAAGTAGCAGCCCCGACAGAGGTATCTCCGCCGGCTGAAGGCGCTACTCCTGCTTCAGTGCCGCCCGCCACTCCGCCCCCCAAGAAGCCTTCCCCTGCAGCTCCATCACCGGTGCCAAGTGAGCTGTTGGGACCCGAGTCTGCCGTATCACCAGCCGGATCGCCCTCTGATGAAGGGTCCGCCTCAGAAAACCCGTCATCATCGTCCGCCCTGGCAGCCCAGCAGGGTGGTTCGGTGAAGGAAGAATATGTCTATGATCCAACCGGCCGTCGAGATCCGTTTATGATTCACAAGTCTTTTCAGAAAAAAGCCATTGTCAGTGGCGGGGGCCAAAAGACAGAGCAAAACATTGAGATTTTAGATCCACTTATCAAAATAGATTTAGATAGGCAGGAAATTGTTGGAATCATTTGGGAAGTCGCGAATCCGCGTGCGTTGATTTTAGATCAAGGGGACCCTGAACGAAAGGTTCATATCGTCAACAAGAGAACTAAAATCGGGCGAAATAACGGGTATGTAGCTGCTATTCGTGAGGGAGAAATCGTCATCATTGAGACATTCGAGGAGGTCGGAATTGTAAACCAGCAGCCAAAGGTAATTAAGTTACAGCCAGGAAAATAGTGCGGAGGAATTATGAAGAACAAAACACGGGGCATATTCGGGCTTCAAATGAGAGCGCGAAATTTTTATGTGGTGGCAATCTTTCTTGTGAGTTTAGGGTGTGCAACGGGGCCCGAAGATTCCTCCGACCAGGCCCCTCCAGATGATTTGTCCGCAGAAGTCGCGTCAGGTGACCCAAGTGGTGAGGCCACGCTTGAGGACTCGCAAAATTCTGAAGCTAAACCTGCAGAGGATGAATTTCTCGATGATCTGAACAACACGGGCGGGGAAAAGGAAGCTCAACAGTCTCAACAATCTCAAGAACCCATTCCCCCCACAAGAACCGCCTCCGCCAATTGCTGACACATCCCAACCTCCAACAGACCCAAATGAAGGCGCCTTGACTTTAGAGGACAATACTCAACAGCAGCAGGTTGAGCAACCCCCACCTCCAGTTGAAAACATTGCAGCGCCCCCAGCCGAAGCTGTCCAGCCACCTTCGGAGATGACGCCAGCCCCAGCAGGACGTCAAAAGACTGTCGAGATTGTTAATTTAAACTATAAAGCAAATGAGTCAGGTGGAACTGTGGTGATCGAAGGAACTGCACCTCTGACTTACACCACCCGGTCGAATCCAGAGCTCAAGCAATTTATTATCGAAGTTTCTAATTCAAGATTGCCAGCCCGCCTCAAGCGCTCCTTGAACACAAAGGATTTCAACGGTGCTATCGGGGCTATTGATGCCTATCAGTCTTCCGGGTCAAAAGTATCTCGCTTTGTTATTCAGCTCCGAGAGGGCTCGTCTGAGCCCTTTGTGCAGGTTGAGGGAAATATGTTACTCATCGTCTCCTCTGATTCAACAGCTTCTGGAATGGCTCCAACCGCATCAAGCATCAACCAAGGTCAGGGTTCAGTTCACAACTCTGATCAAAATCCAGGAGATCACGTTGTTGCTGCGGAGCCTTTAGCTGATGGGGATCTCAATATCAATCTCAATGACTCCAGAATTTTGACCAGCCAGGCCCTCTCTGAATTCTTAGCGGGGAGCACTAAATTCTATGGGAAACGAATTTCTGTTGAATTCAATCGGACGGACCTCAGGCAGGCCATTCGATTTTTTATGGAGGAAACTGGAGTCAATATGATCATTGATAAAGATGTTGACGGCCAAACAACAATGAAACTCCGACAGGTTCCGTGGGACCAAGCCTTTATCACAATGTTGCGTATGAGTGATTTGAGTTACCAAAGGCAGGGAAATATATTGCGAATTGCGACCATTAAAAAATTACAGGCCGAGGAAAAAGAGGCCCGAGACCTCATGGATGCCCAGAAACAAACCCAGCCCCTTCTAGTTCGTAATTTTTTCGTTAATTTTGCAACCGTTTCCAACGTTTCAAAAAGCATCAAAGAACTGCTCAAAGAAGGAGGCAAAGAGTCTCCAACGACAAAAATTGTCGAAGATCCAAATAACGGAAAGTTAATTATTCAAGATACAGAGCACAATCTGAACTTAATCGATAAGCTCGTGAAAAACCTTGATATGCCAATTAAGCAAGTTCTTATTGAAGCCAAAGTCGTTGAAGCCAGCGAGAAGTTCTCCAGGAACATGGGAATTCGCTGGAGTTTTGACAAAGGATCTCAGGTCATTGGCGGTCAAACTCTCCAACCTAAGCTGCTGGTTGGTCAGAATGTGCCAGCGGCGGACCTTTCGTTAGGCATGAAATATGGATCTTTGCCTTTTTTGGGCGATTTAGACGCAAGCCTAGGTCTGGCTGAGTCCGAGGATAATGTGAAAGTAATTTCCTCTCCCAGAATCATGACTTTGACGGGGCTTGCGGCATCAATGAACGTCACTCAGGTTTTGACAACGCCAACTATTCAGCAGTCATCATCAGCAGGAGGTGCACCAACAGTGACCTATAAGGATACTAATATACCTACAGTCTTGAATGTGACACCTATTGTTACTCCAGACAATTACGTAACGATGAAAGTAAGTGTGACTCGGACAGTGGGGTCAGTCAATCCGACCGGATCCATCACAACCAACAGTCGAGCCGTTGACACAAATATCTTGGTTCGAGATGGACAGACCGCCACAATTGGCGGCTTGTATCAAACTGATACGACAGAAGGTGTTAACGGGGTGCCAGTCTTAAAGGATATACCTTTTCTGGGCGCGCTTTTTCGAAGCAAAGCTGAAAGCAAATCCAAGACTGAACTACTGATTTTCCTTACACCGAGAATCATTTCCCCGGATGTGCCAAATGCGCAGGCCAAGGAAGGAGTTTCCTTATAGTTTTTTTAAGACTCAAATTGAGAATAATTCAAACATTACACTATGCGTACGATTCATTGAGAATTAGAATAGAAAGTGAGGTTGCAATGTACACAGGTTTAAAAGCAAAGTTAAATTTCCTTTCTTTTTTTTGCCTAGTGTGGTTGTGCGTAGGTTGTTCCCAAGGAACTTCTGATTTGGAAATAACTCTTGGAACCGACTTTGGAACATTAATTCCAAAAGGGACCCAGAGCTGCGCGGCGCAATATGCTGAGCTCAAGGCCCCCATGTCTGGGACTCGCACTTATGATGTCACATCCAAATACTTCTCTCTTAAGAAGCCACGAATCACATGGAATGATCCAGAGTCAGATCTCGACATTATTTCGGTGAACATAGCTTCCAGTGATTCAAGTGCGATTAAGGTGTCCTGCGCCTTTTCTCTTGAAGAAATGGCCGTTCTTTTTGGAATTCCGCAAAAAGATTCGGCTGTATTGGATGATGCTAAGCTTTGGAATGGGACTCTCTATGGTACTTCGACAGCGAAGCACAAGGAATGTTTTACCGCATCTGGCAATGGAGAAACCGCCGGGGTTGCGAATAACTGCAACTATCGGCAGGGAAGTGGACTTTGCAATTTGATTTGCGGAGGGGTTTCCGCAGAGGGTGGTCCCGGGACTTCGGTGGCAACTTTGACAGTTATAGGGGTCAAGACAGACTCAAAGGGCAATCAAAGTTCAGTCAGAGTTTCAACGCCAATCACTGTTGAGAATACCTTCTAGACCTGTTATAAGGTCAGCGTGTCGATCGATCATTTTGAATTTATTTCACTCGCAGAGAAGCTGAGACCGCAGTGTCTGATGGATATCGTTGGTCAACAGCCAGCCTTGGACCCGGCAAAGTCGCTGCTCAGTCAAGTTCAGGCAGGCCAACTTGTGAGTCTTATTCTGTGGGGGCCTCCTGGAAGTGGCAAGACCTCGGCAGCTATGTGTTTAGCTAGCTCAGTCGGGGCCCATTTTGAAACAAACCAGGCGATGGACCTTAACGCCTCAAAAATTCGTGAAATCATCGAACAGGCTATCCATCGGAGAGCAAATGGACAGAGAACACTCCTTTTTGTTGATGAAATCCATAGACTGACAAAAATCCAGCAAGATGCTTTTCTGTCTGCACTTGAAAAGGGATATTTGTATTTGCTAGGAGCAACGACTGAAAATCCCCATTATGAGCTAACTCGGGCCCTTTTAAGTCGGTGTCATGTTATACGTTTTGAAGCCCTCGAGAAGAAAGATCTTTTGAGTATTTATCAGAGGGCCCTGGACAAATTAGAGATTCAGAGCCCATTTTTGGAAATCACCACTCTTGAGTTTGTGATTGAGTCATCGCAGGGTGATTGTCGACGTTTCTTAAATCTTATCGAATCCTGCTATAGGCAGTTTTTAATCAAAAGAAGTCCAATTCAAATTGAGGATATAAACCGGATTTTGAGTCATCAGCATTTAAATAAAAATGCTGATAAGTCTTATAGGTCTGATTTAATTTCTGCCTTTATCAAGTCTATAAGAGGGAGCGATCCAGATGCGGCCTTGCTGTATTTAGCCCAGGCGTTGGAGATTGGGGAGGATCCCGTCTATTTGGCACGAAGGCTTGTGGTCCTGGCATCTGAAGACGTAGGAAATGCGGACCCACGAGCATTGACCTTAGCTATTTCTGGCTTCCAAGCGTGCGAATTTTTGGGAATGCCAGAGGCAAGAATTCCTCTAGCTCAAGTGAGCCTCTATTTGGCGTCAGCACCTAAATCGGACAGTTCCTACCTTGCAATCAATAAGGCAATTGATTATGTCCGTCGCCAACCCCTGGTAGAGATACCGCAAATTCTAAAGGTTAGCCAAAAATGTGTACCTTTAAGCACCCCCACAAAATACGAGACTCCTCAGCGGGCTCCACGTGGGTGGAATGGTCAGAATTACAGATCGAATCAAGACCAAGAGGCAAAGTTTTTTGTTCCTCAAGAGCGCGGATTCGAGAAAACAATGAGTGATTACCTACGTTGGATACGTGGCGAACCTAAATAATTCTTTCAGCGCACACGCAACAGCAAGGCGTGCCTCCCATGATTGAATGAGAGTGTTTGGTGTTAGCAGGGACCTCGACCCTGTCTCCTGGTCTCAGTGAAAATTGATTGCCTGAGATGTTAAAGAGCATCTCTCCGCTGATGACGACTCTCACTTCACTGAAAGGATGTTTGTGCTCTCTGATTTTTTCGTGGGGGCCAAAGACTTCTTCATAGGGCTCAAGCCCTTCGTTTTCAAGAATAAGTCTAGCCTGTAGCTGAGTCAAATTAAGTGGCGCCTGCCATCGCTGAATAATCATACTAGATCAATCTCAAATTCGAACAGATCCGGCAAGAAATTATCACGTCGGCTGACTCCATATGTCCTAAACCAGATAGAATCCTGGTTGGGCCAAGATTCATGTATAGAATTGAGGCGAAATTCATGTCTTTCCCGGAGGCTTTAAAAAAAAAGAGTGGACTTCCAATAAAAGACCACCCTGATCCCTTAAGTACTTGTCCTTCGTGGTCGATAGAAATGTTGAAACAAGAACCATGGGGGGCCATTGAGTCAATCCAATCACAAAGTCACAAAAAAACATGTCGATGTCATTCTGAACTTTGTTGATCAATCAGGAGGCCTTCGGGTTCAGGTTAGCGCTGTCGGAAGGGTCTCCATTCTCCAGGAAGCAGATGGAAAGGTGTTCTCATTCGAATCAGATGACATTTCAGAGGTATTAACGAGAAGTGATTCAGACAATCGCCCCTTTGTTCAAATCAATTTCCAAAACACAAAGAAGGTGCTTCTCACTGAGACACTGGTTGGATTCAAGCCCAAAGAAATACTTGGTTTAGATATGTCCCGAATTCCAAAAGTCGTTACAACCCCCGACCTAGTTTCAGTCTATGAGGCGATTGAAGAGAGTCTTGGCTCAGAAAGTTCAAATCATGAGGTTGAAATTCTGAAAAAGGTTTACCTGGCGATCCTGGATGGCGGCGATTCCGTTGGTTTTGACCTCAGGTTTGAAAAAAAATGGCTAACCCGACTGCTTGCGTCTCGAACCACTGCATCTGCATAAACCCCACTTATCTGTGTCATTCTGAATTGTTGAACCATGTGTGCGCAACAATCAGGCAGGCAAAATTTTCCGAAAAAACATTTGACCCAAACTCTCCACTGAAGCATAACCAGCAAGCATTTTTGGGGGCATAGCTCAGCTGGGAGAGCATCTGATTTGCATTCAGAAGGTCGCAGGTTCGATCCCTGTTGCCTCCACCAAGTACTCGACACACTTCAGTATAAATAATTCTGAAAAATGTGTTGACGGGGACGGAAAGATCACTTAGATCTACCACCTCGCAAACAACGAATCGTTCTTTGAAAACTGAATAGCTAGAAATAGAATTTTTGGGCTCTTAGCAGTAAAATGCTAAACAAATTTATTGAAAACGAACAAAACAAGCCACGCTTGTTTTGAATACAGAATTCAACTGGAGAGTTTGATTCTGGCTCAGAACAAACGCTGGCGGCGTGCCTAATACATGCAAGTCAAACGAGGAAAGGGTTCGCCCAAGTACTAGTGGCGCACGGGTGAGGAATACATGGATAATCTGCCTCAAAGAGGGGGATAACCGTCCGAAAGGATGGCTAATACCGCATAAGACCACAGGATCTGCGGATCTAGGGGTTAAAGGCTTCGGTCGCTTTAAGATGAGTCCGCGTCCCATTAGCTAGTTGGCGGGGTAATGGCCTACCAAGGCAATGATCCCTAGCTGGTCTGAGAGGATGATCAGCCACACTGGAACTGAGACACGGTCCAGACTCCTACGGGAGGCAGCAGTAGGGAATATTGCGCAATGGAGGAAACTCTGACGCAGCGACGCCGCGTGAGTGATGAAGGCCTTCGGGTCGTAAAGCTCTGTCGCAGGGGAATAAAAATGAAGGTACCCTGCAAGAAAGGATCGGCTAACTTCGTGCCAGCAGCCGCGGTAAGACGAGGGATCCTAGCGTTGTTCGGAATTATTGGGCGTAAAGCGGGTGTAGGCGGCTCTATAAGTCAGGTGTGAAAGCCCAGGGCTCAACCCTGGAAGTGCACTTGATACTGTAGAGCTTGAATGTGGTAGAGGTTACTGGAATTGTTGGTGTAGTGGTGAAATACGTAGATATCAACAGGAATACCGGAGGCGAAGGCGGGTAACTGGGCCAACATTGACGCTGAGACCCGAAAGCGTGGGGATCAAACAGGATTAGATACCCTGGTAGTCCACGCCGTAAACGATGGATACTTGTTGTTGGAGGTATTGACCCCTTCAGTGACGAAGCTAACGCGTTAAGTGTCCCGCCTGGGGAGTACGGTCGCAAGATTAAAACTCAAAGAAATTGACGGGGGCCCGCACAAGCGGTGGAGCATGTGGTTTAATTCGATGCAACGCGAAGAACCTTACCTGGGTTTGACATGGATTGGTAACGGTCAGAGATGGCCGCCCCCCTTTGTGGGCCGGTTCACAGGTGCTGCATGGCTGTCGTCAGCTCGTGTCGTGAGATGTTGGGTTAAGTCCCGCAACGAGCGCAACCCTCGCTTCTAGTTGCCAGCATTTAGTTGGGCACTCTAGAGGAGACTGCCGACGTTAAGTCGGAGGAAGGTGGGGATGACGTCAAGTCCTCATGGCCCTTATATCCAGGGCTACACACGTGCTACAATGGTGGTCACAGAGGGAAGCCAAGCCGCAAGGTGGAGCCAATCCCTTAAAAGCCATCTAAGTTCAGATTGTAGTCTGCAACTCGACTACATGAAGTTGGAATCGCTAGTAATCGCGGATCAGAACGCCGCGGTGAATACGTTCCCGGGCCTTGTACACACCGCCCGTCACACCATGAAAGTTGGCTGTACCAGAAGTCGCTGTGCTAACCGCAAGGAGGCAGGCGCCCAAGGTATGGTCGATGATTGGGGTGAAGTCGTAACAAGGTAGCCGTAGGGGAACCTGCGGCTGGATCACCTCCTTTCTAAGGATGTTTTTACCAGTCTGCTTGCAGAATGGTACATCTCTAGGTCAAACGTGCTTCGGCATGTGCCCGAAAATTCTCTAGCTATTTAGTTTTGAAAGAGTGAAGGCATGGGCTTGTAGCTCAGTTGGTTAGAGCACACGCTTGATAAGCGTGGGGTCGGATGTTCAAGTCATCCCAGGCCCACCATCTAACAGACTCAAGATTTTGGAAGTAGTTCTTTGAAAATTGAATAGATTGATTTAAGTGATTTTTAGCGAGGTTAATTCCATTTTAAAGCTACAAAGGGCTTACGGTGAATGCCTTGGCACCAAGAGGCGATGAAGGACGTGGTAAGCTGCGATAAGCTTCGGGGAGGCGCAAACAGCCTTTGATCCGGAGATTTCCGAATGGGGAAACCCACCCGCAAGGGTATTTTTAAATGAATTCATAGTTTAAAAAAGCGAACGATGGGAAGTGAAACATCTCAGTACCATCAGGAACAGAAATCAAAGCAGAGATTTCCCTAGTAGTGGCGAGCGAACGGGAAATAGCCCAAACCTTTTCAAGCAATTGGAGAAGGGGTTGTGGGGCCTCAATATGAGACTTAATGTTTTAGAAGAATTGCCTGGAAAGGCAAGCCAAAGAAGGTGATAGCCCTGTATTCGAAAAGACAAAGAGCTCTAGAGGAACCCCGAGTACCACAAGACACGTGAAATCTTGTGGGAATCCAGGAGGACCACCTCCTAAGGCTAAATACTACTTGGTGACCGATAGTGAACAAGTACCGTGAGGGAAAGGTAAAAAGAACCCCGAGAGGGGAGTGAAATAGAATCTGAAACCGTAAGTCTACAAGCAGTAGGAGCTCTTTATATGAGCGACTGCGTACCTTTTGCATAATGAGTCAGCGAGTTATTTTAGCAGGCAAGGTTAAGCCGTTTAAGGTGGAGCCGTAGCGAAAGCGAGTCTGAATAGGGCGTTTAGTCTGTTGGAATAGACCCGAAACCCAGTGATCTATTCATGGCCAGGCTGAAGCGAGGGTAACACCTCGTGGAGGGCCGAACTAGTTGGTGTTGAAAAACCTTTGGATGAGCTGTGATTAGGGGTGAAAGGCCAATCAAACTGGGTGATAGCTGGTTCTCCCCGAAATATATTTAGGTATAGCCTTAGATAAATTGTATCACGGAGGTAGAGCACTGAATGGGCTAGGGGTCTTTACCGGATTACCAAACCCAAATAAACTCCGAATGCCGTTGATATTTACTCCTAGGAGACAGACCTAGGGTGATAAGGTCCTAGGTCGAGAGGGAAAGAGCCCAGACCATCAGCTAAGGTCCCTAAATCTACACTAAGTGGAGAACGTTGTGGGGTTACTTTGACAACTAGGAGGTTGGCTTAGAAGCAGCAATCCTTTAAAGAAAGCGTAATAGCTCACTAGTCTAGTGACCCTGCGCGGAAGATACAACGGGGCTAAGTGTAGTACCGAAGCTATGGCTTGTCGTAAGACAGGGGTAGGGGAGCGTTCTGCGATAGGATGAAGGTTGACCGTAAGGACAGCTGGACGAAGCAGAAGTGATCATGCTGACATAAGTAGCGTTGAACTTGAGTGAAAAACTCAAGCGCCGAAAACTCAAGGGTTCCTGGGCAAGGATAATCCTCCCAGGGTTAGTCGAGACCTAAGACGAAGCGAATTTGCGTAGTCGATGGATGAACGGTTAATATTCCGTTACCAATTTCGGATTGCCTTCGGAATGACGGATTAGGCTATCTCAGCCTGTAATTGGATTCAGGTGTAAGCATGTAGGTGGTGTCGTAGGTAAATCCGCGGCACTTAACACTGAGGTGTGAATGCGAGGGTCGTTTGACCCGGAAGTGAGAAAGCCATGATTCCAAGAAAAGTTTCGTTGGTCCAAGAAATTGCTCGTACCGTAAACCGACTCAGGTGAGTGGGGTGAATATCCTAAGGCGATGGGGTGAATCTTGGTTAAGGAACTCGGCAACTTAACACCGTAACTTCGGGAAAAGGTGTGCCTGCGAAAGTGTAAGGACTTGCTCCCCAAGCTTTTTCAGGTCGCAGAGAAATGGGAGTAGCGACTGTTTATCAAAAACACAGGCATGTGCAAAGTCTCAAGACGACGTATACATGCTGACGCCTGCCCGGTGCTGGAAGGTTAAGAGGATTTGTCAGCGCAAGCGAAGCAGAGAATCGAAGCCCCAGTAAACGGCGGCCGTAACTATAACGGTCCTAAGGTAGCGAAATTCCTTGTCGGGTAAGTTCCGACCTGCACGAATGGCGTAACGACTTCTCCGGTGTCTCAACCAAGGGCCCCGCGAAATTGAATTCTCGGTGAAAATGCCGAGTACCCGCAGAAAGACGGAAAGACCCCGTGAACCTTTACTGTAGCTTGGCAGTGATTTTAGAGTTTTCATGTGTAGAATAGGTGGGAGACTTTGAAGCTAGGTCGCTAGACTTAGTGGAGTCACCGTTGAAATACCACCCTTGGAAACTTTGAAATCTAACCTGCCCCTTGAAACAAGGGGAGGGACACTGTCTGGTGGGCAGTTTGACTGGGGCGGTCGCCTCCCAAAAAGTAACGGAGGCGCGCGATGGTACCCTCAGCCTGATTGGAAACCAGGCGTCGAGTGCATTGGCATAAGGGTGCTTGACTGCGAGACCTACAAGTCGAGCAGGTGCGAAAGCAGGCCAAAGTGATCCGGTGGTCCCGCGTGGAAGGGCCATCGCTCAACGGATAAAAGGTACTCCGGGGATAACAGGCTGATTCCGCCCAAGAGTCCATATCGACGGCGGAGTTTGGCACCTCGATGTCGGCTCATCACATCCTGGGGCTGGAGCAGGTCCCAAGGGTTTGGCTGTTCGCCAATTAAAGTGGTACGCGAGCTGGGTTCAGAACGTCGTGAGACAGTTTGGTCCTTATCTTCTGTGGGCGTAAGAAATTTGAGTAGATCTGTCCTTAGTACGAGAGGACCGGGATGGACGGACCCCTGGTGATCCAGTTGTCACGCCAGTGGCATCGCTGGGTAGCTATGTCCGGAATAGATAACCGCTGAAAGCATCTAAGCGGGAAGCTAACTACAAGATTAGATTTCTCTGGGGCTTCGGCCCCCTAAAGGTCCCTCGGAGACTACGAGGTTGATAGGCAGAAGGTGTACATATAGTGATATATTCAGCTGATCTGTACTAATAGACCGTGAGGCTTTTTTAAAAATTTTTTCGAGTTTGATTTATTAAACTCGAATTAAATGGAATTAACCTTTTTGCTAAAAATCAGTTAAATTAATCATTTTATTTTCAAGATTTTAAATAGACTTTGCTGGCGTTTTTAGCAGAGGGGCTACACCTGATCCCATTCCGAACTCAGAAGTTAAGTCCTCTTGCGGCGATGGTATTGCACGGGCGACTGTGTGGGAGAGTAGCACGATGCCAGCTTTTATTTTGGACCCGGTTAGTTCGCTAACCGGGTTTTTTATTTTTGGGCCGTTGCAATAGGCAATTTGAAATTTTCGCTACTTTCCCAGATTTTGTTTCCTGATTCAATTTCCACAAGGCCTAGCTGTAAGATGAAGTGATCGTTTGGACTATCTGGCCGAGAGATAAAGTCAGCTTCTAGGACACTTTTTCCTTTGGGTGATGTCTTAATCGGTAGATGGTGATTACTTAAGTGTTCGAGGGCGAGCTTTGAGTGAAACCTATATTTGATATATTGAATTGACATAAACTGGCCTGGTAGCTTTTTGTCTTTTTTGAGTTTTGAGATATAAGAATCGAAGTCTTGAAAAAATTGGGATTCGTTGGGAGTCAGGGAATCTTTGGGAATAAGAGTCCATTGTTCTTTGAGAGTGTTAGTTAGAAAAATCCCAGCGCTGACAATTAGAATTAGGCCTAAAAGGCGTACTTTTCTCATACTTTAGATAGTAAGGGATTGAGAATAAGTGTGGAACAGAAATCGTCATCCTATCGAAACCTTGATGTTGGTCTAAGTCCCTTAAATACCAGGTTTATGTAGGAATATCAGATAACTATTTTTTGGACCTGTTCTAGAGTTCTACAGCGAGGAGTCTTGACTTGATTTCTTTGAGAAACTTATTTTCTTTGTGAAACCAGTAGGTTGCACTAGCTTGCTGGGGTTTTTTGTTTTGGTATAAGGATTGGAGTCTCTCTTATTGGAGAGGTCTCATGATAGTGAACTACGTTATTCTAGCAATATTAGCTTTTGGAGTCGGTAGCTATATCGGGTGTGCTGAGGTTAAGTTTTCAGCTAATTCGAGTTGTGATGGATTGTCCGGTGGCAAGTGTGTTGTCGGGCCAGATGGGATGCTATCTATTTCAGATGTTGTGATCGTGAGCGGCGGAAAGGTAGACATCCTCATTGTTGATGATAATTCAGCCTCTATGTCCTTTGAACAGAATGCACTTGCAGATAGATTTTCTAATTTCGTGAACTTACTGGAATCTAAGTCAATTGACTATCGCTTGGGTATAACAACGACTGATATCTCTTCGGCAACGAATCCTCCAAGATCGGTGAATCAGAATGGAGCACTTCAGGATGGTAAGCTGATTGGGTTGGATGGAGGATTTAAGTTTGTGACTCCACAAACTGGAGATTCTGCGTTCAGAAATAAGATTTTTAACGCAGCTATACGTCGGAATGAAACTTTGGAATGCGAGAAGTTTATACTTAGCTGGGTGGATGCTGGAAATTCAACAACAACAGCGGAGTATAGTACAGCATATGCTGAACATTGTCCTTCACAGGATGAACGGGGTTTATATGCGGCGAATTTGGTTTTGAAAAATAATGTCGATTCCTTCATTAGGCCTGAAGCAGATTTGGCAATTATAGTGCTATCTGATGAGGATGTTCGAAGTCAGCTTTATTGGTACAAGACACCGGGCTATGACCTTGAGGAATTTGATACGGCCCAAGGATTCGTCAACAGTGTTAAATCTGTGTATCCTGACAAGAAATTTGCGGTCCACGCCTTTTTGACGAAGACTGAAGTTTGCTTGAGTACCCAAAATGCGCAAACAAGAGGTGTTGTGGGTGCGAGTTATGGGATAGAATATTATAAAGTGACCCAACTAACTGGTGGAGTTGCAGGTAGTATATGTTCGAATAACTTTACGTCTCAGCTGAGTGAAATATTCAATAATATCACAGCAAATATTGTCGACAAGATTGGACTTCATTGTGCGAATCCTATTGACCTAATCGTGGATTCGGGCGGGAACAATTACACTGTTGTTGGTAATCAAATTCAATTTGCACAAAAATTACCGGTAGGAGCTTCGGTTAGGTTCTCATATAAATGCCCAGCTAAAGTGAACTAGTATCCAGCTAGGGCCTCTTGGCCTGAAGTCTTGATAATCCTCTTTCGCATATCAAATTAACGCTTTGCGATATAGTATTTGGACGTTTTTAAGTCAGGAAATTTTCGAAAATCTCTTTAATTTTGGTTAGACCTTCCCGAAGAGTGGTTCATGGGAATGCTAGATCGATATAAGAAAAAAAGTGGCTTTATTCAGTTAATCACTCTCATTGAGACTTCGTCCAAGCAAAAACAGGATCAATTTTTGTCTCTAATTGGGCAAGAGGACTCAGCTTGGGAAAGTGCATTGAGATCCAAGTTGCTGACGGTTGATAGGATTTTGCGTTGGCCCGCTGATGTTTTAGTTGAAATTTTTAGTAGGGTACAGCCCCTCACCTTGGCCGTAGCCTTTCATGGAAACACTCCTGAAAAGCTTGATCAGCTATTTGGATGCTTGAGCAATACAGAAAAAAGAAAACTCTTGCTGATGATGTCTGAGTTAAATCCGACTCCAGCGGAAAAGACTTCATGTTTGATAAAACTGATTGCAGAAGTCCGTGGATTTGCGAATCAGGGAATTATCAAGCTTGAAAAATTTGACCATGAAATGGCCATTCCTGAGAATTACGAAGAGAAAATTCATCAGGCTAGTTTAGAGAGTAAGCAGAAAGAAGAGGCTCCGCCTGCCTTAGTGTTTCCCGGTGATCCAGAAGACAGCGGTCGGGGATCGCGAGATTCTCAAGGCCTTAACGTCAAAGATTCAGGCGGAAAAGAGAATGGAAATAGAGATGCCTCAGGGCGAGATGAAATTGAGCACCTAAAGAAAAAAGTGACTCAGGTGAACTATGAAAATGCGACGCTAAAGCATGAAATTCAGGTTCTTAAGAACAAGCTTGAGCAAATTCGAAAGATCGCCTAGCTTGAGCCCTCGTGATGAGGCGCAAAAGAGAGTATCCATTTATTTTTAAGGTCTTCGCGGCAGGAATTCTTCTTTTAGGTATTTTTTTTACCTGGGAAGGCATTGCTCGCGCAGAAGCTCAACAGAGCCCAGTGTTTTCCTCAGATCCAGCAGGCTCTTCGGTTAAAATGAGCCCGCTTGCTGTGGCTTCTATGGCTGGGTACAGTCAGGTCGCTCGTGTAGTTGAGTTATTGAATTCAAAGCAGGTTTTAGCTGAATTCGTCGACCGAAGGTTTGTCGTTGGAGATCGTTTGATTTTGAGATCCCAGGAAGAGGGGGTCGGGGTCATTGCCTACTTTGTGGTAAGGGAGGTTTTGCCCGTGGAGGCTGATGGGGCAGAGACAGTTGGAGATGAGACCGGCGGAACTGACCGTAATTTGACGAAAAGGAAGTTTAAAGCTGATTTATTAAGAATATCTGGGAATTACCTCATTCAACGAGGGGATATTTTGATTCCCGCGGATCTTACGTTTGAGAACGAGTTGTATGGTGCGAAAACTGAGCTGATTGATCCTGACGGGTCTGTTGGCTTTGTTTCTAGTCGATATCGATCCTTGTATACTCAAGGGTTGGGAATTGGAGAGACTGCGGAAACACTTAAAAAAGATGAGCTACTTTTGGCCTGGTATGGATATTTGGCTTATGGTGCAAAAGATTGGCTGACATTTAGTAGTTACTTACCTTTAAATGCTTTTGGTGCGTCAAACTTCCAAGTGAAGGCTCGGTTCTTCAATTCGTTAGAAAATAAACTCGCAGCTGGGCTCAATTTTTTTAAGATCCCAGGGTCAACTGAAAGTGTTTTCAATTTGAGCTTTATGTGGGATTCATTTTCTTCGTCCTCGGTGATTACCCATTCCTACCTGACATTGGCTGTTGTCACCTATGATAACTCGAAGGAAACGACCGCGGTTCGCTCCTTAGGGTCAAGTGCCATTCAAAGTGGGTATGAGTTTTTGTTGAGCAATTGGTCAAGAGTTCTTGCTGGTCCCAGTTACAACTTTGAAACTAAGGCGCTGGGTGGATATGTTTCTTATCTCAAGATATGGGAACATTTCCATTTTCAACTGACATTAGCTTCAAACAATTTATCTTCTGTAAAACTTGATGTTAAAGATGGGTATTATGGTCTTATTGATGCTTATTGGAGATATTAGAGGTCTAGACTCACAGTCTTTCAGTGGGAAATTTTTTTTAATCAGCAAATGCGGGGTAGCTGTTCACCGCTGAGCATGGATGCGATTCGAGAAGTTCCATATGAGTTTTTCACAAAAACTGGAGCCAAATCTTTGGGAGTTACACTTCCAATCAGACAAGCTCCTTGGGAAACTGGATAGGTGCGAAGAATTTTAAGAGCTGCATCGACTTGATTGGCCGGAAGGACGGCCACGAATCGACCCTCATTCGCAACTGACATTGGATCAAGGCCTAACATTTCGCAGGCGCCGTGGACCTGAGGAAGAACTGGGATCGAACTTTCTTGGATTTGACAAGTTAGGTTAGATGAAATGGCCAATTCATTAAGAGTAGAAATCAACCCACCGCGAGTGCAATCTCTCAGGCAATGAATTTCAATACCGGATCGAATAAGACCTAAGATGGGATCAACAAGGGAAGCCGAATCACTTTCAATTGTGGTCTCAAAGACTAAGCCCTCACGAGACGCCATGACAGCAATACCATGCCGGCCAATATCTCCACTGAGGAGAATGGCATCATTTGGTGAAATTCTTGAGGGATGAATTAATAGCTGGTGATGGATCTCTCCGAGGCCTGTCGTATTAATAAAAATTCCGTCACCTCGACCTCTCTCAACCACCTTCGTATCGCCTGTGACAATTTCAACCTGGGCCTCGATAGCAGCTTTTGTTAATGAGCATACAATTTTCCAAAGGACATCCATTGGAAGACCTTCTTCTAGGACAAAAGAAACACTTAGCCAACGGGGAAGAGCTCCGCTCATGGCGAGATCATTCACTGTCCCGTGAACGGCCAAGGACCCGATGTCACCCCCTGGGAAAAAGAGCGGACGGACGACAAATGAATCCGTGGTGATGGCAAGTGGGCCAGGTCGTGGGAATAGGATTGCAGAATCATGACCACCCGATTGAGACTTCTGATTTGTTTGTATATGGGTCGTATTGAATGCAGGTGTAAACATTTGATCAATCAGATTATGCATAAGTAGGCCGCCACCACCGTGGGCCAGCGTAACGGCAGGATATTTACTTGTTGGAATCGGGCAAGGCAAATTTGAAAGATTCACGGGGCTTCATTTTGAAGGTGAAATTCGTTAAGTTCGTCCAGAGTTTTAAACACATTTTGTGCTTTTTCAGCATCGATGATACTGAGGGCAAAGCCCACGTGAACAAGGACATAGTCACCGACTTTGGCTTCGGGGACATAGGCTAGGCTAATTTCTTTGACAACTCCACCGAAGCTCACTCGCCCAGTGCGAAAAAGTGGAGCTTCTGTTCCGAGACTAATGAGTTGTGCTGGAATTGATAAACACATTTTAAAAAAATCCTTTCTAGGAGAGGTGCATCAAGGACGGTTTTGTGAGGTAGTCGATCCATGCATCCATACCATCACCGGATTTTGCACTGAGAGTTATAATTGGAGCTTTGGAATTTACCTTTCGAATATGGTTGAGGCATAAACTCAGGTCCCAATCCAAGTGTGGAACAAGGTCCATTTTTGTAATCACAATGAGAGTCGCTTCATGAAAAAGCAAGGGGTACTTCGAGGGCTTGTCTTCCCCCTCTGTCGTAGACAGAAGGGCTACCTTTTCATCTTCCCCAATATAAAAGGCAGCTGGACAAACCAGGTTTCCAACATTTTCAATAATCAAAAGGTCCAAATCAGGTGAAACGAAATTTCCGAGTTCCTTTGCAATCATTGAGGCATCGAGGTGACAGGAGCTTAAAGTGTTGAGCTGCCTAACATTGGCCCCGCGAGCGAGCAGGCGCTGCGCATCGAAATCTCTCTCTTGATCGCCCGTGAGTATTGCGGTCTTGAGGGTTTTGGGGAGTCTTTCAATTGTCTTTTCAAGAAGTAGGGTTTTTCCAGTGCCCGGGGAGCTGATAAGATTTAGAACTCGTTGATGGTTAGCCGAAAACCACTTTCGGTTTGAGGCTGCAATGAGGTTGTTTTTTGCCAGAACCAAGTGCTCAAGGCTAATTTTTTGGGGAGCCCCAACTGATGAGGGCCGAGGGGCCAGTGTTCCATGGGCAGACTTATTTGCAATTTCGCAGCCGCAATCTTGGCACATAATTACTTCCTTTAGACTTCTGTATCAACCTCTAGATTTAAAATCAAAAAGTCTTTTCCTCTTTGAACTCGAATGTCGCCTGAACGGCAGTATTCACATCGAAGATCATTGGGTTCTCGGGGGTTAGAAGTTTTTTCACAGGTTTTACATAGAATTTGTATTGGAATAGATTCATAGCTCAGTGTGGCGCCGCTCAGGATTGAATCTTTTGTTACTTCAGAAAAGCAGAAATCTATACAGTCGCCATTGACTCCACTCAAAACGCCAATCCCTAGATGAATCTTTTCAACTCGAGTGAAATGTTGTTGGACCGCCACTTCCTGAATTTGGTCGATCAGAGCGGTCACTAAGGAAACTTCATGCACGAGGGGTCTCGGGTTTAGGAAGGACCAGAGGAGAACAAACTGACTGAGAAGAAACTGGTTGAGGAGATTCTGGCTGAGAAGAAACTGGCTGGGGAGCTAGGTGAGGAATGGGAGGCAACTGAAAAGCTGATGATGGAATCGAGGGTTGCTTTGAGATTAGCTTGAGCCGAGTCACCATGATTTCGCTCAGGCCGGCGGTCATATTCCAAGCTGATCCAGGGATAGCTAGCGAATAGGCCTTTGGACGTTTGTTGTAAAGTTGTTGGCAAAAGCAGGGACTGAGCCCATGCTCATGGCGTGGGTTGAGAAACTCACCTCAGCCGAGGGCTGGACTTCCCGAATTTCTTAGGGGGCGCGGGCGTGAGGGGCCATCGTGGCATCAACAAAGACGACAATATCATATTCAGAGATGGCGAGAGCGTCCTCTGCGTTGAGCTGATAATTCCCTTCGAGCCCAATATGAGAGGGCAAAGGGATGGATTCCAAACTCTCAATAAAGCGTATTCCGAGGCCATCGTCTTGGCGGCCGACGTTTCCGATACCAAAAAAAATAATTTTCGACCCAGTGGTCCAGTCGCTGGGTATTTTTATCTGGGATTCAGAATTGTTTGATGTGGTTGACTGGAACTTATCGACGGACATGGTTAAATTATGTTCTCCGATCCATCCAGCAGATTATTTTGATCTTGCTGGATCTCGAACTCTTCAATATTTCTGATGGCTTGATCAATTTGGCGATCTTGACTGTCAAGAAGAGTAATGACTAAGGGCATTTTTCCCATCGCGTGGGTGGCGCAACTTAAGCAGGGGTCATAGGCTCTTATCGCCACTTCCACCTGATTTAGCATTCCTTCGGGAATCTCTGCGTGACCACTGATGACGTTATCGGCCACCCATCTGACAGCCGTGTTCATTCCTTCGTTATTACTTGTTGAGGAGACTATCAAATTGCAACTGGTGACAAGGTCATCAGAGTTCACTTTATAGTCATGGAAGAGGGTTCCACGAGGAGCCTCGATGACGCCAACTCCGCGTTCTTGGCGCTTTCCGGTCTTAACCAACTCGCCTTGGAGCAAGTCTGGATCCTTCAATAGGTTGCGAATTTCTTCAGCGGCGTGAAGGGTTTCAATCAGACGGGCCCAATGCATATGCATAGACATTCCGTTTGGTTTACCCTTCGTGTACGCTTTGTAAATCTCAAATTCTGCTTGAGCAAGAGGAGTCGGAATAAAGTCGCAGGTATTGAGACGACCTAATGGACCCACTCGATACCAGCCTTTTTCTTGACCGATAGAGCGAATAAACGGGAACTTCATATAGGTCCAGGAGCGAACCTCTTCTGCTATATACTCATCATATGATTGCACATCAATGTGGTCAAAAATCTTTTCTCCTTGATGAGTAATAGCTCGGAGGCCTCCGTCGTAGAGATCCATGGCTCCATCTTTGCGTACGAGGCTTAGGTAGTTCGATTCGAAAGTTGCAAAACCATCGACAAGATCTTTGTTCTTCTTATGATAGCTTTTGAAAAGATCTATGCCCTCCTGGGCCCAAGTCACCATCAGGTCCGCATTATATTGAGGAGTCCCTACAGCTGATCCCTCTCTTGAATCGAGAGATGTTTGTTGATTCCGCCGGGAATGGCCCCTGTCCCGTGGATTTTCTTTCCAGCGGTGACCTGGATGACCTCTTGACCAAATTTTCTCATCATCACAGCTTTGACTGCAATGTCAGGATGGGCCTCAATGACGCCAATAATATTTCGTTTTGCAACAGGGGCATCAAAGCCAAAGAGCAAGTCTGGGGAAGCTAAATGAAAAAAATGAAGAACATGAGATTGAAAAAAATTGTCCGTAGTGCATTAGGCGGCGCATTTTGTCGCCCGTTGGAGTTAGCTTATGGGAAGGTACGCCCATAACTACGTCCATTGCTTTCGCTGCACAAAGATGATGGCTCACTGGACAAATTCCACATAATCTTTGAACGAGAACAGCGACCTCCCAATAAGGTCGTCCTTGGACAAAACGTTCAAATCCACGAAACTCAACAATGTGAAGTCGAGATTGGACAACCTTATTGTTGTCGTCTAATTTAATTGTGACTTTTCCGTGACCTTCAACGCGAGTGACAGGTTCAATTGTTATTTTACGTCCCATGAAAGACTCCCTTAAAATTATTTTTAATCGTATTTGAAATTAGCGTAAGTCAAGTGGCTCAAATCTTTTCCCGAAATAAGAGCCGTCAGAGCTTCCCAGATAAGGTCTGCTCGTGGAGCACATCCAGGCAGGAAATAATCAATCTTCACAATCTCATGACAGGGGTAGACTCGGTCTAGAATGTGGGGAATTTCTTCATCATTTGGAATGAGCTTATTGGCGACAGTTGGCCCATTGTAATAAACCTCTTCGAAAATTTCACGAATTGGAATTCCATTTCGCATAGCAGGGAGTCCGCCTGTGATTGAACATTGACCGACAGCGATGAGTATTTTGCAATGTTTTCTGAATTCGCGCAGGACACGTATATTCTCAGTGTTACAGCAACCGCCTTCTATAAGGCCAATGTCGCAGCCCTCAGATATTTCCTTGATGTCATTAATAGGTGATTTATCGAATTCACAGACTTCAACAAGCTGGAGGATGCGCTCATCAATATCTAGGATCGACATATGGCAACCAAAACACCCAGCGAGAGAAGTTGTGGCCAGGCGAAGTTTTTAGAAGGAGTCTTATTTTCACTCATGGGATTTGCCCTCTTGCTCGATGTCAGAGCCAATTGGATTTTTATCGTATTTACGTTCACCGATAGGAACCCTAAAAGCGGTTCCCTTTTTAATCAAAGCTCCGACGGGGCAAATATCCATTGCTTTTTTGAGCTGTCACTTCTGAAAGTGAATCCGGGTCTGTCGTATCAACAGTGATTCGAATATTGTGACCTCGTCGAATAAAGCCAAAAATATCATGCCCATCTTTAGCTTTCACTCCGCGAACGCAGCGGAGACACTGAATACAGCGATTGTGTTCAAGGAGCAGATGAGGGAGCTTTGCTTCAACTTTTCGATGCGGAAAGGAAAACGGAAAACGAGGAACAGCCATTTGATATCGATAGGCAATGGCTTGAAGCTCACAATTGCCGCTTTTTTCACAGCTAGGGCACATGTGATTGCCCTCAACAAAAAGCATTTCAACAAGACCGCGGCGGAGATTGATGAGTTCAGGGCTTTCGTTTTCGATTTTCATTCCATAGGAAACTTCGGTCGTGCAGCCAGACTGAATCTTTCCATTAACCTTTACGCTGCAAACGCGACATGTCCCCGCAGGTTTTAAGCTCTTGAAATCACAAAGAGTTGGCACGTAGACGCCAGCCTCCCGGGCCGCCTGGACGATACTTTGACCTTCTCTGGCCATAATATCCTTACCATCAATTGTGATCTTAATATGTCCCTGCTCCATTTAATTCTCCTCGGGGTTTTGGGATTCAAGGTTGGGCTGACGATCGGCAACAAGGCTTGAGTCAGCAATGGCGTAACTCATGTCAAACTGGGACATGTAGTCCACGTCCTTTCTGACTTTGGATTCATAGTAATCAGAAAAATTTTGTAGGGTTGAAATCAAGGGATTTGGAGAGCTCTGCCCCAAGCCACAGCGAGATGCTGTGCTCACCATTTTTCCAAGATCCTTAATGTTCTGAAGGTCAGTGATTGTTCCGTTGCCAACCATAATTTTTTCAAGTGTTTTCATTAAGATTGAATTCCCAGCCCGACAGGGAACACAGAAGCCACAGGATTCTTCGACAAAAAACTCCATATGATTATGGACAATTGAAAACAAATCCCGATGTTTGCCAAATATCGTAAAAGCTCCGCCTGTTCCCAAGTCAGAATAGCAGATTTTTCGATCAAACTGTTTCTCAGAGATGCAGGCTCCTGAAGGTCCACCAACTTGGACGGCAAGAACATTTTCAGCGCCGCACATTTTCAATATTTCACGGACAGTCTTGCCCCATTCGACTTCGTAGATTCCTGGTTTTTTACAATCGCCCGCAATACTGAGGAGCTTAACCCCAGCGGAGGTAGGGGTTCCCATTTTGCGAAACCAATCTGGGCCGTTAAGTAAGATTTTGGCTGCGCAACCATAGGTTTCAGGATTATTCACAATCGTGGGACGACCCAAATATCCAGAGACAACGGGGAAGGGAGGTCGATTTCGAGGTTGTCCACGTTTACCTTCAGCAGATTCGATGAGGGCAGACTCTTCTCCGCAAATATAGGCACCGGCTCCGAGTTTAATTTGGATATCAAAACTAAAGCGAGTCCCAAGAATTCTTTTTCCGAGGAGGTTATTGGAACGCATAGTTTTCAAAACTTCTTCAAGATGTTTTTTAAGATAAGCATATTCGCCACGAAGATATACAATTCCCTGATGAGCTTCAATGGCATATCCGGCAACAATCATGCCTTCGAATATAAGTTGAGGCAGCTCAGTCATAAGAACTCGGTCCTTGAAAGTTCCAGGCTCGCCTTCGTCGACATTACACATGACATAACGAGGTTCCGAATTTGCAGAGCGACAAAAGCCCCATTTTTGTCCTGTGGGGAAGCCGGCACCACCACGTCCCCTTAATCCTGACTTTTTCACCAGTTCAATAACATCGAGCGATCCTATTTCCATGGCTTTTTTCAGACATGATCCAGGTACGAAATCGGTAAAAAAAACAGGGCCCTTAACGCGAATATTGTTTTCAACTTCAGAATGAATTCGTCCGAGAGCATTGTTTCCATCGCCGAGCTTGCCAATCAGTTGATGGACTGACTTGTTGGCTTTCATTCCCGCGACGAGGGTTTTAACTTTTGCGGGAGTCATCTTGGTGAAAGGAACATCGTTAATCAAAATCGCAGGTTCCTGATCGCAGAGACCGATACAGGAAGTTTTTCGGAGGCCAAATTTCTTATCTTTTGACGTTTCACCGAAGCTCAGTCCAGTTTCATCTTCGAAGGCCTTGGCAACAGCTGCTGCGCCGGCAATCTCTGCCGTTGTGCTGGTGTTGACGTAGACTGTATATTTACCACGATGTGTTCGAGAGAGAAAATGATAAAAGGTCGCAGTCCCCTCAACATGGACTCGCGGAAGATCCAGCTCTTCTGATATCGCAGTTACGGCCTCTGGAGAAACGTGTCGCCATTTTTCCTGAACTTCTCGAAGAATAGCCAGCAACTGAGTGGGATCTGAGTTATGAGATTGGACGACTGACTTGATATGAGACAAGAGCTCTGCAGAAGGCTCCGCAGATTGAACAGGGGGCTGTTTCTTGACTTTTGCCTTGATCTTAGTCTTGAGCTTAGTCTTGAGCTTAGAGGCAACCTTGGCGTTTTTTTCAGGTTTTGGTTCTGCTCGAGATTTAGTTTTCTTAGAGACAGCCTTGCTTATTGCCTTGGAAGAAGAGGATTTTGACGTCATCTTTTTGTCTGGAGTTTTCGGAGATAGCTTCGGAGATAGTTTTTTTTTATTTAATTTTGACTGAGTCATTGGTGAACCTCGCGCAAACACACTATTCCATTTTTTTTCTTGTGGCAAATTCTATGAGATAAAAAACTTGCGTTGCATTATTGTTTTTTTAAGTGGGCTGCCATTATTTGACCAACAGCGATGCCTCCGTCATTTGGTGGAATTTCTTGAGGCCAAAAAACAACAAAATCTTTTTTGCGAAGTTGCTGAATAGTCGCTTCCAAGAGAAGCCTATTTTGAAAGCATCCACCCGTGAGAATAATTCGTTTTTCCCCAATGTGGAGCGCGAGTTGAACTACTCCATTTGCGAGTGTGAAGTGGAATTTTCGGGCAATGGTTTCTATTGAAACAGAATCTCGGAGATCCGTGAGAATTTCCCTGACCATTGGGCCCCAGTCAAGTTGAGGGGGAGAATGCCGGTCGTTCGAGGAGATTGTTATAGAGTAAGAGGCTGAACCAGTCGCACCTTCTGCGAGAGTTTGGAGCTTTATAGCGGCCTCCCCTTCGTAGCTTAAATCGCTTTTTAGGCCGAGGAGGGCGCCAATGCCGTCGAAGAGTCGACCGGCACTTGATGTTAGCGGTGAATTCAATGACCGCTGTAGGATTGTTTTGAAAAACGGATTGATTTCGGCGTGATCATTAAAGAGCTCATAGAGAAGTCCGGCAAGGGACCGTTTGGGCTGCCGAGAGGCAAGATCGCCGCCGGGAAGTGGGAATCTCCTTAGATGTGCTACTCGGGTGTAGCCAGAGCTTTTCCCAAGAAGGAATTCGCCGCCCCAAGAAGTACCATCGTCGCCAAGTCCTGTTCCATCCCAGACGACTGCCAGGAAGGGAAATTCGATGCCGTGTTCAGCAACACAGGCCAAGGCGTGGGCCCAGTGATGCTGCACTCTCAGAAGGTCTGCTGCTAGATGGGTTGCCGGTTCACTCGTCTGAGTAACTAAATGATTGGCAAAGTGAGTGCTTTGATAGTCCGGGTGAAGGTCACAGACAAGATGAGGGTTTTCTACCTTGTAGATTTTTTGAAAATCTTCGCAGATATGGACGAAAGAAGAATAGGTTTCGACATTCTGTAAGTCCCCAAGATGTTGACTCATATAAACTTTATTTTCGAGGTTGAGGGCAATTGTGTTTTTAAATTGTGCACCGAGGGATAATGTTGGGGGGAGTTTCTGCTGCATGTTTAGAGGAAGACTTAGGGGCAAAGGAGCATAGCCCCGGGCGCGACGTAAAAGCTGGGGCTTGTCGAGGATGAGTTGCACAACCGAGTCATCAACTGCCCGTGAAATTCTTCGATTGTGAATCAAGAAGAGATCTGCAATAGAGCTCAATTTTGAAAAGGCGTTTTTTTCATCAGTACAGATAGGCTCACCAGAGAGATTTCCGCTTGTGACGATTAAGGGGTCATCCAACAAGGCAGTTAGAATGGCGTGGGCCCCAGTCGTTGGCAACATGATGCCCAGTCGTTGAGTGTCTGGGGCAACGGCGGGATCCACAGAGGCCACAATTTGGGAGGTATCATGTTGATTGAGTCTGTCTACTAAAACTATTGGAGAGGCTTCAGACTTAAGAAGAGTCTCGACTGCTGGAGTTATGAGGCAAATCTTTCTTGCAGCATCGAGGGATCGAAACATAACTGCAAAAGCTTTTGAGGGGCGTTTTTTTCGCTGGCGAAGAGTTGCTATGGCCTGGGAGTTCGAGGCCAAGGCTACAAGCTGATAGCCACCAAGCCCCTTGAAGGCTAGTATTTTCCCACTCTTCAAGGCGGATTGAGCAAGCAACCAGATTTCATCTCCAGAGGCCAGCGTCACACCGTTTCGATCACAAAGACTGTATTGGGGGCCGCACTTGGGGCAGCAATTTGTTTGAGAATGAAAACGGCGATCCAATGGATTTGAATATTCGCTAAGGCAGTCTTCACACATCATAAAATCACGCATTGTTGTCACAGGGCGATCAAATGGAATATTCTCAATAAGAGAGATATCTGGGGCCACACTGAGTGCAGGTGGTGAAGGGGTAGCCTGTGCGTCTGTTTCTTGAGCTTGTGAATGTCTTTCCCTGTGCTTCAGAGGCTGCCATATCATTCAAACAGGAAGCACAAATTGCAATATCGGCAGGGATTTGCGCTGAGGGTGGTCCCCCGGAAACACTTTGATGAATTTCGAGTCCGAGGAGGCCAATTGCGGGAAACCACTCGGCCGTATAGGACTCAATTTTGGCCGGCGAGGGAATATCCTTGAGTATAGATTCAAGCAAAGAGCTTAAGACGATCTTTGGGCCTTCAAATTCACTGAGGACGCCATCTCCTGTATTTTGAATCCATCCAGTCAAGCCGCGTTGCTGGGCCATACGGAAAATTGCTGGACGAAACCCGACACCCTGAACGACGCCAGAGAATTGAAGTCGAATTCTGTGAATTAAGTTTGTCACAGTCGTCATCGGGTGGAGCTCCTAAAGCCTACCATTTACTCCTCTTGCGAGGTTTTGCAAGAATTGAAAAAACGATTGGCACTTTAAGTGGAAATTATTTTATCTAGGCGTTTTTGGACTTTTCGCATTTGACTCAAGTAAACTAGACTAATGCCGATATGGATAGCGTCACCTAATAATTTTACAGAAAAAGCAAATTTGGTGGAGCTTTTTAATGGCAAGAATAGAGAAAAAAGCAAGACGCCCAATTACGCGTAAGTTCTGGACTTACTTGAGGTTTTTGCCGAATTGGTTGCAGGCAAGAATCATTCGTTCTAAGTTCGGGGTCGATTATGACTTACCAGAGGGTTTGATTTTTAGGCAAGCGGAAACTGAGGACGAGATTAGGCAAGCGCTTAAGCTTGTACATGACTCCTATGTCGAACTCAACTATATGGATCGAACTGAGTCAGAGCTGAGATTTTCGGCTTTTCAAGCCTTGCCGACAACGGTCATTCTTATTGCGAAGTGGGAGGATGAAGTCATCGGAACGATTTCGATCGTTCCTGACAGTGGCCTTGGGTTGCCATCAGATTCAACTTGGGATTTGTCAAAGTATCGCAAAAAAGGCAAGCTGATCGCCGAGATTACGTCTTTGGCGATTAAGAAAAGCTTTCGAATGCGTCGTGGTAAGCTCCTGTTGCCACTTTGCAAAATAATGTTTTTGTATTGTGAGAAAGTTTTTAAATTGGATGGGATCGTGATTGCGACGACTTTAGAAGTCGAGCCATTCTATTTACACGTCTTGATGTTCGAAAAGGTTGTCGCCAAGACTGGGCAAAGGCATAGTATGGTCAAAGGGAATCCTTCGACCTGCTGTTTTTTAGCACTGAATGAAGAGTTGAAAGAGACTTACAAGAAAGTCTATAATCATTTGGGTTTGAATCGAAATTTGTATCGTTACTTTGTCGTTGAAAACACAAAAAATATCCATCTTCCCAACCAGAAATCAGCCCTACAGGCTTATAATCATGAAAAAAATATTGCAAATTCGAATATCATGAAAGGGGATCCAAGCCTAACGAGGGATTTTAAACTCGAGGAAAGGCAGGTTCTTAATAACTTACATGTGAATAAGGCCGGGCTGCCACCTTCTCTTCAGGATGTCGGAGACTTTGAAAAATCGCGAGCTGAAGCCCGGTTTGATGTTCGATTCAGAGCATGGTGTTTTTTTAGAACCGACGTACAACCCACTGAAGCTCATCTCATTGATGTCTCGGGAAATGGGTTTAGAGTTAACCTTAGAAACACGGACAGGCATACTCAACTTGGTGAACGGTTGGTGATGGTGTTGGAGTTTCAGGGGCAAATCATTCACTGTTCAGCGGTGGTTAAGTGGATCAAGTTGGAAACAAGGCTTGGTTGTGAGCTTTCAGACAGCCTCATGGAGTGGCAACATATTATGGCGGCAATTCACTCCGAAATTCATCAGGAGTTGCCATTGCCATCCAAAAAGGCAGCCTGACGGGCATAGTTTTTTTTCAGGCTACTATCTCCTTAGGCCACGAGCTCCGACGGCTGGGTCAATTTGATTTGGGTGCCGGCAGCTGTTAGGACCACCAGTCCACCGAATATTTGATACCAGGTAAGGTTTTCATTGAGAATAACCCAGGCGGCCAGGGTTGCCGTGACCGGTTCGATAAGGCTGACCAGAGCGACAAGAGGACTTGGAAGTTTTTGTAGGCTAGATAGAACAAGAATGAGTGGGATAATAGTGCAGATCATAGCCATGCCGAAAATGATCCAACTTTGATTTGGAGTGAGGCTCATCCAAGTGACTTTCCATGACGTGTCCTCGGGATGGTGAAACACAGCCAAGCCTATGGCTGTCCATAAAATTACATAGAATGAAGAAGCTAAAGGGTGAACTTCCTGTTGAACACGGCTTGAAATGTAAATGTAAATCGCATAGGTGATGCCAGCTCCGAGGCCATAAATAAGTGAACGCAGAGTCGTGACTTCGAAAGGCCCCCAGAGCAAGATTAGAAGACCTGCCAGGGCTGCAGCCAACGTAAGCCATTGGGATTTTTTAAGGGACTCGCCGCGAATTGCGTGAATTAACATAATCCAGAGTGGATAAGTAAACAGCAGCATAGACGCCAATGAAACAGAAATTCCTTCAAGGGCCCTGAAATAGAGAGTTGAAAAAACGGCGTATCCAAACAGACCTTGAAGCGAGGCTATCGCAAATTGATTCCAGCCAAGTAACAATTTTTTCGGAGCAAGCAAGACGAAGTAGAGACCGAGGAGCAATGCTGCCACGCTAAATCGTGAAGTGAGAAGGACCCCGACGTTGAGGCCATTTTGAGCGGCGATTCGCCCAAAAATTCCCAGAAAGCCAAAGCATAGGCTTGCTAAAATAATTTGAGCAAGAGCCAATTGTTTGGACGATTTGTGGGTAGGAGCCGAGGAAGGAGTTGGGGTTTGGCGCTGATGAGTGGTCACGATCTTTATGGTGTGCCTTTCTTGGGCCGCAGGAGTGGAGCACTTGGTCTTCTTGCCTGGAGCTTTTTAGCAGCTCGGCCAGATCTCTTGGTTATTTTGACGGGTCCTGGCTTAGGTGCTCTTTTGGTTGAACGAGAATGCCCTTTGTAGGTAGATTCCGTTTTTTGTTTTTCAGGCTCATCAGCTTGAAAAACTCGTTCGAGGAGGGATTCATGCAAAGGCGAGTTCGCCCCGGCCGAGGGGGCCGAGCTTCAGTCTTCCGACAGCCACCCGCTGTAGTTTCATGACATCAAAACCAATTTTCTCAAACATTTGCCTGATTTGCCTATTTTTTCCTTCAGTAATGACAATTTTATACCAATCGTACTTATCAGAGCCGTCGGGGCGTCGAATTTTCTCAACATGACGAGCGCGAACCTTGCCCCCAACAATCGTGACTCCGGTCATGAGCTTTTGGATGTGATTTGGCTCGGGGTGACCATCAAGTTTAACTAAATATGTTTTAGTAATGTCAGATTTTGGGTGCATCACTTTATTAGCAAATTCACCATCATTGGTCAGAAGGAGGAGCCCTTCAGAGTCCCAGTCCAATCGGCCCATTTGGAAAGACTCGGACGGGAACTTGATCTAAAAATTGCGCAATTGTCGGGCGTCCCAATGGATCGTCCATTGTGGTGAGAACACCCTTTGGTTTGTTTAAGGCCAAATATAATTTATCATGGGTGGATGGTCTGAGGGGTTTCCCGTCAACCACAACATGGTCAGACTTGGGGTTCACTTTAATGCCCAGCTCATAGACCCGCTTGCCATTAACTGACACTCGGCCTTCCGCAATCCATTCGTCGGCTTGGCGACGACTGGTCAGGCCATTATCTGACATGAATTTGTTGAGGCGAATTTTTTCTGGAGACGGTGAGCTCTTGTTTTTTATCATAACCTGGAGATTCCTTTTTTAAAAGACGACTGAGCTCCTTTACCAGGGATTCTAGCGTTTTGTCATCAGTGTAGATCTCTTTCGAGGCAATTTCGCCCTGACTATGTAAATAACTCGCCCATTCCTTGGCTTCAGAGTCCCCCACGGCAAGAAGTGAAATCGTTTTCTCCAGTTGACTCTTCAGATCTAGATAGTAGGAGTCCGACTGTGGTTGAACAAAAAGGGTCTCAACTCGTTTGAGCTGTGAAAAGAGCTTCGGAATGTCACAAATATGAGTGAGCTCGAAGTTCTGCATTTTCTGAAAAAAATATCCCCTGACTATAGTGCCTGTGACTAGGTCTCCGGTAGATTTGAACTGGGCCGTCATTTGAGGAGCCAAGTCGAATTTATGAAAATGATTGGAGGCTAGTTCAAGGTTACTATCATAGGAGATAACAAGATCACGACGAAGGGGTTCAAGAAGACCTTGGCGTAGAGTCATCTTTCGATCAAAAAAACGCACCTCAAGGGCTCCATCTTGCCGGAGAATTAGGCCCACGCCGCGTTTTGTCGGCTCGGATAGTAACCGAAATCGATCATGGCGGCCGCAGCGCCTTCGCAAAACCTCGCTGACCACCTCTTGCCAGTCTTGAGTTTGCTCGACGTCAACAATTTGGATTGTCTGAGGGAATCTGACCAAATGAATGGGGAATTGGTTTTGGAAATAGCTGTTGAAGTTTTCCAAAAGCAGCTCAACTTCATGTCCTAGCTGACTTCGATGGCTATACCAATGAGCGTAGTCGAGGGCCGAAAGGAAAAACTGATCGACAAGATCCGCTGTTAAAGAGGCCTCAGGGTCACATAAGTTACTGATATAATTGAAAAATGTTAACCGAGTTGGAGTGCTCTGAGGCTTCAGTTCATGAACAAATTTGACCAAATGCGAAACTTTTAACATAAATACAACATAGGAACATTTGAATTTTGTGTCTAGAGAAATTATCCTGAATTTGTCTTTTTTTAGGAGGCCTTTGAATGCAAAAACAGCTGAATCCCCAAATTTTTGGTTCGCCCTTTTCTCCACAGAGTTCTCCCCAGGCCTCATCCCAGAGTGCGAGTCCAACTTTTAAGATGGATTTTATTCAAGCAAAAACGGAGGCTCCACATTCAGATAATTCAGTTCAAATCCAGTCTCTTGAGGAAAAGCTTGAACGGTTGTTTCGGCAAGCTCAAGAGTTTCAAGGGCAAATCTCTCAACTAGCCTTCCATTCAGAGGAGAATCTCAAGGGAGTTCGAGTTAAATCTGATCGCCTCCAGCAGAAGGTGCTTCAGGTTGAACAGAAGCAAGACTCTCTGGTGATCGAGACATCTCAGAAGATTCACTTTCTCCAGCAAAAGCATATTGAGCAAAAGAAACTAGAAGAGAATATTCAAAACCTTATTGATCGGCAGAATAATTTACTGAAGGGTTACGAAGTTCGTATGGCGCAAATGCAAAAGATTTTGGCCGAAAAAGAGGCGCAGCTGATTTCAACTATGGCGGCATTAAACGAAACCAAGGCTGATGTTCAGCGAATCAAAAAAGGCTATTTGTGACATTTGAAAAAGAGAAATTTGATCGAATAGTCAGGGCTGCCTTGCGAAGTCCATCGGGTGATAATTGCCAGCCTTTTGCTTTTGTTGTGAACGGTCTGAAGATTCAGCTTCATTTTATACCGGAAAGAGCAAAGCATATTTTTGATTCTGGAAAATTGGGATCGGCGCTGGCTCTTGGTGTCTATATTTCCTCTGTGAAGCATGCTGCTGCCATTGAAGGATATGGAACCAAGATCGAGCTCGGCGACCTTGAAGATAGACCATCGGTATGGGCAGAGATTACATTGATCGAGGGATGTAAAGAGCCAAGTGAATTCTCATACGAGATACTCGAAAAAAGAGAGACGAATCGGGCAGTCTATAATCACCAACCCTTGCCATCTGAATTTAGAAATTGGCTAAAAAAGCAAGCAGGAGTTTTTTTTGTTGAAACTCCTCCTGAAGGCCTGCTCGCCCATGCTGAAGCCTGCGAAGAAATAATGTGGAAGAATCCGATGGCAATCCGAGATGTCTTTCAGTGGATTCATTTTTTTAAAAGATCATACGAAAAAGCTCGGTCGGGTATGCATGTCGAGGAGTTGGGTGTTAACCTGACTGAGATTCCCTCGATTTGGCTGTCAAAGAAAATTCCAAGTTTTCCAAGTTTGATATATAAACCAATGATGAAATCAATAGTCATTGGCCTTCTACGTCGATCACTGATGAGCGCGTCGGCATTGGTGGTCGTGACTCAGCAAACGGAGCCTACCAAGGGACTTGGCGACGCGTTGTCGCGTAAAGAACTTCGCCACCGCTTTGTTGAAACGGGAAGGCGCGGAATGGATATTTGGTTAATGGCCACCAAATTTGGAATGACTGCGCAGCCCGTAACGCTGTCGATAATACCCTACTTTTGGGCTCAAGACTCGGGACTTGGTTTTGAGTTTTCCGATCATCTTCGAGGAGTTGCTCTTGCCGGGCCAGCAGCTTATAGACAAGACTTTCAGTTCGGATCTGAACTGGTTCCGGCTTGGGGATTAAGGATTGGGTTTGCAACTCGTCACAAGCAGCAACGGTCACTCCGGTTGGCTTAATTTCTGGACAATAAGACTAAGTTGTGACTTTAGTAGGATCATATGGATTTGAAAAAATATATTCGAGAAATTCCTGATTTTCCCAAAAAGGGGATACTTTTTCGTGATGTCGGACCTCTTCTGAAGAGTCCTGAGGCGCTCAAATATGTGGCAAAAAATTTGGTTGGAGGTCTGCAGTTATCAGATATCGACTATATTGCTGGAATTGAGTCTCGGGGCTTCTTGTTTGCAATGCTGCTCGCAGCTCACTTTGGAAAGGGTTTTCTGCCCATTCGCAAAGCCGGCAAATTGCCGCCTCCGACAGTGGCAGTTTCCTACGAGCTCGAATATGGTAAGGCGAGTTTGGAGCTATCTCCGGGAGAGGGGCGACTTCTTATCGTGGATGATGTTCTTGCCACGGGGGAACTCTTCAGGCAGCTATAGATGTTTCATATTTTGCTGGCTATCAGGTTCAAGACGTAGCTGTTTTGATTAATCTGAGCGGGTTGAATCAAATGAAATTCAAAGAATTACCAGTTCGATCATTAATCCAGTACTAGTCATGAAAAACCCAAGCAAAGGGCCCATTCGATCTGCACGAAACAAATTGATGGATTTGTTGGCGCGGCGGGATCATTCTGAGAAGGAGCTGCGAACAAAGTTGAAGCAGCGGGACTTTACGTCAGAGGAAATCGAGCAGGCCATTTCTGACGCTCGAGAACGTAAATGGCTGGCGACACCAGCAGAGATCGGGGCCAAGTACGCAGATTCCCTCCATGGAAAGAATAAAGGAATTCATTATATTAATCACCACCTTCAAGCGAAGGGATTGCCGACAATTCCTATGGACTCTGACTTAGAGCTTGAAAAGGCGCGGAGACTTGTTGAAAATAAGTTTTCTGCTGCTGACGGACTTTCCAAAACAGAGCTCGCCAAAGTCGGTCGTTTTTTAGTCTCTCGGGGGTTCGATGCGGAAACAGTTAGGAAGATTGTTTTCAAGAGGTAGTTAAAAATTAAACAGTAGTGAAAAAATGAAGGATAAAAAGGTAGTAAAAATATGAAAAGTCATGAAATCCGCAGTGTATTTGTAGACTATTTTCAGAGGAATGCTCATACCCAAGTCAAAAGTTCATCGCTGATTCCAGAGAATGATGCGACCTTACTTTTTGCAAACGCTGGAATGAATCAATTTAAAAACGCATTTTTAGGCATAGAGAAAAGGGACTATACAAAAGCTGTTTCCGTTCAAAAATGTGTTCGGGCCGGAGGCAAACATAATGACCTGGATAATGTTGGGTTTACGGCCAGACACCATACATTTTTGAAATGCTGGGGAACTTTTCTTTTGGGGACTACTTTAAGAAGGATGCAATTCACTATGCTTGGGAGCTCCTGACAAAAGAGTTCGGAATTCCAAAGGAAAAACTCTACGTCACGGTCTTTGAAACTGATGATGAGGCCGCTGACATATGGCACAAGCAGGAAGGCCTTCCGAAAGATCGAATTTTTCGACTGGGAGAAAAAGATAATTTTTGGAGAATGGGTGATACGGGTCCCTGTGGACCTTGCTCTGAGATCTTTTTTGATCATGGCCCGAGTGCGGAAGGGAGTCCGATCCTTACAAAGGAATTATCGCTGGCGAAGATCGGTTTATTGAAATTTGGAATTTAGTTTTTATGCAGTTTTATGAAAAAGCTCCTGGGGTTATGGATCCTCTCCCGAAACCATCTGTTGATACAGGGGCTGGGCTGGAGCGAGTGGTGGCTGCCATACAAGGAAATTTCAATAATTATAATACTGATTTATTTGCGCCACTGATCGCAAAAGCCTGCAAAGTGACTGGTGCAGACTATATCATAGATCCCAAGGTGCTTGCGCAGTTTTCGGAAATTCGGGAGCGGACGGCGGCCCTTCGAGTGATGGCCGATCATTGCCGAAGCACGGGCTTTTTAATTGCTGATGGGGCAATGCCTGCAAATGATGGACGGGGCTACGTTTTAAGAAGAATTATTCGGCGAGCTCTTCGTTTTGGGCGAAAACTGAACGCGACACAATCAATTTTGCCAAGCATGATTGAAAGTCTGATCGAAAGCATGGGTGATATTTATCCAGAACTTCGCTCTCGGAGAGATATTATTCTATCGACAGTCAAGGATGAAGAGCAAAGATTTTCGGCCACCCTTGATCAAGGGACAGAGATGTTCAATCAGGAATTTTTGCGGGCTCAATCACTTGGCCAGTCCATCATTCCTGGTGAGACTGTTTTTAAACTTTATGACACCTATGGATTCCCCGTTGATCTGACGAAGCTTATGGCTGAAGAAAAGGGCATGAGCATTGACGAGAAGGGATTTGAAACTCAAATGAACCAAGCCCGAATCAAGGCGAAAACCTCCTGGAAAGGACAGGCTTTGGCGTCAGATGAAGTTCATCTTCTGACCTTGAGTCAAGAACTGTATGAGCAGCACAAGGGAACCCAATTTGTTGGATATGAAACCATGGAAACTTCGGCGCGAGTTCTCGGTCTTTCAAACGGCAAAACCCATGTCAGCAGCCTTCGCGCCGGAGAGGCAGGGTTTGTGGTCCTCGATAAAACAAGCTTTTATGCTGAGGGCGGTGGTCAGGTTGGCGATCAGGGTGAATTAACTAACGCATTGGCGGGTGTTATAGGGAAGACGGTGAACCTTTTAAAGCAACTGTTCATGGATGCACAAGGCGCGATAAAATTTACTTTCATGCGGTGACGGTTGAACAAGGGGAGTTAAGAACTGGAGAAGTGCTATTGGCCAAAGTTAGCTATTCAGCAAGAAGGAATACAGAGGCCAATCACTCGGCAACACATCTGATGCATGCGGCTCTCAGGTCGGTTCTAGGGGATCATGTCACTCAGGCGGGCTCGTCTGTGGATCCCGATCGATTGCGCTTTGATTTCACTCACAATAAGACGTTAAGTCTCGAGGAAATTCAAAAGATAGAATCGAGTGTGAATGAACAAATAGGTCAGTCAGTTGATGTGGCCTCGCAAGTCATGTCAATGAAAGAGGCTGTGGCAACAGGGGCCATGGCTTTGTTCGGCGAGAAATATGGGGATGAAGTTCGCGTGATAAATATGGGCAAATTTTCCTGTGAGCTTTGCGGAGGGACCCATGTTCGAAATACTTCTCAGATTCGCATGTTCAAAATAATTTCAGAAGGTGGGGTCAGCTCCGGGATTCGTCGAATTGAAGCGATCACGGGTGAACACGCAATAACGTACGCATTAACTTCGATTTCAGCATTGGGGAAGGCTCGGGCGAGTGCCGGTCTTGCTCCTGTTGATGAGAAGCCGCTTGAGAGCTGGATCGAGGAAAAAAAGAGTGAGATAAAAAATCTTGAGAGGGAAATTAAGAAACTTCAAGGGGCTCAGGTCTCGGTGAGTGATCTTGTGCAAACGGCGATCAGGTTTGGGAAAGATTCCAAGTTGGTTTTTGGTGATTTGCCAATTGAAGACAGAGAGGTTCTGGCGAAGATTTCAGATGAAGCCAAAAATAGAATTCAATCTGGAATTGTCGTTTTGGTCGGAACAGGTGGAGGGGCGCATCCCGTCAATGTCTGCGTGACCAAAGACTTGCTTGATTCTTACAAGGCCGGAGATCTCTTAAAGGAAATTGCTGGGATGATGGGCGGCAAAGGAGGAGGGCGTCCAGACTTTGCCCAAGGGGCAGCGCCAGACCGGAGCAAGCTCAGTGAGGTGAGAAACAGCCTTCAGCAAAGGCTGAAGGCGCTATGACAGGAATTCGTGCACTCAATCGGTTTGTGAAATTCTTGAGTCTAGTGAAAATCCCCCTTCTAGGGATTTCACAGCCCAAAATTATTGGTTTGACCAAAGAAAAGGCGATTGTTTTTTTGCCGCTGAATTGGGTGACAAAAAATCACTTGGGTTCAATGTATTTTGGAGCTCTTGCGATGGGTGCTGAGCTTTCAATCGCACTTCAGGTATTACAGCGCATTCAGCAAGAGAAGGCGCCTGTTAGCTTTGTATTCAAAAGTTTCAGTGCTAATTTCTTGAGACGAGCTGACTCCGATGTCCATTTCTGCTGTGATGAGGTATCAGCAATCAATCTCCTCGTTGACAAGTGCCTTGTCTCAGATGAGCGCGTTGAGGGTCGGTTTCGTGGTACGGCAAGGAGCGCTCGTGTTTCAATCGAAACAGAGACTCATGGAGACAATGTGTTTATGGAATATGAACTCGTCCTCTCGCTCAAAAGGAAGAAGATGGCCGGTGTTTTGCCGCTATACATTTGAGGTGCCAGCGAGGCGGTCGACGCTTGTCAGCCTAAAATAGAAATCATCAAAGCAAAACGATCCTTCAAGATCATTTCAAATGTTACGGTCTATGCAATCGTAGTTCAGCCACCAAGCATCGTGTCTACTTCTAGAGGCCCCTGAACTTTCCTCGATAGGTGAGAAAAACGGCGCCATCTGCGAAGCCAGTCACAGAAATGGAACCATCTTTGGGTTTTGCTTTATTGAAGGTAAAAATTTGAATCTCACCCACGACCATGTCCGACTTTGAGGGGTGCGAGTCGACAACATATTCTTTAAAGAAAATTGGGAGTGATCCTAGAACGGCCGAAAGAACTGGATTCACGCCCATGAGGAGTAAGTATTGGTTAACTGAATCCACAATAGCGGCATGGCACCAGCGATTTGCAATATCTCCGTCATTGTGATTGCTGTCACAGGCCCGAGTCTCAGATCCTGGGGTGACCGGACCTTGGCCCGACTGGGCAAGGGCCTGCTCTTCGGTCATTCCCATCACAGTATAATTTCGAATAGCCAGTAGTTGCTCGTTTATTTGCTTCTGGTGATGCCAACGAGAATACGATCACCCTGACGAAGGTTGCCCGCAGCTTTTGAGTCTGCGATTGAGCCAAACAATTGACCCAACAGTAGCCGTAAAGAAGAATTTAGGATCCTGGCCGTTACTGTCATTCATGCTCTTTAATATTTCATGAGTCGTTGTCCCGAGTGTTCGGGCGGCATCTGCTATGGGTCCCGCTTGGGTTATGGCCTTGGTAACTGCTTCGTCCTGTGGATATAGCGGCGCCGGGAGATTGGAAAAATTAGATTCAGGCTTCGGTTCACTTTGCGCTAGCACGACCTTGCTTGAGAGGCTGGATGTGATCAAGATAGTCGCAATCAGGAAACGATTAAGAAGAATGGAGTTGAAAAAATAATCTGTCTTCACTGTTTTTGCTCCCATTTTCATGGACAATTGCTTACTGAGGATGACCCAAAGACGTCCATCGCTGTCCATTGTTGATGTCAATCTTCTTGCCAAATTAGTGCCAGCGGCTTTTTCGTTTTAAACACTCTGAGGAGATACTTGTGTCAATGAACTTTACGAGTGGCAATTTTTGCGGGACGAGATGGCCGCCTCTCCGTTTTTTAGAAGGGGGTGTTTTGTGCCAAGTCTGCGGGAAGCCTCCAAAACCAGTCTGAAGTCTTGATAAATCTTGAGTTTAAATAGCCGCATCTTTGCAAGATTTTGTTGAGGTAAGAGGTCTGGTTCGTATAGCCATATCCGGAACGTCTGAGGACCTTGATTTTGTTATTCAGCCCCTCAGATTTTGCCGTGGTGAGCTTTGAATTGATATAAGCCTCAATGTAGTTTCGGTACTTTCTGATTAACGATGCAGATTTTTTGAAGGCTGTTATTCCAGTACTAAGGAACAAAGCCATACCAAAAGGAGCAAGGATTTTCTAAATTCAATGACGTCAGTTTTGTCCAACATTCGATGAAAGTGTTCGATTAAAATCATACCGTTAAGAATATTTTTATTTGGTTCCTTCAGCCTATCTAGCATTTTTTTAAGTCACCCTTTCTTTAGCTTCTTTTCCGCTCAACCAAGACAAACCTTCTGCGGCGAGAGCATTCCCAATTGAAAAGTGTCGTTGCTGTCTTTGGCTTTTTTAAACTCGGCCTTGCGGAGTTCATCAAAGGCATCATTAACCCGCTCTGCCAAATGAAACCTATCCACACAGATCTGGGCATTGGGACAAAGCTTACGAATAGCCGCCATGAAAGGCTCATGCATATCAACAGCAAAGGTCTTAATCGAGGCCCTTTGTTCCGGCGAAAGAATCTTCAGACACGTTGCCAGGGCTTTAGCATCTCGTCCGGGCGCATTTGATAAAACTTTACCTTCTTTGTAACAAACCAAGTTAGTCACGAACTTGATCTCAGGCTTTGTGATACTGTCCACTTTAGGCATGGTTCTAAATGAACTTCATCAGCACTCATTTTTGAGAGATCTATTTTCTCTGGCAATTTCATGAGTGGCTTCATCGATTTCATTCGATATTGGTCAAGATCCCACATTGTCTTTGAGTTAAGACCCAGCCACCTTGCCACGGCACCGCAGGGCATTTCTTCCATCAATCGACCGGCGAGTTCGCAGAGCGCCAAGGTCCATGTTTTCAAACTGTCGGATGACAAATGTCGGCTTGGCGGATCTCACTCTGTCATCGCAAATGTGACAAGATCCGCGAAGTTGATATAGAAGGATAGTCACGTAAGAAAGGCCCCAAATGGGGGCCCCTTGATAGTTCGTTCTTTCCACTCGTGAACATACAAAATTGGGCCTTGGCAGTGATAACAGCGGCAAGCCGACTTGCTTGTCGCGCCACAATCTTAAGGCTGAGATCATTCTTGTTTTGTTCTATCTTTTCAATCTGAACATCTTGCAAACCGAGTGCATTAATGATGACATTAGAGAAGTCCATCCTTGGCTCCTTATGTTGTGAGGTTTTTTGGCAACTAAATTAAACAACAAAAGAGGCCAATAAGGTGGACTTTTTTTTTAAAACCTGGACGGGCGGTCACGATGACCGGCCGTAACGAGAGGGTTTGGGGACAGAGTCTCCCAAGGCGGATCCGTCGACGGCTGACTTTGATTGAAGGTCCTAATGCTTCGTATCACCTTCTAAAAAACGGAGAACCGAGATGCGCCTCTCCGTTCAATGCAGTTCTGCCGACTCTTCAATTGAAGATGAAACTTAATTTGAGTTTGTCGACCACAAATATTTGGGGTCTTCCCTCTGCAATGAGTTCGTCCCTATTTTTGTCGGATCCTTCTCTGCCTAGCACTCAGACGAGTATTGATATAGTTGCTTGCCGTTACGCGAATGCGTTAACTTTTGTTTTGAATCATCTGCCAAATGTAAATGTAATTAGTTTACAAATAGGAAATGAAATTGACTATCTTCCAGAGGCTCAAAATACAAAATTTTGGATGAACTACTGGCGGTTTTATGCCTCGGCGGCCGCTTTTGCACGGACGATTAGAACGAGTGGGATTTCTTCGTCACTTTCCGTGGGCGTTACAGCATCTTTAGCTGGTTTGACTGGGGGCAGGGGAGAAACTATTCGTGCGGGATTAGATGCCCTCAATCAGACTATCAGTGATTTTGTAGCCTGCAATTACTACCCTTTAGAAGCTGGTGGTTCTCAAGCAAGAGTTGATGAGATAAAAAACAAAGTTGGTCATGTGATCACTGTGGCAAAACTTAAGCCTATTCATATTCAAGAGTATGGTTGTCAGAGTGGGACGGTCGCTGGAAGTTCCTCGGTGTTGCAAACGACGTGTTGCAAAGAATTGTTTAAAGTGTGGGATGCTAATCCAACGAAGGTGACCCGCCTCTTTCTGGAATTTGTGGGGGTTCGGGTTTAAATTGATTGGAGCTTGTTTATCAAATTGAGTATCTGCCCGTCGAAGGCTGGCCAGTTACATTTACATTAATATTTTGCTTATCATGCTCTTTGTCATGCATTTTGCCATTGACGACTTTTTTTCTTTCACCAGACGGCCCCTGACTTACTAAAAAAATGAAAATGCGATGGTCCCGGCTCCTATCGTTAATCGCCACACTGGGGGCCGTTTTAACAATTTGCAGGCAATCTATTCGTCTCGTCCAAAGACTATCTCAATTTGCAAAAACCTAAAAAATGCACTCCAAAAATCCATGTTATACTCCCTCTGAAATTTCAACCACCAGAAAGGAATCAACCATGACTCAAAAATTTAACTCCACCGAAGTGGCTCAAGCGCCTCAATCACTTCAATCTGCCTGTGAAAACTTGTCCACGCTCAAAAACGAAGAGCTCCATTACGAACTTAAAAACCGAGTGGCCGAAGAGCGCAAACTGACCCATCAAGTATTGCAAATTATTCTCGAGATCGATCTGCGAAAGCTCTACCTTCCTATGGCCTGCTCCAGTTTGTTTGACTACTTGGTCAGGGAGATCGGCTACACTCCGGCCAGTGCCCAGCGCCGAATCGATGTCGCGCGAATGATGCAGCAAGTTCCAGAGCTTGGAAACAAGATCGAAAATGGGACCTTCTTGCAAGGCTTGAGAATAAAACCGGGCCAGAGAGTGAATTGATATTGGCCAAGGAATTTAACCTATCACCCCAGACTCAGTTCAAGCAGAAAATTCAGAAAGATGAATCTGTCAGAATTGAATTGACCTTAAGCAAAGAGCAAATGGAAATTCTAGATCGAGCGAAGGGAGCTGTTATCCCACACCCTGCCTGGGGCCACATTTGCTGAGGTGATTACGAGTCTTGCTCAGCGCTATGTCAAACAGCGAACCGGAGTCAATACTTCCGTTAAGAATCACAGGTCACCGTCCCCCAGTACGGAGTCAAATTCCGCGGCGGAAGTCAAAGGCACTCAGAATATCTCTGGGAAGCCGATTCCATCCTCGGTCAGAAAAATCATTTTGAGTCCGAATCTTGGGTGTCAGTTTAAGGATTCAAGGACTGGAAAGATTTGCGGGTCGAAACATTTTCTCCAGGTTGACCATATCAAGCCTCGGTTTGCCGGCGGCGGGAATGAGTTTCAAAATCTGAGACCGCTTTGCAGTCGCCACAATCAGTATCGTTACACAGCCGGATGTTGATTCCATCATCTGATTCTTTTTGCTTGGACGCTCACGACGAGCATTCAACGGCGGGTTTCAGGGCCGGCCAAGAGGCCCATGAGTCATGGATGACCGACCCCTTATAATGAAGGAACAAAGACGTGCCCTTCTGTCCTCAAATTTTTGAATCTGCTCCTCGAAAAGGTCTTAAAAGGCCGGCCGACTTTGTTGACTATCTAGAAACCTTGGGTTTGAAAGCCTACGATGGAACAGAAAAGGCTTCATTGATCTATATTAAGGAACAACTCAAAAGTCGTGGTTGGTAGAATTTTCAGGACCTTTTATTGGTTTTTTCATCTTTTTTCAAATCGTTTCAAATCTGGACTTAACTCGTTTTGAAACGCGCCGATCTGAGATCTAGTAATAAATCATAAGTCCACGGATTGGACTTTGAAGCCAAATGGATGGCGAACATCAAGGAGGATGAGTATTGCAAGGAGGATGATCTATGGGAATGCGTATTGCGACGAATGTGAATGCACTGAATACTCAGAAAAATCTTTACATGACGGGTCTCAATCAGAGTCGGGCGATGGCGAGATTGGCTTCAGGATTGCGAATCAATCAGGCGGCTGACGATGCAGCAGGGCTTGCGATTAGTGAAAATCTGAAGGCGCAAATTCGGGGGTCTTAGACAGGCAAACAGAAACGCCAATGACGGTATTTCTTTAGTCCAAATTGCAGAGGGAAGTCTCAACGAAGTCTCAAATATGCTTATTCGCCTCCGCGAGCTAGGTGTGCAATCTGCTTCAGATACTATTGGAGACACTGAACGAAAATTTCTCGATGTCGAGTATCAACAGCTGAAATCAGAAATTCAAAGGGTGACCGAATCAACAAATCACAATGGATTTGATCTTCTCAATGGGACCGGTGGAGTCATCGACATCCAGGTAGGTGTGAACAATGATCCCTTTAAAGACAGAATTTCATTTAATGCCGGTGCTGCGAACTCCACATTAGAAGCTTTGGGTCTAGTTGCGGAAGGTCTTTCGACAAAAGAGTCCTCTCAGCTTTCATTGACTTCGGTTGATAATGCCCTCACCTCAGTGAACGCCATTCGAGCCAATTTCGGCGCCATGCAGAACAGGCTTCAGTCGACAAGCAATAACTTGCTTGTGTATGACGAAAATATGTCTGCTGCGAATTCACGAATTCGTGATGCTGATATCGCTGCGGAAACAACTGAGATGACAAGAAATAATATATTGATGCAAGCCGGGGTCTCTGTGTTAGGTCAGGCCAATCAGACTCAACAGCTTGCTTTGAAACTTCTTGGATAGTAAGGTAAAGCTCAATGGAAATTCGCGATCCAGTCCATGGCTCCATCTGTTTTTCAGATCCAGAAGTAGCTATTATAGATACTCCTGAATATCAGCGGCTGCGTAATATTAAGCAGCTGGGATTTTCAGAATTTAGCTATCCGGGAGCTACCCATAACCGTTATATTCACTCTTTCGGAGTTTGCCATTTGATTGGGCAAATTTTTGATTCGATTTTTCGAGCCTATCCTTTTGCCAAGCCATCTCATCGGTTTCGCTTTAGGCAGACAGTGCGGCTCGCGGCCCTTCTTCACGATATCGGGCATGGTCCGCTCAGTCATACCATTGAACAAGTGATGCCAGCGGTTGGTGCATTAAATATAGCAGCCTATACCGATTCGGTCCAAGGTGGGCGTATTGCTAATCATGAAGACTACACAATAAAGTATGTGACAGATTCAAATTTAGCCCGGGCAATTAAACAAAATTTTCCAGATATTGAAGCTTACCATGTCGCTTGTCTAATTGATAAAAGCCTGCCGAGTCGAGATGATTTTTTTAATGACTCTGGCTTGGATTTTCGTCCAATTTTGAGTCAAAATGGTTAGTTCAGAGTTGGATGCCGATAGAATGGATTATCTCGAGAGAGATTCTTATTTTTGCGGGACTAACTATGGAAAGATCGATAAGGGTTGGTTGATGCAGAATTTGACCTTTCATCAGAAGGACGGTCGGATGTTTTTGGCATTGAATCTACGAGCTCTCTATGCGTTCGATGATTTTTTAATCTCTAGGCATCATATGTATTTGATGGTCTATTTTCATCATAAGAGTATTATTTACGAAGAAATGTTGAATCGCTATTTGACCTCGACAGATTGTCAGTTTTTTTTGCCTGCGAAAATCAGTGAATATACAAGTTATGACGATCATAAGCTTTATCAGCATTTAGCTTCGGTCCAGAACCAGTGGGCCCAACGAATAAGTCAGCGACGTCCATTTCGAGTTCTAGTTGAACTTCACAACACGAGTGACAGCTCCCGACCTGAAAACATGAAGAAAAGTTTAGAGGGAGAAAAAATTGAAGTGATTTGGTCATCTTCGACGACTCGCCTTTCTAAGTATCATTCCTCTTCGGCCGAAGATTTGGCAATGCCGATTTATGTGACTGATCAATACGATCGTTGGGACCTGCCGATTCCGATTGAGAAGTGCACGGAAATTTTTCAAAAATACGAAGGAACACGGATTATAGATCGTCTTTACGTGGCTCCGGAACAATATGATCAGGCCGAGAAGTTTTTGAGACAAAATAAGTTGTAGAGTTGTCCGTCGAAAGATGAGAAGAAGACGACGGTGCTGCTATGGATGAAGTCGACACGACAGTGCAATTCTGAAAGGGCACTATGGTGAAGGCGATGGCAAGTATCCAGATGATGACGGGGACGTGCAAAAAATTTCCCAAATTATTTTTCCCTTTTGATTTGATCTTACCGATTCCTTCGGAATTGGGGGGAAAAAAATGAAGTTTGTCCCAAGATGGGAAGCTGAGACTTTGACTAAATTCGTTCGATAATTATTGAGATCCCTTGACCTCCTCCAATGCAGGCACTTCCGAGGGCGAATTTGCCTTGTCTGCGATGGAGTTCATAGACGAGGTGATTCATAATTCTGGTGCCTGAGGCTCCTAATGGATGACCCACGGCGATGGCTCCCCCGTTGACATTCGTCTTCTGAGGGTCAAGGCCGAGCTCTTTCTCCACGGACAAATATTGGGCGGCAAAAGCTTCGTTCACTTCAACCAGATCCATTTGTTTGAGCTCCATCCCAGCTCGCTTCAAAGCGAGACGAGAAGACTCGGCAGGTCCAATTCCCATAATTGACGGATCACAGCCAACTGAGGCCCAACTCACAATTCGAGCCATGGGTTTAAGTCCAAGCGCCTTGGCCTTTGACTCAGAAGTGATCAAGGAGCAGGCAGCTCCGTCGACAATTCCCGATGCAGAAGCGGCAGTGACGACTCCGTCTTTTTTGAAAATTGCTTTTAAGGAGCTCATTTTTTCAAGAGTTGTATCGGGTTTTGGATATTCGTCTTTCTCAAACAGAACCGTCCCTTTTTTGGACTCAAGTGAAACTGAACAAAGTTCATTTTTTAGATATCCCTTGAGGACGGCCTCTTGGAATCTAGCTTGAGATTGCAAAGAGAATCTGTCTGAAGCCTCACGGGATATTCCATATTTCACAGCCAAATTCTCAGCTGTAATTGCCATTGGTGTTTTGGTGTAAGCATCAGTTAAGGCTGAAGTCATATAGTCTTCAAGTTCAAAATTTCCCATTCGCATTCCAAAGCGTGCATTTCTTGCTACGTAGGGAATTTGTGACATTTGCTCAACCCCACCAGCTAGGACGACTGAGGCTTCATTTGTCAGAATCATCTGAGCGGCATTAATCCAGGCCTGAAAACCACTGCCGCAAAGTCGATTGACGAGGTAGGCTCCAACACAGACAGGAACCCCTGCTTTTAAGCCAATATGCCTGGGAATGTAGGCGGCGTCTGCTCCAGATTGGACGACGTTTCCAATCACGATATGATCCACTTCTTGAGCTGAAAGCTGGGCTTGCTCCAAAGTGGCCTTGGCCGCAATGACGCCAAGATCTGTTGCTGAAATATCCTTCAAAGATCCACCCAGGGATCCGAAAGGGGTTCTTTTTCCTGAGATAAAGACTATCTTTTCCATGGCCTAGGATTATAAAGGTAACTTGAATGAAAAATCACGGCGCACAGGGATGCAAAAACTTAACTTTTAAATGAAGGAAAGGGTTCCTATGAAAGTACTCATCATTGGCCAAGGCGGAAGGGAGCATGCCCTGGTTAAATTCTTTAGGAGATCGGCATCTATCACCGAAATTCACGTTGCCCCTGGCAATGATGGGATGGCCAAAGAAGCTTTGTGTCATAACTTAAGCTGGAAAGACTCTGAAGAAATCATCGGGTTTTGCCTGAGGACGGAAATTGATTTTGTCTTTATCGGCCCAGAGGAGCCACTTGTGGGTGGTCTCGCTGACCGTTTGAGAGAACGTGGAATTTTAGTGGTGGGTCCCAGCGGTCCCGCGGCTCAACTTGAGGGCTCTAAGATTTTCGCCAAAGAGTTTATGCTTCGGGCAGGAGTTCCGACCGCCCGCTCAGTCGTTGTCGCCAGCGTTTCTGAGACAATCGAGGCCAGTCGGCATTTCAAACCACCTTATGTCCTCAAGGCTGATGGTCTTGCTGCAGGTAAAGGTGTCTCAATTTGTGCTAATCTAGGTGAGCTGACAGAGGCAGCTAAAGATCTATTTGAAAATAAAATTTTTGGTCTCGCGGGAAGCCGGGCTCTCCTCGAGGAATGCCTCGAAGGTTGGGAGTTAAGTTATTTAATTTTGACGAATGGAAACAAGCATATGACCTTGCCATTGGCTCAGGACCATAAACGTCTGAGAGACAAACAGCAAGGTCCGAATACGGGCGGGATGGGTACAGTTGCGCCCATAGTGCTTGAGCATGATCTTTTTGAGAAGATTGAAAGTCAAATCATCAGACCATCAGTGAAACAGCTCGGCCAAGAAGGCCTCATTTTTAGAGGAGTTTTATTTGTTGGAATTATGGTAACTCAAAACGGGCCTGTGGTTTTGGAGTATAATACACGTTTTGGCGATCCCGAAACTCAAGTGATTTTACCCTTGATTGAAAATGATGCCGGAGTTCTATTTAAGAAATTATCCCAGGGAGAACTCGAACCTGTTATTTTTAATTCGCTCTTCAGCTGTTGTGTCATTTTGGCAGCTGAAGGGTATCCCGAGGCACCCAAGAAAGATATTCTTATTGAAGGGGACCTTTGGAAGGAAACAAACTCAAGCTATTTTATCCACGCAGGAACAAAGCGCGAAAAGTCCCAATGGTTGACAAATGGCGGACGAGTTCTAGGTGCGGTCGGTGTGGGATCTTCATTTAACGAAGCAATTCGAAATGCTTATCAGCAAGCCCAAGAGGCCAAATGGCCCGGTCAGCAGTTACGAACAGATATTGGAAAATCTTGTCTTTAAGATTCATTCTGAGCCGATTGTAGGTAGGCGGATGGTGATGAGATACCCTTCGTCTTCTATCAGTTTGTACCAAGGTGGGAAAGTTTTTCCAATTTGTGGAAAACTGAATAAGTATCAAGCAGAATCAATTCATGGGTGTAATAAATCAGTTTTCAAACCAAATCATTGACTCATTTCAAGAATTGATTTTACTCAGAATGTTCAGACACGCTTTTGAACTTAATCCTCAGGTTCTGTCCTCTGAGTTTGAGGTGAAAGCTGCCGAAACAGCCGATGAGTATTTCGAAGCTCTAGGTCTTCTGCATCATTGTTATGTCAGGAAGGGCTTAATGACTGAAGATCCTCGTAGAATCCGCCTTGGCCTTCATCATCTGTTACCTGAAACAAATATTATCATGGTCAGACATAAAGGTATCTGCGTAGGGACGGGAACGGTCATTCACAGAGGGGATTTTCCTTTTCCAGCGCAGAAGGCCTTTGGAGAAGAAGCAAAAAAGACACTGGATAATCAGGCCAGCGTGTTGGAGTTTTCGGGCCTTGCCGTTCATCCTGACTACCGAGCCCAGGGAAATGCAATTCAATTGTTGATGATCAAGTTCTATATTCAATTGATTAATAGAATTTATAAAAACCCCTACACCATCTGTTCGATTCATCCAAACGCTGAAAAGTTCTATAGGCTCCTTGTGGGGTTTAGAAAATCAGGGCCAATGTTGAATTACGACTTTGTTTCTGGAGCCAAAGCTATCTATATGGAAGGATCCACCACGCTTGATTCATTTGCTGCACGAGAGTCTCACTTTTCTGGAAAAACCGAACGAGATAACTTTAGTCTTTTTTTACTGAGTCCAGATTCTCGGCTAATCTTTCCAAGTGTCAGTCGCAATATTCATTTCGGGAAAGAGCTTCTGAAGAACTTGCTTGATGATATTTATCCGCGCCTTCTTGAGGATGCGAACCTGTTGCAAGATTCGGAGGTTCGACTCATTCACGAAGTTAAAAGAGTCGTTGAAAGCGGGAAATCTAGCTCCGGTGAAATTCAGTTCATTAAAGGCCCAAGGCCATATCGATTGCGCACAAGTCTTCCTGTCAGCACATTGAGTGCCAATGAGGCTTCAGAGTGCACTGTGGTGAATATGAATGAAGATAGGGTACTGTTAAGAGCACAAAATGTCCAAACATTTGAAAATCTAGGAAAATTACTTGAGTTAGTCGTGAATGTTAATGGAGCCGAATACAAATTATATGGTTCGATTGTGAGGATTAACGTCCAACAAAAAATAGTTTCCGAGGTGCCGTCTGCGACTATGGGGCCGGTTATGAAGACGACCGCTGAAATTGGTCTCAAACTCAAGAAGGGCAATAGTATTCTGACAGAATTGCTTTCGCAGGAAGTAAGTCAAAAAGAAAAAACGCCTCTCAAAATAGCCTCTTAGGACTCGTGTAATAATTAACACTTATTGTTGCGCGGGCCATTCACATACTTTCAAGTCAGATGGGCGCCAGAACCAGTTTGTAGTCTCAGGGACTGTCCTTTCCTTAAATGAAGCTGCCCCGTTCCTGGCAAGATTTCGTTGTTAAGGATAACACAACACGGCTCAAGGGCCGAATGTGTCGAATCGCCGCCTAAGGCTGTCTTTGCGCGTTCTGTAAACCACAGCAGTTCACAATCTGCCTTGACAAGCAAACCCAGTTTTATCCCGAGCCCCGCCTGATTCAAACTCTGAGTTTGAATATTACTTTGACCTGAATTTTGCCCTGAATTTTGAGCTGAAACGTGCGGTTTTGGTTCAGCCAGTGAAAACTCCTCAATTTCAAAAAAAAGTTTGAATTTCAGCAATGGGTGGAATTTCTGAAATGCCGTCAACAGAAAAAGGCCGAAATCCCGGAGTCTTTTCCGAGGGCTCCGCTGCCTGGGGGAAGAATCCATTGAACAAAGTGATTTTTATTTTTGACTTGAATCCAAAGAGGATAAAAATTGTGAAAAGGGAGAGTGTCCTTTTGATAAATCTGTTGAAAACATTTTTGAATCACGTGAAGGAGCGCACCGGTCGCTCGAGCCAGTCCTTGGAGTTGTCCTTGGGGATACTTATTTTGAAGGCAGCTCTGTTGGGGAGTCCTCAGGTGAATCCAAGGATCTAGAAAGAGACCATATTGAAAATCTAGACCGAAAAACCTTAAAAGGTATTCTCTACAAATTCCAAGGATGAGGGCTTCATCAAGAAAACATCTCTGACCCACGGAGGTTCCGCCAAAATCAAAGCTAAAGCCGTCATCAGAGCACACCAGTTTTAATCGAATGATTTCTCCGGTGGATAACTTAACTTCCTGGAGGGCCTCTCGATGGGGAAGTTCATGAATCAAAGTTCTAATTCGGGATGCCAAATTGGGTGACAACGAACGCCAATTTTTCATTGGAAAGGATTCCAGAGAAGTGATGTTTGTTAAAGTACTGGCAAAATCAGGTCCGACGCTGGGGTGATTTTTAAGGCTTTCGAAAATTTGAGTCTGTAGTTCGCCCTTTTGAATGAGGGGCGTTGGTGGAATTCTGAGACTTTCAAAATCAATTTTTTCAGCCAAATGCCAAAGTGCTTTAATTTTCTGCGAACGAGCCAAAATATGGTGCTCAGTTCGAAGGACGCAGGTGATGGCCCACGGGAACAATCCGCCACAAGAGGGGTCATTCAGGATGACGGCATCTCCAGGGGAAAGTTTGAAAAATGGTTCACGGTGTGGATTGATTTCACCAGGGGATGCCCAACCAAATATTCCGTGTCCTTTTGCTGCCACAATTTTTTGATCGAGTGTCATCAACACAAAGCCTTCGTTAGCAAGGGCCGGAATTGGTCTCATAGGTAAAAAATCCATCAAAGTCCCCTTTCCAACGCTTCGATTGCTAAGAGAAAAGATTTTGGATTTTGGGCCTCGCTGATTGTGTCAGTCATAACGCGATTGCCTGTGGTGGAGGAAGTGAGACCGCTCTGAGGTGTTGCCACCACGTCAATTTGTTCAGAAAGGTATCCATATTTGACAACAGGTCCCTCAATGCAATTCTGAATTTCCGCGGAAAGAAGTTCACTCATTTGATCTCGAAGCAAACGCTCAAAAGATTCGCGAGAAAGCGAAGTTTTTTAACTGAGCGTTGCCAGGTTTGCATCAGCAACACCCAACGATCTAAAGATGTCCGGGCTTGCTTCTCGTCAAGATCGATAATCTCCGGCCACTTCGTTTCTTGAATCAATAGGTCTGCAACAAGGGGTTTGTGGCCCCGGCCGAGGTGAATTGGGCCAGGTTCATAGGAGAGATTTCCCTTGGTAACCAAGGACCCGTCATCATGGAGGTCAAGCAGAGATGAGGGTTGAATTGAAAAATCACGACAGCCTTGCGTGCCTAACGCAAGCGTTCCCCATGGAGATTCGGTCAGAGTCTTTTCGTCTGTTAAGTAGGAAAAATGTTCAATGCCAAAATGGAGAAAAGTGAGCGGTTTTTCGGATTTCATTTTGGTATTCATAATTTTTGAAAGTTGGGAATATAGACAAGCCTCAAGAGCAAAGAGAGAAGACAGGCGATAAAGAGGTTCGCCTTGGTGCAGTCTCAGATCGCCATCAAAAAAGAAGATTTGCTCCTCTTTAATCTGCGCACTGAGGCCCTCAAAAATTTCCTTCATCGATTCTTCGAATGTACCACTCACTGCGGCACTTAAGGTATTGGTTTTCCAACGGGTGAAAGGCTCAAGGCTCGGAAAAGCATCAACGACAGGGGGTTCGAAAATCTCGTAACCCAGCGTGACCAGGAAATCCCTTGTTTGCTGTTGATGAATAGAATTTAGATTTGAATTGTGAAAATGCAGGCAAACCTTTTTGAGACCCAAGACCTGAAGTTTTTCGTGAATGGCGCCAATTTCTGACAGATCCAGTGGTTTCCCTATCGATCCGTCAGAAAGGATTCGCTCGTGAACCGCAAATATGAGGTCTTGAGACGATAGAGAGGGGCATCGGTTGAGTTGTCGAAGGGAGGTGCTTCGGGTATTGGCAGGAAGGGAAGCAAAGTGGCTCCAATTTTCAAAGCCAGAAGTGACAATCTGTGCAACACTTCCGCCAAGGCGGTGCCCAGCAAGCTTGTAAAGAAATCTGGAAGAAACTATGACGCGTTCCGGTTTATGGGGGGTCTTGGTCAGCCAGTTCTGCAAATAAGCTTTAAGTCCATGTTTGGGCAGATACCAGCGTTGGTGTTCTCGTAAGGTTCCACGTGAGCTAGGCGTGGATTCAGCCACACTCAATTCTGCAAACGACTCTCCAACAAATAGTCCTAAAATCATAATGACGAACTCGAATTTGCCATGCTATCAAATTTTGTCCTTGATTGACAATCTCTTTATACCGCAGCTGAAGGAAAGACAATGAAAGAAAGACAATGAAAGTCTCTCAAGAAATTTTAAACCTAGTTCCCTATAGGCCAGGGAAGCCGATTTCTGAAACAAAGCGTGAGTTCGGTTTGGATCGGGTTATTAAGCTTGCGAGTAACGAAAACCCTTTGGGTCCAAGTCCTTTGGCTTTGGCTGCGGTTCAGAAGGCTCTTCAAAACCAGCATCGTTATCCAGACCCAACTTGTTATGATCTGATTTCGACATTATCGGATCGATGGAGAATTCCTTCTAAGAACTTGGGAATAGGTAATGGATCCGACGAAATTATAGATCTTTTGATTCGAATCTACTGTGAGCCAGGAGATTCAATTTTGACGTCCCAGGCGGCCTTTGCGGCCTACGAAGTGAGCGCAGGTGCTGCCAGGGTTAAGGTTGCCAAGGTTCCGCTTCGCTCAGATTATGGGATCGATCTTCAGGTCATGGCGGACTATTTCTTAAAGAATTCGACGACTCAAAGAATTCGACTTATTTTCGTCCCGAATCCAAATAATCCAACCGGAAGGTTCATTCCTCGAGTTGAGATTGAAAAGTTTATATCAACCCTTGGCGGACGGGATGATGTTTTGCTGGTATTTGATGAGGCTTACAATGAATTTGTGAGGCATCCAGATTATGAGTCGGTATTTAAGCAGGTTCTTTTGACTAACAATTTGGTATTATTGAAGACCTTTTCAAAATCATTTGGAATGGCTGGTTTCAGACTTGGAACCTTGATCGCACCTAGCGAAGTTATTGAGCTTTTCAATCGAGTTCGAAAACCATTTAATGTGAATGATTTGGCACAGGTCGCAGCAATCGCCGCAATTGATGATCAAAAATTTATTCAAGAGTCTCAGCGCCTGACTTGGGAAGGGCTTGATTTTTTTATGGCAGAGCTGACCAGACTCCAGCTTCCATGGATTCCTTCAGAAGGAAATTTTATCACTTTTGATACAGGGCGAGATGCTCTGAAAGTATATGAGGCTCTTCTCCGGCGCGGAATTATTCTGCGACCAATACTTAACTATGGGTTTAAGACTCACCTGCGAATGAGTGTTGGACTGATGGATGAAAACAGGGCTGCAATTCAGGCCCTGGAGGCCGTCCTTGAGCAAATTCCGCAGGAGTCTTTCATCCCCGTTCCTGCGGGGAGCCCGCAAACTGAAGGAGGTCCAGGATGAACATTGTGATCACGATTGATGGACCCGCAGCTTCCGGCAAATCAACTGTTAGCCGTGAGCTTGCTCGCAGACTGGGTTGTCCTTGGGTTTCAACAGGTGCATTTTATAGGGGACTTGCCTATATTGCTCTTCAAATGGGCCTTGATTTTTCCGATGTGGATTCTTTGGGGCGCCTAGCTCGCTCACCAATATGGTCTGTGGAAATGACGGCCGAAAACACCAAGGTTCTCTTTCAGGGCGAAGATGTATCAGATAAAATCGCTCATGATGATGTCGGGAGTTTCGCGAGCAGAATTAGCTCTTATCCTGTCGTGCGTGCCGCCTTACTCGAAGGACAACGTCGCTGTTTTAAGCCTGGACTTCATTTAGTCGCGGAAGGGCGCGATTGTGGTACCGTGGTTTTTCCTGAAGCAGCGGTTAAGATTTACTTGACGGCGTCTTCACAAAATCGAGCTGCCCGGCGTGCCCAAGAGCAGGGGAGTTCAGAAGAACAAATATTGAAATCCCAGGAAGTTCGAGATCAGCAAGACTCGGCTCGAAAGGTGGCACCTTTGCAGATTCCTGACCAGGCCTTAGTGGTCGACACAACCAATTTGTCCCTGGATCAAGCTTATAGCCCAGGTACACAAGTATGTTCTGGATAAAATATCTGCTCTGGCCTGAAGTCGATAACGGCGAACGTAGAGGGAGGGTCCCATTTGGGCTGGTGAGTTTTAGCCAGAGTCTAGATGAGGTCCTAAACGGAGAAATTATTGTCTTTTGAATAGGTTTTGTTTCTTTTTTCAAAGACAATTAGACAGTGAATTTCGCTCAGACCTTTGATCATTCGACTTTTATGTTTTGCATGGGGATCTTCGGCCTCACTATGGGCTCCATATCATTTTGTTTTTCCGTCACTTTTCCACCCAAAATAGGTGGGCTATTTGCCTGGGGCGCCTCGATGACGTCAGTAGGTCTGGCATTTTTGTTATTCATGCTTCGGGGAACGGGCACTCCTTTTGTGACCTATTATTTGGCAAACTCTTTGTCAATCTTGAGTTTGACCTTTGGTTCCTTGCTTTATCAAATTTTATAACGAGTTTTACTTCGAAAGATTTGCTTATTCACTTTGTGTGCTGTCCTTGGTTTTGATTGCTGGCCATTATTACTATTACGGCATAGATTTTAATTCATTTCGGGTTTTTTTGGTGAGTGGCGCAGGGTCATTGTTCTTGGGAATTAATGTGTACCTTGTCGTGAAAAACCATTGGCGGAAATTTGGAGTTTCATCTGCAATGACATCTTTGACTTTTGGTTTTTTTGCGATTGTCATGGGATACAGGGCCTTGAATGTCGTCGTTGGGCAACCCAGCACCTCTCAACTTTTTTCGAGATCAGGATTGAATTTCACATTTTTCGCCTTGGTCGGTTTAGTGATTGTGGCGGCGAGTATTGGTTTTTTGTTACTTGCCACTGAACGACTCATTCAGGAGGTTCTTGAACAGACGCTCAAAGCGCAGAATGCACGCAGATTGGCAGCGCTTGGTGAGATGGCGAGTGGGGTGGCCCATGAGATTAACAATCCTCTTTCCGTTATACGTTTGAGTTTGGGGTTACTGAAAATCGCTCTGAAGAGTGAGACAAAAGGAATTGAGAGAAATGAAAAAACAGAGGAATTATTTGTAAAATTATTTAAATCTGTCGACAGGGTCGCTTCTATTGTTCGTGGACTGACCGCTTTTTCAAGGCAGAAAGACGGGGAGCCAGCCGAAATTGAGTCAATCCATAAAATTATTGAAAACACATTGGATTTGTGTGAGGCCAAATTCTCGATCAAAAGTGTAAAAATATTAATCGACGTCCCAAGTCAAATTAGGGTCTCTTGTCGACCCAATCAGATCAGTCAGATTATTTTCAATTTGTTAAGCAATGGATTTGAAGCAGTTAATAGGCACGAAGTTAAGGAGAAAGTCATTTCTATCCAGGGAATAGAAAAAGATGGGTTTGTTTACATCAGTTTTACCGATACTGGGGTAGGAATTTCTGTCCAAGATAGAGAAAAACTTTTTCGACCCTTCTTCACGACGCGAGAGGTTGGTTCCGGGACAGGTTTAGGCCTTAGCATTGCTCTAGGGATTGCGAAGGAACATGGTGGTGATCTGATTTTCGATGAGAAGCAGATCAAAACCACCTTTACTCTAAAACTCCCAACGGCTGATGTGTCCCCTATTCTGGTTGGAAAAGTTTCCTAGTATTCTGCTCGTGGGAGGCCCAAGTTTTCTTATGCGAAGAAGTAGTGAAAAGACGGGGTTCCTTCTTTTCGAAAAGATTCAATATAGAACAAACAAATGACTTCTGTTTTGATGCCCTTTCGGACATTAAAGATTGTAAGATCAGAGTTTTCAATAATCTGATGAAGACCCCGTCCAGCACCACCCTTTTCGCTTTCCACACTTTCGGGTTTTCCATGATAGCAGGTCTCTAAGTATTTGAAGATGATATCTTTAGTGAGGGCCCCGAAGGGGTCGGTGACAGATACTGCTAAAAATACTCCATCTGAACCGTATCGAAGGGTGCCATGATGTTTTGGTTCCAAGTTGACAGGGGTTTTTCGAGAGAGATTATTGTAAAGTGATTGCCCATGCCTATCAATAGGCGCATCATAAACGGCATTCATTAGGAGTTCCTCAGTCACTGTGTTGCAGCGCTCAAGAAAAGTTGTTCGGATTCCCAGTTTTGTAAAATACTCAACCATTTCACCACGTAATTTTGGACGATCAAGGCTGGATTGAATCGAGCGTGATTGAATATCAACACCCCAGGAAAGATATTTTTCGAATCCAAAGAGATCTTGAGTCAGGACTTTTGTGAGAGTGGTTAGAATCGATCGAATGGTGAAAGCTCGATCGGTTGAGTCGATTGAGATAACAGTGTCAACGAACTGCCCTTTTTTGTAAGTGTCGAAATTGGTTGCAACATCTTTACCTGTAACTAAAACAAGACTCGATGGATTCTTTTCCCCGTGAAGCTTCTTAAGAAAATCTAGATGTTTTTCATCTGCAATGATCACATCATATTTTTTAATCTTGAGGAGGGCTTCGGCTTCTGTTGTCTGACTTGTAGCATCCAAATTCACGCCAGTGCCTCCGACGGCAAGTTTGGCGAGCATCAGTTGTTTTTTGTCAGACTCAACGACGAGAACATTTTTTTGACTGATTTTTTCGAGATTTAGTTGGGCCTGATGAACCTCGCGATTGACGATCTCAAAAAGGCGAGCTTTTTCATTGGTTTTAGTCAGGCGCTCACTGAGAACAGCTGAAAAAAGCTTGTAAAGAAGCGCAAGAAAATGATCTCTTTCTTTCTGCGGAACATGCTTGAAATTTTCTGAATCTAAAACAAAACACGAGAGAGTCGAAGTGGCCCTAATCGTGGTGGCGACAGGTCCCTCCGTAGCGACACTCATTTCTCCGATGACATCCCCAGGGCTGGTGAGAGTTGCAACGGACTCTCCCGAGAGGAGAACTTCCGCCGAACCGCTTCGAATGAAATAAAGTTTAGTATTACGTTGGCCCTCAGAGAGAACAATTTCACCGGGTTGAAATTCAAAGACCTCAAGCAGAGTAGAAATCTGCAATATCAGATTTGGGTCAAAGTGTTTGAAAAAAGAAAATTTTTGAATTTCTTTCGTAATTTCAGTTGGATGCGGTTTCATTTTTATATTATGTAAGGCGCAGTGGATTTTTACCAGAAAGTTTATCGGTGGACGACACTTAAGTCCAGGCCAAGGCAAAGTTCCAAGTTGTTCTATGAGGAAGTTACCAGACACTGCTATCTTTGAGGGGATGTATCCTCTTGTTTATTTTTTTGGCCATGCCTTCCCAAGTTATTTTTTATGGACTAGCCTGACAGCCTGTCTTTGCCTCTGGATTTTGGTCAAAAGAGCCACTGTTGATCGACGTTGGATTTTAGATCTCTATTTGGTTCTGATGGTGGCAAGTCTGGTTGGGGCGAGGTTGTTTCATGTAGTCTATGAGGAGCCCACTTACTATTTCGAGGATTGGACCCGCATATTTGAATTATGGAAGGGGGGATATGTTTTTTTCGGGGGATTTCTTGGAGCTTGGGCCTGCGGAGTTCTTTACTGGAAGATACGGCCATCGTCCGAAGTCTCCCTGGCGGCACTTCATGATGTTTTCGCGCCGGTAGTTAGTTTTGGATATATGTTTGGTCGATTAGGGTGTCTGCTGGCAGGCTGTTGTTATGGAAGATTTTGTGAAATGCCGTGGTCTATGAGTGGGCGGCATCCCACGGCCCTCTATTCTTCGCTCTGGGAGCTTGGAGTTCTCATGGTTCTTCTTGGCGCGGACGATAAACTGAAAAAAAAGCCGGGGCAGCTTTTTTGGCTTTGGCTTGGCCTTCATTCCCTGGGTCGGTTTATCATTGAATTTTATCGGGATGATTTTCGTGGGCCGACTCTGGGTATTTCAATCTCTGGATGGATCAGTGTGGTTCTTTGTCTGATTTCAGTATTTCTTTTGGTCACTCACAAAAAAGTTAATCTCCGGGATTAGAGGGCTCAAACTACATAAGAGTGGGCGTGGGCTGTCAGTTTTGCAGAAACACTGCCCCCAGCAGCTGAGCAAGCCTATCAGGAGCATCAAACAGAACGCGATGTCCAGCCCGCTCGATAGTTCGAACAACAAGTTGAGGACAAGCTGTCATGAGTTCCTGGTGGAGAGCCATGGCCCGCGAATCCTGATCGCCAGTGACCCAGGTGAGGGATTGTTTAGGATGATTGCGCAAGAACGGGCGGAAATCTTTTTGCCGTCCGAGGGACCAATTAACAAGAGCCTCTGAGAGCAGGGGCCTTTGATAGTCTAGTTCGTGACGGTTTTCAGGTTGAGTTCGAGAGTTTTTAAATACTTCCTGTTTATTCCAGTCCTGAACCAACAGATCCCAAGATTCATTTAAAAACCGTGTCGACCAAATCTGATCATTTTGAATTCGAGCCGACCTCGACTTGAGAGCTTCAGATGAAAAGCCCGGATTTGTTGAAATTAAGACGCCGCTGTTAAATAAATCTGGAGAAGTTTCAAGAGCATGAAGGGCCAGTCGTCCACCGAGAGAATATCCAACGAGGGCGTGGGGGCCAGGCCCCAGTTCATTACGAACCCACTCTGAAAAATTGTATCCCCAGGTTTCAAAACTATTCTCTGGCGAGAGGTAAGGAATGGCGAAATAATCGACAGAATAAGTCGCAAGGGTTGGACTCGAGGCCCTTAATCGTAAAAAAGTCTGCTCCCAATCGGAGGGGCGCCCTAAAAAGCCATGAAGAAAACAAGACTCAAGTCTGCCAGAGCTGGTCCCAGGCTTTCCAGAAGGCCGTCGTCTGAGCTGGATCTGGAACAAGTTCGATGATCTGCAGCTGGGCCAAATCAGAGGTCTCGGGAACATCCAGCCATTTTTGATACTCCCACTTCCAAAGTCCTGCCCAGTTTTTAAAATCGACGTTGTGACGATTGAGAAAGATTTCTTTCCCAAACATCTTATGAAAAATCATTCCGCCACCGTTATTGATAACGACAACACGAAAAGCCCGCTGCAATAATTGTGAGGCAACCCAAAGGCCAGAAAGATCATAGAGAGCGGTCAGGTCCCCTATAAGGCACCAATTTTCGACATGGGGCTTTGACCACCCCATAAAAGTTGAAACTTGCCCATCAATTCCATTAGCCCCGCGATTTCCAACCACTCGGTTGGGAAAAAAATCAAAATCGGCGGCCAGGTCCCATTCCCTGATAGGAAGCGAGTTTCCGAGATAAACCGACTGGTCCTTTAACTTTTTTGAGAGTGAATAGATTAAGCCGGGTTCTGAGCGCGGAAATCTTTTAAGAATTTCTTCACAGCCCAGGCGGCGATCACGGTCGAACTTATAGATGTTTTGTGGAATGTCATCGTGTTTTTGAACATCAAGTCGCGGAAGGTCGTCGAGTTCAGAAAAGTGCAGGACAGAGCGACTTAGCCCAGTGAAATGATTATAGCCCAAGGAAAGCACCGGGAGGTTTTCGCGTTTATCTTCGAGATCTCGCCAAAAGCGAACCGTTGGCACCCCGCCAATGCGAATAATCGCATTGCAGTGACCCTCATCGATCAATTTTGCGAGCATTTTTTCGCCAGAAAAGATAGTTGTTGAAAGTAAATCAGGATGTCCACGGAGCCCCGAAATTCCTTCCGCATAGATTGGAATTTTCAAATTCTTTAAAAACTCTACGACCGCAGATTTAGATTTTTCAGGGATGGTGCTTAAAATAACAACAGGTCGGTGTCGATTGACAAAGTTCTCAATCTCTTCGGCCATATTCAGAGGAAAAGACTCCGGAAAACGATTTCTTAATTCTTGTTTTGGAGGTGATATAAGAAAAGGCTCTTCATCGAGAAGTGGTTCCTTGAAACAGACGTTAATATGAATGGGTTTTTTCCAGCTAAGGCCATTCAAAGAGACGTGAGAATTTTGTTCGTCCAAATCAAAACTTACTTCAATATAATAGGAAAACAAGCCAACCTGTTCGATTGATTGGGGAGCGCCTGTCCAGCGATATTTTTTCGGACGGTCCGCGGTCACCATAATCAAGGGCAGGGACGAGTAAGTTCCTTCTACAGCTGCCGGCAAAAGCTCGGCCGCGGCAGTTCCTGAGGTTGTGATCACGGCCACCGGATGGCGGCTGGAGGCAATTCGACCGAGAGCAAAAAAAGCAGCCGATCTTTCTTCAAAAAAATGATAGACTTTGAGGTGCGGGTTCTTTTCAAAAAGATGAACGAAGGGACTATTGCGAGCCCCGGCGCAAAGGCAAAACTCTCGAACTCCGCCGGCAATAAGATGTTGAATAACTCGAGCGGCGAGCTGAACATTGCTAACTAATTCCAACCAAAATTCCTTTGTACAGATTCAATCTTAAGCAGTAGTTCGTTCCATTCTCTCTCGAAAATGCTCTCTTTCACAAGCCCACATCCAGCTCCTATTCTCATTTTCTGTTGGTCCCACTGAACTTGACGGATGCCCACCAGACATAACAGATGTCCATCCTGATTTTGAACTCCAAAAGGGGCGCCGAATGGACCACGGGCCCTTTGGTCGGGTAGTTCCCTGAGCCATCGCCATTGCTCTCGCGGATAGGTTCCAAGCGCTGCCGTCGGGTGCATGGCCTGAAGGAGCTGATTCCAAGACATTTGTCGGTTCAGATGCACTCCGATTTCAGTTTTGAGGTGCTGTAAGGTTGGCAATTTCAGAACCTCAGTGGCCATTGCCTCAAAGGACCCTAGTGGTTTGAGAACATCCATCAGGTTTTTTACTACAAAATAATGTTCCGCTCGTTCCTTTGGATCATTCAAAAAGCTTCCAGACTCACGATTTAGGGGCGCCGTTCCAGCTAGGGCCATTGTTCGTAGGCGCTGCCCATCAACGTTGAAAAGAATCTCTGGAGTTGCTCCCAAAAAGCCAGCTCCAGAATCCCAGTGTCCATAAGGATGCAACTCAGGCGGAGCATAGATAAGTCTTTGAATTAACTCAAGATGTTCCTGAGGCCCCAAGGGCATTGGAGAGGTCATAAAGGTCACAGGAACTGCTTTTTCCAAAAGACCTTTTTCAATTCGGCGCTGAATTTCACAAAATGAATTTAGAAATTGCTCCTTTTCTTCGCCATCTGAAAGTTTTGTCCATGAACGTTTTGGGGAAGGACTTTTTTTATTGTTGTGGCAGTCTAGCCAAGCTGCGAGTTCAGGAGTGGTGAGGCTTGTCCACTTTTGAGGACTGACGTGACATTTTGAGGATAAGAAGAAGTCAGAATAAAAGACATTTAACTCACAAGATTCTGCAGCCTGGCCTTCCCAGATAAGCCAGAGGTCTTCCCCTTGACCCCGAGGCCAGCGGACGAGGCCGCCGCATGTTAAAAAGTTTGATAAGACAAACTGGCTTATGTTATGGTGCCGTTCGCTCTGAGTTCTCACTAAGTATCCCAATCTCCGAAGGCAAGAATAATTTTGAAAGCTAAATCAGTAAAATCAACCATAGCAATAATGAATTCAATTAAGAAATCAATAGCAAAATCAACAAGGATATAGTTGGTAATATGAAATCAGACCCGATGCAACAGACACCCTCAACTCTTGCTGTCAAAGTCCAAGCGACCAGTCAGGCCCACCTGACCTACAGGGTTGATCCCGACCGAATCCGTGGAATGTTCAGTCGAGTGGCCGGGCGTTACGATTTGGCGAATTCTATTCTATCCCTCGGGATTCACCATCTTTGGCGGAAAAAGCTGGTTCGTTTGAGTGAAGTGCGTCCGGGGCAAAAGATTCTCGACTGTGCGAGCGGGACCGGAGACTTGGCCATTGAGTTTAAGCGAAAGACGGGGCCTACGGGTGAAGTTTTGGGAACCGACTTTTGTTCGGATATGCTTAAGACTGCGCCAGAAAAAGCAAAAAGATTGGGGCTTGATGTCAAGTTTGAGCAGGCAGACGTCACCCAACTTCAATATGGGGACAATACTTTCGATGTTTCAAGTATCTCGTTTGGAATTCGAAATGTCAGTGATCCGCGGCAGGGGATTTTGGAAATGGCCCGGGTCACTGTGCCAGGTGGTCTCGTGATGGTTCTTGAATTTGGGCAGGTGCGTGGGTCTTTTTTAGCTCCGTTTTACCGAATCTATTCGGAGAGAATTCTGCCACTCGTTGGTGGCTGGGTGACCGGGCAAAGGGAGGCGTATAGTTATTTACAAAAGTCTTCGGCGCAATTTCCTTGCGGCGAAGATTTTCTAAAACTAATGGAAAGCACGGGTCAGTTTTCAAAGACTGAATGTTTTCCCCTTTCGGGAGGTATTGCTTACATCTACAAGGGGCGAGTCCTTAGTTAGCCCCTTTTTTTAAAAGCGTATCCAATTTATAAGGTATCAAAAAATATTCGAAGAACTGGTAGAGCGGTTGGATCATTTTTAATTGGCAACTCTGATCGACTTGATGAGTTAATTCTTGTAGCTAGAGATGGGTGAATGTCCGCAGTGAACTGAGCATGCATATTTTGTGTGAAGGTCTTATCTCTGACGATGATTGCCATTTCACCTTCGAGTCGTTCTGACCTTGGGTGAAGGTTGTAACTCATAATATAGGTGTCAAGGGCGTCTATCATAAGAATTTTAGAGTGGAGGGTTGTTCCCTTTCGAACATAGACTTCGGCAGGGGACCCATTCGCCTGACTGCGAAGATCTGCCAACTCTGCCACGCTACGAAGAATTGGAATGCTCACAGCAGGTTCGTCCACACTTTCTGATGAATTTGTGAGAATTCGAATTTTGACTCCGCGATCGAGGGCTCGTTGAATTTCATTCTTGAGTGCTGGAAACAAGATAATATATGCATTTTCAATATCGATTTGTTTTTCCGCTGCTCGAATGGCACTTAGAACTGTAAGCATAATTGTGGAACCTTCGCGATGGGTTCGAGGATCGTTGTCAATAATTTTAAATTGTTTAGAAATTGCAGATGCACTTGTCGGCGCTTGTAAGGTGGGCTTCGGCATTATCCAGGTGGATGGCTTTTCTTGTTCGCGAACTTGTTCATTCCAAATTTTCGCGAAAAGATTGTTCCCTTCGATGGCAGCAGCCCCTTTCAAGTAGACGTCAGTATCTCGCCAGCGTGGGACATTTGGATCTGAATTTTTGTGGCTATAGGCGTCTCCAAAGTTGATTCCGCCGGCAATGAGGTGTTCGTTGTCGACAGTTAGCATCTTACGATGTTGACCCATATAAGTGTGATTTTTACTTCTCCAGCGAATAATTTTTATAGGATTTTCTAGAGAGTTGGACGAATTTTTGTTCAGTGGATCCTTGGCTTCAAGACGAGCGAGTTCAGCGTTGTGTCCCCCTAAGGCTGCGACCTGCCCGTCGACGAGGACACGGATATTGAGCCTTGGATTGTCTCGCTTTTTTTGGAGCAATAGATCGACAAGGGCCTTTCCAGTCACATCATCATAGACGGACCAGGTCATGATGTTAATTGACTCACGAGCGTCGCCGATAAACTTATCTCTTCTGGCGAATGATTCAGGGCCATCAACAAGGATTTCGGCCTGTTCTGTTTGTAGAAATTCCGCCTCAGAATAGTCTTTCTTCATATCAATCTTCTGAGTCATCATTTCTGAAAGCACCAGCCATTCGTTATAAACGGTCCCGCGTGAGTCCTCGGTGAAACCGCGAAGTTTCACAACGGCCTCTATAGAGGCTTTCAATGTTGCTTTGGCATATTCTGTTTGCGCTGCGGTTAAGTTTTCTAGTTGTTTGGCGATGGGTGTATCGCTGGCTTTCGCTTGATCCATAAGGCGATCGATTTTTTTACTCAAGGTGCCAGCGTCAATGTCTTTGCCCCACGCCCTCAATATTCTCTTTTCTTGCTCGGTCGTCGACTCCTGGGAAAGATCTTTGATTAGAGTCGGGTCGATCGACTGAGTGCCAGCTGCAATTTTGCTTGGATCAAGAGTTGAAACTGAACTGACATATTGGAGGAACTGAGTCTTGAGGATATTCATTTGAAAGGGTGGCAGTTGTTGAGCACTCGTTTGAGTTTGCGAGCTCATTTGAGTTTGGGCAACGCCGATCGAGCTGAGAAAAGAAACACTGAACATGGCTGAGGGAAGCGTCCGTGACAAAATTAGGCAGCCAGTTGTTAAGACTTTAGACAAGGTGGTATTTTCCATGGTGGCCTTCTCCTAAATAGGGTCAATATTAAGGTTCGATTAAAGGGGTTCAGACTTCAGAATTCTTATACTGCAAAATCCAAACCGACTTTTGTCTAAGGAAGGGCCGGTCTATGATGACTCTGATTCTTGTTTGGTGGGAACTAGGGTAATCTAAATTCACAAAAATAAGTATTGTTCTTGAATTATTTTGTTTGAAATTTGGTATTTCTTTGTGGGGGAAAAAGTATGAGCTTGTGTATAAGTAAATTGAAGAAGCTAACAATTGCCTTTTTAGTTTGTTCCACTTTGGGGATCCAGATTGTTGAAGCGGCGGAGCCAATGTATGGTCTCTTTATGGTTGTCAAGGGCGATATCAAGGTTAAAAATATCCAAAATCAAATAAATCCAACGAAAGTGGGAACAAAAATCTTTCCAGGCGAAACGGTTATAAGTGGTGTTGATTCAAGAGCGAAAATCGTTATGTCGGATCGTAACGTCATTAATGTGTCCCCCTCAAGCGAAATGAAAATAGAAAAATATGAATCTGCCGGAAAAGAGGGCCCTCGAAATGTTGAGCTTAACCTCATTGATGGAAAAGTACGCAATAATGTTGAACAAAAGTATGATGGAGAAAAGAGTAAATTCTTAATGAAAACTCCAACAGCGGTTGCCGGTGTTCGCGGAACCGAGTTTTTGACATCTTTTAATAAAGCAAGTCAGGTGACTCAAGTCGTGACGTTGCGAGGTTCAGTGACCCTGAGCCCAGCCACCCCAGTTGGGTCGGCTCCTTCGAAAGTTTCAATTACTGTTCAGAAAGGTGAGTCCTCTTCGGTAGCTCCCGGCCTCCGCCAGAGCCTCCCAAAAAAGTCCCAGTCGAGGAGCTTAAGCGGATAGACAAAGAGTCTTCAGCGCAGACCGCTCCGGAAAACAAGGAGCCGGCCAAAACAGCAAAGGGTAACGACAAGGAGAAGGACAAGAATTCAAAAGCGGACGCGAAGGCAGACGCAAAAACAGATTCAAATGCAGATGCTAAATCAGACGCCAAATCAGATGCTAAATCTGATGCCAAATCTGATGCTAAATCTGACGCTAAATCTGACGCTAAGTCAGATACGAAGCCAGACTCGAAGGACGCGAAGAATGACAAGAAGGGGGACGACAAAAGGGCTCCGGCTGGTGATGGTCAGGCTCCTCCTCCAGGCTCAGCCCCTCCAATGATTGACAAGAGAGACCTAGATTCTGGAACCATCGTTCGAGACATCAGAGGCCCAGCCATGGATCGACCACCGCAACAAATGTTACCACCGCCGCCGCAGCGGGGTCTTCCTCCACCAATCAATCCGGCAATTGGGGATATCATCCGTGACAAGGTGAATAAAGCAAACGTCATTGTACGTCCGGTGCCAAAATAGTGAAAACAGGTCTCTCATTTTTAACATTTTTTGTTTTAGGTTGGCTCAAGTGTGCTTGGGGGCGTCACAGATGTATAGTGTGACGGCCATTTCAACCATGCAGGTGACAGCTCATGTTCAAGGTGGGAATAAGGATGAGTTGAAGCTTCAGGTTATTGACGTTGTTTCAGGCAAACGGGTTTGGATGCAGCTTGATGGGACTTCGAAGCCCGGGGTTTATGAGGGTCACTACCAAATTGATATTAAAGGTAAGAGCGGGGAATTGCCAATTCTGCAGTTCAGCGCTAACAAAAAGATACTATTTGTGAGATCAGATCCAAAAAACAAAAAGCAAATTCTCGATCTTTACGAGAATGAAAAAGATGTACCCCCTATTGTTGTGAGTGCTGCGACAAGCTCCGCTCCAGGAAATGTCAAAGCTCAAACGCCCTCTCCAGACGCGAATCCAGAAGTTCGTAAGGCTTTAGATCTGGAAGAGGCGAAAAAGCAAGAAGAAGAACGTATGAGTCTTGAAGCTCAAGAGGCACTACGCCGTGAAGCTCTTCTGAGGCAGCAGCAGGCGATGTCTGCCGAGTTACAAAATCAGAGAAAAGAAAAAGCGGCGAAGCTGATTGTCCAAGCCTCCTCGCTCTATTCTCGCAGCCAATACGATCAGGCCAGTCAACTTTTTGCCGAGGCGGTTGAGCTCGATCCTGGGAACGGAAGTGCCTATTATCAATATGGAGTGAGCTTATATAAGACCAATCAGTATAATAAATCTTTGGCCGTTCTTGCAATGGCGGAGGGTGGTCCTAAGAGTGTAGCCGAACATACCTATTATGTGGCTCTGAATCACCTTAAGCTTCAAGAAACAGATAAGGCGTTAGATAAGTTTAGATATGTGCGGGATGAAAATGACCCTCAACTGAGCGCGACTGCAAGTTTTTTGGCGGGCAATCTAGAGTTTCAAAAGGAACAGTATGCAGAAGCTCGGAAAAGTTTCAACTACACTCTCGACCAATCAAAGGATCCAGAGATCGACAGGCAATCTGAGGATATGTTAGAGCAGATTGATTAAATCGAAAACTATAATGCGAGTGCTAAAGATAAATTGAGTTATACATTAAGTCTGGGTGCGAGCTATGACGGAAATGTGCTTAATATTGCTAGGTAGAATATTATCACTGATGTTGAGGCCTACCGTCTGAGTTATGGCGGGAGTTTGATTTATAAACTCTTTCAATCTTTTAAAACTGAGTGGTCTGCGGTGGTCGCAGCGTCGGATATTTACAGCGTTGATAAGACCATGGTCGCAAATGCCACTTTACAGGCAGCCGATCCTTTAGTTTATAGTTTGAGTTCGCCTGTCCGAACCCAGTTTGCTACGAAAACAAAAAACTTTTTAGTTAATGTGACACCGACGATAAGTCTGCTGACGATGAATGTTGAGAATAATCAGCGAAAACCAATTCTTCAATCAGTCACATTGGGGTCTGATGTTTCCTTTCAGATTGCCCCAACTTGGATGTCGACTTATAAACTTGAGCTCAATCAAGACAATTCCTTTTTATCGAGCGCGGCTGATGATGATCAAACAGGGCTACGAACAACCGTTGGAATGGTACAAACAAAACTCCTTGATCCTAAGGCGACCAAGACTGTGGCGGGGGATTTAGGATATGTTTCTAATCAAGCCCGCGGAAAAAACAATAATTATACGAAGACAGTTTTAGGGATGACCTACAGTTTTCCGGCTCCATCCAAGTATATTGGAACAATACGGGCTGAGCTTGGCTCCCAAAAGTACATAGACAATACGAATGAACGATTGGACACCACTTACACACTGACGTTTGGCGCAGTTAAGAGCTTGCAAAAATATCTGAGTGTTAACTACAATATGCAGATGGTTGGAAACTCTTCAAATGTCGAATCAAATCGCTATGACAAACTGCTTGTTTCTGCCCTGCTAACGTACACGGGGAGCTTGATTAGAATCGGCCCGAAGGTGACGCCGTAGAGAGGCCCGAAGGTTGCGCAGTAACGAGCCTGACTTCAAAACCAAACTCAGACTTTGTTTTATCATGATAAAGTAAAGTTCAACTTTGGTTTATCATGATGCCAATCTGGTAAAGATGGGTCAAAAAAATTACAAAAGAGCGTTGAACCCTGAAATCGAAGTGATGAAAAGCTCCTTGTCTATGTCTACCTAAACGCTGGAATTCCAGTAATTTGTTGACCCACAACTAAACGGTGAATGTCCTCTGTTCCTTCATAAGTATTCACCGTTTCTAAGTTCAGCATATGACGAATTACAGGATAATCGTCGATGGTTCCGTTGGCGCCTAACATATCGCGAGCTTCTCTTTCTACATCCAGAGCCATTCGGCAGTTGTTCATTTTTACCAAGGAAACGTGGTGAGGTTGAAGGCGGCCAGACTCCTTAAGTTTTCCCATTTGCAGAGCTAGAAGTTGACCCTTGGTAATCTCCTGAACCATTTTAACAAGTTTGGCCTGTCCCAGCTGATAGCCGGCCAAGGGTTTTTTGTCAAAGATCACTCGATCCTTCGCATAATGAAGAGCCGTGTGATAGCAGGCGTTTGCTGCACCAACAACGCCCCATGCAATTCCGTAACGAGCCTGAGTCAGGCAACCGAGTGGCCCTTTCAGTCCTTGGGCATTTGGAAGAATATTTTCTTCAGGGACAATACAATCTTGAAAATGTAGCTCTGAAGTGACACTGACACGAAGAGCAAATTTTCCCTTCATTGTTGAAGTCGTATAGCCAGGGGTTCCTTTTTCTACGATAAAACCACGCACCACTCCGTCAAATCTCGCCCAAACAATGGCAAGATCCGATACGCAACCATTCGTAATCCACATTTTATTTCCATTGAGCTTGTATCCACCTTTAACTTTCTCGGCTCGTGTTAACATTCCGCCTGGGTTGGATCCTGCATCGGGTTCAGTTAGACCAAAACAGCCGATCAGTTGCGCCTTGGCGAGTTTTGGCAAATACTTTTGTCTTTGAGCTTCTGAGCCATAGGAAAAAATCGGATACATAACAAGGGCACCCTGAACAGAGCAAAAAGATCTGATACCAGAATCTCCGCGTTCAAGTTCTTGCATAACAAGCCCGTAGGAGATGGGGCTAATTCCGGCGCAATCATAGCCTTGGATCGTTGAGCCGAGGAGCCCCAATTCCCCAAATCGAGGAATCAAGTGCGCAGGAAACTCTTCTTTACGATTGGCCTCTTGAAGGGTGGGAATGACTTCCTTGGTGACGAAATCCCGGACCACATTTCTTATCATTAAATCTTCTTCAGAAAATAGAGACTCTTCGTCCATGTAATTCAATGATTCATAAGCTGTTGCCATTTAGATTCTCCTTCGGTTGCCAAGATCAAGTCTCATTTATCTCTGTTTTTGGTTCCATATTCAAGAGCATTATTATGACTCATCAATCTTGAAAACTTCCCTCTGTAATTATATTGCTCCAGGGAAGTCCTTACGGTAACGTTTTAATTCTATGTATAATCGAGCAGAGATAGTAGATGAAAATTTCACAACCTTTATCAAGGCAGGCCGGCTCCCGCAGGCAAGGACTCAGATTACGCTTGAGGAGTCTGGTCTAAAATCAAATCAATTGATCGAGCTCTTTGAATCTCAAGTCTACAGTCGTCATTTAGATCTTCGGGCAAGGATTTTGAAAAATACGAATCAGTGTTTTTACACAATCGGAAGTTCTGGTCACGAGGGTAACGCTGTTTTCGGAAAGGTCTTTCGAAAAACAGATATGGCATTTTTGCACTATCGAAGCGGAGCCTTGGTTCTTCAAAGATCTAAACAACTTTTTGGAGCAACGCCAATCTATGATGCTATGCTTTCTTTTGCAGCATCGAGTGACGATCCTATTGCGGGGGGGCGACATAAGGTCTTTGGGAGTTATCCTTTGATGATTCCACCTCAGACAAGCACTATAGCGTCCCACCTTCCTAAGGCCATGGGGGCAGCGCTTTCTATTGGCAGGGCGAGTGACCTTCGAGTTGAAGGAGTATTGCCTTCGGATGCCTTGGTGATTTGTTCTTTCGGAGATGCCTCGGCGAATCATTCGACAGCTCAGGGGGCCATTAATACAACAGCTTGGGTGGCTTACCAGAAAGTACCAATTCCGATTGTGTATATTTGTGAAGATAACGGAATTGGTATATCTGTACCAACGCCGAAAAGTTGGATTGAGAAGAGTTTTTCAGAACGGGTTGGGATCAAATATTTTAAGGCAGATGGTTTGAGTTTGCTTGATCTTTTCCGCACGACGACTCTCGTGGAGCAATATGTTCGTGGGACTCGGCGACCAGTCTTCCTGCATATGGAAACCGTCCGTTTGCTTGGTCATGCGGGATCTGATGCTGAATTTGGGTATAATACAGCGGAAGAAATTGAGGCTAGGGAATTTAATGATCCCTTGCTGCATTCTGCTCGAATTTTATTGGAAAATAATATTCTAACCGCCGATGAGATATTAGGTCTTTATGAGTCAGCTAGAAAACGAGTGGAGGCCGTCGGAGCTTATGCGATCCAGCGCCCAAAGCTACTCCAGCCTGAAGAAATTCGTGCCACTATCACGGCATGCTCGAATCCTCGAGTCGCTCCCTCGATTCCGGACGATGGGGTTCGAGCCAAGGTTTTTGGAGTGGATGATCAACAGGGAGGATTGCCTCAGTCTGTGGCGATATCTCAGTTTTTAGCTAAGCCTCAACATATGGCCAAGCTGATAAATTATGCCCTGACGGATACTTTGCTTCGTTATCCAAATACAGTGGTCTTTGGAGAAGATGTCGCGAAGAAAGGTGGAGTTTATAATGTCACTGATGGTCTGTTTGCTAAATTTGGACCGAAGCGAGTTTTCAATTCACTCCTCGATGAGCAGTCAATTCTAGGGACTGCGCTTGGGTTTGCGCATAACGGATTTTTGCCGATTCCAGAAATTCAGTTTTTAGCCTATGTCCACAATGCTGAGGATCAGATTCGGGGAGAAGCTGCAACCCTCGCTTTTTTCTCAAAGGGACAATTTACTAACCCGATGGTTCTGCGAATTGCGGGGTTGCCTTATCAGAAAGGCTTCGGTGGTCACTTCCACAATGACAATTCCCTGGCAGTATTTAGAGATATTCCAGGAGTAATTATTGCAGTCCCGTCCACCGGAGCTGACGCAGTCAAAATGTTCCGAACCTGTGTTCGCGAAGCTTATGAGCGAGGTCGTGTTGTGATATTTGTTGAGCCAATTGCGCTCTATATGACAAAGGATCTCCATCAGGAAGGGGATAAGGGGTGGAGTTTTCCCTATCCTGATCAGAAGGAAGAAATTCAGATCGGTGAGTTTGGAGTGACTGGGGACGGAAAGGACGTGACAATCATCACCTACGGGAATGGTTATTTTTTCTCAAGGCAGGCTGAAAAAGTTCTTCGAGAAAAGCATGGCATTCACTGTAAGATAATTGATTTGCGGTGGGTCGCACCACTGAATCAGGAAGGACTTGCCAGGGAAGTTTCAACTTCGAAAAAAATCTTAATCGTGGATGAATGCAGAAAAACTGGTTCCTTGAGTGAAGGGCTTGTTGCAATGCTTGTCGAGCAGTTCGGGTTAGTTTCAAAACCAATTCCACAGATCAAGGTGCTTGCTGCTCACGACAGTTTTATTACACTCGGGGTGGCCGCGGCAGCTGGTTTGCCTTCCAAAAACGACATCATCAAAGAGTGCCTACAAATGTGCGAACAAAGGTGAGCGCAAGCAATGAAAGGTTATCAGTGAAAGAAAGAGTGGTTATCATTTGTCCTGGACGGGGCTCCTATACCAAAGAAAATTTAGGAGGTCTTCAAAAATTTCGCCCTCTGCTCAATGAGTTTTTTAGTCGTTTAGACACCAAGCGCGCAGCACTCGGAACTCCGACAATCACTGAGTTGGATCAAGAAGTTGTTTTTAAACCCCAGGTGCATACAAAGGGAGAGAATGCCTCGGTGCTGATCTACGCCTACAGCTATGCTGATTATTTGAATCTTGATCAGGAAAAATATGAAGTGGTAGCGGTCACTGGCAATTCCATGGGGTGGTACACGGCCCTCGCAGTGGCTAAGGCGTTGGATGTGGATGGGGCCTTTGAGGTCATCAATACGATGGGCTCAATGATGCAAGGTGAAGTTGTCGGGGGCCAGATTATTTATCCTGTTGTTAATGAGCAATGGCAAGTCGTGCCTAATACGATTTCACTGATTGATGAGGCTCTTCAAGAGGTGAATAAACTGGAGGGCTGTCAAGCGTGGATCTCTATTTGCCTTGGTGGATACAGAGTTATTGGTGGAAATCAAAAGGCCTTGGATTTTCTTCTAAAAAAACTTCCTAAATATGAAAACTATCCCTTTCAACTTATAAATCATGCAGCTTTCCATACGCCGTTAATGAAAGAGACCTCGCGAAAGGCTCTGTCGATGCTCGAAAAGCAGCTTTTTCATCAACCCAAATTACCGTTGATTGATGGTCAAGGGCGTCTGTGGACGCCATGGTCAACGGACCTTGAGGAACTTCATGAGTATACTTTTACCACTCAGGTGACTGAGAAATATGATTTTTCAAAAGCGGTCACCGTGGCCCTGAAAGAATTCTGTCCTGACAAATTAGTTCTGTTGGGGCCTGGAAATACCTTGGGCGGAGCTCTGGGGCAAATCTTAATAGAAAATGATTGGCATTCACTCAAAAGCAAAACAGATTTTGTAGAATGTCAGAAAGCGAATCCATTTCTTTTATCACTTGGGCGGGTTTGAATGGGAAATTTATCTTGGAAAGCGCATAAGTTTGGCGGAACAAGTTTGCTCAATGCTGATCGTTTTAAAAATGTCGTGCGAATTTTAACTCAAAATGATATGAATCATGCACTCACTCCTCGAGGACCCAAGGTCGTCGTCGTCTCGGCAATGAAAGGCGTGACCGACGAGCTAATTCGAGCAGTTCAGCTGGCCAGCGTTCAGAATGAGACCTATCAAGATGTTTTAAGCGCAATCATTTCTAGGCACAAACAAGAAATATTTAATCTGTTTGAAGTCACCGAGCAAACGATTCATACTGAGAGCGCTAAACTTGGAAGGAGTTCGGCACCAGGCCAAATTGTGGCTATGCTGGAGCGCGCTCAAGGTGAAATTCGTGAAATTTTGCGTGGCGTTTGGATTCTCAAAAAAGCCTCAACCGAAGTGATGGACCTGGTGTCTGGCTTGGGGGAAGTCTGGTCGGCTCAGATACTGAATGCTTACCTTCAGAGTCAGGGTCAACAGTCTGAGTGGTTGGATGCACGAGAGGTCTTGGTGGTTGAGACCGTCAATAAGCGGGTTTTAGTCGACTGGGAGCGCTCACGGGAGAAGCTTCAACAGTGGCGATCCAGTCGTGAGACGCAATTGGTTGTTGTGACGGGATTTGTCGCGGCCACCAAGGAAGGAACGAAAACCACTCTTGGCCGAAACGGAAGTGATTACTCAGGATCAATTTTTGGAGTGCTCTTTGACTGTGATGAGATTTTTATTTGGACTGACGTGGACGGGGTGATGAGTGCCGATCCACGCCTTGTCCCTGAGGCTGTGGTTTTAAATGAACTTTCTTACAGCGAAGTGGCAGAATTGGCCTATTTTGGAGCCAAAGTTATTCATCCCTCGACGTTGGCTCCCGCCATTGAAAAACAGGTTCCAATTTGGATTAAGAATACTTTAAATCCTCAATTCCGCGGAACGAAAATTTACAAAGACGCGAAATCGGATCGACCAGTTCAGGGGTTTTCAATTGTTGATGGAATGTGTTTGATGAACATTGAGGGCTCAGGGATGGCGGGAATCCCAGGGGTGGCGGAACGGCTCTTTGGAGCCCTGCGGTCTGCTGAAATTAGCGTCGTTCTGATTTCCCAGGCGAGTTCCGAACATTCAATTTGTTTAGCCATTCCAGAGAACCAGGCGCAGACAGCGCGCCAGGCGGTGGAAGCCGGATTTTCTGTAGAAATATTTAAAAAATTGATCAATGATGTGCAAATCACAACTTCAGTCAGTATTCTTGCTGCAGTTGGGGATAATATGGCGCATTCGCCGGGAATCGCGGGACGTTTTTTTATGTCGCTTGGGCGTGCCGGGATTAATGTGCGGGCCATTGCGCAAGGATCATCGGAAAGAAATATTTCTGCTGTGATAGATTCTGCTGATGCCGTAAAAGCTTTGCGTACGGTCCACTCAAGTTTTATTGTGCCTCACCAAATGATCTCCTTGGGTTTGATTGGCCCAGGTTTGATTGGGAAAACATTTTTGCGTCAACTTCATGAGCATAAAAAAGATCTGCAAGAAAAACGTGCTCTCGATGTCAAAGTGAGGGGTCTTGCCAACTCCACAAGCATGGTTCTTGCGGAGGACGAGATACCGCTCAATGAATGGGAGAGCTATTTCAAAACCCACTCCCAGCCTTTGGATTTGAAAAAATTCACAGATCATTTGAAAAGAAGCTTTATCCCAAATTCAGTGATTGTGGAATCGACAGCGACTGAAGCGCTAACGCCATTCTATGAGAATTGGCTCAATGAAGGACTTCATATTATTTCGCCAAATAAGAAGGCCAATACCAGCACAATGAGTGTCTATAGGAAGATTCGCGAGGCTGCAAAAAAGTCTCAAAATCATTTTCTCTATTCCACCAATGTTGGGGCAGGTCTGCCCTTGATTCAAACGCTGCGAGACCTTTATGCCACTGGAGATCGAATTATTTCAATTCAAGGAATACTCAGTGGAACCTTGTCATTTATTTTTAATAATTATGACGGGAGCACTCCATTTTCAGAAATTGTGAAAATGGCCCAAAGAAAAGGATTCACGGAGCCTGATCCGCGAGAGGATTTGTCGGGTTCAGATGTGGTTCGTAAGATCGTCATTTTGGCTCGTGAAATTGGTTTAAATATGGAGCTCGCGGATGTGACTGTAGAGAGCCTTGTTCCAGCTCATTTGCAACGGGTGCCCGTGAGCGAATTTTTGGAGCGTCTACCTGAGTTGGACGATTTGATGCTTGAAAAATTGACTCGGGCTCGAGCAGACCATCAAATACTTCGCTTTGTTGGAAGTTTAAATGCCGAGGGACAGGCCAGAGTTGGTCTTGATCTTTTGCCGGCGAGTCATGCCTTCGGACGAGTCACTGAGACCGACAATATTGTGTTGTTTAAAACTAGCCGCTATCAGACTCAACCCTTGGTTATCCAGGGGCCGGGAGCGGGCCCAGAAGTCACAGCGGGTGGAGTATTTGCTGACTTGCTCAGGTTGGCCCAGTATTGCAAGTGAATTAGCTAGAGACTGGCGGGGATATTGTAAATTTGAAATGCCGTGAATTCCAGCGTCTTGTCTACGTTTCAAAATGATTCATACGCGAACGTATTGCTCGGCAAACAAGCGTTACTGAAGCCTAGACAGCAGTTCCGAACGAGACTTGAATCCTATCTTTGATAAGGACCTCCTGGTATCGGGAAAATATTTTTTCCCAACATCGCCCGGCGTTAGGAGGATGGTCGAATTGGCCAGCAAGCTGACTCGATAGTTACCCGTATGAGTCACTGGTCGTCAGGCCGTACTGAATGTGGCCCCATAATCAAAGCCTGGCACCTGAAAACTCAGCAAGTTTCGACCCCATGGTGATTGGGCATCACTGCGATTTTTCTGCATGTATTTCAGAATATTTTTCCAATCTCGTCCCCAGGCAACAATTCGTGTGTAAGGACGTGCGAGCCAAAACTGAAAATGATTTTCCATTTTATCTTTGCCCGATTGAGTGGCTCGCCCGACTCCTCGATTTCGCTGTCCCACATGGCGCGCAATCAATGCTGTGATCGTGCGAATGAACTTTCGATAGAGGGAGAGTTTCGTCAATACAACAACCAGATGCAAATGGTTGCCCACATTGACTAGCTCATAAATTTTCACCCCACATTTTTAGCCCAAGCTCGGATGGTTCTATCAACAAAGTCGGCATGTTGTAGCAAGGAGCTTGGGCCTATGGCCCACTCGGACTTGAGAACAATATGCAGGGCTCTTTAGTTGAAAGAGGCCTTGCTTCTTTGAATGACTGCGCAAAAGGCAACCTCCAAAAAACCTCTGACGTTTTTCAATAAAAGAAAGCTGTGTTGGCTTGCTCACATTCCCTCATCATGTTCAAGTAGCGATATCATTTGTTAATCGATTCAAGGATTTTTTGCAACATGAAAATACTAAAATTTACCTCTCAACTTTTACCGAATTGGTTGTCTGAGTTGGATCAGGTCCCCGATGGTCGGCTCTCCTTGGACAATTTCAGCTGTTTCATCAGTCTATCAGACATTCCTGACGAAGACAGTTTCCGATACATTCTTGAATCAGTGACAACGGACTCAGTGAATTTGATTCTAAAAGATTCACCAAAGATTGGAGCGGCAGAAAATACTTGATGCCGAGAAGTTTTTGGCTCACTGGATCTTCTTTCACTTGACGGAACGGGTCAGCTCTCAAGTTGCAAAGTCAATTGTGAATTTTGTTTGACCAAAAACTCGAGTGATGGTCGGACTCATTTCATGCATGGCCAACTCCTTGCTTCCTTGACAAACCAGAGCGGAAAATACTCAATGCCTCTGCAATTTGAGCCGATTCAGAAAGACAGCACTCAGACTCAATACTCTAAGAATGACTGTGAACTCAATGCTGCAAAAAGACTCTTGCAAAAACTCCGTACTGAATTTCCAAAACGCAATTTTTGCATTCTAGCCGACAATTTATTGGCTGTTGATCCAATTTTGTCTGTCATCGAAAGTTTCTCGTGGAAATACATCGTAACTGCCAAGTCAGATCGCAACAAAAGTTTTTTTGTTTTGAATACCTCTGGGAGCAAAAGCAACAATTAGAAAGGCTCGACTCAAAGGGACATCTGCACCGATACGAATGGACTCAGAATCTTCCTCTCAAACAATATTCTAAAACTGAAAAACAAGTACTAACAAATCTTGTCGTTTACCAGGAGCTTAGCCTGGAAGGCGAGATTCTTTATCAAAGCTCCTGGGTTACAAATCTTCCTGTCGACAAATGGAATGTCACATTGTTGGTTTCAGCAGCTAGAGCCCGCTTTGGGATTGAAAACAGAAATTTCAACGAACAAAAAATCTTGGATTTCATATAGAGCACAATTTCGGACACTCTGGAAATCTTCCCAATGTCTTTTTGGTCTTGCACAAATCTCACAATTATTTTCCATTCTATTTAAGCATTGGAAATTGGGGGCCATTGACATTAAGAGAGTCGGGAGCTGTCGAAGATATTTTGAAAAACTCGCGGTCGTTGTAGCTGAACTGGATCTTGGAGCTACGATGAAGTATGAAATGCCAAATTATCTGAAATTTGATTTTGATTCGACTTGAAAAAAAATGGGGCTGACAATTCACAAACTCCGCCCCATCCAGACCCCAATCCCCAAAAAACCTTTGGCATCCCCCAAAGATCAAAGCCCAAAACCAGACCCTGAGAAATTGATGATTTCTCAGGACGACACTTTTCCTTTAGAAAAGAAAGCAATAAAGTCTCATTTTTATGCAAATGCCCATGAACTAGGCAGAATGAGTAGTGAAATCAGGAGTCTCATTCGGAACTGCTGAAGCCTAGACTTTGGTCTAAAGTCCTTATCTATTGTACCGATAAGATGTCATGGGTGTCGTTAAGTTTGTCATTTTGCCGATTTTGCTTTTTGGGGTCAGTTGGATGTACCTTAAGTGGCTCGATTTCTTCCATTTTTGATCCGCCAGCTTCAATTGAAGTCACGGCCCATAAAATTCGTTTTGAACATTTGACGGCAACACTTAGCGAAGGCTCATTTGGCTTGTTTAATATTTTGAACGAAGGGATCGCAGCTGAAGACCTTGTAATTCAAATGCAGATGGAGGGTCCTTCTGGAAGATTTGCGCCACTGCCCAATCAACTGATTATTCCAAAAGGATCCATGTCTGTTTCTTTTATCCTGCAGACGGTGGACGATAATATCTTTCAGGGAGATGCTGTTGTTGAGTTGAAAATTTTTTCACCAGGTAACAATATAAATGTTGATTCGACCCCAATGGTCGTTTCAGTGACTGACAATGATGCCCCTCCATCAATTTCTGTGTCCAATATATCTGTTCAAGAGGGAAGTGGTTCAGCGACTTTCGCTGTTTTGTTGAGTAGACCAAGTTTACAAGAGTCGAGAATCTCTTGGAGTACCCTTGATGGAACGGCGATATCGGGCACCAATTATACGCAAACCTTTGGTGAGCTAGTTATTCCTGCAGGGGTCACTTCTTCCAACATTTCCATTCCCATTATTGATACTCCTGCCTTATGTGAAACGAATCGAGATTTTAGTTTGGTTCTTGCCGATCCGTTGATGGTGATACTCAGCAACAGTCAGGCAACTGCAACGATTTTGGAAGATGACTACCCTGTAATTTCTGTGAGTTCCTCATCGATTGAAGAATGGGCGGTTGGCGCAATTTCTTTTTCACTGAGTGCGGCCTGTGCGTCACAAGATGTCAGTGTGAATTACTCACTCACTGATGGGACCGCGAATTCGCCCTTGGATTACTTCAACTTTCCTGGTATTTTCACGATTCCTGCAGGAAGAACCACTTGGCGGTTAGGAATTACCACGTTTGAGGACCTGCTAGTTGAAGGCTCAGAGGATCTAACATTAACTCTCAGCACTCCAAGCCATGGGACGCTCGGGGTTTCAACCGCCAATTTGACTATTCTCGATAACGACGTCACATTGCAATCGACGACTGATTTGAATTCGATTTCAGCAGGGCCTCGTCATACCTGCGCCATTCGGAGTGGTGCGGCCTTTTGCTGGGGTCTCAATGGGGATGGCGAACTTGGCAATGGATCAACCTTGCCATCCTACATTCCAGTTCCAGTGGTGGGATTGAGCTCTGGGGTTACGAAGATTGCGAGCAGTGGTACATATGGAACAAGTTCTGGATCTAATGATCGCAGCTGTGCCATTGCTAACGGTGCGGCTTTTTGCTGGGGCCACCAAAATGCTTATGGTCAGCTCGGAGACGGTCTCCAGTGTATCAAGCTCTGTTCCAGTTGCGGTTCAGGGATTGGGGACGGGCGTGACAGATATAGATACTTCTGAAGCGGGATATGGATTTACTTGTGCTGTTCATTTGGGGGCCGCGAAATGTTGGGGAGGCAATTTCTATGGCCAATTGGGCAATAACTCCACCGTGAATAGCAGGACCCCTGTGAGTGTTGTTGGTCTGAGTTCAGGAGTGATAGGCATTACGACCGGGGAACACCATGCTTGTGCTTTGATCAGTGATGGAACCATCAAGTGTTGGGGAAGGAATGATCGGGGACAGTTTGGTGATGGGACGACGACTGACAGTTTGATCCCAGTGAGCGTTTCTGGAATTCTCGATGGGGCAACAAAAATTACGGCAGGTCGATATAATACCTGTGCGATTGTTTCTGGTAGAGCTAAGTGTTGGGGGAGTAACGGCTCTGGACAACTCGGAGATGGAACAAACACCCAGAGCCTTGTCCCTGTGGATGTCCTCGGATTGACCTCAGGAGTTGTGGATGTGGCAATTAGTTCTGATAGCTCCATTGGCTATGCTGTGGCCTGTGCCATTGATTCATTGGGCGCAGTCAGATGTTGGGGATCAAACGCAGAAGGACAGCTCGGAGACGGAACCATCCTAAATCGTAACTCCCCGGTTTACGTGCAGGGATTGACTGGTCAATTTATTCAAGTTTCTGTCAGCCCGGGCACTGCCTGCGCGTTGAGAAATGATGGTAAGTCCTACTGTTGGGGGGATTGGACATCTGGTCAAGCTGGCAACAATAAAGCAGGATTCAATAATCATCCCCAAGAACCTCTTGGCCTTGGCAGCGGAGTCACCAGCTTCGGAGCAGGAAACGGTTTCGGCTGCGCTATTCAAAGTGGTGCACTAAAATGCTGGGGCTCTAATTCATCTGGACAACTGGGCAATGGGGCAACCGCTGGCCAAAGCACTCCTGTTCAGGTTGTCGGCTTGACCTCAGGAGTCACTCAGGTCTCTCAAGGTGGTGATACAGCACACTTTTCTCAGCATAGCTGTGCTGTGATTAATGGTGCCGCCAAATGCTGGGGTAATAACTCCGTTGGTCAACTGGGCAATGGGGCACAAGGAGGTTACTCCTCGACTCCTGTTCAGGTTGTCGGCTTGACCTCTGGAGTTCTTTCCGTGGCAGCGACTTTTCAATACAGCTGTGCTGTGCTTGTCAATGGTGGAATCAAATGTTGGGGCGATAATAGTTATGGACAGTTGGGTAATAATTCAACAATCGATAGTTTGGTTCCAGTGGTTGTGGTGGGGATTCTCAATGCCACGGATGTGGCAGTCGGTGCCGATCATGCCTGTGCTATTGATGGTGGTGCTATGAAATGTTGGGGCAATAACAACGCTGGCCAGCTTGGTGATAATTCTCTTATTTCTAGCTTAATTCCGGTTGTCCCTATCGGAATGGAATCAGGAGTGTCGGCGATTGCCATATCAAGCTATAGCACTGAATCCACCTCCTGTGGTGTAGTGAATGGATCTGCTAAGTGTTGGGGTTATGGTATGGCTGGGCGTTTAGGTACAGGCTCCACTGCGAATCAAAGAGTTCCAACCCAAGTTGTTGGCTTCACTTCAGGGGTCAAGAAAAATATCAATGTCAAGTGCGCGCGGGTGTTTATTGACCCTGGAGGGAGCTATCCATTGTTGGGGCGATAACGTATATTCTTTTGTTTCTCCTGGCTTGAGCCTCAGTTCATCAAGTATTCCAGTACCACAGTCGTTTGCCTTGGCGGGCGCAATTGACCTAAATCTAGGAGGCAATGGCTTCGGATGCTTTGTAACCTCTGCTGGCGCTACGAAATGTTGGGGAAATTGGGAAGTGTTAGGTCAAGGTGGTAACCTAACCACCTTCTCAACGATACCCACAGAAGTGCTGTGGCCATAGCTCGACAGGTATCTTTCTGACCGACCTTTCAAAGGGCAGTAAGATAAATCCAAGCAGAGTTTCTTCCAAAATCTGAAAATAAGTTTCAATGGTTTTATAGGAAACTCCAGTACCTCTTGAAATATTCGAATAATTAATGAGCTGACCACTCATTTGCGCTGCAATTGGCAGGAAGTGCCTAAATGGATCAGAGCGAAATTGATCTTTTGACCATACTTCTAATTTAAACGCCTTTTTAGAATCATATTCAAGATAGAATTTCTTAACCGGAATTCTCAAGACGCAAAAATCAATCAGACCTTTGTGATTTTCGCACAATTCTAAAGCGATCGGCCCAGGCAATGAGGGCTGCCGGTTTTTTTGTCTGCATGTACACTTTTCCGTGTCCGCGAAAGCGACAAACAAAACCTTCTCCCGAGAAAAAGAGCGACTTGTAGCCACCCATCGGAACAATGTCGTATTCGACTCCCTCAGTGAAAGCTACGATATGACCATTGTCTATCGTTAGGGGAGACTCAGTCACATCCATTTCAACCAAAGAGCCATAGGAGTTAAACCAAACATCACCCACGCCGGTCACCTTAACAAGAAACCAACCCGTGCCACTGAGAATTCCCTGACTCAGCTTCTGAAATTTTGTCTCGTAGGTGACACCCTCTGTATGTGCGAGATAGCTCGTCGACGATAGGAAAATGGTTTGGCCATTGAGTGCAAAATGCCCAATGTCACCGCTCGGGCCAGGAGCAACACAAACCTCTCCTTCTACGCGATCTGCTGTGAATTCAGAGATAAACAAACTTTCGCCAGTCAGAAATCTCCGAAAACCACCTTTGAACAAGGCTCGCATCCGAATATTCGTGGACATTGTTGCCATAGAGGCAGCTTCAACAAAAAGTTTTTTCCCTGCTGGTATGGCGATCGATAGCCAGGCAAATTCAGGTTTGTGCTCAATTTTGAAATCCATCACAGCTCGACTCCTCGTGAAACCTAAATTAACTAGATTTTGTTTTTAAGTATGGGCTTAGTTCTTGGCCAAAGGCATTTGGATTATGACTCTGACACCACACAGTTCCAGTTCCCTTAAATCTGCAGACAAATCCCTCTCCACTTAAGAAAGCAGAAATCCAGGATGAGCTCGCTTTTGATATTTTAAAATCCAGAGTCTCTTCAAAGGCGACAATATGTCCAGTATCGACAATGTATTCACCGTTGACCTGAACAGGATAAATAAAACCAAAACTTTCAAGAAGAATTTTCCTTGCCCCTTAGCCTTAATCCAAAAGAGACCTTCGCCAGAAAAAATGCTCTTCAGTCCTTGCCATTCCAAATCGATTTCGACGCCTTCTTCACAGGCTAAAAATCCACCACCTTGAATGACAAGTTTTTCACCATGAAGTTCTTTAACCAGAATATCTCCAGGCAACGGCGTGCCCAGCCAAACTTGCCCTTGAGAGTTGGTTGAAAAATGATTAATAAAAAAAGACTCTCCACTGACTAACCTTTTTAGTCCTGAAAATATATTTCCGCCCTTTTTTTGTTTGGTGGTGGTCTTGACGTCAACAGGGCCTCTCATTGCCATCATCGCCCCAGATTCTGCCATCAAGTGATCGCCTGGTCCCATGTGACATATAGCCGCAGTGCCTGCCGGTTGATAAAGTATTTCGACTTCCATTTTTATTACCCCCAAAACCTTGGATTTAGCCACTGAGCCAATCCTTTAACACTTCTTGTTTGCAGCTGAATTTTTCCGGATCCTGAAAGTTTTAAAACGATACCTTCCTTTGAGAGGAAGCTTGAAAACAGTCCCCCTGCAAGTTTCACAGATAGATGTACTGAAGGAGGATAGGCCAGCAAATGTCCTGAATCGACCAAATAGTCACCCACGATTTCTTTCTCAATGACAGCACCATAGGCGCCATACCAGAGTGGTCCCGTACCTGTAAAACATAAGCGAAACAGACCCTCGCCGGCTAAAAAACTTGCAAATCCAGCCCACTTGACCTCACTTCGAATACTTGGCGACCGCGCAATAAATGACCCAGGCTCAAGAAAAATTGTCTCGTTGTGAAGATGTCTTTCTACAATTTGGCCGGGGGTTGGTTGCGAAAAATAAATAGTTTTTTCAGATGAGGATCTGTTGCGATAGGTGTTTATAAAAAAAGTTTCTCCGCCCAAAAAACGAGCGATCAATGCACTCAAGAAATCACCATTCATTTCTGTCTGACACTCTATTTCAACATCCTGGCTCGCCATGGCGCCGGGCTCGACGGCCAGGATACCGCCCGGAGGTATTGTCGCTTTAACCATACCAAAAGATGAAGAGCCAATGCAATTCACGTTGGCATTCGTTCTGGGTACTTGATTTTCCATTTAAAAGTTTTCCTTTACCTGTGTTTTAAATCTCACATAATCAAAATTCAGCTCCCTAAACCTCTGCCCCGTCCCAACCTTGTCGGCACTAGAAAACAAATTTGCAATTCTTTTTTCAAGCGCTGGATGGGTGCTAAAAATTTCCAATTTTTCAAGATGTTTCAATACTTCGCCTGCTGTTTCCTGGCCTGGTTGCTGATTTCGTAGTTCTTGCATATGCTTCGCCATGACCTGCAAGCCCTCCGGCAGTCCACGAGGATCCACTTGATTGTTAACCAGAAGCTCTAACCCCAGGGCATCGGCCTCTAGTTCAAGTTCACGAGAATATTGCAGATTTAGAAGAGGTCCTCCTTGGTCGACGGCAATTGCAATCAGGCCAGAGAAATCACCAAAAATGTTTGAATCAAAACGAAGAGCCCTAGGCCTTGAAAGATAGAGCGAACAACATGGCGCTGCTGAACATGAATCATTTCGCGAGCAATGACGCTTAACAATTGCTCAATTCGGCTGAATTCCTGTATCAATCCTCGATTGACGAAAATATGGCCGCCCAGGGTTGCGTAGGCATTTAGTTCTGGCTTTGAGGAGATATGAAGATGAAAGGGAGATTTCCAAACTTTGGAATCAAAATAAAGGACTTTAGCCGACTCATTCAATTCTAAACTCAACCCCTGTTGTTTTTCGCTCAGTTTTTGTGTGAAAACCTTTTCAGCAATTCCTTGTTCCCATGAAAAGGGAGTCAACGCGCCTATTCCACCGAAAATTGGTCCCCTAAAAATTATCAATACTGCCAAAAATCCAATAAATGCGCCAATGCTCAGAAATGCAGGCAAATTCTCACGCAACAAGCCCGAATTCAGAGAAGCAATTTTTTCCCTGAAGGAT
>JADJOV010000001.1 GCA_016713585.1 Bdellovibrionales bacterium | reverse complement strand
AGGGCCTTGGAAATCAAAAAGCAGGGTAAACTTATAATGAAAAAAACATTGTCTCGATAAGAGTCCTCTTGACGGTGCTGAATCAGACTGCGAATCAGCATCAGAACCAGACTGCCTAGGAATAAATAGTTCGACAAAAAGAACAAGGGCTTCGGCCACTGTCCACCAAACGATATTCGAGCCGTTCAAAAAACCAAGCGATAGTCAGAAAAACTAAGGATCCTCCATGATAACCTCGAATTTTAACCCAATTTTTTGTCGCAGTCAGAAGAAACCCTCCAAGGATCGCGAGGCCAAAGCCAAAAAACATTTCGTGGGCGTGCCACTGAGTGGAAGTCAGCATTTGATTAGGAAGTGGCAGTCTTCCGCCAAAATTTAAAACCCAGATAATGGGGAAAATAATTCCTGAAAATATTGCCAAGAGAAAAAACGGACGAAAGCCAACTAACCAAAGTGGATGTTTAAAGAGTTGAGTGGTTGGATTTACTGTTGCCATACTTCCACGAGCGATGTTTCATAGAGTGCTGGATTCTGGGCGGCTTGAACACAGAACCTCAGGATTTGCTTTTTCTTCCTCCCGCCAAGAATCAGGGGGCTCTTGAATACTTGTTTGACGCTGATCCTTGTGTCAAAGGTTCAGGGAAGGATTTGATCTGTCAATATAGGGGCTCCAACACGAGCTCGACAGAAGCCTCCGCCGTCTCACTGGGCAAATCACTTACGGCCATTTCAATTACTGGGAACTCAGTAACGGGCAATTCAATTGCGAGAATTTCAAGGGTTGAGTCATCCAATATATAAGCCTGACTGTGGGAGTATCCGATGGAAGCGCGCATAGAACAGGAAATATCTTTTCATTCAATACCTCTTGCCTGATTTCATGCAAGAGACACAACTATTCTTTTTGAGACAGAATTTCAGTTAAAGCAAGCGTGGTGAATTTGAGGAATATGTTGTGCCGCATCATACTTAAGGCTGACAATTAATGCTTCTTAACGGGGCTCCTTATTATTTTTCAACGTATACAAAATCTCAGACGTCAAAATAACAAAATCTGTCCCCTTTGAATTGCTTGTCAATCTTGCAAGGGTCTTAAAAAAGATCTTATGAGCTTCAATGGCTAGCTGATATGAACCTTCATCCAATCCCCATATTCCAAACTGAAAAATTCGATCCGGAACCCGCATTCCACCATTTCTACCGATTTCTTCAATCAATACCCTCGTAAAATCTTTAAATACGTCCAAAATTCCAGCTGCAGAATAATCTGAATACATATCTTGAACAATGAGGACTTCACTATTTTTCTGAATGATATATCCATCATCAGCAAATTCATTTAAAATTGAATGAAGTTCTTTCTCATTGATATTTAGCTGCGCGGCATACTCTTTAAGAGTTTCAATTTCTTTGATATTTTCTAAAAGCCCATACACAAAAAAATGCTGAAACGACTTTGCATACTTTTCTTTTGATTTATCCTTTTTGTACTTCAATTTTGTACAAAATTTGTTCAAATATCTTTTTGCCTCTAACCGCTCAGCCCTGGTTTTTGAGGTTTTTAATTTAACAAGATTAGAAACATACTCGAGTTCGCTGACTGAATAATCCAGAGATTTAAAAATTTTGTGAGCCATTGCGAGACTGAATTCATTTTTTCCATGCAGAACCTCAGACAAAAAGCCAACTGATATTTTCAAATCACGAGCAAAGGCTCGAAGCGAATACAATAATTTCTTATTGATCGATTGATGAATTCATCGTGCAATATCATCCTGTAATCGTCATAATCAAACAGAGATCTATTTGTGCTCACCAGACTAATTCCCCTCAGAACCATCTGTAGATATTCGACCCCAATCAATAACGCTAGGTTTTTTTCAGCTATTTCATCCCAAGACCTATAGCCCTATTGGCGTTAATTTCAAAAAGGAATCATCTGCTCTCATTACTCACCTAGACCGTCTCATTTTGGAACCACCTTGCACCCAAAGATTTGATTTTAGACACAGATAATGACTGCCAAAAGCGAAAAATAGTGTATAGTATCGACCATTAAACAAGTGAGGGTCTTTTATGAAGATTGTAAACACACAGAAATGGGAAAATGGTCGATGGAATAGCGAAATCAATGTTCGCGACTTTATCCAAAAAAATTATACGCCCTACAATGATAACTCGACTTTTTTGCAGGGCCCCGACTGAGGCGACAAAGTCTCTGTGGAACCAAGTTTTAGCTCTGATGAAACAGGAACAGAAAAAAGGGATTCTCGATACAGATACAGATGTTGTTTCATCAATCACGGCTCACGGCCCTGGATATATTGATCACTCCCTGGAAAAAATAGTGGGACTTCAAACCGATCGACCTTTGAAGCGCGGGATTGTTGCCTACGGCGGCGTTCGAATGGCCGAGTCCGCCCTAGAGGCCTACGGATACAAACTTGATCCAAAGCTTAAAGACTTTTTTAAAAAACATAGGCGCACACATAATGACGGGGTTTTTGCGGCTTACACCCCCGAAATGTTAGCAGTTAGGCGATCTGGAATTATTACCGGACTACCAGATGCCTATGGACGGGGGCGCATCGTTGGCGATTACCGACGGGTCGCTCTCTATGGTGTTGACACTCTCATAGAGAAAAAATTGAATGATTTGGCCTTATCACAAGACAGCAGTCTCGAAAATAAAGTCATTCGTGAGCGTGAAGAAATCACCGAGCAGATTTCAGCCTTGAAAGAGCTTAAAGAGATGGCTCTCCGCTACGGCTTCGATATTAGTAAGCCTTTCGCAGAATGCAACAGAGGCCATTCAATGGACTTACTTTGGGTATCTTGCGGCTGTAAAAGAGCAAAATGGCGCGGCCATGTCCCTAGGACGAGTATCTACATTTTTTGATATTTATTTGGAAATGGATATCAAAAAAGGTGTTCTTACCGAAATTGAGGCTCAAGAGCTCGTCGATCAATTTGTCATGAAATTGAGAATGGTTCGTTTTGCACGAACGCCAGATTATAATGAGCTTTTCTCTGGTGATCCAACGTGGGTGACTGGAGTCTCTCGGTGGTATTGGTGAAGATGGTCGGACCCTTGTCACTAAAACTAGCTACCGTTTTTTGAATACGCTCTATAATTTGGGACCTGCGCCTGAACCTAATCTCACGGTTTTGTGGTCAGAACGTTTGCCAGAGCCATTTAAGAAATTTTGCGCGGAAGTCTCGGTCAAAACGAGTTCAATTCAATACGAAAGTGACGATCTCATGAGGCATACCTTCGGAGACGATTACTCGATTGCTTGCTGTGTGTCGGCGGCCAAGGTTGGGCAGCAAATGCAGTTTTTTGGAGCCAGGGCCAATTTGGCAAAGTGTTTGTTGTATGCAATCAATGGCGGTCGGGACGAGGTCTCTGGGGAACAGATCGGCCCAGAGTATGCGGGCATAAAAAATGAAGTCTTAGATTACGAAGAAGTTCTTCATAAATTTGATTTAATGATGGATTGGCTTGCAGAACTTTATGTTAAAACGCTAAACGTCATTCACTTCATGCACGATAAATATTGTTATGAACGCATTGAAATGGCTCTGCATGACACAAATGTGACCCGTTTTCTGGCAACTGGAATGGCTGGCCTGTCAGTGGTCGCTGATTCGTTATCAGCAATTAAATATGGCAAGGTCACTGCAGTTAAAGATGAACGTGGCTTGTTTACGGATTTCAGAATTGAAAACCCAGATTTTCCAAAATTTGGAAATAATGACGATCGAGTTGATTTGATTGCTGTAGATATTGTTAAAAGATTCATGAATAAGCTCCGAAAGCAAAAAACTTATCGGGAAGCGATTCCTGCCTTGTCTATACTAACGATAACTTCAAACGTCGTCTATGGTAAGAAGACTGGAAATACTCCCGATGGCCGCAGAGCCGGTGAGCCCTTGTCCCAGGGGCCAATCCCACGCACACTCGGGATAGCTGTGGAGCGGTCGCAATGGCTTCCGTGGCGAAGCTTCCCTATCGTTATGCCCGGGATGGAATTTCTTATACTTTTTCGATTTTGCCTAAGGCCTTAGGAAAGACAGCGATGGATCAAACCAATAATTTGGTCGGCCTTCTGGATGGTTATTTCCATGACGGCGGATTTCATATTAATGTCAATGTGCTCGAGAGGGAAACTTTATTAAGAGCCATGGAGCATCCAGAAGAGTATCCACAGCTGACAATTCGAGTTTCCGGTTACGCCGTTAATTTTGTTAAATTAACTCGCGAACAACAACTCGAGGTTCTGAAACGAACTTTCCACCAAGTCTCGGGGTAATTTCGTGTTGGGTCGAATTCACTCTATCGAAACCTGTGGCACCGTTGATGGCCCTGGTGTTCGTTTTGTAGTGTTTTTGCAGGGCTGTCCATTGAAGTGCCTCTACTGTCATAACCCGGATTCAAGAGCCTTTCAGGGAGGCCAGGAGATTTCGGCCGAAGACTTATTTGCAAAAATTTGGTCCTATAAATCTTTTTTTAAATCCTCAGGGGGTGGGGTCACCTTCTCTGGGGGAGAACCACTGCTTCAAGCGGCCTTTGTTGCTGAAATGTTTGAGGCCCTTCAGGAAGTTGGAATTCATTGAGCTCTAGACACCTCAGGCTATGGCTCTCTTGACAATCCTTCGGTCAAACAAGCGATCCAGTATTCTTCCCTGGTCCTCTTGGATATCAAAAGCTTCTCTCCTCGCACACATGAGAAGTTGACAGGGGTGAAGTTGGAACCAATTTTAAAAATGGCTGAGTACCTGGCCGAACAGAATCATCCGACTTGGATTCGATATGTTTTAATTCCAGGCCTGACAGATGATGCAAAAGAACTCAAAAAGTTAGCGCAGTTTTTGAGGCCCATGAAAAATATTGAAAAAATACAGATATTGCCATTTCATAAGATGGGCGAGTACAAGTGGAAAGAACTTGGCTTGCTCTATGAATTAGAGAACATTCAGCCACCCAGTGATAAACTGGTGCAGCAAACTTTGGAGATTTTTCAGCAATCAGGGCACCCTGTCGATTGAGGGCCTTCCCGTCTGGCAATTCAAGGTTCGTTTTCAATATCCTGGTCAGTTTTTTTGAAGAACTGGCCTCTCCGACGAGTTGAGCTCGCATTTTTCATGGTCGCCATCTTGCATTCCATTTTAATCCTGAGCGCAAATAAATAAACAAACTTAAATTGCCAGAATTCAAAATTTTCCTCCTTGTTTATAGCCTGTCTGATGCTTGTTCATACTCATCACTCCAAGGCGGAGGCTCAGGCTGTTTCCTGCTTAAGGCTTTTAGAGTCTCGGGAAATGCTGAGAACCAAAGAGCCAAAAAATCATGAAAACAAAATTCCAAAAAAATCCAGAAAATACTTCACCGAGCTCGCTCGAGATCAATGGGAATACTACGCTCGGACTGTCAATGCTCAAACGAATTACCTTCCGCCTGATAACGTTTTGCCATCAAAAAAGAAACAGAAAAGCGGCTTAACAGTTGATTACCGAACCTCACCCACCAATATTGGCCTCTATATGCTTTCGACTGTTACGGCCCAAAAACTTGGCTTCATCAAAGAAAAGAAAGCCTTACAACGGCTGCGAAAAACAGTCGAAACGATCAAGGCTTTGCCAAAATTTACCAGCACCGTGCGGGATAGTCATGGCGAAACTCATCAGGTTGAGCATCTTTACAACTGGTACAAAATTAATGGAAAGCTAGAGGAAATTGGCGATGGTTTTATCTCGACAGTTGACAATGGGAATCTTGCAGCCTTTTTGATGTCTACCATCTCTGCCGTCGGAAACGCTGACCCCGCCCTCACCAGAGACCTCAAGCACATTGTTGAAACAATGCGTTTTGATGTCTTATACAACAAAAGAAAGAATGCTTTGTACAACGGGGCGCAAGTGAAGAACGGAATTCTTTATCCAACTGACGGCACCTATGACATGTTGATCTCTGAAGTCCGTTTAACTTATGCCGCAGCGATTATGCAAGGGCAGATTCCAGCAAAATCCTGGAAGAACCTGAAGAGAAAACTTGGAAAAGAGCTCGATAACATAAATTCGAATCCTGATCTTGACCTTCAAAGCTATACTGGAACTATGTTTGAGTACCTCACTCCACGGCTGCTGATGAGGCATGATGGAACCCCCTTAGGCATCGCTGATAGACAGGCTGTTGCACTTCAAATGCTAGAAAAATTAGGCGACCTCTGGGGTATGTCCGAAGCAAATGTCTTGACGCTTCTTGGATACAAGGCCTACGGCGTTGGCAGTCTCTCACAATCTCGGGAATATATCGCAGATACGATCGGACATCGAATTATCGCAGCCTACGCCAGTCAGATGGCCGTCGGTCTGGCTCCAGCGGCGGTCGAAGCAAACCTGCGAGCGATGGACAAACTTGGCTTGCGGGGGAAGTTTGGACAGGTCGAATCGGTGATGGGAAAAGAGTCTGATTCCGGTATAGACTATCAAAAGACCGATCAATTTTTTGCCCATCATATTGGCATGGGTTTTCTCGCTATCGCAAATCATTTGGAAGGTGATTTTGCAGTGGAATGGTTTCACAATTCGATCTATAACAAAACACGCACTGTTGAGAGCTTGCTTGCAACTCCCGTCACCGACTATCGCAATCCCAGCAAACGAAGGAACCGACATGTTGAGGGCCCACCTGATGCCTACGCTTATGAGCCTGCTGTCACCTACGACAAGTCCAGAGTCATAGGAAATGGTGAGTTTGTGGCCCATGTCCCGGGGCTTGGTGGCTCGACTTGGATCGGTCAAAATTTCGCCCTCAGTCACAATGAAATGATTTATATTCGCGACAACATTTCGGGAAAAATTATCCCTTTGAAATTGGACTCTCCGAATTCAATGAGTGAAAAAGATGGAACGCACTTTCTGAATTATGCGATTCCAGATTCCGTCGCGGGCTCTTCTGCTGGACGTCTTGAGGTCACCATTGAAATCAAAATGTCTTCCACCAGCAAAACAAAACTCACTCGAGTCATTATTCATAATAAATCTGGACAAACCCGGGACCTTCAGGTCACAGGATACCTCGACTGGATTCTTCATGATGCTGGCGGATATTTCGACCACCCTGTTCACAAGAATTTGTTTACACTCACCTCCCTCAGTCCTGATGGACGAACAGTAATTGCTCAGCGTCGATCCATGTTGAATGAACAAGATCGACAGCCCCACGCCTTTTTTGGATTTGGACCCAAGGCTCAAGGGACAACAGCTTGGGCCGACGGAAGTCGTCTGAGTGTTCTGGGTCGTCTCGGTGGGCTCGAAGAGCCTCAGGCCGTGCTGGCAGGAAAATCTGCTGGGAAATTTGAAGCCACCTTAGATCCCGCGGCAGCACTTGCAAAGGACCTTTCGATCGCGCCAGGAAAAAGCTCTGAAGTTTCCTTTGTTCTTGGTTATACAGACAACCTGAGCCTAATACCAAAAATTATTGCAGAAACCGCATCCCAAAAGGCAAGTCAGCATGGAGTCCCCCACTTGCCTCCTGACGCGACCTTTGCACGGATGAAGGAGCTCGCTCTGCGAACTGAACGTGGCCCCAGAGTGAACACCAATCCGAGAACCACCGGGACCACAGAGACTCCCCCTGAGTCCATCGGTCATTTTGCAAACGGTGGTCGAAAATTTGTCGTCGACGATCCCTTTGCTCCAAAAAAACCATGGTCTATGGTGGTCTCGAATGGAATCTATGGCTTTGTGGCAACAGTTTCAGGCTGGGTCTATAGTTTCGGTGCCAATAGCCAACAGACACGGGTGACTCCCTATGCCCCTGACATAACCTCTGAGGCCCCTCTGCGCGGAGTCCTCGTGAAAGACAAAAAGACTGGCGAGACCTTCTCAATCAGTCCCAATCCGGCAACTTCAAAAAACGGACAATATAAAGTTGAAGTTTCGCCAGGATATATCAAATATATGTTTCGTCGCAAAGACGGTCTAGACATGACGATGACCATGTTTGTGGCTGAAAAAGACCCGGTCGAGTTTTGGCAAATTTCAGTGAATAATAAAAGTAATAAACCCGTTGATTTGGAAATCTCGAGCTTTATCAAATTTGCAATGGGAGCCAACTACCCAGGGACCGCGAAATTGACAAAGGTCGCCTACGATGCCGGACGAGCAAGTCTCTTGGTCAACTCACCAGATGCCTCAGCCCCAGACTCATTGGCCTTCCATCGGACGGTTGGAGGTCATAGTGAAACGCGCAGAAATAGTTTGAAGTCCACAAAGGACGATCCTTTTTCGGGTTTAACGACCGGTCTTAAAATTGGAGTGAACGAGACTCAGGAAATGTCCTTTGTCCTGGGTTTGGGTGAAAATGCAGAAGCCGCAACCAAGTACTTAGCTGAATACAATGACAATGCTCGAGTCGAGCGAGAGAGAAAAACTCAGATCAATCAAATTAGCTCAGTTTTGGATGGCTTGCAAGTTGCCACTCCAGACAAATCCCTGGATGTGATGCTGAATACATGGCTTCCCTACCAATCTTACTATGCCCATTTTCTAGCTCGATCTGGTTTCTATCAGTCGGGCGGAGCCTATGGTTTTCGGGATCAGCTTCAAACCGTGATGAATATGATCAATAGCGGTCACTCCCACTTTCGAGACATCGCCAGAAAACATATTATTGAGTCAACCCGTCATCAATTTGAGAAAGGCGATGTTCAACACTGGTGGCATCCGCACAACAATTTAGGTCAACGCTCGACGATCAGTGATAATCTGCTTTGGCTGCCCTTGGCCCTTGCACTATATAGAAACGACTGGCGATGTTGGAATCTTAAAGAGCAGACTTCTTTTGCTGTTGCAAGTCGCGAGCTTAATCCAGGGGAACTTGATTTCGTCGAAAAAATGGGTTTTAGCGACAACACAGTGAGCGTCTACGAGCACGGAAAAAAGGCAATCTCGTTAGTTCTTAAAGAAAGAATGGGAAAGCATGGCCTTCCATTGATGGGTAAAGGCGACTGGAATGATGGATTGGATCGTGTCGGCCATCTTGGCAAGGGCGAAAGCGTTTGGCTTGGGTTCTTTCTTTATGATGTTCTCAATAAATACGCAGCCCTCGCAAAATCCCAAAATGATACGAAGACAGAGAAGTGGTATATGACGGAAGCAGTCCAGCTTAAACAAAATCTCAATAAGCATGGCTGGAACGGAGAACACTTTGTCCGCGCCTACGCCGACAGCGGTGAAGTCGTAAGCTTCAATGATGCCATTGTGGCAGCTTGGGCTGTGATGTCCAATGGAGCCACTCCAAAAAAGGCAAAAAAGGCTGCAGCCGCTGCAGTCAAAGAGTTATATATGCCAGAAGATCGTATGATTCTTTTATTCAAGCAACTCTTGGACAAAGAATCCTGGGGCGGAGCCCTGAGAGCTTATCCTGCGGGACTCAGAGAAAATATGGCCCAGTACACCCATGGCACCAGCTGGCTCCCAAGAGCTATGGCCCAACTTGGAAAGGGCGATCTTGGGTTGGAGCTTCTAATGAGCATGCTCCCCACCACCCACGCGAGTGACCCTCGTTATGGTGCAGAGCCGTTCGCCGTGGCCGCCGATATTTACGGAGCTGGTCGAGCCGGCGAAGGTGGATGGACCTGGTACTCTGGTGCTGCTGGCTGGATTTATCGGACCGCAATCGATACGACCCATATGACCATAAATCCGACAATTCCAAAAAAATGGCCTGGTTTCGGAATCACTTACAAATTCGAAGGTACAGTTTATCAGATCCAGGTTTTGAATCCAGATAGAATCAGCCGAGGAGTCAGAAGAATTTCCGTCGATGGTGTCGAGGTTGACGCTCGAGCTGGAGTGCCCTTGATCGATGATGGCAAGGTCCATCAGGTCGAAGTGATCATGGGAAAAAAGTAGATTGAAGGCCTAAAATCATTGAATAGAGCAAGAAGAGCAGATTCGCCGTAAAATTTGATTGGAGCTTACCTTCCCATGGCCTGCTCCAGTTTGTTTGACTACTTGGTCAGGGAGATCGGCTACACTCCGGCCAGTGCCCAGCGGCGAATCGATGCCGCGCGAATGATGCAGCAAGTTCCAGAGCTTGGAAACAAGATCGAAAATGGGACCTTGAAGTTAACCCAAGTTTCTCAGGTTCAGCAGGTCCTCAGACTTGCCAAGAAAGAAAACAAGACTCAGCTTTTGCCAAGTGAAAAGAGGGACCTTCTTGCAAGGCTTGAGAACAAAACCGGGCCAGAGAGTGAATTGATATTGGCCAAGGAATTTAACCTATCACCGCAGACTCAGTTCAAGCAGAAAATTCAGAAAGATGAATCTGTCAGAATTGAATTAACCTTAAGCAAAGAGCAAATGGAAATTCTAGACCGAGCGAAGGAGCTTCTATCCCACGCCCTGCCCGGGGCCACATTTGCTGAGGTGATTACGAGTCTTGCTCAGCGCTATGTCAAACAGCGAACCGGAGTCAATACTTCCGTCAAGAATCACAGGGCACCGTCCCCCAGCACGGAGTCAAATTCCGCGGCGGAAGTCAAAGGCACTCAGAATATCTCTGGGAAACCGATTCCATCTTCGGTCAAAAAAATCATTTTGAGTCCGAATCTTGGGTGTCAATTTAAGGATTCAAGGACTGGGAAGATTTGCGGGTCAAAACATTTTCTCCAGGTTGACCACATCAAGCCTCGATTTGCCGGCGGCGGGAATGAGTCCTTCAATTTAAGGCCGATGTGTTCATCGAACAACAAATTTCGTTACACTGCCGGATGTTGATGCCATCATCTGATTCTTTTTGCTTGGACGCTCACGACGAGCGTCCAACGGCGGGTTTCAGGGCCGGCCTAGAGGCCCTGAGTCATGGATGACCTACCCCTTATATTGAAGGAGCAGGGACCTTCCATTCTGTCCTCAAATTTTTGGATCTGATCCTCGGAAAAAGGTCTTAAAATGCCGACCTACTTTTAGTGAGCTTCCGACCTAACGTCTAAGTGGTCTATCTATGCTCACCTCGAGCGGCTCCCGCACTCCTTAAGGCCTGTCGTAAGCCTTAAACCCAGCCAGATTTTTTGAGCTTGCGATAAAGTAAAGCACAACTCAAAAGAGTCACCGCTAAGGTTACAGGATACCCAAAATTCCACGTTAATTCGGGCATATTTTTGAAGTTCATACCATAAAGGCTGAAGATTAAAGTTGGAATCGCAAAAATTGCGCCCCATCCTGCCAGCTGTTTAACAACCTCGTTCTGTCCCACTCCAACCAGAGCCAAATTCACCTGCATTGCCGTGTTCAACATCTCTCGCATATTATCAAGTGCCCCGACCAGACGGGCAACGTGAACTTGAATATCCCGAAAGAAAGCTCTCATGTCCTTTGGAATCAAGCTCTCGTGAAACCTCATCAGCTCGCTGCAAATGTCGCTGATCGGAATAACCGAACTTCGGAGTTCCATGAGTTCGCACTTCAAATCATAAATTCTCTCAATGACGAGGCGGTCGAATTGACCTTTAAAAATATCAGCTTCAAGGGCATTAAAATCTTTCTCAAATTTTTCGACGATTGGTTGGTAATTATCGACGATAAAGTCGAGCAAAGCATAGATGACAAAACCAGGCCCTTTGCTGAGCATTTTGGTGTTTTTTTCACAATGCTCTCGAACTTGCCTGTAACTCGAAGAGGCTCCATGTCGGATCGAGACTAAGAAATTTGATCCAATAAAGAAATGAGTCTCACCATAACAGACTACCCCTTTTTCAAGATGGGCCGTTTTAATAGCCACAAAAATGGACTCTCCATAAGCTTCAATTTTTGGGCGTTGGTGAGCCTTGTGCGCATCTTCAATGGCCAATTCATGGAGGCTAAACTCTTCTTTGATCTTCGCTAACATTTCTTTGTCAGGCTCATGCAGACCAAGCCAAATAAATGTTTCCGGTTCTTTGACAACTTCGCTGATATTCTCGATTGTCAATTCTCCAAGACGTTGATCATTTTTATACGTAACACAATTTACAACTATGAATAATTATCCCCAAACTTTCCTGCTCTCATGAATCGAGAGTCATAGTGATTTAGTTCCGAAGCTAAGCGCCATTAAGCTTCTCCCCACTCGCCCAATCGAACAACCTCTGTCGTGAGATTGACGCCCTTCAGCTCCTTGACCCTTTGCTGCACCTTCTGGATCAATCGCCAAGTATCAGTGGCCGTGGCTCCACCCTGATTCACAATAAAATTTGCGTGCTTGAGGGAAACCTGCGCACTGCCAATGCTCAGTCCTTTCAGTCCACATTCATCAATGAGTTGGGCAGCCTTGCCTCCCACTGGATTGACAAAAACAGACCCACAGCTCGGTTTATCCAATGGCTGCTTTTGCAAGCGATTCAGATTGGCGGCTTTCACTTGTTCTAAAATGGAGGGCACTTCAATCGAGGGCCAGACGAGCTCAACCTGAGTGATGATTCCGGGCTGCCAACCATCTGAATGACGATAGGTCCACCGGAGCTGGTTGCGACCCAAATCAATCCGCTGCAGAGTATTTTTCTCCCACCGCAAGACTTGAATTGATCGCACGAGTTCACCGAACTCCCTGGGCACAAGATTCTCTGCCACTCCGGCATTCATCACAACTCCGCCGCCAACGTCACCAGGAAGTCCCGCAAGAAAAAGTGCGGGCGCCATTTTGTATTTCAGAAAAATACGAAGGAGTTCTGCCTTTGGCGTTCCCGCAAGTGCGCGAATTCTGAGATATGATTGCTCCGGTTTGGCCTCAGTCACAAGTTCGACTTCGGTGCGTGAAAACTTCTTTAAACAAATAACTAAACCACGAACTCCCTGATCAGAAACCAGAACATTCGTCCCTCCTCCCAGAATTGTTACTGGAAATTGTTTATCCTTAGCAATAGTCAACGCCTCTGAGAGCTGCTCTTCAGTCTCTGGAAGACAGAAAAAATCTGCTGGGCCTCCAATCAACCAAGAGGTGTATGGTGCAAGCGGGACATTCGTTTCAATGATCATTTCAACAGATCCAAAACCTCAAGACCCAGCTTCCAACCATCGCCAGCCCCAAGAGTCACGAAGACATCACCGGCTTTAAGAGCTCCCACAATTATTTTCGCGTTATCAGGGTTTCTTTGTAAAAAGACTTTGTTGTTGTGTTTGATTTCCAAAGTCAAACGCTCGGCAGTCACTCCGGCCAAAGGCGATTCCCCCGCAGGATAAATATCAGTGATGTAAACCTGATCACAAAGTCCAAAGCTTTGAGTAAATTCATGCCAACAGCTCTCGGTGCGAGAATAGCGATGCGGTTGAAAAAAGCTACAATACGATTTTTTGGATACTTCTCTCGAAATGCCTGCAATGTCGCCTTGACTTCTGTGGGATGGTGTCCGTAATCGTCATAGACCAAGACCCCAGACCCCTCCCCTTTAAATTGGAATCGACGATCCACCCCGGCAAACTTGGAGATTCCTCTTTTGCATTCATCAAAAGAAATACCAGCCTTCAAACCCGCAACAGTTGCACCCAAAGCATTCAAGGCATTATGGCGACCGGGAACCTGCAGCTGGAGAGTCCCCAGGCTTTTCACTTTTCCACCACGCTCAGGGCTTTTGACATCAGGACAACTGGCATCAAGACAATTGGCATCAGGGTCCTTGCCAAAAACCTCATAGCAGCCATCGCTGCCCCTTAAGAAGAAATCATTACTTTCATGAAATCCGTAAAAATAGATCATTTTAGGAAAGCTTTCAAAAAGTTCCCGAATCCGTGGATCATCTCCGCAAACAATACAGGATCCATAAAATGGCGTCTTTAGAGCAAATTCATAAAATGCATTTTCCAAATTTTCAAACGATTTGAAATGATCGAGATGATCAGAATCAATATTCGTAATAATTGAAATTTCGGGCGTGAGTTTCTGAAAGCTTCCATCACTTTCGTCCGCCTCAGCGAGAAGCCATTCCCCTTGACCCAGCCACGCTGTAGAATCAATTTGCCCAAAACGGCCGCCAATAAAAATCGTAGGACTGAGTCCCGCCTCGAGAAAAATCGACGCAGCCAAGCTCGTGGTGGTCGTTTTACCGTGGGTTCCTGCGACCGCAACCCCACGCTTGAGTCTCATGATTTCAGCCAGCGCCTCTGCCCGCGGAATGAGCGGAATTCCCCTAGCTTTGGCCTCTGAAATTTCAGGATTTGATTTTGGAATCGCGCTGGAAAAAACAACAACCTGTGCACCCTGCAACTGACTGGCATGGTGTCCCTTAAAGACTTCTATACCCATGCCTCGCATTCGCTGCACTTGGGCATTCTCTGACAAATCACTACCCGAGACTCGCGCCCCCATATTGTGGAGAAGCTCCGCCAAACCACACATCCCAATTCCGCCAATTCCCACAAAGTGGAAATGGTAGTTCTTCAAATTCATACACCCGCTCCCTCCAAGATAACTTGGGCTACAGCCTCAGCCGCCTGCGGTTTATAGAATTTTCTGATATTTTCAGACATTTTCCGGCGAAGCTCTGGATCTGATTTTAGCTCCAGAGTATGCTTTTCAAGGAGGTCCGGAGTCAATTCCTTTTGCAAAATCATTCTAGCGGCCTCAGCCCTCACAAGGGTCTCCGCATTAACTTGCTGATGATTGTCTGCCGCGGTTGGCAGTGGCACCAAAATTGCGGCTTTGTTGCAGGCAGCAAGCTCTGCGACGGTCGCAGCCCCTGCCCGCGAAATCACCAGATCACACCAGGCGTAATGGTTCTCCATATCATGTAAATACTCAAGCACCTGCACTTGGCCTTGATGGGTTTTGTATTTTTCGCGCAGAGATTCGAAGTCCACGACACCGGTCTGATGAACAAGTTCCACCTCTTTCAGACTTTCTCGCGATTGCACAAAAAGGTCGCTGACAATTTTATTGAGACCTCTCGCCCCTTGGCTTCCACCGAAAACCAAAATTCTGAACTTTCTCTTTTTAGAATCAAGATCGCCAATTTGCTGATCACTTATATGCTGATCACTCATTTGCTGACCAAGATTAGGCAGACGACCCAATTTTTCGATGACATCTCGAACTGGAATTCCAGAGGGTATGACTTCTCGACTCTTCAAATATTTCCCAGCCTCAGGAAACACCACAAAACTTTTTCTAACAAATCGAGAAAGCCAACGATTTGTCAAACCTGGATGGGCATTCGGCTCCCAAATCGCAGTCTTAAATCCCAATAAGGATGCCATCAAAACAAATGGACCCGAGGCATACCCTCCAACCCCAAAACAAAAAGCGGCTTGAGTTCAAACAAAAGAAAGATGGACTCAATAAACGCCTTCGGCAACTGAAACAAAGTTCGAAGCTTTCCAAAAATCCCGCCACCATAATTTAGCTTTCCCACCTGAATCAAATGAAGCGGGAACCCCTCTCGAGGAACGATTTTAGCTTCTAATCCCTGAGGACTCCCAACAAAGTGAATCTGAATTTCGGGATTTTTTTTAATTAAACTTCGCGCGATGGCGACCCCGGGATAAATATGACCTCCCGTCCCGCCGCCCGCAATCACGATCCTTTTTGATGAGTCGACAGATGACTTGGGTGGCTGAGCTGTCATCTCCCACTTCCGGTGACAATGGATCTAAGTTTTTCTTGGAGTGGCTCTTCCCGCTGATGAACCTCTAGGTTGATGAGCAACCCCATCATTAAAGATAAACAAAACAAAGAACTACCACCATAACTCAGAAAAGGAAGCGTGAGTCCTTTGGTTGGCAAAAGGCCCATGATCACTCCTGCATTGATAAAAACTGAGAGCCCAAACACTAACCCACAGCCAAGAGCTAGAACTTTTGAAAAGTTATTCTCTGCCCGCATTGTTAGCTGAAAACATCGAAAAATAATAAATCCGTAGATCAACAAAAGAACGCCAAACCCTAAGAAACCCATTTCTTCGCCCAAGACTGCGAGAGTAAAATCAGTGTGCGCTTCAGGCAGGAAAAACAACTTCCCTTGCCCTTGGCCAAGACCAACTCCGGTGAGCCCTCCGGAATGAAAACTCAAAAGACTTTGAATCACTTGAAATCCCTTTTGTTCCGGATCCGCCCAGGGGTCCAAGAATGACAAAATCCGAGCCTTTCGATAGGGAACGGTCATCACTAGAAAATAAAAAGCCGTGGCCACGATCGCCGATCCAGCAGCTATCCATTTCCACCTGAGTCCAAAAGCAAAAAGAATCGCAAACCCAACACACACTAAAATTGCAAAAGTGCCAAAATCGGGCTGCTTCAGCAGCAGAAAGAATGGACCCACCAGGAGACCTAAAAATACGATCATTGGAACTCTCTCAAGCCAAGTTCCTCGACGATTGACAAAGGCTGCAAGAAATAAGGGATAAGATATTTTCAGCAATTCAGAAGGTTCAAACCGAAACCCCCCGGGCAGACTCAGCCAACGAAGGGCGCCACCAACTCGAACACCCACTCCTGGCACAAAGGTCAAAATCATGCCCACAATGGCTGCCAACCAAAGGAGTACCCCCCACTTTTCTATCCAACGAAAGGGAATAGCCGTAACACAGAATAATCCGACGGCAGATAGAAGCACGAAAAACAACTGTCGTTTAAAAAAAAATAATCCATCTCCAAAAGACTCGATGGCAAAAATAAAACTCGAGCTATAGACTTGAACTAATCCAATCCCCATCAACGCAATCACACTTAACAATATGCTCGAAGTCAGGGATCGAGTCATAATCTACTCGGGTGCCACCTCATCAATCAGTGGATCCTTAGCAGGATTTGTTACGCCAGTCGGCTTTCCTGTTGCTCCTGATGATGAGGTTGGGGTTGGGCTAACTGCAGCGCCTGGAGAGGGCTTTCCTGATGTGGCCGCTGAGACTTGAGATGGCTGTCCCGCTTTGCCGTTTGTAGGTGCCGCGGCTTCTGACTTCTTAGTGGTCGAACAACAGTACATCATTCCAACCACCTCCGCTGCCGATTTAAAGCCACTAATAGAAAAAGGCTTTGCGGAATCACATCTCTTGCCCATTTCTAAATTCAACACAACTTCGACATCGTTAAATTTCTCACCATTAATAAAATCACAGTAGAGCCCACTGGTTCCAGCAATTTTTTCCCTTTGCTCGAGGCGCTCTTTTCTTGCCGATGAGCAAGAAGATAACACCAATGCCATCACAGACGTTGTCAAAAAAAACACTAAACCAGTACGAGTCACGGGCCCCTCCTAGGCAGAGATCAATTAAACTTCATTACGATTTCTCTAAAATAATCTCCTCGCTCTTCGTAACTGTCAAACATATCGAAGCTTGGACATCCAGGAGACAGCAAAACAAAGTCCCCAATCCTAGACTTTTGGTAAGCAATCAGGACGGCTTCTTCAAAAGTTCCAATAAGAAAGGTCTCACTGAAGTCACCAAAGTCGCGATTAATTCTTTCTTTCGCTTCCCCGACTAAGATCAAGGTCTTGACCTTCCGTTTCACCATATTTCTTAAGGGTTCGAAATTGAGATTAGTCTCTTTTCCACCCATAATTAAAATCACATTTTCATCAAAGGTATCCAGCGCTCGCATGACTGCATGGACATTTGTAGCCTTTGAATCATTAAAAAACTGAACTCCACCAACTTTTCTCAAATATTCAATTCGATGAGGTAACCCCCGAAAGGTGTCGATAATTCCCTGAATTGGATCATGCTTGGCTCCGTGTTCCCGAGAAGCCAAAATGGCTGCCATAATATTCTCGATGGCATGCTTCCCACGCATCTTTACACCCTTGATATTATAAGTTTCAATTTCCGGACCGGTTCGAACTCTGATCTCGTCTCCGATATTGACGGCTCCCCCGATATTCATAATTTGAGGCTCGAGAGCTGGTTTTCGAGAAAAATAAAAAATTCGGCCGCGCTGAACGGCAGGATCACGAGCGAGTTCTACCACGGCACTATCATCCGCATTTAACACTGAAGTCGTTGCCTGGTTCGTATTTCTGAAAATTCTTCTCTTCGCATTAATATAATCTTCCATCGATCGATAGCGATCGAGATGATTCTCTGCCAAATTCGTAAACACAATATTCTGTGGAGTGAACGTTTCACAGTGTTCAAGCATAAACCCAGACACCTCTGCAATCACCACTTGAGCCTGCACTTCAAATCGCAAATAATCGGTCAGTGGGCTCTTGTTGGCCCCCCCAATCCATGCTTTGACTCCCGAAGCTCCAAGAAAAACTTCAATCAACTTGGCCACGGTTGTTTTTCCGTTGGTCCCCGTCAAAGCGATAATCGGCTGTTTAATAAAGCCCGCGATAAACTCAAACTCCCCTGTGATCTTCGCCCCTTGACTCCTTGCGTAGTCAAAGATCTTCAAATTTGATGGGACTCCAGGGCTCAAGACAACAAGATCTTGTTGTAGAAATGTTTTCGGTGAGTGACTCCCAATTCAAACTTAATTGGCAAGCCTTCCAATAGCTCAAGCTGCGCCGAAAGTTCTGGCTTAGATTTGTGATCAGTCACAGTCACAAAGGCTTCGTATTTGGTCAAAAAATGAGCCAGCGAGACTCCAGTTTTTCCCAATCCAACAATCAATATCCGCTTCCCCTTCAATTCACTGAGTTCCTTAAACATTCCAATGTACCTCTTGCTTTGTTGATGACGATCTCAATTTCGCTTAATTCTTACTTATTCGCTTAATTCTTACTTAATTCTTATTTCTTACTTATTTCTTACATACTTAATTCTTACTTAGCTTTGGCTAATCTACTTTACTTTTTTTCATTAGGCACGCTACCGAATCTTCAGTGTTGCAAGACAGAGCACAGCTAACAAAATAGAAATAATCCAAAAGCGCACAATGATTTTGGTCTCTGGCAAACCACCCAATTCAAAATGGTGATGAATTGGAGCCATCTTGAAAACCCTTTTGCCCGTTCTCTTAAAATAAAAAACCTGGGTGATCACAGAAAGAGCTTCAACAACAAAAACTCCTCCCAAAACCATCATCAAAAGTTCGTTTCGCGTAATGACGGCCATAATTCCTAGAAACCCGCCCAAGCTCAAGCTGCCAACGTCTCCCATAAAAACTTGGGCAGGGTAGGAGTTATACCATAGAAAGCCCAAGCCGCCTGCAACGATGGCCGCGGCAATTGGCGTGAGCTCAGCGGCTCCTGACACATGGGGAATAAAAAGATAATTCGAAATCGACAAATGTCCGGCGACATAAGAGAAAAGCCCCAAGGTCGCGGCACTAATAATGACCGGCACGATTGCAAGACCGTCCAATCCATCAGTGAGGTTCACCGCATTTGCAGTTCCCACCACAACCAAACAGGCAAATGGAACATAAAAATATCCCAAGTCAAATCCAACATTCTTAAACAAGGGAATATACACCTCTGTGGACAGACTAAAAAATTTAACCAAAACAAAAATAACCACTCCGGAAATTATGAATTCTCCGAACAATCGAACCTTCCCAGAAAGCCCCTTCGAATTTTTTTTGCTAATTTTAAGATAGTCGTCAATAAACCCGATCAAACCAAATCCCCAGGTGACAATGAGAACTCCCCAGACAAGTGGATTAACCAAATCCACCCACAAGAAAACAGGAATTAAAGCGCTCATCAAAATCAAACTCCCGCCCATCGTCGGAGTCCCTGCTTTCTTATGATGCCCCTGAGGTCCATCCGAGCGAATACTCTGTCCAAAGTGCTTTTCTTTAAGCCTCCGTATAAACAAAGGACCCCACATCCAACAAACCAGAAAGCTGGTAAAGAAAGCAATAAATGTTCGAAAGGTGACATAACGGAAAAGATTTAGTGGCGAAAATTCATCCGCCATCGAATAGAGCCACTGATATAGCATGAGATGATTTTCCCTCTATCGGTTCAAAACTCAGGGTTACTAAATATAGAACTTACAGCCATAACACAGAAGCGAGGAAGGAATCAAGAGAAACTTCGCAACCGCTTGATTTAACATATCTATTTTGAAAAATACCGGACATTCTAAACTCTCCAATCTAGAAACAACTTCTTGGGTTCTGTTGCAATAATTGATATGGATGCAGAACAAGCAAATTTGGGACTCGGAATTCAGCTTTTCTTATGCGGCCAATGAATAGAATTGATCGGCAACACTGAGAGAAGAAGTTTTTCTTGATGTTTTGAGCTGACCCTTTTTAATCATACTCACAAGTTCGATCCCAGCAAGGACAACTCTTGCTGACCAGAAGGATTTAAAGCCAAGCATGGGCCTGGTTCGACGTTTAATATTTCGGTGATCTTGCTCGAGAATGTTGTTCACCTATTTGCATTGGCGAATTTCAATGCATGCAAAATTTTGATCAGTCTCTTCCTGTTCGAAAAAACTGACATCAGAACTGGCGTAAATCGAATGACCCACCTGCATATGCTTGTGTGATCTAAGAAAATACCCCGCTCCTCAAGCATCTCTTCCAGATCTCTATAACTGAAGCCATAGTGAAGGTACCAACGAACGCTCAACAATATGATATCTTTAGGAAATCTAAATCTTTTGATTTTCATTAAACCTACTTAACACAGATAGCGTCCTGAATTGCTGCAAACTTGACTTATCTGAAATTAATGCAACAGAACCTGTAATTCGATTGGAGCTTATCTATCAATTTGAGCATCTGCAGATCGAAGGCGGACCCTTTACAGCTACAGTTACAGTTACAGTTACAGTTACAGTTACAGTTACAGTTACAGTTACATTATAATTTTAATCTATTTTAATACTTTGTTTATCACGCTCTTTGTCATTCGCTTTACCCTTGACGACCTTTTTTCTTTCACCAGACGACCCCTGACTTACTAAAAAAAATGAAAATGTGGTGGTCCCGGCTCCTCTCGTTGATCGCCACACTGGGGGCCGTTTTAACAGTTAGTACGCAATCTCTTCGTCTCTTTTAAAGATTATTTCAATTCGAAAAAACCTAAAAAATGCACTCCAAGAACCCATGCTATACTCCTTCTGAAATTTCAACCACCAGAAAGGAATCAACCATGACTCAAAAATTTAACTCCTCCGAAGTGGCTCAAGCATCTCAAGCACTTCAATCTGTCTGTGAAAATTTGTCCAAGCTCAAAAACGAAGAACTCCATTGCGAACTTAAAAACCGAGTGGCCGAAGAGCGCAAACTGACCCATCAAATATTGCAAATTATTATCGAGATCGATCTGCGAAAGCTCTACCTTCCCATGGCCTGCTCCAGTTTGTTTGACTACTTGGTCAAGGAGATCGGCTACACTCCGGCCAGTGCCCAGCGGCGAATCGATGCCGCGCGAATGATGCAGCAAGTTCCAGAGCTTGGAAACAAGATCGAAAATGGGACCTTGAAGTTAACCCAGGTTTCTCAGGTTCAGCAGGTCCTCAGACTTGCCAAGAAAGAAAACAAAACTCAGCTTTTGCCAAGTGAAAAGAGTGACCTTCTCGCAAGGCTCGAGAATAAAACCGGGCCAGAGAGTGAGTTGATATTGGCCAAGGAATTTAACCTAACACCGCAGACTCAGTTCAAACAGAAAATTCAGAAAGATGAATCTGTCAGAATTGAATTAACTTTGAGCAAAGAGCAAATAGAAATTCTAAACCAAGCCAAGGAGCTTTTGTCCCACGCCCTGCCCGGGGCCACCTTTGCTGAGGTGATCACGAATCTTGCTCAGCGCTATGTCAAACAGCGAACCGCAGTCAGAACTTCCATCAAGAATCACAAGTCACCATCTTCCAGCACAGAGTCTACTTCCGCGGCGGAAGTTAAAGGCCAAAGCACTCAGAATATCTCTGGGAAACCGATTCCATCCTCGGTCAAAAAAAGCATTTTGAGCCCGAATCTTGGGTGTCAATTTAAGGATTCAGAGACTGGAAAGATTTGCGGGTCAAAACATTTTACCGAGGTTGACCATATTCAGCCTCGGTTTGCCGGCGGTGGGAATGAGGCTCACAATCTCCGGACCCTCTGCCGTTTCCACAATCAGTATCGTTACAGGGCTGGATGTTGATTCCAGCATCAGACTCTTTTTGTTTGTTTATGTTTGGACGCTCACGATGAGCGTCCAACGGCGGGTTTCAGGGCTGGCCAAGAGGCCCTGAGTCATGGATGACCGACCCCTCATTGTGAAGGGAGAAGGACCCCCTTTCTATTCTCAAATATTTGAATCCGATCTCTCAAAAAGAGATCTTAAAATGCTGACCTCTTTATAACGGGTTACAAGACTAACGTCTAGCTGGGTTATCCACAAATTCCCCACTCTTTCTAGAAACAACTTCTTCGGAGAACGGAAGCTCACTTTCATTATGACTCACTCACATTATGACTCACTCAAATGTAATCCTCAGGGCGGACAAGAAAATCGGCCAAATTGACGGCGTGAACATCGCCTCTTTTTGAGTAGCACCGCCGTACAAAAAATAATCTTTGCTTTGGGATAGTCTTTATGAAATTCAAGCAGTCCTTCGAGGTCAGCTTCGCGCAATGAGGAAGCTGATTTGACCTCGATTGCCGTCAAACCTCGTTGACCGTATAATACGAAATCCACTTCAATATGATTCTTTGTGTGCCAATAAGAAAGTTCATAACCTAACTTCAGCAAATCATTGCTGGCAATAAGGTGACTGAATACGAGTGTTTCAAGGCCGGCAACGTTGACTTCAGAATCAGAATCAAGAATTCCCCGCGGGCGAATGGTTTGAAATAAGCCGCAGTCAAAAAAGAAAAACTTGTCATGTTTTATCAGTTCTCGCTTGGACTTTTTTTGAAAAACTGGCAAACGGTACGCAATCAAAAGATCTTCCAAAATTTCAAAATAGGTCTGCACTGTTTTTCGCGGGACGCCAGCGTCCGTCGCGACATTTCTTACATTTAAAACGGAGGCTTGTGATAAACTGGCCGCTTCCAAAAAACGAGCAAAGTCATCAACGTTGCGCACCAAGCCCTCGAGTCGGACCTCTTGATCCAAACAGACCCGTAAATAGCTTTCAAGATACTGAATGAATTTCATCCAACAGCGGCGGCAACTTTTGAATTTCATCAATGATGACGGCACCACGATAGTTTCTAGGAATCAAATCCCAGAGTCTTTCCGGACGAACGCGCAAATCATTGTAAATCTGACTTTTTAACAAATCAATATAGATTGCATCTTTGTAATGGAACTTCAGCCAGCTTGTTTTACCAGTACCCCGAGGACCGAAGAGAAAAAAACTAGAGTCGTTTTTGGGTTTCAAAAGTCTGGCATACATTCGGCCATATTTTCATACTTTTAGGCCATGTCAATGCCAAAAATTTGTTTTCTATCGCTTCTTTTATGCACGATGAAAGCTAGACCCCGTCCGCATGGTGAATATAGTGAGCCGCAACTTTTTCGAGAGCTTGGATTCGTTCGAGCGCGGAAGTCTTCAAGGAAACTAAAGAAGACGATTCGTGTAAGGATGTTTTCAAAAAGGGTTCCATCCAAGATTCGGGGGTGAGAACCCCTTGCTGGTACAGAAATTTAACCATAAATTGGGCTCGCAAGACGATCAAATCCAAAACAGAATCAGGCGTCGGCGGAGCGTCCAGAACCCTAAAAAGATGCCCGAGTAGTTGAAACACAACGCGAGAGTCTTGATCTCCCTCAAGACTGACCCTCGACACACAGTCAAGGGCAAAGAGAGCAAGCTCCAATCGATCATAATCTAGACGAAGGCCCTCAAAAGCTTCAACGAGTCTGGCCTCTTTTAAAAGATTTAGACCACCATCCTGCCTTGCCTTCTGATAAACAATTTCAATGAGATGAGTCGGCTCCAGCACCCCGCCACCAAATCTCTTTTTGGAGCGCAAGGCTCCTTTGACAAAAAAACTTACCTTTTCACCTTCCCCAGAAAGCGCTTGAAGAATTAAATCAGATTCCGAAAACTTACTTTTCTTCAGAATAAAAAAAACCCCTACACCCTCGCTCAAGTTTTTTCCCTTGGCTTAATGACCCAACTTTGCTCTCGCACGAATTTATCATAGAGTTGTTTGATGTCATTGATTAAACATTTATCATTTAGCGCAAGCACTGGAATTAAAAGCAAGCCTCGCAGCTCCTCTGGACTCGGACTGGGTTTCCACCACCCGCTCATCATTCGAAACGAAGCCCACGAACACAGATTTGTGCCAGCAATCAAGCCTAACCTCCCACGAAAATGGTCGATCATTCGATCTGAATTAATTTCGCGGAAGCAAAGCACCGCCCGGTCATAAACACGGGAAGTTGTCGTTAGAAACGCAAATTCACCCATCTGCACTTCAAATTCTTTCACCAACTCCGGCCCAAGCATGAAGTCCTGACGATTCAACAGATGATCTATCTGACTCACAAAATCCAATTCCCAATTCATTCCGGCCACCAGCCCAGGTGGTGTCCTAAATCTAGAACCAGTGAGCGCAACGACATGATTTAAGTCCAAAAGACAAATCCTGACCGAAAAGGGTCTCACTTTTAAAGTTCTGCAATCTTCGCGGTGTCGATGGTGTGACATCCTCAAACTATGTATTCGCTTCTCATTCAAAGCTTCGTCCAAAAACTCCCAGAAAAAAACCTCTGCCGTCACTACGTGATCTTCAGAGAACAGCACGTATGCGGTATCCTTGGGAAGGCCCTCGACCCAGGTCTTCGCGTCTGGCAGAGTCCTTGGAAGCTCGTGATTCAAGAGATTCAAAACCTGGAGCCCCTCTCGAAGAAAACTTGGAGTTAACATTTCAAAACTGGGATTTGAGCCGCCAACAACAACGACGTTTTTCTTATGACTTAAAAACTGTCCGGTCCCCAGAGCTAACTCTGCCAACGCCTGAAGTTGGGAGGAATAACATCTGACTCCACCTTCATGTTGAGGAAACCACTTTTCTTTGACAACCTGATTTACTTGGTCCCAGATTTGTCTGGAAGAAATTGGAATTAAAGCTTGTATTGAATTCATAAGATTAATCTATCCAAATTCTCCCAAGGATTCACTCTTGTAATCACCGAGGCCAAATGAAACCTCGACTATAGGCTATAGTCTCATCCTAAGTACAAAGAATTTTTAAGACCCAAATAGAATTAGAGTGCAGAGCAAAGAAAGATCTTCTAATCTCGGAGGGTGGGGGAATCATGAAACACTTAATTTTTTGCATCCTATTGACGACCACCTTCTTGATGACGATCCAGAGCGCTCAGGCGATTGTTGAGGCCCGTGTAAACTATGGCGTTCTCGCCAGCAAACCTGACTTGTCCAAAGTTTCAATTGGGGGAGTGACCGACCTTCCTACCGCAGCCGCCAATTATGGAATTGGAGCGGATGTTCTTTTTGTTATACCAATCGTCGGCGTAGGATTTGGAGTTCGTTATGAAAATCTGGGATTTAAATTAAGTCAGGGCGGCCTTGAGTTTAAGACCTCAACCTCGCGAACAGCCTTAGTCGTCAATTACCGAATCATCAACACCTTGCTTTATTTGGGACCACTCTTGACTTATGGAGTCTCTCACTCAAACAACATGACCGTCGAATCTGGCGCAACCAAGGCTGATCTCACCCCAGAATCCTCATCCTCTTACTCGGCAGGTCTTGAAGCGGGCGCCAAGCTTGGGGCTTTATGGTTGGGGCAGAAGCCGGTTACCAAAGCCTCATGTGGAAAGGGATGGCGGATAAAAATAGTGTGATAACCTCGATGCCAGACCTTGACATGAGCGGAACCTACATCAAAGCGACTCTCGGGTTCGATTTAGACGCACGGCCTGACGCAAAGATTTTTCCTAACCTAGAACCACCTACCCAAGATACTTATAGCTGGCCAATATTCGAGCTGAAATTTCCTGCCATCTTTCTGCGGTCAGGAGTGTCTTGCACATTTTTAAGAAACAGTTTTCTTCTCGCTGAAAATGAGAAACCTGAATATCTCGATAAACAGAAAATAACTTTCTAAGTGCTTCTTGCTTCTTCGCACCCTCAGCTGAAGCGGACTTGTTCAGTCTGGGATATTGCCCTTCGCTTTCAATTAAGATTTCCGCGCCTCGCAGAAGAATTCTCCCTGCCTCATGATCTTCGCCTGGAATTGTCAGTGGGGAATTACTGACTTGGTCGGCCTTGAGATCCTCTGTCCACAAGGGGTCGAGTTGCTGCCCCGTGAGATCCTTGACAGTTTTCTGGGCCAACTTCATGGATGAATAAATCATCTGCTGGTCAAAGTATAAGGTACAAAGCGGGCCGCCTGCGCGAATTCTTGGATCCGGCCTCACTGCAGAAAAAATAAACTCTTCTTCTTTTCGGTGATGATTATTTTCGAGACAATCAAAACACCAAGCAATGAAACTTCGCCAGCTTTCCAGGCTTGAACACACACCCAGCTGCGCATCAAATAGTTTCAACAAGGTCTTATGTTCATTTGAAATCAATAGCTCTAAATCCATAAAGAGTTCTTAAACTTTCTTTTTTCCTTCGCGAGCCAAGGTCAACAATAAAATTCCGACTCCAACAACAATTGCCGAATCCGCCACATTAAAAGCCGGCCAGCTATAGGTATTCTTCAAATGAAAATCCAAAAAATCAATCACATATCGGAAGCGGATCCGATCAATATAATTTCCGATCGCGCCGCCAAAAATTAAGGACAGCGAAACTATCTGCCGCCAATCGTCATCCTTCACTGTGCGCAAAATTGCAATTATAATTGCCAAAGCAATTGGCGGCATCGCCAAGAAAAATACCTCCGAAAAGTGGGGTGGCTCTCGGCCAAAAACCAAAAGCAGCCCCATAATTTCTCACGTAGGTGATATTGAAAAAACTTGGGAATACCCCCCATGATTCGCCTAGACGAAAATGGGTATGAACATAAAGCTTCGTTAGCTGATCAAGGCTAATCAAAATTCCAGAAATAACTAACAGAAATAAATACCTCTTCTTCACGAAAGGGCCTCAGTACATTTCGGACAGATACCAGGAAGCTCCGCTTTAAGGCCAATTTGAGGAGAATAATTCCAGCAACGGACGCACTTTTCCCCACCCACTCGAGTCGCCATGACTTTTGGGGACCCCTCTCTGACTTCAACCTCCGAGACGATAAAAAATTCTCGAAGTTCACTGTGCTTTTGCAACGCCGACAAGACTTCGCCCTCGGCTTGAATTTTCACTAAGGCTTCAAGGCTCGAACCAATCACTCTGTCAGCTCGCAAAAGCTCGAGAGTTTTTTGCACTTCGGTCCTCACCCCAAGAAGCAATTCGTACTCAGCAGCAAGCTTCAAATTTTTCCACTGCGAAGGCGCTACGGGAAACTCCAACAACAACGGACTTTCCGCAGACTTCCCTTTAAAATAGTCATAGGACTCTTCAGCCAAGAAAGACAAAATTGGGGCCATCATCCGAATTAAATAATCAGTTATATCATAAAGAACAGTCTGAGCTCCTCGACGAGGTAGACCATCTGCCTTCCAGGTATAGAGGCGATCCTTCAAAATATCCAAATAGGTGGCAGAGAGTGTGACCGTATAAAAAGTGTTCAACGCGTGATAGACTTTATAGAACTCATAGCTTTCATAGGCGGCGATCACTTTTTCATTTAAACACCCAAGCTCATGTAAGGCCCACTGATCAAGACTGTTTAATCCGGAGAACGGGACTCGATCTTTCTGCACGTCAAAATCACTCAAGGTGCCCAACAGAAACCTCATCGTGTTCCGAATTCGTCGATAGGTTTCGGTCACGCGATTGAGCTCCTCTGGTCCACAAGAAACGTCATTGCCATAATCACTGTAGGCCGCCCACAACCGAATAATTTCTGAGCCGCTTTTTGAAGAAACCTCATTCGGATCAATCACATTGCCCAAGGACTTGCTCATCTTTCGCCCCTGAGGATCCGTCACAAACCCATGGGTCAGCAGCGCTTTAAATGGTGATCGCTCCTGTGTTGCCATGGACGAAAGCATTGAGGTGTTAAACCATCCACGATGTTGATCACTGCCCTCAAGATACAAATCCGCAGGAAAGCTCATCCCCGTTCGTCGCCTTTGAACAGCCGCATGGCAAACCCCCGAGTCAAACCAAACATCGAGAATGTCTTTTCCATGTTTATAGTTAAAACCATTCGCGGTCGCAGCGGCCCCAGCAAGCTCGTTTGCAGGGGTCTGATAATAGGCATCAATACCGCCCTTATTTTCAATAACATCTGCAATTCGCATCATCACATCATAGTCGGCCAAAGGCTCGCCAGTTTCCACACAAGTCAGAATGGGAATTGGAACCCCCCAAATACGTTGACGGCTCAGGCACCAATCAGGGCGATTCTCCATCATCGCCTGAAATCTCGCTTTTCCCCATTCTGGAAAAAACTGAACTGACTCCATTTCCGCCAAGATTTTCTGACGCAAATTAGAGCCTTCAAGATCAACCCCTAAAAACCACTGAGGCGTTGTCCTAAATATCAAAGGAGTCTTTGAACGCCAGCAATGTGGATAACTATGTTCAATTTCCGCATATCCCAACAAATGCCCAGACTTTTTAAGCTGCTCAACAATCATTGGATTGGCTTTAAAAATATTGATTCCCTTATACTCCGGAACATCATCTGTAAATTGCCCCGCATCATTCACAGGACATAAAAGTGGCAACTGGTATTTAACATGACCAACTTTGTAATCGTCCGCACCATGACCAGGGGCCGTGTGAACACAGCCTGTTCCCGTTTCTTGGGTGACATGTTGACCTAAAATGATTAACGAATCCCGATCAATCCAAGGGTGTCGAGCTTTGCAAAATTCTAAGTCTTTTCCGAGGATCGACTTTTTTTCCGTAAGGGTCAGGCCAGTTTCCTTTTCAAAGGAATCTTTGAGTGCCTTTGCAATCACAAGATTTTCACCTTTGGTTTCAAAAACTCCATAGTCAAAATCAGGATGAACACAAATTCCCACATTGGCCGGCAAGGTCCAAGGAGTGGTGGTCCAAATCACAAAACTCACTGGAGATTTCTGACTTTCTCTTTGAGAAAAACCCAACTTTCCCAAAGTTTCAACATCGGTCACATTAAATTTTGCAAAGATCGAAGGGCTACGATGCATATGGTACTCAACTTCGGCATCCGCAAGTGCGGTCTTCAAGGTCCAATTCCAATAGACAGGCTTGAGGCCTCGATAAATTAAACCCTTTTTAAAAATTCGCGCAAACTCGCGAACTTCTTCCGCCTCATATTCCGCTGACATCGTCGTGTAAGGATGCTGCCAATCAGCCAAAACACCAAGACGCTGAAACTGCTTTGATTGGTGATCAATCCACTTTTGGGCTTCCGCTCGACAGAGAGTCAAGACCTCGGCCTCTGACTTAACCAACTTTTTCTCGTTCAGGTCCTTCATCACTTTATGTTCAATGGGAAGTCCATGGCAGTCCCACCCTGGAATAAAAGAGGATTGAAAACCACGCATATTTTTATATTTAATAATAAAATCTTTGAGAGTTTTATTGAGAGCATGTCCTATATGAATCGAACCATTGGCGTAGGGTGGACCATCTGGAAGAGTAAAAATCGGGCGCCCCGCATTCTTCGCCAGAACTTTTTCATATATTTTCAAAGTCTGCCAGCGCTGAATAATTTCGGGCTCACGCTGGGGAAGATTCCCCTTCATTGGAAAATCAGTTTGGGGAAGTCTTAGGGTTGATTTGTAATCTGGTAGAGGTGAGGACACGGCAAAACCTTTCTTTTGATGCTATTCACTAATCCTAACACATCATCCTATTATTGGATGACATGACTGTCATTATCGAAAAAGACGGGTCACTTGCAAATGTCCCAAACGAACAATTGCCCTCAGGGCCTCTGTTTCACTCGAAAGATTTAACTGAGTTTTGACTTCGCGAATCATTTCTAGCGACTGCTGGTCGAGATCAAAAATCGAACTATGAACCGTATGCGCCTGATCCCCAGACGACAAAGTCGACCCACCGGTGTCTGACTTTGTAGATTTGACATCCGACACATCAGCAAAAAAAAGCTCCTCCGCTCGAGCTAAAGGCTCACTTTTCTTTTTTGGCTGAGGATTACTACCCTGGAGCGGAGGAAGCGATTGCTTCGTCGGTGCATTGGGAGGTGCAGACGTCAACTGCGGTGACTGGGGCGGAAAAGGCTGGGGCGAGGATCCTGCCTCAGTTGGAGCGCTCTCTAATTCACCCATCAGGCCTGCAAGACTTCTGAGTTCATTCTTAAAATTTTGAATACTTGGTCGATCCAACGCCCCCTCACCGTCCCAGGTCGTCTTGAGGTAGAGACTCACAAGGATATCTGGGGTCGTTGCCATTTCCCGAATATGAAGGCTTTGATTTTGAAGCCAGGAATAGGCTCTCAACATCGTGTCTTTCGTATAAGCTTGAGGTGGAATAGGATTTACTGCCATCGGGATAATGAACCTAAAAAAATCGCAGGAACCCGTCAATCAAAGACAGAAATTAGTTAAGATAATCCTTCGCATTAATCCCATACTTTTCAATTTTCCTCAGCAGGGTCTTTTTCGGGATATTCGCATGCAAAGCCGTCTGATTGATGCGCCCCTTAAAGGTCTTCAACGCCTTGATAATAAACTCTTTTTCAAAGGTTTCCTTCTGCGCGTTAAAGTCCAAATTTTCGCCTGAATAGGGCTCTATTGGCTCCTCGGACAATTCTGAAGATTCTCCAGACTCAACTCCATCGTTGACTTCCTCGGAATTCCCTTCAGCAAGGTCCTGACTCTGGCCTGATTCCAACTCTGAATCCAGCTCATCAATTCCACCTGGAATTCCCACTGGGCTTGGCCGAACGGCACGTGCTTGTGAACTTTTCTTGTTATCCAAACTCGGACTAGGCAAGTCAATCAAGCTCACGCCCGCCGCAGCAAGTACAGACTCAGGCAAAGCGGCCATCGTCAATACATTGGAAGACTCTAAAACAAATGCGTGTTCAATAACATTTTCAAGTTCGCGAATATTACCAGGCCAAGAATACTTCTTAAGAATATTGAGGGCGTCAGCTTCCATTCCAGTAATTCTCTTTTTGTGAGCCTCGTTGAACTTCTTAATAAAAATATTTACGAGGCGTTCAACATCATCCTTACGTTCACAAAGTGCTGGCAAAAATATCGGAACTACATTCAAACGATAAAACAAATCTTCTCGAAACGCCCCCGTCTTAATCATTTCCTCAAGGGGCCTGTTGGTTGCTGCGATAATTCTTACATTGGTCGAAATTTCGCGATTGGAACCAACTGGAGTGAAGACTTTCTCCTGGAGAACTCGTAAGATTTTAACCTGCATCAATTGAGGCATATCTCCGATTTCATCTAAAAACAAAGTTCCACCTTCTGCATACTGAAACTTTCCAATTTTTCGTTGATCAGCCCCGGTGAAGGAACCTTTTTCATGCCCGAACAATTCAGATTCAAACAGGTTTTCCGGAATGGCAGAACAATTAATCGCTACAAATTTCTCGTCTTTTCGCGAACAATTAAAATGAATTGCTCGAGCCACCAACTCTTTACCTGTTCCAGAGGCCCCTCGAATAAGAACCGGCGTTTCAACTTTCGCAAGTCTATGAATTATATTGAAAACCTTTTGCATCTGCGAAGTATTGCCGATGATTTTTCGCCCGGCCTCGACCAAAACCGGAGAACTCGCCGCAATACTAGATATTAAACTATAGGCACGAACAGCTTTATCCACAAGGGCTAATAACTCTTCCCCTGAAACTGGTTTTGAAAGATAATTGTAGGCTCCATCTTTAACAGCAAGAACTGCATCATTCACAGTTGCATGGGCCGTCACCATCACCACGATGACACCGGGATCGAACTCCTTGATTCTTTTCAAAGCTTCTAAGCCATTGAGTCGCGGCATATCCACGTCAAGAATCACTAAATCATATTTCTTCCCAGGAGTTTTTACTTTTTCAACAGCGTTGATGCCATCAAAAGCTTCATCGACTTCAAATCGACCAGTAGACAGTAAGGCTGATTTAACCGACAGTCTCAGACCTTGATCGTCATCGACGACTAACACTCTTAACATTAGATCCCCCAATTCAGACTACACAGAGTCCCTGGCTAATGGTAACTCTACAGTAAAAGTTGAACCTTGGCCATATGTAGACTCTACAAATAATGACCCTTGATGAAGCTCAGTAAAATACTTTGCAAGATACAAACCGAGCCCTGAGCCCTTAATCGGTGACGATTTAGCGTTCTTGCTGCGAAAAAATTTCATGAAGATATTAGGAAGTTCGTCACTTGGAATCCCCGGCCCCTGATCAGCGACCTGCACCACCACTTTTGACCCAATCTCTTCAGAACTGATCAAAACCTTTGTATCCTCTGGACTATATTTGATCGCGTTCTCAATGAGATTTGAAAAAACCTGCTTCATCAAATCAGCGTCAACCAGAATCGGAAAGAGCGGCTCAAGCTCTTGGGTGATCTGAACTCTCTTAAGCTTTGCTAAAAACTCATGCTTTTTGATAACCTCGGCAATGAGTGTATTGACATCTTTGCTCTGGAGATGCAACTCAATCCCCTGACTCTCAATCTTGCCGTAATTAAGGATTTTGCTGATAAATTTCAGCAAATCATCACTCGATTGCCGTATAGTATCTATCGCTTCCCGTTGCTGAGAACTGATCTTTAGTGAATCACTTAAAATGAGATCCGTCATTCCCTGAATTCGGGCCAATGGCGTCTTCAAATCATGAGACATCATTGAAATAAAATTAGTTTTAAGCTCTTCAACCTGCTTGAGCAGTTTATTTTTCTGATAGTACTCCCAACTTCTCCGATTCTCAATGATCAACCGATAGGGGATAAAAAAGTAATAACAGAGAAATACAGCCATCACCGGGTGAGCCATATTTATCCATATTCCCAAGGGCCAAAAAGACAACCAAGCAAGAAATGAATACCCGAAAAGAGTGGCCCCCATCATCAAAAGCCCCGTGGACGGGCGAACAGTTAAAACCACATGCACCGTCAGAATCGAAATCAAAATAGTAATAATCAAGTTGAACCACTCTGGGGCCTTAATCGGAGCAGAGTTCTGGACTAATGTGTCTATCATATTTGCACAGATTTCCGCGATGCTCATACTCAAAACGGCCTCGCGGTTATAGGGCGTCATAATGTAGTCTTGAAAACTTCTCCGATAATCAAGTCCAACAACTACAACTTGATCTTGAAATGTCCCTTTCTCAAAACTTCCGCTGAGAACTCTTTCAAAAGAAAATTCCGGAAAAGTATGAATGGGCTTAAAATTAATATAGACCTGCTTTGTCTCAAAAAGATCAATTTGTCCTCGAATGTTTCTCACATCTTTGACTTGAGGATTTAGATCTGAAGCGATGCGAGTGTGAAGCATTGGTTGATCTTCATAAGCTGACACAAGCATTCGACGAGTGACACCATCTTTTGCTAGAATATTGGTGTCCTGAGTCTTCGGAGCTGACGCCACAGGCACAGAATCAAAAGGGGGCGGAAGGCGGGTTTTACCAAGCTCACCCTTCATCTCGAGTTCATTGGTCGTAACAAAAAAATGACTCAACTTCCGAGTCGCTTCGACAAATCTGAGTTTGTCTTTTTCCGTCCCCTCAATATCCTCCAGCTTCATAGACAGAACAACGTATTTTGCTCTTTCTTCACTAAGATGCTCTAAAAGCTGAACATAATGTTCGATCTTAGGAGGAGCATTTAAGGGTGCAATGGTGTCAGGGTTAACAAGAATTAACTTTATTGGGGCTTTCGGTGGGCGATCTGGACGGGCTTGAACCCTAAAATCATACAGCCAAGCTTCGATATAGTTTAAATTGACGTGGGTTAAAAGAAATCCAAAAAAGGAAGCAAGTAAAACCCTCGCCAACCGAAGCAGCCAGAGTTTTCGAATAGATGGCTGTTTAAGCGAAGGAGGAAGAGACACCTTGAAATTACCTTCTCATTTTAAATGATTTTTTTACTTAGTCTCCGCCGAGAGGGACACAACTTCCTTGGTTCACGACTTCTGAACTTGAACCACCGCCTTTTGGCTTTACTATCAAAATATGCCCTAAGAAATGGCTAGTTCCATGAGCCTGAACCACCTGCGCTTCACTTGGTGCGCCGAGAGCGGCATCGCTTGTGCCAGCACCAGATCCTGTCGCCAGTCGACCGCCAGCTTTCAATTTTTCAAATACCGCTATCTTCGCCATGGAATGCTCCCTCAGCTCTAGTTTGTTTATAGTACGAAATCGCTTCAAAAATCAAGCTTCTTGTTCTGTCACAATAGGTGGGATGTTTGGTGTGAGCGTCTCCTGTTGTGGCTTTGTGGTTATAAAGACATCCTCCGCCACAAAGATTTCTTGCCCAGCAACGACCACAATTATTCATGCCAATCAACGGCGCCTGGAGCGGTTCAAGCTTCTGGAGATTCAGCTCAATTCCCGTCCCCACTTGCTCGCCCTTGTGGCTCACCATCAATGGACAAGAGAAAATTTGATTACGAGAATCTATACTCAGTAAAGATTTTCCACTCCCACAATGATTGACCTTGCGCACCTGCGCATCAAGTGTCGAAAAAATTCCATCAAAAAAAGCAATCCGGCGAAGCTCACTCTCGCCGCCCGCGGTGAAAGCCAGCTGAGCAATTTTCTTCATCTGTTCAATAAAAACCAAATTGGCTTGCTCGTCTTTCTCTGTAACGTCAAAAGTAAAATCAAAACCATCAACTGCAAACTGCTGAAAGAAACGGTAGGCCTGAACCACGTTCAAATTCTTTCTGTTGAAAACACTGTGAATCAAAATAGAACCAAACGACTTTCTATTCTTCAACAAGACATCAAGTCCCAATAAAGCCTGCTCTGATGAACCTCTTCCATTTTTCTGTGGCCGAACCAAGTCGTTGGTCGCCGGATCTCCATCCATACTCAGAGTTATTGACGGACTCAGTCCCTCCATCAAGTCGACAAACCTCTGATCTATCAAGGTCCCATTTGTAATTATACGAAACGAAACTTGGATGTTTTTTGCTTTTTCTAAGGATAGGGCATATTGCCCTATCCCACGAATCGCTTCTGGATAAAGCAAAGGCTCGCCGCCTAAGAAAATAAAACTAAATTTCTGCCCAGGCTTCAGCTTGTCCATAAAGAAACGAATCTGAGGAAATGTTTTTTCGATTGAAATCTGGCGAATCGGATCTCCATAGGTCCCGTCGCCGCCCGCGGCACAGTAGTGACAGTGAAGATTACAGATTTGTGTCACATTGATGGTGAGAGTCTTAACTTCCGATCCCAAATCTTGATCTCTGACTGATGGCGAGTCCACATTATTCCAGACATCCAAGGCTGATTGTGGCGACAAGGCTGATTGTAGCGACTGAAAATCAGATTGAACAGGCACCCGCTCGCTGACAAAAGCCTCCCAAAGCTCTTCAGAAATTTCAGCCACTTCGAGATTTCGCGCATGAAAAGCAATAAGCGCCCCTTGCGGCAGCTTGTATGCGACAATGTCTTTATACTGACGTATCAGAGGGCTCATGCTTTCACTTTCATCACTTGTTTTTTATCTCTAAGCTTTTAATTTCTAGTTGTTGCATTTCCAGTGGCTGTTGGAATCATCTTGAGCCCAACATTCCTTAAGACAAAAACCTGAGCAAGGATCGTGCTATGAGATTCATTTCCGCGAAACATATCAGCCCTTGGAAAGTCTTCTGGTTCGTTTTGAGGCAGTTTTAACCTCCACAATGAGGCAAAAAACAGTCATCTCCGTCGAAAAAGTGTAACTTTTCCAGGAAACCTTTTCTCAAATCCATCTGAATCAATTTCAACTTTTGGCAGGTTTCTTGAATGAGTCTTTCTATAAGAGCAATTGGAGAAATCGAACTATGAAGTGTCTCAAATTGAACTTTATAATGTGCAAATGGCGACTCTTAATGGGGTGCCCAAATTTGAATTTTTTAGCCAACATACAGCCCATCTTTGGCAGATCAATATACCGGATTTTTGCTTTTTCCACCGCCTTCTCGCTTGTCTCACCGATGATTTTCGCTCAATCCTCCCCCAGAATACAATTCCAATCTGCCTTTAAGGACTATAACACTTGCATCATTCCAGAAGGGCCGCTTGACTCACCCACCAACACGTTTTTCACTGCGCAAAACATCAGAGCCACAATCCCAACCAACTTGAAACCAACAAAAGATGCCGGAGAGATCGCCACTAAGTTTGGCGATCAAGCTCTTCAAAACTGGCTCAACTCAGAGGCCGTAAAAAATCGAGCTCACTGGGAAGAAGAGCTACACAGGTTGAAAACGCAATGCGCACTGAGATTGTTGTGAATAAGGACTCCAAAAACGACATTGACCACCGCTTTTCATTGCAGTTTATGGCCCTTCAGGTGCTGACGAAACTTGAATACAAAGGCTGGCTCAACGCGAGTTTAAACTACGATGCTAAAGCATCAGAAACAGAATTTGAAGTCAAAGATAAGATCTGGAACAAAAAGAAATCTTCGTTAACCACAAAACCACTCCCATTGAGGGCCCAGAGCACCATGGGCGTCCGCTGGGATTGGTAATTTTTTCTCTTGCTCAAACTCAGGTGCCTGCGACAATACTTTTATTAGCGCTCTTGAGCCTCTTCGAAAGAGTCACCATCAGAGCCTTCGACCAAGATGGTCGCTGAAAAAGAATGTGCTCCAAAGTCCCAATGGGAACCTCAATTAATTCGCAATCCGTCACGGCTTCAACATGGGCTGTTCTTGATTCGCCGTTAATGTAGGCCATCTCTCCAACAAATTCGCCCGCCTCAACAAAGCCAAGCGTGACATCTTTATCGTTTTCCAGGTTGTAAGCCCGAAGGCGACCCTTCCGAACGATGTACACATAGTCGGCAGTTTCACCCTCCTTGATGAGAATATCCTTAGGCGCTAGAAATCGAAGATAATACTCAGCCACATCGCCATGGGAGACGAAATTTAATGCTCTTGCCAGACAACTGTTAAACTCTTTTTCTTTTTGAGCATTTTCTAGCATTTGTATTTTGCCCGTAACGACCTGATCTACATACTGGTCCTCTGAAGGAATAGATGTAATGATGATTGCGGTTTTTTCAAGTTCTTTCGTCTTAAGAATTAACTGAACCAATTGCGGTCCACTGATCTTGGCCAAATCATAATCCAAGATGACGATATGCGGAGGGACATTGGTCATTTTTGAAGAGGCCTCAACACCGTCTTGGGCAATAAATATCTGAGCCCCAGCAATATGCTTATTGATCACATAGGCATAGAGTTCCTGCCGAGTTTTATCCCTGGTCACTATCAGAAATGTCTTTCGTGTCTCAAGATCTGTCATAATCACATTAAACAGAGACCCGGCTGTTTTGTAAAACAATTTCCAATTCGTTCTGTCTCATAAAGACACGGACCTGGACTGGATGCTGCAAAGCCGACCTCTGCGGCGGCAGACTCCGGTCTTGTAAAAACTAAACAGATTTTAGGGAGTTGGCAGATTCACAGAAGTCTTTATAGGGGGGTCTTTGAGGAACCTCAGGGAAACCTCTGAAAAATTCAATTTTACCTTAGAAAAAAATCGGATTCACCGATAACATAAGAGTATGAACCAACCAAAGGCACTCCTCGTTCGGTCTCTCCTCGATATCCAACCCGAGAGACCGCCCATATAGAGATATTTGGACAACTAGGACATATCATGGGTAACCTAAAAAACGTTTCCAAGACAGGGGCCTTGGTCGAGCTCCCTGATAGCACGCGCGCACTCACCCACGGGGATGTTGTGCATATGACTATTCATCTCTTTTCACTTAAGAAAACCCATATAGTCCACGCTGAAGTCATCTGGAACAACGGGAGTTCTGTCGGTTTGCAATTTGTCAAGAAAGACCAAATTCTCGAAAAAATGTTTTCGAAAACTAATTCCAGATAAACTCACCCTTCCTTTGTCTGATTTTTCTTTTTTCTGAAGTCCAAGCTGGTTCCATTTTGGAATAGTTGCTAAACTCTTAGGGGCCGCCTAAAAATAACTTAGACAAGTATGCGCAGTGGATTTTGGGCCAGGCACTTCCAAGGAGTGGAATTTATGAGTCGATTATCCTGCGGACTATGTCTTTTGGCTGGTTTGTTGTTTTCTGTTTGGCCCACACCCTCGACCTCCATCGATTCGACTCAATTTTGGCTTAAGATTCGAGCCAGTGACAAATTTCAACGAAGTGTCATTGCCGATACTGGCGTGGCCATCCAATGGATAAAAGACGATTACGTTATAGCCATCGGAAATCTCCAAGAAAAGAAAGAGCTTGAAAAACTTGGCTGGGTTGAGTTCTCGTCCTCCGTCGCTGAGATCAAGGATTTCCCGAGCAAAGATTCCGAATTTCACAACTACACCGAGCTCACGGCGAGCCTAAATGATTTACAAAAAAAATATCCCCAACTGGTCTCCTTGAGCTCGATCGGATCGACAGTCCAAGGACGGGAGATCTTGGCCCTCAGAATATCCGGCCACCTCGATCAGGGCGCTCAAATGCCTGCAATTCTGTTTATGGGGGGACATCATGCTCGCGAGCACCTTTCGGTCGAAATCCCGCTTCTAATAGTAGAGAGGATGCTAGAAGAATACTCAAAGGGGAATGAACGAATTCGTAGACTCATAGATTCCCGCGAAATTCATTTGATTCCTGCCGTCAATCCAGATGGGCTTGAGTACGATATCGCATCTGGCCGTTACCAAATGTGGAGAAAGAACCGAACTCAAAACCGAGACGGCACGTTTGGTGTTGATTTGAATAGAAATTACAGCTACGGCTGGGGAACCGGTGGGTCCTCACGGGATCCAGACTCAGAAACCTACATGGGAACCGCACCCTTTAGCGAACCCGAGACCAGGGCCATTAAGAAATATATCGAGGACCATCAGAATATATCCACTCTTCTTTCTTTTCATACTTTTTCAGAACTCATCCTTTACCCTTGGGGTGGCAAATACGACCCAATCTCTGACCAAAGAGATCGAAATGTCCACATAACCATGGCAAATAAAATGGCCGAGTGGAATGGCTACGTAGCAGAACAAACCTCTGAATTATATATTGCGAGTGGTGACACGACGGATTGGGCCTTTGGTGAACATAAAATCATATCATTTACGTTCGAATTGGATCCCTCCAGTAGCCGCGGCGGTGGTGGATTCTACCCAGGACCAGACGTTATTCCCGTCGTAGTCAACAAGAATAAAGAGCCGATGCTCTACCTTATTGAATATGCCGACAACCCGTACCGGGTGCTGGATGCCAACTAAAGGCTTTCGCACCCGTCTAGCCTGAAAAAGATGACCGCAATCATGTCCTTGCACACCAGACCAATTGGGTCTAGGATCGCTATTCAGATAGACTAGTGTTGTTTTAATGAGAAATTAACGTGATTTTAATTAAAAGATTCCTTTCTGAATTTTTTTGAAGAATTGAAAAAGGAACGTCGAGGTTGCTATGAATGGAATGAATGGTCGAAATCTAAACCCGGAATCTCTTCAATCTTTGGAAATGGCAAGAAAAAAAACTAAAAAACAAAAAGTCAAACTTCAGGTGAGGCCTCCGACTCAGGAACGCTCTCGACAAACCGTTTCCACAATACTTGATGCCTGTGCAAAGATTCTTGTTCAAGAAGGATATTTTGGCGTAACCACGGACAAAATTGCTAAAGATGCCGGCGTAAGCATCGGGTCTATCTATCAGTTCTTTGGCAATAAAGAATCCGTCATTTCTGCAGTCATTGTCGATCTTTTTGAACGCGATAAGCTTTTTTTTGAAAAAGCTATGAGCAATATCCAGGACCTGAGTCCAGAGCAAAGAATCAATAAACTCATTGCAACTGCCCTGGACCTCTATAATACAGAAATTGAACTTCGGTCCCGGATCCAAAATATCTACCAATATTTGGTCGATCAAAAATACTATAGCAAGTTGATGGAAAGTTATATCAGCCTGTTTGTCCAGTTCATACCTAAAACCGAAGGGCGTAATAATCAAACCCAGGCAATGCTGACTGTCCATAGCTTCATTGGTCTTATGGAGCACATTGTTCAAACACGAAAAGATTTCAGCTCTGACAAAGCCCTCACAACTGAAATCACTCGATTCTTTTGTGGCTATTTGAATAACAAATGGTAGTCGCCTAAGGCGACGATACTAGCCTTCATTGAACAGAGTCTTCGACCGATAGACGCTCTATGAAAAAGCGCGAATGGTTGTTGATTTTAGTCCCAATATTCCTAGCCTGGTGGGTTGATTACATAACCAAAAATTGGGCAAGCTCTTTGACTGAAATTCTATCTTACGGCCCCATGACTTTTTTGCTGCATCACAACCGGGGAGCTATGTTAGGTCTTTTCTCTGAACTCCCAAGTGTTCTGAGAATTGTCACTCTTGCAACTGGTGGCGCTTTTTTGTTTTGTAGTTATGCCCTTATCCAATATCTCCTCCCGATTCGATCCCTGATTCTCCGAATTGGCCTTTCTGTTTTAATCGGTGGAATCATGGGCAATGTAACAGATCGCATTCTTTGGGGACATGTTGTTGATTTTATCGTTATTCGAACCCCCTTCTTTTCGTCCCCCGCCTTTAATTTGGCAGATGCTATCCAATGGGTTGGTTATGGCATGCTCGTGTTTGCTATCGTCAGAGACGGTGATCTCCTTTGGCCTGAAAATAACACCCGAAAAAAACAATGGGTAAACTTTTCTTTTCAAGTTAAATATTCACTTTTACTTTCAGCGATAGGTGTCGCGCTCACAATCATTAGCATTGTGTTTTCTTATACCTATCTTCGGGTCACAATCTCTGAACTCGTTGGCCAAAACACCTATGTCATTAACAAATTTCTGTTTCCATTTATAGTGACGTATAGTCTCATTGGCGTTGGCTTTTGTGTGATTCTATTTGCCATCGGCAAACTTATCTCCCATCGAATCGTAGGACCCCTGTATGCCTTTGAGCGGTTCCTTAAAGAAACTATGAAGGGCCACCCGGCCATCTTACGGCTCAGACTCGGGGACGAGTTCCAGCATCTTCAACCATTGTCAAAAGAGATTCGGAGCCAAGTTGAATCCCTCAGGAAAAAAACAACTGACATTCGAACCCGGTCTATCTTGCTCCCTGTTCATGAACTTCGTTTTAACAAAAACTCAGATAGAAACTCAGATGGATAGCTCGATTCAAGATCCCTCTCACTCGTATAAACTAACTGGACATCCTCAATCGCCTTAAGATAGAATCTCTTATTCGTATTTTCAATCAGACAGAGGCCCATGATATAATCACCTGAATGGTTTCTAACAAGTCCAAGCGGCTTGACAAGCCTTCGCTCACCCCGACGAGTGCCTTTGCTATAAATCATTTCAACGGTCTTCTTTTTTGAATTGCCTCGACTAAAACTTGAATTTTCTCATTAACTAAGGATAGTAGCGAAAAATCGCGCCACCACAAGCCAGTGCCCTGAATTGAGATAAGTTCCCTTATCGAATTCCTGGGCTCAGCCCGTTTGAAGCATTCCAATGCCACTGCTAAACAGGCCTTCGAATCATCCAAAGCGCGATGAGCTGATCCACCCGGGATCTTCAAATGTTTCACCAGAGTTTGCAGCTTATGGTTTTCGACCCCCGAAATAAGCTTACGTGCCAGAAGACTCGTACAGAGGGCCGGCTCAGACGGTAAGGAAATCCGATTTCTTTCGAATTCGAAAGCCAAAAACCCGAGATCAAATGGAGCATGATGAGCCACTGCCACACAGCCTCTAAAAAAGTTACGAATTTGAAGTGCAACCTCCGACATGGGTGGCGCCTTTTCGACCATTTCATTGGTGATGCCATGGATTGTGATTATAAAATCTGACATGGGCTCTCGAGGTTTAATCAAGACCTGTAAAGTATCAACCACCTGACCCTGATACCACTTCACTGCCCCAAATTCGACCACATCACAACCGACCGGGTATCCACCACTGGTCTCAGTATCAAAGACGATCAGAGTCTGTTCACTCCAAGGGGCATCCAAATCAATTTCGATCATATTTATTCACCTTCATATCTGTTCACCTTCATACTTAGTCACGTACATATCTATTCCGTTCAAAAAAAATTGCCATTTTACAAAATTCGTCGTCATCTACTTTTTATCTTTGAAATTTCAAAAATCCTGGTTTCCAATAGCCTTAACATGAAGTCCTTCAAATTAATCAACCTGTGCCTTCTTTTTACAATTATGTGTGTTGTTGTCACTAAGTCTTGGGGGGAAACCACATCCTCACCCAGTTCTGGGGACGCAGGGGGCCAGGCGCCGTCCTATAAACTCACCGGGGAAGCTGAGCTTCTCACCCACTTTGTCCACCATGGACTCTCACAGACAAATCAAGATCCGAGCCTCCATGGGTCCTTTTGGTTTAATTTTGGCCCTCAGTTTCGGTTAGGAATCTGGGGTAGTAATACCAATTATGAAGGCAGCGATATTCACCTTTGGCTGCGCTTCAGCGCTGATATCAGCGTGAACTTTTCTGAAAACACACAACTCTTTATCACCTACAACCAAAATCAGTTTTATAAGTCAGCAGCTCGAAACGGGAATACTGTCGGGCTCAATTTGGGTCTTTTTAAGTATCACGTCATATATGAAATCGAAAGCAATTGGGATGGAACCAGCACCGGAAGTTCCTATTACGCATTTCAAAAAACGACTGACCTTTTTTCCGACTACAAATGGAATAATCAAATTGGTTATTCCATGGTTAAAGCCATCGGATACAGCAACTATTTTGACTTAAGAACAGCACTTGGAACTAAACTTAAGGATGTGTTTGTCGAGCTATCATTGACGGGAACCTCGGCTGCTTCTCAGTTCAATGGCCGGGGGGATTACTTTGTCATGGGCAGTGTTCAGGCTGGTTTTAAATGACGCTTGCTTTCAACAAACAATTTTAGAGAAGCATTGGTCTCGTTGAATCTTTGGGTAAATTTGGGCCCCATTGAACTCCAGATAAATGGAACAAGAAGACCCTTGAAAATCTCATCATGAGCGAGTTCCGTTCGATGAGAATCCAAAGCCTTTAAGCGGTAAGAGTGGTATCCGTCCATCAAACCACGAATCCAAAAATTCCCGACCCAACAGATTGATTCAAATTTTTTCAAGTCGATCACAGTAGCTTTTGTCGTCGTTATTTTCATGTCAGGCAAATCAACTTCAATTTTCACACCCGCCCCCACAGTCAGATGCCCAATAACCCGAGGCGACACTTTATTCCAAACGCCATAGGTCGTAAAATCCGAAAGTGCTGACCAGACAACTTCCCTAGACGCTTCGATCACAATTGTTGTATGAACAGATTCTTGAAAAATCGCTTTCATTCTATGAGCCCCTCTCTATTGGCACGCTCATCTCTTCCGGAAACCTTTCCCGTAGAATCTCTCTCACCATTTTATTCAAATTTTCTTCCACATCATAATCGCGAAAGGATTCACGAATCCGTTCAGCGTTCTTCCTAAATTTCTCGTCCCCGAGGACTCGTTCCACAGCCTTAAAGACTTTCAGCTCGGTCAAATTTCCATGCCTCAAAGCCAAACCAGCACCACTCGCTTCGATATGGGACATCGTTAAGACTTGATCCATGTTCGAAACGACTCCAATCACGGGAACGCCACAATTCAAGGCAAAATAGGAGGTCGGGGATCCCCCGTTAGTTAAGGCCAATTGAATATGATCGGCAAGCTGACCCAAAGGAAGAATAGGTGCACAGTGCAATCTTGGATTCGCGGGCAGATCAAGCGAAGCCGGCCCCGTTGAAACCAAAACTTCGACGTCTAGTTTCAGCAGAGCCTAACAATCACTGGCAAATCTTGAGGTTGCCCTGACGAGCCCAAGCCAACAAAAATCCAGGGTTTAGATCGATTCAACGATGACCACCAATCTGGAACTGGCTCCAAAGACGACCAAAGCAACGGACCCATAAATTTTGGTGCCCCTCAGCACTGAGAGCGAAACTAGTTCTGGAGTGTCAAAAAGAGATTTGATCTCCATCTACGTTAAAATCTCGATAGTCTGTAAATTTAAGAGCTTGTTTGTTAAGCAAGTTCGTCTGAACCAATTTTTTATCGATAATTTTTTGATACGGACGAACAAAAAACCAACAAATAGCTCGCACCAGTGGTTTTCCAAAATACGCAAAAAATAACGACGCCATCCTTTCACTGAGATACCGAGAAATTGGCCCCAAAGGGACAGGAGTTTTCCCTTGAACCGCGGAACTCCAATAGGCGTGACTCATATTGATAAAAATATTTTCTTCAATCGAGAGCTGACGGTGAGAGAATTCCGCAAATCTCCAAAAACGATATCAGGTGAAGCTTCAGCCAGAACCTTTAAGTCTTCTTCAATCATCAATTCGAAAGTCCTCGGAGAAAAAGGCGGGACTCCATTATCAATTCTCAAAAAAAATTCCGGAGAATCCCCTTCTTTGATTTCAAGCATTTGAACTGGCAGCTCTGAAAATAGTGAAAAAAATCGTCGCCCTGTCGCAACATGAATATCAAACTCATTCGCTCGCAGCAGCTCAATGATTCTCAAAGCTCGGGTCACATGGGCTAACGTCGAAGGTTGGGCAAAAAATAGAATTCTCGCCTTATGAGCGATTGTTTTGATTGAACACCCCTTCTATTCAGTCCGACTGGGCAAGCCCTCTTTGACTTCTGAGTCAACATCCTTCAAAAGGTTCGGATCTTGGCTTGGTTTCGAATTTGGCTTACCTTTCGCAGGATTTTTCCCCTTTGAGGTTGTCAGCTGGTGAACAAAATTGTCATACACATTCATATCCGTTTTTGGTGCGCCAAAAGCTGCATCTAATTTTCGACGCGGCTTTCCATCCGTCTGCTCCTTTTGGCGGATGCTCACTTTAATAAACCCAATCAGTTTACTTGGATCTATCTCGCCTTTCCGATCTACAACATTTATCATGCCGACGACATTCGTTGAAGTGTGCTCTAGAGAAGCTTGAATCTTTTTATTCACTAAATCGAGACGTTCGGAAGCCACCTCATTGGCTTTCTGGGGGTTGGCCCCTGGAATAGCCTGGAGAAACAACGCTGAGACGACTTTAATCTCAGCATCCTTAAGCCCGGTAGTGACGCCCTTCAATTTCTCGAGAATTTCAACGAAGGAAACCAATGGCTTTGCTGTGCCCCGTTCAAACAGAAGAGAGTCGGGAATATCAAAATCAAAGCCATCTGGATTCACACTCACATTTTTTGCATAATCCATCAACTGATCAGCCACGTAGGCTGCAACGACTTTGGAAGATCCCATGTCCAAAAGATCAGGAGTTCGATCCATCGGTTCCATAAAACTTTGAAATGCCTTAAGCGGTTCGTTAACAAGGTCTAAGAACAATTTCTCAAGAGTGACTTCAGCGCCAAAATTTTGAAAGTTATATTCTATTAAAGATGGAGTTGAAAAATAGTCTGAAACTGCCTTCTTTGTTTCTTCTGTTTGATTCAAAAGCCACATCACCAAGAAAAACGCCATCATCGCTGTCATAAAATCAGCCAGGGCAACTTTCCAAGACCCCCCATGACCGCCACCACCAGCGATAGTGATTTTCTTTATAACGATTATACTCTTCTCTTTTGCCAATGAAACCCCTACCTCTATGCAGCTTTCTTGATATCTTTTGTCGCTTTATCCATTTCATTAAATGTCGGACGCTCTTCAGGCATGACTGTTCTTCTTGCATACTCTACACAAACTAACGGAGGTGCTCCCCGCTGCAAGGCAATCATTGCTGCTTTGATGCATTCGAGATATTTCCCCTCGGCCGCAATATCTGCCGCCATTTTTGTCGCCACGGGTCCAATCATTCCGTAGGCTCCGAAAACCCCAAGCATCGTTCCAACAAGGGCTTTTGCAACCAAGGTTCCAATCACTTCAGTTCCTTCTGTCAAATGTCCCATTGTTTTCACGATTCCAAGGACGGCGGCCACAATCCCCAGTCCAGGGAATCCATCTGCGACCGATTGAACAGCATGTTGTGCCAAATGTTCTTCGGCGTGAATTCCCTTAATATCCGCTTCCAACAAATCATCAACGTCGTACGGGGAAAGTTCGGCAGAAAGAGTGATCTTCATCGTATCGCAAAGAAAATCGACGGCATGATGATTATGCATAAATCCGGGATAGGCTTTGAAAATGTCACTCTTTGCTGGTTCCTCAATATGCTTTTCAATTCCCTGTGGACCTTCTTTTCGAAAGACCTGAAACAGCTGAAAGAGAAGCTGCAATAGTTCAAGAAAGTCTTTCTTCTGTGGCCCCTTCGCGGTCAATGATTTCATGCCCAGCTTGAATCCCATTTTAATTGTCTTCATTGGATTCGCAATTATATATGCTCCCAGAGCAGCGCCACCAATAATCATCATCTCAATGGGTGCTGCCACGAAAATAATGTGCATGTGTCCACCGGCGATGACAAATCCACCAAAGACCATGGCGAAAACAACGATGATACCTACAAATCCCATAAATAGACCTCTTCTGTGGTTCTTTGTCGGAAGACGCTCGGCAAAAATTGAGGCCTTTTTCTGAATCACGGCTAAAGTCTGGGTTTTAAGATAAATCTAGGGTCGACTCCAGGGCCTTTTTGAGCGTAGAATCCGAACAAATGAAATCACTGACTCTTATTCTTTCTCTCGCACTCCAAGTCGGCTTCGTCCGCGGAACCTGGGCTCAGGTCCCCTTTGATAGCAAGGACCCCTTGCTTGTTGAGAGCCAGATTCAACCTCTGAACTTAAGGCTTGGTCAAAGCGGAACTCTCAGTCTGAAAGTTAAATTGCCTGCGCAGTACCATGCCTACGCGGAGCAATTCAAACTCGCCATTGAAGAACCAGAGGGGTTCTTAATTGGACCAATCAAAATTACACCTCTCAAAACATGGTACGATAAGTTTTCAAACCGAGAGCGCACCGGAATTGAAAATGAAGCAACCCTTGAATTTCCTATCGAAGCGCCCAGTCGCCTTCTGCCCTCACAAAGTTCCGCGGACGCTCAATTGGAAACAATTTCTATTAAATTTACACTGACCTACCAAGCCTGTACAGATAGCTTCTGCCTTTTTCCGACACCGAAAAAACTTGAAACTCAGTGGAGTCCTTGGGCCCCTTCACTGAGCGCACCTCAGACGCCTGGTGCCTCATCAGTGCCACCGCGTGACAGTCCTTCAATTTTTAGCCTCGAAGGATTTAGTTCGGCACTAAGCACGAGCCGTCCCCTGGCCTTTCTTTTGGCGTTCTTGGCCGGGCTACTAACTAGTTTTACCCCTTGCATATTTCCAATGATCCCAATCACCTTAGCTATACTGGGAAGCGGTGCTGAGGGACGGTCACGCCGACAAAATTTTATCTTGAGCCTTGTCTATGTGCACGGAATTGCAATCACCTATTCGGTTCTCGGTTTGCTCGCAGTAAAAACTGGAAGTCTTTTTGGATCGGCCTTAGGCAACCCTTGGATCATCGGAGCCCTCTGTTTGCTCATGTTGGTTATGGCCTTGAGCTTGTTGGGTTTCTTTGACCTTCAAATGCCGGCTTTCATTCGGCACTACTTTGGCCGGGGCACGAAAAAAACTGGTTATCTCGGCGCTTTGATTTCAGGTCTTTTCGCCGGAGTCGTTGCAAGCCCTTGTGTCGGCCCCATTTTAGTTGCGATTTTGGCCTTTGTGGCAACCCAGGGCAGCTATGTCCTAGGTTTTTTCCTGTTATTTACCTATGCCATGGGCATGGGTTTTCTTTTCATTCTCCTTGGCGCTTTCTCAGAGCTGACACGCAAGCTCCCGAAATCTGGCCCCTGGATGGACGGAGTCAAAGTTTTTTTGGCACTTCTCATGCTCGTTGGACTCTATTATTATTTGCAATTTGCTCTGAGTGATCGTTGGTGGAATCTCGCTCTAGGAACTGGTTTGATTCTTTTTTCGAGTTATTTTGGAGCCTTCAGTTCAACCACCCCAAGGGCAAGTTCCTGGAAACAGGTTCGCAAAGGCGCCGCCCTTTGTGCCTTTATCATCGGAGTACTTTTCACTGCAGAGGGGACTCTGCCAGGACTTTTCCCTTGGAAGAACCAAAGCGCTAATCCAAACTTGTCCCAAACTGCACCCTCTGACCTGCCTGGAACAAAATGGCTGGCTCGTGAGTACACTGAGTTCGAAGTTTCACAGGCTGCCAGCCAAGGACTTCCAGTCATTATAGATTTTTGGGCGGAATGGTGTGTCGCCTGCCACGAACTTGAAGAACGAACCTTCACAGATCCCCAAGTTCGTTCCCTCAGTCAGAAGTTTGTGATTCTTAAAATGGATGCGACAAAAGACAGTGCTCTCCTGCGAAAACTTAAACTCAAGTACAAAATTCAAGGCCTACCGACTTTGATTTTTCTTAGTGCTCAAGGTGAATGGCTTCAATCTTTGACCCTCACGGAGTTTGAGAAGCCAGATAAATTTCTGAGTCGCATGACACGCGCACTCAATGCTCCTGTTTCAAGGAAAAAAAATGAAATTTGAGAAATACTTCAGACCCGAACCAAGTGTGATTTATCTGAATGCTGGAACTCTATCACGAGTTCCAGTACCGATTATGGATGCCAAGTTAGAATATCTAAGAACCTATGAAATTAATCCCACGCGAAGTCTGATTTCGACCTGGGGTCAACTATGGACAACCCAAAAGAAATTTGCTGACTGGCTCGGAGTCGAAGCCAAAGATTTGTTTTTGCGATCTAACGTCACAATGGCTTTGAACGACCTGATCTTAGGCTTCCCCCTCAAAACCGAAGATGAAATCCTGGCTTCGGATCTTGAATATGGAGCAATAATTAATATTTGTCGACTGAAGGCCTTAAATGAAAAAGCTTCCCTGCGGCTACTCCCTTTGGCTGAATATCTTGAGTCTTTAGGACCACTTCATCTTGTTTCTGCGGGGGATTTGCTTGTAGATTATTTTGTTTCGCAGATAACTCCTCGAACGAAAATGCTCTTGGTCAGTCATGTGATGAGTCTTAATGGATTGGTAGTACCCATCGAAAAGCTTGCTGAGGAAACCGCTCGACGAGGAATCTACTTGGTTGTTGATGGCGCCCACGCTCTCGGAGCTTTGCCTTTAAACGGAAACAGTTTTTCAAACGTGGACGCCTATGCTGGAAATCTACACAAATGGATGATGGCACCGAAAGGATCAGGCTTTGCTTGGGTGCATCCGCGCAGGCAGGCAGAGCTTCGTCCCCTTCAAGGCAGCTGGACAGTCTTCGAGACTCCTCAATTCCACGAAGAGTTCGCCCCAGGGTATCGATTTGCTAGTCAAATGCTCCATTCAAGTTGCCAAGACTTTTCGTCCTGGTTCGCCATCAAAGATGCCTGTGAGTTTTGGGACCAAGTTGGGCCAGACAGCATACGAAGCAGGATTAACCATCTGAAGAACAAAATAAGACATGGTCTCCGCGAACTGGGATGGCAGGACTTAACCCCCTCTGGAAAAGATTGGGGCCCATTAACATCCTTTGCCGCACCAGATATCATCTTGCGAAAATATGGGAATAATATAATCCAAGGCCTCTTACAAGATTTTGGTATTCAGATACATGCTCCGCCCTCTCCGAGAGGACAAATCACGATTCGTTTTTCGCCAAGCCTGCATAATTCCGATGAAGACATAGATCGGGCTCTGAAAGTTTTTAAAACATTAAACTAAAAGTATTTTTTTCGCTGACTTGATGGAAGAATCTTCATCATCTCACGATATTTAGCAACGGTCCGTCTGGCGATCTGAAGCCCTTCTTTAGCCAAAATCTCAGCAATTTTCTGGTCTGAAAGTGGGTTTTTGACATCCTCCTTAGACACAAACTCCTTGATTTTGAGCTTCACGGATTCGCTGGCCAAATCCTGTCCGTCGGCGGAGGAAATTCCAGAATTAAAGAAGTACTTCAGCTCGTAAATACCCTGGGGTGTATGAACGTACTTAGCCGTGGTCACCCGACTGACTGTGGATTCATGCATTCCAATATCATTGGCAATATTGCGTAAAACCATGGGCTTCAGAAAGGCAGACCCTTTTTCAAAAAAATCTTTCTGGTGTTTCACAATACTTTCAGTCACTTTATAAATAGTGCGTTGTCGCTGATGAATGGATTTAATTAACCAGACCGCCGCTTTCAATTTTTCTTGAATATAATCATGCTCTTGTTTGTTGGTATTTCCACCTTTGAGCATGTTTTTGTAAAAATTTGAGATTTTCAGTCGAGGTAAACCATCCTCATTTAATGATACAACATAGTCATCCCCGACCTTGTAAACATAAACATCTGGCGTCACATATTGAGTGTCGTTCGACATGTAAGCGCGCCCCGGCTTTGGATCCATTGTGTATATAATTTTACACATTTCGATAACTTCTCGAACGTCCTTATTTAAAGCTTTGGCAATCGCATCGTAGTTTTTTTTCTCGAGTTCTTTAATATGATTATTAATCAAATAAACCAAATCTTTGGTATCTTCCTCAAGCTGTTTGGCCTGAATCAGCAAGCACTCTTTCAAGTTTCGAGCTCCAACTCCCGGTGGATCAAACTCTTGAATCAAGGACAGTGCGTCCTCTAAATCTTCAATAGGAAGTTTATCTTCTTCAGCAATTTGTTCCAGGGGAATTTTAAGGTAACCCTCATCGTCAATATAGTTGATAATGGCATCGGCGGCCTTTTCTTCTTGGTCAGAAAAACCCGTCATCTTCACTTGCCAATAAAGATAATCATGCAGGGTCTGTGAGGTTGTGATGACATTTTCATAATTCATTATCTCTTCACTGCCACTGGACATTTCCCGAGGAGGCTTCTGGGCGGATTCAAAATAGGAATCCCATTCAAACTCATCTTGTTTTTGTGGATCCTGAGTGCTCTGATCTTGAGCCCCTTCAGCTTCGCGACCTTCGACCGACTCTGCCGCCTCTTTGATTCGCTTGAGGTCTTCTTCTTTGAGATCTACACCTTCTTCAAGAATTGGATTTTCTTCCAATTCAGAACGAACCGCAGACTCCATTTCAAGTCGAGACATCTGCAATAATTTAATCGCCTGCTGTAATTGCGGCGTAATGACAAGGTTCTGGCTCATCGACATTGTTTGTTTTAAAGCCATGGGATCTAAAGCTCCTTACAATTTAAAATTCTCACCCAAATAAAATCTTCTGGCGAGTTCTGAATGGGCAATTTCATCGGTCGTGCCCCAAACCTGAATACTCCCGTCCTTCAATATATAAGCATAATCGCAAATTCCTAAAGTCTCACGCACGTTATGGTCAGTTATCAAAACACCTATACCTTTGGCCTTAAGCTCGCGGATAATATTCTGAATGTCTGATACGGCAATGGGATCAATCCCGGCAAAAGGTTCATCCAGAAGAATAAACTTAGGACTACCCGCGAGAGCTCTGGCAATTTCAACCCGCCTTCGTTCCCCGCCTGAGAGGGAATATCCATAATTATCCCTCAAATGACCAATTCGAAAATCACTCAGCAAAGTCTCAAGGCGTTCCAAGCGTTCACTTCGGTCTAAGCCCTGAGCCTCGAGGGCGACAAGAATGTTTTCAGCGACAGTCAGTTTTCGAAAAATACTGGGTTCTTGAGCCAAATAACTCAATCCCACCCGCGCCCGACGATACATTGGCATCTGGGTAATTGCCAAATGGTCGAGGCGAATTTCACCCGCATCAGGTTTAACTAGCCCAACAACCATATAGAATGATGTTGTTTTTCCAGCACCATTGGGCCCTAAAAGCCCCACCACTTGACCGGACTCGACAGTGAAGGAAACGTCCTTAACCACCTGGCGCTTATTATAAGTTTTTGATAGTTTCTCAATTTCGAGGAGACTCATTCGCATTCACCTTTACTTTCTCTACCTTAACTTTTTTCCCCCCTTCAAGGAAGATGATTTCTTCACCATTGAGTTCATCGTTGTTTTGGACTAAGCGCGGCTGACCACGAAAAACCATTTTTTGGGTTAAAACATCAACTGTCATATTTTCGGCAGTGGCAAACTTTTGCTGGTCAACGGCCTGTATTCCACCTTTCATAAGAATTGAATCCAACAAATTGGTGCCCTTTTTATATGAAAAAATGGCCAGAGGCCCCCGGATTTCCATTTTATCATAAGATAGTTTAACGCGGCCCAAAAATTTTGCTTCGTTGTCGACGCCATTGAATTCAGCGCTATCACTTTCAATTTTTAGAGTTCGCTGATCACTTAAGACTTTCGAGGCTCGAACCTCGGAATCAATCAGCATCTTTGAATTATCTACCAAAATTGTCATTCGAGTACCGGTCAGCAGCAATCCCTGACCTTGAGAATCCTTTGGTCCGATCATGGACAAGGCCCCTGGGGTTCGAATCTTACGCTCCGCCGCCAGATAGTAAACCTGCTCGGCTCTATATTCATAGCCATTCGCAGATTTAGTCACGACATCACCCTCAATGGTCATATTCTTCGATTTTCCATCAATCTGACCACGATTGCCTGTGACCGTATAGACGACGACTTCATTGGTATAAAACAAAACGCGCACTTTCTTGAGCTCCCACATTGCTTTTTCTTGGGTCCCCTCGGCCACTTCCGCAAAAAGTTCCCAATCACGGTGGCCATGTTGCGCCTCAACAAGATTAATCTGTTTCATCACCTGTTCTGGAGTTCCACTGAGCTTTGAGAGCTTTTTCTGTTGCTCTTCAATATTGTCGTTCTTTTCAAGCCGACCGGGAAATATGACAATAATCTCAAACAGAAGAAAAACAAGAAGTAGACTAAAGGCTATCTTGCGCCAGTTGCTCATGGACTACGATCTATTCATTACTTAAAGCTTGCTTAAGAACAGCGAAATTAATTTGCCCTGCCCCAGCCTCAGTCACCGTGAATAGTACTTTTCGAACCGTTTGGAAATCCATACCCTTATCCGCCTGGACCGTGACTTGTTTCCAGGTGTTTTTATCCTCTTCAGCTGTCGTCTTCAAATCTTTTTTGTCTGTCTGAACAAGATTTTTAATTTTATTTTGTAATTTGCCGTCATATTCGACTTTCGCACGGGCCAAAGCCGCTACAACTTCTTTTTGCAAGGTGGGAATCAACATTTCGTTCTGGGCTTTTATGTCTGCATAGGTTGCAACCACAAATTTATCGACCAGAATTTCTTTTTCGGAAATAGTCACAACCACAGAAGGGCTTAATGGTTTAATGGTTTGCGCCTTTGGAAGACTAACGTCTTTCGGCAAATAAATGACTCTCCCTGTTGTATTATAGCTTTGAAGCAGAAAGATCACGAGAACGGTAAACATATCGACCATGGCTGTCAAAGATAAAACCACTGTCACATCTCGCCGACCACCCCGCCGCTTGAGCAGTCTGTGCTTCCTGAATCTTTCACCCACTCGAAAAATCGCCATTAGGGAGGCCCTCCAGTGGCAAAAGTAATGCTCGAAAAACCAGTCATGAGAATCTGATCCATCGTCTTAATGACAATCTCATAGGCAATATCATCAGCCACAGCCAAGGCCGCATCCACTTTATCAGGGTAGAGTTGCTTAATTCTTCGAAGCTGAGCTGTTAACCCAACCTCATCATAGACCCCCGGCAATCTTCGGAAGCGGCATAACTTGCTTACCGATTAAAACCACAAAACCCGTCGCTTTGACATCAACACGAAGCGGAACATCTAAATGCGGCGTCGGCACGGGTGGAGATTCTTCAGTCTTCTTTCCGTAGAATGAAGATCCCATTTGAATCATCTGCACTTGAGTCCAAACCGCTGAGATCAAAAGAAAAGTGATCAAGACACTCATCAAATCGATGAATGGAACAAGATTGAGCTCAATATTGACTCTTCTTCCGCCTGAACTTCCGGACTCTATTTGGGCCATAGTTTTAGTCTTTCATCTTGTCGCGATTAGACGCGACCAAATTAAGTAAAGTCATGCTTGTTTCGATGATTTCTGTTTCTGTTCGTTGAATTCTATGCTGAAACCAACCGTAGGCCACAATCGCTGTGATCGCAACGAGCAAGCCAAAGGCCGTACAATTTAGCGCATGGGAAATTCCCGCGGACAGAAGCTCTGCTTTTTGGGTGTCATTCGCCTTTTCAACTGCACGAAAAGACAAAATCATTCCAAAAATAGTTCCAAGAAGTCCCACGAGGACCGACACGTTTCCGAAGACAGCCAAGAACGGAGTTAAGCCTTCAAGTTTAGGCATCTCTCGCAGAATGCAGGCGTCCATGGCCACCTGAATTTCTTCGTCAGGGCGCTTATTCAGCGCTTGAATCAAACCCGCCTTGACAGTGTTTGATAGCGGCGAGGGTCGACTATCACAATAAGAAATCGCCTGCTTCAAGTCGCCCGCAATAACCATACGATAAAGCTGATCGGTGAATTCACGTTTATCAACAACAAGACTCTGCAGCTTCAAAAGACGTTCAATGACCAAAGTGACTGTCGCAATCGCAAAAAATGCGATGACAATCATCATGAGCCCCCCGTCTTGAAACGCTCTCAAAATAAAATTAGTATTTTCTGGATTCATGACTCACCTTCCTTATCCCTTAGTAAACGTACAATTAATTCCCTGGTCTCAAATAAAACGGATAGGCGACATCTGCCGTCATCCCAACTGGCGGTTCTGGAAACACCCAACTCGCCAATCGATCTCGAATGCAATTCTCAACTGCCCGATTGTTCAAGGTCGAACTTTTGATGGTCACATTCCGAGGTACACCTTTAGCCACGATCTCCCAGGTGACCATCACCTTGCCCTCAAGCTTGGTTCGACCTGCCAAATCCAATTTATTTAACTCTCGACCAAAGCACCCACGAATTTGGTTCAAATTATTTAAAACAACACGACGAACGGCTTCTTTATCAATAGTTCCATGAAAGTTAGCCTCAGCACCACCTGGCTCGATATTAACGGATGTCTTGTCTCCAAAGCCCTCACTAGAGCCATACGCACTCATTCCCGTCGCACGTCCCTTTGTCCCGATCCCGGCAATTCCTTGAGTCGCCGTTCCCTTGCCTCCAGCTCCTGTGCTTTTTATTTTCGACCCTAGATCCTCGCCTTCACGATTCTCTGACATTCCGCTAGTTCCTCCCGCCCTGTCCGCCTGTCCAAGAAGTTGTCCTGCTCCTGAATAGGCCTCATCAACTTTTTGACGAATCCCACCGCCGCCAAAGGCGCTAAAGAGGCCCATCTTCGTTACGTCCTTGGCACTTTGAGCGTTCGCTCCTGCTTGAGTGCCGATTTTGACACCACCACCGCTTCGAACTGAGGTAAACTTTTTCGGTTTTCCTTTTGAATTCGGAATCGGCGCCACTTCCACAGCTTTGAGTGGAACCGGAGCTCCACCAGGTTTGCTTGTCACAGGTCCCTTAATTTGAGTTTCAGTTTTTCTATCCGAAACGACGGCCTTTTGAGGGGGCGGCGGGGGGGGCTGTTTAACCGGAGGGGCTGGCGGCGGCACTGGAAGCTTTTCCTCGGGCGGCGGTTTGATTGGATTTGTAAACACAACCTGAGCAACTCGAATAATCTCTTCGGACTTATCCTCACCCCCACGGGGCGTTGTTGCAGACACGGTAAACCACAAGAGACCAACTAAAACTAAAGAAAGAATCAACCCTGTCACTTCTTCATTGGACATCAAAAACGGAGGCAGCAAAGGAATGATTGGCGTTGATGGAACAAAACGAATAATCAATTGCAGTTGCCCGCCGCCCAAGGTGACAAAAATGACATCCCCTTGATCGAGTTTAACCGAGGCTCCCGTTGATCCTCGAGTCGCCTGACCCTGAGCTAAAGCCTGGTCCAAATTCAGTCTTTGCTTCTGATTGCTAATTTCACAGATCATATCAGACCCAACAAAGACACTGACTCATAAATCTTTGATTTGATTGGGCGGCGCAAAAGTTTTTTATTCTTCGTTTTCCCTTCTGACAGCCAAAATTGGAGATTTAATCTCTGGTCTCGCTGGCTCATTAACGCCCACACCACCTGCAGAAGGAGCCACCTTACTCTTTGGGAATCTTGGGCCCCGTCGTTGTTTTTGCCTCGGTGACAGGTGACACCTTTTTCGGCGAAGAACTTGATGCAGGAGTCACCGCCGGAGTTGAGGTCGATGCAGGAGTCGCAGCCGGCTTCAAGGGTCTCGACGGAGTTGACCTGGGTTTAGGGGCGCCTAGAAAGAAAGAAAGCTTAAAGGGTCCAACTCGAATATCATCCCCAGATGATAAAATCTCATCAAGGATCGCTTGACCATTTTTAAACGTGCCCGCTTTAGATCCCAAATCACATACGTAAAAAGAGTCGTCTCTCCGTTCAATCAAACAATGTATCGGCGAAATCGACTCATGATCCAGATCCAACTGAACATCAGCATCATGTCCAATGACAATTTGATCTCCATCGAACTGCCTAACTTCGATCAGTTGATCATTCTTAAAAACACGCAAGATGACCGGAGTCTTCAATTCCCACCCCGAACCCGTTGTACATCTTCTGTCGTTTTTCGCATCTCAGGAATGAAATTTTCACGAAGCTTGATCAGGCGATTGTAATTGAAGTTTTTCCTTTGAAATAAATAAAATAAATCTGGCTTCTGGGTCGTCGCCTCCACAAGCTCATCATCAAAATTTAAACTCGCCTTATTTTCTTTAAAAGTGACGCCTTTTGGATTCGCTTTCGTTTTCTTTTCCTGGCCGTTAACCGAGATTCCAAATAATAGAATAACTAGCGTCAGTTGGAGGCCAAAAAATAAATTTAGTACTTTCATAATTCCGCTCCTATTTCCCAGCTTTGGCTTTGGCTTCAAGCGCTGCCAACCGCTTTCTAAAGTTCCCTGGCGGACCAATAAACTTAAGACGATTAATTGTCTCCAGCCCTTCTGCAAACTTATTAAGATGTTCGACTTGAAGAATGGCATAGTTGAAAAGAACCTCTTTATTAGAATTCTGTTCCTTAATAATTGTTTTGTAAATCTCTTCAGCTCTTTCGAACTTTCCGCCGGCAGTCAGTGCGATTGCGTAATTCGTTAATGTTTTCGGGTCCTTCCACCCTTTTCTAAAAACAGTCTCCAACACAATCTGGGCCTTGGTATAGTCTTTCTGGGTAACATAAATAGAACCAAGATTCGCAGAAGCGACAACATCATCGCTATTTATCTCCAAGGCCTTCCGAAATTCGAGAATCGCCTCGCGATCCTTTTTTTCTGCCAAATATACGATTCCAAGATTCGAGTGAATTTCACTTGAGTTCGAATGGTCTGCGATTGCCTTTCGCAAAAGATATTCGGCCGCCAAATATCGCCCCTTCTTATAATTAAACAATGCCATAGCATTTAGGGCTTTCAAATTATTTGGGCTATCGAAAAGGATCTGGGAAGAAGCATTAAATATTTCTTGATCAGACTGAGTTCTGATTGCCTCATTGAGCTGGTGAATTTTTTTATTTGCTTCAGAGGGCGGGTTTTCGCCGTTTAACGAACTGCCAGACAGTGTTCCGGCCTCGTTCGGTCCTGATTCCGCCTCGCCTGCCCCCGCGGTCCCCTTGACGCTTTCCTCGCTGGTTTTGTTTGTTTTCTTTACCGAGCGTTCAATCTTGCTATCCTGGTCCACGACAGCCTGCTGTCGACCATTGTTACTAGCACAGGAAAAAAGTCCACAACTTACAAAAACCCCCGCAAGTATTTTGAAATTCATCCCACAGATCATTGTTGAATCCAGTCCAAGTAGCGGGTCTCAAAGCCCACCTCTCCTTGATCATAATAGTTTTTGCTATCCAAGGATACCATCACCTCACGGGCCCTTCGAAATCCATCGTTGTATACTTCCAACTCAAAACCCCGTTCGACGGCCGCTCGAAAAACTTCCGTTGCCTTACCCATAAACGGCTCCGCAAACTTTCCCATACCTTCTTCGTATTGTTTCTTTTCTTGAGCATTGAGACCACTGGGAATTGGAGAGTTTTGAATCGCCTGAGCCATATGTAAATTTGCCTCTCCAAGAACCGCGAGACTTGAAACGACCTCCTCGGGACTTTCATACTTTGCTACCTCGTTGAGAACTCGAGTGAGCTGAGCCAGAGCGTCAACTTTTAAATTGACGGCATTTTTTTGTTTGGCTGGATCTGCCGGAATCGTGATGGCCCTGAATCGATTGAAAATTTCATTCGCCTCTGCGAGTTTGATTTCGGCAGCATAGCGGCTTCCGATGGCACGATCTGACTTTGAAACCCGTCGTTGAACACCTAATGTCTTATCCCTCCAAAGATCGGCCTCTGGATTTCTAGCTTTTTTCAAATAAAACCAAATCCAATAGTGAGCTTCGACAGCTTTTTGGGCATCAATTGGATTCAAATCCAAATACTCTTTGAATGCGTTAATAGTCGCTCGACCATTTTCAGAGCGTCTGTAAATATCAGCAATCGCCAATGCGGCCTCTCTGCGGTCTGCATTTTCTTTGAATTCTCTTTATAGTCTTGATAAAGCCGAATCGCTTCGTTGTTTCGGCCTAGGATTTGGTACATAATTGCCGCATTGAACTTAAAGTTCCCTGCTAAAGGACTGTTCGGCGACTCTTTCGCGGCTTGGACATAGAGCTTTGCAGCTTCCTCAAACTGCCCACCATCCTGATAGAGCTTCGCCATCAATTGACGCGCTTTCGGCTTGAGAGCTTCGGCCTCAGGCGCGTAGGAAGCCAAAACCTGATTATAACTTCGAACGGCGGATCCATTTTGACCGCTCCTCTCGTAGTTGACTCCGGCGTTAAACCAAGCTGTGACGGCAAGACTTGATCTTGGATTCTGTTTGGCAAAAGATTCAAACTGCATGCCGCTCTCAGAATATTTCTTTTCAATTTCTAGGTCCTGCCCCCGCTTGAAATTCGCTTTTTCAATAACTCCACGAATTTCATGACCCGCCTTGGATGAAGAAATTGAGGGCACCGCTAGCAACTCACTTCCTGCCTTTTCCAGTCCAACATAGTCTTTCTTAAGATTAAAAATATCCAACATTAAATTAGCAGAGTACTCTGAATACTTAGAGCGCGGATGATTTTTCACGATATCTTTAAAAGACTTATTTGCTTCATCAAATTGATTATGTAAATAGTAAAGTCTTCCAATTCTAAACTTGACCTCTGGATTTCGTTCCGAATTTGGAAACTTCTCAAGATGCCATTGCGCAGCCTTTATAAAGCGCTCGACACGGGGATCTAGCGGACGAGCTTCGATTGAAGTTCCAACTCTTGCCTGAAGCTCTTTATCTGTGGGGATACTCTTTTCTGCCGCAAGAATGAGGTTCACCCCAGCCTTATCATAAAATTTTGACTTGGGACCGTTGTCGACGATCCATCGATACTGCTGACTGGCTTCGTCATATTTGCCCAAATCATAGAGCAGTTCTCCGTAGTAGAAATGCATATCTGCCCCAACCGGACTCTGTGGAAACTCATGGAGGTAAAGATCATAGCCTTCAGCCGCCTGGGCCTGCGAATGCGGAGCTCTTGAGTTTTGAGCAGTTTGGTGTTGTTGTAGAACCCAATTTCGAAGAGTCGACTCCCTCAGTTTATACGCATTGTCGATGAGAGTTTTGTTCTCTTGGTTTGCACTTTCCCAAGAACTTCCTGCTCCAAAATCCTTCACCCAACGATAAAGTTCCTCTTTGAAAAGCGGCGAGTTTTTTGAATAAAAGTAGTTCTGAACAATCTGGTATTGATACTCGAATGCCTTTGGCGCTGCCGGTTTGACAACAATCAACTGTTTAAAAAGCTGTCTGGCTCCTTCTCTCTCACCTTTGTCAGAGTAATAGTACGCAAGTCTTTCAACCAAAGGATAAACTTCATCAGAATCCAACAACTCACGAAAGTATCGAGCCGCATCACTCGGGTTCCCTTGGGCTGCGTAAAAGATAACGATATCTCTGAGTGCTTCACCCTCTAAACGAGAACTCCGATCAGCCTCTTTGTTCGCCTGTCCACCACCTTGGTCGCGACTCCTGCGAATAACCGTTTCCAAGAACCTAAGCCCTTTTTGAGCGTCACCCAGTCGATACAGACACCAGGCGGCCTTGTAGAGGGCCATCTCATGAAGTCGATGACCCTTCAACTTCGTGAGATACGAGTATTCCTGATAGGCGTCCCGCCACTTATCCGTTTCAAAATAAAACTCACCCAAAGCAAAATGGGACTCACCAACAAAAGGACTCTTCGGAAAATCTCGATTGAGGCGTGCGTAATAGGCTGCGCCCTTTTGGTTCTCTCCAAGCTCAAAATAATTGTATCCCAAGAAAAACAATGCCTGGCTCATCTTTGGATCTCTTGGAAAATCTTTTTCAAACCACTCATAAAGCTTTATGGCTTTTCGGTTATACTCCCGAGCATTTGATTGATCGAGCTGGGGCTTCACTCTCAGTCTGTTCTCTCGAAAGGCTTTCAGTTTCGCATCATATTCATCCTGAGCGCGAGTATCCATCAAGGTGGCCTTTTCGACATAGAGTTCGGCTAGTCGAACCCACAATTCTCCCCGATTTGGACTATTCTTAGACTTCTGACTGAGCCGATAAAGCTCTTGAATCTGCTCGTCCAAAATTCGCTCATATTTTTCCTGATCTGAACTCGGCGCCGTTCGAAGCAAATCCGAAGCCCTCGGAGGCTTGACCTGATCGAAGTTAGTTTTAGTTTTTTGTTCAAAATGAATCTGACTCTTTGGTAGGGCCGTGACCGCCTTCTTGGATCTTGCGCCGCCACTCCCGGCCCCTCGACTATCCTGTCCAGCCTGTGAAAAAGATCCCCGACAGTTTTCTTTCTGGCGGCCCATGCTGAACTAACGCCTCCGCTGATCAAGCTGCAGACAATTCCAAAATTAATGAGAGCCAAGTTAGATGATATCTTCATTCTATATTTCCCTACTCACAGCTTTGCTTGCCGAGATAGTGATAATTGCCAATTTCATCAAGCCAATACTCACCCTTGAATGGATAATATTCATAACTATTCTTAATGTAAAACTCGCGACTGAAATTTTCATCCATACTGGCCTCGGGAAGGTCCCGACCAGCCAGACGTTTTTTGATAAATTCCTTTTTCCCATTGATCATTTCGTAGCGCACAAAGCCGGCTTGCTCGTAAAGATCTTTAAGTTCAGTACGCATATCCTGAAAGTGACCCTTAACCATGTCGCCAATGGCAAGCTTCGTGTTTTTTAAACGATTGGCTAAAATTTTCAAACCATAGAGCCCCAAAGGAGTGCCGCGAAACGCGGATTCATCGATTCTGCTTCGTTCATCGTTCAAACGTTTGATATACGCCAAAGACCGTCGCACATCGCCCTCGTTGAGTACTCCTTTGGCGACCATCAGCGGAATTTTCAGATTGTTGGGCTTTTCAATATCTTTGAAATATATCTGGGCCTTTTCGACTTCGTTATAGTAGCTGTAAGAGTCATTGTGGCTTCTCATAAAGTCAGAAATTCGAGCCCGAACAGGTCCATAGGTGCGGTCAAAGAGACTGAGAACCTTTTCCATTTCATCATACTTGCAAATATACAAATAGATGATGGATCGAAGCAACAATGACTCGGGGATATAGGCGTCCTCATAATAGGAGGAATGTATCGATTGAAAATTACTCAACGCAGATCGAAAACGCGCAGATCTGAGCATCGCCCAAGATTGTTCAAACAAAGCATCATGCCAAAGATGATGGTCCCTTGGAATTTCAGAATAGGCTTCAACAGACTCGTCCCATCTCTTTGCTTGATACAGAGCCCGAGCCAGTGCTAACTGAGCGGCCACCCGGTTTGTGTCAGTCACGCCGGTCTGCGCTCGCAACCCCATAAGCCCCTGAAACACTTGGATTGCTGGGGCCGTCTGACCGAGCTCCAAATAGGCCAAACCTTTGTTGAACAGAGCTTGATTGTAATAACTACTTCCAGGAGTCACCTGATTATAGCTTCGAATAGAGTCCTCAAATTTTTGAGTCTGTTGCTTAATTTCACCCAACCGAAAGTGGATCATATCTGCCATCGTGGAGGGCACATCTTTGAGATCGACTCGGGAAATCGCGTAATTGAGCAAGGTATCATCGCCAAGCAGGTCGGCCACGATCGATAACTTTTCAATGGAAAGTTTAGAGTATTTTGGGTGCTTCATTCGAATAACATCCACAAACTGAAAGGCTGCAGTTTGATGCAACTTCATCTCCATCAGCATGAGACCAAGAATATATTTAATTTGCGGTCGTTCGCTCTCAAGTTCGGACCTTCGACCCAAATTAAACAACTGGGCTGCTGCATTTTGAAACTGTCCTGATTGTGCTGCCTTCAGGGCCCCTGTTAACTGATTCCTTAAGGCCGCATCTCGACTTGGATCCGGCGATCTTGTTTGTTTTGCGGCGAGGCCTGTATTAAAAACTCTTGTCTTTCTCGCCCCGCGAGATAGGGCTTCTGCCTCATTCACACTTGCAAGTCCACACAGTGCACTCAAACTGAGGAGAAGAGTTATCTTTTGGAAATTTTTTTTACGAGCGAATGTGTTTGTCATCATCTGTATTTCGCCTCCGGAAAGAAGAAGCTTGCGCCAACAGTCAACAGAAGATTATTCACTGTGCTGGTACTCAAATCCACTTGTTTTGCATCAAAGAAATTCCAACTAAAATCCCAACGCAAAGAAAATGCTTTGTTCAGAGCGAAAATCTGCCCTGTTCCAATGTGAAAGGTCGATACTGACAGATTATTTTGAATCGCTGTCGTGCCCATTCCCCCTGTAAAATACATGTCAAAATTAATAATTCGACGATTGAAGTAGGTTAGTTTTCCATAGATTGGAACCCACATGAAATCGAGCCCCATATAAGATTTCGGGTAAACAAGATTTTCGGTTGTGACCCCTGAATTTCCTTCAGCTCCTTCGTGGACTTTGCCTCGCTCGTCGTGAGCGATGTGAAGCTGCCTTCGATACCCATGGCTTCAGTGAAAAAATATCCTAGCTTTAAGGAGCCCCCTAATGTGTTGAAAAATGCATCGTTGGTGATTAATCCCAAACCAGCAAAGGCCTGAAATCGATTTGTTTTTGGCAGATAGCGCTTCTGTAAAACAGAAATTTCTGAAAATGGAGCTAGTTTCCCCAAACCTGAAAACCCACCATTGACGTCTGGAGCTGTTTTCGACACTGGCTCAGCCTGTTTCTTCGTGCCTAATTTTGGTGCCGCTCGCTCAAGTTCGTTTTCAATCAGATTGAGCTCATCTGTATCTATATCACTGCCTTGATTACTCTCACGAAATTCGGGACTATTCTGAGCCCGTTCCGCAAACGCAGTCCCGGCCCCTAAGCAAAAAGCCAGTGAAGTTGTCAGTTTTATAATTGTCGATGCCTTCATCAATTACCTCTAAAACAAGTAACTAAGTCCCATATCCAGGACCGTAGTATAAGTAATCCTCTCTTCAAATTCGGAGTAACTAGGAATCGGATCCGACTGCTTGATCGCGCCCGGCTTAAATGGAATCGGCGCCTGATGGATAAACAACCGCAAATCAAATCTGAGCGCAAATTGATTAGTTAGGTAAAATTTTTGTCCTAACCCTGGAGCCAAGGCCGGATAGGACTTATGCTGATATTTCACGACCCCACCAGCGAGTGACCCATAGAGATTCAGATTTAAGACCGTCTGTTTTGTGATACTCATCTTTCCATAAAAAGCGAGGAGATTATAGTCTACCATCACCGTGAGCTCAGGCTTTGGAGCACGCTCGAAATCCAAGGTAAACTGAGAATTCAGTTGCTTTGCGTATCCCGAGAGACCGGTAAAATTTTTGTTTAGAAAAAGACCCCAGGCATGTTCTTCATCCGTATGATAGTAAAGATTTAACCCTAATTTACTCACATTCGCAATTGGCTCAGTCAAGGCCCAACCGTAATAGCCCCCAATATCAATTCGACCTTCCAGTGCCACATTGCGGTTCTTGAGGCTGACCATGCGATCAAAAACAGGGGTGACTGATTCTTTGGCGAGCTCTTCTTCCGGAAGATTCAAGGCCTCTGCGCACCAAGACTCAGAGGTCCAAAGACCAGTCAGACCAATCATACTAATTAAACTAATCACAGCTTTTCTCATTCGGCCCTTCCCGGCAAGCTCGTATTAAAAGCCCCATACTTAAATATATAATCAGACACCTCGCGGACAGCCCCATTTCCGCCGGGTCTTAATGTAATATAATGAACTGCCTCTTTAACCTCTTCCATGGCATCAGGTACCGTGGCTGAAAAACCCACAGTCCTCAAAATTGGCAAATCAAAATAATCATCACCCATATAAGCAATTTCAGAATCCTCAAGCCCTGATTTGTTTTTTACATCCAAATAGGCCGGCTCTTTGTTGAGATTCCCCTCATGAAGATAATGTATGCCCAAGGACTTGACTCGGGCGCGAATATCCTCGGCCTTTGATCCCGTGATCAGAGCCACCTTGTAGCCACTCTCGATGATGCGTTTCAAACCCACTCCATCCCGAATAGAGAAAAATCGTCGCCATTCACCTTGAGTATCCATCCAAATTCGGCAATCGGTCAGAATTCCATCCACATCCAAAATAAGCATCTTGATATTCCGCAACCGAGAAATTTCTAATCCCATAGAATGATTGTGAAAAAAATAAAAGCACTGCGGGCAAGCAAAGCCACGACTTGGGGCCATGATCTAGTCCCTTTAGCCACACGAACCAGACCTTCGTCTGGCACAAACAAACCTAAAACGTTCATTTCTTTAACTGATCTCACCAAAAGTCCCGTGAAGTTCATCATTAACAGGCCGATATTTTTTGTATGCTTAGAACGTCTTTGTTTACCTTTTTTCAATCAAGAGCCTGCCCTCGTTTGAGTTTCTTGATAATCGCTTTTTGCATTGCACTTGCTAGCGGATCTGCGCGCGCGACTGGCTTGACTGAGCTCAGTGTCGTTGATGTGAGAAGAAATATTCCTTTGTCAGATTCCGAGCCTGTGTACAAAGACTTCTACATCAATGGTGGAGAAGAAAATGGATTCAAAAAGAATCAAATTCTGACGCTTGTTCGCAAAGTTTCAGTCAAAGATAGCAGTGGCTCCCAAACCATAGGGGATATGAAAATTCCAGTTGGCCAGCTGAAAATTTTGGCCATATTTCCAAAGGTCACCGTCGCTCGCGAGCTGAAGCTTTTCACAAGGGCCGAGTACCCCATGCTTGAACAGTCCGGAATCATGATCGGAGACCTTCTAGATCTAAAAAATCCAATCACCGAGAGGGCTCAGACGCGACCACCTGCTCCAGCACCAGCACCAGCACCAGCTCCAGTAGTCGTCAAACCTGAGACAAATGAAGAGATAAATGCAGAAATAACCGCCTCTGGTTCTATTTAGCTTTTACCGATTTAATCTTTGCCCATTTAACCTTTGAGATTTGACGTATTTTGAGGCATACCTGGGCTTATTGGAAAATGAAGTCCCACCTAATTATTTTCGCGTTCGGCTACGAGGCCTCAACACTATTGAGGAAGATGTTCTCTCGAGCCTTGTGTTTGACTTCGGGGCCAGCGGCATAAGCGAAGTTTTAGCCTACGCCCAGCCTGATCTAACTTACGAGCCTAAAATTCTATACAATCGGGCTCACGATGTGGATATTTTTTTCCCACAGTCCCCCTCCTCTGAGTTCTTTGAAGCTGTGAAGTCGATCTCACCAAATGTGCAGTGGGAGATTCATGAAGAAGAATCCAAGGATTGGCTTGAGGAATGGAAGAAAGGCTTTAAGCCTTTCTCTCTCGTTGGTCCCTACTGGATTGTTCCCTCCTGGGAAAAAGTTCCTGATACCTGTAAAAAAGCAATTTTTATTGACCCAGGAATGGCGTTTGGGACGGGCACCCATGCCACCACACAGATGGCCGCTTACTTTGTCCATAAATTGGCAGAGCAAACCAAAGAGATGACTCAGGCCATGAGCTTTCTCGATGTTGGAACTGGGACCGCTATCCTGGCCATGCTAGCAAAAATGTCTGGCTTTGATGAAGTCGTTGGAATTGAAATCGACCCCGAAGCTCGCAGGGTCGCTCGCGAAAATATTAAACTTAATGGATTAAATTCAATTTCCATTAGTGATTTGGCTATTGAGGATCTAAACAAAAAATTCGATGTCGTTATCGCCAATATAATCGATGGAGTCCTTATCCAAATTCGGCAAGACCTTCTCAGTTGTGTGAACCCAGGTGGCGCCTTGTTTTTGACCGGAATTCTGACCGAAAGGGATAATTACTTTTTGAGAAGTTTATCGAAAACTCAGGATTCCAAGTGATCCGCCGTCTCGAAAAAGATGAGTGGGTCGGATACTGGCTGAAGGACAACTCCCATGCGCAGATATTGGCTTAGTTCCACCGATTTAGTCAGCTCAGAGATCCCCTCAGAAGTGCACTTCAGTGGAGATCTTTTTCATCATATTTTTGAGGTCTGTCGCCAAGATTTAGGCTCCAAATTTGAAGTCATTTCACCCAACGCCAGGGCCTATTTAGTGGAGGTCATTTCTCGCGGCAAAAAACATGCGGTTGCCCGCACCCTTGAATCTCGAGTGATTGCTGCGCTCCCAAGGCCACATCTCGTTTTGAATTTGGCAATTTCAAAATTTCCAGTCATGGATGCCGTCATTGAAAAAGCTGTGGAGATGGGTGTTCACACAATCCAGCCGTTTTACTCCGATCATAGTTTTTTAAGACAGGAAGGTTCAATTTCCGAAAACAAAATTGATCGGTGGAAGAAAATCATAATCTCTGCAACTCAACAATCCGGCCGAGGCGATTTACTCACACTAGCCCCAGCTGTGCACCTCAAAGAACTTTTGGGCCAATCTACTTCGGCCTCTAATACTCCTCCCTCAGATCAACAAACTAACCCTTCCCCCATATCTCTGGGTCTATTCTGTTATGAAGGCATGGCTGACGGCTGGAGCCTAAAGGACGAGCTTCTGGCCGCTAGAGCCAAAGCTCACGCTGCGAATCGATCAATTGACCATCTGCGCCTATTTGTGGGAAGCGAGGGTGGTTTTTCGACTGAGGAAGTTGAGCTATTTCGACTTCACGACCTTCGTCCTGTGAGCTTGGGTTCCCAGGTTCTCAGGGTGGAAACGGCTTGCATCACTTTAGTCTCCGTCCTAAAGTATGAATTTGATTTAATGAGGTGACCCGATGAGTCGAGATTCCATGGATCCATTTGAAGAGTTTCAATTTAAGCCTCTCACGGAAGGCCTTGGTTTTCATCGAAAGAACCAGAAGGAGAACCAGAAAGAAAGAGGATTAAATTCGCTTGATTTCGAAAATGAAGATCCGGTTGAATCCGCCCAACAGTTTAGAGCCCGGGGACTTGACTTGATTAACGATGAAAAATCTTTGGACTTTAGATCGCCATTGTCCCGTCAAAAAAAGCAGACCTCAGAGGAAGATGCCCTTTCTCCAACCTCAGCGGCGGTTGATGAGATCTTAAAGACCCTCAATCATAAACGGCCGCGCGAACCCCTAACCAAGGGTCAAACAAGTCCTCAGGCGCAAGCTCAACTCAGAAAGACGCAGGCAAAGCTCCAGTCCCAAGGTAAATCTCACGCTGAACAAAGCGGGCTTGAAAAATGCGGAGTAAACCTTTTTGCAGGGTTCCTCGATGCGATGCTTGTCGCAGCTGGAACTCTTCTCGGATTTATTGTACTGCTAACTGTGACTCAAGTTGACTTACTGGCTCAACTAACAAAACCCCAGGATTATGAAATCTACTTTGCAAGTTTCGCCGTCTTTTTTGGCGTTTCAATTGTGTATTATTTGGCGACTCGAATTTTTCTTGGGTGCACCCCAGGCGAATGGGCCTATGATCAAGAGCTCGGAACCAAAGCTGACCAAAGTGAATTTTCCTATGCCTTTCTCATCATCATTAGAACCTGCATTAATCTTTTCACTGGGATTATTCTTCTGCCATTGATTTCCCAAATTGCAAATCGAGATATTGTCGGACAATTAATTGGACTTGAATTGTATCGCAAAAGTTAGGAAGGCGAGTGGGTCTTTTTATCACTGAAGCCCAGCTTGATCAGGCCATTTTAGAGCTCAGAAAAAAGGGCCCTGTCGTTTTTACCAATGGGTGTTTTGATTTACTGCATGTCGGTCATGTTCGCTATCTGAAAGAGGCCCGAAGCCTGGGGCTTCCCTCATCGTCGGAGTCAACTCTGATGCCAGCGTCCGCAAACTCAAAGGCCTCGAACGGCCAATTCAATGTGAAAGCGATCGTGCAGAAATCCTGGCATCCCTTGAGTGCGTGAGTCTTTCTATTCTGTTTTCGGAGGACACTCCGGAATCCTTGATCAAAAGAATCCGTCCTGACATTTTGGTCAAAGGTGGAGATTGGAAAATCGAGGAGATTCTTGGCGGGAGCTTTGTTCAATCAACCGGCGGACGAGTTTTATCTCTGCAGTTTATCGATGGAAAATCCACTACTCAGCTGATTAAGAAATCACAATCCGCACCATCAGCAAGCTCCACCATCACTCCAGTGACGACTAAACCCTAGTGCCTAGAATTTTTTCTAGTGCCTAGGGTTTAGTTTCTTTTTCCAGTCCGTCAGCTTAACGTACAAAGCCTAAATTACCTCACAGGCTTTGTATGAACCGCAAACTTGTCAAACTCACCATATTCATGAAGTTTGTTATATAAAGTCTTAATAGTGATTCCCAAATTGTTAGCGGCCTGAGTTTTATTGCCACCAAAATGTGAAAGCGCCTTTAAGATATATTTCTTCTCCAATTCATGAAGAGTCAGTTGGGGATCATAATCAACTAAGTCTGTCTCGGCCTGAGGATTTCGAATATGCTCTGGAAGGTCATTCACCATGATCTCATGGCCCTCAGATAAGATCTGCAATCGCTCGCAAACATTTTGCAACTCCCGAATATTTCCTGGCCAATCATACTTCACCAAAATTCGGAGAGCATCGTCACTGAGCGTTCGCCCTCGATTCAAATAAGCATGATTCAGAGTGTTTAAAAAATGAGTAATCAATGGAGCAATATCTTCTTTCCGCCGGCGCAGAGGAGGCGCACTGACCACAATCGTATTAATTCGATAAAAAGACTTCCCCTAAAGTTGCCATTAGAAACTTCTTTTTCAAGATCTCGATTGGTGGCCGAAATCAAGCGAATATCAACCTGAATAGGATCTTTGCCGCCCACGCGATAGATCTCGCCCTCTTGCAAAAAGCGCAAAAGTTTCGCCTGAATTCCAGGAGATAACTCTCCGATTTCATCAAGCAATAGAGTGCCTCCATTAGCAACTTCAGCTAAACCAATTTTTCGACTGTAGGCGCCCGTGAAAGAGCCTTTTTCGTGCCCAAAGAGCTCACTCTCAAGAAGGGTTTCCCGAAGGGCACCACAATTGATCGCCACAAAGGCCTTAGACCTTCGATTTGATTTTTCGTGAATCGCTTTTGCAATAAGTTCCTTTCCAGTTCCGGACTCACCAAGAACCAAAATGTTAGCGGTTGACGGAGCTACCCGCTCGATCATTTTCATAAGCTGGATCATAATATCTGATTGATAAACAATCGTCTTTTGCTCCTGTGTTTTAACGGCCTGGCTCCAAAAAACCTGGGCTGTATTGACGCTAGACGGAAGAACCGTTGATGGAGTCGATGGAGTCGAGGAACTGGAATTCTCATTCATTACGTACCGCCTTTTGAGATAAGATTACCAGGGTGTCCAACGTGGGATTGGTGGTGTGCGAAAATCCAATCACGTACAGGGTCTCACATTGATACACCGCAGTAATGCATTGAGTTATACCGCAGCGCGTGTAAGATTTGCAAGTGAAATTTGCAGGGGTGTGTAAGCCTTTCATAGTTATCATCAAAATGGAGGACGAAATGAATACAACAAGCATCAATGAGAATATTCATAACTTCCTGAAATATATGAGGAATGTAAGATCTTCATCGCCCCATACCCTCGCCGCCTATCAAACCGATTTAGAACAGACTTTTGGGGAATTTTGGAGGATGGTTTGAGGGATGGTTTTAAAAGTAGTTTTGAAAATGAGTCCCAAAACCAAACCAAAATCAGCGGCCCGCCACCTTTGACCACGGTCGAGCCTGAGAATGCGATTTTCCTCCTATCCCTGGCAAAGGCCGCCCAGACCAGGTGGTCCCACCTGAGCCTAGCCAGCCGCAATCGGAAATCTGCCACAATTAAGAGTTTTTTTAAGTGGGCCTTTCAGTCTGGGATCCTCAAGCAGGATCTCTCGCTCCAAATTCAATCTCCTCGAGTGCCACAAAAGATGCCCCATTACATCTCGACTGACGAAGCCCTTCTGATTGTCAAAAGCTTTAAAGATCAGCCACCCGATTCCCATCAGAATAGCCAGGAGGAACTTCTATTTCTCTTGCTCTATGGCGGAGGCCTTCGGGTTAGCGAGGCCTGCCAGCTAACTTGGCGCCAGTTTCACTTGCAAACTCGGAGCTTACGAATCCTCGGAAAGGGGCAAAAAGAAAGGATCGTCGTTCTCCCAAAAATGGTCCTAGCCAAACTTGCCCACTGGCAACCCCAGTGCAAAACAGAATTTGTTTTTGGCAATCAGCCTCTCAATCGCCGCACCGCCTATGCTTGGATTCAGCGACGCGGACAACTTGTTGGTCTGCACGCCCCCCTACACCCTCATGCCCTCAGACATTCCTATGCCACTCACCTTCTCACCGGTGGAGTCAACTTGCGTATTCTTCAAGAACTTCTTGGACACGAAAGCCTCATCGCCACTCAGAAATACACACATTTGAGTCTCGATGCCCTCGCTCGAACAATGGAAAGCCACCATCCCCTTGGCGCCCACGAAGACTGATTGAATCAGCAGACCCATTGAGCCAACAACCGTCCGCTCTCGACCCTGCGAGAAGTTGAACCCAATTCTCAGTTTGAGCGTGACGAAATTTGCAAAAAAAGAAGACTTCCGGTAGAGTTTTTGTGAAACTTTTTGTCCTAGTATGTCTCTGATGAGACCGCTCAAGGGCAGCCGCTTCAGAGTTTCTTTCGCAGAGCCCTATCAGACGGTCTCCTTGGCACTGAGCTGCAAACAAGCTATTTTGCCCCTCCGGAGGCTGACTTATGGAAGTGACACAACTCGAAGGTAGAGACTATGAGGAATTTTGTAAAATCATGAAGAAATTTTACAACTACGCCGGTGAGCCCATTCTCGATGAAAGCTCTAACAGACGGCTTTTTGATAAGGCTATTGACCCAAACAGCAATCTCATTTTTCTTGCTGCGCACGAACAAAGCGAGCTCTGCGGGATAGTATCTCTAACTTTTGGAGAGAGTAGCTATAAGGTAGCTCCATTTGCGTATGCAGACGATTTTTTTGTTTGCGAAGAATATCGTGGTCAAGGTGTTGGCAAGGCTCTAGTCAGAAAAATTAGAGAGATTAGTCAGGTTCGTGGCTGCTCGAATATCTTGCTCGGAGTTGGGAACGGTGAAGAAGCTTCGATGAAATTTTATGAGTCGAATGGCTTAAAGATATGTCATGCAAACTGATGACACTGCCTCTCTAGGCAAAATTATACTTTGTCTAAAATATGACTTAGCCAGACTCTTCCTTAGTATGTTCTGCAAAGGCCAGCATGACCCAACTAACGCAGATTCTGAATAATCCAAGCCATTGCATTACTCAAAATGCTGTTCCATGAGCCATATAAATAGGTATTTCAAGTGATAGGAGCACAGATTCCAACTTTAAGTCTAGAATTGAGGCCCACCATTTATAGGTGTTTCTCGCTATCTTACCTTCATAGAGCCACTCTTTATCCGAAGTTGGATTGGATTTCATTTCATTAAACTGTTGCTGCATCTGAGCCAACGCGACCTGAATTTCCTGACTATCTGAGCCTTGCTCCTGCATGTGTTTTTTTGTCAGCAAAAGCATTTCGTCACCCATACTGAGCCCCCACCAGAGGCAAGATAACCATATTCTCGGAAAGCCATATAGCTTTATAGAGCTAAAGAATTCGTCCAATGAACAGGCCGAATCGGTGAGATGAATGGGCGTAAACCCCGAAAGGGAACAACTTGTAGCTGTCGATCCATCAGATAAGGTGGCGAAGACGAAAAGTGGATGAGCGCTACGGGGCGAGCTCATCTCTAGCTACCCTGGGCGCAGGCTCCGGCAAATATCCTCTTTTCTGAAGAGCCGTGTGCGGGAAATCTGCCAGCAGGTTCTGTGATGGGACCCAGTCAGTAATGGCTCGATCTACCCAATCACCTTGGCCAATGGTTTAAAGGCTATTTCGAAAAATCTCAAACTTTTTAATTTCCCCTTCGCCTTTGGCCCATTTTTCGATTTCTTTAATTTTGACTGGATATTTTTTCGCAATCATCAAAGCTTGATCAAGGTTTTGCTTGTCGTTCCAATGAAAATAACCGGCAAGCCTATCCATGACTGAATGGGTGGGGGTCAAAAGTTGAAGCTTCCCTGCCTTGTTGTTTTGAGTTGCCCATTCCTTGATCGGCATATTTCCAATAGCAAGCGGTGGTTTTGGGAACTCGACAAAATATTCAGTATCTGGGTGGGTAAAATGTCGTCCTGGTGATTTCTTGAAACCAATTACGAGTAGGGCCTCTGCAATCGACTTCATGTCCTCTGATGAGATAAAATCAAGATCTTTAGATTCATATTCATTGTTCGTGTAAATCGAAACAACGGCTCCGCCCGAAAGAACCGCATCAATTCCATGTTTGAGCAAGCAATCACAGACGATGGAAGCAATTGTTTGAATATCGCTTTTCCTTGTAATTCTCACAGAGGTTTGCCTGCACGTCTTGGACGCTGGCGCTTGCGATAAAATTTTTTGATATCACTTTCAGGTAGAAACTCAAAGGATTTTTCTAAAAGACTCTGGAGTTCTTTGCGAAAGGGATAACGAGGATTCCATAGAAAAAGGCGAGTACGACCTTTAGTTTGACTGACAATAATGCCACCGTCTTCAAGACGTTTCAACTGCTTTTGTACGGTGCTAAGATCGACAGAAAAAGTGCTGGCAATTTCAGAGGCATAGCCTTCATTGTAATTCTGAAGATAAAGAAGGACCTTTTCGACTGTGGCGTTGCCAAAGATGGATTCAAGCATTTTTCATTATCACCTCTTTTTGAGGTTATGTCACCTCTTTTTGAGGTGGACTATTGGCATAAAAGTCCTGTTAGATTTTATTTACAAATTCACTTAGTGATGGGGATGGATTGAGCACAGTCAGGAATTGTCTCGAATTTGTTTTTTTTTCTAACCTCAACTCTTGGTTCCCTCAATGTTTTCCGTTGAGTGGATATTTTGATTGGAATACTCCTTGCTCTGCGATTTGGGTTCTCATGGGAAGCGATTTTCGTGAGGGATGATTTTCGTGGTGAAAAATTTAAACACAACATTTGGAGAACAAACAAAATGAGAAAGATTGCCGTAACCGCCTTAATATTAGCTATCTCTGGTTCTAGTTTTGCTCAGCAACTAAGCTTTGGAGGGCATGAAATACCGGTTGCTGTACAAAAGTTAATTAAGGAGGCTAAGGCTAATGGAGCTGTTGCCTATGATATCAACGAAACCAATAGCAATGGCAATCCCATTTACACCCCCTATGCCATATCAACCCAAGCTGTCGGCAATATGACTTTCGAACATACGGAGATTACACCTGAAGTACTAGCCGCTGATATGAATGAGATTCAAGACGGAACCCAGTTGGCCGGCTATACGACTGAAAAGTACTCGGAGCCTGATGGGGCTGGAAATATGGTCGAAAAAACTCAAGAAGTCGGTTTCTATAAGAAAGTGACTCGCGGAACAGGAAATATTACTGCACACTATGATCATGCCTCCCATTCGGATCTCTTTGCGCGGGGAATGAACGGTCAGAAATGGGCAAACAATTGTGGAATCTTGGAAGACGGATCTCTCCACTGCCTCCCAGCCATGAGGAAAAATCAAACGAGCCCCTATATTTTAACAAATCCGGATTTGAGCCGAAACAAGCTGATGATGTATAACGGCCACATTGATGTGAGGGCGGGCGTTGTGGTCTCTGTTGAAGTCTCCGGAAAATTATCAACACTGATTGGCAAAGGTAAAATAAAAATGATTGACCCCATCGCTGTGCTAAAAGCCTGGGGCTTCAAACTCAGTCCTAGTTTGAGTATTGTCTACGGGAATACAACCAAGGGCGTTCCAGTTCAAGATCCTGTCAGTGGCCTATTGGTCGCTGGAAAACAGCCCTAGGAATTCAAGACTAGAGCTATTAGTCGCGCGCACCAACATTGACGAAAAAGCATAAAATCTATGTCACTTTGCGAATCTATTGATAACTTCATTTTCAATAGATTCGATTTTTTCCTTGTCCATTTGAGCTGCTTGATTCGAAAAAAGAATTTTGAAACCCTTCTTCATCAGCTCGAGTTGCTTTGCGTACTTCCGGCAATGATGACCTGAGCATGACTCTGCGCTCCGAAGAGAAGGGCCGAAAGCGAGTAAATTGTAGACACAAAAAGACGCGACTTTAAGAACACAAAGACTCCTTTTTTAATTTCTGTTGTTGCCATTTCATTGGCGCTCAATGAGTGGTATTGCCCAGCGATTTATTACAAAAATTCCAAAAAATGATTTAAAAGTGCCTGGATCTGAGCTCAATGCGAACTCTCACCTGGCAGCTGGCCCCAATTTGAATTGGCTTGGAATTGCTCTCATCTTGATCTTAAACTGCTTGTTAAATCTGGAAAGATCTTGAAACCCGACATCATGGGCAGCTTTGGTGACTGATTCACCCATGAGCATTTTCAAGCTCGCATCATAGACTCGGAGTTGATTCCGATAGGCAACAGGTGAGATACCATAGCTTGTCTTGAACGCACGACTCATCGCAGAGGGTGAGCATCCAAGATCTTTGCAAAGATCATCCATCAGAACTGAATCACTAAAACTCAGGTCAATCGCCTGTTTTGCCTTGAGGCCTAAGGGGATCACTTTTTCTTCTTTGTCGACCCGTTGACCGGTCTTGATGAGCCCAAAAATTTCTTCATTTATTCCACTACGAGTTAATGGCAGTTCATATCGAAGTTGGAACATGGTCGCATGCTTTGGAGCCAAAACTGGAGGCTCTGAAAACTGAATGACCGCTTTCCACTCAACTAAACCAATGTTTAGTCGCCAATCAAGAATCGAAAAAGGCGGAACAAAAAGCCCGACATTGCCGGAAACCGGAATCAGCTGACCGCGGCGAACCAAAAAAACCCTGCCCTCGGGCAAGTCAAGAGCATAAGCAAGACTCCAAAAATTTGGAAGGGCGTCAAACATACACGTTAACTTCTCGGTCTTTTGCAAACTCTCGAAATATAACCCACCACCTGGAAAGTTATAATATGTTGTGACCGCATAAGGGGTCTCAATTTTTCTGATCATATGAGAAAAACTCTTTGCTTTTGTCATTACATCTCTTTAATTATCTCGTTAACGTTCCCTTTTAACATCCCTTGAACTAGCCCTTTAGCTAACTACCCCTTCACAAACACCTTGAGCACCTAATGAAAAAACCCAAGTCGGAAGGTCAAAAAACGCCTACCTTTATCATTATGTTTCTTTAGATCAAATTTTTTGAGTCTTTTCTCTCTCAATTTCCCATTTAAAGACTGTATTGAAGAAACCACACCTCACATAGATTTTGATTTTTAGCTAACAAATAAACACATTCATCACAAAACACAAAAATATAAAATATTTCGCCTAAATCTTGTTCATTTTAGAGGAGTTTCAAAAAAAACTCAAAGAAATGTTTCCACCCCAAAATAACGCCCGGCTGATGGCCTGACTTTTTGAAAAGATAACACCAGGGAAAGGAACCATCAGCTATGGGAGTCAAAAAATTACTTAAGTTCTTGCCTAAAAAACTGCGTCACTCCGTTTTTCGAGAGAGTCTTTCTCTTCCTTGGAATTTGGACCTAAATATTCAATTCAAATTCGTCACCGATCAGGCCGAGTTCCTGGCAGCTCTTCGAGTTCTCCATGATGGTTATGTCGGAAAATCATTCATGAAGCCAGATCCTCTCAAAATTCGCTTAACCCCTCATCATCTTATGCCAAGCACAATGATGGCTATCGCAAAGATCAATGGTGTTGTTGTGGCGACGATGTCCCTCATACGAGATAACCCAATTGGCCTGCCTATGGAGAAAATATTCGACCTTTCCCAACTGCGAACACGAGGGGAAGTGCTTTGTGAGTTTTCATCGCTAGCTATTTCTCCTAAGTACCGTGGAAATGGTGGCCATCTGTTGCACTCGTTTTTCCGTTTCTTCTATCGTTACATTAGAACCTGGTGCGGCGTAGACCACTTCGTTGTGGCGGTGAACCCTTCAATGGCAGAGCTCTATGAGGCCTTCTATCTATTCAGGCCATTTCAAGCCCTTTCCCTCGCGCCATCCTATCAGTTTGTCAATGGAGCTCCCGCTGTTCCACTTTTTCTACCCTTAAGTGACTTTGAAGCTGACCTTAAAAAGACCTACTTAAAAAAAACTCTTCGCAAAAATCTATTCTATTTTTTGCAATCCTCAAATGCAAATTCTGACCTCTACCCTTGCCCAGAATACTTTCAGGTCCGAAGCACTATTATCACTCCAAGCTTCATTCAAGAATTGCGGGAAGCGATCCTGATTTAGACTCTCGATTCCCCGAGGAAATCAATTTGCGAATTGCCCAAAGCCTGGGGGCGAATACCTTTTCCGAAATTGGAAAAGGGCTATTGCCAGAAAATCTCCGAATTCAAATGAATACCGCGACCCGAATTTGCCTCAAAGACAAATCTGACTCAGCTTTGGCCAGAGTCTGTGATGTCTCCCGCGGAGGTGTAAAACTTTTTATTGGACCCAATCAACAGCTGAGGGAGGGTGCCCAGAGCATTAAAATTAAACTAGGTCCGAATATTACTTCCAAGGTAGTCGTGCGACCCGCTTGGCATAATCCAGAAGGCTACGCTGGAGTGAGTCTCCTGTCGGCTGACCAAGAATGGATAAGATTTACTAACAGGTTCCGCGAAGATGAAAACTCCCTCGCAGAACGCTCGCCGAACAGGCTAAATGCTTTGGCGATGTGTTATTTTTCTCATTTATCGCGACATAGGCAATCCTCGAAAATAACAACTTTCCATCAAGGTTTGATGATAGACCAATTGGCTTAAGGCCAGATCACTCTCGCTATCCAAAAGGCGATTTTGCTCAAGAAACAAATCGTTAATTGAAATTCGCCCGAGACTGAAACTTCTCAAAAAATCTTGATACAGTCGTTTGGATGACGCAAGATTACTTTTCGCATCTACAAGATTTTCCCGGGCCAAAATCAATTTCTTGTTCAAGAGTTCATTCTGACCTTCAACTTTTTGTTTCAAACTCAAATAGTCAGCTTCTGCGCTCAGAAAATTTGACAAAGAGGCACTCACCGCAGCCGAAGTCTCTAAACGGGACCAGATCGGTATTTTGAGCTCCAACACAGATACGACCTGCTGATTCCCCCTCTCCGGAATTGGATATTGCTGCACTTCAACAGAAAAATCCAACCGAGGCCCATGACCCATCCGAGCGGTCCTCCACTCAAGCTCATTCGCCCGTGAATTCCAGAAGATACTTTCAAGCTTTGGGAACGAAGGAAACTCCCCATGCTTTGTTGAATGGTCCACAGAATATTCTGAGGATTGCTCCAAAGAACGGCACAGCTCTGACCTTTCAGTCAGTGGCCAATCCGAAGTCAACACCGACCGAACAAACAAATTCCGCATTTCCGTTTCATTTTCGCTCACCGAAATTTTGGCGGTTCGGATTCGATTGATTTGTTGATTTAAATCGACTTGAACCTTAGTGACCTCCTGGAGAGGAGCTTTTCCTTGAGCGAAACGATCTTTAACTATTTTAGTTGAGTCTTCTTTCGTTTGGCGCAATTCTTCTTGAATACGCAAGGTCTGTTTCAAAAAAACAGCCTTAAATATTAAGCCCGCCGCTTCCAGTTCTAACTTCAAATCTTCATCTTGGGCGGCACTCACTCTCGCCTTGCGCAGAGCCTGAGCCCTCTCCAAATCCATCAGGTCTTGACCAGATTTGAAAATATTTAAACTGGCAGAGGCCTGCAAATATCGTTTATCATCGGTCGTTGTCATGGTCCCAGAGTTTGATGACTGATTCAAGGTCGACCGCTGTTGTCCGGCTGAAATAGCAAGATCTGGTGTCCAGAACAATCTCTTGCTTAACATTTCATCTTCGGCCGCTTGAAGTTTCGCTTTCTGAGTCCTTGGCAATAGACTGTTCGCCTTAAACAGCTTCAGATCATTCAAAAAGTCCTGATGAACATGAGCCCATGTCACGCTGACAAACAAACTGAAGGCTAGTATTCTTAAAAGTATTTTATTCACATTCACACCTTAGCCTGTCCTTGCAACTCTCCCTGAAACTCTCCTTGGACCTGTCCTTGCCTCTGCTCCTGACTCTCCACTAGAGATTGCCCTTGAGAGTGAACGACGACTGGTCTGCGCTTAAGATACTGATATTGCAGTGCCGGAACCAAAAACAAAGTCAGGACTGTTGACACCCACAGACCTCCACACACAGCAATACCCAAGGGCTGAAGAATCTTTCCACCGTCCCCAAGTCCCAGCGCCACAGGAAACATTCCCAAACCCGTCGTCAAAGAAGTCATCAAAATTGGCCTGAGTCGAGCGACCGAGGCTTCGATGGTTGAGTCGATGGGACTTCGTCCTGACACAAACAATTTCTGGATAAAATCAACTAAGATAATACTATTTGCAACCGCAATTCCATTGAGCAAGATCGTCCCGAGGCCCGAGTTCAGCGAAAGAGTGCTTCCAAAAGACCAAAGCGAAACCACCACGCCAATAAATCCTAACGGAATTGCCACGAGGACCAAGAGTGATTGAATCACGTCCCCCAGCTGAATCACCATTGTCAGAAAAATTAGTAATATTGAAATCGCGATCGCCCACTTCAGCTGATCAAGAGCATCCAGAAGCTCCTGATCAGGAACTCCTGCAACCAAGGTTGGAGAAGGTGTCGCCTGCGCCTTGGATGAAATCTTCTTTTGAATTTCGTCGAGTGACTTTGTAAACTCTGCCTTCCTCGTCGAGGCTTCAACTCCGCTCGTCACTACTCTCAAATAGTGCGAGATTTCCCCTCGACCCAAGACCTCTTGCTGAGCCCCAAATTGAGTCATATCCCTAACGACAATTCCTTTACCAATTTTCGAGGTGGGGGCCGTTTCAACTTTGTCGAAAATATTTCTTTCTCGAATCAAAGTCTCTAGGTCCTGCGCGGCATTCAGACGACTTTGAGGAGTTCCCCCTCTAATCTCCACTCGCATCTGCGGTGGATCAGGGATACTCAACTCTGACGGGTTCCAGGGTTGAACCCAATAGGATTTCGTAGGTGTGCTTTTGTAGTCAGCCTCGGCCTTGTCAGACATCTCAGAAATATCACGTCGCGATTTGAGCCGAAGCATGATGCTTCCATTTTGTTCGTTTCTAACCTGAGCAAATGTATAGGCGACTTTATCGGGAAACTTTTGCATTAAACTCTGTTCTAATTCCGTCAGCTCTGATTCCATTTGGGCCGAGGAGTTGAAAACAACAGAATGGACTCCGACAATCAGCCAGTCACTTTCTGGGCGACCTATAACTTCTCTATTCAAACGTGGCAGGACAAGGAGCACTAAGGCTGGAAGAGCCAAAACCACCCCACCAAAAACAACCCATTGGGTTCGACTTGAGCGCAAAAATCTCTCCAAAGTGCTTCGATAGCCCTTTTCTAATCTGCCGAGCCACTTTTCAAAGGGCGAATGAATCTCTGAAACTTCAGAGTTAGAAATCAAGTGCAGTCGAATGGTTGGCACTAAGACCAGAGCTACGACAGCAGAAAGCCCATGAGAAAAAATCACAGCTTTCGCGAGATCGCCAAGCAATGAATTCGTCAGACCCTTTGTAAACATCAGAGGCAAAAAAACCACCAAGGAGGCCATTGTTGAGGCAATGATTGGCAGTCTCACTTCACCAACTGCCGTCATCACAATTCGTGCCTTTTCCGAATAAGATAGATTTTTTTTGTGCATTTCAAAATGCCTAAAAATATTTTCTAAAACAACAACTGAGGCATCAACGTTCATTCCCGCCGATAGCGCCAAGCCACCTAATGAAATCATATTGAGATTCATTCCGGCAAATCTCATCAAGATAAAGGCCATAAGCAAACTCAGGGGAATTTCAACAGCCGCCGTAATTACATTCTTAAAACTACCAATAAAACAGAACAATACGACCACCGCCAAGAAAGCTGCCAAAAACACTTCTTTAATCACACCCAAGATGCTCTTATTGATAAATTCTGAGGGATTCACAAGAACGGTTGATTGAATATCGGCTGGCCACTTGGATTTCACAAGGCTGAGTTCACTGATAATTTGATCAGCCATTTTCTTGATGTTTCCGCCCTCTTTGGGATCTGCAAAAAGAATCAAACTCTCGACACCGCTGGTTTTAAACCTTTGCTTACTCTGGAGCGACAGACCCACTGATATTTTTGCAATGTCTTTCAAAAACACAAATCGCTTTTGGGGTCTAGCAATTTGAATTTGCCCAAAGTCAGTGACATCAGCGGCAAATTTCGGCAACTCAAGCTGGTATTCATTGTCGCCGATCTTCATAGAGCCGCCGCTCATTCCAGAAACAGCCTCTTGAATTGACCGTTGCAGTTGACTCGTAGTCACTTCAAACTGAGCTAGCTTCTCAAGAATCGGCGTGATCGTTACTTCTTTTTGATTGGGGTTGTATAGCTCCAGGCCCGCCGCATCTGCTACCTTAGAGGCAATTGGAGACACTAAGGGTTCAAGAATATCGTAAATTTCATCCAACGACCTGAGAGGACTGTAGAAACTAATTGCGATAAAACCTTGGTTTTCCTTCCAGCTATCCACACGAATACCAACTCTGACATCTTCATCTGCGGAAGAAAATCTAGAATTAACTTTAGTTTCAACATCACGCATAGCTTGGTCTGGTTCTGCCCCCCAATCGAAGATCATGCGATAATCAGCCCCAGATGATTTGTATTTCGCCGTCAGAAGTTGAACCCCAATATTATTTACTTTAATCCCCTGCAATTCAGCTTCTAATTTTTTGCCATAGGACTCAAAAAACTGAGTTGCCGACATTGATCCGTAGGGAATTCGAACAACAACTCGAACTTGACTACTGTTTGGAAATAATGAGATTGGCAATTGAAAGCCACTCAAAACACCCCATAGGGCTAAGGCAGCCAATATAATATAAACACGTAGCGGTCGAGAATAAATACCTAACATTATTTTTTCTCAGCGGTTGTCGCCGGAGCTGGAGGCTTCGACTCTTCAATTTCAATGGCCTCACCCTCACGAATAGCGCGACTTGATCTCACCACGACTCGATCACCCGCCAAAATACCTGACTTGACCACATAGAGATTTTCTCGCTGCTCACCGAGTTCAACACTTCTTTTTTCCGTTGAATTGTCAGCTTTAATCACACGAATTGCCGGCTTTCCATCCTGATAAACAACGCTGTTCTCGGGCAATAAAATCACTGCACCTTTTTTAATGTGAAATTTGGCCTGCCCAATGGTTCCAATGGCTGGCGCCCCCTGTTTGCTTTGATCAACCTGAGTCGGTCCACGCCGCTCGTCTATAAATTCAAGTTCAGCCGAGGCGGTCCCTGTCCGAGGATCTACAAGAGGGCTTAGGCCTACCACCCGGATCTGTCTTTCCTCTTTTCCAGAATTAAAAAGACCTCGACTCCCAACCGTGAGCAAACCGGAATCCAAACTCGATATTTCGGCCATGATTTTGAGAGCCTTTGGGTCCATAACCACAAAAAGACGATCTCCTCGACCAACCTTAGACATCGCCCCTATATGAAATTGACTGATGACTCCTGATATTGGAGAGCGAATTGGAACCTTTGCGAACGTAAAACCTGGATCTTTATTTTCCAAAAAAAGAACGGTTTCCCCGGCTTTCACCGCGGCTCCCAGGGGTTTAAGAATCTGCACGGCATGACCTTCAACATCGGCACTCACAAGGGATTGGATCTTCGCCTCAATGCGAGCCGGGACCAAGATACTCAATTTGTCGTCTACAAGCTTTGCGAGCTCAATCAATACTTTTGGTTTCTCAATTGGAGCAACCGCAGAAAATGCAAATCCACAAACAACTTGAGCGAATAGTGAGCCTACAAGTAAACGTATAATAATTTTCATTTTTTACCCTCAATGGAGCTTTCTCTTGTAGGCCAAAATACCCTCGTTGACAACATTCCCCCACTCTCTCTTGAATTATTTACAAACGAATTATCAAGCCTCCCACAATGGGCCGATTTGTCGTAACGGACACCGATTGCCTCTGGATCTCGATAGCAATCAAAAATTTGTTTCATCTGGGGAATTAGAAAAAACTCTTTCAGAAAACTCCGAGAACCCAATCGAGTGTTCAAATATCTAGAGAATATCTCGATCCCCCATCTTTCAAAATGCTTTCTTCAATTGATCAGTTCAATTGCTCACTTCAATTGCTCTTCGCAATGCAAATTATTGCGCTTGACATCCGTTTTTGACTTCGCCACAGGCCGAGTGTTGTCTGAATATAATCACCAAGGCGCCGGACCTCCGACCTATCTTGAACGCGGCCACAAGAGCGCCTTGCGTGACATATCAGTCTCTTTAACGAATTCGCTTGAATCCCGTTTTATCGCCCAAAAACGTAGAAAATCCGTTTCTAAAACCCGTGTTATGTTCACTTGCTAGAATCTAGCAAATAAAGAAACTATTAAACAATTAGACAGTTCAAGAAAGGACTTCAAGATGACCCAAGATTTCGAATTTTCTCAAACCGTTAAGATGAATTTGTTTGAGCTGACAAATGAGGAACTCCATCATCGACTCCTCAATCGAGCCGCGGAAGAGCGAAGACTTACTCATCAAATATTGCAGTTAATAGCCGAAGTTGATCAGCGAAAACTCTATCTTCCAATGGCTCAGGCAAGTTTATTTGACTACTTGGTCAAACTCATTGGCTACACTCCTGCAAGCGCCCAGCGTCGAATTGATGCCGCGCGGATGATGCAGCAAGTGCCAGAACTTGGCAGCAAAATCGAAGACGGCAGTTTGAAGTTGAGCCAAGTGTCACAGGTGCAGCAAATCCTCAGGTTGGTGCGAAAAAATGATAACATTCAACTTTTGCCAAATGAGAAAAAGGACCTCCTTGCAAAACTTGAGAATAAAACCGGAGAAGAGAGCGAATTGATCTTGGCGCAAGAATTTAAACTTCCGCCCCAAACTCAGTTCAGGCAGAAAATTCAGCAAGATGAATCGGTCAGAATTGAGCTCACTTTGAGCAAAAAGCAAATGGAAATTGTGGAACGAGCCAAAGCCTTGCTTTCCCACGCCCTGCCAGGCGCAACTCTGGCGGAGGTCATTGTCAATCTTGCAGAGCGATACGTTAGGACCCGAGTTGGAGCGAAATTTAGATCGAAAAGCCAAACTAAACCTGAAACTGAAACTAATGCTGATTTTGAATCTAAAGATAGGATTGATCAAGACTCCACTTCCGCAACGGAAGGAACAGCGAGTCAGAGACGAGTGGTTTCGCAACAGGCGATTCCTGCGGCGGTGAAGAAGAAGGTCTTGGGTCGCAGTCAGGGATGCGAATTTAGGGATTCAAAGACAGGAAAGGTTTGTGGATCGAAACGGTTTCTTGAAGTTGACCATATTCAACCTCGATTTGCAGGTGGAGGGAATGACCCCTTCAATTTGCGGACGATGTGTTCATCACACAATAAATTTCGTTACACAAATAGGTGCTGAAATTTTCTCCCTTTTTGGGAGAACTTTCAAGAATTTCTTCAAATTCAGAAATACAAAGGGGATTGAAGCTTGAAAATTCAAATTGGTCGGTCACCCACGAAACAATAAATCATTGGATTTATAAGAAAAATCCTCAATATACAAATACAATTTGTCGATCGGGAGAACGACTCGACCCGTTGATTGCGCCGTAGACTTTGCCTCGGATCTGAATGGAAAGACGAAGTTTTTTCCAGGGGTGCAAACGAGAAGGCGTCCAACGAAGAGCCGCCACAGAAGTCCAAGTGAAAATTGACCATCTATTACTGCGGAGGACCTCACTTCAACCTGTGCCCACTGTTGCAGAGAAATTTGTTTCTCTTTCGAGCACTTCGCTGAAATAGAGGAGTCTCTGAGATGCCCGTTTCCTTTGAATACTCGAAGACCCCGACAAAAAATGAAAGGTCCTTCCACATTTCATTCTGGCGAGGGTCGTAAGTTACAAAATATCTTTTCGATTCGCCTGCGAACAGAGGCATTTGATCCAACTCATCATCAGCTATCATCTGAACCATTGCCGCATGACCTGTACTTTTCTTTCCATCGATTTCAATCTCAACCTTGCTTTTGTCATGAATATTGAGGTCAGAAAACCTATCCACTGGGGAGTAACTATTCGGATTGATTTTAATTTTAAATTTAGAATGGTCAAAATCTCCATCCTTCTGAAAAACTAGTTTTTCTTTAAGTTGAATCAGCATGGGCGCCTCAACAAAGATAAAGTCAACCGTGTTTGAGATCAGAATTTGTTTCGGATATTCTGGATTAACAAAACAATAGAAATTGTTGCGAGCAATAGCATCAAAAGACAGAATGTTTAGAGCAACAAAGAATATCGAATCAAATAACCTTTTATACAACACCTGGGACATGGGCAACCTCCAAAGAGTAATCAAGGTCTTGTCTTATATGCCGAAGGGCTATTCTTGACAACATTCCCCCTATCGCCCTTGAACTATTTACAAATGAATTATCAATGCCTTCCTATCAAAACGGCACATGTCTCTTCCCGCAACTCCAATCATAGTCAGTGAATGCTCTGCTTTGGCCCAAACCGGTGCATCTTGAGATCGAATATTTATTAATCTTTGGGTATTTGGCGATCTTCGTTACACTTTTAAATTAGCGAGGTCATCAGTTCGAGAGTTTCAACATGAGACAGTGCAGGCAGGCCCCATCGGAGGTTCACCATGAGTAATCAGTTGAATGTGAAAAAATCGACATTTTTCTCCAATCAGTCACAAACCCTAACTCCAGTAACAGAAGATGAGATCAGAAAGATTCTGGAGTTTTCTGTAAGATATCCAAGTGGTGACAATTGTCAGCCTTTCAAATTGGAACGCCTAGATAGTGCCCGGTTTGCGATTCATTACCTTTCCGATCAGGGGGTCCACTTCTTTAATATGAAAAACATGTCTTCGCTATTGAGTTTTGGGGCTTTAATAACTATTTTTTACTTTGTGATGAATTCTTTTGGACAACAAAGAAGGCCGTCACAGATCTGGTTCGATGGATTCATCTAAAATCTAAACCAATCCCCAAAGATGGGTTTTCTCTGAATAATTTTGCGACTCAAGTTTCTTGAAGCCTTGTTTATCATACTCTTCGCTAAACTTTCATTTTGATTCGATTCCTATATCCTGCCCTGACTCAAATCAACAAGGGAAATACGCGGAGACTTATCCGGAACTCTGCTGGAATTGTTTTTATCGCGCTCAGTGATGACAGGCAGCTAGGCTATTTGAACACAGGCCGTTCCTTGATGCGGATATGGCTCGAACTCACATCACAAGGGTACCAGGTCCAGCCCCTCACTTTAGGGTCAGAAATAATTTACGCTCTCAAGAAGAATCTCTTTGATCATCAAGTGGATCCTCAATGGTTAGATAAAGTATCCCAGGAAAATAGCGAGCTTCAAACGAGCTTAGGCTTTAATAAGACCGAGAACATCGTCTGGGCCTTTCGTTTTGGCAAGGCGATCAAGTCCGCTCCACTGCCAGATTCGACGGGGAGACGCGGTGAACGCTTCAATCTAAAAGACGAATGATGGATCCTGACCCGACTACCGCACCTTGGCTTTAAAAAGCTCGTGAAAGTTCAAAACTCCTATCGGCTTCAGCGGGGTCGATGAATTCTTATCGAGGACGTAAAGAGTTTGAATTCGAAATTGTTCCATCATAAATAACGCTCTTTCCGCCAACTCAGACAAATCAATCGTTCTAGGCTGATGGGACATCAGATCCTCCGCCGTGCCATCTAAATGGTTATGCCCCTTTTCAAGGCGCCGACGAATATCTCCATCAGTGACAATACCAATAAGCTCATTTTTTTCGTTAAGAACCCCGGCAGAGCCACGAACATCTTTATGGGTCATCATCGTGATGACTTCTCTAAATGGAGTGTCACGTTTCACTAAAGGAATCGACTTTCCTTCTAACATAACATCTTTTACTCGCAGCAACTTTATACCTAGACTTCCCCCTGGATGATATTGGGCGAAGTCTTCGGGGGTAAACCCTTTTTCTTGCAAGACAGCCATGGCAAGGGCATCCCCAAGCGCGAGAGCCGCCGTGGTGCTGGCCGTCGGAGCTAACCCCATTGGGCAGGCCTCTTCTGGAACATGGATGTTTAGGACAACAGCGGCTGCCTTGGCGAGCGTACTGCGCAACTGCCCAGTCATGGCAAGCAAAGGAATATTCTTTCTGGCCACAAAGCTGAGAATCGGAAAAAGTTCTTGGGTTTCACCACCATAGGAAATTGCCAGAACAAGATCGTCTTTGCCAATAATGCCAAGATCCCCGTGTGAACTCTCTGCAGGGTGCAGGTAAACCGCGGGAGTTCCAGTCGATGAAAATGTGCTCGCAAGTTTTCGAGCAATATGACCAGACTTACCCATTCCCGTCACAATCACCTTCCCTTGAGTCCTCACAACCATATTAACGGCATGAACAAATAGATCATCAATTCGACTCTTGAGTGAAAGGATTGAGGCTGCTTCAACTTCTAAAACCCTAAGGCCTTGACCAATGATTTTTGAACTCATTTTGCTAAATTCTTTCTGAGTAAACTCTGACGAACAAATTGACTAAAAAGAGGATGGGGCGCCGAGGTTTCGATTTAAATTCTGGATGAAATTGAACTCCCACAAACCATGGATGATCCGGAAGTTCTATAATTTCAACCAAGTTTCTTTCTTTGCAAACACCGGTTGCAATCATTCCCTTCTTTTCAAACAATGGTCTATATTTGTTGTTAAACTCAAATCGATGCCGATGTCTTTCATTAATCCGCAGAGACTTATAAACTGCATGAACCTTTGATCCCGAACTGAGGTCACATGAAAATGACCCTAGCCTCATTGTTCCACCCTTGTTGGTAATTCCTCTTTGTTCACTCATAACATCGATCACGAGATTCCCTCGTCCACCCTCGCCAACAAACTCTCGGCTGGTTGCATCTTTGATTCCACAAACATTCTTGGCGAACTCAATGGCGGCCAATTGCATACCAAAACAAATCCCAAAAAACGGAATTTGTTTTTCACGAGCGTAGCGAATTGCTGCTGTCTTTCCTTCGACTCCACGAGTTCCAAACCCTCCCGGAACTAGAATTCCATGCACCTCTCCCAGGATATGACCTACATTGCGATCATTGATTTTTTCAGAATCAACATAAACAATATCAACCTTGGCGTTATTGGCGATTCCTCCATGAACAATAGCCTCGTTTAGAGATTTATAAGATTCCTTTAAATCAACATATTTTCCCACAATTCCAATTCGAACAGTGCGCTCTGGCTTGTGAAGAATTTTGACAATTTGTTGCCATCCGCGCAAATCAAGAGGTTCAGATTCGAGACCCAGGCTCTCAACAACCAACTGATCCAAGCCCTCCTTGTGCAATGACAAGGGAACTTCATAGATAGTCGAAGAGTCCTGTGCCGCTATAACATGCTCTGCGTTCACAGAACAAAAAAGAGCTATTTTTTTCTTTAAACCCTCGTCCAAAGGCCGCTCCGTGCGACAAACCAAAAAGTCTGGCTGCAAACCGATTTCACGAAGTTCTTTGACAGAATGCTGAGTCGGCTTGCTTTTTGAGTTCTCCTGCGGCCGCGATATAGGGTACATAGGTGACGTGAATCAGGACTGAGTTCCCTGCTCCGAGCTCATTTCGCATTTGCCTCAGAGACTCTAGAAATGGCTGACTTTCAATGTCCCCAACGGTTCCGCCAATTTCAATAATTGCAACTTCGGTCCCTTGGGAGCCTTCATACATTCGATCTTTAATTTCATCTGTGATATGGGGAATAACCTGAACCGTGGCACCCAAATAGTCGCCACGTCGCTCCCTTTGAATAACCGTGTCATATATTTGACCCGTTGAAACTGAATTATATCGGGTCATGACCGCCGACGTAAACCTTTCATAGTGACCCAAATCGAGGTCAGTCTCGGCTCCATCCTCAGTCACATAAACTTCCCCGTGTTGAAATGGTGACATCGTCCCCGGATCAACATTGAGATAGGGATCAAACTTAAGAATCGTCACCTTGATTCCACGGGCCTCCAAAAGAGCTCCAAGACTCGCCGCCGTCAATCCCTTGCCTATAGACGAAACCACGCCTCCAGTGACAAAATAAACTTCTGCTTGAGCACCTTGTCCGTCGATTTGGTTGTCGAAATCTTGGCTGTTTTTTTAGGCCGCGTGCTTAACTTAGGTTTCTTTTTCATCTCGACCCTCCAGCCATTTTTCAACCTTGAGTAAATCCTCCGGAGTATCCACTCCCAAGGTTGGTTTTTCAACCAAAATGACCTTGATCACCGCACCCATATCCAAAGCCCGCAGCTGCTCTAACCCCTCAGCCCTTTCCAGTGCCGAAACTGGAGCCTCACAAAAATGTTGTAAAAAATCAGCCCTAAACGCGTACATTCCAATGTGCTTAAAACAGGGCACCCCCGCACCCAACTCTTTTGCAGTATGTCGAGAGTAAGGAATTGGGAAACGGCTGAAATAGATAGCCTGCCCCTTTTGATTCACCAGGACTTTGACAGCGTTTGAATTGCTTAAATCCTCATCAATGATTGGATGAGCCAGGGTCACCATGGAAAGGCGTTCTCCCAAGGTCTGGTGCCCCGCCAAAGAATCCTGAATATTATCCTTGAGAGCAATGACCAAGGGGTCAATCCAAGTCTTATCAATCAAGGGCTCATCCCCCTGAATATTGAGAATGATATCAGACCCACTCTTTCGGCTCGCTTCAAAAATTCGATCAGTTCCTGACGGCAAGTTTGAATCCGTCATAACTGCCTGACACCCAACATCGGCAGCGGCCTTTACAATTCGCTCATCATCAGTCGCAACCAAAATATCACTGAGCTCAGTCGAGGTCCGAGCTCCAGAAATGACCCATTGAATCATTGGTTTCCCATGAATGAGCGCCAATGGCTTCCCAGGAAACCTCGATGAAGCCCAGCGTGCAGGAATAACACCAAGAGCTTTCATTTTTTGACCCATTCATTGAAAAAAAACTCTTCAACCGCTCTGACACTCGAAGACTCTAAATTCGACACGGCAAAAACATTATTTAAATGATTTTTATTTTTCATTGTCTGAACGGCTTGATTTGCTTGAGCTCTCGAAATTTTATCGGCCTTCGTCAACACGACAATGAGCGGAAGTCCAACCCGCTCACAAAATTCTTTGAGCATTTTTTCCTCCTGATCCCACTTTCTGCGTATGTCCATTGTCAGAAGGAGTCCTCCTAAATTCTCTCGCACTGTCAAATAGCTTTCAACCATCTGGGTCCACTCTTCCATCTCTTGACCAGATCGAGCCGCAAAGCCATAGCCCGGCATATCAACCAATATATAATGATCACCAACAGAAAAGAAATTGAGCAGTCTCGTCTTGCCGGGAACTTGACTCACTTTCGCAATCTTTGAGCCAACCAAGGCATTGATAAAAGAAGACTTGCCAGAATTCGAACGACCAGCCAAGGCTATCTCGATTTTTCCGGGGCGAGGATAATCTTGGGGAAATACAGCACTCTTTAGAAAGATAGCCTTTCCAACCTTATTTTTTGTCATGAAAGGAACATAGTCGATTTTCTTCCAATATTTAAGACTCTTTTTCCGAATTTGAAGATTTAAATCAAATATCTTGCCGTTTATTTCCCCCAAAACCCAAGAAAACACCAACTGACTGAAAAACAAGCCTGGCTCCATTCTTGAAGGGCGGCTCCACGAAACTAATACGGCAACTTAAACCCTACAAATCAAGGAGTTCCCCCATGGCCATTCTTATGAAACCCATCAACGATGAAAAGAGACAATATACCCTCACCGATTTTATGACTCTCGGCTCTGATTCATCCTGCCAAATCCCACTCTATGGCGAAGGCGTCAGTGATCGCCATGCGCGAATTGAAAAGAAAGAAAATTCTTTTTGGATCAAAGATCTCAGAAGTAGACAGGGAACCTACGTCAACGACGTTCCCGTGCACGAAGCCCAAATTAACCCTGGCGATCTTATTCGCTTTGGTCAAGACGAATGGATGATTTCAGAAGACCTGCCCACGCTTCGAGACTTCCCTATGAAAAGCCGAAACCAAATATGGAACTCAGCTTTGCAGGAGCTACTCAATGTCGCACAAACAGATTTTCCAGTTCTTATTCTAGGTCCGTCAGGAACAGGTAAAGATATTATAGCCCAGGCCTTGCATTCTAGTTCCACCAGATCAGCAGGCGATTTTGTCAGCGTCAACTGTAGCGCCTTGACCGAGACCCTTGTCGAGAGCGAACTCTTCGGCCATGTCAAAGGTAGCTTCACCGGCGCCGTCAGTGATCGAAAAGGCGCCTTCGAAGTCGCACGTGGCGGAACGCTGTTTCTCGATGAAATTGGGGATCTTCCCTATGCGCTCCAAGCAAAACTCTTGCGCGCACTAGAAAATAATGAAATCCGACCGGTCGGTTCGGACCGCACGATCAAAACTGATATTAGAATTATTGCCGCCACCCACCAGAACCTTCAGCAAAAAATCAAAGAGGGGCTCTTCCGTGCCGATCTCTATTTTAGGCTCAACGTCATGACAGTCACTCCACCATCCTTAGAAAACCGAATGGACGATTTCGATGACCTTCTTTATTGTTTTGCAAAAAAACTGAAAGTTCGCTTCTCGTTTCAATCTATTCAAAAACTCAAAAAGCACAGCTGGCCAGGAAATATTCGCGAATTAAAGAATCTTGTTTGCCGAGCTAGCGCCCTCTATAAGGGACAATTGATTGAAGAAGCCCACATCGAACGTCTCATTGATAAAACACTCCTGCCAGATACACCCTTTGCCCAACTAAAAGCTGAAACCTTGCCTGTGATCAAAGAATTTGAAAAACAGATGATCATCCAAAGGCTTGCCGTCAACCGAGGCAATCAACGTAAAGCTTCCATAGATCTTGGAATGCCAAAGAGCACGCTGCACGATCGCTTGAAATATTACAATATAGATTTGGAACAGTTTAAGGTTTAATAACAACTGTTTTTAAATATATCTTTCGAATTTGTCCCAATGTCACAAGCTTATTGACATCGCGACGAAGTTTTTCAATGAGTGTCTGTTTTCCATCAGGCAAATTGAGCTGATCATATGTCATTTCTTCAATTATTCGCTGTATTCGATCGCGAATTTCAGATTCGCGATCTTTGACTTCAACAATGACCTCTATTGAATTTCCCTCCAAAAAAATCTCAAAGGCGGCCATCGGATTTGGGCCTGAGGATTCTGAGGCGCGAATATTGACCACCACCCGCTTCAATGCGAACAAATTCTGAGCAACTCTTGCAGAGTCAAAAAATGGCTCCATATCCTGGGCAGGATTAAATTTCACAGCCTCACTTGACCATTCTTGAAGACTACGAACAAATAATGGTTGTTTATCGAAGATCCACCCATGAGTCAGAGCACGATAGGCAAAACCGACCGTTCCGACAACAAGAAGAATCACTGCGAAAAAGAAAACCTTCTTCGACGCCGGCCAATAGGAAAAGGACCTCAGACCCTCAATGAGGTTACCCTTAAGACCTTTGAGCCCACTCAGGCAGGCATGAAAAACCACCACCCCCAAATTCTTGATCAGTACCCAGACTAAAAACAGCTTCGAATAACAATATTTCTTGGTCCGACCCCAACGGGCTTTCCAAGATTTACCTTCTCTTTCACGTAGAACTTGATCGAGATCAATCAGATCGATATTAAGTTCAGACTTCGCATCCTCACTTTCGATTTCTTTGATTTTATTCAAAAACTCAGGATCTTCGCTCTCAATGACGGCATCGAGCTCTTCGAGACTCAACTCACCCTCGACCTTAGCCTCTTGAATTTCACCATCCTGCCCCTGGGACAACCCTCACCTCACTTCAACTATCTTACGAACTTGTTTTGGGATTGGGCAAGAAGGTAATTGAGCTTCAACTAGCTATCTCAGTAATATTGACGCTCAACTGTGGTGTATTGTGCCCTTCACCACAGCGGTAATCCATAAAACCTTCCTCTGTGCGAACGAGACTCATTTTGTCCCCGCACTTTGAGCAGATTAGCGAGTTTTTGGAAACTGACCTAGGGGAGACGCGAACAGCAGAAATCGGGTAGTCAAACCCCTTGATATCACTGTGCAGCTGGGTTTCAAAATCCCAGCCCATTAAAAAAGTGGCTTAATACTATGCCAAACGCGACTGCTAAAAACGATTTGATTCACATTTGCAAGCGCACAGAGACGCGCTGCCAAATTTACATCAGGACCAATGGCTGTGAAATAGCTTTGGCTTTTCCCTAAGAATCCCACGATAACTGGTCCACCACTGACCCCAAATTTAACCCCTGTTTCTATTTTTATCGTGTGCAAATTGAGCTCCTGAACGATTTGCTTGAAATCAGAAACCAGTCCTTCATAAAAAGAAATAATGTTGTAGTACCATTGAGAACTCTCATTGTAGTTTGCAAGAAACAAAAAGCCATCGCCCAAATGAGTCAACACGACCATATCAGATTGGATCGCTCGTTTTGTTGCGGCCTCCAAAAACTTTTCCTTGAGCTCCCAATCTATGATCAACGGTACTATGTTTGAAATTGCCGAGGAGGACACAATATCTGCAAAGCCCACCACCGCATTAGGCAAAATTTTCTTCTGAATAATAAGTCCTGGATTTTTTCAAGACTTTCACGGATAACTTTGGGAAAGTGATTTTTTAAAATTTCGGTCTTCTTGAGATGCTCAATTTCTTCTTTCGCCATGGTTCTAAAGCGGATCCAAAGTGAATCGACCCGCTCCTCGCTGGCGCCATAGATATAGCTGAGTGCAATCATGCCGAGAAGGAATCCTGCTTGAATGGACGCCAAATGTAGAGTTTCAAGGGAGGCCGAAAACATATAAACTGGAATTGCCGGAAGAAACGCCAAGGAAAGGCTGATTAAAGCAAGCTTCTTTCGCATTCTGAAAACCTGCAACCCCGTTGTCCCACAAAGAATCAGACCTGTTGCATAGAGTGACTTGTACCCACCGGACTGGTAGATCATAAATTCAATAGGCCAGCAAGCCAGACAGAGTGTCGCACCCGCAAACCAAGCCAGGTGGTTTCGCACCCATTTGGATTTTGCGGCGAATGCGAAGATCGCAAAGACCGAGATGATAAAAATCAACCTCAAGGTAAACCAGACCCCGAAAGACTCTGGCGCATAAAGATAATCAAGAAGTCCAAACAGCAAATAGACTAAACTCGCTCCCCATCTAATATGGGTTCGGTATCGACTAAATATATGTCGATTCAATCTTCTATTAGCTGTCCTTTGTCGAGCGGGCTCTTTTGTCAATTGACCTTCACTTCCAAAAACCAATCAATTTCTAGTTCATCAATATTCAATACATAGTCTTGATAGTAAACCATTTTTGTTAGCTGAATCATTTCATCCCGCGAGCGATGTATCAAACGCCAGTCAGCAACAAGCTCAGAGATGGTTTTTGTTGGATTATTCGGATGAAAGTTCCCAATGATCAGATGCCCCTGACTTTTGACTAACAGAGAAAGCTGGTGAGTCAGGATTTGAGCGACCGGCTGGGTTAAATAGTCATAGAGCCCTGCTGTGTAAATGAGGTCAAATCGAAGTTCGGTCAACATTTTCGCTTCGTTCGTGTTTTCAATGATGTCCTTAACTGCAATGGGCAAAAAATGGGCCTGACATTTAAGGTTTCTTCCTATGATTTTTTCGTTAATATTTCGTTTTGAATTGAGCAAGGCCTCAATATCTTGATCAACCAATACAAAATTGTACCGACCCGAATCCTCTGGATCCACTTGATCTAGAAACTGAATGATCTCTTGAGCTGGTCCAGAGGCAATGGAGGCCACGGTGAAATCTGATTTATTTTGGGACAAATTGGTTATTTTGTCTGCCAAATATTTCTTTCTAAACTTAACTGATAAAGAGGAACTTTCATGGATGCCATACCGATGCATCATCATTTCAAAAAGGCTATTACCCTCAAACGAGTCCCTATAGATCTGATTCATCATTTCGTAATCCCCCGCATATCCGCGAGGTTTGCGCAAAGCCCGCCCTATAAACGGATTCTGAGTGTAGTAAGACCCAACTTCCGCCCTAAAAAATGCGATATATTGTTTTCTGAGGTCTCGGTCTTTAACCTGAGAGAATAACTGGTCAAGTTTCCTTGAGTAGTCCTTGAGGCGTGAAACAAAATCTGGCTCCATTTTTGCCAGAATCACCTCTTTATAGCTGTTCCGGGTACTTTCACTCTCAGATAAAATCTCCGACTCTAAGCCTTCCAAAGCCGCCTTTGTAGTCCCTAAAAAATACTTAATTTCGTAGGTTAAAATCCTAAAATCTGAACCCACTTGGGTATACAGGCTAAGTCCTTGCTGAAGACCTTCCTTAATAAGATCGACCTTGTCGATAGCTTCTAAGAAACCTTCTGGCAAATAAACATGATTGAAATGGAATCCATAGAGAAATCCTCCCTCTTCGGCTCGTTTCCAGATAATCCGTCCCTTGAGGTTCAAGGGCGCATTGTCGGATATGGCCAAAGCAAAGACGGATTCCTTAGACTCAGGAAGATCAATCTCACTCCAAAAGGCCGCCCCTGTATCTGAAATATTTTTGACCTGACACGGATTCCCTTCAACCTGTACTTTGATATTCGAAGCGGATGATGAGGTATACCTCTTTTCTCGAACACCATGAACTGGCGAGAGTGAAAGTTTCGGTGATGTCATGACGCCTCCCATATAACTTAATTTCTGATAACCCAATGAGTTATCGGTTCAAGAAAGAAAATCTTGATTTTGCTTCCTGACTGAACCTTGGTTGGGTGGATCTTCGGCAGCACTTTATCAATGTGTGTATTTGTCTCTGGACTTCAGTCTGGTATCGACAGAGAGTATACATCATGCAACATGCTCCATGTTATGCTCTATGATAATTTCTATGACAAAGCCTTCTGTTTTTCCTCTTTTTCTTATTTTGATAATTTCAATTTCAATTCCAAATACAACATTTGGTACCCAGGCGGGAAATACCGCAGTTGAGAGGCTTAGCTGGGAAGATTGTATCGCCCTTGCTCGGAAAACCAATCCTGAACTGAACTCTGCCGAGATTAACCTGAAGGCAGCCGATTATACCGAAAAGGGCGCGAGTGCTACTTTTTTCCACAAATTTCAAGTAGTCTGAATCATTCCTATGGAAATAGCGGTGGCTCTTCTGGAATTCAAGTCTCTGGTGGATCAGATCCCTCAATAACTACTTCAGCCTCTCTCACCGCAACTCAGAATATATTTAACGGTTTTCAGGATCAGGCAAAGCTTAATCAGGCCCCGAGCGAATCGGCAGGCAATTCTTTCCGCCCTGTCAATAACCAAGGCCAAACTCAGCGTGGATCTGAAAGTGGCTTACGCTGGAATTCAATATGCACAGAACTCCGTCGGATTAACGTCTGATATTCTTAAACGTCGTGAGGCAAATCTGAAGTTAGTCGAACTTCGCTATACGAGTGGTCGCGAGAACAAAGGAGCAGTCCTTCTTTCAAAAGCATATCTTGAACAAGCCCGATATGAGCTTCTCCAGGCCCAAAATGGATTGACGAACGCACAAACCCAAATGGCAAAAGTCTTTGGAAGAGAAATTTCTGAAGACCTCTATGTCCAAGGCTCGATTCCTGAATTGAGTGCGGTCGCACCCATTGATTTCAGACTATTGGCCTCTCAAACGCCTGAATTTATTCAGGCGCAAGCACACGAGGATTTGGCCATGGCGCAGATTGAAATTTCTTCTGCCGGAATTTATCCGACGCTCAGCCTATCTGGCACCACGGGAGCTGTTGGTAGCGTCTGGATGCCATCATCTCAGCGTTGGTCGATTGGGGCCACTCTCACGATACCTATTTTTAATGGGGGCAAGGACTACTATGCGATTAAAAGTTCAGCGGAAAGCGCGAGGGCCGCAAGCTTAAACAAAGATTCGGCTTTTCATCAATCGATTTTGCGGCTGAAGCAAACCTGGTCAGCATATCTTGAGATCATTCAGAAGCTCCGAGTAGATCAGGCTTTTCTTGAAGCTCTTGCTCTTCGCGAGAAGATTGCCAAAGAGAAATACAATAATGGCCTTATGTCATTTGAAGATTGGGACCTCATTGAAAACGATCTCATCTCCCGACAAAAAACAACTATTCAGTCTCAACGAGACCGGATCATTGCTGAAGCCACCTGGGAACAAGCTCAAGGACATGGAGTTTTTAATGAAAAAAGGTAAGCTGATTTCGTCTTTCTTGGGCATCACCATTCTGGCCGCGATTATAGGCTTTGGTTTCTGGTCCTGGAATCGTCAAGCAAAACCTGTCAATGGAAAAATGAAAGAATACTCTGTGACCACTGGGAATATTGAAATCACGATTTTGAGCACAGGCATTGTCCAGCCAGAGAACCGAGTCGAAGTGAAGCCCCCAGTCCCAGGAAGAGTTGAAGAGGTTCTTGTCAAAGAAGGGCAACAGGTTAAGAAGGGGCAAAGACTTGCCTGGATGAGTTCAACAGAGCGCGCGGCTCTGTTGGATGCGGCCTCCTCAAAGGGCCCTGATGAACGCAAAATCTGGGAGGAAATGTATCGGCCAACGGCCATATTTGCTCCCATTTCGGGCCTCATCATTCAAAGAAATGTGGAATCCGGGCAAACCCTCACAGCTGCTGATGCTGTGGTGGTCATGTCGGACCGCCTGACTGTGAAGGCCCAAGTCGACGAAACCGATATTGGTGCAATAACCCTCAAACAAAAAGCCCAAATCGTTTTGGATGCATATCCGAATCTGATAATTCCTGCCACGGTCGATAAAGTCGCCTATGACTCTAAAACCGTTAACAATGTAACGACCTATATTGTAGATGTCCTTCCTGATGAAAAAACAGATTCAGCAAAAAACTTAATTCGAAGTGGTATGACCGCAAATGTTACTTTTTTCGTAAACTCCAAAGGTGATATCCTCTTTGTTCCCTCTGAAGCGGTCAAAATTAAACAGGGCAAAGCCTTTGTTCAACGTAAAGATTCAACGCCAACCGGAAAAGTCACAGAAACTGAGGTCGTTATCGGCGTGAGCGACGGTAAGAAAACAGAAATTATTTCTGGCTTAACTGAAGCGGACATTATTTTAACACCAGAATTCCGCTTGGAGGGAAAAAGAGGGAGCAGCTCACCATTTTCACCCATGGGAACTCGTCCTCGCGGACGGTAGAATTATGTTAGAACTCCAGGACATCGATAAAAAGTATCAAATGGGCGAAAATATAGTTTATGCCCTTCGTGGAGTCTCACTTAAAATTCAGGAAGGTGATTACGTTGCCATCATGGGTCCCTCAGGCTCAGGCAAATCAACACTCATGCATGTTCTTGGACTTTTAGATGGACCTTCCTCGGGATCCTATAAAGTTGATGGTCGGGAGGCGGCCCACCTGACTGAGGATGAACTTGCGATTCTGAGAAGAGAGGTCATTGGATTTATTTTTCAGCAGTTTAATTTGCTACCACGAATGACTGCCGCTGAAAACGTTGCTCTTCCTTTGTTGTACTCCAAAAAAAACATGGACCTTGTAAAAGCTCAATCAATCCTCATGTCAGTCGGCCTTGATGATCGATCTCAACATCGGACAAATGAGTTGTCAGGCGGCCAACAGCAGAGGGTGGCCATTGCAAGATCCCTGATCAATCAACCCCGGGTGATCTTAGCTGACGAACCCACCGGAAACCTTGATTCCAAAAGCGAAAATGAGATTCTTAAGATCCTTCGAGACCTCAATGATCAGGGCATTACCATTGTCATTGTAACCCATGAAGAAGCGGTCGGTCAGCAGGCAAAGCGGCTTATTCGAATGCGGGATGGGATGATTCAATCGGATTTACGCCTGCGGCCACTTTCGACGTTGACTTTGTTTCCAGATCAAAAAGCAAAGAGTTCAACACGCTCAAGTCACTTGGAAAATCGATGGCAATTTCAAGAGACCGCGGACTACTTTATTCAAGGAACTAAAAATCTTCTTGCCAATAAAATTCGCAGCGGTCTGTCGATGCTTGGAATTCTCATTGGTGTTGCCGCCGTCGTCGCAATGCTCGCAATCGGCAAGGGCGCCCAATCGGCGATTGAAAGTCAATTAGCCTCGTTAGGGTCAAATTTATTGGTTCTGAGGAGCGGGGCCTCCAGAGTTGGCGGAGTCTCCCAAGGTATAGGAGGTACGGCTCGCCTGACGTTGGACGACTACCAAGCCCTCAAAGAACAGGTGACGGCTGTTAAAGAGGCCTCGCCAAATGTGAATGGACGAGGACAGGTGACCTTTCAAAACAAGAATTGGAATACTCAGCTCTTAGGGACGGGCCCTGCCTACGCGTCCCTTCGCGCCGCTACCCCTGAACTCGGCCGATTCTTTACGGACGAAGAAAACCAAAAGAGAAATCGTGTCGCCGTCATTGGTGCCACAGTCGTTCGTGAACTCTTTTCAGGTCAAAATCCAATTGGGGAAATGATAAAAATTAATAAAATCAGTTTTCAGGTGATCGGGGTTCTTCCTGAAAAGGGGGCCAACGGCTTTAGAGATCAAGACGATATGATTGTTATTCCGGTTTTGACTGCCATGCATAGACTTCTGGGGAAAGTCCATTTAGATTACATTGACTTTGAAATTAGCGACCCCAAGCTCATGGACGAAACCAGTGACCTCATAAAAGAACTCATTGTGAAACGAAATCGAGTGCCTCCGTCGCAACAAGATAGCGCCTATGAAATTCGAAATATGGCAGATATTCAGGCGGCCGTCTCAGAGAGTAGCAAGACTATTTCTTTACTCCTTTCAACAATTGCGGGAATTTCTCTTCTTGTCGGAGGAATTGGAATTATGAATATAATGCTTGTCTCAGTCACCGAACGAACTCGGGAAATTGGACTTCGTAAGGCCGTTGGAGCCCGCCGGATCGATATCTTAATGCAGTTTCTGGCGGAAGCCATTGTGGTCAGCGCCACCGGTGGGATTTTCGGAATAATCTTCGGAGCAATGATTTCTGGTTTGATTTCATTGACAACAGGCTGGGTCACATCAATTTCAATGAGCTCTGTGGTCCTGTCGGTCGTCTTTTCTGCTGGGGTTGGTATCATCTTCGGAATCTATCCCGCCCGCAAGGCGGCACGCCTCCATCCAATTGATGCCTTGAGGTATGAGTAAGGGCCCTAAGTTTCTGAAATTGATCGAAATGTGACTTTTTTCGGCCGATCGTAGATAAAAGTAACAGGCGAAAATTTTTGAAAGTTCACGTAATATGCGCCGAAGGTTCCTAAATGCATTGAACTGGAGGATTTTTGTGATTTTTGGCACATCGAAATTTGGCACCATGACCCTTATGATGACGGGATTTTTGATTTTCGCGCTTGGATCAACTTCAGTGTCTCTGGGGACTGAAAGCGAAGGAACGAGAATTCAGGTCCTTAACACTCTGGAATTTAAAATCAAGCATCAGGAAGATTTTCTGAAAGTAATTTCCGGTGAAAACAAACCATCGGGTTCGATCGTGTCAACCTGGGCTTCCGCCTACGAGGAAGATGCACAAAGTAAACAGATGTTTTCTAAATCGACTCTCGCGGTCTACAAATATTTCGATTTGGAAATCGATCTCGAAGCTCTTGACTCTGCCTGGGAAACTATTAATTCGTGGGTTGACGACAATCAAAAATACTATCAAGGAATCCTCAATTATACCGGGCGCTCCGATGAGGGGGGTGAGGGGAGTTTGATCAATTGGCTCAGTCTCAATAAGAACCTTCGAAAAAACAAGAACTGCAATAAAAACGAGGAGGGAGGGTGTTTGAGTGGGGATGAAAAGACTTTTCTCAATCAGATCCTGAGTTCCCTCAAACAGACCCCCGCAGTTTTCTGGTCTCACCTTTAGGGGGTTAGCAATGGATCAGATACGATTTGACAGTCATGTCGTTGGCGCTGTGCAGAAGGACAACGCTTTTGTTTCTTCCTCGCTGAGCTATGATGTGGCCAAACGGTTCGGCGCAGCCCGGGGGTCATGTAAGACCGGTATTCTGATTACAAAGAACAAGGGCGGGGCCGCGGTGTCTCCACTGACATTCGATTTCGGCGGCGAGGGGCAGGAACCACGGGTGGCGGAATACGAAGTCCTATATCCGCCAGGAACTAAATTCCGAGTGATTTATAAAGTCTATGATGAAAAGAACGAAATATACTATGTTTTCCAAGAACAAATGGCTCAGAGAAATTAGAAGGTCTAATTGCCGATTGCTATCCAATCAAACCTGTTTGGCGCGACTGCTCCCTCAATCGCAACTCCACAGCCACTCGTAGGAATCGGCGAAAACCACGAAAATCCTCGAAAACCAGTGGTTGTCACATTCGTTACAAGAGTTCCCACCGCATCCATCGCACCACCCGAACATGGAACGAAAGGGTAATTTGCCGAGGGTCCAGCCAAAGTAACCATCACCTTTGGCGGTACCAAAAAAGGAACAGTAAAAGTGACATCTTTGTAAGGGGAGCCCACCGTGCAAAACCAGCCGCCAGCAGGAATTGCCGCCGCGACCACGACTGGCGCACAACCAGCACAATTGTCTGGTAGTACACCTGTGCCGGATTCAATCCTCAACTGGGACCCCACGCCTGCACAGAGAGAAACTAAGCGATGATTAAGGATGGACGGTGCAACCATATCAATAACAAACCTTTGTGCCTTAATGATTATTGGTTTATGGGCACGAGCCAAGTTACCGCTATCAACCCATTTCACTCGCCAATCCCCCTGCCATTCGTTGAGATTTGACGTCGGCTTCAAATTAACTAAATCTATTTTATCCACGATGAGGCCTGAATTCATGGTTTGGCCTTCAGCAATCAGAATCGGGGCGTCGAGGGCACAACCCGACTTCAATTTCTTCACTGAAATTGACTGGCTCCCATCCACAACCGCAGAGTCGAACCAAAGGTTGGCATCATTGAAGTTATCAATTGTTGAATTTGGGTTAATCTGACATGTGCAATTGTCGGCATTTTGAAACGTCAAACTCAATAAATTCTTAACTTCAAGAGACTCACTTCGTTGTTCAAGGTATCGAATCGACGACGCTTGACTCACTAGCAATGTCATCACGGCCACAGCAAGTACCGCGATGACGCCCAAACTGACAATCACCTGCACAAGCGACTGTCCTGTCGCGCGAGTGATCTTCAATGGGAATACTCGATACTCATCACGATCTGTCTTCACAATCACTCCTAATCAAGTCCAAAATTGCTTCGAGTTCAAATTTAATGCTCTACCGGAATCGGCCGGTTATCAAGGAAAACATCTCGGCAACAATAGCTCCACATGGGGCACCTTGAAAAGCAGATAGGAGGTTGATCACTCTTTGATTTTTGTTCTTGCAGGATCTAAGCCCCAGGATCTCAAAATATGAGCCTCGTCGTCCAAGTTCAATGCTTTTTTGAACTTGGCCCCCGATCGCCCCTTGACCCTTTGTTCGCAACTTGTCCAGTCCTGATGGCGCATCACAACCCCAGACACATCACTCAGATATGAAAAAGCCTTTGGCTTTTCAACTTTTGATTTCATTTCTGGGAGAGGCTGATGTTCCGGCGGTGGCACAACGGCGAAATTGTATCCTGAAAGCGGTCCACGATAGAGGTCTAGGTGATGTCCCTTAGAGGCCAAGACCGAAAGTTCGTCACAGCGTTCATTCCCAGGGGTTCCTTGATGTCCGCGACAATAATGCCAGGCTACTTTGTGTTTACGGGTGCCCACAAGATGCATCAGGGATTGCCAGAGATCCTTATTGAGAACATCCTTCCCTTCGGCCGTCTTCCACCCTTTGCGCTTCCACCCGAAAGCCCATTGAGTGATTCCACGAATAACATAAACAGAATCTGTATAAATATCAGTATGCACGTGGGAATCCTCAATGAATTCCAGCATCTCCATTCGATTATTGGTCGTAGAATACTCCGAACCACCAAGTTCGACAACCTCGTCAAACCCTGGGACCACACTCTCTTTTGCAATAATACCGTCTGGAAATATCACGATGGCTGCCCATCCCCCAGGCCCTGGGTTTCCGGAGCAGGCACCATCGGTATAGATCACGATAGAATCTAAAGGCGATGAACCCGAATCTGACGACTTAGCTGGAAGTTCTGCACGACTCAATATTTAATCCTTTCAACTAGTGCCTTCAAGTGAACTTTATCAGACATTTGGTGCTTTTTGGTCAAGCACTCGCTTACACTATCATTTTCTAAAATACTTAGTCACGACCTCTTCAGATTTGGTCTTTCCCACGGGCGAAAACCCATTATCCTGTGGACCCTCCTTTGAAGGATCCAAAGATATTTCCCAGAAATTAAGCCCCTGAAACCAAGACCAATTGGGTTCCCAAAAAGAACGAAAATAGGCCTCATAGGCCGCAGCCTGATGCTGAATTGAAACATCGCCACTCCCGGCATAGGCGAAAGGGTCGATAAAACCTAACTCCACCGATCTAAACCCAAGCTCTTTAAAAATAACTGGCTTTTCCACTGAGAGCGTAAGACTAATTTCACTTAAAATATTATCCATCTGTGTCGCAAAGGAATCAGTGCGCTGCTTAAGCAAACTGATCAAAGCCGGAGCCTCAATTGGGATAGTTTGATTGCGACTTGCCAAGGAACGATAGACGTCAATTCCAATTGCGTCCAACTCAGACCAAAATGTTGTTAGATCAATCCAGATGGCTCTCCCAAAGGGTCCGCTCGTCCGGCCAAATCAACAATGCGGTATCGCCAACGCTCAAACTCCCCACCCGTGGCCCCAAACCCATCGGAGGAGACCTTGTCGTCAGTGAAATTGATATCGTACATCAGTCGTGAATTAGGCAACTTGGATCGCACATATCGTAGAAGCTGCAACCATCGTCCCGGAAAGCCAAAGGGAAATTCTTTCCATTGATCTTCAATTCCAACGGTCATCGAATAGAGCTCAGCTGCCAAAGTAAATTCTTCGACCTTCAAAATTCCCGCCAGCGGCAGATAAAGATCTAAATAGACCTTGAAAGACTCGAACCATCGATTCGGATCTGCAGGCTGAATGTTCCCGTGCCACCAAATCTTCACTGTCCCATCACTTTGAACTTCGCTGTAAGGAAATTCTCCATTGGGCCCGACCACAAAAAAGATCGGACGAAGCCCAATGGTCATCCCTTGAGACCTAATATATCGAATAAGCCGTGCGAGCCGCTGCTTTTCGTTGTTTCTTTCTGCCGGCGGAGTGCTCGGAATAACCTCATTTGAGTGAGGTCCAGTCATTGTCGCTTTTAAATTAATTATTATATGATTCGCACCCAGACCCTTAGCTTTGTCGACCGAAACCTGGGCCTCCGTTTTTTTGTCGACACTCGCGTCAAACAAAAAACTCCCCGATTCAATGATATTGAAGCCTCGCACATAGCCCTGAGTGTGAGCCTCACCCCAAAGCGGCACTAACAATAAAAACAAAATATTTTTCATAAACTCCCCTCATTGAGTACAAATTCTTCAGTTGCCTGCCCACGTCCGCCCACAATGATAATCGCCCTGAGGCTAGAAGCAGAAAGTGTTCCTCGCAGCTGCGCCCAGGTCGTATTTTGCAACCGCCCGGTATTCAAAATCAAAAGCCCCTCAGCAGTAACAAGTCCCTGGTTGAAATCCAGCATGGGAGCCGATTCATCCTCTAACCGAGCCGTCATGTTTTGACCATTCGATTGAATGATCAGCTTCACCTTTCGCGCGGTAGCACCCAGTTTAAACTTAATCTTACCAACGAGTGTTTTTGTAAACTCTTGGGTCACTCTCTGAGAAAATCTCAAGGGACTCAATTGTTCGTTCAAATTCCCCCGCAGCTCGCGACTTCCCAGCGTCGCGTATTCGTCAGTCAGAACGATGGATTTGTGATCAAATTTGAATTTGATAATCGATTTTGGTTGTCCGATATCATATTCATACTGGGAATAGGTCGCAGTAAAAACCTGAGACTCTGGGCTGTATCGAACGTAGAAGAAATTCCTGAAGGCCATCCATTTCTCATCCACAAGAGCAGCCGAAAGATCGAGAGGCCCAACACTGAGCAAGGTAAAATTGAACACCCGACCCTGACTATTAGTTACCTTGTAGGTCCCCTCAAGACCCAACGCCCGAACCTTAAACGCAGCCAAGGATCGTCCCACAAACATATCAAAATTATTCGAGTCAGTGAGGAGGCTATTTTGAACCAGGCGAGGCATAAGCACATGATAGAAATTCTCAAGCGCTCTTGCGTTATCAATCAAGAAATTTTCCGGCGTGGCCCCAAGGGTCGTCGCAAGTAACTGTAACGATCTCGAGCTAAATTGGGCAACTAGCCCCTCAATCTCTGCCCGCGTCAGTTCCAAATTCAACTCAAAACACTTTTTTACATACTCAACGGCCAACTCAGAGATTCGATCCTTAAGACCATAAGTCGAAGAATCATAAATAACAGCAAGCTTCGCATAGGCCCGCACCATGTCCCTATATATGAAAGAAGCCTCGGACTTCGTACTCACTTCAAGACCGTAGACCCGACGTTGAATTGAATCTAGAAAAAGACTCAAGCCCGAGGCCGTGTAAATTTTTTGGAACCAATAATCCCTTTCATTCTCCGAAGCCTCTGGTCGTTGTATAAAGCGAATAGCAACCTAAGAAATCAATTCACGATACCCAACAGCCAAATCCGGTCGCACGCGAATAATTTCTAGATCTTCTGAAATCAAAAAATCCACATTATCGGCCAGCAATTTGAATCTCTCGAGGTCCTTCTTCTCTAGTGTTTGTAGAATGTAACTCGTCGTGCCCAGCAGGCTTGCATATCCATCTGCATCGAGCCACTTCATATAGTAACTGAAGGCCTTCTGAGGCATTTGGCCGAGATCCATCCACTTGACTCCAAACAGAGTCATCTTCGAACCAAGAGCAAAAATTGCATTTGGATAAATATCATTCAAATCAAACTTCACTGCGAGGGCATCCAAATCATCTAGCAAAAAGAAATAAGATTCGAAGATAGCTTGGCTTCGCATCTCTGGCAGTTGCTGCTGAATGGAAATTACCGCATCACGGAGTTCTTGGCGGTTTTGTGACGCACGACTGAGCAGTACGTCCGGAGGATCAAGCCTCAACTCGCCAAAGGCCAAAGAAGTCAGCAAGACCAAATTTGTCATGATACACATAACTGCGCTCAAAAAAAACAGACGACTTCGCTTAAGGATTAACATTTTTTTTCTCCACATATATTGGGTCAGGCCTTAGATACTTTACATTTTGTTTCGCAAACGATTCTAGATCTATGAACTCGTAGCCAAGTTTTTTAATTTCAGTAATAAGATAAACCAGCTCGCTTGGATCCCCTCTAAATTGGCCACGGCCCCCTTCATCATAGGGATCAAAAAGAGAAGGGTGATAAAAATAAGAGGCCCAGACATCTCTCAAAACTAGATTTCTCTTAGCATCTCTCACGATTTCTTGGACAGCTCTTGGTCGTATCACGTGGGCATTTTCGACGGGCTGGGAGTTTCCTAAGTTTTCTGGCAAAATCCTCTGCCCGTGAATATCGCCATAGATTTCATAGGGAAAAATCTGCCCATTCCACCAAGGAGACGTGATCTTATATCGAATATCTGAAAGCTCTCGAACTCGATCATCCTGAATTTTCTGCGATGTATTTGAATACCAAAGCGCTTCATGACGTGGCAGTTCCGGTGAGAGGAGCTCATAGTTAAAATAAATCACCCGTCCCATATTCCAGGGCATCACTCGCCCAAACAAAATGTTATCCAATGTTGAAGCCTGATAGTGTGGAGTCAGCCAAATCGAAGGATGAACACCAATTTTATTAAGTTCATAGTATCCGTCATACAGTCGATTTAAGACCCACTTAACACCGTCTTTTTCCACAGGCCTATTTTGGACAGCATCCCAAAACTCAAAATCACTCCCGGTGGTCCCCGAGTGTGGATTCTTTGATCGTCCGTACTGATGAGTCACTCCATGCCAAATAAAAGTTGCTCCTTTCTGTTGAACCCCTTTGACCCACTCCACAAACTCAATTTTTTGTGAGGCGGCAACAAATTCTTCATTGAAGGCCCTCGCCGCGACGTTGAGGGGATCAAAAAAGAATGGGATAATGGAGACATTGACCGGAACGTCCAAGGCCTGAAGAGTTCTTGAAAAAAGATAGAGATACTCCAATGGAATCAGAGGATCTACGTCCTCCATCCGCATGACTGCCATTTTCTTCGGATGACGAGGCGGCAGATCAAGAATATCAAAAAGCAAGTCTGCAAAAACCAAATATCGATCAGCTTCATGCATAAAGCTGAAAGGGACGTCAGCGACATAAAAATGATTCTGCTTTTGCAAAATGTAGGGCCTTACTTCACCCGTCCCATTGTGAACTGCAGTCGCAAGGATTTGGGTTTCGTTGAAAACTAGTGGCTCCGGAATAAGTTCAATCATTTCAAAAGGCGCTAAGTAGGCTTTGGGAGGGGTTCGACTCCACTCACCAAATTTTGAAAATCGCTCACCCTTATAGTCAATCCATTTGAAGTATGTCGGATTGCCGAGATAATCTAGTTTTTCTGAATTGAGTTTTGTCAAAGATGAATATTTGTAACCAAAAAGCGCCGCCAATTCAGTTTTTCGCCAAATGTTGTAGCCCAGCCAGGCAACATTCCGCTTCGTCGTCACGTAGTCCGAGATGAAGACCTCTGGAATTTGACTCTCGTAGTGAGAGCCAATGTAAATACTGGCTCGACACCTCTCCAGGTCGCCTTTTTTATAGTATTCAACGGGAGAAATAATTTGTTGGAGCTCCGGAAAATGTCCAAGAAGATTTTGTGTAAAAATGGCATAGGTCCGACCTATCCAATACCCTTCGGGCCCCTTGTCATAATAAATTTGAACACAATTCCCCACGGCCAAGCCTTTTGAAGGCAGAAGAGAGAGCCCAGGTAACACCACCGCAAAGAAAAGAACAAATAATCCGTTGGCCAGGTTATGCTGAGGCTTCAAATCCAATTTGGAATTCACACTGACCTCCTGACCAAACATCTCCGGGAGTTCGTGAGTTGTTTTAACCCACTGAGGTCTTTCTCCTGTTCTCAGGGTTGCAATCTGCTGCCTCACGGCTTTCAGTGACGCGATTGAATTAATGTAGTTCGCGAGTATCCATCGAATCGGCGCCATCAGCGCCACCCGAATCCCATACACTCTGTTCACAATTTTCATCCTTTGAAATAGTCTATTCAACATAAAGACAAAGCTAAATCCAAACAAGGTGATTAAAAGCTGATTCTGTTCAAAAAATGGAGGCAATTTCTGGTATAAAGAATAATATCCAATAAAGCTGAGAGTTAGTAGATAACTACACAACAAGATTGGCGCATTGATAAGACCTCGCCGATCCCTCCATAAAAAATAGTTCTCACACCAACTACCAACCTCGGACCATTTCAAATTCTGCATCCCTTGAATACTGATTCCTAGCGTCCACCGGGTTTTCTGGCGAATCGAAGTCTGAACCGAGGCAGGAAAGTACTCCCGGGTTGCGAGATATTCCCGAATGCCATTTGACTTTTTGAAACAGCAAACAAATTCATTTTTGTAGCCTAAACGGTGAGCCATCAGGCCCAGATGGTAATCTTCAGTCAGGGTCTCTTCGTTCAAAAGTCGATTGTCTTGATATTGCAAAAGCTCTGAGACAAAAAGTCGCGACATGGCTGTCCCCACTCCCGCGGACGGAACACCAGCCTTAAGATAGCTTCGAACAAGCATATCACGAGAATGACTTTCAGCAAATTCGTCAATATAAGTACCGCGCGTCAACTCAGACCACGAGGTCGGCAAACTGAAGACCGGCGTCTGAAGAAAATCACTTTCTTCCATTTTTGAATTCACCAGCTTGAGCGACAGCGGATGAATAATGTCCTCAGAATCATGCAGCATAAGGATATCATAAAAGACTCCATGCTTAATTTCGGTCGCTTGAATAGACGTCACAATTTCGTTCAACATTTGCCCTTTGGACGTGGGCCCCTCTTTCGCGTTCACAACCATGTATACGTTGTGATGAAAGCTTTGAAGTCTTTTGACCGCGCTCATCGTTTTTCTGTCGTTTGGATAGACCCCCAAAAAAAAATCATAGTTAACATAGTCAATACGGCCAATATTGCCACGAATCATTCTTTCAATAATCTCGTCTTCGTGCCAATTTGCGATCATGATTGCGATTCGCTTCTGAGAGGCTAAATGGAGAGCGGCAAGGTCTCTTAGCATCAGCTCGTGGGGACCCAGCCTGCAAACAAAAGCCACCACATCCACAAACAAATCGTCGAGACTTAACAGAAAAATTGACAGAACTGTAAATACTGTAAATCCAAACCAGATTTTTTCACTCATGGGTTGCCACCATACTCATAGGATGCCACCGTAGACGATATTGAGCTGGCCTTCCAGATAGGAAGTCTTTTCGGTCTGAGTTGTTAGTATTGGGGAATACACTTTGAATGAGAGAAAACTCCACGGCTGCACTCGAAAGCCTAAACGCAGATCAGAATAGGAGCCACCCCAATTTTCGGGACCACTTTTGTGGTAAACTTCAATCAGACCATCAACTTGGTCGGGGTATTCAGTTTTGCCAGAATCGATCAACAGACTCGCGCGCGCCGCAGTCAAAAGGTCCTTCTCTGAGACCTCCCGAATCATGAACGACTCCATATAGGAATCTAAAGAAACCCGTTGGCTAAATCTGAAACTGGTGCCACCCAAAAAACCAACCTTATTTTCATACTTTTTTTGTTCTGCCAAAGTGTAAGAGAAATATTCGTATGAAAAGAACAAGACTTGTTTATAAATATTTTGCTTAATCTGAAACACGGGGCCAGTTTTTCTTGAAGTGCCGAACTCTTTTGAATATTGACCTTGTGTATAACCGCCAAGTGAGAATCTTGAATACAAACCATCCCAAGGGTTCACTTCATATCCCAAAAGCATTTTAAGATCACTCTGGGTCCCGTCATTCCTCTTCAAAGTTACTGACTCAGAGCTAATTTCATACTTTGTTACACCGTCTGTCGCGAATACAAAGACACCATAAAACGCGGCGGCGATGAATAGAATTATTTTTGGAAGGCCATTCTGCTGATCTTGGCGCTTTTTTAGGATCGTTAACATTGGGAGAATTTCCATACAATAGAATCAAAAAATTGTGGAGAAAAAATAAAAAAACCTAAAGACACCTAGCGCTTTTGATTTTTTTTTCATACTCTCTTTCTACACAGAAGGGAAATAGCTGAGGGAATATCACATAGACCCATAATGGAACCATAAAAACAACCCCATGCGAGCCTATAATGAGACTGAAATCCAAAGCATCTGACAAAACCAAAGGTCCACTGAAACTGTTGTTTTCTTTTGGAACCCGACCCGAGGCCATTAAGCTTGCACCTTTGATAATTCAGGCCAAGCAGAAACCATGGCTTAATGTGACGGTCGTGGTGACTGCCCAGCACCGTGAAATGCTTGATCAGGTCCTCTCTGCCTTTGGGATCGTTCCAGATTTTGATCTGAATTTGATGGGTAAATCCCAAAGCCTCAATGAAATCATGTCCCGAGTACTCTATGAGCTTGACAAGGTCGTATTGATAAAGAATCCAGACTGGGTCGTCGTTCATGGGGACACGACAACCACGCTCGCAAGCACACTAGCAGCTTTTCATCGACAGGTAAAGGTTGCCCATATTGAGGCCGGCCTCAGAACTTATAACATGGCCTCCCCTTTCCCTGAGGAAATGAATCGTCAAGTGGTCGGTCGGATTGCACATCTGCACCTATGTCCGACTGAGCGGGCAAAATCAAATCTTATCCAGGAGGGCATTCCTGAATCTCAGATCCTCGTCACCGGAAATACAGTCATAGATGCGCTCTTGAGCGTCGCTGCCAAAATTACAGCTTCTCCGGGGTTGAAGGCTGAACTTGAAGGACTTTTTCATTTCCTCAATCCAAAAAAGAGAATGGTGCTGGTTACAACTCACCGTCGGGAAAGCTTTGGAGAAGGTCTTAATCAAATATGCGCCGCTATCTCAGCCATTGCCCAGACTCGAAACGACGTTGAATTTGTCATACCCGTGCACCTCAATCCAAACGTCAAAGACGTCATTCATCATCAGCTTGATGGGGTCGAAAACATTCACCTCATAGAACCTCAAGACTATCTTCCTTCAGCTATTTGATGATGCAGAGTTATGTGCTACTGACTGATTCCGGTGGAATTCAAGAGGAGGCCCCGCCCTTGGCAAACCGTGCTCGTTCTCCGGGACACCACGGAGCGCCCTGAAGCGATCGAGGCCGGCTGTGCCAAGTTGGTAGGAACCTCTCACGAAAAAATCAAATCTTCTTTGCTAGAACTCCTCGACAACCCCGACGCGTACAAAAAAATGAGCGGTTCCCATAACCCCTTTGGGGATGGAACAGCCTGCGAGAAGATTCTTGATTATTTCCAGGGACTTTCTTGATGGGCAATTCGACACCTTATAATTACCTCTTGGAATCCATCGACCGCCATGGAGGTTGCATTCCTTTTGCTTGAGAATCTGACAACAGCAGAAAACACCGCCAAGATTAAATCTCTTATGGGATTCAAAAACATTTAGGCTATAAATCACTGCCCAGTGGTTGCAGCACAACCATAGCCCCTATGAAAAGCTCACTTCAATGACTCACTTCATTTTTTGATTTCATCTTCTGATTTTATTTGCTCTTCGCAGTACAAATTATTGTGCTTGACACCTTCTTTTTCCCACACCACAGGCTGAGTGTTGTGTGAATGAAATCAGCAAGCATCGGACCCTAAATGTGTCATGTCCGCGGCAACAAGAGCTGTTTAGGTGACTTATCACTCTCTTTCGGAGGCTCGCTCCAGCACCACTCTGTTTCCCAAAAACGTAGAAAAGCCCTATCTAAAACCCGTGTTATGTTCGCTAACTAAGATGTCAGCTAAGTTTTGGACATATTTCAAAGGACCTAAAGATGACCGAAGATTTCGCTTTTTCTCAAACCGTCAGGATGAACTTTTTCGAGATTACAAATGAGGAACTGCATCATCGACTCGTCAGTCGAGCCGCTGAAGAGCGCAGACTCACCCATCAAATATTACAATTAATAGCCGAAGTTGATCAACGAAAACTATATCTTCCAATGAAAGCTGAAAGCTTATTTGACTATTTGGTGCAACTCATTGGCTACACTCCTGCAAGTGCCCAGCGTCGAATTGATGCAGCAAGGATGATGCAACAAGTGCCAGAACTTGGTAGCAAAATCGAAAATGGAAGTTTGAAATTGACCCAGGTGTCACAGGTGCAGCAGGTTCTGAGATTGGTGCGAAAAAAGGATAACATCCAACTTTTGCCGGATGAGAAAAAGGACCTCCTTACAAAACTTGAGAACAAAACCGGAGCCGAGAGTGAATTGATTTTGGCACAGGAATTTAAACTTCCGCCGCAGACTCATTTCAGGCAGAAAGTTCAGCAAGATGAATCGGTCAGAATAGAGTTCACTTTAAACAAAGAGCAAATGGAAGTTGTGGAACGAGCCAAAGCCTTGCTTTCCCATGCCAGGCCGGGTGCAACTTTAGCGGAGATTATAGTCAGTCTCGCAGAGCGATACATTAAGACACGAGTTGAAACGAAATCCAAAGCTAAAGTTAGGACTGATCAAGGTTCAAGTTCCGCAGCGGAAGGAACAGGGGGTCAGAGACGAGGGGTTTCGCAGCCGGCGATTCCAGCGGCAGTGAAGAAGGCAATCTTGGGTCGCAGTCAAAGGTGCGAATTTAGAGATTCAAAGACAGGAAAGGTTTGCCGGATCGAAACGATTTCTTGAAGTTGACCACATCCAACCTCGATTTGCAGGTGGAGGGAATGAGTCCTTCAATTTGAGGTTGATGTGTTCATCTCAGGCAACAATTTCGTTACACTGCTGGGTGCTGAGATTCCATCTTTTTGGGAGATTCTCGAAATCTTTTCAAATTCAGAGGACAAAAGTTGAGCAAGAAATCGCTTAGTTCTTTAGGTCCCCTTGCCCAATGTGAAATCAGCACTTCACACTTATTTGATATAGAGGCTGTGCGCTGTCTCAAAGCGAAACAGCTGGTGCCGCTTTTTGCGACCTGTCTAATTTTTGGGCGATCAGCTTCATTCAAAGGGAGAAACAGCCAGGTCCAAATATTGAAGTCTCAAAAGAAAGGGCTTAGTCATTTGACCAAAACCCACAGGAGCAAATATGAATTTCACACACCGAACATGCTCTTTTCGCACGAACGGACTCCTCGTCGGGGTCATAATCCTTGCTGGATTACTCACTGTGGAGCCACTGCTTGCCGCGCCAAAGCGTGCGCGATCACCAAAGTCAGCTGCAGCCTCTCCTCAAATGAGCCGACGCCCCATGATTCAAAGTCAAATAGCTGAGACCGCTCTGCTCTTACGAAGTTCTCAAAATCCAGGCAACCTCACCGGCGATGAAACAGGGAAACTGATGAAACTGTGCAAAGTGATTGGCCAGAGCCAAGTTCTTCTCCTTCAGGTGAATACGAAATGGCTCCCAGCGAACAAGAAGAAAAGTGTGGATACGAAAGTGGAAAAAGCCATCACTGACTTGAATTTTGCCTGCGATGGCGCTGAATCTCCAACAAATTCGCTTAAAAAAGCATGGGAAATCACAGGAAAAGTTCAAAGACGACTGACAATGCTCTCAAAATCGCTCCAATCAGGAGGTACTATATGAAAAAAAAGAATGGGCTCTCACAAAAACAATCTTGGTTTATTATTGCCGGAGCCGCCTGCCTTCCGTTCATAATGCTTGCCTGCGGAAGCTCGAAGTCTTCAGAAACTCCACAATACGCATCCACCCCCACCAGCATGGCCTGTCTGTATGGTGCTGCCAGTTGCGACAGCACTCAATACTCACTGTATTATGGATTTCAAACTTACCCAGGATTTCAAACTATATATGTTGATCAAGAGCTCGCCAATAGGTACTCGACCACCAATAGCTCTGCCTACTACAGCCAGAACGTGACAAATTTCTGTAACTGTCCGGCAGGAACTCGTCCTGTTTTTAATGGGCAAATTGGTATGGGTTGTGTAAATACTCAAATGATAGCCACCTTTTCGAGTCGCGCTTATTTTTGGGGACAAACCACAGCCTCCCAGGGCAGTAGTTACAACTATGTTAACTGGAATCAAGTCAGCAATATGAATGGCTCTGGCCTCGCAAACGGTTGTTATACCGATTTAGCATGGGCTTGCTTTATCGATGTTCCCAACTCGTGCTTTCAAGGGTACACCTGCCAAGCGGCAATCAGCAATTCCCGCCTAGGTATTTGCTCAAGATTCCAATGACGCGAACAGATTGACGCAAGCAGATACTCAAAGATAGAATTTATAGAGGTTTCAATTTGTGCTACCGATTGAGATCTCGAGGAGATTCTATGTTAAATTCGATACCCAATTCAGGTCCGAACTCACTTCCTGACTCTGATAATCCGCCTTTGCATGTTTCAACACTTCCGGATGAAGCCATTCCTTTTTCACAAATTCAGTTGACCCATTTTTTACCCGCCCTCGAGGCTTCAATCACTCTCGCAAAAGCCAATATCGCGGGCATCAAACAAAATACTGAGCGCCCCAGCTTTGAAAATACCATTTTAGCTCTTGAAACATGTAGCGAGGACCTGGACAGAGTCGCCGGAGTATTTGGTAATTTAGAAAGTGCTGCCGGCGGCCCTGAGATGATGAAACTTGCACCAGAGATCTATCGCAAAGTTTCTGAGTTTTCTTCCGATGTCAGTCTAGATCCAGAACTGTTTTCCAAAGTTAACGCTGTTTATGAAAATAAAAGTGATTTTAACCTCACGCCAGAACAAGATCGCTTGCTCGAAAAAACCTACAAGAGCTTTGTCCGAAACGGAGCTCGCTTATCTCCTTCAGCTAAAGAGAAAATTCGACAGATCGACCAGGAACTGTCTTCCCTCGCTCCCAAATTTTCTGAAAATGTCCTCACTGCCACCAATGCCTTTGAAATGTGGATCACAGATTCCCATGATTTGGAAGGGCTTCCTGAAGGGGCTATCGAAGCTGCAGCCATGGCTGCTAAAGCAAAAAACAAGCCCGGGCAATGGCTTATTACTCTGCAGATTCCAAGCTACCTGCCGTTTTTGACCTATGGGAAGAACCGAACTCTTCGCGAGAAGTTATGGCGGGCTGCCAGCACTCGGTGCTTTAAAGACAATTGTGATAATCAGAATGTGATTGTCACAATGGTTCAGCTCAAGCATCAGCGGGCTCAACTCCTGGGATTTAAAAATCACGCCGATTTTGTTCTCTCTGAGCGAATGGCAAAGGACCCTTCAACGGTCAGGGCATTTCTCGATCGCCTTCTCACCGCCTCAAAACAGTCGGCTCAAAAGGATCTCCAGGAGGTCGAAGAATTCGCTAAGAGTCTGGACAACCTTGACAATATTAAACCATGGGATTTTAGCTACTACTCAGAGAAGCTTAAAGAGACAAAATATTCATTTAACGAAGAAGACCTTCGTCCATTTTTCCAACTCGAATTCGCCATCGAAGGAGTTTTCGAGCATGCTCGAAGACTTTATGGTTTGATTTTTAAATTGAATCCAACAATCCCAGCCTACCATCCTGAGGTCAAAGTCTTTGATATACTTGAAGAAGCCACAGGAAGATTTTTGGGTCTATTCTATGCCGATTTTTTTCCTCGAGAAACCAAACGAGGAGGCGCCTGGATGACTTCCTATCGGGATCAGGGATTATTTCGGGGGCAAGTCAGAAGACCCCACATTAGCATTGTCTGTAACTTTACAAGGCCGACAGAAACTAAGCCAGCCCTCTTAAGCTATGACGAAGTTCGCACTCTCTTTCATGAATTTGGGCATGCCTTGCACGGAATTTTGTCTGAGTGCACCTATCGAAGTTTAGCCGGCACGAATGTATATTGGGACTTTGTTGAGCTCCCTTCACAAATTATGGAAAACTGGGTCGGCGAGAAAGAAGGTCTGGATCTTTTTGCAAAACATTATAAAACCCTGGAGCCAATCCCCGCTGAATTGGTGGAAAAGCTTAAACGATCTCAAAAATTTCAGGCTGGCTGGAGCTGCCTGCGGCAAATTCAATTTGCTTTTTTAGACTTGGCCTGGCACTCGACCGAGCCATCACTTATCACCGATGTTGATCTCTTTGAAGCGGAAGCGACAGCCCATGTGCGTGTCATTGAAAAGGTGGCTGGAACAAACTCTTCATGTTTTTTTGGTCATATTTGTGCTGGCGGCTATTCCGCCGGATACTATTCCTACAAATGGGCCGAAGTATTGGATGCAGACGCATTTGAATTTTTTAAAGAGGAAGGTCTTTTTGATCCGACTGTGGCTACCCGTTTTAAGGAACATATTCTTTCTAAGGGCGGCACAGAGCACCCAATGGAGTTATATAAGAAATTCCGAGGTCGTGAGCCTGATCCCGAAGCCCTTTTACGCAGGGACGGTCTGCTTTGATGGAACCGCTTCATTCGTTTTCGGATCGCAAGAATAATTCAATCGCTCTCGTCTATCGAGCGCGCACTCCGGCAGCGAAAGCCTCAGCTCAGGATTTGGCCGCCTGGCTGAAAACAAAGAAAGTGATTGTTTATACCGGGCCTGATCAAAAATTGATTCCAGGAACCTTGCCTCTAAAAACTAGCAAACAAATAAATACTGTCCGGCTTTTTGTCGTCCTCGGTGGAGATGGCACCTACCTGAGAGCTGTGCGACTGCTCGATGGACGTCAAATCCCGATCGTCGGATTCAATATGGGCTCACTTGGGTTTTTAACCAACCACACCATCGATGAAATGCAGGATGTGATTGAAAAAACTCTCGACAATAAAATGCGTTTACAAACTCGAGCTCTCTTGGTCTGCGAAGTTCGCAGGAAATCGAAAACTCGTGGTATCTTTCAAGCCCTCAACGATGTTGTGATTGAGCGTGGCCCCACGTCGCAATTGATAAGCACTGCGATTTATATTGATAAATTGCTTGTCAGTGAAGTCAAAGCCGACGGAATTATAATTTCCTCCCCAACAGGCTCGACGGCCTATAATTTGGCCGCTGGGGGCCCTATCCTTGATCCAGAAGTCAAAGCTCTCGTTGTCACGCCAATTGCTCCCCACTCATTGACAAGTCGCCCTCTGATCTTTCCTGACAACCGAAATTTATCTTTTAAACTCGAAGGAAGAATTCATCGGGGAAACCTAGTCATTGATGGTCAACGACGACTTGAGATTTCAAATGCGGACGAAATTCTTATTCATCGCTCCAAGAATGATCATTTGTTGGTCCGAGCCCCGTCCCATAACTTTTACCACCTATTGCGTGAGAAGCTCAAATTTGGGGATCGATCTTGAAAATGTCTAAATTGAGGAGAAATTATGTTACTCGAACTTAAAATTTCAAAATTCGCTGTCATTGACCATCTTCATTTAAATTTTAAAACCGGCTTGAACATTTTGAGAGGAGAAACAGGCTCTGGTAAATCCGTCCTTCTGAAGAGCCTGGCTCTGCTGATGGGGGATAAGGCCTCAGCCGATACAATTCGAACCGGACACAGTCAGGCAGTCGTTGAAGGTTCATTTGATTTGAGTCATCGCTCTGATATTCGTGAGCGCCTACTCGCCCTTGGCATCGAGCCCGAAGAAGATATGTTGATTGTTCGCAGATTAATCAGCCAAGGTGATAAATCGCGGGTCTACTTAAATGGCAATCTCAGCACACTGCAGAGCCTTCGAGATATCGTAGCGCCTCTCATTGAAGTCACCGGACACCAAGCCCCTCTGATTGAGATGACGACCCAACATGAAAATCGACATTTACTTTCTAAGGGTTACCATATGGATTTGCTGGATCAGCATGCCCATCTGTGGGAGCGTCGAATTCAATTTGAAAGTGAGTACCAGAACTATGCAGACCTCAAAAGCCAGCTAGATAACCTCAAAGCAAATACGAAAAATTCGGCCCAACGGTTAGATTATTTGACCTATCAGTTCGAAGAGATTTCAAAACTTCACCTGACTGCTGGCGAAGACCTTGACCTCGAAATTGAAGTCAAGAAGCTAAAAAATGCCTCGCGCCTCAATCAATTTGTCGAGACTGCAGAGCTAGCCCTCGACTCAGATGACGACTCTGCGATTAATCGACTCAATGCCGTTCTTAAGAAATCCTTGGAGGTTTCCTCTTTGGATCCTCGTATTTCTGAAAAAGTTCAGAGCTTGGAACAGGCAAAGGTCATTATTGAAGACTCCCTTTATGATTTAAGAAATTATGTGGAAAAAATAGATTCAGAGCCAGCTCGCCTTGAAAGTCTGGAAGCTCGCCTGAGTGATTTTAGAAAACTTCAAAAAAAATATGGCCTCGGAATTGACGAAATTCTCGAGGCCCAAACAAAAATGAAGTTCGAGATTGATAGCTTGCTGGGGGCTGAGAACCAAATTGAATCAATCCAAAAAGAAATTTCAAAAAAAGAACTTGTACTCAAAAAGCAGGCTACAGATTTGCATTCAGGACGCCAGAAGGGGGCTGTTTCTCTCAGTAAAAAAGTGAATGCCGAACTTGAAGATTTAAATATGAAAGGTGTAACTTTTCATATTGAGATTAGACCCCTGGCAGAATTGACTCTCCATGGGTTAAGTGATATCGAATTTATGAGCCAAACCTCACCCAAAGATCCGGTGCGCCCCCTGGCCAGATTTGCGTCTGGCGGCGAGCTCAGCCGAATACTGCTCGCACTCAAAAAAGTGGTAGGTCATTCCAATCAACCTCGCACCTATTTGTTTGACGAAGTTGATAGCGGCGTCTCTGGCACCACGGCCGAAAAAGTTGGTCGCAAGCTCAAAGCCATAGCCCAAGGCCAACAAGTGATATGTGTCACTCACCTTCCCCAGGTTGCGGCTTATGGAGATTGCCACTTTCAGATTCAAAAAAGCCAAACCAAAGAGGGCGTCTCAACTGAGGTCAAAGAGCTAAGCTCTAAGGATCGGGTACTCGAGATCGCAAGATTGATCTCTGGTGAGAAGCTCACTAAAACAAGCTTGGCCCATGCAGAAGAACTCATCACCCAAGCTCAGGATTTTTAGAATTTCAAGTTTTCTATGGATTATCTTGAATTTCGTTTCAAAACCAAACACAAAAACCTCCATTGAATCCATACTCCATTTCTGGATTCGGTCTCAATTTCGCTCTTCATTTTTTATCGAATGACGCCGATAGGTCTAGTATGAAATACCGCAGCACGTCATTTGTTAGATTGTTGATGCCGTTTCTTGTTTTCGGCTTTGCTCTTGCTTCCTTGTTGAGCTGCACGAATGCAACTCCGGTTGTTTCACTATTCTCCAGTGATTTGCTCAGTACAGAGCCCAAGACCCCTCAGCTGGCGGTCACCGCCCCCCTTGAAAATAGCTATACTTCAGGAACTATAACTCTCACTGGAACCTGTATCTCAGGTATAGCGGTGGTGATTGGCGGCTCGAATCTAGCCTCGGGGAGTCAGGCCATTGACTGTCTGGCCGGACTTTTCAACCAGACGATCACTCTCTCTGCAAGTGATGGCCCTAAGTTGATTGAAGTCAGTCAAACGAATGCCGCGGGTAAAACAACAAAAGTCTCCCGGACCTTAGTAAAGGATACTGTGGGACCCTCGATGACGCTCAATCAAATGGCGGGACAGGCAAACCTCACAGCCCTGGTGCCATTTTTTTCGATCTCGTTTTTAGCGAGCCTGTCGATGCGAGTGTTTTTCTATCAAGTTTGGTTGTCAATGGCGGCACGGCCACAGGAATTAGTTGGAGTTTGATCGATTCCGGCAATCAGATGAATTTTACTCTCTCGGCCACAGCCATTGCCGGGAGTGGCACTGTGATTCCCAGCTTTGCGGCTGGGGCATTCAAAGACCTTGCTGGAAATAATGGAACAGCTTCTACAAGTAACGATAACACAGTCACTTATGACCCCAGCTTGCCCAAGGTTCTGTCGGTCACATCTAGAACTTCAGATGGAATATATGTCGACGGAAATTCTATATCCATCCAAGTTAAGTTCGACAAAGCAGTCTTTGTCTCAGGGGCGCCGCCTTCTCTGACATTAGAGACGGGACCTGTCAACGCCATAGCCTCCTACTCAGCAGGGTCTGGGACCGACACTCTAACTTTTGATTATGTAGTAACTGCGACAGACTTCAGTGCTGATCTTGAGCTCGAAAATCCATCCATTAACAGCAATGGCGGCTGGATTAAGGATACATATGGAAATCAAACTTCCCTCAGTGTCCCAACCAGCGGAGGCGATTCCTTAAGTGGCAGCAAAAATCTAAGAATTGTCGGGACTCCCGCTCTCTTAACAGTCACCAGCCCCTATCCTGGCAACGCAAATTGGAATGATTACGTGAAATTTGCCGACCCCAATAAGAAAGTCTATAAACAAGTCAATACCGCTTGTGATGGTTCTGAAGTTGAATCCATCGGCAGAGCTGGGGGCTGCATCCATTCTGGCGAGATCCGTAAAGTCCACCTGCCTAGCCTGTCCTCTTGCAACAATCTCACAGCCACTGACACGCTCGGAAATTTCTATTGGGTCTGCGATGACAGCGAAGGCGCAGTCAATTTTTACTCAGCTGGATTTCAGAAAGGTAAGGGACTCAGAGATTTATTCGACGTCAACGTACAAGCCTCTCCAATCTGGAAGACAAACAAAGTGGAAATTCGCTATTTCAACAGCCTGATCGGCGAAAGCTCTCAACAAGCATGGTGGACCAATGCCTTAGAGAACGCATTTCCCGGGGGAGACATAACAATGGACACAACAGTCAATTTGAGTAACTATGGAACCATTTATTATATTCCAAGCCCAAGGCAAGCCTATATCCTGAATATTGCCAACGATAAAATCGCCTTGGTGACCTTGAACGGCTCTACTCTTAGTGCCAATGGGGTGATGCCGTCAGGTGGGGCCGGCAATTGCAATACCGCTGATGGAACTATCGTCTCAGGGAATGCTGGAGCTTCGGCATTGATTTGTTTAGGCTCCCGAAAGTTTCTTTGGATTGAAACTGATCTTCTTGGGATTGGAACCGGCTTGGAAAGGGCAGCCGCGGGAATTCTAGCCTATGATTTGAAACACAGTTGTATTCATTGAATGTCGATGCAACATTTCGACTTAGCCACTAGCTACCCCCTGCTGAATCTCGTATTTTTTTCGGCAAATTTAGTCATCGATTTGGAGCTTTCACAAGGGAGTGCTGGTGTGAAACTTACGAACACTTCAGTGAAAAACGAGTTCCGCAATCTGAAAGTGAGCCAAATCAAGGGTAACGGAATTTCGGGTGGTTCAGCTCTTCACCTCACTACAAATGCAAACCAGAATCGATTCTATGATATCTCAATTGCCAATGTGAATAATTCAACTTCACCACTGGGACAAGGAATTACTGTCTCTTCATCTTCAAACATTTTTCAACGATTGATGATTTCAGATATTTTTGGATCGAACGACAATTCAGCAGGGGTTCGCGTCAATGGGGGACAAGGAAATATATTTGTTCAACTGGGTTCTTTTTCAAGTACTAACACAGGGGTACTGCTTGATACTTCAATTGGTAATATTTTCTCCCACTATACTGCAGCAAACCATGTTTCGAATGGTATTTACGCTAAGAGTTTTACAAATAATTCAGATAATTATTTTCAATCCGTAGTCATTGCGAATGGAGGCGATAAGGCCATTGAAATCGGCAATGCATCAAGTGGTTCTGGAAATCTATTCCAATCTATGGTGATTGCTCACAGTACAACTTATTCGATTCAGGATCCAGGCACTTGGTTCAATTGGGTCCCCGTGGACAGCTTTTTTCTTAAGTCCCCCAGCGGGGATACATGCAGTGCAGCGACTCCCACTCGCTGCACCACGGACATCCCCTTTCTAAATTCGACCGTGAACCTGACTAATGCTTTTGTTGGAAAGACCACTTCTGATATTGCGAACACCCGTGAAAATGCCATAGGGCAATCACTCTATGCCGACATAGCAAATCTTGCCCAATGGCTGACTTTTGATTCTTGGCTGAGGGGCTGGGGAAAAAGCGGTTCGCTTTTTCCCGCTTCCGACAATCGGGGATATTGTGCATTGGGAAATACCTGTCAGATTTGGGACTGGCGAGTTCAAAGTGGATCTGCAATTCATAACACGAGTGGCAATGGCAATACTTCGAATGATCCCTTCACTCCAGGGGCTCCCTGTCCTGCTGCAGTCCAGGGTGACAAAGCCATCAATCACAGTGGTATAACCTTTCTTTATAATGCCATTGAAATCGATGGAGACAGAGTTGGTAATGACAACGGATTATGTGAGTCCAGCGAGAGTTGTCTCTACGCACCCAATCTGGGAGCCTACCAAGGCGAAGGCGCGATTCGTGAACATTGTACATTTTCAGATGGAATCGTTTCTGGCGTGGTCATGAAGGCCTATTTAACTACGGGTCACACAATTAATTAGATGAGATAATTTTCGACAGCGCGATGTCACTACACAGCGAGTAGAGGCCAGGCAGGACCTGAGCTTATATGACCTATGACATATCTTTTATTTACATTATGTTGTTTAGAAATCGCAGTGTTTCTATATTGAACCTACCCACATCCTTTTTAAGAACTCCTTGTAATGAATAAGTAAAATATTGTCTTCAACTCGCTCCACTGGATCCCTTGAAATAAGAAAAAACTTTTTCAACTTCTTTTCTTCCTGAAGTGCTCGAAGGCCCACCAAGTGTTTCCCCGTAACTTTCCGGGAAGACTTAATTTCAATCCCAAAGTCGCCCCAAATTAAATCGACTTCGAACTGAGAGGTGCTTCTCCAATAATTAAAATTCCATTTTCGTCTTTGATAAAATTGTGCACAACGAATTTCATTTATTATTAAAGTCTCGAATCGGTTTCCCCAAACAGGAGAATCTTCGCTTTCTGGAAACGAATTTGACAAGAGATTGACCACGCCATTATCAAAAAAGTAGAATTTCGCAGTAGAGATGGCTTTGCGCTTCTTAGATTCGAGCCATGGCAAGAGTGTGTAACCGATGAGAGTATCTTCAAGGACCTGGTAGTGTTCTTTAATGGTCGACGCTGGAACACCTGCATCGGAGGAAGCATTTTGATAATTGATCAACTCCCCCTGACTGAGGGCAGCTGTTTTCAGGAAACGTGAAAAAGAAGGAATTTTTCTGATAATTCCTTCTGATTTTATTTCAGCTTCAATATATGTTTGAATATAACTGTCCAAATCCTCGATTGGGTCCTCGCTCCGATAAACGACTGGGAGAGTTCCAAAATGAATGGCTTTGTCCAGATTCCACTCATTTCCCAGCTCGTGAAAATTAAGTGGAAACATTCGCGCTAACCAGGCTCTGCCTGCCAGCAGATTAACACTTTCTGCTTTCAATTTCCTTGCACTGCTTCCTGTCAACAAAAAACGTCCATTTTTTTCCTCAATCAAACGATGAACTTCATCTAAAAGTGCAGGCACTTTTTGGATCTCATCGATCGCAATAATTTGTTTAGGATGGGCGTCAAGTATCCCTTCCAATTTTGAGGGGTCCTGACTGAGGCTAAGATAGTCAGAGCTTTTTAACAAATTAATGATATGTATTTTCTCAACTTGATGCCGAAGATAGTAGCTTTTTCCTGTCCCTCTCGGACCAAGAAGTAGGACGCTTTTCTTCTTCAATAATGTTGAAAGGTCCAAATTCCGTGTGAACATTTTTGAGCCCCCTCTAAGACAACGGTGCTATTGTTGTTTATCATGATAAACAACAATAGCACCGTTGTCCAGCAAAGTCTGGACTTATCTATCGCTGGACTGTCGGTCATTCAAAAAAATGGCCAAAAACAAAAAGCCGCCACAAGCGTTGGCAGCAAGGCCGCCGCAAAAAGCCCTAGGGGACTAATGCCTTCATCTCCGAAGGAGGCATTCAATAGTCCATAGCCGGCAGGATTTGGCGCATTAGCTATAACTGTGAGGCCCCCACCAACCACACTTCCAGCAACAAGGGCATATTTCGACAAATCTGACAGATTAGGAACTTGGGAGCCAAGATAAGTCAATGCTGCATTGTCGGTCACAGCCGTCAGCCCCATTGCCCCCAAATAAAGACTCGTTGTACCCAATGAACTTAATACTGGTTCAAGCCACCAACCTTGGGGACCACCCAAAATGACAAGGCCAGCAAGAAAAAAGGCAACCAGCAGTCCATCTTTTATCTTCAATTCATTCTGGTACTCTTTAGTGACAGAGGTGAGCCCGAGAAAGAATAGAAAAATAAGAACAAAAACGCTTAAATGATGGGCCGTAGACACAATTCCTGCCAAAAAGAGAAGATGGAGAGCACTGATCCAAATTGGTGTCGTCTCCCTGACTGCGCGGCTATTCGTCGGAATTTCTCTGAGCTCGTTTCGAAAGCGAAAAGCAATAAGTCCGGTGGAGATTAAGACAGTGCACAAGGCGCGCCATCCAAAGTGAGTTATCATAAAGTTAAAATCCCAATCCCATTTTGCAGCAACCATGAGCACGGGCGGCGCAGCAAAAGGGGTTAAAGTTCCTCCGACAGAGATGTTAACAAAAAGTAAACCCAGGGTGGCATATTTGAGTTTCATGGAGATTTTGTTTTGATAAAATTTTTCCAAGAGAAGAATTGCCGTAATCGTCATAGCTGCGGGCTCTGTAATAAAGCTCCCGAGCAAAGGACCAACAACAAGAGTCACTACAAAAAAAGAAATTCCGCGATTCAGAGGCAGACCCCTTGATATCACATCAATCAGATTTCGTGCTAAACTCAATATAGGTTTCGTAGAACACACAGCCATGATAACAAACACGAACGCAGGCTCTACAAAGTTTCGACCTTCCAAATATTTAATCGCGAAGTCTTTGCCCTCAAGCAATGAAATCCAAATCAAAAAAATGCCCGACCAAAACCCAAATACAATTTCTACTTCACCCAATAGGTGAAATAGATTTTCTGCCACTGATCCTTCTTTAAACTTCAGGGCCAAATGTTGAAAACGTTTCACAAGAAACGTGTGTAAAACGGCCAAACCAAAGCAAAGAGTAGCAACTTTTTCCATTCGTCGTCCTATTTCGCTCTTTGCAAAGTATTTTGATCTTTGTGATCAAAGAGCTCTTGGCGGCCTTTGATATGAAGTTGGGTATTTTCCTTGTAACTCCAACTGTCGTTGCTATGAATAGTCACCTGCAAGGTATAGTGGACTGTTTTAAACTCATTTTCTAAAAATTTATTTGAACAAATTCCATAGGTTGAAGAGCCCGCATCAGCATTTAACTCAAACTGCTTTGCTGTCGGTTCCGCAGTACCGCCGGCAAGAACACTCACTCCTCGCGGCACAATAAAACAACGAAGAACTTGTTTAGCCGCTGGATCCCATAGCCAATAACCAACTTCCTCATGAAAAGGTTCAGCTTCGCCAAGTCTCCAGGCTTTAGTGGAATACCTAAGGCCCCAGAGCGATTGTTCATGATTATGAACCTGGGAAATCACTTCAAAATGAATTCGTTCGCGATATTTATTGTGCTCAACGTTGCGGTCATCAGAAGGAGCTGTATCATCCCCCTTGTCTCCTTCCCACACACCCACTAAAGGAGCCAATGGCCCAAGATTCCTAACAACTTCCAAATTCATTTCCAAATCCATCCAACCACCTCTTTATTCATTGGTTTTATCTGCTAGCTTTTAAAAAAATCCTGATCGTTATTTGTGAGTGTTCTATCCTCAAATACTTGCCACCTAAGTATGATTTTAAAAAGCCTAACTAAGATTTAAGAAATTAACAATAAAATGAGGAAAATTTGCTAAATTAGATTAAATGACCAACTTGGGAAATAGACTTTTCGCATTTGCCAAAGTTGCTTGACTCAACTCATCCATTGAAATTCCTCGAATGTCAGAGACTTTCTGTGCCGTATGTAAAACAAATGCCGGAGTATTTTTTTTGCCACGCTGAGGCACTGGCGACAAAAAAGGCGCATCTGTCTCAATATGCAGTCGCTCCAAAGGAATAATTCTTACAATTTCACGCAAAGCCTCGGCATTTTTGAAAGTGACAACTCCACTAATAGAAATATGATAACCAAGCTTCAAGGCCTCTTCGGCCAACCATCTTGTTCCTGTAAAGCAATGAATAAGGCCTGTCACTGATCCCTCAAACTCCTTAAGAATTTCAATCGTGTCTGCCTCTGCATCACGGGTATGAATTTCAACCGGCATATTGTGCTTTTGAGCAATCAAGAGTTGCTCCCGAAAGGCCTTCCGTTGATCCTCACGACAAGAATGCTCATAGTAGTAATCCAACCCAATTTCACCAACTGCGACAACTGTTGGCAGGGAAAGATTCTCTTCGATAAAACGTCCGGCTTCAGCTGTATACAAGGACCCCTCGTGGGGATGCACGCCGAGGGTGCAGAACACTTCAGGGTAGTATTTTTGACTGAGAGCGAGCACGATCGGATGATCCGCAGGTTCAGTTCCGATTGTAATTATTTTTCTCACCCCGGCCGCACGAGCTTGTATCAACGCAGCCTCGGGGCCTTCCTCCAATTTATCGAGATGTGCATGCATATCTATCCAAGTTGTCATCATGTCCTATTCTCGACAAAAAACTGCTCCATGACAAGCTGTGGATCTCTTGGAATTGAGAGATCCCGTGCCGTCTGGACCACGCGAAGGAGAATATCGTCTAAGTCCAGCTCTGAATAGATCGCGGCAAGTCTTTCAATGGTGGTCATTTGATCTGGACAGGTCAATAAATCCGACCGCTGCCATTTGAAAGCAATTGTATCCCGCAGAAGCTCCATCCAAAAGGGCCAGACCTCACGAAAAAACTCGCGGTCTTTAACTTGAATACGCCACTCAGCGACCGTCAAAAAGTTCTCATCTAGAAGAGACGCCAGTAACAAGGAGCTAGCCGCCGATCGAAAGGCCTGAGTCTCTGAGCTTGAGAGTTGAGCCATGCGCGAAAAGCTTCCGCGACTTGCCTGTAAAATCCAATCCGGAATTGAACTATGATTAGAATCAGAATTGGAATTTGAGCTAGCATTAGCGCTCGAGCTTGAACCTCTGTTTAAGTTGTTGGATCTGAGTTGCTCAACCGTCAGGGGGCGAAAACGCAACATGAGACAACGAGAACGAATTGTGGGTAAAAGCGCAGCAGGATTGGTTGTCAGCAGAAAAAAAACTGTGCCGGCAGGAGGCTCCTCCAAAATCTTGAGCAAAGAGTTTGCTGCTTGTTGATTTAAGGCCTCTGCTCGCTCTAGAACGACAAAGCGTTTTTTCGTCAGAGACTGCAAAGATAAAAAATCCAGAACCTGCCTCGCCTGATCTATCTTGATTTGTTCCGTCTGAGGCGAAATCCAAAGAACGCTCTCATGTTGGCCTTTTGCAATACGAAGACAATGAGAGCAATCACCGCAGGTTATTGGAGAATTAGCGCAGAGAGCTTGCTGCATCATAGCCCAAGCGACTTTCCGTTTACCAACCCCGTCAGCACCAACAAGCGCAAAGGTCGCCGAGGGTTTCTCAAGACTTAGAAACTGATTCCAAAATTCAAAGACCTCCCGATGGCCTCGAATAGAATCTTTTAAAGAGCCATCGTCGAAGCCTCAGCTCATGGTGAAGTTCAAGCGACAATTCCTGAGGGGATTTCTCTGCAGAAAGAACTAGCCACCGATTTGGCTCCTGTCTAGCCTGATCTAAAAACGACTGCCTCACCTTCTCATGAAAAGCTATATTTTTAGACTTAATATGATTAGCGGGTTGGCTTGTTTGAATTTGGCGATTTTTCTGACGTTTCATTGAAATCTCGACAGACAAATCAAGCAAAATCGTCAGATCAGCCTGCAATCCTTGGGTCGCAAATCGATTGAGCCAGATAACTTCCTCTGTGGAAATAGCTCTGCCACCCCCCTGGAAAGCCAAAGAGGATGCTGAGTAGCGATCACAGAGCACCCACTTCTTTTGCCCAAGGTTCGGCCTAATGAAGGTTTCCACGTGTTGCGCCCGACTCGCTTCGTATAGCAACAGCTCAGTTCGAGGATGAGGAATCTCCGAACCCTGACGCAAAAGGAGTTCACGAATTTCATCCCCAAGACGGGTCCCTCCGGGCTCACGAGTCTCGACCCAGGCAATATTAAGCCCATCCAACTGTTTGGTCAGTTCCCGCATAAGTGAGGTTTTTCCAGAGCCATCAAGCCCCTCAAAGACAATAAACGCCATTCTGCTTATATGGCTTAGAGCCGCCAGAAAGAAAAGCTAAAGAGTCGCCCCAGGAGCATTGGTGCAATGAGTTAATTGCTGCATCTGCTTTTTCCCGTGGACTTTGTCGCTCTTTTTTCAATATATTGGTCCGCCTGAATGAAATCGAGAGGTTGATGTGGAAAATTTTATTGCTGTTATTCATATTTTGGTCGCGGTTGTATTAATTGCTCTTGTGCTTATTCAAGATTCTAAGGGCGGGGGAGCTCTTGGAATTGGTGGTGGAGGAAGCAATTCAATCCTTGGAGCCACCGGCGCCCAGACTTTAGCCGCAAAGCTCACCACTGGCGCCGCAATCATCTTTGCAATCACTTGTTTAACTTTAACCTTCATGTCCAGCCGTGGACAAAAGTCGGTTCTCGACACGGGCGCAGCGTTAGCGGTTCCGCCTCCCGTAGCAGCTCCAGCTGCTGCAGAAGCAACCCCACCAACTGCGGCCCCTGCAGCACCAGCTGCTGATCCTGCCGCAGCAGCTCAAGCTCCAGCGGCAACAGCTCCGGCGGAGTCTAGTCCTAGCAAGACTTCAAGCGAGCCTAAAAAATAGGCTATTGTCGGATGCCCAAGACTCTCCTATCCTGAGAGAGTATGGAATCTTCAAAAAAATGGGCTTTAGCCTTAGTCTCCTTCGGAATGGTTTGTCTTTGCCTTTTTGCTTTTCTATCGACAAAGGCTCCAAAGGCTTCAATAAGTCTCCCTGAGGTCGGCGTGATTGAAGTTTTCCAAGGGGAAGTTTACCTATTCAAATCCCAACCTGGAATTAAAGAAAAAATGCAAGGACGACAGTGGGTCCGAAGCACTGAAAGCATTGAGACCAGTGAAGACGCCGAAGCCATCATTGAATTTCCCTCCAACTACCGACTCAAAATCAACCCACAAAGTATCATTTATTTCGAACAGAGCGATGAGGTCTCTCACTTACTCATTAAGCGAGGCAATGTTGTCGTCGAAAGCTATGGCAGGGAAGGAAGCGTTCTGATTGCCAAGGATGGATTTGAGCTCAATGCCACCGAGTATGCTCAATACCAAGAGAGAGTAACGAATCCATCAGCTGTCAGGGAAGTCACTGCCGCTAACATCGCGAAAACCTCTGGTCAAGGTCAACGAGGCACCTGTCTCACACAAAAAATTATTCAGGATGTTCTCAAAAACGCGAGAGGCCAGTTCTACAAGTGCTATTCACAACTACTTCAAAAGACCCCGGGCATCGGAGGACAGTCCTCACTTGCTTTCAGCATCCTTGCAACTGGTCGAGTTTCCCAACCAGAAGTCTCGAGCAGCACTCTTTCCGATACCCAGTTCAAAAAGTGTCTTGTCAATGTGATTGAACGCGTAGAGTTCCCATCTTTTGCTGGAGCTTCTGTCAATACGGTGTTTCCAATTCGTTTTGAGTAGGCATTCAGGGCCGCTCCAAAAATAACTGCGACTCACCGATAGTCATGCAAATAATCGACCCGTTCTTCAACCCAAGGCTCATGAAATACCGTGTCTGCAGTCACGGGCGGTAGAGTTGATGAAAATGATTGCCCGCCAAGGCCCTTACTCACAAAAAAAGCTTTCAGTTCTTCGCCTTTAGCTTCGAGAATAACATTTCGGCGAAATAAATCCTCAAAAGACCTCATCAACTCTTCCTGAGTAAAATAATAATTGTAGATCATATCCTCGGCGACGGAAAAAACTGTTTCTAAAGAAATTCGCTCAGATTGAAAAAGGTCTATTGCCACCTGAAAAGTATTCGAAGTGGCAAGGGTTCGACGTCCAAATTTTAAATAATATTCAGGATCTGTATCGGTTGCGAGATTAATGTAAATCCTCTCAACAGGATCATTGGCGGGAACTTGAGACTGATGTTGCAATATGACATCCACTTGTTCACCAGTCACGTGCAGTTTCTCAAGAATATAGCGAAGATCATTAGTGCTCACTCGCCGCGCACAAATGTCTGAATACAAATTGTAAATGATCGCATCACTCTCGCTATCATCCCCCCAGCAGATCTGCCGCACATTTTCATTCAGATTCATTCGCAACTGCATGAGAGCCTGAAGTTTGTAGCCCACTTGCTTGGTCAGTCTCCAAAAACGGCCTGGCTTCAAATTCTGAAGATTGTCTTTATAAAAACATCCGAGCGGCCTGATGTTATCAATTCGCAATTTATCATTGATTCGCTCCTCCAGCTGGGGAGGCGAGGCCGTGATAAAATATATTGGCAAAAAATCCGGCCCACCTCGGGCTTTAAAATCAACTGAGAGTCCACGCAAAAGAGTATCAGTTCCGGGAATATTTTTCTTGTTAAATGCTCGCTCTAGAATTGTCTGTAACAGGCCGCGAAGACTATCAATGGTAGTATCTAAATAGGTTTTATCTAAATCCCAAACAAAAACCTCTGGGGTTGACTTCTCAAGCCCAGGGGGAGCATAGCCAAAGAAGACCACATCTCCATTCATCTCTGCTCGATCCTGCCACTCTGCCATTACCTTTCCTTCAATGAGACACTTAAGTCATTATTTCTCTTATGACCATGATACCGTGAGACCAGACAATGAGAAGCTGGACTTCGAAACTTTTTGAATTTTCGCGACGCACAACGAAAGGATGATTTAAAAGACCAAGGAAAATGTCTGCTTAATTATTGCACGAGTCCTTAGGTCAGGCAATGAAGGTCAGGCAATTCTAAAGCGAGGCCTTCGGTAAGAGGTCGATTTAGGATTGTCATATGAATCCTGGATAAAAGCCAGCTGTCGCTGAACCATTTTGTTGAAGACAAACAAAAGTTGATCGTGCTCTCGAGACTCAAGATCAAAACCAACGGAAGGTCCCAAATGCTCAATCAACTGATGAATGGCTTCGATGGTTGAAAGACACTCTGGAGCTGGCTGCTTTCGCACCCGAAACTGCGAGAGCTGTTGCGGAGTGAAGCAAATTCTGGGAAGCGCAGTCAGATTTTGACTCTGTCGAATCATTCGTCTGGCGGTTGCCCACGTGCCATCAATAACAAAAACAACTAGGTCTTTCCCGGGAGCCAAAATTTGTTTTTTCTCAAAGGCCGATACCTGGGAAAGATTCAAAGCCTTCGGCCCAGGATACAAGACCACAGACTGACAGGAAGTGTTTTTCAAGATTTCATTCACCTGGTCGTTGGCCGTATAATCTTGCCCCTTAATTAGCACTGAATTTTCAAGACAAAGATGGGACATTCTTCCGGTTGCGATTCTTCTCTTAACCTCGATGGGATGAATCAAAATCACGAACTTAATCCGCGAATCAAAGCGCTTCAGATCTTTACAGTAACAACCAAATTCAGGCTGAAGACAAACCGAACACAGATTTCGATACTTTTCCTGGTGTTCGGTTAATTCTTGCCGTCTGCGATAATACTCTTGAATATTCACTCTACTCCAAAGCTCCGCTCGGTGGGGGCGAACTAAAAGTCACGCCGCTATACCTGAAATCAAAGCATATAGCACTTTCGCTTTCATACTAGCAAGCAAAGCTCCCCCTAAGCCATTCCGGCACTGAAAACAGTATCATCAAAATTCTGCCCTAATTCTACCATTTTTTACTTTCAATTTTTGAAAGTATTTACTGACTTCGACTCTTTTTCCCCAGAAAGGTGGATCAATAGGTGGCTAAATATTGAACACTTAGATCCAAAATGGCGCCCACCGTTCATTCTGATTCGCAGGGGCACTGCTTCAAGCCCTTATGGCAGGAACAGAATTTGTAACGAGATGCTCATGAGCCATGACTTCCTAGTTGCTATCATGCTTAGCCGCTAAATAACTGGTTGCTTAGTAGGTTAGCATTTTTAACTCGGACTTCCTACTGTGATTGTGATTCTTAGGCTCTGTTGGCAAACGTATTACTACTATCTCTATGGAGCTCCACGTGACACACAGGAAAGCGTTCGATTCTTTTCTATCTTCTCTCTGCCTTGTGACTCTTTGTATTGCAGTAATTCCGACGAATTACTCCCAGGCGACGTTAGCGTCCGTTGAAAAAAATGAGTTTATTCTGCAAAAAATGGGAAACCCCGTTTTAAGTGAAAAGTTGAGCCAACAAGAGCGTGCTTTTGTGAAAAACCTGTCGGGCGGGATCTATAGAGCACCGCGCTTCTATTCACAGTTGCAATCCATTATTTCGAATTTTAGGCAGACGGGCCTTATTGGCGACGACGCTGTGTTGCGGACCTACTTTTCCTCTGATCCCAACGTCAATGCCAGCGTGCAATCCGGATCGAATTTGCATGAGGTGGCAATTTCCGAAGTGAAAGTCTTTTATATTCAGCTCACGAAAGGGCTTCTTGATATCCTCAGTCAGCCTGAGAAGTTTTCAGAGGCCCTAGGGAACGATCTGGTTGAAAGAATAAAGCGTCGATCGACCTCAATTCTTGCCTTTATACTTGCGCATGAATTGGGTCACGTTATGAATGGTGACAATGAAAAAAAACGCGTATCAACAAAGATTATTGAGAAGCTCCATCAAAGCACCACCTTTCGGCAAAAGGTGACCAGCGTGTTCTCGAGCCATCCTAAGCCTTGGTTTCGAATTGCAAATGTTAGTGAACTTATTGATCAACTTCAAACATCACAACAAGCAAAAAGCGAGATGGGCCTGAGCGCTGTCCCTTCGTCAAAGAAAGATCATCGAAATGAAACGCTTGTTCCCAGGGGTGATGAGCACGCATCGCGAACCTCTGTTGATGTTGTTGCTCGTCTTGTGAGCTCAGCGGAATATCAATCGGTTTCTTTGCGGGACAAAGTGAGGCGTCTTGAAGACCTCTTGTCGACGACCCAAGCCGTCAGTCCAAATCTAGTTACCAAAGAGGGTATAGTTGCAACGATTGAGGCTTATTTTGTCGTCCTGACTTCTGCGAGCAGTCAGGCGGAAGTCGACGACCTTATCGAGTCCTTAAATCGCTTCGAAGACAAACTTGGAGGTCGGGCAAAAGAGCAAGGGGTTAGAAAAATTTCAGATGTCCGAGGCTCGTTCCGGCAGATTAAGGGCGCCATTATTGCTCGGCAGTTGGATCTGTTAAAAGCTGACGCTAGAATTCAACTTCCTGAACCTACTTCGCCACAGACCAAGTTGACCATTCATGATGTCGAACGGCGGCTCGCATACATCAATGAACTTGGACAAATTGTCGATAAAACCTATGTTTTGGGGGAACTTCGTTCGCTTGTTTCCAATACTGATGACCTAGAGGTTTTGACAAAAATATTGAAATTCTATATCGATCGCAAATTCTCATTCAAGTATCGTTTCAGATTTACCGAACACACTTTCGACAAGCGAGTTAGTTCTGAGTTTTTAGCCAAAGTAGCTCGTCAGCATTTACATATATCTATGGATCTAGCCCAAACGTTAGATTTCATTGCGCGAGAAATTCCCTTAATAAACGGGTCTTCAGGATCGACAATCGACGCTATCGCGCCCACGATGGCTGAGTTTGCCCTTGAATTGATTGAGAATCCACAGATTAAGGTCGGCGCATTTTTGGATCGAGTCATTAATCCTAAAACGGCCTACGACAAAATTTTTTCACAAGCAATACAGACTGAGGCTCCAGGAAATGCGCTGCATTTTACAAAACAAAGAGAGAAATTGAAGACAGCCAACGTTAATTACAGCATTGATATTCACTACTTACAGAGTGGCAAGGGCGCAAATCAGATTAGGTTAAATCAGGACCTCTCTAGGTTTTTCATTTTGGCGTTGGGGAAAGTCACAGGACAAGCGCTCATGCCGTCCCTGACAAAAAATAGGTATTCGACAGATCAGGTGATTCAAATGTTGATTGAGAGGCCCGGGGTATCACAGACATTTTGGCGTGCCCAATTAGCGTCTGAACTTACACCAGGCACCAAGCAAGCTGGCCGTGGACCAATTGAATTTCAAATTAAGGTCTTGAAAGCCAGGATTTTGCTGAAACACCTTTTCGACGAGGAAATCTCTCATTTGAGTACTCAGTTAAAAACAAAAAGAACTCTCTCGGAGTTTTTGAAATTTCTTTCGGAAAATGGGCATCATTCCAATCTTTGGAAAAACATTAATGATAAAATGAAAGTCAGAGAAGAAATGATGGCGGAAACCCAACGGCATTCCTCGGACCAGTTATTCAAAAAAATAGGAAATCATTTCTTGATTCAGGATTTTGATGTCATATCTGAAATGGAATCTTCTCTAGTGAAGCTTCCTGAGGGCTATGATGATTTGTCAAAGCTTGGAATGGAAGTTCAAGAAATCCTGTCAGATCGGGTGAGGCAGAATCTATTGGAAATTACCTCCGCTCGCCCTTACTCAGGTCAGGCCGAAAACAGGCTTCAATCAACAAAAAGTGAGGCGATCATTCTGACTACCAAACAGGTCGAATCTTTGACAAGCGAACAAAAGGTAACGCTCTTTAGAGACTTACTCGAACAAGATGAAGTTCAACGTATAAAACAGTATGGACGCAAGGTTCGGACTGAATTGGCAAACATTAAGGCCTCCCTTGCCATTGCCGTCAAACAGAGAGATGTTTCTGACAATTCTAAGGATCAAATTCTAGAAATGTTATCAAAATTAACAAACCTGATGGAGCCAATTTTGGCAGGTTCTGGCAACAGAATTCCAGCTGAGTATTTTCAGTTGCGACGAGAGCTGAGAACTTATTTGGATGCGCTTCATTTTTCAAGAAGCAAACTTTTTGAGCTCTTCAATAGGCAATCATTAAGAAATTTGTCTGGCCTTTTGGATAGTTTTCACGAACACCCTGAAAATGAAAAATACGGCCGGCGATTGAGCTCTGCCTTAGAATCCGCCAGTTTGATCAGAACTTTTATGACTCCTAGCAACCAAATTTCAGAGCAGATTTTATCCGGCGACAATCAGCCTCAGTTAGAAGAGTTTGGTAAGCTGGCGACGAATCTCGCTCTGTGTGTTGCCCATTTTGAAGGTATCGATATTGAGAATGCGAAACCTCAGAGTCTAGTAGAATATTATCGTGCAAAAGAATCCCCTTCGTTACAAAACAAAACATATGGAGATTATGACCCATTCTATCTCCCAGCTAACTCAAAGGCCTATGCTGAGTTTCTGAACTTTGATGAGAATTCTACACTTGGGAAAATACTCAAGGGGGAGCTTGACGAAGGTGTTCAAGAATACGAAAGGTTTGAGTTCTTTTCAAACCTCGCACTAGAAAAATGGGTTTTGATTCTTTATCGGTTCGGCAAAACCCAAGACCCAGTTGAAGCAATGCTATCCAGCAGCTTATTAGTAACCGTTTGGAATGGATCCCAAAACTATAAGCTCAGTACAAATGATGCGAACGCTCGTTTCGTTTTGCTAACATGGAGCAAGGCCCTCTTTTTGGTCAAAAATCGACCTGATATGGAGTCCTTAGCCTTTTTGATGGTCACCTTGGGTCAAAAACTTGGGCTTGGAGGTTTAAAAGAGGAACTGTTGTCTTCTGACATTAGCAAAATGTTTTCTGTATACACCGTTAAGTATCGTGAGATATTTTTCAATGGATTTATAAAGAAATTGGCCCAATTTGATGCATGGAAAGGCCAGCGCCCAACCGTGAGCACCCGTATTAAGTTTTTTATAAACGGGTTTATAGGAAAAGTTGACTCATTGGTTCGAATTTTAGACAGAGTCTATTTGGCAATTGGGAATATCGGGTATGGTCTTTTGAAAATAAATCCCCACCAAATGGTAAGCATATTTCGCCCAATCTACTATGCGCTATCAAAACTTCAAATTGACATTTACTCAAAGAATATTGACGCAGACTACTTTGGTCGAACTGATCACGCCCGTGTCTTTGAAGAGATTAGAAAGATGACGCCATGGTCGCTAGAAATCGACCTGGCCATTAACAGTTTTGTACAATCGCCAGAGTTTAAGAGGAGTCTGTTTGGAATTGGAAACCGCGAGTACCTACTTGGCTTGGTAAAAAATATTCGCTCGCTACGAATTCGAGATGAGGCCTATTCGTACCTTTTGGAAAACTACGGAGACGTGTCTGTGAACTACCTTCGAAAGGTAAAGACCGGATATACCTTAGTGCGAGCCGCGATGGCGGCCAAAGCTCTTTGGGGTCAGCAAGTAATTGATGACTTAAAAAGATCAGACAATTTTTTTGACCGTCTTCGAATAATTGAAATAGCTTGGGAAAACTTTGTTGCGGAACGTTCCCAGCGATTGGGTCTTTCAAAACAGGATGCGACTAAGAAATTGATAACGCTGAAGGAGCTGGCTGAAGAGTTTAAACTTCCGGTTGAGGCCGAGGTAGCTTCTGTCTTCCCGGAAGGTAGTCGTCATCGAGATCGTTTTTTGGATCGAGCAACGAAAAAGAAATCATTAAGCTTGGAACATCTAGATGCTGTGGAGAAAATGAAATCCAGAAAATTAGAAACGCCCTATCATGTGGCCTCAAAGGCCATGCTTGAGTCCATGGATGAGTGGGCGGCGGTCTTGAACCCATTGCAAAAAAGTCGATTACTCTTGTTTATGTCTGGAATGGAAAATGAACTTGATCCCGAGGTTTACAGAATTCTCATAAAGCGGTTTTTTGCGACTAAGCATAGATCAGAAGCGGCAAAATCGAAGGGTTTAAAACTAAGGCCTTTGGAGGTTCGTGACTTTGTAATGGAGACTCATCCCGAAGAACGGCTTGTTGCTTTTCGAGCTCTTTTTTTAAGAGGGATTTCTGGAAATCAAGAGGCGGAAAAACTGTTGGTCGACAGACTTCTGTTTTCGGATTCCGAGATGCCAGAGTACTTACGTGAGGTGCTGAAGTTATACCTTAAAGTTCTGACTCCAACTGAATTATCGACCCGTCTAATGTGGCTCATAGCAAGCAACAAGCAGGGAGTCCCTCTTAAAGGCCCTGAGCTTCTGAAATTGTTGATCGAGTATGGTGGAGTTACGGAGAAGAAAATGGCTCAGTTGGTGGCTGGGCATGGCTTCAATTTGCCCAAGGAGTATCGGGTGATTCTGGAAAAATTTGAAGGTGATGCGCAAAATTTGGCTAAAATGAAGTTTATTGATTTAGTTAGAAGTCGACTCTCAGCGGATAAGTTCAATCAAATCTTGTCCTTTGATCAAGAGTTGGGTTCTGGATCTTTGAAAGTGGGATATTTGGTTACACTGAAAGATGGTCGCAAACTTGTTGTCATGGCCACTCAAGAAATGATTGCCGAAAAGACTGCTCGAGAATTTCAGATTGCACGTGCTGTGATTGAGGGAATTCAACGTAACCCCAAACTTCGGATTGATAACCTTAACGTACTTGAAGAGGAAATGGAAAGGCTAATTAAGACGGAAATGAATTTCTTGAGGGAGGCAAAAATGATGAAACAGCATAAAGTTTCATACAAATCCCGACCTTGGCTCGTTCGAAAATTAAGCAATAAAGTGGAGGTTTCGATTCCTCAACCCTTGGAAGATTGGTCAAGTGAGAGTTTGTTGTTTGAAGAATTTGTTGAGGCGAAACGCTTTTCGCAGTTGAGACCAAAATCTTTTGTGGGATGGTCTCAAAGGAGCATTGCGGAGGCTTCGGTCACTGAGGTCTTGAATCAATTGTTGGTATACATGGATGCGCCAAATGGCGTTGTTATTTTGGATATTGATCCTCATAAAGCCAATCAACTTGGTCAGAATAGTCTCGTTGGGACTAAGAAGAGATTAGTCAACATTGATTTGGGTCAGTCAGTCCTGATTGAGCCCGGGACCGTTCAAAGCCTTGTTAAGGTTATCCTGTTCATTGCGACCAAGCGGACTGCGGAGGCCTTCCAACTGTTAGAGGGTTTTGTAAACTTCAAAAGTCAGGAACAAAGAACGTTTTTTTGGAAAACCTTTTTAAGCAATCAAAGTAACTATAAAGATCCGGTGGAAGTTCTAACCCAGACACTAGAAAGATCTGAAATGAACGGAATCATGTTAAAAGCTGAGTTTCTTTACTTCCAAAAGCTTTTTGTAACTCTAGTTGGTCTAAAGAGGCACATCAATGATGACTACTTTATAGTTAAACAAGTTGGTAAGATCTTTTCGCTTCGACTTCTGGGAAGTCCCTTGAAGTTCAAGGAGGAAGCCTCAGTGTTGTTTAAGTCGGAGCCATTGACAGATAGGACGAAGGCAATTGTCTCAGGCCGACCAGCGACGCTTCCTATGCTTGACGGACTTCGATGCCAAGATATCTTATGAACCCGAGTTCAAATTACTTGCTTTGCGAAAGATCAGTTCAATCCATGAGTGATGCTCGCACTAGATATTCTTATTGAGAATTTTAGTCCACGGAATCTTGGCCACTGGAAACTCTATCCAAGACTCCTTCTCGGGAAAATGACTAGGCTTTTTTTCGGTATATCCCTTGGCCTTGAGAAATCCAGTCATAGCACAAATAAAGCTTTCAAACGCATGGTTATTTTCTATCATCAACTTACGATCTTGCTCATAAAGAAAAGCAATATTGTGTTCACCTAAGGTATTCAAAATAAGACGCCGACTTTCGTCACCACCGACAGAGTGTCGATGAAATCGCAATTGGCTTGGCCGAATTCCAAGCGACCTCCCGATCCGCCAAACCGAAAGCTTTGGATTCACCTCGATGACGGGCCTTTGAGATCTTCGCAAAATAAATCTCGCTCGCGCCACCAATGGGGCTGAATTGGATCCTAACAGGTGTGGCAAAAGAAAAGACTCCTCCAATTCGGTCGCCAAATGCATCTCAACACATCGTTGAGTGTAGGGCGTAAAAAATCTCCGGGGGCGCTTTTTCACATTCAATGATTCATAATGTTGCCACATCCATTCTATATGAGGCTCGGTGCAGTTCTCATAGCCAGGACACTTCAGCTGACACTCGAGGCAAAGCGGAAGCTGCGCGGGAACATCTATCGCCAAAAAATCGACATTCGCATTGTCGAGCTGCAGAAGCTCGTGAATTTTCGAATCCGCAGAGGTGCTTTCGTCATTTTTTATTTTTTCAACAATTTTAGATAAAAAAATCCGTTTTTGCTCGGGATAATATTCCATCACCGAGAGACAGGCCTTATCTTGTTTTCCACCCCCGAGTGAGAGCCCTAGGAATTTGACAACTTTAGAAATAGGCTTTTTCAAAGCGGATCCACGGGAACCGACTTCATGGGGTGAAAACCCGCCTTTTCACAAAGATCGCTCACGACCTGACGTTGCATGGGTTTAGTCCATACTAAAACACAACCTCCACCACCAGCACCGCAAATCTTAACGGCTAAGGCGCCCCCTGCATTGATATCTCTTGCAGTTTATGAATTTCAGGACTCGTAAAACTCGGAGCAAGTTTGACCCGCGCTAAGAACTCTCGATTAAACAAGGAAGGCAGACGGTTCCACTCATTATTCTGGCAAGCCTGTGCCATCTCTTCAGAAATATTTCGCAAGTCACGGAGGCACTTCAGCGTCGTGGAATCTTGAGCCACTGCCGCCTTGACGACTTCAAAATTATTAATCCCTGAATGATGAGCTTTCCCTGTATACACAAGCAGAAAAGACTCGGCAAAGGGTGTTCCTTGCAAAGGCAAGACGCTTTGAGTGATTCCATCGGTCGTGTATTTCAGAATATTTAGGCCACCGCTAATTGCCGGGTAATAGTCTTGGGTTCCAGTTGGTGTGTTCAAAACTTCGGCCTCTAGATTGTGACAAACATGGACAAGCTGATGAGTCGAATCAAAAGACTTACCCATCCATTGAGAAAAAGCCTTCATCAAAGTCACTATCAAACTAGAGCTGCCACCAAGACCGCCACCCACTGGCGATTGAGACTCAGTCACCAATGAAAAACCTTGGGATGGATTCCAATATCTAAAACCGGCTTAAATAATTGAAGATGTGGATCCGGATCGATGAGTAGGGTCCCCAGATCCGAAAACTCCCGCCGAAGGCCCAAATCCTTTGACTCTATGACAACTATTTTGTCAGTCCGTGGAGTCAAGATCGCCTTGGTATAGACGTCGATGGCTACGTTAACAGTGATGGCGTGACCAATAAAATTATAAAGCGGCCAGAGGTCCAAGGTTCCGCCGGCCAAATCAACTCGCGTCGGTGATTGAACAATGATTGGGCTCACTTTTTTTGGCTCGGGGGAATCGCTGTTGTTGGAGTTGCTAACTCTGCTGGATCCTTGGTGTCGGCGTCGAAGCGGGTGGTGGTGGCGGCTTCAATCCATTGATCGCACCTTCACTGAGGGCTAAAAACTCATCGCTTAGACTAGACTTTCCCAGATGAACATTCTTCTCTACCCCATCGATCTTGATCTTTTTTGCAGCCAACCAATCAAGACGAAACAATTCCTTCCCAGTGCCATCTTTTAAGCTCAGATAACTTGCTGGTTTAAAATTCGGTGCCGATTCAACAAATCCTTCAACTTGTGTTTTTCTTACCTTCTCAACAAGATCCTGAATCTGATCAGAAGGGACTTCCGTCTTCTTCAAACCCTCAAGGAACTCGAGAGACTTAATATCCCCCTGAGGCACTTGAAACGGGATGGTATGATCTCGTAAGTCGAAAACAGAAACTCGCTGAAATTTATTAAAGGCCGCCGCATCCAGCTTCATCAACATTTGTGGTTCAGTCGTCAGAGCATAAACCAGCTTCGCCTTATCTTGGGAAATTTGACCTTTCCAAATCTTCCCTTTCATATCGACCTCAATCTCAATCTGGGGACGGTCTAAGGAATACTTCTTGAGGTCAGCGGCAGACAGCTTCGCCTCGGACAAGATTTCGACTGCCTTTGTTTCATTAAATGAAGTCACCAAGGCTCGAACTTTATTTTGATCGAGGACTTTCTTTGGCGCTCCAGTCAATACCCACTGGCCATCTTTATTTTCAAGACTGACAAAATTTTTGGCCGATTTCAGAGTGACCTTATCTATCGATGCAGCTTTAGGTCGTAAAAGGTTTTTTTGACGAAACTCAAAGGCTGTTTTAGTTGATCGGTCACTCCAAGATGAATTTGCAATCAAGACCTTATTTTGACTGTTTAGTCGCAATAAAGCGTTTCCTTCAAAATTCTTTTTTCCGGAAATCTCAATCAACGTTTCCTGGCCACCTTGACTCTTGAGCGTCAACTTGGCTTCTGGCCTGTCGAGGCCGTAGTCAGCCCAATTAATTCCATCACCTTCTTTAGCAACTTCAAGATATTTCTCTTCGACTAAACCATTCACAAAGGAATCCACGGCCTCACTCTCGGCCCAGTCCTTGACAGGCTCTTCCAGCTTCCAGCCCTCGGGGCCGCGAGCTAGAATGATTTTCTCCTTCGCGGTCAGCAAAATCAAAGAACTAATTTGATCGACTTTGCTATTAACCAAAGTCGTTTCTTCTTCTTTCTTTTTTTGATCATCGAGCTCCTTCTTATACTCACCGAAATAGGCATACGACCCAAGAAGGAGCACAAGCAAAAACAATATCCAGGTGCTCTTGAATTTCATATTAAGCGCTTCTCCTTCTAACCCAAAGAACCACACTCGACAAAGCCATCAATAAAGGCAGGGGCAGCACTATCCCAAAAAAGAAGATTGACTGTTTCACAGAAGTCATACTGATTTCGGTTTTATCAATTTCACGAGGTGTGATGCTGATTAAGTTATCTTCCCCAGCCAAGGCAGAAATTGAGTTCAAGGCGAGATCTCGGTTGAGACCTAGATATAATAAACTATTAACCATAAACTCAGAGTCGCCATAGACAATCAATGAGAAATCTTTTTTCCCATCAACACTGCCCGGATATTTCCCCTGTGCTGCCACTCCAATATTATAAGGCCCTGGCGCAAACTTACCCTCAACAACTTGTGGCGAAGGCAATGCCGCTGATTGAGCAGAAGTTCTTAGGATTGCCTCTAAAGTGATGCCCGAAGGAGCCGGCGAGGCCAACTTTAACTCCATCGGCCACTCCATTTGAACAACCTCCCTGCGCCCAGAAAAAACTTTTGTCGCAGAATGAGTAGAAGAAAACCCATCACCCACTGTCGGACCATCAATAAAGCCAAGCCCCATAAAACTGGATTTGATAAAATTATTTTGTGGACTCACTCCCACAGTCTCGAGAATCTTTTCCAAACCTGCTGTATTTTTTGGCTCAAGTGCTAGAAGAACCTGGCCCCCTTTTTTGAGGTATTCCTCAATCGCCTTAACTTCGTAATCTAAAAACGCCTTCCTCGGTCCTATAATCGCCACTGCGTCTGCATCATCAGGCACCTGCGGCTGAGTCGTTGGGTTGAAGGTCTTCACGTTGAAGCTATTATTTTCGATCATTAACTTGAAACGGTTTAGGCCCAGAGCCTCTTTTCCATCATCAAGATCGTTTTCCTGATGTCCCACTGTGAAGTAAATTGTTTTATTTTTCTCTCTCGTCACTTTAATAAGCGCTTGGGTAATCTCTTGCTCATCGATTTTCTCGATTCGGTTTCGTTTACCTTTGTACTCAAGAAAAACAACACCGCTGCCTTTAGTGACTCCATACTCCTCGGCCTTTGTTCGAGCCTCATTCACTTCGTAGAAATCAAGCTTAATCTTATCAGTTTGATCCTGGTACTTTTTGATGAGCTCACGAAACTCGCGGCGGGTTTCTTCGTTACCGCGATCGCCTTTCTTATAGAAGTAACTGACGCGAAGATCATCCCCTAAACCCTTAAGAAGTTGCACGGACTGATCCGAGAGAGAGTTCCTCTGAGCCGTGGAAAAATCCCATGTTTTGTTTTTCTTCACGCCCAAATAGTTCACCACTGACAAAAGAGCGATGACTAAAACAACCATCGCACCCATATTCATGCCGTGTTTTGTCGTTTTCATTGAGAAAATTTCTACAAAAAATTTTCGATCAATAAACACAGCGACCCCAGTGAAGAACACTGTGAGTCCCACCAAAGCCCAGAAGAAAGGAATCCAAGATCCCAAGACTGAACGCCCAATCGCAAAGGTAATTAAAGACAGACCTGCAAATAGAAATAAAACTTTGCCCAACCGACTCATGATGACCTCCAGCGATGAGATTCAACGATTCTTTCACAGAGAAACAAAAATAAACCCACAGCACTCAGTATAAAGACAATCCCTTGCGAACGAATGGTCCCTTCCACAAGTCCAGAGAGATGACTGTTGAGCGATATATGTTCAAAAACTTGGCGAGCCGTTTGACTGTCAACAATTTCAACCCCCATGCCAATAAACCAAAGGGAAACGTTTAAAATCACCGACATAAAAAAAGAAATAAGAATGCTTTCAGTTAAAGAAGAACAAAATAAATTCATCGCAACATAAACGAGCCCGACCAAAAATAATCCCAAATAGGAGATCAATAATGGCCCCCACTTCATATTCTCAACAAAAAGAGCGGTCGAAAGCGGATAAATCATTGATAAAAACACTATAAATAGAATCGCTAACGCTGCAGCCAAAAATTTCCCAAGAACGATTTGAAAAGAAGTCACTGGTGCCGTGAGCAGAAGGTCAAAGGTATGCATTTTCTTTTCTTCAGAAAATAGCTTCATTGTCAATGCTGGCACAGCAAAGATCATCAATAAATTGAGCATGGAAAGCTGCTTTAGAAATACCATATAATGGATATTCGCCTGCTGTTGCCCCCCACCCATTCCAGGATGCATTCCCATGGCCCCTGCCATTTGGACAAATTGAAATAAACTGATACTAAAACTGTAGCTAAAAAGTAATGTCAGAAAAAAACAAATCACATAAAAAGCGGGTCTCATCATAAACCCTTTCATCTCTTTCCAAGTGATCGTCAGCACTCCATTCATGGTTGACCTCCGTGTTTGTTCGTATCTTGACTTGGCGCCTGAGTAGACTCTTGCCCATAGGTTAACTTAAGAAAGACATCTTCCAGATCCTGCTTTGACGGGCTGAATTCTAAAAGGCCCAATCCCTTCTGAACAACTCGTGACGAAACGGCTTCGATTGTCGAATCATCACCGCGTAAGTCAACCCGCCATTCTCTATGACTGCTGCCCTGATCGACGGAAAGTACCCCATCAATATCAGCAATAACCGCTTTCAGATCTGAAACTTCTTGTCGAAATCGCATAAATAGACGACTGTGCCCTTGCTCGATTTTGGACAGATTCTCGATTGTATCTTGAATGACAATCTTGCCCTTATTGATGATAATGACCTTCTGACAAGTGGCCTGCACTTCGGGCAAAATATGGGTCGATAAAATAATCGTATGTTGTCCGCGAAGCTCTCGAATCAAATCACGAATTTCTGCAACCTGTTTAGGATCAAGTCCGACCGTCGGTTCATCCAAAATTTAGACATCAGGATCAGAAACTATTGCTTGCGCCAGACCCACGCGCTGACGAAATCCCTTTGATAAATTCTGAATCAAGCGTTTCTGAACTGATCCCAAATTGGTCTTGTCAAGAGCGCGGTCAACTAATCGAGTTAAATCTTTACGCTGAACTCCTTTGAGTTTCGCCGCATATTCGAGATACTCTCGCACAAACATATCCCCGTAGACCGGCGGAGTCTCTGGCAAATAGCCAATCCGCTTCTTGACCTCAATGGGATTCTCAAAAACATCAAACCCTGCCACTGAAGCAGTCCCACTTGTTGGCGCCATAAAACCGGTGATGATTTTCATGGTGGTCGATTTTCCAGCCCCGTTTGGCCCAAGAAAACCGACAACATCTCCCTTTTTCAGGGAAAAAATTTAGGTGGTCGATCGCTCTTCGCTGACCATAATCCTTACAAAGATCCTTGACCTCAATCATGCTTTCATTTCCTTTCCATCGAAAAAACAAAATTCAAAAATGAAATTCAAAAACTACGTTCAAAAAAATAGAAACACAAAAACACAAAAACACAACGTATAGAGAGGATTGTTCAAAAGTCTGTTAATAGATACAAAATGTGTCAAGTCTCTGCCATGGGATGTTATTTTGATTTCTCGATTTAGGTCCAGGATTCCTATCTTGACGCATCATCTCACCATTTGATCACTAAATTTCGCTCCCCATGATAGTGGACTCGTCCATGGTGATCTCCCTTGATCGGCTTAACGAAACGACACTGGACAACTGCCACATTGAGTTTTTGTCCGAGGGCCAATGCTTTTCGAGACAAAGATTCTTCAGCCAACCAGCGAGCAACTTCTCTCAACTCTTCTTCAGAGATATTTTGATCCTTGTTCCGATGGATGATTGCATGAGCTCCCGGATAGTCTCGAAGGTGCAACCAAAAGTCCCAAGCTCGGGCAGCTCGTAAAATTCTTAGGTTATCTTTCGCCGTCTTTCCAATATATACTTCAATCCCCGACGGAAGACGTTTTTTGCGGCCAGAAGATTCTGTTTTTTTAAATAGGTCCACAAGCCCCGCTTGGCCTGACCGACCCGCAACACCCGGAGGCACATACTCCGATTTTTCTAACTTCGCGATTTCGCTTCGCAAGACTTCCATTCTGAGTCTTTGACCCTCTTTTTTCTGGCGAATCTGTTTTGCCTTAAAGAAAGCCCGCTCCAGATTCTCTTTGAGGCTCAATCGAATATCAATCCAATCCACCCAGTCTGACCCAAGCTCAGCCAACGAATTTACTTTCAAAAGCTCGCCGAGTTCTTGCCACTTTTGATCGGTCTGCGCTAGATAGTCTTTTTCAATCTCTGCCACGGCTTTATTTTTTTTCCTAATACTTGTCTCTTTTATCTTCTGCCATTGAGCCACGGGATCTAAGGATGAGGACTCTCGACCAACAGCCCCCTGATTCGGTCCTGATTTTTGAGTAAATAAATTCAACCACTCTTGATGAATTTCAACAAAACTCCTGGGGGGCGCATTGTCCAATATTGTCGGAGGCGGGGGAATCTCACGGGGTTTTATCCAAGCAATACTTTTGGGTTGATTTTTTTCATTGATGGTTCGAACGATTAAATTACTCTGCTTGGGAATAAGCACGCACTCAAGCTCACATTTTCGCTCTTTGTTCGCCAGGGTGATATCGACCACTCGTCCCTGTCCCTCCTTCAATGAAATACCTTGAAAAATAAGGTTTTTCGCATGGGAATTAAGAAAGAGACTGACAGGCTTTGGCTTGGCAGATTTCTTCCAAAATTCGAGCTGATCAAAAAGAAACAGGCCTGGACTTTGATTAGATAGATCCACGACCAAATAAGTAATTTTATCTTTGTAGAACCCCAAAGCAAGACCTCGATCATTCGGAATGATCTCCTGCAATTGGGCACCAACCAACGCACGATATGTTTCACACAGGCTTCCGAGCTCGATGAGAGTTAAGGCTTTCATAAAATTAGTCTTTAGGACAATTGAGTCCTGGTCAATCTTTCCCGATGAAGTTCGTAATGAAAGAAGATCTCCTTTACAAAATTTTTCATGATCATCTGGACAAGCAGGGTCAGGATCAATCTCAGAATGATGGCACCGCCTCTGACCAGGATGTCGTGCAAGCTCCAAAAAATGCTAGGCAGCCCGCCCCAGAGCTATGTCATACCAAGTTTACCAAGGATGTTCTAGTTCGCTCTGTCTCTGCGACTTATTTTAATCACTTAAAAAGCCACGGCCATATTCCTTTTGAGATGGTCAAAGTGGTTCTGGACGACCTCGAGCAAGAGGTGACGGAAATGTATCTCAAGAAAACCTATGGTCATTTCAATTTGAAATCCTACCTCCGCCAACCAAAACCGAAACGTAAGTGAGGTCAGGCTTTTTTTTGAAACAAACAAAAGTAAAGAGGTCCAAACCCACACTGGTCGGGTAAAAAAATCTGCCCGAACTCCCTCTGCTCTGGCCCTAATGAGGTCGTGTGGTCTGACCCCGCAGGGGTCGTAGGATCTGACCCGGCGGCCGCAAGATTCAAACCCAAAGGGGTTTGAATTTGAAATCCAAACTTTTTCTTTACAAATTTTCGAACCACGGCTTCATTTTCAACGGTATTTATGCTGCAGGTTGAATACAAAAAATATCCACCTGGTGCCGTGGCCATAAAGGCACTGCAAAGCAGGGCATATTGGCGATGAGCCAAACTCTCTCCACGTTTTGGAGACCATGAGTCAAGCTCTGTCGGATTCTCCAACAAATGACGCTCGCCCGAGCAAGGCGCATCAATCAGAACGGCATCATAGTGGTTAGGCTGTTTAAGACCCCAACGAGAGCCGTCTTGCCCTCTGACCCAAATTCTCTCTCGAGCTTCCCTCGGAATATAATTCTGAATAACCTTTTGTAACCGCCCTCGCCTTTCGGGCGATAACTCATTTGCGACCAATTCACCTGATTGAACCAAATTTTCGGCAAGGATTAACGTTTTACCACCAGGGGCCGCACAGAGATCTAAAACCAAATCCCCATCTTTCACCGGCAGGCAGCGAGCCGCAATAACACTCGCCGGATCCATCACATAACAATCAAGCAAACCTGAATGAGTACGCCCGGGTCCTGCAAAATCGGAAGGCCTCCTCGCACAACCCTTCAAAAAATCATCAGCCGGCAATGAATCCAACTCACTCAGAACCCAACGATTCCATCTCAAAACCTGAATCTCTGGCTCAAGTAAAAACCGCCGCAAAGACTCCCACCGCTCACCCCAAAGAGAGGAATAGTAGGCATCAAATCCTGCCATCCCCGATGGTTTACTAGCCATTTTTCACCGGAAATTGACAAACAAACTCAGAACCTTGACCCGGCTGACTCTTAACTCTCACCTCGCCACCATGAATTTCCATAATGTGCTTAACAATAGCTAGTCCAAGACCGGTTCCCCCAATATCTCGAGACCTTCCACGATCAACACGATAGAATCTTTCAAATAGGCGAGAGTGATGTTCCTCTGGAATACCCGGCCCCTCATCAATCACCTTCAGTAAAACAGTCCGCGGGCCACCGGTCTCCCATCTCACTTGAATCATTTTCCCCTCGGGGCCGTACTTAATTGCATTCGAAACCAAATTCCGAAGTACCTGATCGACTTTGCTAGTATCTGCCAAAAATGGCGGGACCTGGCCGACAATTCGAATAGCTTGATTTTTTGCCGCAGCCATTGGCGCGAGTTCTGAAACGACTTGATTCGAAATCACCAAAGGCTCCATCATTTCAAGCTTCAATTCTGCATTTGAATCGAGAGTCGAAAGACTCAATAAATCATTCACGAGTTCAATTAAGCGAGTGACATTTCTTGAGACAATGTCCAGAAACTGACCCGCCTGTTGATACTGACCGTTCTTGATATCCTCTTGCGCTGTATCCAAATATCCTTTCACTGAAGTCAGTGGCGTCCGCAATTCATGAGACGCATTTTCTACGAAATCAATTCTTATTTTTTCGGCCAATTTAATATCAGTGATATCATGAAAGACTCCAATAACTCCGTAGACTTCCTGGTCCTTCGCCCGCCGAAGGGGTGTTAGCGAAATCATAAAGTGGCGGGCCTGACTATCAATCAAAGTGTTTAACTTAACCGTAATTTTTTGGGTGTCTTTGGTTTCAAGCACCCGGCGAAATGCCTCATACAATTGGGGCTTTCGAAAAACATCTGACAAAGAAAGGTCAGTTTTATTGAGAAGGGATTGGTGAATAAAATATGCGCCAAATCGGGAATTGAAAAACAGAACCTTTTCCTGGCTCGTCACACCAAACAGGCCCTCTTGAACCGAGGCCATAACCGCTCGATTTTCCTCCCGCTCCTTTTGAAGCTGGTCTTTCTTTTTACGAAGCTTCTTTCCGATTCGATTTAAAGCTTGCTCAAGCTCAGAATATTCGCCGACCTCTTCCTCATATAAGTCCTCTGTCGGTTCAGAATAACCCTCGACTTGTTTTTATTTGCAAGGCGCCGAGCCATATACAGCGTTCGCTGAATGGGTCTCGAAAACTTGTAAGCATTGAGGCTTGCCCCAATCAGAGCCAAAACTAGAAAATAGAAAAAACTCTTCGCCCAAAGAAGGGCCGGAACCTCTTTAACAGAGGCCTCCGAAAAAAATCCCAAATTCACAATTATAACAAGAAATGCAAAACCAAAAAAAACCACCTGATAGATCACAAATTGAAAAAAAACTCGCCATGGAAACTGCTTCATACAATCCTAGTCATCTAATCGCACTCGGTACCCTATACCTCGAATCGTTTCGACCCGCTCACTCCAGTCGCCCAACTTCTTGCGAAGTCCAAAAACATGCGTATCGATTGTCCTGCCAATGACGTTCACGCCTTCCCCCTGAATGTTTTCAATCAGTTGGTCCCGAGTCAAAACTCGTCCATGACTTTCCATCATCGTCACAAGAAGCTTATACTCAGATGGGGTCAGATGAAGAAGCTCTCCATCCCGACTGACTTCACATGTTTTCTTGTTCAACTTTAAATTCCCGATTTCAAGTTGTTCCAATTTTTCAACCGACAAAGGCGCTCGACGAAGAAGGGCCCGCACTCGGGCCAAAAAGACATTGACATCAAATGGCTTCGTTAAATAATCGTCTGCGCCACTCTCAAGACCTCTCACAATATCTTCTGGTGCAATCTTGGCTGTCATCATTAATATCCGAGCCCCAATAGATCCTTGATGTCTGTGCAAAAACTCAATTCCACTCAGACCTGGAAGCATCCAATCTAAAATAATTAAATCAAACTTATGTGAAAGACAAAGCTCCAATCCTTGTTCAGCACTTTCGCACTGATGAACGTGATAGCCGTGGCGAGTGAGATGAAGGGCCATGAGGGAGCGAATTTCGGTCTCGTCCTCGACTATAAGTACGCTGCCTTTGGCAGCATCCAGCACGCAGCTCTTGGCAGTATTCAGAACACTCTCTTCGTCAGCCACTTATTCCGCCATGCCGCACGTCTTTACCCGTGAAAGCAAAGATCACATCTTCAGCCACATTCGTGGCATGATCCCCTAAACGTTCTAAATTTCGGGCAATCAAAATCAAATCTAGTGAGGCTTCAACATCCTGACTCCGCTTTTTCATATGCTCCGTCAATATTGAAAAGATTCGGTTCTTAAGTTCGTCAACTTGGTCGTCCATCAGTAAGACTTCCTTTGCTAACTCGACATCCCCCCGAACAAAAGAGTCGAGGGATGATTTCACCATTTTCTTTGCAAGGACCGCCATTAAATCAATCGTTTCGGCTTGGCTAATTGGAGCTCGGGTTAGATAATCCTTTCCCGTAAAAGCAATATTCATACATTGGTCGCCCATCCGCTCCAAATCTGTATTGATCTTAATGACGGACAAAATAAGTCGTAAATCCTTGGCCACTGGCCCCTGCTTTGCCAGTAGATTGAGACAGACATTATCAACGCTAATATGATCCGCATTGATCTGATCCTCGAGGTCTCGAACTTTTTCATTTTGCATTCTATTTGATTCTAACCCAATCCTAACAATATACACGCAGCGGCAGACCTCATTTAGAAAGTAACTTTCGCTGTTACACCAATTTTTTCAGACTTTGGAGATGTCGTTGAGTGCATCGCTTGCTTTTCTAGCTGATCGTAAAATAAAGCCAAGATAACCGACTCTGAATATTGAAAAGATAAAGCTGCCTGGATGCTTCGCAGTCCCTTTTCTGGAACTTCTCGAGATGGATTCAAGTCGTCATATCTAAAAAACATTTGCTCCCTTTCACCCAGTTGATAGAGCCACCACAATGAACCTCCGACGGTCGTGGTCCTCTGCCCAGGCAGATCTGAGCTAAGCTTGACCCCTTCTGCTAATTCCAAGTCGGTGGCCGCGTCCGCCGAATCTTTTGCCCAGAGCGCTTCAAGACCAAAACGAGAGCGGCCCCACTGCGAATATCCTCTCGCCAAAACTCGAGTCTTCTCAGAGATCGGAGAGTAACCATCATAACCCCCCGTACACCACACCTAACCCAATGCCTCCGTCCTTCATCGGATGATCCCAAATCAACATCAGATCCTTTTTCGATCCTTTTTCATCAGTTCTATTTTCTTCTCCATTTAATGAAGCAAACTGAATCTGACCACCATTGTCAAACTCCCACTTCCAAGTCAGACCCAAGTCAGAATCTCCGACATACTTAAAGCGAGCTGCCATAGGCTTGCTGGCATCCCCCCAAAGCTCAAAATCAAGTACTTTTCCCTGCAACTCTAGCCATGGATGACCGACAAGACCCATTGAAAATGTCCCATATTTTGAAAACAGATTGAGTTGAGCCTTCTCGAGCAACACCAAAAACTTCTTTGTTGTCAGAGTTGGTGACCTTTCATCTGCCCCCGTCATCTTCAACTCGAACCGACCCTGATCATCAACATCCGCCAAAAGTCCTGCTTCGAGTTTACGAACTAGAAACCCAACTTCACCCTCTCTGGAGGTTGGCTTCAAGAAGAGATCGCCACCAAGGATAGCTGCACCATTCAGCTTAACTTTGGAAGTTTCATCCGCGGCCATCGCAAAAAATCCAGTCAGACTAATTATAAAAGGGATTAAACAAGTTCGCATATTTGTCCTCACTCTCAGCATCTAATATGTCTTTCGTGTTTGATTCCCGAAGTTGAGAATGACATTGTTGGAACTTGATTGCAAGATGACTTGCTTGTCAGCTCTTCTTGCCCAAGAATGGGTTTCATGAAGCAGATAATTTCCGCCATAGATATCGGATCCAACGCCATAAGGATGATTCTCGCCGAATCAAACTCTGGGCAGATCAGACCCTTCAAAAAATATCGCGCGGCAGTTCGCGTGGGCGCAGACGTCTTCAGTCAGGGCCTCATCTCCGAGGAAACTCTGCGGCTTGCTGAAGAAACCTTTATTCATCTAGTTCATCTCAATAACAAATATAGCGTTAACCATTGCCGGGCCGTTGCCACTAGCGCTACTCGTGAAGCCAAAAACAGGCTCGCTTTTGTTGAGAGACTTGAGAAAGTATCTAAGCTCAAAATTGAAATCATTGATGGCCGTGAAGAAGCTCAATTAATTTTCTCGGCCGTTAAACACGAAGTCCCCCTTGAAAATAAAAAGATCCTGCTGATCGACGTTGGGGGTGGCAGTGTTGAACTCACCTATGTTGAAAATGGATTGCTTGTTGCCAGCCAAAGTCTTCCACTCGGAACCGTCCGGCTCCTCGAAGCCCTTCATAAGAAAAAAATGACAGAATCTCACTTTAAAGTTCTTCTGGGGGATCATCTTGAATCCCTAAACCTCTTTATTCAGAAAAATCTGATGGGACTGAATCTTGAGTTTGCTATCGGAACCGGCGGCAACCTGGAGTGCATGGCACGATTAAAACTCGAAGTACTTAAAAGGACACCAAATACCTACTGTACACTGGATGAGCTCGATGAACTTTCAGAGCGGCTCCTCGCAACTTCCACCAAAGATCGCATAGAAAAATGGCACCTCCGGCCCGATCGCGCTGACGTCATTGTGCCGGCAGTTCTTGTCGTAAAAATCATCCTTCGGCAATGCTCTCTTCAAAAATTATCACACCCGGTGTTGGTCTTCGCGATGGAATTCTTTGGTCCATGCTTAAATAATAAGCTGATCAAACAGACTTCGACATAGATTGTCACAACTCTCGACATTTATTGACTGAATTGAATAACTTCGCTCAAATGTCAGCATTGCGATAAATTTAAGTTTAGTGAAATTAACAACAACAATGGAGACAGTTATGACTAAAAGTTCTTTGATACTTCTAGCTGCCCTCGTGAGTGGATTAACCGCTCACGCTGGCTCAATCAGCTTCGATACCCGTGCTGACCTACTCAGCAATGACTATGATAATGCGAGCACGTCTGCAGACAACACCCAATTCAAGCTTGATACTGTTCGACTTGATTCAAAAGGTAAGTTGAATGATTCAGTTAATTATCGACTACGCCTTCGATTTAATAAAGATCGATCTACGACTGGGACCGTTTCAAAGCGTGATAGCACAGGTGCTGATTTAGATCTTGCTTTTGTTACCAATAAATTTAACGACAGCATGGCTTTGACTGTTGGTAAGTTTGCAACAGATATGGGCGGATACGAAGGTAGCGTCTCAGGTGCTGACCTTTACATGAAAACTATTGGATTTAGCGGTAGTCGAGGTATTGGTGATCAGTACTATACTGGCACAAAGTTTGCCTATAGTTTTTTAGATCAAGAAGTTGCCCTTCATGTGGCCAACCAAACTGTTGATGCTTCCGGATTGGGAAATACTGGAGTTGCAGGCAAATTCAATCAGAATAAATTTATGACTGGACTTGTTTACAAAGGTACCTTTATGGACAAGGCGCTAACTGCGATTGCAAGTTACCACACTCAAGAAGGAAAAATAACAGGTCCTGGAACTGATGATCCTCAGTACAAAAATACTTATATGTCAGTTGGCGCCAAATACGAGACAGACATGTTTGCCGTTGATGGTGACTACTCAATGAATACCTTGGGTGGATATACAGTTGGCTACACTACAGCTCAGGCTGCAAAAAATGATACGCTAAACACCATGCAAGTTGGTTTCGCCTATAAAATGGATCAGTGGACTCCACGCTTGAAAGTCGAGTCAACTACCGAGACTGTTGCTTCGGCAAGTACTACTGATACAAAAACTACCTACACTGGAACCCAGTTGGCAGTTGAGTATAAACCAGTTAAAGATGATATGTTTCGATATCACTTTGCATATTGGCAGCGAGAAGCGAAAGATGATACTGCAGGCGCAGTTGCTAAAACAGACAAATACATCGTTCTTGGAACTCGCATTATGGCTGACTTCCTCAAATAGAGGGTGTTTGTCAGAATGTTTGAAAAAAGGTCCCTTCCGGGGCCTTTTTTTTTGCGTTTTGCTGGCCCTGTTTTACTAGCCATTTTTGATGACGCCGACATTCTATCGACCAGCCTAGACCTTGAATTGCGCTTGGAGACTCGAACGGGCCCTTCCCACACACTCAAGCACAGAAAAATCGCCTCACTTTACCATTTTAGATCTTTAAATACCCCTATTTTAGGAGATCCAATGGCCAATAATACCCCTATAATTGAGCCTAGTATCGATAATCCGCGACAAAATTGACGAAAAGGAAAAACTCAAAAAATAACCATCCACCATTCACCATTCAAGCCATCACCCAGCTATTTGCCTTGGCTGAATCAGCCAAACAAGCTCTGCCACTCCGGGCTCTAGATCTGCCCAGGAACCAAACTGCAAACATGCGAGGCCAGATTTCTTGAGCATCAAAACAGATTCTGTTTTGCCTGTCATCAGGTAACTCGCTAAAGCGCTCATTTGGGGCTCATGACCTACGGCGATAATCGTCTGGTGTGATCTCCCGTGAGCCTTCAGCCATTGTAGAAACATATTCGGTGGGCTGTGGGGGACAAGCTCAGAGGCCTCTTTGATATAGTCCCGGTTGAATACTCGAGCCACAATTTCGGCCGTCTGCTTGGCCCGCGTGTAGGGGCTTGATACGATCAGATCAATTTTGGGAACCCAATCTTTGAGTTCAACAGCAATTTTTTGCATTTTCTTTCGCCCCTTGATTGTCAAAGGACGAAAGGCGTCTTCGAGCTTGGTGGTCTCAGCAAATTCTTTTCGGTCTTGAGCGATTCCATGTCGAATGAGAATCAATTGCATATCAAGTCACTTCTTTCTCTTCATTCAAAGATAAATCCTCAGGCTGCTTTTCTTCTGAATGAGCCTCGACTGTTTTTGCGCTGCTTGGCAAGCGACATAAATACATGATGAATACCGACTTCATTGCTCTTTCGCTGAAGATAGTTCCCCATGGCGTCCATATCCCATGCTTGACGTTGATCCTTCAGCGATAACGATAGAATCTCCCAACACTTTTCCTTGAGTGCGCGATCTAGAATTGGGACAACTGCCTCGATTCTGGCGTGAAGGTTCCGACCCATCCAGTCTGCTGATCCAATAAAGAAATCTCCATCAATGGGATTCTCGGCCCCATTCCGAAAGTAGAAAATCCGCGAGTGCTCCAGGTAGCGACCAATAATCGAGACCACCCGCAATCGATCAGACATCCCTGGGACGCCGGGTCTGACACAGCAGAAACCCCGCACAATGAGATCAATCTCTGCCCCTTTTGTGAAGCTGCATAGAGGGCTAAACCAATATCATTTTCTTCCATATTATTGAATTTCGCAATAATATGGGCCGGTCGCCCCGCTTGGGCATGCTCCCCTTCACGGTTAATCATTAATTTAAATTTCTGAACCATATTCACCGGCGCCACTAGCAAGTACTTGTAGTCCTTCTTAAGCGACCGTCCAGTGAGGTAATGAAAAAATTCAACCACATCATTTGTAATTTCATCTCGGGAGGTGAGAAGCCCAACATCGGTATAAAGCTTAGCCGTAGCCACATTGTAATTGCCTGTTCCAATATGTGCATAACTGCGGAGACCCTCGGGCTCTTGACGTACGACGAGGGAGGTCTTTGCATGGGTCTTGAGTCCAACGACCCCATACACGACGTGCACTCCAGCATTTTCGAGAGCCTGGGCCCAATAAATATTTCTTTCCTCATCAAATCTTGCTTTCAGCTCGATAAGACAAACGACCTGCTTCCCCCCTTCTGCAGCTCTAATCAAAGACTTAATGAACGGACTATGATCCCCAGTTCTATAGAGCGTCATCTTAATCGCCAAAACCTTTGGATCGGTCGCCGCCTCAAAAATAAATTTTTCGATGGTCGCTGAAAAACTCTCATAAGGATGGTGGAAAAGAAAATCAGACTCCTTAATGGCCGCAAAAATAGAATGTGTTTCATCGGCGAAGACCGCCGGCACGACAGGATTGCAAGCTTCGAATCTAAGATCAGGGATCGGTAAATCAGCAATCAAATTCAAGTCCGTATAATCAAGCTCACCGGCATCTTCATAAACATCGTTTTCACCAAGCTCTAGCTCGTCAGTCAAAAACTTTAACATCCAGGGATCTGGATTTGGTCCGTGAACAAGACAAACAACTTCAGCAAACCGCCTCTGCCTCAGTTCTTCTTCAATCATTTCAATGAGATCTTCAACATCTTCCTCATCCCGATCAATGTCAGCATTTCGGATCAGTCGAAAAGGCATAATATTCAAAACTTCCATGGCAGGGAATAGTTCCGCGAGGTTCTCTTGAATGACTTCCAATAATCTCACAAAGCGCTTTTCGCCTTGAGAATTTTCCACGACAATCCAAGAAGGCAAGACCCTTGGAATTTTGACTCGGGCAAAAAGCTTTTCATCCTGATCTGGATGACGAAGAGTCACCCCCAAAGAGGTGGAAAGGTTTGAGATAAATGGAAACGGGTGCCCTGGATCAACGCTGAGTGGCGTCAAAACTGGAAACACATTTTTTATGTAATAGTCTTTAACTTGATCCCGTTCCTGGGCGGACAAATCCTTCCATTTCAATAGCGCGATCTTATGTTGCAGAAGTTTGTTTTTAAGCTTTTCAAAACAGGCCGCCTGCTCCTTGAGCATTGGCAACAAAAAGCTTCTGATTGCCTGAAGTTGCTCTGTGGGGAGTTGGCCATCTGCTGATTTTGCAGTGACACCAAACGCCTTCTGACGCTTTAACCCGCCTACCCGCTTCATAAAAAACTCATCTAAATTAGAACCAGATATTGATAAAAATCGCACCCGCTCAAGAATTGGATGCCGTTCATCTTCAGCCTGAGCTAAAACACGTCGGTTAAAATGAAGCCAGCCAATCTCACGATTTGCAAATTCCTGGGCAGAAGCCCGCAGGTGTTCGACCATTTTTGGTTTTCGTGGTGACCTTTTTTTTGGCACCTTTTTCGAACCAGTCTTGTCCACTGCTGAAACTCCCTCTTTTACGCCATTGTCTCAATATGACCTGGATCTTGGCAATCTTCAATTTTCTGGACTAATTTGGTGGTTTCCCGAAAACTTCTTTCGTCTCTGAAATCAATCAGGTATGCTCAACCTATCTTTATATTAAGTATAGGTATGAAATTATTTTGAGAGCCGAGGCCACCATGATAAACCGCAAATCCACTCGTTTTCAGCCTGATCCAATGACCATTGCCCAGTTAGATTTCGCCACGGGGAAAGACTTTCGCCCGACACTCATTGGTCTCGTCATCAATGAGTCCTATACTGGTTGTGCAATTGTTCTGGTCGCGGACGAAGCTCCAAAAAAGGATCTCAAGCTCAAAATCAAAGTCGGAGCCCTGAGCCCGCTGAAAGCCCAGATCGCCTGGATCAAAAATCTTGAAGAAAATATTTATAAGGTTGGCATTCGCCTACTAGAATAAAAGTCTAGTCCCGTTTAAATACAAAATGATTTCGCCGAGAAAACCCTCAGGAGGTCTCTGGTGAGATCACAATTGAGTCGGCTTTCTTTGGCAGCACTTCTGTCTGGATGTGGGTTCCTAACCACATTCTATTGGTACAAATCAACAGAGAAGCCAGCTTCAAAATCAGATGCCGTCCCCTTGGCTCAAGTGGGAAAAGTCGGCGAGGAAGTTCTTCGTCGATCAAAAACACGTTTGCTCTGGCGGGCAGTAAACACCGGCGACATCCTCTTTGATGGAGAATCTATTCGAACCTCTGAACGAGGCGAAGTGAGAATTCAATTTGAGGATGGACGCTTTATAGATTTGGAATCTGACTCTATGATTGTTCTACAGAAATCAAAGGGCGAGATCGCTCTGGATTTGATGGAAGGATCTGTTTTTGTCAATGCGAAGTCGACCGAAGGAGCTGCTGCTCCAAATGGGACCACGCGAGCTCCAGCTCTGGTGTTGAATTCAAACCAAGGAAAGGTTGATCTGACGGGAGCGTCCGCGTCCTTAGCCAAAGGCAAAGGGAATCAAGTTGATGTTCAAGTTCTGGAAGGAACTGCGAACATTCAAGGCAAAGATGGAAAACGTCAAGAAATTCTTAAAGGCTCCGCAGGTGCTCTCGGCGACAAAGGCTTGGTTTTCGATCAACAGAAACTTCAAATACTGACCCCACCCCTAGACAAGCCCGTTTTCGTCAATTCAGAAGTTGATTCGAAGGTGACTTTTCAATGGAAGGGTTTTTCTCCCTTATGGAAGGTGAGTCTCTGGGCAGGGTCACGAAGAAAGGACATGACCGAACGTGGTCAGGTTGAAACAACCCCTAATACGATTCTTTCACAATTTTCGCTTGGAAAACACTACTGGAAACTAGTTGCTAAGGATCCGAAGACAAACCAAGTCGTTGGCGAAAGTCCGATCTATAAATTGGACGTCATTGGCAGAATTGCTCCAAGTGTGATCTTTCCAACGGCCGATGCAAAAATTCAGATCAATCAACCCGCTTACGATATGAATTTCAAGTGGCAAAAGGGGGACGACACCCGTCAAATCACCCTTGAAGTCGCCACGGATTCGTCCATGACCAAAAAACTCGCAACCAAGACTTTTACTTCGGAAGATCATTTTCTTTTACCCCAACTTAAAGAGGGTGAGTACTTCTGGCGATTAAGTGCCTACTTTGAAGGTTCTGAAAGACCCCTCATTGGCAAAATTCAAAAGTTCGCTCTTCAACCTCCCACAGTCGTTGTTCCAAAAGAACCTGCACAAATTGTTTGGGTCACTCCTGCTTCAACGACCATCCAGTACTTTGTCAAAGAACCGCTTCTCCAGATAGATTGGGCTGCAAAAACTCGAGGTGAAGAAATCGTTCAATGGCATTTAAAAGTTCAAGACGTTGCGGGCTCTCCAGAATCAGCCAAACAACTCGACTCAAAAGAGCCAAGTCAGAAAGTTGTGCTTCCCAAAGCAGGCGAATACCGATTCTTCGTCGAAGCCCTCAATAGAGACGCCGAAATCATTGGCAAATCCCAGGAAAGAATCATGGTCCTCAAGGTGACTCCTTTGTTGAAATCCCCGCAGCTCCTGCCACTCAACACAGAGCTGAAGGCCAAGGAGGACGGGCGATCAGAGATAAAATGGGAACCCATCACTGGAGCTAAAGAGTACATACTCATTGTTAAGAACGCTCAAGGTAAAGAACTTATGCGAAAAAAATATCCAACCACTGGCACCAATTTGAAAAACCTTATGCCTGGAACCTACCAGCTGCAAGTCCTCGCAACTGATGAATATGGACGAAACAGTGAGGAAATTCCGATGCGAAATCTACTCGTGCCTGAATTAAGTAACGTCAGGGCCCCAACAAATTTTAGAGTGAAGGTCAAAGACGAATGATAACACGCCTCTGGACCTCACTCTCGCTCTGGCTTCCACTCTGGCTCTCAATCTCAATTTCCTTGGGAATATTGCCTCGAGTGGAAGCTCAAGAGGAGGCCTCTTCCTCCCAGGGAACACTCGCAGAACTTGCACAATCTGTTGGACTTGGCCCTATCGAAGGACAGTTGGTTTTGACTGGGATCCAATTGAGGATTCAAAAAGTTATGACCTTGAAATCACCCAAATTAAGGGCGACACCTCTGGCAAGATTTTCACTTTTAATCTGACACAAGCCACCTGGACTGGAAAATTGGTTCCTGGGGATTATTCCTTTAGAGTGCGTTCGAGAGACCATCGCCGTGTCGCTGGCGACTGGTCGACCCCTCGCCCTTTCACAGTATTCTTGGAAAACGTAAAAATCACCTCGCCTGCAGCAAAAAGCGTATTACCAGCAGGGGACGGCGAGATTTCACATGTGAAATTCACGTGGAATACAGTCGGCGGCGCTTCTGGCTATAATTTTGAACTCACCTCAGCCGATGGCAAAACCAAAATAGTAAAAACTCTCCAAGAAAATTTTTTCGAAGCTGACCTACCCGCGACAAAGACAATCAACTGGAAGGTCTCTGCCACTTCAGAATCTGGAACGTCCAGTGAAAATTTCTCTACAAGTGAGTTTTCAATTCTTGGGACCAAATTGGCCACCCCAGACCTTGAAAAGCCAGAAAATCTCTATGTAAGAAAACTGAATTGGAAACGCCCCTCTGAGGATAGCAAATTCGATATTAGCCTGAGCCGTTACCTTCCAGAGACAAAAAAATGGGACCAACCAAAAAAAATTCAAGACAGAAAAGAAAACAGTCTAGACTTTGAAAAAAATTGGCCCGGCGGATATTGGAAGGTCACGGTCCGAGCCAAGGCTCCAGATCGCCAACCAAGTGACTTGGCAACCATGAGTTTTAAAGTCATTAAAGGGGATCGCTCTCCCGCGGCCGAGTATGTGGCCACAGTCAAAAAGTCCATAGACCGCATCAATGGCTGGTATGGGATCGCAAGCTATCTTCTCACAATGATGAGTTACCAATCTCTCGCGAGCTTTGATAGTGCTGTCGGTGGAACTGGGCGCCTCGGGCTTGGATGGTATAGTGAAAAAAGCGCTTGGGGTTCTCTGACGACGCTTGATTTGAGCGGCTTTATTGCAAGCAGTAAAAACTACACATTTGCTTCGCTTGAATCAGTTGCAATACACCGACTTCGCTTTCGAGATTCCAACGAGCTCAGATCCTTTGCCGGCGTGTACATGAAAGAACTCCCCGTTTTACTCACGCCCTCTGAAGTGGCACAAAAAGCCAGCAATTCAAGCTACCAAGCTAACACCTATAAAGTCGCCGCCTTGGGGCCTCTGGCCGGCTTTGAGTATTGGTACTCCCTCACTCCAAAACTTGGATTTCAACTTAACACCTGTCTGTATTACTCTATGTTAGGAATGAATTTGCCAAATGGCGGGCAATCCTTGGTGCCCCAACTTTCATCTCAATCTGGAGTGCTGGGAAGTTACCGGGTGACAAATAGCTTCACAGGCCTGACAGGTCTCACCTATCGGACAGACAAACTCTCTTACACTGACAATTATGCGACCAGAACAAACAGCCCTGGAATTCCAAACCAAGTCGATGTCACAGTCAAAGGTCTCTATTTGCATTTTTTTGCTGAAGTGTCTTTTTAGGAGGAACAATCACATATGAGAATTCCAATCGCAATCAAACTTGTCTCACTGACGATTCTACTTCTCATAGGCGTAACAGTACCCATTGCGCTTCAAAGCTCCAAATTCTTTGAGAATGTCTCTCGTCAACGAGAAGAAAATGTGAATTTGGACTACGCTGCAGCGCGAGCCACCGAAGTCGAAAATACTTTAAACAAACTCACTGATAAAATCAAATCAGCCTCATTGTCGCTGGCAATCTTGATCAAGGAAGGTAAGGTCGACAATCAAGAATTCGATCTCAATTTCAATCGGTTTTCAGATTTTCTCGCCTTAGAAGTTCTCGAAATCGATGGATCCACCTTTAAAAGCCTGGGAAAACGCGTGAAGAAAAGTCTTTTTTAGAGCCTTTTCAGTTGGATGAAAATTTCATCACCGAACTTCGCTCAAAGCAGCAATTTCCCATCCGAAATGTGGCCCAAGGGACTTTCGAAATTATGAATGGCTCCCTTACAAAGGCCCCTCCCCTTTTTACGATCGGCATCCCGATTCTTAAGGATCCACAGGGCAGAATCACTCATATCGCACTCGCTGATTTTCAGCTCACAGCCCTCCAAGGTCTATTCAATGACCAAGCAGAACGAACCTTTTTCCTCATCGACAGAAAAGGAAATATTTTAGCCCATTCAGATGAAGAGATCGCTACCTTAAAGAAAACTTTTACCCAAAAAGACTTTGCCAAGCTCGCTCAAGAAAGCGTTTCTCTTCGAGGGCAGAAGCCCTTTATGGATGCAGAGAAAAAGACCCGGCACTTTGGGGCCTTTGCGAAAACAAGCTTTGGAGTAACCGTTTTTTCACAGATCTCCGAAGAGGTCATCCTTGAACCCGCTGTTGAAGTTAAACGGAAAGCATTTTATATTGCAGGCTTATTTCTGTCAGGCTCAATCCTGTTGATCTTTATGTTCTCAATGTCGCTGACCTCTCCCATTGAAACCCTTGCCGAACTAATCAAGGGCGTTGCCAAGGGAAATTTCGACGTTAAGGCCAGTAAAAAGATAACCTCTCTCTTTAGGGATGAAGTCAGCGAACTTGCTATCGCGTTTGACAAAATGACTGATGGTCTCAAAGAGCGAGATAAGGTCAAGAGTCTCTTCAATAAGTTTCACGGATCCTCTGTGACAGATGATTTATTGAAAGGAAATGTTGGCCTTGGTGGACAAAATCGGAATGTCGTGGTCTTCTTTAGTGATATTCGCGGATTCACCGCTTTCTCTGAAAAGAGATCCCCTGAAGAAGTTGTGGCCATGCTCAATGAATATTTTGGCCTCATGGTGAGTGTCATTAATAAACACCAGGGCGTCGTAGATAAATTTATTGGAGATGCCATAATGGCGGTTTGGGGAGCCCCTAAATCAACACCGCGAGACGCCCACAATGCACTCAGAGCTTGTCTTGAAATGCGCAAGGCCCTGGCCGAGTTAAATGCCAAACGAATCGCACGCGGACAAAATCCAATAAATATTGGAATGGGCCTGCATGCCGGAGCCGCAATTTCTGGAACTATTGGGTCTGACGAACGAATGGAGTACACAGTCATCGGAAATACTGTCAACACAGGATCCAGAATCGAAGCTTCGACCAAGGCCTTTGGCGCTGACTTACTTATTAGTGACACCGTTCTCGACGCCGTCGGCGAGGAGTTTCTTGTTGAATACGCGGGTGCTGCTGAGGTCAAAGGCCGCACTGATCCCATAAAACTCTACAAGGTCAGAGGCTATAAAGACGTTCATGGCAAAATGGTTGAAATCAGAACAGAGTACTCAGACTATACTCCAGAGCACGCCGACAAGGTTAAAGTTGCATGATGAGGAAACCCGCGACTGTTGCTTTTCAGGGCGAAGCAGGGGCCTTCAGCGAAGCGGCTGCTTACAAGTTGCTTGGACCGGCGATAAAAACAATTCCTTGCATGACCTTTGAAGATATGTTCAGTTTGGTCTCACAAAAAAAAGTCGACCGCGCTGTCGTTCCCATAGAGAATTCCCTGGTTGGCTCAATCCATAAGAACTATGACCTCCTCATCGAACACGAAACTCCAATAGTCAATGAAGTCTACTTGCAAATTGTGCATAATTTGATTGGCCACCCTCAAGCCAAACTATCCCAGATCACTCGCGTTTTTTCCCATCAAGTAGCCCTTGGGCAATGTCTTCAGTTTTTTAAATCCAATCCCAAAATCAAACCCTGCACGGCCTTTGACACTGCCGGTAGCGTCAAAATGATTCTGTCCGGAAATGATCTCAGTGAAGGTGCCATTGCGAGCGCAAATGCAGCAGAAACCTACGGTGGGAAGATTTTACTTAGATCCATTGAAGATCACAAAGAAAATTTCACTCGCTTTTTGTTGATTGCGCACCCCTCATCAGTGAGGAAAACAAAACACCTGGATAGCAATACAAAATCAAAGAAAATGCAAAAAACATCTCTTGTTTATCATCTCAAAGATCAACCAGGAACTCTATTTAAGTCCCTCGCTGTGTTCGCTCTGAGGGATATTGACTTAAAAAAATTGAATCCAGACCTATCCTGGGAAGACCGTGGGAATATGTTTTTTATGTGGATATAATTGGAAGTCAGGGGATCCCTCATCAAGAAGGCCCTAGAGCACTTGGCCGAATTTGCTGAGTCTGTCCGCATTCTTGGCAGTTACCCCGTTGGGCTCACCCAAAGGTAAAACCCGGCCATATTCTAAGAGAATCTGTCTCAAACAGAAACAGATGTCAGTTGCTTTTGAGTATACTTTCGAGTATACTCATCTATATAGGAGGCTTTGTGGGTAAACCGCTCATGATTCAGCTCGAGGATGATAGCCGAATTGAAAAGCTAAAAGAAAAAACAGGCGCTAAAACAAAGATCGAAGTTGTTCGAAGTGCCTTGGCGTTACTTGAAGCCGATGTCTTGAGGCTTGAACGCATCAAACGTTGGGAAAAGGCCGCCAAAATTGTTGGTAAGTCCGGCCGTGAAATTCTCAAAGACTTTCGAACTCCTCATAGATTCAAGAATTTGCCATGATTATACCCAAGAAGTGGCACCTTTATATTCTCGATCTTGAACCACGAGTCGGGACCAAACCTGGCAAGCAGCGCCCCTGCCTCTGCATTCAGCCAAGTGAATTTTGTGCTGCTGGCCTTGGGTCGGCCTTAGTTGTTCCACTAACAACGAATCTGCAAACTGAAGATACTTTCCCAATTCGTGTGCGAATTCCAAAAGGAACCTGTGGACTCGAAAAAGAAAGTGAGGCCTTGATAGAGCAAATACTGGCTTGGGACACGACACTGTTTAAGAAAGATTTGGGAAAAATTCCCGAAGGCCTTCAAGAAATTATTAAAGCTGCGATCAAAGATTTCCTAGACTTATAGTCTGTCTAAAGCTTTGGCGCCTCGCCAGCACGAAAAATAAGCTCAACATCTGCTGCGTCTTCAGTTTCTTGGTTCCCACCAAGATCTTTTAACTGAGCTGGTGAAATCAGTACCTTCACCGAACCCTGGGGCCAAACAAAATCGTCTGCCGGATCTTGAATCGTAATTTTCTTCATCAACTCAGTCCAAATTGGAACAGCTCCGCTTCCTCCCGTGAGATTCGTTGGGGTGTTGTTATCATAACCAATCCATACCACCGCCGTTTGAAAAGGTGTAAAACCAGCAAACCACGCATCTTTGTAATCACTCGTTGTTCCTGTTTTCCCAGCGGCGGGTCGCAGAAAACCAGCGGTCGTCACCGTGCGTGCAGTGCCTGTCAACACCGTTTGCTTCATCATAGATACCAAAGTCGCGCCGTTGATGGGATCAATCGCCTGAACGACCTTTGGTGAAGGCTCATAAATAATTTTATTATTGTCGCCGACAACCTGCTTCACAAAACTTATTTCGCGGGTCTGACCAAACTGGGAAATTGCCATATAGGTTTTCAAAACTTCGGTCGGATACATTTCAAAAGCACCTAGGGTCAACGATGGCACAGGTTTAAGCTGAGAACTAATTTCAAATGCTTTAACAGTCTCGATCACTTTCTCAAGACCAACATCGACTCCTATTGCAGCCGTGACCGCATTGAGACTGTTTTTGAGACCATAAAAAAACGGAACTTGACCGTAATACTTCTTAGAATAGTTTTCTGGAGACCAGACCTGACCCTCGTACTTAATTTCGAACTTCTCATCCTTGACTAGCGTGAGTGGTGTATACTTATGGGTTGCCGAGCCTTTTTCAAGGGCGGCCAAATACACAAGCGGTTTCATAATCGAACCCACCTGTCGATGACCATCAACAGCCCGATTGAACTGGGTCATCCGAAAACTTCGCCCGCCCACCGCCACAGACACTGCCCCTGTTCGTGAATCACCGGCCAGCACGACACCCTCAAGGTTTAAGCCTTTCGCCTTCAGAGTCTTCAGGGATTTATGATTGGTTTCAAGATTGAGCAGATGTTTCTGAAGAGCGTCCTGCGCAATTTGCTGCCACTCCAAATTGAGATGCGTGTAAATTTTTGCCCCCTCAAGTGGAATTTTGTTTTGAATCAACTGCTTTCGGGCTGCATCAATAAAATAAGGCGCGGTCTCTGCCGCAAGCCGAGGTCGCACACTCGGCATTCCCTGTTTTTGTGCCTGCTCCATATCTGATTCGGATATATAATTTAGTTCCTTCATTTTTGTGAGGACCAAATTTCTTCTTTGTTGAGCCTTCTCTTTTTTAGACCACGGATTAAAAACCCCCGGGCCATTCAATATGGCCCCGAGAAGAGCACATTCGCCCGTATTGAGGTCCTTCAGCTCTTTTGAAAAATAAAAAGATGCGGCGGCACCGTAGCCAATGACTTGAAAAGGCCCATTCTGGCCCATATAAATAATATTAAGATAAGTCTCAAGAATCTCATCTTTTGAATATTTGGACTCAATCATAATGGACATTGCAAGTTCCATCATTTTTCTCTTGTAGGAACGCTCGTGACTGAGGAAATAGTTTTTTACAAGCTGCTGGGTGATCGTGCTCCCGCCCTGTCCACGACGCCCGGTGATAACATTCTTGTAAAGAGCCCGCAAAATACCTGTGAGACTATATCCCGAATGCTCTAAGAAATTGGAATCTTCAATTGCCATCACCGCATTCAAACACTGAGGCGGGGTCTCGCTCAAAGTCTTAAACTGCTGCATGATAGGCTTATTTTCCGAATACTGCGCGAGCAGCGGCGGATCGAAAGCCACCTGAGTGATCACCTGAAGGGGCAAGCCAGCAAGGGTCGCAAGAACTTCTTTATCTTCAGTCAGAAGGACCCATTGTTGATTGGCTGCGATCTCAACGGCCGAGTGACCACTCCCCGTCCGAACAAAACCAAAGCAGTGACTCACCCCCTCTAAGCCCGTCAAAAGGAGATTCCTGAATTTTTCAATGCATTGCAGGCTATCAAGCTTCACAGAATCACCTGGCATTAGAATCTGACTAGCTTCTCGGGAACGATACCCCCACTGAGTCAACAACTTACTGATTGCCAGGGAAGTCACCTGCTGCCGCGGTCGAAAACTCACTGGGGCGGCAAAGTACTCGGTTGTTAGAAGAAATTTTTTACTGTCCAGACGGCCTTCAAAATCCTTTTCAAATGAAAAAAAAGCCGCCGTGGGCACGATGATCAAAAGCGTCAAAGTGATTGTAAATCCAGCCAAAATAGTCTTTAATCGGTTTCGCATCATAGGCGCCAACGTTATTCAATATTGCTGCAATGTTCAAGAAAAGAGTTCATATGAAATTATCAGGCGGACAGCTGCAAAGTTTGACGGAAAAAGTGGCTGAAAAAGTTCTCGACCACTGGAAGAAGCAGAATTTGGTTACCTTCAAAGCAGACGAGAAAAAAGTTTTGACTCGCATGACTGAGGTTCTGAAACGGGATCTTCAAAAAGAATACGACCTTGAGCGCGAGGTTCATAAAATGTTAGACGAGTTGGAAAATAGTCATCGAGGTGAATTTCAGCGTTCCAAAATGTATCCGATTCTCAAGAAGAAGCTAGCCAAGGATAAAAAGGTGATTTTGTGATTCTTTCAGAAGAGCGACAGTCCCACTGGGCCCATCTCCTGGTCGATGGAATCTGGAACGACGACCTTGTCGACTATTCAGATGAGGATATGGCCCTCCGGGTGGCAAAAAAAGCCATTATTGAGTTCGTTAAAGAAGAACAAGAAATTGATGAGCGAGCTCGAGCTAAAGTCGCCAGTCTTAAGCGCGGCGTTCTCGAAGGCACCCCAGAGTGGGACATTATGTATAAAAAATATTACCTCGAAGAAAGGGGCAAACGTGGCCAAAAATAAAATGAGTTCTAAGAAGGCAAAAAAGCCACTCGTAAAAGTGAACGCAAAACCAAAAATTAAAGCAAAGCTGAAGGTGGTAGCAAAACCAAAAATCAAGGCAAAAGCGAAGCCTAAGATCACGGCGAAGCCAAAAATTACTGCAAAGCCAAAAATTACTGCAAAACCCAAACTTACGACTAAGCCAATCATAAAGCAGAAAGTCGCACCAAAATCAAAAGGGAAACCTGAGGCGAAAGGTGCCTCTAGGCCACTTCCTGTGGTGACTGTTAAAAAAGTTGATGTTTCAAAGTTTATAACTCCACTTGATGATCGTCTGATTGTTCAGCCTCTCGCTGCAGAACGGATGACTGCCGGTGGACTTTATATTCCCGATACCGCAGCTGGTGTTTCTGGAAATCTCAAGGGACTCGTTGTCTCCGCTGGACGGGGCCATCGGGATAAAAAGGGGCGATTACGTCCGATGGATGTTAAAGCCGGTGATCAGGTGGTCTTCGCCGAATTCTCTGGAAGCAAAATTAATATTCAAGGTCAGGATTTTATGTTTTTACGCGAAACCGATATTTTGGGAATTTTATCATGAAAATAATTGCTTTCTTGTTTGGAATGACCTTTCTTCTTTCATCTATTGGCCCGGCTAAAGCTATGAATATTGATTGGAATGGAGGCTATCGTTTTGAGTATACTGAAATCGACCGCCCTTCTTTGGCCGATCCCGGTGGACGCAAGAGCTATGGGCTCAATTACCTTTACCTTCAGCCACAGATTATTGCGACCGATGGAGTGACAATTAATTCGCGCCTTGATGTCCTCTCCAATCAATCAAGTGCTTATCGCGGTTCACAACTGGGTCAACTTTGGGGCGGAACTGTTTCCGATCTTCCTGATACTTCTGCTAATAATACAACTCGAGAAAACATGGGTGCGACCAACGTCTCTGTCAGTCAACTTTACCTGCATGTCTCTCAAGAATACGGAAGCCTCGTGCTGGGACGAATGCCTTATGAATTCGGCTTGGGGATGACTCATAATGCGGGCAAGGGAGCCTTTGATCATTGGATAGATACCCATGACTTAGTCGGCTATAAGTTTGTCGTCGGAAGCTTATTCTTTATGCCGATGCTTGGCAAAGTGTATCACGCCGACGCTGGCCAAGGTTACTCTAACACTGAACAACTGTTGCAAATCCAATATGACAATGCGGATTCTGGTTCTTTACTTGGACTCTTGTTCGAACGAAGAAATGCCGGAAACAATGCAGTCAGTGATGGCGCTGGCTGGCTGAATAGCTGGCAGACTTATTATGGTGATAATACTGCCTCAATTCAGGGGGACTTTTCCTTCCAAAGAACTTCCTTTATTCTGGGAAGATCTTGGTCAACTTTTGGCTTCAAGCTCGAAGGTGGCTTTTCCCAGGGACAAACTGGTGTGCAAATGTCCACGGGGAACCAGTTGAGACTGAACGGCTATGGAATTGCCAGTGAGATCTACTATCGTCCGGAACAGGTGAAGTGGAGTATGAACCTTCGCTTGGGAATCGCAACGGGAGATGACCCTGGCACCCTTGATAATTATGAAGGTTATCAGTTTGATCGAAACTATGATGTGGCATTTTTGCTTTTCAACCATCGTTTAGGCCAACGAGACTTTCTGGGTACAGCACCTTTTAGACCTGGTGGTTATAGCGTCAGCAACTCCTTCGACGACGAGAGCATTAGCAATACGGTGTATGTATCCCCTCGAATCAAGACTCTCTGGAGCGACAAAGTGGATCTTGTCAACACGCTCACCTATGCTCAACTTCTCAACAAAACTCGCGGCTCAGTCGATAGCGATAAAAGTTTGGGCTTTGAATGGGATATAGAAGTCGTCTACCGACCTCGGGAACGAATTCAATGGGTCAATCAATTTGGGTATTTGTTCGCGGGAGACGCCTTCAAAGAAGGTGCATCAAATCTGTCAAATGGAAATTCTTTCGGCTTTTCAACCAAAGCTGCCATCAGTTTTTGATAGCTTCAAGAATCCAACTTGATTTACATTTTGATGAGATCGAGAAAGTATGAAATTTGGTGGTGATTGAGGCCCGGAGGCCCCCATAGGCCTTCGGGTCTTTTTTGATTTAGTTCTTTAAACTGCACTTTTTCACTCAGATCTCACTATGCTCTTCTATTAGAATAGCCCGGACTGATTAACTCAGAATCCAAGGCGAGTTGCATTCCCTCGTCTTCCACCGGCAGCTGACCCAGGGACTCCGCCTCTAATTCCATTGGTCTGGAAATTATTAGTCCCCTTATAAAGATGAGAGTTGGGCGTGTTTCCAAAGGAAGTGTTGTTTCCAAACACACCAGCCTGGGTACCCCTGTTATCTCCTCTGAATTGAAATTGATTTCCTCCGAATTGAAATTGATTTCCTCCGAATTGAGATCGATTTCCATCAAATTGAATTCCGTTGCCGCCTCTTGATGTTCGTCCACCGTTAACAAGGTGTGAATTGAATCCATTTGAAAGCGAAGCAGTCCCTGCAATCCCAAGCCCTGGAGCAAGACCTCGCGGACTAGCCGCCGTCCCAAGGCCATTTAGATTTAATTGTCGGGCGCCTAATTTACTGCGAATCTGCTGGCTCCCGTTTCTTCCGAGTTTACTATCATAACGCGACTCTCCCACTGCGATTGGATTCCGAGGATCCATACTTGCATCTTTTGCCCGTTTAAAACCGGCCAGATAAGATCCAGCCCTCCGGTCGCCAGCAATTGTGTCCGTAAAGTCATGCCCCATCAATCCGTTGCGAATTGAGTTATGAAGTCCGTCTGCAATGGCCATTCTTTCGTGTTCCCTCCGCAAATATTCAGGATCCCTATGTTTGTTCTTTTCAAAATCTGGATCCTCAGCAATTCGGTCGCTGACGTAGGCATCCCGAGCAACCTTTAGTTTAGTCAGCGCCCCAGCAGAAAGCTTCACAAGAAGACCTCTGGATTTTTCCAATTTGTCGGGCAAATTCTTAACAAGCTGACCAATCAACTCGATCGCTCTATCACTATTGCTTTCGATATCCATATCAAACTCGCCATGTCTGGGAACGAGCTGCCGAGCCAGTTTTTCGGCGATATGTTTGCTGAAGAAGGCCGTAAATTTACTGGTTTCAATTTGCTTGTTTTTATCCTCGATCGCTTCATTTGACTCAAACAGAGCGATCATTTTCTCAGCGCGACAGGCAACTTCCTCAGTATCGTCACCCTCTTTCTCTTTTTTGCACTCTTCGAGTATATTCTTAAATGCTTCATTTTTGGCTTTTTCCTCTGCGGCTTTCACTTGGGCCGCCGTTAACACCGGCTCCTTATCCTTTTTTGATTTCTCGTCCGGTTTATCCTTTTTTGATTTCTCATACAAAACTGGAAAAGCCTGCATAAAATGTTCTTTGTATTTCATAATTGCGGCTAGATCCATATTCATCGTATGGGTTTGTGCCACACAATTGTCACAACCTTTGACAGTCACCTCGGCCTCAGTTTTCTTCGGATCATCCTTGTTCGGAGTCAACTTCACGATGACATCCTTTCCATCGAGCTTGTCTTCAAAAGTTTCAGTCTTTGCAGGTGTCGCGGCATCTTGCTTAGGTGCTCCAGCACCATCTGCCGTTGGGGGCGGACTGCCTCCTCCATCTGCTTGATCAGATAGGCTTCCCGCGGGAGGCTGCTGGCCTTCTCCCGATTCGACAGCGTCGGCTTTCTTTTCAGCTTTGGCTTTCTTCGCATCTTTGGCTTTCTTCGCATCTTTGGCTTTCTTCAGATCTTTGGCTTTCTTCAGATCTTTGGCTTTCTTCGCATCTTTGGCTTTCTTCAGATCTTTGGCTGCCTTCGCATCTCTGGCTTTCTTATCATCTATGGCTTTCTTATCATCTCTGGCTTTCTTATCATCTCTGGCTTTCTTATCATCTATGGCTTTCTTATCATCTGCTGACTCGGCCTTCGCTGCGTAATCATTTGCATCTTGATCCGCCTCTACATCTTCCTGTGTCTCTGCCGGCTTCGCTGCCCCTGCCGTCGCTATATCGGCCTTCGCAGCATCGCCCTTCGCGGCCTCTGCTGCTGCCTTTGCATCGATTTCATTATTGTAGGCACGTAGATTTATCTCCCTTTTTGCCTCTGAATCCTGCTTAATCTTGGGACCCACATCCTCTAACGGAGGTGCAGGCGGCGCAGCTGGCGTCCCACTAGACGACGCCAACTCGATCACACCGCTCTCTGCGCTTAGATCCCGCCGTGACTGGGAGTCCAGAATGACAACACCAAACTCATCCTTCTGGAAGTGATGAATTGACACATTAAATCCTAAGACCAGAAGCAAGGCTCCTGTAAGGGTCCACTTTTTGTGTTCGGAACTCATGTTTTTCATAACCACTCCTGTTGGGCAGATCCAATTATTGGATGGCTCTCCATAAAAGGAGAGATGCCTCAACTGCTGAAATTTGCGAAAAGAGGACCAACCAGCCCGCCTAAAAATCCAATCCTAACTGGTTGATTTTAATATGTTATTTAGAAGTCTCAATTTGATACGAAAAAGCGACAAGTGTTTAGGAAGTGACGCCCCACCTTGAGACACAATAAAACTTCTAGTGATTTCGGTCGGTTAGTAAGATATGAAAAAAAACTCAACCAATAGAAAGCGACAAAAATGGCCCGCCTCATTTTTAAGAAAAACCCACCGCCCGAATCCATTTCTGCAGAGAATTGGTCCTCCTGGCGCTGGCAGATCCAAAACTCCTACAGATCCCAGGCCGATTTTGAACGCATTTTTTGCCTCACTGAAAGTGAAAAATTAGCTTTCTCGCAGGGGGGCGAAATCTTCAATATTCGCACCACTCCTTACTACGCAAATCTTTGCAGTCAGGCCTCCGAGGACCCAATCCGGCGAATTCTGATGCCACGAAAGGAAGAACTTTCGACCGGAGCCCAACAGATGCACGACCCCTTGGGAGAAAAGGCAAACAGTCCGGTTCCGAGAATTATTCATCGTTACTCTGATCGGGTTCTGCTTCTTGTCACGGATGTTTGCAGCGTCTATTGCCGATACTGCACGCGAAAGCACTTTACCGGTCAGGATCAGGCTTTTATCAAAGAGTCTGAGCTCATCTCCGCGTTGAATTATATCAGAACTCGACCTGGAATTAGAGAGGTCATCCTTTCTGGCGGCGACCCTCTCACCCTGAGTGACAGCCGTTTGGAATCTATTCTCGCAGAATTGCGACAGATTAAACACGTTGAAATCATTCGCTTAGGGACTCGAATGCCGGTTGTCTGTCCACAACGAATAGATGAATCTCTGGTCAAATTACTTCGTCAAATGAAACCTGTTTATGTGATGACCCATTTCAATCATCCACGAGAAGTTACTGAGGAAGCGGCCATTGCCCTTGAACTTTTTGTCGATCATGGGATTCCTGTCCTAAACCAAATGGTCCTACTCAATGGAGTTAATAATCACCCAGCCATTGTCCAAGCCCTTTCTCGCAGGCTGTTGTATTTGCGAGTGAAACCCTACTATATGTTCCAATGCGATCCCTCACTTGGAACTGATCATTTGCGAACTTCAGTCGAGGAGTCTATGCAAATTCAACGAGCGCTCTGGGGTCATCTCTCTGGAATAGCCCTTCCTAATTTATCGTTGGATATCCCAAATGGCGGAGGCAAAACCGTCCTAGTTCCCAACTTTCAGACCTCCCATCATGGTCCGATCAGAAGCTATAAAGGTTGGGATGGTGTCGAAGCCAACTATGTGAGCCCCGCCATCGAGGCCTCGATATCTCCCCTTGATGCTGAAGACTATGTCGAGGAATGGCAGGAAATACTCTCAGCGCGGTCAACTCAACTCTAGAACATCAAAGAAACATTGAGGGCCTGGATTAGGAACTCCATATCCTGGGCACCATATTTTGCAAGCCGAAACAGCGGGCGATAGGTCACATGATCCCAGAGAGCAAATCTCTTTCCCACATCGAAAAAGAAAGAAAAATCGCTCGTGAATTTTCCTTCAGTTTTTTTATAGGCCGGGGCAAGACCGAGCGCAGCCTCTCCAAAATAGCTGTTCTTAAAATCAGAATCTAAATTGTAAGTAAACATCCCCATAAGAATCATCACGGTACTGGAAGAGGTTCCATTTTGATAAGTTTTAAGACCAGCGTGACCGCCCACCTGCATATGATCTCGTAATGTGTAAAGATAGGTCCCATTCACATTGATATCAGTATAACTAGAATCGCCAAGCTTGTAGCTCCGAATATATCCTTCAGAAAGATTTAGACTTACTTCATGCAAGTAATTATTCGACGAGTACGAGCTTATATAGGTCGAGCTTGGATCAGAGACCGGAATTGGCGGCGGCCCCTTAGGTCGCTTCTTTTGTGCCAGAGCCGCTGGGCTCACAGCGAAAACACTAATCAGTGCTGCAACACCTAACATATTTAACGTCTTCGAAAGGAAAATATTTTTCACAGGGGGCTCCTTCAATATTATTGAGAGCTCTCAGGGTAAGACCTACATTCGTTCAAGTCTAGCATATTTGACGACAAATTTTTTGAGGGTCTGATCCGAAAAGACGATACTGACCTTCATATCTTCCCCGGAACCTTCAATCGCATAAACAGAGCCTAGCCCAAAGGTTGGATGCCGAACCCGCATTCCTTTTTGATACCCTGACCCGCCCTGGGGCGAACTCCCCGCCTCATAATCAGGAAAGGTCTGAGAGTCAAAATCCACTGAGTCCACTCTTGGCAAAGAGCCTCCACCTGGGGCTCGACTTGCGACTCGACTTATCGCACGATTCGCATATCGGGCGGCAAAAGAACTCTGAGCAATGGACGACTGAAAATCCACGTGCTCCAGCGGAAGTTCACGAATAAAGCGGGAAGGAGAATTCATCTGCTCCTGTCCCCAGACTCGTCGAGACTGGGCATAAGTCAGAAAGAGTTTTTCCCTTGCCCGTGTCATACCGACATAGGCCAATCTTCGCTCCTCCTCAATATCATCTTCAGTGGTGTCATCGGATCGAATACTTGGGAACAGATTTTCCTCAAGCCCCACCACAAATACATAGGGAAACTCTAGACCCTTCGAAATATGCAAGGTCATCAAGGTCACGGAATTCACCTGATTATCAATCGTGTCTTGATCCGAAACTAACGCCATCTCTTCGAGAAAACTCTGCAGAGTCCCATCCTCGCCCCGCTCTTTCTCAAATTGAGTGATTGCATTATCAAACTCTTCTAAGTTTTCTATCCGCGCCTGGGCCTCGGGGGTTTCTTCAACCTTGAGACCCGTTAGATATTCTGTTCGATCAAGCACGATATGATAAAACTCTGAAAGCCTAAATTTCGAAACGTCCGCTTGAAATTCAATAATCAAATCCAAGAATCGTCGAAGTTTACTGGTGGTGCTAGAATTAAATAACTTATTATTAATTGCATGTTCAATCGCTTGACTCAAAGTACAGTTCTTTTCAGCCGCTAGAGCTTCAAGCTTCTCGAGGGTCGTCTTGCCGAGCCCCCGGGTTGGCACATTTATCACTCTCTTGAGGGCAATATCATCGGCAGGGTTCATAGATAGGCGCAGATAACAAAGAATATCCTTAATTTCCATACGTTCATAGAAACGTATTCCCCCTATGATCTTATAAGGAATTCCAAAGGTTCGAAGTTGTTCCTCAAGAACACGTGACTGGGCATTTGTTCGATAAAAAACGGAATAGTCATTATAGCTCCCATTCCCCTGACCCATCAACGATTCGATGGTCTTTGCTACAAAGCGGGCCTCATCATACTCGTTCGACTCTTCCCTAACTACAATTTTGTCACCGTCTGGATTCGTTGTCCGTAAGGTCTTATCTTTTCTTTGGGTATTGTTCTTAATCAGACAAGACGAAGCCTTCACAATATTTCCACTGAACGATAATTTTCTTCAAGTTTGACGATATTAGCCTCGGGAAAATCCTTTTCAAAATCCAGGATATTGCTAATATCCGCGCCCCGCCAGCTATAGATTGACTGATCCTCATCCCCACCACACATAAATTTCTATGCTTACGAGCCAGCGCCTGAACTATTAAATATTGAATGTGATTCGTATCTTGATATTCATCAACCATTATGTAACGGAATTTATTTTGATATTCTTCAAGCAAATAAGAATCGCCCATAAAAAGTTCATAGGTCTTCATCAGCAAATCATCGAAATCCAAAGCATTGGCCTTCTTCATTTCGCTTTCATAGAGTCGATAGACCTCAAGCGACCTTGGATCCATGAGTTTTCTTCCGTCCGCCTGCACGCCCTTGTTTTCAATTGCTTGGGGTGAGAGGCCTAACATTTTTGCTCGACTGATACGTTGCTGAAAAGCTTTCGCCGGGAAAAGTTTTTCGTTGATATTCAAAGTTCGCAGAACTTTTTTAAGTTGAGAAAGCTGATCAGAGGGATCATAGATTGTAAAAAAAGGCTTGTAACCGAGTTGAGTGATATGTCGTTTCAAAACGCGAACACAGAAGCTATGAAAAGTGCTAATCCACAAATCAGAATAGACAGCAAAGCCAAGATCTGAAAGGATTTTGTAAATTCTGTGCTCCATTTCGCGAGCGGCCTTATTGGTAAACGTGACGACTAGGATTTCGTCTGCAGAGGCCAATCCCTCGGATAGAATCCAAGCCATTCGATGAGTTAGGACTCGTTTTACCAGAACCCGCACCTGCTAGAATAAGCAATGGCCCTTCAGAAGTTTCGACACCTCGAGCTTGCTCAGGATTCAAAGATTGTGTAATTTGTTCAAGCTGACTCAAGGTTTTCACCTTTCAAGAGAGGTAATTAATTCAATTCAAACTCGTTTTATATAGGTTTTGATTGAGATAGATCCAATTCTTTAGTAATCATAACGCGACGCGTACATTCTGGGGGGCTTCGAAATGCAAGGGATAACCTTAACCGTAACCTTATCTGTGATCATTCCTATCATATTTAGTCTATCTGGGATCACTGTTCTGACCGGATGTACGAAACCAAACTCTGAGGATATCGGTGGGTCTATCGAGACACAGATTCCCCTGCAGAATCACGCCGGCGAATATAGTTTGCAAAGAGTGCAGCTCACTCAGCTTCAGAGTCTTCGAAGCATGCGGGGTGACTACGCCGAATTTTTTCTCAGCCCAAAGGTTCAATCGGGGGGCCTTGATGGCTCAGCCTTCCAGGGAAGATATGCGAAAATGGGAGACCTCTGGATCGCTCGAGATATGATGAGCCTCACCGCCGCAACAATCTACTACCACCTCCAGGAGCTCTGGCACTTAGATTCCTCTGTTGGGGCGGCTGATCTTAAACCTAAGCGACAGCAGGTGGCTCTCTCTGCAATTATCGAGGATGGAGATGGACGGGTTCAAAATAACGCTCTTTTTGAGGTTTCCTCAAGAGCCCTTTTGTTTGTGACCTACACTGACACAGATCTTCCGATTTCTGTAAATTCTGGAATCCTGGCCCATGAGCACTTTCACTCCCTCTTCTATCCGCTGGTGTTAGAGCCTTTAATTCAGGGAAATTTCGTCTCGGATGCACACTCTGGGTTGTATCAACTAGCTGGTCATGCTCCGAGTCGTTCTAGTGGCTCCGTGACCACCGCCTCCAACAGTCCTGTGCCCACGGCTACCAGCCCTGCGACAGATGCTTCTCAAAAGCGAAGAAACTTAATCTATCACCTCCTTTGGCTGAAGGCGATCAATGAGGGTCTTGCAGACGTTTGGGGATGGGCCTACACCTGGGATCCAGATTTTATTTCCCTTTCATTACCTTCCCAAAAAACTTTAAGGACTCTGAAAGTTCAACAAGAAATTTCTAGCTTCGTCAAAGCAAGCTCAATGAAGCCTCTCGCCGCAGTCATTGACCAGGCAGATTTGGAAGATATTCCTTCTTTGATTACTAATGCTGGATATGTTGTTGGAACCGAGTGGGCTCGCTTTTTTAAACAATACTTAGATACAAACTTACAAAATCCAGACGTCAGCAGCCCTGAGGGTCGTTCAATTGCAAGGCAAAAGATGTTGCGTGGAATTATCGTCAGTCTTGGCAAGATGAAGAACGACATGCTCGCCTTAAAATCAACGGCCGCGGATTCAGAGTTACCAGGAAATATTTATGATCCCGTGAACTTACTCCAGAGTTTTTCTGAAACCCAAGAGAATCAATCTGAAGCCTCCTGCCAGCTTCTAGCTGACTATATGCACTCACTTCCAAAGACCCTGTCGAAACCAGATGAAAAAAGTGAATCATCTGTCCTTCAGAAGGACAACCTACGAAAATACTCCTGTAAAGAAGTGTCGGGTCATGGTTTTCAACCAAACGAAGTCCCCAAGGAATCTTATGAAAAATAATTTTTGCACTCTCCTTCCCTTGTTGATGGTCACAATCGGAGGACTTAACCAAAGCTTGGCCGGGAACGAGCTCTTCACCGAGCGACCTCGGGTGCATATTTATGCCTATCCCTTCGATTATAGCTTTCGATATGATAGAAATGAAGACCAAGACTTCCGAAGATTCGACCTTCGAGTTTTAGCGGTCGGTCTAGAATTCAAGCGCTTTGATCTCACCTTTGAAGTGAGTCACTTTGATATGTCAACGAGTGTTGGATCGCTTTCTGTTGCGCGAGAACAGCAGGAGTATCACTTTTGGGGTCGGGCCAGCCTTTTGCGTTGGCAATTGCTTGATATTTACGGTGGACTGGCCGTTGGCTCCTATGACGAAATAATTAAAACAACCTTGGGCGCCTCCTCATCGCAAACAAGCTCCCAATGGAATTGGTCCACCGGAGCAAGCGCTGGAGCGAATTTTCACCTCCACAAGTATCTGCTCTCAGCCCTTGAGATTCGCACTATGTTCGGAAAAGATTTTGACCCCAGCCCCAGTTTGGTGGTTTACTCAGGATCGGAGTTCGTTTCTAAGGATTTGATTCCTTCTATAGGTAATCTACCTTTAGATATTCTTGGCGAATTTTGGCTGAGTTGGTCGGTGAACTTGTCGATTACTATTTTTCGACCGACCCTTTCTTAAGGGTCCAAGGAACCTTTCGCAGAATTTGTCGTCACCTCGAAATTTTGTGGCAAAAATGAGACTGGGGCTCAATGAGAATCTCCCAAGAGTTGGCGCTGCCTGGTTTGACCGTAAGCAATGAAACTGTTCGAAAATGACTCGACCTCGACCTCGACCTAGTTGAGGGTACAGATCGCTGACTGAATTAAAGAGCCATCAGTCGCATCAAGTATGATTCTCGAACCGCGAATATCAACAACGTCTCTTAGCCGGAAGAGGGAAGCAACAAAACCAAGACCGCCAAGGTCGTCCTCAGCCGATCGACGGGGGTCTTGAGTGGTCTCCTTAAGTGTTGGGTATCCTAATAATTTACAATATTCGCCAATCAAAGTCTTATCTAACCCATCAATTCCGACCTGTTTATCTCCAATGAGAATATAGGGTTGCATGATAGATACTTCAATTTCTGACTTTGTCAAACTCTGGAAGCATAGTTTTCCATCAAGGTCAGATCTATTTCTAGAGTTATCAAACATACCAAGGGCCTTGGTGATGGAAATTGTTTTATCTAAACACTCAGCATGTGCTCCAACTGCAAACATAGAACACAAGATGATGGTGCCAACATAAAATTTCATATAATCTCCTTTAAAAATATTATTTTCAGTTGTCTTATTGGATCTTAACTAGATGACTTATTGCTGATGCAAAAGATTGGCCAGGCCCAACCCAGTTGGGTCGACACGATAATTCCATCTATGTGTTGGCTTCGAGCATTTTATAGTTATGAGGCTTACTGGGCTGTCTTGCCAAAAATCGGCATACTGATCGCCGCAAATATAGTCAGCCAGACTCTTCTTTTGTAGGTAGCTTTCACCCTGAGAATGAGATTCTTGTCATGACGATTTCCTTTGATGAAGTCTTTGATCAAAGCTATTTTCTTCCTGAAACGCGTGGGACAAGTGCGCATATTTTGTTTCCGCCGAGACATTTGTTCCGCATTTGCTCTGCCACTTATAATGACTTTCGTTTTACCTTCGTGCAGAGATATTCCGAATTTCTCCAGTCGAGTGACAAGCTCTTGCTTAAAGTTTTCAGCCTCTCGCACAGATCAGAAGGTAAAGACCTCTGAGGACTTCCAATTTCATTAGAAACAATCTTTCCATCGTTGTCTAAAGTTGGCGCCTTTAGAAGTTTCAGTAGCAGATATAGAAACTTCTCGTCTTTGATTTTATGACGCATCATCATCTCTAGGTGAGCATGTGGAATTGTATTGAAGAATTTCTTGAGATCAATCTCTAAGACAGCTCCACAGGTGCTATTCATTAGTGCTTTCCTGAGGGCAATAAGTGCTGTGTGGCATCCTCGCTTAGGACGAAAACCATGCGAGTCGTTTGTAAAAAGTGGTTCATAGATGCTTTCTATGATTCTCTTAGCTGCCGCTTGCACTATTTTGTCCTCAGTGCACGAGATCGCGAGTGGACGCAGACTTCCATCAGCTTTTGGGATTTCTACAATCCTTGATGCTTTTGGATGGTAGGCCCCTCTCCGTATTCTCAATAGAAGATCCTGAAGATTTTCATTCAATTTCTTTCCGTAATCCTCCTTTGTCACTTTATCAATGCCTACAGCCTTGCTTCCATCAAGATCCTGAAAACATTGCCTCAGCAGTTTTGTATCGATGATATGTCCAAGGTTGTTGAACTTAGCACGACCATCCTACTTTGATCTTTGCATTACACGTTCCAGTTTTGTTCGCAGGATTTGCTGATCCCTTTGCTGTGTGGATTCCATCCTGTTTCCCCTTTTCGTTTGTTAGTTACTGGGGCCCTTCTCTCCACGATCATTACTCGCTTCTACGATACTACGGCGCCCTCAGACTTCTTAATATTCATAAGTATCGACTTCGGTTTCATCCTTTGCCCGACACCTTACAACCTCCGGTTGAAATATCAAGATCTCCCATGTTGACTTTCAGATCTCTCCACACATGCCAAGTTCTAAGGCTCCGCCACTCTGCCCCCCCCCCGCAGGGGCCCCACCCCCCCCCCCCAAAACCCGCCCCACACCCCCAAAAGGAAAAACCCCACTGTCGAAGCTCAGTCACTTCACGCTTACGCATTTTGGCCTGCATGGTTCGCTCCATACGCTTAGTGTTACCCGTCGCCGGGCCTGGTCACTCAATGTTTGCTACAGCATAGATTGCTCCTCCTTTGCTGACGGGACTTTCACCCGTAAGATCTGATGCCCTTGTCATGGCGCACCTGGAATTGGTGGGGATACAGGTTTAATTTGATTGGAGTTTATCTATCAATTTGACTATCTGCCCGTCGAAGGCTCGCCAGTTACATTTAGATTAATATTAATATTTTGCTTATCATGCTCTTTGTCATGAACTTAGCCGTTGACGACTTTTTTTCTTTCACCAGACGGCCCCTGACTTACTAAAAAAACGAAAAGCGGTGGTCCCGGCTCCTATCGTTGATCGCCACACTGTGGGCCGTTTTAGCAATTTGTAGGCAATCTATTCGTCTCTTCCAAAGACTATTTCAATTCGCAAAAACCTAAAAAATGCACTCCAAAAACCCATGTTATACTCCCTCTGAAATTTCAACCACCAGAAAGGAATCAACCATGACTCAAAAAATTAACTCCTCCGAAGTGGCTCCGGCGCCTCAATCACTTCAATCTGTCTGTGAAAACTTGTCCAAGCTCAAAAACGAAGAACTCCATTGCGAACTTAAAAACCGAGTGGCCGAAGAGCGCAAACTGACCCATCAAGTATTGCAAATTATTATCGAGATCGATCTGCGAAAGCTCTACCTTCCCATGGCCTGCTCCAGTTTGTTTGACTACTTGGTTAGGGAGATCGGCTATACTCCGGCCAGTGCCCAGCGCCGAATCGATGCCGCGCGAATGATGCAGCAAGTTCCAGAGCTTGGAAACAAGATCGAAAATGGGACCTTGAAGTTAACCCAAGTGTCTCAGGTTCAGCAGGTCCTCAGACTTGCAAAGAAAGAAAACAAGACTCAGCTTTTGCCAAGTGAAAAGAGTGACCTTCTTGCAAGGCTCGAGAATAAAACCGGGCCAGAGAGTGAGTTGATATTGGCCAAGGAATTTAACCTATCACCGCAGACTCAGTTCAAGCAGAAAATTCAGAAAGATGAATCTGTCCGAATTGAATTGACCTTAAGCAAAGAGCAAATGGAATTTCTAAACCGAGCGAAGGAGCTTCTATCCCACGCCCTGCCCGGAGCCACATTTGCTGAGGTGATTACGAGTCTTGCTCAACGCTATGTGAAACAGCGAACCGGAGTCAATACTTCCGTCAAGAATCACAGGTCACCTTCCCCCAGCACGGAGTCAAATTCCGCGGCGGAAGCTAAAGGCCAAAGCACTCAGAATATCTCTGGGAAACCGATTCCATCCTCGGTCAAGAAAAGCATTTTGAGCCCGAATCTTGGGTGTCAATTTAAGGATTCAGAGACTGGAAAGATTTGCGGGTCAAAACATTTTACCGAGGTTGACCATATTCAGCCTCGGTTTGCCGGCGGTGGGAATGAGGCTCACAATCTCCGGACCCTCTGCCGTTTCCACAATCAGTATCGTTACAGAGCTGGATGTTGATTCCAGCATCAGACTCTTTTTGTTTGTTTATGTTTGGACGCTCACGACGAGCGTCCAACGGCGGGTTTCAGGGCCGGCCTAGAGGCCCTGAGTCATGGATGACCTAACCGTCATATTGAAGGAGCAAGGACCTCCTATTCTGTTCTCAATTTTTTGGATCTGATCCTCGGAAAAAGGTCTTAAAATGCCGACCTACTTTTAGTGAGCTTCCGACCTAATGTCTAAGTGGTTTATCCACATAATCCCCACTCTTTCTAGAAAGATCCCAGCCAGACTCCTCTTCGAGGTAATGGCGTCGACGTGTTCAGCGAATGTTTTCAAGTAGCCACAGAGTAGCCAACTCCCTGATGAGTCGTGATCTTGTGCTGATGACGAGAAATTTTTTCTTCGAACCCGATAAATTATTGTTTTTATTGTTCTTGAGTTTTCGCGGGCTTAAACTTTACCTATCTCTTGAGTAACTTTACTTTCCTCAGAAAATTGGCTGAAAGGACTCAGGTTGAACACGCTCATCTAACCTCTTAAAATCTTTGGCCTTATTTTCTTGTGAGTAACCTGAATAACAAAAGGTAGCAAACTCTAAATTTAAACTTGTAAATATGTGCGGAATGGCGCACAATCGATAATGTGAGCAAGAAGTTAGACCTTTACAGGACAGATGAGTTTGAAGGCTGGCTGAACGAGCAACAGCCAAAATTAAGAACGCTGATTTTAGCAAGGCTCGATTTGGTTTCATTGGGCCATTTTGGCAATCATAAGCGATTTGAAGGCCTAATCGAACTCAAATGGCTGAATGGAACTAGAGTCTATACATTTATGTGGGGCACAGCCATTGTGGTGGCCCTTTACGGAGGAAATAAGAATGGCCAAAGTCGTGACATCACAAAAGCGAAAAAAATCAGGGACGAAGTCCTTGAGGGCACACGAACCCTTCACAAGTAAAGAGCTAAAGGACGCGAAGCTGGTCATTGAGACTCTTCTCGATTGCATCCGCACGGGTGACATCGAATCTTTTCGGGAAGTTCTGACTGCTCATCTTATGACTTTGAACAAATCTAAGATTGCAAAGAAGGCCGGCATCGGCCGCAGGACGCTCTATGATTTGATGGATCCTAAAAGGGAGTTCAACCCGGAGCTTTCGACAATTTCAGCAATCATTCAATCGCTTGCGGCGTAAAATACTCGCCGCCCTTGTCCCTCGGCCAAGAATTCATCTCACCCGATTTCACGGAGTCCTTGCTCCAAACTACAAGCACAGTAAACTCATCATCCCAAGCCGAGGACCACCTCACCAGCATCCCAAAGGCTCTGGAGACGACTTCATCCAAGCCTTCCCTGATTATGATTAAACCGAGACACAAGACTCATGAGCTTTCGGTTCTGTTGCATTAATTGATATGGATGCAGAAAAAGCAAATTTGGGACTCGGAATTCAGATTTTCTTATGCGGCCAATGAATAGAATTGATCGGCAACACTGAGAGAAGAAGTTTTTCTTGATGTTTTGAACTGACCCTTTTTAATCATACTTACAAGTTCGATCCCAGCAAGGACAACTCTTGCTGACCAGAAGGATTTAAAGCCAAGCATGGGCCTGGTTCGACGTTTAATATTTCGGTGATCTTGCTCGAGAATGTTGGTCAGGTATTTGCAATGGCGAATTTCAATGCATGCAAAATTTTGACTATTGTAAGCTTTGATGCCAGCAGTATTGGCTCCGCTTTGATCAATATTAATCAACGAAGGTTCGTCGCAATTCTTCATCGCCTTCTCCAGAAATCTGCGCGCTGTACTCTGGTCCCGATGTGCTGTCAGAAGAAAATCTACTGTTTGCCCTTCCTTATCTAGGGCTCGATAAAAATAGCGGTCCAGCCCATTCACTTTGATATAGGTCTCATCCATGCGCCAGCGTCCTGAATTGCTGCAAACTGGACTCATTTGAAATTAATGCAACAGAACTGATTTTTCAGGTGATTTCGATATCAGTAGTTTTCACTGCAGTGTCACACCTCAGCAATAGTCGAATTTGTTGAAGGTTATTCGATTGTCGAATAGCTTTTCGGCATGGAGCTAAAATGTTTTATTCTACTTTTTTCCTTAATAGGAAGCCGGGCTCTTGCGATGTGCGCTTCGATCGACTATGGAGTTGTTGCTTGGAATCCTCAAGGGTCCGCGGTCGTCGTTCACAGAATTTCTCATGGTCCGGAAGGTGGAGGCTCTGTCGCTTACACTATAGTAGATCTCGCTAAAGGAACCTCGGATTCCTATGTGGTTTCAGACAATTTTAGTCCTGGAGACGGGTCAACTCCTGAAAGAATATACTCAACGAAATGCAAAGATGCTATGACGAAGGGAAATCTGTCACTGACTCTTCTGGGGTTTAAATCCAAATTTAATGATACGACGCACGCCTGTGGCACTTCTCGCTCAAATTTACTTTCAATAAATGACGTCAAGCGAGAGGCGCTGCCCAATGAAAAAGCGAATAAAATTTTCAAATATCTTGGAATTCCAAATCGGACGGGTACTGCATCGATCATTATTTCTAATGACCCAGACCGCGCTATATTGATTTCTGAAAATGGTTCCTGCTCGGCAAAGTGCTCTCGTCTTACTGCGGATAAGGACAACAAATTTAGAGTCAGCGGGGACTGTGAGCGCGAACACGTCGATTAACTATTTCTTGTAATTTTATTTCTATTTTGAATGTCGAAGCCTCTACCCGCTTCCTGCCAGGGGCCTAGAGGGTTCTGTTGCATTAATTTCAAATAAGTCCATTTTGCAGCAATTCAGGACGCTATCTGTGTTAAGTAGGTCTAATGAAATTTAAAGATTTAGATTTCCTAAAGATATCATTTTGTTGAGCGTTCGTTGGTAGCTTCGCTATGGCCTCAGCTATAGAGATCTAGAAGAGATGCTTGAGGAGCGTGGTATTTTCTTAGATCACACAAGCATATACAGGTGGGTTATTCGATTTGCGTCAGTTCTGGTGTCAGTTTAATTCTATTCATTCGCCGCATAATAAAATCTGAATTCCGAGTCCCAAATTTGCTTATTTCGCATCGATATCAATTAATACAACAGAACCGGGATTTCTCTGACTGCTCGCTCAATGAACATATTTTTTCAAGAGAAAGTGGGAACCAAAGGGGTGTCGAAAGGACACTGTCCGCGAAGGAATGTATTTAGTACTTCTGGATAAATCGGAAACCCCAATTTGGCAGTCGTCAAACTGTCGTTAACAATGGCCAGAAGGGGTGGTTTCTTACTTTTTTGAAGGGGACCATGAATGTGTTGTTTAGACATACAACTATTCAGCACTAGGAAAGGAAGTGGACCATCTGTTCTGGCGCTTAAGGCATTGACAAGATCAGTGACTCCTCCCAGGGTTTCCTTGTAAAATTTCTTGTCACCAACTTTTTCATTTAGCATTTTTTCAGGAAAAAAATCAGGTCCCCCACCATAACGACCGTGGCCATCATAAATAACAACGTCCAGGGTATTTAATGCCCTCATAAATGTTTGTCTCACAATTTCGCTATTCTCATTTTGAGCGAACAAGATTTTTCGATTTTCATGATCAAGGATAGTTAATGCCGAAAAATGAAGATCAATCTCAACCATTCGTCGAGTTTGATCGGTCCAGGTGACATTTTTTAAATATCTACTTTGATCAGCAGCAATCTTCGAAAAACCACAGACAAAGCTCATTTCTGTGGTGAGACACGGCGAAGTTAAATACTTCTCGACTGTTGAGGCAAATATTGGGTCCACTGCAAATTCCTTTTTATTCATATAGCCAAAAAAGATGCCGATTTTTATTGTCTGTTTGTCTTTGAAGGCTCTAAAAAAATTCTGACAGGAAACCTGATCCCCACCTTCACCATTCTGAATCGAATTGAAGTGAACTGAATTGAATCCGCGGTCAGTTCGCCCCAGAATATCCCGTTCATGCGCCTTCATTTTCTGAATTGCCCAATTCTGGAAAGCTTGAATTTTGGGAATTTGATGGTAAATCTGAAGACGATCCTCAGCCGAGACTTCCATGATAAAAAATAAGCTAAAAAGCCCAAACATGAAACACTTTAAAGGATTCACTAGGTTCTTGAGCTTGAAGTGGACTTTCACTTTTCCTCGCTTCAGTTAAAATTCGACAACATTACTTGCTTGTCAGAACAAATGTTGAACGATGGGCCAAAAATTGCCAACAATCTGGATGGTCCATCGAATCAGGCTATTGCCTCTATTGACTTGTTAGCAAATATCGAACCACAACACAGTCCAGCCAGATCAATTTCATAAAGTGAATTGGCATCAAAGCTTACAATGGTCAAAATTTTGCTTGCATTGAAATTCGCCAATCCAAATACCTGAACAACATTATCGAGCAAGATCACCGAAATATTAAATGTCGAACCAGGCCCATGCTTGGCTTTAAATCCTTCTGGTCAGCAAGAGTTGTCCTTGGTGGGATCGAACTTGTGAGTATGATTAAAAAGGGTCAGCTCAAAACATCAAGAAAAACTTCTTCTCTCAGTCCTGCTGATAAATTCTATTCATTTGCCGCATAATAAAATCTGAATTCCGAGTCCCAAATTTGCTTATTTCGCATCGATATTAATTAATACAACAGAACCGGGATTTCTCTGACTGCTCACTCAATAAACATATTTTTTCAAGAGAAAGTGGGGAACCAAGGGGGTGTCGAAAGGACACTGTCCGCGAAGGAATATATTTAGTACTTCTGGATAAATCGGAAACCCCAATTTGGCAGTCGTCAAGCTGTCGTTAACAATGGCCAGAAGGGGTGGTTTTTGACTTTTTTGCAGATAGTCATGCATGTATTGTTCAGACAGACAACTATTCAGCACTAGAAATGGAAGTGGACCATCTGTTCTGGCGTCTAAGGCATTGACAAGATCTTTGATTCCTTTCAAGTTCTTCTGATAAAATTTATCATCACTCTCTAACCTATTTAACATTTTCTCAGGAAAAAATCAGGACCCCATCCATAACGAGCGTGGCCATCATAAATGACAACGTCCAAGGTTTTCAATGCCGTAAAAAAGTTTTGTCTTACATTTTCACTATTCGTATTTTGAGCGGACAAGAGCTTTCGATTTTCTAAATCACTGATAGTCAATGCCGGAAATTGAAGATCAACCTCAACCTTTCGTTGAGTTTGATCAGTCCAAGTTACATTTTTTGAGTATTTACTTTGATCAGCGGCAATCTTGGAAAAGCCACAGACAAAGTTCATTTCTGAGGTTAGGCAGGGAGAAGTTAAATACTTCTCGAGTGTTGAGGCAAGTATTCCGTCTAGTGCAAAATTCTTTTCATTTACATAGCCGAAAAAAATGCCGATTTTTATTGTCTTTTTGTCTTTAAGGGATTTAAAAAAATTCTGACAGCCTAGCTGATCCCCACCTTCACCATTTTGAATCGAATTGAAGTGAACTGAATTGAATCCTCGGTCAGGTTGTGCCAGAATACTCCGTTCATGCTCCTTCATTGTCTGACGTCCCCACTCATGGAAAGCTTGAAATTTAGGGTTTTGATGAAATATCAGCAAACGATCCGCAGCCAAGACTTCCATGACAAAAAATAAGCTAGAAAGCCCAAATATGAATCCTCTTAAGGGATTCGATAGGCTCTTGAGATTGAATCGGTTTTTCACTTTACCTCGCTGCAGTCAGAATTCGACGACATTATTCACTGGTCTGAGCAAAGGTTGAACGATGGGCCCAAAATTGGGAGCAATTTCGATGGTCCATCGAAGCAAGCTATAGCTTGTTTTGGCTTGTGTGCAAACATCGAACCACAATACAGTCCGACCAGACCCGCAAAGGCCCTCTAAACCAAATGACAGGCGACAAAATGTTTTGGTCGAATTTCACGCCATTCAGGGGTCACGGATCGGCAGCGATCCTCAACCTTTGGACAACGACCTGCAAAACGACAACCTGCTTTTAGATTCAGCGGAGTTGGAATTTCACCAGTCAAAGCCGTGTGAGGTCTGGCACGCTCCCTCTCTGGATCAGGCTCAGGGTTTGAACCAACGAGCAACTGAGTATAAAGATGAAGGGAATTATAGTAAACTTCGTCCGCTGGGCCCAATCGATCATACTTCCAAGGTACATGACAGCCATACGGTCTGAAATATATCGAACCATAGAAAGATCGTGCGCAATAAACAACAAAGTTAAACCAAATTTTTCCTTTAGGCTTCCGAGTAAATTAATAATCTGGGCCTGAATAGAAACATCGAGTGCAGAAATTGGCTCGTCACAAATAATAAATTTTGGTTGAAGAGCTAGTGCCCGGGCAATTCCAATTCGCTGCCGTTGTCCGCCAGAAAATTCATGGGGGTATCGGGACATATGATCCGGCGCAAGACCCACTCGAGTCAAAGACTCACTGACTTTTTCAGTGATCTCACTTGGCTTCCATAGCCCATTCAATCGCGGTCCTTCAGCAATAATTTCCTTTACGGTCATTCGTGGATTCAACGATGAGTAGGGATCCTGAAAGATCATCTGAATATCCTGTGACAGTCTTGCAAAATCGTTAGAAGAATAACTCTGAGGCAGCCGAGTCCCTCGGTAGAATATTTCACCATCAGTCTTATCATAGAGACCCGCGATTGTTCGCCCAAGAGTGGATTTTCCGCAGCCGGATTCTCCCACCAAACCAACGATCTCATTTTCCTTAATTGAAAGATTAATCCCGTCAACGGCATGAAGAGTTCGATGTTTATCTAGATGAAAATGCTTTTTTAGATTTTTAAGTTCAAGGAGTGGCATTTATAAAACTCCTTCTGTTGGCATTGGGGTCATTGAATTCTTTTGTGCTAACCAACAACGTCCATAGTGAGAGGTCGAATTGACAAATTCAGGGGGATTCCTGTTTTCGCAGATATTCATCGCAGAAGGACATCTGGCAAAATAGCCACACCCTTTTGGCGGACTAAACAAATCTGGTGGAGCACCATCGATCGGAATGAGTTTTTGCCGATTCCGTTCTCGCGTTGGGAGGGCGGCCCTGAGACCTGAAGTATATGGATGAGTAGAACGGTAGAAAATATCATCCACTGTGCCGTGCTCAACAACTTGTCCTGCATACATCACAGACACCGTATCAGCCATGCGGGCGACAACTCCCAGATCATGAGTAATCAAAATCAAAGCCATATGACTTTGATTTTGAAGGTCTTTAAGTAGATTCAATATTTGAGATTGAATCGTGACATCAAGGGCCGTCGTTGGCTCGTCAGCAATAAGTAGCTCTGGCTCACAGGCCAAAGCCATCGCAATCATGACTCGTTGGCGCATCCCGCCTGAAAATTGAAATGGATAGCTATCGACCCTGGACGCAGCTTCAGAAATCTGAACTTTACCAAGAAGTTCAATGGCTCGTCTTCGCCCTTCTTTTCTCGAGACATCCTTGTGATAGCGGAGAGTTTCAGAAATTTGCTCCCCAATAGTCATTGTTGGATTTAAAGACGACATTGGATCTTGAAAAATGACTCCAACATTATTTCCACGAACCTTGTTAAGTTCCTTCAATGGCAGTCCCATCAGCTCCTGACCATTCAGTTTTGCTGAACCAGAGGTGATTCGTCCAGGGGGCGTCGGAATTAGCCCCAGAATGGATTGAATCGAAACAGATTTTCCACAACCGGATTCACCCACAATGGCAAGTGTTTTGCCTTTTTGAACTTGAAAATGGACTCCGCGAACAGCTTGAACAACACCTCCGTAGGTGTCGAATTCAACCTTCAAATCCTTAACTTCGAGAACGTTTTCACTCATTGGCTCGGTCTCCGGTTCTACTCGTTGGCTCGCATTTTAGGGTCCAGGGCGTCTCGCAAACCATCCCCCAAAAGATTGAATGCCAAAACCGTCAAACTAATTGTGATTGCCGGTGCGAGGAATTCATGAGGGTGGGTCAAAATATTTTGGATAGAATCATTACACAAACTCCCCCAAGAGGCCGCCGGGGCTGCAACACCCAAGCCAATAAATGAAAGAAAGGCCTCAGCAAAAATTGCCGAAGGAATATTAAATGTTAGCGACACTAAGAGAATTCCCAACAAATTAGGGAACATATGACGCATCAATAAATAACTAGGCCGGGCCCCCATCATACGGGCTGCATGAATAAATTCTGACTCTCGCATTTGAAGGACTTGACCTCGCACCAAACGGGCAGCACCTGGCCACGATAAAACAACTAATGCGATAATTAAGGCGGTAATTCCACTTTCACCAGGCCCAATCCCCATGGCGACTTTCAACAAGATAACAAATAAAAGAAAAGGCAAGCCCAAAACAAAATCAGTGACTCTCATAATATAGTTATCAATCCGGCCACCAAAAAAACCAGAAATTCCACCGATCATGGCGCCTATGAGGGTCTCCAAAAACGCTGCAAACAATCCAATGAAAATTGATATCTTTCCACCAAACATGAGACGAGCCAGAAGGTCTCGACCTAAAGAATCCGTACCTAGTGGCGCTGCTCTGAGCGCAATAATATCGCCCTCTTTAGCATCTGCTTTTGTTTCCTGAGCCAAGTCCAAGCTCATTCCGGGCTTTAGATCCAAATCCAAAGTGCTCGCCGAAGTCGATTCAACTCCGGCTGCGTTAACAGCCACAACAGAGTAATAATATCGACGAGTCTGAAGGCTTTCATTGTCTTCATAGGAGACTCTTTCTGGAGCTTGCGTACTTCCCAGTGGAACTCCTAGACGATCAGGCTCTGGCGCAATTTCGTTTCGATAAATCGCATAGGCGGCAGCCCCGGGCACAGGGTCCCAGGCCAGTCGAACCCCAAGGGTAGAAACCACGTCGACTGTTCGCAAATTTGCAGGTGCGCCCAATTCTTGAGTTGATTCCTCGATTGCTGGAATCGGTGAAGCATCAAGCCCAGGCCAATCATTCCGATCTCCAATCACAATAGCGGTGGCTCCCATTGATAGACCAATTGAAATCTGAGTCTGATCTTGATGGTTTGGATCCACAGTCCAAACGAGGGGTCCTAAAAAAACAAAAGCCAATAAGGATGAAACCACAAAGAGCGAAGCCAATGATTGCTTATTTTTCCTCAGACGTCGCCAAGCATCTTGCCAATAGGAAAGGGATGGCCTGGATAAACCGCTGGTTAATCCAGCCCGGTTGGCCGGCAAAAAGTCATTCGCTGTAAACTGATTTAAAGATGCACCCAGAGCAGCACTTGATGGCTGATTATGTGGGAGTGAGCCTGGAGGTGATTTTGATTGAGTCATCTGTTCTTCCACAAATCGCTACCCCGCAGCCTTACTCAGCTTAATTCTTGGATCAATAAAACCGTAAAGAATATCTACAACTATAACCATAAAAACAAGATACGCTCCGTAAAAACACAGTCAGACCCATAATGACCGTGTAATCAAGCTGCTGAACCGCTTGAACAAAGTAGCGACCCAAGCCAGGGATCGCAAAAATGACCTCTGCCACAAATCCGCCTGTGGTAATTGCCGCAATACTTGGACCAAGGAATGTAATAACTGGAAGAATCGCATTCCGTAATTGATGGCGAACAAAAATCCGCAAAGTGGGAAGCCCCTTGGCCTTTGCTGTTCGAATATAATCCTGAGTGACAACCTCAAGCATACTTGATCGCATGAGACGGGCCAAAAAGGCCATCGTTCCCAGCCCTAGAACCAAGGCAGGCAGCAACATATGACTAAGCGTCCCCCAACCTGCAATTGGTAAAAAATCGATGCCAAATTTCTGATTTAGCTCAGAGACAGCCAGCTGCCCCATGGCCCCAAAAACAAAGGTTGGAACAGAGACTAATAGAATCACTGCAAACATAATCACGCGGTCAGAAAGACGATTGCGATTGATTGCCGCAATTGCCCCCCAGGTCACACCACCAACCGCTGCAAAAATAATTGCCAATAGTCCCAGCGTCGCAGAAATTGGAAAAGAGTCCCGAATGATGTCGTTGACTGAGCGATTTTGTTGGGTGAAAGAAATTCCAAAATCACCCTTCACCATATTGAGTAGAAACTTTCCGTACTGAACAGCAATTGGTTTATCCAACCCATAGAGGGCCTCAAGATTTGCGCGAACTTCCGGACTGACTGCTTTTCCACGCATGAGAGGGTCCCCGGGAACGGCGTGCATAGCAAAAAATGTGAATGTTGCCACAAAAAAAACAGTCACTAATCCACTGAATAATCTCTGAAGAATGTACTTGATCACCCTTGAAGCTCCTCCAAATAAATCTCAACAGTTACTTGATTATCTTAGCTCGAGTAAAGTCCGGATCAAAACCAACAGATCTTCTCACAACACCTGTCAGGCGATCCGCCTGAGTATAAATAACTGTCCGTTCGTAGGTTGGAATGATCGGAAATTCTTCTAGTAGAATTTTCTCAGCTGCAGCCATGGCATCCATTCGTTCTTTAGGCTTCACGGTATTCATGGCTTTGCGAATAAATGCATCGTATTCTTTATTCTCCCACTTTCCGTTGTTGTTGTTATTCCAAGTTGTAAAAAGATCGGCAAAGGTCATTGGATCAGCATAATCAGGACCCCAACCAGCCGATTCGATATCAAAGTCCCCAGCACTTGCCTTGGCTAGTCGTTGTTTAAAGATCTGTTTGTCGATTTTTAGATCAATGCCTAAGTGGGTCTTAAAAAGTCCTTGAAAATATTCAGCCTCGCTCGTTGCGACAGGCGTATCACCAGTCAACCAAACCAAACTTAGCGGGCCGGTAAGTTTAAGCTCTTTTTTTGCGTCAGCAATGAGCTTTTTTGCTTCGGCTAAGTTTTGCCTTCGAGCGGCAATGGGGTATTCTTTGCGAAAGAGCTTAGTGGCCCCCTGAAGAAATGAGGGGATCAGTCCGGTCCCCTCTAAGGTGCCAGGAATACCGATCACCTTACTGATAAAATCATTTGTGTTTAAAACCTTCGCCAAAGCTAGTCGTAAGTTTTTGTTTGCTGTGGGGCGACCCTCTCGAAAGTTAAAACGCATAAAAAACAAAGTGCCGTCAGCAAACTTATTCAGCTTAAACTTTTCACGTTGAGCATCCTGAAGGATATTTTTGGTCAATCCGAGAGTATCAATTCTTCCAGTTTTGAAAAGATTAAATCGGGTCCCTTCATTTGGAGTGATGTAGGGAATATCGATCGCATCTAAAGTGATTGATTTAGCATCCCAATAATTTGGATTTTTCTCGAGACGAAGCGACGCCCCATGCACCCAACTTGTTAGCTTAAAAGGACCATTGCTAAGAATATTTGAAGCTTCCGCCCCAAACTTACCATTTTGGGCCTTAAAGAATGACTCCTTCACGGGCATGTAAGTTGGAAACGTTGTCAAAGCTAGAAAGTATCCACAAGGCTTTTCGAAGGTCACCTCAAGAGTGTGATCATCCTTAGCAACGACGCCGAGCTCTTGAATAGGCTTCTTACCGGTATTAATGGCTTCAGCATTCTTTATATGATAAAGTAAAAATGAATATTCCGAAGCTATTTTCGGATCGACCACGGTTCTCCAAGAAAAAACGAAATCCTTGGCAGTGATTGGGCTTCCATCGGCCCATTTGACATCTTTGCGAATTTTGAACGTTGCAGTTTTATCGTTAATTTCCCACTTTTCAGCAACTGCGGGAACAATGTTGCCAGCCTGATCATAGCGTGTCAGACCTTCCATCGTATGCCCAATAATAAAAAAACTATCTGCATCCGTGGCCTTGGTCGAATTTAAGTTTGGAGGCTCACCAAGTAAGGCTATCTTCACAACCTGGTTCGTTGTGGCTAAGGCAGGCGCCAAATGCACCCAAAAGGCACCTAGGGCAAGCAGAACAGTTAGAGTCAACTTGACTCCATTTGATCTCAAAAAGCCATAAAACTGCTGATATCTCATAACGCTCCTTCATTGCGGGCAGATTAAGTGAGTTCCCATCGCCTGCAAAGCAAAACCTGAGCCAGAAATAGAATCAACAACGATGAGAGTCAAGAAAGGACTCAGACTAGGTGTCAATTTGTAGAGTGAATATTCAAAACTCTGTCAAATCTTAAAAAAAAACGGCCGATCAAGTGATCGGCCGACGTGGACAGAACTAAAACCAAATCTCGCCTTCAACACCAAATTGAACTGCGCTGTCTTTGTTATTCATAGCCCGATTTCCACCTGCATTCAGCTTGGCCACAAGGCTTTCGGTGTTACCAAGATCTTTATTTGCATCGTTCCAACTAGTATAGGTTACGAAGGTTCGAATGACTGGTCGCTTATAGAACCCCTTCCCAATGGCCACTTGTGGAGCAACTGTAATTCTCATGAGCGAGCGATCTCCAGGTTTAGTGCCTGTCGTTGTGGAGACTTCAGAATCAGCACCCACAAGGGAATACCCGATTCCAGTTGCTAAATGAAAATGGTCTGAGAAGTAATACAAAGGACGAATTCCAACACTGTACCAATGGCTTTTGCTGTTAGAAGACTGCCCATTATCAGCAGTCTCAATGATAGCAGCTGCGTTAAAGGCCCATTTTGCATTAAGCTCTGTGTTGTAGTTGTTGACCAGGCGCCATCGATTCTTCTTTGAAACATTGGCTCCTGTCACCGCATAGGCTGTATTATCAAGCTCGAAATTCTCCATAATGGAGGTTCCATAAACAAAAGCTAGGTTATTTGTGCTTTGGCCTTCACTATGCGTCCAACGAACACCCGCTGCGGTTCCACTTTCCGCCTGAAAATCGACAGCAGCTCCCGTAGAGGTTGCCCCTGTTCCTGGAGCCGTGTTTGCCTGAGCCAACCAAAACATTAATTTTTCATCTGTCGCAAAGGTGAAGTCTTTCCAACGCAGATCAAGGGCCTGCTTGGCTGGCAGCCCAATGGTCGAACTAGTGAGGGTGCGATCTGAATATTGAAGCCAGGCCGCGGACAAAGTTCCATTACTCAGTTGAATATCTTCAATTCCTCCGCCGTTTCCCCTCATGTTGGCAAAGTAAAAAAAGTCATTCATAAAAATATCTGCATCTCGATAAAATCGTTTGCCGGCCCAGTAGCTGAATCGTTGATTATCAATATTTCCACCTTTGACGAAAGCCTGTACGACATACGTGCGATCACCCGTCGCTGAGGTATCATTATATTGAGAGTTCATCGCTGGATCATAGGCAAAGGTCAGGTTTGCATTAAAAAAAGGATCACTCTTCGCCTTCCCCCTCAGAGCATGACCAGTAAAAGAAGCTTCACCATAGGCAGTTTCATTGCCCAAACGGAATTCATTTCCACGACTTCCTGGATTGCTCAATGGAATGTGCTTACCGCCTGATCCGTTTGTGCCAACCGGTGTTCTAAAATATAGGTCGTAATCCATATCAGCGGCATGGCTCAGAGCCCCGCCAAGCAAAATGCTCACACTTAAGATTATACTAGAAACTACTGCTAACTTTTTCATTGGGTGACCTCGCATTAGAGATAGGTAAAGGCCCGGAAATCAAAATTTCAAAGCCCCCAGGGTTGTGCCCTAAGTTTGGCACTGATGTCGACAAAAAAATATTTCCTTTGGAAGCGCAGCCGCACAGGTGGCTACAAATTGCCTCCCAAAATAGGCTGGCCACGCCCTTCAAATTTTTTGCTCTTTAGACCGGCCACAAAAATAAGACGGATAACTGGTCACTATTTCAAAGGAATCGACGGACTCACAGGAAGAAGATTTAAATCATGAGGACGGATCTCGGTTCTGTTGCGTTGATTTCAAATAAGTCCAGGTTGTGGCGTTCAGCCTTGAGTCCCCTGGTCTTCGGTGATGGCACAAAAAAACAGAATGTTTTTAATGAGATACAAATGTTGTATAAATTTCCACCAACTTTTATGCAAATGTTGTTGTAAATCTATACAACTTGATAGAAACTCGACTCAGCATGGAAGACCGCACGATTAAGGAAATTCTTCAAGATCATTTGGATTCCTTTCTTGAGGAAGGGGCTCTGCATATTCATCGAGAGCAGTCGATTGAGTACATTTCTGGAAAAGGTGTTGTGATTACGGGAATCAGAAGATCCGGAAAATCAACATTTCTTGAAACAATTTTATCAAGGTTTGGCGGGCCAACCTATCAAGCCATTGGTTATCAATTTTTCTGACGATAGATTGGCAGGAAGCACAACGAAAGATTTGAATCAAATACTTAAGGTGTACTTGTCAAATCAAAAAGGGCAAACCCGCGAGAAGTATTTTGTCTTTTTTTGATGAAATTCAAAAAATGTGGAAAACTGGTCTCTTTTTGTTAACAGGCTGATTGAGACTAAACACGCTCAGGTCTTCATGACTGGATCTTCTGCCAAACTCCTATCTAAAGAGATTAGTACAGAATTACGAGGACGCGTCATCAGCTACGAAATGTTTCCCTTTGGCTTTCATGAAATGATGAAAGTCAAAACTCTAGATAAGCAATCCTCTACGAACGCTCAAGGGCAGCTGATCAGAGAGCTTTCCGATCAGCTAAAATGGGGAGGCTTTCCGGAAGTTTACCTATCAAAAACTGCCACTTTGAAACGAAAAATTTTGCAAAGCTATTTTGAAGTCCTCTTGCTGAAGGACCTCATAGAAAGGAATCAAATTTCCGATCCGAGACTCGCTCGGGAAATATTTTATACCCTCGTTCACTATTTTTCATCTTTGGTTTCAATCAAAAAAATGACAGAAATCCTTAAATCAAGGGGCTATGATGTGCAACGAGCCCATTTGTCAAATTGGTTTGATTGGCTAACGGATTGCTATGCTGTTTTCTTTATATCGATTTATTCCAGATCCTATCAGGTTCAGAGAGTTAATCCCAAGAAACTTTATGTTGGAGATTTGGGATTTGTCGAACTTATCTCTGGAAGTTTTGGCACCAACATAGGGAGACGCTTAGAAAATTTGATCTTCCTTGAACTGCGTAGATATTTTAATGAAAATGAGATCTTCTATTATAAAACAGACTCCGCCAAAGAAGTTGATTTTTATGTTCCGCAAAAGAAATTATTGCTTAATGTCTGTTACTCCATTGAAGAGGTTGACACCAGAAATCGTGAAATTAATTCTTTGATCGAGGCAATGACAGAATTGAAGATAAAAGAATCCTATATTATCACTCACAATAAATCTGAAAGTATTTCCAATCAGAGCATGACAATAAATATTTTAACTCCGCAGGAGTGGCTAACTTCTTTCCATGTCTAAGCAGACTCCTTGATTTCCTAACTTACTTGACGCCCAAAGAACTGGAAGTGGTCAAATCTGCAGAGACTGCATTTGAAGTGAGATAGCTCTCAAGCTCGTGGCGAAGTTTTTCTTTTCAGACGGCCCCTGAAAACTCGTGAGCCTATGAAAACATCGAAAAACTAGATATGTGTATTGACGCTACAGTTCCTTAGACCGGCCACAATAATAAAACAGGTAACTGGTGGTCACTATTTCAAAGGAATCGACGGACTCACAGGAAGAAGATTTAAATCATGAGGACGGATCTCAGCCTTGAAAAGACGATACTCAGGACTTATCGCCAGCGACAATGTCGTCTGCGAAGCATCAGCCCAACCATAATTGCTGAGTGTTTGAGCGGTTGAATTAACTGTGATCTGACTCTTCAAATTTGAAGCACTCAGTTTTTGGACACTTATCAAGATCAAATAGGTCATTCCTTGAAACCTCTTCCCCTCGCGAGTCACTTGAAATAGAACAGTGTGAACCGCAAATTCGGGGGTTTCCACAATGACTGGAGTCTGAAGTGGAGGCATAGGCACCTCTTCACTGATATCCAGAGAATTGAGATCCAGCTCATAGCCCTCTGGCGCAAGAATTTCGCCCAAAACTCTTTGGCAAAAAATAAACTCTTGGGCTGTGGTTGTTCGCGCCCTATTAAATCGATACGTACCTGCGCTCGCTCCGGTCGCAAAAGACAATAATACTCCAAGCGAAACATACCAGAAAAAACACCTTCCCACTTTCACAAAACCACCTCATTAACAAGATTTATTTTCATCAACCCGAACCTGACCATGCTCATCCCAGTGAATGATCTGTCCTGGCCCATATTTAACAGGCCCGCCCCACTCCCTCGGGATAAAGAGGGTCCGACCAAGACAGCCTGATTTGACTTCATGGCCATCTTCAAAAAAAGAGACAGGATAATAGGCCTTAAAACTAACCTTGCTTCCGTGAGTAAAAATTTCAGTCGTGGTGTCATTTAAAAATCCATTAATAACATCTCCGTGAGGATTCAACTCAATCCGCCCGCGCCACTCAAGCCTTTGTCCATTCCACATCATCAATTGAGGTGTTACAAATTCAACCTCCTTAGCCATTCCCAATTCATGAAAAACAGCCAAATTTTTGATTTCAACCCATTGGTCACGCAACCAAACCCGCCCCTTCACGACCTGTCCCTGGAAAAAGTTCCCCGTGGACGACCACCGCAGTGAAGATCTTAGAACTAAATCAACCCACCTTGAAGCCCAACGCACAGGTTTATCCACAGTCAAGGCTCTCAACTTTCCATCGGGAAAGAAACTCATCTCATAGGGCCCAAGACTCACCTCTTGCTCTAACCAACTTACTGTTTGAATACCTAGCAGAAAGGCCTTCTTAAGAGCTCCCGAATCATAGAATTCAACAGAATCCCTCAGACGAAGATTCAGCCCTTCCCAATCAAGAGCTGCGGCCGAACTCACCGACGCAAATAAAAGAATCCCATGCGGGGAAAAAACCGGATTCACTTTCTGTGGATCGTTCAAAACAACATCAATTCCTTGGACAGTATTAGTTGTAAAGCCAAGGTCTTGCAAAAACTCAGTATATTGCTGGACGTTCATTGACTCGATTCGCAGAGAGGTCATGTTCGAGTTCAGAAGCCTTGTGGAGATAGAATTAATGTGACCAATGGCGATCGCCTCACGATAAACAATTTCGTGTAAAATCAGACCAACCTTGTTATCTGAATCCAACTGATCCCAAATATCTTTGTCAATCACATAGCGGCGATCCTCAGGATATAAGGGTTCTGATTGATTCGCAATTTGCAGAATTTGACAGTTCTTTGGCAATACAATATGACCGCTATCTGGAACGTCCACCAATCCCACATCACTCAAAAACAAGGATTCTGAAAAAAAAGTGAAAGCCTGGTGCCTATATTGAGCGGCTCGTGTAGGTGAAACCCGACTGAGCCTAATCAAAGCTTTGTCTATCTTTTCCTCAACCGAAAGCTCACTTCCCCCAAGGTCCATCTTCAGTCCACGAAGAACCCGCCCCTCGTAAAAATCAAGCAATTCAAAAGATTGTTGACCCTCTTTTCCCTGACAAAAAACAACGTCGCCACCGTTTCCGACAGTTCTGCCGGAGGCCAACGCTAAACCGCTGTAAGCCAACAATATTAACAAAAACTTCATTTGAGCACCGGCTGACTCAACGAAAAAAAGGCCGTGGTCAGACAATAAACCTCATCTTTTTCATATTTCATACTTTCCATTTCCCCCACAGTCATACAAAAGTCCTCGTGAAACTTCTTCAGCAGTCCTTTTGCTTCTTCAATTTTGTTTTTACGAATTGCCATAATTGTGCTGTTGACTTCACGGTCCTCAAGATTTTGCAAGGCCAGACTTAGCTCCGCCTTTTTCAAGAGCTGACTATGAAAAGCCCTAATTGCTGCCGAAGGACAATCTTCACCAACGACACTCCAATCCTCTGTCGTTTTCCAAACACTCCCCTTATTCACTATCAACCCAAGTCGACTCAATCTCTCAAGTGCCGCACCTGCCGTGGCCGTCGATATTCCAAGTTTTCTCGAGATCCATAAAATATCTGGAGTAAAACTCTTTAAATAAGAAAGCTCAAGAAGGGCCAAGTGATACCAATCTGAAACAAATTTGAACTGGTCCAACGAAATCAATGAAGGACCCTTCTCTTTCAATCCTTTGAATCTTTGCCGAACCCTGATTTTTGCAAGTTTCTTTGAAGTCCGACTGCGAGCATGGCGGGCATCCACCAAGTCAACAAAAGCTTCAACCTCACGTTTAGTCATCCCTAAAGACTTTCCAACAACTAGTGCTGAAGCCCTCGAAAGACCCAAAGTTCCCTTCATGATTCCTGACATCTGAGATGGAGCAACCTTAAGATCCCTCGAAAAAGCACGCAACGAATATTGCGGATTACTCCGAGTCCTTTGTTCGAATGCTTGTTTAAGAATGAGCCGGTAATCCAGACTACCCATATACCTCAGAACACTAGAGAGATAAGCGATTCATTGCAACTCATTAAACAGTTTGTTTATCGAGTTTGGGACATTTTGTCGAACTTTTGATAGGCTTAAAAGAGCAATTTCTGAATGCCCACTATCTGATGATTGACGAGGTGTTTCAATATGATATCGATCTCAATGCTCAAGGCCATAGTTAAAGATTATACCGCTTCCCCTCATCTGAGTCGAGTCCCAGAACCTCAACTTATCATAGATGAGGCTGAAAACGTCGAGGCCTTCGATGCTGCTTGCACAGGAAATGGACCAATTACACCCATTTATTTGTTTGTCACTTCCCATGTAGCTCAAGTTATCTCTGGTTGCGAGAAAGTTCTGGATCTAGGATGTGGAAGCGGTCGCCTGCTCACTCAACATGCCTTGGCGAACCCTAGAATTAGCTTTACGGCAATCGATCTGTCCACAGAAATGCTCGGCCGAGCCGACGAACACCTCAGAGAAAATCATATTCAGAATGTGGATTTGCGTGTTCAGGATATGACAAATTTGAAAGATTTTGCAAATCAAACATTTGATGCCGTGATTTCATCACTCGCACTTCATCATTTGCCTGACGAAAGAAGCCTAGAGGCATGCTTTAAGGAGATTCGACGAGTTTTAAAACCAAACGGTAGAATTTTTCTGTATGATTACTGTTTGCCAAAAATTCCTGGAACCATCGACTATCTCCTGAGTCGAACTTCAAGTGACCAACCAAAGGTCCTCAATGAGGATGCCCTAAACTCAATGAAAGCGGCCTTTCCCTATGCTTATTTTAAGCAACTGATTCGTGAGAATTTTCCAGATAATATTGAGACCTACACGACTGCCCTTTGTTCCTTCATGACTATTCTAAAATCTCCCTCACGAAAACTGTCCCGCGACCATGAAAAACACTTTCATTCTATTTACCAGAGTCTTAATGCCAAGAATCGTCAGATCTACCAAGATGTCGCCCAGCTATTTAAGTTTAATGGATTGAAAAGTCTAATAAAGTAAAGCTCTGCTTGACTACCGCCTGAGCTTGATTTCAAGTGATCGCATTGAGGCTCGCTCGCCCGTCGAATGAAAACTTTGTAAAGTAATGAGTGCGTATGACAAATTACCAAGGCTGTAAAGCCAAACTTCTAAATACAATCCTTGAAAACAAATCGACTTCCGCGCTCTCAAAGAGAATGGGGTTTCATTTTGACAAAGTTCGCAGATGGCAGAACGGCTCTAAGCAGCTTCGATGGAATGAATTTTGTGACCTCTGCGATTCCACCAAAAAACCCCTCTCAGAATCGCTCGCATCAACTTTTGGCTTAATATTTAAGAGCAAAAAACAAATCAACAAGATTGTATATCACCTGAAAACATTCTCTCAAGTTAAGAGTGTTTCGTGTCTCTGTGAGACCTTAGGGATCAGCAAGGCGGCACTTCAGAGATATATTAATGGGGAGTCTTACCCAGATGTTGAGTTTGTGTTGGCAATGATGGATTTGCGACCTGGATTCTTGAATGAATTTGTAGAATGTTTTACTAAAAAGGAAATCTCTGCAACCCAATCGATGATTTCCCTCCCATGGGCTGGCGCCGTGGCCAATGCCGCAAGCCTCAAGAAACACCTCTCGCTGCCAGAGCACTCATCTTCGTGGATCGCGGGATTCCTGCGAATTAGTGAGAGTCAGGTTAATGAAGTTATCAAACTCATGGAATCATTGGGACTCATTGAGCGACGAGGTCCCCACTTTGCCCCAACGTTGTCGCGAACCATCGGCCTTCAATCTGCTCATCAGAGTGTAGATTTCGCCCGCTATCTCAAATATTGGCTGAAAGTGGCCTCAGCGAGATACGACACGAAGGACGGCATTCCAAAAAATGTGACGGGCTCTCCGAATAATGGTGGCTTTCGCATCTTTGCCAGTAGCGAAGAATCGGCCGCGCGAGTTTCCGAAATCATCAATAGTGCCGAGCAAGCGATCCACGATCTCCTTGTTCAGGATAAAAATGAAAAGGTCGACGTTAGGGTCTTTTTGTTTCAGCATTTCTCAATGCAGGATTTCTAAGGTTTTACTTTTCTAACAATAAAATCATAACAATTTCCCCGAACGACTTCTTTTTGAATCAGGAAGCCGGCCCCAACAAGCTTCTCTTTAACTTCCTGTCTTTCATAAGGTCTGTGCAAAATCCCCTTGCGCATTCCCCAATGATTGATCCAGGTGGAAATCCGATCCAGAACCCACACTTTCCCGGGATTAAGCAGACAGTTCCCTGCCAAGGTTGCACCTGGTTTCAAAACTCTGTAAATCTCGCCCAAAGATTTCTCGAGCTCAGGAAAAGAATGAAGACTATTTGCTACATTTGCTGAGTCGAAACTACAATCTGCCCATGGAAGATTGGCTGCATCCTCTTTAAATAACTGAATACGACTATCCTTTTTAAAACGTTTGACTGCTCCGCTGAGCATTTGGCTCGAATAGTCAAACCCCACAATATGTTTCCAAGTCTGATTATGAATTCTTCTCCACAAAAGACATAAATTCAGCAGCGTCCCGCTACCAATAGCCACCTCTAAGTGATTATCGCTAATATTTTGTGAAAAAAGCCTTAACTGGGCAGGCAGCGTGCTCCGGTAAGCAAAAGTCAGGATCAAGAATCCCCTGGCGTCGTACCACCATGGCTCTGAGGCATACGCAAGGTCGACAGAAATTGGGGGTTTGCCTTTTTCTATCTCTGCTAGTTTTACACTATCTATTTTCTCTGCGTTATTTAACGATCTGCCTACCTCATTTTCCATCTGTTTTCTCCCTTCTGAAAAGCTGTGGGCTCAATTAGATGTTGAGGACCGGCCAAAACATAGTCACCGGCAAATCAGAGCGTTCAAAAAGATAAACATACAAAAAAGAGTCGCCGACTCTAGAATGTACACAGTCACCGCATAGAGCCCCTGATCGGGTTGATCTCTTCTTACCAGGGACCAGGACGGAATTTTCTTTCGGCCTTCAGTTAGAATTGCCAGCATATTCACAAGTATCGCCGTAGACAGCATTGTGGCCGATCGATCTTGCCCAACCCAAGGATTCAGAGGCAGTCACATTCGTAAATGACTTAACTAGATACTGCTGACCCTTGTAAACCCAATAGATCTTTATAATAACTGGCTTTTACAGGCAAAATGGCAAAATTTGAAATCCATCTAAGAAATTTTTCTGAGCTTAGGATCCAGGCGGTCCCGAAGAGAGTCTCCTAATAAATTTAATCCGATAACAACGAGCAAAATACACAACCCTGGAAGGGTCACCATCCATGGTGAGGATTCAATAAAACTTCGAGAATCTGATAGCATGGTTCCCCACTCTGGGATGGGTGGCTGGGCGCCAAGACCTAGGAAGCCAAGGGCTGCGGCATCTAAAATTGCATTACTGAGACCGAGCGTCCCTTGAACGATCAATAATGACATGCAATTTGGCAGCACATGCCGAAAGGCGACTCGAAACCAACCGGCACCAAAAGTTTTCGCAGCGATCACATAATTTTTTCGAACTTCTCCTAAAGCTCCGCCACGAACAATTCTAAAAATAGATGGGACCCCAACTAGCCCCAAGGCAATCACAGTATTGGTCAACGAAGGTCCTAACACCGCTATGACGACGATCGCCATAAGCATGCTCGGTAAGGCCATAATGATGTCCATGATTCGTGAGCAACCCTGATCAACCCATCCGCCAATGGTTCCCGCCAAAAGCCCAGTAAACGTTCCAAAGAGAATAGAAAAAATCACGACCGACAAACCGAGCCCTAAGGAAACCGGAGCTCCACGAATCAATCGAGAAAGAATATCTCTTCCGAGATCATCCGTTCCAAAAACAAATTGCGCTTGCCCTCCTTCCGACCAAGCCGGTGGTCTCTTCAGTGCATCTTGAAAATTCTGGTCAGCTTTAAAGGGAGCTAACCAGGGGGAAAACACGCTGACCAAAGTGAAGAACAACACAATAAATAACCCTAACCGGGTTCCAATGGTCATAGAAGATCGAGTCGAAGATCCTGCCTGTGAACTCATTGTGTCATCCGCAGCTTTGGATTTAACTTCGTATAGAGCGCATCGACCGTTAAGTTGATCAGCGCGACACCAAATGAGGCGTAAAGAATGCCTCCTTGAATAACAGGATAATCTCGAGCCTCCACGCTTTTCACAAGCCAAAGACCAACGCCCGGCCATGAAAATAACGTCTCTGTTAATACTGCCCCAGTCATGATCGAACCAACAAGTAGACCAATGAGTGTAACGATAGGAATTAGCGCATTTCGAAAAGCGACTCTCCAAATCACTAAACGTTCTGGAATTCCTTGGGCTCTGGCCGTGCGAACATAATCCTCTGAAAGGACCTCGAGCAAACTAGAACGTGTCATCCGCGAGATCATAGCCAGTGGAATCGTCCCAAGAACTATTGCTGGCAACAAAAGCTGCTTTAGAGCGCTAAAAAAGGCCACCGCACCCTCCGCGGACAACCAAGTGTCAATCAACAGGAGGCCTGTCTTCGTAGGAATGTCGTAAACAATATCGATTCGTCCTGAAACAGGCAAAATGCCCAAGTGAACAGAAAAAAACAAAATCAGTAATAATCCCCACCAAAAAATTGGCATTGAATAACCGACCAAAGAAGCTCCCATCAAAGAGTTTTTAAGAAAGCTAAGATACTGAACAGGCAAGGGCTTATCCAGACCCAGACGGGCCTTCATCGTCTCTATTTGCTCAACTGAACCGCCCCGCTCTCCGAGAAGATTGAGGACGGGATCTCCGGGAACTAATCGCACTAGAAAAAAGCTAATGAGACTAGCCCCAAATAGAGTCAATGCAAGAACGATAATTTTATTTAATATCCACTTTTTCAAAAGATCGCCGCCAAATGGGTGAATAGTATAACCGGAGACTTGACTAGACATGGCTCTAAAAACTTGAGCATGAGCCAAGGTGACCCATGGAATTTGTTCCTTAAAAATCACCTGTGCTTTCTTATAGAGCTCAGTCCGCTTCTGCTGGTTGGTCATCTGCTTTGCCTGGGTCACAAGATCGTTATATGGCTTATAACACCAGCGGGCCACATTTGTGCCAGATGGCACTGACGCGCAACTCAACAAGATATTTAAGAAATTATCTGGATCACCATTATCTCCGGTCCAGCCAGCCTGAATCATCTGATGCTCACCATTCCGAGATTTCTCAAGATGAATTGGCCAATCGAATGTCGATATTTTAAGTTTAATGCCAATCTTTGCTAGATCAGACTGCATCAACTCAGCTAATTTTTTACCGGACGGATTGTAGGGTCGGGAAATAGGCAGCGCCCACATTTCGGCATCAAAGCCTTTTTCATAGCCAGCTTCCTTTAGAAGTTGCTTGGCCTTTTCAACATTATACTCGTAATCTTTGACCTTATCGTTATAGGACCAAATCAATGGAGGCATTGGGTTTTTGGCGATGGTTGCGTGACCCAAATAAACTGCATCAATATAACTTTGTCGATTGAGAGCGTGCATAATGGCTTGTCGAACCTTCAAACTGTCATAGGGCTTCTTTTCAGTATTGAAAGCTAAATACCCAACATTCAGTCCTGGTTCTTTCATCAATTTTAGTTTGGGATTTTTGGCGATATTTTCAATATCAGCAGGGGCGGGCTCAGAAACAAAATGACACTCCCCTGCCTTCAATTTCTGATATCGAACACTCGCATCAGGAGTCACTGCAAAGACAAGACTATCTATTTTTGGTTTTCCGCGAAAATAGTTCTCATGGGCTGTAAAACGAATGATAGTGTCTTTCTGATAGGACTTAAAAACGAAGGGCCCTGTGCCAATTGGGTTAGTACTGATAGTCTCAAGCACTTGACCTGCCTTGAGCAAGCTTTCTGCATATTCCTTGGATAAAACACTTGTAAAATCCATGGCAAGATTTGCCAAGAAAGGAGCCTCTTTGCGAGACAAAACAAATTCAACCGTATAGTCATCCACTTTTGTGATGGACTTGATAATTTTATCCATCTCCATAGAAGTGAAATATTCGTAGTTACCATTCTTGAGAGTTAAAGGATTCTTTGGGTCCATCTGAACCTGAAATGAATAGACCACATCATCCGCGTTCATATCTCGAGTTGGTTTGAAGAAACTGTTAGAATGAAACTTCACGCCCTTTCGAAGTTTAAAAGTATATTTCAAGGAATCTTTAGCAATCACCCAAGACTCTGCCAGCGCGGGAATGATTTCAGAAGATCCTTCCTTGAATTCCACCAAACGATTAAAAACTGTGTGTGCAGACGCATTTGCTGAGGTGCCATCCGTGGCGAGCTGGGGATTAAATGTTTTCGGACTTCCCTCTGAACAATAAACTAAGGTCTTTGCCCCCGCAAAAACAAGCGGCATAAAAGTAAGCTGTCCCAAAGCAATCGTCCACGCCAGTAACATTGCCCTGAAAATCGACTTCCTCACAAGCTCACCCCCATTTGTTTAAATTCAGTGCAATCAGATCATAGGTCCAATGGCGTTTCAATAGGAAAGCGCAGACTCCAGTCAATTTCAGGAAGATTTTTTGAATCAAAATATTTATTAATTCGGGAAAACGGTTTTGTTCCGAAAAACCCGCGATGAGCAGAGAGCGGAGATGGATGGGGCGCTTCCAGGACTAAATTCTTTCTTCGATCTACAAAGTGAGCCTTCTTTTGAGCATAAGATCCCCAGAGGAGGTATACAATATTTTCGCGCTTTTCGTTTAATACTGAAATGATCCGATCAGTGAAGATTTCCCAACCTCGACCTTGATGGGCTGCGGCCTTTCCTTCCTCCACTGTCAGAACGCTATTCAGTAGCAACACACCTTGCCGAGCCCAATGTGTCAAATCACCGTGTTCAGGCATTTCCAAGCCAAGATCAGCGTTTAGTTCTTTCAGAATATTTTTTAGTGAGGGTGGCTGCCGCACACCTTGTTTCACCGAAAAACAAAGCCCATGCGCTTGCCCTGGCCCGTGGTAAGGATCCTGGCCCACTATCACAACTCGAACCTGATCAAAGGGCGTTAAATCGAGAGCTGCGAAGTACTCTGCTCCTCTTGGATAAATAATTTTGTTGCTCTTGAGCTCGCTTTGCAAAAACTCTTTCAATTTGATCATATATTCTTTTTGGAATTCATCACCTAGAACTGCTGCCCATTGAGAATTGAGTTTAATATTCTGCGAAACATCCAACTGTGGCTTTGTTCGTAAAATTTGCGACTCACTCACTGGACCCCCGAAATCGTTTTATAGTTAGCATAATATTTAATTATTCAGATGAGCGTCTAAACTTAGAGTCTTGACCCATTTTGAGTCAAGCGGTGAAAAATAAATGCATTTTAAGGCATCTCCAAGCGTTTTGATAGGACTTTGAGAAAATTTTTAAATCAGGCTCTATCTTGACCTGCAAAAAACCGATCCCATGTTATAATAACATCAACGGACTAGGAGGACCTGTATGGCAAATCTTTCCGGCCCTCGGGCTGAGTTTGACGAAGAAAATCCCGAAGTTAAGTCCTATATTCTTCAACAGATTGCTGAGCTTCAAAACTTCGTCACTCCGTCGACAATTGTTTCTGTGATTTTGAAGGATCCCAAGCGCCTCGCGATTCAACTTGAGACTGAAGGACGCGCGATTCCAATGAATAAACTTAAAAAGATGTACCGGATTGCTATTATCCTCCGCGAAGAAGACACTGAGCTTCATGAAGAGGGTCTGGATAAAAATATCTTCGTGGCTATTCGTCAGGCCAAGGACAAGCTTCTGGCTACGCTTTCGGATATTCAAGATAAGGTACTAAGCAATTCCGATCGCCAAGACCAGATCAATCAGATCCTGCAGAACAATCAGGTTCATTGAGTTGAGGATATTTCGTTTAAGTGCTTTTGCTTTGCATGAACGCCGGTTTCGAACTTAACCAAAGTCCCGATCACATCTTGAAGCTTTTCAAAGGTATCAAATTTCTGGGGTAGCTCTTGCTTGAGCTCCATTGTCAACACAGGGGTTTCACGCTCAAACCACAAATAGCGCCCAAGGCTTCCGGGAAAATGCCCTAAACTCTTCCAAGGCAGATAATCGTATTTCGGCGGGCGTATCTGGGGCCCATCGAAATCTAAAACGTGAAGTGGAGTGTGAATTGAGACAACAAAATCAGGGCTGAAATCTTGAATATGAGATAGTGCGCAAACCACCTCAGGCTCGCTTCCTGCTGCCTTTCCTGGAAATCGACGTGGATTCATATTGGTTTTTTTCCAGTAAAGCTGAGCAGAGTCTGACCAATCTTTGGTCGGAAAATTTCGATTGAGATCGATTTGATTCAAATTGGTTCTCGTCTTGAGAGCCAGCCCATCGGGATTTAAAATTGGAATAACTCGCCACGTATTGCGAGGTGAAATCCGCTCAAGATTCTCAATCCAATACCGCCCGACGCTCCCTGGGCCGATTTCATCCCCATGAATTAAACTGAAGACGAGTATTCTTTTGGGAATCTTAAGATACCCTTCTTTCTGAAAGTGAAAAAGCGGAACTTTGTTAACACTTTGACACTGATCAAGGACAGTGACTCGAGCGCAAGCCCGCCCCAGAAGCTCCTTGTTAGACGCCCCCTTGAATTGCCCTAACATTTCAAAACAAGTCTTTTCGAGGTCTAAAGCCTTCTGAGTCTGTGCCCAGACGTGGATTGAGAAGAACATATTAAGAAATCCAAACAGAAACAAAACAAGGATTCGCTTCACAAATGCTAAGCTCAAAAATAACCTAAATCGGAAATTTGAATAGCAGCTCGATCTAATTTGAGAATTCTTATTTTGTTAAAGAGTGAGAACAGTTTCTTCGATAGGATATAAAAAAGTGCTAAGCAAAGACCGGGAGGTTTCATGAATATAACGAGGGAATGGGGCCTGTTAGTGATGCTCATAGTTAACCCTTTGCTAATCATTCTTTACGAAAACGCGAGTATATTCTCTAAGACCCAACAAGCCGACCTAGCCTCTGTTTTGAGCATCCCCCAGAGCGCAACTCCCGCGATCTCATATGGTGCGAATGACCCACAGGCTATTCAACCTGAAAAAACACGCAGTGTTGCCTCCAGCCCAGAGTTAGCCACACCATCTGCAAACGGGCAGTCAGCGGCGGCCCTAACAAACAACATCCTAGAAAATACCTCGACCGAAGGATGCCGATATATTAGACCGGTGTGCCAAGAGTAACTTCTTTTATAAAAAAAGCAAAGAGCCGCTTGACTTACATATAATTTACACTGTACTTTTACACTTAAGTTGAATGCAAAATCGCCCTTCCCTAGCCGTTCGTCTTCTTTGTCCTATCCTGAATCTGGTTTGGAGGCTGAATCTCTGCGTTCTTCGATGCAGAGTTTGGCCCCGAATCGGAACTCAGGGAAAGTAGTCAGATCGCTTTCGGCGAAAGAAAAAATGGTTCTTGAATTCATCGAGGCTTTTGTTGACCGAGATGGGCTTTCTCCGAGCTATCAGGAGATTAAAGAGCATTTTGCATTTGCCTCTTTTAATTCAGTTCAGAACTATCTCAAGCAGCTGACCGCAAAGGGCTACTTGTTGGTTCATCCGCATCAGAAGCGAGCTATACAGCTTTTGTTGCCCTCAAATTCGTTCTCGACGGCAAGATCTTCTCGCGCTCAGCTCCTCCAGGCACGCGAGGAGATCTTGTCGATCCCCTTGTTGGGAACTGTTGCCGCAGGTCAACCTCTTGAAAGATTAACATTTGATGAAGAAGTTCAAGTCCCTCCATCGATGGTTAAAATTCCAGGTGAGACTTTTGCGCTGAGAGTTCAAGGACTGTCGATGATTGAAGAGGGTATTCTGGATGGAGATTTGATTTTGGTGCAGAAGATTAAATCTGCTCAAAACGGAGATTTGATTGTAGCAAGGGTCGAAAACGAGGCCACTGTGAAAAGATATTTTCTTCATTCTAAGAACTCTGCAAGTCGGAGAATTGAATTGCGCCCTTCAAATGAACAGATGGATTCGCTTTGGTATTCTGAAGAAAAGGTTAAAATTGAAGGCCGAGTTGTGAGCTTAATGAGAAATTTTTAAATTATGAAGCTTGAGACAGTTCTTAATGATCCACTAGAGCCCATCGTCCATGCATTTAATGCGTATTGGACTGACTTACGTAAAGAATATAGTCAACTGGGTCAATCATTAGGACTAAGTTCAGACTCAGTACAGATCAATACTGTGAATCGACCCACTTTCAAAATCGCCTCTACCAGTGAAGTCGCAATTTTTATTCATGGCTTTATGGGTTCCCCGGCTGAAATGTCTGGATCAGCTCAAGCGATTGAAGAGTTAGGGTTTAGTGTTTTGAATCTTTTGATTCCTGGTTTTGGGGCGAACCCGAAGTTAACGGATCATTTTTCGCCAGAGGACTGGGAAAGTAAACTTGACCCAATCTTGGACGCGGCAATTCAATGCTTTCAGCGGGTTCATTTGGTTGGGTTTTTCAACCGGAGGGCTACTGATACACTCATATCTGCGGCGAAAAATGAGGTCTCCTGATCTTAGTCCTTTAGATTTGATGAGGATCAAATCGGTGAGTTTTTATTCGCCATTCTACTCGCCCCACTATTCTTGGGCAGATATTTTTGGGAAAGCGATTGGCGCTTTTGCAAAGTTTTTGCCTGTGGCACCGATTTTCAAGATAACTCGTCTGCGAGAGTTGAAAGTAATGACCCTGAGGCCTGAAGAATATTTACAGAAAATTCCTTTGTTAACGGGTCACCGGATTGAAATGTTTGGCCGAAAAGTGATTGAGGGATCTCAAATTTCGATTCCAATTCCTGCCCTATTGTTTCTTTCTCATGGTGATCAGGTTCTGAATCAGCAAACTTCTGAAGCTATTGTTCGTCGAGATTTTTTATCGGTCAAAGTTAGACTTTTTGAGACAAAAAAGGTTCCGCATCATCTGATGGTCAAGGCTGTTCACGAGGGCGCCCCCTGACGTCTGGCTGGAGCTCAAGTCTTGGATCACGAACCAGCCATAGGTCTGTTTAGATTTTTCTGAATTTTCCGATCTCTACTTTGTGAGCGAAAATATAAAAAAGCAATTTATTCCAGAACAACAAGTGGATTGGCGGCAAGAGTCTGGCGCTTTGAAGATGCATTTGCTTGATCCAACGATTACCGAAATTATGATTAATCGGTGGGATCGAATTTTTATTGAACGAGCCGGTGTTATTGAGGAAAGTCCTCTGAAGTTTAATAATGTTGATCAACTTTGGCGCTTTGTTCAGGCGATCGCGGTTATTGTGAAGCGTGAGCTCAACAATCGTCATCCCTATTTGGACGCTCGTCTTCCCGATGGCTCGCGGCTAAATGTTGTCATTCCTCCTATCACTCTGGACGGGCTGACGCTCACAATTCGAAAATTTAATCCAAATATGGTGAGCTTTCAGCAAATGATTCAGATGGGAGTCCTAGACGACAAAGCTGTATATTTCCTGAATCAGGCGGTCCAGCTTAAACAAAATATAATTGTCAGTGGTGGGACCGGATCAGGAAAAACAACTTTGCTTAATATTCTCAGCTCCTTTATTCCCTCCAAGGAACGGGTCATTACACTTGAGGATACAGCTGAGTTACAAATCAACGTTAAAAATGTCGTCAGGATGGAGACTCGACCGCAGCTTGGCTCTGAACCTGCAGTGACAATGCATCAGCTTCTCAAGAACGCCCTCAGAATGCGACCGGATCGAATCATCGTGGGTGAATGTCGAGGAGTTGAAGCTTGGGATATGCTCGTGGCCATGAATACAGGCCATGAAGGGAGTCTTACGACTCTACATGCCAACTCTGGCGCTGATGCGCTTCGCCGACTCGAGTCTATGATTTTGCAGACAGGCCTAGACGCTCCTCGCGACATGATTCAAGAAGACATCTCAAAAACCATTAGTCTGATCATCCAAACAGAACGTGGTTTTGATGGACGCCGCAGAATTGTCGAGATCATCGAGCTCCAAGGTCGAAATGGCACTGAGTATAAAATAGAAAGCATTTTTCAAAACTTCAACGGAAAGACTTTAAAATCAACTGGAGTGGTTCCGAATTTTGTTAACACGCCTCGAGTTCAGAAGAACCAATTCCCGCAAAACTTTTTTGATCCAGGGGTTAAAATTCGACTCACGGCCTAAGGAAATCGGGGGAGGTCTCATGAAGCTAAAGTACTTCAGTTATGGTGTGCTCAGTGCAAGTCTTGTGGGATACCTTGGCCTATTGGTCATTCAGGGGTTTGAAAATCCCATGGAAAAAGCTAAAGTTGCATTTCTGGTCATTATTGGACTCAGCACTTTTTCAACTTTCGCGTTGAAAGACGGGCGAATGAGACCCCTTAGGAAACAAAAGCCCAAAGAACAAAAAAACACCCACTGGGCAAGCCTAGCAGCGGCAAGACAACCGGTTAAAGTTGAAAGCAATACTGACGAGATTCATCATCTTATCGAAGACCTTGCAGTCAAAGCTCGCGAAGCGAACGAGCTAATTTTTCAACACAAACTAGACGCTCAGCTGCTAGAGACTCATTCTCACGAAGTACAATCCACTGGTCACACCGAAAAATCCTTGCGAAATTCTTAATTTAAATCACTCTTTCCAAAAAGCCCACACTCACGAACACCATAGGCCACAGCTCTGGCATTACAGAACTACTTTGGTACAAATAGAGCTAGGGCTTGGCCTTCTTCATCAGGTCAGCCAACCCGCCTAGTCCACCACTCCCTAGACCCTTTCCAGAGGTCGATCCCAAGCCCTGGCCTGCTGCCGACTGATGGGACCTCCAGGAGTCATCAACCCCTTCCGTAGGAACGCGGAGTGAAATTTTCTTTTCCTCAAACAAGATTTGATCTATTTGAACAGGGACAATATCACCCCGTTTTTTGTTGTCGTATTCATTGGCGTTGGCCTCTTCCTTCCATTTTGAACGAGGCAATAACCCATTAAGTCCAGGTGCAACTTGAACAAAGAGGCCAAAGTTTTCCTTTTTATCCACAACTCCTTGCACAATAGTCCCAACAGGAAACTTCTCGAAGATGCTCATCCACGGGTCACCCTCTCCGCCACCCTGTTTAATGGATAATGAAATCTTAAGCCGAGTTCCCTCTTCTTCAGCTTTCAGAAGCTTAACTGTGACAGACTGCCCAATTCGCACAATTTCGGATGGGTCTTGGATACGCCCCCAAGCAATTTCTGAGATATGGGCCATACCTTCGATCCCGCCCTCGAGCTCAATAAAAGCTCCATACTTTTCAATGCGTTTGACAGTTCCCGGCAATATATCCCCAACCTTGTACTTAAGAAGAAAAGTCCCTTCGTTTTCCGCCTTCTCTAAGTCCAAAATTTTTCGTCGAGATACGACAATGTTTCGCCCTTGATTTTCAAACTGGGTGACCAAAAAAGTATACTTGTTCCCAACATACTGGGCCGAGTCTGGACTAACTCTTTGATCCATCTGACTGACTGGACAGAAGGCTTTCTGGCCATGAACTAAAACACGATATCCACCCTTGACGACCTCAAGGACCTTTCCCTCAATGGGAAGCTCCATATCGAAGGCATCCTCCAGGTTTTCAACTTCGGCAGAAATACCCTTGGCTCCCTTATATCGCAACAGAATTTCATCCGCTTTTTGTCTCACGACGATGACGTCAATGACTTCCCCAATTTTGAATTTGGGAACCTGTTTTTCATCCAAAATTTCAGAAAGTGGCAACACTCCATCCGTCGGGGTTCCTGTCGCCACAAAAACAGACTGTTTGTTTATGGCCAAAATCTCGCCTTTGATTTGGTCCCCATTCTTCAAATTTCTGATCCGCCCTCTTTCACTCATTTCCAAAAGCGATCCAAAATCCTCACTTGGTCGTTTGCCAATCTCATCACCAAACATATCTTTTTTCGACATAGAGCCACCTTCACAAAAAAAAACGCCACTAGCCCGGGTTCCCAGGAGTGGCGAAAGTATCGCAAAAGCCGGCAGATTATCAAGAGTTTTGTCCACAATCTCCAACCTCGCGAAGTGCCGGACAATGAAATTAGAGGTCGATGGTCCGCTCAGCCGACCTTATCGTCTATCAGGTATTGAGGAGTTTAGGAAGATTGAGCGCCGTTGTTCACTTGACCGCAACGACACGTGCCAAATCAAACAAGAGACATCAGTGCAATCTTAACAATTCAGGGACAAAAAATGTCATTCCTACCTGCTCAATCAAATCGAAAACATGACCCCTGATTTGACCATCTAACCTTCGCGACGAGCATTTGTCATACATTTAGACATTCGGGAAAAAATTTTTTCATCACCATCTGCTCTGTAGAATTTTCTCCTTTTGAGTTATTATCTGGGGCCGCAGCAGTCTTGGGGGAGTCGAATGTCTTTAAAATTAAATTCATTAAAATTGCTTCAACTGAGGAGCCTCTGTGAAAACCTTAAACCTTCACTTCGTTTAGGCCTAATTGCCACCATCATCTATATTGGCGGCCAATTTGTAGGATGTCAGTCCCGGGTTCACGAGCGTGACTTTCAAAATCCAAGTGCCGGAAGAGATATCAAGAATGAAATCAAGGCCTCAGGTCAAGCGAATAAGCGCCTTGAGGACGCCCAGAAATTTCTACTTAGAATTAAAGACGTTACGGCTAAGCTAAATGATTCTGTCCCAGTTGAAATTAACACTGGCCTTCTTGATGATATGAGCTCAGCCATTGAGCAGTCATCTCGATCTCTCTATCAATTTGAAAATGACATAGTTCTATTTTCAGGAGAGCTTGACCCTCGCAATCCACAAGCAGGTCAAGCAAGTTCGCCGAGCTGCCTTCAACACCACTATTCAATTAAATACAATGTTCCAGGGGATAGGCTCGAGATTGTCATCTTTCATTGCGACAGTCTGATTCAGAAAACTGTTCTCTCATCAGAGGCCGGTGAAGGTAAAATCAGAATTGCTGACGAATCTGTTAGTGAACAGGGCGATATCTCAAAGATAGCTTTTGCCTGTGAAAGCATAGCGAGTCGACAAATGAAATGCCAGAATATCAACTTGGGATCTGGCGCCGACTCCCGATGGCTTCTTAGCTTTTCTCGCGATGGAGTCGCGACTCACGTGAAGGTTGATGAGATTGAAGATAGTAGTGGTGCGATTCGTACACGTCTGGGATTCAAGATTGACCCTGATGGTGTAGTCACCAAGGATGACTCCAGTGAAAGCTTCACCAAGGATGACTCAAGTGGTGAACCCCCTAAGGATCCGCAACCATGAAAATCAGCATGATTGTGAGGATTTGTCTTTTGGTCTTTTGCCTAGGGTGTACTTCAAAAAAGCAGCCCGAAGAGTCAATTCAGACCAGAGCTTATCGTTTGATTGATCAGGGACAAGTTGAGCAGGCAATTATTCTACTCTCTGAAGAAATCGAAAGTCGCGACAAAAGCCATCAGCCCAAAGGGGATCACAGTGAAGAGACTGATTCCTTGCGCGTGACCCTGGCTTCCGCTTATTTTAAACTGTCGGGACTGGAAATGAAAGACATCCTTAAGTCTGTCGTCGAAGGAAATCGCGTGAACCAGCTCAAACCTCCTATCTTATCAAAGAATCCTGATATTGATCCCAAGGTGGGCGAGGGCCTAGATCTGATTTTTCGACAAATTTTTGAGTTTTATAAGTCCATTCAATGGTTCTCAGTTTTGCCGGCTGTGGGGGATGAAAAAATTGAATTTCTCAAACATGCTACTAAAATCTTAAATACTGTTCAGTCTAAGAAACCGGAAGACTTGATTTTTAAAGCCATTATCAAAGTTGTAATTCTCAATTCATCACTCACGTCTCCGCGGGTTGGTCTGGCGGCACCTCATATGATAAAGGAAAATGGGAAATGTGTTGCACAAATTGAGAATATGAAAACCCATTTGATTGGGTTTTCTGAGGATGTGCTGAGTATTCTAACTGACCTCATACAAGCGATCCCAGAAAGAAAGGATGAGTTTGCAGAAAATGTTGAGATCACCAAAAAAGCTAGGTCTGCTATTCAAGCAGCGAAAAACGAAGATTTTCAAATCGAATCGATAGCTGACGCCATTTCCCTGACGGCAATCCTTAGTCAAGTTGGCGGGACCCTGGATTTCGAAAATTGTTCAATCAACTATCGTGCAAAGACGGACTAAATTGGCTGATTTATTGAATCATTTTTTTTCGATCGCGTTCTTGTTTGTCAGTAGCCTTGTTTGGGCGGCCAGTTGTCATGCAGACAGCTTGGCCTTTAGTCGAAACGCAAGGACATTTGAGTTACAACACTCTTCTTTGATTGTAAAATCCTTAGGACATGCTTGTTTGGCGCTGAAAGAAGTTCAAGATGGACTGCCTTGCAATCCTGGCTACGTCACCAAGACAAAAAAAGCAGGCCTTCGCATTGAGGGACTTCTTTCGAACGGATATTCTAATCTTTCTCGAACACGAAGGATTCTGAATAATCAATTTGATCAAGACCTGATGACTGATTTCTTTCAGGATCAAAACGTGCTGCAGACTGAAACCTTTTTAGACCTGATGTTTGTTTCCTCAATGATCAGTTCACGATATTCTCCGATTTCGTATAAGCTCTTTACGGTTATTAGAAATAGCGCTAATCCTGATGTCGACCTGTATGCGGTTGAGGAAACAGATTTACTGGTGCAGCTAGGTCATTCTTGGGGTGCTTTTGATTTTGGGCTAGAGATCAAGTCAACAGAGTGGAAATTTGTTCGGCAAAGATTCAAATTGCTTTCATTAGCAACTCAGCAGGGATTGAATCAGATTCGTCCGAAGACTCAGACAACACTATTCCTTAATCCTAGCCTCAGCTATGAGTTTAGAAATCTAAGTTGGTCGCCCCGGGTGATTGCCCAAGGAACCAACCTTGGTACAATCAGCGAAGTCTTCCCAGAGTTCCCCCATCCGGCTGAACCTATGGTTGGATTTGGACTTTCGCCACCAGTTCCTTATGGTACGCTAGATCTTTTGCTTGACTATAAGAGCCTCAATTTTGAAGAAGCACAGAGTGAAAAGCTTCATTTTGGAAGTCTCTACAAATTGGGAGCAATGAGCCTCGGGGCAGGAATTGATTCGAACGGGTCCTCATTGGGAATTTATCAAGGTCTCGAATCAGTGAATGCAGGAATTCTATTCACCTCAACTCGTCAACCATGGAGGAATAACGACTACTATGCGGAAACTGTTTATGTGCAACTTGGTTGGCAACTTTAAAATGAAGGCCATTTTTAGGCCCTACTTTCTGACGGTCTGTGGATTAGCTTTTGGCGCAATGCTAGGAGTTTCTCTTTGCAGTTCTGTGGTGTTAGCTAGCGCCGACCCTGTTATCGATTCTGAATTCAAACGTGAACCGCAAGGTCAAGTGGTTGCCCCCAGCGACCCAAAAAATTATGCAGCTCTTTGGGCTGATCAAGAGGCGCGGCTTAGAAACGTGAAAAGTTATGAACGATTGGAAGGTATTAGTTATATTATTAGTGGGGGAATTGGATTGCTCGGGGGACTCGCTGGCACATCCGTGACCAATGATCCTCTTGAGAAAGGCATCTACGCAGTTTTTCAATCGATCGGAATTGCAAGCATAGGATATGGAGCCTACAAATGGCAAATCGGCGATGACCAAAGACTCATTGTCGAGGCCCTTCAAAGCTCCAAGGACTTATCGGCGCAAGATAAAATGTTATTTCTTAATCACTACAAAGCGGAAAAAAGGCGCCTTGAAAAACAAGAACGGTTTATCAAAGCCATCACTCACGGTCTTATCGCCGCCCTTAATTTTTATAATTCATCTATTCAGAAACAAGATGGGGTTAAGAACGCCTTAACTTTTATAGGAACGGCCAATCTCTTGGCCTGTATTTCTTATTCCTTTTAATTTCAATTAGGGTTTACTTCTTTTGAGTCTCGTTTGGGGTTCACTGAAGGCGTCACCGACGACGGTACTTTGCTACTCGCAGAGACTTTTGACGACAAAACTGGCTCTGAGCCTGCCTCTGCGGAAACAGGCAACCCTTGAAGCTCAGACATCAACTCGTGAACACTCATGATTCGATCAATCCTGTAGACCATGTGTCCGACGGTGTACAACTCCTTCTCTTTTGGATTCAAATTGATAGAAGCAAGGAGTCCATTACAAATACAAAATGTTTTTTCGTTTTCATATTTCGAGGGGCAAAAACCCTTATTTAATAAATACCCTTTATCGCATTTTGGTTCACGTTCCCGTTTAAGGGCCTGCTGATAGAATGGGGATTGCTTCAAAACCCGAAAGAGCATTCCGCAAGGTGATCCTGGTCTGGAGGCCAGTTCAACGTCCTCTTCGCGGCACTCAACCAGCATTCGCTTATATTCTTCATTGGCGCCACTTTCAAAAGTTGCAAGAAAACGCGTACCCATTTGAACGCCCGCGCATCCCCTGGCAATCGCATTCTGAATGTCTTCATGGGAATATATTCCGCCAGCAGCAATGACTGGAATTGGATGATTCCATTTTTTGGTGACTTCAAAAACTTCTTGAAGAAGATTTTCAAGTTTATTAGCAGGATCCAGGGCCTCTTCAATTTTTTTCCAAGCAATATGTCCTCCGGCTAAAGGACCTTCAACCACAAGAGCATCAGGCAAGCGGCCAGAACGTGACCACCGTTTAAAGATAATCTCGGTCGCTCGCCCCGAGGAAACAATAGGTACCAGCGCGACATCATCAGCCCTCGGATGAAGCTTCGCAATTTCTGGTAATGCGAGAGGAAGCCCCGCACCGCTAATAATAACATCTACACCGCCATCCATGGAGCCCAAGACTGAGTCCTCATACTGGTTAATCACGGCGACCATGATATTCATACCAATGGCGCCTCCGCGAGCCAGTTCTTTTGCGTCGCGAACGTCTTGAGCCGCAGCTTCCAGTGCTTTCAGTTTACGGCCGTGGCGTTCAGAAACAATTCTGTCAAGAGCCGCACTCGAAAGGACACCAAGTCCTCCCTCGCGACCAACGGCGCCAGCAAGGGTATAATTAGAAAGGCCAAGACCCATCCCCCCTTGAATAATTGGAACGGGAATGTGAGTTTTTCTGATTTTTAAGCTAGGTAATGTCATACGGCCCTTTCAAGGAAAGTCGTCGAAGCGCTCGATTATAGCAAAAGAGTTGACCATTGACCACCTTTTTAGAAGAATTCTAGCCTCGTTGGTCATGAATTATCCAAGTGATTTGCCCATAAAAAGGACTTCAGGTCGATTAGGACGAGGGCCTTGATCTTTCCAACCCACCTTTTTATAAAAACTGTAGGCCCGGAGATTTTGGGGACTCACACTCAACCTCGCCTCCCCATGACCCCTTTCAAGAAAAAATGCTTCGGCCCACTCGATTAATTTTTTCGAAACTCCAGTTCCTCGAAAGGAAGGAATCAAATAGCAAAAATGAAGGTATCCAATGGATGGGTCTTCCTTCATTCGGCCCAACTCAAGCTGACCAATGATTTGATCATGAAACCAAAGATGAAGGGCGCTCGCTGGGTCTTTTGAAATTTTTTGCTTCAGCCACTTTCGATAGATCGTGGCGTCAAGTGAGTGAGGCCACAGACTGGGATCCGAGCCAAAGCTACATACGAAAGAATCTCTTCTAAAACTAAAGCACTGCTCGAAAGATTCTTCGAGAATAATTGGAACAAAATGAGACTCCCTAAGATCCTGTTCTCGCATTTTTTGAGATCTATCTTGAGTCAGCACCTTGGGTCAAGCCCGGGCCTTGCCAAACCGCTCAAATCTATGGGATCATAGACCATGAATAAAAAAGAATTGATTGGACTGTCACACTATTTCTCATCTTAAACCCACTTTTTTCATTGGTTTTGTTGGCGATATTTCTTTCTATAAGCTCTATTCCCTTATCCGTGTTAATTTTTTCATTGCTCTTTGCCGCCGCCACTAATTTGAGTATTACAGCAGGATATCATCGACTTTTTGCCCATCGCAGTTATGAGGCACATCCTGTTTTGAAAGTCTTGCTACTTCTAGTTGGTGCTTCAGCCTTTCAGGGGTCTGCGTTGAAATGGTCTTCGGATCACCGACGCCATCATTCTCACGAAGATACACCTAACGATCCCTACTCAATTAAAAAGGGGTTTTGGTATGCTCATATGGGGTGGATGTTTTATCAAGAATCAGGAAATCTTGAAATTAAGGCCCGAGACCTAGAAAAAGATTGGTGGATTCAAAATCAACATAAGCATTATTTGTTGTGGTCTATTGGCATGGGATTTCTGTTTCCAACTGTTTTTGGATGGCTGTGTGGATCAGCTTTTGCTGGACTTGTCGTGGGTGGCGCCCTCAGAATTTTTATCACACAACAAAGTACGTTTTTCGTGAATTCCCTTTGTCACTACTTCGGATCGCAACCTTATTCAAAAGAAATTACGGCAAGGGATAGTTTTATTGTGGCTATCTTAACCCATGGTGAGGGTTACCATAATTTTCATCATAAATTTCAACTCGATTACCGCAATGGAATTAGATGGTATCACTGGGATCCAACCAAATGGATGATCAACTTTTTTAAATGGTTAGGGCTCGCAAAAAGACTTAAAACAATTTCAGCCCAAGAAATTCTAAAAGCACGTTTGCAGGTTGAAGCTTTAATCATCAAAAAGAAAGGCTTGTCCCAGGAAAAAATTGAGTCTCTTCGTCTACGAATTCTCGAGGCTCAGAATCAATGGAAGCAATTGGGCGAAGAGTATGATCGACGAAAAAATCAGTTTACAGAAAGCTCACAAGTTTGCCTACAAGATTTGCAACTCCAGATCAAGGAACTCAAACTTCAAATAAAAAGAGCAAGGGCTGATTTTAAGTTTTCTATGGAAGAGTGGAAACTCTACACAAACACTATTTCTAAACAAATTACGTAGAATTTTAAGAACTGATGCACGCTCTCTCTGTGCAATCAACGGGTCAAGTCGTTTTCCCGATTGACGATGTTTCTTTATATATTAAGGACCTTGTGTTTTTGAATTTGAAAATATTCTTAAAAGTCTCCCAAAAAGGATGGAATCTCAGCACCCATTGGTGTAACTAAATTTGTTGTGCGATGAATATATCGGCCTCAAATTGAAGGGCTCATTCCCCTTCACCGCCGCAGGAATCGACTGCGGCAAGACCACTCGCCTCTGACGCTCTGTTCCTTCCGTCGCGGAAGTTGAACTTTGATTAGCCCTAGCTTTAGCTTTAGTGCCAGTGCCATCAACTCGGGTCCTAACGTATCGCTCTGCGGACCTGACAATCACCTCCGCCAAGGTTGCATTCGGCAAGGCCTGGGAAAGCAAGGTCTTGGCTCGTTCCACAATCGTGAGTCTGCGCTCTTCCGCAGCTCGACTGAGGGGCCGGTGATGGAGTTCCTCATTTGTAAGCTCAAACAAATTCAATTCAATTGTTCAATACGGGATAGGACTCCTGCCAAAACAAAGTAGACAACTTTTTTGCAGCGGCGTCTAAATTGGATCAAGGCGTGAGGAATGGCTGGTCGGGACTGACTCTGAGTCAAAAACAAGCGGGCTTTCGCAATTTCAATTCTCTAGCCCCGCTCATCTTCTTCGTCCTCGTCGTCGCTGTCATCATCATCATCATCATCGCTGTCATCATCTTCATCTTCATCATCATCACCCGGAGCGACGGCTTCAATCTTGATAAGCCATCCTTCCTCATAGGGATCCTCTTGAATGAGGGCAGGTTCTTCGATCACTTGTCCATTAACTTCAAGGATAGTTCCATCGACCGGTGAGTAGATATCCAGTGGACCATCGTCGGTTTCGATCGTTCCTAAAACCACATCGGCTTCAATTTTCTCACCCTCTGGCGGAAGTTCAACAGAAGCAATTTCATCGAAATCTTCGAGTCCTTCTTCGTTAATTCCAATTGTGACAACTCCATCTTCTTCTTTGTACCAAAGATAGCCCATAAAGTTGCGAATTTCGTCTGCCATATCTACCTCATAAAATTAATGATGCGAGTTCCAAGATAAATCATTTTTTCTCCAGATTCTGCAAATGGAAATTAAAAAACATTGCTCGACGCGTTAGCTTGATGCACAGTCAGAAGAATGGACGGAACAATGGACTCTAAACATTTCTTTCGAATTGTCTTGATTGAGCCTGAAATTCCACAAAACACGGGCAACGTGGGAAGAACCTGCGTTGCCACACTTTGCGAATTGCATCTTGTTGGCCCAATGGGTTTTGAGATCTCTGATAAAAACTTGAAACGTGCAGGTCTTGATTACTGGCAGCACCTTAATTGGTATCAATACCAGACTTTAGATCAGTGGCTAAGTATGGTTGCTAATCCAGAACGAGTTTTTTTGTTTTCGACTAAAGCAAAGAAGTCACTTTATTCAGCTGAATTTCAGCGCGGGGATTGGCTTGTCTTTGGAAAGGAGACTAAAGGCTTGAGTCCTCCCTGGGTTCAAGAAGTTGGTGACAGGGCTTTGATGATCCCACAGCCAGGTCCAGTTCGAAGTCTGAACTTAGCTACATCAGTCGCCATTGCCGCCTATGAAGGCCTTCGTCAGCTAGGCATCTAAGCTCGAAGTTAACTGAGTTCACGATTGAGATTCGGTTTGAGATTCGGTTTGAGATTGGGATTAGATTCAAGAAAGAATCGAGAGACAAATCAACAAAGATTGATGCACAGTTCCTGAAGCTTATTCTTTGGATTTGCTTGGGAGAGGCGCAAAAGCTATCCTGTGGCATTGTAAGCTTCAAACAATTTGGGAAGTGACGCGTTATGGTGATGGCAAAAGTTTTAAGTCAGATATTTGGAACCAAACATGGGCGAGAAATGAAAAGGATTCAGCCGATTGTTGATCGGGTGAATTCCTTTGCGACAGCCATGTCTGGTCTTTCAGACGAACAGCTCAAGAAAAAAACAATTGAATTCAAAGAACGCTATAAAAAAGGGGAAACCCTGGAACAACTTCTTCCTGAAGCTTTTGCTGTCTGCAGGGAAGCCTCAAGTCGGGCGTTGGGAATGCGCCATTATGATGTCCAAGTCATTGGTGGCTACGTCCTTCATCGGGGATCAATTGCCGAAATGAGAACCGGAGAGGGAAAGACCCTTGTTGCAACCTTGCCGGTCTATCTGAATGCGCTAACCGGAAAAGGTGTTCATGTTGTCACAGTCAATGACTACCTTGCCCGCCGTGATGCTGAGTGGATGGGAAAGCTTTATGGGTGGCTTGGCCTCACGACTGGTATAATTGTCCATGGCTTGACTGATGCGGAAAGAAAAGCGGCCTATGGATGTGACATTACCTATGCCACAAATAATGAACTTGGGTTTGACTATCTTCGCGACAATATGAAATTTGAAATTGAGGATTATGTCCAACGGCCTCATCATTATGCCATCGTCGACGAGTGCGATTCTATCTTAATTGACGAGGCGAGAACTCCATTAATTATTTCTGGCCCCGCCGAAGCTTCGACTGATAAATATCATACTGTAAACAAAATCATTCCGCACCTCAAGCGAGATGTGCACTTCACGATGGAAGAGAAATCAAAGACAGCCTCCTTAACTGAAGAGGGCAATCATGAAGTTGAGCGTCTTTTGGGTGTAGGAAATGTTTATGATCCAGAGAATATCGAGCTCTTACATCATCTCTATCAAGGACTGAAGGCCCATCATCTCTATCGCCTTGATGTTGAGTATATGATTAACAATGGCGAAATTGTCATAGTTGACGAATTTACCGGAAGACTTATGCCGGGACGTCGCTGGAGCGATGGACTGCATCAAGCAATCGAGGCCAAAGAAGGTGTTGAAGTCAAAAATGAGAATCAGACTTTGGCAACAATCACCTTTCAAAATTTCTTTAAAATGTATGAAAAGCTTTCTGGCATGACAGGAACGGCAGATACAGAAGCCGTCGAATTTAAAAAGATTTATCATCTAGATGTCTCTGTCATTCCGACAAATCGTCCAATCTCTCGTGTCGATCAAGATGACGTTGTCTACAAAAACGAAAATGCTAAGTTTAAGGCCATCGTGGCGGATGTTAAGGAGCGAACGGCCAAAGGCCAACCGATCCTAGTCGGAACTGCGAGTATTGAAAAATCGGAGCTTCTGAGTGCTTTCCTGAAACGAGAGGGAATTCGTCACGACGTATTAAATGCCAAGGCCCATGAGCGAGAAGCTGAAATTGTCGCCCAGGCTGGTCGAAAAGGGGCTGTCACAATAGCAACGAATATGGCTGGTCGTGGAACAGATATCGTATTGGGCGGAAACGCTGAAATTATGGCCAAAAGAAGTGTGAATCCCGAAGAAAATCCTGAAGAATATAAAAGTATTTATGAAAAATTTAAACAGAAATTTGACCAAGAGAAAATAGAGGTGGTGGCTGCAGGAGGTCTCTATATCGTCGGAACTGAACGCCATGAGTCTCGACGAATTGACAATCAACTGCGGGGGCGATCTGGCCGACAGGGAGATCCGGGGGAATCGAAATTCTATCTTTCGTTGGAAGACAATTTAATGCGAATTTTCAACGGCGAGAGAATTCAAAAAATCATGGGCATGCTCAATATTCCCGAGGACGAACCAATCACCGCTAAGATGGTGACCAACGCCATCGAAGGAGCTCAGAGAAAAGTCGAAGGGCATAACTTTGATATGCGGAAGAATCTGTTAGACTACGATAATGTCATGAATATGCAGAGAAATGCTATTTATGGAATGCGAAAGCGTGCCCTTGATGGAATTGAAATTGAGCGGACAATCTTGGATATGCTCGGAGATGTGACTTCCCATTTGCTGGATTTGCATGTTCCAGAAAATTCTAAAGCCGGCAACTGGAGTCTTGATGGCCTCAACAATGCCCTCACTCAGCAGTTTGGTTTTAAAGTTGAATTTGAAAATGTTTTGCAAAATTCGTCGATCTCAGCCCAAATTGGGGCTGTCACAGAGGCGGTCAAATCCTCTGTGAAAACAACCTATGATAGACAAAAAGCTAGTATGGGACCCTACACCGAGCAGATTATGAAGATGATTCTTCTTCAGTCAATTGATCAACGATGGAAAGAACATTTGCTCGTGATTGACAAACTGAAGGAAGGTATTGGCCTGAGGGGTTATTCAGGAAAAGATCCTTTAATTGAGTATAAAAAAGAGGCCTTTGGAGCCTTTGAAAATCTTAATAATATTATTAAAGCTGACGTTATTGAAAAAGTTATGCGAGTCCAAATTGTGGCCCAGCAAGCCGAGGATGCTGTAGAGAGTTTCCGACCTCAAGAAACAAATTTAGACGAGTTAGAATATCAAGCACCCTCTGAACTGGACATTGGTGGGGGATCTTTTCAGGCGCCACCCAAAGGACGCCCCTTGGGCTCCTCATACGGTCGACCTTCGGCTGGAGGCGCCTCACGGCAACCTGTCCACCGGGTGACTATGAGTCGTGAATCTGCATCTGAGTCAAAAATGAATCGTGCTGATCGTCGTCGACTAGAAAAAAAGGGGAAAAGATAGGCTTGGTTGAGTGTCCAAAATGTCATGGCACAATTGAAATTAGCGAGGCTAGTTTTGGAGCTCTTTTCACCTGCCACCTTTGCCGAGGGTTGTTTTTTGTCGGCTGGGAAGGCCAACCAGAGCTTAATGATCAGATCGACTCTCAGCCAATTGACCAAACGAGGGATCCACTCGAAAGTCAGTATAATGAGCAAGCCTCCAATCTACCGCCCTCTCCGTCGTGGACTCCTCTGGATCAGGACTTTGGCAATTTGTCAGAGCCGCAAAGTCCGGCCTCTGCTATTGATGAAATTGAGAGATTTGCCAATCAAGATCAAGAAACTTTGCCTCTTAGTTATGACTTGAATATTGGCGGATTGGATTTACCGAAACAAATTCAACTCCTAAGAGAGGTCCTTGATGACCCACGATTTGGTTGGGATACGGAGCAAATACTTTCTCAAATCACCCAGGGCGTGCTTCTTTTGAGAAATCTAAGCCCAATCAAAACATCAATGCTCGTTCATAGGATAAAGTCCTCTAATCTCGAAATTAAATGGAGGCAGAATGTTCTTAGCTGAGATGCTTTTTCTTGCATTCTTCTATGATTCGACTTCTTGGGCCCAGCATGGTGGCGCGAGCAATGCCGAGCCACCTAAGGCCGAGGACCCCGCCGCTGCCGTTACAACTGAGGAATGGATCGAGCTATCAAATCGAGTTATGAATATGCGGGCTAAGGTGGGAATGAAAAAAGATGCCTTACGAAAGTTAATTGAAGAAAAACGAACTGAAAAGAACCCCACCCGAGTTGCTGAAATTATCAAACAAATGGTTGAAGAACATAAAGGACTTCAAAAGGAAGTATTCGAATTCAATCAACAGAGTTCAATCTTGAAATTTCGATTTCCGGAAAAAGCCATGGCAAATGACAAAAGAAAATATGAGAGAATGGAAATCGACAGCCTTGAACAAATCGAAACCCAGCTATCCCTAGATGCAAAAATAAAAAAGGTGGTTGCAAAGACACGACGCCATTTTTCACAACCAGAGATCACCGCTCTGCCGAAGGAGCCACTCCCTCAACCTGAAAAAGTTAAACCAGCCGATACCACTTCACAAGACTATCTCAAAGAACCCGTGGTGATTGAAAAGTAGCAATGAACGGCAAGAACCACAGGCTTTGAGTTTAATATACGCCGCGTTAAAGCAAATAACTTTATCACTTTCTTCTTGAATTTTATTGTACTTTTTCTAACGAATTGGCGTAAATTCAGGAAGGTAACGGACACGATCTTGAGACCGAATTCGCTGTGTATACTCTTCAAACGAGTCCCTTTGGGCTTTGTTTTCTTGCTCAGCTTGTCGGCGAAGGGTTTCGTCCTGGAGTTGATTTTTGGCATCTACCACCGAAGCTTGTTTTTCATAGGGAGGTTCCCACTTTTCACCAATATAAACCACATTGCCTTCAAAGAAATGGACTTCTTTTTCAAACTTCATTTTATCGTCATAAAAGACGTAGATCCAGCGATCCTTGTTATGAAGTCGTATTGAGGTTGAGGGAGAGCCCATTTTTCCTAGGACATCATCTTTTTCCATCCCAGGGGCAATTGTTTCAAACTCCTTGAGCAGATGGGTCTGACAACCAGAGAGAAGGAGGGCCATGGCGAATATCGTGAATAAATATTTCAAAAACATAAGTGCCAAGCCTCCCCACTGAGATATTTTCCTCCAATGTTTAAGGAATTGAAAGGAGAAGTCGATTGAGAACAGCGTCCTGTTTCAAAATGGAACAAAACTTCCAATCCCTGAAAAAAAGTTCGTCAAAAAAATCAAATTGATTCATTGTATTAATTTTACTGGAGGCTATTTTGATATCGTGTAGAATTAAAGACGTAGTAAATGTAGCACGTTGGCTCCGGCCCATGAAAGAAGAATGGATACACACTTGGATATGACAGACAGCTTAATGGTACCCCTCTCAATTGATCATTTCATTGATGGAAGTCTGCTTCCCGCTGATGTGTTCTTCAAATTGCAACCTAACAAATATATTCCAGTCGGTAAACGCGGGCAGGCGTCGCACTTTCGAGATCTGCATCTTTTCAAGGACAAAATCAAAGACAAAAAGTTACAGATTGTCCATTTACAAAAGTCGGAGCTTAAGGATTTCGTAAATAAGTGTCTCCTCAGCTTCCAAAAAATTGATGTGGGCGTCGATGGCCTGGATCTCAAGTTTAAGTTTTTGGCTCAATCCTCTGATTTAGTTATCAAACAATTTGAGTTTTTGGGTGTGAATAGCGAGACAGTTGAGTCGGCAAGGCTTTTGACTAAATCTATCCAAGAGGTCGCAAGACAATCCCACAGTGTGATTGAGCTTCTTCATCGCTTTAAGGATCTTCCTGGAAATCGTGCCTCGCAGGCACTCTGCGTAAGTACGGTTTCAGCGATGATTGCCATTGAGCTCGGCTGGGCCTCGGATTCCCTTCTAGAGAAAGTCTCTATTGGCGGGTTGCTGCACGATATTGGACTTCAGAATTTTCCTGACTCCCTTCTTCGAAAGTCTTATTTGGATTTAACGAGTCAGGAGCGAGCTCTTTATGAAACTCACCCTTATGTAGGTGCTCAGATCCTGCGAACTGTGCCTGGGATTCCTCCTGAAGTGATCAGCATCGTTCACGAGCATCATGAGAATTCTGTTGGCGAGGGATACCCACGTCGACTCGACGATGGAAAGATTAATCCTCTATCTAAAATTGTTGGCTTGGCGACTCAGTTTACGGAGTTAGTCCTCCCTTCTGGAAATGAAGAACCTCTAAAGCCGGAGCAGGCAGTTAACTATATTCAGAACGTTCTTGGTCAGCCATTTAACTCAGAGTGTTACAAGGCCTTTACAATCATCTTTGGAAAGAAAAAGCAATCAGGCTAAAGCCTGATCTCTATCATTATTGTTATTGCGACCTGATCTTTTCTAGGCTACTAATCTTCAAATTCAATCTATTTTTTTGTCCATCGTTTTCTTTTGGAGTTACCAGTTATGTCTGAAGGATCTGACAAGTATAATCGCGGCGGCCTTATGGCCTTTATGTTTTCGATCGTTTTTGTCTTGGCGTTTTTTCTCTATTTGGTTTTTATTCACCCAGGAGTCAATTTAGGGGAAAAGTGGTTGATCCTCTCGCTCAATCCACTCAATCCGAGGTTGCCGTTGCGGCCTTCGACATAACAAAAATTTCGGCCCCTTGGGTTTCAACACCAGAGATTGTGGAGCACGGTAAAACCGTCTATAAAGCTAACTGCGCCATGTGCCACGGAAACTCAGCCGACGGGGCAGGACCCGCCGGGGCAGGTCTTAATCCAAAACCAAGAAATCTTGTTGCGGGTCAGTGGACCCAAGGTCAAGGCCTTATTTCCCACTTCAAGGTTTTGCAAAATGGAATTCCAGGTGGCTCCATGGCAGCGTTTAAGCATCTTAAAGTTGGTGATCGCTGGTCCATCCTTCATTACATTGAAACTGTGACTACAAATAAATCCAAAGATGATCCAGCCAAAGTGGCTGAATTTGCAAAGAGTGCTGAGTAAGTTGGGCTCAGCATTTTTGCTCCGAGGAGTCTTTTTCTTTTTATTCCTACCGACGTTTTTTGTCGCCCAGGTTTCGAGAGCCAATGAATCTGACAAAGCCGCTGTTGACGCGAGTAAGTCTCTAACGGCTTCTGATATTCCAAAAGAAATTGAAGGAGTTGGAATTACTGAAAAGTTAGGCCAAAAATAGACCTCAATCTGCCTGTCATAGATGAGACCGGAGAACAGAAACAATTGGGCTCTTTTTTTGACGGCAAAATTCCTGTCATAATAAGCCCTGTGTATTTTTCTTGCCCCGGATTGTGTAACTTTCACTTGAATGGCTTAACAGAAGGTCTTCATGGTGTTGACTGGAACGCTGGGCAAAAATTTAGAGTCCTTGCTGTCAGCTTTGACTCGAAAGAAACTCCTGAAGTCGCTCGCGGTAAGAAGGCTAGATATATGAAAGTCTATAATCGTCCAGGAACTGAAGACGGATGGCATTTCTTGACGTTGAGCGAAGGCTCGGTCAAGACCCTGATGGAAAGCGTTGGATTTCGCTTCAAGTGGAATGAGGAAAACAAAGAGTGGGCCCATGCCTCGGCGGCGATTATTGTTACTCCAGATGGCGTCATTTCTAGGTACTTGCCTGGAATCGTTTTTGAGCCGAGGGATGTGAAGCTTGCTTTAAACGAAGCCACTGAAGGTAAAATCGGCAACTTTATCGAAGGCCTAGTTTTATACTGTTTTCAGTATAATCCTCATGCAAGCAAATATACTATTGCAGCTATTAATGTCATGAAACTTGGTGGAGCACTCATGGTCCTAATGTTGGGGTTGTGGTTGCTTCCGGTTTGGGTTCGAACTAAACGAGAGCAAAAAACGGCAGGGAGTTAGTCAATGTTTTGGTTGAATGCAGCATATGCTCAGTCATTTATGCCGACGGCAGCAACTGATATCGCAGGAAGAGTTGATAATCTTTATTCATTCCTTTTAATCTCGAGCGCCATATCCTGTGCGATCCTGATTGGGGGCATGATCTTTTTTGTTTATAAGTATAAGCGAAAAACAGACACCGACAAAACTGCCTATATTACCCATAACACCTTTCTTGAATTTCTTTGGTCATTTATTCCCCTTGTGATTTTTCTTTTTGTTTTTGCCTGGGGATGGTTGATTTATCACGACATGAGAAAAGTACCTGACAATGCTCTTGAAATCCATGTCGTTGGAAAAAAGTGGGCCTGGGAAGTAAAGTATAAATCTGGGGTGACGACAGGTAATTTGATCGTCGTTCCAGTTAATCGAGACGTGAAACTTATACTCACTTCAATAGACGTGATTCACAGTTTCTATATTCCCAGCTTTCGAATTAAACAAGATGCCGTGCCAGGACGCTACACAATGCTATGGTTCAACGCAAACAAGCTGGGTGAATTCCATGTGTTTTGTGCTGAATATTGCGGAACAAGTCACTCGGGGATGATGGCAACTCTTAAGGTTGTCACCCAGGCAGAGTACGAAAAATGGCTTGAGACAGAAGCTCAGGCCTCAACTTTGCCACTGGCCGCTCGGGGCGAAAAAATATTTCAAGCTAAAGCTTGCGCCGGCTGTCACTCGGTCGCAGATAAGACCCCTAAGGTTGGGCCAAGCCTTTTTGGATTATTTGGTGCCAAGGAGACTCTTGCAGATGGCAGCGAGGTTTCTAATATTGATGAAAACTATATTAGAGAATCCATCTTGAATCCAAACGCCAAAATTGTAAAAGGCTTTCCCGCGGGAGTGATGCCTGCGTTTCAAGGACAGCTCAATGAGACAGAGTTGGGTGCATTGATTGAATATATTAAGGGATTGAAATAGGGAGCCAGAGTGAAACATTCGACGACAAATTCAGACGGAAACAGCCCAGTCATCAGCGATGGCAGCGTTAATTATATTAATGAATTTAAGGGGATCAAATCTTGGCTGACAACTCTTGCTCACAAGAGAATCGGTCTGATGTATATGGCTTGTGTCATGTTCTTCTTTCTGTTGGGCGGAATTTTCGCACTTTTGATTCGGCTTGAATTATTCCAGCCTGGTGCAAATTTGTTCAAAGATGGCAACCAGTACAATCAGATCATGACTTATCACGGAGCGATAATGGTCTTTATGGTCATTATTCCTGGGATCCCAGCAATTCTCGGAAACTTCTTTCTGCCACTGCAATTAGGCGCTAAGGACGTCGCTTTTCCAAGACTTAATCTGGCAAGCTGGTATGTTTTTATGGCCGGCGCCCTGATGGCCTCCTCGACTTTGTTCTTAGGTGGAGTGGATACCGGGTGGACTTTCTATACGCCTTACTCGATTCGAACTAGCACTTCGACGACTCTGATGGTTCTTGCTGCGTTTGTGATGGGAATGTCCTCAATATTGACCGGGTTGAATTTCATTGTCACGGTTCATAAGCTGAGGGCCCCTGGAATGACAATGTGGCGAATTCCTCTATTTATTTGGGCCATCTATTCAACGGCTATTATTCAAATTCTAGCAACCCCGGTTCTGGCAATTACCTTGTTGCTGCTCGTTGCAGAAAGAACCCTTGGAATTGGGGTTTTTGATCCAAAATTAGGGGAGACCCTGTATTGTTTCAACATTTTTCTGGTTCTATTCCCACCCTGCAGTCTATATTATGATATTGCCTGCGATGGGTATTATCAGTGAGTTGATTACAGCTTTCTCAAGAAAAACTATTTTTGGATACACAGCCATTGCATATTCCTCTCTTGGAATCACCGCTGTTTCCTTTTTCGTCTGGGGACACCATATGTTTGTCTCTGGTCAGTCAAGCCTAGCTGGCATAATTTTCTCATTTATTACGATGTTGGTCGGCGTACCGACGGCGATTAAAATGTTTAACTGGCTGGCGACTCTTTACAAGGGCTCGGTTTCCTTTCAGTCGCCAATGCTTTATGCTCTTGGCTTTTTGTTTTTATTTGCCATAGGTGGGGTGACCGGAATTATGCTAGCGGTCATTGGAGTTGATGTGCATTTTCATGACACCTATTTCGTCGTGGCTCATTTTCATTACGTTATGGTCGGGGGAACTTTGATGGCGATCATGGGTGGATTCTATTATTGGTTCCCAAAAATGTTTGGGAAAATGTATAGTGAGAGTCTCGCAAGGCTGTCATTTGTCTTTACTTTTATTGGTTTTAACGTGACGTTTTTTCCCCAATTTATTTTGGGCTCTATGGGTATGCCACGACGATACTTTGACTATATTCCGGCCTACCATTCCTTGAATGCCATTTCCACTGTGGGCTCTTGGCTGATTGCCTGTGGCTTCTTGATATCCTTGTACGTTATTGTCACCGGATTGCTCTGGGGTAAAAAAGCTCCCCAAATCCATGGGGAGCCAAGACTTTAGAGTGGCAAACCTCATCGCCGCCACCACATTCTAACTTTGACTATGAACCAGTTGTCACTGCGGGGCCCTATGAATACAGATAATTCAAAGCCAAATTCGAGCTATTTTGAAGTTGCTCACCATTTTCGGGATGCCACCCAACAATATGATAGTGCCAAAGAGGGCATATGGTGTAGTATTGGTGACCTCATCCCTCACAATGGCCTTGGGAATTCATTTTCTACAGGTTCGAAAGAAGAATCAGGCAATTCTGAGTCTGGCGCTCACGGTTGTTTTGGGTCTTGTTTTTATGGTGGTTAAATACTTTGAGTATTCTCATAAGTTTCACCTGGGGTTCTTGCCCGGAAAGTTTTTGGATCCAAGTCATGTTCAAGCAGTTCACCAGAATTTAGGCCTCTATTTTGGGTTTTATTTTTGCATGACTGGATTGCATGGAATCCACGTTTTGTTGGGAATGGGTTTGATTATTTGGGTTGCGATCAGGGCAGCCAAAGGACATTTCGGACCTGAGTTTTATACTCCTGTAGAAGGGGTCGGAATTTTTTGGCACATTGTGGATTTGATTTGGATTTTTCTCTTTCCTTTACTCTATCTAGTCGGTTGATTCGTAATTACGGAGGATTCTCAATGGGTCATGACAAAACACACAGCACAGCTAATATTAATGTGAATACGACTTCGCATTCAGAGTTACACGTCACTCCAATTATGACCTATGTGAAAGTGGCTGGGGCGCTCTATGCTCTGACCGTTTTGACAGTGTTAGCCTATCAGTTTCGTCACGCGTTCGGACCCTTGGCCGCTCCCATTGCATTTTTAATAGCCTCCGTTAAAGCTGCACTTGTGCTACTTTGGTTTATGCATTTAAAAGAAGATAAAATGATGAATCGAGTGATTTTTGGAACTGGATTTTTCTTTCTTGCGCTGTTGTTTGCATTCTCGGCGCTAGACATTTGGACTAGGATCGCTGAGCACAGCACGCTTTAATTTGTGTTCAAGATATACGCTCAACTGACCAAAATTGGAATTGTCATTTTCGTCGTTCTCTCGGCACTTGCTGGCTATGCGGCGGGCTTTCAGCTTGAGAATCACTTCAGCTGGCTTCATTTCCTTAAAACTTTGCTAGGTGTTTATTTACTCAGCTCAGGATCCCTGGCTCTGAATCAAGCGCAAGAATATAAACTTGATCAAAAAATGCCAAGAACCTCAAATCGTCCCGTGGCTTCAGGAAAAGTGACCCCTGCCGCCGCAATGATTTTGGCCATAGGTTTTATTCTAGGCGGAATCGAGTTGTTAGTCGAAGTCGCCCCCCTGGCAGCAGTGGTTGGCGGACTCACGATTGCCCTCTACAACGGAGTATATACTTATTACTGGAAACCACGGTGGATCTATGCCGCTGTTCCTGGGGCTATTCCAGGGGCCCTTCCAGTCACTATCGGTTATGTGGCGGTGAATCCTGATATACTTGGTCCTGAATCCATTTACTTATTTCTAATTTTGTTTTTATGGCAGATGCCCCATTTTTGGGCCCTTGCCATTAAATTCAAAGATGATTATCGAGCGGGAGGAGTTCCAACTCTGCCTGTTGCCTTGGGGATGAAAAGGACAGTCTTTCAAATGGGCCTTTACACTTTTCTGTATGTCGGAGTGGCTTTGGCTTCACCCTGGTTGATTCATGCAAACTGGATCTACTTGGCTCTTGTCGTGCCGACATCCGCAAAAATCTTATACGAGTTTTTCAGATTTCAAAAAGACGCAGGCGACAAAAACTGGTTGCGCTTTTTTATTTGGATCAATGTGAGTGTTTTGATTTATTTATTTGTGCCTGTCATAGATAAATGGAGTTTTTTGTTTATCGGTTCAAATTAGCTTGGGAGCATGAAGATGGATTCGATTGCAAAAACATCTTTGTTAACAGCAGCGATGCGAGCTCTTGAGACTCAGCGAAGTGAGGCAGAGGGGCGTTTGTTTTCTGACCCATATGCAGATTTGCTTGCTGGAGATGAGGGAAAATTACTTTTGCAGAGAGCCATTGCAGTATCAGGTGAGCAGCCGGCTGTTCCTATACGAACTGCTTTTATGGATCAAAGAATAAATCACTTTGTCTGCGAGGGAGTTCGTCAAGTTGTTATTCTCGCGGCAGGTATGGACACACGATCGTTTCGTCTGAATTTGCCAAAAGAGACTGTTATTTTTGAGTTGGATCGACAAGAAGTTTTTGCTTATAAAATCGAAAAGCTTAGAGATGTGAGACCTAACTGTATTCGTAAGATTCTTCCGGTTGATCTTCGCGAAGAATGGCATGAACAACTCAAGCAAAGTGGCTTTAAACGAAATGAGAGAACATTGTGGCTAGTTGAAGGACTTCTTATGTACTTGGAAGAGACTCAGGTCAGAGCTCTTTTTAGTCGCCTAAGTATGTTGTCTTCACCAAACGATGTGATGTTGTTAGATATTCTATCAAAAACCTTACTTCAAGCGCCTTATATGCAGAACCAACTCGATTTCTTGGCCAGCATTGGAGCTCCTTGGAAATTTGGAACTGATGATCCAGAGGTTTTCATGAAGGAGCTTGGCTGGAGCGCAAATGTAACTCAGCCTGGTGAGTTTGCCCCAAAGCGTTGGCCATTTCCGACTGCACCAAGATCTACGCCAAATGTACCTCGTGGATTTTATATCGAAGCCTTGAAACTTTAGATCAGGAGAATAAAAATGAAACTTGGATACACCTTAATTTATGTCGATGATGTTGCAGCTACTATGAAGTTTTATGAAAAAGCGTTTGGTTTGAAATCTGGTTTTCTACACGATAGCGGTCAATACGGAGAAATGGTGACCGGCGATACAAAGCTAGGTTTTGTCCATCATGACACTGCCGGTGACCATGGATTTAAATATCAAAAGTTAAGCCTAAAGAAGAATGCACCAGGTCTTGAGATTGCTTTTGTTGCAGATGACGTGAAAAAGGCTTTCGAAAAGGCTGTTAAAGCCGGAGCCATTTCGACTAGCAAACCTAAGAAAAAACCATGGGGCCAGATTGTAAGCTACGTTCGCGATTGTAACGGTATGTTGGTCGAAATTTGTTCTGCGATGGGCCAACCCCAAACCAACCTCGCAAAATTGGACCTTGACCATATTCCAAAAAATGGTCTATAATTCGGAATATGATCCCGAGAAGGCTTAACAGTTTAAAAACACAAAGCTTCTTCCTCTTTGGTGCCCGTGGCGTGGGCAAATCGACCTACATTCGGACGCAGTTTGTCGACGAATTGCCAGCAAGACAAAAATCCGCGCTAGTTACCTTTAATTTGCTAGAATCACAGGTTTTCAACAGATATTTTCAAAATCCTGATCTTTTGACCGCCGACTTGCGCGCATTAAAAATCAGGCCGTCCTGGGTGATTATTGATGAAATCCAGAAAATTCCAAAAATACTCGATATTGTTCACAAGCTGATTGAAGAAGATGATCTCAAATTTGTTTTGACAGGGTCCAGCGCTCGAAAGCTCAAGCGCGGCGCCTCTAATCTGTTGGCCGGTCGGGCCTTTGATTATAAACTGCACCCATTTGTTCACCTCGAACTCCCCGATCAATTTAATCTTGAGATGATTCTTAATTGGGGTTCGCTTCCAAAGATTATTTCTTTGGACCCAGCGAGCCGCATCGAATTTCTGCGAGCATACGCACTCACGTACCTTAAAGAAGAAATTCTGGAAGAGCTTCTTGTTCGTAATCATTTTGCATTCCGAAGCTTTCTCAAAGTTGCGGGTCAAGAGAATGGAAAGCTTCTCAATTTCAATAAACTGTCACGAGACCTCAACATCGACTCTAAAACAGTAGAGTCCTATTTTCAAATTCTTGAAGATACGTTGGTTGGATTTTTTCTTCCAGCATACCATAATTCAATTCGAAAGTCGGTCGGACAAAAACCAAAATTTTATATTTTCGACCTGGGTGTTAAGAAAGCTCTTGATGAAACTTTAGATGTTCCCATCAAACCCATGACTTCAGCCTATGGCCATGCCTTTGAACATTTTGTCATTTGTGAGGTCTTTCGTTTAAACACCTATGCCCGCCAACACTACTCGATGTTTCAGTACCACACTTCTGCGGGGGGTGAAATCGATCTGGTTCTAACAAAAGCAAGACAAATCATTGCAATTGAAATCAAATCGTCAATGCAAGTTGATCTTATTGAGGTAGCCAAACTTGAGCGCGCTGCTGAAGGAATCAAGGCCAGTAAAATTATCTTTCTCAGCCAGGACCCAGTTCGAACTCGAATTGGTTCTGTCCACTGCCTTCACTGGAAAGAGTTTTTTGCAGAGTTTTTTGTAAAACCCTAACATTTCCACAAGAAGTTGGGTCGCCGAAACAACACGTTTGCTTGCGCGATGATCGCATTTCAATATTGTATGTCGTATGTCGTATCGACCGCACTCGTTTTCATATTAGCTTGGGAGCATCTATCTGTAATTGCGGATGGGCTCGAACAAAGGCCTCTAATTGCAGACACTCCTCATTGATTTTCCTAATCAATGGATAGGATGAAAGATCGACGTGAAATCGCTGGGCAGTAAAAACCTGGGGAATCAAAAACAGATCAGCCAAAGTTAGGTTATCACCGAAGCAAAACCTTCCTGAAAATTCTTCAAGCAACTTTTCGGTCGCGCCAAATCCTTTGGGCATCCAATACTGAACCCATCCCTCTTTGGCTTTCTGATCGTATGTGTGTTTTTCTTCAAGATATTGAAGAATCTTTAGATTGTTTATGGGGTGCATAAACGAATTAATATTTTCACAAAATTGTCTAATCTTGGCCCTGAGGTAGGAGTCCTTTGGCAGAAGCGCAGGAGTTGGAAAAAGCTCCTCAAGATACTCCAGGATCGCCATAGACTGAGCGATCGTTAGTTTCCCATGGACAAGGGTCGGAACTTCGCTCAAGGGATTGAGTCGTCTGTATTCCTGCTTGTATTGTTCGCCGCCACCCATCAGCAAATGAACGGGCTTGTACTCAAAAGCAATTTTCTTATAATAAAGAGCAACTCGGACTCGATAAGAAGTTGAGCTTCGATAGTAGTTATAAAGAGTCATAGGATCCATAATGTTTATTAGAAGGCCAAGACGCGAGATTGGGCAAAGAGTTTTTGAGCTTTTTTTCATTTATCTTGGCTATTCCGGTTATGTTCTTTTTGGCTTTAGCGTTCAGCGGCTTCTTAACCTGTTGATGATTGAAGAAGAAGTTTATTTGATTTCATGGGGAAAACTTTTTGAGCTCTTTTGGATGGGGGCCCGTTTTGATCTGGTCGTTATTGGCTTTATTGGACTCCCCTGCATTGCCTTTAGCCTTCTTTTTGAGATTTTCGGGATTTGGCTCGAGAAGGACCTTTGGTGGACCAAAACTTACTTGCTGTTAACTTGGGTCTTCGCAAGCATCATTGGATTCCTTGATTTAGGGTTCTTTGCTTTAAATCATCGCCATTTACAATGGTCGGATCACCAGCGCTTTGCTTATTTTGAAGGAATGGATTATCTACTAAATTTGCTTCCTTGGACCACACTCATTTTAGGCTTTGTTGCTTGGATTGGTGTTTGCATTTTTATATATAAATCAATTCGAGGCCTCTGTTTAGTCAGGCTGTCGCGACGGTTCAGCGATATTCGAAAACTGCTCGCTCGACTGCTGGGGTCTCGCTGCGAAAAGTTTTGTTCTTATCGAATAGTCAGAATTCTGTTCCCGCTGATGACAGTGGCATTTTTTGCTCGCGGAACCCTATCCGCCCACCATTTGGAACTTCAGCATAGCGAAATCTCAGACCATCCAGTTCTTAACGAACTGGTTTTGAATCCAATTTGGACCATGGACAAGGACATCGAGAGATGAAGTCTTCTTGAAACTACATTTCTGATTAAACTTTATCGAACAGAGTCTGTCGACTTTGTTTCAATAATGGCCAAATGTTCAAAGGTCTCTCCGCCATAGGAGGTGTAATCAAAGGCGCGTCCAGCGAAAAAGTGGCAAAAAGTTTCAAAGAAAGACAATGTCATCTGAAGCCTTTTGTCTTGCCGAACCCCATAAGTCAGATAAACTAGACTACGATAGTAGGTCTCCAGTTAGACGATGGGGAATCTTTTATTTGAAAGAGTCTTTAAAGGAGTTGCCCTGATGTTTACAAAGTTTTTGCGCTCGACGGTCGTAGTTCTCTGTTTTTCTATTGGCATCGATGATTCTGCCTATGCCTCCTTATCAGAAGGGACTTATGGCGCCGGTGTCAAACCTATTAAGTATCAGGACCAAGTTGATGATCAGGGGGTTGTAACAACCACGTTTACACCCAACGATATAGACTTACCGCCGGTCAAGGGGTTAAGTGGCTCAAGGATTGAAATCTTCGCCCTTCACATTCACCTTCATTGCTAAGACTCAGGGTTTTATGATTTGATAAGAGACACAGCTGGTAAAAATGCAGAAACACGCAATTTTAGCTTTAAGTGTCAAGAAAAGTCGGTCATTTCCAAAGGAAACAAACTTTGGAGCGTCAAAGAAGAAAATAAAAATGCCTGCACCAAAGCAGCTAGAAGTAAATCTGCGATTATTAAGGATTTATGTGAGCTCTATGAAAAAGCAGGACAAAAATAAGGTGTCTATTTGTTGAAATAATTCTGTGCGTTGAGCCTTTCCTCTGAGGCTAACTGCACTAAGCTAGGAGCCCTTGAATCTTTTGGTGACAAAGGAGTCTTTATGAGAGTCCGCTCTTAGAATAATGGTTATATTTGCAAGTACTCTTTTGTTCGGAGCCTCGGCAATGGCAGCCGCCTCTGACTACGGGGCTGTTTTTGGTTTCCGCTCTCAGTCAGGGGATCTGGATCCCGCAACGACAGCGACAAACACCTCAAAAGCTGCAATCGGTTATCAATTGGGAATTACAACTTCCTTTCAAATGAGTGGTCCGTTGAATCTTCGTACAGGCCTTATGTATGTCGAACGCCCTTTGAAAGTATCAAGCATCGCCTCCGGCGATGAGGCCGACTATAAGCTCACCTATTTTGATGTTCCAGTACTTTTGAGTTATAAATTTGAAGATTATGCGGCCGTTTATGCTGGAGTCAGTCTCTCGGTAAATTTATCAAGTTCCGCCAGCGGGAAGGGAAGTTTAAGTGCAGCCAAAGTTACAGATGCGAAATCTATGATTGTTCCAATTACACTTGGCGCAGCCTTTAGATTTGCGCCCCAAATTGGTGCCGATGTGTTTTTTGAAACAGTTCCTGGCGAGTTAGCTTTGGGTCTGAAAAGTTATCGGGCTGTCGGTGTTAACCTCCTATACTTTTTGATTAGACTGATATAAAATGAAACTTGGAAGTTTAAAGAGCAAGACATCTATAGACGGCGAGCTGGTTCTTGTGAGCCGCGACCTTAAAAAAATAGCGAAGGCTGAGGACATTGCTCCGAATCTTCTTGTGGCACTTGAGCGCTGGGACCAGGTTTTACCTGCACTCAAAAAGCGCGATCAAGAGCTCAATCAAGGGATTTTTTCTGAGGCTCTACCCTATGATGAAAAAAAAATGGCAGCGGCCCTTCCTAGAACCTGGCTCTTTGCCGATGGTTCGGCTTTTATTCACCACATTAAGCTTGTGCGGCTGGCCCGAAAAGCTGCGCTTCCAGAAACCTTGTTAACGGTGCCGTTAATGTACCAGGCGGAGTCTGCACGATTTCTTGACCCGCTTGAAGATATTCCACAGAGGGACTTTGCCCATGGATCTGACTTTGAAGCTGAAGTCGGAGTCATCACTGATTTTGTTCCCATGGGGACCTCTGCCCAAGAGGCTCTTCAAAAGATTCGCCTGATTATTTTAATTAACGATGTTTCTTTGCGAGGACTTATTCCTGAAGAGCTGGCCCAAGGGTTTGGTTTTTTTCAAAGTAAACCCGCAAGTAGCCTCTCCCCGATTGCCGTCACCCCAGATGAGTTGGGCAAGGCTTGGCGGGATGGTCGAGTTCACTTGCCTTTGAATGTTAAATACAAAGGCGAGTTCTTTGGTCGAGCAAATGCTGGCGAAATGCATTTTCATTTTGGCGAGCTCATTGCTCATGCTGCCAAAACCAGGTCCTTGGTTGCGGGGACTTTGATTGGAAGTGGAACTGTTGCAAATTCCTTGGTCAGTGAAGACCCTTCAATCGGCTCAAGTTGCCTTGCTGAAAAAAGAACCCTTGAACAGCTGGGCCAAGGCAAGATCTCGACCCCCTTTATGAAGGTCGGAGATACTGTTGAAATTTGGATGAATGACCTAGACGGGGCCAGTATCTTTGGACGGATTTATCAGCAAGTTGCTTGTCATTAGATTGTAAAACTCTGAAAATATAACGATATGATTGCCAAAATTCGTGCCTATCCGTTTGTCAGCAGTTTAATCTTTTTGGTTTTTTTATGGGCTACAGTCCCTTATTTTGTCTACCTCGCCGAATTTGGCGTTCAGGGTTCAAATATCGTCAGCTATACTGATAGTCTCTGGTGGGGGATTGTCACGATTCTGACAATTGGATATGGCGATCGATTTCCAGTCACACCTATGGGTCGTGTTGTCGCCGAAGTCTTAATGGTCGGTGGGGTTCTTGGAATTAGTATCGTGACTGCGAAAATTTCATCCGTGTTTTTAGAAAAAGCTTTACGAGAAAGGAGGGGTCTAATGAATCCCAAGGATTTGGAGGATCACTTCATTATTTGTGGTTGGAAAAACGAGATGCACACTTTGTTGTTGCATATTTTAGCCTGCAACCCGGGACTGTCCTCCAAACAAATAGTTCTTGTTAACAACTCACCAGATGCAGAGATAGATGCCCTAATGGCTTTTCAAGATCTCAAAAAGTTGAGGCTCATCAGAGGTGATTTTTTTGTTCCAGAAATACTTAAAAGAGCCATTCCTGAAAAGGCAAGAAAGATTTTAATTTTAGCCGATGCCACCCCGAACTCTAGGGGGCAGGTGCCGACTCGCACTGAGGCCGATGCGCGAACTGTCATGACCGCTATGACTTTAAGTAATATTGCAAAAGGCGTCGCTGTTGCCGCCGAAATCCTAGAAAGTGGAATGGATCAGTATCTGAAGTTGGCTCATGTCCATGAAATAATCTATAGTCGGGATTACTCGCGACTTTTACTTGCAATGGCTTCTTCTGGAACAGGAGTGACCAATATTTTTCATGATTTACTGGATCCCGATGGACGAATTTCATTAGGGACTTCCGTTATTCCTAATGAATATTCCAATAGAACCTACGAAGAACTTCAAAAACATTTTTCTCTCAATCGACCCCAAGAAACGTTGATTGGAATTCTTGAAAATTCTGGAAATATTCACCAGGCTAAAGAAATGGCCTTGAAGAGAGCTCAGCAAACTCCAAATGTGAAACAATTGGTGGAAAACCTGCAAAGTGTTAAAAGCTTAAAGTTTAATCAGCCCGTATTTAGCCCCGAGGCCAATTTTCAGATTCGTGAAGGCTCGATGGCTATTGTTATTCGAAAAAAGGATGTTTATGAGCGACCGGCAGACCACAACTGATATTGTTAAATTTCTCGAGAAAGTGAGCATTTTCTCTGGTGTGGCCGAAGACCCGAAAGCCCTCGGGCAAATTGCTCAAATGATGACCCGGCGGGGTTACGAAACTGGGGATACAATTATCCAACAGGGTCAACCTGGGAGTGAGCTCTTTGTATTAATTAAGGGGCAAGTTGCCATTTACAAAAAAACTCCCGATGGGGACTCCTATAAAGTAGTCGTTTTGTTTGCAAAAGATCACCCGTCAATTGGAGAAGGCGGCCTGATCGGAGGTGAAGTTCGCTCTGCCTCGATCGTTTGTGAGTCCCCAGTCGAATGCTTGGTTCTAAATCAAGATGATTTTTCAAGCTACTGTGTCGCACATTCTGATCAAGCCCTGCCCATTGTTAAGAAGATCGCTTTATCGTTGATGGCTCGTCTTAATCAAACCAGTCATGATTTGATGCTTTTGCACAGCGCCCTCATGAAGGAAATTCGCTCGGCTTAAGAAAACAGATCTAACGGAATTCGTCATGTAACTGGTCTAGCCTACCTGCCGTCACAATCGCACGGAAAAAATTTCTCTTCCCCTCAGTGCCTCGTTCCTTTGCCTAGGTATCATTTCAGGATCTGTTCTCCGCTCTAAATTGCCCAATAGGGCCAGAAGAGGATACTCTCCTTCTTAGCAAAAAAAGGAGCCCCTTGATAAAGCACGATTCCAAAAGGAGCTTTCGTCAGTTGCATGAAGTTTTTCATCAAATTCAAATTAAAACTAGAAGATTTACTTCCTGCTTTGACCTCAATTGGAATCTGTTTTCTTCCTAAAGTGAAAATAAAATCGATCTCACCCTGCAAAAACTTTAGTTTCGACGAGGAATCAATTGTATATGGTTTATAATATGAGATTTCTGATTTAAATGAAAGCATCTGCTGAAAATATCGCAGAGATGAAAAGACAAGACCCTCTGCCCGATATCCTTGATTCACTTCATCTGAAAACTCACCTGTCAAATACGTAACAAATCCAGGATCAATAAATGAATAGCTAGAAATATAGGTTGAGCGATCGTCAACCAAAATTTTTGGCTTTTTCTTGAGAAGATATCCATGGTTTAAAAGTTGATCAATTTTATGATTGATATTTTCTCGACGTCTCAAACCTGTTTTTTGAAAAATTCCTTGGTAAGTAAATTCCTTGGAATGCAAGTTTGCAAGGTCCACAGTGATTTGATCCAGATAACTTGAATTCCCAAAGGATAGAGCTTCAAAACCACGCTCCACAACCTGTTTCACTTCAATCATCTTCTGCTGCACATCTTCAACAAGATAGGCTCTAGGAGTCCCGCCAAAATCAAAATATTTTTTGCAGGATTCCTCAATACTATGAGTCAATGAGATCGTTGGAATTTCATCAGGAAGTTTCAGATCAAGAAATATCCGTTTAAAAACGGTGGTGACGTCCTCACTCAAGTGATTTTCAAAACACAATATCTCACTTAAAGAAAACGGCATCATCATAAGGAACTCGGCCCGCCGTTGAAGTCGTTTTTTTGCAACTGTATTCAAATAATCTGGATTGGATCCACTGACGATAAAGTTCAAACTCAGATGATCATAGGCGAATTTAATTGCATCAAAAACATCTTCACTCTTTTGAACTTCATCAATAAATAGAAAAACTGGTTTCGATGTTTGATTTCTAATCATGTTATAAATAAATTTAGAGTCTGCCGCCACTTCCGCCCTTAGCTTAGTATCATCGCACGTGAGGATAATGGTGTGTTCATCTCGATTTCTACGAGTCAGAAAATCCTGAACCACAGTTGTTTTTCCACAACCAACGACCCCACTTAAGATAAGTCCTCTTTTTATGTTTTGAGAAAAGTAGAAATCTAAGTATTTAGAAACATCTCTTTTTATGAAGCGGCTTTCAGGCAACTTAACTCCCCTCTCCGAGAGGTCATTCTGCGACTGTTTGACTATTCGATCTTCTATTCTACACTTTTTTCGTAACAAAAGAAGTCGAATCTTCATAATTTTTCGTAAACTCGCAAAAAGGCACTACCCGAAGTGTAACTTTTGTGCGTACGCGTCAGAACTGGACCAAGGAAATTTGTCTGACTTCAAGCTACTGTGTCGCACATTCTGATCAAGCCCTTCCCATTGTTAAGAAGATCGCTTTATCGTTGATGGCTCGTCTTAATCAAACCAGTCATGATTTGATGCTCTTACACAGCGCCCTCATGAAGGAAATTCGCTCGGCTTAATAAAACAGATCTAACGGAATTCGTCATGATTTGGACGGGATCCATTATTGTTTTCCCTATGTGCTCGCAATAATATTCAATTGCCAAGAAAGAAAAATTCGGATAGATGAGGTTAATGATTTTTATTGAAATAATCAACCTCATAACTCTCTCCCTCTCTTGGTGGCGCTTCGCCGCCTAAGTCGATCTATGCTCCGTGATTCTACGGAGCACACAAAATTGTTAGAAGTATTTATTAAATTTTTCTCTGAGAGAACGATTTATGAGATCTAATATTTTAACTGGTGATAGGCCCACAGGACCATTACATATTGGACACTTTGTCGGGTCGCTGAAGAACCGAGTTGCATTTCAAGATACCTATCAACGGTTTCTGATGATCGCCGACACTCAAGCACTGACGGATAATTTCGACCAGCCACAGAAAGTTCGAGATAATGTGATTCAAGTTGCATTAGATTATTTTGCAGTTGGTTTAGACCCAAAATGCAGCACTTTTTTATACAGTCACAAATTCCTGAACTTTATGAATTGACCTCCTTCTTTATGAATCTGGTAACAGTTGCGAGGGTTCAGCGAAACCCAACAATCAAAGAAGAAATCAAACAGAAAGGATTCGATCAGTCACTCCCGGTTGGTTTCCTTTGCTATCCCATCAGTCAGGCGGCGGACATATTAGCCTTTGGTGCTGATGTTGTTCCGGTGGGGGCAGACCAAAATCCTATGATCGAGCAGGCCAACGAAATTGCGAGACGGTTCAATTCGATTTATGGCACGAACACATTCAAGGAGGTCAAATCAATCGTCGGAAGCATTGGAAGACTTCCAGGCATCGATGGAAAAGCGAAGATGAGCAAATCACTGAATAACGCCATATTTTTAAATGACTCCACGGATGCAATCCGCAGAAAAGTAAATCTAATGTTTACTGATCCAAACCACATCAAGATTGAAGATCCTGGAACAGTAGAGGGCAATGTTGTTTTTCAATTTCTAGATTTCTTTGACCCAGACAAAGTGGCTCTTGAGGAATTGAGAGCCCGTTACCAGCGTGGAGGTTTAGGTGATGGGCAACTCAAAAAAAGATTAGTTGAAATATTAGACAGCCTAATTTCTCCCATGCGCCAAAGGCGCCAACAGTATGAATCGAACATTCCATTGGTCATGGCGACTCTTAGAGAGGGCACCCTCGATGCGAGGGCCAAAGTTGCGAAGAAGGTCTCGGAGGTCAGGACAGCATTGAAACTTAACTATTGAGTTTAAGACTATTTCCAAATCATGACTCAACTCGCTCTACAGGCTGTCCTATTATCGGAAGGAATCTAAATCTTTAACAAAATCTTCCCACGGGTCCTTCTAGATTCACTCAGCCTGTGAGCGTTCATGACGTCAGATAGTGGAAAGGTTTGAAACTCGGGGATCACCACCTTTTCTTCATCAATCAGGCCGGCAATCATCGTTAGTTGGCTCGCATTTGGGCTCACGAATACGAAACCCGATCTGATACCCAAACTTTTACTAAGCTCCTCGTCAGGGGATTCGACAATACTAACAAGGACACCGCCCTTTCTGACCCACTCGTAGCTTGCTTTAAGGGTTTCTCCACCCACAGTATCGAAGACAATATCAAATCCATCTTTAACCTGACTCTTAATCTCGCTGTTGATACTTTCACTTTCGTAATCCAGAACGACAGCGGCCCCCAATTTAGAAACATAGTCCCTATTTTTTTGCTGGCTGTCGTCCAAACCGAAGCTCCGGCCGCTTTTGCAAATTGAATCGCAAAGCTCCCGACACCACCAGAACCACCCAGAACTAGGACGTTCATATTTTTTTCAATTTGAGAAAAATCGTGGAGTGCCTGCCAGGCGGTCAATCCAACGAGTGGAATCGTCGCGGCTTGCTCTTCGTTGATTGATTCTGGAATATGACTTACCACCGATTCGTCCAAGGTGATGAATTCAGCATAAGTGCCCCATTGAACCTCAGGTTTTCTTGCATAAGAAAAAACTCTGTCGCCCACCTTGAACGAAGTCACATCTTTTCCACAAGACTCTATGAGTCCTGCCAGGTCCCATCCTGGAATCAACGGAAAGTGGTGGGGTATCATAGTCGCCAAATACCCCTCGCGAATTTTCCAATCGACAGGATTCACCGAGGCATAAGATATCTTGATGCGAACTTCCCTATCCATTGGAATGGGGGTTGGTACGTTTGTCATTTTGAGCACCTCAGGTCCGCCGAACTTGTCAATTGTAATCGCTTTCATTTGAGTCTCCCTTTCAAAATAGTTTGTTTACTTCTGAAACTAAGATAACCCACTCCTTGAAATTACTCCAATTCATTGCTATCATATAGGCTATGAACTTTGCTCATATCAAATCTATTGATTTGAATTTGTTGGTTATTGCCGCGGCCCTCTTTACTCATAAAAATGTTTCAAAGGCCGCGAGGGAGCTTGGAATGACTCAGTCAGCGGTTAGTCACGCCCTTGCACGACTCAGACTCTCATTTGAGGACCCACTTTTCGTGCGAACTTCGAAAGGATTGCTCCAACTGAGTTCGCTAAAAATATGGAAAGGGAACTTTTGGCGTGGATTCATCTAGGAGATCAACTCGTGACTCGGAAGAAGGAGTTTGATCCTAAGTCCGTGAAAGCCCGAATAGTGTTGGCGACCAGCGACTATTTTGAAGTCACTGTCATGTCACGCCTTCTGCCTATCCTTGCCAAGGAGTCTCCTGGATTGCAGATTTCAATTCGACCAACATTGGGCGATCTGCCTAAGAAGGAATTGGAAGAGGGACGGGTAGATATTGCAATTGCTGGCCACTATTCCGAAATGCCTGAAGGATTCTTTCAGACAAAACTCTTCGATGATTCCTTTGGTGTCGCAGTCAGAAAAAACCATTCCCGGATACAGAAGAACCTGACTTTGGAAAAGTATATTGAATCAGATCACGCACTAATTACTTTGCAGGGTGATTTTAAAGATCGAGTTTCCTCAAAACTTAAGCGTGCCAGAAATATCACCTATGGAACCTATAGTTTTACGGCTTTGCCGTGGCTCCTTCAAAATACTGACCTCGTTTTGACGGCCCCAAGGCGACTGTTAGAACGATATAGCGAATTTTTTCCACTTCAGCAATTTGAGTGTCCCGTCGACCTCGGATCATTTACATTACGAATGGTTTGGCAAAGCCAGACTCACGAAAACCCTCTTCATCAGTGGTTTCGGACTAAATTGAAGGAGTTTAAGTAACTCATAGACACAAGCTTGGCAATGAGCTACTCAGCAGACTCATGACCGTGCTATTTCAGTATAGCCTGAGATCATCAAACATCGTTCCCGAGCATGTATTCGACGCTGTCATCGTAATTGCAAGTGTATGTGTCCCGCTATAGGATACAGCAGCCGTATATGTCGAGGGACCGCCCGTTCCACCAGAATCAATAATTGTTGTCCCATCAACTTTCAATATGAGATGGGAGAAGCAGGGGCTAGTGTTTTGAATTGCAGTCAATACAAGACTCACAGTTCCAACTCCTGTGAAATCAATAGCTCGGCTAATTTCCCCATGACCTTCATCATCGACGGAATAGGAAAGACTGACTGCGCTTGCCCATTCAGAAAAATTGACTGTATCTTGATTGACATTTCGTCTTACCCGCGTCCAGCCATTCGGTACCCCACTAGTGAATCCAGATTCAAAACCGTCTCCAAATATTAATGGTGGAGCTGATGCCTTAAAAAATCCGAAAGGAATTTGGGAATGACCATAGACAGCCTGTGATAAACCAAGACTTATCCCAAAGAAAACCAATATGGATTTCATTTTACTGAAACCCTTTAATGCATGAAACATAGACATCATTTCCTATTCTTTGAAAACTATAGACAGTTCTTTGACCTGAGGTTCTAGCCCCATTTGCAGGCGAAAAATAGAAGGTTAACCCTGCTTGTGAAAACACACAAGTTGAGGTGCCCGTTTCAGTCACAGCCAAAATGTAAGTCCCTGCGTCGAGCATATTTGTAAAAGTTGTCGTTGCACAATCGACCGATAGAGTCTGAGCATTCCCGTTGTTCCAGTCAATTGCGGCCGCGCCATTTGTCTGCGCGGCCCCCGCGGAGTTCACGCTTCGAGATTGGCCAGCCACCTCGAGTCTGGCCTGAGGGTTCGTGGTTCCTATGCCGATATTGCCTGCCGGTGTTGCGATCAGACTGTGGGCTTTTACAGAACCTGTTGCATCGATAGAAAGAGGCATCACCAACGCGCCGTTAAGCCGAGTATAAAACTTCATTGCTGAATTCTGAGTGGCATGAGAATGTTCTGTTATGCCCAGTTGAATCGCGCCGAACTCATTAAAGTTAGTTGCCCCAGTGCTTGTCGTTGCACCACGAAAAGAAAAGTTAATGCCATTATTATTTGTTGTATCAGTATTCTCAAGTACAGCAATTGTCGGAGTTCCATTACTAGAAGTCGAAACATGAAATGTCCTTTGTGGACTCGAAGTTCCTATGCCAACCTTACCCGTAGAATAGTAGATATCTGACCCAGTGGTGGTCCACTGAGACCCGGATCCTGCACTATCAGTTCCGCACCCCGCAAAGCCTGACGCATCAAACTTAATGACCTCGCCCAACGCACAATTGAGTGAGCTTATCGCAGAACCTGTTCCGTTCGACACCAGCACGCTGTTGTTACCATAACTACCAAGACCGGTTCCACCTCGAGCAATTGGCAAGACTCCCGTCGTCAACTTCGCGGTATCCAGGCTCGGAATATCGGTCGAGGCAAGAGTGCCAAAACTCAATTGGCCTGCACCATTCGTTTTCATCAAAGTGCCGGCGGCTCCATCTGCGGCGGGAAGCGAAAGACTCAAATTACCACCAAGAACCGGGGCCGAAAGTTGCACATAGTTCGCGCCATTAAAAACGCGCACATTGGTTGCTCCAACAGTAGCCCCTTGGACTGTGCCTGTTGTTACCAGATTTCCAGAGGAGCTAATGGCTGTGCTTCCGCCAAGAGTGCCAGAATTAATTGCATTACCACTGACTTTTCCTGCTGTCGAAAGGGTAGGTACATCGGCTTCAATTAAGGCACTACCGCTTGTCACGCGGCCTTTTGTGTCTGTAGTCACCTTTGCGTATGTGCCCGCTGTTCCAACATCTGGAAGACCTGCAGAGACTTGAGAATCCACATAAGATTTGTTAACTAAATCGCTTGCGCCCGAGGGAACTCCCGTCCACTGGGGAGCCGCCGTGAAATTAGCCGATCCTGACTTCACATACTGAGATGTCGTCCCGCCGATCAAAGCCAATAGCTCAGTCCATGAAGTGCTATTCAGTTCGGTTCCTGTCGTGGATACTCCGTCGGCAATCTTCAGGAGCTGGTTTGGTTTATAGCCACCAACCTGAATTGCCTCAATGGCCATCGGAATAAAATTTATCGGTATTGACGGGGCTGGCTCCCATGTTCCAGCAGCAAAAGTTCCATCATTAAAAGATACCTGAATACGACGCCCATCAGTTGAATTCGGGGTCCAAGTCGTGCCGCTAGCACTTGTCCATTAGCAAACGTGAATTGCTTTTTGTTTGCAAATATTTGATCCAAACTATAGTTGCTTGAATCAAGTCTAGCCCCGAACCATCAAATATACTAATTGAGAAAATTCCATCAGTTTCTGAAAGATTCTTGGTTTGAACTTCTTCATACAGCAAGCAGTCCTCAACACCAGGCGTCCTCAATTGAACTTTAAATTGGACACTAGAGGACACGACAGGGTTTCCACTTGGGTCAATCAAACGTCCCTGATAAGTTATCCCGGCTCCAACAGCAAGAGCACCTCTACCCACTAGGAGGATCATTCCTACAAGCAGAAAATATTCTATTCCCAGGGAGCGCGGTTGCTCTTTAATCTTTGAGCTTAAAACAACTAATAGCTTCTTCATCATTATGGTTCTATCGGCCACAAAACAAAATGTCTTAAGCCAAAGGTCCATCTCAAAACGGGAATTTCTAGAAAAATGATTAAGAGTTAGCCTTTGGGAGTCTCTGAGCGAGATTTTTTTCTGGCTCAATTTGAGCCATGCAAATAAAATCCTTCAAACCAATTCCTTGAGAAGTTTGAAACAGTGGCAATGTTCTATTCCATTTCCATCGACAAAATCTTTTTTCCCACGAATATGAAGTTAAAAAGCGCGCACGTCTTTATACTTTGATTTGAGGTAGCGCAATCCCATTGAGGCTTCTTGATCTGTTAGTTTGGTTTCAATAAACATCAATGGTTTTCCATTTTCTATAATTACAAAATCGACCTCGTGATTGTATTTATCACGAAAAAATCTTAAATCTAAATCTCGACCCTGAACATCCTGTTCAAAATAGACCCACTTCAATAAGTGAACTGCCACAAAATTCTCAAATCTGTGACCCGGCTCTATAATAGCGTTCCAATCGTAAAAAAATATCTTTTGTGCTTTTTTAACTGCCTTAATTTTGGGTGGCCCAAATGGCGCAACCTTAAAAATCGCATATAGCCTTTCTAAGGCATTCACCCACTTTACCAAGGTTTTTTGATCAACCTGAACATCCTCGGACAAACTGTTTGCGGAAAATAGTCCCCCGACCAATGCTGGTAGTCGTTGAAAGACAATCTCTACTGTCGCAAGATCCTGAAACTGCTCATTCGATGCCACTTCTTGTCGAACGATTCTCTCTCGATAAGATCTTGACCATCGATTACAACCGACCTTCGATGCCTTAAAATAAGGTTCAGGAAAACCACTTAATTCATATAAATCTAGAACGTCTTGAATATTTGAAAGCCCTAATTCATTCACCGTTAGGGGCATTAAACGAAGAAAGTGGTAACGACCTTGAAGACTGTCGCCTCCTTTTTTTAAAATGTCCAACCTGGCACTGCCTGTGACCAAAATTTTCTGATCGGCTTGAAACTTATCAACGAGTCCTTTTAAATAATTTCGCCATTTTTTATACTTGTGAATCTCATCAAAGACCCAAAGAGAGCTTCTCTGAAATTCCTTGGCAAGAATTCGCGATCGATCTTCATCTATATCCCAATTCATGTAGTCACAATTTTTTACTAAAAGCTTGGAGAGGGTTGTCTTGCCTACCTGGCGAGGACCCGCAAGCAAAACCATTTTTTCCTTTAAATCTGCCAAAATTTGTTTTTTTATATATCTTTCCATAATCTTTAGTATAGACTTTTTGGGATAGCTGTCCAATTAATTCCGGACTTTTTTGGATAGCTGTCCAAAAAAGTCCGGAATTAATTGGACGCATCCTCTGTCCTGATTAAAATTCTGGATGCCTGAAGATTCTGACAAGGACTAATATTTTTCTTAGTTTATCGCTTTAGTCTTGATCACTAAGGTCGCAGCTTTCATAAGTCTCTCATAAATCGCGCCCCAAAAGGCATCTTCATCTGAATCGACGGTGCTGGTGAGATTTTTCAAATCGAACGTTGCACGCGCAGTCAGTTCCAGAAATAACAAATCGCCTGTCGATTCAGCGCCTCTTCTTAGTTCGGCATAGAGTTCTCTTGCTGCCATTCGAGAATCCTTCGAAAGACTTAGACGAACAACTTTTAGATTTACACTCTTAGGCTTGCGTATCTTTACACCTTCGACTTCGTCGGGGAGTTTTGGCAATTCAGCCAAAAAAGCTGCACAAATATCGGCATCTGACAAACCTGATTTAAATGAAAGCACGAGGGGCTTCGTGGGCATGTAGTGATGCTTCATCTGACCAGGGGACTCACGCTTGGACAACGCTTCAACCTCGGGAACCATTAGATTTTGCGCTCTTAAAAACTCACTGACTTCCTTTGCTGAAATAAATCCCGGTCTTAAAATCGAAAACGTCCAGCTTCCCCCAGCGTGAGCCTTAAGCGCCAAAACCGTGGACTCGATTCCAACTTCACAGGGTCCTCCATCCACCACACCCAGAGGCGCCCCTGGAAACTCAGCAAGAACGTGCCCTGCAAGGGTCGGCGATGTGTGGCCAAACAGATTTGCACTTGGAGCAGCCAAGGGAACACCAACCGCACGAACGATTTGTAAAGCCAGTGGGTGCTTGGGAAAGCGAATCCCCACAGAGCTCAGCCCTGAGGTGATAATATCGCTGACCGAGGCGCTTTTCTCTAGAACCAGCGTGAGAGGGCCCGGCCAGAACTTTTCGGCGAGCGCCTGGGCCACCGGTGGCCACTCTCGAGTCAGAGCTTTTGCTTGTTCAATCGATTCAACGTGGACAATCAGCGGATCAAAAAAAGGTCTCTGCTTAAGCAGAAATATTTTCTCTATGGCACGAGGTCGATCAACTCTGCCAGCCAATCCATAAACAGTTTCAGTTGGAAACCCAATGACGTGATCCATATTCAGCTCCTGGACCGCGTGTTCTATCGAGCATAGTGATGGACCCATTTTTTCAACTCTCTCTTTTCCAATTCCAATTCCAATTCCAATTTCTATTCCCTCAACAAAACTGCAGGGGTTTCATTGAGGACTGTGCGACTGGCCCAATAAGAGACTGCTGATGCCAAGATTGGCACCATCAGCACACTCGCGCCGGCCCACCAAAAAGAAAAAACAATAGGCGCTTCAAAAATAAACTTCATCATCAGACCAGAGACAAGAAAGCTTAAACCAACTCCAAAGACAGAGGCAGCTAGACTCAATATAAGAAATTCATTCAGAAGATAAACCCGCAAAGAACCGGCACCCGCCCCCAAAATCTTTAACATATTGAGCTCCCAACGCCTCTGCCGGACTTGGCTTCTGACAATGGAATAGAGGACAATATATCCTGCCAAAAACGCGAGGGCTGCCATGAGTTCAAGAGACCAACTCATTTGTTCGGCCAATTTTAAAATGCTCTTAATCAAGCGACTGACATCAACCATCGAAATATTACCGAACTTCTGTACCAAGTCGGACATCACCCTTTGAGTAAAGGAGGCCTCGAGATGGGGCAATATTCCGATAAAAGTTTTCGGGGCCTCATTCAGAACTCCCGATTGAAATAAAATAAAAAAATTGGGTTGAAAACTTGTCCACTTCACTCTTCGAAAGTTAACGATTTCGGCAGGGATTCCAACACCCTGAACATCAAACAATAGACGATCCCCAATTTTTAGACCTATCCGATCGGCGAAACGAAGTTCCACGGAAATCTCAGCATATTCCTGATCGGGGCTGTACTCTTTGGAAAAGGGCCTGCCCTCCACAATCGTTTCTGTGTCAGAGAGCTGATCTCGATAGGACAAGTTAACCCCTCGATTGCGGGTCCGAGCTTCCTGATCCTCTTCGCGAGTTCGTAGAGCTTCACTCTCCACTCTCCGCTCATAATCTTGACCATTAACTTTGAGAATTCGAGACCGAATCAGGGGGAAAGCGTTTTAAATTTCAATCCTTTTTCAACAATTCAGCTTTAACCGGATCTACTTGTTCCTCTTGAATATCAAATAGAAACAGGAGGGAACAGCCGAAGCTGCGTCAAAGGTGAGATCCTTATTTAGGGACTCCTTAAGTTGAGGCAGTAAATTCACCAAAAGAGTCCCGATTCCGAGAGTTACAAAAATGGACAGACTGGTTGCCTTCTTTCGCACAAGACTCTTCAGTGAATAATTAATTCGCCAATCTCGACGAGGCTTCAATAGGTCCAACCCAACAAGACCAACCCAGCCAAAAAAAGCAAGGGCCATGATGACAATAACAAGAGCACCGAAAAAAATACTTCCCGTCTTAAATGAATTTGACTGCAGGATTGAGAAAGTCCAAAAGACCGCAAGACTTGGCAGAAAGAGCCACCACTGAACACGGGTCAGTCGAAACTCGCTTTTCTCCTCTCGAAGAAGCTGAGCTGGGTGGAGATGCCTAATTTGAATAATAAAAGGCAAACACACTAAAAGACTTAACAGAATTGAACCAATTGATCCAAAGGTGATTGTCATAAACGTAATTTTTGGCAAAATAGAAAATGGTGTGACTAAGGAAATCATCCGCGAAAGCAAAGGAATAAAAATTTGAGCACTGAAAAAACTTGGAATAATTGCAAAAAGACCAAGAATCGTGGCTTGCAAAACAAACAAATTAAGTGTTTGCCCAGGAGTGAGTCCTAGGCTGCGAAAAATTGCAATTTCCTTTAACTTTTGAGAAAGAAACAACTGGAAAATATAGGCCATTCCAAGACTTGAGAGAAAATTGCAATCAAGGCCGCTAAACCCAAAAATCAGACAGATATTTCAACTGTCGACCGGAATCCTCGCCGGCAGTTTTTGCTGTATTAATTTGAACAGTCGGATCTGTCAGCGCTTGCTGCAAATCCTTCTGAAGTGAGGTCAACTGAGCCTCGTCGATTTCAGCTTTCGGGTCGTTTGCCTCTATCTTATAGAGGAAGGACTCATTGAAAGTGCTTCCATATTGCATCAGACCCGAGTCCTTCAGAAGCGTTCTGTCGATATAGATTTTAGGGGCCATGGAGGAACTTCGAAAGGTTTGAGTGGTATCCTCACGAACAAAATCATTCACCCTTAACTTAAGATTTCCAAGGGTAATTTCATCGTTCTTCTTAAGACCCATAGAATGTTTGAGCTCAGGATAGGCCCAGACAAAAGGTCCTTGCATGATGGACTTGGGTGACTCAGAAGTAATAATCTCACCAGACTCAAGCGTCAACGTGCCATAAAAGGGGTAACTGGAATCAATGGCTTTCACCTCAACAAGCGTCGAAAAATAGCTTGATCCCTGCCCAGTCCCCGCCATGGAAAAGAACTCATAAACCAAACTCTCTTTATGCTGCGGACTAGCGGTCTTGATTATTTGGCGAGTTAACAAAAGTTCTTTCTCAGTCAGATTTCTCCGCGCTGAAACTGTAAGATCAGCAGACAAAATATTTTTTGCATTATCTCGCAAAAACGATTGAAGGCTCTCTTTGAAGGCCTCAATTGATAGTGTGCCGGTCAGACCCAAACTCATGTTGAAAACGAAAAAAAGGCTCAGTCTCCAACTTCGCAAGACGTCACGCAGGGCCCACTTCAGAATCACGGGTGAGTCTCCAAAAGACGACCATCTTTAAGAGTAAAGGTTTTTTGACAGCGCCTAGCAAGAACCTCGGAGTGGGTGACCACGAGGGCCGTGGTACGATAGTGGCGTATCATTTGAAAGAACACTTCCATGACCTTTTGTCCCGTTTCAATATCGAGATTTCCACTGGGTTCATCAGCCAGAAGCAGTTTCGGACGGACAACTAAAGCTCTTGCAATGGCCACCCTTTGACATTCGCCACCACTCAATTGTGTGGGCAAATGGTTCTTCCGTGGTGTGAGACCCATCTCATCCAAAATCTGATTGGCCCGCAAAAGAGCGGAGGGGGCCTTGGTAATTTCTAATGGCAATAGAACATTTTCAAGAGCCGTCAGATGTGAAACCAAATGGTATTGTTGAAACACAAGGCTAATATTCGACGCTCGAAACTGAGTTATTCTCGTTTCATTCATTTCGGTCAAATCTTCTTGATCAACCAATATATGGCCTGAATCAGCCCGATCAAGGCCTGCCACCAAAGACAGAAATGTCGACTTCCCGCTTCCCGATTGACCAATCACAGAAACCACCTCGCCCGACTCTATCGCGAAATTGAGATTCTGAAGAACTTGAATTTTATGCTCCCCCTGAGTGAAGCTTTTAGAAAGATCTTTGATTTCGAGACTCATAAATATTCTTTCAGAGACGAAAAAATCGTCTCGGCAATAATTTTGTGCCCTTTTTCATTTGGATGAATTCCGTCGGATTGATTAAAATTTGGATCTCCTGCAACCTTTTCAAGAATAAAAGGGATCAAGGGAACGGAATATTTTTTCGCTAAATCAGCATACATTTTTCGAAATTGAGCCGTATATTCAAGGCCATAATTTGGCGGCATATAGAGTCCACCTAAGATGACTTTCTTCTTTTCTTTCTGAATCATCTCAATGGCGGCTGAAAGATTTTTTTGGCTCTCTACGACCTTGATTCCACGCAGGCCGTCGTTGCCCCCAAGAATGACTAAAACTGCGTCAGGCTTGGCTCTCAGAAGCCACTTGAGTCGACTCACGGCCGAGGCTGTTGTTGAACCTGTCACTCCGGCGTTGACGACGGTCCAATTTTTGCCAGAGGCTTTTATCTTTTCTTCCAAGATCGCGGGAAAAGCAGAATCCTTGGAAACCCCATAGCCCTCCGTGAGTGAATCACCGAGAACAATCAATTTATTTTGAGAAAAACATGGATGACAGATGCAAATCTGGAAGACGAAGATTAAAACAAGCTGAGATAAAAAATGAAATTTTAAAATTTCAGGGCCTCATATTGTTAAATTGCAATGGCAACTTGAAAGATTTAGACTTTATCAGCTGCATGGCCGATTGCAAGTCATCAATACTCTTTGACGTCACTCGAACTTTCTCGTCCACAATTTGAGACTGTACTTTCAGCTTTGTTTCTTTGAGGAGCTGAATAATTTCTTTAGCCAGTTCTTTGGTTATACCTTGCTGGGGAATAATTTTTTGCTTTAAAAGTCGCCCCCAGCTTCCTCAATTTTCCCAAATTCAAAACCCTTAATATCAAGACCTCGGCGATGGAGTTTGGTTTGAAGTATGCCTTTCATAGCTTCAATCTTATACTCGTCCTCGGCGACAAGAGTGATTTCCTTGTGGTCCCACTCAACCTCGGCCTTTGACCCTTTGAAGTCGTATCTGCCGCCGACCTCTTTACGAGTTTGGTTAACGGCATTATCTGCCTCTTGAAGATCTAATTCGGAAACAATATCAAACGATGGCACTATCGTTATCACTTTCTGAATGGTGATGATGGCCATGGATTCCATGAGCATGTCCATGAGCGATCTCATCTTGGGTTGCGTTTCGAACGGAGGCCATCTCGACTTCAAAGTGAAGATCCTGCCCAGCGAGTGGATGATTTCCATCAAGAGTCACTTTTTCTTCATCAATTTGCGAAATTTTAACTACTTTTGTTTGGTCTCCAAGAGCGAGGCTCAGAAAACTTCCAACCTTGAGATCAGGAAGATGACTTAATTCAGCCCTAGGAACATTCATCACCATTTTTCTTCAAATGGCCCATAAGCCTCACTCGCCTTCAGAAAGACAATCTTCTTCTCGCCCTCATCCAAATCAAGAATTGCGGCCTCAAGACCAGGAATAATTTGGGCCGCCCCCTCAAGAAAAGCCAAGGGTTGGTTTTCTTCAGAAGCGTCCAGGACGACTCCGTCGGCACCTTTTAAAACATAGTGAAAAGCAAATACACGGCGACTCATAAACGCTCCTTATGGGGACAATCAAATTTGGCAGAAAATAGTCATATTTGTTTGAAATGTCTAGGTTTAAATCGAGGCCCCTCAAGCAAATGTGCTCAATCTATATGTTCCCTCTTGAAAATAGCGCCTCATATTCCTTATAATTAACAAGAGAGGTTTCCTCTCAGGAGCGAGGATGTATTCTGCGTCAACAGCAATACTGACTTTGAGGTCACTTGTACTTAATTCCAGTTATGAGCCAATGAGGGTCGTCAGCTGGCAGAAGGCACTCGTCTTGTGGTTTCAAGGCAAAGTCGACGTCTTGGAGTATCATTCTGTCTTTGCCCGCTCTGCCTGTTCTAGCTTTCAGCTCCCAAGCGTCCTGCGCCTTCGTAGCTATGTGAGGCCACGCCCCCATGGCGCCATTCGCTTTTGCCGAGAAAACGTCTATATTCGAGATGGTTTTACCTGTCAGTATTGCCGCGTAAAATATTCGTCCAAGCTTCTCACTTTGGATCATGTGGTCCCGGCCTCTCATCAAGGCCCGCGGAACTGGACAAATGTCGTGACAGCTTGTCGCGAGTGCAATCAGAGAAAAGCCAACAGAACTCCGACCCAAGCGAGAATGCCCCTATTTCGAGAACCGCGAATGCCGACCTGGCTGCCTTTAGCCGAGACAGAATTTCGATTGGGACCGTTTCCATCGAACTGGCGCCATTACCTGAGATATAAAACAGGATGAGTCTTCAATCCGAGATCAAACTCATTCAATTAGGTGAAGCGATAACACTCCGACAGAAAGTCTTAAGACCTTTGGCCAGGGTTGACGACTGCATATTTCCAAATGACAACGATTCATCCACATTTCATTTAGGCCTGTTTCACAATCAAAAACTAGTTTCTGTTGCAAGCCTAATGCAGGAATCTTCGCCCTACTTTTCTGCTGGATTTCCCTTTCGTTTGCGCGGAATGGCAACGGCCGAGCACTATCGGGGTCAAGGCCTTGGAAGCAAGCTTTTAGGCTTTGGAATTTTTCTCCTGAAAGAGCGACGTTGTGATTTGCTTTGGTGCAACGCTCGGTTTCGTTCATTTTCCTTTTATCGATCAATGGGATTTCAGTTCTATGGAGATCTTTTTGATATCAAAGACTCTGGGCCACACAAAGTCATGTACAAGGTAATTATTCCTCGCTAGATTGGAGCAATGACTAAAGTTCAAAAGATTCTTTCAAAGCATCTTATTAAGATAATCTCAGAAACAAATGGAATCAGTTTAAGTGACACAATTGAATTGCTGATTCGCTCTGAAGTGATCGAGGAAAGTCGTGAAGCCTTTGAAGTCGTACTCGACTTTAAAGAAAAATTGGAGCTGTTTCGGATCAACAAACAAAGTATACACCGCCTGCTAGAACACACCTTCACCAAGTCATTGTTTCACTTTTTCAAGTCCTTTCCTATGAAGTTCAAAGAAGAGCATATTCATCTCACGGGAGCCCTCACCGCGGAGTTTCTATATCCCCGACTTCTTAAGCTGATGGAGGGACAAAAGGAAGAAGACTATCTTAAACGAATTTCTACAAATTATGGCTTTCCAATTTCAAGATTTAAGTCCGCGGCAGATGTTGACCAATTGATACGACTCAAAGAAGGCGAAGGTTTTCTAAAATACTTGAAACTCTTATATTTGCCGAGTTTGATTTTTATTTCTCGGGAAGCGCATACAGAGGCAGCTTACCACCTGGCCGAGGAGCTTTATACAAAATATAACGTAGGAAGTATTCGAATTAAATTTTCCTTGTCTCGACTCACATCCAGCGCGTCACAACAAATTCCAGGTGCTGAAAATGTCACTTCAGAAGATGTCGTCTTAGGACTCTACGAAGGTTTTCGCTCTTTCCAAAAGGCTCATCCTGATTTCAAGTTTGTTTTGTCACCATCCTTTCGAAAGGAAGCCAGCCACTTTGATTCGTCCAAATATAAGCTCAGAAAAGATCATTTTATGGCTCAGGTCAATGAGCTGATTGCCTTGGTTGACCAGTATCCTGACTTGCGGGATGTCGTCACTGATGTTGATACAGTCGGGGTTGAGCGGGAGCTTTATCGCAAAGAGCATTTTTATGAAATGCAGATGGGTTTCCGTAAGCTGCAGTATCGCGGCTTCAGAATTCGCTCGCATCACGGGGAAACTTTTTATACCTTGAAAAAGGGAATCCAGGCGGTCGATAATGCGATGAATATTTGGCATATTGATACCCTCGAACATGGGGTCAGCCTAGGCATAAATCCCAATTATTTCTTTCATCTGATTTACCAAGAGGTCGTCAGAAGAAATAAAGCGAAAGAAATTGTTGGCATCAAAGATGATTTTTATCGCGAGCTCGTTGAGATCGACTGGGGTGGATCAAAAGATGTCTTGATGAAGCTTTTGGCAGGACACACTTTGGATGCAGACGAGTTAGTTCGCTTTACTAAAGCGAAATTTCACACCGCTCGAGAAGTTGAGCACTATCAACACGACGTTTTGAATCGTTTAATTCAGAAGGATGTTAGCATCGTCTCTCTGCCTTCTTCTAACAATAAGCTGACCGGCCAATTTGAAGATTACAAAGATCATCCCTTCAGTTGGTGGGAAAAGAAGGGCGTCCATCTAGGCATTGGGACTGATAATTATATTACACTTAATACAAACTATATTCAGGAATTGATTATTTTACTTTATACAGACTCTGAAGATTTGAAAATTACCAAACTGTTAATGGTTGCAACCGGTGAAACTCGTCGCCCCTTTGTGAGTCATCTTTTGTGGCAGATGAGAAAACAACATGTCAGCAACGAATAAAAACCTTCTTGCAACTCTCTTTAGCAAGAAGATGCTAATTACCTTTGCCTTTGGCTTTTCAAGTGGTTTGCCTGCTGTCCTTATTGGCTCAAACTTGAAGATCTGGCTCACTCGTGAGGGCCTCAGTCTAGGGGCTGTGGGTTTTATGAGCTGGGTGGGCGTGGGAATCGGTTTGAAATTCTTGTGGGCCCCTTTGATGGATCGCTGGAGCCTGGGGAGCTGGGGACGTCGTCGCTCCTGGATTGCCTTTTCACAAATGGCTCTGATGGGATTGATTATTTTTTTGGGGACTTTTGAACCCAAGCAGTCACTGTTTGCCATGGCCGTGGTGGCTGTTTTGATTTCATTTGCAAGTGCCACTCAAGATATCGCTATAGATGCCTATCGGCGAGAAAGTCTAAATGATGAAGAAATGGGCCTTGGCTCTTCACTTTACCAATATGGGTATCGCGCAGCTATGTATGTGGCAGGTGGCCTCGGGTTGGGATTGGTCGGCTCTGACCTATTTGCTTTTTCCTGGGGTCAAATGTACCTGACTATGGGAATTCTGATGGGCGTCTGCCTTTTGATCACTCTCTTAGCACCAGAGCCCCGCTTAGACGCAGAGAATATTCCACGCGGATTCGAAGAAATAATAATTCGTCCATTTGCAGAGCTCTTCTCGAGATCTGGTGCCATTTACATTTTGCTTTTCACGATATTGTTTAAATTCGGCGATGCAATCGCCGGCCAAATGCTGGGCTCATTTTATGTTCAAATGGGCTATTCAAATCAAGATATTGCGTTGATCGCAAAGACTATTGGTCCCCTCGCTGGAGTTTTTGGTTTGTTTATTGGCGGCGCAGTTTTGTATTATGTTTCAATCTATCGTGCCCTTTGGATTTTCGGAGTTTTGCAGGTGTTGACAACGGCATTTTTTGCTTTGATTACTTGGACAGGGCCCCAGCGCTGGGCCCTCGCCGTGGTTATTGTTCTAGAAGATCTGTCCACAGCAATGGGTTCGGCTGCCTTTATTGCTTTTCTATCGATGATCACAAATAAAAAGTATACGGGAACTCAATTTGCACTTCTTTCGAGTCTTGCCTTTGTCGGCAAGATCTTCTTTTCAGGCTTCTCTGGCAAAATGGTCGAACAACTGGGCTGGGCTCAGTTTTTTTTCGCCTGTGCTTTGATCGGAGTGCCGGGCCTTCTGATGATTTTCAAAATGAAAGATACGACAAACTAGGCGGTCCTTTGGTCCCTGACTATTTATGGGCCGTAAAAAGAAATTCATTAGGCGTTGATTTAATTGTAATTTCACCGCCATTGCTTCGAAATTCAAATAAAGTTCCCCCTGCAGGAACGACAAATTTTTGAAAAATCTCTGCAGCGGCAGTTCCCCGTAGGTGATACTCAACGTAACCCTTGTTCGGGTCTAAGTGAGCATCAGGTAGATTTTGTATAATAAAATTGCACTGATTCCCTTGGCTTGGCGAGAGCGAGCAAACCATATTGAATTCTCGCTGTCCCGTGGACCAAGATTTCCCAGGACCGATAAAACTATCTTGAACTGGCACAGACATTTGTTCATACAAATAAAAGGAAATTGGCTCATCCCCAGGTTCGTCTTTTGTAATCACCATGGCCTGTCGATTCAAAGGCATAAATGAGACTTGCACCCGGGCATGGACTACGTCGGCAAAAGCCAACACCACCATAAACAATAATATCTTTTGATAAGAAAATATCTTTTGAAAGGAATTCATGGGACCCTCCGTGGATCTTTTTCGAAGCCAAAAGCTTATGGCTCAACAAAGTCTAGCCAGCTAATCCTCAATATCCAAGTAGATTTTGTTATCGAAGAACGGAAGTATTGGAACCTTATCAAAGACCTCATCGTACTGAAATTTGAACTTTCCAAGACTCATGATCGAATACTCCGCAATAATTGTCCCAATAATGTCGCCTTCATATCTGCTTTGAACTGACGGCGCATTGAGCAAAATTCGATCAAAGGAGACGTTTCGTCCTTCGGGTCGACAACTTGCATCTAAGAGAACGCCTTCTTTGCTTTCAATAGCCGTGGCCTCCGCCAAAACAGAGGCTCCAAAGGCAGAGGGGTTTAATTCACCACGAACCACCTGGCTTGGGACGGTCCAAAACGAATAGTATCTGTTTGTTAAACTGGAAGTTCCGAAATTCGCAGTATCTGTTGCGTAGCTTGAGTTCGGATCACAAAAGGCATTATTCTTCTTCATCGCCCCAAGGCCCATATTAATTGACCTTGTGCTGGTAATTTGTAGGTTTCTGGTCTCACTTGCGTTAGTTTGCGAAATCTGGCCAAAAATAAAAACGGACCCAATCACATAAATCCGACATCCCGTTGCGGAATTGACTTGCAGATTCACAAAATACGCAGGACCTCGAAGGGCCACGTCGCCTTCGCAGTTAAGAACGCCCTCATTCTTAAAGTAGGTATTTTTGTCTGAAAGCCCTGATAGTGGCAAAGCAGTTTCCGAGTTCTTAAAGTAGGCAAGTCGAGTTCCTGAACTCAATGAAAAATCTCGAACAACGTCTGAATCGCTAGGCGCGCCGATGTATACCTTGGACTTCTCTTTAACTAGAACATTTTTTGTATCAGGGTCATCCGCAACAGCAAATCGCGACTGAATATACCTTGCAAGAATAGATGTTCCAGTGAGCCCAGCAATCCGTGAGGGTAAAGGCGCGGAGGGCACAATAACGTTCACGGTTGGAGACAACTTCATTGTAGAAAAAGCATTGGCGTGATCCCCATACAATCCTCCACTTTTCCACCAACTGCCGCCCATATTCTCATTAAAATAGAATGGACTGCCATATCCAAAGTCTGTAATAATATTTGATTTAACTCGTGCATGGCACTGGATACAGCCCATTCCACGAATTGCGAGTGCCGGTTTAATGAGCTGAAGAGGATTTCCGACCACAATAGTGACATTGAATTTTACCAGATTTTGTTGGGAATCTTTCGCGCTAATCGTGAGCACCTCGCGCCCGCGGTAACCAAAATTCGGAGAGTATTTAAACTGAAAATCTGCGCCTGCGATTCTATTCAGAATTCCTGTTTGAGACGAGATCGAGGAGACATCGACTGTCAGACCGGTCAACTTAGGTTCAAGTAAAGCCGTCAGAGTAAATTCAATTGGGGTATTAAGTTTTGTGGTGACATAAGTTTCCGTTGTGTAGGTCTGAGGCCCCATCGGTGCAGTGCTGGTGCTGGTCCCGGTTCCAGTGCCTGTGCCAGGTCCTGCTGGTCCGCCACCCGAAGACCCTACGCTTGTGCCACTCGATGGATTTCTGTCACCAGCATCCGAATTGCCGTTTTGATCGATTAGATCCTCTTTTTTTGTTATGTCTGCCTGGGGGCTAAGGCTGATTGATCCAGGCTGTCCACAGTTCTGAAATCCAAGCAACAGAATTGCAGTTAAAAGAGCAACACTCAAACGATTGGAACGAAAAAAGAATCTCTTCATAGCCACACCCCACCAGGTGTTGTAAGTGTAGCATTACTTCATCGAGATTTTGGATTTTTGGCTTTGAAATGCAAAAAATTGAAGGTTTTGTTTCAAAACGAAACGCAACTGGCTCGCCGTATCACTTTGAACTTTCTTTTACGAAAATCGAAAGGAAATGTCGAACCAAGTATTCAATCTTGAGCGGCTGCCCCTTAAAGGTCCAAAGAACCTCGCCGAAGGCTCCCCAGATAGCTTCAATAATGTGTTCGTCTATAATATTTTGGGTTTCATTAGAAGCGGCTGCACTTTGATTCGGAGAAGGCAAAAAACCAGAGCCAATAAAATTAAGTCGCACACCAATTTGACCCGGTCCACGAATTGAAAAAATCATTTTGTAGCCATTTCGAAAAAGCATAAAGTCAGCATGAGTTTTTGCAATTCCATAAATCTTAATGCGACCCACGGGAGAGTTTTTTCAATTCATTAAAGGCTGAAATAGAATCGACAATTTCACCCTTGATTTTAAGAAGAAATTGGAGCGAGTCGTAGGCCAATATCCGCTGGGGGTCAAAAGCCGTCTGGAGTTCAACCAGCCCAGAGTCTTCCATTTGTTTCTCAGCTCGAACCAAGTCTTTAATCCAGTCTATTTTTTCCATATTGCACTTCCCTTTGCGGCAACCGGGACCAACTCTTGAAAAAGTCTGCCATTCTTGTTTTCAGTGTTTCAATGGCAGGGGGATTCTGTCAACTAGGGACACTAAATTCAAATACGAAGTACAATTTAAATGCAATGTTTTTAAGCAGGCTGGCCTAGAGGACTCAAAAAGACTGAGTAATCTGCATGGTCAAGCCCACGGATGATTCCCCACCAGTGTCCTTGTTCTGAGGAAGATAGTAATACACCACAAACTGAACTGGAAGCACGTAGCCCACTGTGGTCTCAAGTTTGACTTCGGCTCCAACTGTCCAAAATTTTTCGCTGAAATCGGCCGGCATGTAGACTTTTTGGGACGAACGGTAGACTTGCCCCTCCGCGGTAACTCCGTCGAGAATGACGGCGGCATGCAGGCGACGCAAGAAAAAAGGATCTGTTCCATTCCCGCGATAGATGTCTCTTATGGGAAATCGGTACTCAAAATTGGTGTTGATCATATTTCGCCCGCGGAAATGACCGGGCAAATACCCTCGCATCAGAAAATTAGGCCCTACCGAATCCTGGACCAGCGCTAATGAAGCCGTTGATGCTCCATAAGTAGGGTCGACGAATTCAGGAGTATGAATGGCATTAACTTTTGCCATGATCGCATTTCGCGACGGAAGCCATTTGTTGGTGTAAATGGATCCGGAAAAAAGATACTGGCTGTGATTTAAATCGTCGCCATTATTGAGATACTTAGTGGCTCCAAGAGTGAGGGTCTTTGAATTTTCTGGAGATATCTGAGTTCCGGCCTGCGACAAATCTGCGTAGGTAAAGCTTAAGGTTGGCCCCGCTCCGCGACGGGTTTTGGTCGGGGACTCGTAGGAGACTTGCTTCATTGCAAGGGCCATCGAAAGCTCCCTGGAAATTGGGAAAAGTGAAATATTAGATCCAAGTAAATAGGACTTAGTAGTGAGTGTATCTGTCACTGAGGCAAAATAGGTATTAACTATCGAACTCTGCACAAACCAAGGCACGGCCCAAACGGTATTTTGATAGATACCCGCAAAAGATCCCTTTTGGAGAGCACTGTCCCAGGCGGCACTCACAGAATATTGATGCTTCTTTAAAGGATCAAATCCAGAAGTGAGGGCCTGAAAAACAATACCATCTGCAGTTGTTGCCAGAAAAGGAATCCAATAGTGAGGCCAGAGGTGGTGGTTGACCTCGTAGTCACTCACAGGATAGGTTTCGGTGCCCACAGCACCAGAATCAGTCAGAGGGTACCTGTCTGCGAATAAGGGTGCGACTTGAGGAAGCGATTGGGCTCGCTCGGACAACAGATCCTGTTTTGCGATTTTAAAGATCCACGGTCCTTTTTCTGTCATTTTGGTTGAGTAAAGATCACCAGTCAAAGGGTCCTCAGCTAAAGAAAAGAAACCCGTTAAAGTGTGTGTGAGTGGATGGGTCTTTGCCGAACTCGCGCCCGGAGAATCACCAGCTGCATTTCCGAGGTTGTAAATATTTGGAACACCATTGCTGATCGAAGTCGCAAGAACCCCTCGCTTGGAAAGAGTCGGAAACCGAACTTGCTTAAGAAGATGAGAATTCTGTGGGACATCCCACCGGCGAAGTTTTCGAGTTAAGAGATTGTAAATCCAGACCGCGTCCGAATTGGCGACTGTATTAGTGACTTTATTAGCGGCCGAATTGGAAGCAGCACTCGCGACCGCAGTGGAAGCCGTATTAGAGGCCGTGTAAATAATTTCCTCTGAATTGAGAAAATTGGGAAAGCTAATTCGTTGCCCTGGTGCTCCCTGCACTAAGATTTCAGCGCGTTCGGTTGTTAAATCATACAAGGCCAGCGCAGTTTGATTTGCACTCAACTTTACAAAGACAATCTTTTGATCATCTAAAGATACCGCTGGTTCTCGAGCCCTCAGTTGTTTGGTTAATTGTTTTGTCTTTCGATTTTCTAGATCAAATAAATAGAGGTCAGAATACCTTTCGACAGAGTTCACCCAATCTAGCTTATCATAGACAAGTTTTCGGGATTTATGAAGCCAGCTGACTCGTCCGATGCTCCCGGAGGTGGGCCATCATAGATTTTTCCAGCCGGTCCTTGATCTAACTCTGACTCAGTTCTGAGGATTTCCTTTGGGTTGAGAAAGTCCATATCGCCAGATTTCTTTTCGAAAATTCGAACGCTTCTGTTTTCGGCAAAATCTCGAGAAATAAGGGCAAGGTATTGACCGTCTGGAGAAATCGCCGGTGCCGAAAGGTACTCGGCGTTTTTGACAACAAGCGGAGAATCCAAAGTTGGAGAAACTTGTCGCAAAGTTTTCAATTGGGCCTGAGCTCGATTTTCTGTTTCATCGAGGGCTCTCTTGTATTGACCCAAATAGGTTGTTCCTAGGTTTTCTCTGGCTGGGGTTTCTACGAAATATGGAAAGCGACCTCCATGATGCTGAAACAATCGATTAACAATAGGTGAACCTTGGTCTGCAACCATTTGGCTCCACATCACTGATCCAAACAAATATGAACGCATTCCTTCTGGCCAAGTCGGCAACACTTCGTTGATTTGTGCCAAATCATATGTTTTTAGCTTTCCCGCCAAAACAATAGCTCTGATCACAGTATCCTGATAGCTAGATTTCAGTCGGCCACCAGTTGAAACTGACGATTCAACGTGAACGGCAACCCCTTCTTTCCACCAGGTTGGAAGTAAAATGTTTGGCGCCATAATACTTCCAAAAATATTGCGAAGGTGCCCAACTGCACCCGGGGCTGGTTCAAAATTTAAGATATGAGTGTACTCGTGAGCAAGAAGTTCAAGCGTCCAGTCCCCGGCATCTGCCAGACTATCTTGAATTCCAGGCAACACTGGGTAAATCATAATGTGTGGATAAGGAACTCGGGTCGCATACCCGTTGGTCACATCCCATTTATCATTGAGAATAACGATCGTTTTCTCTGGGCGATCAGTTATCGAAGCAGACAGATATGAGTAGGCCTTCTCAAGCTGATTCGAATAATGTTGGCCCAAGGATTGCTGCTCTGCGTTTACAATGACTTCAAAATGCGGTGTCGAAATGGTCACAAACTCCACCCCATAGGGAACTTCGCGAACCTGCGCTACTGCGGGAACAAGCGTCTGCGAAAAAGGGCTAAGACCAACCACTGAAATTAGAAAAAAAGCAAAAGAGATTTGTTTCATTTAGATTGGATAGCCTTAAAGCATTGCAACATCAATCGAGTTTGACATTGGGGAGCTATGCACTAATGTTTACAAAAGTCTTTTAGAGGAGCTAATGAAATTGTCAAATAGTGAAGTTAAAAGTCCTGTAGTCAATAGTAATGTAGTTAGCAATTTTTCTAAAACCACCACGCAGACCCTTAAGCAATGCACTTTGTTGCTTGTTTTTTCGTCATTGGTTTGGAGTTGCGCAAGCAAGACTAAGACAGATGTTGATCAGTCCCAGGCCGCCGTTACAGAAGGTCAGCCAGAGGCCCCAGTCGAAGCGACGCCGATGAATTTTGATGCTCAAGGTTCAGATAGTGGTAAAGTGTCAGGTCTTGTGACCGTCAACTTTGAATATGATAAATCAAGTCTCTCTGCTGATGCAAAAAGAAGCTCCAGCAAAATGCAAACTGGATTAACGCTAATCCTAAGGCGAAAGTTCAAATTGAAGGACATTGTGACGCCCGAGGGTCCATTGAGTATAATTTAGCCTTGGGCGAACGACGCGCCAATTCAGTAAAGAATTATTTAGGAAGCCTTGGCGTGGCTAAGGATCGCTTGAGCACAATCAGTTATGGTGAAGAAAAGCCGTTGACAACTGATGAGACGGAATCCGCTTATGCGAAGAATCGCCGAGCGAACTTTGTTCCATCAAATCAGTAAGAATTTTTTTCTACGGTCGGGCTTGATCCTGGTATCAATTTTGGTGTCAATTTTGGTATCGACTGTTGTATTCCTTGGTTGTCAGTCGATACCGCCTCCGATTGAAGAATATGCAATTGCACGTGCAGCCATAGATGCCGCCAAATCAGTTCAGGCTCCCCGACACTCTCCTGGCTTTTGGCATCAGGCTGAAGAAGCCTACCGGAAAGGACGGTTGCTCTATTCTGACCGCGATTGGAGCGGAGCCAGAACTGAATTCTTGAAGTCCCGGGCTGCGGCCGAAAAGGCTGAAAACTCTGCAAGGCTGATTCGGCAAAAAAACGGAGATGTCCTATGAAGAGAATTATTGGGTTTTTCAGTATTTTTGTTTTGACCTCAAGCTGCCTGCAGACCCGAACAGAAGTTAAAGAGGTTGAGCAGCGCCAGGTCATGCAGCAGCAGGTCTCAACTATTCAGAAAAATACTGCAGATGCCAGCTCTCGTTTTGTGGAAATTGAAGAGCAAATGAGGACTCTGAATGGACGAGTTGAGGTTGTCGAAAATCAAATTCAAAGAGAAAATCAGCTGATCCAATCTCATTCAAAGGCAAACACAGAGAAGTTCGGTGAAGTTAATAAAAAATCCGAACTTCTTCAAGATTCTATCGAGAAAATGGAACAGCAAATTTTTTCGCTGCAAGCAGAGGTCACCAAATTACATTCCGAATATGCTGCTTTTCAAGCCGCAAACCAGACGAAACCACAAGCTAATTCTCCTTCGAAACCCGTTAAGAGCACTTTTGATGTAGCCCAAGAGCAATTTGCAAAGAAAGACTGGAAGCAAGCCATTCTCAGTTATCAAAAATATCGAGAAGAAAATCCAAAGGGAAAGTCTCTAGCCCTGGCAACCCTTCGAATTGGGGCTAGTTTTCAAGAACTCGGCCTGAAAGATGAGGCGGTGACTTTTTATAAGGAAGTCCTTTCCAAATATCCGAAATCAGAAGAGGCCAAAAAGGCTAAGACGAGACTTAAGAGTCCGAAATGATCAGAAAAATATTAGCTATTGAGACCAGCTGCGATGATACGTCTGTCGCTGTTGTCACAGCTCAGGGCGAGGTCTTGTCTTTAGTTTCCCGGGCGCAAGACTTGGAGCATGAGCCCTATGGGGGAATTGTTCCTGAAATAGCCTCTCGAAACCACACATCAGCTTTGATTCCGCTTCTCGAGGAGGCCCTCAAACAGGCTGGCGGTCTTGAGTGGTCAGATATCGAGGGTCTTGCTGTGACTAATCGTCCAGGACTTATTGGAGCACTCATTGTCGGTGTGATTACAGCGAAGAGTTTGGCGCAAAGTTTAAACCTTCCCCTGATTGGCATTAATCATCTGGAAGGCCATCTTCTTGCTCCGTTTCTGCGAGATTCTGAATTCTCACCGCCTGAGGATTTTAACTATCCATATATTGGACTCGCTATTAGCGGCGGACACACAAGCCTCTATCGAATTCAAGGACTTGGTGACTATCAAATCTTGGGAACTACAAAAGACGATGCCGCGGGTGAAGCCTTTGATAAATTTGCGAAAATGGCCGGCCTTGGCTTTCCTGGTGGTGTCCGCGTTGATCATTGTGCGCACACGGGGAACCCGAAGGCCTATGATTTTCCGAGGAGTATGCTCCATGATGACTCTCTGGATATGAGCTTTTCGGGCCTTAAATCTGCGGCCCAACGCCTTATGGCCGACTTAGGGCCAGTCAAAACAAAGGAAGTCTTGCCTGATCTCTGTGCGTCCTACCAAGAAGCCATTGTCGATGTATTGCTGGCTAAGCTTTCCCGGGCCGCTAAAAGATGCCAAATGAAAAAGATAATTTTGACAGGCGGAGTCAGCGCCAATTCCAGGTTGCGCGAACGAGGCTTGTTGCTCGCGCAGGCGAATAAATATCAATTAGTGATCCCTCCGCTGAGATATTGCACAGACAATGCTGCGATGATCGGGTATGCTGGAATACTCAGACTCAATCGAGGCGAGAGACATTCGATGTCCCTGTCTCCTTCACCTCAGGTCTGGGATGGAGATTTTCAAAAATGAGTGCGGTAGCCCCAGCGCGAGAGAGATTGGATTTGTTTTTCAGCTCGATGCCCATTGAAGCAAAGAAATCCCTGGGGCAACATTATCTCGTTGCCGACCATGTGATCGAAAAAATTGTTTCCGAGGTTGATCGTAAGAAGCCAAAAAAAATATTGGAGATTGGGCCGGGGCCTGGCGCTCTAACCGATATATTGAGGCAAAAGTATCCTGACATAACCCTCATTGAATTGGATTCTCTTTTTGCTCAGCATTGGCGAAATCGTGGTTTAAAAGTTTTTGAAGTCGATGCCTTGGTGTGGGACTGGACTCTCCTTGAGGATCCATCCGAAGTCCTTTTGGTTAGCAATCTTCCTTATCAGATTTCTTCGTCCTTAGTGATTGAAAGATCTCTGGATATAAAACCAATCAGCGCAATGATTCTGATGTTTCAAAAAGAAGTTGCTCAACGAATAAAAGCAAAAGAATCGACGGAGCACTATGGCCTCTTGAGTGTGATCGCTCAAGTTTTTTGGAATGTCGAGCTTGTCTGCGAGGCCGGTCCCCGTGATTTTAAGCCCGCCCCACAGGTAGCAAGCCGAGTGTTGGTTTTCCAACCGCGCAGAGAATTCGACATTGATCGTCGGGATTTTTTGAAATTTATGAAGGCGTGTTTTGCGCACCGACGAAAATTATTGCGAAAGAACCTTGAGACGGGATGGCTGTCACCCCATCAAAAGGGTCTTTGGACTCAATGGATTGCTGAAAACAAATTAAGTGAAAATTTAAGAGGCGAAGAACTTCGTCCTGAAGATTTTGTTGAATTGTATCTCTATCTTAAGCGGGACTAGGGGACTTCGGTATGGGGATTCTCCTAATTCAAGAAAATAAGAAAGCCCGCTTCGACTATGAGATTCTAGAAACTTTCGAGGCTGGTCTTGTTTTAACTGGAAGTGAAGTCAAGTCCCTCAGAGATAAAAATGTCCAATTGAAAGATTCATTTATTGTTTTTCAGGGCGCAGATGCGTATCTGCAAAACGCCCACATTGCCCCCTACAAAGCTGGAAGATATAACAATCACGAACCAGAACGAAAACGTAAGTTGCTGATGCATCGAAAAGAATTGAATAATATTTTTGATGCCCTTCGAGAAAGGGGTCTGACCTGCATCCCGCTCAAAATCTATTTTAAAGAAGGCCGGGCCAAATTGGAAATTGCCTTAGCCAAAGGGCGAAAGACCCACGATAAGCGTGAGGCCATCAAGACACGAGACGTTCAGAGTCAACTTCAGAAGTTGAAACGCCGATCACGGGGTTAAAAGCCCCTAACCCAAGTCGCTGCCTTTTCATATTGACAAGATAAAGCCAAGCGCCCCAGGCATCTTTGTGATTTCGGTCAACCACGACAAGATTGAGCAGTTTCAACTCTTCTTCTGTCATTGTTTTTAAAGAACGAAAAAGATATTCATAGGTCAGCGCCAGCTCTTTAAATTCGGCATATTCAGGATTAAAGTCTGGGACATCCCAGCGGCCCATCACGAGCTCACGCATATGTTTTTCTATCGCAATAACGGGCTCAATAAGATGTTGAGTTAATGTGATCGCAATCCAAAACGTCAAACCGATGATTCCCAAAAAACTTGCTCCCGCGAAGAGCCAGATCCATTGGGTTTCATGTTCAAGGTTGTTAACCAAACTTGGATGAGTTTCATAGGCAAGGCTAGTCAGTAGCTTGTAGTTTTGAGAGATAAAATACATCGCTGGCCCATAAAAAAACAATGCCAAACCAGCCATCGTGAGAACCAGGTAGTAAACATACTTACGCTGAAAAAGTGGGTGAGAAAAAAAACCCAATTGCTTTGCAAAGCGTCGGTCTGTTTTATAGGGTCTGCGACCAAAAATCATATACCTTCTTTCATTCTGGCGCCCGCGTTTGCCGCCTGTCTCAATATCGGCCGATTGTCTTTTTCTGCAAGGCCAGTTATCATCGAAACAACGAGGTCAGAATGTCAAAAAATAAAATACCGATGCTCTTTTTCAATTTTTTTTGGGTTTTTCTATCAGCACTAGTTCTTTGTCCACTTCTCTCTTCTGGCTCGGACCTTATACAAGATGAATACAGACTCAAAGATGATCGAAAGGCTCTGGAGGAACTTCGAAAAGATTTGCCGCCGGAACTAAAAACCGAAAATGACGAGCTGGCATTATTGCTGAAGCTAACCGGCGAGACTCAGGACAAACCACCAACCAAAGTCCGGGAAAAATTCAATTCGTTAGCCAGCAAAAAAAGGCAACTTTTTCAAAAAGATATGGATCGAAAACGACGTGAGTATGTTCGCGAAGAAAAGAAGCAGCGAGAACAATTTCAAAAAGAAAATGAAAAAATAAAAAAAGAGTTTTTGAGCAAAAAAGCAACTGCCGATCAGAAACGAGAGTTTTACTCCGAAAATGAAGATCGTCGACGAACCTTCTATCAGGACCTGCGAGAAAAAAGAGATGAGTTTGAAGCAGATATGAGAGACGGAAGAAAAAATTTTGACGACTACATTCGAGAAAAAACATCTGAGTTTAATCAGGAGATTCGAGCCTATGAGAAGCGCTACACCGATCAAATGAAACAAAAGGAAGCAGATCGTCGCTCTAACAGTTTAAAGAAAAACGCCTTGTCTGGATCACCAACACCAAATCCGTCGAGCAATATCGAAAGCGAGTTTCGTGAAATCGATAAAAAGCCCGCTAAAACCCTTGGGACCGATGAGTAGATTTATGAGATTCGAAGGTAGAGTCTAGAAAGCTCCATCATCACAGTGAAGAGCTGTGATTCAAGGGCTGGACCAAGGGGAATAAATTCGACACCGGCAAGCCTAAGCACCTTATCCTCAACTTTTTCGGTTCGAATATGTTTGACGATTCCTTGAACGAAAACCGGACTTCTTTTGGAAAGAGTCATCGTCCCTGATATTCCATCGTCAGCCTTAAACAGCGAGGTCGGCTCGACCAGAAGGCAACAGCCTCGAGAGCTCAAGTCCCAGATTTTAACCTTGTACTGCGTCTTCTTGCCATTGACACTCTCCAATACGAATTCAGAATGAAAGGCTTTTGGAACTTTTAAACGAAAATTCTGACGCCGTTGTAACTTATAAAGAATTATCTCGGTGGGAAAAATAACATAGGGATCCTCGTGCACCCATGTTGTCCTGAAGAAATATTTGTCTCCGACAAAGGAAAATTGTCCAAGTAGGTCTTGCCCAGTCAAAGATTCTAGAAAAATTTTCCCCTGTGAATGCGTCCCTTCGGATGGCACAATCTTTAGAGTACAGAAGACCTGCCCCCCAGGATGAATCTGAGGAAGCAAAATTATTCTCTCTGACTCCCCTATCTTTGCAAAAACCTCCAACCCACGGTGGGCCAAGTCAGCCCATATCTTCTGAGTCTCCTTGAAATCTTCTATTTTAGTGAACATTTCCTGAGATGGCACCGTTGTTGACATAAAATTCTATTTATCCAATTCCTTCGACAGCATTGTCCCCATGACAGAAGAATAGACCTTGTATCCCCGAGCTGTCTTGACCATCACTTTTGCGTTATATCCCCACTAGACGACAGTATTTTGTATTTCTTAAGAAAGGTCGTCTCGTACTCACCACTCCCCGAAACAAACTCGGCTCCACTGGCTCGAGTCTTATCTAGCCCGGGAATGGCCGTGCTTGGAGCAAGATCCGATATCCCACCAGACATATAACAACCAGAAAGTCCTAGCAATGAAACCAAAAGCGCACCTACTTTAAATTTTCCAAGGCAAAATGCTTCAGAGAAAAATTTAGGATAGTGTAAAAGTAACCTCTTCATTCAGAACCTCCTCCCGAAAACCTAGACCAAGCTCGGATCGTCATGACTCACACAATCGTCATCTCATGGGGTCCTTATCGGAAGGCCTCGACAAATCTTGATCTCAAAAGGCAAAAAAGTGACAAAAAGTTTACCAAAAAGGCGATCCATCTCAAAGCGCAACAGTCTTGCCTTGTTTTTGAATAATTATGAGACACGACACTTACTGAATTGACGAATAGTATCTGATGACTTGATCCCAACCTTGCTGGGCTTGCCTGAGAGCAGCGCTCCGCCATTCTGGATCCGATGGATAAAACATTTCCCGGAATAGTCCACGCACCTTAACGTCGTCTTGCTGAGTGTCGGATCGATAATTCCAGACTTGGTTTTCCAATACCATTCGGCGGAGGGATTCAATACTTCCGAGAGTTTTTTGACTATCCAGTGTTCCAAACTCAAAAGCGAGGCCCTGGGCGGATCGACGAAAATCATTTCTAAGGCGGTTGAGGCAATAGGCAACAAAGTCACCCTCCACTAGATAGAAATCCTTTTGTTGACCGAAATCCACAGAATTCTCCCCAAAGATTTTCTTTAATACAATGGACTCTGGATCCGCTGACGAAGCGGCTAGATAATGAAGTTTTCCTCTCTGTCCGTAGCCTGTATGTATGTCTATCACGAATATTCGCTCATAGGTGGCTGCCCATTCCTGCAGAAGTAGGTCAACAAGTGCCCGCTGATTTTGCGCTCTGTCTCCACCAAAATAAAGCCCCTCTGGTGAGGAATATTGTCCTTGAAGAACCCCCTGCCGCATCGTGCCCAACGAATACTGAAAAATATACCTTGCGGCTTCAAAGAGAAATGAAACTTCAGAAATAAAATTCAACTTGACCGGTCTTTTTGGGTTTAAAAATCGCTCGATCTTTTTATATTCAAGATTTTGTTTGGAAAACAAAGAGGGTTTGATTGCAAAGTTGCGATTGAGATCGACATTATTTTCATTCACCCTCCGTTGATTTATAAAACCAAATGGATTTAAACCATGAATCATGAGGACTCCCATTTCTGGAGGGAGTGGTGATTCTTTTAAATGGAGCAACCACTGTCGTTGAACCGCAGAACCTACAAACCCCTCAATGCCATGAATTCCCGAATTCACTAGGACAAGGGTCTTGTGGGTTGAGCCAGCTGGCAAATAAACATAATCAACAGCGAGCTCATGATTTTGATTTTTTGAAAACAAACGTGTGGGCCTTGTCGCCAGCCACAGATAAAAATGCCTTGCGTGACTCTTCGTAGGTCTCTTTAAAAAGTGTCAAATCGAAGATGGCTGCTTGCGCGGTGCCCTTGCAGAAGAATATTAAAAGAATGAAATTCAAAAATACCATCTGAAACCTAAATTATATAGAGAACAATGCAAAAATACTGAGCCACACTGCCCGCGAGAACAAAGAGATGCCAAATTCCATGAAAGTGCTTTACCTTTTCATCAAATAGGTAAAAAACCACGCCCCCTGTATAAAGTACTCCACCTGTCACAAGCCATAGAAAACCTGAAAAAGGCAGGGTTTCGAGTAGCGGGCGAATTGCCACAACCACAAGCCATCCCATGATGAGGTAGATAACCAAAGAGGGAATTCTTGAAAGATGGGAGAGGGTCAGCTCAAACAGAATTCCCACGAGAGCAAGACCCCAACTACTTCCAAACAACCACCACCCCCAAGCTCCGTGAAGAGTGACGAGGGTGAAGGGCGTGTACGAGCCAGCAATCAAAAGATAAATTGCGATATGATCAAGTTTTTTGCATGACCTGTTTTTTGCGACCCTGAAAGCTATGGTAAAGAGTTGAAACCGCGTAAAGAAAAATCAAAGTGCCACCATAAATACTCGTGCTAACAACTTGATAGACATCGCCCTTAACGGCGGCCAATGTAATCAAAACAGAGGCCCCGGCAATCGCTAGCGCCGCACCCACAAGGTGGCTAATGCTGTTGAATTTCTCACCGTAATAAATAACAATCCCCTAACTCAATGAATGCCCACAACTGAATTGAATTTAATATACGCTAATGGAGTGTTGTTGCAATATTCGACTCGAAAAAACCCCCTTGATTGGTGGGCTTGCGATTAAAATTGCTAAATTTCAATAATGCTTGTATGACCCATCACAATATGAATTCAATAGAAAATTTCAGTGAACTCGCCTTGATTGAGCCTATCCAAAGGGCTGTCCTCGAATCTGGGTACACAAAACCCACCCCAATCCAAATCCAGGCGATTCCTCGCCTTCTCGAAGGTAAGGATTTGCTTGGATGCGCCCAAACAGGACCGGGAAAACCGCGGCCTTTGCCTTGCCAATCTTAAATCAATTGGTGCAATTTCACCATCGACCTCAACCTAAAAACAGCCTGGGTTCTGATTCTGACCCCGACCAGAGAACTCGCTATTCAAATTTTCGAGAGTTTTCGAACTTATGGAAAACATTTGCGGCTTCACTACGCCGTCATTTTGGAGGAGTTGGACAGGGCTCTCAAGTCCAGAGCCTTTCTCGCGGAGTTGATGTTTTGGTTGCAACACCGGGCCGTTTACTCGATTTAATTAATCAACGCCATTTGAATCTTTCCGCCCTAGAGGTCTTTGTTTTGATGAGGCAGATCGAATGCTCGATATGGGTTTTATCCATGATATTCGACGAGTTATCAAACTTCTTCCGACCAAACGCCAAAATTTGTTCTTTTCTGCAACAATGCCGCGTGAAATTCAAACACTTGCAGATTCAATGTTAGTCAATCCTGTTCGCGTGGCCGTTCAGCCCGTTTCATCAACTGTTGAATTGATCTCTCAACAGGTCATGTATGTAGATAAAGATAAAAAGAAAGACCTCTTGAAGTTCATTCTCAAGAACCCAAAACTCTCTCGAGTTATTGTGTTTTGTCGAACGAAGCATGGTGCGGATAAGGTCGTGAAGATATTGGATGGTCATGGGATTTCAGCCGCAGCTATACACGGCAATAAAAGCCAAGGGGCCCGACAGCGGGCCCTTGAGGATTTTCGAGAAGGGACTAAGCGAGTTCTCGTTGCGACTGACATTGCTGCTCGAGGTATTGATATCGACGATATAAGTCATGTGATTAATTACGAAATCCCAAATATTTCTGAAAGCTATGTCCATCGAATGGACGGACCGCAAGAGCCGGAGCCCAAGGAGTGGCGATTTCGTTTTGTGATTCCGAAGAAAGGGCCTTTATTAAGGACATTGAAAAATTGATTGGGAAATCAATTCCCTTGACGAAAGACCAGCCTTTTCACTCTGAAGCGGTTGCAACAAGCGTCCCCCTGTCTAAGGGGAAGGCGAAAGCAAAAATTGAGTCCAATGCAGACAGACGGGGACGTCCACAACGGCGACATCGATACTAACCGATATCAAGGGAATTTTCTTATAGAATATTCTTATAGAATATTCTGGTAGAATATCCCTCAGAAAATGTTAACCTAATTCCGTGGAAGAATCGGAAACTATAAAATATTGGCGAAAGTGCAGTTCCTGCAAGAAACTTATTGGCTTAAATGAAAAGTATTATATTTGCAGCGTCTCTACCTGCAATGGGCTTCGAACAGGCTATGTTTTTTGCTCAGTATCTTGTTTTGAAAGGCACCTTCCGGGCGCTCGCCACAAGCAGGCTGGGGCAATCGAGAAATTCTCGCCCAACGTTGCGGCTCCGACCCACGAAGTTTCAGCTCAGTCGAGCTCTTCTGCCTCAACTCAGTCGCCGGTTCCACGAGAGGTCTTAATCATCGCCTCTCGTCTTAAAGACTATATAGTGGCACGTTCAGAATATAATACTTCGGCTTCGGTCATGGATGTTTTATCAGAATATGTGCGAATTCTCTGTGATCGAGCCATCGAAAATGCTCGCACAGAGGGAAGAAAAACCGTGCTTGACAGGGATTTTGACTTTCTTAAGAGTGAAGCTTTCCATAGGAAATAATTTGAATTGTATCTTAGGAAAAGGCTTGCGAAAACATGAACTTTCCTCAAAGTGCTTTTTGCCGCAAATGAGCCAAAAAATAGAGTTTTATGGAAAGTGAATAATATCAATATAGTAACACATGGCGTCTTTTTTTATAAAACATTAGCGCACTGAGTCTTTGGTCCTTAAAAAAATTTTTAGAAAAAAAGCTAAAGCTGCTCCAAATCATGTCCGAAGTATCCTTCAGAACAAAACAACCATGATTGGGGGAACTATGAAATTCAATATGACAAAGGCAGCGACAGTAGGATTATTTTTGGTCTTCGGAGCAGTTCAAGCGCAAGCAGGAGAGTGTGTGATGCAAGTGACTCGAGTTCCATGTTCAGATGCAACTAAAGACGAGTCATTTAAAAAGTGCGGCGGCCAAGCATCTTGTCCCGAGACAAAAAAGACTGGTTCGGAAAAAGCTTGTGAAAGTGCAGCCAAGGTGGCTTGTGAAAACAAAGGCGTCCGACAGAAAAGCACAAAGTCTAAAACAGTGACTGCAAAATTTGACGGAAAAGACGTAAACGGCGGAAAAGACGTTTGCGGCGAAACTCATCCTGATTTTAACAAATGTAATTAAGAACAAAGCCTAGCCCAGCACCAGCGCTATAGCTCCAGCTTTGAGTCAGCAATGATCGAGCGAAGGGTCGAGGCAGGTGGTGCTCTGGACCCAAATCTGACCGAAACTAAGAATTTCCTTTGAACAATGATTTATTCAATTCCATAAGTGGAGGGGCCTAGGTATGAAACGAATTTGGCTAAGAATGTCTTTGAGGACGAAGCTGCTGCTAACCATCGGCGGATTACTAGGTCTTATTCTGACAGTGGGATTTCTTGGAAACAGTGCAATTACAAGTGCGGGGCATACAATTCAGGATCTCAAAAAGACTCTATCTTGACCCAGCGTTTGCAAAACGTAGCCTCACAACGATTGGAACTCGCGGCTGCCGCGTGGATTGCCATGGCAGAATACAAACCTGATAATCCAAAAAGCAATTCGGCTCTTAAGTCTTTGGAGTCATATGCTTCGGAATTGGAATCTCGTCTTGACATATATGAGGCAGATGCTCAGCCTGAGGGCAAACTAAAAGTGAATCTTGATACCATTCGAAAGATATGGGCTGAAGTAAAGTTGGAAAAAGAAAATTTTGGAAAGTTTCTTCTCACTCCTAATTTAACTCCCGATAAACTTAAAGCCGCAACACAAGCCTTGGATGACAAGAGTCTAACGATGTCCGACAGCTTAACCGAAGGTGCAGACATCCTCCGCGCAGATGGGGAAGCAGGTGCTATTATCGCTCAAACCCGCCAGAAATCGAGCCAAATCGCCTTTATGATCGCACTAGCAGTCGGAGCTTTGCTGGCACTCGTGGCCTTTTTTGTGACCTACACTGTGACTAAACAAATAACAGCGATATCTCAAAACTTAAGCAGTTTGGGAGAAGCTGTAGCCTCAGTCGCCACACAGATTGCGTCCTCAAGTCAAAATTTGTCCTCTAGCTCAGCAGAACAAGCAGCAGCCCTTCAGGAAACGACGGCAGCTGTCGAAGAAACCAGCACAACGATTGGAAAAAATGCCGAAAATGCTAAACAATCAACCCAGGTTTCAGAGCAGGCGCAACAAGCCGCTTCGCGAGGAAAACTAGCTGTCGATGATATGGTTAACTCCATTGACGAAATTTCAACAAGCAATATTGAAATTATGAAACAAATTGATGAAAGCAATCACGAGATCTCTGATATTGTGAAGTTGATTGCTGAAATTGGAAATAAAACAAAAGTAATTAATGATATCGTATTTCAAACAAAGCTGCTTTCCTTCAACGCCTCCATAGAAGCAGCAAGAGCTGGCGAGCATGGCAAAGGCTTCGCCGTTGTCGCTGAAGAAGTGGGTAATCTGGCCCAGATGAGCGGCAACTCAGCAAAAGAAATCAGCGAGATGCTCGATGGAAGTATACGTAAGGTTGAAGAAATTGTTCGAAATACCAAAACCAGAGTTGACGTTCTCGTTCAAACTGCCAAGGGTAAAGTGACCCATGGAACCGCGACGGCCAAGAGATGTGGCGAACTTCTGGATGAAATTGTGGTTGGTGTCACTCACGTTGGAACAATGGTTGGCGAAATCTCTAATGCGAGCCAACAGCAGGCACAGGGAATTCAAGAAATAAACAAGGCAATGAGTGAACTTGACACTGTTGCACAGCAAAACAACCTTGCCTCACAACAGTCGTCGGTCGCAGCGACTGATCTTCAAGGTCAAGTCGACCGCTTGAAAGAAGTCGTTCATGTTCTCAACGGCGTTGTGCTCGAGAGCAGGATGGCCCTCAAAATGGAGAGGCACAGCGTGTTCAAAGCAATTCCCGCAAGGTCAAATCGTCCAAACCCTCGGGTCATCGGTCTGGATCTGGCAGTATCGGCGGCGGCGGAAATCACTCCTCAAAAGTGGTTCCTTTGAAGGCCAATAATGATCACTACTCGGACAGAATTCCCGAGGCTAACGAGTTTGAAGACGAGAGTTCAACAGGGTAATCAGCGCGAGACAGGTTCACCTCAGGACCTTGTGATTGGCCTGAGTTTTAGCAGAAAATCAAGCTTGAGGACCCACTCCTCAAGCTTTTTCCTTTTTGGGCAGCAACGATTACCCCGAAGCCTTGTTTTTACCAAAGACCTATGCTAACAATTTGTAAATCGGGCTCCTAGATTGATCCCTCGCGGAGAGGTGGCCGAGTGGCTGAAGGCGTTCGCTTGGAAAGCGAATTTACGCCAAAAGCGTAACAAGAGTTCGAATCTCTTCCTCTCCGCCAATTTTAGTAAAAAAAATGACCAAAAAGCTTAATCGAGCAAAAATCACAAGCAGTTCTAAGTAATTGAAAAAACACAAAGGAGCCAGATGCTCCGATTGCGATTATTTCAGTAAAAGTCGCTCCATTTCTGTGAGTTGCTACTTTTGCTTCCTGATTTGCTACCTGCACATTTAGTGAAATAAAAGATGGATGCGGCTCTTACCAAGGACGCCTTCATGTGAACCTCTCTGGTTATCTCTTGATCTAACTTTTTACGGAGGTTTTTTTATGGAGAAAATTATTGATGCCGGTCTTGGACTGATCGAAGTTGTTCTGCTCTCTGGAGCTATTGTCTTAGGTGGCGCAATAGGACTCCGAGCTTTTCATGATGAAGTTCGAAAGAACACGATTGAGGTCTTAAAAAGGCCAACCCCATCGCTTTCGCATTTCTCAAGACAACTGACAGCACCGAATTGATTTCAAATAGCATGGGGAACACTTCCCCTTATGTTCTATCCCAGGCCGGTTCAGGCCAATTAAATTCCAAAACAAAATCCATACTCAACACCAAGCTCGCAGGCTTCCCTGGCTCTGAGGTCTATGCCCGGAAATGCTGGCGAAATTAATCACTTTTCAAAAAGGCTCCAAAACACCAGTATTCAAATTAACGCCGAGCCAGCAAAAGGATTAGGTTTTAATCCACCTATCTGCCAGTCGAAGAATATCGTTCAAGAAGTCATTGTACGAAGCAAGAATATTACATCTTACCAATGCACCAATATTATGATTACCACGAAATTTTTTGCGCTTCTAGTATCAAACGGTCTAATTTGTCCGGCTTGTAGCATTGGCTTTGCTACTAAAGTTGGTAAAATTCCAACTCCTAGTCCCGAGGCCACTAACTGTTTTAAAGTTTCAAAGTTATTTGTTTGATGCACTCTTTTTTACTTTTTTAACTCATTCGAAAAAGATCAAAGACAGAAACACCATTTTCATCAATTGCAGAGGTATGAGTTACAATTGAATTTTCAATATTTTCATTTAGTTTCTTAGACGTGCAATAAAGCGCGTAACTGTCGTCAAAAAGGTTGAAAAATTTTAACTTCTTATCGAAATCGTTGTGATAATTGACTCCGATGGCGATGTCGATTGCCTCAGCCTTAAGTAGATTAAGTAAATTTAAACTTGAATCTGCAGTCATTTCAAACTTTACGTTCGGGTAGACCTGTCTTAAGTACTCACCAAGTTCGATTCCAAAATAAATTGCAATACTATCATACATGCCGATTCTGATTATTCTAGGGGATTGCACCGTAGAAAGTGACTTAATTCGTTTCTCTAAACCAGCTGCAGACTCAAATAAGCTTTGTGTAAACGACTTCACTTCAATTCCTTCTTTTGTTAGCGAAAGGCCGTTCCTGGATCGCTTGAAGAGTGTACAACCAAGCTCTTCTTCAAGAAGCTGAAGGCTTTTGGAAAGCCCTCCCTGCGAGGAACCGGTTTTTTGCGAAGCCTCGTTGATCGATCTGTACTGTGTGATTTTGTAGAAGTGACGAAGTTTTCTAAGTGCTCGACCAATGCCATTCAAATATCTCCTTTTTCGATATACATATATCCATAATAGATTTTACAGTAAGCGGCAATTGATTTATCTCTTGGCGCAAGAAAGGGGTGCAGATGGACGGTAAAGGTTTCGCTGCAAGACTTCAATCCCAGCGATCAAAATTGAGCTAACACAGAAACAAATGGCATTCAAATTAGGAGTTCCACAGACAACCTACCGCGAGTGGGAATATGGACGAAGAATACTAAATCCCGAGATGTTGTTAAAAATATCATCGGTCTGTCAGATTTCATACATGAACTTATTACAGGAGAAAAGTAAAGCCGAATCAACAGATTAGGGAAATTGATCAGATTATTTCACGATTTCAAAATTTGAAAGGTAATCTGGTTTCGATATTAAATGAATGAATTACGGATTTTAAAACTATTAAGCACAAGTGTGTATTAATTTAGATTTATGAAATTACTTTCAATTAAGAAAGTTAAAACAAGGAGATTTTATGAAAGTGTTATTGGTTCCATTGGCTATTTATTTTGCGACTTCGATGGCTGTTGCTTCGGCAAGCTTTCATGGCGTATCCACAGATTATGGATACTTTTCGCATTATCTTCCAGCTCCTATTAGTAGCTCTGAATTCCCAAGTTGTTTATTCATCAGTCTATAATAATCAAACTAGTATTAAGGCGGCAGAGTTGTTTGATACTCTTCAAACCCCAATGACAGAACAGTATATTCCCGAGCAAATTTATGGACAACCATATGGAGGAGTAGATGCTGCATACTACAGTTATACGAAGGAGTTAGTTGCGGGGGAGTTGGGATTAAATGTTCAATACGAAGTAAGTCACAAATTGGAAATAGAAAATTTGCAGAAATATTTGAAGAAACAAATGGTCTATATTGCTATTTGGGCTATGCGGATTTAAAAAAGCCTGATTTCAATTTACCTGTTCGACATGCGTTTACAGACGCAGTGTCGAACCCGCTAATTCAATCAGTCTTGCAAAATGGAGGAGCTCTAGTTATCGATGGCCGGGATTCCTTTTGGCATCAATTTAACCCAAAGTCTTTTCCAGCGACTTTAATTCAAATTACTTGTACAAAAAATGACTGTACTTTTGTCAGCGAAGAAAAGTGATCCGAAAACTCTTCTTTTTGTAGCGGGCAGAATACCAGCCCGCTATGCTTTCTGCGTGAAAAATCAAACTTGTCCATATTCTCCAGTGTTTCCGAGCAAGAACGACACTGTAGTGTCAATACACATATTTCGTCTTTCGATGTTTTCATAGGTTGACGAGTTTTTACAAAATGGCAGTGGATTTTTTGCTTTGACGCGTCCGCATTGGGTAGCAGTGTCATAATTTGCGAGATCCCTTTGATCCAACCATTGGCGGAATCTAATGCTTTGCCCTCGCCGGCGATGATGGGCCGGCTGGATTCGAGCTCTGATTTCAAGAGAACCAATTTTTATCGCTAATTGATTGGGATCGAGATGCGGCTTTGCTTCCCATTTCGACCTGTAAATTTCATTCGGAGTTCGCCATCTTTTTCATACGGAGTAATTACTTCGGCGCCTTTTCGCGTGAATGATTCATCTCCGCTGAGGAACATTTCGGCGGGAGTTTTGTTGTTTAGACTTTCCAAGGGAATTTTGTAGTTGACTTGATCTTTGGCATCATTAATTTGATTAACTAGAATTGTTAAGCTTTGATGGCTGTTAAAGGTTGAGATGAAGGTTTTTAGTAACTGGCCAGCCTTCGGCGGCCAGTTACTCATTTAATTTCTAAAAAATGTGGCCTGACACCGGTGAACAGTGCGCGCAAGGCATCCATCGGATGAACTCCCTGTTTTCGACTGGTTGATAGATAACTTCTAATCAGGCAAAAATCTTCAGCCCCTCGGAGTGTTCTAAAGCACCCTGATATTTTCTGCTGAACCTTATTCATTCTCAAATCCCGCTCACCTTGATTATTTGTGAATGGAGTCTGCTCGTCGACCATAAATCTAAGTGTCTCTTCTTCAAAAGCGACCAGACGTTCAATTAGATTTCTGGATTTGCTTTGAGCGCGTTGTTCTTTGTTTTCTGGACACTCCTTGTCGGCGGCCTTCAAAATGCGCCGATATTGTTTTTGATACTGTTTTATCTTTTTATTTGAAAGCTTTCCGCCAGCTTCATTGACCTTAAGGTTGATCTCTTCCAAAAGTTTTTTCATTCTCTTGGCCCATTTCTGTGCATCTTGCTCAAAGGCTCGCTCAAGCTCTCGCAGGTGATGTGCGTTGCACAAAACATGAGTGCAAAGATACAAAAAATATGGCTTCCAGTGATCATGAACAAGTTGTCCTTTAAAGCTATCTAGAACACCCATACGTTCCATGGCTTCCCCACCTCGCTTCTGATCAACATGGAAATAAGTCAGTGACTCATTGCAGAGACAATGAATCCAATTTCGGACTCCATTGATGTTGGTTCCTGTTTCATCTGCATGAAGCACAGAAGAGGCCAGAAGTTGACTGTCAAGCCAGGCTTTAAAATCCCAGTCACGCAGTTTCTGTGCGGCTAAAATGTTAAAATTATTGACCGAGCCCTTCGTCACAGGGAGGCCATATTGGGTTGCAAACAACTCTTGGACCCGAGCCTGTGGGATCAATTGATATTGGGACAAATAAACAGAGGTTGCTTTGACGCCAACACCATATTGCGCTGGTTCAGTCACGCCCTCGGGAAACTCAGCAACAAAGGCTTCACCCAGTTTATTGATCAAAATCTCAGCTCGAAACTCTGTCACCGTAAATGACACGTTGATATCAAAAACCTGCCTTTTATCAAAGCCGGCAGGTTCCCATTGCCCAGGAGGGAGAGTCCGTCTATCGATCAGCAGTTCTTCAATTAAAGATGGATTTTCAACGAGTTCCAGTCGAGAACCTTTATGTCCAATTTGTCCACGGGGCTTGCGCCGCTGACCCTTAACACTTTGACTTTTTCTACGACGATTTGGGTCTGAAGATGGTGGCTTACTGCTATTGGAGCTATCTAACCCAAGTCGGTTCGATAGAATAACAACCAAATCAAGAACACTATCCATCGTCTTCTTCAAGGAATTGGAAAGTCCAACCTCATTGGAGATTTCAGCTCTTGCATTGCGAACAGTATCATTAACATTCAGTTTTTTTGCCATTCAATCGGTTCCGCCTCTGGAACTCACCATAACATGAAATTTTGGAGACGTTTTCGTCGCACACAGATTGACCACATTGAACGCAATAATTTTAATCGTCGAAGTTACTACGCCACATTTTCTTCAATGATGCTAGGCCTCGAGATACTCTTAGAATGGCGATTTTGAGCTAATGCTTGAAAGAAAAAAATAAAATAAATTCATTTATGCTGCAGACGATCGCAATATTTTCAGATGTTCCCCATCAAAACATTTCGAAATCCAACTATCATCAAATTCTCACCCTACCTGACGGCATCCTGCCTCAGGGCCTCTAAACCGGCCCTGAAACCCGCCGTTGAACGCTCATCGTGAGCGTCCAAACAGCAAATAACAAAACTGAATAAAAGTCCTCAGTATCGACAAATTCAGACGACTTAGGAAAACCTCTACTGAGTAAATTGGCAATAAGGAGGAAGCACCAATCTCTATTTTGATTTTACAAAAAACGACCAAAGCAATTCAGCTCCCAATTGCTTTGTCGCTCACGATGAGCGGCAAACGGCGGGTTTCAGGGCCGGCCTAGAGGCCCTGAGTCAGGATGACCTTATCTAAGACGTCACAAACTAAAAAAGCTGGCCGCCGAAGGCTGGCCAGTTACGGTTTTTATTCGTCGATGACTGCGCTCATGGGCGCCGCAGAACTGCCCATAATATGGCGGTGAGTTAAGCAAATGAATTGCCAGAGTCTTGAGGTGCTCACGAAACTCCATTCTGAATTCGGGTCCGTTGTCGGCCTTCATGATATCGGGTTTGCCGTAGTTTATGAATAAATCTTCGAGTGATTTTGTGACGAGTTCAGTAGAAGTACTCAAGAAAAGCTCGGTGTGCAATAGAAAGCGTGAGCGTTGATCGGAGACCGTGAAAAGCTGGAGTTTATAGGTATCCGTCTGCTGTATGCAGGTAAAATCAATTGTCCACGCCGAAGTTCCTTTGGCAAAGCACCAACTTTTTCTGAGGCGCTCTTTTTCGATCTCGGATTTTTCTTGGTGAATTAATTTGAGCTTCTTAATCACAGGAAGACTCACGTACCAATGGGTTGCTGGATTGTGTCGGATGTGACTGTGATATTGATATGGGGTCCACTGAGGGAATCGGATAAAGAGGGCCACCAATTGATTTTTAATCCAAAGCGGAATTTTGTTTCCAAAACTGTTGGGTCTTGTCGTCTTGTCAGTGAGGCCTGAGAGTCCCTCAGCATCATAGGCGGCCTGCCACCGGGCGAGGGTCTCAGGGCTTCGCCCAATGGACTTTGCGAACTCCTTGACTAGTCCACCTGTGCGTTTGAATTTCTCGAGCCAATCAAGAATCTGTTTTTTTTCAAAGGCTGGTAATCGGCAGACGTTAAACCGAGGGAAAAATTTGTGAACTTGTTCTTTAAAAAATTGCAAACCTTGAATCGTGACCCCATTTAAAATTAACTGCCGCCGGAGTCTCACAACAAGGGCACTTAACCTATGGCAGTTTTGACAGGAGGGGCTCTCGGTTGGCGCCGGCACCTTTTCGAAGTTCTTGAGATAGGCGAGGGCCCTGTTGTGTTGTTTGGCGATGGCTTGTTTAGAAAGACCGACTTCTTGTCCTAGTTTTTCGAAGGTCAATGTGGCGTCTGAAAGACGACGAACCGCGTATTGGATTCCTGGGGCGAGTTCAGATAGAGTAGTCATTCCTTTTATATTTGAGATTTTATCCGTAAAATCTCACTCGCCCCCGAGTGCTATTAACACTCGGGGGCAATTTTCCTTTTAAAAAAAGGCTATTCTAAATTTTTCTAGTTGCACTGGTTTGATGTGATTGCAGTCTGCACGGGCTGAAGTAAATTAATTTCTTTAAATGGCTGGCCATTGAGAAAAACAGAAAATTGCCCGCCAAGCTCCTGAAGGCGCACTTCTTGGCCTAAAACCTTTCCGATCAGATAAAGCTTTGACGCTCTGGCTACACCAATACTTTCAGACTTCTCTTCCTCTTTATTCTTTGGAGCCTGGTAATCGCTAATGTACTTCTTAAGCGACTCGACAATCCCAAAATACCGGTCCGAAGGAGTAAATCCTCAAGGCTACTGTGAGGTCGACCGTAGTTATAATGTTCAATGAATCTGGCAATTTTTTCCACGGCCTGCTCTTGAGTGATAAAGAATTCCTTGTCGATCAGTTCGCGATGAATGCTCTTATGGAAGGCCTCGATTTTTCCACAGGTCTGAGGGTGATGCGACCGGGCTTTGATATGTTCGACCTTGAGTTTCTTCAGCAGTTTTTCAAACTGAGTAATCCCACCCCAGTGCTTAAACTGTGACCCTTGGTCAGTGAGAATCTCTTTCGGTGCGCCAAAGCGAACCAAGGCCCCACGTAAAACCTCAAGCACATTCTCTGCTGTCTGCTCGCGGAATAACCCCCATCCCACGATCATTCGGCTGCAATCATCAATTGCTGAAATCAGATACACCTTGTGAGCGTCTCGGATATAAAATCCCATGATATCCATCTGCCAAAGGTCATTGGGGTGGGGTCTGCAAAACCTTTCCCACTCACCAGTCTCTTTCTCAACCTGCTGTTCAAACTGCTTTTTGTCATCACCCTTAGTTTTATACCTGGCTTCAGCGGCCCCAGCGTCACCGTCCACCACCCCGTATTTCTTATAAATCTTACCCACGGTTGATCGCGAGAGGCTAACCGACTCGAACCTCAGGAGATGATCACTCATTGCCGAGGCACCCATCTCTGGCTTTTCCTTCTTGATCTTTAATATCTTGTCCACAATCCACTGACTGGTCAGCTTCGGCTGATGGTGGGGTCTTCGGCTCCCTGCCCAACCACTCCGGAGAGCTTCTTCTGCTTCCTATACTTGTAAATCCAACCATGAACTGTGCTTATGTTTGAAATTCCAACTTCCCGACACACGGGGCCGGCACAGATTCCCCACCAAGGATTCGGTCAATCACCTTCTTCTTAAGTTCAAAATCATATTTTTAACTAAACGCGGGTCTGAAAACAGACCAGGACTCTTGATCGATTCCATCTCTTTCTCCTTGGTTATTTGAATTTTCGTCAACCAAGGAGGCGCCTCTTTGGGACCTCAGATGTGTAGCGGCAAAACAACTAAGGACTAATCCTCGATCCTCCAGATCAGCTAATAGCGCCTGGCAAATCTCATTATTTTCAGTCGCGCCCTCCCAAAAGCCAAGAATCATTTTTTTACCCTCAGTTGAGATTCCGAGCGCAGTGATGAAGGCAGCGCCGCCACGGTGGACCGTGTCCATCAATATTGCAAATGGTTTGAATTTTGATAAATCTCTTTCCAAAAATGCCTTCAACTGTTTGCCCGTTGCCTCGGCAAAATGACGAGATACTGAGGATGCCGAAACACCAAAGGCATTTGCCGCATCTACGACTGTTTCTTCGTAGCGACGGCCCGACATTCCTGCCAAAATTTTTGTCACTAGTTCCTCTGAGAATTGTCCTCGTTCCTTCAATTTTTCATAGCTAGGAATCTCTATTTCCCTTTCAGGCCCTCTCAGGCGTGGTCGTGATATCTTGACCTTCTGATCACCTATGAATACGGATCCAGGCTGGTATTTCTTTGTTAACGTGTGGAAATAATTCCAAAAAGTTTGGCTTCCTCAACTTTCAACTAGATTTTAGATTTCTCCCACAGGTACCGTTCTGATCGGAAAACAAATGGTTTTATACACCGTTCGATCATTTGGAGTGCGCCATTTGGGCCGCTTCTTCTTGGAAGTAATGCTGATATGATTAACCCAGCCTTCCTATTCAATAAGTGCCATTCGTTCAGGCCGTTAGACTTGGGCTGAGCTAAATTTTTCCATCTGACTAGAATGTACTTGTGATTTTATGCTGACAACGGTCTGACAACCCGTTGTCAGCAACAGCTCTGTAAGTTATCGAAATTAAACAATACTGCTATCACGACTCTTGCCTCAGTACTAGTATTTGGAAGTTTAAAATTAGATTTATTTTTGAATCTTGCATAGCTCAAGCAACATCAACTGAAACCTTTAAATTTAACCCAGCCTCTTCAACAAGTGATTGTAATGACAACTCAACGAATCGTTCTTGAGAGTGCCCAAGGGCATTGGCGAATCGAGCTGCGCGCTCAGGACTAACAGCTTTGTTTCCTTTTTCAATATCGTTTAAATGGGAGCGAGAAATTTTAAGATGCTTTGCAAACTCAGCTTGCGATACTTCTTCGCCTAGCCGAATGGCTTCGATAAGTTTGCCAAGTGTCACTGGCCCGCCCGTAATCCTCTCTAAAAACTTTCGAGTTTCACTTTTCTTAGTACCCATGTTTATCAATCCTTTCTACGTTCACTAACTTAACCTGACCGTCAACGATTCGGTAATAAGCTCTGTAACCACGACTAAGGCGAATCGATCTAAAACCCTTAAGTTCACCTCTCAGTGGTTCATCGTGATATCCCGAGATCTTCCGTACTTCTTCGAGTCCGCGTTCCTCAACATCCTCTACCCAGTTCTGAAAGCTCACCACAACATGAACCGGTAGCTTTTTGAGCTGCTTTTTAACAAGGGATCGAAAGTTCGATGACGTTAATCACAATTCAATTTGTACACCATATAGGTGTACAAATTCAAGGTTGACGGAAATTTTAGATGAAATCGGATATTATGAGGCTTATGACTTGGCTACTTTGTGGCTACTACGTTAACTATCCTCTTGATTTTACTGGATTCACGCCGAATCCGCCAATTTACGCCACAGTAAATTGAAATCTCGGCCTCGGCGAAAGTGACTTAAGTTTCACTTCTTTAAGTCCGCGAAACGTAAAAACAAATTTGAAAACGACTCAAAAGATGAAATCAATTCGCATCAGCGTAGAGAACCAGAAGAAGGCCGAAAAGTTCCTTGCCCTGGCTGACGGCCTCACTCGCCCACTAGAAAACGCCGAGAGTGGCGAGGGTTTTGTTTATCTCGGAAATGATGCGTTTGAAGTCTTTAGGAATTTTATCGGCTGCGTTCGCGCTAATGGATTTGTCAAAATTCCGCCACCGTCCCTGTAGCGTTTCCATTTCCACTTCGCTGAATTCAAGTTCTCCCAACTGGGTCTTTCGATTTTCAAAAGTGTCGGCGATGGCACTCTTCAATTTTTTCGATTCCATTTCAAAACTGCGGAGAAGCAGAATCATATCGAGGTAATCCTTCATTCTGCTGTTGGCAACGCCTCGGGAAGCCGCTGTCTGAAATTTCTCTGCAAAAATGACCTCAATGGGATAGAGATATTCTTCCAAATTTTGTTCCAGAGTAATTTGAAATTTTCTGTGAAAGAATCCGAACAGCTTTTTCCAGAAAGATTCGATCTTCGCCCGTGAAGCGTGCTACTTTTGGCGAATCAATGTCTAAAACGCCAACCAATCTATTGGAAATGAGCAAGGGAATGACAATTTCGGACTTTGAGTTTGAGTCACAGCGAATGTGTCCTGCGAAAAGATCAACGTCATCAACAACCAAAGTTTCGACTTGCCTATATGCATGCCCACAGACACCATTCGCAAAAGGAATCACGAAGCACGCGGGCTTACCACAAAACGGGGCAAGTCTTAACTTCTTCCCATCGCTCAAATAAAAACCAACCCAATTGACATCAGGTACTTTTTCAAACAGAAAAGCACTGAAATTTGCTAGATCTGTCAACCAATAACCTGACAAAAGAGATTCTAATTCTTGAAGATCAAACAAATCCTTTTGCATCGATTCCTCTTTCATAGATAAAAGTGGAATAGAATCCACCCAAGGTCGCTTTGAGATATCCCACACACAACAAACCAGTGCAACTCCAGAAATAAAAACATGAGTTAAGGGTAGTCACAATCAGGGTGTTCGAGGTTATCGTCATAAGTAGGCTCAAGCCTTGGCAGAAAGCCGAGAGGCTGGCAAACATACCGTCATACCGTGAGTCCAGAGACATTTTACAAGTTCATTTATGAGAACAGGCTAGGCTGTTCTCAAATTTTTCTCAATTTTTTCTCAAAATGGGACTCAAGTTCAAAGGAATTTTCGCCGATCTAAAGACTGGTTAGACTATGGTCGAGGTCGACCTAGCCCTGCCACTTGCTTCAGGATGAAGCGACAGGAGAAAAATATTGTTTGTCATTCATAGGATCGTAAAGCTGAACTCAACGCACAATGAACAGTTTAAAAATTCCAGGGGTGGATGCAGGAATCTCATTCCCTTTGGGCTCGTGTTTTGGACCATAAGCCTTATGACTGTTGGCTGTACAATCAGTGGGTCGATACTTCCTATCAATTATGGTTCTAGTGACATAGCGATAAAACCAAAGTTGACTGTTGAATCACCAGCAGTTCTCGACTCAATTGAATACCTTTGGACACCAGGTGAAGCTTGGCGTTATCGAGACTTGATTACAATAGGCACTTCAATGATTTCCACAGAACGAAACAATGTGGTTGCGTTAGTGAAGTTGTCAACCGACTCGTTTGATTATAGCAAGGCAATGATCCAAGGGGAAGACCTGCGTTTTTACACCAAAGAAGGCACCTTGCTATCTCACCAGATTGGCAATTGGGACAATACAGGTTTCAGTCATATTTGGGTTAATATCGGACAGGTAAAATCTGGCGATCTATCAAAGGAGCTGTTCCTTTATTATGGCAACGTCACGGCGCCAGCTTTTTCCTCCAATCCTTGGTCCACTAGTTTCAAGGGAATATTTGGTTTCAATTCAGGCATCTCAGATAGCTCCACACTAGCACAGGATCTGGTAGACACTTCAACGACGGTGACCGCGGGTTTTTTGAATTCTGGAAGGTCTTTTACCGGGGCAAATAGACTGATCGCCAATGTGCTCGCAAATGATTTTGGCGATCGTATGAGTGTTTCCTTTTGGATTAAAGTCACTGGAGCAGGGAATCAATCTCTTTTTAATATCAGCACTTCAACAGGATCAACCAAAGTTAATATTGCTATCCAAGAGGGAAAGTTGTTTGCAGCAGGTTCTGCCAAGAGCCAACTTATGAATCGGCCCAATTTGATCGACGACCAATGGCATCAGGTTGTCTGGAGCACGGGCGCGACTAGCGCCTCTGTATACCTGGATGGGGAAAAAGCAATCACTTTAGATCAAGGTTTTAATTTCTCTGTGTCCGATCTTTGGTCCCTGGGGGCTGGATATGCATCGGGACCTACCGTAGCAAATTATTTTTATGGGACATTGGATGAAGTTATTTTTTCTCAGGAAGAATGGAGCAGCGATTTTGTTAAGTTTTTCTACCAAAATCAAATTGGTTTATTGGACCGAATTCAATCAAAAGAATCCTATGAAAATCGGCCTTCCTACTCACTCACATTCAAACTAGATCAACCAAGGGATGTTGACACTTTGATTTCGATTGCAGATGTTCAAGCCCCGTCCGGTGCTGGATCAATTGCTTTCGCCTCCTCGGAGGTTGTTGTACCTGCTGGACAATATGATGCAAAATTGAATTTCACATTATTAGGCGCGAGTGGAACAAATCCAGGCGATGAAGTTATTGTCTCACTTCAAGAACCTTCCAACAAAGTAGATCTTGGCAGCGGGAAAGTGGCTATGAAAGTCCTTGATACCAATCAGTACCCGACTCTGAAGGTACAGCTTTATTCCGATAGAACTCGTGGGATCTCAAATACAGCAAGCATCACTCCAGATACAACGGTAACTCTGGCTTCAGATCCTCAGTCTCAACTGGAGCAAGTTGAAGTTCGAATCATTCAAGCTCTCACTGCAGAGGTTGTGACAGAGTGGTTTCCTATCAATCTTGGGACTGCTGTTCGCTTGAACTCGCTAACCCTTGTCAACAACTTGGAATATGCTTATCAATTCAGGGGGACACTAAAAAATGGCCAAGTAGTTCCTTTATTTTGCAATGCTCACAAGTGGAAAGTAAGCATTTTGAATTCGCCTTATGCCTCTTTCAGCCTACCAAGCGTTGGTACACTTCCGGACCGCACGCTGAGCACCACGACGGTCAATGGATCTACATACTCGATATCAAATCCCTACTCCGCTAAGACACTCAACGTAAACGGCATAGTCAGATGGGCAGCAGCTGGAACCAGCGCCGTTTTCCTACGCGCCAAAGACATTAATTTGCAGACTGGAGTTCATATAAAAGCAGATGGTGAAGCCCCCGTTGGCAACACTGGTGGGGCTGGCGGGAGCGGAGGCGGGGCTGGTTCAGGCGGCTGCTCAGGAAGCGATGGAGGAAGCGCAGGCGCGAACGGTGTCGGAGGCGCCCTTGGTTGGCTTTCATTTTCCAACTACACCCAGTCTTTTTTCTTCGGTAAGGGGGGGCACAGTGCAGGAGCCCATAAAGCAGGGGCCAATGGAGCCGGGGGTGGCGGCTACGGCGGCGGTGGCTGTGGGGGTGTTTCTGCGGGTGGCGGGGGTGGCGGCGGACTGCTTGTCATCACCGCTGAAAGTGTGCAAGGCAATGGTTTGGTCACTGCTTTGGGCGGGCATGGATCCACAGATTTGACAAATATTGCCAGTGGGGGCGGAGCTGGTGGGGGCGGTGGTGTTGTTTGGCTGGCCTTCAAAAACTACAATGCCAATCTCCTTCCTTTAGTCAATGGCGGCTTTGGTCGTTCCTCATATGGTGGATACGATGGTTCTCTTAGAATTTTTCAACTCCATGGAGACGATAGTCTGACCGAAAGAAGTATTTTGGAAACATGGACAAATGATGGCGTGGCGACCACTACCAATTCAAACCCTGTGTTGCCTTACCCAAACAATCTTCCTGATACGACGACACTTGCAAATGTATCATTAACTAATACCAGTCTAAATTCATTCCAAAATAATATCTGGAATCCTTATTCTATAAATACTCTTAATCTTACAGGAACAATAACCTATGCGCCAGCAACACCCGCGGCAGTCTTTCTACGGGTCAATCATATTGCCTTTGCACCAGGCTCTATCGTACAGGCCAACGGGACTGACCATTATTCCCCAGGTTTTCTACTCAATGGGGGCAGTGGAGGCTCTGGCGGTGGTGGCGGGGGCGCAGGCGGAGGTTGCACGCTCTTGCCTGGTGCCCCCGGCGGCTCGGGGACCCATGGAGCAAGAATGAGTTGGGTTGGGGAAGGTGGAGTGGGATGGGAAAGATTCTACAATCCCTTTGGTTTCGAGTTCGGCAAAGGTGGAGATGGCGGCAATGGGGCTGGAAGCTCTAACAAGGGCTATGGCACCGTAAGTGCTGGTGGCGGAGGCGGTGCAGGTGTTCGCACCGCCTGCAGTTCTTCAGGTGGTGGAGGGGGTGGTGGTGGGCTTGTCGTGATCGTCGCAAACAACATTACAGGGCCTGGCCAAATTCGTGCCTTGGGTGGAAACGGGAACACCGCGAATGGGTCAAGTGGCGGAGCCGGAGGAGGAGGCGTCATCTGGATTGCTACAAAAAATTATAGCGGTGAACTCACCGCCACGGTTTCAGGTGGCACTATGGGGAATGCCGCAGGCGGAACAGGAACAGCCAAAATTTTTCAGATCGGAAGCGACAATACTTTGACACAACGATTATTTAACGAGAGCTGGTAAAAAGAAAATCTACGTGTATGTGGCGATTGAATGATCAACCTGTCTCATTCATTTTCAAAAGTCTCAAAGGCTGAGGCTTTCACTATAAATTCTCCCCTTGCGTATCAGCCACTTCTCGATTTCAACGGCAAGAAAAACGACGGGGGAAATTGCAAGGCAAATAATAAGCTCGGAAGCAGTCAGTGGCTCCGTCTTAAAAGCCGAATTCAACGCCGGAACATAGAGGGTGGCCATTTGAAGGGCAGAAGTAAAAAGGACGGCACTTAAGAGGGGCAAGTTGGATAGAAAACCTTGTTTAAATATAGACTCTCGCTCTGATCTTACCGCCAGAACGTGCCCCAACTGAGATAAGGTTAAAACTGTGAAAACCATACTTTGCCAATGAGCAGCACCCGAATGGTACGCCCAGGCTAACACAGATAGGTTTAATGCCCCCATTAAAAGTCCGACCCATACAGCATGTTGCCAAAGGCCGTGCGCAAATATGCTTTCATTGGGCCGACGCGGTGGACGTTTCATAATACTCAACTCCTCAGGCTCAGCCGCCAGAGCAAGTCCAGGCAATCCGTCAGTCACAAGATTTATCCAAAGAATGTGGATCGGCAGAAAGGGAATTGGAAGCCCTAGAAACGGCGCCAAAAACAAGGTCCAAATTTCACCTGCATTACTGGTGAGTGTGTACTTAATAAACTTTCGAATATTATCAAAGATCCGTCTCCCCTCACGAACCGCCGTCACGATGGTGGCGAAATTATCATCAAGGAGCACCATATGGGCCGCCTCGCGCGCGACATCAGTCCCTATTTTGCCCATTGCAACACCAATGTTAGCTCTCTTCAGTGCGGGAGCATCGTTGACCCCATCCCCTGTCATAGCAACAAACTCACCCCCTTATCTTGAAGCGTTTTAACGATATTAATTTTCTGCTCAGGTGAAACACGAGCATAAACCCGGATCTTCTCAACACGAGACTCAAACTCATCAACTGACAACTTCGCCAACTCTTGCCCCGTCAGAACAGGTCCGTAGGTGCCTTGGGCAATATCGGTCTCCGTAACAATCCCCAGATTTCGTGCAATAGCAAGGGCTGTTGCCGGATGATCGCCTGTAATCATCACCACATGGATAGAGGCACTTTGACAAAGCTCAATGGCTCGCTTGGCTTCTGGACGAGGAGGATCGATAAGACCTACAAAGCCCATGAAAATGAGATCGGATTCAATAGCTTCACTTGTAATTTCAGAAGGAATGGATTTTAGACACTTGTAGGCAATCGCAAGAACTCGCAAGCCTTCGTTGGCCATAGAATTCGCCATAGTCAATGCGGCAAGACTATCAAGGGGACCCAGCTCACCGCTTTTCCACTCTTGTTGACAAGACGGTAAAACGCGTTCAGGGGCTCCTTTTGTGAAGGCAAAAAATTCTCCGTTCAGACTTGTATGAAGAGTAGTCATCATCCCACGTTCTGAGGAAAAAGGAACTTCGGCAGCTCTAGGAAGATACTCTTCAATCTCGGATTTAACAAAGCCCGAATTCCGAGCCGCCAGGTAGAGTGCAGTTTCTGTTGGGTCGCCTTGCAGCTCGCCGCTCGAATCCAATGAAGCATCATTGTTTAAAGCCATTGCTTGAAGGAAAATCTCTCTTCCCTTTCGGTCGAAAAAAGAATCCGGCAAAGATCCACGAACCAGGTTTTTATTGATCGCATAGACATCAACCTGCATTCGATTTTGAGTGAGAGTGCCTGTCTTGTCAGTGCAAATATAAGTCACGGAACCCAGCGTTTCTACCGCTGGAAGGCGGCGAATAAGGGCATTTTGTTTCACCAAACGCTTGGCACCGAGAGCTAATAACACCGTAACAACAGCCGGAAGAGCTTCAGGGATGGCTGCAACAGCAAGGCTGAGTGCGGTCATAAACATAAGCAAAGGTTCTTCGCCGCGAAGAATACCAACCAAAAAAATGATGACACATAAGGCGATCACAGCAAGAGCTAGCATTTTTCCGAAACGAGCTAAGCGCTTCTGTAGTGGCGTTTTTGTATCTTTTTCAGATTGCAAAAGAGTAGCAATCCGACCTAGCTCAGTGCCCATCCCGGTTGCGGCAACGATTCCAACTCCCCGTCCGTAGGTTATCAGCGTTCCCTTGTGGGCCATATTGCGCCGATCTCCAACGGGAGTTTCGATTTTCAATAAAACATTTTCCGTTTTCTCGGCAGGCTGTGACTCCCCAGTCAAAGCGGCCTCTCCAACCTTCAACTGTACGGAAGTAACAAGCCTTAAGTCAGCTGGGACAATGTTGCCGGCCTCCAAAAATACGACATCCCCGGGCACAAGATCACGTGATGAAATTAACTCAGTTTCCCCAGATCGCAACACCTTCGCTTGAGTCGTTGCAAGAATCTTCAGAGCTTCCATGGCTTTTTCTGCCCTGTATTCTTGAACAAAACCAAGAATTGCATTTAGTATAACAATCACCGCAATTGCGATAGTATCCTCGGGCTCTCCGAGAGCCTGCGATGAGTGCTGAGCCAATGAGCACCAACACCATAAAATCTGAAAATTGGTCTACGATCATTCTTAAGATGCTTCGTCGCTGACCCTCTTTTAGAGAGTTTCCGCCAAAGCGAAGCAAGCGTTCTTTGCTTCGTTATGGGAGAGTCCATCCGAAATCGACGACTCCAATCGATTGACAACTTCATCAGTACTTAACGCATGCCATGATACTTGGTCGTTCATGTCTGATCCCTCCGTTGATACAAATTGCCTCATGACTGAGTCCACTGGATCTAATCTTACCAAATCGAGTGACTGCTCGACTTTCGTAGAGTAAAAGAGAAATTGAGCCAGAAGACAAGAAAGAAGAAGTATTTATTTATTTATTTTTTATCAACCAGATAGGTTATCTAACCCTCTGGAGAGAATGACAGTGGGCTTTCACAAGGTCGGACTTATAGAGCGAGGCGCAGACCTCCTATTAGCCAAAGAAACAATTCAGAACTAAGCAGACAGGAGGGCTCGACAATGATTCTAAAGGTGAAAAATCTTTCCGTAGATTTCCAGTTTGATTCCCAAGCAGTCTCTGCACTCAGAGATATCTGCTTTCAAGTGGCCGAAGGAGAAAGTGTTGGTCTCGTGGGAGAATCCGGATCAGGAAAAAGTTTGTTGAGTCTAGCGATCATGGGCCTATTACCTAGTAACGCTAAAATTTCCAAGGGCGAGATTCTCTTTGAAAATTCGAACTTGCTTTGTCTTAGTCCTGAGCGCCTCAGAGAAATCCGGGGCGATCGACTCTCGATGATTTTTCAGGATCCTATGTCCGCTCTAAATCCAGTTCTGAATTTGGAAAAGCAAATGGGACTGTTACTCAGAGCCCACGAGGGCTCTCTCTCTGCAGGTCAGATTCGAGATCGGTCCATTGAACTTTTTCGCCTCGTAGGACTCCCCGATCCAGTGCTCAGACTACGCTCCTTCCCACACGAGATGTCAGGGGGGCAGGCTCAACGAGTGATGATTGCTATGGCAATGGCCTGCCATCCCAAACTACTTATAGCTGATGAGCCGACAACCGCCCTTGATGTGACAATACAAGCACAGGTGATGTCATTGCTCAGAAGACTGCAGGCCGAGAAAAAACTTGCAATGATAGTGATTTCTCATGACCTGGCCTTGGTATCTCAGAACACCCAAAGAATCTACGTCCTCTATGGCGGAGAAATTGTTGAAACAGGATCAACTAAGCAGATCACAGAAACCCCAAAGCACCCATACACTCAAGCCCTCTTAAGCTGCCTTCCCGCTCGTCAAAAGGAGGACGAAAAAATGATCACGATTCAGGGCCAGGTCCCAAGCCTGAGGAATCGCCCAAAGGGTTGCCAATTTCAAACGCGGTGCCCACATAAACAAGTCCGCTGTGAGGTTGAACGGCCAGAGATGAATGACAGTTCAGTTCGATGCTTCTATCCAGAGAGCTACCATTATTCGACAGGCCCTTAGGTCGCACGATCTAGCAGGACAGCGACTTGGGAACCACCACCACTGACATTGACCTTGAGGCTTTTATTGGTCGCGCGGGCCATCAGACCGCCCACTTTGAATTTGAGAAAATCCCCTTTTGCCCAATCGTATTGAACAAAGACGCCTAGGTCAGCAATGGCTTTTTTAGGTTTGGACAAGATTCCATTGATATCGATGAGATTCAGGTCTGTCTTTCTCTGCAAAACCCATTCATGCCGCCGATTTTTCTGAATTTTTAGCAACTGCTTTTCGAGCGCTCGATTCATATACACCTGCTCGCCTCCACAGCCATCGGTGTGCTTCAGCACCCAATCATGGGGATCTTCAAGGCATTCTGCGGCGGTTGCAGATGACAGTTGATGAGCTGACAATATCGAATTCTCAAGTTTTTTTGAGCTTCCAAGAAATCTTCTTCGAAGAACGGGGTCATCTAAAAGAATTAAAACTGTCTTAGCCGCAACAAGTCCGGTCAAAAATGGCCCGTATTGAGGTGTTTGTGATCTAACAAGACGACTGTAAAATGGATGCTCATCCTGATAGTCCTTGAGACTATAGGCAAAACTCATATTGATCGCATCGGCAGGCCAATCCTTCCCGACCCATGCTCGTTCACCCTTATAACTAATTAATTCTCTTTCGAGGAAAGGGTATTCACTCTGATCCACTGGCAATCTGAACTGAGAGGGGCAGATCAATCGGAGATCCAAATTCAATTCTTTTGCAGTCTTCAAAAGATATTGCTCGTCCCAATTGTAGCTATCATACTGCATCCGAGCAATCCGACGCCCCAGGCGACCCATATTTTCCACTTCTGCGGCGGCCGTATCAAGACTGCGAAAGCGCCTTTTCAAGTCAGGCATTAAATCAAGGAATGTCTTTTGAAAAAATGTTGATCGCGCCAAACCATCAAAACCGATTTCATTAATTTCTAGCAAAAGGGGTGAATTTCCTTTTTTAGGTGGTCCAACAATAGCCATGTCAAAGCGAAAACTTCCGGTGATTCTTTTATGGCGGTACTTGACGACCTTCAACTCATCCAACAAGTGATCACGAATCGGGCCCACAGGCACAATTGCGCGAATTTCAGACTCTGGAAGGCTTAAAAGCTTCAAGGCAAATTTGGTCACAAGAAAGGCGCTCTGTTCAATTGTCGACATATAGGAGTCTGGAAGCACTCGTGGAATTATTGAAAAATCATCCTCCGTGATTTCCGGCAGTTGAGAATCGACAAAGGTATTCCATACTTTAATTTTATTTTTGTAGTTATTATAGACAGAGAGTTTTCGGCCCAACTCTGAGGCTGGTTTCTCGTGATAATGCTTATGAAATCTCAACATTAATAGAGCTTGAACGGAAACTGTCAAAAAGTCATCCCCAACTCAACAGTAGGTGAGCTTCCTCACGCCAAAACCCAGCTCTAGGTCCAGATTTTTATTATTTTGAGGCGTATCACTTTAGGAATTTAAAAGTGCGCCGATCAAGATTGTAAGAACAAAGACCCAAAGGAGCAGAGAGCTGCTTCCCAGTTTCACGGATTGAGACTGCGAATCTTCACGGAGGAGGAAATTATGGGGTTGCGAATTAATACCAATACGGCTTCATTGAACTCACAGCGAGTTCTGTGGGGTACCAAGATTGGACTCGACAAGAGTATGGAGAAGTTGGCCTCAGGGTTCAGAATCAATCGCGCAGGCGATGATGCGGCTGGGCTCGCAATCTCTGAAAACCTAAAGGCTCAAATCAGGGGCCTCAAGCAAGCCTCCCGAAATGCCCAAGACGGAATCTCGCTAGTTCAAGTGGCGGAGGGATCGATGAACGAAATTTCATCTGTCTTAATCCGACTTCGAGAACTTGCGGTCCAATCCGCCTCAGACACTATCGGACCTGTCGAACGGCAGTTTTTAAATGTGGAATATGACCAGTTGGTTTCAGAGATCGATCGAATCTCAGAGGGAACAGAGTTCAACGGAACTCAGCTTCTGGCGGGAGTCGGATCTATCTTGGATTTCCAAGTTGGAACAAGAAACAATCCAGAAATTGATCGAATCTCGTTTGATGCTTCAAAGGCAGATGCGAACTCGGCAGCCCTGGGGGTCAACCTGACCAGTGTGGCCGATAAGGCCTCGGCCCAGAATGCCCTTTCGGCCCTGGATCAGGCGATTGTCTCAGTCTCGGCCATGAGAGCGGACTTCGGTGCGATTCAGAATCGTCTGCAATCAACCGTCAGCAACATCCAAGTGGGTGTCGAAAACATGTCGGCCGCAAATTCGCGAATCCGAGATGTCGACGTCGCTGAAGAGACCTCAGAAATGACAAGAAATAATATTTTGCTACAAGCTGGAACATCCGTTCTTGCCCAAAAGCAAATCAACACGCGAACATAGCCCTTGGACTCTTGAATAAGTCTTTAGGTGGCTAAAGACTTTAGGTTCTGATCCCGATCTAACCGATCGATCACCCTCGAGAAGCCCCAAGCCCATATCTATGTGAGCTGATCCAAAGTTCTGTTTCCTGCGGCAGAGTCACGCTTAGGCGTGACTCTGATTTAATAGTTTCGCAAGTAGGCTCAAGCTTTGATTTATATTGATCGCGCATAAGCGCCAACCTGATTTAACCGCTGACAAGGGACCCATTGCAGTCTACACTTGCTCATGGCCCAGTTATTAAGTGGTGTAAAAATATCTAAGTCTTTTTCTGGACGTAAGCTCTTCACTGACCTTAGCTTTGGAATTGATTCCAAAGATCGTATTGGTCTCGTTGGCCCCAACGGCGCCGGCAAATCAACTTTGCTCAAAATTCTTGCAAAACAAGTCGAACCAGATTCTGGCCAGGTAGTGAGTCAACGTGGACTTCGAGTTGGATATTTGGATCAAGCCCCGACCTTTTCTCCCGAGAGTACAATTATTAGTGCTCTCAGTGAGTGTGATGATGACATTGCTTCTGTCTATGAATGGATCTCGAAACTCAATTTGTCCCAATTTCCAGAAGAGACATTGGTGACGAAACTTTCAGGCGGCTGGCAAAAGAGGGTCGCCCTCGCTCAAGAGTTAATTAAACGTCCTGATCTTTTGCTCTTAGATGAACCCACAAATCACCTCGATATTAGTTCGATTTTGTGGTTGGAAGATTTTCTGATTAAACAGCCAACCCCCTATATGATGATCACCCATGATCGTTTATTTTTACAGAGATCAACTGAAAAAATTTGGGACCTCGATCCTCAAAATCCAAATATGTTGTTTACGGTGAATGGTGGGTATGATTTTTACCTCCAAGAAAAAGAAACTCTTTTGGCCGTTCAGAAAAAGCAATTTCAAGTGAACAAAAATACTCTTCGTCGCGAAACCGAATGGCTTAGACGTGGAGCCAAGGCCCGCCAAACCAAACAAAAAGCTCGAGGTCAGGCGGCCGCGAGTCTCAAAACAACCGTTATGAATCTCAAGGAAAAGACCAGAGATCGTGGGGTCGAACTTGAGTTCACTCAGGCCGAACGCCAGCCTCAGAAGTTGATCCACTTGAAGCATATCTCGCATTCGGCAGGTGGCCAATTACTTTGGGATGATTTTTCATTGCTCTTAACTCCAAAATCTCGAGTGGCGCTTCTTGGTGATAACGGGACTGGCAAATCAACATTGTTAAGAATAATGACCGGTTCTTTGAGCCCACAAAAAGGAACTATCGAGCGAGCAGAAAATTTGGCAGTTTCCTATTTTGAGCAATCCAAAGAGACAGTGAATCCTTTGGCGTCGACGTTGAAAAACATTTGTCCAGACGGAGACTATGTTCAGTTTCAGGGACAGTTTATTTACGCAAAAAAGTTATCTCGAGAGATTTCAATTCAGTTATGAGCAAATGGATCTTCCGGCCGGAAAACTGTCAGGCGGAGAAAAGAGTCGCCTACGACTTGCGCAAATGATGCTCACCCTCAGCCCAAGTTTTGATTCTTGATGAGCCTACCAATGATTTAGATATTAAGACTCTCGAGTCTTTACAAGATTCCTTGGAGTCCTTTCAGGGAGCAGTCGTTCTGGTCACTCATGATCGATATTTTATGGATTCGATTGCAGACCAGATCATTTACATAAATGATAAATTCCCTGAGCAGCCGCGCGCCATCAGCTTTGCTGATTATTGGCAGTGGGAAGAATGGTTTGAAAGCCAACCAACTCCACCCGCTAACTCAGCAACACTCGTCAGCACAATGCAGAATTCAAACCAGAATTCAAATCAGAGTTCAAATCAGAGTTCAAAAAAAGTTAAAATGACCTACAAAGATAAACTTGAATTTGAAGGGATCGAAGCCCTGATTGCCAGTATTGAAAGCGAACTAGCTGCCTGCCAAAATGAAATCCTACTTCCAGAGGTTGTCGCGAACTCTGCCCGGACTCAAATTCTATATACGAAAATTCATGAACTCACAGAAACTTTACAAAAAAAAATCGATCGCTGGGCAGAACTTGAAGAAATTGCCAAAGGCTCACAAGCTTAGTAATTCATTCACTATCGTCTAGTCACTTGCTCCGACGGCTCGAAAGCGAGGCCTTACCTCGCTTCACAGAGAAGAGGGTAAACATTTCCGAGCGCCGCTATCAGACCAGAAAAATCTCCAGAATCATCCTGAGTGATCATCAAATAGCCAGATTGCGTAACAACACCATTTGACTGAGCAGACTCCTCCGTGAGCATCAAATACTCAAGCTCTCCGGACTTAATATCTTTGGCCAATTGCCCCTTCGGGAGCTGAGTGAAAAAAATCTGACTCTTGTTAACGTCGTTGAGTGTGATCGTCAGGAAATCAAGAGACAGATCACCACCAATGGTCATCTCAAGACTCACCACACCCTCATCGTCGTCGACCGGAACTTGACACTGAAACACAATTCTTTCTCCAAAAGAATTGAATATTGGAGGACGAAGTGGGTTGGAATTCGTGCCATCGGCCATTGCTATATCTGTTAACAGCGAACCAAGGACAATCACAAGACCAAAAAAAACGCTTCTCATAATGACTCACTCTCAAGGAAATAGGTTAACTGCTCAGCTGTCTGGAACGGAGTGTCTTCTAGTCCATATTCCTCAGAAAAGAAATTTTATAAGTAGATATTGACGCTATATGTTGCGACTCACCCTGATACGTCGAACTCCTAATCAAAGTCAGAAAGCTAACACCTGAGCTCCACTAGGCGCACCAAAGACGATGGTCTGAATATTGCCACTCTCTTTACCAATACCCTGGAGGGGCATTTAAATGACGAAATATTTGGTCTTAACGACGATCTTTTTTTCACTCGTTCTTGGATTTCAGAATTGTGGACAGCCAGGATCACTTCAATCTGGAATAGATGCGGCTGAAGCAGGAACCATTGCCTCCGATTCAGGGCTGATTGGCGGAGGAGGAACCCAAGGCGCTCCGGTAAGGCAATCCCCGACACCTCCGTCGGAGGCGGGCTCAGCCCTGCCTGCACTTGCCGCAATAGAAGTTCTTGAGGAACCGAGCCTTGCTGCAGCTAGCGACGGAACTGTGAGTCGCGTCCAGGGTCAAAACCTTCTGATCGATCTAAAATCTGGTGAAATCACAGAAATTGATCAGGATCGTCAACCTGAAGACAAGCCCAAACGTTGTCTCACTCAGAACGATCTGAGTATTTTAACTTCAATATTCGCTTCTGCCCGACTTTGTGAAAGCCAGCAGAACTCAAAATCTGGAATCATGTGTGCAATGGTTTACAAAATGCCGTACGCCCGTCTCCACAGCCTGAACGGCGAAACCCTTGACCTTGGCGAAGCTCGCTCAAGCTGCGATCCTGGACCAGATCTTTGTGGAGCCAACCAAGACCTGCTCAAGGCCTTTATAACAAACCTACTTTCTCACCTACAAGAGAAGGTCTGCGCGGATTAAAGCATCGAACCTCATGCTTTGTAGCAAATGCTTCAAGGCTCGGCGCTTCAGCGAGGCATCTCTCGGTTCGGGACGAGCATCTCTCTGAAAACGCACAGTGCGAACCACCCTTCAACAAGCTATGAATATCATCTGAACGAAGAATATTGGGCGGAGCCTGCCCAAGGTGAGGCGTGCTCTCAAGCAAAAGATCAGAATAGGGATGTGCTGGATTCGCAAAAAGAGTCGCCTTAGTCGCGTGCTCAACAATTTGCCCCAAATACATCACGTAAACCTGATGTGATACCCACTTCACGACATGCAAATCATGGGAGATAAACAAATAAGTCAGGTTGAATTTCTTTTGAAGGTCCACAAGCAAATTTAAAATCTGAGCCTGAACCGAGACATCCAAGGCTGAAACCGGCTCATCGCAAATCAAAACCTCTGGCCTCAAAACCAGAGCTCGTGCCAAAACAATTCTTTGCTTCTGCCCGCCTGAAAACATGTGTGGATATTTGGCAAGAATCGACTCATCAAAACCTACCGCAGATAATATTCCCTGCACAATGTCATCAATTTCCTGATTCGTATGTTCGCCACGAATGACCAAGGGCTCGCGCAAAATCTCTCTCACCTGATGACGGGGATTCAGAGAAGATGACGGGTCTTGATAAATAAGTTGAATTAATTTGGCTCTTTCAAAAGTTGTATAAGAACTTAGAGGTCGGTCACGAACCAGAACTTCCCTTCAAATTGACGTTCGAGGCCCATAAGAACCTTCGCCAATGTTGATTTGCCGCACCCGGACTCCCCGACCAGAGCCGTGGTTTTGCCCTCAGGCATATCAAGATCCACGCCGCGCAGGGCTTGACTCCGTTTGAATAGGTTTTTTAACTCCCCGAAGCGTAATCACAAATCAGAACATCCCTCGACTCGCCAACAAGTCGCTGAAAAGAATACATGCCATTCCGAAGATGTCACTGCGATGTTTTTGATGCCAGATGTTATTGCCTCCAAGGCAAAAAGTCTTATGATCATCCTTAATAGCAATTATTTGAATTGGAGAGAGAATATGTCACATGTCGTCGTTTGGGTTGAACATGATCATGCCAAGATTTTCACATACACTTCTGGCGCAGCTACAAAAAAAGATCTCAAAAACAAACACACTGGAAGTCACCACACGGGTGGCCACGAAAATGAAAAGAAGAATAATATTCAAAAGTTTTATCATGAAATTGCAGAAGTTCTCGCCGGAGCAACTGAAATTTTATTGGTAGGTCCAGGTATGGCAAAAACTGAGTTTAAAGCTCATCTCGAGCACCACAATCACGCTGCTCTTGCGAAGCTCGTCATTGGAATTGAGGCCATGGATAAGTCAACTGATGGCGAAATTCAAAATATGGCAAAGAAGTTTTTCCAAAAGTATAATCTTTTTCACAGCTAGGGTTGTCGCCCATGAAAATAACTTTTCGCGGAGCTGCACAGACCGTCACGGGAAGCCAAACCTTGTTTGAGCATAATGGTTATTGTGGGCTCGTCGATTGTGGTCTCTTTCAGGGTGACAAAAGTCAGCGCCTTGTCAATTGGCGACCCGCAGAGGATCTTAAGAAAATAGAATGTGTCCTGCTCACCCATGCTCATATTGATCATTCAGGCCTCCTGCCCAGATTGGTTTCCCAGGGGTGGCGTAAGCCAATCTACTGCACCCCCTCAACAAAAGATCTCCTTAAGATTATGCTTCTCGACTCGGCTCACCTCCAAGAGGAAGACGCTCGTTTTGCAAACCTGACCAAACATTCTAAACATTCGCCAGCCTTGCCTCTTTACACAACGAAAGATGCCGAGGAGGCACTCAAGCTTATTTATACCATCGAATGGAATCAGTGGACCGCCCTTTCAAAGTTTGTAAGTTTTCGTTTTCTACGGGCCGGGCATATTTTAGGTAGCGCCATTTTGCAGGTGCGCTTTGATTTGGAACATAGCTCGAAACTCCTCACCTGGAGCGGGGATCTCGGAAGCGGACATTCAGATATCTTACGGGATCCCGTTCACGCTTTAGAAACAGATTTTCTGGTTTTAGAATCGACCTACGGAGACCGACGGGTTGATATCGCCGGTCGAGAAAAAAGACTCGGTGAAATTATTTCTAAGGTTATTGGGCGCGGCGGAACTCTTGTAATTCCTGTTTTTGCTGTCGGTCGGACCCAGGATTTGCTGGTATCCCTCTATAGGCTAACCCAAAGAAAAGAAATTCCTTCGACACCCATCTACCTGGACAGCCCCATGGCAACCTCTGTGACCAGAGTATATCTCAACCATATAAACGAACTCAAAGAGAGTGCCTTATCCGCTGATCTTGAGGCCGCACTTTCTGCTGGCTCTTTTTTTGAGGCCATCACAAGTTCCGAAGAATCTCATCGCCTCGCGGAGGCTAGTGGAGCAAAAATAGTTTTGTCGGCATCTGGAATGCTTCAGGGGGGCCGTGTTCTGCACCACCTGAAGAACAAACTTCCAGATCGCAATAACGGTGTCTTGTTTGTTGGATATCAAGGCGCCGGCACCAAGGGACGATTGCTGCAATCAGGAATTCCTGTTATTCGCCTGCATCACCAGCAAATTAAGGTCGAGGCCGAAATTTTTAATATCGATGGCTACTCGGCCCATGCCGATAGCGATGCGCTGATCAATTGGGTCGCCAGTTTTTCAAAGAAGCCGCAAACAATTTTTCTAAACCATGGAGAGCCACTGGCTCAAAATGCTCTCGCCTATCGACTTTTTCAGGAACTTGGAATCAGAGGTCTGATTCCCCAGCAAAACGAAGTGTTTGACCTTGCGGGAAATTAGACTTGCTTCATTCCAAATGGATGAATAAGCTTCTGGGATAAATCAATAGGAGATGTGTATGATGAAGTATATCTTACTCTTTATGGGGGCATGCTTGACCTCAACCTCAATGGCAGAAAACCTTTTGTGTCAGGTTTCGATCAATATGGAGGTTCAATCAAAACTGAGTCTTCAGGTCCCACTCGATGAGAATATACTTTATGCAAACGTTCAGTCCTTTCAGATGAGGATCAAAAACCTCGGAGCTTCTAAATTTGAAATTGAAGTTTATGACTCTGAAGAACCATCACGCTCTTACGCAAAAGGAACTCTTCGCGCCGAAGATGATGAAGTCAGATGGACTCTCTGGCGACGAGATATCCTTCTCGAAACCAGCTGCAGTCTTGCTTCTGCGCGGGCCCTAAGCCTTCTGCGATTTTAGATTTTAGATTTTAGATTTTAGTTAACGTCCCTAAAAAAAGTTATAGCTTGTATCCTATTTTCACCGAATAGATTGGCTCGAAATAGACCTCAGTCAATCCTGCGACCACCCAACGCTCATACCGATAAGAAATTCCAGCCCAAAAATGAGAAACTAAGAGATCAACTTCCAAGTCTTGAGTTTCACCTGTCAGTCCAGCGGACCCTCCTATAAATCTATGAGTTCCCCTGGCCTGACCCCCACCCGCAAAAAGAATGAACTGCGAGAGCTCAGAAAAAAGATACAAATCGTAGCCAAAAATATTAGATCCAAACAGATTGGAAGCCTGACTTAGGCTTCCATGAATCAGCCCACCCAAAACCATTGGAAATCCCTCAAAAGAGTATAGCCTTCCACGAATAATCGAACCATAACTCGAAAAATCTTCACTCTGAGGTGTGGTCATTTGAAAAAATGCATCGAAATCGTAATAAAATCCTTTTCCGAACATTAACGAATTGGACACAAGATTGCAATTGAATAGCAAGAGCCTCCGCAGCGCTCGCAATGGCTGGGTCAGCGCTGCGCCTCAATGCTTCAAGTGATGGAATAAATCGACTATACGAGCTGAGGGCTGATGTGACGGTTAGATTTCGTTGGTCCCGGCCTGTTCCAAAAGACTCCCCGGCGCGCACTTTCGCAAAACCCTCAGAGATAACCTGGGTGGATCTCAGAACAACCTCAGAGTCTTTCGACTTTAGACCAGCATCAAGAAGGGGCAGTTTGCTTTTCTGATTGAAGGACAGCAAATAGCTTTGAATTGATTCTTCTAGAGACGCCTTCTTTTGAACCTCGGGCCGAAAAGACCAATGAGCCGCCTCAGAAAAACCACGGAAATTGCTGAAGGCCCTCATTCCATCAACTCCCAGCTTTTGATTCCCCTCATTTTGACTCATGATAAGATCAGTCAAAACTTCATAGTAAAGGTTATCTGTCACTTCTTTCGCCTGATAAGCACGAACAAATTCGCCCAGCAGCGCCTCACTTGGAACGGTCATAAAGAGTTTCTTCCATTCCCTCTCTGTGTTCTGGGCATTCTTTTTTATTGGTTTTTTCTTTGCTCCGTCAACAGCTGCTGGATTTGATTTTTGTTCCCGAGGACGGTAATCGTACTCCTCAGCTGATACCTCGGCATCGTCCATCTCTCGACTCGGATCAGCTTCAACCACGGCAACGGTCATCTCTGGACCCTTTTTCAAAAGATTAGATTTCGCTGCTTTTTTATTCGCCTTTTTTGCAGGAGCAGCTGGGGGTATTTGAGGTGGAGCTTTACCAACGACAGTTGACCCTTGAGTATTCTTTGCTATTCGTTTCATTAAGTTTCGAAGAATTTCTCGATTTGAGAGATCAAACTCTGGGGTAAAAGAAGCCTTCGGGCGAGCCATTTCAAAAGTCAGTTCTTCCTGCTGGGCGCCACTGCCCCTCTGCACAAACTGGGACATCAGGGCGTAAAGCAGAATCGTCAGACCGGTCACTCCGGCGATGCTGATCTCAAGTTTGTATTCTGCCCATTTCATAAAAACCTCTACCTAGGGCATTTGCAGAGATCATACCTACCAAAAGCAATGCAATGATTTTGAGGATTGATTTCTTCTCATAATGAGTCAAAATCCAGACTCAGTGCCATTTCTGAGGCACGAGTGTCAAATCTTCCATCGTCGGTCCTATTTGATACAGGGGCAATATCCTGGGCGTGGACCTATAGAAGGAAATTGCCTACAAACTCCAGGTCGTCTTTCATAGACTGTGCACAAGCGAGTATCAGAATCCAAAAAAATACAGTCGCTCATTTTTTTCTGCGAAAGCATAAACAACCCAGTTCCATCCCTAAAACTGCTAACAAGGCCGGCCTTTTTGAGTTTCTTAAAGACCCTTTTTTGTGACCCTTGAGCTTCATCCTCTGTGACTAGCTCCAAGCGCACTAGGTCCTCGATTCTCACTTCGACCGGCATCATACAGCATCCGGCTTGGCATCCTAGACAAAGATCCTGACGAAATTTCACCCATGTCGAGGGTCTATCAATATTTGGTTTCATTCCACATATGGCTTCATACTACATTTGATTTAATACAAAAATTAACTATCACACACACCACTATCTAGACTTTGTTCCTAAGTCGAGTCTATTCTAGAAAAAATCAATGACGGACCAAGGCCGAGACGATAAATTATTCCACATATGAACACACAAGACCACGAAAAATTATTCGATGAGATTTGCAACAAACTTAATGAGCTTAGTCATCGGGAGGACTCTTTGCCCCCCAATCTCAAAAAATCGAAAAAATGCAAAGTCAGATAAAGAGATTTCATGAGGATCTCCAAGGAGCCCACGATGAATTGCGGGGCAAGATTCAATCTCTTGAGAATATGCAATTCAGCCAAGGTGATATCAATACCCAATTGCGACAACTGACAGAACAACTGCACTCCGAGAGAGTTATTAACACGAAACTCAACTCTGATCTGGCCAAGTCCCTAGAATTGAGCCTGCAGCTGCAACTCGAAGTTCAGAGTGTTAAAGTACGAATCACGCAAGTTCAAAATGAAGAAAAGCGCTTTTCGCAAACCCTCCAGGAAAAACTGAAAAGTGCTGGAAGGGATCTTGAGCTTGCAAATGCCCTTAAGGAAGAAACGATCGCTGAATTGGGCAAAGCCAAACTCAATTTCCAGACTGAGCAGGTTCGCTGGGAACAAGAGCGTGGAGCTTTAATTAAACAAACAGAACATATGCAATCTCAAAAGGATGAACTCCTGAAAGCCAATCAGGACCTGCTCGAATCTCTAGCCCGCAAGGAAGAAGAACTCGAGAAACACACTCATCAAATTGAAGAGCTTTCCCAGGCATTGAACTCGATTGAGGCAACCGCTCAAGATCAAGCCAGCGCTCTTAAGAACCTGATGGAAGTTGCTGAAAGCAAAATAGTCGAAATCAAAATGGCCCTTGATAAAAAAGCTATAACTACTATGGACACCTTCAACAAGCCTTGACTCAAACAAGCTTACTCCGACAAGAAAATAGCCAGCTCAAAGAATATATAAACAAAGTAAGTGTCTATTTCCAAGCTCAGGCTACATCTCAAAATTTAACTCAGAATCCAAGTCAAAATCTAAGTCAGAATTCAACTCTAACCCATAACATAACGACTCCGGCAGCCAATCTATCGCCCGCCCACGGCTAGTCGAGCACTTGATTCATGACCATTTTGAGATATCCGGCTTCAGGAAAACTACAGAGTGCCGGATGGTCGGCCGAGATTGAGCCGCGCAAAATCATTTGAGCCCTCACCTGCGCCTTACTCTGAGCTTTTTGAAGAGCTTCTCGAAAGTCATCCTCCTCAAGCAGTCCGGAACAAGAGCAAGAGACAACATAACCACCCGGCTTGACCAAACGAAAGGCCTGAGCATTTAGCTTAGCGTAGGCGTGCTTTCCTGTCGGAAGATCTTTCTTAGACTTAACAAACGCCGGAGGGTCAGCAATCACTAAATCATAGGATTGACTTGGCAAGGTGTCCAATTCCTCAAGAACATTCAAGCACGATGTTTCAACCTCAGTGGTCCACACTCCGACATTTTTCGCTGCCACAGCCAAAGCCTTTTCGCTGACGTCAACCAAATGACATTTCACTCCCCGGGTTTCTCTCGTGCTGCCACACTCAGAGGCAGATGCAGCGACCGGCAGAATAGACAGATGGCGGGCTATTTGAGCACTCCAATGACCCACATAACAACAAAGATCCAATACCCGCAGCGTGTCCAGATTTTTTGGTCGTTGGTTCATATATTGAACAACCCTTCGAATATTTTCAGTTTGATCAAGAAAAAATCCCGTCTTCTGCCCTTGATACAAATCGACAGTCAATGCCATGGTTCCAAGGCCTGCAACTTCATTAACCAAAATTTGACATTTTGAAAGGTCGATTTCCCGCAGTGTTCGAACAACGCGTGGAACATCAACTTCGAGCCCTTCGTATTTTCGCACATTGACATCATTTCGCAAAACAACGGACGTGTCCTCCCAAGAGGTCGAACTGCGACCCAGGTGATTCGCTTGAATCACGACCTCCTTGAGAATATCCAAATAATCTGCAGACAAGCCCTGCATACCTAAAGTGAGCATTTGAATTGAAAAAACTTGGTGATGGTTGTCCAAAAGATAATAATCGATCACTAATCCGGGCAGGGAATCACTCTCTCCAAAACACAATCTGAAGCTACCTCTAAAGCCTCGCTCTCTTCGCAACTGCCAGCACTTCACCAGATGCTCACTCAATTTTTTATTTTGAGTGATAGATTTTTTCGTCGAATCGAAGGTCAGAACTCGTCCACTAATTCGAGACTTTGAATTGAAATATCCAAAAGCCAAAAATTCATCTTTCCGATTCACAAAATCAACACAGGCCCCCTGCTGAAAACCTCGGGGAAGTTCAAAAACTTCATTATCCATAATCCAAGGATAACCCTGTCTAAGTTTTTTCTCTGCCTCTGGCTTCACTTGTATTTTCATTTTTCTACGCCCTGTTCTCTATCTCTTGTTTTTTATTCCCAATCTTTTATTGCCAATTTCTTAACTACGCCAGCGAAGAGCAACTTCTGTCACCGGATGTTTAAATTCAAGACCATCCTGCTGCTGATTGACAGCATCCATATCTTGTTTCAAAAAAAATCTCGCGAACCACGCCACAAAAGGTCTAATGAGAGTCAACCATGAAATGTCCCAATACAACAATTGATGAATTCGTGTCTCTTTTTCTGTGACAGGAGTGAGCAACGTCATCGAATATAGGTTTCGCAAGCCCACACAAATATGCTCCACCCGAACACTTGGCAGGGTGAAGGTGATTTCAGTCGTGGGAGCACCTCCCAAAATTTTATAGGCTTTCGAGTTTTTCGAAGGCCTATGTCGAATCATTTGAAAACCAAATGGAACCGGCGCAAATTTTTTAGTCTTTTCAAGCATGGACTTCTGGGACCGCCACATCCAACTTTTGTGAATAAAAGGTCCGTGGGCAGGATCCATTAATCCAATCACCGCATGATCCACATGACAAGAAAACATTTTATTCAGAGCAACCTGAGGTTTTGCTTCAAGCGGAAGCGCACTCAGAATGGGAATTTGAGGGCCAGAGGAGCTCTCCAAGGCAGTCACCTCTGAGGCGCTTCTAGACGCTCTATCACTCATGAAAACCCACACAACGCCTTGTTGTTCTCTTGTTAAGTACGTTCGAACCTTAATCTTTGTGGAATCAAAACTCTGATCTGGCAACAACGAAGGAATTTCAGTGCAAGTTCCTTCACAGTCGAACTTCCAACCATGATAGGGACACTCGACCTGATCATCGACCAAACGACCATAAGACAGTGGAATTCCTCGATGGGGACAAATGTCACGTAAGGCCTTAACGTTTCCCTTCTGATTTCTGTATAACAAAACAGGTTCACCCAAAATAACTCGAGTTAACATTTTATTTTTCTTAATGTCCGCAGTCAGACAGGCCGCGTACCAAACATTTCGCAAGAACGGAGAGCTCATGATCGGTTCACCCGCAGCTCAGCCAAAACCAGCGTATTTTCAAGGAGAGAGGTGATTGTCATTGGTCCGACTCCACCAGGAACGGGAGTCGCGGCACTCACCCACCCATTGAGTTCTTCAAACCGAACATCTCCACAGAGTTTTCCAGATTGCCCAGTTCCGTGCATTCCAACATCAATAACAACAGAACCCTGTTTAAAATCATCGCGGCCCAAGAAACGTGCCTGGCCTGCAGCAACAACCACCAAATCTGCCTGAGTTGTATGTTCACGGAGGTTTTTTGTTTTTGAATGACACAAGGTTACAGTTGCCTGAGCCTCAGTCAAAAGGTGAAACATTGGTTTCCCAACGATCAAACTTCTTCCGATGACGACCGCCCTCTTTCCGACCACTGGAATTTTATAATGCTCCAAAATCCTCATGATCCCTAGGGGGTGCAAGACTTAACAGAAGACTTGCCGGCAAAAAGGCGCCCCATGGTTCCATAGGTCAGGCCATCAGCATCTTTTGTCGGACTTAGGTTTTCTGCCACCAATTCGCTCGAAAGATGGGCCGGGAGCGGAAGCTGAACCAGAATTCCATCGACCGCCGGATCTTGATTGAATTCACTCAGCGCCCGCAAAAAGCTCGTCTGGTCTAAGTCTTTCGGAAAAACTTTCACAGTCGATGCCATTCCAATTTTCTGGCAGGCGAGATGCTTATTTCTAACATACACCTGACTAGCCGGATCTTCCCCGACCAGCATGACTACCAAGTGGGGTGGTCGTCCTGTTTTTCTCTGAAAATTCTCTACCCGAAGAGCCAAATGAGCTCTCACCTCTTCCGCTACCTCACGGCCATTCAAAATCAACATAAAGCAACCTCCACACAAACCCCAAATAGTCGGCCCAAATAGTCGGGCCAATTTGCGCTAGATTGGCGGGAATTTCAATTATTTATGAGATGAATTTCATTCTTGACCCAAGGGAACCGAATCGACTATTTTGTGCCCTCAAGGCAACTCTATCCTGCAAACCCGGAGGCTCCCATGGCTGAAAAAGTAAAACTCTCAAAAGATGGAGCAACGATTGACTTTGTTCAGTCAGAAGTCATGCCGACATCACTCAAAAAGCTTCGCCAAAGTCCTGAAATTGAAGGGTTTTATAGATTTGTTTTTGAAAACGATCTGCAAAACGAAGCCTATGAAATTATGGATGCTCTGATCATCGCCCGAAAAGCAAAGAAATCCCAAGCCCGCAAGGATGCAAAAGAGCTAACAAAGGCCTCTGCGCTTCCAGCTGAAAAGGCGACTGGAAAACCCACAACAAAGGCACCCGTACCAACTAAATCGACAATAGTTGGAAAACCCGTTGTAGAAAAAACTGAGACCAAACACCAAGCTAAGGCCAAATCTCCTGGCAAGGCTCCAGAAAAACATGCCGGCAAGCCTGATCCTAAAGGAAAATCTAAAAAATAGATGATTTCACTCATTAAAATATAGTGGGTGCCGAAAACTCGAAGCTGATTGCCTTTGGTATGTAATACCCTGCCCAACTGGTTTCACATCGCCGTAATACCGAGTGCTACCCGCTTGTGCCTTGCTTCTATGCGAGCCGTAATGGCGAAGTCCAAAACATCAAGCTACTCCCGAATTGGGCAAACAGGAATCCAGGATCCAGTGACTTCATGATGGCGGTATATTCGATAGGTACCCTTGATTTTTCTGGCGGAGTCGGGAACTGGGATATCTGGCACTTCTATGCGACTGATCTTTATGACTGTCGATTGCCCAGGGTTCCCCAATTTTTCACAAAATCAAACATCAAGTGTTCAGACTTTAGACACTGGGCGCCTCTTTCTAGAATCTATGGAGATGGGGATTTGATTTGATTTGATTTGATCGGAGCTTATCTATCAAATTGAGTATCTGCCCGTCGAAGCCTGGCCAGTTACATTTGCATTAATATTTTGCTTATCATGCTCTTTGTCATGCATTTTGCCATTGACGACTTTTTTTCTTTCACCAGACGGCCCCTGACTTACTAAAAAAACGAAAATGCGGTGGTCCCGGCTCCTTTCGTTAATCGCCACACTGGGGGCCGTTTTAACAATTTGTAGGCAATCTATTCGTCTCGTCCAAAGACTATTTCACTTCGCAAAAACCTAAAAAATGCACTCCAAAAACCCATGCTATACTCCTTCTGAAATTTCAACCACCAGAAAGGAATCAACCATGACTCAAAAAATTAACTCCTCCGAAGTGGCTTCGGCGCCTCAAGCACCTCAATCTGTCTGTGAAAATTTGTCCAAGCTCAAAAACGAAGAGCTCCATTGCGAACTTAAAAACCGAGTGGCCGAAGAGCGCAAACTGACCCATCAAATATTGCAAATTATTCTCGAGATCGATCTGCGAAAGCTCTACCTTCCTATGGCCTGCTCCAGTTTGTTTGACTACTTGGTCAGGGAGATCGGCTACACTCCGGCCAGTGCCCAGCGGCGAATCGATGCCGCGCGAATGATGCAGCAAGTTCCAGAGCTTGGAAACAAGATCGAAAATGGGACCTTGAAGTTAACCCAAGTTTCTCAGGTTCAGCAGGTCCTCAGACTTGCAAAGAAAGAAAACAAGACTCAGCTTTTGCCGAGTGAAAAGAGGGACCTTCTTGCAAGGCTCGAGAATAAAACCGGGCCAGAGAGTGAGTTGATCTTGGCCAAGGAATTTAACCTATCACCGCAGACTCAGTTCAAGCAGAAAATTCAGAAAGATGAATCTGTCAGAATTGAATTGACCTTAAGCAAAGAGCAAATGGAAATTCTAGATCGAGCGAAGGAGCTTCTATCCCACGCCCTGCCCGGAGCCACATTTCCTGAGGTGATTACGAGTCTTGCTCAGCGCTATGTCAAACAGCGAACCGGAGTCAATACTTCCGTCAAGAATCACAGGTCACCTTCCCCCAGCACGGAGTCAAATTCCGCGGCGGAAGTCAAAGGCACTCAGAATATCTCTGGGAAACCGATTCCATCTTCGGTCAAAAAAATCATTTTGAGTCCGAATCTTGGGTGTCAGTTTAAGGATTCAAGAACTGGAAAGATTTGCGGGTCAAAACATTTTCTCCAGGTTGACCACGTCCATCCTCGGTTTGCCGGCGGAGGGAATGAGCCCTTCAATTTAAGGCCGATGTGTTCATCGCACAACAAATTTCGTTACACAGCCGGATGTTGATTTTATCATCTGATTCTTTTTGCTTGGACGCTCACGACGAGCGTTCAACGGCGGGTTTCAGGGCCGGCCCAGAGGCCCATGAGTCATGGATGACCGCCTATTTTTAATGGGTTCCAGTCTAACGTCTAGGTGGGTTGTCCACATAATCCCCGCTCTTTCTAGAAAGATCCCACAGGGCAGGATCTATATCTAAAAAGTGTAAGTAGCTAGATCAGAATATCCGACCCTCGACCCAAATCCAGATTCTGTGAGGCCTTGGTGGCAATACCTTCCAAAGGGCGAAACTCACGCATTTTGCAGATTGTTTCAGAAAAAGGGAGGTTTTCTGTGAATAATCGGCGAGGACAAGGTTTAGTAGAATACTTAGTTATTGTGGCCCTGATTGGAGTCGCATCCATGGCTGTGATTCGAGTGGTCGGTGCCAATCTATCAATTCAATTTGCTCGAGTTAATGAAGCTCTCGGCGGTCGGCACATAGATCATCTCAATGAAGCCAATGTCACTGCCGACATGGTTAAGAAAAAAGATTTAACGAATTTCCTTGAAGGCGCACGCCTCGAAAATTCAAACGGACGAAAAGACCGTGACGACTCCGCAAATCGCTAATTCTCGTCGTGGCCAGGCCCTCACTGAATTATTAATTTCATTGCTTGGCCTTCTAATTGGGGTCGGGCTCTTCTTTGTTTTCGTGTTCTATACCATCATCCATTTTCAGATCAAATTTGAATTGCAAAAAAGTCTCATCTGTTTGACTAGCGAGTCCCAACATTATTGTAGTCAACGACTCAAGCAAGCCTTGATTTGGTCCCACTTTGGAGTCTCGATCAATGAGGTTCACTTAGCTCATCGCGGTCAAATGCGATCGGCTAACCTCACTCTCACGATGAAGCCTCTTCTCGGGCAAAGGCTCCAAAGAAAATACAGCATACATACGGAGCAGTTGTGAAATTAATACTGAACCGCAAAGGTGGCATCTTGCTCCTAGGGCTGTCGCTCCTTCCACTATTTCTCACGACCATCTTCGGCGGAGTGTATTTTCTGAATTTTCTACATTTGCAGTCTCAAGTTCAAAAGATTTGCTTCACTGAACCACGCAAAACCCAAAATGTTGTCAGCGAGCGACTAAAATCTCTCCTTTCACTAAACCAGCTGGCACGCCAACTCAAAACAGCAGAGACCACCACACGCATCGCTCTTTCGGTTGCTCTGAGGGCAATCCCATATTCCGCACCTGTTGTTGCGCGCCTGAAGCTCCAGCTCGCCGAAATCATCCGCTCGCAAATAGCCCTAAAAATTCAACAACAAACTTTGATTTCTGCTGCCTCTCTTTCCATGCAGACAGCGCTTCAATCCACGAGTGAAAATCTAAAATCCACTTTCAATCACTTTGGACAAAATCGAAACTGGCTATCCGTTCACAGTCATGTTCAGACTTGGCCCAATGGCGGCTTAGCGGTGGAAGCGGAAAGCTCGGACAGAGCTCCGACATACAGACTCAAGGCGAACTTCGAAATTCGCCAAGCTCTGGTTCATTCCTGGCACTTAACCTTGAGGGTCAGATCATGGCTTTCCAATTGGATGGATCGATCGTTGGTCTGGAATGAACGTTGTTATAGCACCATAGCAAAGGAGAACAATCAGTGGATCGTCAAAAGCAATCTGGGCAAGTCCTCTTCGAGTCATTAATCTTTATAATGGGAATCGCATTAATTTTTCAAATCATGCTCCTCGTCTTACCAACATTTCAAAAACGATTTGCGGAACAACAAATCTACAACGATTAGCAAACTCTCTAGAAATCACCACTCACCACCACAAATAAATGTGAGGAATCAAATGAAGGACTTCTTAAAATGCCACGAAAACAAGATTGGACTAGCAACCCTTGCGATTTTGGGCATTGTCGCCTTCTGGGTCGTATCGCAGAAGACGACAACGCAAGCGAGTCATTCCCAAGGAGAGGACTCAGCTTTTACCGTGGACACTTTAATTCCCGCTGGGCATGTTCTGATTCCGATCGAGTTGGCTAATGCGGAACCTCTCTCCTCCCTGGTCGGTGCGACCGCTGTCGTCGACCTCTATACCTCTTCATTAGATACAAAACAAAAGGGGCGTAAAATCGGAAGTCGTCTGAAGCTTGTTCGGGCCCCCAAAAAATCCGCAGCTTTACGCTGTCCTCGTTAAAGAATCCCAGAGCGATCAAGTGTTAGCCCAGCCGGGACCCTATTTTGCGGTTATTCAAAACCACAAACGAGAGGGATCCGAGATCACACTCAAGCACAAAGCCAAATTTGAAATCTCCTATCAAAGGTAATTTTATGAAAAATTTCTTCGCCCTTCTCTTGCTTATCTCAATCAATTTCAGCACCGCTGCCTCTCAAACAACGATCATTCCCGAAAGGGATACCTCGGCGGAAGAAGTCAAAAAGTTTCTTCGTAAAAACTCAAAACACGTTTCAGTTTTAGACTATTGGTCCCGGCGCGAAATTGATAGTCACATAGGCCTTGGTCCTCTTGTGGAAGACTTCGAATTAGCCCTTCGCTCAAAAATTCCATGGAAGGACCTTGAGGCGCGTCTACTACTGGCCAAAAAGGTTTCCTTTGGACGAGAGCACCGGCACCTACTCATGGATTATTTCGAAAAACGCCTAGAATCAGTCAATGCCTCTGAAAGAAAAGCCCTGATACTTTACGCTTGTGTCGAAAATAAGATTGAGGCTTTCGAATCTGGAGTCAGCTGCGCTTCCCGCGAAACTTCCCTTCTAAAGCTTCCTGTCCAGACTCAACATTACCCACTCGCCATCGTTGATGGCGTTGAAATGTCCACTCAAAAGCTTAAGCATCTAAGCCTTCCATCCCTTTCACTACGTTTCGTGTTTTTGTCCATGGATTGGTTGCCGTATGAATTTGTGGGAACTCCCGAGGATCTCTTAAAGCAAAAAATACCTCTTAATCCAATCGTAAAAGCATCAGGAAATCTCTATCAATTGACAAAGTTCGATCAACACCTGGAGGATAGAGGACAAGTCCTTTTGGCAAACGGCGAGCTGACTCGCCTCGCAAAATTCGGTTCAGAGCCAGACAGCAACTGCTGGACCAACAACAAAAAATGGGCAGGACCCACTCTGCTGATTCTTGCGGCCGCCCTTGTCTACAGCCAAAAAGACAAAACTTTCATTATTCAGACTCCATAGTTTCGCAAATTTCCGCCGAGGACTGATCAGTTCCGTACACAGAGTCAATTCAGGTCTGTGTACGGAACTTAGAACATTTGATACTTTAGCCCCAGTGAATTTGGGTTAATTTCCCGCTCGCGAACTCCGAAATAGTTCGACAACCATCCTGATAGGGATATTGATGAAACTTCAAGGGATCGACACTCAATGCGGGAATTCCTTCATCCTTAGACAAGGCAATGGCCTCGAGATTCTGAAAAAGATCCGCTTTCTCAATTGGACTGTCGCTACCGAAACAAATGGGAACCTGAGCCAAGCGCAATCTTTCCCAGGGAAAAGCCTCAACAATCTTGTCTTTGAGTCGCTGAGCTAACCATTGCCTATCAGATAGCCAATGGCACGGCTGAAGGTGACATCGAATATGCAGTGGTTTCATAAGTTGAATAGTCTCATTTCGTAAAACCTGAACGTGTTCGAGATTAAGAATCCCACTCAATCCCCTTGCGGAAACTTGACGACACAGTCGCACCACCCGGTCGACAGCTTCGTCGCCAAGAGCATGAATGGAAATTTCAGCACCAATCGCCCATGTTTTGTTGAGGACATAAACCAGATCTTCATGAGACCAGAGCTGAAGCCCCTCCACACCCTGACCAGGACCTCGCCCAAGCAGGGCCGTTCCAGAACCTAATGATCCATCAAAATAGAGTTTAATCCCCCGGGGCTTCAAATGTGGCGTCTTTGCCGTTTGAACTTGCTTAAATTCAAGCAAGGCTCTCTCAAAATCAACCCGATCCTCACAAGTGAAATTTAACTCTACATGCATACGAAGTTTGCCTTGATTTTCAAGCTCTCGGGCAGCATTCCAAAGCCTTTGATCGGAAGCCATATCTCGAATGTGGGTAAAGCCCTGAGAAAGAAAAATCTCTTGGGCCACAAGCAGACGATCCACAATCTGGGAATGCGTCAAGGGTGGTAGATTTAGAATTCCAATCATATGCTCCCTCTCGCGAAGGATTCCACTTGGATTTAGCTCACCTTTGTCCAGCAGCAAAAAATCTATCATTCCCAGTCGCTGCAAAGCTAAGCTATTCAACCACGAACTATGACCGTCGGCCCTCGAAAAGATAACCGGAAAATTTGGGAATACTCGATCCAGTGTCGCTCTATGTAACTCAAAGTCTAAATCGAATTTGTTCTCGTCCCAACCGAATCCGTAGAGCCACTCCCCACGAAAATATTCTTCTTTAAGCTCTATAGCCTTTAACTGGTCTTCGTTTCTAAGGGTGTTGAGATTGAGGCCAAGCGCCAAGTCCCCAGTGTTTAACCAATGCACATGACTGTCATAAAGTTGATTCACCGAAAACGAATCAAGGCGATATTTCGGTAATTTATCTGTCGTATAAGATCCCGTTTCCTGCATAGGAAAAGAGTTACCAAAAGGCAACCCTCAGGCCAAGAGAATTATCGCTGTCCTCTGTTGACTGGTGGATTTCGGATCGGAGAGCTACCAAAGGGGCTGTTGGGACCAAAGCTATTGTTACTATTGCCAACGCCAAAATTCATATTATTCGCTCCCTGACTGATGCCGCCAAAGCCAGTGTTATATCCGCCACTAGCCTGCCCGCCATACCCAGGTCCGTATCCACCACTGTAGGCGCCGCCATATCCGCCTCCGAAATTTGTACTCACACCCAATCTTCCATCGATGCGAAGACCTGCACCGCTGCCGCCGCCGCCGCCCATATTCAAATTGGCCATTGCTTGACTATTCTGCATTTCAAGGATCGCCATACTCCGTGCAAGTTCCGCTCTTTGCATTTCGTTCTCTCTGACTGTGGAAAGGGCAATATTTCTCTGTTCCGCAAGGGCTCGTTCTCGCTCCAACTGAAATTGCGCGGCCTCCATCTGCTGCTGATTAGCTCGAATTTGTGCCTCGATCATTTGTTGCTGGTATTGTATTCCACCAAGATTCGCCCCGGCACCACCGTACCCATTTCCGCCGAACTGACCTCCGAACTGACCACCAGCTCCACCACCAAGCCCGCCTCCCAATTGCCCACCGACTCGAACTCCGCCCCCAAGCATTCCAAGTAGATTTGCTAATGGATTACCGAAATTTGCGCTGACTCCGCCACCTAAGCCCCCACCAAGTCCGAGCCCTCCACCACCCAAACCACCACCTAGTCCAAGACCAAGACTTCCACCTGCTTGCAGTGAACCATTTGGTCCGACACCCCAAGGGGCACTGCCCTGAGCATAGGTTGACAAAGGGTTATTGTAATACCCGGCCGGATAACTCCACATATTCCCATTGCCTTGGAAGTAAGGACCTCCAAAGGAATTTCCATTTCCATGAAGACCTTGGGCGCAACCAAAGGTGCCAGAGGAAGTTCCTCCGGCAATGGCTCCATAAATTCCGCCGGCTAAAGAAATAAACCCAGGGAGATAGTTTAGGTAATTGTTCTGAGAACTTCGACCCTGGTTCGCCATATGCGTTTTATAGCTCTTTTGAGAAAAATAGTTTGCACCGATATCCATAAGTCCACCGCCGATCAAACCAACAGATTCCTGCATCCCTAAACCGCCCCGCTCAGGTGCATAGCTGTACCCTAGGCATTCGTAACAAATTCCACCCTCCATCTTGGCCGCCGCAGCAGCCTCTTCTTTCTCAGCTTTGAACTCCGCTAAAGCCGACGCTTTCGCATCTTTAAGCCTTAGCTCGGCAAGTTTAACTGTATCCTCGAGCAGCTTGAATTCCTGCTCCAGCTTGATTGATGCATTAATATTGTCAGCCAGATCTTTCAGTGAACGATGACAGGTGGCCTGATCTATCGGAACATTCGACTTTCTTGCCTCTTTGAAGGCACAGACATCCGTTGTTAAATCCTTCCACGCGCAACCATCGCCTACATCTGGACAATCATTATTGGCGGTGGGCAGTCTTTCGGTTGGTTCACAGGCCTTGCATATTTTCTGCCATTGCTCTCGTGTATAGGGTTCGTTTGCAATTATGCCTGACTTAGAGTTATTTGATTTATATTCGATACATCGGGATCCGGCTGTAAAATGGGTTTTGATTGTGGTCACAGCTTCGACTTTTAAAAAGATACCAAGCCTTTGCTCCGCAGATTTTGCAAGGGTCTTTGCACGATCACGCTCCCTCTTCTTTTTGGCCAATTCTGCTTTGGCCTCTTTGATTTCCGCGGCGATTTCCTTCATTTCATCGCTAGCTTCAAATGCAGCTTTGCCATTTGCCATCGGATAGGGGCACCTCTGCATGGCTGGGCACATGCCCGTTCCCCAATTTCCGTCACCGCATTGGGCCTGTGAGACACTGCCCCAAAGCCACCAAGAGGCCAGAACAAAAAGGCAAATCTGTTTTGAGAGCATAATCTCACTCCTTAAGAACAAAGTTCTTCCAGGAACAATTCGACATAAAACCCCCAGGACTTGATTCAGATTGAAAAAAACTAGACTTCCGTCGATAGGTCAGAAGTCACAAGTCCCACAGGGATTTCATTTGCAAGCCTCCAATTCTAAATTCTACAATATTCCAATGGGAAAACACAGAATTCTTTGTATAGACGATGAAGTCGATAATGTAGATGCGCTCGAACGCCTCTTTCGAAAAAAATATACTGTGATTAAAGCGACGTCTGGACAAGAGGCTCTGAAGTGGCTCAAAACGAATCAAGAGCCCCTCGCCTTAATAATCACTGACCAACGAATGCCTGAAATGACGGGGGTTGAGCTTCTGGAACGGACTCTGACGTCCCATCCTGAGACAGTTCGGATTCTACTCACTGGGTACACAGATCTGGAGTCTGTGATTGCAGCCGTCAATCAGGGGCAGATCTACAGATATTTAACGAAGCCCTGGGACCCCATAGACCTTGGTCTCACTGTCGATCGCGCCGTTGAACGCTATGTGATTTCCCAGGAACTGAAACAAAAAAACAAAGAACTCGCAAAGGCCCTCGAAGAACTGCAAACCCTTGATCAGGCGAAGAGCCACTTTATGATTCTGATCAATCACGAACTCAAAACACCCCTCACCTCGATTTTGAATTTTGGGGCTCTACTTTCTGAAACAAGTCTAGATACGGATCAAGAAAAGTATCTTCTCAGAATTCAACAAAGCACAGCAAGACTCAAGGCCCTTGTCGATGATGTGCTCTTAATAATGAAGGCAGAGACGCAGCAACTGATCATTGAAAAAAACTCGTTCAATCTAAAGAAAATCATTGATCCAATTTTTATGCAATTACAGGGAGCCCTTGAAAATAAGGCTCAGACTATTGCAGTTTCAAGCGCGATTGAGCAAGTCACTACGAGCGACCTTGTCCTCGGCCAAGTTCTGATCCGTCTCTTGCAAAATGCCAACCGTTTTGGGACTGCCAAGCAGGCCATTACTTTTGACGTGCTTAAGTTACCAAGTCAGAAGATCCGTTTTCAAATCACCAATCAAGGTCCATCAATTTCAGAAAGAGTGACAGAAAAAATATTTAAACCTTTTTATCTTGACGAAAATATCATGAACCACACCACTGGAACAGGACTGGGCCTAACTGTCTGTCAATCACTGCTCAAACTCGTTGAATCAGGAATTAATATCAAAAACACCGCCGACGGTGTGTCCGTCTTTTTTGATATCTAGACTCCCGCTCGGACATGGTTCCGAGATGACCTGGCACCAGGGCCATATTAGACATAATCGACCTGAGTCAATGCTTTGCATTGATCAAAGTTATGAAAAACACAGTCGCCGCATTCCCATTCTTAATGCTTGCAGTTTTATTTGGAATCCTAAGCTCAACCCAAAATCTCTTTGCTCAAGAAATTCTTCTAACCTTGGGACAAACCAAATCCATTAAGTTTTCCGGACGCAACGTGTGGATCCAGGATCGAAAAATAGTTTCAGCTCAAGCGAGTGGACACGCCTTGCTTTTACGAGGTCTCGTCGAAGGCGAAACTATACTCAGACTGGATTCGAGAGTCCGGCGGATACAGGTCCTCCATCCGCTCCAGATTGAATTATTTGAGCAGTTCCAGAATTATGTCACTCGCCTCCCGGGGCTCAAAGTCAAAATGCGAAACGGACAGGTGGTCATTGATGGAAACCTTTACCGATTCAAAGATTGGAATACCTTGGCTAACTCAGTTCGAAAGGACCCAAAGAGCTATCGATTTGAGGCTCGAATTTCAGATGACATTCAGACTCAAGTCGATCGTTCCATGAACCAAATCTTCGAGAAACAAGGTCTTCGACCACAAAAATTTATTTTCGCCTCGTCCGTTGAGTTGAGGCTGCCTCTCAAACATCCAGATCTTGTCAGAATCAGAGCCTCGATGATGCCCTTTGGAATACTAGTCTCCACTGACTCCACACAAATTCAAAGCGAACCGACCATCAAAACACGAATCACCGTGGCAGAAATCCAAAGGGGGCAGATGATGTCTTGGGGTCTTGCCTGGCCCAGTTCAGTGACCGCTCAAGTTTTTCCGACCCTCGGCGTATCGGCTGATCCTTTAGAGGCTCAACTCAATGCCCTCGAAACGAGGGGTCACGGACGAGTTTTGGCCAGTCCAAATCTGATCTGCCAAAGTGGTCAAGAAGCCGAGTTTTTGGCAGGCGGGGAATTCCCATTAAGTTTGTCAACTATAAACAAAAAGAAGTTATTTGGAAAAAGTATGGAATCCTTCTGAAGGTGAAACCAAAGGCCGACTCCTCAGGTCGTATGAATCTGAAAATCGAAACAGAGGTCTCTAGCATCACTGAAATTGTCGACGGCATTCCCTCCCTTGCAACCAATCGAGTTTCAACTACGTTCGATTTGAAAGAAACCAAGACGATTGTTCTATCAGGGTTACTCAAGGATCAAAACACAACAAGCCAATCTGGATTGCCCTGGCTGCAGCGAATCCCGATTCTTGGATCGCTTTTTTCGAGTGAGGATTATATCCAAAAACGAACCGAATTGCTTATTTTTGTAAGACCAGAGATCCTTCAAGAGACCCAACCTGAAGACCCGAGACTTGACACTGGTCATCTGGTCGAAAGCGAGGCCCTATGGAAGTCCTCGAACTAGAAGCCTCGAACCAAGTTCAACGTTCCATTGATCAAAGCGAGTTTATGGATATCTCGACTTCACTTCGAGAGTCCGACTCCTCGAAGGATCAAGTCCAAGAACTTGCTCGCTCAGTCCTCAAAACCTATCCTGAATCAGTTCGAACCCGAGTTTGGAATGAGTTTTTTGCCCTTGGCCCATTAGTTGGTCTTTTCGAGCGCACAGAAATCACTGAAATCTTAATTAATGGTCCACGGGAAATCTGGATAGAAATTGGGGGGCGATTGGAAAAACATACAGATTGTTTTTTTTCCGATGTCACCTATCGAAATTTTGTAGACCGTTTTTGCGCCCTTGCGGGCGTCCATGCTACTCACGAGCATCCCAGTTGTGACGGCGCTTTTGGAAAATTTCGATTGTCACTCGTGCGCGAGAATCTCACTCGCTCCTACACTCATTTATCGCTCAGAAGGCATCCAGAGAACCCCTGGAACTTTCAACGATTGGCTGAGAGCGGGTGGTGCGAGGAGCGCCAGATTCCTCTGTTTCAGAGCCTCATCGATCAGCAAAAGAATTTTTTAGTGATCGGCACCACCGGCTCTGGAAAAACCTCGTTGCTAAATGCCTTGCTGAGTTTGACAAGGCAAAACGAAAGAGCCCTTTTAATTGAAGACTCGCCCGAACTTGAAATTCCCAATTCGGTCTCAATGAAGTTACTGACACGGGAGGATCCTCAGAAAATTCAAACCCCGATCACCCAGGCAGACCTTGTGAAAAGATCATTGCGACTGCGCCCGGATCGAATCGTTATGGGTGAGCTTCGAGGCGAAGAAGCTAAAGACTTTTTGATGTGCCTATCGACTGGACATCGCGGGAGCTTTGGAACCCTGCACGCGCAGAGCGCGCACCAGGCCCTGCTGCGGCTTGAAATGCTGATTCAATTGGGCGCACCTCAATGGAGCCTCCAAGCCATTCGACGTTTGATTCAGTTGAGTCTGGATTACATTCTCATTACAGAAAAAACTGCCCAGGGTCGAAGACGATTCGCCGGCCTCTACCGGCTGTCATCGTTGGAAGAGCATGGCTTTCTGGTCGAAGCCGTTCAGGAAATCAAGCCTCAGCTAGAGTTTCTGTGAACTGCTCAGAGGCTGCCAGGTCGGAATCTCTGGCGACCTCTTTTGGACTTTGCCCAAAAAACCGATTGGCAACATCTTCTGCAATTCTGACTCTGGCAGAATCGGTTGCTGGCTTATAAGTCATCAATCCGTTTGGCCCTTGTGGGAGTGTTGCTTTGCTAAGACTGACTCTGTCTTCGACAACTTTTCCTATGGTTGGTGCTCCAGGACGAACCGCCTGAGAGCCCGCAACATCCGTTTGACGAGTTCTTGCATTTGACGGAATGATCTTACTGATTTTTTCCATGTCACACCTCCTGTGCGAATAGGTCATGACCGGCCTATATAAACCCTATCGGTTGGATTCGTTTCATCTTGAGAATAAATCGTAAGAACTGGCCCTTCGGGCCCGTCCAGAAATAAGCGGGGCTAGTTCTTCTTGCCGGCCTCTTCTATAAATTTTTCTGCTTGAGGGCTTAGACGTAGTCCAACTTCAACCAACTGATCACGACTGACTTCACTTGGACAGTCTGACATAAGGCAGGTAGCCTTGGCCGTTTTTGGAAAAGCAATCACATCGCGAATAGCGTCGGTTTCACAGAGCAACATCACCAAGCGATCCATTCCCCACGCAATTCCCCCATGGGGAGGAGTTCCGTATTTGAGTGCTTCAAGAAAAAAACCAAACTTCTTCTGAGCCTCTTCTTCTGACATTCCCAACAGCTTAAAGACCGCTTGCTGGATACTATTTTGGAAAATACGAATACTGCCGCCACCAATTTCATAGCCGTTGCAGACAAGGTCATAGGCCTTTGCCAGCATTTTTCCATAAGAGGCTTCTTTGTTTTGAATCAAATCATCAAAGAATTCGTCTTTCGGTGAAGTAAACATGTGATGGCGAGCCACCCAGCGTTTTTCATCAGGTGAATACTCGAGCAATGGAAAATCCACAACCCACAAAAAGTAATACTTACTTTGATCTATCAATCCAAGCTCCCGCCCCAGGTGCAAGCGCAGTGCAGAGAGCGAGGCACAGGCTGGATCAAAATCATCGGCAATCACGAGGGCCGCATCGCCGGGTTTCGCGCCAACGGCATCAAGAATTTGCATCAGTTTTTCAGGACTAAAAAACTTTGAGACTGAAGAGGTTGGCGCTTGATTGAGTTCGTTCTTAACCCAAACCAAACCCTTGGCTCCGCCTCGTTTTGCAATCTCGGTGAGTTTATCGAATTGTCCTCTTGAAAAAGTGCTCCCACCTGGGACTGGAATTCCACGAACAATTCCACCCCGATCAAGAACATCGTCAAAAACCTTAAATCCAGAACCCTTCACTTGGGATTTCAGATCCTTAATTTCCATCGCAAAGCGGGTATCAGGCTTGTCTGATCCGAAGCGATCCATGGCCTCTTGATAGGTCATTCGTGGAATCGAACCGACGTCAATTCCCTTAATCTCTTTCCAAATGAGTTTGAGCATTTTTTCGTTAAGCTCAATAATATCTTCAACGTCGATGAAGCTCATTTCCATATCGATTTGTGAAAACTCTGGCTGCCGATCTGCTCGCAAATCTTCGTCACGAAAACAACGAGCAATCTGAAAATAACGATCGTAGCCTGAAATCATTAAAAGCTGTTTAAGTGTCTGAGGCGACTGTGGTAAGGCATAAAAATGGCCTGGATTCACACGCGATGGGACAAGGTAATCACGTGCGCCTTCCGAGTACTCTTATATAAGACTGGTGTCTCGACCTCTAGAAAACCCTGACTCGACAAAAAACTACGCACCAGCTGAGCCACTTGGTGACGCATCACCAGATGCCTTTGGAGTCGCGGGGATCTTAACTCCAAATATCGGTAACGCAGACGCAGAGACTCATTCACACTTGAATCATCAACTCGAAAAGGTGGCGTTGCGGCCTCACTCAAAATCTCGCTACGAAGAGCTTCGACCTCAATTTCGCCAGTTCCAAGTTTTGAGTTTTTCATTCCCTCAGGTCGAATTCGAACAATGCCCTCAACTGCAACCACAAATTCGCCGCGAAGATCTTTCGCTGAACTTGTCTCAGGTTTTTTTGGATCAAGCACCACCTGCACCAAACCCTCACGATCCCTCAGATCGATAAAAACCAGGCTCCCGTGATCGCGGCGGGTATCAACCCAGCCCATAATGACGACCCGCTGTCCAACGAGTTTTGAAGAGAGTTGTCCACAATAATTTGTTCTTTTAAGGTCTTTCACGAATTTCATAGACTTAGGATTCTGACATGTCTTGGCGATATCGTCAAAAGTGATATTCTAATATGGTCCATAATCCAAAATGATAGCTTGGATCAAACTCGATTGCTCAAAATGAGTGACAGAAATAAGGACTGCCCCGTATTATTCTCCCATGGCAAAATTCACAGTAGAATATCAAAACAAATATTCAGCCGATGTGGCCTTCTCGAAGGTTAAGGAACTTTTGACAAAGGGCGACGACCTTAAAAAATATGATTCGAGCTTACAATGCAAATTCAATGATCAGAAGATGACTTGCCAGATCAAAGGCGGAAAATTCGGGGCTGAGCTTATTGTGGCCCCTCAAGGCGCGTCGAGTCTTGTTTCGATTACTGTCGATTTGCCACTTCTCCTACTTCCCTTTAAGTCAAAGGTCCAGGATTCTCTTTCTCGAATGCTCCATAAGCACTTAGGTTAGGTTAGGTTCTCCATGGCAAAAGCCAGTCAAAAAACCACTTCCAAAAAAGGTCCGCCAAAGAATACTCCTTCGGAGAAAAAATCCCAGGCGAAGGCTGTTGTTGGTGAATTGATCAACGAAGGCGAGCTGGATGATTTGTCATTGGGCCTGGTCGATTTGGAAGTTGATAAACAAATCAAGGCTCCGACATTGCCTGGCAAGGGCACCGATCTTCTTGGCAGCTATCTCAGTCAGATTCGAAAATATCCCTTATTAACGAAAGAACAAGAAACTGAGATTGCAACAAAGTATTTTGAGTCTAAAGATCCAGACGCAGCCCAAAAGCTGGTTCAAGCAAATTTGCGCTTTGTTGTCAAAATTGCGGCCGAATATTCTAAATTCGGAGCGCGAATGATTGATCTCATTCAAGAAGGTAATGTTGGCCTGATGCATGCTGTGAAAGAGTATAATCCTTATAAAGGGGCCAGATTAATTACTTACGCAGTCTGGTGGATTCGAGGTTATATTCAAGAATACCTTATGCGTCAGTATTCGATTGTCAGAATCGGGACAACCCAAAATCAACGTAAATTGTTTTATCAGTTGCAACGCGAAAAAGACGCCTTGGAGCTCATGGGACATGAGCCAAACTTAGCACTACTCAGTTCCCGCCTGGGAATTCCCGAAGACGAAATCAATCAAATGGCTCAAAGAATGACTGGTCGAGACGTGAGCTTAGACAAACCGATCAATACTGACTCTTCGGTTTCTCTTGGTGACCTCCAACGAATGCCCAGCGATGAATCGCTGGATGAAACCCTGGCTCGAGAAGAGCAGCTGTCCTTGCTCAACCAAAAAATAGAGGAACTACGACCAACGCTGAATGAGCGAGAGAAAATCTTGCTCGAAGAACGAATTCTTAACGATGAGCCATTAACTCTTCAAGAAATTGGGGAAAAGTATGGAATCACTCGCGAAGCCGTTCGACAGGCCGAGGCTCGCTTGATGAAAAAAATTAAAGATAAAATGGATGTTGTTTAGATTGTGGGGAGTTTTCGAATAAATTTTGCGGGAACTCCGGCCCAGAGCTCGTAGTCACCAATCACAGTGTTCTTTGGCACTAGACTCATGGCGCCAACCATCGACCCTGAGCCGATTTTGGTGCCAGCGAGAATTGTCGCCTGTGCACCAATGGTTACATTATCTCCCACTTGCACTTGGAAGTGGGCGAGTCTTTTACCTTCGATCACGTGTGGAATTATAATGGAACCCAGACCAACGACGACGTTTGATCCAAAGGTGGTAAATTGAGGATCCAGAACGGTTCCAGAAAAATAGGTATTCTTCCCAACTCGAGCGCCCAAAATCTTGTAAAGAATCCGAGTCATCGGAACCGGAATAATATGATTCACAACGATCAAATTCAAGAAGAGAACCCAAAAAGCTGCCGAGATCATCCAGTAAAATTCACCCCGGCTACCCTCCTGGAGATCCCCTTCAGGAATCGGGCAGCAAGAAATAAAAAAACGATACACACACAAAAGACCAAAAAAGAAAGTGAAGCAGCAGCCAGCAATGATCATAAAAAAATTCATCGGGGTCGGCTCAACAAACCAGGAACTCGCAAAGGCATAGAATGCCCAAGTGAGACTCACTGGAATCGACAATAATGTTCCGAAACAAATCGTGGGAAGCGGACCAATTAATCGCATCGAGTGAAATCCTTTTCCGCCCTATTTTAATTGTGATGACTCACACAAGGTCCACTTCCCCAGAGTCGAGGGTTGCTTGAAGTCGGGCTCTGAGTCTCTGAACGGCTTGAGCGTGAAGCTGAGAAACTCGACTTTCGGTAACTCTTAGGACCTGTCCTATCTCTTTAAGGTTAAGATCTTCATAATAATAGAGCGAAAGAACCATTCGCTGACGCTCCGGAAGTTCTTCGATACCCTTAGCTACAAACTCTTTAACCGTCTTCAAGTTCAACTGATTATAAGGACTGTTCGTTTTGGAACCTTCTAATAGGTTTAGGATGGATTTCTTATCTGTATTACTGAATGTCTGAGCGTCATCAATGGACAAGAGACTGATTGGACGCACCTGATTGACTAGATCGTGAAATTCATCGACTGAAATGTTCAGAGCCTTTGAAACCTCTTCGTCAGTTGCCGTGCGGCCAAGATCAGCCTCTAGGTTGACCAAAGTCTTATCCAAAAGTTTAGCCTTATCTCGAATGGATCTCGGGACCCAATCTTGAGCCCTGAGCTCATCGAGAATTGCGCCACGCACTCTAAACTCTGCATAGGTTTTGAATTTGTTATCGCGACTTGGATCGTATTTATCAATCGCATCCATTAGACCGATGACACCCGCTGAAATCAAATCATCCAATTCAATGTTTGATGGCAACCGAACGGCAATCTTCTGAGCAATAAAGCGAATTAATGGGGCGTACTCTTTTATTAGCACATCCTTTTGATTCTGGCTTAGCTTTTTAGGGTCTTCTTTATACTTCCTCAACAGCGCCGCGTTCTTACTCATTTACACCCCACCAGGCTAGATCTTACCAGATCTTCTTGGGAATACAGAAGTCCAAATCTCACAGAAACACAGTTAAGCTATCCCTACGACCTGACTCCAAAATTGTCTGTTGCTCACGCGATCTCTTGACTGGAGTCCACTTTGCTCGATTTGATTCACTATCTCCAAAATGCCTCGAGATGAAATGGCCCCTGGACTTTGTCTCAAAATAAGACGTTGGGCCTGGACCGCTCGTTTGAGTTGAGAGTCAAAGCTGACGGTCCCAAGAAAATCAATTCGGATATGAAGAAATTGGGCGACGATGTCTTGAAACTTACTAAATATCAAGAGGCCTTCCCTTTCGTCTGCAACCTGATTGACAATCACTGAAAATCTCTTCTTCTTGTACTGCTGGTGTAACACCTTGACCAATGAATAGCCATCCGCAAAACTCGAAGGATCTGGCGTAAGAACTAAGAAATTTGATTCAGCAACTGAATTGAAATACAAGACATGGTCTGCAAGACCGGGAGCTGTATCAATTATGATAGTATCAAAACTCATTGGCAGCATTTCAATAGATTCCAGCATGGCACGTTTCTGAAAATGATTCATGTGCTGAAGCTCAACGATGCCATTTCCACCAGGAATCAGATATACGTTTTTTGCAACCTCAATTAAAACATCAGCGAGGTCTTTTTGACCTTCAATGACCTCCCCGATATGACCCTGGGCTTTAACCCCAAAGAAAAGATCCACATTGGCCATACCCAAATCAGCATCGAAAATCAACACTCGTTGGCCTTTCTGAGCGAGTCCCACGGCCATATTACAAACAAGGGTTGTTTTACCGACGCCCCCCTTGCCTGAGGTGATACTTATCGTGCGCGTTTGCTTCAAGAAATTCATAATATCCTCATTCTTTCCACCGCTCTGATCCCGAGTGATCAGAAACCTGCTGCTCAGTTATTCGAAAAATTAGATCCAAGACTCTTTCCTTGGTTGCATATTCAAAATCGTCAGGAACTCGAGAGCCAATTCCAAAGGCAAAGAGCGGCAGACTCAGCTCTTTCATGATTGAATAAACCACGCCCCGACGAACTGATTCATCCAAGTTTGTAATAATTAAATCATCGGCCCTGAAGGCCTCCCACCGTGTCGCAGCCTCCTTCATATCGTCACTTCTGTATGTGCATGGCAGGACTAAATGCTTTTGGGGAAGGAATCGAGGTCGGCGGCAACAGCGCTGCCCACTTATGAACCTGCTCAAACTCGCGCAAGCCAAGTGCCGGGAAGTCAACAAAGAGGACATCAACTTGATCAAAATAGGAGGCGAGCTTGCGCCAATCCGATGGTTCTCTCACGACGGCAAAGGGAACGTTGAGAATCTGAGAAAAGATTCGTAGCTGGTCAATTGCTCCCACCTTTAGAATGTCGGTCGTAATCAATCCGACGCGCTTCTTTTCTTCTAAAAGAAGTCGACTCGCCATTTTGACGAGCGTCGTTGTTTTTCCGCCGCCAGCAGGCCCAAAAAAAACATGGACCTTCGTGTTGATTCCTAAAGGCGAAATGATCGTCGCGTCCAAGATGTTTTTTGCGACCCAACCCTCAACCAGGGCTTGATTCTTAAGTCTATTTGGCGGCATCTTCTGAAATGCTTCGTACAGCAACTGCCCGCTAACTTTCTCAGATACTCCTTCTTTCACCATTTTTGCGAATAAAAAACTTAAATCAAAGGGAAGTCCAAAATCAGCACCGGGGTAGCTGGATCCAAGATGCTGCGGAACCTTTTGAAAGTGAGAAAGCGCCTCTTTCAGAGAAGAAACCTCAGTTCGAAGATTCTTGATTGTGCTTCCATTGCTCCAAGCTGGCGGCTGAGCTGCTGACTGGGCCGGAAATTGAGTTTGTGACTGAGCTTGCGAAGGACTGTTATCAACCTCATCAGTCTCGTCAATTTCAATATACCGTTGGGAGGTCATCCTTCTCGGAACAGCCTTTGGCTCTGACTGGGGCGTGTTTGCCAAATTCACTTTTGCCACAGGCCGGGTTTCAAGCTCTCTTCTGACCATTTTCTCAATCAGATCCTTTTGGGTGCGAGCTGGACTCCTTTGAAATCGCTCTTTGTCGGTCTCAACCATCTTTGTCTCAACAAATTTCTTCTTGTGGAGGGTCGTCTCTGACACCGCTGCCGTGATCTCAACACTCACTTCACCGACTAAACCAAAACTCTTCTTGTTGTCCCGGGCCGACAGAATAATGGCGTCTGGTCCCATTTGGGCTTTGACCATTTCTAGCGCTTCCTTCATCGTTCGAGCTTCAAATTTTTTAACCAGCATGATTCATCTCCGCTCTCATCTCAACTGTCGCAATTGACTGAACTCGGGCCTCGGCAGTTAGCTCATTGTGAGACAACACAGCCAGCTGTGGAATAAACCGCGAGGTTAACTTATATAGATGCCGACGAGATGTTGGACTTGTCAGCAGTATCGGCTGGGCCGCAACTTCTGGATGACCCTCAACGGCATTAGCAATTTCGGAAATCAAACTCGAGGCCGTTCCTGGGTCCATAACAAGCTGAACCCCCTGATCAGTCTGAAGCAGAGAATTTGCAACTAGTTCTTCAACTCGAGGATGCAATGTCATAACTGGGACCTGCCCTTGTTCCGTGGTATACTTTGACGTTATGGCTCGCGCCAAATGGCGGCGTACGCTCTCTGTCAAAACATCCACATCTTTGTTTTTTGGAGCCTCATCCGCCAAGGTCTCAAAATTGTCAGTAGATCCCGGATCGACACTTGCTCCTTTAAGAGGTTCTGCAGAACCCGCACAATTGAACCAAGAGGCAACAGATCCGGAATCAGTTCTTCGATCACTTTAGGATTTACTTTTTTAAAATTCTCGATCAATTGGGACACTTCTTGACGTCCGACAAGCTCATGAGCATGGGCACGAATAATTTCCGTAAAATGAGTCGCCATCACGGTTGGCAGATCAACGACTGTATAACCTGCCATTTCGGCCTCCTCTTTGCGGGAAGCGGTAATCCAAAGTGCATCAAGACCAAAAGCAGGCTCTCGTGTTTGAATGCCTTCAATTCTCTTCGACACATTTCCTGGATCCATCGCCAGCATGTATTCTGGGCGAAGAATTCCTCCTCCGACTTTGTTACCCTTAATCAACAACCGATACTCCCCTGGAGCTAACTGCAAATTGTCCCTAATATGAATTGAAGGCACGATAATACCAAGATCGAGTGCGAATTGCTTTCTGATGCTGACGATCCGCTCTAAAAGATCTCCACTTTTGTCTGATTCTACAACATTGATCAGGCCGTACCCAACCTCCAATTCTATCAAATCAAGAGACAACATGCCTTCAATGTTTTCTTTCTTTGGTGCATGTAAGGCCGCATCTGTTTTCTTCTTTTCAGTATCCATGGTCTCTTGTTTATATTTTGCAATCACCCAGGCCGTTCCGGCTAAGAGAGACCCCATCAGCAAAAACGGCACCGTTGGCAGTCCAGGGATCAGGCCCAATAGCGATAACTGAAGAGGAAATGTAGACTGGTCTGGAGTTCATGGTTAATTGCTGCACAATCTCAGTTCCGATATGAGCGTCACCGCTCGAACTTCGAGTGACAATTGTACCCGCCGCCGTTGAAATAATCAGAGCTGGAATTTGAGCAAGCAAACCATCTCCGATGGTCAACATCGTATAGTATTTTGCAGCCGTTGCTAAATCTAAATTCTTTTGTAGGACCCCAATAAGAAGTCCACCCAAAATATTGATTATCGTAATAATAATCCCGGCAATAGCATCTCCTCGCACAAACTTTGAAGCTCCATCCATTGCTCCATAGAAATCAGCCTCCTGCTCAATCTCTTTTCTGCGACGTCTCGCTTCTTGTTCATTGATTAAACCCGCGTTGAGATCAGCATCAATGGACATTTGCTTTCCTGGCATTGCGTCCAAAGTAAATCGTGCAGCAACCTCAGCAACCCTGCCAGAACCCTTGGTAATAACAATGAAATTAATGGTGACCAATATTAGAAATACAATCAATCCAATGACATAATTATTACCTACAACGAAATTTCCGAATGCGTTGATAACGTCACCAGCTGCCTTGGGACCCTCGTGTCCATGGGTCAATATCAGCCGCGTTGTTGCCACATTTAAAGAGAGTCGAAAGAGTGTCGTGATCAAAAGTAAAGATGGAAATGATGCAAAGTCGAGGGTTCTCTTTGTATAGACTGCGGTCAATAAGATCATGATACTTAAAGAGAGTGAAAAAGTCAGCGAAATGTCCAAAAGAATCGGTGGCAAAGGGATGATCATGACAGAGAGTATTGCCAACAAACCAAAAGCAATCAGAAGATCCGTATTCTTGGTAAACTTTTCGAACTTCTTTAAGAACTGGAACACTGAATCCATTACTATACTTTCCCTTTCTTACGTAAACGAAAGACAAATGACAAAACTTCGGCAACGGCAACAAAGAGCTCCCTTGGAATCACTTGACCGATTTTGAGAGTCTTAAAAATTGTTCGAGCGAGAGGTATGTTTTCGACAATAGGAATATTGTGCTCTCGCGCCATCGCCTTGATTTTTTCTGCAATCAGATCTGCACCCTTTGCGACGAGCTGGGGGGCCGGCAGATTGGCATCGTACTTGAGAACAACTGCAATGAGGTTGGATTCGTAATCACAACATCGGCCTTAGGAATCGCATCCATCATCCGGCGAGTCGCCATCTCCCGCTGAATTCGGCGTATGCGAGTCTTAATGAGCGGATCCCCCTCCCTTTGCTTCGTCTCCTCTTTAATTTCTTGTTTTGTCATCATCATCTTACGTTCTAATTCCCATCGCTGAAAAAAATAGTCCCCACCTGCCAGCACGAGCATAATGAATCCAACTCCAAACATGAGTCGCCCCATGATGCTGCCCAGGTAAACCAAAAGCTCTGGAATCGAATAGTTCATCGTCTCTGCCACACGGTGGAATTCGCCCCGCAGAAGAAAAAACAACGTCACACCAATAAGAATCATCTTCAGGAGTGATTTGAGACCCTCCACCAAAGATCTGAGGCTAAAGACTCTTTTGAAGCCTTCGATTGGATTGAGTTTATTGAAGTCGGGACTAAAAGCATCTTCCACCTGCAAAAAACCGGTTTGCAGAACCGTCGAGGCAACCCCAATGAACATCGCAAAACTTACGACGGGCAAAATCATAAAAAGAGCCTGGGCTCCAGCAAACCGCAAGGCATCTAGTATGTCTCCCTGCCTGATGTGCGTCACAAGATCGGGCCCGTAAGTGTGTTTAAACAGATCGAAAAACGACATGAAAAAGAACCTACCCGCGACATACATCCCGCCCGCAGCCCCAAGCAATACTAGCGCTGAGGCCAACTCGCGACTATGTGCAACCTGACCCTGCTTTCGAAACTCCTCTCGACGAGCATCGGTTGCCTGTTCTGTTTTTTCACTATCGTTGGAGTCAGCCATTCTATATTGCCTTCATAAACTTCATAAGCTCAGTTGAGGTTATATCCAGAAGATGACTCATTTCCTGTGACCACATCGGTACCGTTAGAACCTAGACACCAAGGCCCAACAAAATTGAAATAGGAAAACTCGTCACCAAGACATTAATTTGGGGAACCGTTCGACCCAATATGCCCATTGCCAAATTGGTTAGCACCATTGAGATCAAAACTGGTGCCGAAATCTGAATCGCCACAATCAGCAATTTGTAATAGTCTCCCACAATTGCTGCAAAGGGACCCGTCGAAAATTTGTTTTGCGCCAAGGGAATCAATTCAAAACTCGATGAGATCGCATTAATTAAGATATGATGCCCACCCAAGGACAGAAAAATCATCAAAGACAACCATGTGAAAAACTGATCCATAATCTGACTTTGAGTTCCACTCAGTGGATTGAACAATTGAGCGGCGCCCAATCCCAAAGACATAGAGACCAAATCCCCAGTCATACTCACCGCAAAAAAGAAGGAACGGCTAATCACTCCGATCGACAGACCAACGAAAACTTCACGGATGACCAAAATAACCAAATTTTCGTTGACGTACGTCAGGTCGGCGTTGTGCGACGCTAAATTAGGGAATAAAACCATCGAAAGAACCAATGCAAACAGGATTTTGAAATGTGTATTAATTCCCGAAGCGCCAAACAAAGCCGCACTCATGATGAAACTACTGCACCGGAGAAAAACCAGAGCAAAAAGTAGAATCTGAAGCTGATTCAGTTGGGATAAATTAATCATCTCTACTCTCTCACAATCGTCGAAATGCTCTCAAAAAGGGTCACAGTATAGGTACTCATGATATCGATCATCCAGGGTCCAGCTAATACAAACACGATTGCCACGATGATCATCTTAGGCACAAAGGTCAATGTCGCTTCATTGATTTGGGTCAGGGCTTGAAAAACACTCACGGCGAGACCCACGATCAGGGTTGTCACAAGAAGCGGGGCTGCCACTATGGCCGTGGTCTTCAAGGCGTCTTGACCCAATTTGAGGATGATCTCTTCAGTCACTTACAACTCCTACCCGAAACTTTTAACCATTGAACCAATCAACAAACCCCAACCATCGACCAAAACAAAAAGCATAATTTTAAACGGTAACGAAACCACAACCGGAGGCTACATCATCATTCCCATAGCCATCAGCACACTTGAAGCCACAATATCGATGATCAAAAATGGTAAGAAAATAATGAAGCCAATCTGAAAGGCTGTCTTGAGCTCAGACAATATGAAGGCAGGCACCAAAACAATCGTCGGCACATCGGCTCGAGTTTTCGGTTTTTCTACTTTTGAGAGTCTAATAAAAAGTCCGAGATCTTGCTCCCGGGTTTGGGTGAACATAAATTTTCGTAAAGGAGCTAGACCTTTTTCAATGGCTACGTCCTGCGAAATTTTGTTATTCATAAAAGGCTGAAGACTTTGAGTGTTTATTTCTTGAAAGGCCGGCCCCATAATGAAAAATGTCAAGAATAAGGACAAGCCAACCAAGAGCTGATTGGGCGGCAGCTGAGGGACACCCATCGCCTGGCGTAAGAATGAAAAAACAATAAGAATTCTCGTAAAGCCGGTCATCATTATCAATATGGCTGGTGCTAGGGTCAGCACCGTGAGCATAAGAACTAAGCGAATTGCACTGACAATTTCCTGAGGATTGTCCGTGGTTTTGAATCCCAAATTCACTTGAGGAAGAGTCACCTGTGCATGAGCTGCCAGGGCGCCAAGGAAAACAAAAAACAACATTCCGAATTTGACTGATCTCACTATAAGGACCTCATGTTTTTCATTTTGTGACCTACGATATCTTTGATACCCTTCATAGAAAAATCTTCTTCCTTGATGAGTCCTTCAAACTCTTTTGGTGGGGACTCTGGAATTTCATCATCCAAAAGCGAGAGCGTCTTGATGTGAGAAATTGCCTGATCAGTAATACCGATCAGAATGGATTCTCCCGCGACCCGAACGATGGCCAAACTTTTCTTTGGGCCAAGATAGTGTTGAGTCAGGATCTTAATCTGATTTTCCTTAAGAAGGCTTTTTTTGAACCCTTTCTTTTTGATTAAGAGAACCCCACCAGCCACTAGGATTCCCACAATCGAAAGAGATGCTATCAGTCTGAAAATCGGATTCTCCGTCGTTTGTGTTGGCTTTGTGGCTTCCAAGTTAATTGGAATTTGATCTTCGCTCAAATTTGTCTCTGACCATGAGGTCGTTCCAACAAAAAGAATAAATACGAAGAAAAGAATCCTCACTTGAGTTGCTCCACTCGCTCTGAAGGCGAAATTACGTCGGTTAAACGAACACCAAATTTTTCGTTGACGACGACAGCTTCTCCTCGAGCGATCAGCTTGTCGTTGACCAGAACCTCCATGGGTTCTCCGGCCAGTTTGTTAAGTTCAATGACGCTTCCTTGGGTCAGGTTCAGCAACTCACTGACCGGCATTTTTGTTCTGCCAAGTTCGACAGTCACTCGCAATGGAATGTCTAAGATCAAATTCAAATTCCGATCTTTACCCGAACCTGGAGCGGGAACCTCTGTCAATTTCGGAGGGGCAGCGGGCTCAACCATTGCTTCAGCCTCTTGAGCCAAACGCTCTGCCAAATTCTCTAAATCATCAGCCATCTTCTTCCTCCGTGCTTACTTCTCAATGGGACGAGTGATTTGCACTGCGACCGTCCCATGGTGATTTCCGTAATAACCCTTAAACTTTCTAACTTCTTCAAATTGAATGTCGAGCTCACCTGTTGCGTCTTGAGTGAGTGGAATGACGTCACCGACCTTCAAGGTCATTAGGTCTTCCAAGAGTATCTGCGTCTCTCCAAGATTCACCTTAATATCGAGAGCTGTATCCAAAAGCTGCTCTTTGATAATCGCCGTCCAGAGGCGCTTATCAGTTTGGTCAGATTCTACTTGAAACCCAGTCGAGAGTTTCTGCTTGATCGGCTCGATGGTGGCATACGGGATAACCATCGAGATGGTGCCAGTCGCATTTTCTAGTTCGACATCAAAAGTTGATGCTATTACGACATCTGTTGGTGGAACGATTCCAACAAACTGAGGATTGACCTCAGTTCGAACAAAACTGCAACCGATTTTTTCTATAGATGACCAAGCGACCTCTAAGTCGTTGATTGCAAGTTCGACGACTTTTCGAACAATCGATAATTCAATTGGCGTGAAATCCTTTCCGTCAATTTTGGAATAGGGACGATCGGCGCCCCAAAAAAACTATCCACCAATGCATACGCAAGTTTGCTTTCAATAACCAGCAGTGCCGAACCACGCAAATTTCCGAAACGAAGAACACTCATACAGGTTGGCATTGGCAGGGTGTTAATAAACTCTCCGAACTTTAGGAACTCTGTACTTGTCAGGGCAATCGACGCGATTTTTCTAAGGGCACTGGATAGCGACACCCGAAAAGAGCGCATAAATTTTTCGTAAATCACCTCAAGCTGAGGAAGTCTTCCCCTGATGATTCGATCCTGACTCGTGAGATCATATGGCATGATTTTTCTGTCATCGACAGAAACCCCTGCTTTGCCACCACCTGCAGGCGACGCGGACGAATCATTCGAAGCCACTTCGCCATCAGAAACGGCCGCTAGGAGCGCATCAACTTCATTTTGCGAGAGAACCTGATTCACTTCAACCTCGTTTGGTTGTAAATAAACTCCGTAAAATAGACGCTTGAAATCTTGCCCTTGGTCAAAAAGGAGTTGATGGTATCTTTGATCTCGGCACGAAGATTGTCCTTGCCTTCGCGGGTCGAAACCTCCTCATAGGATTTTGCAGATAGTAGGATGATGATAATATCCCGAACCTGAGCTTTCCGCTTGTCTATCTCATCGGCAACATTTCCATTAAGGTCTTTGAGCTCCAATTCAATATTCACTTTCGCAACCTTGCGACCCTTTGTTCCAGCCAAATTAACAATAAATGTTTCGAGTGGCACAACTCGCCCAACGAATTCCTTCTCCGTTTTCGCTTCACTCGCCTGAGTCTCTGCTTCTCCCTTAATCACATGTTCAATTTTTGGTTCGGCCGCTTCTTTTTTCTTGCCTTGCCAGACCATAAAACCAACCCCGGCCACGACAGCCATATTTACAATCGCCAGGATGATAAATAAAACCGGCTTCTGACCCGAAGGTGCCGGTGAACTGCTTGCAACCTCCTGGACAACTGCTTTTTCTTCGGCCACGCCTTCCCCCAATATAATTTTGACAGAGCTTTACACAAAGATCCTCAGCAACCAAAATGCCAACTGGTCTTTGAACTTGAAAGCTCTACCAGAATCAATTGGTGTGAGTTGATTGAGCTTTGGCTGGTCTCGTCCAGGCTCTGACGAACAAAACACCGAGCGTCGAGGTTGGAATTTTGACGGATTTTCCTGATTTGGAGGGTCACGAAAAAAGCGATCGAATCTGCTTCGATATACGAAATATTTTCTGCCCGCAGGCATAGGTCTTTTGTCTAGCTTTTACCCATAATTACACCCATAGATACCCGTAAATAGCAATACTTGTGGCTTTTATGGGTATTTATGGGTATCTTCTTGGGTATGTGAAAGCACCCAAGATAGACCAACTGACCAAAGAGATCGTGAGCCTTATCGGTGAGCTTGATGAATTCAAAGGCCGTTGGGCCATCACTCAGGCTCTAGCGCCCGACAGGCTGGCGGCGCTCCGCCAGGTGGCCACCATTGAATCCGTTGGATCCAGCACCCGTATCGAAGGCGTGAAGCTCACCAACTCCGAAGTCGAAGCCCTGCTTCGCGGTGTGAAAAACCTACTCATTCAAGTCACGCGATGAACAAGAGGTCGCAGGCTACGCGGAACTGATGGAAATGATCTTTGCCTCCTACAAAGAAATTCCGTTTACCGAAAATCATATCAAGCAGCTGCATAGTGTTTTGCTCAAATACAGCACCAAAGATGACCGCCATCGTGGGGACTAAAAGAAGTTCGCCAATAGCGTGGAGGCCTTGGGTCCTGACGGTAAAAGCAAGGGCGTGATGTTCCATACGGCGACGCCGTTTGATACTCCAGTGTTAATGACTGAACTTATCGAATGGACCAACACGCAAATCAAACGCAAGGAACTACACCCACTGCTTATCGTCGCCGTGTTTGTGGTGGTGTTTCTGCACATCCATCCATTTCAGGATGGCAATGGCCGCCTATCACGTGGGCTTACAACGTTGCTGCTCTTGCAGTTGGGATACAGCTACGTCCCCTATAGTTCTTTTGAAAGAGTTATCGAGGAAAACAAAGACTCATACTACCTGGCACTGCGCCGTGGGCAGGCGGAACTCGAAAAGATCAACGCCAAGACTCCGACTAGATCAAAACTGAAACCTGGCGGCGTCATCATCTGGTTGGAGTTCTTTCTCAAGTCCATGCAGAAACAAAAGGTCGCGCTCGAAGCCAAGATGAAAGATGAGTTGGCAGCGACCAAAATGTCGCCATTGTCCTTGCAGATTATTGAGTTCATTAAAAGCCGTGGGCCGACCTCCATTGGCGAGGCCGTGGCTGCCACTGGCGCCAACCGTAACACTGTGAAAGTTCATCTCAGAAATTTAGTGGGTGATGGGTATCTCGAAAAAGAAGGTGTGGGGCGCGGCATAAGGTATAGGATATGGTCTTGAGGATTTACCTTTGCTATGAGAAATGGAAACGAGATGAGCACACCAACGATATGTCCCGGTGAATGTACGACGCGCATTATTTTATTCATTGGGCAGGTGTCCGTCCATCGTTCAGGCGTTCAGGCGTTCAGAACTTTGGCCTCACGGTTTTCAAAATAATGAAATTGGCGAACGGTTCTGAGGCAAATGGCGTGGTTTTTAGTCGTTATAAACTTCTTTTCTGTGACCTACTTTAACAATTATAACAAGCTTAGCTTCAAGATTGATTTGATAAACAATTCTATAATCTTCCACTCTTAGCCTCCGAAGACCTTTTAAACTGTACTGCAAGGGCTTTCCAAATTCTATTGGATTAATCATGAGCTTTTTTTCAATCGCCTTTTTTAACTTATCTTTTGTAGACTTTGAAAGACCCTTTAAGTCGTCTTTGACTGAAGCAAGATATTGTATGGTGTACATCAGTCCCAGATATCCTTGTGTGAAATTCGTTTTGATTTTTTTGCAAGTCGATCTTCGCCAACTTTAGAAAAATAGTGATCCTCTTTAAGCTCAAGAGCTCGCTCAAGAAGAGCATGGCTCACGCTCGCAACCGATGTATTTTCTTTTTCCGCAAGGTGTTTGAGATCTAAAAACAAATCATCTCCTACAGTTAAGTTTATTCGTTTCTTTGCTGTGGGCACATAGTTCTCCTTGGTTTGTTTACCAATTGTGAGTGTAACACTTATACATCACCTCGTCAAGAGTTGTATTTGAGGAACAGCAATTCCTGTCGAAAATAACTTTTTAGATTATTTGAGACCCTTCGCTCTGGAAGGCACCGAAACTCAGCAGCACAAATTCACCTGGCCAAGAGCTGGTAAAATAAAGATTAACTAATGCAGCAGTGGATAAGGAAATCACCAGGGGATGGGTGGGTCTTGTTGATCTTAATCAACCAAACGTCCGTTTTGAATATGCGTCACTTTCGTCGCAAGATCTCGAAGATCCTGTTCATCATGGGTAATCAACATCACCGGAATCTTCACTTCACCAATGACCATTCTGAGTAAATCTCGAGCTTCCCCACGAAGTGCCTGATCAAGGTGACTCAGTGGCTCGTCCAGCAAGAGCATCCTAGGGTTTCCGATCAGTGCCCGAACTAAAGCGACCCTTTGCTGTTCACCGCCAGACAAAACAGAAGCCTTGCGATCCAGAAAGGAATCCATGTTGAGTTTGCGACTCCATTTTTGAATTTTGGCGTCAACTTCCTCGGACTCGATCCCCCGAGCTTCAGCTGCAAAAACCATATTTTGCCTTGCCGTCATATGCGGAAAAAGATCCAAGGTTTGAAAGACAACTCCAAGTCGCCGCTTGGCTGGCGCCAGTTTGGTTAAATCAATTTCCCCCATTCTCCAACTCATGGAAGGTGATTCTTCTAATCCAAGAAGGGCCCGAAGAACCGTTGTTTTGCCTGAACCTGAGGGTCCCCAGAGGGCATGAACTCCCTGGTCTAATATTGTCCAGAAGGGGATATTAATTTCAAAATTCTTTCTCTTAATTATCAAATTTTCGACTGTAGACATAGTCTATTCCTCGCAGGGTCAAAAAGGCCACAAGCCCGCAGAGTATCATCAAAGCGCAGAGAAGGGTTCCTAAACTTAATCGATAACTTGATAGAAAACTCTGCGCGATAAGACCGAGTGTGCGGTCTTGATTCATAAGTAATCGAGAAAGGGCAAATTCACCAGCTATCCAGAAGGCCCCCACTCCACCCAGCCAGGTGGCGCGCGCTAAAACCTGTGGGAAGGTCACTTCAGAAAAAATTTTCCATGGCCCGGCTCCCAAGATTTGAGCATTTTGAATTTGAGCTTCAAGCATTTTTAACTCACTCAGCCCCCCCCAACGAAAAAGGGTGGGGAAAAAAAGGATCCAAAATCCAAAGCCCAAGCGAACCCACTCATTTAGGATTCCCAATTTTTGCGAAACAAGAATCAGACCGAAACCTATCATAACTGTGCTTGGGGAAACAAAACCACCCATAATTCGTTCAATCCACCGATCAGGCCAGAGGAAGGCCAAAAATAGATAGCTCATGCAAAGGACCGCTCCGCCAATAAGGGCAATCAGGTAGGTATTAAGCATCGCAAATAGAAGGGCTTCTTTAATTTCAAAGAGGGATCGAAGATGCACCAATCCTTCTACAACGCCCAGAAAAAAAGAGCCATAGAGCCAGAGAGTCAGAAAAAGAACGACAACTAAACACCAAAGCTGAGGAAGAATTTTCACGGACCGCCTCTGTGGACTGAAACCCCCTTCCGAACGAGTTCCCATCAACGACAAACCAAGGAGAAAAAAATATCTGTAACAGCGAGAGTGTGACGGCCTGATTCCAATTCAAATCATATCGAAGTTTCTCAAAGATAAGCACTTCAATGGTGGTCCCCCGTCCTCCTCCAACCGTCAAGGGAACAGCAAAGCTTGTAAAACAAAGCGCAAAGATGAAGAAACCAAGTCTAAAGAGATCTCGACTCAATAACGGAATAACGGCTCGACCAAGGAATTTCCAGAAACCAACACCCAAAATCAGGGCGGTCTCGCTGAGATTAACGATTTGGCGGCGAAGAATTTGAGAGAGTATCACTGCTATCATCCCAAAGTTCATCATCGTATGAACAAAAATAATTCCAATCCGCCCCATTGGAAAGGGATCCACCATTTGCATCGAAGCTAGAATCACATAAAGGCTCGGCAAAAGACTTGGCAGGAGCAAGCCCCCCTCGATCCATTTTAATGTTCTTGAAAATCCCTTAGCATCAAGCCAGAGGAGTCCAAAGCTTCCCAAAAGACCTAAAAAGAGAGTCACACCTGTTGATCCAAGAGCCTGCAAAAGTGTGTTTTTTAAAGCCCAACCCAATTCGTCCCAGTCTAGGTGAATATCTAGATCCATTTCCATCAGCAACCCAAAAAAGGGCAAAAGCAATAGCGATAGAACTAACACTCTTTGGGTGATCCGAATCATTAAAGACTTTCACTCCGTCGAAGATCCGACCAGTGCTTGATAAATCGATCAATTTCGTTAATTGAAGGAATTTCGAACTTCATTAAATTTTTTGGAACCAATTGAGCGAAAGGAGTTCCCTCTTTCGCGGCTTTAACCACTGGAAACATATAATTTCGATTCATTATCATCCTTTGTCCCTCGATGGACAACATCAGATTAACAAATTTCTCAGAAAGCCCACATTGTGTACACAAATCTGGAATTCCAACAAACTCGAATTGAACAGGATGGGGTTCCTTAAATTCGAGCGCAACGTAATCCGAATTCTTTTCCTCAATTAAATGATATAATGGCGATGTTAAATACGAAAACGCCAAGAGTGCCTGTTTTTTTTGAAAAAGACCGTAGGCTGTCGACCAGGATGGGGCAAAACTATGGGCTTGCTCCATCATTTTACGCAAATACTTAAAGCCGTCCTCTTCTCCTTTTGAGCGAATCACCCAAAAAAGAAACTGCATTCCCGGCGAGCTATAACGGGGATCTTCAAGCGCAATTTTCTTAGTAAATTCAGACTTAAGAAGGTCATCAAGACTTTCAGGGACTTCCTTCAGTTCGCTCTTTCGACCGACAAAGGAAAGAACTCCCCAATCGTACGGAACAAAATAGCTGTTTGAAAGAACGGGCTTAATCTCTGGATCGACATCCAGATTCGAAAAATCAAGCTGGCGCCACTTAATTTCCGCCAAGGCTTTCTGCAAATCATACTGATCAAATCCAATAACCAAATCCGCGCCAAGGCTATCACCTTCGAGCTTAAGCTTCTGCAGAAGAACTCCGGAGTCATTTCCATCAATAAACTCAACAATGCAGGCACAAGTTTTTTCAAACTCTTCTTTCAACCGAGGCCCTGGTCCACTCCTCCCAGTGAAGGAAGAGTAGCTGAAAATTCTGACAACTGCCTTCTGATGACGAACCTGGACCTTCTGGTTTCTATTAATGACAATAACAAAGAGAATCAAAAAAACAGACGTCAAATATAACAAAAAATGCTTCATGAATGACCTACCACCAAATTCCGCGTCGACGCTTAAAGAAATAGTAATCAAACCCGAGACATCGTCCAGCTCCAACCCAGGCCAAAACAAAATGAACCGCAACAAAGATTTTTAAAAGCTCTTCTGAAGCTGGACCATAGAAGAAGATTAAATTAAAACAAAGAAGAACTGCGACAAGAGCCATAGGTCTCACCACGTAGCCTAAAATGTATGAAATGCCAATTGCCAGCTCAAGACCTATAATTATAAAAGCCGCTGTTTGCCAATGAGGAATAATCTGGTTGCCTATAAAATACTTGTACCAGACGGGAGCCGAACTGGCCGGCAGCCAATTCGAAATTTGTTCGGCCAATCGAGGTCGAGTGAGAAAATCACCATTCAGCTTTTCCAGACCCTGTTGGAAATACAATGCCCCTAAAAAATCCGAAGAAATGAAATTGGAAACAAATGCCCAGTATATTTGACGCTTTCAAAAATGATACCCACATAGCCTATTAGACAGTCTTTTTTGGGCAGCGGTCAAAAAGAAAACAAGAATCACAGTTCGGATTTCTTGCCCGACAAACTCGTCTGCCGTGCCATATCAGCAAATGGGAAATCAGAATCCAATCTTCAAAGTTTATTATTTTCTGCAAATCCAATTCTATTTGAAGGGGAGCTAATGCCCGTGTCCAACCAAGTCTCTGACTGAGTCTAGCCACATGAGTATCCACGACAATCCCAGCAGTAATGCCATAAGCATTTCCGAGAACAACGTTCGCCGTCTTTCGACCCACCCCAGCAAGAGTTGTCAATTCCTCAATCGTTCTCGGAACCTCACCCTTAAAGTGATCCACCAGCATCTGTGAACAGGCAATTAGGTTTTTCGCTTTGTTTTTGTAAAATCCAGTCGATCTAACCAGTTCCTCAACCTCCTCTTGAGAACCTTTGGACAAGGCCAACGGGGTTGGAAAGTGAGCAAAGAGGGCCGGAGTCACCTGATTTACCCGTTTGTCTGTACACTGAGCAGACAAAATGGTCGCCACCACAAGCTCAAATGAGTTCGAATAGTCGAGCTCGCAATGAGCTTCCGGATAATGCCGCTTCAGCAAATCGAACGACGTCTTGGACCTTAATTTTTTGTTTCAGCGTCAGGACCGGCCTCATCCGCTTCACCGATGGCCTCAACAGGACATCCTTCCATGGCTTCTTTACAGGCGGCCTCTTCCTCTGGAGTAGTCGGTTGTTTTGCAACAAAGGCGTGTCCATCTTCTTCATGCATCGAAAAGTTCTTTGGCGCTGTTAAGACACAGGCATCACATGCAATACAGGTCTGATCCACAAAGACCTTGCCGCGCGCATTTTCTTTCCATTTTTGTGATTGGTCAGCCATTCATGATCCTCCAGAATCTCGACATTTGTAAAGGACCAATTGTTTTTTGTCAAACCCAGCCCTTGGACTCACGTCGCATTTTAATGCCGTTCACGCAAATGTACACCCGTTTCCCCTTTAAACAGGTTTAAAATATAAAGGGAACCTCTTTAAGGCAATGATTGCTGGTGTTGGTATCCAATTTTGGCGAAACGTAAGGAGATTATCATGGAAGGTCCACGTCCCCCATCGGGACACGAGTGGTCACATCTTTTGAATTTTCTAACCGAAAACCTCCGTAAAGGTGAGTCTTGGAGTATCAGTGACGAATACCCGACGGCCCTAACTCCCTCGAATCTCCACAATGTTCGAATCATGACTGAAAATGAGCAGATAGTCTCTCACGCTGTCTTTAAACCTCTAATCATTAAAACTCCCCAAATTATTCTTAAAATTGGAGCCATCGGTTCTGTCGTCACCGATGAGAGGTACCGACATCAGGGATTGAGTCGTGAAATTCTAAAGGCGTGCCTGAGTCTTGCTCAAGATCAACATTGTGATTTTGCCATACTTTGGACTCAGCTCTTTGATTTTTATCGAAAACTTGGATTCGAACTGGCCGGCAATGAAATGAATTATGTTTTTGAACACGACTTTAAGCCGCTCGCGGAGGGTCTTCGCTTCAGCGCCGACTCAAGGGTTGCGCCGGAAAGTCTCTTTAGACTCTATGGGCAACACACAATTAACACTGTCCGCACTCTCGAGGAGTTCAAGAAATATCTCAAAATTCCAAAAACTCAAATCTATACGGCCTGGGATTCTGGGGGACAACTTGCTGCCTACGCCATTGAGGGCAAAGGGGCGGATTTGACCGACTACATTCACGAATGGGGGGGAGGCGTAAAACCGTTTATGTCATTGCTCTCATGGATTCGAAAAACAAAAGGACGACCTTTTACTTTGATTGCTCCGAAGCACTCACAAAATTTATTAAATGAAATTAAGAAAGTGGCCCCAATCGAACACCAAGGATACCTTGGAATGCTCAAGGTTATTGACTTCGATCAACTGTCAGCAAAAGTCAAAAAAACTTACCGAAACGAGGGGATCGTTGATATCGTGCTTGAGCGCCAGGGACCTTATGTGCTCTTCGGTTGTGGCACCGATTTAATTACCCTCGAAAGAGAAAGCGATCTGACCCAAATCCTTCTTGGCCCGTTGACGCCTGAAAGTCTTCCTCACCTGAAGCCTATCACAATTCAAAAACTTTCAAAAATATTGCCCCTCCCACTCTGGCTTTGGGGCTGGGACTCAATATGATGACTATCTTTACCTCTATTCGTACGACCGCCCTGACCATCACCTGCGCCTGTGTCACAAGCTCGTGCATGAAGCCACCTGACTATGAAAATCAGGATGGTCCAAAAGTCACGGTCGAAGCCCTTCGAAATGCGCTTTCGGACGGATGGGGTGAATTCAACCCCACGAAATGCTCAAAGGAGAAGCCAACTCCCAGGAAAAAACAATTCAAATCTCAACTCTTAAACCGCGACTCACGCTTCTTAAAACAGCGTCCGTCTTTGAAATCAAAACACCTCAGGAGGAGCCAAATACTCTTCTCTATTCCATTGTTCTAGAGTCAAAGGAAGACCCTGAAAATGAACTTCCAAAACCCACGTCCCGCGAACGACCGATCTCCGCACCCAAAGACAGTGCCCAAGCGGCAAAGTCCTTTTCAAACCTAAGCCTCCAAGGAATTCCGCTTGCGGCTCAGTTGCATCGAGGGGCCCTGCGCACAATTCAAAAATACTCCGACACCGAATCACCAATAAACACTCTTGATGATGAAACTGATTCTCAAATGATTAGTGCTGATATGCTCTTTAGTTTATGGCATATGTGCACTCCTCCATCGCCAAGGCTCGTTCAGTTGGGCCTTATCAATATTGAGTGCTTCAATCTCAAAGTCACCAAAGCCAAGGAGGCTCCTCCGAAAAACCCCAAGAACGGAAACAATTGCGGGAACCTACCTCAATGTCAGCTTCTTGCTACCACGATCCAGTTTGATATTGTCTATTCAACGAAAGATAACAAGACAGAGACGACCACCAGAACCAAGATTAGTTATACTGCTAAAATGAGTCAGGACTTACCTTTTCTGTCAAAATCCTAGATCTTTGCTATTTGGGAATGGCGAGTGCTCAAAACCAAAAATTTCCAGTTACCATATGTTATAAAACCACTCACATTCAGGCCGGAGCGCCCGAGACTTCCACTGCTGTAGCGACTGATTCCGGAAGCCTTGAGTGAACCTTCGCCATAGAGCTTTCACCCAAAGCTCTTTCGAATTCAGCATTGGTGGAATAAGTATAACCAAAACACTCATTCCAATAACGAGTCTCTTCCATACAAAGATAAAAGAAGACTGACGAGTGCCAGGAAGCAAAAGCATTATAAGCTGAGGTAAAAAGCAATTTCTTAATCTCGGGAGGGTAAGTCCACTTCTTCTCAGGGTTGGGAACTAAAGGCATTTGAAGTATCTTGGTATTGTATTCGTAACTTCTAATTTTGTTCAGAATCGGCTTTGGAAAGGTCAGAGTTCCAAAGGAGATAAATGCAACTTGTTCAGGTCTAAACCTAGACTGAATTTGAGTAAATATGTTTGCATACTCGGCTTCCCAATTGTCGAACCAAAACATCGGATGAAAATGAAAGGCCACCAAAATTCCAATTTCGGCAACCTGTTCGGCTGCGCGAAGACGCTCCTCTAGGGTCGCAGCCAGGTGCTCCTCATTCTTGATAATAATGTCTGGATTTAGAGACCAGGAACAAACGATATTCTTAGGGAGATCCCTCTCTTCAAGGAAATATTTAACATTTTTTGACTTGGTTTTAAATTCAATCAGCGCCTGAGGATTTCGTCTGGCTAAACCTACCATGGCATCGAGAATACCAAAGCGATTTCCCCACAGAAGGGCATCAGAGGATTGCCCCGTGCCAACGTGATAGAAACGATTTGGATCGAGCTCAATGGCATCGATCTTCTTAGCAAAGTCAGCATCAAAAAGAATCTCAGGCTCCTTGTACATGGTCTGAATGCTGCAATAGCTACAGGAAAACCCACAATTCTTAACTGCATCAATCGTATAGAGATTGCAGCAGACTGTTTGCTCGGAAGCAACGGGGCAAGCGCCAAAAATCTTATCCTGCTGACTAGTCTTAGTGACAAGGGTTCGAGGACGATGTTGGTAGTTGGCCTCAAAATCGCGATATTCTCTTGGCGTATTCTTAAGTCGCCCAAGCTCTTCACTCAAGCTCTTAAGAACCTTAGCTTTTTGACTTGGACGATCCCCAGAGGCTAGGGCCTGGAACTGATTCCAATACTGCTCTAAAGACTTTCCTTGCCACATGGACAAATCAATATCCCATTCAACGAGAGTTCTGACTTCTTGATGGGAAAATCGATACTCTAAAGCAATCCGCCGCAAAAAGTCCTGCCTCGCGGGACTCAGACGATCGAAGAGAGTCTGGCCAATCAGGGATTCAAATTTTAAGCTATAGTCCATGCCTACCCTTTAGTGGCAAGCTTGCCGATGGGTCAAGCGATAATACATACACTTATCCCCAACCCCGAGACACGACAAGACATTCGCCTGTGAATGAATATTGCTAGATTCTTCCTTAGACAGCTAGGTTTAGGGAGAATTTATGGACGCTCAAAAGATTCAGTATTTTGAAAAAATTGACCATCCGAAACAGCAAGAATTTATTACGGCTCAAGGCCACAGTGTGCTTTGCGGCTCGGAATTGGAACTTAAACACCTTGCGGACTCGGCCATAGGTCAGATCAAAGAGGAGGCCTATTGTCCAGAGTGTGAACTCAAGACTCGTGCTAAAATATATTCATTGAATTAAAAACTGTCAGGACGTCGTCAGCGCTTTGACGATTTCGTTTTGAATTCTAATCATTTCACCCTCTGGATGCCGCTTCGCTTTTCCAAAGTTCAAATCCCCTATGCTCCAGGCCGGAATGAGGTGAAGGTGACAATGTGGAACCTCAAAGCCAATCACTGCAGTTACGACTCTGGGTGAGCCGGTGGCTTTCTGAACTGCGCGACCTATCTTCTGAGAATTTTTTTGCATTTGAATATAATCGAATTCTGGTACGTCAAACCAATGGTTGATTTCTCTTTTGGGAATCACAAGGGTATGCCCTAAAGTCACCTGATCCAAAGCCAAAAAAGCAAATGTTAACTCATCCTCAAATATCTTAAAACATGGCAATTCGCCTTTGATGATTTTTGTAAATACTGACATATAAAAATCCTCTCTTCGCTTTTTGGAGCCATTAAAACCCATGGCCCATAGGATGTCAAATTTACATACAGAACTAATGAATTCAAATTCACAGATGCCAGCAAGCCTTTGGCCCGGCGCTTGCTAAGACCCACCGCAAGGGAGGTCTTTATGACTAAAATCGGACTCATTCTGACACTAGGAAGTATTTTCGCAGCGAGCTCAATTGCCCAGGCCAACAGCTACGGAGCTAGGCTAGAATATGCTGAATATGAAGGCGCAACCGGCGCTGGACTTTCCCAAGCCTCAATGGACTGCGATATCAAACTCAAATTCAAGAAATCAAAATTTTTTTCATTTGCTGTTAACTCCGCTGACTTTCGTGGATTTGCATTCTTGGATCCCCAAGTTCGTGGTAAAATCGAATCGAAAATCAAAACCGGAAATACCAACTTTGTTCAAGGTGCAACCTCTAGCTTTGCTCTAGAAAATCTGATCGGCCCTATGAATGACAACTTCACTCTCGCTACTCAAAGAGTTCTTTCTGGGACCGATACCTTAGCCTGCTTTCCATTCAAAGACAGCATGGTAGTTCTAATCAAAACCAAGATCGCAATTTCAGGGGCGGGTGGTTCTTTAGTCGGCCAACTGACGGTAGATTCGGCCGATGGACGAATGGCTCAAAAGTATAGTTTGAAATGGATGAATTGCTTAGGACGTATTCTTGGTGGAAGTCGCTAACACTCACTCCACCTTAGCTAGCTATGAATAGAAGAAGTTCTAGACCCCCGGTCAATCTGTGAATCCTTGAGTTTTCATGTAAATTTGCTCGGCTTTTTTGAATTGGATTTTTGTGTTCGGCGTAGGATTATCCCCCTTTTTTTTTAAAAAAAAATTCTCTTTTTTTTTGTTTGGCGGCCTGCTTGAGAATTTTTTTTCCCCAAATTTTTTGGGGGGTGGGTTTTGGGGGTTTTTGGGGGCCCCGGGGTTTTGATTTTCTCCAAGGCCGTCCACGCGGCGGCTGGGTTGTCTTCTTGCATATTTGACCAAACTTGGACTAGTTTCTCGGCCGCTCTATCAAGGTTTGGGGTTTTAGGCGCTAACGAAACAGGGTCGCCATATTGACCAGGCCATTGCTTTTTCATCGCCCTTTGAATTGGCGCGGGAGCCATGTTGCCCTCGCCTGCTTTACTTATTGCTAAGAGAAAATCGAGATTACCGGTTTGAACAAATTCGCTTACAAGATCCGCCAAATAACCAGTTCGAAAGCTTAGGCCGATCCAATTCCCATAATCTTTCAAGTATTTTGGATCGAGACGATCTTGATAGTCACCCTTACAAATTTTGCAGCTTATCTCTTTTTCTGTTTCACTTTTCGGTGCAATGGAAGGGCTTATGCAACAGGTTTCGCAGGTATAGCTGTATTCGACATCATGACTATGACGGTAACCGCAATTATGAAAAAGTTCATGAAAGATTGTTGCTTTTGCTGTGCGGGCAAAGCGGATTTCGTAGGATTCAAAGACATAAATGGGTGGCCTCTATCTGAAGGAATAGATGCATATGCATTGACGTCTTCTCTCCAAGGATAACCCGTTCTTTCGTTGCATCTGATCTTAACTGGATTTCTCTTGTTTTCCAAAAGAGACTGAATGAGAGCCAAATTCGCTTCGGATCCTTTTCCCCCAAGTTGCTTAAGACAGGAAATGCCCTCGGCAATGGCAGCTTGAGAGATTAGTAAAATATCTTTATGAAGGTCTTTGCAGGATTCATCAAATTATACTCCAAATGAGGTCTTATCATAGAATGAGACTTTTCCGACAATCATAGCTTCGGTAAGAAGTGTCCCAAGTGACGCGATCGAGTTCATCCAATCTTTCGCAGCATTGCAATCAAGTCCGCTTTGTATTTGTTCGCCAATCGGGTCCTCGAATTCGCTAGTTTTGATTGGGCCTGATTTCCCTTTTTCAAAATACTCGATTTTGGTCTTTCGCAATTGTCCAAACGGTTTGGTTGTTTCAATGCGCTCTACAAAGCCGTCCTCGTTGGTGTCGTAGTTAAGGCTTGTCGTTTGATTGGGCAGATCATAATCTTTGATCACTTCATGCTTGCCATTTGAATTTAGATCTTCAAGCTCCTTAACCAAGTGTCCGTCGCGGTTAAAATACTGAGTGATGATAATCTTTCCCTTTTGCGAGCGTAGTTGTTTTTTTGTAACCGACGGGGCCGTTTTAGCAATTTGTAGGCAATCTATTTGTCTCGTCCAAAGGCTATTTCAATTCGCAAAACCTAAAAAATGCACTCCAAAAACCCATGCTATACTCCTTCTGAAATTTCAACCACCAGAAAGGAATCAACCATGACTCAAAAACTTAACTCCTCCGAAGTGGCTCAAGCATCTCAATCACTTCAATCTGCCTGTGAAAACCTGTCCAAGCTCAAAAACGAAGAACTCCATTGCGAACTGAAAAACCGAGTGGCCGAAGAGCGCAAACTGACCCATCAAATATTGCAAATAATTATCGAGATCGATCTGCGAAAGCTCTACCTTCCTATGGCCTGCTCCAGTTTGTTTGACTACTTGGTCAGGGAGATCGGCTACACTCCGGCCAGTGCCCAGCGCCGAATCGATGCCGCGCGAATGATGCAGCAAGTGCCAGAGCTTGGAAACAAGATCGAAAATGGGACCTTGAAGTTAACCCAAGTTTCTCAGGTTCAGCAGGTCCTCAGACTTGCCAAGAAGGCAAACAAGACTCAGCTTTTGCCAAGTGAAAAGAGTGACCTTCTTGCAAGGCTCGAGAACAAAACCGGGCCAGAGAGTGAATTGATCTTGGCCAAAGAATTTAACCTATCACCGCAGACTCAGTTCAAGCAGAAAATCCAGAAAGATGAATCTGTCAGAATTGAATTGACCTTAAGCAAAGAGCAAATGGAAATTCTAGATCGAGCGAAGGAGCTGTTATCCCACGCCCTGCCCGGGGCCACATTTGCTGAGGTGATTACGAGTCTTGCTCAGCGCTATGTCAAACAGCGAACCGGAGTCAATACTTCCGTCAAAAAGCACAAGTCACCGTCCCCCAGCACGGAGTCAAATTCCGCGGCGGAAGTCAAAGGCACTCAGAATATCTCTGGGAAACCGATTCCATCCTCGGTCAGAAAAAGAATTTTGAGTCCAAATCTTGGGTGTCAATTTAAGGATTCAAGGACTGGGAAGATTTGCGGGTCAAAACATTTTCTCCAGGTTGACCATATCAAGCCTCGGTTTGCCGGCGGCGGGAATGAGTCCTTCAATTTAAGGCCGATGTGTTCATCGCACAACAAATTTCGTTACACAGCCGGATGTTGATTCCATCATCTGATTCTTTTTGCTTGGACGCTCACGATGAGCGTTCAACGGCGGGTTTCAGGGCCGGCCAAGAGGCCCTGAGTCATGGATGACCTACCCCTTATATTGAAGGAGCAGGGACCTTCCATTCTGTCCTCAAATTTTTGGATCTGATCCTCGGAGAAAGGTCTTAAAATGCCGTCCGCTTTTTAATGGACTTCCTGTCCAACGTCTAGCTGGGTTATCCACATAATCCCCACTCTTTCTAGAAAGATCCCGGTTTTCACAGAAGCGTAGCTCGTCGTCTTATGATCTAGTCGGATTCTGATCTTCCTAAAGATGCTGAGTAAAAATCCGATCCATGACTGGACGAACGAAATTCTTTCCCGTTCTTAACCTGTGAAGCGAGGATTAAATTGGTGATTATCAATAAACAGCCAAGGCTTCAACCGCTCGTTCTCGTCCTTGCTCTTGGTTTTGCAATCACTGCGGGCAATACTTGCTTTGAAATAAAATTTAAAAAATCGTAAGCAGCAAAGATTCCAGCGTAGGACTCGACTCAAGGCTCTCAAGCTTAAGTGTCGACAAGGCTCGCGAATCTCAGGTGGAAGTCGCTAACACTCCTTCCACCCTACTTTATAACGGCACGTGCCCTTAGATTCAGGGACAGACAATCTGTTACCCCTCTGAGACTTTCGCATAGGGGTGAACACTTAGACCACTTCTTCCGACCCAGCGACCTCGTGGGCGATAAATGCGATTGTTAGTGTATTGCTCCATTGCATGAGCGCACCATCCGGCAATTCGGGACACGGCAAAAATTGGGGTAAAAAGATCGGTCGGAATCCCCATCGCATAATAAACCGTGGCGGAATAGAAATCCACTTCGGCATTAAACCTTTTTCTTTGTACATGGTATCGTCGATCAGGGCTGAGATTTTATACCAGTGTGGCTCACCAATTTCTTGAGTCAATTTTTCGCTGACCTTTCGTAAGATGGCAGCGCGAGGGTCACCATTTTTGTAAACTCGGTGCCCGATACCCATGACCTTCTCTTTTGCGCTCAATGCATCTTTGACAAATTGCTGTGCCTTTTCCAACGTCCCAATTTTCTTGAGCATCAAAATAACCTGCTCGTTGGCACCCCCGTGCAGGGGCCCTTTCAAAGCACCAATAGCGGAGACAACTGCTGAATGTAAATCACTCAAGGAAGAGGTAGTCACTCGAGTAGCGAATGCCGAACAATTGAGCTCGTGATCTGCATGAAGAACAAGGCAGGTATCAAAAATCTTTACGTGCTCTTCCTTTGGAGGGGCCCCACCTTTTCAATATCATTGGCGTCCTCATCCCAATGAGCAAGCAAGGAGACAGCGGTCCTAAGCCACGCCATGGGATGCACGCCCTTTGTCGGAAGCGCCTTGAGGGCCCGAACATAATCAGGTGCGAGACTCATTTGACCAGAAATCTCATTCTTAAATTGAGCCAACTCAGCGTCGGATGGATAGTGATCGTGCCAGAGTAAAAATACAACTTCTTCAAAAGTACTATGACTTGCAAGATCTTCAATAGTGTAACCCCGAAAATTGAGTGTCCCACCCTGAATTGACGAAATCGCCGTACTACAGGCAACAACTCCTTCAAGTCCTTTATCAAGAGCCCCTTCATAAACCGGTACTTCGATTGCCATAATCTTTCCTTTAGTTAAAGTCTAATAGTCCATGCTGCTGTCTTCATTATTGTTTCGCCAGTTTTATGACTCGATCCTTCACTTCCATAACCAGCACAGTCAAATCTCGAACCGGCTCCGTGTTCCCGACAAACTTTTCCAATCGAAACAGTATTTCATTCCTCAGTTCATGCACTCCACTCTTAGGGGCCGAGCGTATAGCCTCAATGAGACGCGAAGCTCCCCAGACTTCACCTTGGGGCGACTTGGCCTGAGTCACACCCTCGCTACACATAATAAGCCTATCTTTGGAATCCAATGCTAACACCTGAGTCTGCAGTTCCGTACTAAAATTCTTACCCAGTGGTGGCCCTTGATTTTCAAACACTTCAAGGGATTCGTGGCCCACTGATTGCTTAAAGATGGTCAAATTTCCGATTGAGGCGAAGTGAATTTCATAGGTCCGCTTATCAACCAAACCGTAGAAAAGACTTGCTCGATCCTGTTCCCCAAGATGGGCCTTCATTTCGTTATGAATTTTAAGTAGGGACTCACTGGGCGATAGCCCATTTCGGGACTCAATTCGGGAAGAAATTTTCATGAGGATCGACAAAAATAGTGCCGACATCGAGTAGCCCGACGAGCTTGAAAGTAGAATCCCAAATCGCATTCGATCGTCGTGCTCAAATATATCAAAATAGTCTCCTCCCTGTTTTGACCCAGAGACAAATTTTGTACTAAACTCAAATCCAGAAATTCTGGGCAACTCAGTTGGCGACAACACCTTCTGAATCAAACTCGCCATTTTCAATTCCTGACTTACTTGGTAGATCATTTTTTCAAGCTGCTGATTTGTCTTAGTCAATTGCAAGCGATAACTTTGAAGCTGATTCTCCTTGAGGAAAGCTCTTGCTCTAACTCGACTATTCTTTTCTTCGCTGTCTCAACTGGATCACTCATATCATATATGTTAATTTGAAATCACTCGGGTGGCACGTATGAAAGAAGATTCCCGCCAATAGTCTTAAGGACCTTAAAACTGATAGACATCATAACGAATCAGATTACCTTCCAAACAATATCGAGGATCCCTAAACAAAGGCTTGGCCTTGCGGGGTCTCTTAACCACAAGTCTCGATATTTTCATCTCGAATGATCTCCGAACGACCTCGACCGAATCCAGGTCTAGTCCCACGAGCTCTCGAAAGATTTGCATTTCTTTCTTAGGAAGTGCTTCTTTTTTTGTTTCTGGAAACATGGGATCAAAATAAAAACTCTGATTCTGACGTTCGACTTGCGACAATCTTGATACAACATCTAAACTGTTATCATTTATAAACTTAATGCCATGAACTTCTGGGCGGGTCGAGAGCTTTTGTGCCTCAACCAACATGGTCCACAAGACCGCGCACCTCTCGTAGGCCTTGACCTGGAAACCCAATTGAGCCAGAAGAACAGCGTCCCGGGCCAGACCACAACTGAGATCTACAACCTGGTTGATTCCCTTTTCAATTCCAAGAGCTCGAGCTAGCAGATTTTTTTTCCCAATTTGCTTTTGCCGGTAATGAATATGATCTTCATCAAAATCAATTTCAAAGGTAAGTCCTTTTTTGTTTTCAAGGTGCAGTCTCTCGCCGACCACCAAGATTAGACCAGCCTCATTCCTTGAACCGGCATCAGCGTAACCAAGACCTAAGGCCTCACTGAGAAGCTGTGCTTTTGATTGCCAAATCGGCGATTCTGCCCTAACGAGCGGCTTGGTCATTGAAAAAGAATACCTTTAACAAAATTGAAAAAAATCTCTTCTGTTGTCCATAAGGTGACAGCCAACATAAAAAGCAAATAGCCTTCATTTCTAATTGCTATCATTCCTGACCCTGCCGGCGAAGTCAGGCGTCGTAAATTTTTCAAAAATTTTCCCGAAAAATACACGAGCACAACAAGGCCTGGAGCACCGAGAATCCAGGGACGCTCAATGACATGAAAACCGCCCGTTGCAAATAACACAAGTAACCACCAGCGAAATAAGAACTCACGACCACGATCGAATCCAAGTGTACCGATCCAAGTTCTAGCGCCGGCCTGAACCGCAGGAACAAGATTTTCGAATTCGTTAAGAAAAAGCACAAAAAGAATCATGGTTCCCCAGGCAAAACCAAATGCCAATCCAGTTAAAGTCATGGTGCCCGTCAGTAAAACTTCAAGACCAATAGAAAGGCATGGTCCCACCAGCAAGCCCTGAAGCCAACCTCCCCAGGCCTTAGTTTTAAACAATCCTTGCTTTGCATAGTGGGAAAAATAAATCAAACTACCCACAAAAAGCGCCAAAAGAGTTAATTTTGGAATCCCAATCAAAATCAAACTGCCCAGAATCAAAGCCCCGGCTCCAAAAATCCAGGACCAAGTTCTTGTGGCAGACGCCGTGACCCACCCCTTCTGAATGGCTCGGCTACCTGAGTTTAGGGAGTATCGATCAAGACCTGTCATATGATCCGAGTAATCATTTTGTAAATGAATGGACCAGGTCAAAAAAATTAAAGCCAAAACTCCGATAAACATTAGCATCGGATCAAAAACAGGCTCCTGGACATTGATTGCCAAAAATAGAAATGGAAACAAAACAAAAACCAATCGATTAATTCGAAGCCATTGGTAAATGAATACAAAAAAGGTAGGCCTCTTGATTTCAGAGATGGGAACTATCTCGAAAGTAACATTCTCGGTCGAAATCTCGGTCTCAACATGAGGGAGTAAGGACTGGCTAAATTTTGCACGATGTGTTTTTGAAAATGTTCCCAAAAGATAGGACTTAAACTCTGGAGATGCCCGAGAGAGCGTCACAAATGCCATTATTCTGGTTTCCGTCGCCAGTAGAGGAGATCTGTGAGAGGGCTCAGCTGATCAATCAAGGGCATTTCTTTTGGATCTAGTAACTTTCCCAGATTTTCAAGCTGATGGTGAAAAAGGGAAATAGTCTTCGAATTTATGGCATCGAATTCCTCGATGTATTTTTGGAGCTCACTTGCTCCGCCCAAATTTTGAGCAAAATCCTCTAAGGTTTGACTCTTGACCAACCCATCAATTGTTTTTCTATCCTTGGATTGACTCACAAAAGCCGCAAAGGAATTCAGATAGCCTGATTTAAGATCTCCAAGGACCGCCTTTCCTTCATGATTGCGAACATTGAAATCAAGAAGATCATCGCTCCGCTGAAACAACAACCCCAGGAGAGCTCCAAGCTCCTCGAGGGTTTGGTGAAGTTCTGCCTGATTACGATCAAGAGCAATAAACGGAGCCCTAAGGCACCATTTAAAAAGAGAGGCCGTCTTCAAATTATGAATTCGATCTAGCTGTTCAGGACCCACAAAGAAGTCGCCAATAACAGAGTCCTGGAGCCATTCGCCTTCCAAAAGGTCCGAAATTATCTGGGCCGTGTACTGCACAAGCCTGATATTTCCATATGTCGAAAGATTAACCATCACTCGCGCCAACAAATAATCGCCGGCCAACACAGCGTATTCGGGGGTATATTTTAACCAGGCAGCAGGCTTACCTCTTCGAAGTTGAGATCGATCGACCAAGTCATCATGCAGCAAAGAAGCATTGTGAATAAATTCAATCGTCTGCCCGAGCAACTGTTCGGTTTTCGCATGCACTCCCAGGGGAGCGCAAACCATATGAATCAAACGAGCCCGAAAACCCTTTCCGCCATTAAATAGATCATCATAGAGTGAACTCAATTTTGGCAGATACGCAGGAAAATCCCTTGCGGAATAGACTTTGAGGTCTTGCATGTTTAGATTCATGCCAATACATTCCAAAGCTCAGGGCGTGATGTCAAGCTGGAAGAGCCTCAAATGCGATATTGGGCTTGATGTTTGTGGCGTGGCCAGCATAGAGTTCGTTTTATGAAGGATCATCATCACGCTCCCCAAACCTTTAGAACTAAAACGACAATTAAGTTTCATCTGTGCGATGCCGCCGGAGTGATGTTTTTTGGAAATATCTTCAGTTTGGCTCACGAGGCTTTTGAAGAGTTTGTGATGGCGACCGGTTACCAATGGGAAGAGTGGTTTGGAGCGAAGGACTATATTGCTCCAATTCGCCATAGTGAGGCCGATTACAGGGCGCCGTTTTTGCCCGGCCACACGTATGAAATTTCAGTGAGTCTAGATGCTATTGGCGAGACTTCCTTTAAAGTCAAATATGAGTTTTCAGAACATGGAAACATTCATGCCGTCGTGCGAATGGTTCACGTTGTTGCCGATGCCTCAAATTGGCAAAAAATGAAGCTGCCACCACAGATGAAAACACGATTACAACCCTATCTGGTCCAATGAAATGAAAATCCTATGACAGAAACTCAGAATTCAACTCAATGGTGGGATAACGGAATTCAGTTCGAATGCCAAGGCTCTGGTCGCTGTTGCACCTCCCATGGCGAGTTTGGCTTTGTGTATGTCAATCTCACAGACCGCAAGCGATTGGCGCGTTTTCATAAACTGACGACCTCAAGTTTTACCAAAAAGTACTGTGAAAAGAGGAGTGGCATTTGGCATATAAAGGAGCGAAGGGATAATCCCGATTGCCTTTTTCTTTCAGGAAAAAAGTGCGGCGTCTATCTTGCAAGACCGACCCAATGTCGAACTTGGCCGTTTTGGCCCGAGGTGATGGAAGCCAAGGCTTGGAAAAAAGAAGTTGTTTCTTTTTGCCCAGGGGTTGGCCATGGCAAAATCCACTCAGCCAAAGAGATAAAGAAGACACTTCAAGAGCAGATTGACTCTGAAACAGAGCTCCTTCAAGAGCGCTAAAATCCAGCTGACTCGCTTGAAATTTTTGCCTAACTCGTATTGTTGGTGCAGAAACAGGCCCTCCTGTGGTAAAGGCCATCAGCTGACTTATTTTTTCCATTTAGAGGTTTACGTTGAAATTCGATAAGTTTCACCTGTCCGATGATCTTTTGCGCAATCTTAACGACAACGGTTTTTTCCGCACCACCGATATCCAGTTCAAAGCCATCCCTTCCATCATGAAAGGGGAAGATGTTCTGGCAATCGCTCAAACAGGGACCGGCAAAACTGCAGCGTTTGCGATTCCCATAATTGACGGCATTCACAGCAGCAAAAGCAGCAAACGTGTCCTTGGAATCAAGTGCCTCGTGATGGTTCCAACCCGTGAGCTGGCTCAACAGATCGGCGAAGTCTTCAATTCCTTTGCCAAGCACACCAAGGTTAAAGCCTTCGCGGTGTTTGGTGGCATTGAAGTGGATTCTCAGATCCACAAACTGCAGGACGGTATCGATATTCTGATTGCCACACCTGGAAGAATGTTCGAGCTTATTCGCAAGGGATTCATCAGTCTTGATAGGGTCGAGACCTTGGTCTTGGATGAAGCTGACCGGATGCTAGATATGGGTTTTGTTGATGACGTTGAAGCGGTAAAACGCAAGTTGACCCGAAGACATCAGACTTTGTTTTTTTCCGCCACTATTAATCCTGAAATTAAGAAACTAGCTTATTCCCAGGTTCGCAGTAATGCCATCCGTATTCAAATTTCCCCAGAGGATCCTGTTTCCAAAAATGTCACACACTCGGTCATGTTCATTGAAATGGACGACAAGCGCTTTTTTCTCAACGAATACCTTAGCCAAAATTCCGGCGGTAAATTTATTATTTTCGTCCGCACTCGTGTTCGAGCTGAGCGAGTTGCTAAGGCGATGGCACGAGTGACCTATCAAACTCTGACCCTTCACGGCGACAAGGACCAGCTGGATCGGACAGAAGTGATGAATGCCTTTCGCAGCGGCGCTTGCAAAATTTTAATTGCCACAGATTTGAGTGCGCGAGGAATTGATATTCCGGATGTCACCCACGTTATCAACTACGATCTTCCCGAAAAGGCCGAGAATTACATTCATCGCATCGGACGCACCGGGCGTGGATTCAATAAGGGAATTGCTGTTTCATTCTGTAGCCAAGAAGAAAAACCACTCTTGGATGAAATCCAAAAGTTGCTACCAAAGGCAATCGATGTCATTCCAATCAGCAAAAGTGCTTACAAAATTATCGCCACTCCTCCTCCAGAGGTTGGGTTAGCTACAAGCCTGCGACAAATGCTCGATAGCGATGACAACTACGACAAGCGATCAAAAAGAAAAAAGAAATAGAAAAGAATTCCTCCGAAAACACACCGAAGGTTCGCGCAATGATAAATGATCCAAAATATCCCGCGGACTCTCAGTAATTTCAAGATGCCCTGAGCTGAATCAACAAAAGGATCCAACTCATGAACACAATAATTGCAGCAATAAGATAAGGCAGTCCGGCAAAACCAAACAGATTCCCAGCTCCCGTGGCCCAACTAAAACTTGATGTGTACAAAACTGGAGCCACTATTGAAGTTAGACTTGAAAGCGAAACCAAGCCTCCCTGCAGCTCCCCTTGGCGATCAGGATCTACTTGCTTTGTCATAATCGCCTGCAAGCAAGGAATCGCCAAGGCCGACAGCGAGGTGAGTGCCATCACCGCATACATCATCCAACCCACCGGAACTAGCGCATATAGTAGAAAAGCGAGCCCAGTAAACAGAATACCTATTTTCAAAGCCCTTTGCTCTCCCCATCGTGGAACCAGCTTTTTAGAAAGAACCGCCTGACTGAATCCATAAACCAGCCCCACAAAACTCAAAGAAATTCCAACCTGAACGGAAGTCCAACCAAATTTGTATTCAGTGTAGAGGGTCCAAACACTTGGATGAACGTTACCTGCCATAAAAAGCAATGTATATATGCCCACAAAATAAAAAAGAGCTGGTGTTTTTAGAGTGCGAGAAATTGACAAAAATGGATTTAATTTTCTAAACTCAATTTTTCTTCGATGTTTCTCTAATAGAGACTCTGGCAAAATAAAAATGCCAAACAAAAAATTTATACAATTCAAAACTGCCGCCGCAATAAATGGAGCTGTGCTGCTAATATGTCCAAGAACCCCTCCAATCAATGGTCCACCTATAAAACCTATGCCAAAAGCCGCGCCAATCATTCCAAAATTTGCCGCACGATTTTTGTCAGTAGAAATATCTGCCATGTATGAGTTGGCTACTGTCATGCTGGCACCAGTGAGTCCAGATATGACTCGCCCAACAAAAAGCAGTGGGAGCGAAGAGGCAAAGGCCATAAAAATGTAATCAATCGAAGCCCCAAAAAGCGAACCAAGCAATATCGGACGGCGCCCAAAGTGGTCAGAGAGTCCCCCTAAAACAGGCGCGGCCAGGAACTGCATCAATGCATAGGTGGCCACAAAATATCCAAAAAGCTGATTGACCGAATCCTGTTCTGTAACAAACCGTCTGATAACATCAGGCAGGACGGGAATAATAAGTCCGATCCCAAGCATATCGAGAACAATCGTAGAAAAAATAAAATAAACTATATTTTTTCTCGATCGATTTTCATCGAGACCATTCTCTTGATTAGGGCTCATCACTTATGATTCTCAATGATTTTACTATTTAAAAACCGCAAAACTACCTCACGATCTTCTGCTGGATTTAAGGTGAAATCTTCGTTCCCATTCTCGGTTTTGCCAAGATGACCAACTGGGATATAGGACCCAGACTGCCTGCCCGCATCACACATATCAAGACAACTCGAAGTCATTACACGAATGTCCTTGTCATGACCAGACTTCTTAAGCGCCGACTTCAGGTATTTCTTCAGATTCTCTGATGGTTCCCCATTTTCACGCAAAGGCTTCAATGTCTCAGGCGAGATATCTTTTCCACAATTAGTGCAAATCAAGAGAGCGCCGGTTGTCCAAGGTGTTTTCACCGATTTCATCTTTTCCTCCTAAAGCAAGACCATCCCTCAGTTTCTGAAATGTTTCAACAGTTTGCCCAGGCGCTGGATGTCGCTCTGCAAAGATTTACCTGTGCTTTAGCTGGGTGGTTTTTTTTATTCAAATCACAGGTAAATCTTTCAGCGACTGAACTCTGCCAACTTTATCAAGCCAAGGATGTTGTTGAAAAAGACTTTCAGATTATAAAAAATATCCTTCAAATTCGTCCGATTCGCCATCACCAAGATGAAAAGGTCAAAGCGCATATTACCATCTGTATGTTATCACTATTGCTTGAGCGACTTCTAAAGCGGCACCTTGGCGAAAAATACTCTGCGCCCGAGGCCTTGTCCCTTCTTCACTCATGCCATCTTAACAAATACAAAGCTGGTCATGAATCGCTCTACACAATTACCGAAACCAATCTCGAGCAAAGCCGGATCCTCAAACTTTTAAAAATGTCATATTTAACTGACGACGATTTTCTACTGGAGAGACTGAGTAGGTCGAACTGATGTTGTGACTACAGAGATCCAAAATAGCTAGGGATTTCAATAACTTAAATTTTAGGTGGTCAAAATGGGTGCAACGTCAATGTCCACCTCCATCAACTTCTGATCGATGGGGCCTATGAACTCAATGCCGATAAGATCCCAAAGGACTTTCACAAAACTGCACCACCAACTGTCCCAGAGCTAGAAGGACTGGTTAAGACCATCGCCCACAGAGTCGCTAAGTATCTTGAGAAAAACGGCATCATCGTAAAAGATGACGACGCCCCTCTTCAGCTCAATATCCCCATGGAGGAAGGCTTTTCCCATTTGCAGGCCGCCTCGAGTTCCTACAGATTCTTACTCGGTCCCAATAAAGGAAAAAAAGCCCTCGTTCTTAAATCTCAGGTCGACAGGGATCACATCGGCAAAGGCGGACTTGTTGGCAAGTATTCCGGCTTCACTCTCCACGGAGGTGTTGCCGTAGGCCCTGGGCAACGAGACAAGCTTGAAAAGATCGCCCGATACATTGCAAGGCCTGCCATCAGTGAAGAGAGGCTCTCTGTCAACTCCAGAGGGCAAGTCATCTATAAACTCAAAACTCCCTATGACGATGGAACCACACAAATTGTCTTTGAGCCCTTGGAGTTCATGGAAAAACTTGCGGCCCTTGTCCCTCGACCACGAGTTCACCTCACCCGATTTCATGGAGTCCTGGCTCCAAACTACAAGTACAGAAAACTCATCGTCCCAACCCCACCAGCCACGACTCCAAACCAAGGAGCGGTCGACCAGACCCAAGATGACAACATTAAGAACGACTCAACAAAGAAAAAGCGCATCACCTGGACCCAGCTGCTCAAACGAGTCTTCAAAATGGACATGGAAACCTGCAATGTTTGCGGCGGCAAGATCACCGAAAATCCACTCAAGCCGAGGACCTCCACACCGCCATGACAAAGGCTCTGGAGACGACTTCATCCAAGCCTTCCCTGATTATGATTAGACCAAGACACACGACTCATGAGCTTTCTTGGAACCCTCAGATTCGAAATCCACGAGTCGACGGGACTCCTATAAAAAAAACAAATCCAATGAGAAAAAATCGAGATAAAATCTCAAAAAGAGTCCACCAATCTAAAAAGCATCATCAAAAACTCAAAAAAATTAAGCAGAATTAGCTGGAATCGAACTTTCCGCAGAATTGACCAGGCGTCCTATATAATTGAGTTCACTAGAGCAGGTGGTCTATACTTCTTATCCTCAACCCGCTTCAGGAGCTTGGCCAATGGGATTCGGTTTGACTTCTTTGCGTGGCTTTTTTTGTCGTTGCTGGCCCGCGACTTGAGTGAGTCTATTTTAGCTTTGGAGCCAATCGGAACGACTTGCTTGACGATCTGTTTTCTAAATTTGTAGTGGGGGGCTAAGACTCCGTGATATCTTGTCAGATGGATTTTGGGTCGTGGAATGAGGGCAGCGAGGCGCTCCATAAACTCCATGGGAGTGAATTTGACGGCAAGGGTGCCATCACTGTCAATTGATCCGTGTGCGGTTAGGGCCCAACGTTTTCAGTGAAATTGTTCTTGAACCCATATGGCAGAATGAAAATGGTTATGCAGGGGCCAAGCTTATCGAGACCGATCAAGAATGGAAACGGTTTATCGAAAAACTCGGTGCCCGGTCAGGGTCTGAAAAACTCACTGATATGAATGGGCTTGAATGTGCTTGAGAGGGGGGCCAGCCCATTTCGCCAAGAACAGGCCATAGCTGTTTTTCTCATTTCAGCACAATAGCTCAATCTATTTGATAATACTCATTTTTACTTAGTTTACGAACAATTTTTTGCTCTGTTTGTGAAGATAACTATGATCTATCCTAGTATTCAAAGAGGGGTGTTTGATGGGCCTACCAAGAAATGATCAGGCGTTTGCAGATGAGATTTCTCAATTCATTTCATCGGCAGATCAAGAAGTTTTTAGGACGACGGAGGAAAATAGTCTCGGAATTCAACGCCTAATTGCTGGCGTGGTTCGTAACGGACGCGCCTCTTATTGTGATGCTGATATTGGATATCCATTCGGGAGCAGCGCCAGTAATTTAGACAAAGCGCGTTTCAATGCGATTTATTTGAATCAAATTTTTAAGCTCTCGCCAGCTCTGATGATTAGAATTGATGCCACTCCAAACTATGTTGAACAAAATGAGACTGTATTTTCTAGGATTTCACGTACTTTTTAACGGCCTTTCTAGCCTCGAAAAAAATTGATTTTTAGGAGTATTTGAATTGCTGTACACTAATAAAAAAAAGGGGTTCAAGTGGGGATATTTCGATTTATTTTAGGTCTTATTATTATGATTTTTGGTATTAATAGTTTTGCGGCTTACGGCCAAGGTCGAGTGCTAGCAAAGGTGAAAACAGTTAAATTTTATTCTGTTAAAGAAGCTGTGTATGCCAAATGGGTCGATTAATACTAAAGTTTTTGTGACGGTGATTGGAAGTTTTTCCTCGGGTTCGAATACTTTTTCTGGCTCCTATCAAATACAGTTCACCGGTTTGAATACTGATGGAAGAAATCTTTGCCTGGCTATGCTCAAAGAATATGTTGCAACAAGTACATCAGGCATCACCATCAATGTCGATGGCTTTTGGAGTAACACGGGCGAACCCTATACTCCATATGTACTGATTGACGCAAAAAATTCTTCACTTCCATTATTGAGTTGTGATTTAGAAAAATAATTTTCATGTTAGAGGATTGGAAGAATTAAGCCCGAATCGAGGATAGGAAATTTAAAAGGCATTTGGGGCTAATTTGCAGATTAGCCCCCGGCTTTTTTGAATTTTTGTGGCTAGCTTCTAGGTATCGGCAAGGGGACAAGCCCTTTCTGATTTTTGAGATATTCATGATCTGACAAAATGACACATTTGAGACCGCTGCAAATAGGTTAGTCACGGATACGCAACTGTACTTTATCCAAAACTGACCCTTGAGGTTTTGGCGGAGTAGTTGAACAGTGGGGCCCCAGCAGTCGACATATGAACTCTCTTAAATTTACGGGTTTTCATTGATTCTTTTGTGAATTTTAATTAAGAATTTTGCTAATGACTTTGAAGACATGCCCCGGTTAGCCAATGCAAAGACCCCAGATTTAGTTTTGTCATTCCACATAATCAGCGTATCCATTACACCTGATGGTGTAGAATTCATCAAATTTGTATTTTAGTGTCTAGCCTCATCGAAATTGTCGGGGGGGGCAAAATGAAAAGGCCGAAAAAAGAAAAACATGTCGTATTCACTTCGCAACCGGAGATTCAAGCTTTAAGAAATGAGATCTTGGATTTTCGCAGGAATCTGATGGATTCAGATGGCAGAGTGCCAGGACATTTTAAGTATCCAAAGGATATTGTCCAACGGGTGAGTCATTTGAAGCGTCTTGGCTTCTCGCCTGCGATTGTGGCCAAAGCCATAGGGGTGAGCCCTGCTGGCGTCCGAAATTGGTTCAAGTTGGGCCAACCAAGAATTAGTCGAAAACCTTCTGTGAAGCTCGTTCGAGAGCTAAGGGTTGAAGATTCGACGATCCAATGCTCGCGAACTGACCCAGCTCGAATCATTTTAAGTTCAGGAGTCATCATTGAATTGAATATTCATTCGATGACGGCAGATCTATTGAAATTACTCAGCGGGCCCCTCTCAACTTCGATTGGAGGTGTTCGATGACTCCAGGTTCTTTTCATTCAAAAGTTTGGTTAGCACGACATCGGGTGGATTTTCGTAAGGGCCACAGTGGATTGTTGGCCGAGTGTTATAAGATTGGGAGTAACTGGCCAGCCTTCGGCGGCCAATTTTTTTAATTTGTGACGTCTTAGATAAGGTCATCCTGACTCAGGGCCTCTGGGCCGGCCCTGAAACCCGCCGTTTGCCGCTCATCGTGAGCGGCAAAGCAATTGGGAGCTGAATTGCTTTGGTCGTTTTTTTGTAAAATCAAAATAGAGATTGGTGCTTCCTCCTTATTGCCAATTTACTCAGTAGAGGTTTTCCTAAGTCGTCTGAATTTGTCGATACTGAGGACTTTTATTTAGTTTTGTTATTTGCTGTTTGGACGCTCACGATGAGCGTTCAACGGCGGGTTTCAGGGCCGGCCTAGAGGCCCTGAGGCAGGATGCCGTCAGGTAGGGTGAGAATTTGATGATAGTTGGATTTCGAAATGTTTTGATGGGAACATCTGAAAATATTGCGATCGTCTGCAGCATAAATGAATTTATTTTATTTTTTCCTTGACGCTGTTTTTGCTTGTAAAGCCCGTGATTTTTTTTCTTTCAAGCATTAGCTCAAAATCGCCATTCTAAGAGTATCTCGAGGCCTAGCATCATTGAAGAAAATGTGGCGTAGTAACTTCGACGATTAAAATTATTGCGTTCAATGTGGTCAATCTGTGTGCGACGAAAACGTCTCCAAAATTTCATGTTATGGTGAGTTCCAGAGGCGGAACCGATTGAATGGCAAAAAACTGAATGTTAATGATACTGTTCGCAATGCAAGAGCTGAAATCTCCAATGAGATTGGACTTTCCAATTCCTTGAAGAAGACGATGGATAGTGTTCTTGATTTGGTTGTTGTTCTATCGAACCGACTTGGGTTAGATAGCTCCAATAGCAGTAAGCCACCATCTTCAGACCCAAATCGTCGTAGAAAAAGTCAACGTGTTAAGGGTCAGCGGCGCAAGCCCGGTGGACAAATTGGACATAAAGGTTCTCGACTGGAGCTCGTTGAAAATCCATCTTTAATTGAAGAACTGCTGATCGATAGACGTACTCTCCCTCCTGGGCAATGGGAACCTGCCGGCTTTGATAAAAGGCAGGTTTTTGATATCAACGTGTCATTTACGGTGACAGAGTTTCGAGCTGAGATTTTGATCAATGAACTGGGTGAAGCCTTTGTTGCTGAGTTTCCCGAGGGCGTGACTGAACCAGCGCAATATGGTGTTGGCGTCAAAGCAACCTCTGTTTATTTGTCCCAATATCAATTGATCCCACAGGCTCGGGTCCAAGAGTTGTTTGCAACCCAATATGGCCTCCCTGTGACGAAGGGCTCGGTCAATAATTTTAACATTTTAGCCGCACAAAAACTGCGTGACTGGGATTTTAAAGCCTGGCTTGGCAGTCAACTTCTGGCCTCTTCTGTTCTTCATGCAGATGAAACAGGAACCAACATCAATGGAGTCCGGAATTGGATTCATTGTCTCTGCAATGAGTCACTGACTTATTTCCATGTTGATCAGAAACGAGGTGGGGAAGCCATGGAACGTATGGGTGTTCTAGAGAGCTTTAAAGGACAACTTGTTCATGATCACTGGAAGCCATATTTTTTGTATCTTTGCACTCATGTTTTGTGCAACGCACATCACCTGCGAGAGCTTGAGCGAGCCTTTGAGCAAGATGCACAGAAATGGGCCAAGAGAATGAAAAAACTTTTGGAAGAGATCAATCTTAAGGTCAATGAAGCTGGCGGAAAGCTTTCAAATAAAAAGATAAAACAGTATCAAAAACAATATCGGCGCATTTTGAAGGCCGCCGACAAGGAGTGTCCAGAAAACAAAGAACAACACGCTCAAAGCAAATCCAGAAATCTAATTGAACGTCTGGTCGCTTTTGAAGAAGAGACACTTAGATTTATGGTCGACGAGCAGACTCCATTCACAAACAATCAAGGTGAGCGGGATTTGAGAATGAATAAGGTTCAGCAGAAAATATCAGGGTGCTTTAGAACACTCCGAGGGGCTGAAGATTTTTGCCTGATTAGAAGTTATCTATCAACCAGTCGAAAACAGGAGTTCATCCGATGGATGCCTTGCGCGCACTGTTCACCGGTGTCAGGCCACATTTTTTAGAAATTAAATGAGTAACTGGCCGCCGAAGGCTGGCCAGTTACATTATTTATTGTAGGATTTCTCCAATATTTTTTATTGGAGGACGAATGAAAAAGGATTTTCTCAAGTCGCCATTGGTTCTGGCTTTTTCCAAAGTTCCAGATCCTCGGGTGCTCAATCGTTGCAAATACAAGCTTATCGAAATTATCGGAATTGTTGTTTGCGGAGTGCTCTGTGGATGCGAAACATGGTTAGAGATCGAAGAGTTTTCCATAGAAAGAGAAGATTGGTTTTCAAAGTTTTTTGCTCTTGACGATGGACTTCCTAGTCATGATACTTTAGCACGTTGCTTTAGTTTGATTGAGCCTTCATTTTTTGAACAAGCTTTTCGCGAGTGGGTAAAGTCACTCAAAGGCATGAAGGGTACAAAAACAATAGCTATTGACGGTAAAGCCGTGTCCGGGACTCAAAGAAGCTTTAATAGCGGCACTTACCCACTTTATCTACTAAATGTTTTTTGTCACGAGACAGGTTTGACTTTGAGTCAGAAAAAAGCTTCTGGCCCCGGTCACGGCGAGATCTTTGCCGCCGAAGAATGTCTTGATCAGCTTGTGCTTAAAGGAACAATTGTGACCATGGACGCGGGACTTGGAGTTAATCGAATCGCACAAAAAATCCGTGATCGCGGCGGAGATTACTTGTTGCCGCTAAAAAAGAATCAACGCCATTCACTGAAATTTATCGAGAAAAAATTTGAAACGCCATTTAAGAAAGTATCTCGCACCGAAACCAACGAAATCATCCATGGACGCGAAGAAATGCGGCGCTGCCAGGTTCTTCCCGTAAGTACTGAGGACAATAGTTATTTAAAAAACTGGCCAGGTCTCAAAACCGCAATTAAAGTTGAGCGCAGACGCACGATTTTAAAGACTAATAAAACGACAACGAGAGTCGACTACTATATTAGTAGCTGCCAACTAAATAGTTCAGAGGCATTGGAGACCGTTCGCAGTCACTGGTCGATTGAAAATAAACTTCATTGGAATTTAGATGTCGCGTTTCGTGAAGATAGTTGGAAAGTTCGAGAAAAAGTGGCCGCTGAGAATCTTTCTTTAGCTCGCAAAATCTGCATGAATCTTCTCGAACAAACTCCAGGCAAGCAAAGTAAGAAGGTTAAGATGAAGAAAGCTGGCTGGAACCCAGATTATCTCGAAAGTATCCTAATGAATTCCTCATTTTGATGCGTTTGCCCTGGGCAGGGCTTCAGATAGCAGAGCCTATTTTTTTGCTTCGGTTGAGGATTTGGGTTCCACTTTACTTGCCGAGGCCGTTTGAGGTTTGATATCTGCTAAACTTGGCATTTTTCTCGCATCGTTTGAAGCCTTAAAATGGGCTTCAACTTGATCTCTTGTGGTGAGATTTTGATTTTCTGAAATAGCGCCACCTTTCGAACAACTAATTGCGTCAAATTGGTCTTGTTGTGGACGTGAAGGAATGCTCTGCTCCGCAATATGCGTTGCGATCTTTTCATCATAAAACACATGTTCTAATTCACCACTAGATTTGTTTAAAATTATTTGTCCGACAAAGTCCATAGGATCCGCCTTTCTTCCTCCGCATTTCCCTGTAAATACCGAAAAATGCGTAGACTTTTTCACCGTATACGAAGTGTCAACGGGTTCTCCTAAGCCTTGATTGCAGATTCCCAACCCTCTAACAAGCCGACCGTCACGGGACACAAAGAATTTACCTTTATTTGATCCTTGGGTAACCGCGACATCGTAATAGTTGTCCCTGTTAATAGGGCCTACGTTAACTTCGCATAAGCTCCAACCCTATATTTACCTGGTTTAATACTGAAATCGGCTGCATTGGTCATTTGAGTTAAAAAATAGACACCAAAGAAAAATAATTTTCTCATACTATACCTCTGTATGTAGTATTACAGATTGGCATTTTATTTAATACTGGACTACTTTAAAAAAATTTGGAAACCGGACCTAGTTTGATGTGTAAAGTGAAGGCCTATACCACGCATGACATCCATGATATGAATGAACCTTTTGCGCTGTCATAACCTATTGAGTTTACTTAAATAAACAAAGCTAATTTTTTAAAAACTTATGAAAGAAAATTGGTAGGGAGACTTTTCTCTAATTCTATCGCAATGATTTCACATATTTAACTTGTGATAAACTACAAAATCCAACTAACGCGCCGTACAGTACCAGTGCCAAGGTTCATAAATAATTCCATGATCGTTATTTCTGGGATAACTCAATTGAAACTCAAAGCGAGATGCATTTTCTGTAAGCCAGAGAACGGCTAAAGCTGTATTTGATCTTTTTGAGCAGCATGCTTCATCGCTCGCCACGCTTTTGCAGCAGAAGCCTGCAAAATAAAAGGTTTGCCTTCAAAATCAATATCAACAATTTCCAAAGAGTCTAGATTTGGCTGCGGCTGAAATTTAAGTTTATTCGCGTTAATATGACTTTCAGAAATACCTAAACTTTGATGAATATCGACTAATAATTTATCCATTAAATTCTAACCACGACTTTTAGCTGCTATAGGCGCAAGGGATGCGAATCGTTCTCGTACTTCTTTGTATTCAGGCTCAGCTTCATATCCATTAGGATAAAGTACAACATCCGGGCTTAGCCCCATAAAAGCCGCAAGCTTTAGGGCGATACGAGGACCAACTTCACGACGGTTTTTCTCAATCGCAGAAAAGTTCGCCTGTGAAATTTTGCAGGCATGAGCCATGTCATCTTGTTTGATATTAAAATTAGTGCGGAAAGCCTTAATGAGATCGCCAGTTGTTTTTGCCGCCTTGAAAATATCGATAGGCTTTTTTAAAGATGACTTTTTCATTTCTTAGAACCTTTCTTATAATTATGCTCATCCGTAATTCGAGCGATTTTAATAACAACCTTCTTATCAACGATTCGATAAATGATTCTTCCGCGATTGGAAAAGGCTGAAGATCTATAACCAACCCACTCACCGTGTAAAGCATGATCAGCCCATTTAAAATCACCGCGAATAGATTCAGGTCCATGAGCAGAGATTTGTTGAATCCAAGCATGAATAATAGCCTGATCTTCTGCAGTCAGTTTTTTAGATTTAATAAGTGCAGTAACTTCTTTTTGTACTGCGGAGCTTTCGAATTCAACCGACCACATATGTCCATATTGACATATCTATTTTGATATGTCAATATGGACTACAAAATCTGTTTCAATATAAGATTCTTATTTTCAGGCCTGACCGGTTCAATTTGAATTAATTCAAGCCGTAGATCCTACAACAGAAGCAGAACTCCAGCGGCAGCCGTCGGGAGGGCCAGTATCCATGAGGCTCTTCTGAATTGAACCTGAGCGAATTGTTCTAAGCAGACCCCAAAGCGTTCCTTTAAATTGGTCTGTGAGTTTTTTCAGCTGCAACAGTAGTTGAAAAAGAACTGCTACGGCCAGCAAAACCCTGACAGCATTTTTTGTTTTTACCGGAAGCCTTCGAATATCAAGGTGGCCCTTCAGCCAACGGAACAATAGTTCAACAGCCCAACGGCGCTTGTAAATATCGGCAATTGTTTGGCCAGATATTTTAGAATCTGAACAAACAAAATGAAATATTTTCTGGGACACTGGATCTCGATAAATCACATGTCGTAATTTTAGATTTTTCTTGCAATTTGTTTTGTTGGTGGGTTTATAAGGCCCATCATAAAGAACCCCATCTTGTTCTTCATTTTATGTAGAATTTTTATTTGGAGATACCGGACTCTGGAGAATCCTTTAGGCGAGTGACAAAATCTGATTTTATAGAGACAATTTTTTCCCATAAGTCGAAGTCATTGTAGGCACGATCAAAGACATACATTTTTCCCTGCAACAGGCGCAACTCAAGACTTACGGGAGAATCATTCCGGCGGCCTGGGGTTATAACAAAGTCGTCAATCCACTCACCATCAACATCCCAAATAACGTGAAGTTTGGCCGCAGCTTTATGTTCATTTTTGCAGTGCTTTTGTTTCCATCCGAGCTCAGAAAAGAGACTGCCGTGAACCTTGATCTCGGTTGAATCAATGGCCAGAATTTGTCGAATAGCTTTCTTAATTTTCCTGGACTCAGCTTTTGCTCGGATGTCGAGCAAAATTGAATCGCAAAGTTCTTGAAAAAATCCAGAGTTTCTTTCTCTGATGGCGTCACCAAAAGTAGAGTCTGGAATCCCCAGGGTGGCCTCTACATCCCGATAAGACTTTATCTGTAGAACAAAACAAGAAAGCAGGGCATGGGTCAGTTCCCAAGTTGAAAGTTCTCGAACCCCCTTATCGACGCCCCACTTGTCAGCTAATGCGCTGAATCTTTTTTACCAATGAGTTGAAAAAGAGATTTTCCCTTGTGATGCTGTCTCATGTTGTCGGCCTTCTTTGGTTTTTCTTTTTTCTTCGCAGAAAATCAAAACAACCAATCGAAGGTCTGGCAACTACTTGTTTTTATTTAAAATTAAACCGGTCAGGCCTGTCTTATTTTAAAATTCGCTAGCAATTTCGGATACTTCAGTGTGATTTTTGTGAAATTGGTAGGGAGTGAGGGATTCGAACCCCCGATCCGCCGGTTATGAGCCGGCTGCTTTAACCAGCTAAGCTAACTCCCCACTGAGTGATACTCTCGAATATCAGTTACATTGCCTGGACAACTAGTGGCGATTCTATGGGTTTATAATATCTAGTCAACTTCTTTGACATGAAGTTCCCCAAAGACAACTTCAGTCTGAAGACTGAGGGCCTCCGACTTATCGGTGAGACCCGGCGACCGATACTTGAACTCCCCAAAAGCATTAAAATTTTCGCCTGGCAAACGAGTGGACCCAAAGACCGTGGTCGAGTCAACCCAAAGAGGGGTGCCTTTCTTGACGAGAATGCGGGTATGTCCAAAAACCGTGGTGAGCCTGAGTTTTTGCCCTTTCAAATCCTGTCGTCCAGATAGATCTAACTTACTGTTACCAAACACCGTCTGGAAGTATCGGGGATCATCCTCCCCAACCTCCTCAGCGACATTCTCGCCCGCCTTCACGCCGCCACCAGGGCTCTCCATACCTGGCCCACTGCTCACTTTGAAATCAAATTCGGATTTGGAAAAAATGGCTTTATTCTCGGTCGAGTGGGATCCGCTCGAAAACTTCATCCCAAACGAACCAAATAGAAAAGAAACCCCAAGATAAATCAAAAATAAGGCAAAAAGTATGCGGAAAACTGGCAGATGAATGCCAAACACATAATTCACCAAAAATAAAACACCGATCGCTATGAAAAAAAGTCCCCAAAACATAGATTTCACCCCAATGATCTCCCTATAAACTTAAACTATCCGTCAACAAAAGCCTTAAGCTTGTTCGATCGAGACGGATGTCTCAACTTACGCAGAGCCTTCGCCTCAATCTGTCTGATTCGCTCTCGAGTGACGTTGAAATCCTGACCAACCTCTTCCAAAGTGTGATCGCTCTCTTCACCAATCCCAAACCGCATACGCAAGACTTTTTCCTCCCGAGGAGTCAGTGTCGAGAGCACTCTTCTCGTTTGCTCAGCCAAATTGAGATTCACAATCGCCTCTGCAGGATTGACAACCTTTTTGTCTTCAATAAAATCACCCAAATGAGAGTCTTCCTCTTCACCAACTGGCGTTTCGAGACTTATGGGCTCTTTGGCAATTTTAAGAACTTTTCGGACCTTATCAACTGGCATATCCATCTTGACGGCAATTTCTTCAGGAAGTGGCTCTCGCCCTAACTCTTGAATGAGATATCGAGAAGTCCGCACTAACTTGTTGATAGTTTCGATCATATGCACTGGAATTCGAATTGTCCGAGCTTGATCAGCTATAGCCCGTGTGATCGCCTGACGTATCCACCATGTTGCATAAGTTGAAAACTTATATCCACGTCGATACTCAAATTTATCAACGGCCTTCATCAAACCAATATTTCCCTCTTGAATCAGATCAAGAAATTGCAAACCTCGATTTGTGTATTTCTTCGCAATCGAAACAACCAAACGCAAGTTAGCCTCGACCAATTCTGCTTTCGCTGCGTCGGCCTCTCTCTCACCCTTCCAGATCGCCGTATAAGTATCTTGAATCCACTTATAGTTCATCTCCGTTTCAGCGTCTAAACGCTTCAGTCGGATCTCAGCCTCTTGAGCCTGCTGAGTAAATGTTTTGAATTTGCCAAAAGTCAGACCAGTGTCTCGAGTCATTTTTGCTAATTCTTTTTCATTCGACTCAATAAGCTTAAGGCGTTCGCACATACTTGCGGTATCTTTTGAAAAAGACTTATCGAGACCATCTTTAATTCGTCTACGTAAAGTTCCCATTCGATAGACTAAATTTTTATATTTAATCACAATACGATTAATGGTCTTTCGATTGAAATTCACCGACTCAAAATTAGTCATAAGCTGATCATTCATCACTTTAAGTTCGCTGATTGCCGTCGCCCGACGATCGTTTGAAGTTTCTTCTTGCTTCAAAACTTCAAACTGATTTTGAGCGTCCTTCTGATATTGGGTAACCTTGCCAATCAGTTCATGAATTTTATCAACGTACTCTTTCTCGTCATACTGGGTATCTTCATCTTCAAGACCGCGAAATATCGCTTTTACTTTGATACGACCTTCATCAAGTCGTTTACCAAGATTAATGATTTCCCAGGTTCCCTGGGGGGACAACAAAATGGCGCGAACAATTTCACGCTCACCTTTCTCAATTCGGCGAGCAATTTCAACCTCACCATCGCGAGTGAGCAACGAGACTGAACCCATTTTGCGCAAATAAAGACGAACTGGGTCATTACCTTTAACGTCTTCACTTTCCAAACGTTCTTCTTCATCAACATCTTCGTCTTCTTTTTCTGGATCAGCAAGAAAGCCTGCTTCTCCTTCTTCACCTTCGGCTTTAATAACATCCAATTGGTCAGTAATTTGAACACCATTGGCCTCAAGGGCATGCATAAAAGCGTCAAGAACAGCAGGGGCCATAATTTCAGGCGCCAAAAGCTCATTAATTTCTTCAATTAACAAAGAACCTTTTTCCTTTGAAAGCTTCAGAAACTTCTGAATCTCTTCTTTGACCAGGGCCTCTTGTTCCACCACAGTGAGAACTTTGACAGGCCCCTTACTCGTTTTCGAAGAACTTGATTTCATCATTGCCTCTTATCTTAAATTTCCCTATCAGGAGTTTCATCACTTTTATTTAATGTATTATTCAATGCGCTAATTTCAACTTGAATCCTCTTAATTTGTTCAAGCTTTTCAACAGATGGATTCAATTTAAGATGTTGCGCCACCATCTTTAGTTCTACCTTCAAAGCTATCTCCCTGAGTCGTTTGACAATATCACGCACGATTCTTAACTCACGCGCTTCGTTTTCTTCTGCCGCTCGAGACATCTCATAAGCCTGAGTGATTTCGTCGCCACTTTTTTTCGCCTGAGCCTCTGCAACCTGGGCGTCTTTTCTTTCCTTGAACGCCGTCGAGGCATCCCGATAGAAAAGTGCTTGTGGTTCATCGACCCTAGTTACGAGTTGACTTAACAACCTATCAAACAGGTTACGATCTTGTCCATAAACATCCTTTGCAAAAATAAGGACATCTTTGATCCCCTGATGGGTCAATATATCAAACCCATTTTCAGCAAAAAATCCATCAAAGTTGGCACGACTTTTGAGTGACAATGACAAGGCCGTCTTTTCTAAGACTGGAGCTCCTCGAATAAAGAATATGACGGGATCCTCCGTTTTGACCCCTTGTATGGTTTCGCCCTGAGGAACAGACTCTTCTGGAGGCAAAATAGGGCGTACCTGCATGGATGGTGAGCTGGTCACAGCTCCAGCAAAATCTCGAGAGGCCGGGGGATTCATAACTGCGCGTTTGAGCCAATTCAGTTCAACGCCCAAATGTTGGGAGGCTTCAACCACGTAAAGCTCACGAAGCCTGAGATCAGAAATTTGCGAAAGCAAACCCCTCAGCTGGTCTGAAAATTTTACCTTCTGCGATGCCTCTCCGCGGTACTCTCGAAGCCAAGCCCGAATAGTCACTGAAACCAAATCAGGAGCTGACTTAATTAATCTATTGAGTGCCACGACGCCTTGGGTTTTAACGAAATCATCTGGATCCTGCGCTTCCGGTAGCTCTAGACCCTTCGGGTACAAATTTGCAGCCAACAAAATAGGAAGAGCTCTCTCCGCCGCCATTTGACCAGCCTGATCACCATCTAATAAAACAAGTACATTTTGCGTGAGTCTCTTGATCTGCTTCGCATGATCTGCCGTGAAAGCAGTTCCCATAATGGCCACTACGTTTTTTACCCCTGCTTGATAAAGGGACACCAAATCCATATAGCCCTCAACAACAATGGCGAGGTCTTCAGTGCGAATAAACTTTGCTGTTTGGGGCAATCCATAGAGAATTTTCCCTTTGTTAAATACCAAAGACTCCGGTGAATTTAGATACTTAGGCTGACCCTGATCAATTATTCTTCCACCAAAAGCAACGACCTCACCCGCTGCATTTTGAATTGGAAACATAAGACGATCCTTAAATAAATCGTAATACCCCCCAGATGTCTTAGCCTTAAGAAGTTGAGCCTCTTCTGCCAATGGAAGAGGAATATTTCTGGCCTTGAGATACTCAATCAAGCCGTCCCACTCTTGAGGTGCATAACCAATATTAAAAGTTTCAAGTATCTGAGAATCCAAATTTCGTTTTGTTAAATAGGCACGCAAAGGATGATCGGCTGCCGTTTTTTCCAGAGACTCCATAAAAAACGTTTGAGCTTGCTTGTTGACCTTAAGTAATTGCTTCTTTTTGTCCTGAAAGCGATTTTCTTCTCCCAAATTAGCATTTTCAGGCAAAGGCAAAGAAATCCCCGCGCGATTTGCTAAATACTCGACAGCATCAGGAAAGTTTAGACCTTGATAATCTCGTAAAAAGTAAAAATATTTCCACTCTTGCCACAGCCGAAGCAATGATAGACCTGCTTTGATTCAGACACCGAAAAAGACGGCGTCTTTTCCGGATGATCTGGAAATGGACAACGCCCCATCATTCCAGATCCTGTTGATTTAAGCTGGGTATGCTGAGCAATAATATCGACGATACTATTTGCCTCAGAAACCCGTTCGATAAACTGGGTAGAGAATTTCATCAATTAAACTATACCAATTTCGATTTAATGACTTCACTGACAATCTTATTGTCCGCCGCTCCTGCGGTTCGTGAAACGGTCTCTTTCATCACTGAGCCCATATCTTTCAAAGTTTTTGCACCAAGAGTAGCGATGACCTCTGTCACGATTTTTTCAATTTGCTCCCTCGTCATTTGAGTAGGCAAATAGGCCTCCAGAACTTTGAGTTCTGCCGTCTCTTGATCAACAAGGTCCTGACGAGCCGCTGCTTGATACTGCTCTATGGATTCTTTTCTTTGCTTAACTGTCTTCTTGAGTACACCCAAAATATCATCTGCCGAAATTGGATTTGGTCTGAGTTCAATTTCACGATTTTTAATTGCCGCCTGAAGAAAGCGAAGGGTGTTTAACTTAAGGGTCTCTTTTTCTCTCATTGCTGCTTTCACATCAGCCATGATTTTCTCTCGCAACTCCACCCAAGACCTCCCAAAACATGAAAATCCCTAGCTCTTGATTTGAATCAACACCTAGTGATTAATTTAAAACTTTACTCGTAACTCTTTCTAGACTTTTTAATAGCGCGCTTTCGAGCCGCTATGGATTTCTTTTTAAGACGAACACTTGGTTTTTCAAAATGCTCTCTTTTTTTAACTTCGGAAAGGATGCCTGCTTTTTCGCAAGACTTTTTAAATCGTCGGAAAGCTGATTCAAAGCTCTCACCGTCTTTAATTCTGACTAATGCCACGTAAAATCACCTTCCCTTCCGCGTGGTCGAGGGTTATCCCTAATCGTTACAGAGTGAGAGCGTATAGCAGAAAGCATGCTTAAAGAATAGTCTTTCAGGAGTGATCCCAAAAATGGCAATAAATACTGCTCTGCAAAATAAGTCAGAGGCGGAAATCGACACCTACTACATGAATTTAGCTCTGAATTTGGCCAGGCGGGCGGTCCAAAGGAACGAAGTCCCGGTGGGGGCGCTTATCGTAGGGCCTGATGGTATTTTGGGGAGAGGACACAATTTGCGGCAAACCCTTCAGACCCCAATAGCCCATGCTGAAATGTTGGCTTTGCATCGGGCAAGCCGAAACTTAGGTTCCTGGAGGCTTCCCAACAATGTGACCATCTACTCAACTTTGGAGCCATGCGTTATGTGCGCTGGGGCTTTGATTCAAGCCAGAGCTTCCAGATTGGTCTACGGAGCGAAAGATCCAAAGGGTGGAGCTATTCATAGTCTTTTTAGAATCGCCGAGGACACTCGTCTCAATCACCAGATCTCGGTCACTGCAGGAGTCCTCGAAGCCGAATGTGGCCAAATCTTGCGAGATTTTTTTTCCATGCGACGAAAACAAAACAAGATGTAGACTCTTTTCAAAACTTACATTTCATAGATTTCCAGCGGAAGCCCATCAGGGTCTTGAAAAAAGGTAAATCTTTTTTGAGTGAATTCATCGATTCGAATCCCTTCGGTCTCTACTCCATGAAAACGAAGGTGATCAATTGCCATTTCCAAATTCTCGACCGCAAAGGCAAGATGCCTCAGACCGCAAGCTTCAGGGTATGAGGGTCGAGGCGGTGAGTTTGGAAACGAAAATAATTCAATTTGTACAGAAGAATTGACCTGAAGATCCAACTTGTACGACCTGCGAGCCTCTCTAAATGTTTCTCGAAGAATCTGAAATCCAAGAATTTCAGAATAAAACATTTTTGATTTCTCATAATCTGAACAGATGATAGCAACGTGATGAATCTGACTTGACAGCATTCTACATCCCTCGAAATTTGATTCCTCTGGCCGTCAGAATCTTCTTGATTTGATCCCTTTTATCACCTTGGATTTCGATTTCGCCGAACGTATCTAGAATCTTATAAGTGCCACCAGTTCCGCACTTTGTTTTCAACTCCTTGGTGAAATCACTCAAAAACTGATCATTCTTAGGTAAGGCAGAAAGTATCGTGACGGTCTTTCCGCCTCGACCGTTCTTTTCGAGTCTAAAGATGACTTGGAGTTTTTCAAGATCGACCGATTGATTGACCTTGTTCTTCTGATCGCCATCTTTGCCCTTCCGATCAACGACCTTGTCCTTCGGATCGGTGGAATAGACTAAGCGCCGATCGTCCCCACGATTCATGATGGATTTTCTGCTCGGCTTTGATGATTGATTCCGGTGGGAAGTTTATGCTGTGAGAACTCTTTGCCATCGTATCGATACAAGTGAGACTCCCCTTCCATAACCGTGACCAAGTTAATTGGTCGAGTCCAAATACTAAACATATTTCTTATCGTTTCAGACATGAAATCTGGCTGCATATCTATCCCCTCATGGAGATGGGTCAGCAAGAGCTCGCCTCGATTTTCGAAGTTGGCATCTTCGACTCGGATAATGGGTTGCCCAAAGTTTGTCATGTGAAACAATAATTTGGCTTTGATTGCTTTAAAGTCTCGGGTGTCGACCTCAAATTTGCCAGTTCGTTTGTTGAACTTGTACACAAAGAGTCGATTCCGAATACAAAAATCTTCAGTTAAAAATTCATCAATAAAAGTGACATCATTGTAGATTCGACGAACCTCAAAAATCTTTTCCTTTCCGAGGCCTAACTTCTTGTCCCAGTTCTTACGTTCCACCGTGCTGTCACACTCTTCATATTCGCGGCCAAAGCGGCCCTTATTCCACCGATCCTCGATATCCCGAAACAACTCAATTCCAACTTTATAGGGATTATATCCATTCGGTGACATAGCCATTGTGCCACTATGATGATCGGCAAAATCAATGACCTCTGAATCAACCATAATTTTTTCTGTCATCAGCTTAGAATGCCAATAGGATGCCCAGCCCTCATTCATTGTTTTCGTCATTCCCTGCGGGGCAAAGTAGTATGCCTCGTCTCGAATAATTGACAAAATATCGCGCTTCCAATCTTCGAGGGGGGCATAAAGAGTCAAAAACTTCAGAATATCTCGATCGGGCTCATGAGGAAATTTCATTCTCTTCGTGCTATCAATATCATCCTGTTTCTTCTTTTGCTCGGCTACATAAGCCGGCGGATTGATATAATCCCGCATATAGGATTTGTTGACCTTAAGAACCCCTGGTTGAGCACCCTCCTGAGCTGCCGGCTCCGGCTTTGAAGCAGATTTCTCAATGTAAGGACTATATCGATCAATTAAATTCTCGAGACTGAGGCACACATCCACAAAGTTTTCCACCGTCTCGACCCCATAACGGTCAACATATCGACGGATCCTCGTTGCATGATTAGCCATTTGATCCATCATTTTTCTATTTGTTTTTCCAAACCAGACGTTATTCTTGAAAAAATCGCAATGCCCATAAACATGGGCCATCACCAGCTTTTGATCCATCAGGAGGTTTCCCTCCATCAGGTAGGCATAACAAGGATCTGTATTGATAACCATCGCATAAATTTTAGAAAGTCCGTACTCATAACTTTTGGAAAGGTGCTCATATTCCATTCCAAACTTCCAATGTGGATAACGGACTGGAAAACCCCATAGGCAGCAAATTGATTGATTTGATCATAGGTGATGATCTCAAAAATTGTTTCAAAGAAATCGAGGCCGGCATCTTTAGCGATCTTGCAGATTTTTTTCCGCTCAATTTCCAACTCTGGGGTTAAATTAGACAAACTATTTCCCCTTCCCTAAGAAGTCCTTGATTGAATCCAGAATTCGATCGCGACTTTCAATCTGACTGAGTACGATACGCTCGTCACCCATAAATTCCTTCTGCAAATCCTTTAGGAACTGGCCGCTTCCGTATTTACTCTCGACCTGGCCATAACCAAATTGATTCACATTTGGCAAAAAAACTCTCGCAAGACCTTAATACAGAGGCGGGTATCTTCACCACTCCAATTATCACCATCGCTAAAATGAAATGGGTAAATATTCCATTCATTGATCGGATAATCAGTCTCAATCATCTGCTGGCAAAGCTTATAGGCAGAACTTATCAAAGTTCCCCCAGATTCACTTGTTCGAAAAAAAGTATTCTCGTCGACCTCTTTGGCCGCGGCATCGTGGATAATAAACCTTGTTTCGAGGCCCTTATAATGTTTTTTCAACCAGGTATTAATCCAAAAGCTTTCAAGCCTAACTATTTCCTTTTGTTCGTCCCCCATGGACCCAGACACGTCCATCATATAGATCACCACCGCTTTTGTTTGAGGCTGGGTGACCTTCTTAAAACTACGATACTGAAAATCTTTTCGAATTGGAATAATCACGGGCTCGTCTGGATCATAAGTGCCTGATGAAATATAGCGTTTGAGAGCATTTTTATAAGAAGACTTAAAGTGCCGTAACCCTTCTGGACCCACAGGCGCAAGCCCTGTGAACTTAGTCTTGGTTGTTTCTATGTTTTTCTGACCCTTCGGCAAAATTCTGGGCAATTGAAGTTTTTCGCCTAGAATCTCAGCAAGCTCATCCATGGAGAGTTCAACCTCTAAAAGGTGTTCCCCTGAAGAATTTCCGGCCTGACCAGACCCATCCCCTGGATCACCAACATCTTGCCCTGGTTGACCGTCACCTTGACCTATTCCACCCTGCTGTTTTGCGCCATACCTAAAATTTGGAATATCAATCTGAGGAAGGGGAATTTTGACAAATTCATTTTCCCGTTTGCCAATCATTTCCCCTTGAGAAACGTATTTTTTGAAGTTCTCTTTAACCTTCCCTTTAACTATATCCCTAAACCGGTTGTGGTCTTCTTTAATTGCCATTATTTATTTTTCACATCCCCACGTGCAAAAATTGAGCGACGTAGTGGAGGACGTCAGTTGCAGAGATCTCATCATAACCAAAATCTTTGATCAATCGAGTCTTCACAATCTCAATTTTTTCCTGAGTATCCTTATCCGTTACAGAGCTCACCAGCGACGTGAGCTTAATACTATCCTTTTGGTCCTCAAAAAGCTTCAATTCAAGAGCCTTATGCAATCTTTCATTCATCTTGTAATTGAATTTTTTCCCCTCAATAGCCAAGGCTCCAATGTAGTTCATAATCTCTCGTCGAAAATCCTCTTTTCGAGACTCAGGAATTTCAATCTTTTCCTCGATCGAACGCATCAATCGCTCATCTGGTTCTTCATCCATTCCCGTGAATTGATTTCGAACTTTCTCTTTTTGTGTATAGGCCTTCACATTGTCTATATAGTTAGCACAAAGTCGCAAAAGAGCGCTCTCGTCAGCGCTAATAGCCCTCTGAACCTCTGACTTGATAATTTCTTCGTATTCTTGTTTTACTACACCTAAAAGCTCTCGATATTCTGTTTTGAGCTCCTCATTTGAAATTAATGAGTGATTTTTTAAACCGACTCAAGTTCATTCATAATCATAAATGGATTCACCGAACCCCGATTATTTTGCTGTGAGTTCACAATCGAGTTCGAAAGTTTATCTTGGATATAACGAGGCGAAATTCCTTCGAGCCCTTCTCGAACGGTCTCTTTACGAAGCTCCTTCACATTGTCTTCGGTATAGTTCGGCAAAGTTTTACCATTGTAGAGCTTCAATTTCTGCAAGCGAGTCAGATTTGCTTTTTTGGGCTTCTCAAGTCGAGTCAAAATTGCCCACATCGCCGCCATTTCAATGGTGTGCGGCGCAATCGAAATTCCTCGCATTTTGTGAGAATTGAAATCCTTTTTGTAAATATTAATCTCATCTTTCCAGCGGGTAATATATGGAATATCAATCTTCACAGTTCGATCTCGAAGAGCTTCCATAAATTCGTTATCTTGCAATCGGCGATACTCGGGTTCATTCGTATGACCAATAATGACTTCATCAATATGTGTTTGTGCAAACTTCTTCGGTTTCACTCGATGTTCTTGAGAGGCCCCCAAAAGATCATAAAGAAAGGCCACATCGAGCTTCAAGACCTCGACAAATTCAATCATTCCACGATTGGCAACATTAAACTCTCCATCAAAATTAAAGGCCCGTGGATCTGAATCAGATCCATACTCGGCAATTTTGCGATAATTGATATCGCCCGTGAGTTCAGTTGAATCTTGATTTTTCTCATCCTTCGGCTGAAAGGTTCCAATTCCAACTCGATCTGCTTCGCTCAGAAATATTCTTTTAACTCAAACATGTGAGAGAACCTTCATCAGATCTCCACCGTATCGATCCATCAGGCTCTTAAAAATGTATCTCGACGGAGGAGACAACTCACCTTCAATCTTTATTCGGTAATCGCCCTCCTGGCCCCGATTCAAGTCTTCGGCTATTTGATTTCGTAGCTCCTCAGGAAAAAGAAGGAGAGGTTCTTCATGCATGGGACTCGGAAAAACTCGAACAGCTTTGCCAAGTAGTCCATCCAAATCCCCCTTTTCATCTACCCATTCAAACGTGTAAAGCGCGCCAGCATCAGTCTTTGAATAGGCTTCAAGACCCTTCTTAAGCATTCGACAAATTGTCGACTTAGCACTCCCGACTGGACCATGGAGCAAAATAACGCGTTTTTCGGTGCCGTATCCAAGCGCCGCCGCCTTTAAGACATTCACCAGTTTCATGAGCGCGATATCAAGACCAAAGACCGCATCTTTTCCGTTGTTGGCAGCATCATCAAAAAATTTATATCGAACAACCTGCTTTTTGAAATCCACATATTCTTCACAGCCTGTCTCGACGATCATATCAAACATTCTCTGAAATGAGTTTCGAGTGATCTTTGGATTTTTCTTTACCATCTGGAGATAATCTTCAAATGATCCACTCCAGTGCAGCTTTGCAACTGAACTTGAATTTTGCCAGGCTCCGACAATTGATTTTAGGTTTGATGTGGTCATAGATAATCACTCCTTGATCGATTTATTCTTTAATTATGCCCTAATATGGGACGGTTAGAAAATACTTATTCTATAATTCGATGAGGTATTTGAAATCTCCGCCATCCTGGCACAGCTCAGCGGAAGTTCCAGACCTTGGTCTAAGGGACCCTCTAAGTTCACAGCTTCACACTCTGATAGTTTTGTGGTGCCGTCAGATTGAAAATTTCATTCTTCGGCTGCCATTCCAAATCAAGAGCCTTAAAATACCATTCCATTTCAAATGTTTTTGTTTTTAGTCTGACAATTTTGGAAGGACTTTCAAGACGTTCCCACTCTATTCTGATTAGATCCTTATTAAGGCAGCTCTGGATTAAACCTTGAGGGTCAGATTCACATTTCCATCCAGTGCCTCGCAATTGTTGATCAAAAATGATCGCAAAAAAGACATTCGGAGGCACAGGCACTCGAAAGGCTTTGGTCATGACATCCTGTGAGGCAGATCCAAAATAAAATTTCTTTTCTGTGAAAACTATCGCTTGGACCTTCTCGCGATCCATCACCACGCTAGCCAACTTATACCCCAGAGTGCCACTTGCCTCCATTCGAAGCTTGTCACCCTTAACTGCATAGACGTCGATAGAAATGTTATGGACTTGATTGTCTCGGAGTTGCCTAATTTGGGCCTTTGTTTCCCACGAGACCTTCTCAAAAATACTGTCTTGTATTGGCTTGGGCGCACAAGCTGACAAGCCGACAAACACGAAAGCTAATAAGGTCTTTCTCATTAAACAAGATTAAGAGAAGTTCGGCCCTGGGTCAAAGGATGAAGAATCTATTTATCATTGACAAGTGACGCTGGCGATCGAGGACTCAATAGCTCTTGACTACTTATTGACGTTATTTTCTCTCGGATTTGCTCAATTTTTTTAATGTCAGTTTCATTCTCAAGGGCCTTTTGATACATTTTATGGGCTTTATCTATCATGGCTTGTCGGTAGTAAGCATCCCCAAGATGCTCCGCAATAACTCCAACAGTCGGTTGAAAGCGATGAGCGGCCTCAAGAAAGCCAATCGATTGACCCACTCTTCCTCGCTTATATAGTATCCAACCCAGAGTATCTAGAACATATCCATCTTTTGGCTCTAATTCAATTGCCCGTCTAACTAGCTTTTCAGCTTCTTCGAGCTGAACCCCCACTTCGGCCCATGTGAAAGCCAAATAGTTGAGCGCTTGGACATGGTTTGGGTCGAGTTCGATCACTTTTTTCATGGATTCTATCACCCGCGCCTTCTCGCCAACCCTATCCTGAAGGGTTCCATAGTAAAAACGAATTTGGGCGTTTTCAGGAAAATCAAGAATAGCTTTTTCTAGAACCGACGTTGCCTTTTTGATATCCCCTTTTTCGTCCAGAAGTGAAGCGTACATTGCCACCATTTGAGCATTATCTTTTTTGCTCAAAATCGCTTTCTCAATATGCACTATCGCCTCATTCAGACGACCCAAACCCTTCAAAAGATAGGCCGTGTGGGTCGATGCTTCACCAAAATACTGACTTCCACTTGGGATTTTTGAGAACTGATTTATCGCTTTTTGATCTTGTTTGGTTTCTTCATAAATTGCACCCAAATAAAATCTAACTTTGTCCGACTCAGGAGCTTCTTTCAAAACTTCTTCCAGCTTCACGACCGCTTTATCATAGATTTTTTTCTCAATCAAAATAAGGGCCATTTTTAGTTTAACATTGAGTGTGTTTTCTGACTGGGTCTCTAGAATCTCAAATTGCTCATAGGCCTCATCATACCTTTCTCTTTCAATGTAGAGCTGCGAAAGAATGTCGGCCACCCGTTGATTGGGTCCAAACTTTTTCTGGAAAACTGAGTAAAGCTGAAGAGCTTTTTCCTCCTCATTTTTTTTCATATAGAGAGAACCTAAAGACAGGCTGGCCTCAGCAAAATCAGGTTTTATTTCAATGGATTTCTTGAACGCCTGCTCTGCCATCTTTTGATATTTTTCTTCTTTTTGTTCGGACCGAACTCTCCCAATGTAATAGTAGGCCAAATGCTTTGCTTGGTAGTCTGATCGTTTGGCCAAAGACTCAAAAAATTTGACGGCTTTTTCAAAGTCTTTGATCTCCGAATATATCGCTCCAAGATAAAGAAATACATCTGTTAGTTCTGGCTTGAGCTTCATTGCAGCCTCATACTCTATGACGGCTTTCGGAAAAACTCTCATAGAGGCATAAATGCCCCCCAGGATAAGTTTAACATCGACATTGTTAGGGTGTTTTTCAGCGGCAACAAGAGTGATATCTAGGGCCTCCGTCAGAAGACCCGTTTTCATATACTCGCCAGAGAGGCGAAGCAGAACTGCTAGAGAATTCGGATCGTAGGACAGCGTGGCCCTAAATGCCTCAATTGCTTTTTGATGGTTTCCCTCAAGGGAAAAAGACTCACCCATTGCAAAATGATAATCCGCCTGAGTACGCATATACAGAGGATCCAGTGTTGCATTTTGAGCTGATCCGTCAAAGATATTCACTGAGGGAGCTAACGATTTTGGTGCCTGATTGTGATCATTGAAGGCAGAATCGAAGTAGATTCCTTTTTCAGAATCCTTCGCGGGAGTTCCAACACAGGCAACAAGAAAACCTACCTGTGAGATAATAAAACCTAGGCGGAATAGATGATGGGCCATGAAGTCTCCCTTTGGCAGCTCATCGGCCCAAAATGGCTATCTCTTAAGGCTTTCCAGGAAATCTCGACCTATTGCAGAGGGATCTAATCGAATCTTATTCAGCCGGACTAACAACGACTCTGATCTTTTCACTTGAGTCATCCGAATTTGTATCGCTCTGAGACTGTGGGTCTCTGGGTGGACCGTCAGACGTGACGACGACTCTTGCAATACCTTGATCGGTTCTTAGAATATTGTACTTATACGGCTGGCCCCAGGGGTCCAGGCCAATTAAGCCTTCTCCCTTAAAAGCCTCATCAGTCTCTTCATGCCCAGATGCTGGTGTCCGTCGGCTTTTTCTCCTGATTGTAAATTTGTGTCAGTTGAAGCCCCAAAACTTCTGCATTTTGCTTTGCTCGTACAACCCTGGACTCATTGCTATGACGTCCCCCCGGAGTCAGAATCAGGATTACAACTAAAAGGGTCAACCCAATCAAGAGCATCCATTTTGACGACTTAACATATCGATTTTGCTCGGTTTTCATATAACCCCCTTAGCTTCTTCACGGTCTTTTCGGCTAGTCGAGGTAATAACTTTAGTATTAACCAGAATTATTTTCCTCGTGTCACAAACTTGGAGGTAAGTATTGCGCGATGCATATTCGAGGCCTCTGACTGAACACTTGACAACACATGGCGACACAGTTAGGTTCCCGCACATCTGAAACGACTGGTGACGCAAGTCACTGCAAGCTTTTCGGCGGACTTTAACGGGGCTGTAAACCTCTAAACTGGGTGCAAGTAATAATGCACTGATACATAAGGGGAATTCCAAAATGGGAGGCACTTTGATCAACCAAGGCGAAACTTTAGTAACAAATTTGTCAGCAAGTGTGGCCACTGGTATGGCAACAGGGACAGCAGTAACCAATCCTGCGCCCACAAGTCCAATTGCGGCAACCACGACTGCAACTTCAGGATTGTCAGTAAATGTTCCAGCGAGCATTTCAGCGACAGCTTCGACTAGTCATCCCGTGAATAAGGCTCACTCTAAAGTGAAAATTATTAAAAGATACCAGAATAGAAAACTCTACGACACTCAACAAAGTTGCTATGTCACTTTGGATGATATTGCAAAAATGATTCGCGCTAGCGAAGAAGTTATGGTTATTGATAATAAGTCCAAAAATGACATCACTGCAGCAACTTTGACTCAAATTATTTTTGAGGCCGAAAAAGGCTTCTCAATATGCGCCCCTCTTTACACTTCGCGAAATCATTCAAAATGGTAATGGCAGCATCTCAAATTATCTAGCAAAACTTGGGGCTTTTCCTCAAGACTATATGGTGAAGCAAGCTCAAGCCCAAGCGGCAGAGCGTTTGTCATCTGACGATATGAAGCAAAATCTTGAAAATCGTGTGGTGTCGGCTGCAAATCGATACAGCACAGATTCGACGGTTAAGGCCGCCGTTGAGAAGGCAACTATTCTTCCAAGCCAAGCTCAAGAAGAGGAGACTCCAAATCTACCAAGCAGCAATCAGAACTTAAATCAGTAATAGCTTTTCTGGGTTTCAAAACCCGGAGAATCACTCTGAAACTTCAAAAGCCACTCAACGAACTTTTAACTGAGTTCTGAGTGGCTTTTGTCATTTTAAAACCTAATTTAAGAATCTAACTTAAGAACCTAATTAAAAAATCTAATTTAATGATCTCCAATTTATAAAGGTCTTTCGCCCAGCCTTAATCGTTACGGTCCGGGACTCTAAGCGGTCTCCTGTGGGTGAACCGCTGCCAGAAAGCCCTTGAATCGAAATCTGATAGGAGCCAGCTTTCAGTGGCACCTTAATAAGTCTTATAGTCTGCGGTAATGTTGACCACTGCCGTAAGTCAGCTCGCTCAGACACATGCATTGCAACATTAGATAGAAACCCTAAAAGTTCATTTTTCTGGCGAATTTGATCAGATACGACTTCCTTAGCTGCAAAAGCTGCCAACCTTCTTGCAAGTAGAGCCCCAGCATCGTCTTGGAGGGTTTTAATTGCAGCCCGCTCTGTATCATAAATAAACTCACTCTGAAATTTTCCTAAACTCTGGATTTCTAGTTCAGCTGTTTGGGTTATCGAACTCACTGGCCGAAGGGTTGGCACTCGGTGATCATGGCGAGCAAAATCTTTTCGTGGCCCCCAACCCTGTTGATAAATAACAATTAACTCTCCGCTGGACTTATCAGACCAGGACGGCAACTCGGGAACCTCAGGAAACGCAGCTTTCCATTTTTTATATTCATCCATTCTTCGCGACATTTTGGCTGATCGAATAAGGTCTGACTTAATCGTCTGAATTGTTTGATCAAGGGCGTAGGTCTCAGAATAGGCAATATAGGCATCATCCCACTTCTGATCGGCCTCCCATATCAATGCTGATAAATATTTTGCAAAAGGATTCAGTTCGAAACTTTTCTTATCTTCACCCCTCAGCTTTTTATACTTTTCATTCATTCGACGAGTTTCAACAAGAGCCTCGTCAAGCTGGCCAAGCTCAAGAAAATTCAAAGCTAAAAAAGCATTGATAAATATTTTTTCAAAAGTGTCGCCCTTATATTGAACCATCTCTTCATTGAGCAGCATTGATCCGGTCACTCGACTCACTGAGTGATAGTCTTGGGATTCTGCAAACTTATCGGCAAATAGAAATACCTTATTGCTTTCAGCTAGATTCCCAGCCAGATGCAAGGCCGTTCCATAGTCTAGAAGATGGATTAATTTATCGCCACTATCCTTGTCAGCAAGGGGTTTTAGCTTGGCAAGTGCGGCATCAAACTTTCGTTCCTGAAGTAATCGGCGACTTTCCAACACTTGGCTTTGATAGGTTGCGCAACCCCCAAAAATAAGAAAAAGACCTGCAAAAAAGACAGGCCTTAAATAGATTTTCACAGATTACAAACCGATTGATTTTTTCTTATAAGTTTTTCGAATCTGCTTGTGATTTGACCAAGCCATGACGTTTGTTTTTAAATTAGTCAGATTGAGAGTCAGTTTATAATAAACGCTCTTATCTTTTCCAACTTCTTGAACAATTGAATCAATTCGACCATTGATCACGAAATCTGCGCCAATTTGACCCCCTGGACCTTTCTTTGAGGTGTCCGAAACCATGCCAGAGTTCTGGTAGGCATACTCATCCGCCACATCTTGGCGAGCCTCTTTATCTCCTTCCAACCAGTTCGGCCACAGTTTTTTGCATATCAGTTTCTGACCATTCATCATTAAGAAGATTTTCTCTATTGACATCGTCATAGCCCCCTTTGACAAAGGCCTTCGGTCCACAGCTCACAAGTGCACTCGAAAAAGCAAATAATCCTAATACAGACACCAACATTAAAAAGCGTGAATTCATAAGTTTTCCTCCGCCGACAAGTCTAGTGCGACTCAACTATTTCGGCAAGTGCTTGGCTAGGTCCGGCAAATATCCGCATAAAGGTCCTAATGCCGGTCGCCATAGCCATAGCCATAGCTTCAGCAGAAAGGTCTAGGCACGTCGACTGATTTGCAGACGATCCGTCCATGCACTATCTAAATTCACCAGAAAAAGTTGCCGATCTTTTAAAACTACATCAAAACCCACAAGCCGAAGAGCTTTGGATTCTCTGCCTTGATCCTCACGGAAAGCTTCTGAAACTTGAAATGATATTTCGCGGCACAATTGATATGTGCCCAAGCCATCCCCGGGAGATCTTTCGAACAGTTATTTGCCAAAGCTCAAGTTCATTTATTATGGTCCATAACCATCCAAGTGGGGATCCCACCCCTTCGCCCCAGGATCTTCGCCTGACAAAACGAATAAGCAAACTCGCCAATCTCTTTGAAATTCCACTTTTGGATCACATTATTTTAGGCGATGGCGACTTCATTAGCCTTCGCCGTGAGGGTTCCTTTGGACGGCTTGGCCCCTTTGACTCAAAGGACTCTACTCCTCGAATAAAGAGGGCGCTTTCTTAATGTTGAATCTTCTCACTGAAAGAATTCGATATTCGGGCGCGGGACTCAACATAATTTCGACCCCTTGCTTTCTTGCATTCTTAACAAATTCTTCCGCATAAATTCGCTTATATTCAGCAGAGTAATCCCGTGCGATCTGCGCCTGAAACAGCTCCAGCTGGATAGCTTCTGCCGGGTCCTGAGAGATGTCTTGTGTGTGCTGTCGTCCACGAATTTTCTCGGTGAGATCACTCCCCTGTTCTTCCTGAGCATAGAAGGTGTCAAACCCAGATGGTGGATCTGTGGGCTCTGTGACCGTACTTGGATTTTCAGGATTTTGTAAATTCCTCAGCCGAGCTTTGTGGTTTTCAATTGCCATAGCCTGCTGTTGAATCAGCATCTTCTGCTCCGTCATTTTCAGATGAGCATTGACCCTTTGAGAATACTCTGCTGAGTGCACATCTACTTTCGATGTCGAAGGCGGTTTGCCTCCATGAGGAACACCTTTGCTTGGCTGGACAGTCGGTGGGTCAGGCTGTAAAATTGATAGAACCAAAAACAAAGCCGCAGCCACCAAAAATATCATCGGAACCAATCGACGCTTTAGATTACTCTTCTTTGGATCCATTTTGGTCATGGCGCCATTATCTCACCGTCGATAGCATTTTGAAACCCAGAATAGTGTCCCAATCTGAGAAAGCTAGACCTCGAGGTGACCAAGGACGGCTTACTCATTGTAAAAATACAGTAGTGACGAACCCTTCTGTTCGAAGGTAAAAACGGTCCTAAGTCGGAGATAGGTGACAAAATGGTGAGTTAACCAAATGGTAAATATTTATAGAAACAATTTGCCAACTAAATCTATAACCGCCCCAATGTTCATACTAATCTTTGAATACTAGGAGACAGAACAACTTATCAAACATGCAGACACATACTCTGATTGGAGAGAAAATATGAAACCGAATCTTGCCACTTCCCTAATTATGCTAAGCCTTGTGATCGCCTTCACAGGATGCGGAGCTAAAAAAGAAGACAAACCTGCCGAAGTCACAATCCAGGCTAACGATGGAATGAAGGCCGAAGACCTTGCGGAGTCCGGCGAAGCCTTAGTCAGTCCCTACACTTTTATGCTTGCTGACCGGGTTTTTACCATGGCACTTGCGAAGGACCCAGACAACAAAAAGGCCCAATTCTATAAGACCTTTATCAAACGTATGATGGTTCTCAAAGGCATAGTCAGTCGAATAGCCCCTCTCGCTAGAGCAGGCACACCAGAACAACTTGCCGATTATGAACGTTGGAAAAAACAATTTCCTGACTCTCCGTTAAAGACTTTTCTGATGGATGGACCAGAGGATTTAACAAAAAATGCTCAAATTGTTGATGTCTTATCTGATTACCAAAATGCGCTCAATGATTTCAGAAAGTTCTTGAAGGCCAATCCCGACTTGGAACTGACACTTAATTTGAATCCTCATGTTTTTGAAAAGGAGATTTCTTCCACTTTAGCAAATTCATGCAAATGGGAACGCAATCCTGGTTGGGAACAAAATCCCGATCGCCTCCGTGGGCCAATTACTGTTGTTTGTGACTACTCGGCTGCTGCTCAAAAGAAAATCAATGCGGCGGATGTCGTAGCAATTCGTCAAATAACAGGTGGCGAAATGTATTTGATGTCACTTTATACAGCCTATGACATTTCAACGATTCTCGAGATTTCGCAGAATCAGCAACTCAAAAAGATGACCCCCCCAGAAGTTCTGAATTATTACAAAACACTCCCTAGCATCGCGAAGCTTCGCAAAGAGCAAACGCTGGGCTTGATTCCTGAACTTGGAAGCGATTTCAGCGCCGCGGTTAAATGGGCGAAGCAATATCAGTATCGCATCTGTCCTAAAGGTGAGGGTTCTAGAAATCAACGATCAGGATTTCTCTTTAAAGATGGCCTATGTGTCAATCCAAACAGTAAAGACGAAGCTAATTTGGTGCGACTGGATCAAGCCCTCGCGGGAATTTTTTCGGCACCCATTCTTAATGCTGACGAGGAACAAGTTGATGAGATCCGAACTAATATTGTTGGATTCTTTGCCAATCCTCCAAAAGATTTGAAGGATCTATTGCCTGAATCCGTAGACGCAAAAGGAAGAGTGACTCAATGGGCGGACAAAACCTTTGGCGGCCTCTTCCCAGACGGCGATATTGGCAGAATTCGACAGAATTGATTCATCGGAAGGAAAGCTGGCTTGAATTAACTTGGAGAAATGAATTATGAAACTCGCTCTCGCCTTATCTTGGATTCTCATCGGCACAAAAGCACTTAATGCTTCTGCCGAAATGACAATGACAAACGTTCAGATCCAGAATTGTACGAAATTGGGCGATGCTTGTATCACTGTAAAATCACCAAACGTTCAAGTCAGCGGAATACAAATGATTTTTTATATGAAACAAGTTGAGATTGAATTCAAGAATGTGAACTCTGTTGTGCCAACTGAAAAATTTCTGAGACAATCCGGAGTTTTGGATTTTGATAGTAATCAACTTGTTTTAAATAGCATCGACGCAGACGGAACTCTGACCGAAGAGGTTTACAATCTGAAAACTCTTCGTAAACAAATCTTCAAGACGAGATGATGACGTGAAAATCAAACGCTTTGGTAACATCAAAATTTTTCTCCTTCAGGGTCATTGGACGCTTTTGCTTGTGCTATTCAGCGCCGTGTTTGGTTTTTCAGGCTGCCAACCCAAGGAAACGATTATAGAAAAGCACTATGGTCCGAACCCACCAGAGACACTCCCTGTACCACCTAGTTCAGAGAATCCTAGCGGGGGAATCGACGGCGGGGGCGGGGGCAATGGATTTGGTGGTGAATCCCTTGAACATTGGCGTGTTGATCTGAATACGCTTCCCTCTTACAAGCTCCTGAGGGAAAAAATTATCGACAGGTTGGCCCAGAGATTTCCAAAACTTGCTGGCGATATTTTGCACCTCACGGAACGAAGAAGATGGTATCTAATCCCAACAGAACTTAGAAATTTGCCTGCTTCAAAAATCGGTGTCTTCTTCGATACAGAGCAAATTGCGTTGCAGGGCTTGGAAGAAATTTGGATTAATGCTTTGTTGTTTTCAAAGATGCCCACAGATAGTCAGGCACTACTCATTATGCATGAACTCATCATGGGAGTGCGGCTGCTGGAATTTGTAAGCCTGTTCGATCTTTGCCTTGCCAATATTTCCCATTTGAAGCTTCAACCAGAGAACGAAGCGGCCTATTCGGAGCAACGTCATCAGTGTTTTAAAAGGTATCGAGACATCTCGGAGATTGATGACTCGATTGGACTAGGAAAAAATATAAAACTCGAGGAAAAAGATTATTTTACCATTAGATTTATCACATCTGTATTGATGAATGATGTCGAAACCTTCAACGTCCAAGAGCTTTCATATGAAATGAGTATTAGAAAATTTAGAAAGTACAGTCCCTAGAACTGAACTGTAGAACTTAGATATTGTGAGTGTTTCCGAAAGTAAAATAATGGCTAAAATTCAAACCAATCAATATTCAGGCACCGAGTCGTTTCTGAAGCTGATGGCGGTACAACCTTATAAACCTCATCAAGGAGATTTGAGAGGTCCTGACGAAGCTTTTCAGCTACGCTGAAGGACAAACTCATAGGCCCTGTGAAAAACAAGTTTTTACTTTCGTCTTGGACCATCCGATTGAACCCCTGAAGGCGCCAATTTTGGTGGTGCTTGACGGTCAGTAAATTCGAAGATCCTATGAATGTTTTTGCCGGCCCAAGAACCAATTCTTTATTTTTCTGAATCAACAATCCGTAAGACAATAGAAAATCTAGTACCTTTTGCACTTGGTTCCTGGGTAAATTCAATCGTCGGGAAATTGCCTCTGCGTCATCAAATTTTTCACAGGAAGCCAAGATTCGCACACCGCTGTAAATCCAACTTGAATAAAAAATCGCCCGCTGCTCTTCAGTAAGCTCATTGCCTTTCTTGAGCCGATTTTCCAGTTTTTGGGCTTTTTCTTTTCGCTCTTTAATTTGCTTTAAAAATTTCCTGCGTAGTTTTTCAGATCCGGATCGACGATATTCTACAGTCAAGATAAAATACTCAGTTTCCTCCTCTGATAAATTAAGATACTCGCATAGATCGCAGGCCAACTCTAGGCTCAGCTCTTTTTCTCCCTTAAAAACCTGACTAATCATAGTCGTAGATACACTTAGCGCTAAGGCGACTCGGCGATATTCACCGTGACCGGCCTTTGGAAGCGACGATACCCAGTGATTAAAAAAACTCTTATAGTCCTCAAATTGGTAAATAGAGTTACTCATAGGCCAATTGAACCAAATGGTTGTCATTTTTGGTAACTAAATTTGGCGAAGAGCTTTTCTTCTTTGATTCGAAGATAAGCAGGCATAATGGGACGTTGTTACATACCAATTTGCCCGGGCTCGTCCCAGATCAAAGGGCCTACATTACCTCCAGAATAAAGGGCAAAATGTCCAATCTGGCCACTATAGTTCGATATAACTGACGAAATTTCAACTAGATCATTCATCATATGTTTGATTGAGTTTCTTGGGTACAATGGGCGTTTTTGCCTTGGAGCTGATCTTGCTTACCTGGTTCTTGTCGAGCCGAATTCATTGATTTGAATTCGGAGACTAAACTAAAAAATGAAAAAGGAGAACCTATGAGACTCTTAATAGTGGGGCTTTTGCTAACTAGTGGATATGTACATGCTCAATCTGGACTGGTTCTTGGCAGACCCGCTTATGGCGGTACTGGCTGTCCTGCCGGAACTGCAAGTGTCACATTGTCGCCCGATCACGATGCGATTAGCATACTGTTTGACCAGTTTGTTACCGAAGCCGGAAGCACCACCGGACGGCGGGTCGATCGGAAATCATGCAATCTTTCAGTTCCAGTCAAGGTCCCGCAAGGCTACTCCGTATCGGTGTTTAAAACCGACTACCGAGGATACAACTTAGTTCCAGAGTCAGGCGCATACAATCGCCTTGATACTGAATACTTTTGGGCCGGAGTTCGGGGCCCACGATTCAGAAAGATCTACTCGGGCCCAACCAATGAAAACTACACACAAAGCAATGGTATCATCGTGAATGCCCTTGTCTGGACTCCATGTGGAGCAAGTGTAACTCTTCGTGTAAATTCTAGCATTATGTCCCAGTCCAATCCACAAATGGATGAAACGATGATGACAGTAGACTCAGCAGACATTTCTTCCGGATTCATTTACCACATTCAATGGCGACGCTGCGGTTAGTACCAAAGCTTAAGAAACTGATGTCCTTGAGTGTCCCTGAAGGGACAACTCAAGTCCGAGAGTCTATGCTTTTTGAATTGATTAGATTGAAAGCTAGGGGTTTATCTTAAGAAAATGCGGGGCCAAACTGGTTGACAATATACAAGTCCAGTTGCCCCTGCAAATTCTCAGGCTTTTTGTCGTGCACCAACTTCGTCGGGTCAGTCTTCTGATATCGCTGCGAAGTTTAGCACAGCGTTGGTTCACAGCAAATAATGGGTCAAAGCGCTTCTTGTGGAGTTTTTCATGCAGTCGGTCTCGATGTCGCTCTTTGTCGGCTCGATTGTGAACCTCATATGTGCTTTGCGGGAAGGTTCCCTCCACATGCTTTCGATAACTTGATTTGGCGTCAGAATAAATATTTTCAGGCGGCCGCGAAAGTCTGTTCTTAAGACATCGAAAAACCTCACCCATCACCGAGTCACGCTCATCTTTTCGTGGTCCATACTTCATCACTGAGAACCTTGCAAGTCTGCCTTTTGCAGGCATTTCAGCCACTTGGAGCGCTAGTATTTGATAATCCTCATTCACCGCGACAGCAATTGAAAGGGGCTTGCATTTTGTGTGGTGGATGTCTCCATTTCATCAAAGTAGATCTTTCTGGCTGAAAAAATGAGTCTCTCTCTGGTCACTTTTGCCTGCTTGATCAGCCAAAGAAACTTTTTATAGGTGTTTTGTAAGTCATATTGAGAATTCTCGCCGAAGCCTGATGGAATTACCTTCAGTGAGGAGGCGTTGGAGAGGTTTATTGAGATCCATCTTTTGTGACGAAAATCTGGTTTGAAGGACCTTGAGGAAAAGGTGCAGTGGCACTGTTTACATTCAAAACGCCTGATATATTGGTTCAGACGACGAACCTTAAAGAAGCCTTTTTTAATAAAGGTGCCACCAACAGATTGATGGAAAGGGCAGTCGGTATTAGAACAGTGCAAAGGACGAAAACTCATTTGGAAGGCCATTCCTGCAACGGCCAAGCCTTCTTAGTTTAGATTCAGAGTGAACCTTAGTCGAATGGGTGGCCGAATTCCAGGCGAAAATCATAGACTCACGGCCTTGAGTTGTCCCTTCAGGGACACTCAAGGCCATCAGTTTCAAAGCTTAAACAAACAGACCCACCCCCCCCAGATCAGGAAGGGGCTCCCGAAAAGGAGCCCCTTTTTTAGCGAAATTTCAGTGCCCAACTTCTCTTTGAATAAAACCATTCAACAAATCCACAATCTGATTCAGAGGTTGATTTTTCGAAACAAACCCAATGTAGTTAAAATGTTTGTTTTTTCTTGGAATGGAAAATTCCTTTGGAGACGACGAAAAAATCACAACCGGAACCCTTTGGTAATCCCATTGATTTGGGAGGTCAAGCTCTATTGCCATCGCCTGCCCTGCCTTTCTCAGAGTCTCGCCACCATTGAAGGCTGGCAAATTCCAATCTAAAATTATGAAGTTGTAGAACTTCTCTGTCATCATATTTATGGCCTCAAAGGGATCTGAGGCAACCTCCAAATGCGAAAGGCCCTCATGCTTGAAACCTTTCTGCAAAGCTCCTGAAATATCCTGGTCATCGTCGATTAACAAAACACGTTTACTTCTGTTGTCGGGAACTGATCTTAACATTCTTCCTCCTCGCAAAGAATATCTTTGCCTCTTTGCAACCTATAGTCTGCGAACCCTTCATCTTCGTCAATTTTCATTTTATTGTTTTTAACAATTAAATTAGTTCTTGTTTATCTCTTAAGTGCGACAGATGGGGCAACGACACCTCGTTTCGTGGCAAATTTCCTCACCCGTTGCAGAGTTGCTTTGTTTACTCCACAACGGCCACGGAATGACATTTGCAGCCCATCTGTTTGGAGGTTGAATTTGGACAACATTGCCCACGGAGGGTCATTTGAAAAAAACAGTTTATGTCATTGGACACGTGTTACTCCTCATCTTAGTCCTGTGGCTCTCAGGCCGCGGAAAACCACCCCTTGAGTTCAACCACATGCTATTGCTTGTTCTCTCGATACTTGCAATTGTCAACTCACTCACGAGTTTATTGTTTGGCGAATCTCGACCCTTCAGCGCCTCAAGTCACAAAATCCAACACCGCAAGTAAATGAGGGGATCATTATGCATGACTTGGAAGATACACAAATTGAATTAGTCGACGATTATGGACAGATTCCAATTCGTCAAACGGTGTGGTCTGGAGAATTGGAATCCAAGAAAGGCTGGAGTCTTCAAGAAATAGTTGATCAAATGGCCAGTCAGGGAATTAGGCGTTTGCTAATAGTTGACGAAAAAAGGAATACTTGCGCCGTCATCACATCTGAAAATCCATTTCAGGCTTTTCGCAGGAAGCTGAATGTCTTTCACAGGCTTGTTGAACGTCACACAAAAAAGGAACAATCCCAAAAGCATAGATCCCGCGCAAAAATAAATAGTCAAAATTATCTCGCCGAAGATTTTAAAGCAGATCGAGACGGGTGCGCTCAGTGCGTGTCCCAATGATAGATCAATCTAGCACGTGCTCCCGATCCATTTCATGAATCCGTCGGTACAAGGTTTTACGATCGATTCCCAAATCCTTGGCTGTCTGATCCTTCGCACCCCTATTGATCGCTAAAACATGTTTTATGTAAGAATTTGTTAACCGATTTAAAGTGATAACTTTAGAGCCATCCAGATTTTCGAGGTAAGGAGTGGACATCCAACTCTTCACGCTAGAATCTAGCAACACATCCTTTTTAGGCTCGCAAATTTCAAACGAAATCAAATCATGAAGTTGGACTGTTTCGGAATCAGATAACACCACAACCCTTTCAATCGTATTTTCTAACTCACGAACATTTCCTTGCCAGGGATTCTTAAGGAGCCATTCAAGTGCTTCTTTAGAAAAGCGAGAAACGTTTGACTTGTTGACAATCGAAAACCTTTTCAAAAAGAACTCTGCCAATGGAATAATATCTTCACGTCGGTCCCGAAGGGGTGGGATTCGAATAGGAATGACATTCAATCTAAAAAATAGATCCTCACGAAACGTCTTGTTCGCGATTTCATGACGCAAATCTTTGTGAGTAGCTGATATAATTCTGACCTCGATAGGTCGAAATTGATTTTCACCTAGGCGTTTGATTTTTCGCTCCTGAAGAACACGCAATACCTTTGCTTGCAAGGGCAGACTCAAATCACCAATTTCATCCAAAAAAAGCGTCCCCCCTTGAGCGGCCTCAAAAAGCCCGACTTTCTTTTCAAAGGCGCCGGTGAACGATCCCTTTGCATGACCAAATAGTTCTGACTCCAACAAATTTTCAGGAATTGCCGAACAGTTAATCGCAACAAACGGACCCTTGCGGGAGCCAATTCCATGAATAAGTTTTGCAATTACTTCTTTTCCGGTACCACTTTCGCCAGTGATCAATAAATTAGAACTTGATTTCGAGACTCGCTGAGCAAGATCCAAAACCCGCCGTAGCTCTGGACTTCGGCAAATAACTCCATCGACACTCATTGCTTCACTCTGATGTCGAACTATTCTTTTCAGATTTTCGTTTTCCGCTTTAATCTGATTCAACTTCAATGCCCGCTCTATCGAAATCATAAGTTGTGAAAATTCAATAGGCTTGACAACAAAATCGTAGGCCCCGGCACGAATAGCTTCAACCGCATTTTCAACCTTCCCATTGGCGGTAATCACAATAACAGGGGCCTCAATCCCCCGCGCGAGGAACTTTTTCGTCAGTTCAATGCCAGAAAAGTTCGGAAGCATCAAATCTGTAATGATAACATCTGGCTTTGACAAATGACTCTCCATAGAATCTAAAGCCGCCTGACCATCCGCAAATACTTCAACTTCATAACCCCGTTCAACAAAGAACGCAGACAGCAATTCCTGAATTGCAAAATCATCTTCAATTACAAACATTTTAGGTTTATTTTTATTCACTTGAGCTGCTGCTTAACATAGATTTGTTTTTACACCAAGATTAAATATGTTCCAATTATAAGCCAGCTGCATTATTTACCAAATCAAAAATTATTTTTGACAAATAGGCCTTTTCAACAGGCTTTGAAACATGGGTTGAAAAGCCTGCATCGATAGCCTTCCGAACATCATCGGCCGCCGCATAAGCAGTCACAGCAACAGCGGGAATTTTACGAGCCTGGGCATGCTCCTCGAGGGCCCTAATTTTTCGAATCAAATCATATCCATCTTCACCAGGCATTTGAATATCACTCAGAAGAATGTGTGGCCTAAATTCGCCATATGCAATTAAGCCTTCACCGGCAGACTCAGCAAGCCGAACCCTCGCACCAAGTGACTCAAAAAAGAACCGAAAGAGAATACGAATATCTTCGCTGTCGTCTACAATCAAAATCTTAACTCCATCTAGTCGCAAACAGTTTGTCTTCACTATCCCTGTGACCGGGATTTGGTCTCACATCAATTGACTTAGCTCGTATCAACGGAAGTTCTACTTTAAATGCTGTTCCTTTGCCCTCACCGAGACTTTCAACTGAAATTGCACCCCCATGCATTTTTACTAGACTCTTTGAAATAAATAGACCCAGTCCAAGTCCACCATATGGACGCGTGAGGGTCGAGTCTGATTGTGTAAATAGTTCGAAAATTTGATCCATCTGGTCAGCCCTGACTCCAATACCCGTGTCCGCAATTTGAATCGATAGCATTCTTCGTCGCGAACTATCACTTAGTCCAACATTTATTAATATCAGACCTCCCTTTGGCGTAAACTTAATAGCATTTATTAATAACCTCCAAATGACCTCCTGGAGCCGCTCAGCGTCAGCTGAGACTCGCCACTCAGGTGAGCCCAGCTGTAATTTTATGTCAATTGACTTCAATAGGGCTAAGTACCGAATTGAGTCAACCGCCCGTTCGATAACCCCCTGAGGACGAATCACCTCAAGATTGAGTGAAATCTTGCCCGCATGTAAGCGAGAAACCGTCAGCAGATCATCAATGAGTTGCCTTTGGTTCAATGCATTCCGTACAATGATGTCAAGGCCGTCCATGATCGTTTCCAACTTTAGGGGATTGGTGCGAAGCTCTTGGGCCCAGCCAAGAATTGTTGTCAGTGGGGTCCGAAGCTCATGAGACAAAATAGCTAAAAATTCATCACGCTTTTGTCCAGCCTCAATTGCATCAATTTGCAATGCTCTCGCCTGGGCAGCCAAATGGCGCTTAGAATCGCTAATCCTCTTGAATTCTGATATCTCAAATCCACATTGTTCACACGACTTCACAAACCATCCCTCAGGCATTATTTCAATTTAAGCATTTTTCATGCCATAGTTAGATCACTCTCAGATAATTCAATCACTACTTGTGATGATAACCCTCCGGGGCATAATGTCGATTGATTGTAGCAAAATGACCCGCGCGCGATCCAACCGCCGATTTCGCTCTGAGGATTCTAGATCTTTTCTAAACAAAAGAGATATCTCCTCTTATTAACAGAACCTTCGCTGGACCACTTGTTGCAGATTACTTTTCGAACTAAGGAGGTGGGTTGTGAATTTTCAAATGAGTAAAGAGTCTCGAATGAATTATATTGCTAGACGCAAAGAAGAGCTGGCTAATCTCACCGCGGCATTACTTAACAGCGACTTTCGTGCCCTTGAAGTTGCTGGACATCAAATCAAAGGAAGTGCACGGTCCTATGGATTTGACTCCTTGACAACCATTGCTAACGATCTCGAGATCTTTGCAAGAGCGAAAAATGCAGAAATGACAACCGCTACACTCAAGGCCCTTGAAGCTGGAATAGATAAGCTTCAACTCTAACGGATGCTGGGGCCAAGCAAGTCGATGTTATCTTTTGGCACCAGTATTGCAAATTCAAAAAATAATTCTGCCACTGCAGGGGAAAGAGCTTTGAGGGTGAGGGGGTCTGTTATGGAGTTCACGGGTTGGTCGTTGAATCGAGAATGTAATGAATACTGGGAATATACTTTTGGATCTGATATCAAAAAAGTGATCATTGTTGAAGATGACCCCGATTCTGCTAGGTATCTTGAGACTCTCGTTAACAGAATTTATCCTGAAGCTCTGATTTTGATGGCAAACTCGCCGAGTGAGGCCCGTGATCTCTTTAATTCGGCGCCTTGCGACTTGGCGATTGTGGACTTTATATTATCAGATACTGAAACAGGGCTTGATCTTTGCCAAGAGATCCACCAGCGCTGGCCAGATGCAAAACTTCTTATTGTATCCTCAATAAGCTCATATCAATTTTACGATCTTGCAGAATTCGCACACACTGTACCAGACTTCATTGAAAAAACCACTCACTGCAGATAAATTGCGCCAACATTTGAACCAATAAACATCAACCTTAGTACCCGAGGGGGAGAAGATGGAAGAAGGGAAGCTCTCAGTATTGATTGTCGAAGACGATTTTGAGTTGGAACCGCTTTGGATTGAAGTTCTAAGTACTTTAGATAGCAATGTACAGATAACCTGGACAGCAAGTGTTGGTGAGGCCGAAAGTCTCATTGACAACTCGCTAGTTAGTCGACGCCCCTACAGCGTAATAATCACAGACATTTTTGTTTCCGGATCACTCACCGGGCTCGACCTCCTGAATCGATATCGATCTTCAGTTTCAAATCGAATTCTGATAGTGTCAGAGCTGCCCCAAGAATCCTTGAAAAGTATCTTGGAGCAGAACTACCAACAGTCAATGTTCTCGAAAAACCATTTAGTAAAGCAGAAGGAATTCGGGCGGCGCTAAGCGTTCTCAGGAACCTAAAGAATCCCCCAGACGTGCATCCACCTCTCTGGCTTCTGTGACCTCTGACTCTAATCCCTACGGTCTTTCATGTGAAACACTCTTTGCTGTTGTAGAAAATTTGCCATACGCAACAGGATTGTTTGGACCAGATCTGAGTTATATTTATTATAACCAAGCAGGCGAAGTTATGAGTGGCATTCCTTTAAATCAGGCCTTAGGTAGAAAACCGAATGATCTTTTGCCGCAACAATTGTGTGATACTTTTGTTCCACTGGTTCAATTGGCGATTGACAGTAAGCTGTCTGTAAAAAGACATTCAAGTGAGTTTCGGCGCGGATATTATCACCCTTCGCCTTAATTATGTTCCAATCCTCGATGCAAATAAGAATGTCACATGCGTTTTAGGTATCACTGAAGATATAACCGTGCCCCAGTTTGTAAAAAATCAAATGAATCTGGCTGAATCCATTTCTGAGTCAGGGAGTTGGTACTATAGAATATCTAACAATGAATTTTGGGTCAGCGACCAAGCCGCTAATATTTTGGGGCTAGATCGGAATCTCAAGTTTACCCTTGAATCATTTTTGGAGTCTTTTGAGATCAATAGTCGCGATTTTATGAAAAAAACTATCGAACAAACTATTCTGAATGCCGAATCTTTTGATCAAGAGTTTACTCTCAAGGAGATGGCCAGCTCAGAGAGGTTTCTTCGAATCATAGGGCGACCTAATCAATTTACAGGTAAAGTTCAATCAATTTCAGGAGCTCTTCAAGATATTACTGTGAGCAAAAATCAAGAGATTGGATTGCAAAGGGCTCTTGCTCGAGCTAATTTTTCAAATCGAGCAAAGAGTGATTTTCTATCTAATGTGAGTCATGAGATTAGAACACCTCTGACAGCAATCGCTGGCTTTTCCGAGTTGATTTGTACACCAGGCACCTTGTCCCACACGGAGTTAGTCAATATAAAGGAGAGGATCAGAACTAATGTCATTCGTCTCACTGGCATTATTGATAGCATCCTTGATCTTGCGGAAATCGAATATTCCAACACTCCCTCAGAACGGTCTCGAATTCGATTGAAAAAACTCGTGGCGGAAACTGAAGCTCTTGCAAGTCGACGGGGCCACATTAAGAACCTTGTGGTTTCGGTGTCTTGCAATGCAGAACCCACCCAAATAATCACAATTGAATATGCAAAGACAATTAGCATTCTTGAAATTCTTATCGAAAATTCCGCTAAATTTACAAGGACGGGTTCCATTTTTGTGCTATTTTCAACCCATGAAAATAATGAAGGCGGCCGAAATTTGGTTGTTAACGTCGAGGATACTGGGCAAGGAATCGATTTGGATCAACAGAAGTCTCTCTTTGATCCGTTTCACCAAGGCGACTCGTCTTCAACAAAGAGGCACGGAGGTCTAGGTGTAGGACTTGCATTAGCAAGAAAGCTCGCTAGGCAGCAAAACGGAGACCTGACTCTTGTGTGGTCTGAACCAGATAAAGGGAGTCACTTTCAACTGGTGCTTAGAGATGTTTCTAGTCTAAATTCGCGATAGCTTTGCTATAGTATGAGATAAATGAGAAATATTAACAGGCTTGGCCACATGTGCCGAAAATCCAGCCGATAATATGCGATCGATATCTTCTGGTGCAGCATAGGCAGTCAGGGCCACAATCGGGATCTTTTTTCCCTCAGCTTGAAGATTCCAAATTTTTCTGAGAAAGCAATCGCCGTCTTCACCAGGCATAGAAATGTCACTCAATAAAATATCTGGCTTGAACTCTTCATAAACCCGAAGACCCTGCTCCACAGAGTCAGCGACTTCGACGTCAGCACCAAGGGATTTCAACACTGAAGAGATCAGAAAACGATTGTCCTCATTGTCATCGACTGTCAAGACCTTCAGGCCATCGAGTCGAAACGAGGAATTGTTGCCTTTATCTTCACCAAAAATTTCTACGGGCTCTTGAGTTTTTTCAACCACCCTGGGAAGACTAATGGTAAAGGTCGTTCCTAAGCCTAGCCCTTCACTTTCGACCGATACTGTCCCTTTTTGTAATTCTATCAAACTCTTCACAATAGACAATCCCAAGCCAATTCCGCCAAACGCCCTCGTTGAGGAATTGTCTACCTGGACAAAGCGTTCAAAAATACGGGGAAGAAATTCAGGCTTGATACCGACTCCCGTATCTCTAATTCTTATCTGAACTATCTGACCTGAAGTGAATCACGTCTCCCCCAATAGAGATCTTCCCCCTGAGGGTGTAAACTTCTAGCATTTGTAAGTATATTCCAAAGACTTGCTGCATCCTCGTGCTGTCTGCAAAATCAAAATCTCTCAAGAAAGGGCCCGGACCTCAATCGATAAAGCTTTCTTTTTTCCAGACTCTCCAATGCCCCCAACGTGCACTCAAGAACCTGAAAAAGATCAATGAGTTTTGGATCAAGAGAGATCTTCCCAGAGTTAATTCGGGAAACATCCAATAGATCATTAATAAGTTGCCCCTGAACTTGAGCACTGCGCTCAATAACAGAAAGTCCATGCTCAACAGCCTTCGAATCACTCAACTTCGTACGAAGCACCTGGGCCCAACCTAGAATTGTTGCTAGTGGCGTTCGAAGCTCATGAGACAGTGTCGCCAAAAAGTCATCCTTAATACGATTTGAATTCTCTGCGCTATCTCGCAGTGTCTTCTCAATTGCACGAGATTTTTAAGGTCTTCTGTAAGCCTTTTAGATTCAGTCATATCCCGAACATTGCAGACAACAAAGATATTCGGATCCGAGGTCACGGGACTTAACGTAATATTCAGTGGAATCGACGAGCCATCCTTTCTGCGACCATAGATCTCCAGATTGTTCAAATAACTTCGTTTCTCAGGGACGAGATGGTAGCGGAGATGGTTAACTCGATGTTTGTCTCTATCCTTCTCCAAAATGAGAATCTCAAAATTCTTATCAAGTAGTTCACCAGAGTCATAGCCAAACATTTTTTCGAGTGCCTGATTAGCAAAATCAATTGTAAAGTCATGTCGAACGGACATAACTCCATCAAATACATTATTGACGAGATTAAGGTATTTTTCTTCATACGACTTTGCTTTGACATTTGCAATTCGCAATTGCGTGGTTTCCTCAATCGTCAAAATCGCTCCGCGAGCCTGGGGCTCCAAAAGACCAAAATATTTGGAACTTACGAGCATCGTTTTTCGCTCGCCGTTAGGCCCAAGACACTCCATCTCAAAAGTGTCAAATTCAACTTTGTCAATCAGGGTTCTGTCGATCATTCAAAGGGATTTGATATTCCACTGCCCTCGAACAGTCGAGAATAAAAATGCCATTGACCTCTGACCTCTTGGAACCAATTTCTGGCAAAAAGTATCGTTAATCTGCCAGTACTTTTTTTCTGAATCAATAATCAAAAAGCGAAACTGGTATAGTTTCAAGAATGATTTCGATTTCAGGCTTTCTTTTCACGTCTTCCCACTTTCTGACGAATTCAACAGGCTACGAACTCGAAATATAAACCAAAAGCGTATAAAATCTAACTCTTATCACCAGCTATGCCGCATTTTCAATAACAAGTAAATCACTTTGATTCATCAGACTCACCCAAGCAATAAGAAATTTTTAGTATTCCAGACTAGACTGAAAACATTTCAATTTCGGATTGGGGCGCCAATGGACACATCGGTGGAAAATCTTCGCAAGTGAGGCAAATTGTCGCGTGACTGCCAAAACTCAAATTGTTTCATTTGGATTATGGGTGGAATGAGGAAGTTCTTTGTGATTTCTGAAATTAAATGGCATATTGCTTATTGAATCGACTGGGGTTTCTCACTCATGAAAATATTTGTGCTAGTCAAACCAAACTGCCGACAGGAGTCAGTAGAAAAAATGGAAGCAGGATCCTATATCATTAGGGTCAATGCTCCGCCCATCGAAGGTAGGGCCAACGAACGTGTCATTGAGCTTTTGGCCAAGGCACTTGGTGTTGCCAAAACGAGACTGGAGTTAATTTCAGGACACAAAGGAAAGCGGAAAACTTTTCGCTTGGATTGATTTTCGAAATTCAAAATTCATGAAGTAGCCACAGGTGGATTGACCGGTAACGTAATCATGAAAACCGTTCCAACCCCAAGCTCTGAACGAACCTGTATTTCGCCCCCATGGTTGTGGATAATTCCGTACGAGATACTCAAACCAAGTCCAGTGCCAGAGCCGACCCCTTTTGTGGTGAAAAATGGGTCGAATATTTTCCCGAGGTTTTCTGGAGGAATGCCTTGCCCAGAATCTTGAACTGAAATTTCGATTTGTCCTTCCTTGGTTTTGGATCTTTCAGGGCGTGGGTCGAAATCCAAATGTGCCCAGGACCGGATATTGCTTGGGCCGCATTTGACAGAATGTTCATCAAAACTTGATTTATCTGACTGGCAAAACAGAACACCCGGGGAATCGGCTCATATTGACGGTGAACCTCGATTCGATCTTTGAGTTCGCCGTGCAGCAAATTCAGAGTCGTATCAAGGGCCTCATGAATATCTATCTCGACTAATTTGGCTTCTTCGAGACGAGAAAAATTTCTTAACCCCATAACGATATTGCGTGTTCTCCGGGCCCCGTCTTCACAAGAGGCAATGAGTTTTGGCAGATCCTGAATAATGTAATCAAACTCATATTCTTCTTTTTTCTTCGCGAGCTCTGCCGCGCTGGCTTCTGTGTGTTTTTCTGCCAAGCGAATAAGGTCGATTAGTTTTTCCGAATAGTCCTTAAGGTGAGACATATTTCCATAAATAAAGCCAATTGGATTATTTAGTTCGTGAGCCACTCCCGCCACAAGCTGACCTAGGCTCACCATCTTTGCTGAGTGGACCAGTCTGGATTGAGTCTCTTTTAGCTCCTTATTGGTTGATTCAAGCTCAGAGAGCTTCTTTCGGAGATCTGATCTGGCTTGCCATACATTTTGTGACATTTGATTAAAACTTCGTGTGAGTAGACCAATTTCAGTATTGTTCTTGACCGGAATCGTCACCAATTGTTCTTGAGTTTCAAACGATTGTAAGGCGTCTACCAATTCATAGAGTGGCTTTAGAACCCATGAAGAAGTCACTAAGACTGTCAGGACCAACAGCAAAACGATGGCGCTGACAACGGTGACGAAAGCCAGGTTGACATTTCGAAGGACTGCTTTGGCGTCGCCTTTAGATGCACCAAGAGCCACATAGAAATTTGATTGCCCCCATTCAATCGGATAAACAAGAAATCCAATGGGGTTACTCTTTAACTGATACTCGAAGAAAGATTCCTTAGGCTCGCCCTTTAGGTGTGGCTTTAGAAAATCGGATTTAATTTTGAAAAAATCCGGCGAGCTTCCAACTTGAACCCTTCCGTCATCTTTGATAAGCATTATTTCTAGCTTCATTCTCGCCTTGAGTCGATAGACAAAACTCTTATCTAGATCGATCATTTGCTCAATATAACCGACGACCTTCTGTCGAGAATTCCAGATTCGAGATATCATAACCAACGAAATCTTGGCAGCGTCGCCATATTCAATCAAACCAATGTCTCGATTTTCTTTTAAATGGGCAATATACTTTGCCGGCAAGAAGAAAGCGTCCTGCGAAGGCGAAAAGGTTCTGATCTCTGAACGATCATCCTTGAAGATACTCGTGATCATTCTTCCTTCGCGATTGTAGAAACTCAGACGACTGGCAATATCTTGCCGCAAAAGATTGGTTGCCTGAGTTTTCAGTCCAGCACTATCGCCCATCGTTAAATGATAAACTAAATTTGGATCTCGCTCGTATCGATCTCGCTTTTGCTGGAGTCCCACTCGATAGTCTTCGAGAATAACGCCAATTTCGCGAGCATTTCCGATCAACCTTTGCGAAAGTTCGTGATCAATTGCTTTTTCATATCGGATCATGGAATAGCCTGTAACATCCCAAGTCGACTTCTCCGGCTTTTCGTCCTCCGAGATTCACAATTTTCTCAGTAATTTTTGGACTGATTGCCTCCGCATTTGTCACTTTGAGAACACCCCTGTATAAAGACCCCGCAAATGTGGCAGTCACAGGAGGTTCCGAAACTGGAGTTGTTTTCTCGGGCGCACCCGCAACGACTCCGGTTCCCGATGGCGCAACCACCGCTGGCACGGTCGTCGCCAAAACGCCTGGCGCTGAGGAGATGGCAGGGGCGAATTCGCAGCCACCTTTGTTTTGATTTTATCCTTATCCTTATCTTTTTTCTTTTCTTTGGATCCAGATTTATTCACACTTGGTGATTTTCCAGATGGCTCGTCAACAAATTGTGGAACTTCAGGTGCCTCAACATGTTGAGCAACCTCGCTCTCGGGCTTTGAGGCCTTCCGAACCTCAGCCAAGGTCACTTCCTGGGAGGTTGGAAACAAATCAAGCTTTAGTGCTTTCCCACGGAACCAATACCAAAAGACCAACGATTCCAGTCACTACAATTAATGCCTCTATCGACCATTTAACACTCAGTGGCCATTGGTCAAATTTAGACTTTTTTAACAAAACAGAAAGATAGGTTTCAGGCTCTTGGACCTTCTCCAGCAAATCTTGTGAGACCACAGTTTCAGCCAATTGCTCAGCATATTTCATACCATTCAAGATCTTAATGAGGTCTAACTGAGCTTCCTTTGATTTATTCAAAAATTCATCAATTGCTCTTTTCCGTTCCTCATCTAGGGTTCCCGCAATATAATCAAAGAGCATTTCATGACCCAAAAAAGAAGTCACCTCACGCTGGTTTTTCTTTGAAAGTGGTATTGTTTTCGGTTCATTATTCACAATGACACCTGATCAATTTTTTTTGAAAATAGGTTTGTCATCGCACCCAATTTTCTGAGCGCCCTGGCCATTCGATAGCGAAGCGTCCCCTCAGTCACACCGAGTGCCTCAGAGACTTCTAAAAAAGACAAATTCAATATCTTAATCCAAATAACGATAAGAAGCTCATCCAAGGTTGAATTCTTCTGAAATTCTCGCCAGGGCCCAAACTCCACTTTTTCGGGAACCACCCAACCACCGTCGGCTGTCAAAAAGGGAAGACCTCGCAAATGGGCCTTCTGCGATTTTTCCCAGAATTTCTTTGTCGCCATCACCACCAAAACATTATTAGAAAGTTGCGGATTCTTGTCTTTCTTTTGGCGACAGTAAACCAGCGCTTGAGTCGTCAAGTCGATCGCCCTTCGATTATCAAGAAGAGCAAAAAAGAAAAATAGAGCAATATTCCGAACGTCTTTTTCGCTCATAAAATATTAATCCTAATCAACTGTTACATGTCTGAGAAGCTCAGGATCATCCAACACCTTGCCAGATCCAAGAACAACACAGCTCAGAGGGTCTTCTGCTATTGAAACAGGCAAACCCGTCCTTTCACGCAATAGAACATCTAAGTTGGCAAGAAGAGCGCCTCCCCAGTTAGAACAATTCCATTATCTACAATATCAGAGGCGAGCTCCGGTGGCGTTTTTTCTAGAGCAGTTCTGACAGCATCGACTATTTCAGAAAGAGGATCCATTAAGGCATCGTTCACTTGAGAGCTGGTAATTTCCAAAGTTTTTGGTGCGCCGGCAACGAGATCTCGGCCTTTAATTTCCATGGATCGCTCTTCTTCAAAGGGATATGCATTTCCAATCTGAATTTTAATATTTTCAGCAGTTCTCTCGCCAATTAACAAATTAAATTGCCGACGAACATAGTTAACAATAGCCTCATCAAATTTATCACCGGCAACCTTGATAGATTTGCAATACACAATTCCACTTAAAGAAATGACAGCCACGCCAGTGGTTCCACCACCCATATCGACAACCATATTGCCACTGGCCTCACGAATAGGAAGTCCAGCACCAATAGCGGCGGCCATTGGCTCTTCGATCAGGTAAACTTCACGAGCTCCAGCGGATTGAGCCGCTTCTTTGACAGCTCGCTTTTCAACCTGAGTAATTCCGTAAGGCACACAGATAATAATTCGAGGTCTCATAAGACTCTTTTTTTCACCCATGGATTTCTGGACAAAGTATTTGAGCATAGACTGAGTCACCTCAAAATCGGCAATAACTCCATCTTTAATCGGTCGAATGGCAACGATACTTCCAGGCGTGCGACCCAACATATCCTTGGCTTCTTTACCAACTGCTCGGACTCTATTTTGAAGCCCTCGATAATTCTTCTGAACAGCAACCACAGACGGCTCGTCCAAAATAATTCCGCGACCTTTAGCATAAACTAAGGTGTTGGCAGTTCCTAAATCAATAGCAATATCATTTGAAAAATAATCGGATATTTTTTCGAAAAATCCCATGGGCCTCTCTGATCTGCAGTTACTCTTGCAATTTGATTTGCAAAATGGGCATTAATTTGGTTTTTTGAGAACCGTCAGAGACAGTTTAGGAGTGAGAAAAATAAGAGTCAATGCAGATATTTAGGTAGAACGGTCGAACCAGTGGCGAGCCTCTGCTCGCCTGGTGCGTCATGACATTACTTTGGCAATTGTTTTCCGCCAGTGTTGGTGCTGACAATTTGACAACTCAAATCGAGGCTGAATCCGACTGGGCTCTCTGTAAGTAATACTTTGGTTGGGACTTCAGTCATCGATGACACAGTTGATGTGCTCAACTTAATGCTAGCTGCCTCTAGATTGACCTCCAAAGCTGCCGAACGACCTCCAAACTGAGGAGTAACCAGAATATCTGCAAAGTCTAGATCTTCCGGACCAAGGTAGATCCGCTCTTCGAGGACACCCTCTCCAGTCCAAGGATAAATTTTTGCAATTGGAAATACACTCTTCCCATCCGCAGATCTAGCTTCACCTTTACAAAATACTGAGTCACCAGACAACACAATTGGTACGACTCTGTCCTCTAGATAGCAGTCCACAACGACTTCCTGTTCGCTGGCATCATCAAAGAGGTTCATTGTCAGACCTTGCTCAACTGGGGCCTTCGATGTGAACTTTCTTATCGCTTTTCCCTCGCTACCTTTTTGGATGTAGGTGACCTCGATTTGAGGCACTGCGACTGAAGTCCCCCTGGTGAGCTTCACGCTCGCGCCACTGCCGAAAACACCAAGGCTGAAAGGATCCACAGGCTTCTTCAAATCCCAAACAATTGACTTAGAAGTTGTTCCGGTTTTTGAAATCGCAAAAATTCCCCAGCCTTTGGATTTCTCAACAGTTTGGTTACAAATAAGTCTATTCCTTTGATCTGCTGGTAACCAGGCGGGACGTTGCGGATAACCTGGCCCAACTGGCGGTCGAACTACGGGTGGAAGCCCAGGCTGCGGGGGGCCCAGCAATGACCGTATCGACGCGGCACGGAAAACCGGTCTGGGCGGGGACTGCTGGCCCGGTTGAAATCCCCCTGGTGGAACACTCGTGGGCAGTGGTCGTGGGGGTTGTCCGGTCGGCGCAATGGGCGGTAAAGGCTGATCACTGTTACTACTCTTCCGACAACCTGCAGAGGTCAACACAAGAAGACTTGCTCCAACCAATATCGTCCAAGCGCGAAATGTACCCACGTTGCGCTGGCCCGGCGCTCGGTGCGAATTATGTAGCTGAGCATTTCCTCGAGTGAAAAAAATTGAGTGCATACAGACTCCTTGCCGATCCTCGGAGCCAGCACAAATAATGCCAAGGCGTTCGCCTTTGACGGACAGAAGATTTGCCTAGAGCGGCTATACAACATGAGAGCTTATTGCCAAAATCTGTCACTTTTTGCCCAGAATTGGTATCGAATAAAACGTAATCAGTGATTCAATTCGGCTAGCCAATTCGAACTTCAAGACCTTCGTGGACGAAGTCCCAAATAATTTTCGGAACAGTTTCCCCACTTTCAGCTGCATGCTCAAGACGCCATTGAAAATATTCGGTCGTTTGGGCTTTGAGGTCTTGAATTTGCGCTATTGTTGCCCCAGGGTCATGGTGAGCAAATAATACATGTTTAATATTTTCACGAAAGGCCAGATCGAGCCCTATTTGGGCGGCGCTATGACCCCAATTTGCTTTTTCCGCAAGCTCGGGAAAGGTGTATTGGGCATCAAAATACATAAGGTCAATTCCTTGATACAAGGGGTGATCTGGCCCAAGCTCCTCCGGAGAGACCCGTGTGCTTTCGGTATCAACACAATGGGCATAGGCCAATTTTTTATGCGTCACTTTGTAACCCCAGCACGGATCTGGGTGGTCTAACTGATAAGGGGTTATTTCAAGATCGGCCATTTTGACTGGCTTTCTAGGTTCCAAAGTATGAAAATGAATGTTTGCTGGCAAAGTCTCAAAGGGGACTGGAAAGAATGGCTTCTTAAAGACACTTCTGATGACTTCTTCGAGATCCTTCTGGACGCCATAATAGTGAATTTCGCTGTTCGGAACAAAGTGCGGACTAAAAAATGGCAAGCCCATAAGATGATCCCAATGAAAATGAGTCATAAAAATATGAAAAGGTCCTTTCAAGGATCCGGCATGTCCAGACATAACTTTGTCGCTAAAATTTCGTATTCCGCTGCCTCCATCAATTAGAATTCTTGTTTTTGGAGAATTCACTTCAACGCAGGTCGTGCCGGTTCCATACCCCCCAACTAAGGGAAGAGCTAAAGAATTGATATAACTCTCAATATCCGATGGCTTTGAATGGCCGTCAGCGAAAAACCCCTTCAAAAGCCCTTGAATATGAGTCCGCCACCCAGTCGGCAACATAGATGCTGGCAATGAACCGCGAACTCCCCAAAATTTAACAACTAATGACATTCTTTTAGCCTGACGGCGAAAACACAATCGAGCAAATAATATCTTTTAAGAATATTCCTTTAGCTAGTCTAGCTTTTCAAAATCGAGAGAAAAGAACCTATGATTATTCATCGAGAATGAAATTCATTGGATCAACAGGGGTTCCTCCAATTCGAACTTCATAATGCAGATGTGGCCCTGTCGAACGACCAGTATTACCGACTGCACCTATGACATCCCACTTTGATATTTTCTGACCAATATGAACGTAAATTTGAGAATTGTGGCCAAATCGAGTGCTGACCCCATATCCATGATCAATACTGATCAATTTACCATAGCTTTCATCATAGGAGGCGAAGGTTACAATTCCATCAGCCGGAGCATAGACAGGCGAACCTGGGGTCGCCGCAATATCAAGACCCGCATGCATCGCCTGCTTTCCATTAAAGGGATTTAAGCGATATCCAAATTTTGAAGTGATCCAGCCCCTGGCGGGCTTAACGTTTGGAGTTGCATTTAGCAAACTCTGGCGCTCTGAAAGACTTTCCCAGAGCTCAATGACACTTTGTTCTTTTAACTGAGTTTCCCGCACCGCCCGATCGATTCTAACCACCAAGGAAGAAAAATCGCTGTTTGCTTTTTCGTGAGCAAGTTCCCCGGTTTTTATATTCGGCTGTTGTGGCGGAGCAAACTGGGAGTCCTGCCCCGTTAAAAAATCGACTGGTGGCCGCTGCTCCATAGGTTCATACTCATCAATCCCTTGTCCAGGCGCCGTCTTTTGGCCCATAGTCAGCTGGGTCACGCGATCTTCCGCATCGATATTGGTAATCAACTTCAACTTTGTCGTGAAAGACTTCACTCGCTCCAAACTGTTTTCAAGAGACGAAACTTTTCCCTCCACAATTTGAAACTGCTTCAACATTTGGGCATTCTCGACATGCAACTTCTTATTCTCAATCGTCTGGACCATGAGACCAAAATAGTCCATCAAACCAGCCACGATGACCAAAATTAAAACCGCTGCCATAAAGGTCGCCGCCTTGATCCAAGCAGTTGGAATAATTACTTTTTTAGTCTCGCCGGTCTGATGACTGACAATGAACAGAGTCACTTTTTTCTGTGGCAAGGTCGTTCGGCTCCTCTTGTCAAAATCATTTAGCCAAAATCATATAGGCAAAATCAAACGGGTAAAATTTAGTTCACCGGAAAGTGAACAACCATCACTGTGACGTTGTCGTCTCCACCATTTTCTATGGCCTGTTGTACGCAAATCTGTGGGACTTTGTCGGGAGAATTTTTCATCAAAATTTCACATATTTTGGGATCCGTCACCAATCCAGACAGTCCGTCAGAACAAAGTAAGTAGGTTTCCCCAGGGTAAACCTCCCTTTCAATGATATCTGGCAATACAAAACGCTCATATCCGACACTTCGAGTAATAACATTTCTTCCAACAAAATGCCGCGCGTCTTCCAAATTCAGAACTCCCGCCCTGATTTGCTCGTTAATCAACGAATGATCTTCAGTGATTTGCCATAGAAATGGTTTCTTAAAAAGATAACACCGAGAATCGCCAACATTAGCCGCATACATACGATCCCCTCTCAGTAAAGCCAGGACCATCGTCGTGCCCATCCCTGAAAGTTCAGAGGCCTCGGCGGCTCTATCATAAATTCTCTGCGAGGCCTCCTGATAGGCCTTGTTGATCGTCTCGCGCGGCGACAATGACGCCGTATCCGGATTTGATACAACATCCTCAACTGTTTTGACCGCCATAAGCGACGCAACTTCCCCGCCCGAGTGTCCACCCATTCCGTCAGCAACGACGTATAGCCCCAACTCCTCATTTGCAAGACAAGAATCTTGATTTGATTCACGACGGGCACCGGTATCTGTCAAAAAATAAACTTGAGGTTTCATCTATTGCACATTGTCCCCTTGGTTTTCAAGAACGTCAAACTGGACCTCAACTAGTTTCAAAAAAAACCGATGAGACCAAAGATGAAGCGAATTAAATATGAATTTTAGTTAAATACTTAAGTCTTTCGGCCTTAGTCCATTTTTTGATATTAATTGGGATCAATGTTTTCGAAGGACTGCCCCGTGTAATTGGAACTCAACCAATTTCAATTGAAGTCATTGAACCTCCGTTACCAACAACAAGAACCATCTCCAAGAAACAAGCCCGTCTAGAAAACCAGCACGTTGTTGAGCAAGAAGAAAAGCAAGTTAACGATGAGGCCCCAGAAAAGACCCGCTATTTGAGCCGAAACAACCAGACCGTAAAAAAACAAACCGTGGCAAAAAACAAAGGTGAATTTCAAAATCTAGCATCCAAAACACAACCACCTCCTGGCCGGCGCGGAGCAAAAAATCTAAAGGATTTACTACTTCCCCTGGACCCGTTTGCGTTGATGCAAAAACAAGTTGAAAAAGAAAATGCACAGCGCCTAGAAAAGGAACTTGCGCTCCGTGAGAGAGATCCGGAATGCTCAACCAAACTTTGGTCAAAATTTTGATCAAGATCAAAAACAAAACACAGGAAATGCTAGCCAGTCCCCCGATTATTTAAAAGATGTAGACTTAGGTCTTGAGACAATGCTCAGTACAAAGGAATTCAAATACTACACCTACTTCAATCGAATTCGCCGTCAATTATCCCAGTATTGGGAGCCCAAAGTCAGAGACAAGTTACACAAGATGTTTCGCCAAGGTCGAACCATTGCCTCCAACGAGGATAAAATCACCAAGTTAGTTATCTTTTTGAACCCAACCGGGCAGCTCGTCAAAGTTCAAGTGATGAGCGAATCAGGAATCAAAGATCTAGATGAGGCTGCCATAGATGCCTTCAGAGCCGCAGCACCTTTTCCGAATCCCCCCCAAGGAATTGTTGATCCAGATGGTTTTGTAAAAATTCGATGGGATTTTGTTTTAGAAGTCTGATAATTTCCCACTGACGACCCGGAAACGCCCCAACGCTCTGTATTAATTTCTTGCTATGAATGACCTTCCATCGTAAATCTTTCCGACCTAATTCAATGATCATAATGATCATAAGAATCATAAGGAGATGCCCTTGTCGTTTAATAAATTAAATCGTGAGACCCTCGAGTCTATCGCTGAACGCGCCCATTATTTGGCTGCCCAAATGATCTATCAAGCCAATCATCGGGAGGAAAAGGCTAAAGGGGATCCAAAAGTGGGCGGTCATCTTGCCGCCTCTTCCAGTGCCCTTCATATTTTAGGTGCACTTCATTTGGTTGTAAAAACCGGCTATGATCATGTGGCCAATAAGCCCCATGCTTCGCCTGCCGACCATTCGTATAATTATTTATTGGATTTATTTTTAAAAGCTGATTTATCCAAATTTTCGCAGCAGGAAGCGGATACTGCGATGGCTGGACTTCGTAAATACTCGCAGGATGGCGAACCTGTTTTCCAATCCTACCACTCGACCTACGACTCTGATCACCACAATTTCTTCCCATCAGGCACAGTCGGGATTCCACCGGTTAAGGCGGGGTATTTGGCCCTAGCTTATCGCTATGCGCGAGAGCACGGATATGAAGTTCCTCCAGCCCATTTTTGGGCCTTAACGGGGGACTCAGAATTTCGAGAAGGCTCTATGTATGAAGCTGTACCGGATTTCGCCGAGCGAGAAATTGGTAATATCACCTGGATCGTCGACTACAATCGGCAGTCATTAGATGGGCATCGTATTACGAATGAAAAAATAATGAACGGCTCGGATGCAGATCGAATTGAAAGAACTATGACTGCGAATGGTTGGGAAGTTATTCAGGTTCGTCACGGGTCGAAACGAAAAGCCTTGTTCAAAAAGCCTGGGGGTCATGCATTTCAAAACTTTCTTGAAAAAGTTTTGAAAGACTATGAGCTTCAGTCCCTCCTTCTTGTTCATGACATGAAGACCCTCAAAAAGGGAATCGTCAAAGAACATCCTTCAATGAAGAAATTTTTTGAGACCGTGACTGATCAGGAACTCTATGAAGCCCTGCGTGATTTAGGAGGGCATGATATTATAGCTCTTATCGAGGCAATGGAAACTAGTAAACTTTCAATTCGCAAGCCGACAATAATTATTGCCCACACCCTGAAAGGCTGGGGCCTCAAAATGGCTGCCCAAGCCGGGAACCATTCGGCCCTTATTCACGAAGAGGAATTAAACGAGCTTAAGGCCAAGCAGGCACTCAAAGGAGATGCTCTTTTTCAGAGATTTCAGAGCGGCACACCCGAAGATAAATTCCTCAAGGCCCGTGGAGAGCGACTTTACGATGACATTCATGGACAACGAACCCTCAAGGAAAAAAATCAGAAGTTTTTTCTTGAGAAATTATCTGAATTTGGAGAGCTGACACAAAGCCTTGAAATCAATACAAAACTTACAAACTATCCACACACTCAATGGATGCTTGGACAACTCACAGCTAAATTGACCAGGGTCTCCAACGCGTCCACAGAAGCCGCCGCAGGCGGAAAAACGCTCTCAAGTTTAGAAAAGATTTGGAAATTGCCGGGCGAATTATTTGTTTCCATGGCCCCTGACGTAGGAACCAGTACAAATTTAAATCCCGCAATGGATGGAAAGATTTTTGGGGCACCTATTGTTGCGGATCTTGAGGCTGAATATGGAGTGAAGGATAAGAAATTGCCAGATTTGGTTCCCGGCGAAGAAGTCAGTGATCGCTTTTTACGATTTGAAATCGCTGAAGGAAATGTCATGTCTTGCTTGGGTGCCTTTGGTCGCCTGAGAGATACTCTCGGGATTCCAATCATCCCATTGATGACTGTTTACGATTTCTTTATCAAGCGCGCCCATGATCAATATTTTTACAACCTCTACTGGAAGAGTTCTTTTATATGCGTCGGAACACCCTCAGGAGTCACTCTTTCACCAGAAGGCGCACAGCACGGCTGGAAATCTGATTTTCAGATTCCTAATCAGATTACCTGGGAACCATTTTTCTGCCAGGAGCTTGATTGGATCTTTTGTGAGTCCGTACGCAGACATCTCTTTAATGACAACGCCGAAAGATCTGGCGTACTTATTCGTGGCGTCACCCGCGGGATTGAGCAAAAGGATATGCTGCACTACCTAAAAAAACAAATTAGATTTAAAATAATTGAAGCTGGCCAAACCTTATCTCGAGCAGAGTATCCAATGCCTGCTGCATTACCTGAGGATCAGGTGAGCGCATGGCCGGAAGCTCAAATCATGAGTCAGGTGCGAAATGAAGTCCTTCAAGGCGCCTATTATCTCATCGACTATAGGGGCTACGCTGGCTATGAGCCTGGCGACAATGTCGTTAACATCATGTCAATGGGATCACCAACGACTGAGGCAATCAAGGCCTCCGAAACTCTTCTTTCGCGAGGAATTTATGCCAATGTGATAGTGGTCACTTCCCCGGATTTACTTTGTGGAATACTAGGTCACGCGAGCAATTATCAGTACCTACGAGAGGGCTTGGGAATCAATTCAAATTTGTATTTACGGCCAAGCGAAGAAATGAACTCAAGTGAGATTCTCACAATTTCAGGACGAAGAGTGCCTCTCGTGAGTGTCCACGATGGCGAGCCCGGCTTGCTTGATAATTTGGGCTCCATCGTTGGTGTTCGTCATGAAAGTTGTGCTGTTCGTAGACATTCGAAGTGTGGTCGTCCGGATGAGATTTATCATTTTCAAGGAATTGATGCTGTATCAATCGTTGAGGCCTGTGGAAAAGTGCTTTCAGAGACCGCATTAGAGCAAACTTTTGTCCTTCAAAAGGCACTTTGCCATGCCGCAGAGCAAGCTCTTCAGAGCCAGCCAACTGCGTCCGGTCATCTTGGAGGTCCTCAGGGAGGCGAGACAGTCAACTGGGAACAATGAGATGTTATATCCCCATGATGGACAGTTGTTTAAGGCCAAAGACCGAAAATATTCAGAGTTGATTTTCTTTGTTCATTTTTACCAGGGTAACAAGCGAGCCCTGGCTAGACATGTGAAATGCGTCAATGCCCTGGGCTTTGACGCATTTGCCTTTAATCTCCAGAAACTGAATCTGAGGCACCCAATCCCGTTCACTTCAGAGGGTCGGATGGGTCTCAAACATGTTTTTGCAGAACAAATCGAGCAGTTGCTAAATTTGCTTCCACAGCAAAAGATCGTCTTTGCCTTCTCCAACCCCGCGGCTAGCGCAATTGAAGCTCTTGCCCGTAGAAGGTGCTATGACATTAAAGCCTTGATTTGTGACAGCGGACCCTCAGCTCGATTGGGCTTTTCTGCCCTACGTTTAGGTGCCAAATATTTTAACGAAAGAAAATACCGAAAAAGTTTATTTGTGACAGCCCTTATTTGGTGCTGGAGTCCATTCTTTCATAGAGATTTGAATCAGCATTTGTCACAATTTCCCCAAGATTTCCCTGTTCTTTCGATTCGAGGATGGAGAGATGAACTTATTTCACCTGCAGATATTGATTTAGTTTTTGAACCTCAAAAACATTTAAACTGGAAAAAACTGAGCCTTCCCGAAGCTCACCATTTGGATGGACTCAAACATTCCCAAGATGAATATCTCAATGGACTCAAATGCTTTCTTGAAGGTCTTGGCTTAAAGGTGTTAGCTTAAGTGTGTTAGCTCAAAATCCTCGTTTGGAAAGGACGTAAATCATGGAAGCTCCCTCTTCCTGTCCAAAATGCAAATCTGAAAACATTTACCAAGATGGGAACCTGTGGATTTGCCCCGAGTGCAACCATGAATGGACTTTTGTCGCCAAGGATGACTCGGCTTCGCTCGAAGTTATTGATGGAAGCATCCGGGATACGCATGGGAACATTCTTGTCGACGGGGACTCCGTGATAGTTATGAAGGACTTGAAGATTAAAGGCTCTTCTTCTGTTGTCAAAGGAGGGACTAAAGTCCGGAACATCCGACTTTCCGACGGTGGCGACGGACACAATATCGCTTGTCGAATTGAGGGCGTCGGAAGCATTAACCTGAAGTCTGAATTTGTCAAAAAGGCCTGACAAAAGGGCCTAGAAAACTGGTCTCCCATATTATTCTCTAATTCCGCTTCCACTATATATTCCTGATTCAGATTCGACTTTTGGTGGAACTATAAATGACTGCTCTATTCACAAATTGGCGCCGTTCATTCAAAACTCGCTTCTTAAATGAAGTCATTCTACGCTTATCCACTGTTGCCATCGTGAGCGCTTTTTTGCTTGGCCTTCTTCTTCTAGATGTCTTTCATTTTGATCAACGCTTCAACAAAATACAATTATCTCTTGATCAATTGAATCAACATTTTCGCAATGAACAGCTGAGTGGGAAGGAGTTCCTTCTGAATGAAAAATCAAATCCTCAATTTCATGAAAATGGAAAATCAATTTATGTCGACCAAATAACAACGAGCAGTGCGGCTTTTCAACAAGGCCTCAAAACAATTCAAACCCTCACTGGCAATCGCTTTCCTAACACAACTTCCAAATTGCTGACTGCCGAAACTCAGGTCTTTAACTCCCTCAAATCGATTATTGATACTACCAAAACCTTAGGCTATAAAGACTGGGGCATTGAGGGCGAGTGGCGCAAGAACATCCACCAATTGGAAAGATTTTTTAAGGGTCTCCAGACTAAGAGTCGATCAGAGTATCTTGTCAGCTACCTTCAGCTACGCAGAGATGAAAAGATTTTCTATCTCGCCACGATCCCGTATATATCGATTCAATTTTTCATGGGCTTGCTGACCTTCAAATGAAAATTCAAAAGACCCTCAGTTCAAAGCTGGCGAAACTTTACTCTTGAATAAATACTCTGATCTCTTTAAGCAGTATCTGGGCTACTATAACAAAAGACATGAACAGGAATCTGGACTTCTACAAGCTGAAGCCCAAACCACACAAGCCCTGGTGGAATATCGAAGCGAACTCGAGACTATCCTCGAAAAGGAAAAGACGTTTCTGGTCGTGACTTTGTCCGGAGCAATTGTAATTGTGTTTTTCTCGATTTCATTGTTAGTCATTGGACAGTCAAAATCTCTCTTAAATCCTATAGAAAAAATGAAAAACTTCTTTATTCAGGTTGGTCATGGGGATCTTGAAAAAAACTTAGAGCTCGATCGCCACGATGAGTTCCTGGTCCTCCAGACTGAGTTCAACGCTATGCTGAGCAATCTGCGGGCTTCGAAAGCTCAATTTAGAATGGCAACAATTGGGGAAATCTCCGCAAATATCGCCCATGACTTGTCGAATCCCCTATCTGTTGTTCTTTACTATCTTGGTAAATTCAAAACGAATTGGGAGAAGGCAGATTTCGTCTTTAACCCAGGAGAGGCTCTGCCTGTTTTGGAAAAAATCAAGAAATCGGCAGTTCGGATGGACAAGGTCATTACCAGCGTTAAAATGCTCGCACGACAGGCTGATGACACTGACTTTCGAATTGTAACCCTTAGGCAAATTATCGACGAGAGTCTCTTTTTTATCGATATCAAGCTAAGGAAAAGCGCCGTCACCCTCAACGTTGACCTTCCAGAAAAAGATCTCCATGTCCGCTGCAATCAAACTCTGATTTCCCAAGTGATCGTCAATCTCGTATCTAATTCGATTGATGCCATCGAAAAACTCGATGATCGCTGGCTCCACATCACTGCACGAGAACTTGATCAAGATTTGGAAATATGTCTCACAGACAGCGGTCCAGGCATTCCTGAGGAACTTCGAAAGAACTTATTTCATGTATCAGTGACAACGAAAGAAACAGGAAAGGGAACAGGCCTCGGCCTCATGATGGTTAAACAAATTGTTGATCGCCATTCCGGAACCATCGCCGTCGAAGACTTCAAGAACACCAGATTTGTCATTCGGCTGCCAAAGGTCGACCCTTTGGAAAAACCAGATCAGATTGCAAGCTAGCCGGCCACTCCTTTCAAAGAAAGTCTTGACTACGACTAGCTGTCAGCCAAATACGACACATTTATCTAAGACAAATTTATCAGAAAAATTATCTCTTCAATTGAATGACTTCATTCAAAAGCTCATCAGTCGTAGTAATTGTCTTGGCATTGGCTTGAAAACCACGCTGATTTTGAATCATGTTTACAAATTCAGTCGCAAGATCCACCGTGGATCGCTCGAGTGATTTTGCGTAAATACTTCCACGACCCGCAGCTTTTGGTGCACCCAGAGCCGCACCACCAGAGTCTCTGGATTCCTTGAGTCGATTGTTACCAACCTTGAATAGAGCTTCTGGGTTTTCAAATTTTGCAATGGAGATCTGTGCCAAGTCCTGGGCTGCGCCGTTTGAATAGACCGCAGTCAAAGTTCCTTCGTCATTGAAAGAGAGTCCTGTGATTGTCCCTGCCGCTGACCCATTCTGATTCCAGCTAATCAAATCAGAACCTTTACCGTATTGCTTGGTTCCGTCAAGACCCTTTCCACCACTAGATATATCATCGCCGAAACTCAGTTTGATTTTCTGGTCCTGAAGAGCCCCACCTTTGAAGTTAAATGCGGAGTCGGTGACCTCTTGCTTATCTAGTTTTCCATCGACCGTAAATTCAAGGCGACCAGCAATGACTTGTGCCAATTCACCCTCTTTGCTCCCCATGACTTCTTTTCCGTCAACCAAGCCCTTGTATTCCCACTTGCGATCGTCAACTTTGTTAAAGAAATAGCTGACCAGATGTTTGTTTCCTTGAGTGTCAAACATTTCAATGCCCGTAGAGTAGTGTGAAGTCGCGTAAGGGTCCTTCAAATCAAACTTTTTTGTCGGTTCAACACGTGAATCTAAATTCAAATCAATTTTAATTTCTGTCGTCCCTTTTGCTGGAATCAGCGCCCGCGGAAATTTGATGTCGCCAGTTTTGTTAACGATTTTGCCCTTCTCATCGGTGGTAAAACCCTGCACCTTTTGATTGTCATTTGTCACTAAGTAACCTTCTCGGTCGAAGTGAAAAGACCCGTCTCGAGTAAAGCTCTCACCGTCACTACCCATGACCTTAAAGTATCCATCACCAGAGATGGCAAGATCCGTCACTTTTTCAGTGGAATCGACATTTCCCTGCACAAGGATCGGATTGACAGCTCCGATTTTCACTCCACGCCCAATTTGGTTTCCGCCGAGAATTCCCTTAAGGTTCTTTGCAATAATGTCCTCCTGAACCTCGGCTCGGCTGGCTTTAAATCCAATGGTATTGGCATTGGCGATATTGTCGCCGATGACTCCCAATGCTTCACCTTGTGCTGTTAGGCCGGATACACCGGTATAAAGAGACGAAAGAATACCCATATGACCTCCATGTCATTTCTTTTAGTGGACCTCAATCAATCAGCCCACATATTATTTTTGGAGGGCCCCCTCAAGGAGGACCAGCCCTCGAACACTTACATTACAATCGTACTATCTATATTCGTAAAAACATTTTCCTTTAACGCCGCCTGATCCATCACTGTCACAACTGTTTTGTTTTTCACACTCACAATCAATGCCGAATCCTTCATCAAAATCAGCGAATCCTTCGATCCCTTAGCCGCAGCCCTTGTCACGGCTTCGTTAATACGCCCAAGATCCTCTTGAGAGAAGGAAATCCCCCGAGTTCTCATTCGATCCACAGCGTGCTGAGAAAATCTTAGACTCTCATTTGAAGCGACCGCTTTCGTGCTACCTTGAAGAACGTCACTTTGAGAGAGCTGATTCAGAGTCTCACGAAAGGAGGGACCCTGGCCTTGGGGCCCTGGGATCCCACGACCCTGGATCGGGGTCGGTGTCAAACTTTCTAATCCTTGTAGCTTCTTCAAATCCATTTACGGTTTTGTTTCCTTTGCAAGTTTTGCCATCATTCCTCTTGAAAGTCCGACACTATTCATAAGATCACTCGAACTTTTCTGAGCCTCCGGCGCACCTTCATCACTCGTCTTTTCAGTCTGCGCTATCTGACCTCCTAACTTCAAGTCCGGAGTCTGCGAAATCTCTTTTTTCTGGTCGTTCTTCATAAGCTGTGGGTCTGTGATCTTCTTGACGTCCCTCATACGAATGGCTTGCTTTCCGACGAGCAGGATCGGGCCTTCTGGGGAAGTATGAATTCCTGTGATCACGCCCTCAAATTCAGTTTTGACTGCCATCTTCTGCCCATCCAATCCCGTAGCCTCAATGAAGAACTGATAGTCACCGGCAGGAAGCTTCGCACCTTTTTCGTCTTCGCCGTTCCAAGTGATTTGATTTTCACCGGCTTTTGTAGCTTTCAGGGTGTAGTTTTTCACGACTTCACCATCACCGTTCTTAACATTGACGCGAACTTCTCCGGCATTATTTGGAAGATTGAATCGAAGCTCATGATCACGATCACCCTTCGAACGCGTAATCTTAGATGAATCTCCACCAACAGCTTTTCCAATGAAACTCATCGCCTGAAATTGTTCTATGGGTTTCTGGGCATTCTTCATTTCTTCGAGCGTTCTATTCATGTTTTGCATTTGCTCAAGGGACGAAAAGTTTGCAAGTTGAGCCGCCATTTCATGGGACTTCAAAGGATTTGTTGGATCTTGATTCTTCATTTGAGCCAACATGAGTTTGAAAAATGAATCTTTATCAAGCTTGTCATTACCAACCGCGCGGATTTTTTTATTTGGATCCACCCAGTTTGGGTCCGCCATTTTGTTAAGAACTTCTCCAACGTTTTCTCCGCCGAGTTTTTTTAAATCTGCGGGTGTGTATTCGGTGGCCTGATCAAGTCCTGACTTTTGACTCACTTGAGGCTTATCCCCAAAGGTCTTCGTTGATTGTTTCACACTCATCACGGACATCTTGTCCTCCCTCAATGAAAAATACCTGCCTTACAAGCTTGCCATGCCGAGGCCTTCCCGATCGCGGCATGACAAGCGCCACTATGACGCCAATAAATTGTGTCACCAAATTATGCCACCAAATTCAACCCAGACCCTTTCCCACTTGTTCTTCGCGCATTTGCTGGGGCCGTAATCGGCTGCAACGGTTCACGCTCCTTTTTTGAAACATACCCTCTTCCTGACATGTCAAAAAGGCCATCCCTCTGGGAACGATTCCCGAAACTTTCTTGAAATTGATTCCAAAACTGTTTCGTCGAATCTCGCTGACCATTCGGATTTGAATTCATCCCTTGGTCTGCTTTGTTTTCCGCGTTCGCAGCGGCAACGACATCAATTTTCACATGTTCGACAGAGAGTCTCTGTGCACTAAGACTGTTCTTAAGATCAGCCAAAGAACTCTCAATTGCATTCTTTGCTTCTTTTGTTTCAGTCACCATCTGCACATTCACTTTGCCGTCAGAAACAAGAACTTTGAGTTGAAGCTCACCCAATCCCTCAGGTGACATTTTTACCTTCATCTCGCCGCCGCCATTTTTGATCAAGTATTGAGCTTGATTCATGATCTCCTTGATGTTGCCTTCGTTATCATAAGACGGCTTGGAAAGCGCCAGCCCCTCGGTCCCTATGTGATTTCCGATCCTACCAGAACCAGGGCTCTGCCCTTGCGACAAACTACGATCACCATTAAGTGCCTCGGCCATTTGCCTGAAATTCATATCTTCAACGCTGACCTTCTTTTGGCCGCTTCCACCAATTGAATTGCTCAGATCCCGTGAGCCTTGTTCATTGGGACTATCGCCTGCATGCTCCTGAAATTCGTTGCCCTCGTTTTTTTGGCTTGAATTTTTGGTGCAAACCCTTGACCCACCATGAACGGAATTGCATCTTCCTTGCCTCCCCGTCCGGGCTCAAAGACAAGTCTCTCGCTGTCGAACCCAACAGCTTCCGAACCTGGTAGATTCTCCTGAGCGATCAAGCGATCCAGCATTTGATCTCCGCCACCTGTTCCTGCCTCAGCATTTCCAGTCGGGAGAGCCCCCTGAAGTGCAGGAGCCTGCGCATTCGGTGGTGGACCTGTCATCCAAAATTTGTTGTTCAAGTTCTGAACAGACAAATCCCGCTCTGCCTTGCGCTCAAGGCTCGCCAAAACTCTCTGGCGAACTTGAGGCTTCAGAAAGGCCTGAGATGAACTAGCTTGCTCACCCTTGGATTCTTCCTGACTAGGCCGCGCATCTTGTGGTTCGGAACTAGTTTCACCAGCCGAAGCCTCGCCCCCTTCCGACGCGAGTTGAACTGAATCCTCCAAGGGCTGTGATGTCGCCGACGCTGCGACATCAACTAAACCCTTTGAGGCAGATTCTTGCAGACCCTCCGGGTACAGCCCGCCATTAGTGCCACCACTGGCCTCCGCCAGGGTTCTCAGCGACAGGGCCGTTGGATCCACCAGAAATGGTTTTGGGATTTTTGAATCGATGAGACTCAGCTGCGTGAGAAAGCCGACATAGGCCAGCTGAGCCCGCTCGCTTTCGCCATCATCCAAGTCAAGCTTTCCTATAACTGTCTCCGCGGTCTCTTCGGGTGCCATACTCATTTGATCCTCACTGAGACCTGCCATTGCCACCACCATTTCTCGGGGTGGAACTCTAAATTCACTCTCGAAAGAGTCCATGAATTTCAGAATTGCTTTCTCTCGTTCGGAAGTCATACGATCTGACTGACCCTTAGTTTGAAATTTCTTAACAGGTGACTCGGTTTTGCCCACTCTTTTCTCGATCCCATTTGAAGGTTCCTCGCCAAGAGGTTTTTCCTTCCTTTCCACCGAGATCCTTTCGTGGCCCTTCGGCTCCTGGGGTCTTTTTTCAGTCTGGCTCCTAAGAACGTCTGAAAAATTTCCCTGATCCCGCCCCCTCGAACTGTTCTCACCTGGGCCTTTACCGAGTTCTGTCTTCAATTTCATCAGCGACGGCGGCGTTGCGACTGTGCTGATTAACTCCAAAAATCTCTCCTTTCCCTAAGTTGTTTGTTCTGTCACTTATAGCTACTACATGTACCATCTAATCCTTCTTAACTCCGCCGGACGAAGCCGGAACTCGTCGATACCCGGCATACTTTTCGGAAATGACTTGAGCCTTCTCTGGCTTTAAGAGATTCAGAATTTCAGCAGCGTTCTTCTTTTTCATGCGCCCAAGAATCTCAACTGCCAACTCCTCGTCCATCGTTTCAAAAACTTTTGCAGCTTGTGGGGGCTTCATATTCGAATACATCTGCATCAAACTATCGGCCTTCTGCTCGTCAATTTTTACCCGCTCCTCCAGGATCGACGATATACGAGCTCTCATCTCCTCGAGTTCCTTCATTCTCTTTTCAATTTCAATTTTCTGTTTGTTTATCTCATCCTCAACTCGCGCCAACTCAGCCTCTCGGTCATCCAACTGCTTCTTTCGCTGGACCAGCTTCTGTAGGTGACTCAAATCCCCCGAAACCTCTGTGTGGAGCCCTCCACCGACAAGCTTTCCTTCGCTACCATCAGCCTCTTTTGACTCTTTCACGCCCTGATTAAGATCCCCGGGTTTCGCTTCGGAACTTTTTGCTTCTTGAGCCTTCGCCCCAACATTCCCTGTTTCCGCCTGAGCCGCACCCAGAATAGAAACCTCCACATTTTGAATAACATTCTCTATTTTTTCTCGGTTGAGATATCCCAAAATGGAAATAGCGATTCCAAAAGTCGACAAAAGAATCCTTTGCCAAGAGGACTTACTTTTCTTTGGAACTTTAAAATGAACTTTTTGACGGAGTTGTCTCTCAACTTCATTTTTTAACATTTCTTTGTTTTTATTTAACTCCACTTTCACGTGATCACTTCTCAGGGAAGGGACTTCGGACGACGGTCAACGCGAAGTTTGACTTCTGCTGGGGCTGAGTTGTTGGCCACCTTTCTAGCTGTTTTAAAGAACTGCTCGTACCCACTCTTCACTATTTCTCCCTCAATCTAAGTCGAATCAAATTCATGTCATCTGCTTCAATCTGCTCTAATCGGCTCTGCTCTTTCTCGAATTCTGATTTTTTGCGATGTTTAAGCCTCTCTAGTATTTTACTTTCAGTCACACGAGATCGCAAAATTTCACGGTGAGACTCGACCAATTTCTCGAAATTCTGGATCTTAGACTCCTGGATCTTGATCTTTTGGGCCTGGCCTTTAATAAAGAGAAAAATATGCTGGAGTCGGGTCGGGGCTTGATCCATGACTTTGGAAGTTTGAATATCATAGGCCTTAGCTCGCGCTTCGACAATTTCACTTTTCATTTTTTCAAGAACGACTTCCTCGGCTTTCAGCAACGCAAGCGCCTCTTGGAAATCAATTTGAGCGAGATTCTCAATTGTCTTTCGATGTGATAGAACTTTTTCAAGATTGAACTTAAATTTCATAAATCCCAATCATGCATGAAGTAGAATTTGCTGCAAAGCCCGTAGACCTTGAGTCATCGTTGATCTATCTTCGATTGCTTGTTTTAGAAAATCATTAATTGAATCAATTAACTTAACGGCTTTGTCGATTCTTGGGTTTGAGCCTGGCTTATAGGCCCCAATGTTTATCAAATCTTCAGCATCTTTATAGGTTGCCAAAGTCTCGCGCAGTTTTTGAGCCAATTTCACGTGTTCAGCCGAGGTCACACTTCTCATAACTCGGCTATTACTTTGAAGAATGTCGATGGCGGGGAAATGTCCCTTTTGTGCAAGATCCCTTGATAGAATAATGTGACCATCCACAATCGAACGAACAGCATCGCCCACGGGATCATTCATGTCATCACCCTCAACTAGAGTCGTGTAGACACCAGTAATGCTTCCTTCGTTTTCAAAAGATCCTGCTCGTTCCAAGAGCTTTGGCAACATGGCAAAGACACTGGGGGTATACCCTTTTGAGGACGGCGGTTCACCAGTGCTGAGGCCAATTTCACGCATGGCCATTGCAAAACGAGTCACTGAATCCATCATCAAGAGCACGTTCTTCCCTTGACCGGAAAAATACTCTGCTATTGCCGTTGCTACAAAGGCCCCTCTCATTCTCAGAAGTGCGCTCTGGTCGCCGGTGACGCACACAATAACCGACTTTTTTGCACCCTCTGGTCCTAAATCGTTTTCGATGAAATCCCGAACCTCTCGTCCTCGCTCTCCGATCAAGGCAATGACATTGACGTCTGCCTCTGTGTACCTGGCCATCATCCCCAATAACACAGATTTGCCAACTCCAGAGCCGGCGAGAATTGCCATTCTCTGCCCCCGGCCAAGCGTCAGGGACGCATTGATTGCTCGAACCCCCAGATCCAATGATTGACGAATGGGCCTGCGCAAAAGAGGGTTGCGAGGTTCACAGTAGATGGGCACCTCTCGAAAATTTTCAATTTGGGCGCTGTCGTCAATTGGATTTCCGTGGCCATCTATAATACGTCCAAGCAGCTCCTGACCAACGCGAACCGTCGCTGACCGACGAAGCAGGAGAATTTTGGCACCAAGTCCAACCCCTCGCATTTCTCCGAGGGCCATCATCAGAACATGCTGATCCCGAAAGCCCACCACTTCGGCCAAAATTTCTCGCTCAGAGTTCAGGGGAAAAATTTGAACCAAGCTACCAAGACTTGCCCCTGGCAGGGTTCCCTTGATCAAAAGTCCATTAACTTCGGTGACTCGGCCCTGGTCTTTCGAAAGATGGGCCGCAGATACGATATCACGGTACCTACCAAAATCAATAGTGGCCGGAAGACTAACCACCGATGACATTTTTTACTCTCGGAAGTGTTGGACTAATTGCAGCCCAGAGTTGCTCAAGCCTTTGTTCAACACGCGCGTCGATTTCGCCATAGTTGGTTTCGATCACACAACCTCCAGATCGAATGCCTGGGCGAGGATCGAAAGTCATCACTTTGAGAAAATCAAGTTCACGACTTGTTTGTTTTTTTATCTCTTCCAGGAATTCAAACTGAGACGGCGCAACCTGAACGTGAATTCGCTCTTCGTCCTGAGCTAAATGGACAGCTTGCCTTAACACTTCAACCACAGCTTGATTGTTTTGATCTAGCTCAGTCATTGCCAGTCGTGAAGCCATCTGAAACATCAGGCCAATAAGAGAACTCTCGTTGTGCCCAATCAATTCTGTTTTTAAATTTCTAATCGTCGCTAACAGCTGATCCAACTCCCCAAGTCGTTGCTCGATTTCAGTGGATGCTTTTTCAAAAGCTGTCTTTTTGCCTTCATCGAGGCCCAATCGATAAGCTTCTGCATAAGCAGACTCCTGAATCATTTGGAGCTTTTCGAGAGTCTTTTCATCAATTTTTTGTTCTTCGCTTTTTGCTCTAGGTTCTCGACCCCTGTTTGAACACGAATCACATCATTCATACGAAAATCAGAGCCGGAGCTTTTCTCCCTCAGGTATTCCAAAGCCTGACTCGGAGTTCCCAGTTTGAATTTCTGAGGAGTGAACTCTAAGGTGCTCTTTTCTGCCTGCTCTTTCTTCAGAATACTCTTAGACCATCGCATCTTCAGATCCACCTCTTGCAATCAGTATCTTCCCTTCAGCTTCCAATCGCCTTGCCGCATTGACTATTTCTTGTTGAGCGCCTTCGACGTCAGAGAGTCTTGATGGTCCCATACTGGACAAATCTTCTCTCAGCATTTCGGCAGCCCGGGCTGAAATGTTTTTGAATATTTTTGCCCTTATATCTTCGCTCGCCGTTTTCAATGCCAAGAGGAGCTTATCATTTGGAACCTCCTTGAGGAGAGCTTGAATTCCACGATCATCAATTTTTACAATATCATCAAAAACAAACATAAGTTTTCGAATCTCCTCGGCCAATAGAGGATCTTTCTCTTCTAGGCGCGCCATAATCGAGCCTTCCGTATTTTTGTCCATAACGTTGAGCATCTCTGCCACTGGCTGAACTCCTCCAAGCGAAGATTGATCGACGACTGCTGTATTCGCGAGCTGATTCTTAAGAACCTTATCGATTTCGGAAATTAGTTCAGGGTCCACAAATTCCAGATTTGCCATGCGAAGCACAACCTCCGCTTGAATTGCATCAGGAAGTCGCTTCAGAACTTCTCCTTTTTTCTCGGGTTCTAGGTGCGACAGAATAACAGCCACCGTTTGTGGGTGTTCATTGACAAGAAAGTTAGCAAGGGATTTTGCGTCAACCATTTCAAGGGATTCCAGAGATCTGGAGCTGCCAGACACCATATTAAGCCCCCCTAAGATTCCCCGCGCCCTTTCTTCTCCGAGCGCATCGACGATGGTGTCTTTGGCTGTCATCTCTTCGGAAAAAATGTAATCTTCCGATTCACTAATCATCTCGTAAAATTCCTCGAGTATTCGCTTTGTCACATGGACCGGCACGATTCGGTACTTCCCCATGACACTGATAAGTTTGCGAATATCTCCATCTTCCATCCGCCGCAGAAGTACCTTAATCGCATCTTTGCCAAGATAGTTAATTAGGATCGCCGCTTTGTCGAAGCCCTTGAGTGAATCAAAATCGATGTTGTCAGCCTTAAAGATCTTCATAATTAGTTATACATCCTTTCTCACCATCCACATTCCAAAGGCATTTGCCGCTTTTTCCTCATCCTTCTGCATGAGGTTCATAATCCTGTCCTTAAGAAGCTCACTCTCGGCCTTCTCAGGATCTATGGATTCTTGCAGAACTGTAAGTGCTGAGGACATACCTGGAAGCGTATTATCTACCGACTGCAATTCCTCAAGTTCCTCGATAGTACGAGGCAGCATCTCTTCCACCGAGTCCTGAAATGAATCTGTAATCCATTGCATGAATGGCCGAATGACAATAAAAAAGAACAGAGCCAAAGAAAAAGCGAAAATCGCCCACTTGAAAAGTGCATGAAGAAATTTTCTGCGTTCCAGATTTGTCAGAAGCTTTTCGACCTCAGAAAAATCTTCTGCCTGAAACTGAATATTCTCGATTTTAACAGAATCACCACGAGCCGCATTGAAGCCCACTGCGCTTTTAACAAGTGTTTCGTACTTCTGAAGTTCCTCGGAACTCCTGGCTGTCCATTTGGATTCCGTCGTTCCATCATCTTTCTTTGTTGTTATCAGGTTTCCGTCAACGACAACCGCCACGCTAATTTTCTCAAGCGCCCCGGCGGCCTCTTTGACGTTTCGAACAGTTTTGGGAACGTCGAAATTGGTCGTTTTGACTGCCTTTTTAACATCCTGCTTAAATCCGATCTGCCCAGCATCTTCCGCCCCTGGCAGGTTTGCCCTTGAGCCAGGCACTCCCGCCGGATTTATTCGCGACCCGTCCAGGGACTCCTCTTCGCTTTGCTGACTTCGAATTGCCGTTCTGTCTGGGTCGACTGATTCCTCAACAGATTGAATCACCCTTTGATTGAGAGTGGCATTGACTTTGGCAACCACTTTTTGATTACCAACAACTTTGCCGAGAATGGATTCAATGCGACCCTCAAATTCGCGTTCAACCTTTTGCTTGAGCTCCATAATGTCACTCGAACCAGAGGTCGTGCTATCGCTCGCTCTTGTGAGTATTTTTCCACGCTCGTCGAGAACAGTGACCCGATCAGGATCCAGACCCTCAACAGAATTTGCGACGAGGTACCGTATTCCTCGGACCTGGTCGGCCCCCAGTTCCTTTCCCTGCTGCAACTCCACAACGACCGAGGCCGACGGACTCCCGCCCTCCTCGAGGAAGGTCTTCTTGTTTGGAAGGGCCAGGATCACTTATTCCGCCATGAGGGCCATTTGAGTCGAATGTAGGAGATCCTTCGGTACAACGATGGTCTTTCCATCATCACGAAGCTGGAAGGGAACATTTTTTTCGTTGAGTTTGGATATAATCGTAGTTACTTGGTCTGCTGGTATACTTGAAAAAAGTGGTACATAGTCCTTGCCGGAGATCATAAAGCCCATCGTGATTACGCCAACAATCGCGACCACTGAAACCGCAATGATCGACATTCTTTTGGTTGGGCCCAAATTCTTAAAAAACTCGCGAAATTGTGCAACTATGCCCGCAAAAACCTTATCCAACTGCTGCCTCCACTATACCTGCATTTTCATGACTTCGTTATACGCATCAATAATCTTGTTTCGCACCTGCACCATGACCCTCAGAGCGATGTCGGCTTTCTCTGACGCAATCATAACTTCCGCAACATTATCAGTTCGTCCTGTCGCTAAGTTCTGCATGGCCACATCTGACTTCTTTTGAAGTTGGTTCACTTCGGCAATGGATTTTTTTAATGTTTCAGCAAAAGACGTTCCTTGACCCTCTTCTAGCGAGGGCCCAGAATCCAACGTCACTGATGAGTTCGTTTCTTTAAGATTTCCCATTTCAAGAAATCTGTTTGAATTTGAGATCGTAAAACCGTCCATGGAATTACCTTCTTTCTCTCAGTTTACCTTACTTCACCCGTTTTTGAGGCCACTTCTTGCAACCTGTTTCAAAACCGGACTTTCGGACCTTCATTCACCAATTCAGACTTACCTATCATTCAGAGCAATTATCGTTTAGAGCAGTTATCGTTCAGGTCACCTATCGACCGATTTCTAAAGCACTCAGGGCCATTTCCTTCGACGACTGAAGGGCCTGAACATTCGCTTCATAGGATCGCGAGGCCTGAATCATATTCGTCATTTCTTCCATCAAATTGATGTTTGGATAAGCGACATAACCTTCCGCATTTGCGTCTGGATGATCTGGCTCGTATTTCAGAAGCGGTGCTTTTTTGTCGGAAACAACATCACTTCCCTGGACCCGCTGAAAACTTCCCTTCGGATCGGTGCTCATAATTATTTCCCCAAAGTTTCTGGCATCTGGCATCGACTCGAAGACGACATCCTTACGTCGATAGGGACCGCCCTCCGGGGTCTGGGTCGTATTGATGTTGGCCAAATTACTCGAAATCGAATTCAGGCGCATTCGTTGAGCCGCCATTCCACTCGAGCTGATACGCATTCCTGTTAAGAAATCAGCCATTCAAACTCTCCTATCTTCCTTCGGAAGCAGCATACTTGAGCGCCGCCATTTTTTTATTAATCAACTGTAAGGCCGCCTTATACATGATCGCATTTTCAGCCAAGGACGACATTTCTTTCTCAAGATCTACCGAGTTCCCGTCATTGTTAATTGCACCCTCTGGGTTCTCATAAATATCCGGTCTAACTTTGGCAGTCTTTGCTCCAACCGAGAAGTGTTCTGGATTTGATGTGCTCATGCCTCTCAGGCCATCCAGATCAATGGCCCGGGCCAAGGCCTCCTCAAAATCAACTTTCTTTGCGTGATATCCAGGAGTTTCTGCATTTGCGATATTTGAAGAGGTAATATTTTGTCGCACCTGTCGCATACCAATTGACGTTTGCAGAGCAGACGTCGTCTTATCAAAGAGACTCATTGTTTCCCTCCCTTCTGATTATCAACTCCGGCCATGGCAGGAATTCTATCAATATACTTTTTGTATCCATCTTTCCATTTCGAATCCTTAAGCTTTTCCTGAGCCAAATTGTGCCAGAATGACGCGCGCTCACCCTTGAAGTTGGCCCAAGCCTCGGCTGCTTTCTGTACCTCACCCCGCTGAAAGAAAATCAGTCCCAAGCGAAATCTCTGAGAGGCCAAAGGCTGTTGTTCCTCAAATCGCTCCAAGTATTGTTCAAGAACTTCAATGGCCTTCATATCATTCTTATCTTCAAGATAGATATCCCCTAAACGATGAAGTGCTTGACGAAGGTATTGAGAAGGAACCTTTCCCGAGTCGTTCTCCAAAATCCTGATCTTCTCAAGGGACTGAATTGCCTGAGCTCTTTGACCCTGCTTGAATTCGATCTCTGCCAACTGAAGGTAAGGTTTTGCAACAAGCTCAGGCTGACCCTTCCAGGCTCTGAGAAGTTCACTCAAAAAGCGGCTGGCAGAATCAAGATCGCCTCTTTTGTCCAAAAGCTCAGAGAGTAGAATGACTCGTTCGACCTGGTCTTCCTCGCCCATTTCAAGTGGCCGCTTAATAGTTTTTATGTAGTCATAAGCTTCACTCCACTGCTGTTGCTCAAACTCTACAGCAGCCAATCGCAAATTGATGACTTGGTCCGAGGGCATATTTTGAAGAACCAAAAGTTCTTTTCCTTTGGCCGTCCCCTGAAGCGAGTAGAGCTTATTGACTGTCCTCTTGTAATATCTTTCAGCATCCGAGTACGCCCCACCCTTTTCATACGCACGTCCCAGATAGTAATCGGTATCCAGCCGTTCAGAACCCTTCAACCAGCTGTCTGCATATTTCTGATGGGTCTGCAGAGTGGACATAAACTTACCTTCAAGAAGTGCCGTCCGCATCAGATCATTGATGTTACTAACCAGTCTTGTCTGATAAAGACTCAAGTTCGGAGCCATTGGATTTTTTTGATAGTATTGGGTCAAAAGATCTATGGACTTCTCAAACTCTCCTCTTTTTGAGTAGCCATCTGCCACCATGATAGTCGCAAATGATTCAATCTGCGGCCAATCTAGTTTCTTGGAAAGCTCTAGTATTTCCTTCGTTGCAGGTTCGACCTCCTTGGCCTTCATGCTTTTCATCCGGGCGCTCAACAAACGAATTCTAGCAACGATTGCTTTTGGATTCTCGCCATACCGAAAGTAGGTTTCCAAAAAGGCTCCGACCACCCGAGCCTGATCAACGCCAAAGATTTCCATGATCTCGCCAGTTCGAGTCATCGCAAAAGCCGTGTGATCGTTTGTTGGAAAAGATTTGATAAAGTCAATATAAGTGGCTAGTGCCTCTTTATAAGATTGCTGAAGGAAATGGGCCTCGGCCAAATTGTAGACTGCACTGGGAAACTGTTTGGCCATGCTTGGATACTTTTTCAAAGCCTTTTGATAGTCCTCTACAGCTTGTAAATAGTTCTTATTTCTGAAATTGACATCGCCACGCCGATAGGAAGCTTCGGCCCGCAGTTCCGGATCCGTCGAATTTTGCTCCAATTCGTCGGCAATTTTCAAGGCTTCAGCTGACATTTTCATTCGATCAAACACCTGAACTTGCCCCAACCTTGCTAGATCTTTTGACAGAGTTCCTCGAAATTCAATTTCTTTGTTTTCCAGATGCTCCTGAAACAAACGAAGGGCAGTTAAGTGATCCCGATGATCAAAGGCCGCAATCGCAATCGCCAGAGACACTTTTTCCGCCAAAGGGCTCTTTGGGTGTTTACGAATGGCTTCCTTATACATTTGAATAGCGACACCAAAGCGTTTTGAGGTGGAGTCTTGTTTAGAAAGCTCCATCTCTACATCTGCATCAATGAAGTCGATAATCGAGTTGTACTCGGAATTCAGGTACTTCTCTTGAAACCAAGCTCTCGATTTCTGGAAGACAAGAAATCTTTTTCTCAAAGAGGGCTAAGAGAAGTCTTGCTTGTTTATTTTCGTCTGTCTCTGTTGGCTGAATTTGGTAAATTGGCGCTGATGTCTTGATTCTAGACCAAAGTGATGTTTCGAACTCTAGCATCGGAAAGGGTATAAAATAGTTGGAACGACTTCGAATGATAGATTCTTCTTTGATTTCATAGTCCTTAACCTGAAATCGCTCATAACCCGGATCGGCGCCATCGTATACTCCCGCTCGAACCGGAGTCGAGGCAAGAACTGCGGGGATAGAGCCTTTGGGATCTATCGTCAAAACGTCCGTTGTTGCCGGAGTTCTCTCAATTTTTGCACTCGAATTTCCACTCTTCGCGTCCACTTTTACTTTTTCTGGCAGTGTGTGCTTAGCCTGAAAGTCTTTTTCATAAAAATCCACCACCAAACGAGAGGGGCTTTCAGTCAGATAGTCTAGTGAATCAATTTCGCCACTTGCAATTTCTAGTTTTAGTCGAAACTTAGAGTCTGTCCCACCCTTACTCACAGAAATGCCTTTGACGATTGGACTCTTAAACTTCTCCAAAATTCGAACACTAGAGTTTGTGAGAGGATCAATGGTGATTTCAACAAACTGACGAGTCCCATCAACTGTTCGATCAACATCGTAAATCCACTGATCTTTTCCCCGAAATTGGAGACTCACCACTCCACCCTGATACTTAACCTCGGCCTCAACAAGTGGGCGCGGCTCACCTGTGAATGCATAACGAGCTTGGAAAGCTACCCCACAAAATAACAACAACGCTAGCTTAGATTTTGTTTTCACTCTATTTCGCATTAGTGCTTTTCCCCGCTTTCCAATCACTCAGTCTTCCATTCCATTCCATTCCAGTCAGGTCAGGTCAGGTCCAGCCCATTCGTCCTGTCGAAGGTCTTTGAGGTCCTGGCCAAATATGTTCTTTGCATTTAAAATGCCATTTGGTTGTGGGCGCTAGTATTGTTTATTTAGTCATCCCCTCGCCCTAATTCACGATTGGCCTAGAAAGTTCGGCCTGTAAAGCCTTAAGGCTGGTCAGAGACTCGAGCGTCCAGACAATTTAATGACGGGACCTACTCTGAGTTGGTACACCGGAAACAATTCCCCTGGACTTGATTTTGGCCAACGATATCCGAAACGTAACACATGAATACCACTCTCTTTAGCATATTTGGCTGGGCCAGCTGGAGGCCCCTGTTAACAAGCGCATTCGGCGTTATTCTTGCCACGAGCTGTGTCTCCGTTTCAATCGATAAAAACAAAGTTGTACCTGCCAAAAACGTTAGGTTCAATGCTCCCGATTCCCCTTTCGAGGAGATTGATATTCCAAATTCAGACAAAACCTGGATATCAGTAGTTTCCGGAAATACGATTTCGTTTCTTTCTGATTGTCAAAAAAACTCTGATCCAACTCTTGAACAAATGCTGACTGATTCCTTTTCAGTTCTTGAGGGTCTGCATGCCTCCCAGTCAGAAACACTGACTTATAATTCCAGGCAAGCGCTACAGATGACATCAGAAGGTTTTGTAGATGGAGTCCCAATTAAAATGAAGGCTCTTGTTTTTAAGAGAAATTCTTGCAACTACACCCTCACTTACGCGGGAGTTTCTAAAAAATTTCCTCGAGAGCTGGAGCAGTTTAATCGTTTTTTACAGAGTTTTTACGCCCCTTAGATTTTGAAGGAGAGGCAAGTGCCGTTTGTGAAGTTTTGGAATGATCAGCTTGAATTTTATGGCGGCCTGACTCTTCTCTTCAAGCAGGTGATTCATGATACATTTTCTGGAAAGTTTTATTGGCGTCTTCTCTTTGATCAGATTCTTCAGGTGGGCGTTAAGTCGCTCCCCTTAGTCCTAATCACTGCGGCAAGCACTGGTATGGTTATGGCTCTGCAGTTTGGTGTCGGCTTGGAAAAGTTTGGTGGGAAGCTCTACGTTCCCAAGCTTGTCGCTCTAATCATCTTACGAGAGATGGGACCCGTCTTTACAAGTCTCATGGTTGCCGCACGAATTGGCGCTGGGTTCGCGAGTGAAATTGGTTCAATGGTGGTAACCCAACAGATCGATGCAATTCGCGCCATGGGAACTTCCCCAATCAAGCGAATTGTGATTCCTCGAGTTCTTGCCTGTTTGATTGCCTTGCCGATTCTTACTGCCTCTGCAAATATTGTTGGCAATTTGGGTTCCCTCTGGGTCGGAGCCTACGAACTCGATTTAGACGGAAACTTCTATCTTTTGAAAATTCTTTCCACGGTCACCCTGAAAGATTATTTTTCCGGATTTTTCAAAACATTCTTTTTTGCGCTCTTCATCGCCTTGCCCGCTTGCTATTTTGGCTTGACGGTCACAAAAGGCACAAAAGAGGTTGGCATAGCCACGACAAAAGCCGTGGTCGTTGGTTCGATTATGATCTTGGTCGGAAACTATTTTCTCTCTAAACTGTTCTGGATCATTGGGACGGTTCTATGATTAAGGTGCATGATTTCCATAAATCCTTTGGTGATAAGTTGGTTCACAAGGGTGTTTCTTTTGAAGTTCAAAAAGGGGAATGCCTTGGTCTTATAGGTGGATCGGGTGTCGGAAAGAGTGTCATTTTGCGAAGTCTCATCGGACTTGAAAAGCCAGACCGCGGCTTGATTGAAATCGATGGAGTCATTATCACTGGGCTCAATGAACGTGAGCTAGTTGATATCAGAAAAAAAGTGGCCTATATCTTTCAGGGCGGGGCCCTTTTCGATTCGATGACAGTTTTTGAAAACCTCGCCTACCCCATTCGAGAGCATTCAAAGACTAACGAGGCCGCCTTGACAGAGAAAGTGCTCTCTCAGCTGCAGCAGTTCGGCCTTCAGGGTTCAGAATATGTATACCCAGCCCAGCTTTCAGGTGGAATGCAGAAGCGAGTGGGAATCGCAAGAGCAATGATGATGAATCCAGAGTTCGTTCTCTATGATGAGCCTACGGCGGGCCTTGATCCCTTCAACACAAAGAAAATTCAGGAGCTCATTCTACACCTTAAATCAACTGGGGTCACTTCAATCTTGGTGACTCATGATATGCCAACGGCAATGGCTGTTTGTGATCGACTTGTATTTTTGCTCAATGGGCGAATCGAAGCCCAAGGGACTCTGGCCGAAGTTAAATCCGAGTCAAATCCCCTCATTAAGAAATTTATCGATGGCGAGGCTTCCTAATGGAATCGAATACTAAGACACTCTGGTACGTTGGTCTTTTTGTAATTCTCGGAATTGGTGTAATCATGGTTTCGATCCTGATGTTGGGTGGGGATCGAACTTTTTTAAAGTCCTTTGTTTCCCTTCGCGCTCAGTTCGAGCAAGTTCAAGGCCTCAACAAGGGAAGCATTGTTTCCCTCTCAGGTATCAACATTGGAAACGTGGAAAAGATCGCCTTTGTTCAGGGAACCAACCAGCTTGAAGTTATTATGAGAGTTGAAAAGTCTTATCTTCCCAGAATCACTGAGGGCTCGCGTGTTGAAATTCGAACCCAGGGCGCCCTTGGTGACAAATTCGTCTTTTTAACACCCGGCCCATCGACCAACTCACCACTCAAAGATGGCGACCAAGTTGAAGTGGCCGCCGCGAGCGATTTTCTAAATGTCCTTTCAGAGCGCGGAAAAGAGACCGAACGAGTTTTTGATATCATCAATGACGTCCACAAGATCACCAAAACTATCAGCTCCGGCGATCGTCTAGAGAAAATGTTGACCAACTTTGTAAAAACCTCTGACAATCTCAATGAGGCGACACAGCAGGCAAAAAGCTTAGCCCAGTCATTGAATGCAAACACAACTCAAAAGCAACTCAAGGACTCCATCGAAAAGCTAGAGAGCATTCTCAGCAAATTGGATAAGGGCCAAGGAACTCTCGGGGCATTGATTAATGATTCATCCCTACATTCGCAATTGAAGAGTCTTCTGGGTGGAACCCAACGAAAGGACCACATCCGGAACTTGATTCGCACTTCCATTGAAAAGAACGATGCCTCCGAATCTTCTGCCGCCGGTCGGGCAGACCCCTAAGCCCGCGGGACCCAAGGTTGCCGAGAACAGCAAGTATCTACATTACAAAATTTCACTCCAAGGCGGACTGATCGAGAACGCTGCATTAATTTGACCTACATGCGAGTATCCTTGCGGAAAATTACCGGTTTGCCGTCGCTCAATAGGATGAAAGTGTTCGGAAAAAAGCCCAAGTGCATTAGCAGAATTCATTGCTGCTTTCATTACTTTTCTTGCCTCTTCAGGTTGCCCGACCTTTGCAAGTGCCTGCACTAACCAAAAAGAGCAAATCAGGAAAGCCGACTTTGGTTGTCCAAAGTCATCATTTCTTAGGTATCGATAGAGAAAACTAGACACCTCGCTGCCAGCGTCCATTCCTAGCTCTTGATGGATTCTTTGGACTGTCTTGCGACACAGTTCGAAATCAGGAAAACGCAAGTTAGATATTTGCAAAAGAGCCGCATCAGATGAGTCATCTTTTGGTCCATTGCGTAGCGACCCGTCTTTGACGGCTGAGCGAATAGCCTCTTCCGCGATCTTCTTTGCCTCAGCTACATTTGCTTTCAGATTTTTCAAATGCCCCCTCTCTTGGATCATTTGAATCCGATCAATACCTGCCCAACACATCAAATTGGAAAATGAATGTTCCTGCCAACCATTCCTTAGCTCCCATAACCCAGCATCGGGCTTAGAAATATTTTGTATGCAAAGCTTTGCAAGATGACCAAGTAAGGTTTCATGATCCTTGGTTCTGAGATGATGAAATCGCTCATCAAAAAAAATGGGAGATAGAGTAAGAATCATCTCACCATAGACATCATTTTGGACGTGCTCTGCTGCCTGATTGTTAGTTCTGACAGGCTTGCTTCCATGATAGCCCTGCCAGTTCAAATGCTCGATCTCAGGCATCGGTAGTGACTGATCCAGCTTATAAACAGGGCGAAGCTTTTCGCGAGAGTGTTCATGCTTTTCAGCGATATTAAGTAGGAATTTAATGAATCCCTCCATTTCCTCAAAATGCCCAAGGTTGTGAAAAGCTGTTAAGGAAAAGTAGGCGTCTCTTAGCCAGCAAAAACGATAGTCCCAGTTTCTACCCGAACCCTCCTCCTCAGGGAGACTTGTTGTCAGTCCTGCCAGTATTGCACCTGTATCTTCATAGCAATGAAGCTTTAGCGTTAGCGCCGAACGAATCGTCTCCTTCTGATACAGACTTGGGATTGAGCAGTGTTTTACCCACAAATTCCAATAATTGCAGGTCTCAGCAAGAAATCGATTGGTGACACTCACAAGATCCTCTTCGATTCCAAAGCTCCAGGTCAATCCAAAGTAAAGTGGCTCCTTTAAAACAAAAGGCGTTTCTTCACACAAATATGTAAGTGGCATGTTAGTTACTATCCGCAAAAATTCATCGCGAAAATCAAACCGCAGATGACTATTTCCTCGCCCTGGCTTGATTGCTTGCTTCTCCCAACCATCTACCGGCCGGCAGCAAACTTTTATTGTGGGGCTTCCACTTACGGGCTCGACTATTCGGAAAAAAGCAATAGGTCGATACATACGCCCATGCTGATCAAAGCGTGGACAAAAATCGGTGATTTTAAATGCACTTCCATCTTCACAAGTGAGTGTTGTAACTAAAACGACGGTATTCGGCAGATAACTTTGTTTACCAGAGTATCTTCCTATTCCCTCTATAGAGAAATGCCCGCCATCTGAATCTAAGAGGCGTCCAAAAACAGGAGGGCTATCCGGCCGTGGCAAGCATAACCAATCAATAGCCCCAGATTCGCTGACTAACGCTGAAACCTGGCAATTGCCAATTAGGCCATAAGGGTACACTTTTGACTCCCACAAATTATGTTTCTCAAATTATAAAAAACAAAGTGTACTTTTATTTGATATCAAAGTAAAGTAAGCATTCTATGCGATTATCTCTTAGATTTGTTATTCCATTGCTCGTTGCTCTTGGTCTCGTGGCCTATAGCGTTGTCCCACTAGTAGACACTTTCATTTTCAATAAATGGTTTGCTCGGGATATTGATATTCGCACAAGACTTATAACGAATACGATGCAGGATTCTCTAGTTGATCTCATTCAGAAGCAATCCGCTGGGAAAATTCAGAAATTGTTTAACAGCGTCATTCAGGATGAGCGTCTTTATGCTCTCGCTTTTGCGATTCAAATTCTCGCTTGCTTTATAGAACTCAAACCTTTCCAGAAAGCATTGAATGCGAACCCTTACCTATCGATAATAGCGCCCACAGTCGCGTTGCTCAATTTCCGCATGGCGCACTGCATCTTGCGTTTCGTCCAATTGAAGATTCCGGGAGAAAACTTGGACAGTTAGTTTTAGTTCACGACATGAGCTTTCTTCAAAAAAGAAGCTCGGATACAAAGTTCTATATCTTTTCCCTATTTGGCGCATTGGCAGCTGTCATTTCCCTGATCACAGTTTTTATAGCGCAAATAAGTTTGCGAGGTTGGATTAAAGGAATGAGAGCCCTACTTAAAGGTGAGGGCTTGGTTAATCCCTTTTTGCACGTAGGTACCCCTGAGTTGCGTCCCATTGTTAAGGATCTTCGTGTGTTAATACGGGATTTAGAGACAGAACGTAGAGCAAAAGATGAAAATCAAATTAGCTGGAGCCCTCGTGCGCTTAAGGAGATTTTAAACAAGGAACTCACTGGCGATGAGATTCTCATTGTGTCCAACCGAGAACCTTACATTCATGTCAAAAAGAATGATCAAATTGAAGTTCAATTTCCAGCCAGCGGGCTTGTGACTGCACTCGAACCAATTATGCGCGCATGTTCTGGAACTTGGATTGCTCACGGTGGCGGAAATGCGGATCGCGAAGTGGTCGACAAGCATGATCATATCAAAGTACCGCCGGAAAATCCAAGCTATCAAATCCGCCGTGTATGGCTAAGCAAGGAGGAAGAACAAGGATACTACTATGGTTTTGCCAACGAGGGGATTTGGCCTTTGTGTCATATAGCTCATGTGCGGCCTGTCTTTCGATCCCAGGATTGGACCCAGTATGTTGCAGTTAATGAAAAATTCGCCAAGACTGTTGTGGAAGAAGCAAAGACGGACGATCCGGTAGTTCTCGTACAAGATTACCACTTTGCGCTTCTTCCTAAAATGATTCGTGAACGCCTACCAAAAGCTACAGTAATTACTTTTTGGCACATCCCCTTTCCAAATTCGGAAGTTTTTGGAATATGTCCCTGGCGCGATGAGATACTTGACGGCCTGCTTGGAAGTAGCATTCTTGGTTTTCACACTAGGTTTCATTGCAATAACTTTTTAGATTCAGTTGATCGATTTCTTGAATGTCGTATTGATCGCGAAACCTCCATAGTTTCCTATAAAGGCGTTTCGACTGCGATTAATCATTATCCAATTTCGATTGAATACCCAGCAAAATGGCTTGAAGACCAAAAGCCTATAGCTGAATGTCGCAAACATATCCGTGGGATTAATGGCTTTCCTAAGGATCGAATGCTAGGGATAGGAATTGATCGACTTGACTATACGAAAGGAATTTTGGAAAGATTTTTGGCAGTTGAAAGACTCTTTGAGTTAGAACCAAAATGGATTGGAAAATTCACCTTTGTTCAAATCGCCGCACCTTCTCGCACATCTCTTGATCAATATCAAACTTTCGATGCTGCTGTTCGTTCGTTGGCGACTAAAATTAATAAACGTTTTGGTAAGGAAGGTTATGAGCCAATTTGCCTTAAAATCGAGCACCATGAGCCTCGCCAAGTGTACGAGTATTACCGCGGCGTAGATCTCTGCTTTATCAGCAGCTTACACGATGGAATGAATCTTGTGGCCAAGGAATTTGTGGCTTCTCGCGATGATGAGCAAGGGGTTCTTATTCTAAGCCAGTTCACAGGTGCCGCTCGGGAATTGCCCGAAGCTCTGATCGTGAACCCTTACAATATCGATCAATGTGCAGCTGCCTTACATATTGCACTTGAGATGCCAATGGGTGAACAACGTGATCGCATTCGAAGTATGCGTGGTCTAATTCAAGAATTTAATGTTTTTCGTTGGGCAGGAAGAATGCTCCTCGATGCTGCCCGCTTACGACAGAGAACACGTCTTTTTGGGCATATTCAAGATAGATACCTCGGCAAAGCGCAGTCTAAATTATGATCTCACTTTTCTCTAAGAGTTGTTTAATGGTTTTAGAATCTCTATCATTTACTAATACTCTTTATGCCTTTGATTTTGACGGAACTCTTGCGAAGATTGTCCACATACCTTCTGAGGCGTGTATGACATCGAAGACCGAAGGTTTACTAAAAGAACTTTCTAGCCTGGCTCCAGTGGCAATTGTTACTGGTCGGAGTATCCAAGATCTGAAAAAAAGGCTTAGCTTTCAGCCGCAATATTTAGTTGGCAATCACGGCCTTGAGAGACCTGAGAACGATAGTAGTTCACTGTTTGAAGCTAAAAGAATATGCACCGTGTGGATTGAAAGCTTGAAAAAAATAACCTTTGAATCTGGAATTGAGATTGAGGACAAAACCTATTCAATTGCAATCCACTATAGACGGTCTCGCAATAAAACTCGGGCTAAGAATCAAATTCGTCTAGCCATAGCTAGCTTGGCTCCTCCGCCCCGAATAATTGCGGGAAAATCTGTATATAATCTATTATCGTCAAACTCACCCCACAAGGGTGCCGCAATTTTAGACCTTATGCAAAAATCTAGGACAAATCACGCGTTCTATATTGGCGATGATGACACTGATGAAGATGTGTTTGGCTTACCTTACAATGCGGGTCAACTTATGACGGTGCGAGTGGGGCAAAAAAAGTCATCACGGGCGAAGTATTTCATTAGGCGCCAATCTGATATTAATCGCCTACTGAAAGACATCATCCGCTTTCATAGACATTGTCTCAAACACACCTCTCGGGAAGTCCACAGTGAGTAAGACCGAGCGCCATTTTGTTTCGTTATTTCATATTGGTGTCGCAATTCATCATTTTAATAAATATTCCGAGCGGTACTTGGGGCTAAGTTTGGTGCAATGGTGCCTGCTAAAGCAACTTATAAATATGCCAGCGGTTTCTGCGCATACGTTAGCACTGGCTGTGGGAATACATCCCAGTTCACTAACACAAACCTTGAAGCGCCTTGAAAGAAAGAAGTATGTTGTTATCATCAATGACCCGCAGGATACGCGAAAAAAAATTATCTCAATTTCAAGATTAGGAAAAGATGTGTTGGAGATTACGTCCAAAAAATTGGATGCCTGGTCAATAGGACTGTCAGATATTGGAAATGAACTGGGGTTGATCCAAACTTACCTAGAAGCCCAGATTAGCAAGGGGCAAATGGAGTTCTCACGAAAGCCGTTATAGTTCTTCCCCGAAGAGAGTTAAATTAGATTTGCCTAAATCAGAACTACTATTAGATCTACCTTCAAATTCGAAAAAAAAGCGGCAATCATCCGTGCTACTCCCGGTCGTAGCCATCTGGGGCCAACGTTTGCACAATTTTCTTGAACTCCTGCTGCTCCCGTGGCGTTGAGGGAACTGCGTTGCGATCCAAAGTCAGTCTCACGTCTTTCAAATACTCTTTTCCTAATTTGCGATTCACTGTCGTCTTGATTTGGGCTCGCATAAAAACCAATTGCTGCATCCAGGTGCTATGTGGCACCCAAAGATAAAGCGTCCCTCGATAATACCCAACAGGCTCTGAGTGTTTTCCGATAGTTGGACCCACTATTTCTTCCCACCGAGCCCAGATTTTCCAGCGAATAAACTGATCTGAAAGCGGACTCTTGCCATTTTCAAAGAGACTCTGTAGAACCTCGGAACCAAGTTTAAAACGAGTTTTGATATCAACTTTAGACATTGGATTGAACGCTAACATACGGTTATTCGGAGGTACACCAGTTTTCATAGCTTTGGAACTAAAGATAAAGAAGGGCTTTTCGTCTCACGATCTTCGCTTTTCTCGATTATGTCATTTCCCAATTTCCCAAGGGGCTCTCTAGAACCCTCAGATTCAGGATGCAAATTTGAACGAGCAGAAAAAACAATAGCAACAAAAGACAGAATCACAGACAAAATCACAGTGATCGGTGCAGGACTAGCCGGCAGCGAGTGTGCGTGGCAGTTAGCTCAGAAGGGGTACACAGTCGACCTCATTGAAATGCGACCCCTACAATCTACTGAGGCCCATAAAAGTTCGGATTTTGCAGAGTTGGTCTGCTCGAATTCTTTTGGTAGCATGGGCCCTTTGAGCGCACCTGGTCAACTCAAGTGGGAGGCCGAACAGCTTCGCAGTATTGTTTTGCAAACAGCGCTTGAAAATAAAGTTCCGGCGGGCCAGGCCTTGGGTATAGATCGCGAAACCTTCGCCAAGAAGATGACCGAGAAAATCAGCTCGCATCCACGAATCAATATTATCAACCAAGTTGTGCACTCGTTAGATGACTTACCTCGCCCAACGGTGGTTGCTACAGGGCCGCTAACCGCAGAAAATCTCGCCAAAAATTTGCAACTTCATTTTGGCAACGAGTTCCTTTATTTTTTTGATGCGATTGCACCAATCGTCGATACGGACTCGATTAATACTGAAATTGCATGGAAGGCCGATCGGTACGACAAAGGCACTCCCGATTATTGGAATTGCCCTCTGGATAAAACTCAGTATGAGGCATTGATTGACGAAATCACTCGAGCTCGAAAGATCGAACCGAAAGATTTTGAATCCACTCAATACTTTGAAGGCTGTATGCCCATAGAGGCCATGGTTGAACGAGGGGCCGAGACTCTCCGCTTTGGACCGATGAAACCCGTGGGCCTTCGCCATCCACTCACCGGCAGAACCCCCTACGCAGTGGTGCAACTTCGACAAGACAATCGCGAAGGCACGGCCTACAATATGGTTGGCTTTCAGACCCGAATGGCATACCCCGAACAATCCAGCGTGTTTCGTCTGATCCCGGGTCTAGAGAACGCTGAGTTCCTGAAACTCGGCAGTATCCACAGAAATCTCTACATTAATTCTCCGCAAAAACTGAATCGCGATTTTTCATCCAAAAATGATCCCTGGCTTTTTTTCGCTGGGCAAATCACAGGCGTCGAAGGTTATTTTGAGTCCGCCTGCAGTGGCCTTCTGGTAGCCCACTTCCTGGATCAAAAGCTCAAGGATACGCCCTTCAATCCGCCTCCGCGTCCAACGGCCCTGGGCTCGCTGCTCGCAGCCCTAGGGGACCCATCGCGAATAGAGCACTTCCAACCTACAAATATTAACTTCGGCTTATTCCCTCCTCTGACCCAAGAAGAGAGCGATCAGCATTTCAAGAAAAACAAACATGGCAAGGTCCTGGTCGACAAAGAACTCAAGAAGACCATCCAGACGAACAAAGCTAAGAAGGCCCTTTTGGGCTGGCTTGAATCCCTTCAATAAATTCATATCAATTTCTTGTGTTTTCTGTTAGCGTTCGCTCCCCAAGCAACTCAATAAACGAAATGTGCTATGGATTTAATATGGACCTATTGATAAACATACTGCGTTTTTGGGTAGTACTTTTCTTGACTAGTGTCTACGCTTGGGCGTCTGTCCCGGCAACGACCGTGAATATTTTTCAACAAGCGATACCTGATTGTGACGAGTACCTGCAGGAGCTCAGAGAAAATGATTTTGTCTATGATTGGCTGACGGTTCCTGAGAGCTTTGGAAATCAACAAATCAAAGTTTTCTATTATTACCGTGCCCCACTTCTCAATAACGTTGTCCTGTTTCACAATGGTGGACCAGCCTCTGACAGCCATGGCAGCTACGGAATCTTTGATGATAAGTTGAAACAATACAATCTTGGTGAAAAAATAAGCTTTGTTTTTATGGATCAGCGAGGGACCGGCTGCTCAAGTCCTTATCCGCAAGGCTCCACCCCAGAGATTCTAAAGCGACTGCAGGCCTATGGTTCACGAAACATTGTCGAAGACTCGGAGGCCTTGCGAAAGGTTCTTCTGGGAGAAAATAAACCATGGAAAGTTTTTGGCCAAAGCTTTGGCGCCTACATTGTACATCGCTATGCGGCCATGTATCCGGAAAGTCTAATTAAAGCCTATGCACACGCCGGTACGATTATCTCGAATCCAATCCAGAGACTCGCCATGAGAATTTTTTCCCAACACCGTGTCCTGAATATCTATCTCAAGAAATATCCAAAGGATATCCCCCTGATTCACACCCTGAACTTGGCCTTGAGCGATTCCACCTATTGTGTCGAAAATCTAGACCATAAGTTGATTTGCGGTCACGCAATCATTGAGCCCTTGATTTCGCTATTGGCTTTTTCTCAAAAATGGGCCCGTCTCCATGATCTCCTGAACTCGATGGTTCGAATCAGCCCCCTCACAAACACTTATTCACTCTCTAAGAAAGATCTCATTTCATTTGTTAATAAATACAAAAGCAGAGAGGTTTTGAACTCTGTTTCTGCCTCAAACCAGTCCCCTGCATCCTGGGCAATTGCCATACTCAATGCTTACGATCGAAATGTTATATCGCCAGAATTTGAATCATGCACTCTGGCCCATCAACTGATTAAGAAAAACTATCAAGTGAGTCCAAACCAAATCTTGCTAAGCGAATGCTTGGTTCCCCTTCAATTCAAGATATTTTCCGAGCATAACGCTGTCGCCAACAGCGTTATCTCTGGCAAGCAAGACTTCCTCACTCTGCCAGATTTCAAACTTGGACTGACGAAAATGACACCGGGAAGTTTTCGACTTTATTCCGGCGAACGAGATTGCTTTGTTCCTCGAGAAAGCTTTGCTGAGGAGCTGACTGCCGCTGGCTCACTGCTGACGGCCACTCACTTTGAGTTCTCGGGCCACGAAGGCTTTGCCACCGAGGCCCAAATTTGGTCCGATCTCGCCGACGAAAGCCTCTAAGATCCAACTTGATCGCGCCCCTAAAAAGGATAACTACCCCAAGGCGTTCTCAATCAGTATCAAGATAATTCCCACAATAGAGCCCCCAGCAATAATACCAGCGGCAAAGGTTTCTTGGTTATCGACAAAAGCCCGAAAACCAAAGCTCTCTTTGTTTTTGAATTGCTTCCGAGCAAGCCAGAAAAACAAAGTTCCCAAGCACATCGAGAGTGAGTCAGAAAAGCGCAAGACCATTCCAAGGCCAAGTCCAACACCAGAGAGCGGAAACTTCCCTTTACTTCGTTTATTTAAAACCTCAATAACGATACCAAGGACGGCGCCCACTCCTGCTGCGATTTGAGCAGAAATATGCAGGGAGCCTAAACCCTTCGTTAAGGCCTCAGCCACACCTTTCCAGATTGCGGCACCTGGCAATGGCATTTTATCTGACGTAAACATACTGACGTCACCGCCAAAAATAGAATAAAAAACAGGCACTGCAACCAAGGCCCCTGCGACAACACCCAGAACATGACCCAGAGCCTGATGGCGTGGTTTCCCTCCCAGCATATAAGCCGGCTTAATATCCATCAGTAAATTAGACGCATTTAATGACACCTCAGAGGTAATTCCTGCGGTCATCAAATTAGTCGTCACATTTCCTGGCGCCAGAACACTGTAAGTGATTTGCGTGAGTTTACCAAGAGCTCCACCAGGAGTGATCGCGGTCAAACCAGTTGCGGTCACGGCAATTAAAGTAAACAAAAAAACCAACGGAATCGCGATCAAACCAAGCCAGTAGTGAATTCCAAACCAAGCATGTCCCATATAAACTGCGACCGCGCCCACCAAGGGAATGCCAACAAAGGAAATCCATAGAGGCAACTCAATTTTTTCGAGAACATCTTTCTCAGAAGCTCCTCGCTTTTTAAAGGGGCGAGTGAGTGCTTCTATAATAATCTGTGGTTTTGAGAAAAATGAATAAAGCGAAGAGGTTGTCATAATGGCAGCCCCACCCCAAAGTGACCACATGGCGATCGCCTTGAATTTGGCCTCCGGAATAATTCCATAATCAATCAAAAGCGGCGCGCAAATGAAGTAGTTTATAAAGCCACCCAGTAGAATCGACATGGCTGTCTTCATGCTCATCAGACCACCGGTCCCCATCATCACAATGGACGAATCCAACTGGATGGTCAGGTTCTTGAGTGGTGAGTTCAAAATCTTTGGAGTGACCCAACCATAGATTAAGTCATCCCAAAAACCTGGAAGAGTCAGGCTTTTCAGATGAAGGATAGTCATCACCGCCTGACTTCTCATAACCTCAATTAAAGCCGATAGTCCCGCTGCAAATATTAATAATTTCGCTTTAAACATCCCTTCTTTGCCATGCTCATTATGCAGACTATCCAAAACAATTCCTGCCGCATAACCCTCCGGAAAAGGAAGCTGCTCATCATTGATGAATCTTTTCTTCAACGGAAAAGCAAAGAGCACTCCTAGAATTGCGAGGACAACAATCCACCAAAATGTTTGCCACATCGGAATCACTTCACCAGTTACCATCATATAGGCCGGGATTGAGGCCATCAATGGAGCTGTCATATAGCCGGCGCTGGTTGCAATTGATTGCATTGCATTGTTCTCAAGAATTGACATTTCTTTGCCAATTTTAAGGCGCGCCAAAATATTAAAAAATCCAAAAGAAACCACCACCGAAGAAATTCCCACACCTAATGTCCACCCAGTCTTAATCCCAATATAAAGATTGGTTAAAGAAAGAATTCCACCCAAAATCATCCCAGTCAGCGCGGATCGAAGATTCAGTTGGGGCATATCCCCACGAAATATATTCTTTAGCCACCATTCATCTTTTTGTTTAAGTGACATTTCATGAACTTGTTCCTGACTGAGCTCCAGAATTGGCATGCACATCCTCCGTTGTTTTTGGCTCTAGATTTGATTGAGCAGGATTCTGTCTGAAAATCGCCGGACCTTCAAACAAATGGACAAACAAATAGAACTTTTTTCAAAAAATAGTGGCTTTTATTACACAAAACGTCACTTTTTGTCCATTTTATTGGTGCCCGCGCCGCTCTTCGCTTGCTCTCACCTAGGCAATAGGGTAGCCGGGAGTCAATATGACTCAAGAGCTTAACCGATTTCCTTCTCGAACCGCTCTTCTTTTGCTTCTCAGCCTTGTACTTATTGGTTTGTATGGATGTGAACCCTTTACTCCGCATGAGCAGGAGGCGCTTTCTCGTGCCCCAAACCGGATTGTCGTTCTTACAACGGCCAGCCCACTGACTTATCAGCGGGACTCCAATGGCCAGAGCTGGGGAATTGACGCGGAGCTATTGAATCAATTCGCTTCTCGCTACTCGATGGAGCTTAAGTTCAAGACTTATAATACTCAAGAAGAGGTCATTGCAGCTTTTTCCCGGGGCGAAGGCGACGTTGCTGCGGCCCGCCTTCCTACATTGACCCATGGGGAAGACACGCTCTCTGGACCCTCGATTGAGGAATCTCACTTAAGTTTGTTTTGCTTGAAAAAATTAAATATTGAAAATGTCCGAGACCTGTCTGAGCGCACGCTGCGGGTGCGTTTTAAAGACCTCACACCGACCCTTCGCAAAACCTTCGAAACGCCCAGTAAGGGGCTTCAGTTTCAGACAACAACCCATTCGTCAACCCGGCAACTTATGATGGCGGTTGCTCAGGGCCAGGCAGACTGTTCAGTTCTTGAAGATCTAGAAGGCTCCACGCTTGCGCAGACTTTTTTGATGATTGAAAAGGTGGCGGACCTGACTGAGGATCAACCAATCAGTTGGTGGGTCCGCGCGAAACATCGTGAATTGGTGACCTTAATGCATATTTGGTTTCACAGAGCTAGTCGAAGTGATCACATCATGCGAGTGATGGATCGTTATCACCTGAAAGCCCGGGGCCTTGATGACAATGACGTTCGTCGTTTTTATCAAAACCTGCGAAGCACCTTTCCAAAATTTGTGAAGCTTTTTAAGAAGGCCGGTTTGGAGTACGGGGTTCCTTGGCAAATGATTGCTGCGGTCGCCTACCAAGAATCACACTGGGATCCCGAAGCGAAGAGCTACACAGGCGTAAAGGGACTCATGCAGATCACTCAAGAGACAGCTGATCATCTTGGCCTCACGGACAGAGAGGATCCAACCGAGAGCATTTTGGCGGAGCAAAGTATTTAAAAGACCTGTATGCAATGACCCCTTCGAGTTTGGATTCAAAAGAGCGCTGGGCCCTCACTCTGGCGTCTTATAATGTTGGCTATGCTCACCTAAAGGACGCTCAAAAGCTCGCAGTTCAGAAGGGTTTGGATTCCACTTCGTGGCGTGATCTCAAGAAGGTGCTGCCGTTGCTTGCGGATCCATCCTATTATGAAAGCTTAGAGTTTGGCTTTGCCCGCGGCCATGAAACTGTCGCGCATGTCGATCGCACGATTGCGTTTTATAAGCTGCTGGCCCTGCAAGGAAAGTAGATCAGCGAAGTGGGAAAGACCTTCTGAGCGCGGGGGCATTTGGGCGTTAGCTGAATTTGGCTCTCTAGATGTCAAAAAGCGCTATTGTTTTCATTTCTTTTCTGCCAAATATTCCTGAGAAGCTTTAATTTCTCTATCAACAAGTCTATTTAACAATTCTTGCCTCAATTCAAATATCGCAATGAATTCATTTCTCGTTTCTTCATCTAGATCACCCGAGTTCATTCGATTTACTGCATTTGCATTATCCAAAAGCCGATCAATTTCAACGATACGATCAGAAAGAGATTGGCTATCAAGTGCATCTTCTTTCAACAGGAGCGTCTGTTTCGCTGATTCTATAACTTCTGACTGAGACTCCTTCGCGCTAATCACTTCCTTTATTATTTCTAAACTAATTGCTTTTCCCGCAATTGAATTCCTAAAATTACGTGTTTTTCCTGTGATTGAACTCTTGAATTCATTGCTCTGCGCATGCCAAATCGCAAAACCGATCAATACTAAAGATAGAATACCTACTGATATTTTTTTCATTGTGCTTCCCCTTGTTAGACCTTTAGTTTCTTCTTTAGTTCCCACCCAAAGCAACTTCGAGGCCAGTTCATCTCCTTTTTAAAGCTCACTGGACGTGATTCTCCGAGATTCTGGACAAGATCGTCCGGAATTTGGAATTATTAAACCGAAATGCCATCTAAACGAATCTACTCGAGCCCTAAGACGGCCCCCAACTTGCAAAGTGCTTCAGACATTCGAATTCCAATGGGGGGATTCAAAACAATACAAATAAGGAAATGAAATGAAGTCTCAAACGATAATTCTTAGCCTACTATTGTGTGTCGGCCTGCCGACCTTAGCTCAAACAGCTACAGACATGCCCCGTCTATATCCTGATTGCATGGCCCGAAATAGTTTAGCAATGCCTAACGGCCTTGATGGAACAGCTTACTTTTGGAATTCCAACTGCACCGTTGCCTATGTCGTTCCGCCACCAACAGGAAGCATCGAAGTTGGCGATCCAGCCCCATCTATGAACCTTCAGCTATGTCCGGCACTTTCTAATTCAAATAAAATCATTATAGGCATATACGAGCAAATTGTACGACTAAACGAAGCTTCTTCTAAGTTGGACTTGGATGATCCGAAAGCACAAAAATACGACGACATGGTTACAAAACTCATGTCAAGAGTTCTCGAAGTGGAAAAACTTGGTGATGAACTCCATGGTCTGACCGTACAGATGAATCTTAAGGGAAGCCTCACTCCCGAATATATGAACGCAATGAGTATTACAAACCTTCCATCAATTGAAAAAGGACTAAAAATACGCGCAGCTCCTTTAGATAAAAGCTATCTGTCATTTAATGCGTTTATTCCTGGCTCGACCAGAACCTTTAGAAACAACCCAGTTTTGTATTCCAACGTTGAAGGTATCCTATCAAAGGCAGATGAAAGCAGAGTTGATCGCACGTCAATTCGTTTTAATGGCAGCGCGACCGGCTCCATTGCCCTTAACTTAAACGGTTCTTGTCCAATTCTAGAGGGAAACTTCAGCAAGCCCCAATCTCTGATTTTAAATAAACCAAGAGTCGGAGCCTACTTACCTGCAACTCAAACAATGATGGTGCCTTTGCTAACTTCATTCGGATATTCAGCCTCTCTTGATGTTAATAATCTAACGGAAGTGATCTTCACTAAATATGGAAACAAAGGACAATTCACCCATAATGAGATTTCAAAATCGATGGTATCAGGTGAAATCGACCAGGTTTTCAAATTTAAAAGCTGGACATATGAAGATATGACCGGGGCTCTCCAAACCACTTTTGAAAAGGACATCTCTGCTGAGCAAAGACTAGTAGTCAAAGCTTCCCTACTTGATCAATATACCAAAGCCCTTGTTGATTCGAAGTTCGCGAAGGAAATACAGTCTATCGAAACACCAAATGCAGGAACAGCGACAGAGACCGGGTCGAGACAAGATTGCTGGCGTGATTCATTCTTGGGTATCACAATTGGTGGAGGTTGCCGGAATATAGCTTATGAGTTCCAAGTTCCAAGAAATGGAACCTCAAATCAACTTGCAACCATCTCGAATGAAGTAAGGGCAAACATTTCTGAGACGGTAGAAATATTCCGACCAACAAGCAGAGTCTTCACTTCGGGCTTTAAAGTTAAATAATACAAGATAAAGGGAAACCAAATGAAAAACAAACTTTTTCTTTTAGCAGCGGCTCTCCAAATCACTTCCTCATCGGCTTATGCTGATGAGGACTCGTGGGAGCAAATAACAATGACTCTGCCAAGAATTCAAAACCAACTCGTTGGCTTCAAGACCGATACCGGAAGCTTTAGAATCACAGAGGCAAACCCTGGGAAAGCAGAAATTCAAATTTACGGAGGTCTATTTGAAGCAGATCCAAGGAAATCTGAAGCTCTCTGCAAAAAATCCAAAACATCGCTTAGGTCAACAAGACTGCTTTTGAAAAACACTTACCAGTTTCGAGGATTTATTTACCCTTTCGCGGCCTCTGAGCTTAAGAAACTAAGGACTTCAATCGAGAACACTCCAGTCGTTTCTGTTGTTGAGGTGAAATTAATTCCGAACGCAGCGGAGCCGATCGCCACTTTGTCATCAGCGCTTGAATTTCAAGAAAATTTTAAACGTTCGATTTTGGCCAATATTGATTCGATTCAGGAAAATGGAGAGTTTTCAGTTGATCTATTTCAGGCAGATGACGTAGCGTGCGACTTAATTTTGGGACAGCTAGTTTTGGAAGTTCGCTTTGGCCTGATGCTAGACCTGGCAAAACCTATTCGCCAACCAATTCTCACAGCTGATGAATTTAGAAATGTTTACGAAAATTTGCAAAGTCGCACTGTTTCGACAAAGCAGGTTTCCCAGATGCACGTCGTGAATGGCGCTCACCTACACTCTGCTATTTCAAAAGAACTGAACAAATCGATTGAAGATTTCGAAGAAATGAAATTTTTGAGAATTTCGGGCGCTATGTTCGACACCAATTCTGGTGCATTGAAAAATTATGAACGACATCAGTATGCTCAAGTTGCTAGATCAATAGATCTCGTCAAAATTCCTCGCAGTATGATTCCATATTCCGAAACATTCAAACTGACTACTCCGACGAAGCCATGATTAAAATACTAGCGCTCTCTCTGACAATTTTGCTAGTTACTGCATGCAAGAGCGGTGATGGTGATGACGCTGGCCCAGTCAGATCGCCGGTGACTCCTGCCCCTGCGACTCCTGCCCCTGCGGCTCCTGACCCTGAGCCTGCCCCTGTACCACCTGCCCCTGTAGAACCCGATAAACCGCCAATTGTAGGACTACTCACGGAGCAGGAGATTATAGCGATCCGATCTGAACTGCAGCTCCTTATGAGGACAAAACATTTCGAGTTGTATGAAGAGGCAGAAAAAAGACAGTTGGCAGGGGCTCTACTCTTCATAGCCAGTATGAAAATTAAGCCACTAGACTGGGAAGTCCTGACTGACAAAGAAGTCGAAGATCTCCTCAGCCTGTATTTCAACGAAAATCTGACACTAAAATAAAAGGAAACACTCATGAAAATATCAACTTTACTTCCAATAGCACTTTTGGCTCCAGGAATTTCTCTGGCTGGCCCACCCGTCAAGTTTCCAACCTGCTCACAAAGCATTATAGTCAAAGCCGTTCCTAATGGACCTGGAATCTTCTTTGATGAAAAATGTGAAATCGCATTTGTTCTTCCTCCTGTGCAAGGGGAACTAGAAATAAAGGGCTTAGCCCCAAACATGAATTTGGGTTTGTGCCCGTCTTATGAAAAATTGCAAAAGTCATACAATACTCTGAACGCACAATTCGCTAAGCTCATTGAAAAAATGGCAGATTCAGGCGGCGGCCAATCCGGTTCTGACGACCAGTCGATAGGGGGAAGCACTGAAATAGATGGCTCTACAAAACCAGCCGATCCTGCAGAAATTCCCCCTATAGATGAAAAATTGTTGGCGGAACTCGACAAGATTCAGTCCTTAATGGATAGAACACAAAATGCGATGCAACCCTTCAAGAATGATAAAAAAGGAGTCGCAGTTGGTAAAATCAATTACTTTACAAACTGGAACGAACTGGTGGCAGCATATCAGCAAGCAAATCCAAAGATTCACTTTGAAAGATTACCTCTAGAAGCTGGAAGAATTGTCTTCGGAAGAAAGCTAGGGGTTGAGGGTGAAGTGGAAGCTGGTGCCGTCGCTCACAATATATTCGGAATTCAGAACACATCAGCGATTAGTGCAGATGGCACCCTATCGCCCAATGCTGGTTCAGTCATAATGGGTGATGCAATCACTGGGCAAGTTGTCTTAAATTATGCTGGAGCTTGCCCGTTCGTTAAGAATGGAAAAATGCCAGAGGATCTATCTTCGTCTGAAGTCGATGCTTACCTAGCTGCGAACTTTCAATACAGGTACAGCCTTCAAAGTTTAAGAACTTACACAGCCTCATACAACCTAGCTTCGATCTTTAAACATATCCAGGAAAGCCATTCACGTGGAGGATTCTTCAACTCCAGCACGTCAAATACAACGACTGTAACAAGTTTTTCAAAAGATGCTTTCGAATTTCACGCCGACAGTCACCAGGCCACCTTCGAATATGACTCAACTCTTGTGGAAGAAGTTAAAGTTCAGCTAGTAAACCGTGTACTGCGAGAAATGAGTGATTTGACTGGACAGGCTCTGGTGCCGGCTCTCACGCCCCGCCTCCACGAGGATCAGTGGTCGCAGCCGATGAGCTTCAGAAATATCCGAATATCTTTGCTCAAGTCGGAGCAGCGGGACTTAGAGTTTTAGATTCTATCTTTGGAAATAGTAATGCTTCTGCAAGCTACATCCGCCTGAGGGATGGCGTATCTACCGATCGCGTCACCGACAAAAGAATGTTCTCGTACTCAGGATCAACTGTTTTTTCAGGAGCAAAGTAGTGAAAACCCTCACAACTCTCTTCGTTATTTCATTGATATCATTTAGGGGTAACTGCCAAACGTCTTGGCGTACCCCTATAAGTTCAGATTTTTCGAATGCTCGTCTTGGAGATTGTGGTCCTCAAGTGCCGAGAGAACGATCAAACTGTAGAATTGAACATCACATGGAAGTTCCCATATCAGAAGTCTGACAGCGATTACATTTTCTACTTTCTCAATGACTCCCTTGAAGACTTTAGGAATTATATAATTCAGGGCCCAGGTCTTCGGTGGACACAAACAACAGATGGTATCCCACCATTTTTCAGCATTGTTTTCGATCGTGACGTTACTTTAACTTACGAAATGCAAATGATGGACTTTTGTTTTGGAGACAATCACATTTCAGTCCGTGGAAAATTCGCAGAAGACTTCGGCCCAAGGGATCCAATTTTAAAGGCGACCTGGGAAAGAGATATTCATAAAGTGAATCAAATTGGAAGTTGGACTATTGAAACTGCTGCCCAGCTACAGAACACAGAAGTGTACGACTAGTTGGTGGTTCGGCATTAGACGTTTTGCGCGTTAACTATTTTATGCGCCCTAGATCTCAAGAGTCGAAACTTCAGATTTCAAACCAATCAAAGCCCATAGAATATAGAACTTCGTCCTTTGAGTCCTTTAGCTTTTTCTCAAAGGTCTCAATGAAATTGAGACTTTCCTTTTTGAAATCCGCGGCATCTTTATGCGATAAGGAAATGATTGCTGAATAGTGAAGACTCCCACGATTGATTTTATTTAGATCATTTAGAGCCATCAGCCGCCACTGTGTATGGTGTTGGTTGATTAGCGATGAGTCACCGGGTAAATGCATTCGAAAACTCTCGACCGCGAAGCCATTCTTCTCACGCTTAATCAGAGCAATTTTTTCGAGAAAGTCTAAAGCTTCCCCGATTTCAGTCGCCGAGAGCTTAAAATGCTCTTCCAATTGTCTTTGGGTTCTCAAGTCCGGAATAAGTAAAGCTGTGTGAATGGCTGCATAATACCATCGACTAAAATATCGATTTTGCTCTTCCTGCGAAAACTTCACCATGTTCCCAATTCGTTTCTTGAGAAGATTTCTTTGAACTCTAATACTCTCGATTTGATTTTCAAAGTGCAGTTCTAGCTCCTTCGTCCCAGCCCGGTTTTTTTGAGCAAGCAGAAGAAAAAACTCAGTCTCCTCAGGTGTAAACTCAAAGAGTCCCTTGAGTCGGAGACACTGCTCAAGATTCAAATGGGTCCCACCCCTGAGGACCAGGGAGAGGTAGGCGAGCTGCACGCCAGCCGCCTGGGAAATGACAGACTTAGACCCATGACCCTTAGCCTCGATCCAATCTTGAATGAACTCGATATAATCCGTGTATTCAAATACGTTGGCTTTCATATCCTATATTTAATCATTAATTAATATTAGAGCACATATTTAATTAACTTTATCTAGGCAAAGCACGCTGCGTCGAATATTGTTGACGCACAACGCAATAGCCAGATATAAAGGAGTACTTATGAATTTTTTACAAACAACAGCAGGTCTTGTTTTATTGGGCGCCATTACGCTCTCTCTTCCGGCCCATGCCGGTGGTGGGGTGAGTGGCGGCGGAAATGTTTTGGCGTGCAAGACGGATGAAGGCACGGAGACCTATCAGCTTCTCGATTACTATGAAAACAGCAAAGTAGGCGGCTTTGGTTTTGAGCTTGATCTTGGACCTGGCAAAACATACCCAGAAAAAGTAAAGTATGTCCTTGCTCGTATGGTCAAATATGACGGCCATCGTAGCCGTGCCTATCAAGTCTTGGCCAATAGCTTCATTCAGGATTCTTCCTTTTCTCAAAACGGTTCAGCCACTGCCTCAGAAGATCTCGGAGGTGGCATGATCTTGCCAGCAGGGTGTGAAGTCAAACGTGTGGTTATTTTAAAATCAGAAGAACAGATGGTTGTTGGCGGTTCTAAGAAAAAGTATGAAATCGTTAAGCACCTTTGGGATCAGCTAGATGAGGTTACTAAGGCGGGACTCATTATCCATGAGATTTCCTACAATGAAGCCATAAAGAAGGGGGGCAAAAAACTCCCTTGCCATTCGGCGATTTGTTGGATTTATTTCCTCAAGAAATATTGCAACCGAAGATTATTCTTTTGAGATTTTACGGGCCAGATTGGGAACTTGGGGCGAGAAAGGGACTCTTGGGTCCGCATCTGAATCAATTTTTCCTGGCCCCTCTATCAATTACAGACCCGATGGGCCTTTCTTCAGCGAGCTAGACTATCGGCTAAATGCCATCAAACTAGGGGACCGTGGTGCTCTCTATGGAATGAGGGAGATTATTCTACGTCGAGTTGGTTTTTCACAAAACTTCGTCGTTAGTATTCTTGGACAAAAGGCTAAGTGTAAAGAGCTCGAACTCTCGAAAGTTCTCACAGATTCGGAGTCAATGATCGACGTTATGAATCTCTATGAAAAACTTCTGTTTTCGACTTTGACTTGGGACGATTTCGAACAAAACACGAGTTTAGTAATGAATTGCGAGCCTTTCAGAATTCAGAGCAGTCAAGATTCCTCGCAAAAATTTGACCTGACAATTGCGAGCTCTAACTTTGGCGGCCCGGTTGTTCCTCGTCTGGGACTTTCCGCCTTTTGGAATCCTGGGAACAGCGGCACTGCATTTCATGTTATATCTGGAACATTGGATAACCGTGACGTGTCTGGGATGACCTGTCAACCAAGCTTTCGTGCCGAAGATAATGGAAAATTAACTTGTAAGCCACCCATTAGCCACTGATGCGGGTCGAATCAGTGGCCTCGCTCAACAGTAGGGAGGCTTCTGATTTGCCGGTCCTATCTCACTCTCTGGGGCGGTATCTTCTCGCTCAACATCCCCATAGGAAAAGACTTCCCACCTGACAATTTGTCAGATTTCCTTCTTGAGTCCTCTGACACTTTTGAAATTGGACAGAAACACCTATTGTCATGTTCTTCCTGCTATTGCAAAAGCCCCTTAAGAACTTACTTGAAGATCGATCCAATATCGCCGGGTTGGTACCGAACGACTTGGACTGGAAACAACACTCTCCAAAATCCCACCGTTCTTTTCGATAGTCCGAATGGACCCCTGATTATCGGTATTGCAAGTCAGCAGAACTCGCGGAAGGTTCAATTGGTTCTGACAAAATATCAAAGTCTCACGTAAAATTCGAGTTGCATAACCAAGATTTCGAAACTTAGGCAAAACACCATAGCCAATATGACCTCCAAACTGCAACAAATAGTCGTTCAGAGCATGCCGAACACTCACCCGACCCACGATTTCGCCCTCAAAATTAAAAGCAAACAACATTGTACTGGCCACATGACCCTCAGGAAGATCCCTCCCCACCTCATTGCTTTTGAAACATTCAAGCAGTGATTCAAATCCCTGACCTGATCCTCTAAAAACAATTGGCACAAACTCGAAGTCATTTTCTTTCGGGAAAAGTGAATCTGCCTTTTCAAAGGCCACTCGATCTCCCAACGTTATCTTTCGAAGCTCAAGGCTGTTCACAGAATTCTCCTTTGACTAAATACCATTTTTCGAACGAATCCATTTTGAAAAGAAAAAAACATTTTTATACAAATAAAACCGCAGATAGAAACCCAGCCCATGATTGAAAATAGATTGACATAAGACGGGTTCGCCCCGGCAAAAAAGGCGAATGCTATACCAAGCCCATCCCCCGCAAGGTTCGGACTGATGTCCATAAGCAAAGGTTGCCAGTAGTGCAAAATGGGCTGAACTAAAAACTGCATCCCAACTGAAATCAGAATGATTTCTCGAATTCTAGAATTTTTGAGTGAATACCGAGAATAGTGCACAAAGAACTGCAGCAACGAGGCTCCACTTATAGCCGTATCTATCACCGAAAACTCCCGTTTGGACCTCTCCAAGGAAAACAATGACCTTCAGTTCTATCATAGGCCGATTTCAAAAAAATTTAAGGCTCTGATCAATGACCTTTTTGAGTATGAGATTGAATATTGCTCTTTCTATGTTTTCACCACGCCGAAATGAATTCGTTCAATAGTGGGGAGGCTTCTCATTTGCCGGACCAATCTCGCCCTCTGGGGCGGTATCTTCCGCCCGCTTCTTCAGATCACTCAGCTGGATTTGCAACCGATCAATTATTTTTTGCTGAGCATAGAGCGCCAAATGAAGCTCTTCGAGCATTTTCTCCTGGTAGGCGGCCTTAGTTTCGATATCGATAAAGCGCTGATCGTCCAAATTTGCCTCCCTGGCTCTATTGAGATACACGAAACTGCACACCACATCCTGGCCATGCATGGCATTTCTAAAATGGTTAATCAAGTCAAGGTGCATTTTGGGATTGAGAATGTCATTACGACATCACCAACTATTTCATTGGCAAAAATGCTCACTTTTTGATAGAGTAAATTTTTTAACCAACCCAAAACCCCCCCCCCCCCAAAAAAAAAAAATTTTGGGACCCCAAATTTAAGGCCGGTAACCAAATTGGTATATACATTTATCGCCTCGTTTTGGGTTGGTCCCTCAAGTAAAATATGCTAGGCTTCCCTCATATGCCCCCTAAAAAAGACTTCACAATTCAAACCCAAGAACTCGGGCGCACTTACAAAACCTATCGTAAGAGCGAGGGCGTTTGGAAATCGATCAAGGGATTTTGGAATCGACAATACGAAGACAAAGTAGCCCTGCATCCAACGACGCTTCAGATTGAGGGTGGACAAATTGTTGGTTTGGTCGGCGCCAATGGAGCTGGGAAAACAACTCTTCTAAAGCTTCTCTCTGGCCTCATTCATCCGACTGAAGGAGACGCGCTCGTCTTGGGTTATCATCCGACTTCGCGTGATCCTGAATATTTGCGCCAGATGAGCATCTTACTTGGGCAGAAGGAGCAACTTTGGTTTGATCTCCCGCCTGCGGATAGTTATGAACTTTTGGCGAGAATCTATGGACTGAAACCGAGTGAGGCGAAGACCCGAGTTCAAGAGCTTGCTCATTGGCTTGGCTGCCAGGAGCTCTTGCATATTCAACTGCGTCGTCTCTCGCTTGGGGAAAGAATGAAGATGGAACTCATTGGGGCCTTACTGCATAAACCCCGAGTTTTGTTTCTGGATGAGCCCACGATAGGACTCGATATCGTGGCCCAAACAAGTATTCGTGAATTTTTGGCTCATTATGTGCGAGAGGAAAGGCCCACGGTGATTCTCACCAGCCATTATATGGACGATATCTCCCGACTCGCAGATCGACTTTTGTTGATTCAGCAAGGAAAAATCGTTTATGATGGCACGGTCGCAGCCTTCACGGCCAAAGCTGAATCTAGACAGACGTTGTCTTTGAAGATTTTGAGCCCTCCGGATAAAGACGTTGCGATCTTACCGAATTGGGTGCTGCAGGCGGGATCACTCAGTGTCAAAAAGGAACTCCAGGCCCATCAGGTGGGCGAGGCCCTTCGTGTTTTGATGTCTTTGGGATCTGTTCAGGATATTCGAATTGAGGAGAGTGAGTTTGAAGATGTTGTACGGGCTTTCATGGAACAAGATGTTCGGCTGCGCTCGACTCGCCGTCCTCCAACAGTTTGAATATCGAGTCAATTTCATTACTGATGCGATCATTCAGCCAACAATTATTAGTCTGGTTGAACTGACTTTGTGGTTGGCATTCTTTGCCGCCACTGCTGGGCCGACCTTGGCGGGGTTTGGTCGAGAGACCTACCTAAGTTACGCGCTTTGGGCGGCCTTCATTGCAAGAATAACCGCCAGTTGGAATTACGAAATGCGAATGATTGACGATGTCGAGACAGGAGCCGTAAACTCCATTCTCACACGCCCAATTTCATTTTATGAATTCTACCTGGGGCAATTCCTTGGCTATAAGTTACTCATCACATCAGTTTCAATTTTTGTCCCGGGACTTCTTTGCTGGGTTATGGACCTTCCCGTTCTCTTTGACCGCCTACCGGCAGCACTCGCCTTGATTTTTTACTACTTAATTCTGGTACATACAATTTCTGTATTGCTGGCATCGCTTGGATTTTTTCTTAATCGTATTCAATCCGTGACATTTGCGAAAAACATCGTCCTATGGATGCTGACCGGAGAGCTTTTTCCGCTGGATTTGACACCCGAGCCATTCCGGTCGGTATTAATATCGCTGCCCTTCTCGAGTGGTGCTTTTCGACCGGTTGGATACCTGACAGGCCGACTAGATTTTTCAGGAATTTTGGAGGGCTTTGTCTCAGTCACGGTGGGACTTGTTGTTTTTGGCTCACTTGCGGCATTTTTCTGGAATGCTGGTCGTAGACGATACTCTGGCACTGGTGCCTAGATATGCAGGCATGTCGGTGAATGGTGAATGGTGAATGGTGAATGGGTGATAGATGGCGAATGAGATAAAACAATTCAATAACAAAGCGAATCGTCCGTTTGAATTTTTGGCTACCCTCCGCAAATACGGCGGCATATTCATCGCGCTTTTTCGCGCCAGCGCCATCAGCGAGTTAGAATTTCGATTCAATATTCTGGCTCGAATATTCACCGATATTCTTTGGTATGGGGCGCAGCTTTCGGTTTTTGAGGTCGTCTTTAGGCATACAAGTCAATTGAATGGCTGGACACTCCAGACGATTCGAGTATTCATGGACATCCTTTTCGTCACAGATTCAATTTTTATGCTTTTCTTTCAGACAAATCTAGATCAATTGGGCACAAAAATTAGACGAGGTAGTTTGGATTTGCTCTTGGCAAAACCAGTCAACTCTCAGTGGTTTTTGAGCGTGCAAAGAGTTTCAGTCCCCTACCTCGGAAATTTCTTTCTCTCCTCAGCCTGGCTGATATGGGCACTAGTCCAAGTTCCCGATTTTCAGATTCATCGCGCCCTTTGGCTTGTGATTATGGTTCCCTGTTCAGTTCTGATTTGCTATTCACTAAGATTCATAGTGGCAACATCGGCTCTGTTTTTTACTCAAGCTGATGCAATAACTCAAATATGGTGGCAACTCTACAGATTGGGCACTCGCCCTGACAGCACGTATCCCCTAGTCCTCAGATACACAGTTCTTACATTTCTGCCCGTTGCATTTCTGGCCAGCGTCCCCGCTCGGTTTCTCCTTGGCTGGGCTGATCCTATGCTCGCACTTCTTGGTTGCACCGTCGCCGGTCTCTTGCTCTGGGCATCAACCTGGCTGTGGAAGCGCGGGCTTCGCCAATACAGCTCTGCTAGCTCTTAGGGGTGAATGCCTGCTGTGGATATGGATCTACGGCTACTTGTACCGAACTCCAGATTTGCAAAAAATATTATGCGAGCAGTGGTTTTCCCAGAAACCCTTAACATTCATTTCGTCTTTAAAATTCACAGTGAACCCCGGCTCTTCTCGACTCTCTTTTGTTTGATTGGCAATGCTATTGTTTCACGCTCTCCTCTTCCTAAACTATAAAAGCCTTGTGCAGTTCTAATCAAAAACACATTACAACACTGCCGAGGTTCAAAATTTCATTGAATTCCATAGCCGAAGATGCGGACGACACGCAGTTATTTGCCTTGAATAATGGAAATCACTTTTCCTGTGTCGATCGCTATTGTAACAATATGGCCATGGGATGTATCTGCAATAATATGATTATTTTGCTGATCATATCTGAATTTTACATATACAGATCCATGAAAATTGAGAGTCAAATCCTCACCTTGAATATTTGGATGATTTCTGTCTACAACTTCTGGGGCCTTCCATAAATAGTTTCCCTTTAAGTCAAAACACCACACTCCAGATGCCATTATCCAAGATTCTTTGACATATATTTTTCGATGCTTAATATTTCCGTCATTGAGCCATTCGACCGGAGAATCATGCTTCATACAAACTAGTAGATAGTTATCGATTATTAATACCTGTCTTAAGGTCTTTAATGGTAAGCGATATACAATCGTATCGAAAACCAAACTATGATCACTCCTAAATGCAGAATCATTATACTCAAATAGAACTTTCATTGTTATAGACTCCTTTCATTACTGAACTATGGTGGCGGAAGGTCGTCAGAAGTGTCACCGCCGAGAGGATTTGAATTTGATCCAGGACATTCCAACTACTGCAGCAACCATAGCCCCGGCACCTAACAGATTGACCACGGACATCTTTATTGGAAAAAATGGCAGCGAAAAAAGGGCCGTTGAAATTGGAGCCAGCGCTCGAATCAGATTGGCATCAGAAAATCTCAAATGCTGAATTCCCTTATAAAACAGCAATAGCCCCAAGAAGCTGGCAACAAATGAAGATAGGGCTAACCACCCTAAACCGCCTAGTTGCAACTGTTCTAACGACGCGAAGTTTCCACTGAACCATAAGAGAATTGATACAACCAGGGCTGAAACCAAATTGTTGTAAAACAAAACATTGTTCGGGTGGTGCCCTCCAAGCTTTGTCTTCACAATCATATTGACAGTTGCAAACAAAAAGGTCTGAAGGAGAATTAATAGAATTCCAATTGACGAAGAACCTTCCACTCCTTTGAAATTTAGCATGAAGGAACTCCCAACAGCTATTGCCATCAGAACCCACTCCCCTTGACTTGCTCGTTCGCGGAGGCAGAACACACTCAACAATGTCGTGAACACGACATAGAACCTCCCCATAAATCCAATCATAATTGGATTTAAATTGGATTGAGCCTGAAACAAGCAAATAACAGCTACGCCATTGAGCAGGCCGATGACCCCCATCCATCCGGAATTTGGAAAGCTAAGGCGTTCCCGATTAACTCGACTGTATATTAAACTAAAAAAGGTTGCGAACACGAGACTTAGAAATGCTGCCATCAATGCAGGAATAGTTAAGACAGCAAATTTGTTCAAAATAGGACCGAGGGACATCACAAGCGTTGATGCAACATTGAGAATGAGGCCCAGGTTGTGGGACTTCTCTTGGCTTTCGGAAACGTCCAAAAATAGCTTCTTTGAACTCTCAGACATGGCGACGCCCCTCTGCTGCAAACACATATGAACAAACCCCCACCTTGAGATAACCCTGCTGAACCATCGATCGATCACTGAGAAAAACCTTAAGATTCTATCGTCAATGGGATTCTCTTGGCGCAAAAGAGAATGCTTCGACAAGATTTGCAATCCGGCATCGATACACCAAGATTCGAGATCTTCCGGCGAATATTTTCGTTGGTACCCGAATGTGCATGTTCCTAAAATTTCCTTAATTTTTCTTGATAAAGCCGCCCTCGACCTTCGATTCGGCGTCATGGGTACCAAAACACCCCCTGAATCCAAGACCTGGGCAATCCTCTTGATGATTCTTGCTGGATCAGGGAAGTGTTCGACCACGCACAAGGATAGGGCCAAATCATTTCTATCCTCATGTTTCCCAAAGAAACCAAAGTCGTTACAACAATTTTCATGCGCAAGATCGGCCCGCTCGGCGAAAGCAACTGTTCCTTGTTTGGCGACCTTAAGTGCATCAGCACTCCAGTCAAATCCAAGCAACATAGATTCGGGAATTTCTGCAAGAAGGTGACGGGACACTTCAGCGTATCCACACCCAAGATCAAAGATCCTTGCTCCACCGAGCTGATCAGTTGTGAGGTGCTGCAAAATGAACTGAGCTCGCTCAAAACCAATGCGCCTTCGGACTAAGTCTCGACCCTTTTCAAGTTTATTCCAAAATATTTGCCAGCGATTGATTGTTGATGTTTCAAGGTCCATTGAACAACCGCCCTTTCTATAGTTCAAATTTTGATTTTTCGTTTCGAAGGACTTCCGAAATTCCCAAGCAATTCTTGAACCGAACCTCTCGACCGCAAGGCATTGTTGCGCAGGCTTTATGATCGGGCGTCGGACATATGAACGACAGGTCGCCTCTTTTAATGGATCTGGAATAACTCAAATCCATTTGGTGGCAACCTGCATTTCAGTTCGGGCATAATTGTTGATTATCGTGGGAACTTTAAAGTGTCGAATCGCGTTGGAGTAAATTGACACTCCATTTTTACCCAGCCTTTTGAAATACAGTCTCTAAGATAGACTCATTCGGGAAGGCTTCAAAAATACTTTCAAGAGTATCAAAGTTGATGTTGTGATCGGCCTTTTCAAGACTCTTATACTTGCTAAGAGAAATATCCAAAGTATGAGCAATTTGTTCCTGAGTTTTGCCTGCGCGCTCGCGAATAAAGTAAAGACAGATGCCAAGCTTTTGCTTGCTGTTAAGGCCAAGCTTGGTCAAAACGAAGTTCAGACTTTTAGAGGCACTTTCGACCTCGTAGCCGATGACTTTATTTTTTTCGGCTTTGGCGACAAATTTAAAAATTTGCTCATGGCCAGTGCGTGTTTGTGTGTTGGGCACATTACTCTCAAAATAGATATACATTAGGTCATTGTCGCGTAAGTACTTTAGATTCATTTGCGACCTCCTACTTACTTTGAATGACTTTTGATGGGTCCTTCAAAGTGCTTCTAACTTTATCGATGGTCACTTCGGGATGACCATCCATTGCATGCTGAAGATCATCAGTCCTAATCTCGATCTCTAAACCGCCAACTGAGCTAACTTTCTCCTTTAGAACATTAGCCACGGCTGGATACCTGTAATCGTAATAATCGACCCCCTCTCAATGGTCAATATATTACCTATGTATAATATATTAACCGTCCAAATCCAATGTGTTCAATCCTATGTCTTCCTCCAATGAATTGATACATCTATGGCAATACGCCAGGAACATCCAATAGCCACACCGTCTCGGTCTTGAAACTCTTTTTTTTTCAAGTCTTCTTGGTGCCGACCACTCCAGAGGTAATATCTGCGCATTCCAGACGCTTCTGACCATACTTTGAACCAAGTTCATCCAAGTTTCCAAGATTCGCGATTGTAATACCGAAGAGGGGGCCGAGTACCTGGGACCCGACAGATATTGGGACCTCATAGGCAGTTCTCGGACAATCTTCCGGGAAAGAAAAGGCACGTGGAAAAACCCTTGTAGTTCTTTGGCAGAATTAATTGTCGGGAGATAGAAGTCGGCGTCAGCTATCGCGTTTCGCACACGTCGCCCAGTCTCACTAAACGTAATAAAATCAATAATTTGCAGAGAATCAATACCTGTGTCTTTCTATCTAACAAGTTTTTTGCAAGGATTATTTCAAGTGGATTCTCGACAAATAGACGACCAACCAATTGGACCAATCCGATTCTACTCGAAGCCAAAAGGAATCATACCTGTTGCTGCACTGCGGCATTTGTGCTATTCATACGTGGACTAGTTCTATTTCAGAATCGGAGTATTTTTGGATCTCAAGACCATTGTTAACAACTTTTTGATTTCCCTTCGGAAAGACTCTCCTGACATCCCAGCGGGCTCTGTGGTTCCCATCCAGCTCGATATTACAAACGCGTGTAACTTAAATTGTACTCACTGCTATCATGCTAATCACTCAAACCGAGGGGCAATTGATTTCGAACAGTGGTTAAGGATTCTCAAACAATACAAATCCCTATTAAACAAACTCAATGCAAGGCCCAAATTTATCCTTTGTGGTGGCGAGCCGCTAGTAAGTCTACACCTATTTCCACTGCTAGAATTTATTCAACAATCATTCAATGGCGCTCCAATCGCAATATTAACTAATGGAACACTTGTTACTGACGCGTTTCTGTTAAAAATTCAAAGACTCAAACACAACCAACTTTCATTTCAGGTAAGCTTAGATGGGCCAGATAAAGAAAGGCATGATGCAATTAGAGGCGACGGTAACTTCGAGCTTTCACTCGATGGCATCAACTCCCTTACTAAGCACGACATGCATGTCCAAATACTATCGATTCTATCAAACAAAAGTCTAACTTGGATTGTGGACTTCTTCGCACTGGCTCAATCGCTTAAAGTGAAGTCACTCAACTTTACTAGATTTATAGCTCAGGGCCAAGGCGAAAAAAATCCAGATAAGCTCAGAACTCTAAATTCTAACGAACTAAAGACCGCCTATCGAGAGATAGTCTTCTACTCGTCTAGCATGGGCGTGAAAACCAATACTCAAATGCCTCTATATCATCTAATTCATCCGCAGCTTGGTGGATACGGGCATTTCAGCTCTGGAATAATTGTTGATTATCGTGGTAACCTTAAAGTGTCGAGTCGCGCCGACAAAATCATCGGAAATATTTTAAACGAAGACTTAGAAAGCCTATACCTCCACAATCCAATTATGAAAGCGCTACGATCAGGTCGTATTTGGGGCTGCAAAGGTTGCCCCCAGTTACAAACTTGTGGTGGTGACCGAAACGTTGCATATGCTGAGTTTGGAGACTTCTTAGCGCCGGACACAAGCTGTTGGTTTCAAAAACATAAGAAACAAAAAATGGAATTTATAAATATTCAAATGATAGCCAATAGGGGTTAAACATGAAGCCTATTTTTAGAAAAAGTATCTTAGGTCTACTGTCGTTACTACCGGTCGCAGGGGTATCCTATGGTGACGAAACAAGCCAGCATCAGCCACCACAAACGGACAATCTAAAGCTTGAAAGCCTAAGTCTGATGCAGTTCCGATCATTGATGTTTCCTATTAACTCTGAGCCAATTAACGGTGAAGAAGCATATGCGAAGTTTAAATCTTTTTTGCAGACCAAAATGAAGCAACCATGGACCGCATATTCAACCAATATGTTGATATCCTTGTTAACACAGACAAGCTAAGAACTGACGGTACAACACTTTTCTCGGGTAATACCAGTGGTGGTTATTAAGGCAAATAGAATCTTATTCGCGGTATTTTTATTGATTATCATAGCTATGATAGCCGTCTTCTATTGGAGAAACGATATGCCAAAAAAACGAGTTCTAAGATTCTCATTTCCAACTCAGTGGGGCGCTCTTAAGCCTGCCCAACAAAATACCGCAGTAGGTAGCATGATTTTGTCGACTCAGTTTAACTCACTTACAAAATTTAGCAAAAACGGTCTACTTGAACCTGACTTAGCTGTCTCATGGCAAGTTAATAGCGATTTTACTATTTATACTTTCGATATTAACACAAAAAGAAGCTTCTCAGATGGTAGTTCGTTAAAAGCATCTGACTTTAAGGCCTCCTGGGAAGAGGGCTTAAAATTAGAATCTCTTTCTTCAAACCATAGTATGATGGATACTCTGTACTTGGTAGAAGGTTTTGAAAACTTTGAGAAGACCGGGGTACTTTCAGGCGTAACCGTTAAGTCAGATTCCCAACTGGAAGTTAAATTCAAAAAACCATTTCGTCTAGCTTTGGATCATCTCTCGGGAGTTAGATTTGCAGTAACAAAAAAAATAGACTCAGAATATATCGGCACTGGACAGTACCAAATTACAAAAGTGTTGCCAGATTATATCGAATTGATTCCCAATCCACATGCTGACGAAATGCCAAATTATTCAAAACTTGAAATTCATTACATACCATATACCAAGGATATGGAGGCGCTTCATGCAAATGTGATCGATGTCTCAATGGGACATCTCTTTTACAATGTTCCCGAATGTGAGGATGTTACAAAAAATCTTGAATGCCTTGCTGGGCAAGAAACCTCACATCTTGTGATACCAATAAATGGCCTCAACGGCCGTTTATTTAGCGATCCGAAATTAAGACTTGCTCTCCAATACATCGTTAAGACTGAACTACAAAAAGATCCAAGTTGGAAAGATTTTTTTATCCAAGGATTTGAACTTGATCAGCAAGTTTTTCTTCCTATTCAAGCGGGCAGGCTTCCCCTTGAAGCCGTTAATGAAACGATTGACTCCGGGAAACAGTTTGTCCCTTTGTTGCAGGAGGTTTCCCAAAAAACACCAATTACATTTTACTCAACATCTCCTTGTACGCTTATTAAGAATATTTTGATAAAAAATGGAATTGAGATCAGAGAGTACAACCAGGGCGACAATGGATTGACCGGCATTAGAATATATAACAAAACTTATGACACAGATATGATGATAATGACTCTAAGCATTGTTCACGGGGACCCCGATGGAATTTACCATGCTCTTGGACAGACTGGTGCAATTGCATCAAAAATGACTATGCGAGATTCTGTCACTGAGCTACTAGAGCAAGGGCGCGGAATTGTCGAAGTTGAAGGACTCGACACTCATTATAAGAAGGTCACCAAAGCAATTCTAAGGGAAGTACCATTTGTACACCTAGGCTTTACTCGCAGATTTTTCATCTTCAATAAAAATAGAATTAAAATTAATGACGTCATCCTCCATCGCAGAGGGATTGATTTTAATGTATTTGAGAAACTATGACCTTAAGCAAATGGTATTTTAAAAATTTTACGACACCGTTATTGACTTCCATATTAGGAATCATGTTTGTGCTCTTGCTTTTAAATTCAATTCAGCTCTATAGGGAGATTGAACAAAAAAACCAAGCTCTCGATGACGTTGTGGAGTTAGCAACCCTGGGGTTGAATCAGAAAAATCGAGTGCTCGTTGAATCCGCTCTCAACTTAGCTGTCCAAAATCTGAACATCAATCATATAACACTCTGCGAAGACAGTCGTGTTGTCTATTCTCATCCAAACACTAATGGGACCTGTTCCGATATAAGCACGTCGCTTTTGTCATTAAGGATTAAGAAATCAGCTATTGGGCTTAAAGGGATCGAATTCGTTTTTGTACTATCATGGATTAGACATTTTGCTTTGCTGGTATATTCACTTATGGGTCTTTTTATTATTAGCTCAACATTTGCGGTTTTGGTTTGGAAACTAAGGTCAAAGTTCGTGGTTGAGCTTTTAGAGCCACTGTTACCCTCCTATGAAGCAAATAGTCCTATTCAAGAAATACAAAACATTGTTTTCGAAAGAAAACAACTGGAAGAATTTAAAGTTAAGTCAGCTGTTGGCGACGCTATTTCAACAATGGCGTCCCAAGTAAGTCATGATATTAGAAGTCCATTGTCAGCATTAAATATGGCACTTGGTAGTATCTCAGAACTGCCCGAGCCACAACGGATAATGATGAGAAGTGCAATCCAGCGGATTAATGATATTGCCAATGATCTATTAAACAATCGAAAACATTTAACGGCGAAAGCAATTGATTCACCGACGACCCATGATATTCCTAGCATTTTCCTAAAGGCCGAATTGCTTACACCCCTCATTGACAGCATTGTGTCTGAAAAGCGGATTCAATTTAGAGAGAAACAAGAAATTGAAATTGAAGGCGACCTCAGTGAAGGCTATGGACTTTTTGCTATGGTCAATGCTACAGAGTTGAAGCGTACAATTTCAAATTTGGTGAACAACGCTGTTGAAGCTTTCCCAAACGAAGCTGGCAAAATTACTGTCGCAGTCAGAAATTATAGGGACCAAGTTGCCATAATTATTCAAGACAATGGTAAAGGCATTCCCGAACACATTCTTGTAAAATTAGGTGAGAGGGACGTTAGCTTCGGCAAAGAAGGTACGCAGAGTGGTTCCGGACTTGGGGTATATCATGCAAAAAAACTATAGTGGACTCCGGTGGCAAATTTCAAATTCAGTCCTGCGAAGGCATTGGGACTTCCATTACGATTGTTTTTGACAAAGCTATAGCGCCAAAATGGTTTGTTGAAAAACTACTGCTCGTTCCTGGCATGGTGATTGCCTCGCTCGACGATGACATTTCAATTCACCAAATATGGCGAGGCCGCTTCGAATCTAAGAATATTTATGCCTTTGGTATTGAGCATAGTACTTTTACATCCGGAGCGGACTTTAAATCCTGGCTCATCTCAAAAACACTTGATCGTGCGAGGTCGGAACGAATTTACCTCGTAGACTTTGAACTCTTAAATCAAAATGCGACGGGTCTTGATCTAATCGAAGAGCTTGGCATCGGATCCCAATCAATTCTTGTTACCTCTCGATATGAGGACGATAGAATCCTAGAGCGCTGTGATTTCCTTGGTGTTAAACTCATACCAAAGGCCATGGCTGGTTTTGTTCCCATTGAAATCGCAAAACCTAGAGAATTTTTTGACGGCATTCTAATAGATGATGATTCATTAGTCCATTCCTGCTGGACAGTAGCTGCTAACAATATGTGTAAGCGGTTCGTCGGCTTTAGTAGTGCCGTTGACTTTATGAGTCGTGCTTCTGATTTTGACACCATTTCAAAAGTGTACGTCGACTCCAATCTAGGTAATGGAATTAGGGGCGAAGATATTAGTAAAAAAATTCATGAACTGGGTTTTACTAACATCTACCTCTGCACTGGTTACCAGGCATCGGAATTTCAACCTATGCCTTGGATAAAGGGTATTGTGGGTAAGGATCCATTTCCACAGACAGTTCCATAAGTAAATAAAAAGGTCATCACTTGCGGTTAAGTTAATTCCGTCCACAGAAATATCCTCCGCTATCCCCAGAACTGTGTCACAATAATAGTAAGATACGCAAAAGGTAAAACTAACAAGGATCGCCGCCATCTCTCGCCAAATCAATTCCATCATCTGTTTTAATTTCATTTGCGTTTTCATCAAGAATCCTCACTTTTGATCCATTAACAAATAACATTGCCCCCTGAAATTCATTGTGGTGTAGATTTACTCCTAGTAAATTTGAAAAATAAGCCTTCTGATTTTGTGAGAGAGTTTCTACAGGGAGAACTTGGCTTGATTCTTTGACTTGACTATCTCCCAGAAAACCAAATGCACTCGTGGAAAATATTGCAGTTAATAGACTTATAGCTTTTAACAATGCTTCTCTTTTCATAAACATCCTCTTTTAAGTAGTGGTTACCGGAGATCACTTGTATGATTGCATGGTGAATCAGGAAGAGTCCCCAATCTTGAATTTGGGTCTCGAATGCCAGACGTGAATTGATCAAATTGAATTGAGCCCGACGACTCTCGCATATTTAGTAAAGAGCTTTTATAGGGGAAAGCGTGGCCATTTTGTGGGTGAATTGTTCGATGCGACTCTCGCCGAGCAATTCTTTTTTATAAACACGAGTGATTGAAGCATCGAAGCATCTTTCTAAGAGATTCGGTTCAAAAAAAAGAATCCGCGCAGGATCATCTGTGAACCACTCTATTTTTTCTTAGTAGGTAACTCAGTAATTTTGCCATTTAAAATCCGATACGCTAATTTGGCTTGGTCCGCCGGCACACCTAGATAATTTTTTGGATCTTTGCTTCCAAAGCTGACACTGACATTCTTGGCTGCCAAAATTGACCCATACTTTGATTTAAGCTCTTCCAAGTGGCCAGGACTCGAGTTCGCCTGCACGCTTGTTGCTATCTTGCCCAATATGATAGTGATCTGACGTTTGACTGCTTCCGGTGTTCCGTCGGCATTTATCTTTTGGGCGCTGCCACCGGTGGGATTAGGCCCACTCTGAAGCTTTGACCCAACACCTGGTGCGCCACCAGTTGAACCCGATGGTCCACTGATTTTGGCTACACCGCCTGACTGACTAGTCGGCTGTTTTGTGCCTGGTCCTTGTTGGCTAGCGGCGCCCGAAGTAGAAGCAGTTGGTTTAGCAGGATCGGAACCGGCGGAGGCTGGACCACGTTGTGTGTCAGGTGGAACACCGAGTTTAGTTGCTTCGCCAACACCAGATCCTGATGTCGCCGCCCCAGCAACAGGACCACCGGTTGTGGCAATAGATCCGACTGCTGGCCTGAGTGAACCTCCTTGAATAGAAACTTTGTCGTTAGGATTCCCGGCAAGGATGCCGCGATCTGCACGAGCGATAAGAGGTTGATTGCTTGATCCGGTCGCTTGCGGTACAGAGAAGCTGCTAGGTGACCGGCGACCTAGCCCTGGGTTTAGTGCCCATCGACTCTGCGAGGAGTCTGTGGGCTTGGGACCACCAATTTGGCCAGTTTGAAGATTGAAGTTTCCGAAATCGGGAGAAAAGCCTGCTTCCGCAAAGGACGCTGGCGCCGCAGCCCCGGCTAATCCCACTATGTTCATGGCTTGCTTTACCAAAGCCTCTTGAGGAACAGGCGGAAGCAAGTCTATTATCGCCTGGTAGCTCCGCTGGAATCAGTGATGCCTGCGGGATGTCATCTGTTCTTCCTTGGCTTCGAAGCAAATTCTGTGCGGCAGCCACGGATACAGAAGATTTCGATTTGGTGCAACTTGAATAGGTCTTTTCAATTGGCTCGCCAAAACACTCTTCAACTTCACTAATTATCCCATGTTCCCCGCCAGGAAAATCTTCGGCGAATTCATGCGCAAAAGAGGACACAAATTCCCCTTTACAATTTTCCCCTGAAGGAATGGGAAGAGTTATAGTAAGAGGGTCTCTAGTCATTCTCGGGCGATTCTTATTCGTAGGATCTATTTCACAGAGTATTGTTAAACTTTGGTTGCCGGATTTGATAATTTTCATTTTGGAAAGCATAAATTCCCTACTCGCGGACAACTCTATACTGCCGGACCAACACTCGCCAACCTCACTTGACGGATCCTTTGATTCCTCGAGGGCCTCTACAAATGTTTCAAATTGACTCTTTATATTTGCTGACCGAAACTTTGTTTTTTCTGAGATTTCCGACGACTGGCATGACCCTGCAAGAGCAACATTTTTTACCAAGAAGCCAAGCACGTTGTTTATTTCTAATCTGTTAGAGACAGACGAGTCTGTTACACTCAAAGAACATCCAGCTGGTTTAGATCCTGTCGGTAGGCCCAATTCCTCGACAGCTGACAATGGAGCTGTAGGGCCGGCCGAGTTAAAAACAATTGGTTTACTAATGAAAGATCTTGTGAGCCTACATTGACTCTCGTTACAGAGATAAAAGGCATAATATACTTTCTTGCTTAGATTTAAACTAATTTCAATCGATGGAACAAAAAATTTGCTTTTAAATCTCAAAGCCATGGTCTTCTTAATTCTCAGATGTCCCCACGAAACATCAATGTAGTCGATTTTACCGTCGTTATCAATGTCCATATCGATTTCACTAAAAGCACCCTAGTGATTACTTGCGAACGCACGTCGCTAGTTGATCTAACGGCCAAACATTCACCGGTCATGCATACGAAAATAAGTCCCGAAAAATTCAGCATCTTCATACAGACTGATTCGGTGATTCTTGAAAAAAGTTAAATCACCCCGACAAATGTCCCAATTTTAGTTTGCTGGACATGGATTCGCTGCAATAATCCTATCAATCTCTTTCGCAATATGAGGGATTGAAGGCCCCGCAGTGGACGCTGCGGCAATTCCCTTGCCGGACTTGTAATGTTCGAGGTGCAGCGTGGCTAGTTTTTAGGCTTGTCCGTCAGAATTTTTCATTTGTCATAGCGCTTCACCTGAAGACCCCGGGACCGCCGTACAGGTATATTTAGTGGAATATATCACTACTGGCTTGTTTGTGACAGGATCTATGTCTTCGGTCTCGGTAGCTGATGTGACAACTTTACAAGACTCGACTAAAACACTAGGCCTCTCTGAAAATTTATGGTTCCAAGGAGCGCTGGTTGCAATTGCCTGGACGCCCGTTTTTAAACCAAAATTGGTATCCCTATTCAATTCAACGGGGATTGCAGCCGATTTAGGTACGTTGCGGTCCAATCTGATTAACATATAATCTTGACCAGGGTCTACCTGCATAAACGCCAAGTTCAGTCTCTATCCCAACTGCTAGACGAGACCGTCCACCACCTACGATTTGGCCACGTATGACTTCGCCTTTAGCACCAAAAGAGAACGATGCTTTGCCCTTGGCACCCAATTCCGAGAAAGGCTTTCCCAAAAGCTCCTCTATTTTGTTATCTGGCTGTTCTTTGCTTTTAGCTGCAGCCTCCTTATTTAGGTGTTTTTTAAGAATGTGCTGGGATGTTAATACGTAACAGCTTCCACCAGCGGCTTCGATCAACACCCCCGACTGAAACCGATTCATACTAGGTACAAAAACTTGACCATTAGGATTTTGCTCCCTGAAACCTCAACCCTTGTATCAATAAATCCCACTGGTGGCTGACCTGAGGTAGCAGCAGCTCCAACTTCGGTAGCAACCAATCGAATCTCTTTAAAAGCATTTTTTCTGATACCCTCACATGCCTCAGTTTGAGAAAGGCTGAAAACACCAGTGAGGAGGGTTGCTGCTACTAATTTTGCTGTGATCTCAGATGATGATTTCATGTTGTCTCCCGATACCATTGTCTATTTCAAGTTTTGATCCAAAAGACCCCCACCCTAGAACCAATTTAATTGGCAATTGAGAGGGAAAAGGTCCACCAGGGTCCTGTAAAAAATTCGGACGGAGTCGCTAATTGTCAGTTACAAAAATGGCGTTTTTGGTTCGCGGCGAATTGCGTGCCAAGCATGGTTTTGGGATTTGAATCCGACAGTTCTCCACAAATCGAATTCAGATTTTTGTCTGGTTTTTTGCTTGGGTAAATCCATTCGAAACTACCAAACACTTGCTGAACTTGTGTCGCTAGCGAAGTGTCTAGTCGAGACTAGGTTGATCCTTTTGGGCCAGCAGGTCAGAATGTGATATGCGGAAGAAACTTAGCCATCAAATTATTGTAAACTTAGCGCTGCTGCTGATTGCCTGTCGAATTGTCCTGATGCTAACTCAGGTCTACAATGAAAACGATACATTCATCATTCAACGGACTGAGGCCCTTAAGCAAACACTCGCGATTTTAGTTGATTCGGATCTCCGTAAACCACTAGCCGCTGAGGAACTCGAACAACGACTGATCATTGCTTACAAGGCGAATCTTTTCGATTTTTATAAAGTAGAAGTTCCTAATATTGGAGCCGATCCAGACTCAAATGTCGGATCTAAGACCCTCTTTCAGACTGCAAATATAACAAATCTTGAGACCCAAGACCTTAAGCCGGCGGTTCTTTACACCTCGAACGATTTTACGGTTCTGAAAAATCAGCTGAACATTTTTCAGTAACTGTTGGCTTTTCACTCTTCACGTCTCGGACAGGTCTGGCGGGCCATGAATCCAGACGGAATCTACCTCCTCATCGACATATTCCTCCTTGTATTGATCATCACGATGATTGTGCGCTTTCGACTCGAAGTGCTGGGCTCGATTTCGAAGATTCTTGCAAAGCTGACGCCTCGGGATTTGCAGAATATTAGCCATCCATCCGTGGAGATTCGCACGATTGTGAACTATTTGCGGTCCTTTATTGAGCAGTATTCGAAGTCAGAGCCCCAACGTGACATCTACAAAAGAAATATGGCCGATGGAATTACTCGCGAGCTCTTCTATTCGGAAGAAGAAGCCACCCTATGCCATTCAAGCCATCGTGGTTCGCTTTGACATGAATAATTATACTCGACGGGCGCTGCAAGAAAACACTGGAGCGCTGACTGCGCTCTTGAGTCGATATTTTCAGAGAGTGAAGGAACTTCGACTGAGGTATGGCGGCCTTGATTATCAGTTTATTGGTGACGAGAAAGTTTTGTTTTTTAAAGTCGAGCATGACAACCAACTCGAGGTGCAGCTGCTCAGAGCTGTTGCTTTTTTACGAGATGCCTTTAAGATTGCCCAGGAAATGAGCGACGAGATGACCTTAACCTTAAGGCGGCCGTGGTCCCAGGGAATCTGACCTTCTATGAGTTGGATGGAAGCTGATTACTTCACCGGGAGTCCGTTGATTGAGTCGGCCCGTTATCTGACCACCATTGCCGAGAAAGATCGATCGATTTTGTCTCTACCAACTTCGCACTGTGAAAAAATCAAAATTCTTAGCGAGCCCTATCATTCCGAGGCGGTCATGCTTAAGGGCTACGAGGTTCCCTTGGATATTTCATATTGTGATCGATTTGATTATGATTTTAGAATCGCCAAAGATCCCATGCTCTTTCTCTCTGACTATGGGCTGGTCCAGATTATCAACGTATTTTTGGATCTGATGGACGCTAGCAAAGTCGAGCAGTTTATTTTTCTCTACCAAAAAATCAGAGGCGTGATGGCGGCCGAGGTCTCGCCCTCAGTAATTAATGCCTACGAGCGGTTGCTCAGCCAAGGAATAGAGCAATTCAAGTCACTCGAATACGATAACAAGATTTTGAGCAGCGTCGTCGCTTTGAGTTGGGTCTTTGTCCCCTGCGGAAATGAAAATAGCCGAATTACAGAGAAAATATATTCATTGGTGCGACACAAAGATGTGCGGGTTGCATCCAACGCCCTGATGGCAAGTCAAAGGTATGAATGGAACGAGGATCTGATTGGTAAAATGCTGGTGTCGCCATCAAATCGCCTGCGCGGAGATGCTCTATTGCTTTTGGGTCGCCGAGGTGTGGATGAAAAATTCTTTAAGGCCTGGAAGCAACTCATCGAAAATAAGGATTCGCTGTTCGTCCTGTCAGGTCTTTGGGCAAGTCAGGAAGTTTTCAAATTTCATTCCGAAAATAATCCAACCCATCTCAAATCTAATCCTCTCGTTGAAAATATGATTGCGCTTATCAGAAAGCTTAAGAATCATACTCAAAAACAGGTCGGTCAGAGAGCAGATTGGGCGCTTGAGGCCGTGGCAATGAGTTGAGGACTAACAGTTAATGACTAGCTACTAAGAGGATGTGTAGAATTCAAGGTGAGATGATTGTTTACAAAAATTTAGTGAAACGATTTGGATCGCGAACGATTCTCAAGGGACTTAATTTGCAGATAGGCAAAGGGGAAATTGTTTTCATTCTTGGAACCTCAGGCACCGGAAAGTCAGTTCTACTGAAAAACACAGTCGGTCTCATGCGTCCTGATGAAGGCGAGATTTGGATCGATGGTCAAGAAGTGTCAAAGCTCAGTGAAGAAGCCTATTTTCCTATTCGAAAACGCTGTGGGATGGTTTTTCAACAGCCGGCCTCTTTGATTCCCTCAGTATCTTTGACAACGTTGCCTTTGGTTTAAGGAAGCACTTTCAACATAACGAGTCAGTGATTGAGGAAAAAGTGAAGGCCGCCTTGGCCCTGGTCAACCTAAAAGGAATCGAACATCTTCGCCCCATGCAGATTTCCTATGGAATGCAAAAGCGAGTCAGCCTGGCGAGAACTGTAGCCATTGGTCCTGATATCCTACTTTTTGATGAGCCCACGACAGGCCTTGATCCTGTGACGACCAGTGCCGTTAATCAACTTATTCAAAATCTTTCCCGGACCCTCAAAACAACTTCAATCGTGGTCAGTCACGATATAAACTGCGCCCTCACTATTGCAGATCGAATTATTGTGCTCGATCAAGGACAGATTGTGGATCAGGGAACTCCAACTGAGCTTAAGAAATCAAAGGCCCCCTTGGTACAAGACTTTTTGTCCGAGTGATGTCCGCATGAGTGCAGGGGAAGGGTACAGGTCTACTTGCAGTTTTTCGAAACGTCATAGACCTGATCGATGAAATTGGCAGAACCATTCAATTTTTGTTCTTGATTCTGAGGACAGCCATCAAGACCCCCTGTCGTATACATTTAATCTATGAACAGATTTGGGCAGTCTCAATTCAATCCTTGCCAACAACGGCCATGGCTGGCTTTTTTGTTGGTGCCATCATGACTGTTCAATTTACCATGCAGATCAAAGAGTTTGGCGCTCTTGCGTATTTGGGTGCCCTGTCCACAAGCGGAACAATTCGCGAAATCGGCCCCCTACTCATTGCCTTTATGTTAAGTGGAAAGTTGGGGCCTACACTTCTGCAGAGCTTGGCACCATGAGAGTGACCGAACAGATCGACGCTATTCGGTGTTTGGGAGCTAATCCAATTCAAGAAATAATTTTGCCCCGCTTTATAGCAATCATATTGTCGTCATTCTTTTGCTCGCGGCAGGCCTGCTGATGTCGATTTTTGGAGGTCTTTTGCTCGGATCTGTATTTTCTGGTGTGAGCCCAGAAGAATATTTGCGCTTTGTTCCGACCATTGTGGCCTGGCCATCAGTCGCAAGTGGACTTTTTAAGTGTTTAGCTTTTCCTTGGTTCTAGCCGTTATTTGTACCTACAAAGGGTATACCGCAATCGGTGGAGCTAAGGGTGTTGGACGTGCCGTGGTTGTAACCTCTGTCAGTACCATGATTGCTATTGTCTTTTTTGATTGGCTGACAAGTTATATATCTGAGGCCACGCTGATCGCGGTCAGGGGTTTTTAAAATGGCAATATCACTCGCCGCACCCCCATCGCCCTGGCGCAAGGTCTTCAGAATCAAAGAAACAATTGAGCAGTTGTTTTTCGTGGCCAATGAAAGTCTGCTGATTATTGTTTTTTGCGTGAGCTTTGCCGCCGTCGTGACAATTCTGGAATCTTCTTTTCATATGAGACTTGTCATTCAAAATGATTCGATGGTCCCGGGCTTCGCTGCGCTGCTGATACTGCGCGAGCTTGGCGCTGTCGTGACCGCCCTTCTGCTGACCTCCAGAGTCGGCGCCGGAATTGCTGCAGAAGTTGGCACCATGAAAGTCACCGAACAAATAGATGCTCTTCGAATGCTTGGGATTGAACCTGTCCGCTTCCTTTTAATGCCTCGGCTGATCGCAAGCATACTTGGAACCATGATTCTGGTGGTGATTGCCAATATGGTTTGCATTGGCTGTGCAATTTTGGTGAGTGATGCCTACTTGGGCTTTAGCCCAACCATGTTTGTGACCTCCATGCGAAGATTTGTGGGCTTTCAAGATCTTATCTTTTCCATGATCAAAGGAGCCTGCTTCGGCGCGATTATTCCCATAGTCAGCTGCTTCTTTGGATTTCGTTGTAAGGCGGGGGCCGACGGCGTGGGTCAAGCCACGACCCAGAGCGTGGTTGTTTCCTCGGTTGGAATTATCGTCGTTGATTTTATTTTGTCCTATACGTTTTCCCATTTTTACTGAGGATGTATAGATAGGTGAGTGGATTGGTTGAAGGGTTTGAGTTGAAGGGTTTATGTTTACAGATTTGAGGAGCGTTTATGAAAGTTGAATTTAAAGTTGGTCTGCTCGCCCTACTCTCGGTGATCTTGGTGATCGTATTTGCCTATATCATGGGACTGATGAATTTATTCACCGATTCTATTTCGCTCAATGTCATGTACAACTACGCCGGCGGGATTGAAGAAGGTTCGCCGGTCCGGGTGATGGGGATCAAAGTGGGAAAAGTCCGAAAAATTTCTTTCAACCCCACCTTCCAAATGCCAGACACCAAAGAAGAAGTTAAGTTGAAAATCGAAATTTCCGTAGATCGAAAGGCCTGGGAAACCGTTCGTAAAGATTCCCGTTTTTTCATTAATCTAGCTGGAGTGATTGGGGAAAAGTTTCTGGAAATCTCGCCAGGCTCGACGGGTGCTCCAGCGTTTTCTCCAAATGACTTCGTTCGAGGCGAAGATCCTCCGCGAATCGATCAGCTAATATCTCAAAGCTACGGTTTGGCTGGAAAAATTATCGACATTGTCACCAAGAACGAGGGCTCTGTCACAAATGTGCTCGGGCAATTAGATAAATTAGTGAATAATTTTAATAAGACGCTAGTTTTGCTTGATCGAACGACGAAAAACAAAGATATTGCTCGCCTACTGGAAAATGCCATCAAGATTAGCGACGATCTGGTCTATTTGACAGGTCAACTCCGATCGAAGAGGGCAGAAGATACCTACGACCTTGTGCAAAAATTGATTTTTAGACTGGAGCCTCTGGACGGCCCGATGATTAGAAAATTTTTGCAGGAAGAAGGTGTCAAAGCTAGGGTTAAGATTTTCTAACTGCCCGTCAATTTGCTGGGAGGCCGCTTTGAACAAATACTTGAGCCCAAATCCGTTCAGCTTCACACCACGACGCTTTTTGCTAGCTTCTTTTTCACTCTTCAGTATTTCTGCCGCTGCCTCTACCTCTCCCGAATTTCCTCTAACGATTCGCGAACGAATCGAACCAGCAGCTCAGATTCAGGAATCTATTTTTCAAAACAACTATGATCTGAGACAGCGCCGAAAGATGGCCGTTGGTGGCTCTATTGGTGGCCCTCTCGGAGTCGTCGGTCTTTTAACCGAACTCAATCTACAAAAAGATAATGCTGTGGTGGCCGGCATTGGCGGTGGTTCTGGGTACAACAGCTTTCTTTTGGCTTGGAAGCGAAGTCTCGAGGGAAATTACCTGAGTCCCTATACCCAATTAGGATATTCACGGTGGTTCAGTAGCAGCAAATCCGGCGAACCTGCAAAGTCGACCATTTTGAGTCAAGTCTTGGACAATTCCCAAAAAGAGAACGGAAAATTCGGAGTAGATTTTATAGTCGGAAGTCTAGGGCTCCAATATGCTCAACTTCAGGGCGAAACGACGGGGTTGAGCTTTTTTCTGCAGTTTGATTTGATGTTTGCGGCTGAAAATGGGCTCATTCTTCCAAACGGAGCATTGGGCTCGGTTTATTTTTTCTAGACATACTTTGGTGTCAGACCAAGGATATTTTCAATTTTTTTCGAGTTACTTTTTTGTGAGATTTCTTGACGAGATTTCGTTAGGAATTTTCTGTTCGTGAATTCTCTCTAACCCACAATAGACGCGCCTACCAGAACATCTCAGAGCAAAAAAAAACCCCGAGTTTCCTCGGGGTTTTTTGAGCTTTTTCAGCTCGGAAAACTACTTCTTTTTAGTAGCTTTTTTCTTTGTAGTTTTCTTAGCTACTTTCTTTTTTGCCGCTTTTTTCTTTGCCATGTGCTCCTCCTAGGATGCATTTGTTGTTGAACTCACTTTGTCTTCTTATATTCAGTGTTATTAAAACGACGACTCTCGTCAAGCAAAAAAATCGCTTGCACGAAAAATGATTAGTAGATGTTCAAAAGGTGGGTAATGAAAATGCTTTCAATTTTGATTTCGGTTATCGGATCGTTCATCGGATCTCGGCAAATCCATCGGATGTCTCTTCAACTTGGACAAATTCGAACAAAGAGACTTCTTCTTCAGATAATTTTTTCGTCTGCAATCATTCTTGGGACCATTTTCTTCCTCGAGGAACCGCATTTCTTGTGGGTTTTCCAGTTTCTGATCTTAGCGTCAATATTTTGGACACCCGCGCTCTTTGTTTTCTTTTCGACCCGTATCTTCCGAGATAGTTTTATCGATATCCTCGATCAAATTATTCTTGGGATGCACTCTGGATTGAATTTTCGCTCCGCTTTTAAGGCGGTGATTCAAAATGAATCAGGATTTATCAAAGTCCAGCTCCAGGATATCCTCAATCAGATAGTTTTTCCCGAGAGCTCCAAAATTTCGAAAGAAAAATCGATTGAGCGAATCGTATTAGAGTTTCGAGATACTGATAAATCTACCTCAAAATCACTTGAACAATTGAAATTCTTTCGACGCCAGCTCCGCCAGGAGCAAGAGTTTCGCAGAAAGGAATCGCAAAATCAAAGAGTCCGTCAGGGCCCAAATGGCGATCCTGATGATCCTTTATCTGGCACTTTCAACTTTTGTCATCAATCGCTTTGGATTTGGAGAGAACAAAAAGATTATATTGCTATCTTTGGCTCTGTTTGTGAGTGGACTCATATTAATGAACGTCCTTGGAGGAAAACGAAAATGGAAGGTCTAGCCCCACCCCTTGAACTGAGCAGCGAGGTTAAGCGCGCGATCGAAAAAGGACTCACCGCCAAGCAAGGCGTTTTGAATTTTATTCGTAAGAACCAAAATGAATTCTCAAAACAGGTCATCCGATGGCTCAATTTAATTGAGCAGGGGCAAAAGACCGACAAGATTCTGACGATTTTGAGATCGACCCATCGTCGTTGCTTACTTCAGTTGTTAGAACGGGGAATTCGCGGAGAATCCATTTACCAGCAACTTATCACCCTAGAAGGAGAGACCATTCTTGCCTGTCAGGAGGAGCAAGCTCGGTTTTTGGCACGTCTTCCGTTTCTGCTCTTGGTTCCCCTCCTGTTTTTTCTGTTCCCGGCCTATTTGATTCTGCTTTTTGGGCCACTTTTGAATCAATTTTTGGTTCAGGTCGGTGGACAGTTCTAAATAGGCAGGATATGGTGGCTTTCAAGGGAGGGTTAGTTTGGGAATATCACGATCTAATTCTGATAGCGACTCCGGAAGTGATTGCTTTCTATTTGAGGCCTTAGTTGACGAGTTATTGAGGATTAAGCCTGATGCGAGAAAAATAAAAACACTCTGCGCCAAATTGGGAATTCTTTATACTAAGAACCAGGTTGCTCAAATTGAAGAGCTCTTGAAAAACGGATCAAAAATCTATCTGAACGCAAGCTCTAGAGCCCCCGAACTAAAAATAAAAGATGCAGAAAGTTTATAATTCAGTTCTTGAAATGATCGGGAATACACCAATAGTTCGTCTTAATTGGGTCACAAAACCAACCGAGCACGAATTTTTCGCCAAGCTCGAGTGTTTCAATCCGGGCCAAAGCGTTAAAGATCGAATTGCAGTTGCGCTCATCGAAGGCGCCGAAGCCCGCGGAGAACTCAAATCTGGGGGAACAATCGTTGAAGCCACTTCCGGAAATACAGGCTTGGGTCTGGCTCTCGTCGCCGCAACCAAAGGCTACCAGTGTATTTTCGTGATGCCGGATAAAATTTCTCAAGAAAAGAGAGATATTTTAAAAGCTTTTGGCGCCAAAGTGGTGATAACTCCAACAGGTGTTGAGCCAGAGGATCCTCGCAGTTATTTATCGGTCTCACGAAAAATTGCACAAAAGACCAAGAATTCATTTTATGTGAATCAGTATCATAATCCCGACAACCCCAATCAGCATTATAAGACAACTGGTCCAGAAATTTGGGAACAAATGGACGGAAAGTTAGATGCCTTTGTGGGGGGCGCAGGAACCGGCGGAACTGTTTCCGGAGTTGGACGATATTTACGCGAGAAAAACAAGGACATGCGAATTGTCTGTGCAGACCCTGTCGGAAGTATTTTGTATGATTTGTTTTATCACAAGAAGATCATTGATCCTCCAAAGCCCTACAAAGTCGAAGGCGTTGGGGAAGATATGCTACCAGAAAATGTCCATCTCAATGTGACGACGGATTTCGAAAGAGTCACTGATCAAGATTCGTTTGATATGACCAGAAGATTGATCGCAGAAGAAGGACTGTGTGTGGGCCCCTCAAGCGCCATGGCTTTGGTTGGCGCAATTCAATTTTCAAAAAAGTTGACTAAACCTTCGAAGATTTTAGTTATTTTCCCAGATCATGGTCGCGCTTACCTGAGCAAGGCCTTCAATGATAAATGGTTAGGTGAAAATGGACTGACCGGGTCCCTAAAAATGTCTGCATTTGCTGAAATTGTGGATTCAGAAAGCTACTATCGTAAAATGGGCTATCACTTCGACAGTTAGAAAAACTGAAAGGTAAAATATGAAAACCAAAAACTCTGATCTGATTGGAAAACTCGGTTTTGAAACTCGGGCGATTCACGCAGGACAAGCTCCAGATCCCTCAACTGGTGCAATTATGACTCCGGTGTATTTAACTTCTACCTATGTGCAGTCTTCCCCAGGTGTACATCAGGGTTGGGAGTACAGCCGAACTCATAATCCCACTCGAAAAGCATTTGAAAACTGTATTGCAAATCTGGAAGGAGCACGTTTTGGTTTTGCCTTTGCCTCTGGTTGTGCAGCCACAACGACAGTTCTACATATGCTCAAGGCTGGCGATCATGTAGTTGCAGCAGATGATATGTACGGAGGGACTTTCCGCCTTTTCGACAAGGTCCTCAGGCACCATGGAATTGAATTTAGTTATGTGGATTTGTCAAAAGCTGAAAACTTTGCGCCGGCAATCAAAGCTAACACCAAACTTGTCTGGCTTGAAACGCCCACCAATCCAACTCTCAAGCTCGTTGATATCAGAAAGATTTCTGCAGTCGCCAAAAGTCGTGGGATCATTTCCGTTGTCGACAATACCTTTATGAGTCCCTACTTTCAACGACCCATCAGTCTTGGGGCCGACATGGTCGTCCACTCTGCGACGAAATATATTGGTGGCCACAGTGATTTGGTCAGTGGCGTAGTTGTGACCGATAGAGATGATTTGGCTGAAAAGATGGCCTTTCTGAGCAACACAATGGGCGGAATTCAGAGTCCCTTTGATGCTTTTATGGGCTTACGAAGTTTAAAGACACTTCCTCTTCGAATGAAGGCTCACGCAGAGAATGCACAAATCGTGGCTGAGTTTTTAAGCACCAATTCAAAAGTTGAACGAGTCGTTTACCCTGGATTAACCTCCCACCCACAACATGCTCTAGCAAAAGAGCAGATGCTCGGCATGGGTGGAATGATTACGTTTTATATTCGGGGTGGACTCACCGGAGCTCGCAGCTTCCTGGAAAATCTTGATGTTTTTTCCCTAGCAGAAAGCCTTGGCGGTGTGGAATCCTTAGTGGAACATCCCGCAATCATGACGCACGCTAGCGTCCCTGCGGAAAATCGAAAGGCCCTTGGAATTGATGATTCCTTGATTCGCCTCTCTGTTGGTGTCGAAAATATTGATGATCTTCTGCGTGATCTTAAATCAGCTTTCGAGCACGTGAAGTGAACTGTTGACAGTAGGGGACCCTGCCAGGTAACTAGAATCTGCATTTTTCGTGATGTGGCCAGGTAGCTCAGTCGGTAGAGCAGAGGACTGAAAATCCTTGTGTCGGCGGTTCGATTCCGTCCCTGGCCACCATCTTTCACTGATTCCCGCGTTAACCCCTCGAAGTAAAACGGTTTTTTTGTGTGAAGACCCGTGAAGCTCAATCACTTATTGAGGATAAATTAATTTCTATTTTGACGTACAAATCGTCCTTTTTTAAAATAAGGCCTTCCTGCAACCAACGTTGAATCAGTTGCTGGGCCAGAGTCTTAGAGATCAGATAAAATTGCATCACATTCTTAGTTTGAAAAGAAGAGGCTTCCTCTAGAAAACGGTAACGCGGAAAAGAATCTAAATTACTAATTTGAATTTTAGTCGCGGAGGCCTTGCTTAACGTGAGACGATCACCCTTGATTATTACTTTAACGCCGTACACCTTCGCCAGACGTTGAATGAGGGACCTGATTCGATCTTTCGCATGAACGATGCCGAACGGGTCGTCTTGATAAAGCTTATCATAAACGGAATAGCAATTAATACCCCAATCCTCAAAGATCTTTAAAAGAAGTAAAAACTGTATTTCTTTATTCATTTCAAAACGGTATTGAAAGCCACCTTTTGATTTGATGGCGACCTCTTTTGATCTCCAATTAACCTTTATTGACGCCTTGTCTGACCCAATTGAGACGTCACTATTCTCAATGAAATCTTCTTTCCCAAAAAATGATTTTATCAAATGTAATTTCGCAGTTTTTTCCTGATCAAACAGTCCGAACTCATCATATAAATCTAAGTTCAGTATAAGGGATTCGTCTCGAATCATCAGTTTAACTAGAGCATTTGTTGATTTTTCTAAAAAAAATTTTGCTTTATCAGTCTGACCCGTGTGAAAACTATGAACACTGAGCCACTTATTCAGGAAAGCTTGGTCGACATTAAGAGGCTTTGTTTTAAAGTACCTCTCAGCCTTCTGTAGGTGCGCACCAGCCTTTTCCCAATCCTTTTGTCGAGCGTATATTTCACCTGTGGCTTGGTGAATCAATGCGGTTTCGTACTCACTTTCGGAGTGTTTAAGTAAATCCATATTTATTTTTATGGCTTCGTCAAACTGCTTTAAACCCACAAGGCTATCGGACAAATTCAAAAAATCTAAACGATTGGCATAGGTTTTCATTGAAGATGTGGTTTTAACAAAACTACTGTGAGCTTGGTGAAAGCAAAAATTAGTTAAGTGAATCAAGCCAAATATGCGATGATCTTCAATTCCAACTGGTGAAATATTTTGAATGAGCTTTTGCGCAATAGTCGAACCACCCAGCAGATTCGTTAACCTTGAAAACCACAGTATTTTTCGTCCCTCCCGCGAGGCTGTCGAAAGGGTGATGGTCAGATTCTGAGAGTTTATTTTTAATAATTTTAGCGCCTTTGAGTAAAAGCCTAGCCTGCGGTACCAGTTACAACATAGAAATAAGGCATCAGTGCGATGACTGAAATGTTTATAAAAATTCTGAACTGCAATACTTGCGGGCTTAAGATTTTTCTTCTTAAGAACGAGCATTTCAATTTTGTCTTGAACCGACTTATAGTCTTTCATCACAGCAACAAATTTAGGTAGCAGCGACCTATTTCAACAGGAAGCTTCTCACGATCCAAAAGGGTAATTCGGTTCGTGCCGAAACCCCGCGATCTTGTATCGAAATAGGGTGTGTGGCACGTGAACTCGATGACACCCAAATTTTGATCTTTCTCGTTATTAAGTATGGCGGCATAGGTTTGGGACCAGCCATCGCTAAAATTCTTAACTTCTCTGTCATGCACCATCCAAATTTCTTTAGCCGTGATGATCTGAAACTTTATGACGGAGGCGAAATTTAATAGCGCCGCTCGACTTTCTGTACAGAAAGATTTGGTATCCTGTACTTTTTCAAGATCAGTAAATTTAACTTTGATCAATAGCTCGTGAAGTCTTAGTCCAGGCATGCTATGAAAACTGCTGAATAACTTCATCCAGTTGGTAAACTGAGGACCATCCACAAGTCTAGCCAAAAAATCTCGGATGTTGGACGTATCAAATACTTGTTTCTCGGATGGTTCAGCGGGCTTCATATTTGGATCAAATAAATTGTATCCCCATGTGTAGTAGGCATAGATAAAGACTTCATGAGCTAACAAAAACTCCTTTTCCGTTGCCGTAAGCTGTTGATAGATCGATTTTTTAACTCTAATTTGGAATGATCCTATTTCATGAACGGCCAACTGTTCTTTCTTAGAACAATCTTTCGGCAAAATGATTTGATCATCATCGATGTCTTCAATTTCATCTTGCTCAATAATTTTGAATTGTTCTGCTATGCCACGAACCCGCTTGAAAAAAAATTCGCGCTCCTTGCCAACCCCCAGAGAAAGTAGTTCAAAGATAAAGTCACGTTTATGTTCGTCTGGGATACTATTTTCGAGCATTTTAAAAATGTTCTTTTTGTTCGAGTTAAAAATCCCATAGGTATCTGCTAAGTAATATTTTTTCCCAAATAGTCCGCCATCACAGAAAAGTGCATCACCACCACCACGTTCAGATCCGTTGCCCGCGGTGTGACGACTAACAAGCTCTTGGGTTGGTGGTCTGAATCGGTGAGCGCACGATGTCATTATGCTCAACGATAGTAATAGCGGCGCGAATAAAAATTTCATGACTGTCCTCAGTTTATCATCAAGCCCAAAAGCCCTCTACATGATTGCTCTTGAGCCTGGACTTTAGTTGGCTCAATCTATAATTGCTGGTTTTTTGGGGTCGGCAGGGTTAACTGTATTGCGGTCTGGGTTTTTATGAGCATGACAATTTAGCCCAAAAAGAAACTCTTTGTGACTACGTTCGTCCCAAATAATTCGACGATGGGCTTCAAACACCTTTACCGATTCAACCATAAGCTCATGTGCTTCTGGTGTATATCGTTTTTGCTCTAAATTGATGGACATGGAGGTTTGAGCTCCCGCGGTCCACCCAAATTTTTCCACAATATCCAGAATTTCTTCTAATTGGAGCGCACAAGTTAGTTTCATGAAATCTTGGTAATTATAAGCTCCTGAAAAATATTTAGTTTCAGGATGTTGAACTGGGATATCAATAATTTCCTTTTTCTCCGAAGAACCTTGAGCCAGTGAGAGCTGTGCAAAAACTAGAAACAGGACTGTGATGATTGTTTTCATAATAACCTTTCGTTAATTTTGTTAAAGTGGGCACAGTATACAGATTATGCTTAGTTTTTAGGCGAAGAAAAAAAGACCTATAATTATTATTAATTTCAATATGTTACAGCCTTCGGAATTCTGTATATATTGCCATCAAAAATGAGGCAAAATTGATGGCAATGTATACAGAATCGCTAACCCTCAAAATAAGACGTTTTTTCTGTTCAGCCTGCGGGGTGTTGGCAAGAGTTCGTCGGTGCTTGAACACTATCCGCAGGCTCAAGCGCGCGAAAATTGAAAAAATCCGGGGCCAATCTTTTGGCTGTCAGCACTTTCTCGCGATGCCGGAGCTCAAGGCATTCAATCGTTATAAAAAAATGGGCGGAGAATTCTATTATTGGGGACCCTGCATGACACTGGTTTGCAAATTTCTAAGTCAATTTCAAAATGGTTTTGTAGGCGGTTTCCAAAAACTCAAGACTACCGGGATCTGATTTCTTGATCATGGCCTGATATTTTTCAGTCACCTCTGGAAGAGTGGCGCCTGGTTTCAAACCAAAAATTTCGTAGGCATTCCAGTCGTGGCTATTGTAGACAAAATGGGCTCTTTTGAGTTGGTCTGCAGATTGCTGTGATTTTGTTTGCACACCCTTGGAGGTGACCTTGGGTGGCGCGCCCATGACCCCCACAGGACCGTAGCGTGGACCGGTGCCAGTCACATCGCGCTCTCTTGGTGTGTACTTGACCGGATAATTATGAACAGGGGTTGGCTTTTTTGCGTCCGGCGGGGCTGCTGTGCCAGCTTTGAGGTTTAAGGAGGTGGGCTTTGGCGAGCCTTTCCGGCCTGCCAGGAACCAAAACAGGAAAGCTCCGGCAAAAAGGGCATTTAAAAAATAAAACAGTTGGCTATCCATCAGTATTTGATTATTTCTTGTTTCCTTAACTTGAGCAAGAGGAGTGTCCTAATGGCCGCCATGAACCCTTTCGAAAAACAGACCGCAATCCCTGGAATCAAACATATTATTGCCGTGAGCTCTGGAAAAGGCGGTGTTGGCAAATCAACTGTGGCAACAAATTTGGCCATGGCCTTGGCAAAAAAGAATAAAGTGGGGCTCCTTGATGCAGATATTTATGGTCCATCGATTCCGCGAATGTTGGGCGTCCTCAATGAGAAACCAACCATATCTGCCAATCAGCGCTTACAGCCTGTTGTTCGCCATAATGTTAAACTCATGAGTCTTGGTTTCTTAGTCGAAGACGGCGCTGCGGTCGTCTGGCGGGGGCCAATGCTTTTCAAAGTCATGGATCAGTTTTTGAGGGACGTTGACTGGGGTGAGCTAGATTACTTAGTTGTAGATTTGCCCCTGGTACGGGTGATGTACAACTTTCGTTAGCGCAGAAGGTTCCCGTGAGTGGGGCCGTGGTGGTGAGTACTCCGCAAAATATTTCTCTGATTGATGTCAAAAGAGCTATTGATATGTTTAAACGTGTAAACGTTAAGATTCTTGGCTTGATCGAGAATATGGCCTATATGGTCAACCCCACAAACGGCGAAAAAATTCAGATGTTTCCAAAGGGTGAGCTTGGAGGCTATTTGGATTCCGAAAAAATTGAGAAGATTGGTGAGATCCCTTTTAACCCCTCAATTGGAATTGCTTGTGAAGCGGGGTCCCAATCGTCGATAGCTACGAATCCTCAGCCGAGGCGACTGAGTTTTGAGGATTGCCGATTTATTGCGAGCTCGCCTCCCGATTGAGTAGCCTTTAATCTCTACATTTTGAGTTGCCATTCAATCTCAGTGTTTGAATGGCAACCCCGGATAACCACATTATCGTCTAAAAGTAGATCAATTAATTTGAGATTTATCTCAAAGTGATACAACTTATTGAATTTATTTGAGAAAATGGAATCATTCACTTGAAACTCAGACCTCTGTCGAGGTAATCTACTATTGTAGACAGCATCGACACCCAGCATTAAACAGCCTGGGCAAAAAAAGGAGGTCATGTTGAAGTACCGAATTCACGATCACCACGATGAACCACCGAAGTGACGAAGCTCTAAATTTCGAACTCGCAAGAGTTCGGTTCAGAACATACTTAAACTAAGCCCTTCTGTAGGCCCTTCTTGAAGAGGCAGGCTTTGGTGAGTGTGGGTTGAACCGAGATCTTGTGTTGAGGTCTCGAATTTTTAATCTTAACAAGGAGGCTTTCTAGAGGTTTGACTAAGGATTTATCCTTTCTTTGCCTCAAGGCAAACTCCACGAAAGTGGAATTCGCAAAGCTATAGGGGCTTCACTGCCAGCCAGCTGCCAAAGGTTAGAGTCACCCGCGGAAATGAGGTGAGCATATGAGAGGAAATATCAGACATACATATATCATGGATTGGTTTCATTCCCCTACGCCTGCCGCCTGATCAGGATCGATCGAGCGCAGGCACCTTTTATTTGGCCCTACTCCGAAGCCACAGCTCGTGGAATTAACAATCTCTCGCCGACCAATAATTTCGAGACTTTCTTCATCTTATTCTTCTCTTTCAGGTCTCGCAGACTAACATCGTAATGACCCGCAATCTTATGAAGAGTTTCCCCTCTCCGAACAACATGAACCTTGTTTTTTATGTGACGACGTCCAGAGTTCTGACTTTGAGTACTCTTGGAATTATCTGATCGGTCATCACCCCCAGTTAAATCTCCTGGAAGTCTTAATTTAAGGCCAATTTTTATCATCCGTCCGCGACGAATCTTGTTGATCTTTTTTAGCTCCGCAACAGTCGTATTATATTTTTGAGCAATACTAAATAACGAATCACCATTCTGAACGATGTAAAACTTTGACGAACCCTCAGAAAGTTCAGCCGATATTGTTTTCACAGGTGAAGCACCTTGAGAAGTTGCAGTTGCTTGCTCCATAGCCTTGACTGCAGCAACGGCAATCTGGGTCGGCGCGGCGGTCGGGGCCTCCGACGCAGGCTTGGTTGGGGAAGATGCAGTTCGAACCGCCGTCACACGAACGGGCGTTCTGTCAGGCACCATCAACTTCATTCCCACTCTTAGCTTTTTTCCTTTTGGAATATCATTCAAATCTCGCAAATAAGCCACAGTCGTGCGGTAACGTCGCGCGATCGTATGCAGACTATCACCACTTCGAATTCGATACTGTTCAGTTTCACCTTTGTCAGCAACGTACTCCACCTTATCAACCATTGATTCATTAGCCGCAGCCAAAGCCAGATCTTTCACATTTGGAGGCACCCTTAAATTCAGGGACGTTCCACGTAACGGCGCAATTTCACCCTTAAACTTTGGATTAATGGCCTTAAAGTCTTCATAATTAGTCCCTAATTTCTCTGCCATCACCCGCAGATTCACCGAAGACTTAATGGTGATGGTCTCGAACTCAACAGGCGGCATATAATCAATTCCGTCAAATCCATATTTAGCTGGATCCTTTGCAATTAGCTTGGCCGCGATAAACTTCGGAACATAGTTAATTGTTTCTTTGGGAAGACGCGACTTCTTTGCGAGCTCCCAGAAATCACGAGTCGTATTCTTCATGACTTCTTTTTTAACCCGATTCTCACCCACATTGTAGCTGGCCATAGATAAATACCATGATCCAAAGACGCTGTAGAGCCCCTTAAAGTACTCCGCGGCCGCCTGAGTCGCCATGACAGGATCCCGTCTTTCATCAACAAACTTGCTAATTTCAAGTCCGTACCGTTTTCCAGTCCCGCGAATAAATTGCCAATACCCCACAGCTGAAGCATGACTGGTGGCTCGAGCGGTAAATCCAGACTCAATGAGAGCAATATAGAATAAATCTTCGGGAACACCATTATCGCGAAGAACTTTTTTCATTAATTTCTCATAACGGGTTGATCTAGAGAGATATCTCTCCATGTGATCATGACCTCTACCCTGAAAATAGGTAATCCATTTCTCGACTAAAGGATTCACTTCAGTGGGAATTGTTTCAAGTTCTTCATCTTTCACTTCTGGTTCTTGAGAATCTGCCAACCGGAAAGAAGATAGGCGATCGGCTTTATTCGAATCGTCTGAAATTCCATTCGCGGACCCTTGAGCCCCCGAACCGTTAGCGATACCGTCTTTTTGACTTTCTGATGGAGTACCTGCCTGTTTGACAGATGTGGCACAACCACCTAACCAAGAAATGACGAGCGCACAGACTAGGGGTGGTAACGAAAAATTTTTGCATTGAGCCTCCAGCTCCCATAGATTACAAAACTGGCGGCCCTAATTCAACTAAGGTTCACAGTGTTTTTGCATTTTTTGTTGTTAGATCTGCCCAAAAGGCCGGTTTAAGCGTCAACGAGTTCTCTTCTCTCATTTGGTAGAGTAAAACATTACGCAAAATAGCTTTCACGTAAAAGCTTGTCTCATTCCAGGGAAGCTCATCAAACCAAATTTCATCGCGAGGCTCCGTGGAGATCACACTTGTTAATTCTTTTGTGTCAGCTCGACTAGCCAACCACAACTTAATTCGTGTTGGTCCTGCGTTATAGGATGCCAAGGCTAATGGAACATGACCTTTAAATTCTTCGAGCATTTGCGCTACGTAAAAAATACCCATAGGAATATTGATAACCGGCGAATACATATCTTCAGGCATCTGCAACGTCAGCTTCATTTGCTTTGCAATATCGTTGGCTGTCGGAGGAATCATTTGCATCAATCCCATAGCATTGGACGTCGACACAGCCCGAATCCCGAAAGCACTTTCTTGTCGAATAAGGCTTTGAATCAACCGGGGATGAAGCATTCTTCGCTCAGACTCGACTTTGATAAGTCCAATATAATCCTGGGGAAAGAAAAATTTCATCATATCCCAATTCTTAAGACCAGGACTGTTTTCGAAAGCCTGATTGACAAGGCGAATAGCGGGCGGCCATTGCTTATTCTTCGCCAACCAGCGGGCCCAAGCAAGTTGCAAAATTGGATTTCGCGACCACGGAAGTTCACTTATCTCTTGCCCGGCCTCAATCCACAGGCCCGCCTTTAGAAGCTTCTGAGCTCGCTTCCACGTGTGAACTGCATCCCCAACGAGAGTCACCTGCTTAGGAAGTTCAGGTAAGTCTTTCACGTCAAAGGAAATCTTATTTTCATTTTTTTCAGCGATCAACTTGAGGCCGTAATAAGAGAACGGATAGTCTTCAATCAGTGAATCCCGTTCAACATTCGCTCGCTCAGAATTTGCTGCATACAAGGATCTGACATACCAGTACCTGGTATTTAGTTCGGTCTTATCTCGACCGGTTGCTAACAAGCGCTCAAAATAAGTCACTGCCTGAAGAGGATTTCCCAGACGAAAATGAAGTAATCCCAAACGAAAAAGACCCTCAAAATATTCTTCCGTCCCAGAATGTCTCTCGATCAGAGTTTGAAAATAAGTTTTTGCTTTTTCATACTGGCCGACAAACAAACTACTACGCCCTGCCATCCATAGTAAACTTGTTGTCGAACTTCCCTGTCGGAGAGCTTCTTCACAGAGAGTCAGAGCGTCTGAGTAGTTTGCCCGGCGATGTAAATTCTGAGCAATATCAGCAAGCTTCACGGCATCGAGTTTTAAGATCTGTCCAAAAAACACACCTATTTCTGGACTCTTCACATCCCATAAACCATTATACGTATCAACCAAACGATCCCGCCAAAGTTTCTGAAACTTCCCAGGAAGACTTTGATTCATCTCGAGCTCGGGATCACTTGAGGCCGGCGCATAGGTTCTTTTGCTCCCAAACGAAGTCTGATGTTTTGTTTTCTGAAGTCTTTCAAAATATTTGTTCTTAAGCTCCGGTGACAGGAGTTCTGGCCGCAGAAAAGCCCAAGCCAAGGCAGAATCCACAAGCGATGAGTTCTGATCGATCAAGGCCGCCAAACCCCGCAACCATAACGTTCCCAAATGCTGCCGCCAGGGCCCCCGATCCAAAAGCGTTATGCTTTTTTGAAGAGTCGATATTGGTCTGAAGAGCACTTCTTCTGGTTTTTCCTGCACTTCAGCCCTCTTGAGCGAACAGGAAAGCCAACTCACCATAACCCAGCCCTGAATGTCTTTATTTTGTCCAAAAGCTCTTGTGGCAACATCAGCACACTCTTTCCATCGCTTCTGATTTTCAAAATACTTCATTCGAGACACCAAAGGCAAAGCTCTGACCTGGGAGGGGTTCACTTCATAAAGATTCACTGCCTTTCCAGGGTGCAAAACATCTGTGATCCATTCCTTGATTTGCCCCTTGACTGGTTGGCCATCCTGAAGGACGACCTCTAAAATTTGGGATCGTGCAGGAGAGCCAATTAATAGGACTAAAGTCGCCAGGAGAGACAGTGATAGTCGCGTCAACGCTAAAAAAGATTTTAGAAAAAAGTTTTCGCTCAAAGATTCCTCTTTCCGTTAGTTTGATTCTGCCGTTTGGGCTGACGCCTCGTTCACGAGTTTCAAAAATTAAACCCTTGGCCTCTCGAACACTCTTTTGAAGATTTTCTGGCGACTTCAAATCCTTCAAAGTTTCCTCTGGAGCAAAAGTCAATGTTTGGAACTTTTCAAAACTTTCTAGAATTTGCTTCGAATAATTACGTCTCAAACTTGAGGGAACCAAATTAAGCAATTTTTGGATTTCTTGACTTCCCCCGCCCTCTCCAGCCAAATCGCCCAGGACAAAATAATATGCATTGATCGTCTCTGCGCCCACCTCTCTAAAAAGTTTTTTATCAAGCGCCTTGTCTATCTTCTTGAATCTGGGCTCCAATTGCTCCTTCAGGGACTTTTTCTTTCGTCCCCAACCAAATTCCCTTTGCGCCTTCATGAGTAGGATTCCAAAAACTGTCCCGAATACTCCAATCCAAAGAAAGGGAGTTGCTGCAAACTGAACCCCCCCTTCAGAAAAATCCGCAGTCATAATTATATCCGGAAGCTCTGCCTTGACCAGCGGCTTCGATTCTTGCTGCGACATTTTTTTTGATGTCGCCTTTGGATCGTTTGGATTTTCTCCAACTTGTAGTTTAATAGATTCAGTTGATTTCGTGACGTATTTTTTCGCCTCAGGATCGAACATGCTAAAATCAATCTTTGGGACTTCTAGCGCCCCAACTTGTCTTGGAATCAAGAGTATTTCAAACTCCTTAAAGCTCGTTCCATTCTTAAAAAATTTAGCCTCAGACTTTGTGTCATAAACTTCAACTCCAGGAGGCCACGCAATCGCCGGGAGCTCGATCAGCTTGGCGTTCCCAGCCCCTTCAAACCGAATCTTCAGGGAGAATGGCTGATTGACGACGAAACTAGCTGCCTCTGTCTTTGCGTGAACTTCAAATCTTCCAACAGCTCCGGTGAAGTGACTCGGACGCCCCTCGAGAGGTAATGGTTTCACCTTGATTTCTGTTTTCTTAGAAGTCTTTGTGTACTCATAAGATTTACCTAAGCCAAAACCAAAGCCAAAGCCTTGGGTTGGCAATCTGACTTTGGATTTAATTTTGTACTCATCTATAATCGCAGTCCCTGCCTTGATTGGAAATAGAGCATGAGAAGCCAATAAGGCCTTTCGATAGACAACTCCATTGACGATTTCTTCAAAGAACTGAAGCTGAGGAATTTCTTCAATAATTTCCTTCCAAAACCCTTTAAGATCGGGAAACTTCACCCGATCAAGGCTTTCCATTTGTCCACGAGTGTACAAATACCAACTCACTGTGATTTGTTCACTTTCGTAGACTTCAGTTTTATCTACCTCAACCTGAATGAAAAAAGCTTCGTTCGGATTTGTTGGTAGCGTTCGCAATTGTGGCTCTGCACCCGGGTTCCCACCGGGTCGACTGGGTTGCCCTGGAAACTGCCGACTGGGCCCGCCCGGCACGGGGAAGCCTCGCTGGCGCAGAAGTTGGTTGAAGATTTCTTCGTCCATTCGCTGAAGAGGGTCTAACAGGTCATCCTCTTCTTCGTCCGGAAATTGAGGTCGCCGAGGATTCTGGGGACTACCACGAGGTCGACCTGATCCACCCTCGGCAGAGACCTTCATCAGAATAGGCTCCGTTCGGTAGACGTTTCCTTCGATCACAACTTCAAAAGAGCCTATACTCAGAGTGCCCGTTTTTTGCGCAACAAAAACATAATTAAATCCTTTGGTCACCTCATGAGTCATCTTCCCGTTAACAAACATGGTCCGCACTGAGTTTGAACTATGTTGGTTCTCAAGTACAAATCCGTCAATATCGGGCAAGCGAGGATCTCCGAAATCAACACTCTCATTCGATTTCACAGAAACACTGACCGTAAACCTTTCGCCAACGGCCACATTGTCTCGATCAACGATCGCACGAACGTCAATTCGTGGTTGATCTGCGGCCCTTGCCCCCGCTATAAACTCAATCTTGCCACTTGGTCCCGGAAAATCCACCGTCCCCAAAAAAGCACCCACAAAAGATCCAACAATTGAACCCAACAAAATGAATTGACTTAATTTACCAGTCTTTGTCACGGGGCTTATCCTTCGCTTCAGATTTGTTGTAATTAGCTCTGATTTTCTGTTCTTGAGATTTAATTTCTCCGAGAATTTTATTCACATCAGATTGATTCATCTCCCCTTTAAATTCGCGAGGTTGATATTTTTGATTAGGTTTGTACTCGCGATTTTTATCTTTTTTATCTTTTTGTTTGTCATCTTTCTGACTGTCGTCATTTGGATCTTTTTGCTTTTGATCCTGACCGTCTTTGGATTTGTCAGATTTTTCCTTAGAATCATTGCCTTGGTTTGACTCTGAATCTTTCGAATCACCTTCGCCCTGCTGTTGTTGCTGACTTTGAATTAAGAGCTCAATATTTGTTTTGGTCTCTACTGAATCAGGATTAACTTCAAGAGCCCCTTGATACGCGGCCAGAGCTTCATCAATTTTGCTCTGCATACTCTGAACGACTCCCTGATTGAAACGATTTACAAATTTCAACGGGGCCTCTTGTTTGGATCCGAGCGAAAGCTCCTCTGACTTCTTGAACGACTGAAGGGCTTTGTCGGGATCCTGGGATAGCAAAAACCCCATTCCAAGATTTGAGTGAAGTTCAGGTCGAAATGGGTCATACTCTAGGGCCGCAATAAAGTGATCTCTTGATTCGATAAAATTTTGCGCTTCCATAAATTTCTGGCCAAGCTTATTTTCCACAAATAAACGAGGGTCCGGAAACCTTTCACAGGCAAACAGAAGACTGGCGCTGATCAATGCAAACAATCTAACCCTTGGGAGTTTCATAGCGTCCCTTCCAAAATCGAAACCGTGATCGTCGCTCACCCAAAATAATTTCCAAAATTCCAAAGAGAATTGCAAACAACAAAAATCCTTGAAATTTTTCATCATAATTGGTGGTAACCGTTGACTCAAACTGACTCTTCTCGAGCTTTTCAAACTCTTCGACTAAGTTTTTAAGATGATCCCCTCCAAAACTCGTAAAAAAGAAAGCGCCGTGACCGGCCTCCGCGATCTTGCGAAGTTCGTCCCCCTGCACAGTGGTTAATATCGTTTGCCCAGACTGATCCTTTTTATACCCTTTAAGGTAGCCTAAATGATCTCGGGTTGGAATCGCTCCACCTTTCTCTGTTCCATAGGCCATCGTGAAAATTCGGACACCCTGTTTAACAAGTCCGGCGGCAGCCTCGAGGGCTCCAGGTTCATGATCTTCACCATCGGAAGATATCAAGATCACCCGCGAACTTTTACTGAACTCATCCTGAGTGACGCCCCCTCTTTCAAAGGCCTCCTTTGCCAGTCTCAGTGCGCACTCGAAACAAGTCCCTTGTTCACTGACCGAATCCGAGGTTAGTGAGTCAACATACATCTTAATGGCATTGGGATCATTTGTGAGTGGCGAAATCAGCGAAGCATTTCCCGCAAATGCGATTAAACCAACCTTATTGGCTGGCATCAAATCCATGAGCCTTTCGACTTCCTTTTTGGCCTGCTCTAAACGACTTGGCTTAACGTCTTCAGACTTCATGCTTTCAGAGACATCAATCGCGATGATCAATTCAAAGCCCTGGGCTTTGACCTCTTGCTTGCTCAATCCCATCTGAGGTCGGGCCAAAGCGAAAATAATTCCCAACAAGACAAAGGCTTGAAGAAACCATTTGAATCGACGCTTTGAAAGCGAGAGTGAGGAGGTCAAGAAGGGTCCAAGACGGGCCCCAAGCGTTTTTGCAATTCTACCCCGAGCTCTGGCATCAAGAACCCAAATCAAAATCAAAAAAACAAAAACTATCCATATCCAGTACAAAAATCCAAAACTTTCAAATCGAAACATTTACGGATTCCTCCGAAGCCAGGTCGCCCCAAGAACTGCACCCAATAAATAGAAAAAGAGACCCCACTTAAGGTAATTCTGAAAAAGTTCACTCCATCGAGTATATTTATTGACGTCCACCTTTGTCTTTTCTAACCGGTCAATTTCTTCAAAAACCCCTGCCAATGAATCTTCGCGACTAGCTCTGAAATACTTTCCTCCGGACCGCTTAGCCATCGTGCCCAAAAGATCCTCATTCACCGTGGACTCGAAGGGTTGGTAGGTTTTTACCTTGTTTCCAAAAAAATCTTTCTGGAATACGGGAATGCGAGTTGGCCCATCTCGGCCAATCCCAATTGAATATATCTTAAGACCATATCCGAGCGCTATTTCAAGGCCAGTCTCTGGATCGATCATTCCAGAATTATTTTCTCCATCAGTCATAAAGATAATGACCCGACTTTTAGCCTGTGAATCTTTCAATCTCCCGGCCGCATTGGCCAAAGCCACACCCAGCGCCGTTCCGTCTTTTATATGAGCACTTCGGGCCGTCGTGATATCTTTCACCCGATCCAACAAAAGTTGATAATCCAAGGTGGGTGGAACCATCGTAAAGCTTTCGCCCGCAAAAACGACTAAGCCGATTCGATCCGAAGTTCGCTTTTCAACAAATTGTTTAATTGTCTCTTTTGCAGACTCTAGACGATTCAGGGGTTTCATATCTTCAATCAGCATGGAATCAGAAACATCCAACGCTAGAACTATATCGATTCCTTCGATATTTTTTTTGATTTTTGTATTTGGCCATTGGGGTCTTGCCAGGGCCACAATCACAAAGATCAAACCTACTGCCTTTAAAACTTGTGGTAGAAAAACTAACCTCGCCTTCAATCGCGGTCGAATTGTTCGTAGGATTTTCAGACTGCTCACCTGCAAGGTTGAGGACTTTTCTTCCTTTTTCCAATAGGCCCACGCCAACCCAAGAAAGAGTGGAATTAGTAGCAAAAAAGCCTCGGGATTCTTCCATTCCATCAGAAGATTCTCCCAGCTTCGGTTTGTAATGATGGTGAAGTCTTGAGCATCGATTCGTGAATACTCTCGGCAAGCTCTCTCGATTCTCTCACAATTTGACGAAGATCTTGAGCTCTAATTGTTCCTTGAACAGCATTTAGTTTTTTCATTTCATTTTGCCACTTTCGCAAGGCCTCGTGCTGCTCTTTGTAGATCTGAGGATGATGCCTTCGAAATTCTGTAAGGATTCCCTTTGGGGATTCTGCCAGCGCATTGATCTGAAGTTCTCGAATTAGAAAAATACCAATCTGTTGAGTAATGATTTTAAGAGTCTCTGTCATTTCCTCAGAAGCCACCGGGAAAACCTCATTACTTGTAGCGCCGAAAAAAGAAAATTTTCTCTGAAGTCTTCGTAATTCCGAATGCACTTGCGATAAGGGCGAATGAACATTGTCATATTTTCTAATTTCCAAAAGCCATCTCTTTCGTTTCAACTTTCGATAGATTTTGAATCCAGCAAGAGATAACACCATTGTCGAAATACCAATTATCAAAATCCAATAGATAGGCGGCCAGGACAAACTCAAGGGTCCGATGGGGCCAAATGGTTCATTCTTCTGTTTTCCAGGATCTAGGACGCTTTGAACTTGAAACTCAACACTGGATAGCTCCAGGGGCTGAACCCCATCAGTCAGGGTCAACTTCTCGATTTTTTGCAATCCAGTCCGATAACTGACAACCTTAAGATCAGCTGTTCGTAGGTCCCGCAGGTTAAAGTTCAATAATTTAAGAGCATATTTTTGAGCCTCTGGAAGCTCGAGACGAAGACTTTCGATTTTTAAATCCCTTGGCCAGTCTCCCTGACAAATCAAAAAGAACTCTTTCCCAACCGTCAAGGGGACGTCTTTTTGTTCCGAGGAACTCTTAGGAATATCGACCTCACAATCAAACGCGCTCATTTTCGCCTTTGTCTGAAATATGCAATCAGGGGATTCGCATAGTTTTCCGAATTTGAAATATCAACCCGGTCCACCTGGGCCATCTTCAGAATTCGATCCCGTCGTTCATTTTGCTTTTTGGATTCGATTTGGAATTCCTTTCGAAACTCGGGTGAACTCGTATCAAAACTGAGGACTTCGCCAGATTCTGGATCTGAGCATGCCACAAGGCCGAGATTGAAAAGCTCCGTTTCCATTGGATCTTTCACGACACAAGCCACAACATCATGCTTTCGACCAAGAAACTTTAGGCTGCGTTCATAACCCTCGTCCATAAAATCGCTCAAGATAAAAATACTTGCTTTCTTCTTCAGCACCCCTCGTAAATATTGGGTGACAACATCAATTTTTGTTCTCGAACTTCGAGGTTTCAAATAATATAAATCTCGCAACAACCTATGGACATGACCTCGACCCTTTTTGGGAGGTACAAAGTGTTCAATTTGGTCCGAGAAGAGCAACAAACCAACTTGATCATTATTTTTAACTGCACTCAAGGCGAGCAAGGCCGCCACATGGGTCATAACCTCACCCTTAAAAAAGGACGCCGCTTCCAAAATCGGTCGAGCCGCTGATATCGACGGCCAGAATCAAGGTGAGCTCCCTTTCTTCTTCGAATTTTTTAATAAATGTTTTCCCGGTTCGCGCGGTTAATGGCCATGAAATTGTTCGGATATCATCTCCAGGCACATACTCCCGAAAATCAGCAAATGTCATTCCTTGGCCTTTAAAGGCCGTGTGATACTCACCCGCAAAAAGATTGTTGACCAACTTTCGGGTATGAATTTCGAGGAGCTTAACTTTTTTAAGAACCTCTGGTGGCAAGATCACAGCTATGCCACCTCAACTTGGCCAAGAATATCTTTGATAATTTCATCAGATTTTACACTCTCGGCCTCAGCCTCATAACTCAAAAGTAACCGGTGGCGAAGAACATGGTAGGCAATCGCCTTCACATCTTCTAAGGCGACATAACCACGACCCCTCAAAAAGGCGTGACCTTTCGACGCTCGAAGTAGACTAATCGTCGCACGTGGGGAAGCCCCAACTTGAATCAAGTCAACTAGCCGAGCCAACCCATAGGATTTCGGGTCGCGAGATGCCATAACAATTTCAACAATATAGTTTTTGAGCTTATTCTCAACATAGATTTGATCAACTCGCTCACTGGCTCGCAAAAGGTCAGCTTGAGTGATGACTGACTAGATTTGCGGTTTCCTATTTTGCCCCATTCGATTCAAAATCTCCATCTCTTCGCTTTTCGATGGATAGGTCACATTAATTTTGAACATAAAACGATCCATTTGCGCTTCAGGTAGTGGATAAGTCCCCTCTTGCTCGAGGGGATTTTGGGTTGCCAAAACCAAAAATGGAGGATCGAGCTTGTATGTTTGCTCACCGATTGTGACTTGTCGTTCAGCCATGGCCTCAAGTAGGGCACTCTGAACCTTTGCCGGAGCTCGATTGATTTCGTCTGCCAAAACAATATTGGTAAAAATCGGGCCCTTTTTTGGAGCAAATTCACCACTCTTGGGATTAAAAACCATGGTTCCTATCAAATCCGTTGGCAAAAGGTCTGGTGTAAATTGTACCCGTTGAAACCCGAGGGAAATTGATTGAGCAACGCTAGCAATTGTGAGCGTTTTTGCCAAACCAGGGACGCCCTCCACAAGAATGTGACCCCCGGTCAGCAGACCGATGAGGATTCCCTCAACCATCTCTTGTTGGCCCACGACGACTTGGCGGATTTCAGCCAACATTCGATCAATAAATTGACTTTCCATTTTAATTGACGCGTTCAAAGCCATTATATCTTGTTCAGCCATCTATATCTTCCTTTTTCACAGTCAAATTCAAACAAATTCAAATTGCCAATGAGTATTTGATCTCGGCTGCAGCCCTCAGGCAAGAAACTCCTTTTGCTGCCAAGCTTCATATTTCATTTAGAAGCTCAAGTTTGAATGCCATTAATTCTTGCAGCTTGCCTCCATTCATGGGAAATGTACCTGAATATGGGTCTGGCTCGAACAAAAAAATTATTCTCAACACATTCCTCCCGACTTAATGTTCGCTGGATCGGCCTTCAGAAACCTGGCCTATGGGTCTCGGTTTGGCTTTTTATACTATCCTCGTCTTTGGTCCTGCTGTGGAGTGGCTATACTCTTGGCGAAAGAGAGGGCCTTTTTCTCGGCCTCATCGCTTCGGTATTTTTGAATTTGCTCGTTTTTATTTTTGGAAAGTCAAATCTTATTCAATTCTTCAGTGCAGAGCAAGTTCGCGGGCAAGATCCTTGGGGTCTTCAGGACTCGTTAGTTAATTTATCCGAGACAATAGGGATGAATGTTCCTACTGTTTACGTCTTCGAACATAATTCGGCAAATGGGTTTACAATCGGAATTCCATGGAAGCCGAGCGCTATTGGACTCAGCACGGCGCTTCTAAATAAATTGAATCAACAAGAACGTCATGCCGTTTTAGGTTATTTGTTGATTCAAATTAATCAATCTGAAACTTTTCTTTACGGCGTCACTACGATTTTGGTCAATGCCCTCTCTGGCATGGCTGCTTCGATTGATAGATTCTGGCCAGTTAATTTTTTCTTCGACAAAAAACAAAGGCCTTTTTTGTTTCTTCTTTCCCCCTTGATTTGGGTTTTAATCAAAATGGTGCGAACCTCAAAAAGCTACCTTAAAATTGACGCCCTCGCCTGTGAAATTTTGGAAGACCGTAAGATTTTGGCCGAAGTTTTTTGGCGACTCCAGGGCTTAGCAGAGACCTGCCCGATGGCCATCCCGCCCTGCTCTAGCCATCACTTTATAGTTAATCCAGAATCACAAAAAAGATCATTTTTCTATGAAAAAACTCATCCCCCAATGAAACATCGGCTTGAGAAGTTGGTGGGATATTATCCTATTTAATTGTTTGAGGAGGTCCTATGAGTTCATCTTTAGAAGCGTCCATTTCCGTGCTCGTCATGTCGATTGGATCCAGCGCTGCCGTCTCCTTGGGGTTAAGTCCTAATCCCCAAACTGGAAAAATTGAAAAAGATCGAGAGATGGCTCGATTCAATATTGACTTGTTAGTTGTTCTTCAGCAAAAAACCAAAGGCAATTTAAGTGACGACGAAAGCGGCCTCTTAGGAAATATCCTTTCGGATTTACAAATGAAATTTGTGCAAATGGAGAAAAATGAAAAAATTAGTAATTTCTTACAAATGGTATCTATCGTTATTCTATTCGGTGGACTTTTTTTCGGATCTTTTGAGGTACAGGCTCAAATTCCGGTAAAAGCTCCTCCCATTATGAAATTAAATGATCCTTTGCCATCGAACCTGTTTGTAGAGCTTGGCAAAGTTATCAATCCAACGGTTGTCAACATTTCAACCTCAGCAATTTCAAGAGGAATGCGCCCAAGAGATCCCATGATGGATTTATTGGAAAAGTTTTACGGATTTCAGGGTGAACCGCCTGAGATGAAGAATCGTCCACATCAAATCGGACTTGGGACCGGTTTTATTATTCGAGAGGATGGCCTGATTGTTACCAATAACCATGTTATTGAGGGTGCGGATATTGTGAATGTCCAGTTGACAGAGAAGTCCGATAAACTCTATGAAGCAAAGGTCATTGGCTCCGATCGACGAGCAGATATTGCATTAATTAAAATCAACGCCGACGGAAAGCTCCCAACCGCAGCTCTGGGAAATTCATCCCAGGTTCAGGTTGGCGAGTGGGTTGCAGCGTTTGGAAACCCTTTCGGTCACGGACACACAATGACAAAAGGGATAATTTCCTCCAAAGGTCGAGCCATCGAAGAGATCAATAAAGTCCCATTGTTTCAGACCGATGCGAGCATTAACCCCGGAAACTCTGGCGGGCCGCTGGTTGATACAAAAGGTTATGTTATCGGTGTCAACTCAGCTATCGATGCAAGAGCCCAGGGAATTGGCTTTGCTATTCCTATTGATGAAGTTAAGAAAATACTTCCGGACCTTGAAACAAGGGGCTCTATACGTCAGGGATATTTAGGGGTCTACCTTGGCAATCACTCAAACGAAAGCTCCTCCGATTTGGGTCTCGAGGATAAGAATCGAGGGGCGGTTGTGATAAAAATTGAACGAGACAGCCCTGCGGCGAAAGGGGGCCTTCGCCCCTATGATACGATTTTAGAATTTAATGGTCGGAAAATTAAAAATTCGACAGATTTGTCTGACACAGTTTCTGATGCAAAAATTGGCGAGAAGGTTAAGCTTAAAGTTCTCTCTCAAAATAGAAAATCTCGACAGGTTGAGATTGTGATCGGTGAGCGCCAGGATCCAAAAAAGAAGGCAGCGCAACCACAAAATGGCGGTGAAAAAGGATTAAAGGTCCCGCATGGATTAGGTTTTTCCGTCGGAAATTTGACCGATGAACTCCGTGAAGATTTCGGCTATTCAAGCGAGGTCATCAAGCCCATTATTGTAAGTATGGACCGAGAGAGTTTGGGTGGAATGGGTGGCCTGCGAGTTGGTGATTTGATTTTAGAGGTGAATAAAGTTGAGGTCACCACCGCTAACGATGTGATTAAAGCAGTCAAAAAAGACACAAATACGTTTAGAGTCGCGCGAGGAAATCGAATTCTTATTGTGACAATCTCAAAATAGTCCAAATCGACGTCCCAACAGACGTCCCAAAAAAGAACACTGTTTTTTTCTCAAAATGCCAAACTTTTTTAGAATTCACTAAAAGAGTGACGCATTTTGAGAATATTCTGTCAGTAATCCCCAACTTCATTTTAATTTGAAGTATTATGACTATATGCACTACACAGCAAAGCGAATTCTGTGAGGCATACTTGACACATCATGACGGCATCCTTGGGGGGTTCAGTTTATGAAGATCACAGAAGTTAAGATTTTCCGGTAAATGAAGAAAGACTTAAAGCCTACGTCTCCATCACAATTGAGGGGGCCTTTGTGGTCCGCGACCTTAAAATCATTAAGGGAATCGGAGGCCTTTTTGTCGCTATGCCAAGCAAAAAGCGAAAAGATGGGCAGTTTAGCGACATTGCCCACCCGCTCAATCAAGAAACTCGTAATATGATCGAAGACCTCGTCTTCGCTGCCTATGAAAGAGAACTCAGGTCCATGGGCCAGACCCTCATCGACTTACAAAGGGAGAAGTCTCCCAGTCCCCTCTATGACAGTGGCGAGGGAGCTAGCAACTAGGCTCCCTTTCTCACTTTTTCCTTTTTTGCTTGCTTCCGCACTCCGTTTTTCCTATTAATGATGTCTGGTTTTCAAATCATTGGGGTGTCGCCAAGTTGGCAAGGCATTAGATTTTGATTCTAACATTCGGAGGTTCGAGTCCTCCCACCCCATCCAATTTTCCTCCTAAAAAATTTAGACCAAAAAAACTTAAGTCAAAATCGCGGTAGCGGCTTAATCTCATTTAGAAAATCGATTGGATCAGTATTTCACGATATTTCGAAGCATTTCCGAAGTTTGGTAACAGAATGGTAACACCCTACCGAACGCAACTTTTGTTGGCCCACATCAGGTTTGAGAGCCCCGTCCTAGAGCTGAAATTCAAAAATCTAGGACTCAGATTCTCAATTTTAGGACGAGATCCCATCTTCCCCTGCTCAAAACCAAACCAACAAAGGAGGTCCCATGGGACTCGATAAACTCATTCAATCAATTGCAATCGTTGCGGTCTTGGTGGTCGGAAGTGGCCACTTACCCAAAGCCCTAAAGCTCGTCCGACAGGCGCAGCTTCAACTCATCCAAGATTCAAAAGCGTCCAAGTGGGGGCAGGCGTTGTTGCAGCCTCCATCGAAATAGCAGCCAGTCAGTTTAAAAAACTCAAATTTCTTGAGTCTCAGAATTTGATTCTTAGGTGACCACTCACTTTTTTCCTCTTCGAACCGAGAAGAGCCCATACTTCGTCTCTGTTAAGCAATTATTCAGTGTGATTGTGGTTCCAGCCTGAATGCTCAAAATTATCTCCATATTTCAAAAGAGCCTTATGAATTCTTTCGTGTCCATTTTTCTCGTCACCTTTTTTTAACAGATTGGCTCCCTCAAGAATTTCGGCCAAAATAGGGTGGACTGCAGCATCTGCATCTGCATCTGGAGCTAGCTTGCAGCTTTTAAAAATATCCTGCACGACGGATTCGACACGACCGCCAGTTGTGACCACTTTTTTATTTTTTTCGGAGGCGGACCCAGTTTTGTTTAATTTTTGCATCTCACTCAAGATAGAATTCATTCTTTCTTTTAATGCTTCATCTGCAATAAATTTTTTGTCTGGCTTCACTTCTGATACATTGGAACTATCTCCATGGCTATGGTGACTGTTTTCTGCAGCATAGCTCTGACCGCTGAACACAAAGCTCAAAACAGTTGAAATTAAAATCGCTTTCATGACCTTTCTCCTTTTAATATATTTATAAAATCACTTTCTTCGATTTCGCCACAAATATGCCCAGCAAAAACACACTCGCTGTCATGCTGACTGCCCCGACCAAGACAAAAACCGGTGATGCGTTAAGAATAAGTTCCATCAAAATCCCCACAGGCATTAAGATGCCAATAATACCCAGCCACGACACGATTTTCTTTTGTTGATCACCGATGTCTAATTTGAAAAGAAGATACCCAATCAGTATATTCAAAAAGCAAAAAGGTTGCCGTGTACATGGGCAAGTCTGGCCTCGAAATGTTTCCCATTGCCATATGCTGCAGCCCACTCTGCAGCATCAGCTGCGAAGTCTCGCCAATAAATAAGTAAAAATCCATAAAGCATAAAACCGGCCATAATGAACAATCCAACAACTATATTTTTCTTTCCGTACACATTCGCCCCCTTATTTTATTAAAATCATTTTTGAGTTTTCTAATGCAGTAATTTCGTGCTCTTGACTTGGTGGGATTTTAACAAAATCCTGGCCGCTCAATATGCACTTCGTTCCATCAATCTGGAACTCAACACTTCCTTCCAAAACCAACAGAAATGCCGGTGTCGAGGTGCTGTGTTTTTCAAGTTTTTGTTTTGCTAATAAACCAATGCCCACAGCTTTGAAGCCTTCTGCAAAGAGAACATTGATTGATTTGCCATCTTGTTTGTATGGGACCATGTCTTTAATTGAACCTCTCGCGCTCACGTATGACTCCTTTGTTGTAAATGTTTATTTTCTGTTAATAGGTAGGACGCAAACGTCCAAATAGTGACCCTTAATGTCATCGCAATTAATGTTCTGGTCTCGTAAAGTCCTCCAGTTAATATGTAGACTAAGAGTGCCGCTAAAATTACTGCGGAAGATCCTGCTATAACAAGGGACAAGCGTCTGGTCCAAATTGCACTTATAAAAACGCCTATACTTGCGGCGATATAGAAAAAACCCGCGAGGAAGTTAAACCACAACACAAAGGGCACATAATTGCCAGCCTCAGCTTTTGCGGTAGAGTCAAAAAACAAAACTGAACCACCCTCTTTAATTGTTAAAAGGCCGAACAATATTAAAAATGCAGCCAACACATAAATCCATGGTGGTCTTTGATGATTTAATTTTTTCACAATATTCTTTCTGGGGACACTCAAGAACCCCGTTCACAATAAGTTGAATTGTTTTAGTAAATCCTTTTTGAAATCTTCGTTGATCGGGTGATCACCGATCCAAATTCGTAAAAATGCCAAAGCGAACTCCGGTCCATCAATCGAACCTCCCTTTTGACTATTAAGTTGAAAAAACAGCCGATCCTTTTCAAAAGTAATTGCCAAAAGGTCATTCTTTTTTACATCAGAAATAAGTCTTTCAAGTCCCGCAGCCTTCTCTATAACTTCAGGGCAAGAAGTTACGCAATTTTTCATCAACTCCTCGGTCCAAGTCGTCGCGATAGTTTTAGCTGAGACGTTTTTTAAAAAATGAAGCCGCAGTTGTTTTCGCCCCGCCATCTTTTCGATTGCCAAAGGTTCGGAAATAGGCCGAGGCAAATAAAGTCCTGCGACCAAGACACGAATTCCTAAAAAAGTAACCTTTCGGAGGGCCAGGCCATTTAGAGCCAATCGTTCATTTTCTACTTGGATTTCTTGGGGAAACTCAAACCCCTCGAACTGAATAGCCTTTGCTTGTCCAGAAAGTGTAACAAAAACGATTAGACCCATGAAAAACAAATTCATCATGTTGTAACCACACTCAAAATGCCATCCTTAATTTGGACCTTTGTTTTTGCATACTCGTCTAAAACAGGATCGTGAGTGGCAAATAAAAAAGTGACTTTTTTTTCTTCGTTGAGTTGTCGCATGAATTCCAAAATTGAACGCGCGGTTTTTGAATCTAAGTTTGCAGTCGGCTCGTCAGCAATGACAATTTCGGGTTCTGTGACCATGGCTCGAGCGATGGCTACACGCTGTCTTTGCCCCACAGAAAGCTCATCGGGCCGGTGATGTCGATGCTCGTACAACCCCGTCTTCATTATCCAATCAGTTACCCGACGTTTTTTTTCCTCGTGCGAAATATCTTTTCGAATCATGAGGGGGACCATTACATTTTCTTCAACAGTCAAAACTGGATTTAAATTGAATGATTGAAAGATGAAGGAAATAGTTCTTGATCGCAGTGTAGCCAGTTCATCAAAATCAGCATAACTAACTTTTTGACCGTTCAGGTACACCTCACCATCCGTAGGATTATCAAGTAGACCCACAATATTCAATAGCGTCGATTTACCTGATCCCGAAGGACCGCGAATCAAAACAAAATCAGATTTCTTGAATGTGAAGCTGACTCCCTTGAGTGCCTCAACAAACGTCTTTCCAGTTTCGTAGTTTTTAGTCACATTCTTAAGTTCGATCATAGAGCCTCCAATTAAAATGAATACTTTAAATCCGCCGTCGCTTGAGTGTCGAAGTTGCGATACTGATACTGTGATCCTGTTCCGCCTTGGATTTTGGTGAAACTAAGGCCCGCTAATAGTTTATCCGTAGCAAGATACTCTAGCCGGATAATGCTTAAAAACGAGTCATCTTCTAAACTTTTAATGCCTGAAATTGTGAAGTTGTATTTTTTTTTGATCTCAGGGAATGTAACGCTCGTGATAAAATATTTTTGCCTAATAAATGGCGATTGCAAATTTGTGTTTCCAACGAATTGAGACGGAAACAACGATCTCAGCTGCATCATTTGATTAAACTCGTCAGAATTGAGCCCCTGACCATTTTCGAAATATTCAAGTCGTACAGAGAAGTCTTCGCTTCCTTCATAACCGAAACCTGCCAAACTCTGAACAGGGTAGTCTTTTTTTGTATTGTTAATTTGCGTAATTTCTTCTTGGGTGCCAAGCTCGACATAAATCTTATACTTATTTTGTAAAAGAGTTTGTACTGATGTGCCTGCTCGATTTGTGCCGAAGTATCGCCCGACCATAAGACTGACATCGATTCCCAAGAATTGATAAAGTCCTCTGATAGCACCCTCATTGCTGTTTTGCTTGGAATCGGGCAAGCCCTCTAAGGTTTCACTTTGTACGGGCAGTATTAAGAAATCGACACTTCCGTTGATTTTTTGGTACGAAAGGCGACCGAGCCAGACACCCTTTCGATATTCTCGTTGACCCGGTAAATTCGTATTTGAATATATGAAATCACTGGGAGATACCATTAATCCAGGAGATCTCCGATTGCGTTCTTTTCCAATAAAATACTGCACGCTTTCACTCAGACGGGAACGAAAGCCGACTTGATTGAGAAAAAGAGAGCTTTCTTTGTCCTTATCATCATAAGTCCAAGCAGCATCGACGATCAGAAAGCTCTCGTTCAGAATTTTGAAATCACCGAAAAAATTTAGTTGGCCATTTGGAAAGTAGATTTGATCGTTGGTGCCACCAGAAGTTTGAGTGCCATCAATAAGTAAATATGTCCTTGTTCTGCCACTATTAAACCAAGAGCTCTGAGGATAGGAAGTCGTAGTTTCAGTAGAAACAGGAGTAGCATTAGGCATTTGAGTTTCATCGGCTAACCCGGCGGCTTCTTCGAGATCCATATCCGAATTATCTGCCCCTAGGGCAGTGAGTCCGCCTAGAAAGATAAGGCCGCTCAAAAAGAAAGTCATGAGACGAGGATAATTTTTCATATTTCCTTACCTAGATTATCAACGACAAATCGGCCATCTGGAATTTTATTTTCAAGTTGAAGTTCGATGATTTGCATTTCTGATTTTAGCTTAGTAATCACATTTTCCATGACCAATTTTGATGGCCGAGTTATGCTGCCGAAAGTCTTAACGGATCCGTACTTACACATTTTTAAGAGAGTTCCTTTTGAATCATAAAAATACTGCTGTACGGGTTGTGTAGATGTTTTGTCGACCCATATACGCATTTTTGCATAGGCCGCCTCATTATTCTTAGCTACAAGGTCGATAATAAACTGATTTTTGGTTTCTTTTGTAATCGACGCGTAGTACTGCGCTAGCCAATCTACTCGCATAACATCCGCATTTGAAAAGTCGCCACCGGCAAAGCTCTCTCGATCAGCGACACGAACGGCCCTCGCTACGCTTGGCATATAGGTCCAAATTGTATTTTTCAGTCGTAAAGTTTCCGTGGCCCTTCTCTCTTTCTGGTTTTAAGAAGTAGCCATGACTATGGTTTACATCTTTGACACTGAAGCGGACATCGTACTGAGCAATGGTTCCGTCCAAACGGTAGTTTGTAAATTGATAAAGAGATTTGAAATTTGGTGGGGACAAATTTTTTTCGACTTTAGCAATGATTTCTGTTGCAGATTCAGCCTTTGCCGGCTGATCTGCAAAAATTAAACTCGCCCCAAGGGATAGTGCCAAGATTAATTTTGTCATTTGGTCCTCCTAGTGCAATTAACGCACTCAAGTTTTCAATCTACACTTTAGTTACTAGTCAGCGCCTGCACGGGTTTCATTTTACTGGCCCGATAAGCAGGTACAAAACTTGCGCCTAAGGCAGAAAACAGAGCTAAGAAAAACACTTTCAATAGAAATGCAATCGTGATCGTTGGGTATAAAACGGTTGTGATAGTCTGACCCGGAAGGGCAAACGTAAGGCCGTAATTATTTAAGAATAGCAAAATTGAAACGGCTAGGATCATTCCGGCCATGCCACCAATAAGACCAATCACGGCGGACTCAATCAAAAATTGAAGAGTGATATGGAATCGACGATATCCTAAGGCCATCAAAGTCCCAATTTCGCGAGTGCGTTCCATTACAGTCATCAGGGACGTGTTAACTATCGCCGAAATAACGATTGAAAACACGATGAACATGACAAGATTAAAAATCACATTTTGTAGGTTGAGTGAGTCTCGTAGAATTCCTGCAAGCTCAATCCAGGTTTGAACCGCTAAGTTGGGATCTAGCTTTTCTTTCAACTTTGCTCTTACTATTTCAGAGTCGGCATTTTCTTTGATACGAATGGCGATTTCCGAGGCTTGCCCTTGAATTCCAGCAGTTTTTTGGAGAGTGCTAAAGTCCATCCAGGCCATTCTGGCTTGGGCTCCAGGCATGGCAAAATCGACGACGCCGACCAATGTAGCCACAAGCGCTTGTTGCATATTATCTTTGTCTTGAAGCAGAACGACAACTTCGTCACCGATTTCAGCATTTAGGCCTCTCATAAGGCTTGGAGTGACCATTAGCTGATGATTTCCCACTGCTTTGGGATGTATTCTTGTTTTGGTGGCCTTTTCGTCCAGACCTGTTGCCTCGCTCAGGTCATCATCAGCAACAGAAGAGGCCTCTTTCTCAAGGCTTGAATCAATCATTTTTCCTTTTAATAAAGAGTCCTTAAAGCGGGGAACCACTTGAAACTCTGTTTGTGAAGAAAAACTATTGATGATGACAGGCGTGGTGGACTGACTTTTTTGGTGATTCAAAAGGGCCATCACCTTCAATCTAGGAGTAACTTCAACTACGCCGTCGGTATTTTTTAGGAGATCTGTTGTTTCAATTGTGTAGGGAATGAGTATTTTATAGGGATTGGCTTCAAGGGCATCCTCGTAACCTAAACGATGAATTTGAATATCCCCATGCATTTTACGAGTGAGCCCGCTTTTGATTTCATTTTGAAGTCCGTCTAAAAGACCGCGAATTCCGACCACGACAAAGACACCAATAAATACGGTGATTATAGTGATCAGAGCTCTTCGTGTGTTGCGTCCGCGAAAACAACGGGAAATCAATTTTGAGACATTGGCCGAGGAGGCGACTCGTTATGATCAAGCATTGTCTGAAAAGGAGAAGTCAATCATAGCGGCCGCTGAAATTCTGTTTTCTGAAAAAGGTGCTTCTGATACTCCAACGGCAGAGATTGCTAAAAAGGCCGGAGTCACAGAACGAACCCTTTTTCGTTATTTTCCGTCTAAAGATGATTTACTAAGAAGGGTGATGTTTCCGCTGCTACTAAAAACTGTTTTCCCTTTACAGATCAGCAAAATGAAGTCTCTTTTCAAAAGCTCTGAACTTGGAATTGAAGGAATGTTTACAAAAATATTTCAAGACCGATTAGAGGTGGCCAGGGAAAATAAAGGCAAAATTCGCTTCATGCTCATTGAGGTTCTGAAAAACACGGATCTAAGAGAGCGGGTTATTGGTTTGTGGGAAAAAGAAGTCTGGTCTGAGGCCATTACGGCCGTTGAGTCTTTACAAGAATCAGGACAAATTAGAAAAAATTTAAAATCAGTCACTGTCGCTCGCACTTTATTCTCGATCGTTATGGCATATGTACTAACTAAACATGTCTTGGGCTCTTCGCCAAAATGGAATGATCAAGAAGAGCTCGATCAAATTTTAGATATTCTATTAAACGGCATTAAACCCTAATGTTTCAATTTTCACCCAGAAAAATCCGTTTAACCCATAACGTGTTGTATTTCTGGATATAGCGCGACGCCAAAGATTTTTTTGCTGTTCCAATCAACTTATTTAACAAGAATCAACGGACTGGTCTCGTGCTATCTAAAATAAATCCTAGCCTTATTATCACCTTCTGCTTTGATTTTCTTTTCATAAACAAGAGCCTCTAGATCTCTTTGGACCGTTCTCCTTGGCACATCCGGCAGCAGATTCAAAATATCCTGCAGAGTGAATTCTTTTTTCTGCTTACTAAATGAAATAATTTTTTCTCGTCTCGCCTCTGGTTTTCGATCGACACTTTTTTTAACAAGTTTTTTCCCATCGGCAATAACCTGCTCCGCTGAAATCGCAAAACATTCCGCGAGGTATTCAATGATGGGATTCAGTGAGCCAAGACTTTTGCATTGCCTGATCGAAGAATAATAGCGGTCCCTTGTTGCCATAATGGCAGTTTCGCTGGGGACAAACCTAGCAATAGATTCGCCATTTTTTAAAAGAAGCAAATGCTGCATCAGACGAACTGTGCGCCCGTTTCCATCTGCGAACGGATGTATGCCCACTGCGAGATAATGAAAAGCGAACGCTTTTACAAATGGATTAACCTCTGCGTTTTCATCTAACCATTCCCAAAGCTCAGTGAGGAGTTCTTTCAAAAAATGAGGTTCAGGAACATCGTCTATCTTTTTTCCGGTATTCGCATCTGCAATTTCAACTTTTACAGTTCGGACGTTTCCCCATTGGTTTTTATCAGCCAGTAAATCTTTAGTAATTAGTTTTTGAACATCACACATATCTGCGATTTTGAGTTTTACTTTTTCTTCTGCCAAAACTTCGACATAATCTAGGCATCACTGTACTTTCTCACTTCGTTGATGTCCTTGTCCGCCGTTATCCTTTCTTTACTTTCCAGTATTTGCGTCACGCCCCTGACTTCAAGTTTATTGCCTTCAATTTGGTTTGAATATGTGATCGCCAATATCTTAGCTTGTCGTAAAAGTTGAAGTTCTAAAGGTTGCCCAAAGTATTCTTCTAAATAAGGCTTAGTTTCTGCAATTCGCATCAGAAGACTAACTAACTTGTCAGTGTACTCAAATTTATAGGGTATCTTGTGTTGGTCTAATCTTGGGTATTGACTCATATTCAGATTATGCGCCATTTATGCGCTAAAGTAAAGATGGCGCATATTATTTGCGCCATTTATGCGCCATATCTAAAGTGGCGCATAGCAAGAGAAAATGAAGACTCACCTTAAGTCAAAGTCGCGGTAGCGGCTTAATTTCATTTAGAAAATCGATTGGATCAGTATTTCACGATATTTCGAAGCATTTCCGGTCTTAGTCGTCGGAAGTGGCAATGACATCAATGATTTCATAGAAAACTTGTCATGAACGATTACTCGATCAAAAGTCTATAGCCAACTCCAGGCTCGGTGCTGATGATCTCAGAATGAGCCTCATTGACCTTCAATTTTTTTCTAATTTGCCCCATGTAAACACGCAGATACTGAACATGCTCTACTGAATTTGGACCCCAGACAGCATTTAAGAGCATCCGATGAGTCACAACTTTTCCAGCATGCTTTACCAATACAGCCACTAAATCGTATTCTGTCGAAGTCAGATGTACTTCTTCGCCATTCATTTTCACGACATGTGCAGCCTTATCAAATTCAAATTGTCCGGATCTAAAGACTGGCACTGATGGTTCATGCTCAGACTGAGATCTTCTGAGTGACGCTCTTAATCTTGCAAGGAGCTCTGGAACTCCAAATGGTTTTGTAAGGTAATCATCAGCACCAAGATCAAGTGCTTTGACCTTGTCTTCTTCTTGATCTTGAACCGTCAAGACAACGATGGGCCTATTAAACCACTCTCGAAGTTCTGAGATGAGCTGAAAGCCCGTCGTATCAGGAAGTCCAATATCCAAAATAATTGCGTCTGGCTGGTGGCTTGCTGCTAAACTCAAGCCTTCAGCACCGGATGATGCCTCAATCACTTGATAAGTTGCGCCCTCAAGGCTGATTTTCAAAAATCTCCTGATCGACACTTCATCTTCAATGAGCAAAATTTTCATTGATTTCAATTCAGCTTTCCATCCTTATCAAATCTAATAGTAGTCCGAGGCAGAGAAAATGTAAATGCGCTACCGCTTCGGTCATTTCGATTCTGCACTTCAATTACTCCACCCATAGCAATCACCAACGCTTTTGCAATGGACAACCCGAGGCCCGTTCCACCAGTTGGCGTACCAGGTACTCGGTAAAATCGCTCAAAAATTTTATCAATCGAATCTTGGGGAATGCCGGGACCCTCGTCGATGACTTTTACGTCTCCAAACATCTCATTAAATGAGACTTCGACTCTAATTTCTGATCCTCTTGGCGCATAGTAAGCAGCGTTCGAAAGAAGATTCGAAAGAACGTGCTCTAGCAATTTGTCATCACCTTTCACAAAAACCTCAAAGTCTGACCTCTTGAAGCTGACTTTATGAAATTGGAGAACTGATGCATATCGACTCAATGATGAGTCAACGAAGTCATTCAATTCAAAAATATCATCTCTTACCTTTAGCGCACCAGATGAGATCCTTGTCATATCAAGCAGATTTTCAACGACTCGATTTAATCGTTCAGAAGATTCAATCAAGTCACCGAGAGCTTGCTCTCTTCCACTCTCAGATAGGTGTTGTCCTTCTTGCTTGAGAGCCGTGGCGTTGCCGATGATTGCCGTTAGTGGAGTCTTGAGTTCATGCGAAACGGAACTCAGTAGGGCTTGATGCAATTTCTCCGATGATGCAAAAACATCAGCCTCTTTTGATTTCTCTTCAAACATTTCTCTCTCAAAGGCCATGGCCGTATTTGAAGCAAAAGTTTCAATCAAGAATTCAAACTCAGGATTTTTTTTGGCCCCTTTCTTCGGCCAAATCAAAATGACTCCGATTATCTCGGCTCGCCCTTTCAGAGGTATCGAAAGACACTTTGATGAGCTCAAAGTTTCCGTACCCCAACCCGCATTCTTTTGATTCTTAAAGCTCCATGTAGCAACTGCGAATTCTTTTTGATCTATCCTATTTCGCTCGGACCCTATTGGAACGTGCTGTAATTCATCAGATTGATCTTTCAAAATGATCTCAATCTCACATTTGAAGACTCTCTCAAAACTCTCACGAGATATTGTTGCGATGTCTTTCTTAGATTTTGCAGAACCCAAGCTTTTACTGAATTCATAAAGAACAGATGACGTATAGGCTCTTTCAGACAAGGCAGCTTCTTGTTTTTTTATTCGAGAGGTCAAGTAACCCGATGCAAATGCCACTATGAAAAACGCAATCACATTCATTACGTCTTCAGGCTCTTTAATCTCAAAAGTAAATTGCGGTGGTATAAAAAAGAAGTTCCAGATAAATGAACAAAAACTTGCTGCAAACAAAATCGGACCAAATGTCGCGATTGTACCTATAAAAAGAATGGCGCTTAGCAAAATAAAACCAACAGCTCGATACCCAATCCAAGGCGCAAGGGAATAGCTTAAAAAGCCGACCGCAATTAAAAACCAAAGAGTATACCAATAAGGAATAAAACCAGTTCTGAATTGAGGAACCTTAAGCTTCAGTCCCTTAAACCTTGGTCTTCTCTCTTGTCTCAAGACATGAATATCAATCTCACTCGTTTCCCTAACGAGATGATCTAGTATGGTCCCCTGAGTAAGAAAGTCTCTGACGAATGTCTTGTCCGGTCTTCCGATCACAATTTGAGTTACATTTTTTTCTAAGGCAGTCCTCTTAACAGCTTCAATCAAACTTGATTCTGCACAGTGAACGACTTCAGCACCAAGCTCCCTCGCAAGCGCAAGATTTCTATTGAGTTGCTTGAGATCGGCATCACTCAGAATCTCACCTGTGTCGACATATAGCGCGATCCAAGGAGCTTCAAGATTGTATGCCATTCTTCGCGTAGCTCGAATGAGTCTTGCGGAGTATGGACTAAAACTTACTGCGACCATGAGTCGCTCATTTGTGTTCCAGATTCCAGGAACCTGCTTCAGAATCATCTGATCGCGAAGTTGCGAATCCACTTTTTCAGCTGTGTATCGGAGGGCTAACTCCCGAAGTGCAATGATGTTTTCAAATTTAAAAAAACCATCAGCGGCACGGGCAGCCCTGTCACCTAAATAAACTTTTCCCTCAACAAGCCTTTGCAAAAGAACTTCAGGCGATAAATCGATTAATTCAACTTGATCTGCTAGATCCAAGAACGAATCAGGCACCTTCTCTTGTACTGGAACGCCCGTAACTTGAAAAACAAGATCAGATCGACTTTCAATGTGTTGAACGTTGAGAGTCGTATAAACATCAATTCCAGCGACGAGTAACTCTTGGACATCTTGGTATCTCTTTGAATGACGACTTCCTTGTGCATTTGTATGCGCGAGTTCATCGACCAATATGAGTTTAGGTTTCCGCCGGAGGATGGCGTCAAGATCCATCTCAAAAAGTTTTGTCGCTTTGTATTCTATTTCACGCTTAGGAATTTGCTCTAAGCCCTGAAGTAAGTTGGCAGTCTCGACTCTTTCGTGGGTCTCTACGACTCCAACGACAACATCAACGCCGTCTTTCAATCGCTCGTGAGCAGCACGCAACATTGAAAATGTCTTTCCCACTCCGGGACACATTCCAAAGAAGACCCTCAGATGTCCTCTATTTGATTTTTTTTCGACGGCCTGAATTCCTTTTAAAAGATCATCAGGGTTTGGGCGCCTTTTATCTTCTGTCCCCATTTTTTAGATTCTACCTTCCGAAAACATCGACCAGCTTCAGGTTCAATCTTAAAACATTGATTCGTTCCTCACCTAAAAAACCTAAATCACGTTTCTCGATAGAGCTTTTAATAATCTCCTCTAGCGCTGTTTTCTGATTATCATTCATATTTCGAGCTTGAACAATTCGAGGCAGCTGACTGATTGCGGCATCTTTTGTGATATGGGGATCAAGTCCACTTCCTGAAGCAAATAACATCTCATTCGCAAAACCCTTCGCTTTTCGCTCCTGAACTGAAGCCTTTAACGCTTCTGAAGTAGGCCCTTGGTTTGAAGCTCCAGACGGAATTGAACCGTAATCTGAAGCAGAGGGCCTTGGCCAAAACAGTCTCATTGATTCACTCTTTTGCGCCAAAAGTTCTGATCCGACAATTTTCTGGTTCCTTTCAACTAAAGAGCCGTTCGCCTGATGACTCCACAGAGTCTGACCAATGAGAGTCACCGAAAGTGGATATAAAAGGCCGACGATAAGACTCAAAGCCAAAAAAGTCCGAAGTGATTGGACTACGATTTTTATCATACCAAGCCTCCAAAGTTAATAATCAGATCAATAAGCTTAATGCCAATAAATGGCGCTACTAATCCACGAAGTCCATAGATCAAAAGATTACGCTTGAGTAATTCAGACGCCCCTACAGGTCGGTAGGAAACTCCCTTCAAAGCTAAGGGAACGAGCGCGATAATAATGAGAGCATTAAAGATCACAGCGGATAGAATCGCGCTTTGGGGTGATTGAAGTTTCATGATATTGAGAGGTCCCAATGGCCCTTGATTGGTTCCCTCAATCACGTAAAGTGTTGCAAAGAGTGCTGGTAGAATTGCAAAATATTTCGCGACATCATTGGCAACACTAAACGTAGTCAGTGCTCCTCGAGTCATGAGAAGTTGCTTTCCTGTTTCAACAATTTCAATCAGCTTTGTTGGATTAGAATCGAGATCCACCATATTTCCAGCTTCGCGGGCGGCTTGAGTCCCAGTATTCATAGCGACTCCAACATCTGCCTGCGCGAGTGCGGGAGCATCATTTGTTCCATCTCCGGTCATTGCGACAAGATGGCCATTGAACTGCTCTTCACGGATTCTTTTGAGTTTATCTTCTGGAGTTGCCTCCGCCATAAAATCATCAACCCCAGCCTCTGCGGCTATAGCAGCTGCTGTAAGCAGATTGTCTCCTGTAATCATAACGGTTCTAATTCCCATCTTACGAAGCTCGGCAAAACGTTCGCGGATTCCGCCCTTGACGATGTCCTTCAGAGCAACAACTCCTAAAACTCTACGTCCTTCTGCCACGACAAGTGGAGTGCCCCCATTGCGAGCTACAAGCTCAACATCTTTTTTAACTTTTTCAGGGAAACTTCCGCCTCGAGATAAAACAATTTTCTCGATAGCGTCTGAAGCGCCTTTACGAATTGAAATTGTTTGACCAGTTTCTGCCAGATCGATTCCGCTGGAACGAGTCTGTGCCATAAAGGGAACAAATGTCATGCTGACTGGGTCATAGTCTTTAGCTCTCAGATTAAATTTTTCTTTCGCTAGCACTACAATTGATCGGCCCTCAGGCGTTTCATCGCTCAGCGAGGCAAGCTGTGCTTTTTCTGCAAGTTCAATTTCCGTGACTTGGGGTGCTGGAAAAAACTGATGAGCCATCCTATTTCCCAAGGTGATCGTTCCTGTTTTATCTAGCAGAAGGACATCGATGTCTCCAGCAGCCTCGACAGCTCGGCCACTTGTGGCCACAACATTTTTTCGAATAAGTCGGTCCATCCCACTGATTCCTATGGCACTCAATAGTCCGCCAATCGTTGTTGGAATCAGACAAACAAGAAGCGCAATAAGCACTGGCACGGTCACGATTTGAGATAAATCCTGGCCACTACTATGACTTGAGTAATCAGCAAAGAACTTGAGAGTCACCACAGCTAAAAGAAAGATCAGGGTCAGGCCCGAAAGAACTATGCTGAGAGCAATTTCATTTGGTGTCTTTTGTCTTCTTGCGCCTTCAACCAAATGAATCATGCGCTCGATAAAGCTATCACCAGGATTTGCAGTGATCCGAATCTTAACTTGATCACTAATGACTCGTGTTCCGCCGGTAACAGCACTGCGATCACCACCACTCTCTCTAACAACGGGTGCCGATTCGCCAGTAATGGCAGACTCGTCGACCGTTGCGATACCTTCAATGATCTCTCCGTCGTTTGGGATTAGATCACCTGCAGAGCAGATCACGACGTCGCCTTTTTTGAGTTCAGAAGCAGGAACTGACAGAAATTGACCGCTCGAGCTCCAAAGTTTGGCACTAATGGATGTCTTTGTTTTCTTTAATGACTCGGCTTGAGCTTTTCCTCTGCCTTCTGCAATAGCTTCCGAGAAATTCGCAAATAAAACAGAAAACCAAAGCCAAAGTGATATCTGAAGATTGAAACCATTAAAGCTTCCAAAAATCAGATACAAAGTAGATCCGACAGCGCCAACCAGCGTGATGAATATGACAGGATTTTTCAATAGATCACTTGGGTTCAGCTTTCGGAATGAGTCTTCTATTGCGTTCAGTATAAGTTTCTTTTCAAAAATTGAGGTGTTCATTTCTGTCTCCAATCAAGTGCTTAAAAGCTTCGGCCTAAGCTCATTAAAAAGTGTTCTATGATGGGGCCAAGGCTTAGAGCTGGAAGAAATGTCAGCCCGCCAACCACGATCACAACTCCAATCAGTAGAACCACAAATAGGGGTGAATCCGTTACGAATGTGCCAGGTCCTTTGGGAGTTTGCTTTTTCAAAGACATACTTCCAGCAATTGCAAGAACAGGAAGAATGACCCCGAAGCGCCCAATCAACATGACAACTCCAAGTGCTAAATTATAGTAAACTGTATTGGCATTGAGGCCTGCGAAAGCTGAACCGTTATTCCCACCTGCAGATGCGAAGGCATAAAGAATTTCTGAGAGTCCGTGTGGTCCTTTGTTAGACAGACTTGAAAGTGCGACTGGTAAAACGCTTGAGAGTCCCGCCCCGATGAGGATAGCAGCGCTCGGAATGATGACACCGAGAATGACCATTTTAATTTCGAGAGCTTCAATTTTCTTTCCTAAATACTCTGGAGTTCGCCCCACCATTAAACCTGAAAGGAAAACTGTGAGCAGAACAAAAAGAAACATTCCGTAAAGACCTGCACCAACTCCTCCAAAAATGACTTCTCCAAGCATGATGTTGAACATGGCAATCCCACCCGAAATAGGACTTAAAGAAGAGTGCATCGAATTGACCGATCCGTTACTGGCAGCAGATGTGAAAACAGACCAGATGACACTGTTCGTGACACCAAGCCTTGTTTCTTTTCCTTCCATTACGGCAGCATGGCCCAGCACAGGATTTGCTGAATACTCCGCAACAAGAGATGCTGAGAGCCCGACCACGAGCATGGTTCCCATTGCGATGAAGATGGCCCAAGCTTGTCTTCGACTTTTGGCATACTCACCAAATGTGAAGACAAGAGAAGCTGGCAAAAGCAAGATGGCAATGAGTTGCATCCAGTTGCTAAGGGGAGTTGGGTTTTCAAGGGGATGGGCACTATTGACTCCAAAAAATCCACCTCCATTTGTTCCAAGCTGTTTTATCGCAATCTGGCTGGCTGCTGGTCCCTGAGGGATCACTTGTGAGATTCCATCTAAACCAACTGCTTGCGAATAAGACGAAAAGTTTTGGACAACACCTTGCGAAATTAAAACAAGAGCAAAGACAAAACTAAGCGGCAGAAGAATGAACAAGGTGGAACGAGTTAGATCCTTCCAAAAATTTCCTAAGCTGCGAGACGACTTTTGTGTAAGTCCACGGCACAGCGCTAAAACCACTCCGATTCCTGTCGCGGCACTCACAAAATTTTGGACAGTCAATCCCAACACTTGAGTGAGATAACTCATCGTACTTTCACCAGAATATCCCTGCCAGTTCGTATTCGTCATAAAACTGATGGCGGAATTAAACGCTGAATGCCAAGAAACATCCGCTAACCCTTGAGGATTTAGAGGAAGCTTTGATTGAAGAATCTGGATCAAGAATAAAAAGACGAAGCCTATGAAATTAAACACGAGCACGGCCAGAGAATAATGCTTCCAATCCATCTCTTCTTTAGGATCGATTCCCGCAACACGGTAGAAAGCAGACTCAAACTTATGAGTGAGGCCAGTCTCGGAATTAGAAATCTCAAAAATTCGAAACATCCACTTCCCGATAAGCGGCGATGCAACGACAAGTATGAGGAGTGTTATAAAAATTTGAAAAAAATCATACCCGTTCATAAGAGCTCCTTAAAATTTCTCAGGATAAAGTAATGTGAAGACAAGATATCCTCCGATAAAGAGCGAAATAATTCCTGCGAGTACAAAGTCCATAGAAGTTCCTTTCTTGATTAAAAGCTCAATGCCCAGGACGTAGTGGCCGTCCAGTTTTCTGCAGCTTGGCCTCGATAAAAGCTAAGTTAATGTTGAATTCGTTGGGTCCAAGATACTTTTGAAACATATAGGTGACCTCAATTAGTTCTTTGTTCTACACCTCCTATGTTGTCTCAAATAGAATAAAGATGGCCTAAAGAGCGCTGTCTCAGACATAAAGAAAACATAAAGATTATCGACGAAACGGTCTGTTCGCCTAAGGCCTACGTCCGCGCCTATGGAAATGCTGCCTTTGAAGTTCCCCCATTTCAGTGGACACGTTTTCTAGATAGAATGCAGCCCCGGGCGTGAATCCCGCCACCCCATCCAATTTAACCCGCTTCACAGGCGGGTTTTTTATTTGTGGCACATGGATGGCTTTGTCTTAATGCTCATAGGTACTTAACTATAAACGGAGCTAAGCAGCTTATTATCTCTTGACCTCTCCCGCTTGGGATATTTGGGTTGATAACATCGGGCATAAGTGCGATCTTGTTTTTACCAAGATGGGGCATTGTTTTTGGATACTCAAAGACCTGATCAGAAATATGAATATTCAATTCGGCAATTGACTCTCGGCGACTGGGTCTCTCAAAATTGTTTTTTGAAGCTCGGATGAAGTGGGCGAAGGACCAAGGTGACATCAAAACACTTATTTTAGAACATCGAGACGACAATCTCCCGTCACAGAAAGCACATAGTAAATTTGGTTTTACTTTGGTCGAATCAAATGATCAAACTTGGCCAGACGGATCATTTCGTCCGTCCCTTAGATATCAACTTAATTTATAGACTAGCGCAGCTTTGTAGAAATACGAACATACGTAGTCATTTATAGTTACTCGAAATCTGAGCCTGACAATTTCAATGGATGTTCTTTCCAGTTTACCGCCATTTTTTTAATTGTTTGATTTGAACACTGATTTTGGCCCACTTCTTTTTTTCTTCTGACTGAAGAGCTTTGTCAGCCTTTCGTTTTTCAAATCTGATTTCCTTTTGCATCTGCTGATAATTCTGCCAGCGGCTCCTCTCTAGATCACCACCATTAAGCGCTGCCTGTACGGCACAACCTGGCTCACTTTCATGCCCACAGTCACCGAACTTGCAATTCGAAAACAAATTTTCAATGTCGCTGAACCACTCGCCAGATTCAGAATCTTCCGTCAGACCGACAGAGCGGAGCCCCGGGGTGTCGACAATAGCGGCCCCTGTTTCGGTTACGATAAGCTCTCGGTGGGTGGTGGTGTGTCGCCCCTTGCTGTCCTCTTCCCGAATTTCTCCGATCTCCATTTTCGGTCTACCTAAAATGGCATTGATAAGAGTGCTCTTTCCCACTCCCGAAGAGCCTAAAAATACGACGGTTGAGTTCTGCTTGATGTTCTCTTTAATTCCATCCAGTTTGTTTTCTAACGCACTGACTGCAAAAGCCGAAATTTTGGGAAACCTTTTTGTGATTTCCAAAAAAAACGCTTCAGATTGAGTGCTGGCATCAATCTTATTTAATAGAATCACCGGCTGAATATTCTCTGCGGCAACCAAAGCCAGATATCTTTCAATGCGGTTAAGGCTGAAGTCCTCGTTGGGTGAAGTCACGATAAAAATGACATCCACATTGGCAACCAAGACTTGATTCCTCGAAGAACGTCCTCCAGCGTCCTTTCTTTTTATGACGGACTTTCGCTTCTGCAATCCCTCAATAAGAATCCAATCGCACTTTTCGCCAGGCAAGCGCCGACCGCTGACCCAGTCACCGACGGCAGGCCAATGCTCCTCGGAATTTCTGTAAACTCCGGCGATTTCCCCTGGTAACTCGTTTCCGTTCCCATCTAACACTCGATAGTTTTCACGGCTTTCAAAAACTACTCGAAAGGTTTCTTTACTTAATAATTTCAATTTGTACTCCAACTAAATCAGGGCCTATGCCTGAGTTAAAAATAATGAGCACTCTGATACTTTTATTTTTTGAATTGTCTTTCGGAAAAGAAGGCGGCTCTGATCAGAGTGCCAAAACACCAGAGCACATCATCTTTGCGATATTTGTCGTGGCAATCATAATGTCCTCCTTCGTGTGGTTGATAGAATCATTATCAGAAAATTCTCAGTATTTTGCAATTAGAGAATTTGTCTAAGGAGAACAATTAGCTCTATATGTTGTCATTTCGCCCAGGGGACGGGGAGTTCAGCGGGGGCATCCACTTCAGGATAACTTTGTTGATTCACGGATAGGTTGACGAACTCTTGGCAATATTCAGAAGCGGTCTAGGTCCTTCTATTCTATGACGTCATGCGTTCAATGAATCGTCCTTTCAGTCGCCTCAATCGGCAGTTCGGGTAATGCCCCTATTTCTGACAGCTTTTTTGCCGTATTTCTCTTTACATGAGTTCGACATGGTGTCGGACAAAACAAGGAGAAACAGAAATGAAGAAACTATTATTCGCAATTGCCCTGATCGCATCACAGCGCACATTTGCCGGAAGCACTGACATCTGGGAAGGACCTGGGGCACTATTTGATCTTCAGGGGAAGGAAACTGGTAAATATGATCTTGTCGTAGTGAATGCCAAAAATGGATCTCAGATTCGAAGCAATATAACTGTCACTTTGCCTGATGGGAGCGTTCAAAGACACCAATGCCTAATGACTGAAACAAGCCACGATGGGTGGCAATCTAAATGTGATAATGGCGATGGCGGAGGTCACTGCTTCGGCGAAGGTCTTTGCATATCCTATGTCGAAGACACTACAGGAAAATCGTATAGCACAACCATTGTCATGGATGGCTCGGTGGACATGCGGTTGCTGCGCACAGAGCTCCAAGATGGGAAAGCACTTCGCTTTTTTCGCGAAAAGCTCCACAAAAGGCAAGAAAAGGGTCTCTAGTTCATTGAACAACTTAGGGTATTGCTATAAGACGGTGATACCTTTTTATAAGGACTAACTATGGGTAACTTCAAACGACTTTTCGCATTATCAAGCAGCTACAGCTTCAAAGACAACCTCAGGAATTATTTGAGGATTGTCCTCATTTGGTGTCCTGTCGTTACAATCCTCTTTATCTTTGGATTCGGCGGAATCGATAATTTGCCAAGAAGATTTGCCATTTCGATGATCATTGCCAGCACTGTGGCATCATTCTGTTTTTTGGATCATTGCTGGTTAGTTACCTCTACAACTCCTATCGAGCTAAACGCGTTCAGGAAACGAATAAAGCCGGTTACCTCTGGGGCGTGTTAATCTCGTTCCCATTTCTATTGCCTGGATTGTATTTGGGATTTATTTTGGCATCAGAATTCAGCGAAGCCATTGGATACTCTTACGATCCTCCAAGTTTCAATGATTACAGTTCAGGAGTTATTTTTGGAATCATGGTTTCAGGACTGTTCACTCTTTTTAGAGTCATTCGAGAATCAAAAGCAGAAAAACAGGCTGCCGAGCTGAAATTTCGCACCTTAGAAAATGAAAAACTGAAAGCACAGGTATCGGCATTGACAGCGCAGATGAATCCCCATCTACTTTTTAATTCGTTAAATACGATAGCATCGACGATCACAAGCGATCCCAAATCCGCAGAGGACATGGTTGTCCAACTCTCCGAACTCTACCGAGGGGTATTGAAATCTGCAAAAGGCGATATGCACACCTTAGAGAACGAATTGCTTCTATGCAAATCATACCTTGAAATTGAGCAACGACGTTTTGGACCTCGGGTTGAATACAAAATTTTCGTCGAACCGTCTTTAGATCCGAAGAGAATAAAAATTCCTGTTCTGTTACTGCAGCCATTGGTTGAAAACGCTATTAAACATGGATTATCACCAAAGAAGGAAGGCGGCACTGTCTCCGTAGAAGTCAAAAAAGATGGAAATGATTTTACTATCAAAATCACTGACAATGGCATTGGAATCGACTTTGACAAATCCTCGACTGGAACAGGGACAGGACTTTCCAACTGTGAATCCAGAATCAAACTGAAGTATGGTAGGGAATCAAAATTCACATTCTCGCGCAATAAAAATAACGAAACCACGGCCTCTATTCAAATACCCTTAAAGGCGGTCTCCTGTGATTAGAGCTGTCCTTGTAGACGATGAAAAGCCAGCCGTTGACCGACTCAAAAAACTTCTGAAGTCATATAATGACTTAAATGTTGTCGGCGAAGCATATGATGGCCTGAGTGCGCTCTCGATTATTGAAGAGAAAAGACCAGACCTCGTCTTTTTGGATATTGATATGCCTGAACTAAATGGTTTGGAAGTTGCCAAGACTTTGGGCGTTCAGGGGCCGCCAGTTATTTTCGTAACTGCTTACGATGAGCACGCGCTTGATGCGTTTGAATCAAGTGCAATTGACTACCTGGTAAAACCCATCAATACAGCACGCTTAGACTTTGCGATTGAAAAGATGCGCAGGTCGCTTTCAAAGCCTATGAAAGGTTCGTTAGAGACTCTACTGACTAAACTTCAGAACAGTAGGTATCCAACAAGGCTGGCAGTCAAAATTGGTGTAAAGTACGAGGTATTTGATCCAAGTACCATTTCTGTTGCAGTGGCAAAAGACCATTATACTTCCCTCATCGTCGATGGACGCGAACTCCTATGTGATGATTCTTTAGAAGCAATTATTGCCAGGATCGATCCCAGCGTTTTTATTAGAGTGCACAGAGGCGCAGCACTGAATGTCCGATACCTCAAGGAGCTAAAGCGAGAGGGAGATCGAAAGTTCACGGCAATCTTGAATGACAAGGGTCAGTCCCAGGTACCGGTCAGCAGAGAACGCCTTCCTCAACTCAAGAAATTCTTGGGTTTGGAATAGGCCTATTCGCAGTTGATATAACGTTTTCGAATTGAGCGGTCAAGAGCTCCTGATAAAACCTACCCTTTGCCTCGATCTTGTTAGTATGTAAACATGTTGCTGGGATTGCAGATTAAACGGACCGGAGGACAATCTATTTGAAGAACGTCGTTCTACTTGGAAGTGGCCACGCCCACTTAGAAATCCTTAAGGCACTGACAACTGAAGAGATTGCGAAACATCGCTTCTTTCTCGTATCTCCAAGTCGCCAGACATACTATTCGGGCCTAATCCCGCGTCTTATCACTAGCGAGATCAAGGACGAAGATTTGGCAATCAACTCCGCTGATTTTGCAGAGCTGAAGGGATTCAAATTTATACAGGATGAAGTTGAGTCTTTGGATCAAGTAAGCAAAACTGTTTCTCTAAAGTCAGGCAAAAAGATTAATTTTGATTTGCTTTCGATCAATATTGGAGGAACTCCGACAAGTATACCATCGGATACGCCCTTCACTAATATCTACCTGCGCCCATTTGACGAGTTTATGCCAAAGTGGCGTGAGGTTCAAAGAATTTGCAACGCCTGTGTAAATCCACGCTTCTTGGTTGTTGGCGGTGGAGCCGCAGCCGTTGAGGTTGCCGCCGCTTTACGAATAAGACTTAACAAGAATCAAGCAAAAACAGGCGAAGTTCACTTGATATGTAAGAGCTCAAGGCTCTGTGAGAGTTATCCTCAAAAAATTTCAGAGCAGATTCGACTGTCTCTTTTAAGAAGAGGAATCAAAGTTCATCTCAATGAACCTGTGAATCACATTCATCAAAAGGCCCTCAAGCTAAGCCATGATGTCAATTTGGAGTTCAATTTCATTTTTATAGTGACACCCACTCAGCCTTCAAAGTTGCTTTTCGGCAAAGTGGATTCTAAACTTCGATTGTCAGCAAATATCTTCGCTGCCGGCGATGCAACTGAAATGATTGATCACCCACACCTTCCTAGATCCGGGGTCATAGCCGTGCATCAAGGGCGACACCTTGTTCAGAATATAAAAGATGCTCTTAATGATTTGGAGCCGTCAAATTTTAGAATTCCGGCAAAGCAACTCAATATCCTAATCGCCGGCGAAGATTCGGCTCGTCTTGTATGGGGAAATTTTAGTTTCGAAGGAAAGTGGCCACTTCGAATCAAAAATTGGATCGACAGGCGATATATGTCGGGTTTCGAGAACGTAAAATGAGGCGTCGATTTCCAACGCCTCATTTTGTTTTTGACATCTACTTGATGATGATCGTGAAGCCTACGACTTAGGCTTTCAGATTCAATTCGCCACCGAGTTAGGAAGCATCCTGAGTAGCTCCACATTAGAATCTTGATTTAGCAATTCCGCCTCCGATTCTGTCGCCAGCTTAGTAAGAAGACCCTGGTCAGCCAAATCAGTAATCCTCGCATTCGGCAAGCCGGCAAGTTGACGCAAATTCTTGCGGTTTGGAGCTGTCAGATTCAATTGACTAGCGAGCTTCTCCATCTGAACAATCTTCTGATCCAGCGGAAGGGTCACGATTTCAGCCTCGGTAAGCATTTCAACCGCCTTTTTGATCACGTCGATCCCGAGGGCTTTGACTAGTACAATTTGAGTTCTGAATTCTTCGGCAGATCTAATCAGCTCCTGTGCAATCGCATTTTCAGGGGCCGCGACAAACCTTTGGGTTCCAACATCTAGGTATTTTTGATTCGAACCTACAGTGCCCTTCAAGTTCGCAGTTCGATTATCAAAAACTGCAACCTTAAAAAGCTCGGCCGTCATTTTCTCAAGACTCTCTTTGTCGGTAAAATTAGTCAATTGATGGGCAATAAATTGATTAAAATACTCTGTGAGATAAAAGGGCCGATTCGGAACCCCCAACCGCCGTGCAACAATCGGATGAATGGGTTTTTCCACGCGTCTCATCCAAATGGAGTCAACGGAGAGTGGAAGAGTCATTTTAGAACCATCCATAAATTCAACTTCAGTCGGAGCCATAAGTCTATTGAGAGATAACTCTGTCAGCGTCTTCAAAATAGGTCCTCTTAACTCTGGCAGGTCCAAATAGTTATCACCCTCTTTGTCTAAAGACGAATTTCCAACCTGACGATACAGGAGGTAACGAACAGCCATCAACTGATCAAGCCAGTAGCCTCTGACATCAATTTGGTCCGCATAATAATTTGAACTGTTTGGATCCTTAACGGAATTAAAAAGCCGCCCTGATTGAGCGTAAAGCTGAGTGCTTTCAAAGCCTTCATACTCTTTTGGGTTAACGGACTCACATGTGGGCATGCCAAACGCTCTCAACGGCTTTGGAATCAATCCCGGTTTCAATGGGTCCAAACTCTCAAAGTAGCAAACCTTATCAGGAATACTGATGACTTTTAGGAAAAACTCGCCACCCATCTTCGCTGCAGCCCGCAGGTCTGCCAAGTATTTGTTGGTTAGCCATCGTTCATCCGAATAGGGATAACCACGATTGGTCATTCTCTCCACAGCCTCTAGCATGAGGCGAATCTCAGAAAATACCTGTCCGATTCTGCTCGCGTAGGCAATATCACCGATAAGACTAAAATCAGCACGATCCCGACGAAAGTTCCTATATTCGTAGGCCGCATGATAGGATTCAATCAAGTTCGTGACGATCTCAACCATGGTAACTCCAACATCGTGGCGTCGGCATCCGGGACTGACTCCTACGTTCTAGTGCTTCGATATCATAGGCTCCGAGATGCTTCAAAGCTTTCAGATCATCAATGTATTCCATGACTGAATTGGCATGGGCCTGATTTTGTTGAGCATAACCGCTGACCCCAACTTCAGCATTCAAGGCCTGAATCTGTTCAGCTGAGTAGAAATTCGCCCCGTCCTCAGAGGCCTCAAAATTATGTCGAAGTCCCAAGTTGTGCCCCGAGCTCATGAATTAGAGTCCCCACCCATACATCAGGAAGGAGGACCTCAATGACTTTTTCCTTTTCAGCTGCAGAAAGCTTTTCCCAAGGCTTTAACTCCTCGGACCCACCCGGAAGCAATTCAGCCAATTTCAGCTCAAAAGAATGAGACAACTGACCATAGGGTGGGCTGAAGGCGCAATTTTTGACATTGTTCAGATAGTTTAATCTTTGCAGTGCCGCCTTTTTGACAGCACTGACTGCAGGGGTTGTTGCTTCTGAAGCTTCAATGTAATTGGGAATTATGTTTGAAGCCTCATGCCCAACGAACTGTGCTTGTATGGCCTGATCTGTTTCTCTAGCTGGATCCACAAACAATCGAGACATTTGATTCTTCATCAGCACAGGGGACACCTTGTCCTCTGCCAAAGTCAGGGGACTCGCCACTCGACTCGCATTAATGACCGAACTGAGAAAGGCCTCCGAACTTGGTTCCTGACGTGCCTTTGACATTCGACCCTCGGAAATATTGAGGGCCTTTTCAAATTCCACGTGGGATTTTTCAACATGATTTCCCTGATTCCCATCGGATGTGCCACCATCGGACGAACCAGTCGGGGGTTCAGACTTCTTTGCCAATGCCTGAGCTCGCTTTGCTCGAACAATGTCCTCATAGGTGTATTTAATAAAGGACTTTATAGTCCCGAGGAACATTGTTGTGCGGGCCGAAAAAATTTCTCCGGTCTTTGGATCCTCAGTTTGCGGTCCATAGCCAATGATTGAAGATGCCAAGGGGTCTTCGACCAATACAATCATTGAATTTCGAATATCGCCTGGCTTCTTCCCGGAAGGTTCGTGAAGGTGCATTCGAAACTTTGCTCCGGCCTTGCTCAGACCCAAATTCAGATTTGCGACAGTCTTATAGGTCAAGTCTTTGATGAGAGCATTCTCGGGTTTCGCAAACTCATCAGAAAGATGGAAATCTAGTCGAGTGCGATCAGGGCTCCAGTGATTCATAATAGTCTTTTTACCGCTCTCGGTCTCACTGAGGTCAGTGTCTCTTTCATATCTCTCTGTGCTAAAGAATCCAAATTTGTTTTGATCAGTTTCTGGGTAGTTTACAGTCAAGAATCCTGGTGTCAAAACGGTGTCGGCACGAACCAATGAGTAATGATATCGAGCCTTCACATTGGTTTCAGACAAGTCCCGGGCAGCACAGGACTCGACAAAGGTTTTCTCAATTTCAAAGTTAATGGCTTCAGGACTGATTTCTGGAACTCCAACAACCTGTGAAGAAACCTCTTCATAACAGGGATCTCCGGCCATTGGCAGCGCCTCGATTTGAGCGGCCTTAAAATTTTCAGCCTTCAGTTTGAAAAATCCCTTCTTTTCCCAAGGGATTTCAGTATTCACTTCCTCTTGTCCGGTACACTCACCAAATCTATCTTGAGCACAACGGTAGTCCAAATGTTCCACTGGAATTTGAAGGACGGTTTTATCGTTGGTCGAATTCCCTACGAAACGGACGTCTTTCTCTTTTTCCTCAATAATCAGCGCTTCTTTCGTGAAGCGAAGTTGTACTCGTTTGTTCTCGCCAAAAAATATGGAAACGAGTCTGGTGAGGTTCGACTCCCTTGGCCTTGCGAGGCAGCCATAATATAGTCAACCCCTAAGCTGACTGAGTTTTTATCCGTGGTTTCCAAGCTTAGTTACCTCTTTTGGAGGAATGGTCTTAGTACATCCTACCAAAATGATTACCAAGAATGAACTCGCCAGCTGACCACCCCTTGCCAATCTTCTTACAAATAAAATTTCATTCATGGACCTCTCCCTTTTTCTTACAAAATCTCAATAGCTTCTCAAGAACTTCTCAGTAACTTCAAAAGATAAAGACTAAAAGACAACTTCAACTCCAACTTTCCAGGCGGAAGCCTTGTCGTCATAAAACTTAAGATTTGAATCCACACCATTGGCAGCAAGGGCCGAGCCCTCGTTCGAAAACCCACCGGTTAAACCGAAAGATCTGGTATAACTATATGTAAGGGAAATATCCGAAAGGTAGGTCGCCTTTTCGAATCCTCCATACGTTCTCCCTTGAATGTAGAGCCCTGAGAACTTAGCGGACGCCTTCTCTGAAAACTCATAAGTCAGTTCCAATACATTTCTGAGGGCCCACTCAATATTAGGCGAACCTACAGCGCTGACATTATACTCGTGAAAATTTCGCTGGACGCCGAGTCGATAGACGACACTAACCGAATTCCAATCTGTGTCGAACCCATTATTCACTCGAATGGCACCCTTCAGTCGGTTAACTGTGGCGCTTGTTTTATTGGTCGGAACAATGACCGTCAAGCCATGGGCGATTTTAGTTGGACCAGGAAATTCTAAACTTGTGCCAATCAAGCTGATCAGTGTATCAGTTACCTCGGTTTCAAATTTGTTCGAAGATGGCTTGTTGAGCTGATGTTGAGTCACAATTGTTTTGGCAACAAGGCGCATTTTTGAAGTGAGACTGTATGCAGGATTAATGGTCAGATTCAAGTCAACTCTTTTGTCTTGATTGGCTTCATTCGCAACTAGGGTTTCGTAATCTAAAGCAATTGTTGTTTGGAATTTCGACTTTTCAGCAGACCCATCGGCAACAAGCGGTGCCACAGATTGAGCGACCTGAGAATCCTGAGCCAGAACAGAATTGAAAAAAAATCCATAGAAGAATCCAAATACAACAAAAGAAATCAGACGAATCGAATCTGTAAAAAACCTTACAAACCTTTCCATACTAAACAATTTCTTATGTCTGACATTCGTATTCATAACGCTCACCCTTGATTCTAAACGGAGTCGTTTTGCGCCCAGAACTCGAGTCCTGTCAACGAAACGGACTCCTCAAATAGCCTTCTGCACAAGACAGGCCAAGGGAACTTAGAATCAGCTCCCAGTGGGTGAATGAACTGAATTTATTTAGACTAAGCAGAAAATATTTTTCTCAAGAAAAGACTTCCTTCAATTGAAATCACCCCACCAATCAGGGCGCCAAGAAGCCAAAATCCGACAAAGACCCCAACCAATTCGGCTCCTAAGAAATAGAAACCACCCAACGAGGCCAATGTGAGCGTCCCAAGCTGGAGCCACTCATACCTTCGAACGCTTTCAAGTTCCTCTAACGTTAGAAAAAGATTTGAAAAAAAATAAGTTGTCGCAAGAAAGAGAACTCCGCAGGCCACCATACAAAAACTATGACCCGCTGTTTTCATAAAAAAATCAGCCAACGAATAGCTCACGTTGAAAGGGTTAAGTCCAAACTGATTGCAAATTCCCAAAGACAAAAATCCAACGACCCCATGGATCAGGGCAATCTTTCCGAAAACCTTCCATGGGTTGGGAAAGAGTCGCCCCTTAATCCCCTCAAATAAATGGGAATGAGCAATCGAAGACTCGATTCCGGCTGAAGGAGATTGGGAAAACTCAGCAAATTCTTTCATCAAGGCTTCTCGCTCTTTTGAATTCACTGCATTACTCCTTTCCTTGAACCAATGATCTGAGTTTTCGAATCCCGCGACTAAAAACTTGTCTAGCGTTTTCAGGCGTCGTCGAAAGATGCTTCGCAATGTCTTCAAATGCCTGCTCTTCGAAAACACGTAGACTAACGGCTAGTCTCTGGGGACCCTCCAAAAGCTCAATCAACTCAGAACGATCATTCACAGATGTCGCGGCGATGGATTCAAAGGCATCAAGGACTTCAGGCGTTGTGGACTCTTCCTTTGAGACTCTTTTGCAAGAATCAAGAAACACGGACCTTGTCACTGAGAAGATCCAGGGCGCCAGGGGCAAATTAGCCTTGTATTGACTACGAGAACGATGAAGCTTCAGGAAGACCTCCTGCATCAGGTCCTGCGCGCCACCATCAGACTTAGTCCTCTTTCGCAGATAACCTAGAATACGACCCCCATATCGTTGATAGATAATATCAAAGGCTCGATCTGATCCAGATTGATAGAACAACATCAACTCTTCATCAGATTTGTTCGCAAACTCGAAACTTCTTTCAACATACTTAGTTGCCTTCATTCTTATCATACGATGCAATTGGTTCAATTGTGACATTTGATTATTAATAGGTCAAAATCTGACAGCTGGATCCGATTTTTTTCATCTTTCGTTACAAACTAGGAGACGCCATCGTAAACATAAGAATGAGACCACTATTGATAACAAGCCTGTTGCTAACGACTCACCTTGGGACGGCCTATGGGGCAAAGGTGTTGACACTTCCCGACTTTATCCAACGCGTTCAAACTCACAGTCCTGATCTTGCAATTGAGAAGTCATTGGCAAACGAAGCTGATGCTCGCGCAAAAGGGGTTCGCATCTCGCCCCCAATGATTGGCCTGATGAGGATGAACGATGCCGGCGGCACCAATAGCGGCATCGAGATTTCCCAGGAACTTCCCTTCCCGACCAAAATCCAAAGGGAAAAAGAAGTTCGCGAAAACGAGGCCAAATCTCAGTACGCGTTGTTCAACTATCGAAAAAATGCGATTCTACTAGACGCCCGTGCCGCCTACCTTGAGTTTTGGCAAGCTTTCGCGAAGGCAAATATCGCTCTTGAAAAGCGGGATTGGCTCAAGAGCCACGTGAAGATTTCACGAACCCTTGCAAGAGGTGATAGCAATGCCCAGATTCACTTAATTGGGACTGAATCCGAGGCCGACCTGCTAGAAAATGAAGTTTTAGAAGCCCAGGCGGAACTGGCCGAGAAAACAAATGCACTCAGAAACTTTGTGCCTGATCTGATCATTCAAGAAATTGAGCCACAGGAACCAAAACTAGAGAGCATCGAAGTCGATCCTAAGTCTAAAAGTGGGCTTGTGTTCTTGAGGGAAAGCGAAGTCAAGTTAGTCAGCTCTTTGAAAGGTTTGAAGCAGCAGGCCTATCTTCCAGATTTGGTGTTTCGATATCGATCATACAGTGGAAATGAAATGACCCAGCGAAATGAAGAAGTCATGGTTGGGATCACCTTGCCTTTTCTTTTCTTTTGGCAACCCCAATCTGAGGTTTCCGAAATTTCAGCCCGTGGCCAGCGGGCCCAGGCCGAGCTTGAAAAAAGTCGGGTTGATTTTGAAACTCGTGTTGCTGGTCTCTTGGCGAAATCTGAATCTCTAAAAAAGCAACTTATGACCCTCAAAGTGAAATTAATTCCAAGAGCAGAGAAGAGAATGCGACTTGTGGAGAACCTCTCTGCCCGATCTATAGAAGGATTGGATACTCATCGCATGGTCATGCTCGATTACCTGGATCTTCGAACGAAAGAATTGAATGCTCGGAATGAATTTGAAAAAGCACTGATCGAGATTTCGAGACTCATAGGAAAAGAGGCCCCACCGTGAATTTTCGACACATTCAATCTCCTATTTGGACTGTCTTGACTGTCTTTATTGTGTTTTGCGCCCTGATCTCTTCAATCGGCTGCACCCGGAAAGCACAGGAGCCTGAAAATAAGACAACACTGACGAAGGTTGAGGAAAAAAAGCATTGGACATGTCCGATGCACCCCCATGTTCATTCGAACGAACCTGGAAAGTGTCCAATTTGCGGTATGCCGCTTGTCTTGGTAGATAAGGAGATTCGTAAAGATAAATCTGAGCCTTCGCGCGATGAAACTTCGGGTCTTGAGGCGTCTGCGGTTCAATTTCGAAATGCAAACATCACCAGGCATATAGTTGCAAAAAAAGACTTTGTGCTGACCTTGGCGCTTTCAGGCCGGCTTGTGTCTTCCCGTGAGGTTGCCTTTCAGATTTATGAATCCGACATTCCCTTGATCAAGCCGGGTCTTGAAATCACAGGATATGCCTCAAGCAATCCGGGCATCCTCATTAAAGGAAAGGTCGTCGGTCTTGATAATCTTGTTGACCCCTCTAGTCGCACCCTACGAGGTACCGCCATCTTGAATGCACCGTTAGTTGGATTTGTCGCGGAGACCAGTTTTCACGGGAAAATTCAGAACACTTTGAAAAATCAACTCGTCATTCCAGAGGAAGCTGTTCTTCATACGGGAACAAGAGATCTTGTCTATGTTTTTTCTCAAAATTCGAAACTCAACCCAAGAGAAGTGGTTCTTGGTCACAAAAGCAATTTTGAATATCAGGTTCTTTCTGGACTCAAGGAAGGTGACACTATTTCCGGTGGCGCCAACTTCCTGATCGACTCTGAAGCGAAGATTCGAGGACAATGATGATCAAAAGGGTCATTGAATTTTCTGCACACAATCGCTTCTTGGTGATCTCCCTCACTGTGGTTTTGTTGTTCTTTGGGTTCTATTCTCTGAATAAAATTCCATTAGATGCAATTCCAGATCTTTCAGACACTCAGGTGATAATCTATTCAAAATGGGATCGATCGCCGGAGATTCTAGAAAAGCAAGTGACCTATCCAATTATTGCTTCGCTTTTGGGTGCCCCAAAAATCAAATCAGTTCGTGGTTTTTCTGATTTCGGTTACTCCTATGTTTATGTCATTTTCGAGGACGGAACTGATTTGTATTGGGCCCGCAGTCGCGTCATGGAATATCTTAATCGAATTGCTGCCCAACTACCTAGAGGTGTTCAAACGGAGCTCGGGCCAGATGCCACCAGTGTGGGTTGGGTATTTCAGTATGCTTTAGGTGACGACTTGGGTAAAATGACCTCTGCGGAGCTTCGCTCTTTGCAAGATTGGAATATTCGATATCAGTTGCAGTCTGTGCAAGGGGTGTCCGAAGTCGCTGGCCTTGGCGGCTTTGTAAAACAGTTTCAAGTTCAAGTGGACCCAAAGAAACTGGCCCTCTTACAAGTGACTTTGCCCCAAGTGATGGATGCCATCAGAAACACAAATCAAGAAAGCGGTGGTCGAGTTATTGAATTCTCTGGCACTGAAGCCATGGTGCGATCGCAGGGTCTTATATCTAATACTGAGGAGCTCGAGAATACGGTTGTTGCATTCCCTGAGAAAAGTCGCGCTCCAATTTTGATTAAACAGGTAGCCACGGTGTCCATCGGTCCCGAAATGCGTCGGGGGATTACAGATCTCGACGGGAAAGGCGATGCCGTTGGTGGCATCATTGTTATGAGGCATGGTGAAGATGCTCCGACTGTGATTTCACGAGTGAAAGAAAAATAGTCGAAATCCAAAAATCCCTTCCTCAGGGAGTCAGAATCCAGACTGTCTACGATCGCTCTGATTTGATCCAACGAGCCATGGAAACCCTGCGTGGAACTCTTATTGAAGAGCTCATTATTGTGAGTCTGATTATTCTTCTATTTCTTTGGCACGTTCCTTCAGCCATCATTCCCATTATCACGATCCCAGTTGCTGTTCTTCTGGCCTTTATTCCCTTGGTGTTGCTAGGGCAAAGTTCAAATATTATGTCTCTTGCCGGAATTGCTATCTCTATTGGTGTGCTCGTTGACGGAGCAATTGTTGAGGTCGAAAACGCCTATAGAAGAATCCACCAGTGGGAGGCCGCCGGGCGCAAAGAGAGCTTCTTCAAAGTTCGCTTAGATGCTCTCAAGGAAGTCGGCCCCTCAGTTTTTTTCTCTTTGCTGGTTATCGCAGTTTCATTCTTGCCTATTTTTACTCTCGTCGATCAAGAAGGCCGTCTCTTTAGACCTCTCGCTCTTTCGAAAAATCTTGCCCTATTTATTGCGGCCTTTCTTGCTATTACCTTAGACCCGGCCATGCGAATGCTCTTTGCAAGACCTGATTATTTTTTCGGACCCTCCAAGTGGCTCAACAAAGTCGGCAACGTTTTGTTAGTTGGAAAGTACTATTCAGAGGAAAAACATCCCATCAGTCGCAGGCTTTTTGCTATTTACGAGCCGGTATTGAACTGGGTTTTGTTGAGAAAAAAATTAGTTCTTGCCACTGCCTTTGCGGCTAACCTCACGATCATCCCTGGCTTCTTGATGCTAGGCTCTGAGTTTATGCCAACGCTACACGAGGGCAGTCTTCTGTATATGCCAACGGCATTGCCGGGCCTATCTGTATCGGAGGCTCAGAAGATCCTCACTCGCCAAGACGAAATCCTGAAGTCATTTCCTGAAGTTGAAACCGTATTTGGCAAAGCTGGCCGGGCCGACACCTCCACCGACACTGCGCCTCTGTCGATGATCGAAACAACCATTGTGCTAAAGACTAAAGAACACTGGCGCAAGGAAGAGCGTTGGTATTCATTTCTTCCGCATCTCCTCAAGAGTCCTCTGACTCGCGTCTGGCCAGAGACCATTTCCGAAGAAAAATTGATTTCTGAAATGAACGATAAGCTGAGCTTTCTTGGGATGCCAAATATCTGGACCATGCCCATTAAGAATCGCATCGATATGCTTTCAACTGGTATTCGAAGCCCTATTGGCCTCAAAATATTCGGTTCAGACCTAAAAACGATAGAGCGAATTGGTCGCGAATTGGAGACAATCATAACCTCCACCCCGGGAACTCGAACAGTCATAGCAGAAAGAATCGCCAGTGGATATTTTCTTGACGTGAGTTTTGACCGCAACCGACTTCAAAGTTACGGCCTTTCTCTTAAAGACGCTCAAGATCAAGCGATGACCGCCGTTGGTGGCGAAAATGTTTCCACGGCCCTTATTGGCCGAGAACGCTATCCTATCCAAGTTCGAATGGCTCCCGATTTTAGGCAAGATATTGAGTCCATCAAGCGGCTACTTATTTCTGCACCCACAGGGGCACAAATTCCTCTTAGCGAAATCGCGAGTGTAAAAATCACCGAGGGAGCCTCGATGATTCGCGATGAAAATGCCTCGCTCGTAGGATATGTCTATATTGATATCGATCCAACTTTGACTGATCTAGGAACCTACGTTGAAAGTGCAAAAAAAATAGTCCAAGAAAAGATGACCCTTCCGACCGGCTATACTCTTTCATGGAGTGGTCAGTATGAAAATATGGAGCGAGTCAAAGAGCGGCTAAAAGTTGTTATTCCATTAACCTTGATCCTAATTATTTTCCTTTTGCATCTCAACACGAAATCATGGATGAAAACTGGAATCATTTTTTTGGCCGTGCCCTTTTCTCTCATAGGTGCCGTTTGGTTCCTGGTTTTCTTGGATTATAATTTATCAATCGCGGCCTGGGTCGGAATGATCGCATTGCTTGGACTTGATGCCGAGACTGGTGTGTTTATGCTGATGTATTTAGATCTTGCCTTCGATGAGCGAAAATCCAAGGGGCAAATGCAAAGCCCCCAGGATCTTCATGCTGCAGTCATAGAGGGGGCCGTTCATCGAGTTCGACCTAAACTTATGACGGTGATGGCGCTGTTTATGGGCCTAGTTCCCATTATGTGGTCAATCGGGGCTGGCGCAGATGTGATGAAACGAATTGCAGCTCCTATGATTGGAGGGTTACTGACATCATTTCTTCTGGAGCTGCTTATCTACCCTGTCATTTTTTATATGTGGAAAGAAAGAGAAATTATAAAATAAAATTTGCAATATAACGAAGGAGAATTCTATGAAAATATTCTTAGCTGCTCTACTAATTCAGTTAAATTTACAGATTGTTCACGCCAAAAACCCAATCCAAACAGTTTCACTCCTAGTCACTGAAAATGGATTTGAGCCGAGTGAAATTAAAGTGAAACCAGGCACCCGTGTTAAACTAAAGATTACGAGAAAAACAGAAACGACTTGTGCAACCCAGATCGTCATCAAAGAAAGGAAGATCCAAGTGGATCTCCCTTTAGGTAAAGAAACTCTGGTTGATGTCGGAGTTCTCAAAAAAGGCGACATCCGATTCGCCTGTGGGATGGATATGATCTCTGGACACATTGTCGCAGACTAGTTCAAACTCAACCCTTCAAGGCCTTCTGACTTTTTTCTTTAGTCATCAAAGATACAACAATGAGCACCAAAAAACTAAACGGAACCGACAGAATCGCCGGGTTATTGAGCACATGGGGAGCACTGGCTTTTGCAAGACCATATCGCTCAAACATATCCGGCGATAACAAGATTATTGCTATTGCCGAGACCATTCCGGCCCCGATGGACCATGAAATTCCCTGCTTGGTCGTGCCTTTCCAGAAGAGAAGCATGACAATCGCGGGGAGGTTTGCTGAGGCCGCCACGGCAAACGCCAAACCGACCAAGTAGGACACATTCATTCCTTTAAAAACAATTCCCAACATCATCGCAATAATCCCAACAACAACAGCTGCGATTTTTCCAGCCAAAACCTTTTTATGGTCAGTCAGCTTCATATTAAAAAATCGATCCATCAAATCATGAGCCACCGCGCCCGACGCCGCCACAATCAGTCCTGAAACTGTTCCGAGAACTGTTGCAAACGCAATGGCCGAGATCAGAGCAAAGATCGTAATTCCAAAACTCTTCGCCAGAAGTGGGGCCGACATATTTTCATCAGTCACATCGACCACCCCGTTAACCATAGCGGCCAGTCCCATATAGAGAGTTAGAACATAAAACAAGCCTATGGCTGCAATCGCCACAATCGTGCTCTTTCTCGCCGCAGCTGGCGTTGGTACAGTGTAGTAGCGAATCAAAATGTGGGGTAATGCCGCGGTCCCAAGAAATAAAGCCAACATCAACGAAATAAAATTGACCTTGTCAGCAGAGGTCGCGCCCTTATCTTCATCCAATTTGACCTTGAGGCCAGGCCGCAAAATATCACGACCAGGTGTTGCCTTTTGGTAATAGACGGTCACTTTGTCAGAACCATCCGCAAAGGATTTGTTCATAAAGCGAATAATCGTGCTATCTCTGAGCCCCTCAAGAAACTCGATAGGACCAAGTTGCGAAAGATGGTCTTTAGTTTCACCCTTATACTTAAGAAGGCCCACGTGACCCGCCTGCATGGGAAGACTATCTCGTTGCGGGACTCCGTTGTAGAGCTTGAAACTATCACTTCCATTTTTACTCTTAACCGGTGCGAGAAGTGTTTTTGTCCAATAAGCTTCCTCGAGAACTCCGGTATTATTCTCTTTTAATATCAAATGCCACCAAGACTCCGTTCCCTGATAGACCCCTTTAACAAACACGAGATCTTTACCCTGATCAAAAGTATTAACAACTTGAAAAGCAGGATCGCTACTGACAATCTTTCCAGCTGAATCAATCTCAACTGGAAGTGATTTGAACTCATGGTAAGGTGCACCGTCAGCCAACTCAAGCTTGGTGTTTAGTCCTTTGTAAAGGCTGAGCATGACCAGTGTAAAAGAGAAAATAATTAACAATCCACCTTTGATAAATTGCACATAAGTTGTGGAGGTCATTCCTGCAGAAGCAACAATGATGATAACGATGGTACCAACCATGACAACCCCAAGCCAATGGGGTAGGCCCAAAAGTGGAGTCACCAATGTCCCGGCCCCGACCATTTGCGGAATCAGATAGAAAATCGAGACGACCAAGGTGGATATTGCCGCCAATAATTGAATTTCACGGGAATTAAATTTCGAATCCAAGGCATCTGTAAAAGTATATTTCCCAAGTCGCTTCATGGGTTCAGCCACCACAAAGAGGGCAACTATCCATCCAGCCAAATAACCAATCGAGTACAAAAATCCATCATACCCGTAGGTGGCTATCATCCCACAAATTCCCAAAAATGAGGCCGCAGAGAGGTAATCTCCGGCAAAGGCAATGCCATTCACAGCCCAATGGATCGAACCGCCAGCAGCAAAATAATTTTTAGCGCTCTTTGTCTGTCGTGCAAAATAATAGGACATCCAGAGAACCAGAGCCACGAAGGCAACAAAAACCGAAACCGCGTATGGTGATGTTTCATACATATACTATTTCTCCTTGCCTGTGTCGGGTGTATTGAGCTCCTCTTCTGCAGCCGTACAAATGGCGTTGTAGACAAGGGCTAACATCAAAGCAAAAACAATTAGACCCATCCCATAAATAACCGCCAAGTTGAGTCCGCCGATATTACTTCCCATGATTTTTGGCGACACAACATTGATCGCAATGAATTCGACATAGAATGTGCTATAGAGCACAAACATTCAAATTCCAATTCGAGTTTTAAACGCGGACGAGCGATCTTTTCCCCAATCTGCTGCCGGACCATGAGTGCTCACTGATAAGCTCCTTTTTTGGATTGACTTTTGATGCAGCCATAGCTACGGAATCTAAGTTGGTCCGTCAAGAAAAGATGTTGCTTTATTTCAATTCGCCGATGACCGGCGCAGGGGCAAGACCTAATCGACTTTCCACGAGCTTTTCCAGATAGAGCGCCTCATCTCTCGCGAGCCCGACAGAAAGCAAGCTTTCTTTCCGACCGTCCACCATCACAGCGTTCAAACGGAAAGTTCTTTCCTCTTTAGTGCGACCATAGGTTTGAATATCGTCACAGAAGAGTTGTTGCACAGAATTTGATTGAACTGTTTTGTTGCCTGGCCAAGGCAAAGGGCCATGATGAACAATGATCTTTCCGTTTCCAACTTTGAATTCTGTTCGATTCAAAAAACCCGTTAAAGCCTGATAAGCTGTGAAAACTCCAACCCCGACATGAAGAACAGGAAACCAAAGAGCTAATTTATCTGGAGATGGTTGACTTAAAACCCGAGCATACCAATAAAAAAAGAACGCGTTCCAACTCAAACTGAACAGAGTCATCGGCCAAACTGTGGGATTATACCATTTCCGGGTTACCATCAGACAGCCACCGATTTCAACAACTTCCAACCCTTGGGGCCTCGGATTCAACGCTTCCATTGAGCGAGAATAACAAGCGTCTTTCAACATTGCAATTAATAACAGGTCAAAGCCTTAGACAAAGGCGAATCACATAAGGGCCCGCGCAATAATAAATGGTCCATTTTCACTTGGTCTTTTATTATTGCGCGGGCCCTAAACTAAAAAAATTCTCTCTACTGCTTAAGATAGCAGGGCAAAGTCTTAATATATTCTCCATCCAAATGAAGTTTGGCTTCTGCTGGAAAATTGACGTCAGTCAGTGTCTGACTCACTTCGAGGTCGACCTTTAGACTCTCGCCAAACATACGAATTTCACCGCGGATAAAATAACAATAGGGACAGCGACCGCGATCGAAGCTGATCAGACTCAACTCAATACCCTCCACCTGGCCAGGATCAGATTGCCAGACCCGCTCAGCACCAAGAGTCGTATCCATCGCATACATGACTCCGGGATCCTCACAGATCAGACTTTCATTTTCAATCAGAGTGATCGGCGAGTCTTCTTTTCCCAAGACTTGACCGCAAAAATTGGTAGCCATAGCAGCCTCGAAAGAAAGAAAACCTAGAAAAAGGACTATAAGAATCTTCATGTACCCCCTTGAAATGGAAAAACCAAAAAATTCATTGAACGCCCCCAAGATGCAAATATTTTTAGCATTTGGCAAGGCTAACTTCTGGAACAGTCGTCAGGACAGTAGCCGGTAGAGTCAATCGAAAAGTAGCAATGAGTCAATTTCAAGGGTCTAGAATTAACTCAGATTCGCGGCGTGCTCGATCAGGCCAGACAAAACAGAATGGAGGGAGGTTTCAGCATTAAGCTTCGTCGCTTCGAATCGTTGAATAAACTGTTTTCTAATAAAGGGCACGTGGGATGTTCCCCCGGTCAAAAAAACGAGATCAACATCATTGTCTTGAACCCCCGCTTGAGTCAGAGTTCGATCCATCGCCACAAATATTTCATTTCGTATTGGATCAGCCCAACTCACAAAATCAGCACGCATAAACTTTTCTTGAATCTCAAGACCAGGATAGTCAAAATTAAACTTCCATTCAGAATTGAGTGATAATCCCCGCTTTGTTACTTCAATTTCCTCAAAAAAGGGGAAAATTTGATTGTCATCGATCATTATCTGCAATCGTTCGACCGCCGCCTTATCCTCACCAGTCTGAGTGCATTTTCTAACTTCTTGAATGAATGCGTAAGTTGCCCTCTCTTTCAAATGGACAATATGTGCCGGCTTGTTTAAGCAATCAATCACTGAATTTGGCATTGTCAGATGATTAGATGACATCGGCATACGATATTTAGCTCTAGCCCCAAAGAAGCGATTCAAACGATGGCTCATAAAAACCCCATCCAAAGCATCGCCGGCGAGGGGACAGCCATCAATTGCCAAAACATCAGATTTCTTAAAATTCGCCGACGACAGCCGAATCAAAGTGAAATCGGAGGTTCCTCCACCAAAATCTCCAATAAGAACCAATTTTTCTGTCTGAATTTTGCGTCGATAATCAAGAGCCGCAGCCAAAGGTTCGGGAACAAATTCGATCTCTCCGAAGCCTGCGAACTCAGCCGCCTTTCGCATTCGATGAACTGCGAAGCCATCAGCTACGTCATCCATTGAGTATCTAGCTGGCCTTCCGAGAACTGCGCGAGTCACCTTGGTACCAAGCAGTGCTTCTGCCCTCTTTTTAATCTCTAACAAAAAAATCCCAATCATATCTTCGAGAGGAAGTGCGCGGTTGCCAATCATTGTCCCTAGATACCTCTGATTGGGCAAATGGGACTTGAAAGAACGAAAAAGACGCCCCTCACAATCCACCTCGATAAATCTCTTGATTGCCTCGCTGCCATAAAAGCAGCGATCTCCATCTGGAAAGAAAAGGAGGGTACGCATCAACGTTGGATCTGGTGCCCCGACATCAATGGGTAACGCTTCGATCCGTTTCCCGCCACAAACTGCTCCAACTAAAGAGTTACTTGTGCCAAAATCAATCGCGAGTATAGTTTTGGACAATCTATGACTTCTCCCAAGAGTTAAGCCTATCGCGAATCATCGTCGCTCCTTCTCGGCACATCGTAATAACCAGATACCTTTCATTGCGTTGACAACGCAGCAATGCACACCCTAGCATACTTAAATGTGGCTCACAAAGATTAAGATCGTTTTAGCAATGTTCGTTTTCTATCCGCCTGCAATTGCGATTTCTTCGCCAGGCAAAAATGTCAAACCTTGCTCTGACATAACCCTGACAGACGAGTTAACAAAACAACTGACTCAACATGGAAAAATGGTTTTTTCCTGTCAAGGGCTTCCATCTGTTTTTGCTTCCTCTGCGGTCAGGAAGGTGAGTCAGGAGACCCACAAGTATTCACCAGAAAACATTAGAGATGGTTATTTGAGTCAAGCTTGGTGCGTGACTAATCATCGCCCAGCACAACCTGAAATGGTTGTGCTTCGCACAGAATTGAGAGAAGGAACCTATTTGAATATCTTCCCAGGCTTCGGCAAATCTCGAGAGTTGTTTAAGCTGAACAACCGATTGAAAAAAATTAAACTTTTTGTAATGACTTCGACGACCTCCGATGAGGTCGTGCGTGGAAAAAAAACTGAAGCTAAAAAATTTGAACTGAATAAGATTCATGAACAAATCATCGATCTGAAAGATGTCTATGGATTTCAATCGGTCGAGATTCCATTTTTTTCTCAGACTGAAGGTCCCCTTTTCTTAGAAAAAAAGAACCCCATCTATCTCGGGATCGCACTCCTTGAGGTTTATCCTGGTTCAAAATACAACGATAGCTGCATTTCTGAGATACGACTGCCAAGTAAAATCCTTGGCAAAACCAAGAATCTCTATTCACCGGACGAGGGTACGCTTTTGATTTCAGCCCGCTTTAAGTCGAGTGAATTGCCCAAAATCAAGAGTTTCTGGCTGGAAAACAAATATAGAAAACGATCCGGATGGATTTCATTCGACTCACTCCATGTTTCTGAGATCTCAAACGTCGAGAGTCACATCCAGAACACTTCTGATTGTGGGCCTGAATGCGAAGTCCCTGATGATATTGAATACATCTACAGCCTGAGTGCCCCTCTGAACTCGGGCCTGAAGTTCTCAGTCTCGGCAAAGGATGCAACTAGTCTTCACATAGTATTAGATTATTTTGGCAAAGATAACCATCAAGAGTACTATGACCTAATACCGACTTTCGAAAATGGTGATACCGAAGTCTTCCATCTGACCGACCTTGGGACAAGTCCCCCCAAAAAGAAAAAGTAAGAGAAATCATGAGAACCCTCATTTTTCAGCATTCGACAGAGACCGACGCAGGCACAACACTAGAATGGCTAAGGCAACGGCAATGGCCGGTCACAACCTTGCTCTTGCCGGCTTCTCCATTGCCAATTCATCTGAACCCAGAGGATTTTGACCTCCTGGTTATTTGTGGCGGTGGGATGAATGTGGACCAAGAGGAACAATATCCATGGCTGCGGGCAGAAAAGAAATGGATATGGGAGTTTCTACAAATTTCCAAGAGTAAGAAAATCCTCGGTCTGTGCTTGGGGGCTCAGTTGATTGCTGAAGTCTTGGGGGCGAAGGTTGGAAAAAGTTTAGAATGGGAGGCCGGATGGCAAAAAGTGCACTGGTTTGGCGACCAAGAAACAGAATCTCCACATTCCTCCCTCTCAAAAGAGAAACTACTCCGTGTCTTTCAATTTCATGGTTATAGTTTTTCGCTTCCTGCTGGAGCGATAAACTTAGCTTCGAGCGAGTGCTGCCAGAATCAAGCATACAAAATTGGCGAGCAAGTTTTGGCTTTTCAGTTTCACCCAGAAACTACGGTTGACTGGGCCTTAGCCTGTGCCGCCGAATCCGATGGCCCCAGTCCTGCTCAATATGTGCAAAGTCCTAGCGAGATAGAACGAGATAATCAGTATCAGCCAGCCTTGCAGAAATGGTATTTCTCGCAACTCGACACTTGGCTAATAAACAGATCTTGATCACTCTGTGTTTTGTGAAGAACGAAAAACTGGTCTAGAGCGTCGCGACAAAAACCTCGATGAGTCCCTCAGCACATACAACAGGGGGTCCAATGTCTAAGAACGCTTTAATTTCAATTTTCTCGCTCACCGTCTTGCAACTACTAAGTCAAAGTTGTTTTGGCGGCAGATTCATGATCCCCCCGATCGAGAAATCCTTGATTGAGATTCAATCACAAAGGCGTCAAGATGTCCTCAACAACACCTTCTCTCTTTTGGTTTGGAATATCCACAAAGGAAAGGCCGGACAAGCCTGGGTTAATGACATTCAGAAGCTCGGACCAAAACACGACATCCTTTTACTTCAAGAAACGACTGATGACAATGAAACGATCGACGCCGCGGCCAACGAGCTTAAGAATTTTGATCTCCTTTTTGCAAAAAGTTTTACTTATACAAAAACACTAATCTCAAGCGGTGTCGCTACAGCTTCCGTTTCAACTGCCACTAACACTATCCTCCATCGAACCAAGGATCTCGAACCTTTCGTGCGAACGCCTAAAACGACTCTTCTCTCTCTCTTCAAACTTGCAAACGGAGAAACCCTTGCCACACTGAATATCCACGGTATAAATCGAGCTTCCAACGAAGCTTTCTATCGCCAAATTGACGAGTCTTTAGCCCTTGTCAGAAATCACCAAGGCCCAATCGTCTTTGCCGGTGACTTCAATACCAACAAACGGGAAAAATTTGATGAACTGACGAAGCGAATGACCGCCCTTGGATTGACCATGATTACCTATCCCAACGATCAAAGAAGGAACCATTTAGACTGGATATTCTATCGCAGTTGTCAGGTCCGTGAGAGCGAAATATTGTACGACGTTCAAAGCTCGGACCACTTCCCCCTACATGCCCGCCTCGAATGCAATTAGGCACTTAATGACCCATTGATTTCAGAACAATGTCTGTCATGATTGACTTCTGGATGGGTTGATGGACAATGGCAGCAAGAAAAGTAAAGCGAAGGAAGTAGTATGTTAGTCATGACGGGCATTTTGATTTATTTTTTTCTGAGATGTATACTCTATGGCTTTTTCACAATTGATCAAAATGAGCGTGGAGTTAAAACAGTTTTTGGGAGAGCTCAAAGGCTTGGTGACAACATGTCGACTTCATCTCCTTTTGCGGATTCCTTGAATGTGGAAGAAAAAAAACGATACAATTTCCCTTTGATACACTCCATCGGTCCAGGATTGCATTTCAAATTTCCATGGGAAAAGGTCATCAAGGTTTCCGTGGCCACAGAGACTATGAATATGGCCCATGATTTGGAGAGTGCAGCGGCCAATAATAATGGCACCTTACTTGAGGCTGTGACCAAGGATCAACTCAATATCGGCTTAAAGGGACAGATCAGGTATCGTATTTCCGAACAGAATCTATATGCGTTTGTCTTTGGAATTAAGAATCCCATTGTTCACGTGATGGGCTATTTTGTTTCTGTTCTTAGGCAACGAATAGCAACCTTTGGTACTGAGGATAAAGAAGTGCAGGTTTCCGGGGAAGTGAATGTCACGGAAAATGTTTCCATCAATGATCTGAGAAAAAATCTCAAGGATATAAATGATATCATGGTCAGTGAATGCCAAAGCTCTAATGCCCGCTATGGAATCATCCTTGAGGCCTCTTTGATCACAGGTATCGAGCCTCCACATGAAGTTGAGTCGGCTCTTGCAGCTATTAATACTGCCCATAACAATGTTTCTTCAGAGATTAGCTTGGCAAAGTCGCTTGCGGATCAAACCATCGTTCAATCCCGACGGGCGGTAGAAATCGAAACCTTAAAAGCACAGGCCGAAGTTCAGCCACTTATTGCTTTGTCTCATCAGCTCAGGCAGTTAAAAGCAAGCGGTCCAGATGTCTTGAGAAACTTTGTAAGAAATGCCCGCCTGAGCGTTCTCAAGAAAGCTGATAAAATCATTTATCAAACGGAGTAAAGTGTGGAAATTATTTTTGGTATCTTTGCTGCCTTTCTATTTGAAGTCCTGACTTTAAAAATTCTTCACTTCTTTTTGTTTTACACGACAGTTTATGAATCAACCTGTCAGGTGTACACGTTGTTTGGCAAGGTTGTTGATATTATTGATCGGCCAGGACTTCACTTTCTCTGGCCTCGACTGACCTGGAAAGCCTTGGTTATTAATCTCTTAGGTAAAGTCTACTTATTGGATTTGAGAATGGATCAGGTCTATCTACGAAGTCAGCCGGTGAATTCCGAAGAAGGGGCCCCCATGGGAGTGGGGATATGGTATGAAATGTACGTAAGCAATCCCTTGGACTATTTGTTTAAGAATACCGATCCGAAGGGTTCTCTGTCGGCCAATGTGAGCAATGCAACCGTTAGAACTCTCAGCAATTTACCCTTAGTAAAGCTTCTCTCGGATCGCCATAAGCTGAGCTATCAGGTCAGGGAAGAAGTGACGCAGAAATCCCAGGAGTGGGGTTATAAATTGGGCTCAGTATACATTCGTAAAGTTCACTTCAGGGATCAAAATATGATCAAAGAGATCGAAAGCAAAGTGGTCAATCGTTTGCGTCAAGTCACGGGCGCCATCAAACAAGATGGCGAAAACCAAGTGAACATCATTACAAGCTCGGCCCAGCGAAGTGCCTCTGTTGAGTTTGCGAAAGCGTCGGCCATTCGTCCAGAAATTCTAGGTCAAGTTCTGCAAGAAATTGCCAAGGATAAAGACGTCGCCGAAGCGTTATTTGCTACACTTGAATTTGAGCAAATGACTGAAAATAAGGGTGAACTGATCCTACTCCCAAAATCACCAGGAATACTGCCCAACTTGCTCGTTGCACAAAAATAGCTAACTTGATCCTCAACGGGAGTAAATTGACGTCGGATCAGAGTCGGTCAATATCCTTTGCAATACGCTGGAGCATCTCATCCAATGTCGGCCTGCCTTTGAAATAAAGACTGGCTGTGCGACTGAATTCCATCTCGAACAAGGCGCGGTCGCTGGGGTCTGTGAGCTTCAGAGCATCGCTGTTTGCAACCTTCGTGTCGTCGCCACCAAATCGTTCGTTCTTGAAGTCTTCGTACTCAGTCGTACCGATGAACCCCTGTACGTCAGCGCGGTCGATGAGCTGGAAGAGGTCATAATAGTGACGGATGAAGTTGGCAGGCAGGTTTGCACCTGCCTTTCCTTCCTTGAAGAGGCGGAACTTTCGGACTACCGCTTGAAGCTTTTCAACAAAGGTGAACTTGGGTTCGTAACAAAGAACGTCATGGGCACGATTGTCGGTGATGAGTACACCCTTGGTGTTCACTGCTCGATCGTAAGCCCAAGAGGTGATCAAGCATGGTCTGTTAGGCACTGTCCTGTCGAATCCTAATTCGAAGAGTATACCGTCTTTCAATCCCTGAGCCGAGAAGCGAGAGCTATAGAGTAGCCTGACCCCGCCGTTACGGAGTTTCTGAGCATCATCGAACTGGGTGTCACGTATGACTTCAACAATTCCAGGTATCTTGCCCCGGAGATACAATGTGATCCAGTCGAAGAACTTTGCCCTCGACTCACGATGTTTGAGATCATCATGATTCTTGCCAGAGAAAACCTTGAACCCACAGGTTTTCTCGTCGGGCTCAATCTTCACGTCGATATCTTCAGAGAAACGGTGGATGCAGTGGTAACCCTTCGAGAGCGATGTGCCACCTTTCAAATGGAAACTCATCTTGAGCTGTTGAAGACCCCAGAGGACATGCATGAGCCAGTAGTCTTTCTCAACAAGTGCTGGGTCTTGGATACCTAGGCTCTGTGCGGTAATATCGATCAGAGTCTTAAACTCGGCATGTTCGTGCAGGAATTCCCTCATGCGTCCTTGGTTTCTGCGCTCGTCATGAGGGCCTCTAGCTTCTTTTGTGTCGAGAGTGTTCCATAGCGAGAGGCTGCATGGAGCAGCTTTCGTCTGTTGAACTCCTTGAGTTTAGCTCTAAGGCGCTCAACCACCTGGTCTCGGTCTTCCGCCAGCTCATCCAGGCGGTTCAGTAGCTCGACAATCAAAAACTCGAGCGTGAGCTTCTTGGGAGCTTCTCTCCAGCGGTAGAATATGTAGGTGCGACCACCTAGTGTGAACTCGCCCACACGTTTGCGATTGAATACGAGCAAACGGTTATAGAGCTGGGTAGTTCCGAGACCAAGAGAGTTGAACTGACTTGGCCCATAAACTACGAAGTGATCGTCCTTCAAGAACGTACGCAGAAGTGAGTCCGCGTCTGGCGGGGCTTCACCGAAGGCCGTCTCCCTGGGCGCTGCGTACATGCCCTGCGAGAGCTTCTTGAGTCGCCCCTCAGTTACCAGCTTAGCCAGATGCCGATCAACATTGGAAGAAAGCTCGGCAAGGTCGGCCCGGCGATATACCTGCCCTGGAACCAGAGAAGCCTTTAGCCTGTTAAGTGTCTCAGTCTGGCGCATGTCAACACCCCCTCATCTCAAGTATCGGTGATCTGGCTCAAAAAGTAAAGGTTTTTAGTAAAAAGTCATGTATATACTAAATTTTATCCTTAAAAATCAATATGTTAATAACTGTGGTGTGATGATCACTCCTACTCCCCTAGAACAATACTGAATCTGGCAAACCCAGTCGTGAGGAAATGATCCGCACGATTTCAGATGCAGTTTCTTCAAGAGCGCGCTCCGTGACGTTGAAAACTGGCCATCGTCTATTTTGCTTAAAAAGATTTTCAGCGTACTCAACCTCTTTGGCAATGTGAGCCATAGAGGCGTATTCTCCGCCCGAATCTTGGCCGAATTTTTCGAGGCGATTTTTTCGAATTCGTTGCAGAGAGTCCATATCAATAATAAGGCCAACAATTCGTCGCTGATCAACCTTCGATAATTCCTCTGGGAGGGGCGATCCTAGCACCAAGGGAACATTGGCAACTTTCCAACCTTTATGGCTCAAAAAAACTGACAATGGCGTTTTACTTGTGCGGGATATGCCAACGAGAATAACATCAGCTTTGCCCAAGTCCGACATTGTCTTGCCATCGTCGTGCTTAACAGTAAATTCAATGGCTTCAATGCGTTTAAAATAACTCTCATCCACAGCCCTCAGAACCCCAACATTTGAATCGGACTGGACTCCAAAAAAACTATCGAGAGTTCCCAACATCGGCCCAAGAAGATCTATCGAAAGCAAACCCTTTTCTAAACAAAACTCACGAATCTTTTGACGAAGTGTTTGTGAAATAACTGTGTAAACAATCATGCCCCGCCGCTCAAAACACTCATCAACTAAGGCCGCCGCCTGCGCTTCTGTTCGCACGTTTTTCGAACGGACAATCTGCAGGTCTTGATGGGAGTACTGGACAATGGCCGCTCGAATCATTGTCGCTGCTGTTTCTCCTGTTCCGTCGGATATTATATAAATCACCCGACTATCCAGAGTGCTCATCGTGGCCCCGCCTGAGGCAGAAGCGCCTCGTGGACATTCCTTAAATGAATTCCGAGCCATGGTTCAGCGAGAGTCGTACTTAAAACGAAGGCGGCCTGAGGACCTATTCGAACCATTAAAAGGCGGTCGTCGGAGCGCATGGCTGGAAACAAATGATTTATTTTGCTCTTCAGAAGATTTGATTTCGGGGCAAGAAATTCAAAATATGGTAATTTTAAGATATCTGGCATAACGGTCGCAAAATCTTGCGGTGAAATTTTTGATTGGCTAGGCTTCATTGTCTTTAAAATTCCACGATCAAATGTTGCAACAATTCTAACGGGCGGTGGATTTGCAAAGAGCAAGACTCCGAACTCAAAGAGTGGAACAAATCTTGAGAAAAGCACCGCCGTTCGATCCATTTCTTCAGCAGGCAGCGACTCATTAAGCTTGTTCAAATAGGACTTCGCCGTTTGGATTTGAAAATTCGCCTGAATCTGAAAAGCTTCATCAGTTGAATATGGCTCCTCTTCAAAAAATCTTTCGAGCTTATTCTGTAATTTAGCTAAGTGATATGAAATTGACTCCATTGTTCATTGTAGAGAACATTTTTGGCTAAGAATCAAGGACGACGGTCATATCCTCGAAAGAACTGAGTGAACGCCACATTGAAAACCAGTCATTCGCAGAGACTTTAGGAGGCAAAAAAACTCGAAGACTAGGTTCACTGAGGTTTTTCCAAATATCAAACAGGTCTTTGGTCCAAACTGAAAGATCCTCAGAATAATCCAAAACTACGATCTCACGACATGGAAGACTATTGTTTGCCGAAACCAGAAACGCCCCTGTCTTATAGTGCGTCATATTCTCCAGTGGCCATTCAACCTCATCGAGGACCTTTTGCAGCTCTGATGGTCTTTGAACTCGTTTCCGAAACTGACTTTGTGAAATTTGAAAATTGAGATACCAGTCGATTTGCAAAGTCTGTTGGCTAATTGCCACGGGCGGCATAACCCACAGATCAGAGCCAGTATTGAGCCGACTAGCGAGGGATAATATTGAGATTCCCATTAAGTAACTAACGTCCGAGCTTGATCGAGCAGACCATTGATAAAGGAGGCAGACTCATCTGTGCTGAATTTTTTAGCAATTTCGACGGCCTCATTAATGACAATATTGGGCTTAAGTGGCTCCTTCAGATATAACATCTCAAAAATGGCGATTCTAATAATGTTACGATCTACCGTCGCCATACGATCAAGCTTCCAATGTTGACTTGCCCCTTGGATTTTCTGGTCAATTTGATCTTTAAATTGACTGACACCGTCAACCAACTCCGTCGCATAAACTAAAATCGATGGGTCAAGCGCTTGGGACCCGTCCCTGGAAAGCTCAACCGTGTTATGAACCTGAGACTGGGAAGCAAATTCCTTTTCAAAAAGAACCTGAAGAGCGAGTTCACGAGCGAGCCTTCTCATTTATAACCTTTCATTCAATAATATTCATGAGAAACTTGTAGGAGTTTCTTCAAAGGAAGTGAGGGTCAATTGGGGACTCTGAGAGTCTTTCGAACCACCGAACTCATCTTCTTCTAGAGTCTCAACAAACTCTTGGACATCTTTAAAATTTCGATAAACACTTGCGAACCTCACGTAGGCCACATCATCGATTTTTTTCAGTTCAAACATAACCTTCTGGCCTATAAGCTGGGACGAAATTTCACTGTCAGCGCGATTAATAAGCCAACCAGCAATTTTCTCTACCACGGTCTCGAGTTGCAAAAGACTGACTGGTCTTTTTTTGACAGGAGGCCTGAAGACCATTGAGTATTTTTTCTTTGCTAAAAGCTTCACGCCGACCGTCTTTTTTGACAACCATTGGATAATTTAGCATTAAAGTCTCGAGAGTTGAGAATCGGGCCTTGCATTTGAGACACTCCCGACGTCTCCGAATAGAGCCCTCTTTCTGGACTCTGGTATCTAGAACTCGATCATCTTGGTGACTACAAAAAGGGCATTTCATTATTTTTGAAGTTAGGTGCTCATGGCAGTCCGGTCAATGGATGGACAGATTGACCAGTTGAGTCAAGTGCCACTTATGGGAAAACTGTGCTAAACCAAAATATCAATTAAAAATTAAAATAGGAACCTGAATGAGATCTTCTCTTGAGCAACTTCTGAAATTTCAACGGCCTTCATTGCCTTTCACTTTTTCTTTCTTACTTTCCTCGGCCTGCTGGGCTCGCCAACTGTGTTTGCGGCTCAACAAAGAGTCGGCCGAGAAGTGAGTCCTCCTGTTGGAAAGGAAGTTGCCGCCGACTATATGGCGACTAGCCGAGCTTCGGGCCCTGATGAAAACGTTGGAAAGCAGAGCCATTATTTAGCTATCCACGGTGGACGACTGATGTCTGGCGAAGCCTGGGAATGGGGACAGAGGAATAAGCAATCAGATGTGGGCTCCTACTCGGCGGGTGTAACCTACCGTGTGAAGGAGTGGGGCACAATGGATCTCAACCTTCGAATCGATTTCAATGAATATAAAGTATTAGGGGAAACTCCCCTCAAAATGAGTTTGATGCCCTTGTTGATTTTTCCTGATGCATCTTCAAAATTTCCACTCTATTTCGGAATTGGCGGCGGCCCCGAATCTTCTTTAAGCAAATCGCAGATGAATCCCAAATCGCCTTCGATTATCAGTTTTTAATGGGCGCACGGTTTTTTGATATTGTTAACCAAGCTGGTTTTTTCGTTGAAACTGGAATGAAAAACCATTTACTGGTACTCACGAGTGGCCAATTCAACGGGGTATTTTTAACAAGCGGAGCCGTCTTCACGTTCTAGGGGGTCGCCTGCTCAATAAACCAGTCCAATTTCACAAACACATGGCGCAAAGTGTTGTCGATGCTTTAGCTTTGATTTTCACTCAGTCCGCAAAAACTGATCGAGTTATTGAACGCTTTCTGAAATCTCAAAGAAAGTGGGGCTCCCGTGATCGAAAGTTTTTTGCTGAATCCATCTTTGAGATTGTTCGCACGGCTCGCTGGCTGGCCCATGGCGCTGGCATTGACAAAACTCCTCAGGCCTGGACCACCCAAGACTTCTGGAGCCTGTGGGGCGCTCGAGTTCTGAGCCAAGGGATTGCCCTTCCTCAATGGCCTGAGCTTCAAAATTTGCGTTGGACTGCACCCGCAGAATCCGTAGTTCGTGCGATCAAACACTCGCTCTCTGATGAACTCGACGAAATTGGTTTTTCAGAGTGCGGTTCCGATTGGGAGAGCCTGATCACTTCTTTAAATCATCCAGCAGAGGTCTACCTGCGAACAAATTTGATCGCCACACGACCCAGCGACCTCCAAAGAAAACTCTTGGCCGAAGGAGTTGCCACCGAAGTTGTTGATCCTGAAAAACCAGCCCTGCGACTTCTTGTCAGAAAAAATTTAACTTCCACTTCGTGTTTTAAGGACGGCTTATTTGAGATCCAAGATTTGGCCTCTCAGGAGGTCGCGCCACAGGTGAACCCCCAGGCCGGAGAGACAATTATCGATGCCTGCGCTGGCGGGGGTGGAAAGTCCTTACATATGGCCACATTGATGGGTCATCGTGGACGATTAATTGCAATGGATATCTCTGATAGAAAGCTCTTGGCGCTTCGCGAACGAGCGCGAAGAAATAAGATTAATATTATTGAAACTTGTCGATTGGAGCCCCTTGGAGAAGAAACGAAAACTTACCCCGTAGAAGGACTCTATGAACAAGCTGATCGGGTGTTGTTAGATGTTCCCTGCTCGGGCTCCGGGGTCTTGCGACGAAACCCAGATGCCAAATGGAGAATCAACCGGAAAATCCTGCACGAAGTGCAACAAACACAAGCTCGACTTTTAACTGAATACTCAAAGATGGTGAAACCCGGCGGGCTTCTTGTTTATTCTACCTGCAGTATCTTTCCTTCGGAAAATCAAAACCAGATTAGGCAGTTCTTAGAAAAACCAACTTTATCCAAGGACAAATCCAGGCAAACCTCTTGGGAGCTCATCTCCGAACAAAGCTGTGATCCCCGCCTTAAGGACTGGGATGGCTTTTACGTTGCGGTTATGAGGCGACGCTCGGGCGCCACATAACCGATTGTTTCTATTCCCATGACCGAAAATTTCTTTTTTTTATGCAGCCTTATCCGCAAGGGCATAGAGCTCGTTGTCTTCTTTCTCTATTCGCTTTGCAAGGGCATCGAACAAGCCTTTGGTTTCCTTAATAAAAGCCGCAGGATGTGCTTTGATCTCCCGAGGATCCATCCACTTGGTTGCAAAGGCCTCGACCACAGTCTTAATGCCACCCATTTCGGCTTGGAATTTCTCGGCAGTTGCTTTCACCTTTGGATCTGAACTCTTAAGTAGTTGTGGATAAAGTGACCTGTCTTCAGTAACCAAATGGATCTTCAACTTCCCAACAAGCTTTCCAAGCAATCCCGTGACTGGTGCAGGATTAGCGACCAAGCCCGCTTCGTTGAGAAGTTTAGAAATTTCAACGACTATTCCGACCATATCTTTGTGATCCGCTCTAAAGTGATCTGTCTTTGACATGAATCCCCCTCTACTGTTTTGTTTGTTGCTATGAACTCTGAGGGCTCTATCGGAGGTCTAGTTTTAAACTTGAGAGCGAGAGAAGGCATAACAAAAACTTATATTGCGTCGCATTAAATATGCTCACTTTTTTGATAATGACTCGCACTTCAGATGAGATCGTATTCAATCACTATGGCTTGCTTGATTCGCTTTCGAGAATCCACCAAATGAATTCTAATTTTGCTTTCAGAAACTTCGCGAATCTGAAACTCAGAATATTCGGCTTTTAGAAAAATCAACACATCAGAGGGCAAAATCGCCAGGGCTTTCGTGTTCATTGCGAAAAAACCTTGGGAGTTTCTGAAAAGATGAAAATTCCAAAAAGTATCGCCTAGGGTTCTCCTGGCCGTTAAGTCAATAATGAGAGGCAAACTGACATGAACCCTCTTCCCAATAGAAAAAAACCCAGAGGAACACATAACTCTGACTTCTTGTGAATTAGGATGCAATCGGGTCTCCAAATAAACTCTCGCTTTTGAATCAGAATCATCGACGACTTGAAAAACTCGACCCGCAACAAGCGTTCGTCCCTGAAGATCCGCTAGATTAGAAATAACTCGACCTTGAGCCTCGATATGTGAATCAATATTTTCACAGGGCTTTGTGTCTTTGGTCATAATTTCAATTGGCCTCACTGCCAAAGCATTTATTGGCAGAATGAACAGAGCCAAACAAAATGTGAAAATAAACACAGCGGTCCTCATCATGTTGTTGTCCACAAAATCACCTCCCCTTATATGACTTCCGTCTCGCTGCACCTTTGTCGGAAAATACTTGACTCGACTGATTCCGACATTGGTCCAGATTTAGATTGTCACATTCAGAGATAGATCTCAAGTGCCGACTTATTCTCAATGAGTCGTATTTCCGCAGCTCGAAGATTGCAGATCTCTCAGGAGCCCTACGCTTCCTTTGATAAACTTGATGGAAGTCATCCCTGGCGGGAGCTCCTTCCTGACGCCTGCGTTCTCTATAGAGCACGAGTTCTTCCTCAAGGACGGGTTCCTTACTTCAATTACACTCTTGCCAAAGAAATGGGTCTCCTTGAAAAGAATCACCCCCATAAAATGAATCCTGATCTTGAGCGACAACTGATCCACACTTTTTCATTACAGATCATTAATGAATACGACGAACTGACACGAAGGCGAATTGATCCGGCAACTATAAAGCCAAATAAATATATGGCCACCCGCTATCTTCAGCTTCAGCATTCAAATAAAAAAGGGAAGACCTCTGGTGATGGCCGAGGTATTTGGAACGGAACTGTTCAACATCAGGCCGTGGTCTGGGACGTTTCAAGCCGAGGGACTGGCGTCACCTGTCTTGCCCCGGGCTCTGTCGAGGCCAATAAGCCTCTCAAGACAGGAACTACCAATTATGGATATGGATGTGGGCAAGCAGAACTCGATGAACTTTATGGAGCCGCAATTCTGGCAGAAACGATTCATCTTCAGGGAATTCACACCGAACGTGTTTTATGCATTATCGACCTTGGTCGGGAGTCGGAATCGGGGTTCGTGCGGCGCCAAACCTCCTACGCCCGGCTCACCTTTTCCTGCTCTTAAAGCAAAACCGTTATCCTGAACTCAAGACAGCCACCCACTATTTTATTCAAAGACAACTGAAAAACAGAACTTGGAAATACTCAAATCAAAATGCCTACGACCTCATGCTCAGACTCCTATCAAAAGATTTTGCCGAATTCGCAGCAAAATTGGAAATGGATTACATCTTTGCTTGGCTTGATTGGGATGGCGATAACGTTCTCGCCAATGCGGGAATTATCGACTACGGAAGCGTTCGCCAATTTGGAATTCGTCATGATTCCTATCGATATGATGATGTGGAAAGATTCTCAACTAATCTCAATGAGCAAAAGATCAAGGCTCGCGAAATTGTTCAAGTCTTCTGCCAGCTCGTCGACTACCTGAGGACCGGCATTAAAAAACCACTCAAAAGCTTCAACAAACATCAGGTCCTCAAGGATTTTGACCACGCTTTCGCTCAGGCCAGATGTGATCGTCTTCTTTACAGAGTTGGATTTTCAAAACCCCAACGGGAATACCTTCAAAAAAGACAAAAAAGTGCGTTCAACAGATTTGATAAAATTTTTTCCTATTTTGAAAAAGCAAAAGTCCGCGGCCCGCAGCAAAAAGTACCTGACGGCACTAATCTCCCTGCTCTTTACAACATGAGACGCCTGCTCGCGTATTTGCCAAAAACTTATTTGGCTTTTTTGCCCTCAAATACCGATTTCAAAAGCAAAAATATACCTGAGCGAGATTTCCTGAAACAAGCTGTTTCCAGATTCGCAAATCGCCAAGAATCGACCCTCAAAGAAAAGCATCTCAAAAAAATACGCCAATTTCAGAGCTGCTACAAAAACCTAATCCATTTGGTTTCAAAAGTTCCTACTCGAAGGGGAACCAAGACAGAGAGTATCCAAACAGTACTTTCAGGGTTAAATGAAAGGTCTCAAAAAATCAATGCAGACACCCGTTTAACAGGAAATTCCTTAATACAGATTGTCGATGTTTTGGTGCAAGCGCAACGAGCGGGACTATCGTATGGTGATATTCAAGAGACAATAGACCACCTCGTTTTCGAAGTCTCCCATCTGCCTGAAAATCATTCCTACTCCTCGACCGACAGCCTTGCGCGGACTTCCGACCTCGTACGAAAAATCAAACAGCTTCTGAAAACACATACTGAGGATATTTAGGGCCCGTCCAAGAGTTACTTCAGCTTTTCACGGACCCACTTTCGAATAATAGGATACTCTTTGCGCTCCAAAGTGTGTTCTTTCGCAAGCTCGATCCAGTCAACATTTAATCCCGCATTCTTGAGCTTATTGACACCGAATTTTGTGTCATCAATTCTCAGAACATCGTCCTTCAGACCGTGCGTTATTAACCAAGGTGTCTTCGAGGCTTCGCGGGAAAGCTCAGCCCGCCACCGAGGAAAGAAGTGAAAATACCCACTCACACCAATGACGCCTGCCAGTTTCTTTTTCGAATTGAGAGCGAAATCCGCACTCACAAGGCAGCCTTGAGAAAACCCAAACAAAAAGATGTTTTCACTCTTCCAGCCCTGCATTTCCAATTGTTCTATAAGTTGAAATAGAAGTTCTCTAATTCGAAGAACTCCTTGCTTTTTATATGGAGGTTCACCGTACCAACTATATCCATCGAGGTATTTCTTTGGTGCGTTCAACAAAAGATAATTCATCTCTGGAATCCTGAGCTCTTCATTGAAACGTGAAAAGGGGCGCAGACTGTCGCCTCGACCATGAAGCACCAACATGAGTTGATCAGATTTTCGACTGGACTGGAGGAATCTGGATTTGAAAAGATCAGTTTGAAAATCCATCATATCAAAATCCATTCAAGTTTTGTGCCACGGCTGAACAAATCACCAGCTTGGTTGCCTCCTCCAACTGTGGATCATAGTGAGCCAAAAAAGGTATAGTGCCGCTCATCGCAGATTGGTTCTGCCTTGAGTTCAAACACTTGGGCGCATTATTTGCCCAACCGGGAAGGTTCAATGAAACTCTCATTTTTGTGGGTGGCCTGACTGGGTTTATATAAAGGTCCTCTTCCCGAAGAGCCTGGGCCTCTCGAAATCGAACAGGGAAATCTGGCAGTATTCCTGTAAGTTGTGGTGAGCGCCCCGATGGCATCGTGAAAAGTCCCTTTGTCTCAAAGAGTGCTATTCGTGGATTACTATCCCAGGTCTCACCTTCCTGAAAAGACCCTTTTCCAAAGGTTCGCTCCCCAACAAGAACAGCTCGGTGGTATTCCTGAAGAACGCCCGCCAGTATTTCAGCGGCACTGGCAGTCCCACTATTGATGAGAACGCCGAGTGCTCCAAAATAGATTTGCTCGTGAGACCCAAATAAAGACTCAACCCCTTTTTCAGAATCGTTATAATGAAGCTTCAGAATCTCTCTGTCCTTGCCTAAAAATAGGCTTGCAATGCAAGAAGCTTCTTCAAGTTGACCACCACCATTGTCCCGGAGATCAAAGAGAATTGCATTCGTATGGGCTTGACTGAATTCAAGTAAGGCCTCTTGAGCTTTTTCACAACTGCCCTTGGCAAATTTGTTGAGTGTTAGGATTCCAAGATGCTTACTCGGAAAGATCTTCCAGGTCATTGTTGGGATCTCAACTGTCATACGAGGAACCCGAACAATTTTTTTGACCCCACCCTCCCGGCGAATGAGCAAATGGGTCGTCTCACCCTCCTTGGCCTTCAGAAGCTCACCGACCTGAGCTAAAGGCAAATCATCAATTTCCTGGTGGTTAACCTCTAGAATAAAATCCCCCTTCACCAATCCAGAAAAATCGGCCGGGGACTTTTCAATAACTTTTCTAATAAAATAATTTGCCTTCCCGCGGGCAAGGACAACCCCTAGGGAATTCGAAAAAGTACTCAATGGTGTAATGACTTCGTTATAATATTTGATTGGAATAAGATAGGTATGTGGATCTTTAAACACTGACAAAAAGCCATTAAGACCGATCGCGAGAATATAGGCTTTCTCTTGAGCGCGCTCGGGCTTAAGAACAAAGTCCCTCTTTAAGGTGTTCCAGATTTTTTGAAAAGAAATCTTTTTTGCGGCGGCCGATTTAGAAACGTAGAAATTCTGCCAACCTTCAAGCTCTCGCTTTTCTGTGGAATCTTCCAGCTTTTTCTCAGTCAATGCCCCTAGCGAACCATCAAAATTGATCGTCATCTGGAACTTAGCAGCAATCGAATGCATAGCGTTGATGCAGGAAAGAAAGTATTTTTGTGAACTCCGACACGGCTCGTCTTGAATGATATCCTCAAGGTCTTTGAGAGCGAGATCTGCTTCAAACCATGATTCAACTAGAGGATTCGCGGATTGAGATGAAATCGGAAGGTTCCTCTGAGAATCTACCCAAAGGAACCTTCCCGCCAACCCCACAGCCGCAATCACTAAACCAAGTGCGATAGCCCCACGGAAGATCTTTTGCACTCAACTCCCCCTAAACTCATTTCCCCCAGATTCGTCCACCTGAACAAATCATAGAGCAAGCGTTGTGCCGACCTCAGGGTATGCTAGATTGTCTCTCAGCTTTTGATTCATGGTCTTTTTTCAGAGCTGTTGAAAATACGAACATCATCATTCCAGTGGACTCAAAAGAGATCCTCGCATAGGCTAAAACAACTATGATAATTGTTACAGGGTCCAACGGATTTATTGGCAGCATGATTGTGTGGGAACTCAACCAAGAGGGCTTTAAAAATTTAACCCTTGTTGATTCAGTTGATCTCAAAACTCGAAATTTGGTGAAAAAACGGCAGTTTCTTCACTTTCTTCCAAAAGAGGCTCTCTGGGATTATTTAGACTCAAAGGAGGGCGCAGCGGTTCGCTGGGTTATTCATATGGGCGCATGCTCTTCAACCACAGAGAAAAACTGGGACTTTTTAAAAGAAAATAATCTTGAGTACACACAAAAAATATGGACTTGGTGTGCAAAGAATAAAAAGAATCTTATTTATGCCAGTAGCGCTGCAACCTATGGCTCAGGAGAGCTTGGGTTTGACGACCATTCTGATCCTGAGGCACTCAAACCTTTCAACCTATACGGTGAATCCAAGGTGCAGTTTGATCGCTGGGCTCTGAAACAAGGACAATGCCCTCAACATTGGTATGGTCTTCGCTTTTTCAATGTCTATGGCCCACACGAAGCACACAAAGAAGGAATGGCGAGTGTTGCCTTTAAGGCCTACCATCAAATCAAGCAAAACGGCGAACTCGGCCTTTTTAAATCCTACCATCCAAAGTATGCCGATGGTGAGCAGAAAAGAGATTTTGTTTATATTCGCGATATCACAAGGTGGATTAGTGAATTGATCGAGCTCAAGCCTAAGAATGGCGTATATAATATGGGCTCTGGCCACTCAAGAACCTGGCGAGACTTAGCAAAGGGTGTCTTTTCAGCTATGTCAATTCCCGAAAAAATAAAGTGGCTGGAAATGCCAGAAGATTTAAGAGGTCAGTACCAATATTTTACCGAAGCCAAAATGGAAAAGCTTTTTACGGCAGGACTCAGTCGACCCGAATGGTCCCTCGAGCGTGGAACTGAGGATTATATTCGAAATTTTTTGTCCCACGAGGAATCTAGCATTTATTAACATCGAGGGGCATTTTGGAACTACTTCCAAATCATTTGAAAAAGTATGTTGTTGAACAAAATTATGATCGATATACACCAATTGATCATGCCGTGTGGCGATTTATTCTTCGCCAACTCAAAATTTTTCTTTCTACACACGCGCATGAAAGCTACCTCGACGGTTTGAAAAAACGGGAATTGAAATTGAGCGAATCCCTAGAATTTCTGAAATTAGTCAGAAGCTCCAACAATTTGGGTGGCGAGCCATTCCTGTGAGTGGTTTTATACCACCGGCAGCCTGTATGGAATTGCAGTCTTTGGGGATCCTGCCAATTGCTTCAGATATGCGTTCCATTGAACATCTAAAATATACGCCGGCACCCGATATAGTTCATGAGGCAGCGGGCCATGCTCCACTTCTGGTTCAACCCGACTTCGCAAGATATTTGCGCCAATATGCAGAGGTCGCAAAAAAAGCCATTATCAGCCACGAAGATATTGCACTCTATGAGGCCATTCGTGTTTTGTCTGATTGTAAAGAGAATCCCCATTCCACACCTGAACAAGTTCAAGAGGCTGAACAAAATCTGAGTCTCGTCGCGAAAAGCGTGAGTCATGTCTCGGAAGCTTCAGAGTTGGGTCGAATGAATTGGTGGACTGCCGAATATGGATTAATTGGCTCCTTGGATTCGCCAAAGATTTTAGGGGCTGGACTGCTCTCGTCTGTTGGGGAATCCAAAACATGTCTGGATCCAGCTGTTAAAAAAATTCCACTCTCGGTTGAGTGCGTAAAAATGGCCTATGATATTACAGAGCCTCAACCTCAACTGTTTGTTGCCCGCGATTTCAATCACCTCACCGAGGTCCTTGACGCTCAGGCGGCAAGAATGGCTTTTCGCAGAGGTGGTCGTCAAAGTTTGGATCAGATTATAAAAGCAAAAACAGTCAACACAGTCCAATTGGATTCAGGTCTTCAAATATCAGGCATTCTGAAAGAGTATATACTTGTCCAAGGGGCAAGCTCAAGGTGGATCATGGAGATACACTGCCCTGCTACCTTCAGTTTCATGGACCCTCCCAGCTTTCCTACAAAGACAAGGAGCTCCCAGGACATTCTCGAAGTCATCATTCCCACGGTTATGGCTTTCCAGTTGGGACTATTCGAGGCGAAACTAAATTGCTTTCTACTTGGAACGATCAGGAGTGGAGTAAACTCGGAATTAGATGGCAAGGGGAACACTTAGAGGCTCCTACGAATGTACCACTCAAACTCCAATTTGAGTCGGGAGTCATTGTTGAGGGGGAGTTGATTTCCAGAGTTGTGCGCGATTCGAAAACACTCCTCCTGACTTTCAGAAATTGTCAGGTCACTTTTTCTGAAAGCAATTCTCGAAGTTCAGACCTTTCCCAATCCCCAGCCGCTTCACAAGCCCAAGTTTTGTTTGCTCCCTCATGGGGTCCCTACGATTTGGCCCTTGGTTCGGCTATTCCGAGTGTCTTTGGCGGCCCTGCGGATCGAGACGCTTTTGGCGATTTTCAAGATTTTGCGGCACCCAGAGTTCCAGCGCCAAAATTTACACAGAAACAATTAAGTATCCATCAACTTTACCAAAAAGTGCGCGATCTTCGCGAGAGATCAGGCCACCTCTCTGAGCTTGAGGCCCTGGAAGGCGAGGTCCTCAAGCTTGCCCCAGACGACTGGCTGATTCATCTTGAGCTTTACGAAATATCGCACAAACTTTTTCGAGACTCTGCCTTGACGCCAAGACTGGCAGAGAAGCTTGGTCAGCTTGCGAAGCAACGAGGCGAAATCAATGACCTTATTCATAACGGAATTAGACTTGCCGAAAGTAGTTAGTCCTTCCACATTGAAAATCCCACGCCCCTACAGTCTCCATGTTGTTCTTGTGCGACCAATTTACCCTCGTAACATTGGCGCTGTTTCGCGAGCGATGAGCAATATGGGTGCTGATCGACTGATTTTGATAGCTCCCCAATGTGAAATTGATTATGAGGCCCAACAGGCGGCAGCGACTGGTCAGGCCGCGCTGAGAGCCCGGGAAGTCTATAAAGATTGGACCGAGTTCTTTGCACAGCACTCAGAGGGAATCCGCCTCAGTCTGACTGCCAGAGATGGACGAGGCCGATTAGTCCGTTGCCTAAGCGAGCTACTTCCCGAACTACCAAAGCTTTCACGTTTGCTCCAAAAGACCACCGAAGTTGAAATACCGATATATTTAATATTTGGACCGGAGGATTGGGGCCTCGCTGCAGAGGATCTTGAGTTGACTCACTTTTGCTGTTCAATCCCAACCTATGGAGAAAACTGGAGCCTCAATTTAGCCCAAGCAGTGATGTTAGCCTTGTTTATAGTGCGCCAGGCGTGGGGAGGCAAGCTCACCGCACTCGATGGACAGCAAGCTCCCCGTCCGCGTTCTCGAGCCGATGTTTTTCCTGAAAGCACGCTCAAAGAGTGGCTTATCGAAATGAAATTTGATCTTTCCAAGAAAAAAATGAACGCCTACACGGTCTTGCGAAGATTGCTTCTGCAAAATGTTCCAACACCCAAGGAACTTCGAATCCTCGAGATTGTTCTCCAACAATCGATTCGAAAACTTCGAGAATACAACAAGCTCAAATCGCTCGGTTCCGCACCGACTTCTGGCTTGAATGGTCCACCAAATCTTGAACCCGATCCGGATGAACAAGGATGACCAATCCTTTCGGCAAGGTGAATCGAGCCTTTATGATTGCCAGAATGCATTCAAAGACATTTTTTTCTAGACAAACTTTTTGAACTTTTTGTAGTGGCTCGGGAACTTCGCAACGGTCCGAAAATGGTATAGTTTGGGAAACGCTTCAATGCAACTAAACTCTTGGAATGTATACCAAGGTTTCACAGCGTAAATCGGAATGTTTAGTCATCACTGGCAGCCTTTGTTATCGACTCGATATCGGAATAGCTCTTAAAAATGAATCATGAAGCGACTTCGATTTTCACTTCGGCGCCGGGGTAAAGGGCAGCCAGAAATTTAACAAGTCTATCAATCGTAAACTCATCAATATTATAATGAAGGATTTTGCTAATGATGGCTTCATCTGTGCCGATTTTTTTTGACAAAGCCTTTTGAGTGATTTTGGTATTATTCTTGAAAATGACGAACTGCTCACAGATGTGGTATTTAACCTTATCTACGGGAGATGCGTCCTTGGGCAAAGGCCTTGAAGCCGGGCCTATTTCAAGTTTTTTTCTAACCGTGTCCAGTTGTTTTTTTGAAGGCCATTTTGTCATAAGTTACCTCTTCACGCGAAACGCATTTACAACGCCTAAATAATTTTCAGTAATACAAAGAAGAAGAATTAATCTGTAAGGAGCTTTATTGTGAAAAATAGGCTCTACTCGAAAATATTGAAAGTCATCATCCTCATCTTCAATTTCAAAATTTCTCCCGTTGATTTGGGAGATGAGATTTAAAATAATTTCATCAGTTACGTCAGCATGTTTTTTTCTATAATGTTGATCAATGACGACCCGACTGAGGGCTCGACCATTGATCTGAATGCTAAGAGGGTATTCATTGCGAATTGACACGATACTAGGATATCAGAAGTTGACGTATTTGTCAAGAACTCGGGTTCTGTTGCATTAATCAATATGGATGGAGAACAAGATATTTGGAACGCGGAATTCAGTTTTTTGAATCAGAAAAGACCAGTTGGTGGCCGCTGGCGCACGGATGAGACCCATATCTGAGATCGAACTTGTGAGTATGATTGCAAAAAGGATCAGCTCAAATCGCTCGGTTCCGCGCCAGCTTCTGGCTTGAAAGATCGACTAGATCTTGAACCCGATCCGGATGAACAAAGATGACCAACCCTTTCGGCAACGGAAGATCGAATTTCACTGCTTTTTTAAGATCCGGATTTAGGGCTATGAATTCGTCCTGAGTAATGCTCACTGCATTAAAAATCTGACTAGGCTTTAATCTTTTTGTCAGTGTGTAGCTTTCAAAGATAAGCGCCTCTTCAGGAGCCATCACATCAAACACCTTATCAGCATATTTTTCGACATAAAGCGCCGCTAAGAATTCAGAATAAAAGTTCTCGGACGCAAAGCTAAAATGCCTTGATTCAAAGTATTTGATTATTTTCACTATGTCCGTAGTTTTTAACTGCTTTACCGCCTTCTTAAGGCCGCCCGGCCCATGATTCCACGCCGTGATCGCTAAGGGCCAGGACTTGCCCATGATCTTATAATTTTCTTTGATCAGCTCAGCGGCAGCCTCTGTTGATTTAATCGGTGAGGTTCTTTCGTCTATGTAAGAGTTAATTGTCAGAAACTTCTTCCCCGTATTGTCCATAAACTGCCAAAGTCCTGCAGCACCAACCTTGCTGGTGGCTGCCCAATTGAAGCTACTCTCAACCAACGGCAATCTTGAAATCTCTGGCGGGAGTCCGTAATCAATTAAAATCTGCTCCATATGAGGAAAGTACTTGCTGGCAATACGAAGACCGTTCTGAAAAAATCCTTTTGTCCTGTTTGAACGCGAATTCGACTTCCTGCTTCCTTTACATTCTTAAGGATCGAGCCCGGAAGCTCTTGAAGAAGCTTAAGGTACTTCAGCTCTTCTGGGTCCAAACTTGCCAAAGGACTCATATTATCCATATTGATCATACTATCTATGTTGGTCTTGTTGGCCAGGTCATCTAGAACGGATTTTTTACACTTTTTCAGTTTTTTATGGAGTGACATCACTTTTGTCTTCACAAATTGAAGGCGCTTCATAGTTTCTCGTTCGGCTTTCTCGGGATTCGTCCACTTGAATCTAGACGGAGCTGACAAGATAGAAGAAACATCAAAGACCTCATAAGTAATCCAAGGAAAATCAAGGTGGTGAATAATCTTTCGGTCAGATGAATATTCAGAGTAAACATTCACCCAAAAGCCGACTCGATTTTCGAGCCCAGATGGAATCGGAAAGTCATCACTGACCCTCGCTTCTATATCCTGAACAATCTCCTGTGTCTGAATCTTCTTAAAATTAGGGGTGGTTTGACTTTCATTATCTCCCCAAATGCCCTCTGGGTTGATAGAAACCTCTGCTGTCGTAAGTTCAGGCGCATTTCGACCGGAGCCTATATTACCTTCAATCGAGAAGACATATAACGTCGCTAAAAACACGGCAGACGCGATAAAAACCCTATTGGGGCTATTGAGCTTGTTGCTTTTTTTCATATCCCGTCTCTTGAGCAACCCTTGTGCCAGATTCTATTCTTTGAGCGTCGGTTTTCTAACTTCCCGAGCCATTATTTGTCTTTGTCTATCTTTTTGACACCTTCCCTGCGACTTGAAGGCCAGCCAGCCTCCTAAAAAATGGCATGATTGGTGAACTTAGCTCAGGACAAGGAGGTTCCTATGAACTTCAAACATATTATCATGATCGCAGTTTCGATTTACGGAGTCTTTGTCTTCGTTGCCTGTGGGAATAAAAACTCCAGCGATCCTGTCGCAAGCATCCAATGCCCAGCCGGTTCAAGCTTTTCTGCTAATGGCAACTGTTATGATCAATATGGCAGGATTATTGGCGGAGTGGGCGTTAATCCGGGTATCACAAATATGGATGCTGGCTACCTTGCGGATAACGTCCGCTACAATAACATCCAGATCACTGATTTTGCAGCCTACAAAGATTTCCTCGAAAATGCTCACAGCGTCTGCAACAGGGGCAATTACAATTGGGGAACTGCTAATTGCGATGCTTGGGCGAATTCATATTTTTTGGTTGGACTCCAAACTTCAGCGACCCAAAACAGCGTTATGCGCTTAGTCTTTTATGTTCAGTTTAACGAGTCTCAGAATGGCGACTGGAGCTTTTCAGTTGAACTTCCCTCTATTGGCGAACTGTTTGCGGGTATGTTGGGATATCCAATCTGGAGCAAATCAGGCCCCACAAGACATGGTTTTGATGTAAAAGGTGTTGCCTCTGTTATTAATGCCAACAAAGGCTTTGAAGCTCGCGGGTATGGCCCCTACGATACAGGTTCAAACCGCAGCTTGATTCAACTTCAAGTGGACAACGGAAAAGTCCTTGATCAGGAACTTCGTTTCAAACTGCACTTCCATGGCAAACAAATGGCCACCGGAACTTTCGGCCGATGCAATACTCCAGACTGTCTATAGATCCACAATTACCTCAAGTGTTGCTTTAAATATCAGCAAATCTTGGCGCTCTTTCCTGGGCGCCTTTTCCCTTTGAAAGATTTTTTCACTTTTTTGAGTTGACGAATTTTTCTTTCTGCCTTTTGATGTGTCAGTCAAGGATGTATGGTTCATCTAAGATATAAACACAACGACTGTGTCAACAAAGGGAGTACAGAATGAATAAGGCTCAATTGATTGAGAAGCTTGCAGAAGAGACAAAGATTTCAAAAGTTCAAGCAGAGACAATTCTTGATTGCTGCGTAGATACTATTAAAAAAGCAGTAAAGAAAGGTGACGATGTTAAGCTTGTTGGCTTTGGAACATTCACAAAAGCTAAAAGAAAAGCACGCGTAGGTCGTAACCCACAAACTGGCAAGGCAATCAAAATTCCAGCTTCTTGGGCTCCAAAATTCCGCCCTGGTTCTGAGTTTAAAGCTCTTGTAAAGTAAGCTTCACGAGTTCTACCAATTGTTAGAACTTAGTTGCAGTAAGTAAAAGAGGCTTCGGCCTCTTTTTTTTTTGCCATTTTCCCCGTTTTGTCATTTAATTGCCTCACTATGGCACAATTCAAAAGAAATTCGCAGAATTGGAGTTTACACAAGTGGTGGTGACGCTCCGGGTATGAATGCCGCAATCAGGGCCGTTGTTCGAGTCGCTATCGGCAAAGGCTTGGAAGTTTTCGGAATTCGCAGTGGGTACACGGGGATGATTGAATCCCAAATGGTGCAGCTGCAACTCCGCGACATGGCTAATATTATTCAACGAGGCGGAACTGTTTTAAAGACAGGCCGATCTCAGGATTTCTTGAAACGAGAAGTCCGTCAAAAAGCTGTAGATAATTTGAAGGCCCAGTCCATTGATGCCCTTGTTTGTATTGGTGGAGATGGCTCCTTCCGAGGCGCTCGGACTCTCTGGGAAGAACATCAATTTCCAGTCGTTGGAGTTCCTGGTACCATCGATAACGATATTTTTGGATCAGAGTATACAATCGGCTTCGATACCGCCGTCAATACTGCGCTCGATGCAATCGATAAAATTCGAGATACGGCAGATAGCCATGATCGCTTATTTATTGTCGAAGTGATGGGTCGAAACTCAGGATTTATAGCCTCGCACGTAGGAATTGCCGGTGGTGCTGAAGAAATTTTTACGCCTGATGCATTAACCACCGTGGACAAAGCTGTGGATCATATTCGCGAATCTCAGAAAAAAGGAAAGCGATCCAGTATAATTGTCACGGCCGAGGGTCAAAAGCCCGGAAGGGCCTATGATCTTGCTGTAGCGATTCGTAAAAAAATTGGTCTTGATGCAAAAGTTTGTATTTTAGGACACATTCACAGAGGGGGTGCCCCCACTGCAATGGATCGCATTTGGGCTTCGAGAATGGGTGCCGCTGCAGTTGAGTCACTTCTCAGTGGACAGTGCGATGTCATGGTAGGTGTTGACCATAATCAAATGGTTTTTATACCCCTAGAGACGGCGGTTGGAACTGAGAAAAAGCATTCGCCTGAACTTGTGCATTTATCCAGTATTTTATCCACCTAAACTTAGGTTGACCACCCCTAGGCAGCCTTGTCATGATACCCCCTACTATTAGACGGAGGGATATTGTGAATAATAAGTTCTTAAAAAATGTGGTCTTCACATTGGTTGTATTAACCTCACTTTTTGGCTGCACGAAAAAAGATAATGAAATTCTCATAGGCGAGTACGGTGCGCTGACTGGAAATGACGCCTCCTTTGGTCAATCGACAAACAAAGGGATTCGAATGGCGTTTGATGAATATAATTCCACCGGTGGTATTAAAGGTAAGCAACTTAAGCTTATCAGCTATGACGATCAGGGAAAGCCTGAAGAGGCCGCAGCGGTTGTCAAGCGCTTGATTACTCAAGATAAGGTCGTCGCCATTTTAGGTGAGGTTGCTTCGAGCAGGTCTTTAGCTGCAGCCGGAATCGCCCAACAGTACAAAGTCCCAATGATCTCACCTGCCTCGACCAATCCTAAGGTGACCCAGGTCGGCGATTATATCTTCCGAAGTTGTTTTATCGATCCATTTCAGGGCAAGGTCGGTGCGAAGTTTGCTTTTGATAACTTAAAACTCAAAAAAGCAACTGTCTTAAGAGACATTAAGAATGACTATTCTGTTGGATTGGCAGACGTTTTTGTTGAAGAATACAAAAAACTTGGCGGCGAAATCCTTTCTGATATGAGCTACCAAGCTGGGGATGTGGACTTTAAAGCCCAACTGACCGAAATGAAATCGAAAAACCCCGAAGTGATTTTTATCCCTGGGTATTACACCGAAGTGGGTCTGATTGCGCGTCAGGCTCGGGAGCTTGGGATCAAAGCAATTCTCCTCGGTGGCGATGGCTGGGACGGGGATAAGCTCAGCGAAATTGGCAAAGATGCTATCAATGGTCAATACTACTCAAATCATTACACCACAGAATCGACGGATCCTCTGGTCCAGGAGTTTATTGGCAAATTCAAAACCAAATACAAGGAAACTCCTGACGCTATGGCTGCTCTCGGATATGATACAGCCCGAATTTTGGCTGAAGCAATTCAGCGAGCAGAGTCCCTTGGGTCTGATAAAATTCGAAACGAAATTGCTAAAACCAAAGATTTTGTTGGCGTTACTGGTAAAATCACATTGAACGAATTTCGCAATGCTGAAAAAGGCGCCGTGATTGTTCAAGTGGACAATGAAAAAAGAAAATTCATTACCACAGTTAATCCATAAATAGTCCAAGAATTTGTTGCCAAGCAAATAAGCTAGAGGGTTACCTATTCCGATGCAGGACGTCCTTCAACACCTGATTAACGGTATCAGCTACGGGAGCATTTATGCTCTCATAGCTCTTGGCTATACAATGGTTTATGGAATCCTCCAAATGATCAACTTCGCCCACGCTGAAGTTTATATGATGGGTTCCTATGCCTCATTCTACGCAGCAAAATGGCTTGGAATAGAAAATTCCCCGGGTCTCTCGACCCTCGCCATTTTACTTCTCACCTCCATGATTTCTTGCAGCATACTCTCGCTAGCAATCGAAAGATTTGCCTATCGACCACTCCGAAAAGCTCCAAAAATTAACTCACTAATCACAGCCATTGGCGTCAGTCTTCTTTTGCAGTTCTTGGCTCAACTTTTCTTTGGGGCCCAACCACGCGCTTTTCCGACTGTCCTTGAAAATCAAACTCTCTGGACCTTCGGAGAGGTTGCACTTAAGACTTCTGATGTTACCGTCTTTGGCGTCAGTATTTTGGCCATGCTTGGTCTTCATTATTTAATCTATCACACCAAAACCGGTCAGGCTATGCGCGCGGTTAGCGCTAATCCAACCTCTGCGAGTCTTATGGGTATCAATGTCAATCGAACCATCGCTGCGACATTTGTCGTTGGCAGCTCACTCGCCGGCGTCGGCAGTGTTCTCGTTGGCATGAGATATCCAAAAATCGATCCACTCATGGGAATGATGATTGGACTTAAGGCTTTTGTGGCCGCTGTTTTAGGAGGAATTGGCAGCACCATGGGCGCTGTCTTAGGCGGATTAATTATGGGAGTTTCGGAAGAATTTGTTGCCGGATATTTGTCCTCCACACTCAGAGATGCCATCGCCTTTGGTCTCTTGATTGGCATTCTTCTTCTTAAGCCCACAGGCCTCTTTGGCCGCGCGACTTCGGAGAAAGTCTGATGTTGTGGCGAAAACCTCTTTTAATCTTCGCTTTGATTTCTCTGCTCGGAATATTTTTGGCTTTTGCTGTCAATGATTATATACAAATTTTATTTCTCTATATTGTGGTCAATTCGCTTCTTGCCTTGGGCCTCAATTTGGTCAATGGCTTCACCGGGCAGTTTTCACTCGGCCATGCTGGCTTTATGGCCGTTGGAGCTTATTTCGCGGCCTATGCAAGCCTTCATTGGGGCTTTCTGCAAGATGGCTGGAAGGCTCTAGAAATGATTTTGTTTTCACTTGGTGGCGGTCTTGTCGCCGCCGTTTTTGGTTTTATCGTTGGGCAACCTTCCCTTCGCCTCAAGGGAGATTACTTGGCCATTGTCACTCTCGGATTTGGCGAGATTATTCGTGTGATCTTACTTAATATTCAATCGCTCGGTGGCGCCATCGGAATTTCAGGAATTGCGCCCTTTCCAGAGATTCACTTTTCGACCTTCACCATTAATCGTTTTCTCGTTTCGTTTTTTATTTGCATGACTTGGGGACTTATTTGTTTTGTGACCCTTTGGCGCCTCAAATATAGTCTCCACGGGAAGGCCTTTCTGAGTATTCGCGAAGACGAAATTGCGGCAGAATCTGTTGGTGTTCCGACGACCAAACTCAAAGTTAGGGCCTTTGTTATTTCAAGCTTTTTTGCCGGGGTCGCCGGTGCGCTCTTTGCCCATCTGACAAGTATAATTACCCCTAGCTCGTTTTCATTTGCAGATAAAAGTGTCAGCTCGATCATCATGGTTGTTCTCGGGGGCATGGGCAGTTTAACTGGGTCTATTTTGGCTGCGATATTTGTTACAGTTTTGCCCGAACTATTGCGAGACCTTCAGAATCTTCTCGGTATAGATATTCGCATGATTTTGTTTTCTGCCACGTTAATTTTAGTTATGATTTTCCGACCACAGGGTCTTTTGGGTGAACGCGAGATTCCTGATTTTATAAATCACTTTTGGAAAAAATATGTCCGACGCGCTTCTTGAACTAACCGATCTCTCAATAAAATTTGGTGGCCTTAAAGCTGTTGATGGTTTGACAATGTCAGTTCCAGAGGGTGCGCTGTATGGACTTATCGGCCCAAATGGCGCAGGTAAAACAACTGTTTTTAATATGCTCACCGGCGTTTACACTCCCACGAGGGGAAGTATAAATTTCGCAGGGCAATCACTCCTGGGGTTGAAACCCCATGAGATATCAAACTTGGCCTCGCTCGGACATTTCAAAATATTCGTCTATTTAAGCGCCTGAGCGTTTTAGATAACACCATGATTCCGGCCTACCAACATTCGCAAACAAATATGTTAGATGTCATATTGCAAACCGAGCGATTTCAAAAGGAAGATAAAGAACTCAAGGACAAGGCAGTTGCGATACTAAATCTTTTTGGACTCGACTCAAATAAGCACGATCTTGCCTCGTCTCTACCCTATGGAAGTCAAAGAAAGTTAGAAATTGTCAGAGCCTTAATGAGTCGACCACGAATGATTCTTCTGGATGAACCCGCGGCCGGAATGAATCACGCCGAGACCGACATTCTAATGAAATTAATTGATCAAGTCCGTACCTCATTTGGAGTCGCAATCCTACTCATCGAGCATGATATGAAGTTGGTGATGGGAATTTGCGAAAAGATCTTTGTCCTCGACTACGGTCTTAAAATCGCCGAAGGTCCCGCAAGCGAAGTCCGAAACTCACCCAAAGTGATCGAAGCCTACCTTGGGGTTGATCAGGAACTTTCACCATGACTAGGGATGCTGTTTTCAAAGTCGAGAACTTACAGGTTTCCTATGGACCAATTCAGGCCCTCAAGGGTTTAGATTTCGAGGTCAAGAGAGGCGAAATTGTTTCTTTGATTGGTGGCAATGGAGCCGGCAAGACGACCACGCTGCGCGCTCTTTCCGGAATTGTAGAGTCTCAGGGAAGGATTTTTTTCTGCGGCACAGATATCTCCACCATGGAGGCTCCCAGCCGAGTCGGCTTAGGCATTTCCCAATCCCCCGAAGGCCGAGGAATCTTTCCGCAAATGTCAGTGTTAGAGAACCTTTCGCTCGGAGCTTACCTTCGCAACAACAAAGTTGAAATTGCAGACGACCTAGAAAAGTGTTTTGCGCTCTTTCCCAGAATCAGGGAAAGAGCCAAACAAGTGGCGGGAACCCTCTCTGGTGGCGAGCAACAGATGCTTGCTATTTGCCGCTGCCTGATGTCTCGACCGAAAGTTCTTCTCCTCGACGAACCGTCAATGGGTCTCGCTCCCCTAATTGTAAGTCAGATTTTCAAAATCATAGTTTCCCTCAATCAGGAGGGCATGACAGTCCTTCTCGTTGAACAGAACGCCAGAATGGCCCTCAAAATTGCCCACCGAGCCTACGTCCTCGAAACCGGTCGCATTGTGATGACAGGGACAGGGGCTGAGTTACTAAGTAACGACAGCGTTCGACGTGCTTATTTGGGGATATGAAAGCCTTAAGGAAGACCCAATTCATTACAAAACTTAAAAAAAGGAAGCACCCGGACTCCCTCTTTTGACAGGTAGTCAGCGCTCCCTTGATGAACCTGAAAAAACTTAGGAATAGATGTCCTTTCTTTGAAGTAGCTAATAGACTTGGCTATCTGTCGATCGCCTGTTTTACATTCAACGGCGAAGAGTGGTTTTTTATTCTTGAGCACGACAAAATCAACTTCACGATGATCGGTGTCCCGCAAATACCTCAACTCCATTTTTTCACCTTCTGTATCTTCTAGAAAATGACAATATTTTAAAAGATGCCCGGCAACCATGTTTTCGAAGCGCGAACCTGGGTTTTGAACTTCACTCCAATCCCATAAATAAATTTTTGGCGCTTTCTTCAGAGCTCTTATTTTTGGCCCCCCAAAGGGATAAATTCGATAGAGGTAGTAAACTCGTTGTAAGATTTCAACCCAATGAAGGACGGTTTTTTGGGAGACTTGAAGATCCTCCTCAAGGGACTTGGCAGAAAAAAGGGATCCAACTCTTTCAGTCAATACCTCAGCAAGAAGTTCGAGCCGGGAATAATCCTTCAGGTTCTCTAAATCTGCAATATCGTCATTGACAATGCGATAGATTCTTTCAGCGCACCAGAGCTTGTGATCTTTTTTTGACTGTGAGAAAAAAGGCTCTGGGAATCCCCCCAAAACCGAGAGGCTTTCTAAATCTGCATTATTTTGAATTTGAAGCTCGTTCACAGAAAATGGATGAAGCCTAAGATACCGATAACGGCCAAGGAGCGAATCTCCCCCTTTGCGATAATGATCTAGACGGGCGGAACCAGTGACCAAATAGTCCTGGTGACCTTTGTTCACATCGTAAAACCCTTTGATCAGACTGCGCCACAATTTAAATTTATGAATCTCATCAAGAACCAAGATTGGATCCGTGGGCAACTTTCCTTGTCGCAACAGAGTCCGACTGGGGATGGAATCCCAGTTGAGGTAGGCTGGATTGCGCGGATGAGGTGGCGATAGGAAGCTTAAACAAAGCGTGGTCTTTCCAACCTGCCGTGGACCTCCTAAAAAAACCATTTTCTTTTTCAAAAAACTCTTCGACTGATTGCTTGAGATACCGTGTCTTGTACATTTTGATGGGTCCTAACAGCACAGAAAATGCTTTCATGAAGATTTTGGAGTCAACTCCATTATATTCATGAAGATTTTGGAGTCAACTCCATTATATTCATGACTTGTCTAACAGAATCCGGCTCTGGAAGAAAACTTCCAACTCATAGATGCGTTCCGCTCGAGGCTTCTGGACTTCTTTAAACTCGAGTGTTCGTATAGGTCTCTACCATAGAATCCACCGATTCCCCTGAACCCTGCCGACTCTTTCTGCGGCACAGATATCTCCGCCATGGAGGCTCCCAGCCGAGTCGGCTTAGGCATTTCCCAGTCCCCCGAAGGCCGAGGAATTTTTCCACAAATGTCAGTGTTAGAGAGTCGGACCAGCAGCTTCAGACGCTAGAGACTTTGGTCCCGCCCCAACAGCAGCATCACATTAGAAACTTTGTCCTACTCAGGCCCCATGTGTATGACCTCGAGGGGCCTTAATCAAGATCACTTTCTTTCATGTCACGAAGAATTATCAGATCGCCGGTTAGAACCGTCTCACAATACGGCGCGGAGCATTTCTTCCAGTCCTTTGGCCCTATTTGTTTTTCATAACTGAAGTCCAGTTGCACGTGCCTTTGTATCTTCGCGATTTGTTATTACTTGCGTTTGCCTTGGAAGTTCGAGCAGGGCTGCCTTAAAAAACGCTGGGCGAATATCTGCATCGCAAAGCTCTTTGACTCCAAACCATTTGAAATAAAGCTTGAACGTTCTATCTTTGATGAAATTGCTCTCAGTACCTTCAAATTCATCTAAATGAGCGTACCTCTGGGATTCGCCAGAAAAGTTAACTCGGTAGTAGAGACCAATTTCATGGCATTGATGTCCCAAATATTCAAAGAAGTTTTCGACGACCCACAAAAGCGGGCCTGACTCAACTGTAGCTGATAGTTCTTCTCTCATTTCTCGCTTGAGCGCCTCAGTAGAAGTTTCGCCAAATTCGACAGAGCCGCCGGGAAGCGCATAAAAAGAATCCATTTCTCCTCGGTGAAGAAGAATCCGGTCCTCATGGGTGACAACACATGCTACACGATAGATGAGTTTCTGATTTTGATTTAGTTTCATAGGTCCTCTCTAAGGGAATTGTGCGATGCCATGGATCAAAGGGATGAATCCTTTTTGGGATTAGCCATGAGTTTTTACCATCCTATCCTCTCTATCTATTATTGTAGTGCAGCCAACACCCACCACCTTGACATGAACTATATACGATAATTGTTTAAGCCCAGCATACCTGCCGTTCTCGGCACGCATCAACAGATGCCGCAGGTGCTTGGCAGTCATTTGTTGGCCTCGGTACGACTGTACGATACACAATTAAACTTCGGATATTGGTCAATATAAAATCAGCTATTTACACTTATCTGATATAGACCCGCCGTATTGATATAGACCCGCGGTGGCTTGAGTTGGGCATTGTTGTGTTAAAAGTTTGGACATATCCACCAGGGCCAATTAAAAACGGGCGGTGGCGAACGGTGGCACATTAATAGCAAGGTCATATTCATGGGCGAAGTGTGGTTGAGTTGGGATTAACCAAGTTCGCCTAACATGCTTGGTTGGCTGCCCATGGTGGCCGAGGAGTTTTGGAAATGCCCAATTGCTGTGACCGCTTCAATTTATTTCGAGTTCAAATTCATAGTCTTATTCTTGTCTTCGGGATTTTAACTGGGTTTGTTTCAACCAGTATCGCGGAAATGGAGTATGTAACTCTTGGAAGCAGTGATGATTCCAGCGGGCAAGTAAGTGTCTCTCGGTTGATCATGGGAACAGATCACTTGGGAAAAATTCCTCCTGATCAAATTATAGCAGTTCTTAACGAGGCCGTGCGCTTAGGTATAAATGTTTTTGATACTGCCCCAATATACGTGAATGGAATCGAAGAAACGTTTGGAAGATGGATGTCTACACGTCCCGAAGAGTTACATGTTATTACAAAGGGGGGATTTCCCTACGACAATGGCCCTGGGACTTATGAAAGTCGACTCAAGGGAACTCCTTCTGAAATGGCTGGCGCTATTCAAGAGGAAATTGATGGATCGTTCGAGCGCCTTAACAAGCGCAAGATATTGATCTACCTTATGCACAGAGATGACGGCTCATTTAAAAACTACGAGAGGACCAGGGAACCGCAGACCCCCGTAGGTGATATCCAGCGATCACTCAAAACCTGCTCAATTTGTGGCAAATTCAAAATGTTTGGCGTTTCAAATTGGAGACCTCATAGAGTCAACAAGGCCAAAGAGAATGCTAGCAAGGACCCTCTAATGTTAGATCCTGTCGCCAACAGTCCCTATTTCTCGATTTTGCAAATGAGTGACGTCACACTTCATTCCGGAGGCGAACAGGTTAAACATAATGAAATGAATGACCCTGAATTCCAACCAGGCGTGAAGATTATGTCCTATTCGCCACTGGGTGGATTTTCAATTTTTTCAAGGCCATGGGCAGAAGCAAAACAGGCCGCACTTGATCTAAAGAATCAGGGGGACCGTTATTGGGGGCATGTTTTTGATTCAATATTCCATGATGCCAACGAGGCAAGGTTCAATAGGGTTGTTAACTTTACGAATGATTTTAATCATTCATATGGAACTCGCTATACTCCTGATCAAGTCGCAAATGCATACGTTCTTGCCCACAAAAGGGCAGATTTTCTGATAATTGGCCCAAGATCGGTTGCCCAACTCAGACGAACAGTCGATTCATTGGCTCTGTCTAAAAGACTCACTCAGGACGATTTGGATCACCTGTTTGACAACTCCAAAACTCCGCATTTCCATCCAAGTCGAGTCAGATTCTGCCAGAGGCTTCTTGGTGGATAATCAAATGCAAGAGGCGAATGGCACAGATCTCGCACTCAATTTCGTCAGAGGGACATGAGTCAACAACTATTAAAAATTTGGTGAGGTTTTGAATGGGAAAACATATTTTGATGGCCATCATACTGCTAAAGTCAACAATGCTCTTAGCCAGTCCACGGACTGGCGTAGTCCATTACCAAGCTTTGTTATGGAAATCCCCAGTGTTCCTCGAGGACGTTTCGAAAGAAGCGCCGGACCAAGTAGATATTCTTCAGCTTAGATTGAATCGTCCGGACCGAAATAGGCTATCGCCTGAATGCCAAATGATTCAAGATAGTGGTTCAGGCGCTTTTTTGCAGGTAGTGTTTGATTTTACGTCTAACAATAGGTTTTCTGAGAGCGTAAAAATATATGGAACTGCAGGCGATGGCGAAAAACTCTTCGTAAGATGTAATTAGGTATTTTACTCAATACCTCTGGCGGCTAGCAACATATGCTCACTATTTGCCTATGCTTCCTATTTCAATCGAACAGCCATGATATCCACAGACAAATTCACATCGGTGCCTAAGCCATAGTAATAATAAGCTGGCTGGGTGCTCTGGCGAAAGAACAGAAAAAGCTTGAGCCTAAAACGCTTGAGAAAAGACCATGACTTTGAAGGCACGAGCCGCTCATGAGAGACATGGACCAACCACTTGTGTGGATCCGAGGGCAGGTTGATTTCATGGGCCTTGGCAAGATCTTCAAGGGCAAGCTCTACATTGGGTTCTTCCATAAATCCAAAGTGAATGGTGACACTCACAATACAGCCCCTGTCGCGGTCCTTATAAAAAATAAAGTGCTCACACCTTGGACCTTGAATCGTAGGCACTTTGCGATGAACCACCTCCACCAAAAATAGATTTTCTGGCATCAGTCCATACCGATTGAGAAAAAACTGCATAAGTGCTGGAGCATTATCATCAAGAGAACGAAGTGGCTTTGGAACCATCAAAACAACATTTCGAGGAATTTGCTCAGCAGATTCTTCTTTGATTTTGACCAGCTCTCGAAGGGTTGGAGTATCAAATTCTGAGTAAGCAAAGTAAGTGGCCTTTCGACCCCAACGCCAGACTCGCATCACAAAAAATATCAGTAGACCAATGACAATTGGAATGTAGGCTCCATCCAATATCTTCAGGGATTTGGAGATCAAAAAAACTCCATCTAAGAGAGCAAAGCTTCCAAAAAGAAGAACGGCCTTGCGCCGTGTCCAGCTCCAATACTCCGTTGATATAGCTATCATCGCGAGTGACGTGCACAACATGACCCCAGATAAGGCGAGGCCATAAAAAGAAGCCAGCGCACTACTCTTACGAAAACTAAGAACCAAGGCAACCGATCCCAAAAACAGGACCCAATTAACAAATGGCAAGTAGACATGGTTAACATGTTCTTCGTGGGTGTTAACAGCCTTCAGCCTGGGAAAGAGTCCAAGTGCGACAGCTTGGGCGCCTAAGGAAAAAGCTCCCGAAATCAAAGCCTGAGAAGCGATTATGGCTGCCATCGTGGCCAAGATGACCATTGGAACCAGGTAGCTACGCGGAACCATACTATAAAAAATATTCCCGTTCACAACTTGATTTGAGCCAAGCAAATAGGCTCCCTGTCTAAAATAATTTAACAATAAAGCTGGGTATACGATAAAATACCAACCTCTTCGAATAGCGTTCAACCCAAAGTGACCCATATCAGCAAAGAGAGCCTCTCCCCCTGTGATCACCAGCAATATCGAACCAAACAATAGCAAAGTCTGATAAAGCTGTGCAGTTTTCAAAAACTCATACGCAAAAAAAGGATTAACTGCGAAAACGACCTCCGGGCTATTCACCAGTGAAGCCAATCCCAACGCTCCTATCACCACAAACCACAGCAGTGCGATCGGTCCAAAGTACCTTCCCACAGAATGAATACCTCTTTTCTGAATTGCGAAAAGTCCTATGAGAATCAAAATTGTTAACGGAACCGTCCAGGTCTCAAAAATTGGAGTCACTAACGAAATGCCTTCGATGGCGGACAAAACACTAATCGCGGGTGTAATAATCCCCTCGCCAAAAAGTAGGCCTGCTCCAAGCATTAAAATAATCTTGAGACCTGCTATTGCACCCTGTTTATATTTATGAATTCGGGCATAAAGGGCAAACACACCCCCCTCTCCTTCATTGTCAGCTCGCAAAACAAAATTTAGATATTTCAAACAAATGACTAAAGTTAAGGTCCAAAAAACCAACGAAAGGCACCCAAGTATCGCGATTCGATCACGAGGAATATGGGATTGCCCAAAAAATATCTCATTCATGGCATACAAAGGGGAGGTCCCTATGTCGCCAAAGACAACCCCAAGGGCTCCAAATGTCAGTGCCACTGACTTCACCCTTGAGGGCTTTGTGGGTTTCAACGTATTTGTCACTTTTAAATTATGTTAACAGGGAGACCAATTATTCAAGCCCTCAAAATGTCTACTGAAAAAACTAATGGACCACCCGCATTGTCTATGCTATCCAAAGCCCCAACTATAACTCACTTCCAGATAATTACTGGTCCTGAGCTTGTACTTTTATGTAACAAACAAGCTCGGGGACTCTCGCGAAATCCTTTATGAAATCGTGGGCTCTGTCGGAAGGTGGATCAACCAGTTACAAGGAGAGAAAATGGCTCAAGTTACGATGAAAGAGATGCTCGATGCAGGGGTCCACTTCGGACACCAGACTCAACGCTGGAACCCAAAAATGAAACCCTTTGTTTATATGGCTCGCGGGGGAATTCATATTATTGACCTCCAAAAGACGGTGGTTCGAGCTAACAATGCTGCTGAATTTGTTAAGGATATTGCAGCCAATGGCGGACGGATGATCTTCGTTGGAACCAAGAAGCAGGCAATTGAACCAATCCAAGAAGCTGCGGCGCGTTGCGGTCAATTTTATGTCACAAAGCGTTGGCTGGGCGGAATGCTGACAAATTTTTCTACCATTAAGACTTCTATTGATCGCCTTAAGAGAATCGATCAAATGCGAGAAAAGGGCGAGCTAAATTTTTTGACGAAGAAAGAGCGCGCACGCATTGAAAAAGAATCCCTGCGTTTGACTGAATTCCTTAATGGAATCAGAGATATGAAAGATTCTCCAAAGGTTATGTTCGTGGTTGACCTTCCAAAAGAACATATCGCCGTTGCTGAAGCAAAACGCCTTGGTATTCCCGTTGTTGGAATAGCAGACTCAAATTCTGATCCAGAAGCTATTGAGCATCCTATTCCAGGAAATGATGATGCCATTCGCTCAATTAAGCTTTTTGCAAACCTTGTGGCTGATGCTTTTATTGAAGGCGCTCAACTTTTCGAACAAAAACTGCGCTCATCAACTGATAAACAATCTGATGTTGTTAAGGAAGAAAAAGAAGAGACGCCAGCTGATAATAAAGAGGCTCCAAAACGCCGTCCTGCTCGCGGCGGTGCCCGTTCTGAAGCACCTAAGAAGATTGAGCCAACTGTCGTTAAGGTTCAAAAAGTTCGAAAGCTTGTTGCTGCAGGAACTGCTGAAGATGTTGAAATTCAAGCTGAGCTTGAAACTCAAGAGGCGACTCCAACTGAAGAGCCTGCTGAGTAATTCTATTCCAGTGGTCTGTTGGCCGTCTGAAGCATATTCGGGCCAACACCAGTTGTGTGTTGTTCGTTGATTAAAAAAATATCGCAGGGCTCTTGATACCAGGGGCCTATCTAAAAAAAGGAGAATTCATGGCTGTCACGGCTGTTCAGGTTAAGGAACTTCGCGAAAAAACAAATGCTGGCATGCTCGATTGCAAAAAAGCTCTTGAAGAAACACAGGGGAATTTTGAGGCCGCCGTTGAGTGGTTGCGAGTCAAAGGGCTTTCTTCTGCTGCAAAAAAAGCAGGCCGAATTGCTGCTGAAGGTTTAGTTTATGCTTTCTCGACTGGCAAAAGTGGAGTCGTGGTTGAAGTGAATTCCGAAACTGACTTTGTCTCTAGAAATGATGCTTTTAAAGACTTCGTTAAGAATATTGGAAACCATGTCGCTCAGTCGCCACCTGCGACTGGTGACCTGCTTGAACAAGCCTACGCTTTAAATCCTTCACAAAAACTTGGTGATGTATTAAAGGAAACAATTTCAAAAATTGGTGAAAACATTGTTATTCGTCGAGTGCAAAAATATGAATTGGCCGGTCACGGACTTGTTCATACTTATGTGCACGGCGAAGGTAAAATCGGCGTACTTATTGAAGCCACGGCTGGATCGACTGATGGTGCAAGCAAGCCAGAATTCAAATCTTTTGTCCAAGATGTGGCTCTTCATATTGCGGCCATGAACCCTATGGCAATCTCTTCAAGCGAACTTTCCCCTGAAGTCATTGCTAAAGAAAAAGAAATTTTGAAAGCCAAAAATCTTGAAGAGGGTAAAAAGGCTGAAATGGTTGATAAGATTGTTGAAGGCCAAATTCGAAAGTTCTTGGCTGAGAACTGTCTTCTTGATCAATCTTTTGTTAAAAATCCAGATATTAAGGTCTCTGAGCTTTTAAAAACGACCGTTAAAAACATCGGAGCTGATGTGACAATCAAGCGATTTACTCGTTTTGAACTCGGTGAAGGTATTCAGAAAAAACAAGTCGATTTCGCAGCTGAAGTTGCAGAACAAATGAAAGGTCACTAATTTGAAAGAGCCTGTCTACAAGAGGATTCTTTTAAAATTGAGTGGTGAGGCCTTTGCTGGCAAGCAGGGCTACGGCATTAACACTTCTGTCCTTAAGGCGATAGCTCAGGATGTGGCCGCCGCCTATCGCACAGGGATTCAAATTGGTCTTGTTATAGGTGGCGGAAACATCTTTCGTGGTGTCGCCGCCTCTGCTGATGGAATGGATCGGGCCAGTTCTGATTATATGGGTATGTTGGCAACAATGATCAATGCCTTGGCACTCCAAGATGCCTTGGAAAAAGAAAATATTCCCACTCGAGTCCAAAGTGCTATTGCTATGGCCGAAATCGCCGAACCCTATATTCGGCGCAGGGCTATTCGCCATCTCGAAAAAAACCGCGTGGTTATCTTTGGCGCAGGAACAGGCAACCCTTATTTTACAACAGACACCGCGGCCTCTTTGCGAGCGATGGAAATTAATGCTGAAATTATTATGAAGGCGACCAAGGTGGATGGCATCTATGACAAAGATCCCGTCAAACATCCTGATGCTAAAAAGTTTGATAAAATTAGCTATTTAGATGTTCTGAGTCGTGGGCTTAATGTCATGGATTCAACTGCGATTAGTCTTTGTATGGATAATAAGTTGCCCATTCTAACTTTTGACCTTATGAGTCCTGGAAATATTTTGCGAGCTATTCGAGGTGAGTCCATAGGAACACTCGTCTCTTGATTTGTTGATCTGAATAAGCGAAAGGAGCCAACAATGGTTACTGAAGTAAAGAAAAGCGCTAATGAAAAAATGGACAAGACATTAAAGTCCCTCGCGGAGGAGCTTAAAAAAGTTCGAACCGGTCGAGCCCAGGCTTCAATGTTAGACGGCGTTAAAGTTAATTACTACGGATCCATGTCGCCACTTTCACAGGTAGCTTCGGTTTCAACTCCCGATGCCAAGTCGTTCCTGATTGCGCCGTGGGAGGCTGCAATGCTCAAAGAAATTGAGCAGGCAATTATTAAGAGCGACGTTGGCTTGGCTCCGATTAATGATGGTAAAGTGATTCGCCTCAAAGTTCCTGACCTCAACGAAGAGCGCCGAAAAGACCTAGCTAAGCAAGTAAAGAAAATTGCAGAAGAGGCTCGGGTGGCGGTTCGTATGTCCAGACAAGATGCCAATGAACTCGTCAAGAAGGCCCTCAAAGATAAAAAAACCAGCGAGGACGAAGCTAAGAAATTAGAAACCGAAATTCAAAAAATGACCGATGATTTCATCAAAAAAATTGATCAAATTGCTGAGGAAAAGGAAAAGAGTATTCTTACTCTATAATAACTTTGATGAAACTTCCCAATCACTTGGCAATTATTATGGACGGAAATGGACGCTGGGCCCAGCTCAGGGGGCAGCCTCGTGTCTTTGGTCATATTAAGGGAACCCGAATAGCCAAGAAGATTATTACGGAATGTTCTCGCCTTGGAGTTAAGAATTTAACTCTCTACGCCTTTAGCGCTGAAAATTGGCTCCGCCCAGAGGCCGAGGTTTCTTTCTTAATGAAACTTCTTCGTCGTTACCTCGACAAAGAGTCGCAAAACTTAGTCAAAGAAAATATTCGCTTTTCGATTATTGGAGAAGTTGAGCGTCTTCCGAAAGATGTGATCGATTCTATTCAGAAAACAATGCGGGCAACCCAAGAATGCACAGGTCTTAATCTTATTTTTGCAATTAGTTATGGATCACGACAGGAAATCACAAGGGCTGTGAGTGCAATTGCTCAGAAAGTTCGAGATGGCGACATGTCGCCTGAGCAGATTAATGAATCTGTTATTAACGAACATCTTGGAACCGCAGGAACCCCTGATCCCGACTTAATTATTAGGACCAGCGGCGAAAAAAGAATTTCAAACTTTCTTCTTTGGCAGGCAGCCTATGCAGAGCTCTATTTTTGCGAGACACTTTGGCCTGATTTTACAAAACTGGATTTGATGACTGCCTTGGCCGATTTTGCTGCCAGATGTCGCCGTTTTGGGGGTCTCAAGGCAGAAAACAGCCCTCCACCGACCCAGTATTCTGATGAACAGCTTCTCCACTAGAGTCGTCTCTGCATTAATAGCTGCAATTTCTTTTATTTTGGTTTTTGTCTATTTTGAAACAAAGGGAATACAGGCTGCTGTCATTCTGATCGTCCTCATTGGAGGACTTGAACTCGTCGGCATGCTCTTTCGAGACATTAACTCACAATCTAATCGATTAATTTATTATTTATTTCAAAATGCCATTTTTATTTTAGCTAGCTTGAATCCTCACTATGCCGGATTGTTATTTTGTCTGTTTTCAATTTGTTTTTGCCTTTTCAGCCTTCTGACTGGTTACAAATTTCGCGATCTCGAAGAGCTATCAACTTTTCAAGCGAAGAGCGTCTTGGGATTTTTTTATATGGGATTATTGCCTAGTTTTGCGTTTGCTTTGCTCTCGGGACCACAGGGAATAAAGTGGTTCCTGGCGATGCTGCTTGTTGTCTTTTTTGGAGATATCTTCGCCTATATTGTCGGCCTTAAGTTTGGGCGCCGAAAACTGATGCCACTTGTCTCTCCCAAAAAGACGATCGAAGGAGCTCTTGGCGGACTCCTCGGGTCAGTTATTGCGGGGATTCTCTGCGCCCAATTTTTGCTCGACGCGTCTATCCCATCCATGGCTATCTTATCCGTTTTTGCAGGGATTGTAGCCCAGTTTGGGGATCTGTTTGAATCTCTACTTAAAAGGGTGGCAGACGTCAAAGATTCAGGCCGCATTATGCCAGGACATGGCGGCATTTTGGACAGGATTGATGGTGTGCTTTTTGCCAGTCCAATTTTTCTGATCGGTGCTATCATTTTCGAGAAAATTCCTTAATAATGGTCCAATGCATATATTTGACATGATTCAAACATTTATTTCTGGGTGTTTTTCTTTTGTGGTTTTTTTCGGCTTGCTCAGTTTTGTACATGAGTTTGGACATTTTGCTTTGGCTCGTTGGTGTGGCGTTCGGGTCCAAACCTTTAGTCTTGGTTTTGGAAAAAAAATCTGGAAGAGAAAAAAAGGCGACACAACCTATTGTATCTCTGCAATTCCCTTTGGTGGATATGTTAAGATGTTTGGTGATCAACCTGGGGTTGAGGTTTCAGAAGAAGATAAAAAGTATTCTTTTACCCATAAAAAAGTTTGGGAAAGAATGGCAATCGTTTTAGCAGGACCTTTAGTTAACTTCTTTTTTGCGATTTTTATTTTTATGGTTCTTGCAATGTCGGGCGAAGATATTCCACCTTCGCGGCTAGGTGACATCGATACAACTAGTAAAGCCTACCAAATGGGCTTTCGCTCAGGCGACCTCATTACTGAAATTGATGGGGAAAAAACACAAACAATTGAACAACTCCATCAGATCATGAACGATAAAATTGGCAAAAAAACGCAATTTAAAGTCGTTCGGGAAACTGGCGAAGCCACCTCATTTGAAGCGCAAATTGAGAAAGAGGAAAATAAGAACCCACTTGTCTCCGAGAAGTTTATCGGCAATATCGACGGGTTTCAGTTTTATTCAAAAGGAAATTACGTCGGTGTTACGGGTGACACTCCCCTTTATACCATTGGCCTTCGTCCTGGCGATCGGATCGTCGCCGTCAATCAAACAGCGGTTCGAAACTGGCGCTCTCTGAGTCAAGAGTTTGAGAAATTAACTGCAGGTTCTCAAGTTCAGCTTGAAGTTGAAAGATTAAATGAAAAGTCCAAGAAAACCGAGAAACTAAGTCTGAATTTCCAGACGCCCTCGTCTGTCCAAGGTCCCATAACCCTAGCTAGTTTGAAAATTGAGTCTGCCGAAGTTTTCTTGAACCTCATCGTTGAAAAGTCACCAGCGCAACTGGCAGGACTCCAGCCCGGTGACCGCATTAAATCAATAAATGCCGTGCCGGTGACCAAATGGGAAGATGTCCTAAATTCCGTTAAGGGATTTCAAGGAGACGCTCCATTGAAACTTGAAGTTATTCGGGGGATAGACCTCTTGACTTTGGATGTTCTTCCAAAGATGACGTCTCAAACGACTGCGCTTGGCTCTGAAGATAAACGCTACACAATTGGAATTTCACCTTTTCCAAATGTGGTCTCAGAGGAGCCCGTCAAATTTTCAATCGGAAATCCTTTCGCCGCCTTGGCTCGAGGAACCAGCCGGACTTTTGAATCGACCGGAATGATTCTTGTCAATTTGGCTAGACTCGTTAAAGGGGAAATTTCCTCTAAAAATATTGGCGGCATTATTTCTATTGGTCAAGCGGCCCATGAGTCTTTTAAAAGAGGGATAAGCTATTATTTGCACCTCATGGCCATTCTTTCTGTAAATTTGTTTATTCTAAATCTGTTGCCAATCCCAGTCTTGGACGGCGGACATTTCGTGTTTTACACAATAGAAGCTATCAAGGGATCCCCACTGAGTTTAAGGAAAATGGAGTTCGCTCAGCAAATCGGCATGGCCCTTCTCCTTATGTTGATGGTCTATGCTCTTTACAATGATGTAACTAAATTCCTGCCCCTATGAATTCCAGCGTTAGAATATTGGCCCTAGAGACGAGCACTCACGTGGGTAGTGTGTGCCTCCTCGAGAACGATCAACTGATCTCAGAAAGACGCTCGGAAAATCAAAGAGCTCACTCGGACTTCTTAAACCAAGCTATTGAGGAAATCCTTACTGAAAATTCGCTCAAACTGAATGATGTAGACCTTTTTGCAACGGGAATCGGCCCAGGAAGCTTTACTGGAATTCGAATTGCTCTCAATGCTGCAAAGACGTTTTCCTACATCTTCAGAAAACCACTTGTCGCTATTGATTCCTTAACCCTTCTTGCTCATGGCTCGTCGATTGGTGAAGCTATGGGTAAAGCTATTGGATCATCGGATAGCTCCGCTGAGCAGAGTCGCCCTGTGCTTACGCTAATCAACGCGTACAAGAACATGACTTACACATGCGTTTATCAATTCAAAAACTCACAATGGATTCAACTTCGCGAGGCAGAGGCCGTCGGTGTGAAGAGCCTTTCTGATTGGCTGTTGGCCTCACCATTGACAAAAGACTTCACCTCTTTTCAAGTTCTTGGCGATGGATATAAGACCTACCTGCCATTTTTTGAACCCTCGGTTCTTGAAAAAATGGTCAGACCAGAGGATTCCTCTTTTGATTTTCCGCTGGCCTCTACTTTGGGTCAGCTAGCCTACGAGTTGTTTCTTAAGAAGCAGACCATGGACTGGAAATTGTTAAGGCCACTTTATATTCGCGCCAGTGAAGCCGAAGAGACCAAGAGAGGACTCGTATTCACTCCGCTTAAATAAAGGGAATTTGTTCATGGAGCTTATAAAATCACAAAGACCTCAGCCAACCAAAGATCCGAGATTGTGGGTAATTACCTCTGGTAAAGGGGGCGTAGGGAAAACATTTATCGCTTCTAGTTTGGCTTTGACCATTTCGAAACTTGGACACTCAGTTGTTCTTGTGGATCTGGATCTTAGCGGCGCAAATGTTCATACGGCTTTGGGACTTGAGCCCTCTCACTTAAGCATTCGAAATTTTTACGAGGGTCAGAAAACACTTCAAGAAATTGTGATTCCCACTCCCTATCCGCACCTTTCCTATGTTCAAGGTTTTTGGGACTCCTGGGACTCTTCTTCTGCAAGCGCTGATATTGTTGCAAAATTGCTTCCGGAGCTCCGTCATTTAAAAGCCGATTTTGTCCTAGTGGATTTGGGCGCCGGAGCCTCAGAAAGCCACCTCTGCCTCATGGACAATGCTGACGAAAGGTTTTTGGTCACAACACCGGAGCCAACGAGTATTGAGAAAGCGTACCGTTTTATCGAAGGCCTCATGTGCTACAAGCTTAAGCTCGATAGCCAGCCGGACGCCTACAATAGCTTCATCAAAAAACTTCGCGAGTACCGCCAGAAGATAGTCGATCGACCTTTTTCTATTCGAAAATATATTCGTGAGAGTGACGGCCTTCGCATCGATCATTTCGAATCTCTCTCAACACACCCTGTGCGCCTGATCATGAATTGTTCAAGAAGTCAGACTCATGCAGATCTTGGTTATTCGATGAGAAGCGTCTGCAATAAATACTATGACGTTAGTCTAGATTATCTTGGCGCAATTGAATACGATAACGCCGTGTGGCAGTCTGTGAGGAATATGGCTCCTTTCTTAGTTTCACAACCTTTCACTCCACTTGCAGGACAATTCCTAGGAATCTGCAAACAACTTATTGATCCGGAGGAATTGAGAGCCGTAGTATAATGACAGAGATGATAGTTGAAGGATCTAGAATTAATTACTACGAAATTCTTGAGCTTGGGACCAGTGCGGCCCAACACGAGATTACTAAAGCCTATGATCGGGCCCGCCGGACTTATGATGGCGACAATCCCGAGATCTACACAATCTTTTCCGAAAAAGAAGCACGGGATTTACTCAAACTTATCGAAGAAGCTTATTCAGTCTTAGGGAACAAGACTCTCAGAACTATTTATGACCAACGCCTGCTAGGGAAGTCCTCTGAGGGCCTAGATCTATCCTATGATTCAATTCTAACGGCAAGCCGCCAAAACTTTCCTGAGCCTAAAGCTAAATTTGACAAGGTTTCCTATCGAATCGACGAGGGGCTCGAGGCAGAAATTCAAACAAGAACCGAGTGGATGGGTAGCGATCTTAAAAAAATCAGAGAGTACAAGAATCTTTCGATCGAAAAAATGAGTGAAAAAACAAAAGTAAATGTCTTCTACCTTGCTGCTGTTGAAGCCGACGATCGAATGAAGTTGCCTGCTCCGGTCTTTGTGCGTGGTTATGTCATTCAAATTGCAAAGGCACTTGGCCTGAATGAAAAAACCGTGGCGGATTCCTATATGAAGGCCTTTAAAGCCAACGCTGGATAATGAGTAAAAAAGCTTTTCCCACGATTGAGTTTCCGGAAATTAAGGGCCTCCGATTAGACAAAGCCTTGTCGTATTTTGAGGAAGTCAAAACCAGATCCAGAGCCGAGAGTTTGCTAGAACAAGAACGAGTCATGATCAATGGATCGCTTGAGAAAAATTCCTATAAAATTAAAGGAACAGAGACAATACTTATCGATTTTCCCGACATCATATCCAACAATGACCTGGTCCCATATGATCTATCGCTGGATGTTCTCTTTGAGGACGAAGATCTTATTATCGTTAACAAACCCTCCGGACTAGTTGTTCATCCAGGAGCAGGTCATACATCCAAGACACTGGTTAACGCCCTCCTCGCCCACACCTCAAGCCTTTCGATGAAATTTAACGAATGCCGCCCCGGAATTGTTCATCGTATTGACAAAGAAACCAGCGGACTCCTTGTCGTTGCAAAAAATGACCTGGCCCATGAGGCCCTCGCTCAACAGTTTAAAATGAAAACTGTTCATCGTATCTATCAGGCCGTTCTTTGGGGTCGACCGAAGGAAACTCACGGAACAGTCAAATCTCATTTGGCGAGGCACCCAACCCAGCGCAAAGTTTTCGCTTCAATTCGAAATTCAAAGGGCGCGATTGAAAGAGACCCGAACTGCCCGCTCAAGATCGGCAAATGGGCGGTCTCACATTATGAGGTCCTTAATTTCAACGATCACCTTTCTCTGGTGAAATTTCAGCTAGAAACAGGTCGAACTCATCAAATTCGTGTGCATTCATCCGAGATGGGTCACCCGATCGTCGGTGACCATGCCTACGGTTCAGATAAGAAACTCTCACACCTCAAAAACATAATTTTGAAAGAAGAAATTTCAGAGTTGCCTCGCTTTCTACTTCACGCTCGAGAGCTTGGTCTGACTCACCCAAGAACAAAAGCATCACTAATGTTTTCTGTGGATTGGCCCGAGCAAGACCTTTTGTTTCTAAAGAAGTGGAATCTAATTTAGAAAATATTTCTTGGCGGAACCAAAAAGTGTCGCGCCGACTGCTACAAAAGCCACTGTCAAAAAAGCCCCTATGGCTTGATTAATCTTACAAAATTTATCTCAATATTCTTTTTGAGGAAAATTTTCTCAAACGCTGTTTCGAAATTTTTTTCTCTCCATAGACTTTGATGAAGATTCATGGTTTCAAACTCGATTAAATATTTCGTCTTTCTAATTTCATCCATAGCCCAAAGGAAGTATTCCCTTGAATCCGTTTTGAAGTTAAGTGCTGAGCCCGACTTCTGCATTTCGAAGAGCGAATCTAAAATTGGCTGCCCAACCACTCTATTTTTGGGTTTTCGAGGAGCTACCCAGGGGTCCGGGAAATGAATATAGATATCATTAAGCTCATTGGGAGCAAACAAATCTTCTATGTTGAATGCGTGATATCTGATCACGATCGCGTTCTCTGCCCCGTCTCGCAGCGCCCGACGAATTGTTTGAATCAGGGGCTTATACTTAAGCTCAATACCGATCAGATCGCGCTCTGGAAACCTCTTTGCCTGAGCAGCAAAGAAAGTCCCGTTGCCAGTACCAATTTCCAAATCCAAGGGTCGAGCTGGTCGATTCACATCACCGAGATGCTGACTAGCCCTGAAAATCTCCGTCTGCCACAGGCCCTTCCACTGTCCCGCTCTCTCTTCAGAAAAAGCAACATGAGAAAGCTCTCTGTCCAAAGCTAAAGTATACTCGTTCTGATTTGGGAGAGTCGAGGTTCGACTAATCACACGACGGTGATTCTTTTTACTCTCCGGGACCATTGATTAATTCCTCAGGAACAAAATTTTGAACTTTTACAAAATTTTCAACTCGAATCGGACACGATCCTAGCTCACACATCTGACAGTATTTCTTAAGGCATGGATCCAAATGAAAAGCGATTTCCCCGTCAAACGGATAGTCTTTGACAACTGCTAGTTCAAATTCCTGAGTAATCCCATGGACAGTTGCAATATCCCAAAATTCTGGAACTACAAGGTGAGCATCCACATGATGAAAGCTCCCGGACCTAATGGTCTTAAGGTTGTGAATATTGATAATGCCTTCTCGACGATTTCTTGAAAACGACTCACTCAGGCTCCGCAAGCTGGACACATCGACCTCATCAATCAGGCCGGCAACTGAACGGCGGACAATTTTCACACCCTCACATACCAAATGAAACGAAACCCCAATCGCAAGTAATGGGTCAAGCCAGTTCCATCCAGTTATCATAACCAATCCTAAGCCAAGAACAATTCCACCCGTCGTCATGACATCCGACATGACGTGGGCCCCACTGGCAGCAAGAGCCTCAGATTTCTGGGCATGAGCAATCTTCTTCAAATAGAGACGCAAGCCAAAATTTAACATCGTCGCAGTGACGACCAAGATCAAACCATTTCCAAGCGGATTCAAAACCTGCCCACGCAGAAGCGCCATAACTCCTTGAAATGCAATCATTAGTGCAGCGAAAACAATTAATCCGCCTTCAAAAGCAGCCGAAAAGTACTCAACTTTCCCGTGGCCATAGGGATGTTCCTTATCTGCCGGTACTGAAACATATCTGATGACCACCAAGGCAACAAGAGCGGCCAGAATATTCACAATACTCTCTAAGGCATCTGAAAGAATGGCTGTCGACAAAGTCAAATGATAGGCGAAAAGTTTCGTTGAAAAAACTATAACGCTAACAATTAACGAAAGGAGCGCTGCTTTTTTCCTGAGCCCCATATCAATGGATGATACCTGCCACGTTTCCATCAGTCTGTTTCCTTAAGGTCCACCTATGCTTGAGGGGAAGGATTCAGTCAATGATTGATCAACGTCCGGCGATTTTTTTTCTTACTCTGTTGAGTTTTTTTTTGAGTAGGAATCCGTTTAGGAGTTTTTTTGAGCTCTAGAAGGTTGTTGTTTGAATCAGTCTTGAAGAAAGTAGTCCGATTTCTTCCATTTCTTTTTGATTCATACAATGCGTGATCAGCTCTCCGGACCAGATCGCGAGCAGAGATGACCTCTCCTGGGTCAGTGATGGCAAAGCCAAGGGAAATTGTCAGCAGAATCGAATCGCTGCCATTGACAAAAGATGTGGTAGCCACTGATTTGCGAAGACGTTCACAAAAATACAAAATGCCTTCGTAGGTCGTTTCAGTCAGAACAATCAGAAACTCATCCCCTCCGTATCTAGCAGGGATATCTATATTTCGAGTATTTGCCTTAATTATCTTCCCCATCTCCTGGATGACGAAGCTTCCGAATAGATGATCGTAGCCGTCATTGACGCTTTTGAAGTTGTCCATGTCGAGCATAACGACACAAACTCCGCGATTGAAACTACGGCCCCTCTCCATCTCGAACTCAAGACGCTGATAAAGAGACCGCATATTATATAGTCCAGTCAAATCATCTGTATCAACCAATTCCTTGAGCTTTTCATTGGCATAAATTAACTGTTCTTGCAAATCACGAATTCTTAACTGTGTTCGGACTCTAGCCAGAAGTTCCAGGGGAACAAATGGCTTTACTATATAGTCGTCGGCCCCGGCGTCCAGCCCCACGATAATGGAATCCGTCGAAGAATCTTCAGAAATTAGGATGACTGAAGTGTGAGGGAGTGCAGCTTGAATCTTCTCAAGAGCCTGCAAAGCTCCTTGGGCATAAGAAAGATCAAGAAGAACAATATGAGGATTCCAATTTTCAATCATTTTAATGGCTTCGATCATATCGGTCACGCCACGAGTGTCATAATTTTCCCAACGAATTGGCTCAAGCAAATGCTCAAGGCTCTCTGGATCCTCATCGATGATTAGAATTCTGCGGGCTTGAGCACCCGTCCGTGTGTAGGTTTGGCTCATGTGCCTATTATATCGGATTTCTTAAGCTTCTCTAGAGGCTAGAGACCAAAACCTAATCTGAGGTCTAGTTAAATTTCATTGAATCAGCGGCATTTCCTGATTAGATATTAAAAAAACTATTTTTTGAGGAAAAGATCATGAAACAACAGACAACCGCACAGATGGAAGTCAAATGGCAGAAGGCCTGGGAAGAAAGCAAATGCTTTGTAGCCAAAGACATGGACCCTCGACCGAAGTACTATGCGCTTAACATGTTCCCCTATCCGAGTGGCTCAGGTCTTCACTTAGGGCATATCGCGTCTTATACTCCCGGAGATATCATGTCCCGGTTTATGCGCGCTCGGGGCTTCAATGTTCTTCATCCCATGGGGTATGATGCTTTTGGACTTCCCGCCGAGCAGTATGCAATTCAGACAGGGGTCCACCCCGCAATTACCACCGAAAAGGCGATTGAGACCTTTCGTCGCCAATTGAAATCCTTTGGATTCAGCTTTGATTGGACGCGCGAGGTTTCGACCTGCGAACCTAGCTATTACAAATGGACCCAGTTTATTTTCACCAAGCTCTTTGAGAAAGGCCTAGCCTACCAAAAAGAGGTGCCGGTGAATTGGTGCCCAGCGCTTAAGACAGTTTTGGCCAATGAGGAAGTCCTCGACGGTAAGTCTGAACGAGGGGGGCATCCAGTTATCCGCATGCCCATGAAGCAGTGGATGCTCAAAATAACGTCCTACGCTGAACGACTTCTTTCAGATTTAGACAAAGTCGATTGGCCCGAACGAACCAAAGAAGGCCAACGAAATTGGATCGGAAAAAGCGAGGGGGCAACTGTCCAGTTTAAAATATCCGGGCATTCTGAGTCTCTCGAAGTTTTTACGACTCGCCCAGATACGTTGTTTGGTGTCACTTTTATGGTTGTGGCACCTGAACATCCGCTTTTGAAGAAAATAACGACTCCAGATCACCAGGAGAGTGTGAATAAGTATGTGGAAAGTGCGCTTGGAAAGTCCGAGATCGATCGAAAGGCCTCAACAACCAAAAGTGGAGTCTTCACTGGGGCCTTTGTCGTTCACCCACTGAGTCAGAAGAGTATTCCCATCTGGGTTTCCGACTATGTGCTCATGGATTATGGGACCGGGGCTATCATGGCTGTACCAGGCCATGATGTGCGGGACTTTGAATTTGCAAAAGCCTTTAACCTCCCCATCCTTCGCGTTCTGACAAGCGAGGTTGAGCTTCCTTTTGAAGGGGAGGGGTTGTTAGTCAATAGCGATTTCTTGAATGGACTTAACAAAGCGACGGCTATTGCCAAAGCAATTGAATATCTAGAAAAAACGCACTTGGAACAAGGGTCATTCAATATAAGTTACGAGATTGGCTCTTCAGTCGACAACGATATTGGGGAGAGCCTTTTCCAATTGTTCATTTTGATGGCGGTGGGACTAAGGCTTTGGCAATAGATGAGCTGCCTGTGGGCCTTCCGGAAGTTGCAGACTATCAACCTTCTGAAAAGGGTGAAGCCCCGTTAGCACGAAATAAGGAATGGTCCCTATACAGTAAGAACGGTCAATCCGGGGTGCGAGAAACTGATACTATGCCTGGATCTGCAGGGTCTTCCTGGTATTTTTTACGTTTCACAGATCCACATAATGATATGGCTCCTTTTGACTTTGAAAATCAAAAATATTGGATGCCAGTCGATTTGTATGTGGGAGGGGCCGAACATACTGTTGGACATTTGCTTTATGCCAGATTTTGGCAAAAAGTTCTCTTTGATTTAGGCCTGGTCACTCACGACGAACCCTTCAAGAAACTCGCCCACCAGGGGATGATTTTAGGGGCGGATGGGGAAAAAATGTCTAAATCCAGAGGGAATGTAGCCGATTTAGATGAGATTCGGAATAAAAATGGCGTGGATGCCCTTCGAACTTTTATTTCTTTTATGGGCCCCATGGATAGGGACAAGCCTTGGTCTGCCACTGGAATTGATGGAGTGACGCGTTTTTTAGATAGAGTTCGAAGACTCATTGTCTCTGAAGACGGCGTTTGCCTGGTCAAAGATGAGTCTGTGCCTCAGGAGCTGAACAAAGTTCTTCATAAGACTATCAAAAAAGTTACTGAGGATATTGAATCGTTGAATTTTAATACGGCGATTAGCGCCTTGATGATTCTTGTGAATGAATTGAGTAAAATTGACGCTCGCCCTCGCGTTGCCCTCAAAACCCTCGTTCAAATGCTCATGCCCTTTGCTCCTCACCTGGCCGAGGAATTATGGAAAAAAATGGCAGAAAATGATTTTGTTTCTTTGGCACCTTGGCCAACTTATGATAGTTCCCTCGTTCTTGATGAAATGATCACGATGGGAGTCCAGGTCAATGGCAAGATGCGCGGAACAAGTCAGTTGGCACCTGATGCACCAGAATCTCTCGCTGTGGGTGAAGCTCAAAAAGTTGAGCCTGGCCTGGCGGCTAGTGCGGGTAAATCCATTGTGAAAATTGTCTATCGGGCTGGAAAGATTTTGAATTTGATGACGAATTAAAGAGGTGATTAACGATGTCCGATTGGAATTCTGAAAAAAGTGCAGCGCTCTATGGAATTAACAACTGGGGAAGTGGATATTTTCGGGTTAATACCAGCGGAAATGTTCAAGTCACTCCTGAGGGCCCCAGGGACGATCAGTTGATCTTTTCGAGCTAACACAGGATCTTTTAGATCGAGGAATTCGAGTTCCAATCATGATCCGATTTCCAAATATTATTAAGGCTCGGGTCGAGCTCCTCCACGGTTGTTTCAAAGAGCCTTTTTTGGATCATGGCTATAAGGGAAATTATAGTGGCGTTTATCCGATCAAGGTCAACCAACAGAAACATCTTGTTCAAGAGCTTGTGCATTTTGGAAAGAACCTAAACCTGGGCCTCGAGTGTGGATCTAAACCAGAACTCTTAGTCGTCCTTGCTCTCATGAATACTCCGAATGCATTGATTATTTGCAATGGCTTCAAGGATGTTGAGTATATTGAAACTGCGATCTTGGCCCAGAAGCTTGGACGAAACACGATTATTGTTGTCGATCGAAAAGAGGAACTTCACTTAGTTATTCAGGCTGCCAAGAAGTTTAACGCCCGCCCTAAAATTGGCTTTAGAGCGAAACTTAATACCCAAGGCTCTGGCAAGTGGGTTGACTCCTCAGGGGCAAGATCCAAGTTTGGCCTGACTTCAGTTGAAATAGTTGAGGGAATAGAAACTCTGATCAAAGAAGACCTGCTCGAGTGCCTTGAACTATTGCATTTCCATATTGGTTCTCAAGTTCCATCTATAAGCAGTATTAAATCGTCTCTCAAAGAGGGGGCAAGGTTCTATACTGAGCTTTGCGCCATGGGTGCCCAACTAAAATATATTGATGTGGGTGGAGGCCTCGGCGTAGACTACGATGGGACTGGAAATTCTGATAGCTCAATTAACTACAGTGAACAAGAATACGCCAATGACGTGGTTTCCACACTTCAGGCACTCTGCGACGAAAAAGGAGTTCCACACCCGAATATTGTCACCGAATCCGGCAGAGCTTTGGTCGCACACCACTCTGTTTTGATTTTCAACATTCTTGGCGTGAACGACCTTCATCGACAGGAGCCCCCTCGACCAGCCATTAAGGGGGACCCGACCATCATGCAAGACATGCAATATATTTTCGAAAAAGTTAATAAAGACAATATTTTCGAATGCTTTAATGATCTGACTCAATCAAAACAAGATGCGCTTCAGTTATTTACTTATGGCGTGCTATCACTTCCCCACCGAGCTTGGTGCGAAAGCATGTATTTCTCAGTTGCTACGAAAATGTTTAAGATCGCAAGTCAGCTCCCAGATGCCGATGATATTCGCGCACAGCTTTCGCAAGAATTATGTGACACATATTTTTGTAATTTCTCTGTATTTCAATCAGTGCCAGACTCCTGGGCTGTCGGGCAACTTTTCCCAGTCATGCCTATCCATCGTCTAAATGAGCAGCCTCGACGCGAGGCAACTCTTGCTGATTTAACATGCGATTCGGATGGAAAAATCGAGAAGTTTATCGATACTGAGACCGGAACCTACCGACGGACAACTAATATTCATGAATTTCGTGAGGGGGAACAATATTTTATGGGTGCCTTTCTAACTGGTGCCTATCAAGAAATTTTGGGTGATCTCCATAATTTGTTTGGCGATACCGATGCCGTTCACGTGTCCCTCAGCGATGCGGGCTATACAATTGATCATTATGTTCCCGGTGACACCGTCACTGAAGTCTTGTCCTACGTCCAGTATGGTCGAGCTGAAATGATTGATAGTGTTCGCCAAGCCACCGAGGAGAGCATTCAAGCGGGGTCTATCACCAAGCAAGAAGCGAAGCTCCTGATCAAGCATTATGAAGAAGGATTATCTGGATATACCTATCTGGAGGAAGCTGACACCTAAACTTGTTTACAGCTCCAAATCTCTATGCAACCATTTAATCTTGGACCTATTGATTCCCGATCGTTCGTCAATGGAGATTGAAAATGTTTAAACAGTTTTTGAGGCGCCAGGTTGTTGTCAATTCCAAGCTTCAATATGGAGTTGTTTCTTTTTTTGTATGTTTATCCTGCATAAATATTATCTTTTTCCTTTTTGCATACTGGCTTTCACAAAGACAAATTGTAGATGGATTGATGGGTCTGGATGGCCCTGAGCAGCTCTATGCTCTTGATCTTCTTCAAAAACAAGGAGCCGCATTTTTTAGAGCCTCCGCCATGTTTAGTCTCTTTAGCGTTTCACTTTCTATTGTTCTTGGTCTTGTTCTATTGAATCACATTGCGGGCCCAGCCTATGTTGTTGAGCAATACGTAGAAACCTGGCTCCGAGGGGAAGCCCCAAAACGACATCCATTAAAATTTAGAAAGCATGATTTTTCTATACTCTGGCTGAGAAGATTTCTGCACTCTACGATAAAGTACACGAAGGAAAAAATAACCAAAAGTCGCAATGATTAAACGATCTCAATTTGAATCAAACCAGTCAGGAAGCATATTGTTTTGGGACAAGTTTTCATTTGTTATCTGAAATTCGTAGATTTTTTAAGCAGGAATTCAGGTGCCGAGCTAGAATTGAGCTGGATATTGAACTAAAGTGGCAAACCAACAGGACGTGACTTGGTGAAACAGAATAACTTTAATAGCCGTGGATTTTCATTGATTGAAGTTTTGGTGGCCATTGGACTCGTGGGCGTGATTATGACAGCACTCATGAGCATGACCGATATAATGAATGCCAACAACAAACGCTTGAATATGGTTCTTTCCCGAAATGATATCGTAAACAATATTCGAACTCAGTCGATGGTTTACTCGAATATTGATGCCTCGGCATTGATGACTAATACCAACGGAGTTGCTGGAAATAGGGCCAATAATGGACCGCCGAACAACTTGGCCCATTTCGATATGCTAGCCAAGTGTTTACCATCAATCACCGATCCGCTTCTTGTTGGATGCAATAAAACAACTCTTGACGATCCCTCTCGCGGGAATCGCTTTTATCTTGCCAATCATGATTCTCTGGATATCAATCAGTCCATTGCGGGTGAGGACGTCTACTACAGACAGAGTGGCATTCGCTGCAGCGCTGCTGACGCTGCCACACCTGAGAGATGCCCTCTCTTTGCAAGAACTTGGGCTGAGCCTTTTTGTTTGAATTTCAGAACTAGCTGCAATAAGGCCATGTCCGTCACTATTAGATATTCAGTTGGCCTGCGGCCCGATTACCCACCGGGATTTATACTTCCACAGGCCGATGGCGAGATTTATCTACCCCTACAAAAGGGCATTCAAATTACTCGGGTTATGGATCAAACCAATGGAACTCTTACCCAAAACCTTGCCGGAATCTATCCGGTCCAAAAATATTTGGGTTTTGCAGATCAAGCTGGTCGTCCGCAAGGTCTTCGGTTTGAAGTGGTTGTCGGGAACCCCACTGGCCTAGTCAGCATGAAAATCCAATCAAGATCATACACCGGTGCCTTGGCTGCCGGTCTCGATGAAAACTCGATTCCTCCAGCTCTAGAATCCCTAGCTTGGAATGATGTGATTAATCCCGCCACAGGGAGTGGCGCGTGGACTATTACTTTGGCTGGAGCTGTTCCAAGTCAATTTTTAATTTTGGCCTCATGACAACAGCTTCATCAACTTCGGGCATTGTGCCTTCAGATTTTGCTATTGGTTCGGCAAACCCTAATGATGTGAAATTCCACTGGACAATCGACCCCGGCAATCCAGCAAATTTTATTGCTCCGACTTTCAAGTCTGGTTTTTATCAATTTAGAGCTGTCGCCACTGATGTTGGTGGCGGAACCATTGAATCCACAAATTATGCAACTATTCGAATTATTCCACGACCGGAGATTAGGCAAACTTCACCGGCTACAAATCCGTTTAGCATTCAAAGAAATTGCACAGTTAATAATAATTTAGACCTTAAGTTTCTCATTGGCGACGATGAGGGACTCACATCAAACACGACGAGGATAAACGGAACCGCTGTCGCTGTGTCTTCGATTTCTGGCACCCATGGAGAGGTCATAATTCCCTTTGACCTTCAACAGACTGCTGGGCCATATACCGTTCTCTCAACCATCCAAGATTTTTTTTCAAACAAACTTGTTATGGGAGTTTCCAGCCCAGAAACCACCCAGAGTTTGATCGTGAACTTACAGGAAGTCACTCCGGTTATTTCGCCAATCACCAGTTCTCCAAATAAAATCAGAATTAATACAACCGCTGTTCTTTCAGAATCTTATTCAACAGGCAGTTGTTGCACCCAGACCCCCAGCATTAACTGGACTTTTCCGACGGTCCCGGCAGCCCCTGGGATTATGTTATCAGGCTCTCTGACCTCAGCAATGTCTTGCTCGATAGACGTCCCGACGAATTCTAGGATCTGTACTGGAACCAATACGGTCAATGGAATCAAGGAAGGCCCTACAACGGCCTCGGCTGATGTTCAGACACAGCTAATAATACAGAACCCAATTTCTCCGGCATGCTCGATTAGTTCTGGAAATTATTCTCAATCTGCCTATATTCAAGTGGTGAGTATTCCTGGAATTTATTTCTATACCAATGAATCTCTTTGGTTAGATTTCTCGAATCTAAGTAATGAAACAGGCCTAATGACTCTAGCCCCAACCAGGCAAGCTTGGATTAAAGCAGATTTTGACCCAGACTCAACTGTATCTGTTAAGGTCGTTAAAGCCACTGATCTTTCCACTTCTATCTGCACCGCCTCGTTTTCTGCGGGAATCAGCACCGCTCAGGTACTCAGGACTTGTCCTCTCCCTGCAGGCTATTCAGGTGATTATATTTTGCTGAAAAACAGTGCAAATGTTCAGGGTGAAGCGGACCTACCTGATGTGGCTTTCAGGGCAAGATTAGTTTCGGGACAAACCGTCCATCGGGCATGTCTTGCTCAATTCTCTAGTTTGCCTGGGCAACAAGCGACCAAATCACTCACGGTGAATTATAATATGTGGAATTCGCCATTCAATGCGACCGAAGTTCCCGCTGGATCAGGAAGTACAGCTCTTGGACAAGATCCAAAAAATGATGCTGGTTACTGGACAGCAGGTGCCACGAAAAAACTGCGCTGCTATGATCGATGGGCCTCGTACAATGACTCCCTTAATAATCAAGACCGAAGGGTTATCAAGGCTTACCTAGACGCCGCGCCGCCGACCGTTAATACCCATAAAAATTGGAACTTCTCTTATTCCCAATTCGTATTTCCGAATACAGTGGGACCTGATTTTTCCTATGCGGATAATACAAACTCGCCTGGCTCACCAAACGCTCCCACAGTTTTCCTTGTTACGACCGGGCCTGCATCAAGTTTAACTTGGAGTTTTGTTGGAGCAAATTCCGCAACAACCCCCCCCCAACCCTGGATAGATCGAACAAATGAACTTTGCACCGGAGGAGCAAGCTTATATCAAACAAAGCTCTACTCTTCTAAAATGGTAGGCCACAATAGTTCAACTACAAATATGAAGGCGACCAATCGATTGGCCGCAGGGACTCCGGAGGGTTACTCTTATGTGTTTATGTGCAATTACGGCAGATGGAACCCAAGTGGTGCAGGCTCCACTTCCTGGGTTGATTAGATCCCGGCGTGGCGCTTCAGTCCTAGTCCTTGTTATGGCCTTTGGTCTTGCTATTTTAATTGGACAAACTTATATGTTGGCTCGGCAAATTCAAGGATACAAGGAAACCCAGAGGACGAACCTTTCCGCAGCCAGGATTCACCTTCTTTCCATGCTCGATCAAATGCTTGCACAACAGATTACCATTCGAAATTCACGATTTAGCACAAATTCGGAGCTCGTTCGTTGCCTCACTGGCACACCCTCTCCTTGTGACGAAAAAATTTCTTATGATATGATTCTCTACGCTCCCAACCCACCGGTCATCTACCAAGGCGGCGCGTGGCCGGCGCCCCCTGCAGGGCTAACCACAACCGCTGGCGGATTGAACTCCAATAAGATTCTTTTCAATGCAGCGGGTGGTCGTTGCGACAGTCGTGGAGCAAATGAACCCTCAGAAAGCTGCCCCATGCAGGCCATTATTCAATTTCGCCCCCTGTGTGGAGGCAGTGTTTCAATTCCGGATTTCCAGGGCACTTCTGGCAGTATCTGTGGCGCTGCTGCCAACGGGTTTGAGTTTACAATTGGAGTCGGAATCATCAGTAATGGGAATTTCGTGTACCACGCAGACACTAGCCAAAATGGAGATGCCAAAGTTTACCGGATGTCAGCGACCGTTCTTCAAAATTAGTTACTTTAGAGATTGAATCTCTTCATTGCCTTTTGTATCAATAACTCTATGAGATTTATTGCCTTCGATTTGGAAACAACTGGGACTGTAGCTGGAGCTGACGCTATTGTCGAAATTGGTGCGGTTCGTTTTATTGATGGACAGGTAGAAAGTATATTTTCTACCTTGGTCGATCCCAAACGTCCTATTCCCCCTGGTGCGTCAGCCGTCAATGGCATTTCAAATGCGATGGTGACGGGTCAGCCTTTGATCGAATCCCTTCTAGGCTCATTTGCTGAATTTTGCGGTGATGATGTTATGGTTGCGCACAACGCGCCTTTTGATGCACAGTTCTTGATTGCCGACATCAAGCGCTTTGAGGCTCCTGCCCCTCGCGGAGTTATCATTGACACTCTCCCATTAGCTCGAAAGGTTTTTCCTGGATTAATTAATTATAAACTTGGAACTTTAGTCAAGCATTTGAAAATGCCATCCTCCGAATTTCACCGAGCTGAGGCCGATGCCACCTATTGTGGGATCTTGTTTCAACAGCTTTTGAAACGAATTTCCATTGGGGGACAAGTCCCCAAGCTCGAAAATTTGATCGCGTTGACAGGAAAACCAGAATTCAAATTTCCACAAATTATTCGTCAACCAAAGCAGCTTGAACTTTTAATGTTCTAATATCTCTTTTCGTATTTTTTTAGTAAATCCATGCTTTATGGGCCACTGGCCATCTTCGACCCCGGCCAAAAGAATGCTCCGAAACCTTTAAAATAGGTGCAGCTTGCCAACGTTTGAACTCGGTTTTCATTAGTACCTTTGATAACCATTTATCCGTGGTTGTTTTGCCCATTTTCGACCTGGTCACCAGTCTCTCGACCGACTCATCGAGGACTTCGTAAGGCGGCAAAGTGTCTTGATCTTTCTGATTAGGTCTAAGTTCTGCGGTTGGAGCTCTTTTAATGATTTCTGGCGGGATAACTTCATGCTGAGAGTTATATAACTCAGCCAACTGGTACACTTGTTTTTTTGTGAGATCACCAATGGGCGCAAGTCCCCCGCACATATCCCCATAGAGGGTTGCGTATCCAGTCGCGTATTCACTTTTATTTCCAGTAGTTAACAACAAACTTTGACTTTGATTTGCATAGGCCATCAAAAACAACCCACGAAGTCGCGCCTGAACATTCTCATTCACTATACTAAACTGGCGATGATCAAAGCTCCTTGCAAGAGCCTCAATAACGGTTTGATAAGTCGAATTAATGCTAATTTCTGAAAATTCTATTCCAAGGCGTTCGCTCAGCTGCCTTGCAAGGGTCAGACTCTCTGGACTGCTATGGGGCCCAGGAATTCCAATTCCCCTCACATTTCTAGATCCGAGAGCATCAACAGCAAGGCAGGACACAAGTGCCGAGTCAATGCCGCCACTTAAACCCAAGTGCACCCGATCGATTCCAACCTTTCGGCAAAAATCCTGAATTCCCAAGACTAAAGCTCTTCGCAATTTTTCAATATCTGGCAAGGCTCGCGCTGCCGACCAATGTTTGTGCGTCTTAAGATCAAAAACATTGAAGTCTTCCCGAAAAGATTCACAAGAAAAAACCCGACGCCCTCGCCGCGACATTAGAAAACTTGTTCCATCGAAAATAATCTCGTCCTGCGCCCCTACAAGATTAACATAGAGCAAGGGAGCCTTGAAATATGAAGCCGTTTGACGGGTCATGTACTCTCTGGCCTGCATCTTACCAAGGTGAAACGGTGACGCGCTCAAGTTAATCACTAGATCTACTTTTTGTTTAGGCACCTTCGAAAGAGGGTTTTCCTTATAGGCTGAATATCCCTTTGGATTTGGCCAGCCCCAAATGTCTTCACAAATCGTTAGGAAAAAACGGGCCCCTTTCCAGGTAAAGTAATTTTTGGTTAGGTCCCCAGGTTCGACGAACCGGGCCTCGTCAAAAACATCCCCCGTCGGCAATAATTGCTTATTAAAAAATTTTGGCTTTTTTCCCCTAATCAAGAGGACTGCCGAATTGAAGTAAGGACGTCCTTTCTTTTTCTCGTTTATAGTCAAAAGACCAAAAATTACAGCCATATCTTTTGGTATTTTTTTTACTATCTCAGAAAAAGCTCTGTTTTGATATTCGATCAAATCCGTTCTCTCTAGCATATCAAAAGGATGATACCCAAATAGAGCACACTCCGGAAAAACCACCATCGAACACTTTCGGTCTTCAGCCTTCAATATGGCTTCTAAAATTTTAGTTTTATTGGTCTTAAAGTCACCTAAGGTGGAGTCTATCTGTGCGATGCCAATTCGAGTCTCTTTTTGAGTCTTTTTTCGAGTCTTATTCTGTCGAACCCCTGAGTTGGCCTTCATGGTTCCCTTATTCAACTTAAACCTATGATGGGCAAGGAGTGATGATTTATAGGCTTTCGTCCAGAAAAACCGTCTTGGTATCCATGATAGAACTGAATCTCAGGTTCAGGGAATTTCCAGCAATAGAACCCTTCACCAGAGTCAAAATCAGCTAACCAAAGCCCCTTCGGATACCCGCCAAGCTTCTCGATTTTGCTTTCCCAGCGATCGATAATTCCGTTGATTTGATATTCTAACTCCTGATTCTTTTCCAAGGAATTTCTTAACTTCGACTTGGAATCTATCCGACTCAACAGGTGATTGACCTCTAACTGAGCAGCATCAGTAAGTTTTAATACCAACGGAATAAGTCTATTGAGTTCAGAAAAACTGAACTTTTTCTTAACGTTTATCTCAAAAATTTTTTCCACTAATTTCATATCTAAGACTTTGGGAATAGATTCAAGCAAAACCTGATGAAGTTGCAAAACTTGTCACCTAGGCTGTATATTTTTAGGACGCGCTGAGTTTACGATTCCCAACTCTTCACCATCTGAGCCACTTGGCCGCCAATCAATGCAATAATGATCACGATGATACCAACGATAAACAGAATTCTAATCAAATTGCCAAACTGAAACCCCGAATCCTCCTCTTCAGCGACGCCTGCAACTTTTCTTTCTGGAGGCTTAATCGTGGTCTTCTTCTCCTTAACAATCATTCCATCTCCTGCGCTGATTTTAGTTTGGCCTCCCCGCTCGCTGGGTTTCAGCTTGCTTTTTTGTTCATCAGTCATTCCATCTAATCCAATGGCCCTTGTCTTTTTGCCCGACAATCCAAGCGCAGTATTTGCAAACCTGTTACCGCTGAAAGTTCCAGGTCCTCCACTCCCCGCCTGATCTGAAATCTCAAGCTCCCGTGACTTTGAGGAATTTCCTCCAGCACCATCACTGGCCGTTGGCCGACTGCCCATCCCACCCGAGCCACCGCTATTTAAGTTGCCTCGGGAGCCTTGCCTATTCTTTGACGAATCATCAGAATTTGAACCATCTGAATTCGAGCCATTCTTATCCGAATCACTTGATCCGGAAGAAGACCCGTTAGATCCATTCGAGCTGCTCGAACTACTATAGCCCGAACCTGTGGGCCCCCCGGGAATTGACACAGGAGCACCGCCCTTAAATTTGGGAATGGGGCATGAGGTCTTTGCCTTTAACGAATCAGTCCCCATGGGAGGCAACTCGCCGCTCTCTAAAAGACAACTCACATATTCGCCCAAAAATTGATTTAAGAAGATTTGAAAGGGAGTAAAAATAACTGAAGCAAGACTAAGGATCAGGGTCACCGACACCACCAAAATGAGAATATATTCGACTACCGCTTGACCAGAATTTGACCTTTGTTTCATTTCGCTCTCTTCCAATTCCAAAAACAACTCCAAAGACAACTCCAAAAACAACTCCAAAAACAATTCAATCAAAATTCCAATGACAATTTCCCATTTCAAACTCAAACTTACAGAATGAAGAAGTTACTCCTCACATCTAGAAGTATCGGATCTTTTTTCGGCCTTCGAGAGCATTTTCCAGCTTTTGTCTCAAAATGGGTCGTTCGTTTTTCACTTATAGCCTGTAGTAATTTCTGCCTGTCTTTTGGAACTCTGGCCTATGGCCTTGAAAGTCAGAAATCTTCACGCATCGAAGACCTCAAGGCGCAATTCAAGGCAAATCCAAAGGATGTGAAAATCATCTCGGCGTTAGCTCAGGGTTTTTTTGACTCTGAGGACTATGAGAAGGCAAGCGCTCTTCTCTGGGAGAATATTGAAAAATTGAGCGCCAGGACATGCTCCTCCTGATTAAGGCCCACGAAAAGCGGAATGAACAAGATCAAATCCTCAAGGCGATCCAGATTTTGCTTTCAAAGCGAGCAAACGACGCTGAGGCTCTCACACTTCAAGGACGAGCCTATCTTTCCAAATCCAGGCAACTATCTCCAGCCGAGAGTAAGCGACAAAAGCTGCCCTCCCTCGGTTTAGAGAGTTTGAAGAAAGCCCTTGAAGCAGATCCAAAGTATGTTCCCGCCTATGAGGAAATTGCTAAAATCTACGATCGAAAGGACAAACCAAATTTCTATGAATTACGTTTAGTTTATCAAGATATGATTGAAAAAATCGGGCCAAAGCATGAGTTTTTTGCGAAACTCTGCAAGATTGATTTTCTCGATGGCGTCAACGATCCTGCCATCGAATCCTGCAACAAAGCCATTCAACTTGACGATAGCTCTCCCGATAGCCACGTCTACTTGGGCCTTGTTTATAGACAAATTGGGGAAAATGAAAAAGGTATCAAAATTCTAAAGGAAGCCGCAAAGAAGTTCCCAAAATCACTCTTTGCACTCGAATCATATGCGAAGTCCATGAGCGAAGAAAAAAACTTTATTGAAGCCTTTAAATTTTACGAACAGTGCCTTCTCTTAAACAAACAAACAGAAACTTGTCTTGTCGGCGCCGGGGTCGCAGCTTCTGAGCTGCAGAAGTTTGAAAAAAGCCTAAATTACCTTAAATTGGCCTGCGATATTAGTTACAAAAATGCAGTGGTCGTTCGTCGAATTGCTTCTCAGCTTAAAACATCAAAACTTGCAAGTTGGCTCGTCAAATTCGAAAATTTAGCAAATACCTGTTCTGGTGGCCGCTAAAACCCTATTTAGCAATAGAAGGACTGCATCCAAAAATAGCGCTAATTATTGATTGGGTACAATTTCAAAATAAGATTTCAATGTAGAACTAAGTTCCGTTATGTGGGTTATCATGACCTGATGACTATGTAGACCACCAAGAACTTCCGCATCAACAGCTGAGAGCATTAAATAAGCCTTTGGTGACGAACCCCGCATCAGCCGAATATCTAAAATTTTAGCTTCAGGTAATTTTTGACAAATTTCAAATAAGTGGCCCAAAAAGGGGCCTTCAAATATGACAAGATCAGAACTGAGTTTCCCAGGCTCATTCACACTCAAATACGCGTCAAAAATGGACCCCGGCAAATTTTATGAGTCGAAATCAGGGCGTCCCGATCTCCAATTTTACTGCGAATCAACTCTGGGTCATTTTCCCCCGTCGACAAAATGACAAGTGCCCTTTTCCCATAATTGACAACTCGAGGATCTCGCAATCTAAAGTGGCGGCTCGATTTGCCAGCTGAAATCCAGGACCTATATCTCGGGTTTGAATAATAATGAGATTGAGAAGTTTTTCGTCCATAACTCTAAACCCCTTTAACTATTTCACCAATCAAATCATATTCCATACTATCAGTGATTTTCACTCTAACAAATTCACCTATCCGGGCCTCGCCGTCATTAATTAAAACAACCCCGTCGATTTCCGGCGCCTGCTGACTCGTTCGCCCCTGCAAAAGCAAATCAGTCTCCTCACTTAAGCCCTCAACCACAACTTCCACCGTTTTCCCAACAAATTCCCGGTGTTTCTCACGGGAAATATTCTGTTGAACCTCCATGACTGCTTCATATCTTTGTTGCTTTGTCGCCTCATCAATCTGTCCATCCATCTTTCCACCAGGAGTATCTTCCTCAGGAGAATATTTAAAGCATCCGACTCGATCGAACTTCTGAGCGGCAATAAAACTCAACAATTCCTCAAACTGTTCATTAGTCTCTCCCGGAAAACCCACAATAAACTGGGTCCTAATAACAGCGTCAGGAATACTCTCCCTGATGTTTTGTAATACAGTTTCGATCTCATTGCGAGTCATCTTGCGATTCATCGACTTAAGAAGTCTGTCATTGATATGTTGAAGAGGCATATCAAAATATTTAACAAGTTTGTCACTTGCCTTAATCAGTTCTAACATTTCTGGCGTAATGCCATCTGGATAAAGGTATAAAAGACGAATCCACTTGATTCCGTCTACCTCATTGAGCGCCCTGAGTAATTCAACTGGAGACTCCAAGGCCCGAGGATCCTTTCTGCGTATGTCCCAACCATAATCTGTAAAATCATGACTGATAATAATTAACTCTTTAACACCCTGGTGGGCCAACAGCTTCGCCTCACTGACAATATTTGCGATAGTTCTGGATTGAAGATTCCCACGAATCAGCGGAATAGCGCAAAACGCGCACCTCTTCATACATCCCTCTGAAATCTTCAAATAGGCGCGATGTCCGGGTTGGGAGTTCACCCGTGGAGTTTTCTCTTCTTGAAGATAGGTCGGCAAATTAAAATACCTCTTCTCCGCGGCTCCAGCTATTGAGCCCTTGAGAATTTTTGAAATATTTTGAAACTCGCCGGATCCAACAAAAAGATCAGCCTCTGGAAGCCCCTCAACCAGATCTTCCTTATATCTCTGTGTTAGGCAACCCGCGACGACCAGCTTTTTCAGTCGGCCTTTTTTTTTAAGTTCAGCCATTTGCAAAATTCTTTGCACGGATTCCGTTTTGGAATCCTCTATAAAACCACAGGTGTTTACAATGACAGTATCTGCCTCGGACTCATCATTAACTATCTGAAAGCCATCTCCCAAAAGAGTTCCAGCCATAATTTCAGAATCGACTAAATTTTTTGGACAGCCTAGACTGATAAAATGTACTTTTGAATCTTTCATATATTTGTCACCGTTGCGCCTGAAGGCATTCTAAAAATGAACAACTTAGAATCAGACGATTGCAAAAAAACTGCCTTAGATATCTCAATATCTGTCACGTTGCCAATGTCATCAGTATAGGAAATCGTAGAGATTTCTTTCTTTTTACTCTCGATCTTTACAATGAGAGTTTTAATGTTTAACTCGCTGCTCTTCGGTGCCAAATTCACGTTAATAACCCCATCTATCTGGGTTCGACTCAACACTTTAAAGTTCTTAGATAAAGGTTCGTTATTTAATAATAGAGACAGCAAAAGTTGTTTTCTTGAGTTTCGATCAACCTTCATCTTTGCAACATTTGGATTAGATTTAAGCTCCTTGGGAGGATACTGAGTATTCCAAATCGTATCTCCGTCATAAAGAATTTGGGACCTATCTGGAGTTTCCGTATCCCAACGAAATCGTTTTTGAGATACAAAAATTTTTCCCTCAAAGACTTGCTCCTTACCCAAAATTTCAGACTTAACTCTTTTTATAACATCCAACTTAACCAACTTTGCAGTCTTGTACTTGTTAAGTACTTCGTCAGCGATATCCTTTTTCTTCGCAAAAGCAAAGTTGAAGACAGAGAGGCTTAAGAAGATAACAGCTGATAAAAGAAGTAAGATAATTGGGCGCCTTAAATTTTGCATTTTTGGAATATACAGATGATCTAGTGAGATCGCAAGCGAGGTCTTGTGGCAACACACCAGACCTGAAAATTTTGCGGTTTCCCTAGAGCTTTCCATGCAGAAAGAGCCGTAGATCCAGTGGTGACAATGTCGTCTACAAAAATGTAAGCACAACCTGGTGATGGCATGGTAATATTTTCAATTCGTTTCATTGAAATCAGTCTTCGATCCTGGCGATTCAACTTCTTCTGATCAAGACGTGCTCGGTGAAGATCGCCTTTGTCAAATTCAAGAAGATTTCTGACCGGTCCGCAGCCAACTCGGCTCAGAGCCTCGGCCCATCGCTGAGCATGTTGTCGAGACGGTGTTCCTGCTGGGCATGGAACTAGGCAGCGCTCCAAATTTACGCCATGACTCTCTGAAAGTTTGCGCGCGGAAAATTCTTCGGCCAACGCTGTCCATTTCCTGGCTGGAGCTCGCTTTAGACTCATAATCCAATTGGAAAACTCGTCACTATAGCCAGGAATCCACTCATAAAGCGAGTCAGCGATGAAAGCTTCGAATTCAGTGTGAAAAAGATCTCGAGGAGTTTCAAAGAGCGCTTCGCTGCAGGTCGCACAAACCCCTTTATCGGAAATCTGAAGCTGTCCGCAAACAAGACAGCCTCCCAGTTCGAAAAATCTCTGAATGGTCTCTAGAATCATATTTCAGTTTGAGTGCAAAGTTGAAACCAACCTAGAGAGAATTTGACAGAGGCATTCAGACGTTATGGTAGGGCAGACCCTTCAGAATTGTCATGGCCCGATAAATTTGCTCAATCAATACAACTTGAGCCACCCAGTGATTCATGGTCATTGGAGAAAGCGAGATTTTGAGATTCGCCCTTCTTTTTAGCTCTTCATCGGCGCCATAAGGCCCTCCGATGACGAAGACTATTTTTTTGGTAGACTGATCAATACATTGACCGAGTTTTTTCGAAAAACCAAGGGAGCTCATTTCCATTCCATTTTCATCCAGAAGAATCACAAAATCACCAGGCTCTAAGGCCTTAAGTATCGCCTGCGAATCGGCTTCTCGCTTGGTCTCAGCGCCTTCTCTTTTGATTTTTGGACCTTTCACTCTTTTTATCTCAAAAGCGTGAAAATAATTGATTTTTTTTTGATACTCCAAAATGGACGATTCACACCATTCAGAGGTCGAAGATTGGGCGGTTAGTAAAACGAATTTCACGCCTTAAGATTTGGATCCTTGATTCCAAGATCTTTTGCCATCTTCCACAATCCTTCAAGATTATACTCCTGGCGTACAAAATCATAAAATATGTGAACAATTAAAGATCCGTAATCCACAACTACCCATCGCCCTTCATCAAGACCCTCAACACTCTGTGGATGGAGGTGAAACTCATCCTTCACAGCTGTCACTAGATTCTCGGCGAGAGAAGCCGCATGTCTTGTGCTGGTCCCTGATGCAACTAATGTAAACTCCGAGGGTGCTGCCATTTTTTGCAGATCAAAGCCCTTAACCCCTATTGCCTTTTTTGAAAAAAGAACACTTGCACAAAACTCTGTGAATTTCTGATAATCAGTAATTCTCTCTCGAATTGATGAATAAAGTTTGTTTTCTCTAATATAGGATTCGACCGCAAGTGGAAGAACTTTTTCCACAGGCCGAGAAGACCTGATTTTTTTGCGAATTTCACTGCTAGAAACTTCAACATCCTGCAGTCTCAGGAATTGAATCGAACGTCCGGTTTTGAGTTCAATGAAGTTAAAATCATGGGCCGCAACTAACTCGTTCAGAAAGCCTGGAAATTCAGATTCAGACGTTGGAATGTCAAATCCTGGCCGGGTCGTCACAATAAGATTGGCCTCAATAAGTATTTTTTTATAGTCTTTCCATTGATGAAAACTGTCGAGGTGGTCAGCACCAATGATTAAATATAAATCTTCAGCTTTTATAGTCTTTCTGAGATCCAAGACCGTATCAATAGTGTAGCTAATTCCCCCTCGCCGAATTTCTCTGTCATCGATCACAAATTGGGAGCCATAACTTTCGAACGCTCTTCGAGTCATTTCTAATCTTTGTTCAGGCGAAGGTCCTTCAATGGGAACCTTCATCGGACTTGTTGCAACAGGAATCACCCGAATTTGATCAAGTCCCGCTTTTTTTGCGACAGTGACTAGCGCATTGACATGGCCCATGTGAGGGGGGTTGAAGCTACCCCCATAGATTCCGACTCTCAAGGTAGATCCTCCGTAAAAATTTTCTTTGAAATAGCTTGAATTAGTTCTTTTATGTTTTTCCCAGAAACTGCTGAAATCAAATATGGCTCAACACCGAGTTTTTTCTTGAATTGAGCCTTCAGCCGAGACAGATCGTCTGACTGGACAGAGTCAATCTTGTTGAGAACTACAAATTGCTCTCGCGGTGCAAGAGGGAAAAAGCCTTCTTTTTCTTTATTTGTGTCGTCATATTTTTCGAGTTCGAAATTTATATCTAAATAATCTTGAAACGGATCTCTGCCAGAAATCCCTGACACATCAATTAAGTGAATAAAGAGTCTCGTTCTTTCGATGTGCCGCAAGAATTGAATTCCAAGACCAATTCCTTCGTGAGCCCCTTTGACCAAACCTGGAATATCAGCCACAACGAAGGACTTAAATTCAGCAGCCTTCACCACTCCAAGGTTGGGAGTTAATGTTGTAAACGGATAGTCCGCAATTTTGGGTCTCGCGGCAGAGATTCTAGAAATTAAGGTCGACTTACCTGCATTTGGAAATCCAATAATTCCAACATCAGCAATCAATTTTAATTCCAATTTGATTTCCATGCTGGAACCGTCTTCGCCAGGTTGGGCTTTTTCTGGAGCCTGGTTCACACTCGTCTTAAAAAAAGCGTTTCCTTTACCTCCGCGTCCACCAGCTAAGAGAACAAAATCATGGCTGTTTGTGAGATCAACAATGACCTCACCTTCGAGATTTCTAACGAGGGTGCCCTCTGGAACTAAGATAACCAAATCCTGTCCCTGCGCACCAGAAGAGTTCGCAGAGGTACCAGGATACCCATCTTGCGCCGCATAGTGCTTGTTGGCCCTGAGATCCACGAGAGAGTTCAAATGCTTAGAGGTTCTCAGGACCAAATTACCACCCTTACCTCCGTCTCCGCCATCAGGACCACCTCTTGGTGTCCCTGATTCTCGACGAAAACTGATAGCCCCTGGTCCACCATGGCCAGAAGATACTTTGATATGTATTTCATCTATAAATTTCATACATCCATCATCAGAGGTAAGATACTCAATAAAAAAGGAGCCAAAGGGCTCCTTTTTAAAAATGACTCTCGAAAGCGACTCTAACTAACACCAAAAGTGGTATTAGACTTCACACTATGCAGATTTAGGATAAACGCTAATGCGAAACTTTTCTTTGGAGTCTCTCTCAAATTTAACAACCCCTTCAACAACAGAATAGATTGTATGATCCCGTCCAATTTTAACATTATTCCCAACGTTATACTGAGTTCCACGTTGCCGAACAATAATTGTTCCTGGAAGAACAGCCTGTCCGCCAAATCTCTTTACGCCTAAACTTTTACTCTGGGAATCTCGCCCGTTCTTGGTACTACCGCCAGCCTTTTTCGATGCCATGTTTCACTCCGTTAATTACTTTTTCAAGCTTTCTTGGTGGTTTTCTTTTCTATCTTTTTAGCCTTCTTGGTGGCCGCTGCCTTCTTCGTTGGCTTTTTTGCCTTACCCTTTGCAGCTGCTTTTTTAACAACCTTCTTCTTCGCTGCCGCTTTCTTAGGTGCCGCCGCAACTGTTTCTGAAGAGGTTCTATTCTCGACTCTTTCTTGTCGAGCAGCAACCTTTGAAAGGATACGATCTTGACGCATCTGGACAACATCTACGACTCTTGGCTCATCTTCTGTTTTAGCAACCTGCCCAGTCGGAGAAGTGATTGATTTCACAAATATTTCAGTGAATGGCTGACGATGGGTCTTAAACTTTCTGAAGGACTTACGACGCTTCTTCTTAAAGATAATGACCTTACGAGCCTTAGATTGCTTAGTCACAACCACGGTAACTTTTGCATTTTTAATAAGGGGTTGACCTACAAGGTTCGATTCTCCACCAAGCATAACAACTTCACTGATGTCGAATTCAGCGCCCAAGTCTTTATCTAATTTTTCAATATGGAGAACGTCACCAGGTTTAACTGTGTACTGTTTCCCGCCGGTCTGAATGACTGCGTACATTTTTTACCTCCAGGTGTCCGCTATAAGCCAATGGTAAATGCCACCTCGCAGTGGACCTTGTCAACTCTTTTGAAGCGGAATTCCAAAAGCTGAGATTAATTTGGTTCCTTAAATGCTGCTGGAGTTCTTTCTGAGAGCCATTTCTCTGGAATAATCATTAAAATCAGCCCTGCCATGATCGCTATATCTGCCACATTGAAAATTCCAGTTCGAAGACTTCCAAAGCCCATATTCATAAAATCTATAACGGCTCGCCGAAAAACCCGATCAATCAAGTTCCCCAAACCTCCACCAAGCAGAAGTGTAAATGCAATAAAATGCCAAAAGGGAAGTTTCTTCCTAACCAGTAAAAAAGCGACATAAACCAAAAATATGGCTACAGCTACATTAAAGATCAATAGCCTCGCGGTATCCGAAAATTGCGCACCAAGGCTTAAAAAAGCCCCTGGATTTTCGGCGTATTCAAATCGAAAGAAGTCCCAAAGATAGATATCTGCCCCATGGCCCTTAAGTGCAGTCCACGCCCAGAGCTTAGACAATTGATCAATCACGACGAGTGGGAATATGATCCAAGCAATTAACTTGTACTTCTGTGAATTTGCTTTCACGTTGGCCTTGATGGCGTCGACACTAAAAAAATTACCCTCAATTTGCTTAAACAAAGAAAATCTCGTACTGCTCAAGATGGTAGGTCGGCTCGATTTTAAAGGCGACTGATTGCCCAATCTTTTTTTCGATATGCTCCAGAGTATCCCCCTCGGTCTCATAAACCCAATCCGCAACGTCGGCATGGCAATGAACAACTATATTTTGCTTTTTATTTCCAAACTGTCCAGCATCCCTTTCGAGCTCTCGAAATACTTCGTTGGCGATCGTGGACTTTCGTTTGATATAGCCTTTGCCTTCACAATAACTGCAAGGCTCACAAAGGATTCGAATCAAACTAGGCCGGGTGCGCTTGCGAGTCATTTCGACCAAACCTAATTGGGACATCGACATGACATGGGTACGTGCACGATCTTTCGAAACCTCGTCTCTCATGGCCTCTAGGACTTTTTCGCGATGGGATTCTTTTTCCATATCGATAAAGTCCACAATGATGATTCCCCCACAGTTTCGAATGCGGAGCTGATGGGCAATTTCACGAATGGCCTCAAGATTTGTTTTAAGAATTGTGTCTTCCAGGTCTTTCTTACCAACAAATCGCCCCGTGTTCACATCTATCACGACCAAAGCTTCTGCTTCATCAATCACAATGTATCCACCGGACTTTAACCAGATTTTTCGATCCAAGGATCTTGAAATTTCCATATCAATTTCGTAAAGGTCAAAAAGAGGTTTTTTCTCTTCATAAAAAATGACGTTTTGTTTGTATTTTGGCATAAGCTGAGTCACGAACTTTGAGACTTTTTATGAACCTCAAAATCATCAACCCAAACGCTTGAGACGTCTTCGCTCATGAGGTCCCGAAGGGCTCTCAGCTCAACATCTAGCTCTGCGTGAATTAGGCTTGGAGATTTCTTCTTATCGTAATTTTTGAAAATCTCTTTGCTCAAACGATCCAAATAATCAATATCAGCTTTTAGCTGCTCTTCTGTTGCTCCCTCGCCTGCGGTCCGAACAATGACCCCGCCCTGCGGATTAAGCTTCTGAACCACTTGACGCAGCCTATCGCGTTCTTCTTCGTTTTCAATTCGTCGTGAAATTCCAAGATGTCTCACCGTTGGTAAATAAACAATAAAGCGGCCAGGCATCGAGATATGGGTGGTAAGTCTTGCGCCCTTTGTACCTAAGGGATCTTTTGCCACTTGAACAAGTATTGACTGCCCCTCTTTGATAAGGTCCTGTATCGGCGTCTTTGTATCATTAATAATCGGCGGTGGAGGCCCATCTTTCTCGTCTTCATCGTCCATCTCGAGCAGAGGATCCACGGTGTCAATCTGCGAGAATGGATAGGTCTCTGAATCCAAATCATCTCTGATATCGCCGACATAAAGAAAAGCTGCTTTTTCAAGTCCAATATCCACGAACGCTGCCTGCATTCCGGGCAAAACTCTTATCACAGTTCCACGATAAATCGCACCGACAAAGGTCGGTGAGGTCTTGCGCTCAATCTTGAGGTCCGTCAATATACCACCCTCAAGATAGGCAACCCGCGTTTCTTGTGGCTTGACGTTAATTAGTATTTCCGCTGACATGGCCCCCCCTGGACCTTTTTCGTGTTTTTGTCAAAACAACCCAAATATTCAATGAAACATCAATTTAAGATCAATTAAATAACGGTTTAGGCCGATAGGAAATTATGAATCTACATGGTCTGAGGGTCAATGGCAACAATAGACGAGCTATTTAAACTGATGGTTGAACAAGGAGCATCAGACCTCCATGTCACTAGCGGAGCCCCGCCATACTTGCGCCTTCACGGAAATATGTTGCCTTTGAACTACAAGGAGCTTACCAGCCAAGACACCCAAGGGCTGATCTTTGAGATCCTATCAGAAAAGCAGAAAAAGAGTTTTATAGAGAAGTGGGAGCTGGATTGTGCTTACACACTTCCTGGGATTGGGCGCTTCCGGTGCAATATATTTATGCAGAGAAAGGGACTTGGGGGTGTCTTTCGAATTATTCCAGAGCGTATAAAAACTGCTGCAGAGCTAAATCTCCCGCAGACAATTTTGGATCTGATTGACGCAGATAGAGGGCTCGTTTTGGTAACTGGCCCCACTGGATCAGGAAAGTCCACCACCCTAGCTTCAATGATTCATGAAATCAATCTCACTCGTGAAGCTCATATCATTACTGTCGAGGATCCCATTGAATTCGTCCACCAAAATGTGAAGTCCCTCGTCAATCAGCGCGAGGTTGGAAGCCACACTAAATCCTTTGCCAATGCCCTAAAGGCCGCTCTTCGTGAAGATCCCGATATTTTGCTTGTGGGTGAGTTAAGGGACCTCGAAACAATTTCACTCGCACTAACTGCAGCAGAAACAGGCCATCTTGTATTTGGAACTCTCCACACAAACAGCGCCTCCAAAACAATTGATCGGATCATCGATGTTTTCCCGGCCGGTCAACAACAACAAATCAGAACAATGCTCGCAGAGAGCTTAAGGGGAGTTGTGGCTCAAGCGCTCTTTAGCCGGGCTGATGGACAAGGTCGAGTGGCGGCGTTTGAAATCCTAAAGAACACCAAAGCAGTTGCAAACCTAATTCGTGAGGGCAAGGTTCACCAAATTGCGTCAGCTATGCAGACCGGATCTCGCAGTGGAATGGTTCTTTTTGAAAAATATATTGAAGATTTGGTGAAAAAGGGCAAAGTTTCAAATGCGGACGCAAGAACGTTCTTAGGAAAAGACGTCGGCGAATCCATAGGCACTCCAGGAGCACACAACAAGGCTGGTTGATTTGAACTCTTCCACAGATTTCCTTCCCTCGGAAATCATTAAGGCGAAACGCGAGGGTCGCGAACTAAACTTTAATGAAATAGATTTTTTCATCAATGGCTATACGAATGGAAAAATTCCGGATTATCAAATGTCAGCTCTCCTTATGGCCATTTTCTTCAAGGGAATGAGCGAACGAGAAACTGTGGACCTCACAGAAGTCATGTTGAAATCGGGGGAAACTGTTCGCTTCTCTTCGACTATTCCCAAAATCGACAAACACTCGACCGGCGGGGTGGGAGACAAGACAAGTCTAATTCTTGGCCCAATTGTGGCGGCAGCAGGAGTTCCTGTCCCCATGATTTCAGGAAGAGGTCTCGGCCATACTGGCGGCACTCTCGATAAATTGGAGAGCATTCCTGGATTCAACACTCAATTATCACTCACAGATTTTTGCAATCATGTGAATATGCACAATATTTGTTTCATCGGGCAAACTCGTGAGATTTGCCCGGCCGACTGGGTTAGTTCTGGATGTCAAGTTTGGCTCCGGCGCCTTTATGAAGACAATTGAACAATCTGAGGCCTTGGCTCGGGCTTTGATGTCCATCGCTAAAGGCTCTCAAAAACAAGCCATCGCCCTATTGACCAACATGGACCAACCCTTGGGTCGTTACGCGGGGAATTCCCTCGAGGTTTTTGAATGCCTCGAAATTATGGCTAATAAAACCTATCTTGCCCCGAGTGGATTTGATCTTTATGAAGATACTCGTAGCCTTAGCCTTTGGCTTGCTGCCCACATGCTCGTCCTCGGTGGCAAAGCCAAAACACCCGACGACGGTTATACCCTTGCAGTCAAAACTCTTGAGAGTGGACTTGCTCTAGAGAAATTTCATGAAATTTGCAAAGTCCAGGGGGGCGACCTCTCTCGGCTGCCAATGCCTAAACATTCGCTTCAAGTTTTAGCTGGTGCAAACGGCTTCATGAGTGGCTTTGCCACCGAACAAATTGGGATCAGTGCAATCAAAATCAAGGCGGGAAGAGCTTCGACCGAGGATCGAATCAATCCGACTGCAGGCATAGAATTTCATTGCAAAATTGGCGATCCGATCAAAGCAGGTGAACCTATTTTCACTCTGTGGGGAGATCAGGTTGAATTATTTTCTGACGCCCAAGCTGGTCTTCAACAAGCCTTTTCGATTTCCTTGCAAAAACCAAAAAAGCAAGATCTGATTATGAAGACCCTGACTTAATTTAATCCATTTATTGGATTGGAGTGGTGTGGATTTGATTGGCTTGGCTTTAAACCCTTTTGGATGGAGCATAAAATGGTTTTGCAGAAATTGACCGAAACAGTCGCCTTCATTCGATCAAAATCCAGTTTAAAACCCCGAATTGGAATTATTTTGGGCTCGGGACTCGGCGCCTTTGTGAACGAAGTCAATATTGAAACTTCGATCCCCTTCTATCAGATCCCTCACTTTATGCCACCCGCAGTGGATGGACACTCTGGCAATTTAATTTTGGGCTCGGTTGGTGGGCAATCGGTGGCAATACTGCAGGGGAGAAATCATTACTATGAAGGACACACAATGGAAACTGTGGTCTTTCCCACTCGAACTTTAGCCCTTCTTGGAGCTGAAATTTTGATTCTGACCAATTCGGCAGGCGGGTTTGGCGAGACAATGCAGGCTGGCGATTTTATGCTTATCGAAGATCATATTAATTTAATGGGTATGAACCCCCTGATGGGTCCAAACATCAAGGAACTAGGTCCTCGGTTTCCTGACATGACCGAAGCTTATGACTTGAAATTTCTCGAGCAAATGGAGTCCATTCTGAAATCACAAGGGACCAGATATCACAAAGGAATTTATTGTGGCGTCAGTGGTCCAACCTACGAGACTCCAGCCGAAGTTCGCTATTTGAAAATGATCGGCGGAAAGGCCGTGGGAATGAGTACCGTTCCTGAATCTATTGCTGCAAACCATTTGGGACTGCGAGTTGCCGGGATTAGTTGTATCTCAAATCTCGCAGCCGGCCTGTCGCGGCAAAACTTTCCCATGCTGAAGTCACCGAAACCGGAAAACGAGTGGAACAAAAATTTTCTCTCTTTTTGAAGACCTTTATCTCCCAACTCTCCTGATGCTAAAACTCTAGCCTGGTATCAATCGTTTCCGCAGGTCCATTCCTGAATTGGCTGATAAGAGTCCCAATACCAAAATAGGATGTCCCCATCTTTATTCGTGTAGTAAGTTAACACATCTTCTTTTTCATTCTCGGCGTCTATAACGATCTTATATCCTAGATTTCTTCGTCGCGATGACTCCATTTTATAAGTTGTCAGCCTCATCGGGTTCCCAAGACCATCTTTAATCAAAGTAATCCCGGTCAAATGAATATAGTGGGTCAGAAGTCTCTGCTCCACCTCAGAGAGAGCAAGGACATTGAGTGGAGTCACTTGGTGCTTCTGCTTCAATATAACCGGCCTACCAGATCTCACTTTCTGCAAATCAATACGGCACTGCTCAGTTTCAACTCCATGAGTGACTAGGTGGCCATTCGAATCAAATGAAATCAAATAAAATAATAATGAACCGGACGTCAGCGTAAAGATGAGTTTCTGGATAAATATATTCTTTTTCATGCTGCCCCCTGATCCCAAATCCCTGAACCTTCAGTCACTCCCACTCACTCCCACCCAGTCACTAACTCACTCATTGACCCCCTCATTCGGAGGCCCTATGTTCCCGGCCCTTGGCATAGCAAAAGTCAATCCAGGGTGTAGTATGAATCAAGGTGGCTTACGAATGAGCGACCATGTGTTTTTTCACGACTGTCCAGCAATTGACAGTCTTGATCTTTGTTCAATTCATCTTTGTTCAATTCTTTGTTTGCGTTTTCATTCTAGCTTGGCAAGTCAAAGAAAAGGAATTCACAACCTTGTGTTGCCAAAACATGGAGATGACTCTCTTGCTGAAACGCTAGACCATCACCTGCAGATAGTCTTAGGTTATTGATATGGGGGTCCTTTTACCACCTGCAAATAGTATTTCCTGGTGATGGACAAATTTTTCGAGAATTCTGTCTGCTCCGACGACTTGAATCCATACAATTGAACATCCTGGTGAATCGTTAATGCCTCACCGTCTGGTTTCGATGAAACCAATAAAGTCAGCTGCTTCGATTCCAAATTAGCAGCAAAAGATTTTTGTTGATAGGATGGTGCGAGGTCATAAACTTGAGGCACGATCCAGATTTGGAGAAGATGAGCTTGAGAACTCTTTTCGAAATTGACCTCGGAGTGTCGAACCCCGGTGCCCGCGGACATTCTCTGAACCTCACCGGCACGCAACAGTTGTGCATTTCCCAATGTATCTTTATGTTCCAAAACACCTTCAACCATGTATGTGATGATTTCCATATCTTTATGACCATGAGTAGGAAAACCCTTGGCCGCAGCTATATAGTCCTCATTAATAACCCGAAGCACGCTAAAACCCATAAATTGAGGGTCATAGTAGTCTGCAAAAGAAAAGGTATGGAAACTCTTGAGCCACCCAATATCGACAATTCCTCTTGAATCACTGACCCTGTGAAATATCATAGTAAATCCCTCGCTTTCATACAGACACTGCGCACTTGACTGGCCTGATCAACATTATCAGGAAAATTCCCAATTTTTTCAATAAATATGGTCCCCAACTTCAGACAACATGAAATTTTTGGGCCTAGCCAAGAACCCCTTTTTTCTTTTCACCCATGGGAATTGACCGTCGACTCTGCCTAACTTCCAGTGGTAGGCTTCGCATAGAACTTTTCTCCATGGAGGAGTCTTGAAATCTGGTGTACTTAAGCAGATCATTAATTTGCTGTTCTTTTGTCTGATTGGTTTTTTTGTTGTTAAAAAAATTCCTGTCCTCTACGACCATTTTCAAAAGGAAGGGTCTCCGGCACCCAGAATTCAGCTTCCCAAACTAGATGGGAATATTTTTGACTCTGACACCGTCGCTTCAGGTCTCGTCCTCGTATTTTGGGCGACCTGGTGTCCGCCCTGCGAGATTGAACTCAATAGAATTAATGAATTGGTTCTAAAACAGGAGATCGCTCCTGAAGCCGTGATCGCCATCTCTCTTCAAGAGGATCCTGCTTTGGTCAAGAAAGTCGTCAAGGAAAGGAATTACAGATTCCAGGTCGCAGCAACATCCGATGCGACCCTTGCGAATCTTTATAAGGTGGCAGGAACTCCAACCATTGTCTTCATTGATCAGGCGAAAACAATTCGTTGGATGACCACTGGATTAAGTCCCACCCTGGAATTTCGAATCAAAAACTTTTTGAAGAACTGAGTGCTGTAATATTTTTCGCCTCCTATCTACTAGGAACGAGACAAGAATCGAAGATCCAATCAAAAATGCAATGATACCAAGCGACCAGCCTATTGGAAACTTTCCACCAAAGAGTTCATTCAAATAGACCATTTTGCTTCCCACAAAAACTAAGACCAATGCCAGTCCATATTTAATGTAGATAAATTTGTCCATCACTCCCGCCAACATAAAGTACATTGATCTAAGACCAAGCATTGCAAAAATATTCGAGGTAAATACAATCAATGGTTCCTTAGTAATGGCAAAAATGGCCGGCACTGAATCAACCGCAAAAATGATATCTGTTAGCTCTAGAAAAATCAGCGCCAAAAACAATGGCGTCACGTAAATCAAACCGTTGATTTTGTGAAAAAACTTTTGCCCTCAATTCTTGGGTGTATTCGAAGGACCTTTCTCAGGACACGTACTATTATGCTTTGATCCAGGTTCTTCTGTTCGGTTCCGGCAAAGAACATCTTGATGCCCGTAGCAATGAGCAGCACTCCAAAGAATATGACCACCCACTCGTATTGCATTAGTACAGATCCCATGCCAATAAAGATGGCCCTAAACAAAAGAGCGCCGAGAATTCCCCAAAAAAGGATTCTATGTTGATACATCTTCGGTATTGCAAAATAGCCAAACACGACCGCAAAAATAAAGATATTATCAATGGCTAAGGATTTTTCGATAACAAATCCCGTCAAGAATTCGAGAGCTGTAGTCTTGGCTTGAGCTCCTGGGTCGAATCCAGGAATAGATAAATATTTCTCGTCGCTCGTAAATCGCCACTGCGCATATAGGTAAAATAAATAGTTGAAAACCAGGGCCAGACTGATCCAAACAGCAGTCCATATCGAAGACTCTTTGAAGGACACTTCATGTGCTTTCCTATGAAACACTCCAAGGTCTAGAGCGAGTAAAACAAGCACGAACAAGGTAAATCCGGCATAAAACCACCAGTAATCTGCAAACGGGAATAGTATCATGTATAAAATCTCCTCTTTTGATTAGGATATTATCAAGTATTTCATAGTATCATTCAAATCGATAAATATGTTGTTTTGCATTTTTTAATGTGATGCAATATCAAAAAAGGGAGACACGCTGTGAGTCCATGGATCAACTATCATCATCTTTTCTACTTCAAAACAATCGCCGAAGAGGGCACGGTCTCAAAGGCCGCAGAGAAACTTCGCCTCGGTCAGCCAACACTCAGCGCCCAGCTTAAGCAATTTGAGGACACCCTTGGAGTCCAATTATTTGAGCGTCAACATAAGAAGCTGATTTTGACCGAGCAGGGAAAGGTCGCTCTTGATTATTCGAAGAATATCTTTAAAATGGGCTCTGAAATGTATGAAGTCCTTCATGACAGAATGAAGCCACTCCGTCCTGCTTTACATATTGGCTCCCTCGACAGCGTCCCAAAACAAATTGTGCTTCAACTCGTGAAACAGGCCTACAAGATGTCTCCTTGCCAGATTACTCTGTCAGAGGGAAGTTCTGATCAGCTTCTACGAGAACTATCAACACACAGAATGGATCTGATGATAAGCAATTTTTTGCCAACAGGAATTGATTCCAAAGGTTTGTCTCCAAAGGAGATTACTAAGAAGAATGTAGCGTTTTTTGGCCATCCGAAGTTTAAGGGGTTGCGAAAGGGTTTTCCAAAATCAATTTCCGGACAACCGATGATCTTGCCGACCTATGATAGCAAACTTCGTTACGATATTGATCATTGGGCGAAGGTCCATGACCTTGACCTGAATATCATTGCCGAAGGGCAGGACATTGCGACCAAAAAACTAATGGCAATTGATGGCTTAGGGATTGTTCCCACTGCAACTCATACTGTCACTCGCCAGGTATTATCCGGGGAGCTCACAGAACTTGGACAGCTTCAAGGAGTCCATGAAGAACTGTTTTTAATTATGGCCCAAAGAAAGATTGCCAACCCCATAGCCACAAAATTGTTGAACACCTTCACTGTATAGTAAAAACAGCTACTAAACAGTTTGTTTTTCTATTTTTACAATTTGAAGATTTCCCGTAATGTATGTTCAGTTGAAAAACTCAACAACAATCAATCGGAATGGAGATCTTATGAAATATTTTTTCCTAGCTATCAGTTTCATTTTTGCCTACCAAGCATCTGCTCAATCATCGCCGCTATCGGTTACCTCAGCAGGAGTTGAGACTCATGCCTCTGTTGATCTCGATAAATATATCGGACGATGGTATGAATTCGCCGCAATACCGCAATCCTTTCAAAAGCAGTGCGTTGGCAATACAACTGCCGAATACGGTTTTGCTAACAACAATCTAATCTCAGTGGTTAACAGTTGCGATACTAAAACTGGGGAGCGCAGTGTCGCCGAAGGTCGCGCCAAAGTAGTAGATTTGAATTCAAAATCGAAACTAAGAGTCACGTTTGTGAATTTCTTTGGATGGCAATTCGCATTAGGTGGCGACTATTGGATTTTAGGGATTGGTGAAAACTATTCCTATGCAGTCGTCGGATCGCCTGGACGGGATTATGCTTGGATTCTAAGTCGCACTCCAGAGATGTCCTCGACTCAGATTTCCGAGGTTAATCAGATATTAGTTTCTCAAGGATATGATACTTGCAAACTAATCTCAACCCCCAAGCTGGCGGCCTGCAAGTGAAGCAGCCCGTTTGTGATTTGGCGAGGGAGGAATAGGAAAGACCACCTTCCTTTCTAACCCAAGTGGTCCGCACGCTATCTGCTCGCGGACCTGAAGCTGATCACAACAACATCTATCTGCCCGGCACGGAACGCTCCTTCGCAATAGCCAAGATAAAAATCCCACATCTTTTGGAACTCCTCAGAATACCCTAAGGCCGTCACCTGGAGCTTTTCCTTCTGAAACATCTCGGCCCACAAGCTCAGGGTTCTTGCATAATCCAAACCGAATCGAATGAATTCTGGGTTGCACCCAGTGATTTGTTTTACAGTTTTTGTGATTTCTCTTTCGCATGGCAGAAGTCCCCCTGGAAAAATATACTGCTGAATAAAATCCGTCCCCTTTCGATACTGTTCAAACTGGGAATCATGAATAGTGATGCTTTGAATCGACACAGTTCCGCCCGGTTTTAAAACTTCATTAATTTTTCTGAAATATTCCTGCCAGTATTCAATTCCAACAGCTTCGAGCATTTCAATAGAGACCACATGGTCAAATTGTCCCTTAAGTTCACGGTAGTCCAAAAACAACACTTCAACTTGATCTTCTAACCCCAAACGCCTCATTCGTTCGACCGCAAAAAGTCGTTGCTCTTCAGAAATAGTAATGGCCGTAACGCGCATGCCATTTGTTGCGGCATACTCGGCAAAGCCTCCCCACCCACAGCCTATTTCCAAAATGTGGGCGCCTCGTTTTGCCTTCAAATTGTCTAACAACATTTTGTATTTATTGTTTTGGGCTGAAAGTAAACTAAGTTCGCTCTCCGATCCCCAATAGGCCGAGGAGTACGTCATACTTTCATCCAACCAGAGTTTATAAAAGGAATTTCCCAAATCATAGTGAGCGCTTATATTTTTTTGAGAACCTCTCTTGCTATTTCTGTTGATCAGATGCTTGACCTTATAACTTAAAATACGGTGCCACTGCCCTATCATGGCAGCCCTGAGTGCGCTTCGATTCAGAACTGCGAATTCAATTAAGTCCGAAACACTCTCAGTGTCCCAGAGGCTCTTGATATACCCCTCACCAAGACCTATATCACTCTTTGAGATTATCATATCAAAAATTTCAAGATCTTTGATGACCATTTTTGCATGAGGCCCTGCCTTTGGACCCGAGTATGTCATGACCTTTCCATTCGGAAAATATAGATCAATCCTTCCGAATTCGATTGTCTGCAAAGATGACAGTATGATCTTCAGTCCATCACTAGCTTTTACCTGAAGAGGTTGCAATTTTTGGGTCCTGACCCCAGTTTGATACTCGGAATTTTTCATGAAAGCTCCTTCGTTGTTCCGTCTTTGCCATAGAATGGCACGCCCTTCAGAAACAACCTTATGGCGTGCCAATGAATCAAAAAGACAATCCAAAACGTCATCAAGGGATGTCCAAGCCATGTCTTTAGAAGATTGAAACTCGTCCAAGGCAGCGCTCGACCCCAAATTCTGGCAAACAAAAGGGTTTGCTCGCTATGATTGTATCGAATTCCAGTGCTGTTTTGCGTTCCATCTTCACTCTCCGAGAATGAAAAATCATAATTTCCATGAATTTTGAAAAATGGTGATACGTGAAGAGTTTTCTTTAGCGAAGCCGTCCCTCTTGGTATAAAATAAGAGTGGCTCTCACCAAAGGTGTTATTAACCTCGGCGAGAACTGCGACTTGCTCCTTATCAGAATAGAAAAACCACAGACTGATAGGATTGAATACAAATCCTAAAACCCTTGGAAAAGTCTGTATGACAATTTCCGAAATCGGAGTCGAAATTCCAGCAAGCTTTGCCTGCTCAATGCCCCAGGCCCATAAATCAGTTCCATCGCGATTTCCAGCATCCTTTGCATAGAAACTGAGAAGGCTCCAACGGTTCAACGAAAACAATGGGATTTCCAACTTTGAAATTTGTGTGAGAGGAAAACGAATGTAAAAGATACTGTGGGTGAATTCGTAATGGGTCTTCGCCATTCTTCGATGGGAAACCTTGCCCGTGAATAACCAGCTATTCATATATTGGACTCCATGGTATTTTCAAACCGAGAGCTCGAGCCACGCGAAGCGCTGACTTCAGACCGTCCTCGTGAAAACCATATCCAAGCCAGGCGCCTGTATGATAGATTCCCCCCCTCCCTTGAATTTCTGAAATTCGTCCTTGGGCTTTGATTGTTTCGACATCGAAAACTGGGTGATCATACTCGATCGTCCGGATTATCTTCTCATCTGCAATTCCTTTGTGAGGATTCAAGGTCACAATGATGGGCACCTTGGTTGGAAGGTTTTGAAGATGATTCAACAAATAGCTTACGCTGACCTGACTTGAATCCATTGAAGAAGCATAATTCCAGGCAGACCATAGTTCCTTACGTTGGGGCAAAACACTTTGATCTGAGTGGACTACGGCCTTGTTCTTCTGAAAATGGAAGTGGGAGAGAATCTGCTCCTCGTCAGGTTGAATGCCCTCCAACAACTGACGAGTTTGATCTGCGTGTGTGGCAAAAACCACTTTGTCAAACGTTTGATCGGAATCATTGAATTTGACTTTGACTTTTCCGTCGGATCGACTGACGGACCTGATGTTGCAATTCAAATGCTTATACTGAATCGTATCTACAATTTTATTCACATAGTTGCGAGACCCGCCCTCAATGGTTCGCCAAAGGGGTCGTCCATCAGTCTGCAAAAGATTATGATTCATACAAAAACGCAAAAAAGTGAAGGCCGGAAATTCAAGTATTTTGCTCGCCGGTGTCGACCAAATTGCAGCAGCCATCGGAATCAGGTACCAATCTCTAAGCTCAGTTGAAAAATTTTTCTCAACCAGAAGTTGCCCCAAGGTTTTCTTGGGATCGTTTGTTAGTTGCTCCAGAAATGTGGGAGCCAGCCGATTGAATCTAAGCAGGTCATATATCATTCTGTAAAAGCCTGGCCGAAAGAGGTTTGCCTTTTGCGCAAAAAGCGTCCTAATATTTGTGCCTCCCCATTCGACGTTACGTTCAAGCACTTGAATACTTAAGGTCATTTGGCTCTCGACAGTTTTCACATTCAAACGACTCAAGAGTTCCAGCAAGTTTGGATAGGTTCTAGGGTTGTGTACCAAGAATCCTGTATCAGCGTAAAACGATCTGGACCCCTCAGTGATTTGTATCGTATTTGAGTGTCCACCAAAGTAGTTTGCTTTTTCAAAAAGATGAACCTCGTGCCCGTTGGCCTGGCCAAGATACGCAATTCCTAGTCCCGAAATTCCAGAACCTATGACAGCAATCTTCATAGACTAACTCCATTTCGTTCAATCACATTCTGAGTCTTTGTTTAATTTTTGAGATAACGTATCCCTGAATGGGAATTCTTTCGTAAACCATTTCTCCCAGATCAAGATAGTCCCGATGTTCCTCTATCAGACCCTGACCATTAAATCGAAGCACCGAGGTTCCATACACCTGATAGGGCTTTCCTGAATTCAATCCATCAACAGTAAGGTCCATTCGCCAGGAGGCGGAATACTCAAGGCCCTGATTGAAAATGTTGGAAAATTCAAACTCAATTGTCTTCACATGTTCGTAGGCTTTTGCGTAATACCTCTTTAGATCCTCCAGACCAGTCAGCGATTCAATCGGATCCCTAAACCGCACATTCGCCGCATAGAAGTGGTCCAGGAGAGACAGGTTGTTTCCTTTGAACTGCTGATAGAGGCTTCTAATTTTCTTGTCGTAATTTTCCATACATTTGAAGATAACACTCAAATTCTCTTTTGTATAGCTTTTTCTATACAAAACTGTTTGCAGGACGGGATTTTAGTGGTAGGGTATAAAAATATGGCGAAAAATGATCGAAAGCATATTTACAGTATCAGGCAGCTCATTGAGTTGACTGGCCTCTCGGAGTTCACCTTGCGTGGCTGGGAGACTCGTTATCAGGCTTTTAATCCGTCTCGTTCTGAGACAGGGCGAAGGCTCTATAGTAAGGATGACATTGTTAAGATTCGCCTGCTGATGAGACTTTTGAACCAAGGACATCGAATTGGCATGGTTGCTCATCTAGACCTTAAGGAACTAGAGCTCCTAGCAGAGAAAACAATTCCTAAGGAGGACGCGGTCCAAGCCAACATTGATAGCAAAGTGGAGATAGCTAGGAAGATTGGCGAAATCATTTCTCTTGCTAGTCGATTCGAGTGGGAGAAAATTCAAAAGGCCCTGACCAAAGCACAAGAATCTTTTGTGGATCGTATTTTTGTCCTGGAATTCTTGCTTGGTCTGGTCGCAGAGATTAATGACCAGATCGAAATGGAAAAATTTTCTGTCGCACAAGAGCATATAATGACCGCGCTAATGAAAAAGTCGCTCTACGCGCGTCTTATTTCCGCAGAAGCAAAATCTCACAACTCTCACCGCTTCATCCTGGCAGCTCCGGAAGGGGACTTCCATGACTTGGCTCTTCTAATCGCCGAAGTTCTTCTATCACTGAGAGGCATTAAGTCTGTTAATTTGGGCCCCCACGTTCCTCGGCGCGATCTGTGCGAGACAAGCCTTAGGTACAATGCCACCCATGTTCTGCTATCTTCAACCTTTTCGGGCGCCTCAGGAACAGGGCGTGACTATCTAGAGTATGTGAACTTTGTCGATCGTCAGCTGGAGAAAAACGTCAGCCTTTTTCTTGGGGGTAGGAACGCCGTCACCGAGACGCTTGTACTCAAGCGAAAGTTTCATATCTTTAAAGCATTTTCTGAATTTGACACACTAATCAGTCAACTTGGAAAGAGGTGAACCCATGAGTCAAGTTTTAATTCGTACAATGCCTTTATTTGCGTTTTTGTTTTTAGGATGTAGTAGCCTCTCTGTTAAGAATTATGCTAGTGAGACTCCCGCGCTGAAGCTCGAAGAATTCTTTAACGGCGATATTGATGCTTACGGGATTTTTCAGGATCGTCAGGGTCGAGTTGTTAAGCGGTTCTATGTATACATTAAGGCAAATTGGGTTGGCGACATTGGAACCCTTGATGAAAGCTTTGAATATTCCGACGGCACGAGGAGCAAGAGAGTTTGGACGCTCGTGCGCCGAGGAGGCAACGTCTATAGCGGAACCGCCTCTGATGTTGTTGGTGAGGCAAGGGGAGAAGTCGCCGGAAATGCGTTTTCTTGGAAATATGTTCTCAATTTGGAGGTGGGGGAATCTCATTACCATGTTAAGTTTGATGACTGGATGTTCTTAATGAGTGACAAGATTATGCTGAACAAAGCAAAGATGACCAAGTTCGGCATTGATTTGGGCGAGGTCACCCTGACCTTTGTAAGGAGGTAGACGGTGAAACGAAAATTCTGTTTTTGTTTCCTGTTCTGCTATGGACCCAGAATGTTCTGGGTGGTGATCTGTTTGGAACTGCCACCGATTTAAAGACCGGGGAATTTCGGTATTCTGAACGACACTCTATTAGTCGAGGGGAAGATAATCTGACAAAGATGATTCGTGCAGATTATCTGACGAAGGACGGCAAAGTTTTCGCCTCAATGACCTCGGACTTCACTGAAGATTCATTTTTGCCTGAGATCAAATTTCAAGATAGTCGCTTTTCAATTTCAGAAAATCAGGTCTATGATAGGAAGCAAAAGAAGCTGATTCTTTCAAAAACTGAGAAAAACGGCGAACCACAGCGGAAGGAGTTAATCGTCATCGACAATATGGTGTCCGGACAAGGCTTCAATAATTTTTTGTTAGCTAATTTTGACTCTTTGGAAAAAAAGGCAATTCAGTTTAACTTTGTTGTTCTTTCAAATATGGACTTCTACCGATTTGAAATTGGTCTCGGCAAGAGCGGCAACATTGATGAAAGGGCCTTTGTTTTGGGTCCGGGGAATTTTTTGTTTCGAATGTTTTTCCATCCCATTGAGGTGGCCTACGACGTCAAATCAAAACGACTGCTAAGGTACAAAGGACTTTCGAATATTTTGAGTGATGCAGGAAAGAGCCAAGAGGTTCTAATTACCTACAAGGAGGGTGGACCTTGAAATCGAAGGGAACTATTCTGTTTTTTCTGTATTTTTATGTAGCTTGGTATTTGTGCGTTTTGGCGGGAAAGGCTGACGACCATTTAGTCTCACTAGCCCTTCCCATCCCCGCCTTGATTTTTTCAATTTGGGGACAAAGGGTCTCTGTGGAAATCATGTTTCGCTCTTTCATTTTAATTTGTTTGGGCATCGGCTTTGATGCCTTAGCCAACCGAGTCGGCTGGATTTCGTTTGAGTCCGTATCGGTTACAAACCAGAAACACACGTGGTCACTCTTGCCAATGTGGCTTATAAGTCTGTGGCTTCTCTATATGGCCTATTTGCCAGCTCTTGCAAAAATCTTCAGAGGCCACCTGATGGTTGGTGTCCTTATGGGATCAGTATTTGGACCTCTAAGCTATTTGTCTGGTGAAAAATTTGAGGTTCTTTTCTTTGCTGGTACGTGGGAAATTTTATTCTATGCTATTTTCTGGGGTCTCCACTTTTTGGCTTCGATCATTCTACTCAAAAGCTTCTCACTAAAAATTCAATCCAACGAGCAAAACTCAAGTCGAGGAACAAATGAAACTTGATAATCAAAATGTCCTTATCACCGGAGCAAATCGCGGAATTGGGCTGGGCCTAGCAGAGATGTTCGCTCGAGGAAAGACTCATCTCCATTTGGTCGTCCGTAAGGATGAGCCCGAGTTAGTCACGCACTTGAAAAACTTAGGAGCCCTCAGCGTTCGTGTCTGGCTGGCTGACCTTTCCGCGCGAGATCAGGTGGAAAACTTGGTGAAGGATATTCAAAGCCAAGGTGTTATCATAGACGTTTTAGTGAATAATGCGGGCCTCTTGACAGGAGGCTTAATTGAGGAACAACCTCTGGATGAAATCTATCAGATGTTTCAGGTCAACCTTCTCTCTCTGGTTCATTTGACCAGAGGATTACTTCCTGACATGATCAAGAGGGGCCATGGAAAGGTAATAAACAACGCTAGTGTATCCGCCTTTATGCACTTCCCCTGCGCAACCACCTATGCTGCCTCGAAATCGGCAGTAGTCGCCTTTACTGACTGCCTAGACTTAGAACTTAAAGGTACCGGCGTGACAACCTTGTGTTTGATTACTCCTGGAATCAAAACTCGAATGTTCGACGAGATTAGCAAAAAGTACGGGAAAAATATCGAGGTGCCAAACGACTATATTTCAGCAGAAGAGTATAGTGAACGCGTTAAGGACGCAATTCTTTCCGATCACAAGTTCTTGTTCCCAAGGGGATTGACGGCTCTAGGGCTCGGAATTTCGAAGTACTTACCTGGAGTCTTTAAGTGGGCGACTAATCGGCGCTTTCATCGATAGCAAATTTCAAAATGGCCCTCTGTGGCCTTGGAGTTAACGTGTCAATATTCATTGAGTAAGTGGGAAAAACTGAATGTTAAGTTGACTGACTTGGTCAGAATCCCGATGTCCGCCAAGTCTGTTGAATTCCTGGATAAATCTCCGAATCAACTCTTTAGCCTCGCCGATTTGGGTTCGTTTGATAGCCAAGGTCAAACCGGTAATTTCACGCTCTTGAACATCGATTTTACGAATTGCCTTTAGGCCATGTCCAATCATTGCCTCATGAAATCGTTTAAGTCCTTCATTTGCAATGTCATCATCAGTCTTTACAAACTTCGAAACTCGTCTGAGACGTCCATCTTTGGTTTTTCGAAGAAGGCCCACTTTCAACAGACTGTCAATGGCGGTTTCAACTTCCAAAGGGGAAGTTGGAAAAATCATCCTAGCGGCGATTGAGGCAGGGTCTTCAGAAAAATCCCTTAGTAGGGTCATTTGCCTTATCACATAGCAACACCAATTAGAAATTTTCAAAAAAGTCCGCTGATCGATGTGCCTTGATTGTTTTGACTGTTTTCCGAGACTCAGTTTTTTGAGATCATTCGTCAACAAGCTGCGGATACGATCTTGAGAAGGCCCTGCCTGCTGAAGCTTTGCAATTTCTACCAGATCAAGAAAATAGTCTTTCTCTTCCGTTCTAAAATTGAAATATTCAATAAGACGTTTGGTGATTGAAGGCCCTGGGTTTCTCTGACCATTCAGAATCATATTTAGAGAAGTCGTTGATCCAAGCTTCAGTTTTCGTGACCAAAGTCCAATGGACCAGCGTGTGTTTTTCTGTCGTTTCAATTTCGCATGATCTCGAAGAAATTTCCGATAGTCAGAGTATTCAAGAATTGATTTCATAAGGGAATCAGACTCAACCTTAGGCTTTCCTCCACATATTTGTAGCTCCAGTTTCGAGAACTATTCATGGCCTCATCGAAAGCGAGATTCAAAACTACTTCCATGTTGGTGTAGATAGTCCCCAGAAGGTCATCTTCTGTATAGGAACACTGAATAAACACGGGAGCATGAAACAAATAGATCCTCCGAAAGCTAGTCGCACTGACATATTTCCATTGATCCCATCGCATTCCGTGAAAACGATAGCCCAAGACCTTCCTGATTTTCCTGAATTAAGTGGACATTGGAGTTGCTTCTTGATCTCCCGATCAAGTGAATACGAATTATGTCCATCAGAAAGAAGGAGGGATGTCTGGGGACCGTCATAAAAACTATCAAGAGCCGTAGCATCTGAATGTAGCGCGAGCATCTCGATTCGGGCTGGAGTGTTTTCAGGAATTTCACCCCAAGTGTCGGTCCTCAAAACCTCGATCTCCGTTGCCATGTAGGCTCTGACCTTAGCTCCGAGTAAATCAAGAAATCGTTCATCTTCCTGACTTTGATAAGTCCCTTGATGGTGAGCCAACTCGTGAACGAGAATTGCAATGGCAGCTCCAACGCCGGCAACTTCTACTTTTCCCGCCGAAGAGATTCCATAGAGTAGGTCCAAGTTAAGATAGATCGGATCCCCAACATGATCACCAGTCACTGCGACGCGGGGCTGACCGTGGAGATTGAAGCGAGCTGGATTGGCGGCGCCCGATTCAAAAATTAAGGCGGGTTTTGTTTTGAGCTCAGAAGGCAAACTCTCCTTGATTTTGAAGAGTACTTCTTTTTCCTGACCAGACACACATTGGCGAGAACTAAGACAAAGGGTCAAAATCCATGGAAGATTGATATGGGCAAACTGAAAGTTTTGCTCAACAATACCACCACCGTTCCCGGCCAAATCACCACCAACTGGTCTAACAATTGTTCGCTTTCCAACGGAACTAGCAACACTTGAGTCAACAAAAAAACACCAGAGACAAAATAACCCACCCCAAAATGTTTTCATGGGACAAACAATAGACCACCTTTTCAAGACTTCAACAAAAAATATCTGGGCAATTTCAAATTTATTCATGAGCAAGCCTGCTCATGAAATCTCTCTTAAACGCCGTTGGTGAATGTCCAGATCGCCACTAAATAATGCTATCCTTGTTAAGTATGAGAAAAATAACGGGCTTTGAAATCACTGTTGGTGTTTGCTTGCTTCTGTGCGCGATATTTGCTGGGATAGCAGTCGGATTCACTTTGCATCTTCTGCTTTTCGACGGTGAGTATAAATCTATCTGCGTTATTTCAAGCGCCCTGGCTGGATTCGTCATCGCTAACCTGATTATAGCGCGAATTTGTGTTGAACTTTTTCCCTTCCCAACTGGAGAAATCTTGCCAGGGACAAGAGAAGAACGGAACTACAACATTTACATATTCCAGACTTTTGGGTTATTACTCCCCTCAATCGCTGTGGTCTGATTCCAGTGCCAATGTCAGGGGTTTTTTATCGCTTGCTCGGAGCAAGAATCGGTGCCGGCACATATACATCTGGAACGATTCTTGACCCGCACTTTGTAGCAATTGGAAGTGGATCCCTTATGGGGTATGGAAGTCTACTCGTTCCACATTCAATCGAGGGAGCCTGCCTAGCTCACCATCCAATTCGTATCGGCAATCAAGTGACCGTCGGGGCCCATTCGATAGTTATGGCTGGTTCTGTTATAGGTGATCGCGCCGTAGTGGCTATGAATTCTGTTGTGACCAAAGGAACACAAATCGGAGCTGGTGAAGTCTGGGGCGGGACTCCTGCGCGATTTATAAAGACGCGCTCGCCTTAAGGACTCGTGCCTAAAAAAGCTTTATTGCAATCAACAAGCCCTCGACTGATGGAACAATACATGAATCAAATAGACTTGAGTCACATAATCTTGCATTGAAGGCCCTCATCACAGAGATCTGTTTAGAATTGAAGCGGGGCCGACCTCCACTATTATTTGATTTGTCCTTTGATTTGTCCGTTACCTGGTCATAGACCGCACCGGAAAGAAAAACATTGTCGGCCAAAATCAAACCGCCCTTTCTCAGATTCCTTTCCGCCCAAGCCAAGTAATCACAATAGGCGGATTTATTTCCATCAATAAAAATTCCGTCGAAGGGTCCTTCGTCAATGATTGTTTCTAACTCATTCCTTGCGTCTCCGCATTTAACATAGACCTGCTTCTTCGAACCGGAAGTGTCAGCTCGAAGGGCCTCCTCAAAAATAACCTTTGCCTGCTTGGCACGGGATTCATCTTTCTCAAAAGTCCATAGGGCACCCTCTTGAGGCAAGCTTTCAAGAAGTCCGAGGCCTGAAAATCCAGTGAGTGTCCCAATTTCAACCATCTTTCGGATTCCACATGCTTTAATAGCCCATTGAATAATTCTCATCTCATGGGCGCTGACTGATATGCCCTCGACTCCAAAATTCTTAGCCTCAAGCTTTGCTCTTTTCATTGCGGCATTGTGAATGGGAAAAAGGGAATCCAAATAATTACCTTGGAGGTTCTGCTCTTTGGATCTCATTGTTGGGTCCTTTTCTTATCTTTCTAACCGTCATTCGTCAGAGCGCACCGAGTCGAACGCACTTCCAACTATTGCTCAGAACAGGAATAACTGTAACCTGGATTTCTTCATGAAAACAACACCAAATCAATCCACACCTTTGCTTGAGGTTCGAAACCTAAAAACAAAATTTCTAACTGAAGAAGGCTCGTTTTTTGCGGCAGACAATGTCAGCTTTAGACTGGAAGAGGGTAGAACTCTTGGGATCGTGGGTGAGTCCGGCTGTGGAAAGTCTGTCACTTCGCTGTCAATTATGCGGTTAATTCAAAAGCCCGGGTCGATCGAATCCGGAGAAATCTTTTTAAAGGTCGAAACCTCTTGAAACTTTCAGAACAGGAATTTCGCAATATTCGTGGAAATGAAATTGCCATGATTTTTCAAGAGCCAATGACATCCTTGAATCCCGTTTTTACTATTGGCAATCAAATTGACGAAGTGATTTTTTTACACCAGCCAGACCTCTCTTCAAGCCAAGTTCGTCTGAAAACAATTGAAACCCTGCGAAAGGTTGGCATTCCTGCTCCCGAAGAAAGATATGATGACTACCCCCATCAGCTCTCTGGAGGAATGCGCCAAAGAGTCATGATTGCAATGGCCATGAGTTGTTTGCCTAAAATTCTGATCGCCGATGAACCAACGACGGCCCTTGATGTCACTATACAGGCCCAGATTTTAGATCTTATGCGTAAACTCCAAAAAGATTTTAATTCAGCAATGATATTGATTACCCATGATTTGGGAGTCGTCGCAGAAATGTGTCAGAACGTATTAGTGATGTATGCAGGGCAGGTGATAGAATCGGGACCCGTAGATGATATTTTCTATAGACCCCAGCATCCCTATACTCGAGGCCTTCTTGATTCAATTCCACACTTTGAGTCCACTCATAAACTGAAAACTCTAAAAACAATTCCGGGCTCGGTGCCGAATTTGGCAAAGCTTCCACCAGGGTGTCGGTTCGCAGATCGGTGCAACCTCGCAAGAGATAAGTGTCGTCAAGAAGCGCCACTTCTGACTTCTCAGAGCGGTGATAATCGCGAGGTCGCGTGTTTTTTTCCACTCACCGAAAACAACAATTCAGATATGAGGCCTTTGACATGAGTGAAGTATTACTCAGGGCTGAAAACGTCGTAAAAAGCTATCCAATTCTGGGCGGAGTTTTTAATCAAGAGGTGGCCTCCGTAAAAGCAGTCCAAGGGGTCTCCTTTGAGCTGAATCGTGGAGAGACCCTTGGATTAGTCGGCGAATCTGGTTGCGGCAAGTCGACCCTTGGAAGATGTCTTATCCGGCTCCAAGAACTGACCTCGGGTCGAGTATTTTTCAATGGAAGAGATATCACGCACCTAAAGGGAAATGAATTAAGAGAACTCCGAAGAAAAATGCAAATTATTTTTCAGGATCCCTACGGCAGTCTAAATCCACGAATGACCGTCAATGAAATCTTAGAAGAACCTCTGATCATTCACAAGCTTGGACTCACAGAGAAAGACAGAAATGACCGAGTTCGTGAGTTGCTGAATCTAGTTGGTTTGCGACCCGAATCACTACAGAGATATCCCCATGAATTTTCTGGAGGCCAGCGCCAAAGACTGGGCATAGCCCGGGCCCTAGCTGTGTCCCCAGAGTTAATTATTTGTGATGAGCCCGTCTCGGCTCTGGATGTTTCTGTGCAAGCTCAGGTTATAAACTTGCTGATGGATTTGCAGCAAAAACTTGGGCTCACTTATATTTTTATTGCACATGATCTAAAGGTCGTCGAGCACGTATCAGCCAGAGTCGCCGTGATGTATTTAGGAAAAATAGTTGAAATCGCAAAGTCAGAGGATATTTACAGAACACCTCAACATCCATATACAAAAGCACTTTTATCGGCGATTCCAATCCCCGACCCCAGAGCCAAAGAGAACAGAATTATTCTGTCAGGCGATGTTCCAAGTCCGGTTAATCCTCCAAAGGGTTGCCATTTTCACACTCGCTGTCCGATCGCTCAGGACAAATGTCGTATTGATGGGCCTGAGCTTAAGGAAGTAAAACCTGAACATTGGGCCTCATGCCATTTAGCTTCTTCGGAGGGATTATGATTCTAATTTTTTCTGCTCTTGTTCTATTTGGAAATCTAACTCAGCCCACACCTGTCCTTGCAAAAGCCTACAGTATAACTGGGGCTATCCCGGAAAGTTCCTTTCGCATTCGTCGTCTGCTTTCGACAGAAAGCATATTGTGAGTCTATTTTCGTCCTTTAATCTTCTTCCGACTCTTTACTCAACTTTAGTTGAAAAGGGATTTGTGACTCCAACCGAAATTCAACAACGGGCTCTTCCTGCATTACTGGCTGGGAAATCAGTCGTTGGAGTCTCTGAAACTGGCAGCGGCAAAACCTTGGCCTTTGGACTCCCTCTTTTGCACATGCTGAAAGTTTTGGAGAATGATGGCAATGCCATCTCTGTCGACAGTCAGCCGAGGGCTGCGATTATTGTTCCGACTCGCGAGCTTGGCGAACAAGTATCGCGGGTTCTTAAGCCTTTCACTCACACCACTAGACTTAGAGTCCGCACCCTTCTTGGTGGAACGACGACAGAGGTCGCGAAACGAAATGTTAAGGGCCCCTTTGAAATATTGGTTGCGACCCCTGGTCGTTTGGTGAAGTTTGTTGACCGAGGTCTATTGAGTTTAAGCGATGTGCGAATTCTTGTTTTTGACGAGGCCGATCAAATGCTAGATCAGGGTTTTTTGTCAGACGCGACCAGAATCGCCCATGAGTGTGCTCCGCATTGTCAACTGGGTTTGTTCTCTGCTACCGTTTCGACCTCAATCCAAAATCTTATGAGTCAGCTATTTTCAAAGGCAGAAGTGATTCGTAGTGCAGGCAGCCATCGTATTGTCTCGACTCTCACGACTCTTAATCGAAAAGTAGTTGATGGTCAGCGCTTTCCAGTTCTTGAAAAGATTCTGGCTGATCCAAGTCCCGGTGGAACACTTATTTTTGCCAATACCCGCGATCAGTGTGATAAGTTGGCAGGTCTGCTTCGAGATCATGGGCACAAATGTTTGCTATATCGCGGCGAAATGGACAAGGTCGAACGACGAGCCAACTTAAAGTCCTTTAGGGACGGCAAGATAGATCTCTTAGTATCCACTGACCTTGCCTCAAGAGGGCTCGATGTAGATCATGTTGACCGAGTTATCAATTACCACCTGCCCAAAGAGTTGGAAAACTACCTTCACCGAGTTGGTCGCACCGCTCGAGCCGGAAGAAGTGGCTTGGTCGTAAATCTTGTCACTGAACGTGATGCGGAATTAATTGGTAGACTTGAAAAAATCAAAAAATAGCTTAACTTATAGTTCATCAGGAGGACCCATGATCAAAACAAAAGCTTATGCAGCCCAATCAGCAACGACTCCACTTCAGCCATTTCAATTTGAGCGGCGTGAGCCCCTGGCTAATGACGTCGTTATTGAGATCGCCTATTGTGGAATCTGTCACTCTGATATTCATACTGCCCGAGGCGAGTGGGGACCTGCGACCTACCCCTGTGTCCCTGGGCACGAAATTGTTGGTCGAGTTATTCAGGTTGGTAAAAAAGTAAAACGCTTCAAAGTGGGGGACCTTGCTGGGGTCGGTTGCTTTGTTGATTCTTGCGGAAAATGTCCAAGTTGCAAAACCCATGAAGAACAGTTCTGCACGGATCACACCGTTTTTACCTACAACAGCACAGAACTCGATGGAAAGACTCGCACCCTTGGTGGATACTCTTCCCATATTACAGTGAAAGACAAGTACGTTCTAAAAATAAAAAAAGGTTTAACCCTTGAGCGAGTGGCACCTTTACTCTGTGCGGGAATTACCACCTATTCACCACTTAAGAGATATGGAACAAAGAAGGGCAGTAAAGTTGGAGTTGTCGGGCTGGGTGGCCTAGGCCACATGGCCGTTAAAATTGCAAAGGCAATGGGTGCTGAAGTCACTGTCTTCAGCACCTCACCTCACAAAGAAAAAGATGCAAAGACCTTGGGTGCAAAGAATTTTGTACTGACGCAAGATCCTAAGAATTTTGCTTCCTCTGCAGGCAAACTCGACCTGATTATCGACACAGTTTCAGCCAAGCATGATTTTTCGCCATACCTTGGGACTCTGAAAATTGGTGGCACCCATGTTCTTGTTGGCGCTGCTCCCGAGCCAAATCAAGTGGCAGCCATGGCTTTAATCTACGGACGAAAAAACTTGCTGGCTCTTTGATCGGTGGAATTAAGGAAACCCAAGAAATGCTAGATTTTTGCGCCCGCAAGAAAGTCTTGGCAGATATTGAGCTGATTCCGGCGATCAAAATAAACGAAGCCTATGAGCGCACGATCAAGGGCCAAGTGAAGTACCGATTTGTGATCGACGCAAAAACATTTTAGCGGTGTATTGCTCTTATGCAAATGGTGGGGGCTCCATTTTCAAGACCTTCGGCAAACGAATCAAAAAGGTCGTATTTGGAGCGGAATCAACAAACTCAATTTGCCCGCCTTGAAGTGAAATTACTGATGCACAAGTCGCAAGACCAAGACCAAATCCTTGACCCACATCCTTAGTCGAAAAAAACGGCACAAATAGTTTTTCACGAACCTCCTTAGACAGAGGTTTTCCAGAATCAGAAACAGAAAACTCAACGACTTCACCCCGAACTTGGACTTTCAACTTCAACCATTTGTCGGAAACCTCTTGCAAGGAATCCATACTATTCTGAACGAGAGAAAAAAGAACTTGTGAAAGCAACGTTGGACAACATCGGAGGAGATCGAATCAATCTCACCCTCGACACTCACATCAATTCCCTTTTGCCGCAAATTCTCTTCGCAAAGAAAGAGTGTGTTTTCAATAATCGCTTTTGCTGAACTCTCAGTGATCGGACTATTCCGCACGTCGGCCTGGCTTGACATAATTGCTTTGACGACAGCTGAAATTTTCGCAGTAGATCTTTGGATACGCAGTATGCTTTTTTTCAAATTTTCGGGGTCTAATGTTTCGGTTGTCGATTTCTGCAAAAGCTGGGATGAACTTAGAATGATAGCCGTCAGCGAAGAGTGGACCTCGTGAGCGAAGCCTTTTGAGATAAAGTCCAAACTCGAAATTTTCGCAAATTGCGTCACTCTCGCCTCCGTTTTCTTGCGAGAATGCTCATAGGCCAAAGCAATTCCAAATGACAAAATACAAACCGTGGCGTAAACAATGAAAAGCACTTTAGAATGAAGACTGATATCTACAAAGGCCAATGGTTGAGCAACACCGGTCAGTCCTAAGACCAATAAACCGATCAATAGGATAAGACTCAACCCAAGTCCAAATCTTCCAAATTGACGGTCTCCAGTAAAAAACTGACTCAAAAATGGCAACAAAAATACAATAGGAACAATCGGTGCGCGAATGCCTCCATTTTGAAAACCAGCGGTCAACACTGTTCCAATGACCAGGGAAATGGCCGGCAGACTTCCCCAAATAAAGGACTTGGTCTTATAAAAAATCCACAAGCCTAGAAAGCAAAGCAATCCGAAAAAGAAATCGATTATCAATAACGTCCTTAGAGAAGTCCTCGACTCTGGGACCATGACGACCAGAAGTAGAAGCCCCATCCAAAGTGCAATTCCCACTGCTGCAGTGAGGGAAACAAGAAGTTTCGCCCGAAACTCGGTCTCCGGAGACTTGCGAAACTCCGAAGGGATAAAGCGATAAACTAACTTAACAAATATAATATACACCCCCCCCTTGATTGCTTTCACTTTAGCGAGGCATAGAAGAATCCGCAACGCCCACGACTGTGCCGTCCTCTTGGGCCGGAACCCACTCTTCGCGAAGGATTTTATATCCCTCGCCCCGTTTGGCCGCATAGATAGTTTTCACACCATAGTCAGAGTGTTCATTTGATTCATACTTCTGGAGCGTTTTTATAATGAGCTGGTCTCGATGAAGCAAAACAAATGGCTGGGACAGTGTCACCTTGATATACTTATACTTATTTTTTAAATTCTCTTTGTGCTTTTTCCAAGACCTCAGATTAAATCCCGGCGCGGTAAATTTTTCGTCGTAATAGGTCAAATATTTTTCTACATCCATTGATTGCCAAGCAGAGACCCAGGAGTCTAAGTATTCTGTCATTTTAACACGGCGTCGATTATGTTCTTCTTTCGTGAGGTAGTCCAGTTTGTCATAGATAATTAGTGGGGTTTCCTTAAGTTTTATATACGACTGAAGCTTTTCAACCCCTTCATTCCGTACGACTACACAACCCCGAGAACCACGAGGCAGGGCGACAGTTTCTGGAATTGAATGGAGCCAAATACCCGAGCCCGTTTTGTTTTCCATTCGATCAAAAAAGTTTGGGTAGTCCGTCGTAAAAGCAATTTTTCCGTACTGATCGAAGGGAATTTCAGGCTGAGTGAGCTTCTTTTGGAATATATAAATCCCCTCTGGGGTGCGCTGATCATCCCGACGAGTCTTATTGCCGCCATTTTTTCCAATATCAGTTGAAACATCAAAGATCTTGTGAATTGACTCACCAGATCGCTCAAAAATTAATAACTTTCGTTGAGCCTTATCAACCAACAGGACATGTTTAGAAAAGGCTTCCGTTGACGAAATCTGCAGAAGATCTGCAGGCCAAAGATCTGAAGCCGGATCGAGAGCTCCTGGCGACGGCGTCTGAATCGGAGCTAAATCTTGAGCGAAAGTCACGGAGGCAGCTATAAAAATAGCACAAGCAAAAGCGCCCCAGCCACCCAAACTCCGGCAAAGAACCACTTTCAGCGAAGTTCTAATTTTTGTTTTCAAGACCCTCAAAACCACTCCCCTATTGCTCCCATTCTTCGTCATCCAATATCTTACAGAACCCTTCGGCCTTATCGGCGAATTTTGATTCGAAGTAAACCCGAGAAGCTATCTTCAATCTGTCTTCTTCCTTGGACTTACAGGCTTTAATTCATCAAATTGAATTTAGTGCATACAAGTTAGTCAGATTATATTAGATTTGATCCTTATTTAACGCAAGCTTCCAGAAAAAGCTATACCCTCCGGTCACTGATGGCGGCCTCGATACCATAAAAAGCTATACTAAGGTCTTAAGATTTTTGTCCAGGTGCCGAAGAAGGAACTAGTGGATCACAAAAATTTGATCCAGCTGGAGGAAAAGTGTCGGACGCACAACCCGGTTCATCCAATGAAAAAAAAGGAAAAAACCTCGGCTTAATTCTGCAAATAGGCTTTGCGGTGGTCAACCTGGCAGTTCTCGGAGGTGGCGCCGCCCTCGTCTTCATGTCAACTATCGGGTGGAATGCGCCCAAAATAACCGAGGAAACTATTCGTCGAGAAATCGCCTCCCTCAAGCCACAAACGGAAGAAGCTTCAACACCATTTATTTATACCATGGAGAAGTTTGTCGTTAACTTGGGAGGTGATCCCAAACGCACTATCCGTCTTGAGGTCAACTTAGAAATGCTAAGCAAAGATGGCTTTGAGGAAATTATGAGTTCTGATAGTAGAGCCCAAGCACGGGACCGAATTGTTCGAATGCTTAATGACCAGAGCTTTTCGACTCTCGAACCCATTCAAGGTAAACTTTTTCTTAAGGATCATATCGCCAAAGAGGTGAATCAGATCCTCAAAAAAGGCATCGTAAAAGACGTTTATTTTTCTGATTTTGTCGTCCAGTAGGACGCAGATTGGTCGTCCAATAGGACGCAGATTAGTCGTCCAGTAGGACTCCAACTCACAGTCCAGTAAGCAGTCCACTAAGGACATAGTCCTTGCCTGGTTCTTTTCTGACGAATAAACTTAAATTGGAATACAAGCTCCAGAAAAGGATTCGCCATGATTTGGTTTTCACATGGTTTTTTGAGATTTGTCCCTGTCCTTATCTTTAGTTTCTCGGGATCATTTGTTAGGGCCCTCCCTGCTCCAGGGACCCCAGGAACTGCTGTCACTGCGGCATCAGACTCCCTACGTCTGCGTCTGCCTGTCATTAAATATCAGCTGGAAAATGGTCTGACCGTCCTGCTTCACCGAGATACGACAGTCCCAATTGTCAGTTATCATACTTGGTATAAAGTGGGTTCACTCAATGAAGCTGAAGGTATTACGGGCGCGGCACATATGCTAGAGCATATGATGTTTAAGGGTGCGAAAAAATATTCCGGCAAAGATTTTGATCATATTATTCACGAAAACGGAATCGTAAACAACGCGTTTACTACTTATGACTATACTGGCTTTTACCAAAATCTCCCCCCCGACAAGCTTGAGCTCGTTATGGATCTGGAAGTTGATAGAATGAGCTCTTTGGCAATTGATCCTGCAGAATTATTGAAAGAGCGGGATGTTGTTAAGGAGGAGCGCCGCTGGCGGGTCGACAACAATCCAATGGGTCTTCTGCGCGAATTAACTATGTCCACAATTTTCAAGCAACATCCCTATAGGTGGCCAGTCATAGGGACAATGGAAGATATTTCGAACTATGAGGCTCCGGTTTTGCGTCGTTTCTATGAACAGTATTATGTTCCAAACAATGCGATTCTCGTGCTAGTGGGTGACATTGATATTGAGAGGACCAAATCTCTCATTCAAAAATACTATGGAAAGCTTCCACGTAAAGCGCTGCCAGAAGTCAAGTACCCAGACGAACCTCCTCAACAAGTTCAGTATAATGCAAAGTTGAAGCAGGAGGTTCAGGGGATCACTTTCAATGTATCATTTCGAGGTGTTCCTTTGGGGCACCCCGATTCCTACGCGCTGGACCTGGCTGCCCAAATTTTGGGGAGTGGCGCCTCAAGTCGCCTATATAAACGTTTAGTCTATCAAAGTCAGGTGGCCGCCCAAGCTTTTAGTTATCACTCAAACATGAAAGACCACGGCGTTTTTGCAGTTGGAGTAGTTCTAAAACCCAATCAAGATATGGAAAAGCCCCTTGAGGCCTCTTACAACGAAATCTATCGTCTTAGAACTCATCCTGTCAGCGATAAGGAAGTTAAGAAGGCGAAAATTCAGGCAATGAAAGCGGTGGTTGATGAATTAATGACCGTGGATGGAAAGGCGAGAGCCTTAGCTTCTGCTGAAATTGTAACAGGCTCCTATGAAAATCTGTTGACTGATATTGAGAAATACAATCAGGTGAGTCCTGCCGATATACAAAGGGTTGCCGCGAAGTATCTGAACACAACCCAACGATCAATTGTCGTATTGTAACCCACATCCTCTCAAAAAATTCCTGTGAAGGCATCCGACAAGCCCAAAGAAGAAGCCAAAAAAAAATAACTAGAGAGATAACTAGAAAAATGACCAATGAAAGAAGTTGATATGGAAAAATTGTCCGGGAAAAAACTAAAATTTAGAGAACAACTTTTTTTGCCTTTGATCCTCGCATCGTTGCCTGCCTGCATGACAAGCCCTCCTGAAAGTAGACAGACCGAACCAGCAGTTCCTGAGGCTAAAACTTCACAACAGCTTAGACCCTTTGAACAAAAAACCCTCAAAAACGGACTTAAGATCTATTTTATTCAGGATGATTCCTTACCCCGAGTGAGCATGAGCCTTTTAGTTAAAGTCGGCCTCGCCCAAGAGTCTGTCCCAGGTGTAAATTCGATCACCGCAGAGATGCTTGATCAAGGAACTCAAAATCACTCAGCGACTGAAATTGCAGACGAATTGGGCGGAATGGGCACAGGGTTTTCATCAAATGCTGGATCCGATTTCACAATGTTTTCTGCCGATACTCTGTCAATTTCGGCAGAACCACTTATAAAACTATTTAGTGAAATTGTTCAGCGACCCGTGTTTAGCGATAACGAAATCGCTCGAGTGAAATCACAAACGCTATCATACTTAGCTCGAAAAAAAGACAATCCCTCAGGCCTAGCAGACGACTTTTACGAAGAGCAAGTCTTCCGGGGTCATCCATATCAGAGAGACACAGTTGGCAATGTCGAGTCGGTGACGAGTCTCAAGAAGAAGGACATGATTCAACACTATTTGACTTGGTATCGACCCAACAATAGCCTTTTGGCTGTTGTTGGAGCCCTCGACAGTAAGATGAAGAACTTAGTCGTCCAGCAAATGGAAGCCTGGACTCCGAAAAACCCACCCCAGTTGAGCAAGGAAGACAGGTCGGAGGCCTTAGCTCCAGCCCTTTTGCTTTATACAAAAAAGGGACTCGCACAAACCCAGATTCGAATGGGCCTGCGGGGTATACCACGAAACAATCCAGATTATCTGACCCTGAGGCTGGCTTTTGAAATTCTGGGTGGCAGTTTCGCTTCAAGATTAATGCAAACGGTTCGGGATGACCTGGGTCTCACCTATTCAATTTACTCAAGTGTGGATGCCCGACTAGAACCAGGAGTTTTCTCCATCTCTACCTTCACAAAAAACTCGACAGTGAAACAGACGATTCTTGAAACTCAAAAAACCCTTCAAAATTATCTAAGCTCTGGCCCCAAAGAAAAGGAACTTAAAGCCGCCCAAAAACCAACTCATCGGACAATTCCCCCGTGCACTTGAAACCGCTGACCGTTTTGCTGCCAATATCTTAGGACTGGAAGTTTATGGTGTCCCAATGAGTTATTTGACTGACTTCAACAAGAACGTTCAAAAGGTGACCGTAGAGGACATTCGACGGGTCCTAAAGAAATACGTTAATCCAGAAAAACTAAGAACGACCGTCTATGGGGATATCGAAGTTGAACAGCAGCTCCAAGAGTTGCAGCCCGATATTGTTCGGTTATAATTTCTCTTCATTGTCTATTTATCTTATTCATCTTTTTTGGATCTCATAAATAGATAGATTCCAATCGCTCCAAGCAGAAGGGCTATTCCCAAGTAGGTTTTGAGTGAACTACCACCTTTCGCGGTTGGCATGACCTCGGCGCCTATCCCGTCTCCACCGCCACCAGTCCCAAAGGGGTCTCCTCCCGGAGTGCTGCCTGAAGAGCCGGGGGAAGCGATCATGTTTTTTGTAGCTATCACACGCATACTCATGATCGCTTTGTGAAAATCATTGCTATACTTGGCATAAAAAGCTGTGTGAGCCGAGAATGTCACAAGAACAGCAATCTTGTCTTTAACTGTTGCCATATAGCGAGTGAAGTAGCTATTGACCTCGCTGCCAAGATGAAGACCGTCAATCCACACTTGATCGTTTATCTTCACTTGTTTTGCTTTGTATTGGATCTTTGAAATTGAGGTCGCACCGTTTCTTCCCACAGTTGAAATAGGCGCATTCAAATGTTGCTCATATTGTAGCAAAGAGTCCGTTGGCCCCACTTCTTTTGCAGTTAGAATGATAATTGCCTCTTTGGCTTCTTTCTGAAATTTTTCTGGGTCACTTCGACACACCCACTCAGTCTGTTCAAGCACGCACTTCCAGGTATCAGGCATTTCAAACGAGATATAGGCATTGCGAAATACTTTGGCGTTTGAGTTAAATGAGACTAGTATAGCTACCAGAGTCAATAAGCAAAACTTAAGATGGCTCATGAAGACCTTCCCTGAGAATTGGTTTCATAATGAAATCGAGAATCAGTGTTTATTATACGAAGGAAAGTGCTCGCTTCACAAGGAGGATCTGCAAGATGATGAATCTCAATCAGTTGACTACATTTGTGACAGTCATTAGTGAAGGCAGCATGACCGCGGCTGCCTCGAAATTATTTCTGACTCAACCCGCGGTTAGTCAACAAATCAGAAACCTCGAGGAAGATCTAGGTGTTGAACTTTTAGCCCGTGGAGTTCGCCAAATCAAGGCCACTCCCCAAGGCGAAATTCTCGCTGAGTATGCAAAAAAGATCTTACAATAAGTTCATTTAGCAGAGAATGCTGTTAAGTCCATGGGGGCAGAACTTAAGGGTAATTTGCGAATCGGTACCTTAAACTCACTGGGCCTTCAGCTAATGAGTCCCATCATAAGTCGTCTGATGCGACATAGTCCTGACCTTCTGGTAAAAGTTGACTATCAAAAAGGAGAAGAACTTCTTCGTGGTTTCAAAAAGGGACAGTTTGATGTCCTCATTGTACCTGAGGTCGAGACTCAATTTGGGACGGCCATGGAGGCCGGCATTGATGGAAAGTTCGTTATGAAAGAAGAAATGTGGCTTGTCGGATCGGGAAAGGATTCCCAGATCCCTCAGCAGATTAATATTACTGAGATCAACCAACTTCCTGTGGTTCATTTTGTAGATGAATATCCCCATTTTTTGAGATGCCTCGAGTCCAAGTTGAAGGAAAACAATACGGTCATTCGTCCAGTTTTTGAGTCTTCAAATGTGGGTACTCTCAAACGAGTTATTGAGGCCGGGCTAGGTTGGGGTTTTTTACCAGCTCACTCAATCAAAAAGCAGGTTCGCACGGGCCGTTTCTCACGAACTCATGTGATTGGATTTGAGTATTTGATGGACCTTGAATTCTATTCAAAGAAAAATTCCGAAAACAAAATGCTTATTGAGTCTTTTTATCAGGCCCTTGTTCAGCAGGAACGTGGCTAGTTCGTTCTTTCTCGCTCATCCAAAATAGATAATTTGGGGTGGATAACTCTCGCCCCCGATGACCAAGCTTAAGGCTTATATAAAAATATTCGTTGTTTAAGAATGCCTGCTTTCGTCTTGCTCCTCTCTTGGCATAGGATTCAAAGCGAGTGAGGGCAGGAATAAACCCCAATGCATTTAAGAAATCAGCGGATTCTTGTTTAAACATTCCCAACTCATCTTTCATAAATGAATTGAATCTCTGATCCTCACCTAACTTTTCGCTGTTCAAGTCTTCTTCCGAGGATAAGGCTTTCGCATAGGCAAAAAGAAAGAAAGTGAAGAGCTCGATTGGGTCCATCTTCGCACGGCCAAGATCCTGAAGCTGGCGGAAGTAAACTGTAAATACTTCGGCTTTCTTCGAATCCTGAAAAAGGGCATGGAGACTCGGCAATGCATGCTCGAGAACTCCAAGATCATACATTTCATAAAAAGTTCTCAATGGATCATCGAGTTTGAGAATCTTTAAGTACTCCTCCCGCCTTCGGGGCAAAGCCGATTCTTTGAGCGAGTATGACGTTTGCAAAAGACCCTCTCGCATTTCCTCATCGAACTGAAATCCAAGCTTATGGGATAGACGAACAGCACGCAGAATCCGAATTGGGTCTTCCAAGAGGCGAGCTTTCGCTGAACCAATCATGCGAAGGGTTCTAGACTGAATGTCCGCAACTCCGTTACAGAAATCTAAAATTTGGTTTTTGATAGGATCATAAAAAATAGCATTAATTGTAAAGTCTCTGCGTCGCGCGTCCTCTTCAACAGTTCCGTAAAAATTATCCCCCATCGGAGAAAGATCATTTTCAAGATCTTCTGGCCCGGGACTCCTTCTGAAGGTTGCAATTTCAAATTGAGAGAGACCACGCTTGACCAGAACCAGACGAAATCGCCGCCCTATGATAAAGCTATACGGAATTTTCTTACGAACTTGATCAGGCATCGCATTGGTGGCGATATCGAAGTCCTTTGGATGAATCCCCACCAAAAGATCTCGCACACAACCGCCAACAAGGTAAGTTTCATGGCCACTGGTCTGCAAAGTTTGAACGATCCTAAATGCGGTCGAGTCGATCCAATCTCTGTGTAGACCAGGGACCTGTACTCCAGGAACTTGAACTCCAGAAACTTGAACTCCGTTTTGTGACACTGAACCCGTCAAAAATGTTTCCTTGTTGTTATTGCCCAATCATGGCCAGATTGTGATTCTAAATACAACGGGATCCTGATATATGCAAAACATGTCAGTTCTAGATCGCTTTTTTTATCAGATAAAAGGACCTGTCGATGGTCGGAAATGGGTTTTTCTTCATGGCCTTATGGGATTTTCTGCCAATTGGATGAAAATCGTCTCGGAACTTCAGAAATCAGAAAACTGCCTTGTTTTTGATCAGCGGGGCCATGGGCGGTCATTTCAACCCGAATCCGGATACACAGCCCAGGATTATGCCTCGGACCTTCAAGAGATCACCGAGGCTCTGTCCTGGAACCGATTTATCCTTGTTGGCCACTCTCTGGGCGCACGAAACGCTCTGACTTTCGCGCGCCTTTTCCCTGAGAAAGTTGAGAAGCTTGTTCTTGAAGATCCGGCGGTCAATTTTTCTGCTGAGTCCTCAGAGTATTATGAAAATTTATTAACTTCGATCCCCACTCCGTTTACAAATCGGGACGAGGCTCGCAGCTTCTTTCAAACTGAATTTTCTCAGAAGGTGAAAACTCGAGAAAGCGGCCCGATGATGGCTCAATTTTTTTATGCAAATATGATAAGTCTACCCAACGGCACTGTTGATTGGCGATTTTCCAAAAAAGGTATATTAGAGACCGTCCGAGATGGAGCCAATCAGGATCCGTGGACAAATCTTCAAGCTCTAAGCGTTCCGACCCTCATTATTCGTGGAGAGAGATCTTCTGAGCTCTCTCGACCCAATATGCAGCGAATACTTGTGCTGAATCCGTTAATTCAAGGCGTTGAAATAAATGACGCTGGGCATTGGGTTCACACAGATCAGCCGCAAGTCTTTACTGACGTGTTGAAAGACTTTGTGGGTGTTGGTAAAAGGCCTTGACCGAATTAAATAAGGAGAACTTTTGAAATTTTCTGAATATAGCTTGGATCCAACTCTCCAGGCCGGCATTGATAAACTCGGATACACTGAATGCACCCCCATCCAAGTCCAAGCCATTGGACCTATTCTTTTGGGCCAGGATGTTGCGGGCCTCGCTCAAACTGGAACGGGAAAAACTGCCGCCTTTTTGGTGCCTCTCATGGAACGCATTCTTCGCTCTCAAAATCCTGTGGAGGGGGTGGATTCCAAACGAGTTTTCCCTGACTGGAAAAGCAATCACTTTGTGTTAGTGCTTGTTCCAACTCGAGAGCTTGCAGAGCAGGTCTACGAAAACTTAACAAAATTAGGTGCGGAGACTCAAATCAAAGGCTTTCCAATCTATGGAGGCACCGGCTATGATAAGCAAAAAGAAGCTCTTCGCAATGGACTTCAGTTTCTCATCGCGACCCCCGGTCGAATGATCGACCTCTACAAGGAACATCTGATCGATCTGAAGCAAGTCAGAGCGATTGTATTTGATGAGGCTGACCGCATGTTCGATATGGGTTTTAAGGATGATATGAAATACATCCTGCAGCGGGTGCCACAGACGCGGCAATTTCTTGTTTTTAGCGCCACGCTTAATTTTGATGTTCTCAATACCGCTTACCAATTTGGATCTGAGCCTATCGAACTCAATGTCAGTGGCGAACAGGCTAAGGCAGAGAATGTTCATGATGAAATTTTCCACGTTGGTCATCACGAAAAGCCCCAGCATTTACTCTCGCTCTTGAGATCTAAGCAGCCTAAGCAAGCGATAGTTTTTTCGAACTTTAAACATAATGTTGATCGAATTGCCAAATTCCTCAATGACAATGGAATTCCGGCCTCAGCGATTTCTAGTCTGTTAACCCAGGTTCAAAGAACCAAGGTTATGCAACAGTTTAAGGCTGAAAATGAGCATAACATTTTAGTTGCAACTGATGTCGCTGCTCGTGGACTTGATATCCAAGGAGTTGATTTAGTCATTAATTATGAACTCCCCAACGATTGTGAATCTTATGTTCACCGCATCGGACGTACTGGGCGAGCTGGAGCCATCGGCCATGCTGCCTCTTTAGTTTGCGATCGAGATATTGATTCTTTGACTCGAATTCAAGAGTACCTCAAACATAATCTCACGGTTGGTTTTATCGAGGACAAAGACCTTGTTAAAGATTTTAAACCCTTCCCTCAAGGTGAGGTGTTTATTCAAGGGGCACTCAATCCAGGCGGTCGTGAATAACAAAGGCCTCCTCGTGGCGGAGGTCGACCCTCTCGTGGTGGCGATCGGGGTGGAGGTCGCGGTGAAGATCGAGGCGAACGATTCAAACCACGCCCGGGTGGTGGTGATTCTACCAGCTCTCGTCCAACTCCATCTGGAAGACCTCCAGCTCGTGAGGCAAGACCTCGAAAGGAAGGGCATGGGTCCGCATCTGGTCCATTAGCGCATGGAAAAGTGGCGTCACATAGACCTCAACCATCCCCCCATGTTAAAAGACTGCATCCATCCCCGACACCGACATCCCAGGCCGCCGCCAAACCGAAGCATCATTCTAGGGAGCGACAGAAGGCAGGGAATCGAGCAAATCAAGCTGGACCACAAACCAAAACAGCACCGCCACTCGGTAAAAAAATTGCCGGCTTTCTTAAGCGCCTTTTTGGTGGATAGGTTGTCTTTTTCCTTGGGCAGCGCAATCATTAGTCTGGTTGTCTGTCTAGGGATTTTGAGCTCTTGCACCTCACGAAACCCCGTCGGCCCCATCCAGATACTTCTTGTCCCCTCTCAGGAAAACAGAATCTTGGTAGAAAACGGAAATGTCCTGAGAACTTGGCTCGAGAGTGATCTTCAACAGCCAATCGAAGTCAAAGTTCCTGTGAATTATACGGCGGTCATTGAAGCCTTCGGCAGTAAGCGCGCAGATGTCGCATTTATGAATTCGTTCGGATACCTCCTGGCTCGAAAAAAATATGGCGCCCAAGCTCGTTTGATTGCTGTCGCCCAAGGTAAAACTGAGTATCGAGGACAGATCATCGTACGCAAAGGTAAGGTGAAGGATGTTGCCGACCTTCACGGTAAGACTTTTGGCTTTGTTTCGCCCATTTCTGGATCCGGATATATTACTGCTTTAAAATATCTGCGTGAGAAGAAGATTACCATCAAAGACCAATCCTTCCTTGGCAGTCATGACGCTGTTGTAACTGCCGTGTACCAGGGTCGCGTCGATGCCGGGGCCACTTATTACGTGGATGATGAAGGCGGCATACCCCAGGACGCTCGCCGTTTAGTGAAAACTCAGTTCCCTGATGTTTTTGAGAAAGTTGAACGCTTGGCACTCACCGAACCTTTACCCAATGAACCTGTCGTTTTTCGCGGCGATATGCCCGAAAATCAAAAACTCGCTATTATCAGAAGTCTTCAGAAATTTATTGCGACCGATCTGGGTCGAAAAACTTTTAGAGAGCTCTATCATTACGAAAATCTCATTCCAGTCACTGAAACGGTTTTTGATTCCTTGGAACAGGAATTTGCCCGGCTCGGGCTCGCGCCAGAAAAAACTGTTTCAGGACAATAGTCTGAATTCAAGAAATTTTCTAACTCTGGTACCATGGGTTCCACCTGATGGTTTGATAATTATACACGCTTTCGTCTAGAGTTTGGACACTCCAACCTGAAAAGAATTCTCTAGGTGCAAACTATGCTGCCTCAGTGAGTTTTCTTTGGTATGGTCCCGCGAATGAATAGAATTTCGGGGTTTCTCTTCATACTTGTGTCACTCAGTCAGCTTGCCAGTGCCGGTATTTCCTGCAGCTCTTTATTGGGGGAAAGTACAATCGCTGGGATTGGCAATCTGGCGCCTCTTCATGATGGTGCTAAAGATATTTTGGCACCGCTTGATTTCAACGCTGAAGTTTCGCCGACAAATGTTTACCCAGCCTCTTCTGAAGGTCCCACGTTTCCAGCTACCGTCAGATCGCGTTCACCTCGTATTGAGATTCACGCATCAAAGGAAAAACCTCGCCCAAGAAGTGTATTCACCCTTGCTGAACACTCATTTTCGGAAAAAATAGATGAGGCTTCTTTGGAGCTCGTCCGTGCGTTTTTGGTAACTCCTGATAGTTTTGTTGCAGCAAAGGACGCGACGAGAAAGAACAAATTCTCACTTGGGTTTCGAATCAGCCAGAGATATACCCTCCTAGTCAATTACGTGGCCGCCAGCTTAAATACACCTCGTTTTGTACCAGCAAGCGTCAGTTTAGTCTATCCAAACGGACAGGAGGTTGTAATCGCGAAAGACTTCTTGTCTAGAACTTCAGAGCCTCCACGTCTTGAAATCTCTCGTTTTGAACTATCTGAGGCGCTCCCACAAGGTTATGATATAAATTTGAAGATTCCACTCGCTATTGATGGGCCATTACTTCAACAGTTTAACTTGCTCGCCTCATATTTTGACTATTTTCCAGTTGAGACCCAAAAATCCAGTCTCCAAAAAATCTTTACATCCAATTCGTTAAAATATATCAAAACCCAACTGAAGCTTCAGTATTATAGGGATGTTTTTGTTAAAGTAGTTGTTAAAGAGCCTTTTAAGATATTATTCGCTGTAGCGGCGTTTACCGTTGTGCCCATCGTTCTTGACCGATACTTCGACGACCACACAAAGGTCGCTCAAAAACACCCACCAGCAGCAAGTCAAGCTTACACCCAGGGCGAAGTTCGACTCGCCAATGATGGCACCAACCAAAGGACTTCCTTGATCACCGAGAGACTTAATGGAATTCAGATTCCCGCCTCGGAAACGAAAGTCATAGAACTCCTGAACGACTTGAAGGCGGAGGCTATACAGCTTTCACAAACAAACGGCACGAGCACTCCCGATGGAGCTGCCCCTGCAAGTCCCAATGCTTTCGAATTCGCCTCAATCCCACGAACTGCTTTCTCTAGAGAACATTTAATGTGGACATTCGAAAAGTCGGATCCTTCTCGGCCAGGTGTCACAAATACTTATGTTGTCTTTGCCAAAGAGGCCAACTCCGGCGGCCAAAACCACCATGTCGTTACGTATGCCATCATGAAAATCGACGCAACAAAATACGCGCCTCTAATTGCCTTCATTAACAGAACCACTCAAAAGTAGGCCTCAACATCTTCGTCAGGCCTAGTTGGCGCTCGCTATGTTTTTACGATAGATGTACTTTTGCTTTGTTTTTCGCGAAGTCAGGGTCAATCGCTCGCCAGTCTCTTGGTAATGAACTGAAAATGGACTTGGCGGTAGAATTTCCATTTTCTCAACCTTACTGCAAGCTCCTTCCATCATCTTCTTTTTTTCTAACTTCACATATGTTTGAGCAAACGAATAATCCTGCTGAAACCAATGGCATCCATCAAAGCCACTGAGGGATGAAAAATTTGAAAACGTAATAAAGCGCCCAACCTTCTGCTGATCCTTGAGCTTATTTATAGCGCCTTTTGAAGAGACCACTTTTTCCAGAATATAGATATCGCTGGTTATAATGGGCAAATTCTTGTGGGTAATTGTCGATTGTATCTCTCGCTTCTGGGGTGTGTTTTTCTTATTAACGATTTTCGCCTTGCTCTTGGTTTTTTTCTTCTTTTCCTTTTGACTGGACTTACTCACAGACTCAGAGCGATCGGTTTTGGCTGAGGCCTGGCCAAGGAATGCAATTAGGAAGAAACCTACCATGATTGGGACCAACAACATCCCTCGGGTGGATTTATTTTTTTCAGCTAAGGCCTTGCTCTCGGTTTCGATATTGATCTCAATTTTGTTCAAAGGACCCTCTCTCTTTCCGCACACTCTGACGTCCAGCCATCACGGCATGTACAGTTTAGGTTCTGGTCCTCAGTGTAGGACATAAGTCTAGTATTTCCGAATGGATTCCTGGCGCCGTCTCATTGCCAAACTAAGTTTTTCTAGCCTCGGCGAGAATGGAGAGATTTGTTTCATTTTTATCAACAGCCCTTGATAATCTCAAAATGGACCGTCAACTTTTTCGCCCAAACCTCCGAAATGCAATCTTGTGGACTCGCCTTTGCACTCTGAGTAGCCACAGGGGGAAGCTTCAATGCAATCGATTAAACTGTTTAGATTACTAGCAAGTGTTATGTTTTTGTTAGTCAGTACTCTTTCCACCGGCCCAGGTGCTGGCGTGTGGGTTGGGGTCGGCACTGGGGACTTGGCGTGGGGGGAAGACAACAAAACAAATGCAGCAACCTCGGGCGGGGGCTCAATCGCAAGTGGGCGCACGAGAAGAGGCCAAAACGCAAACAAGACACCCCCTCTGCCCCAACCGCGATCGCAAGCTTATGTTGTTGATGCAGAGGGTAACGTTGTGACTGTGACTCCTGAGGAAAATGTAGCAAGGACTCGCCGCGAGGCACTTCGTACTCAGGACGCGAATAGGCAAACCAACTTTTTGAACACTAGAAACAAGTGTGATGCTGATCGCAAAGCACTGGACGAATCCATGGCTAAATGTAAGGGCAAGTGCCTTGCTGATATGAAACGCTGTAACGACAGTGCTACCGGCGGCAGCTATGTTGTAAGTGAACTTCTCTCTGCCTGGGCAGGACCTGATTTTGGATCTACCCTAGAAAGCACTAAATGTGACCTTTCCCCTGCCCAATGGGAGACAGACAAGGCAAAGCTGGAAAAGGAAATTGAAGAGTCAGAGAAGAATCTTCTTAAACTCAACAAGGACATTGTCGAAAATGAGGACAAATACAAAGCCTTGATACAGGAGCTTAATAAAAAGCTCCCAGCAGAGAAAAAGGAAACCAAAGAAAAGGGAGAGAGCTGGATGCCCAAATGCGAAAAGGGGATCAAGAACTTAGAACAGCAGAATAAATTGAACCTGAATATACGATCCGTTGTTGATGAACAAAAGCGCTTAGGGAAGAGATAGCCAATATGTACGCTTCAAATCGTTTGAAAATGATGAGCTTGAGCGACAATGCAATTCATATTGAATGTAACAGCAAGACACGGTCTTTTAAGAAGGAACACTACTACTCCGCAGGTGGCGTTACTTACTCAGGTCGAGGAGCCGCGATAAGTCATGGATCCTCTAAGAAAAATGCTCTTACTGCATGGTATGAGGACTGTAAGGCCCAACTTACGCAACAACGTAAAGACAATCTTGAGGCTGCCCAAAGAGCAATTGCCCATAAGGTAGATGCTCTCAACAGCAAGAATGACACAATCGTTCAGCTTCAGGAGGCCTCCGCTCTGCTAATTCATAATCTGAAAGCGCACGCAGACGAGTTAAAGGATCGGAAAGCGGATTTAGCAAGTGAACTTCTGGATTTCGAGGCCCGCTTGCAGAAGGAGGCCTATGATGCTCTTGATTCAAAAACAAAGACCGAGGAAAACATAAAGAAAGAAATCACTTTAGAACAGAAGCGACAACGCGAAAAGAAGACCCGTCTAAATAGTATGGGAAGTAAAAAGCCCCAGACCTATGGGAGCAAAAAAGACACTACAATTGCAGACAACTTTACGGACTATCATGGGGCGGTAGGTAGACTTCAAGAATTCAATTCCGTCTGTTGTCCGTTAAGAGGTTATGTGGATCTATACGATAACGACGGAGTACGCTTTCCAGATCCACCCAAAGGCACGCCTCCTAGAGGTGACCTGATTTACGAAAGATCTCCGTACTGTGGCAAGAGTACTGACATTGACGCACTCTTCGAGCAAGCCAACAGCATCTCTGAAGGCCTAAGCAGTGATAGCTCCTGATAAACACACCCAAACCAAAGGCTGGGTTGGGGGAGGGTGAGCTGACAGCACTGTAAGTCGATAGTGACCGCCACCCATCCACCTGGTATCCTCAGAGGCTGTTTTTCGGGTGATTTTGGTGGGAGGCCTTGTGTCGAAGTCGTGGGTCGTGAAGTTGTCTATCTTTTTAGGTGCGCTCTGTGTGATTACACTGGCGAGTGTGTATATTATTTTTCGCAGCGTGAGTGCAAACCTTCCCCAGATTATCAACGTCAAGGATTACGAACCTCTTCTAGTCAGCCAAGTTTTTGATCGGAACGATAAGAAAGTTGGTGAGTTCTTTCTAGAGCGACGAACACTTATTCCCTATGAGAAAATTCCAAAAAACTTGATAAATGCTTTTTTGGCAGCCGAGGACGATCAGTTTTTTCATCATGGTGGACTAAACTATCAGGCCATCTTGCGGGCTTTTATTGCCAATATGAAGGCTGGCCACACCGTGCAGGGTGGGTCAACTATCACGCAACAGGTGGCGAAAACTTTTTTCCTCTCAGATGAGAAAAAACTATTGCGAAAGCTTCGCGAAGCCTTGCTGGCCTTCGAACTTGAAAAGAATCTTTCTAAAGAAGATATTTTGTATCTGTATTTAAATCAGATTTATTTCGGCAATTCGGCCTATGGCATTGAGAACGCTGCCCAAACCTATTTTCGCAAGCCGACCGGGCAGTTGAATCTGGGTGAAATGGCGATCTTGGCAGGGCTTCCTAAGGCGCCAACGGAAAATTCGCCAGTGGTCAATCCTGTGCGAGCAAAAGAACGGCAGGTTTATGTCCTCAGACGGATGGCAGAAGTGGGTTTTATTCCTAAAGAGGAAGCTGAAGCTGCCATTCAACAACAAGTTAAGGTTTATGTTCGCGAGAGCTATGAAACAGTCGCTCCTCACTATTTAGAAACTATTAGGCAACTATTAGTACAAAAATTGGGCGAAGAGGCCGTTCTAAAAAAAGGAATTCGCATTTATGCAAGTCTAGATGCTGAAAAGCAAAAAGCCGCTCAGGATGCGGTCGTCAAGGGGTTAAAAGATCTCGACAAGCGCCAAGGATTTCGCGGACCGCTGCGAACGATAACTGATCAGAAACAGATTGAAGAATACTTTACAAAGTATCGACGCAAGTTGGTTTTGGAAACCACGCCTGAGCGAACGATAAATCCAGATGGAAACTTTGCAGAAATCGAGCTAGCTAAGACTCCCGTTGTTCAAAAGGCTAAGCCGAAAACTTCAAATCTGCCTAGTTATCTAAAGTTACGTGAAACCTATGAAGGGGTTGTCACCCAAGTAGATGACCAAATTGGTTTGGTTTACGTCAGTCTGCCAGAAACCCAAGGTGTAATCGATTTTGAGTCCATTCGCTGGGCTCGAACACCAAACCCTGAGAAGCGATTTGATCTGGATCAAATATCAAAACCCTCTCAAGCGCTCAAGGTGGGCGACGTCATCCACGTGCGAATTGTGGGTGAAAAACCAAGCTTTTCAAAGGACCCGGCTGCCGCAAAACCCGTCAAAGGCAAACCTTCAAAGAGCGTCCTTGGCCCCGATTTGGCGGGGTATTTACACTTGGAGCTCGATCAAGAGCCTTTGGCTGAGGCCGCCCTACTTTCTTTCGATCAACAAACTCAGGATATCGTAGCCCTCGTTGGAGGTTATAGTTTTTCTAGAAATAAATTGATCCGCGCCTTTCAGGCCTTCCGCCAAACGGGTTCTGCCTTCAAGTCCATCGTTTATGCTTCGGCTCTAGACAAAGGCTTCACCCCATCAACAACGATTATGGATGCCCCGGTTGTTTTTGAAGAGGCAAACAACAAAAATAATTTGAAAGAGGATGAGGAAGGTCAAGATGGCGACACAAAATCTTGGAAACCGAGTAACCACGGAAGGGGGTTCGGCGGCGAGATCATTTTTCGAAACGCTCTTGTGGCCTCTTTAAATATTCCCGCCGTAAAGGTCGTCGAAGACCTTGGTGTGAATTGGCCAGTGGAATATGCCCGCAGACTTGGAGTGTTCAGTCCTCTCAATATGGATTTCTCACTCGTGCTTGGCTCAAGCAGCTTGAGTCTTTATGAAATGACCAAAATATTTTCTCAATTCGGAAGACTGGGAAAACGAATTCGTCCTCTTTTGATTCGAAAAGTTGTCGATAAAAGTGGAAAGATTCTTTTGGAAAATTTGAGCCTTGACGATCGCTTTCTTGAACAAACAAGAGCAACCGAGTTGGCCTTCGAGGAGCGTCGAAAGGCCTATTTGGAATCCCTCAAGCCACCCGAACATCCAACAGAAACCGCCGCGCCTCCTCCTGAGGTCGCGAAAATAGATCCAAAAAAAGAGAAGGTCGATAAGTATATTTTCTTTGAAGATCCAGAGCAATTGATGAGACCACAAACAGCCTACGTGATGACGACTCTATTGAAGGGAGTTGTCGAGGATCCGGGGGGAACCGGGGGCCGAGCGAGATCTCTGGGACGTGAGGTTGCCGGGAAAACTGGAACCACCAATAACTATGTCGACGCTTGGTTTTTGGGCTATACTGCTCAAATGGCAACGGGAGTTTGGGTTGGTTTCGATAAGGAAAAGAGCTTGGGTCGTGGTGAAGTTGGGGGCCGAGCAGCGCTTCCAATTTGGCTCGACTTTATGAAGATAGCCCACCAAGAACTTCCGCAGCTGACGATTCCAACTCCTGAGGGAATCGTTTTTGCTAATATTGATAGCCTAACCGGAAAGCTTGCCTCAGCCTCCTCTAAAAACACAATACGACAGGCCTATATTGAGGGCACCGAGCCAACCAGCTCATCAAATCAAAGCGAGGAAGCGACTGAGTTCTTGAAGCGAGATCTCTCTGAATAGAAAGTGTCCTGAGGCGCACGTCTCGAAGGCTTTGAGGATTAGATAGACGCGCTGCGCTTAATGACTTTGCTTATTCTCAAAGCTATACCTTTCGAATGAAAGAAATTCACCTCTGGGGGGTGAAACAAAATAACCTCAAAAACATTGAAGTGAAAATTCCAGTTGGAAGCTTCACCGTTATTTGCGGACCTTCTGGATCTGGCAAAAGTTCTCTTGCCTTTGAGACTTTGTTCGCTGAGGGGCAGCGCCGTTTTATTGAGAGCATGTCTAATTATGCTCGCCAGTTTCTAAATAAAGCCCCAAAACCTGATATTGAAGGAATCAACAATATCCCCCCCTGCTATTGCCATTGAACAAAAAAACACGGTTAAAAACAGCCGCTCCACTGTTGGGACGACGACAGAGGTTATCGACTATTTGCGACTCTTATACGAAAAAATTGGCCAACCTCATTGTCCCACCCATGGCGTTTTAGCAGAAAAGGAAAGCGTCACTGAAGCGACTGCCAAGGCGATAAAATCCTTTTCTGGACAACGCGGATATGTCTTGGTTGAGATCAAAGCCGACGATCGAATTCTTCAGGGAAAAAAACTTCACTCTCTGTTGTTGCAAGACGGTTTTTTGCGGATCTACAAACCAGCGGGCCAAGGTGAATTCGTAGAAATCAATAAACCTGCAGCTTTAAAAAAAGGCCTCCCGAAGGAATCATTTTTCTTAGTGATAGATCGTCTCGCCTTTAGTGAGGAAGAACGAGGTCGTTTAGCGGACTCTCTCACTCAGGCCTATGAGGCCAGTGTTAAATACAACACCCGACTGACTGTCAGAAAAGCAGTTATCCTCACAACCGAGGGGCAGCGTCTAAAAGTCAGCGAGCAGGCCTCTTGCCCAATTTGTGAATACACGCCGCCCACGATTTCTTCGAAGCTTTTTAGTTTCAATAGCCCCATTGGAGCCTGCCCAACATGTAAAGGTTTCGGGAACCTACTTATACTAGACAAAGCAAAGGTTATACCCGATCCGACGAAATCCCTCGATCTCGGAGCCCTTCATCCATTTAGCATGCCTAGTGCGGCTCATGAGAGAAAACAATTGTTGGCCTTCTGTCGCAAACAAAAAATTGATGTTAAAAAACCCTGGGTCGACCTCCCAAAGAATCATCAAGACTTAATTTGGAATGGTGGCAAAGATTTTTTTGGTGTCGTGGGACTCTTCGAATACCTTGAACAGATTAAATATAAAATGCATGTTCGCGTTTTTATTTCCAGATTTCGAAGCCCCTCAGTCTGCCCAACATGCAAGGGCCATCGTCTGAGACCTGAAGTACAGTTTATCACAATCGCAGGCAAGAGCATCAACGACCTTTCTTCTCTGACCATAGAAGATTTAGAGAAATTCTTTGCCAAACTAAAGCTTTCTGATTTTCAAATGTCCGTCGCTGGCGAAATATTTAAACAACTCAAAACAAGACTGAATTTTTTGATGCGAGTCGGGGTCAATTACCTTTCGATGAGTCGCGAGACGAGAACACTTTCTGGCGGTGAGTATCAAAGGTTGGCTTTGGCAAATCAGCTCGGAATGGGTCTTTCCCAGGCCCTTTACGTCTTAGATGAGCCCACCGTCGGTCTCCATCCTCGAGATAATGATCGACTGATTTCTATACTCAAAGACATAAAGAATTTAGGTAACACCTTAGTCATTGTGGAACACGATCAAGATGTCATTCAAAGTAGCGAAAATATCATTGAAATGGGACCCGGTTCGGGCTCCCTCGGTGGTCAGGTCGTTTACTCTGGACCGACCTCGGGATTATATAACTGTCCAACCTCGGTGACGGCTCCTTATCTGAGACCGAAGAAAAAGTCCACGCCCCGACCAGTTCGCCCCGTCGAGCTTGATAATTATAAATATAAAATTGAGATTACTGGGGCCAGTGGTCACAACTTAAAAAATCTTGACGTGATTTTTCCCCTCAATCGATTGGTCGTTGTCACAGGAGTCAGCGGTTCTGGCAAATCGACTTTGGTGACTAAAACTCTGTATCCGACATTAGCGCGGGCACTTGAATTGGAGTATTTACCTTCCCGAGAATTCAAGAAAATCGAAGGGGTAGAAAATATTAAAAATGTCCTCTTGATTGATCAGTCGCCGATTGAAAGTCCGCCCGAAGTTCACCTATGACTTACCTTAAGGCCTTTGATGCCGTCAGAAATATTCTAGCCGCAACCCCTGAAGCAAAGTCACGTGGATACACTCCAGGTACTTTTAGCCTCAACGTAGATGGTGGTCGATGTCCGTCCTGTCGTGGAACTGGCGTCGAGGAAATTGACATGCAGTTTATGGATAATGTCGTGATTCCCTGCGATGTCTGCGACGGAAAAAAATACCGAAATGAAATTCTAGAAATTCAGCTTCATGGAAAAAATATCTCGCAAATCCTTGCAATGACAGTCAAAGAGGCTATGGATTTTTTTGTCGCTCATCCAAACGTCAGAAAGCCTCTCAGCATCCTCAAAGAAGTCGGGCTCGATTATTTGCAAATTGGTCAGCCAGCTAATAGTTTAAGTGGTGGAGAGTCTCAACGTCTGAAAATTGCAAAAGAGTTCGCCCAAATTCAACAAAAAAATACTTTATATATTCTTGATGAGCCCACAACTGGATTACACTTTAGAGAAGTTGATCTCTTGATGAAGGTCTTACACAAACTGATTGAAACCGGAGGAAGTGTGATTGTCGTTGAACACAATTTGGACGTGATCCTTAACTCAGATTACGTTATTGATCTTGGTCCTGAGGCCGGAATTCATGGTGGAAAATTGGTCATCAGTGGCACTCCAAATGAAATTATGAAATGTAAAGAGAGTCTCACGGGTAAATACTTGCAAGCCTATGTGGATCGTCAATGATACCGACTGTTCGAAGAATCCTCACTGAGGTCAAACCTCAGACGAAGAAAGTGGTGATTATAGCCCTCACTGGGCTCATTTACTCGGCCGCCTATGCTCGTCTGATTTTGATCCTTAAAGATCTGAGTGAAGGTTTCGAGCGTGGACAGCAAAACAAAGTTGCAGACGTCGCCATTCTGGCTTTCAGTCTTGCTTTAATTGTCGCTGTCAGTCGATATTTTCATATTTATTTAATGAATTACTTGGCCGAGATTATTGCGAATAGCTACCGCACTCGGTTGCAACAAAAGTTTATGAATTTGAGTCTCTCCTTTCACTCAAACTTTGCGGCCGGTGCTGGAGGCCTTTTGAGTCGAATCTTGAATGATATTCGCGTTATTCAGGACGGCCTAAGAATGCTCGCTGATTTCTTCAGAGAACCCCTTTTAGCCATTTTGCTTTTGGGCAATTTGTTCTATTTGAACTGGCGTTTGACTTTTTCGATCCTCATTCTACTTCCTATTGTCCTTGTTTTTTTGAGGCAAATTTCCAGAAGTCTTCGAAAATATGTTCTCTTTGGTCAAGAGAATTTGGACCGAGTGACGTCCACCATCAAAGAAAGCCTTGATGGAATTCGAATCATCCAGTCCTTCAACCTTGAACATGAAATGCACCAACGACTAAAAAACCAAACAGACCAGTATATTGAAAATTCGACGAAAGGTGCATTCTCGCATCGAAATTATGGGTCCCGTAACTGAACTTCTAGCGACCGCTCTTATTTTGGGAATATTCTTCTATTTTAGCGTCGAAGTTGCTAAGGGTACCACTTCAGTGGGTGCAGTCTTAGCGTACACGGCTTCAATGCTCGCCATTAATCAGCCAATTAAGAAATTTCAAGAAAGTTATGTTCGAATTCAAGAAACTATTGTTGCCGCCACGCGAGTTTACGCCGTCCTCGATGAACGAATGAAGTGCCTGCCCCTCCCAATCCCCAACCTTTCCACATGATTGGAAAAGATTGTCTATAAGGACGTTAGCTTAGCTACGGGCAGGATCTAATTCTTAAGAATGTTAGCTTAGAGATAAAAAGGGGCGAAAAAGTTGCCTTTGTCGGCGAAAGTGGCAGTGGGAAATCGACCATCGTCAATCTTTTGGAGCGATTTTATGACCCGACCAGTGGGCAAATCTTGATTGATGACATCCCGATTCAGAGTCTCGATTTGAAATCCTTGCGGGCCCATGTTGCCCTCGTCACTCAGGATGTTTTTCTTTTCAATGACTCAATTGAAAGAAATATTCAGGCGGGCGACTTTTCAAAGGACCTCTCGGGCATTGAGGATGTGGCTAAATCAGCAAATGCCCATGATTTCATTTTAAGACTTCCGAATGGCTATCAATCCTATGTCGGTGAACGCGGCAGCCTTCTGTCTGGCGGTGAAAAACAGCGAATTAGTATTGCCAGAGCCTTTTTTAAAGATGCACCCGTTCTGATTTTGGATGAGGCCACGAGTGCTCTCTCGATACGGCATCAGAGGTCGAAGTGCAAAAAGGGTTGGATTCACTCGCGAAGGGTCGGACTTCTTTAATTATCGCCCACCGCCTTTCAACCATTCAAGATGCCGATCGTATCTATGTGATTAAGTCAGGAAGTCTCGTCGAGATGGGTCGCCATGCAAAGCTCATTTCATTGGGTGGTGAATACGCTCGGTTTTATCAAATGCAGAACCGAACTGCGACCTAGCCCTACGTTCAGTCGCGCGCCCGACCCACCAAGAGAAGTGCAAGACTTAGGGTTAGGTTTTTGCTACCTCCCTCAAGTTTGTCGAAACCTTAGACGATATGTGTAGTGAGTTTTTACACCCTTTAAGGAGGAGCAATCATGTCTATGATTAATTGGGATGAGTTCGAACACATCCATGTGATCAAAAAGCTTAAACAAATTTTAAGTGCCTGGTGGAGCATTGACGTCGTTTTCACAGACGAGCGCGGCCATATTCGTGGATTTGACAATGAGAAAAATGCTTTTGTTAGCCCTGTCGTCAACTATCTTGTCAATCGCGAGGTTGGACAAACGAATCTGGCCGACCTTGTTACAAAGAGCATTGATGATTTGCGAATTTCGACGAACCGATACTCACTAAAAAAATGGGATATTGCGGGATTCGATGTTGGTGTATTTCCAATCCTTATTCAGAATGATTACGTCGGTGCAGTCGTGGCCCTTGGCTTCTTTAAAGACGAAAACTTTGCCCATCGTCTTCAAGAAATTCGGGAAAGACTTTCAAGTCTCGGCTGTCCACCAGATGCCATCGAAAAGAGCATGCCTCGTTTGAAATTTCTCGACGAGCAAGACCGCGGACATTTTTGTGAACTTTGCGAACTAGTATCACAAGAAATCGTGACTCTTCATCTCGAAATCAGCTCTCGCGAAAGTCGAATCAAAGAACTCAATAAAGAGCTTGGAAATCGATTCAATTACGACAATATGATCGGAAAATCGAAGCCAATGCAGTCTTTGTATTCACTGCTAGACAAAATCAAGGGAGCAGACTCGACTGTTTTGATTCAAGGGGAAAACGGAACCGGGAAAGAACTGATCGCAAAATCAATTCACTATAACTCCCATCGAAAAGACCGGTCCTTCGTGATTCAGAACTGTTCGGCCTTCAACGACAACCTTCTTGAGTCTGAGCTTTTCGGTCACGTCAAAGGTTCATTCACGGGCGCCATCAAAGATAAAAAAGGTCTCTTTGAAATGGCAGATAAAGGAACGTTTTTTCTCGATGAGATTGGCGATACTTCACCGACAATGCAGGTTAAACTACTTCGCGTAATTCAAGAGGGTACGTTTACTCCAGTCGGTGCAACCGAAATGCGAAAAGTTGATGTTCGTATCATAGCTGCGACCAATAGAAATCTCAAGGAGATGGTTGATAAGGGAACGTTTAGAGAAGATCTCTACTATCGCCTCAACGTCATCAATATTCGAGTCCCTCCAATGCGGGAAAGAAAAGAAGATATTCCCTATCTGGTTGAATACTTCCTGCAGAAATCATCAGAAACAGGCTTGGGAATTAAAAAGGTGCTCACAAAGAGAGCTCTAGAAAAACTTTATGACTATCCATGGCCAGGCAACGTCCGTGAACTTCAGAATGAAATCGAACGGTTGGTTGTTCTTTCTGGAGATGAAACCAAATTAATGGCGGAACATCTGTCCCCCAAGATCATCGAAGCTGGCGAAAAGAACAAGGTTCAAGGGTCTCGACTTCAGGGCAAACTCAAAGATGCACTTGAAGATCTCGAACGGGATATGATTCGTGAGGGCCTCAGGCGAACAGGATGGAATAAATCCAAACTAGCCAAGGAGCTCGGAATCAGCCGCGCCGGACTGATCATGAAGGTGGAAAAATACGGCCTAGATAAGCGCCGAATTATTCGCTAGATCGAGGAGAACAAATCGACCCGATTCATTCTCACCGGTAGCAGCGCACGAAAACTTAAAGTCAGGGGTCAAAATTTGTTGGGAGGTCGCGCCTATCCACTCTCTTTGCATCCAATCACCTCAAGGGAGTTTCTTTCCGACAGGAAAGACTCGGGCTTAGAGTCCTTAATCCAGCTGGGGGGCCTTCCTAGCGTTCTCTTGGCCCATTCGCCCCAGCGTATTCTCAAGGCCTACATTGGAATCTATTTGCAAGAAGAAATAAAGGCTGAAGGTTACGCACGAAATCTTTCTGATTTTTCTAAATTTCTGGAGGTTGCTGCCTTGACCAACAGTGAGCAGTTGGACTTTGCGGGTGTGGGCCGGGATGTCCAACTGTCACCCAGAACTGTGGCCGCCTACTATTCGATTTTACAGGATACTCTTCTCGGATATTTGTTGGAGTCTTTCAAGGAGACGAGGTCTCGAAAGGCAGTGGTGACGCCAAAATTCTATTATTTTGATGTAGGAGTCTGCAATTTCTTGTCGGGTCGAGAGAATTTGGCTTCTGGGACCCCAGAATATGGCAAAGCACTTGAACATTTTATTTTTACCGAGTTAATCGCCTATCGAGATTATTGTGACTTTCCATTCGAAATCTTTTACTGGCGATCAACTTCTCAATTTGAGGTTGATTTTATAATTCGCTTGAAATCAAAAAAACTCATTGGGATAGAGGTCAAAGGTTCCACTCATATCGATCGCGATGATTTAAAAGGATTTCGTGCCTTCGAGGAAGAAATCCATTTGGATCGTAAGATTGTCGTTTGTCTTGAAAAAACGAGCGCCGGATTGATGACAAATACCAAGTCCTGCCGACCCAAATCTTTTGCAGACTACTTTGGAATGGTTCAATTCTTCAATAATGACCCTTCATCTCACTCGGTGTTCTTTTTTCACACCTGCCAACTAAATAGAGACCAGGTTCACCCTTAACCTGGCCTCACTGGACCCTGTGCATTCATTGTGCAACCCTGGAAATATATTCAGATCTTCCTCGATCAGGCCCACGACACTCAAGCTGTTATCGTGTTTCTTAAAAATAGTTAAGAACTCAAACAGCCCCTCAAAAACCAAGAAATGATTGGCATCAAGATTGAAGCAGAAACATGCGGGGCGAGCAAATTAGGACACAAAGGTGGGGGATTTGACTATGTTTGAGGATTCTAAATCTGAGAGGATCGTGAATCATCTCGGGGAGGTTATCAAAGGTCGCTATGGGCGGGATCTAGAGATCGTTCGATTGACAAATCTACAAGAGAATAAATCCGCATTTTTGACTGAACAAGTGGGAACGGAACTTCATGTGCCGCTCAGTCACGGAGATTTGTTTTTGGGGAAAGCTGTTCTCAGGGGAACTTCCGAGCTTTCACTTCTGGATATCGACCGAGCGGCCGAAACAATCAAACTAGCCCTAGAGTCAGTTCTGTATAGTGAATACTTGAGACTATTAAACACAAATCAGGAAGTTCAAGTGAACTACAAGGACCTCGACATCCGGCCAACATTTTTGAAAGTCGTCGAACAGAAAAAGACCCTTCATCATTCGATCCTTTATGTTGAAGGAAGGAACCAAGAATTTATTCGAAGAGTTGCCCAAGATATCCACGAACAAAGCCAATCCTGGTCCTTTGTCGAGCTCAAAGACTTGATCAGAGATTTTAGCTAAAACTTGACAGCAAATTTGAAAGAGATTGAGTCTCTTTCGAATTCGACTGTCTTCATCGGTTCAGTTGAGGCTCAGATTCCAGAAGTTCAAGAATGGATAGCCCATTTAAACAACAATGACTGTTTAGGGGATTTGCTTGTATTAGTTCATAGAAATTCTGCCGAACTAACTCAGGATTTCAAGAAGGATTCTTCTCAAGATGCCATTTTTTCCATCGACAAACACAACGGGATTCCGATCATTTCGGCAGATCGCCTGCCTGTGCATCGACTTCTTCGAATTGAATCGCTTCAAATGATGTTTGATTTTCCTTTGCCAGTGAGTCACGATTGAAGAATGCATATTGTCGATACTTCTATCCAGGATTTTCTAGATACCACTCTTGAATCTAATGTCTATCGAGTTTTTTCTTTGGCCGGCGATGCTTCAAGTCGAAGATATTTTCGAATTGTTCTAGACCAGTCTTCCTGGGTTCTCATGAAGTGGGAGCCTTTTGATCCGGACAATTACCCATTTTTAAGCGTCCTCAATCATTTCAAAAAAAATGAAGTTCGAGTGCCCCAGGTCGTTAAACTAGCGCCGTCTCAAGGTTTAGTCCTGCTAGAGGATTTGGGGATTTAACCCTTGAGCGTCGATTTTGGGAGAGTCAGAATCAGGATTCTTCCTTTGAATTTTATAAGATGGCTATCGATGAGGTTCTTAAAATTCATGGCGCGGCCACTGATGATAAATCTGAGTGCACGGCCTTTCGAGTTCAATTTGACATTGAAAAGCTTCTTTGGGAGCTCAACTATGGAAAAGACAATCTGATCACTGGTATTTTAAAATACTCTCTCACTGACAAGGCTTCCCGCGAGGTCAATCGTATATTTTATGATATCTGTGAAAAACTCCATAGAGAGCCTAAGCGAATTGCCCATCGTGATTATCATTCTCGAAATTTAATGATTAAATTGGATGAGATGCGAGTGATCGATTTTCAGGATGCCCGACTTGGTCCAATTCAGTACGATTTGGTTAGTCTTTTGAAGGATTCCTATGTAAATCTGAACTCCGTCATGAGCGAAGCTCTTTTGGCCTATTATCTTGACGGAGCGAAATCTTTTTTGCCAGAGAATTTTTCACGGCACCAGTTTGACTATATCTACGAATTGCAAACCATTCAGCGCTGCTTTAAAGCTTGCGGCAGTTTTGCCAGCTTTTTCCATCAGAGAGAAGATCGAAGGTACTTGAAGTATCTCAACGAAACCCTCAAACGAGTCCTCGCGTCTTTGAGCTTGTTTCCGGAGTACAAGGGATTGACCGACTTGATCGTAGACTCTGGGGCCTTAGAAAAGAAATTCGAACTTCTATGAAGATTATGGTGCTTGCCGCTGGCTTGGGAACGCGATTTCAGCCTCACACGAATCAGACGCCTAAGGCTGCTCTCCCATTTTTGAATGTGCCTTTGGCTGCCTTTGCCCTGCAGAACATTTTGCCCATTGAACCCAAAGAGCTTATCGTAAACACATTTCATTTACCTACTGTTGTAGAAAATCTATTCAGGGTCACCCTGAAATCGATCGGTATTCCAACCAGCTTTTCTCCTGAGAATAATTTTATTCGAGGAAGTGGTGGTGGTCTTAAGCTTGCTGAGTCTTTTTTTGAAAATGAAGACCATCTGATTTTGATGAATTCGGATGAAGTCTTTTTCCCAAAGAACCCCGAGTTTATTCAGGAAGCCTTTGCGCAGCATCTGTCTTCTGGGGCACTCTCAACTTTGGTGACGACCTCACATCCGGGGGTAGGGACCAAGTTTGGTGGGGTTTGGGTGAATTCGGCAAACAAAGTTCTCGGTTTTGGCAAGCAACCATTGCCTGGAAGTATCCAAGCACAACATTTTATTGGCTACCAGATTCTCTCAAGACGAATTTTCAAATATCTGAAGGACGATTGTGATTTTAATATTTTATATGATGGTCTGACGAGCGCTTTTCAAGCGGGGGAAGAGGCTTCTTCTTTTCCAGTTGATGGAGTCTGGTTTGAGACTGGAAGTTTAGGTGATTACTTGGATGCAACTCAAAAAACACTTCAGCTTTTGTCACAAGGTACGGGTCCGTCGGCGAAATTTCTTAAGCAGCTGTTAGTTCGTTGGGCGCCTAACTCCGCCCTGCATATTGGCGAGTCCAAAGCCGTGATTTGGGCCGATTCTTCTGCCAGCTTTACGATGGATCAGGTGTCAGGATTTGCGGTTCTTGGACCCGGCAGTGCAATTAAGCCGCAAGTTTCTGTCACCGAATCGGTGGTGGGTCCACACCTAAAAATTAGCGCGGACCTAATTCGCGAGCTTAGGTTGAATTCCAATTGAGCTCTTATTTCTGAATCAGATCAGCATCAGAAAAAAATGAATCTTGTTTCTCTTTAACTTTGTACCTTCGAGCCATCATCAAAAATAGGCCGTCTTGTGCAACGCCAATTGGATCGCCGTTAAAATTCTTACTAAGTCCAGCAACTCCTTGCGCTCCTCCTGGAAGTTGTCCAGCAAGCCCTCGCCCTTTGCCGGATCCACCAACGCCTCCATCAACTTCAGAATTATCTCCGCCCGAGCCGGCCAGTGATCCGGGAGCGCCACCGCCGCCCTCTTGAAATCCGGTCGCTGCAACTGATGACAACCCTCCAACCTTATCAAGAGCGTCCGCCTCTAACTTTTTTGACTTATCCAGCGCGCCCTTAATCATGCTATCAGAAAAACCAGCTGCCTTCATGGCTGCCTCAGACTCAAAATCGGAGACTTTATACTTTTTTCCATCGGGGGTGGTGATCACACCGTTTTTTTTGTTGAACTTAAAACCATTCAAGCCCTGATCACTCGTTAGCGCAGCCAGAGAGTTGTTGAATTTGGTTAACGCCTCTTTGTCTCCTTCGCTGAGTGGATTCCCGTTGGCATCTCTTCCCCAATTTCCATAAGGATCATAACCGAAGTCGCCATAGCCATAGTTACCGTTGCCAGTGGTATCGATCCCAGCACCGTACGCCTGGCCAGCTGTCTTTTTGTTGGATTGACTTTGCATACCCGCAAGCATCGAAAGCCCAATCATGATTGGGGCAACTGGACACATTCCATAGTGCTGAGCGGCACATGCGGCTGCGGCGGCGGTCCCTGCCGCCATAAATCCGGTGCTTATCGCCTGGGCTATCTGGCCACCCTTGGCGTTATCCTTTTTTGCATTATCGGCAGATTGCTTTGTGCCGGGCCCTGGGGTCGCAGTTGTATTCCTGCCATCAGCAGTTCCTGCCGCAAGGGCTTGGGCAGACAGAGCCAGTACTAAGAGTAAAACCAACATTTTTTTCATGTGTAGTTTCCTTATTTTTGTATAAGAGTCCGAGCATTATCGATGTAGCGAATTTTAACTTTTTCCCAATTTGTCCTGCCGCCCAAGGGCGAGACCTGTTTTGCGAACTCCGCTGCAGCCACTTTGTTCTGATCAGATTTATTAGCAACCCCGCCCCGTTTTTTACCGGCCTCATCGTCGTTGTTTGACAGCTTGCTAGGACTTCCCCCGCCGGCCATCCAGCCACCAGGATTTGTTGTCTTACTAATCGCAGGCGTGCCACCACCGCCGCCTGGTCCACCAAGCTGATTGCCAGACCCACCAGACCCTGCCATTCCGCCGCCTCCGCCACCACCACGCGCCGCTGGCTCATCACCACTTTTTGGCGGCAATGTTATCTTCTGTTCTTCTTCCATTCCATCATCGAGATTAAGGGCACTTTTCCCACTCCCCCGGCGCCAATCGCACCACCAGAGCCAACCCCAAGCTTTTGCAAACTTCCATCTCGTCCCGAAGCAAGCCCATCATTGCAGTATGGGTTTCGCATATCAGACATACACAAACAACGTTTAGTACTAGCATTCTGCGCGAGGCTGCAGTTGCACTGTGGTTCCGCAGGATGGGCCGCACAATAGGCTTCACTTGAATCTGGCCCTAGTGGTTTTAGTCCATCATTAGCAGCGGAAGTGCCAGTCGTTTCCTTGTTACATTCACCGCCTTGTCCCATTCCCTGCATGGCCCCATTGGCTTGCTGGATACCCTGAGCCATCATACTCATAGCCCGCACCGCGCAGAAAGCCCTGTTCCCCTCAGGGGTAAGTTCCTCATTCTCGACTTCAACCTTGGCAAGTGCTTGTGCGAGGAGAACATTGTCTCTGTCTTTATTTTCATTTGTGCTTGGTTTTCCATCATTATTTAATTCAGAAATTTTCGCGTCGAGCTCCTTCAAGACAGAGTCACCTTTCGTTTCAATTTTATGCAAGGCCCTCAAGGCAGTCCCACACGACCCTTTGCAACTGGCGATTCCGGAGGAGCATGACTGACCAAACATGGGTAATAACGCCGCCGCACCCTTCATTGCATCCGCAAATTTACTGCAGGGGTCTTTAGATCCCATCACAGCCCCAATACCGGCAACTGCATTTGCTAAGTTTACCTTGATTGAATGAAGAATTGGAGATTTGCTATCCTCACATGCGTTAGCAGTGTCCGCTTTGTCTTCACCACATTTGATCGCTGCTTCTGAATACTCGACCATTGCGCTTTTCAATGCCGGGAGGCTCTTAGCAGCACTACTTAAAAACTTAATTTTTTTCATTTCGGCAGGTCTACCGTTGGTTTGAGCAACTTCTTTCTCTACTGGAGGAATTGCAGCCGCGCCCTCGGGGGTTGCTACCGCTGCTGCCTCTTGCCCAAGTGACACCTCTGAAATCAAAACAACACCCAAAGTCAAAACAACACCCAGACCCAGGAGGCAACCACGACCCGTTCGAATAAAGCACGAAACCCCAGAGCGAATTGTCTTCGTCATGATACATCTCCCCCGTCTCTCTATCTTCGTATAAAAGCACAAGGATCTGAAGTGGAAGTTAGAATTTCAACCTAAAATTATCAGATTGAGACAACCTATAGTCACAATTGCGCTCAAATCACCTTTCCACTCCAAAGTCTTTGTAGAAAGGTGCGCCAGTGAATAATCTGGACCCCGTCTTCTACTCGTTCGAGTTCGTCTTGGGAAATGACATAGAAACTCTTAAAGACTTTTTCCTCTTTAAGTGCTTTCAATCCGCTTAGGTGTCTCTTTGAAATTCGATTGGCGGATTTGACCTCAATTGCAACGCTTTCTCCAATAAGAAAGTCAACTTCTTGCTTATTTTCGCTTCGCCAAAACGAGAGTCTTTCCCGTTTGAGATTGTAACTAAGAAAGGCCCGCAGCTCCATCCCAATAAACTGCTCAAAACTCTTTCCCCACAATTAAGATGCTTTTTCAATTTTGTGAGCACCAATAATCGTATTGCACACTCCTGTATCGAAAAAGTAGAACTTCCCAGTTTGGATGGCTTTCCTCTTTTTCGATTCTATCCATGGCTCGAGAACAAAACCAAATAGCGTATCCTCCAGAACTGAAAAATACTCCTTCACTGTTGACGCTGGAATCGCAGCATCGCTCGAGATGTTCGCATAGTTGATAAGTTCACCATTGCTTATTGCTGCGGTCTTGATGAAGCGGTGAAATGGGATGAGGTTTCGAACCAGAGACTCGGCCTTAATCTCAAGATCTATGTAGGCGGAGACATAGGCATCCAACTCCAACAGCGGATCCTCAGATTGATAGACTCTTGGTAGTCCGCCGTAATTCAAATAGCGATCCAGGTCAAACTCTGGAATTTCGGTGCTCGTGAGAGGAAAGAAGTTCTTGTTAAGAGCCCTTCCTCCCAGCATATTTGCTGATTTTTGTCTTAGTTTTCTGGCGCTAGATCCAGTAAGTAGAAAATGGACCTTTTGATCCTCGATGAGATTGTGAACTTCATCTAATAGGGGTGGCAGTTTCTGGATCCAGTAGGTTTTCCCGGTTGATCGGGCTCCAAACAAAAATAGCGATTTTTACCTCAGAAGGCTGTAAAAGTCGAAAATCCACCTCCAACCCTTCTGAGACTAGAGGCCGCCCTAGAAGTTATCTGGCGGTGGATTATTTATAGGACCCTGGGCCGACTTACCACCAAGTGAAAGATCGGAACGCAGTAGATAGTCTCCAGAAACCAGCTTGACCGAAAATCCAGTGCGCCCACCCGCGACACAATCGCCTGGGATCGGGTATTTTTCTTTAGGGCGACTGCCGGGTCCGCACTTCCCAAACAAGTTTGGTGCAAAATCATATTCCAACAAAGAGTTCGGTACCCATGATGTCAGCACATGATCGACATCCTTAAGAAGGTACTGCAGAGTTGAGCCGCCAATGTTGTCGATTTTTTCAAGCACCTTGTTTTGCACTTCAATTTGGTTCTTGATATTGAACCCCTCATACTTCTTGTCATCCATTCTTGCCCCCAGATCAGAGGGGAGGTCGAGGTCATTTGCGTTCACCATTTTTTTATGGTCCATTATTTTTTGATAATAGACTTGGTAGAAATTGGGCTCAATCGAGTAGTAAGTTGTATCAAAAATATCTGGCGCCAAAGCACTTAACTCAAGCAAACGCATTTGCGGAGCCTTTGAATCAAAGGAGTTCCAAGCAAGAATGTCTTTGGATGGATTCCCAGTTTTGAAGTTCTTCGCGATTTCACTCCAATGGCTGAAGCTAGGTGAATTATCTGGTCCGGCTGGCACCGAAACCGAATTTAGAATAATGTCATTGTTCGGAGCCCATCTCGACGACATTTGAAACAACGCCCGATCATACAAACCAGCAAGGGCCCTCGACCTAAGTCCCTTGAGATCACCTGGAAATCTTGAGTAGTTCGGAACGCGCATTGGGCTGTTTGCCATTGCAGGACTAATCCCAGCTCCAGGGTTGTACCTTTCTGGTGTGAGCTCATCTAAACGCTTGCCAATATTTGATTGAACCGAGGCAACCCCTGGCGCCCAAGACTCCTTATACCAGGGTCCAATTCTCCCCCCGAAGGGTTTGGCATAAGCCGATGCTGTCATTGTCACCTCACCAAATGGCATAAAAGGAACCTTCGGCTTAGTCGTCGCCTTCACGCCAACATAGGCCATACACCAAGGATTCTTTTCCATTCCCAACGATGTCTCAAATGGAGGTGACGAGTAATTCACAAATGGTCGCAGGGCTGCGATTTCGTCCCTCAGTTCAACTGACTCTCGCCAGTGTCTCGGTTGATCTGGATCTGGATTTTCAATGTCAACAGGGTAGAAGACAAGTTTATTCATTGCCCCAACGTCCCATGTCCGTACACCGTCACAGTTGGCAGCACTCGTGCTGAATGCTGGTTTGACCAGTATCTCTGTGAGCCACTTTGGCGGTTTTTCAAAGCTCGGATTGGTCACTCCACAATTCGCATCCCCAAGGCTGTTAAATACTTTAAAATCCCCAAGAGAATTTCTATTTTGAATGGTCAAATTTTTTTCAAGTGTCTTTCTGATTCCAATGGAGACTCGACTTCCATCTAGCTCCAAAAAATCCGAATTTGGCTCGCCCCCTGCCCCTTGTCCGCTGAGACCATTTGCCAGCATATTGATGACCCGCTTTCGATTCCCATGATCGATCACAAAGGCGACTTTGAACCTTGCAAGGAGAAGCCAGTTAAAAGGCCCAATGTACTCGCATTGGGTAAGAATGTTCTTAAGTGCCGCGATCGCTGCCGCCTGAATTCCCCGCGAAACACCGACAAGGCCGGTCGCTGCTGGGACAGCAAACAGATTGATCGTTGATGCCTGGCCTCCCTTCTTACATAAAGACTCTTGCGGTGGAACTTCTTCGAAAGGGGTATATGCTACGCAAAAAGCTGGCGCCTCGCTCGCTGGATCCATAGGCGAATCTTCATAGGCATCATTCAAGGAGCTGGAAAATAATCTATAGGGTGGGTTACCCACCTCTGTCGTTCCGGCGGAGCCTATGATCCTGTAGCGCCAAGCCAATAATTTCCAACTCTGGCGAATTTGATAATTGATATGTGCAATGGCATTCATGGACTCTGCCTGCTTCATCGCCCCGTAGTAGGCAGCGAAATCCACAGAGTTTTGCAGATTTATTTTATGATGAACCAGAAGACCGACATTAACGACCATTGCAAAAAACAGAAACAAAACCTGAAAAATTAGGGCCACAAAAATCGCCATTTGCCCTTGAGTGTTACGGAAGCGTCCCAAAAAAGGTTTTAATTTCAATTTCATCTCGACAGTCTAGACCAAGCCTTCTGAATTTTCACCTAAAGAACGCGAATAAGGACCACTCAGATGAGGAACCTCTTCGAAGGTCTAATCCCCTTTGACGGACTCTCCTGAAAAAGCAAGAATAGGTTTATGACAGACCTAAATATCCCACGCTTGTTAAATCCTAAATTTATTTTTAAAACACTGGCTTGTTCTTTTTTTCTTTGCATAAGCCTTAGCACCCCAGACCTACAGGCTGATGATGGCGTCCTCTTTGAAGGTTACTCCAAAATTTTAAACGGGGGCGTTCCCGTTGGGTATATAATTACTCGCTATGAGTTTCGCCCCAAAGATCAACGCTTTTACAGCACTTATTTTTTGAAAACTGGACAACTTGGTTCTGATATTACCGAGAGTCTTCGAGCTGTTGCCAGCAAGAACCTGGAACCAATTTCCTATGAATATACGTCCATCGTAGGCAAAGAGACAAAGGTCATTGACGCAAAATTTGCAAAAAAGAAAATGACGGCGATTGTTAAAACCACCCCCGAAAAAGGACCATCAAAAACAATAACTATTCGTGAGGATTTACCAAAGGGAGCTTTCTTAAGCACGTTTTTGGTCTATTTGATGTTGAAATCAGACAAGGGAATTCAAACTGAGTCTAAATACAAATACACCGCAATTGCTGAAGAAGATGCCAAAGTTCTTGAAGGGGAAGCTCTGGTCGGAAAGCAAGAAAAGTATAATGGCTTTCAAACGTTTAAGATTTTCAATCGTTTTAAAGATGCTCGCTTTGTGTCCTATGTCACTGACCGAGGGGAAGTTTTGGCAACTTCTTCCCCAGCCACTGGAATTGCAACCGAACTTATGGCGAAACCTTCCGAGGCTACCGGCAGCTTTCCTGTGAGCAGCACAATTCTAAAGAATTTATTCGGGGATGTTCCGATTGGAACCAATAATGCAGTTTCAAAAAAACTCAAACTCGAGGCCCTACCTCCACCTCCACCACCCACAAATCCAAAACAGGAGGGGGTTCCTCAAAACCAGGGGATTATCCTCAAAGCGCAACCGAAGATTCCTGCAGCTCCTGCGCAACCAGAAGGAAAGTAGCTATGAAAAAGTCCCTCGGACAGTTGATGCTCATTGGAATCTCTGGCCCTAGACTCACCCATCATGAAAAGAAATTTATTGTTGCAAACAACATCTCTGGCGTGACCCTTTTTGGACCTCGGAACCTAGTTGATCCCAAACAAATTCATGAGCTGTGTTCTGAAATCCAGTCTCTTCGCCATCAGATGCCCGACAGGGCACCCCTATTTATTGGCATAGATATGGAGGGGGGCAGGGTGCATCGCCTCAAAGCTCCGTTCACATTTTGGCCGGCCGTGCAAAATCTTGGAAAAATTGATAATCCCACCGTTTCATTTAATTTTGCAAATCGTATGGGACTTGAAATGAAAGCCATGGGAATAAACCTAAACTATGCCCCCTGCGTTGACGTCTTTACAAATCCAAAAAATACCGTCATCGGCGATCGCTCCATTGGAAGCGATCCTGAATTGGTGGCAAAGCACGGCTCGGCCTTAGTCAGAGGCTATGTCAAGGCAGGTGTGCTTGCCTGCGCAAAACATTTCCCTGGCCATGGCAACACTCTGCTCGACAGCCACGAAGATCTTCCAATCGAACAAAACACCCTTGAGCAACTTGAAAAAGTTGAACTTGTTCCATTTAAACGTGTTTTCAAGTCTAGAGTCGATATGACAATGACCTCTCATATTTTGTTCCCAAAAATAGATCCAGACTGGCCCGTCACCCTGTCTGAAATTTTCCTCCAGAAGATCCTCCGAACGACAGCTCGTTATCGGGGACTCATCATAACAGATGATCTCGATATGAAAGGACTGACTAAGCATTTTCCTCAAGATCTCATTCCAACGAGAGCTGTTCAAGCTGGAGCTGATTTGTTGCTGTATTGTAATGAGCCAACCTCTCCGCTGCGAGCAATCGAGTCAATGCTGGGTGCCATTGCCCAAGGGCAGCTCGACGGGAAATACATAGAATCTCAGCACGAAAGAATTCTGAGTTTCAAAAAAGAGAAACTCAAAAACCCAGATCCTATACCCTATTCCGAGGCGATAAAGTCAGTCGGAACCCCCGAGAATATGGCACTCGCAGCGGCCATTCTTCGTGGGGAAGTCCCCCAAAACCTCTCATTCGAAACATGAAATATCCTTTTCATTTTTTACGAACCTGGATTCATCCAACACCCTGGCCGGCAGAGTCCTTTGTAATTCCGAAATTCCAGTCCCATCGAGGGTATCATACTGAGGGAATTCAAGAAAACACTCTGGCAGCTCTGACCGAAGCTCGCCTGCGCGGAGCCGAGATGTGTGAATTCGACGTACAACTCACATCAGAAAAAACTCCAGTCCTTTTTCACGACGCCGATTTGACTAAATTCACCGGCGAAAAAAAACCACTCTTCATTTTCACTGAGCGACCTAAGAGCAAAATTTCCTATCACAACTCTCCAAGAGGCTCTTGAGTCCCCTCTAGCACCAAGGTTTTTCAATATTGAACTCAAAACAAACCAACTCGATGGTTATTTGAGTCAGCAAGTTGCAAAATTAATCAAACAATTGAATTCTGAGCACCGTGTGATGTTTTCTAGCTTTAACCCCTTCGCGCTTTTCTTAGTCTCGGAGTTTTTGCCGAATGTGCCAAGAGCCCTTCTCGTAACAAAAGAAGTTTCAAAAGAGAATGCGTGGTACCTCAGAGAAATGGCTTTTGCGCCATTACTAAAAATTCATATGTTGAATCTAGATCAAGAAATGCTAACGCCAGACGAGATCCAATTTTGGAAGCAGCAGCAAATGCCACTGTCAGTTTGGACCGTCAATGATCCAAACAAAATCAACGGCTTTCTAGAACAAGGAATTTCTAGTGTTATTTCAGATCTGGATCCGGCCCTAATAGCCACTCTGGTAGATAAAATCGCTTAATTCCATTGCGATCTCCACCCCAATGCCTGCTTCTTTTCACAGTCCTGTAATTTTTATCCTCTTCCTCAATTTCCACGACGCAAAGAAAACCATAACCACCTGAAGTTACTATTGATTATGATAAGACCAATAAACTTGCTTCGGCTTGATTCTTGAATAGCAAAAATCCGAAGAAAAGGGGGGCTCAGTCTATGAGTCGAAATTCGTTTGATGGGTTGGATTGGATCAATTTTAAAGCCTCGGGACTGGATTTTGTCGAGACTGAGTCGAAAACTGGACGCTTCATAGGTGTTTCTATTGTGTTTCATGCAACCCTCTTTATCCTCACTTCACTTGTTGTTATCCCTGCCTTGGAGCCCAAAAAATTCGAAACTGTTTCTTTTGATTTGATGGAGGCAGGATCTGCGCCAGCAGCCACAAGTGTGGCCAATCCAATTTCCACACCGGTTTCCCAACCTGCTCCCGCAAAGGTTGCTCGCCCTGTCTCGATCGCATCACCAACCGTGAAAATTAAGTCCGCTGCAAAGTCATCGCCCCGTGTTCTTTCAGAGAAGGGTAAGCAACCCAAGGCTATTGCAAAGGTTGTTTCAAAAATTGTTGCCCCGGTATCAGAAGTTTCGGTTCCGCAGACCATTGACGACATTACGAGCCCGCAACTAGACGAAGAGGCGATTAGGTCTGCCCCAATTGGGTCCATTGACGACAAAGATTTTACAAAGGATTTTGATGCCATAGATTCAACAAGCAAGAAACAAATTGCCTTGGCCCAAATGCAACTCGCTGCTCAAACAAGTGAAGTTGAGACCGAGACTAACAAAAGCCTCGGCGCTGCCGCCGCTGCCAACAAAATGGAAATGGAGAGTCTGGGTCTCGCTGCAGCTGCCCTTCGCGCTAAGAATCAGAAAAATTCACTTCACCAGGCTGTCGCTGCTCGTGGCTACGGACAAGGTCAAGGCGAAGGCCAAGGAGAAGGTCTTGGTGCTGGTCACGGCCAGGGGCCAATCGTCATTCGGCCAATTCAGGATTTGCGACAACTTCCCGGGAATCCTCGCCCAGAGTATAGCGCAGAGGAGCGGCTCAAAGGCAACCAAGGGCGGGCGATATTTCTGGCATACGTTTCAAAGGCGGGAAGACTCAGTGAGTTCAAACTGTCTCAATCAACGGGCTATCGAAACTTGGATTACAAAACCTTGGCTGCACTCAAACAATGGAAATTCTTCCCAGGTCAGGAAGGTTGGGTAGAGATTCCAATCCAATGGGATCTCCGTGGTGGGGCTCAAGAAAAGCCAACCCTTCTCAGACGAACCAATATTTAGATTCAGCGTCAAATCTCAACCTGTTGAAAAAACTCAGGAATCTAGTCTCCGAAGAGAGTCTTTTTTGATTTTGTTGAACCCTTTGTGCGGAGGGCCGCTTTTCTCTTAACACCCTGGCGAACAAGTTTATGTTTTCTGATAAGCTCAAGTTTTTTGGTTTTAGATGCCATAGATCCCCCAGGATTATTATTTCGTAGTCCGAATCCGCTGGAATATCAAAGGGGGATGACGATGTCAATGGCGTGTCGCTGATCCTTCGAATTGTTCAGCACAAATTGATAGGCATAGTTTATTCGGAATCTAGGCAAATCAAGGCCCAAGCCAAAGGAGCTCAGATCCTGCTTCAGATAGGTATTGCTGCTCATTCCAAATCGGGCCAAAATCCACTGATTCAGGTAACTTTCAAAGCCAACCATGACTGTGGACCGCCGAAAGTTCTGCTCTGGACCTGAAACCAAGTCCAACCGAGATCGAAAATAATCCCTGTAAAGATGATTAAATCCAAGTCCAATCCTTGGAGAAAGTCTGAGTTTTTCTGGTATTTCTGAATTCTCCTGCCCCAAATCATAGAATACGACGGCAAGACCCACCTCAGGTACTGGCGTAACCATCACTCCAAAATCCAAATTCCCTTGATTCCACGTTTTTTCTTCACTCTGGGCTTGATAGACATGGGCTGTAAGACCAACTGCCCAGTACGTACTCACGAATTCAGCAAATGAAAGGCGGAAATCTTGAAGTTTGTAGGTTCCATCAAGAGTTCCATTATCCACACTTTTCTGCCAATACGAAACGGACGTTGGAATTGGTGAGTCTTCGGAATTATCGGTCAGTCCAATGGCAAACTCATCTTGGCTCTTGGCCGTGAAGATTTGCTGACCCTTCTGGTGCACCATCATTGCCGGGTTTAAGAACGACGCAGACCCAGGCTCTACACTCGCTCGCCCCGTGCCGCCAGCTGCCGCTGAGACAGCCCCGGTGTAAATTTGGGACCAAGTGGTACCTGCTTGAAGGCAAAAGGCAAAAATAATCAACAAATGCTGCTTATTCATAGTCTAAGTAGTCTTACTAATTTAAACCAGAAGTCAAAAGTAAAACTATTCTTGACGGGTGCACACACTAATATACTGCGCACATATTTCTGCCGGAGAAATCGTTGGATAGGTAATTCCCTCGAGGGCCTGAAAACAAGTCTTCGTTGAATCATACTGTACTTGGACTAATTTATTATTGAGTTTTTCCTGGGAATAGTTGTCGCCATCTTTTGGGACCACACACCGCCTTGTGAGGTTAATATCCCATTGCTCTGCTGGAAGAACTCGACGAATTTGCTCAAGATCTGCGAAATACCCACTCAAATTCCTGGCGCCTGTGACTAAATCCTCCCCTTTTGGACACATAGTGGGTTGATCAGCGGGGCGAACAATCATCAATCGCAGTTTTTTGTCGCAAACCCAAACAGCAGAGGAAGGCACTCCTGTCGCCAAATCCACCTCCTGAATGGATGAAAGAATATTGTCGGGATTCAAAGAATTTGGCGCTGGATTCACATAAGGAGTTCCGCAGCCACTCAGGTACTGCCCGAAGGTTGGACTCGCCGGGTTGGCATCCATCACGGGCACACAAGATTCAAGATATGGCGGCAATTCAACCCCGAACCCCAACAAGTACCCAGTTCCGTAGGCCTTCGTAATTTCCTCGCTTGGGCCTTTGGCGATTCCTGCTCCCATTGTTGAGTCCTCAACAGTGAGAGTCATTATGGCGTTAGTTCGAAACTCATTTCTAACTGATTGAGCAAGTCCTTCGCTGGCATTCCAGGAATGACTGATCTCCATTCCTCTATATCCTCGAGGGCCCATAACAAAATACTTAACAAAATCAGGTTCAGAGGTCGTTTTCATGAAATTGCCAATCATGGGATCTGCCCAGCGTTCATCTGTCAGGGGACCTAGTGTGTTATAGAAATCTATTCCCACCAAAGCCGCTGCACCTGTACGGTAAATCCCATCAGTATCCTTCAAGTTTGACTGCTGCCGAATCGCAAACTGAAGTTGACTATTTTTATTTGCAGCGGACCCAGCTAACAAATCCTTAAGCTGACCTGCAGTGACGGTCTCATTTGGGTAGGTTGGCTTAAGCTTCGCCTTTCCGTAGTCAAAGAACTCTCGGGTGACACGGACACCACCCGTTGAGTAAGCCCCAGCACGAAATGTAAATTGACTTGCTCTTGCCGCCAAGCTCGTTCCAAAGGATGAATTATAGGCTATCGTATCGAAAGTCATTTTAAAGGCGAAGGGGACGCCGTTCTCGATTGCCGTGAGTCCATTGGGGTTGCTATCGGAGTCAGACGCGGCAACGCTATCAAAACCAGCCTTCCCACAATTCTGAAACAGCATTAAGAGCCCACCGCCCATCACAATTGCGACAAAGGCGCGCTGCCCCAGCTTCAGTTTGGAAATATACTCCAAGAGGCCTCCCCCATCAAAATATGATAACACATTGGGACTTCCTGCCAAGACTCGATGTTTTTCTTGTCTAATTCTGAAACGTTTGAGATTAAAAATCATGGCACAAATCAAGAAAGCAATTATTCCTGCGGCTGGTCTGGGAACTCGCTTCCTACCAGCCACCAAAACAGTCCCTAAAGAAATGCTCACTTTAGTCGATGCTCCGATTATCTGTTATGTCGTCGAAGAAGCCGTCCAAGCCGGAATTGAAGACATCATACTGATCGCAGGTCGAGGAAAGCATGCAATTGAGGATTTTTTTGATACATCCTACGAACTTGAGGATCGGCTTGCAAAAGATGGCAAATTGGATTTGCTGGAACGGATCATTAAAATTCGAAACCAGGCTAACATTATAAGCATTCGCCAAAAACAGGCCCTTGGTCTTGGTCATGCGATTTTGGCGGGCCTCCCCGTTATAGGCTCAGACCCATTTGCTGTGTTGCTTGGGGATGAGATTACCATGGGATTTCATAACGAGCCAAATGTGACCAAGCAGCTCGCAGATTCTTTTGCCCAAACTAATTATTCGACAGTCTCTATTATGAATGTCCCCGAGAACCAGGTTCGTAAGTATGGAATTGCCGAAGTCGAAGAGGGAGCTTCGAGTCCCTTTAGGGTTAAGAGCTTCATAGAAAAGCCAGATCCTGGGACCACTAAAAGTCGCTGGGCACTCCCAGGGCGCTATGTCTTTTCAAATAAAATCATGTCGATTCTCAAAGAAGCCAAACCAACATTGCATGGCGAAATTCAGCTGACTGATAGTATGAATGTTTTATGTCATAATGACGCTGTCTTTGCGCGGACCTTTACCGCTAAGAGATTCGATGCCGGAGACAAGCTTGGCTATCTTGAGGCAAATATTGAGCTCGCACTCAACAGACCTGAGCTTCGTTCTGAGTTTGCAAAGTATTTGATTGAGCTTGCTCAACAGCTAAAAGTGAACAACTAAGTGGTGGCTGAAATGAGAATGTTTTTAGGTAAACTATTTTTGTTTGTTCTCCCTGCCATTCCAGCCAGTGCATATATCCCACCGGCAAAAATGATCTTATCAAGACTGGCGGAAAATAATGGAAATGGAGTTTACCAAATTGAGCAAGAAGTTCAGCTTATAGCTGGCTCCGAAACCCTAGTTATTCGAGAAACCTGGATTTCTGCTGGGGAAAAGGGTGTCAGACTTATTGCCGTTGGTCAGAATGAACTAAAAGATAAATTCTACCATCAGGCCTTATATTCGGGTGGGCTTAAGTGGGTTATTGAAAATAATCAGGAAGGTCGTCCCCAGAAAGAAAGTCAAAAGATTCCTCTTGAAATGAGTGAAAGGCCTTTTCATATTCGCTCAACCGAGAGCCTGGTTCAGTGGCTGACAAGCCTTGAAATTTTGCCAAACAATTTTTTGCAGCAAAGGCCCTATCTAAAAGAAAAAGAGAGCTTCGTTTATTTAAAGGAGCCTTATTTACGCCTTGGCAGAGCCTCTGGTTCGGTCGCCTATGTCTTTGGAGCTGCCCCTACGGAGGATCCAAACAAAAATCTTCCTGGCCTCTGGGTTGAACAAGATCTATTTTATTTTCGAAAAATACGCTGGCCCTCACAAAATGAGCTGACTGTTGACGAGCTCGGAATTTACCCTAAAAATTTGATTTACCCCAAGACGAGAACGCTTCGCTGGGGAAACCAGTTGGCCCAAATGCAGACGCTTTCTGTCGTTGCAAAGTCCCCCACAACCCAACCTCTTCAGCTTTTAAATCTTGATCTCGGTCGCATGAATACGCCCGAGGGTCTCATTCAAAAGAATATTCTAGTTGAGTTCTATAAAAGGTTTAGATGACGGCACCTACATCACAAATTTGTCGTGTCGCTGTCAACGCGCCCCTACCTATTCGTCTCAGTTATGAGGTTGGGGACTTTCCCGTTTCCCGTGGAGACACGGTTATAGTGCCTTTAGGCACTCGTCAGGCAAAGGGCCTTGTGCTGGGACCTGGGGAGGCCAGCACTAAGTTTGAGCTCAAAAAAATGCTTCAGCTTGTATCTGATTATCCAAAATTTCATGAGCCTTTTTGCGCTGGCTCGAGTGGTTGGCCGATTATTATATTTTTCACCCTGGCCAAGTCGTTGAAATGGCTTATCCCCCACTGAGCCGAAAAACTCAGCGAGCCAGTCGAAAATCCAATGCCGTGCCCACGCTTGCACGAGATACTCCCCCTAAGCTTAATTCAGAACAAATGATGGCTGTTGAAAAAATATCTTCAGGTACTGTTTTCAAACCTCATTTGCTGTATGGAATCACGGGTTCAGGCAAGACTGAAGTTTACCTGCATTTGCTTGAGAAAGTTCTTCAAAACAAGAAACGTGGGTTAGTGTTAGTCCCTGAGATTTCATTGACCCCTCAACTTCTACAGCGCTTTGTTCGACGATTTGGGGACGAGGTCGCGGTTATTCATTCCCATCTAACAGATCGTGAGAAGACTAATCAATGGTGGGATATTGTCGAGGGACGGAAACGTATTTTGATTGGCGCGCGCTCGGCTCTTTTTTGCCCCATCCATGATTTGGGTATAATTATTGTCGACGAAGAACACGAACCTAGTTTTAAACAAGATGAAAAACTTAAGTACAATGCCAGAGACTCCGCCATCGTATTAGCTCAACTTCAAAATTGTCCTATTGTCCTAGGTTCAGCCACACCCAGCCTTGAATCCTGGAAAAATACCCTTGATGGTCGATATGAATTACACAGACTTTCGATGCGGCATGGAGCGAGCGAGCTTCCGCCAATCGAAGTTGTGCCCTTGAAAGAACAGAAAAAAGAAATCTTGGAACGCCCCGCCTGGCTCAGTCCAAGACTTCTAGAAAGGATGAACTTTCATCTTGATCAAAAAAATCAAGTTGCCTTGTTTTTGAACCGCCGGGGGCTCTCTCCAATGGTCTTTTGCACTGCCTGTGGACATACCAGACAGTGCCCTAATTGCGATATCAATCTGACTTTACATTTTCATCAACATCTTATTTGTCACTATTGTGATTACCATGAGAATCGTCCAGATAAATGTCCCGACTGCCACGAAGGTCTTATGGAACCGATGGGATTGGGTACAGAACGGATCGAAGAGGATTTAAAGCGAATTTTCCCAGACGCTCGAGTCCGTCGAGCCGACCGAGATGAAATCCAGGGTCGTGAGGACCTCGAAAGTCTCATCAAAGATATGGAAGAAGAAAAAATTGATATTTTGATTGGCACTCAAATGATTGCGAAGGGGCTTGATTTCCCGAAACTTAAACTTGTTGGGCTTGTGCTTGCAGACATTGGATTTAATATTCCGGATTTTCGGGCCAATGAACGTAGTTTTCAGTTGATGACTCAAATGAGCGGACGATCAGGTCGCCATCAAGTTGATGGAGATGCTCCAGGCGAAGTTTTGATTCAAGCTTTCAATACCTCACACGAGAGTCTACTCTATGCTCAACAACATGATTTTGAAGGCTTTGCGGTTCAAGAGCTAGAACATCGTCGGCAGCTTCATTATCCGCCTTTTTCTAAAATTGCCTCTTTGCGAATTCAATCCCCAAAACAAGCCCTGGCACACCAGACCTCATTGCGTTTGGCAGAGAGAGCCCAAGTTTTGAAAAACAAGTTTGAGCCTTACTTAGGTCTAGAAATTTTAGGTCCAGCCGAAGCTCCACTCGCCAAACTTAGAAATCAGTTTCGATTCCATGTCCTTCTCAAAAGTGATAAGCCTCAGATTCTAAATCGCTTTGTGCGTCAACTTCTAGGCGACGAGGACTGGGTGCCATCCAGTGTGCGAATTCTCGTTGATATTGACCCACTACATCTCCTCTAAGATAATGCTTTCATGGAAACATGTCCTCGCTGTGGAAATCAGGTGAGTGCCCTTCAGCTGATTGAATCTGATTTATTGGGCAAGCTGCAAGAGAGTGGAGAGAGCCCACCATCCAATGTATGTGGAACTTGCTTGTCAGAGTATCACAAGTCCTTAAATTTGTCGAAGGGCGGAATCTTGTTTGCCCAGGAGAAGGCAAAGGAGCAACACCGTCTGCAACTTTGGAAAAGTCGAGTCGGTCTAATCAAGCGAGCTCGGGCCTTAATGAGTCGAAAAATGTATAACGAGGCTGCTGTTGGCTATGAAAAATATCTTCGAATTCTTGAGATTGTTTTTAACTGCAAAAAGGGCGAGCATTTGACCCCCACCAATTTTAAAGATTCCGCCCGCACAAGCGAACTCACTGTTGTCACTTCTGTTTACTGGGACCTTCTTCGAATCTATGATTCGAGTGATAAATACCTCGAGCGTCAGCAAATTGCGGCTCGCCAACTGGCAGTCTTTGTTCAGTTTACCCCGATTTTGCCAGATATTATTAAGCGTGCAGAGGCCTTCTTGAGGAATGCAAAACATCCTCAAGTGATTAAGTCCTTTCTTAAAGCCTCGGCTCAGCAGCGGCCACGTTGCTTTGTTGCTACGGCGGTTTATGGGGATCCATTAGCGCGAGAGGTTCAGATCCTTCGTTGGTACAGAGATTTTTATTTGAAAAAAACTCCGTGGGGGCGAGGCTTCGTCAAATTCTATTATAAAGTCTCACCTACTCTAGCAATCTGGATCAATAGAACTCCTAGCCAAAAACCTCTCTTAAGAGCCGGCTTTGGGGGGCTTATCTGGCTGATCGGTTGCGTTAGTCGTAGAACGGATGGATTTGACCTTGCCTAAGGGCCCGCGCAATAATGATTGGTCCCTGCGAAATTGGATCAATTGTTGATGGTCACAAAGGCCGGAAAGCGAAACTATGACCCACGAGTATGATTATGCAGTTATTGGTGGCGGACTGAGCGGACTATTGATTGCGACCGCTCTAAGTCAAGAGACTGAACGTGTTGTTCTGTTGGATGGCCAAGAGCATGTCGGCGGATTCAATCGAACTATCTCTTTTCCAACTGGGAATGTTGAAAATGGAATTCGCTTTGTTCCAGCAACAGACGCCGCCCAAAGTTCACTTCGTTTTTTAGAAAATCTTCTCGGCATACAAGTTGTGAAATCAATCCAAGAAATCCCACCAATCACTTATGAAGGTGGGCAGCTCAAAACATTTCTGAGCTTTGGGGATGTCACTCCGCCTTTTTTTGACGAGATGGTCTATTTTACAAATTCAACTCGCTGCGAATTGAATCTCCAACCGTCAGCATGGGTTCAGTTGCTCATTGAGAAATTCCGCGGACAGATCATGACCCTCTTTGCCACGCGCTTTCAAATCGCAAATAATCAGGTGCAAAGCTTGACCCTCAATGGATCAAAAAACACTGCAGGCTAAGAATTTTATTTTTGTGGGTCAGTGAAACAGTTGCAGACCCTTCTTCCACCAGAATCTCTGTCTGCACGAATTCGCCAGAAATTGTCTAAAAGCACTTATTGGACTGCTCTTTGTTTGGATCTTTGTCATGCTCAACCGGTCACAGAGTCGACTGCAATCCATGTCCTCAATGGCACAACTCAAGATGAATTTGGTCCTTGCTTAGGTCATTTTTTGCCGCAATCATCGTCGCAATCATTACCACAGTCATTGCCACACTCTTCGATGCAAGCTTCGCAATGGATGACTTTTATTGAGGGCGAACTCTCGGAAGAGAGTGAATCAGTCGCCAATGCCCTTAAAAAAATAAAACGCCAAATTAAGCGAGCCTATCCTGAGTCCCTGGAAAATCTAGTGACCGAGAGAATCTTGGTTGTGCCCCAAATCAGCGGTTCTGGCGACCTCAAACTCAAGGGCAACTTAACTCTTCCCGAAGTAGATAATTTGTGGATTGGTTCCCCAACACTAAGCCCTCAGAAAAACCTGGTCGGCGCTCTCTCCCAAGCTCAGATGGTTTTAGCTGCCTTAGGTTGTCTGGTATCTGAAACCGAGATACCTCTCGAGCAGCCCCATTGCGTTTGATGGGTTTCACGATTAGGTCGTTGCATGGAGATGCTTCTGCTGTAGCGGTTGAATAAATCAACCGCTAATAACTCAATTCTAGCTAATTTAACGGGCATAAAAGAGCACCGACTCTGCATTCCTATGTCCATTCTTTGAAGCTATGTCAAATGCGGTACGGCGAGCAAAATTCTCGGCGTTTTTGTTCGCACCAGCCTTAAGAAGTAACTTTATCAAACTAGTGGAACCCTTTTCTGCGGCATTCATTAGAGCCGTCTGGCTATTAGCGGGTGTTGATTGATTAACGTCTGCGCCAGCCTGAATTAATCCGAGGATGACTGCTTCACTCTCTTTATCAAATGGTCTTCGCGTGGCTGTATACAAAACAAACTGTCCATGTTCATCTTGTTTGTTTACATCTAAGCCAGCATCGAGAAATAATTTGACGATTTCCCAACTGCGGTAACCAGCTTGAACCAAAGCTGATTGTCCGCCCCTTGCCCCTAATGCAAGCAAAAACTCAACCACGTCGACGGAATTAAACCTTGCTGCAAACCAAAGAGCGCTATCTCCCTTCACCATGACTCCCCCCATGTTTCGCTCAAATGCTAGAATAGCATTCACATCCGCCCCCGCACCAACTAAAACCTTGACTACATCCAAACTGTTATGTTGAGCAGCTCTCATTAAGGGATATAGATATGCATCATCCCACTTATTTATTAATTCCGGATACTTCCTCATATAGTACTGAACGACATCAACTGTATTATACTCGGCAACCCATGATAAGATGTTATCCTTCTTGCCAAGGTCCCCACCCAAACTGCGAATATATTCAATAATTTCGACACTACTGAACCCTAATGCGTACTCAAACACACTACTATGTTGACTCGAATCCCACTTGCGATTTAAATCGGGTTGACCCATTCTGTTATAAAGATATTTGAAGAAATCAATTTTTCGTGCCCGAAGTGATGCCAGAATCGGCACCTCACAGAATTCATTCTGCGCATCCATAGAAACCACATTTGCATCCAAATAATTCTGAAACTCCGGCAAATCTACACTCGAATCCTCTATCATGCTGAAAAGTACCTCTGCCTTTCCACGAAGCTTTGCACAACGCAAACCAGGCTTAACTCGAGCTGTACTTATTCTTTTTCTTTTAACTGCCAACCGCTTTACGACTACATTTTCTAATTTCTCTGAAATTTGGTTCGATACCTCATAAACTGAACCGTCTTCAGTTGGTTTTTCAATTCCGGCCAACCCGGCATACTCGTGATGGGTCAAAACATATTGGCCTGATTCCGGGGTGTTTTCAAATTTAGCGATTTCACAAATAATCTGACTCGATTGGTTTATTCTATCCCAACGACAGGTTTTTGGTTTACCATTCACCTGGACAGGATAACCTGGATCACCCGGACCAACACATTTAATTGTGGCTTTTTGAATTTGTATTAACATTTCATACGCATACTTTTTTGAGTCCCAATTTTTTGGTAATTCTAAGTCCGTATGGTCGCCCCTTTCGATCCATGACCGAATGTCATCTCGAATGACTTTGATTCGATTTTCACACTGATCGCCGCCACCACGATCCTTAGAGGCGAGGGCTATATCAAACGATAATAGAAAAATGAATATACTGTACGCAGCTTTAATAGAAAATGGTTTCATGTCTAATTGTCTCCTGTCTCGGTTAAGTTGTTTGTTAACGGGAAGAATGAAATCGCCAGTTGAAATACAGCATCTGGCGACGCGGACTTTCGCTCCAAAAATGCAGCTAATGAATATCGAAATTGTTTTATCATTTCTTTCACTTCTGGCAAATCGGAGGTTTGAATTGAAACGGCTAAAGATGTGTGGTCACGCTGTGTTCGTGGTAGGTTTTCTAAAGCCGTCTGTGAGAGCTCGAGAATTGACCGCTGCAGCTTACGTAAAGCGGCGTTTGTTAGATCATTGGAAATATTTGTTGTATTATTTCTTGATAGGTCTACCCAAACACCACCTTTTGAAATGCTCAGCAAATCGAGCCGCTGCAATCTCTCACACGCAAGACGCACTTCAATTGTTGTAATACCCAACTTTGTTGCAATCCACTTATAATCACCTCGAAAGGATTTTATATGTGTTAGCTCTAGGATAGCATCGTGATACCAATCTGAAATAGTCATAAAGACATCAAGGGTTAGCTCCTTATGGAGCTTTATTGGACCAACTGAAGGCACCTGAGAAGTCTGTTCAATGCTCCTGATGTAATTTAGAGTTTCATTTTCACTGACACTAAGCTGATGACATAATTTTATGACTGATTTCTTAGTCAATGGTCTTCGGCCAGCAAGTATTGATGAAAGCGTGGCATGGTTCATTCCCAAATTTTTGGCAAACGATCTTAACGAGTAATTTCGATTTTTCTCACTACGTCGGATCAACTCGCTCTGCAAATAGGAACGAAAATCACTGTTCTTATTTTGTTTATCGGACTCACTTGTTTTCATATGTGCAAGATACATGATGGGCCGTGGTGCCGCCACAATTTTTGCACCAAATCTGGTGCAAAATGAGTGCACCATGTAAATAATTCACAAGTGGCAGCCCCTATCAAACCCAGCTGGTTTTGGCTGCCTTAGATTGTTTGGTCTAGGAGATCGCTTTACTTCAAGGATAATCCTTGACACGGATAATCCTTGACACGGATAATCCTTATCAAGGAGCATTTATGAATTTCACAAATCGCATTTGGGAGATGGGTGAACTGAGCACCTATGCTAAACCCGCTCAATTAGTTGTTGTCTACGGCAGAAGGCGTGTGGGCAAAACCAGTCTGATTACCAATTGGATGACTACAAAGGAAGGTCATTTCAGCCAAGCCATTGAGGGCTCGCCCCATCTCCAAATCAGTCAGCTTTGCCAAGATTTGGGCCCTTTGTTGAACTCTCAAATTCAACCTAAGAACTGGATTCAGTTTTTTGAGCTCCTCGAGAAAAGTATTGAGAAAAAAGCTGTTCTTTGTCTAGATGAATTTCCCTATCTCGTTGAATCAGATCCAACACTTCCTTCAATTATGCAAAGATTCCTGGATCATAGCAAAAACAAAAAAATTGGCTGGATCATCAGCGGATCCAGCCAAAAGATGATGAATTCAATTTTTTTGAATCACAGTTAACCCCTCTTCGGCCGGGCCCATAGAGTTCTTAAAATTGAACCAATGACTTATGTCGATTTCTGTAGTGCTTGCAGTCTAAAAAAAACGGATATAGAGAATTTTGTGAAGTACTCCATGGTGGGTGGGCTCCCCAAGTATTGGGAAGCTGTAAATTCGGCGATGCATCCCATTGAATTGGCGGATTTACTTTATTTTGACCGGGGTGCTTTGTTAGAAAACGAGCCGCGTCGAATTCTAAGTGATGAAAAGGTAGATGGAATTACCCCTCTCAGTGTGCTCGAAGCCATCGGGCGAGGATCACACAAACCAAGTGAAATCAGTTCACGAATTGGGCTCAAGCAAAATTCACTTGCAAAAGTGTTTTCGCAACTGATTGATACATCTTTGATAGAAAGACAAATTCCCTTTGGAGCTTCCGAAAAAGACTCAAAAAAAACCCTCTATAAAATATCGGATCCTATGTTGAATTTTTGGTATTCCGTGTTTTCCGGATTGCGTACTCAATGGCAGCACAAGACAGAGGCAGAAAAAAATGAAGTTCTCAGACTATTCGCAAGCCATGTATTTGAAAATGAAGCCAGAAAGACCCTCAAAGGTCAAAGATATTGGCAGGGCGACCTAGAGATTGATTGTATTCAGAAGAAGGACAAGAATTCCATAGCACTATACGAAATTAAATTTTCAAAACTGAAAAATCGAGAACGTGAACAGATTGAAAAAGACTTGCACAAAAAAGGTCAAAGTTCAAAGCTCAGCAAAGATTGGCAGATTGAATCTTCGAATGCCTATGATTGGACTGATTATTCTAAATGAGACACCCGCAATCGAACTGATTTCTTCTGTAATTCGCTCAGGACTCTTCATCACAAACTATCGTCCGGTTTGGTTTTGAACAAGACATCTGGCACTTTCGTGAGCGGGATCCACAACTCCATTTCACTTTCATTGTTGTCGGGCTCGAAAGCAGCCGGATAGATCTCAAGATCGGATGCAGGAGCCAACTCATAACCGCTTTGTGGCATCCATGTCCCCCAGATATATTGATTTGTCAGACTCAAATTTTTGAGACCACCTCGATGAGTAAATACCGCGTACTTCTGCGCAGGAATGAATATCAATTCCATACCCTGAGGTGGAACCGATCCCTTTTCAACTTCAACTCCAGCGTAGTAATTGAAATGCTCTTGAATCTGGTTGTCCTTCCAAATTTCCTTACAAATTCCATAGGTGACATAAAAGTCCCCATCCTTGCCCTGTTTATTAGAAATTTCGTCAAACCGTTTTATCAGTCTCGGCCACAAAAGATCGCCGATCTCTTCGGTCTTCCCTCTCTCAAAAATCTTCCCAACACCGATGACGTAAAAGTCACCTCGAGTTTCATACCTTGGCTTCATGTCTATTCCTCCCCTTCGCAGATGGCTGACGAGACCCGCTGTTATGGCCTCCAGGTTTCGTAGCCCGAAGTCAGAATCACTCTTGCGATACTCCTTTGGGTTAACCCCAGACATAGTCTTGAACGCGCGAGTGAATGACTCCTGTGACTCAAAGCCTGAGTCCAACGCAATCTCTATGATTCGTTCGGAGGAACTTCTTAACTTTGCAGCAGCCTTAGTAAGCCTGCGTCTTCGGATGTAACTCCCAAGACTAAGCCCTGTTACCGTCGCAAACATCTTCTGAAAATGATGAGACGAATAACCCGAGTACTCAGACACACTTCTTACCGTCAGTTCAGTGTGAAGGTTGTCTTCGATATGGTTTATAATATCTATCATCAGTTTCATTGAAGCTCCTCTTTAGCACTTGGTTTAGCCAAAGTGGAGTCAGGAGTTTTGATATTTTGTGTGTTTATTTTCTAGCCGGCTGCGTAAGGCCCCAGAATATCTTGGGGGCCTCCTTTTTTTAGACTGGCACGGAAATCATTGGCTGAATCTGTTCGACCAAATTCTCAATACTGCAATTCACTTTTCGATCTCGGAGTTGGAGTACGAGCTGACCATCCTGTGCTTCCTTTTGTCCTATTACTACTTTGGCGAAGGGCCTTAGCCGGTGTGCGAACAAAACCCGCTTTGAAAGACTTCCAGAATTTCGATCAACGACTACGCGAACACCTTTTTTCAACTAGGTCCTGCGCTAACTTCTGAGCAGCGAGCATTCCCTCTTCACTAATCGGCAGAACATAAAGCTGAACGGGACTTAGCCAACCGGGAAGCTGGCCATCATAGAACTCAAGAAGTAGCGACACAAATCGTTCGTGACTTCCCAGTGGTGCACGGTGAATGATCCAAGGTCGCTCGAACTCCCCAGAACTCGCAATATAGTTAAGATCAAATTTCTTCGCCGAATTGAAATCGAGCTGGACACTTGCTATCGATTCTTCTTCCGCAGGACCAACTTTCATTTGGACGTCGATCTTCGGTCCATAAAACGCGGCCTCGCCATCGACCTCAACAAAGGGGAGTTTTTTTCAATCAACACTTGCCTTAGAAGATCTTCACACTTCAACCACTCATCTCTTGAACCGTCAAAGTCATCAGGTCTTTGACAGTCATGCTTTGAGAGGCGATAGTGATAACCACTCAGACCAAGAACTGAATAGCAATACTCGTGAAGGTCAAGAACACGACCGATCTCGCTCTTTGCTTCTGACGAGCTTACATAGATGTGGGCATCATTCTGGCATAAGCACCGCGCGCGAATCAGGCCCCTCAAGGATCCACTATTCTCATAGCGATAAACTTGTCCGTACTCGGCGATTCTAAGCGGTAACTCCCGATAGCTTCGCTGTGATGACGAAAAAACCTTGTGATGATGTGGGCAATTCATCGGCCTTAGATAATAGTCGCCTGGTTCGTCTGGCCACTTCATGGGCGGAAACATATTGTCCCCAAAAGACTTGAGGTGACCCGAGGCCTCAAAAAGACTTCCTTTACCCACATGAGGACTGCTTACCCTTTGATAGCCCTGTCGTCGCTCATGGTGTTTGATGAAGCTCTCAAGTGCATCGCGGATTGCAACGCCATTGGGAAGCCAAACCGGAAGGCCGGCCCCGATTTGTTCGTCAAAGAAAAAGATCTCCATTTCATCGGCAAGTTGCCGATGATCTAATTGATAAGACATAAAAATTCTCCTTAAAAGTTCAGGCAACGATAAGTCGATTGCTGAATTGGTTTTAGTTGTGACTAGATAGATTGTTAGTGTCTGCCCGATTGGGCAAAGAAAAGTATTTTACCCCTTGGGGGTGGTAACAGTGGTGAAAGCTAGAATAGAAAAAAGAAGCACATCTTTAGCCATGTAAGGATCTTATCGGCAAAAGTTGAAAAACTAAAGATGAATGTTTTTATCACCTTCAGAAGTTTATCTAATGGACGATAGTGAAACTCCCTGCATGACCATGTGATGCGAAGAGAGTTTGCCGCATTGAAAATCAATCTCTAAGTTTCAACATGCTGGAAGATCACTCATGGTTCAACTCTATTTCTGTCTCTTGGATACATGGTTGCTTCCCGCACATTGGTGAGACCGAGAACTTGACCTGTTAACCGCTCCAGCCCGATCGCAAGACCTCCGTGGGGAGGCATACCTAGGTCGAACATTCTCAAGTGCCCCTCGAATGCTTTTGGATCCATACCTTTGGCTCTTAACGCCTGCTCCAACGCAGCTCTAGTATGCAACCTCTGGCCACCTGTAGTAATCTCGAGCCCTCGAAATAACAGGTCGAAGCTCTGTGCGGCGCCCTTATCGCCCCTTGGGTGGGTGTAGAAAGGGCGTGCATTCAGCGGAAAGCCAATCACAAAAACGCTCGGGTTCCCAAATTCTTTTTGAGCAATTTCACAGAGCTGTCTTTCTCCTTGGGGATCCAAGTCGTCGACAAGATCCGTTCGTCCAAATGATTTCTTGAGACGCTCCATACACTCAGCAAACTCCCAAGTTGGAGTCTTTGTCATGTCCGGAAGAAAGTCTCCTGATCTTTTTTTAATTGAATCGCCAAACCTCTTATTTAGGTCCTCAAATATTTCGGAAAGAAGGTTGCGCTCAAGAGTCATTACATCTTCAGGGCCATCGATAAACCCCATTTCCAAATCGAGAGAGTAATACTCGGTCAAGTGCCGGCTTGTCGCGTGTGGTTCCGCACGATAGACGTGTGCTGTTTCAAATACTCTCTCAAATGCTGCAACTCCATGTTCTTTATAAAACTGAGGGCTTTGGGCAAGATAGGCAGTTCTTTCAAAGTATTTAATCTGGAATAGGTTGGTGCCTCCCTCTGTTCCGCTTGCAACTATTTTTGAAGTAACAATCTCAGTAAATCGATTTTTTCTTAAGTATGACCTAAATCCCTCGAGAATCGATGCTTGGACCTGAAAGATTTCTTGAACGGAGTCTGTCCGAATGCTCAGGGGTCGATGATCTAATACCACCTCAATACCAACTTGAGAAATATCAGACGAGGAATTGAAGGGCAGGTCATGTGAAGAGGCATTGGTAATGATCGCTTCCATTAAATCAATTTCAAATCCTGATTTTGATCGTGGTTCTGCTCGAACACGTCCACGAATGTCGACGACGTCATCTAGTTTTATACCAAGACTGGCAACTTGTTCGGGCGAAGCCACAATTTGAACTGTGCCAGTGCAATCTCTGAGAACAATGAATACTGTTTTAGCGAGGGCTCGATAGCGAAAGACCCATCCGACCAGACGAATCTCTTTACCAATCATGTCTCCCGCGCGTTCTACAAACGTGCGTTTCATAAACTACTCTCTTCTGTCTGTAACTGCTGGAACCTGAAAGACGGCAGGTGGTGCCATCCAGCTTTTCAAGGTGAACCTTGAACTTGATTGCCACTATCGGGTGGGTTATCCGTTCACAACTACTAAGACCTGCGATTGCTCGCTTTCGGTTCGTTTTGACCTCTCAGAGGGGTCTGTCCTCATCGGTGAGTTAAGACAATCTAACACACAATATCTCAAATATTCAACTCCTTGCACTCCCGAACCCAAAAATCCAGACGAACCTCAGGCAAAATCCAACACTATTGGTCAGGATTAAACAGCATGCAAAATTTCATGACTTGCCTATCATCCTATCAAGAGGTGGGTATTTCATTGCCCTTTGATCCACTTCACAAGTTTCCAACCTCCATAGGTGCCTGCACACCACCGATATCTGGCGAAATATATGAGGCTCAAAAATAAAAAGCCCCTACGTTTCCGAAGAGGCTTTGAGTGATTCAGCATTTAATAAAGCTAAAAATTAGAACAACGCTTCTAGACCAAGCTGCAAACTCGTAGAATCAGCGGCGGAGTAGGTAAACCCGTCTACAGATTTCGTTAGTAGGGTGCTATAGACAAGCTCTGGCTTGAAAGCCATCTTATTTGCAAAGGGGAAATGGCCGTAAACATTTAAAGAACCATTTTGAGTTGAAGAATCGTCATCTTTACTGCCGTCGTTGTCTTCAAACTTTCTGCTTTCAAATTGCTTGAGGCTTAAAGCTGCTCCCCAAGAATTGACTGCTTTTGAAAGTTCCATGAATACGGTGAAGTCAAATTTATTGCCACCAGTTTCAGTGCCACCTTCATCGAGTTTTCCTGTAAATTCACGTTTTCCTTTTAACGTGTAACTTAATCCGCCGCCAGCAACACCGAATGATGTTGCTGTTTCAAGGCGAACAAATGGTGATATTGAATTGCCGCCCGAGAATCGGTTGGCATCTTGATCGACGTAAGCATACTTAGACTTTTCTGGGCTTAGGGATAAAATCCCACCCATCTGAATATTGCGATCACTGTCAGATACAGTCTTAGTCAAAGAAAAGTGAAAATCTGATAAGCCTGAGGCTTTGAAATCCTGGTTTTGGCCCTCAAACGAATTGGTCCATTTTACGTTTCCAAAATCAGTTTGTACTGCTAATGCTAAGTCCTGACTTAACCCTTCATTAAATGCAAATTCAAACCTTTGTTCAGTTAAATTTTTTGACTTCGTTTGTTTTGAAACATTAAAGCTGCCCTCATATTTAGCGTTAGAAAAAATAGGCGTTAAACTAAATTTTGCACTATCTCCGCTTGGTTGGTAATAAAACTCTGATAGAGAAGATCTCCCAGAATCATTCCCCACAAAATCATGCGCTGTAGTTACTTGCTTCTGCTGAGCAGAAGCAGAAATCGAAATTAGCATTGAAAGTATAGCCTTTTTTAGCATTGGTCCTGCTCCTTAGTGAAAGTTCGTCTTTAAATAAGCGAGCGGAAGATATAGTACCTCTAGAAAAAGATAAAGAAGATAAAAGAAGAAAAAAGAAGAAAATGAACATTTTACATGAAAACGAACATTAGAGCCCCTTGACCAACGGGGGACTGCGGGACATCTGTTGACCGCGGAGTGTCTCGATATCTTCGAGGAACTTCAGATCGACAAGTATTCAGCGAACCTGTTGGGAGGTCCCCCCCCACAACTGTTTTCGACTGCTGGAACCTGAAAGACGGCAGGTGAAAACAACGAGGTCATTTGACGGCGCCGACAATAGCTCTGAAGTATTCTGGCATTTCGTGCCTTGGATACCAGGTTAACGCAAGAGGCTCGTCCATGACCGCCCCACCATTAAGCGGGATAAGCTCTCCAGAATCTAAATGTTGTTTTGCAGTTTCTTGAGTCAGAGTGCCAAAACCAACGCCTTGCGAGAAAAGCTTTATTATGGCCTCATTATTATTTGCAAAAAAACGAGTTCTTTTTAATTTTGAAACCAGGCTAAACTTTTTTAGATAATTGATCGATGTTTGGTCCGACTCATCAAAATCAATGATTCTTTCGCTCTCCAAGATATCCACTAGCCTTCGCCCCTTCCATTTGGGAGATGCCACCAAAATATACTTTTCAGCCCTTAGCACTTTGCTATCCATTTCATTTGGAACTTGTTCTGGTGGCACAATAGCCAGTGCTGCCTTACCCGAACGAACGAGATTAAGCCTGTCTTCAGTATCGCTCATAATCAGGTTTAAACAAAGATTCGGCCAGTCATCGTATAGATCGGAACATAGATCGACAATTCTAGATGTCATTACGCTGGTGGGCCCAACAATCGAAATGTGAATTGGTTGCTCCCGACCTGCTCCGCCAATTTGACTCAAAGCCTGACCATGACGGCGGTTGAAGTTTCTGGCGACGACAAAATTACGAGGGGAATGGTGGAGTTGAATATCCCAGCTCAAACCTACGCCAAGTTCCTGTATTGTTGCCACGTCGTGGATTACATGGCAACCTATAGGAAGATTGGGAATAACTGGACTCCCGAAAGCAAAATTGAAGTCTCGGACGGTCCTTGATCTACTCGTTCCGGTACGAGCCTAAAGAGGAGATGGTTATGAAAATTGGTTTTGTAAGAATATTTGTTACGGATCTTCAAAAGGCCCTAGCCTTTTATACTAAGACGCTTGGAATGGAGCTCGATTATACAGACGAAAAGAATTGGGCGCAGTTCAAGTCAGGCGTGGAAGTCAGTCTCGCGATAGAGCAATGCGAGCCAAACCACACCATTCAGGGATCCAAAGTGGTGGGTAGATTCGTGGGAGTCACGCTGATGGTTGACAGCATAGACCAAGTGTACAAACTGCTGACAACCAAGGGCGTAGAGTTTTCAGGTAGGCCGGAGAAGCAGCCCTGGGGCGGAACGCTGGCACACCTCAAAGATTTGGACGACAATGTTTTAACCCTTATGGAGGAAGCGCCTTAAGTGCGCCAATTCTCGCAAAAAATGTTGCTTATGAAAAATAAAATCTCAGAAGAAATATTCTCATTCAAATCGCCATCGCTGTTTAGAAAATGGCTCATCAAGAATCATAAAGACAACAATGGTTTCTGGTTGAGGATCTTTAAAAAAAATTCGGGCGAAAAAACAGTTTCATACCAAGATGCTTTGGAAGAAGCTCTTTGCTTTGGTTGGATTGATGGACAAAAGAAAACCTTTGATGAAAAATCCTGGATTCAAAGATTTACTCCGAGAAGACCGAGAAGCCTTTGGTCCAAACGAAATACTAATATCATTGCAAAATTAATTAAAGAGAAACGAATCCATCCCTTTGGCCTGGAGCAAGTCAAACTTGCAAAGAGCGATGGTCGATGGGAGAAGGCCTATGATTCTTCAAAGGATATGAAAATATCAGATGATTTTCTTAAGGAAATAAAGAAATTCAAAAAAGCTCATGCCTTTTTTATGACACTAAACAAGGCGAACTTATTTGCGATCGCTTGGCAACTACAAACGGCCAAAAAAGAAGAAACGAGAGAACGAAGAATGACCACCATCATTGAAATGCTAAAAAGGGGCGAGAAATTTCATTGAGGCAAGCTAGACTTCGGCATGGCTGCGGACCTATTGCGTCTTCCGGAGCAATCCGGCCACGTATTCCGGCGGCATGACGGTCACCTACCGGCCGTCATCGGAATTGGTTGCCACCATGCCCACGGAACAAGCAACTGATTTGATTTTAGTGACGCTAAGCTAGAATTTGCCACGCTGTTGCCCAAATGGAGGGCATCAGAAAATGGCACACGAGAGGTTAGCGATGAAAGACATCAAGGAATTATTACGACTAAGATTTGGATTGGATCTAGGTCAAAGACAGACCGCAAAGGCATCCGGATTTGGCCGGACCACAGTTCAGGAATATGAGGAGCGAGTGCGACTCGGCAACCTTATTTCCGTCGAAGAATTTGAAAAATTATCATCTGATGAAATCTACAAAAGGCTTGGGTTCAAGGCAAAACCTGGCTTGGCGGCAGTTCTGTCAAGCAGCACCAAGCCACTTCCTGACTGGAAACAGGTCCGAGAGGAACTTTGTCGTCACAAGCACGTGACGATGCTTTTGTTTTGGACAGAGTACAAAGAGCAGCATCCAGAGGGTTATCAATACTCGCAGTTCTGTGATTTGTACAAGCAATGGTCGAAGAAGCTTTCGTTGACAATGAGGCATGAGCACAAAGTCGGAGAAAAAAAATTTGTCGACTACGCGGGCTCAACGATTGGCATCGTCGACAGTGAGACTGGGGAAGTTAACCCAGCACAGGTTTTTGTGAGCTGCCTTGGCGGAAGCTCCTATGTGAATCCATCAAACCACCAACCGACGATGAAGTCATTGACATCAATGGGCGGCAACGTCCACAATTTACTTAATGGATGCTCAAGAAGTAAAATTGCTCCTTTTGGATTCCCTTTTAGTCACTAAAACAAAAGAGCTTGTAAAGAAACTCAAACAGCAGAATCAGGTGCACGGGAATGTGCACCACCTATGTTAAGTCAGTTAAAACTTCTTTCCTCTTCACGAGCCAAAAATCCGTCTAAGATCACAATTTTTGTTGCAGCAGTTCTCGCCGCGGCTTTGGCAGTTACGCTTCAGGCTTATTTGAACCGGTTTCTCCCCAGTCCGTATTTTTTCCTATTTTATCCGGCAGCGCTTCTCGTGTCTTGGCACTTTGGCTTTAAGCCAGCATTGTTGACGATCTCACTTTGCATCTTAAGTGCAGATCTTTTTTATTTTCCGTCGTCTTTGTCTTATAGATCGCGCACATTAAGCGAGGTTTTAGCGCTTGGCTTTGTTGGATCCGCGACTTTATTTGCGGCATGGATAGTATCAGCATTAGATCGAAAACAAAGAGCTGCTACACTTGCGCAGAATGAACTTGAAACGATATTGCGCAGTATCGGCGATGCGGTGATTGTGGTCGATCGCAATAAGCAAGTCGTTTTTCTTAACCCTGTCGCCGAACGCCTCACTGGTTGGCAACTCGAAGATGCTCGCGGCCAGTTGATGGGAACAGTATTTAATATCATTGACCAAAAAACTCGAAAATCTGCCGAGAACCCTGCAGAACAAGTTTTAGCTAACGTAGCTGTTGCTGGATTGGTAAACAATACGCTTCTTATCTCCAAAAATGGAGTCGAACGACAAATAGAAGAGAGCGCCGCTCCAATCGTGATGTCGGCAAATGATGGAACTGCCGGAGTCGTCCTCGTCTTCCGCGATGTAAGCGACAGATAGGCCGCTGAAGCGGCAGCGAGAGAAGCAAAGGCAGGCGACGAACGAGGACAAGACGAATTGCATGCCTATTTTATGAAAGCACACACACCAATGGTCATTATAACCGGTCCTGAACATAGATTCGCACTCGCCAATCCCATGTATGAAAAGTATGTCTCTAGAGAAGTTATGGGAAAAACTCTGCGAGAATGCTTTACCAGTGAAGAGGTTGGGTACTATCTTCCAATTCTTGATAAGGTATATCAAACCGGCGAACCTTATATCGGTCGAGAGCTTCCCCTGACTCTTCGGGATCTTGATGGCAAAGCCAGGGAGCTTCGCATTGATGTGAGTTATACAGCATTCAAAGACGGCGAAGGCAGAATCAAAGGAGTTTTGGTCTTTGTTCAGGACGTTACCGAGCAGTGCAATGCTCGGGCTCGTATGGAAGAAAAAAGTCGAGAACTCGAATTTGCTAAGGAACACGCCGAAACCGCAAGCAGCCTAAAGTCGGCATTCCTTGCGAATATGTCTCACGAAATTCGCACTCCGTTAGGAGCAATGCTCGGATTCGCAGACTTACTGCGCGACCCTGGCCTATCCGTTAGTGAACGGGCAAGCTATACCGAAATCCTTTCGCGCAATGGCCAAACCTTGTCCCTCATTATCAACGATATTCTTGATCTTTCAAAGGTCGAGGCAGGACATTTGACTCTTGAAATGAGCGAGATGAAACCAAGAAGTATTGCTGAAGATGTTGTCTCATTGCTGCGAGTGAAGGCCGTCGAAAAAAAACTGGCTTTCGAGTTCGTCTGCGATGATTCATCTCCGACAACAATCGTCTCTGACCCATTGAGAGTTCGCCAAATTTTGTTAAATCTCATCGGTAACTCGGTGAAGTTTACTTCTTTTGGCTCAGTCAAGGTACGTTCATTTGGGCGCAAAACTGCCACTGGCAGGACTGCTGTCTGCTTTGAAATTTCAGATACGGGCATTGGAATCCCTGCTCAACATTGCGCGAAGGTTTTTGAAATGTTTGTCCAAGCAGATGGCTCGATGACAAGAAAGTTTGGCGGCACGGGGCTTGGACTTGCTCTCTCTAAAAAGCTTGCTCAGGAACTGGGTGGCGATATTGTGCTCTCTCATTCTGAAGTGGGCAAGGGGAGCACTTTTGTCGTCACGATTGAAGACCGATCCGAACTTCGCATAAAGGTTTTGGACAGCAAGCGGGAACGTCCTGCACATCCCAGGCCAGAACCTGATGCACTCAGGGGCTTAAAGGTGCTTGTCGTCGATGATTCTCCGGATAACCGACATTTGATCTGGCATTACCTGACCAAGCACGGCGCGATTGTTGATTCAGCAGAAAACGGAGTTCTTGGTTATCGGAAAGCACTAGCCAATAGCTTTGATATCGTCTTAATGGACCTTCAAATGCCAGAGATGGATGGCTACACAGCTACTCTCAAGCTGAGAGATGTTGGTTACGGAATACCTATAATCGCACTTACAGCACATGCGATGAGCGAAGTGAGTGAGAAGTGCCTAAAAGTAGGATGCTCCGCTCATTTGCCAAAACCCATTGATTCTGTCCAACTCGTTACAACTATATTGGAACTCATTCACCCGCAAACGTCTGGGGCCTCGAACTGAGAATTTCGTATACCTAGCAGGCTGTTGAAGCCTTCAGACCTCCAAATCCTTTCTGCGGGTCTCGCGGAGCTCTTCAGGAATACAAGAAAGGACTGCTTCCTTCAAGGCTTTGATCAGTTCCACTTTATAATGTTTCTGCCGGATCAAAGACGTCTGTCGCACGAGATACTATCAGCGTCCAGACTCCGACCGAGCTGAGCTTGAGCCCAAGATCTCAGCCTCGACTTAGCCACAGTTTGAGGTTTGCAAGCTTATTCCATCTTCATGGTTGAACGTGCCCCAAAACCCTTCCAGAGCTTCAAAGAGTTCCAATACAAAAGGCATCGACCTGAGGAGTCAGTCCTTTACAAACTCATCCAGGAAAACCTTGAGACCTTTCTGGCGTGCTTCCAGCTTGAGATGGGCCATCCGTTGCCTGCTTTCGTGACTAAGGAATTCCACTCAGTTTATGTATTTTAACCAAATGCCCTATTTTATTCCTGTGACAAGAAAGTTCTTACTAGATGCCTACCACCGAGGCTCAATCAAAATTAATACCTATGATAAGACAACTGAACCTACCGATCCTCAGATTCACCCATATAAACAGAATGTCGGGCTGATGTGGATGGGGAGGCCCAAAATGCCGTGGAAAAGTCCGAATCATCAGCGCCATTGAAGGAACAACATCCTCGAGCAAGATCACCGAAATATTAAACGTCGAACCAGGCCCATGCTTGGCTTTAAATCCTTCTGGTCAGCAAGAGTTGTCCTTGCTGGGATCGAACTTGTGAGTATGATTAAAAAGGGTCAGCTCAAAACATCAAGAAAAACTTCTTCTCTCAGTGTTGCCGATCAATTCTATTCATTGGCCGCATAGGAAAATCTGAATTCCGAGTCCCAAATTTGCTTGTTCTGCATCCATATCAATTAATGCAACAGAACCTCCCAATGCCCCCAGGGCCTGGCATCACAAGGCACTACCTTATTTTATTAGAAATTCAGGCTTCCCATATTGGGCAGGGCCTGATCCTGCCGATGATCGCAACCCTTCGTGCAAGTCTGTGGCCGATTCGTCGACTGCTGAAAAAATCAATTCCTGATTTATTGCGTTCCTCCTAGGTTCTCTCAATTCTGAGTGAGCAAACTTTCGAAGGGAATCATTTTATAAAAGTACTCCGTGGCAAGGTCGAAGGATTTATTCGACATCTCTCCTTCAAAAATGAGCACAGTTTTTAACGAGGAGCGCCTGGGCAGCTGTAAGACCGCGGATTTTTTTTTGACTTCTTCAATCACACCACTGTCAATTTCTTTTCTGCACTTAAATTCGCATAAATAAAATACATCCAGGTCTGTGTGAATAAGAAGGTCAACCTGGCAGGCCCCACTGTTCGTGCTTTTTTTTCGTTGCACATAGGGGGCGGCCGAAACAACTTGCCCATCGACTATGCCGAGATTTCTTAATATTAAATCTCTATTTTGAAGAATAATATTTTCAAACTGCAAGCCCATAATGGCTGGCCAACCTTTAAGATCACCCAGAGACTGAATGACTTTTCCCCCATTCAGAATGTGCTTTTTCCTTGGTTCAACAAATTTGAGATAAAAGCGAAGATAATTATCCTTAATTCTAAGCTGACTCAACTTAGAGGGCTTCCCCGCTGGATGAAAATAATAGTCTCGACTGAGAAATCCCGACAATTCAAGAATGTGAATGGCCTCAGTCAAATCACTATTTTGGTCCATCTTGAGTTCCCCTCAAGGCAATGCCGCACTATTTTTTCTAGAGTCTTTGATTTTCGTCCAAAAATGTCGACAAAAATTTTATCAAAATCATTAAATAAAAGCCCCTGCTTTTCATAGCAAAGACGAATTAAATTCTGTTCTGCTGACTGGCCGCTGAGAACCTCTTCGAGATACTTGGGAACCCCTCCTGTGACAGCCAGGATTTGGAGGATCTCGAAACTTCCCATCTGAAACTTTCTCTGACTCAGAAACTCCTGGATCTCGGGAAGTTTCAGCTCTTCAAGGGCGATTTCAAGAGAAATTCGACCTTCAAAACTTGCATTTTTTAGTATATTTTCTTCAATCCAGGCAGAGACCGACCCGCATAAGACCAACATCAGGTCATTATTTTTCTTCAATTTTGTATCCCAAATATCTTTGACTCGAAGTGGGAAGAGGGGATCACCCTTCGCCATCCACGAAATTTCGTCCAATAGAATCAAATATCTACCTTTGGACGTCTTGTTTGCCAAATCAGTTAATGCATCAGTCCAGCTTTCGAAATGCTTGGTCTTCGTGTCAAAATGTTCACTCAATTTTTCTGAAAAATGATCCAGCTGATCCCGCAGGGTCACTCGTTCATCTGGACCCAATCCTTGGATACACACAAAATGAGAAAATGTTTTCCCAAACTCGGAAACGAGGGTGCTTTTCCCAATTCGCCGCCTGCCCATCAGACAAACAAGACTCGCTGTTCCCTTCCTCTTCAGTTTCTCCAATTGGGCAAGTTCCCGTCGCCGTCCAATAAACACTTTAGCTCCCTATTTAGCTCCCCGGGAAATACAACAATCCAGCTTTAGCGGGGAATTCATATAATACACAAATCCCCCGGTAAACGCAACAACCCCGTTTTACCGGGGGATTTTTAGGCCGGTCACCGAAAAAGGCCCCGCAAATCCGAAGCATTGAGAACATGGTTCGACGTTTAATGGGCAAATTTTGAGTTCGGTCCAAGTCGAGTAAGTCCATTTTTCGAAGGTAAGATCATGGGTTCGCATTCTCAAAATGATTCCTATTGAATCAAGTTGTAAAAATCCAAGTTAAATCCATACATCACCTCTTCTTTGGAAGGCTTGATAACTTTGATGTATCGTTCAATGAGGGCGACCATTTCACTTCGAAGATTTTCAGCATCTTCTTTTGAGAGTGTTGATACAGTTGAATAATGAATATTAGATTTCGAGTCATTCATCAGCGATTGAATTGCCGCCACTCTCCAATTTGTATGATGTTGACGTATTAGGGGTGATTCTCGATTCAGATGGACGTCTGTTAGGCCTGGTTCTAAGGAACCCTTCACTTCCTTTACGATTCCAGTTTGCAAAAGGAAAAGTAGTATGTTGCTAATGATGGATTCTGGAATATTGAATGATGCCGAAATAGATTTTGCATCGTTGTGGCCTTTTAGACTTGAAACAACGTGAACGGCCAAATAATGCCAGCTACTGTAGTAGACGGACTGTTCCCTTTCTGTGAGCGTTCGCGCATCTCCTACACGTTCTCTAATGTTAAGAAATTCTTCTCTCTGCGAGGTTAACTCCCCGGTTCCCCAATTTTTTACGGGGCGGCTGAAGGCAATTGATATTTTGCTTTGATTCCAGAGGTTTAAATCAAACTGTATAACTTATTTTTGTAATTCTTAGGATTGTCACATCCAAGGCTCCTGTGATTTGATTTTGTTGCAACACATTTTCAAACAAAGGAGAGCCAAGGATGGACTTTCAAGAGGCTATCATCGATTTTTTGGGTATTCAAGACGTAGAAATCGAAGCTATTAATTTTCATAAGAAAGGCCGTAAAGTCAGGGTTATTGCGCGGCAAAAGAGATCGGAATGTTTCTGCACCCGCTGTGGTTTGCAGTTTGATTCGATCAAGGAGTGGCAGAAAAAGGAAATCAAAGCGCCCCCAATGGGGGTCTATACTGATGTTAAGATTCTATTTTATCAAATGCGGGGTAATTGTGACACCTGCAATAGAAGCGGGGTTGCTGGGGCCTGCTGGATCCATCCAGAGTTTAAATCAATGACCTGTGGCTTTACTGAAGTCGCCGGTCGCCTGATGGAAGAGATTACCTGCGAAGCCGTGTCTAGAATTTTAGTGACAGACTCAATGACAATGTGGCGTGTGGATCAGTGGAGAATGGAGCTGATGGCAAAGCGTTTGGTATTGCCTGCAAACATGGATGTGAGCTTCTTAGCGGCCGACGAGGTCCACTTCCGCACGATTGAAAACAAGAATCGAAAGGGACCTTTGCGAAGCGATATGTGCCTGAGTTCGTGACCAACTTAGTGAGTCCAAAATATGGCAAAGTCATTGCCAATGCTTTAGGTCGCGACAGTGTCTCGCTGGAAGAATGCCTGCTTAAACTATCGCCGGAGCAGCTTCTGTCGGTTCAGAAATTTGCAGTTGATATGCACGAGCCATTTATGACTGTAATCCGCACTGAATGCCCAAATGCTGACATCTGCGTTGATCGATTCCACCTTGCCCAAAAGGTGAATGAAGCCTTTGATAAAGTTCGCAGGACTGAGTTCAAAAAAGCAAAGCAAACAAACAACGAATTTGTCGAGGCTATGCTAGAACCGCACCGTCGATTTATCTTGATGTCTCGGGAGCAAAGGCTAAGTTTCACCGAAAAGAAAATGCTCGATAAACTCAGAGATGCTAACAAAGAAATCCATACCGGAATGTTGCTGGTAGAGTACTTCCACCGGGCCTTGGATAAAGCCACTGTGTTGAGCTTTAGAAAGGCCCTGGCGGCTTGGTATCTAGTTGTCCGAGAATCAAAGCTGGAAGCATTTTTAAAACTCGCAAAGACCATCCGCAGGTACCGAAAGCAGATCGAAGCCTACATCCTGTCGGGTCTGACCACCGCCGTCGCCGAGGGCTTAAATAACAAGATAAAAACACTCAAGAAAATGGCTTATGGATACTCGAATAAACGATCATTTTTACGAAAGATCCTACAGAGATGCGGCTTCCTCAATCATCAACATATTAACACTGATGATCTGTTTTACCGTGTGACCCCGTGAATAGCTGGAGAGGGTTGAGTCTTGGTCAGAAATTGTCATGATATGTAGTCTTGATTGACAGAGTTAAGCTTTCAATCAGTATTTCGATGCAAAAATCCATTCGGTGACCCTGATTAGGCTGCCTGGCCCTTATGTTGCAGGGAAGCCAGTATGAAATTAAGAACTATCGGACCCATGTTAGTATGTATTCTCATTTATATGACCTCCGCCTCTGCAGACAATATTACTTATGCATGCAGTCGGGCAGGATGCAAAATTGAAAACAAGCTAGTTTATCTCGAGGCGAAAGATAAAATTCTGCGGGTCCTTCAGGACTTTTCAAGTGAGCCAATTCGTCGGCTTCTAAAGAGCGGGACACGCCTCATTGAACCGGCCAGGAATTCACTGACTAGACTGTTGAGGATTTGAATCAAGTCAAATTTTATATAGTTGCTAAAGGCTACGTCGCCCCCACAAGGACGATTCTCTGGGTTTAAGTATTTAGTTGAATCCAAGTCGGTATATTTGACTATGGGGGCTTTTGAAACCATGACTTCCTATGGGAGAGAGGTCGCGGAGGGAATTTTACTTCACGAAGCTCTGGGCGCGTTGGGGAATGTTGATGATGATTATCAGATATCAGCCCTTTTAATGGCTCTGTCCAGACACTCTGGGGTGGTTCCTTTAGATCTTCAGAGTTATCTTTTGAAATTTGAGGAGCGGGCATCCAGTCCCGTCGGCCCTATCCGAATGATTGAACCCGGCAGGGAGTATGATATTCTTGCTGGCGGAGGATCGACAGAGTCAGGCGGAGGTGGCGACGCCTTGATGGCCTTTGTTAAATCCATGGTCATTCAGACCCTTGTTAACGACCAGGCAACAGTTTCAACAATCATCAATATTTTACAGAACCTGAGGCTCGAGAATCAGATAGTGGCGCGTTTCAGTTCCGCTAGTTCTGACCAGCCTCCGGTCAGAATATATCCGCTATCAAGCGAAGACTTTCTTAGGGCAGTCAGAATTGAGTTTCAGGATCCAAAGTGCATCTATTTAATTTCCTGGATGTCACGTTTGGGTTCTCGGACCACTCTGCCTCATTTACACAAAAATGTTCTAGCCCATTTAAATCATTGCGGTGAAAAATTCAATGAAGCCAGGTAAGAAGTCTTGCTCCATATTTAAGGCCCACTTTGAAAAACTCCAGAAAGCAAATTCACGTTTTTCAATTAGATCCCTCAGTCGCAAGGCTGGAGTTTCTCATTCCTTTTTGGTCAATATTTTAAATGGCAAGAGTTTATTGCCATTGGCCAGGCTTGACGACCTTTGCGATAATTTAAAAATAAACTCCGAAGATCGAGATCAACTTCGACATTTGATTATGTTGGAAAAAGCTAAAATCGATGTCGAGAAGTTGGGCGACAAAAAGCCTCAATCAAATAAAGTCACTGAACTTTTGCCAGAAAACCATCTTGTGATTTTGGAAGAGTGGAGGAACTTGGCTTTACTTGAACTTCTTTCTTGTTATCCTGAGAGTGGTCTTAATCTTGCGGAAATTCTAGCTCGTCTTGATTTTACACCGACGGAGTTGGAGGCATCATTAATCCTGTTAAAAAATTTTGAACTGATTAAAGAAACAAGTGGTCAAAGATTCCATAAATCGAAAGAAACCCTCAAAATCCCGACGAGAGGCCCGAATCCAAGCACGCGAATTTTTACAAAAAGACGCTCCAGCTAGCTCAGACTGAACTATTGCGAACCGCCCAAGAAGACTTTGAAAGAAGACTCATCACCTCAATCAGCTGTGCTGTAAATCCCAGCCAAATTCCACTCGCGAAACAACGTTTAGCTGAGGCGCTTCGCGAGGTCAGGGATATTTTAACTGAAGGCGAATGCACCGATGTTTTCTTTCTTCAGGCGCAGCTTTTTTCTGTTCTGAAACACAGCTAATCTCCAAATTACAAATCGTTTTTTATCCCATGTGGTAACCTTTTTCCTGACCACTTCCTTGCTCAACAACTCGAAATTTTGCCACACGGCGCCAGAATGATGTTATAAGGGCCTTCGTCAGCTTGAGCAGTTGTTGCGCTGGTTGAGTCTTAAATACAAAAGTAATTTTAAAGGAGTCTCTTTATGAAGTCTTTTAATCATCTATACCTTGCGGGTTTACTATTAGTCCTCCTTCATACCAATCAAGCGTTGGCCCAGCATTCATGTTTGTCGCAAGCATCGAATTCGGCACTTATTGAAGAACTAAGTCGTCGATTGTCGGGTGGCGGTGGTGGCGGTGGGCAAACTGGAAACGTGACTGTTGCTGCCACCTGTACTTCTTCAAATTTAATCGTGACAGCATGGAACTCTTCGACAAGCAGGCTTAATCGAATTGAGACTTATCTTTATTCTGAGACCAATTGTCAAAAATACGCTGATATAATTAACAACAAGGTTAGTCGTTTGACTGCGGGGGGAGTTATAGGATTTTGCGCGACAAGTAGTCTTATAACAATTTATATATCCAATACGGGAGATTTAACAAAGACAGATACCTATGTTTATAGTGATTCGAAATGTGAAAGTGAAGCGAGACGAATTAATCTATAGTTTTTTGAGTTGCGCGGAACTCAAATCTAGCGGCGAATGAAATCCGTTTCTTCTGCCGCTAAAACTAGGCCCTGGCCGGTGCGCAACAGGACTCGCGACAAACTGGAAAAAGCAACATTTTTTAATCCGATCAAAATTGTTGTGTCGTCGATACGACACATTAACTTGCCTGATTGATAAAAAATATAAAAAAAACTACAGCCAATGCGAAAATCAGTATGTTGAGCCATGAATACTTCAGCACGTCTTTTTGCCTTCACCGAAAGCTGCGCGACTTATCACTTTCTTCTTCGCCCTATGTTTTGTTGTCTCTCAAAATTCCAACTCAAAAATGCGTTCCGCTCCAGACTTCTGGGTTTCGTGTTTAAACTGGAGTACTCGTTGCATACGTCTCGTGTCCTTGAAATTTACCGGTTCCCCCGAGTCTTGCCGACTCTCACACTTGACAAGAAAAATTCCCTTTTTAAGAACCACCTTCCGAGTCGGAAACCTTTTCGTGCCGCTATTTTTAACGGTCATTTTTACAGAGAGAAAGTATTATTAATTGTCAAAATTTGGTATTTACATTTCGCCAAAGCGAAGAATCTATAGTTATCTTGAGCTACTAATAGCTCTTGTCTGTAAGCTATTGCCTTCGCGCAAGTAAATGTGTCGTATCGACGACACAACCTAAAGTGTTCTCATCTCGCCCAAGCGGAAACTCAAACTACACAATCGCGCCCCGTTCAATGCCAATATTTGTCACTCAACAGAAGACTTGAAGAAGGGGTTTTTTTTGCGTTTCTTGATACTCTAGGTCCAGAAAAGCAGTTTGTTGGTGCGTCTAGATTTTGAATAACACTAAGGAGAGTGGACGTGGACTCTGATACTTTTGGAAATGGTTAAAAACATCTATTGGTTTCCTTATGCTCTATTGAATAGTCTAATCGACGAAATTTTATAACCCGAAGAAAAGGTAGGTTTAAAGTGAAAAGCATTTTGGCAATTATATCTGGATTAATTTTAGTATCATCAGTTCAGACGATGGCCTGCCCTCGGTCAGCAAATCAACTGATTTGTCCTGACGATACGATTGTTTCAGATGATAATATCGTAGGATTCGTTGTGGGTGTAAATCCATTTCAAGGAACTGTTGCTTTTCGAAGCAAATCCACCGGAAACATAATCACAAGAGACAAACTATCCCTAGCTTTGGGAATAGGTTGTTTAGAAATGTATTGTGTCGGGGACACAATTGTCTCAAATGATAATATTGTTGGGACTATTCTTGCCGTTAATCCGTTTCAAAATACAATTGCCTTCCAAAGCTATTCCTCTGGAAACGTAATTACGAGACCGTTGGAGAGCCTTTCTTTTGATATTGGCTGTATTCGTGGTGTCTGTGTTGGTGACACAATCATATCTTCAGATAACATTACAGGCCTTGTTTTAGCAGTGAATCCGTTCTATGGAACTGTTGCTTTCCGAAGTTATTCCTCTGGAAATGTAATTACTCGTCAAGTGGAGACACTATCTTCAACCAATTATTGCGATGATTACGGTCACTATTCTCGCACCCACATCCGATATCCATTCATCAATGAAGAGGCTTACACCCACATAAAGTTAAAGTTCAGCATTCAGCGACCACAACGGCCATAGTTTGGATCGGGTGGACCCTGGGTCGTGGCACCAGGGCGGCTAACCTCGCTATCAGTTCTAGGGGATTAAGCTTTATGGCCGAGGTTCCGTCTGGTCAAACTTGGCCGTAAATCATCACAAGACCAACCCCTACGGACGCCTCACTATCGAAAATCCATCAAAATCTCATTGAAATTTCCGCCCATGGGTGGGGAAATATACCAGCAACCACCTTTTTAAGGGTGTTTGATACTTTTGAAATTACACGAAAACCCCTATTGAATTTCTTCTCCCCCATTCTTTAAGCGGGTGTGTTCAATCCGAAAACTCTCCGCCATTTATCTCTCGATGAAAATCGCAAAATCACGTAACCCACTGAAAATTCAAAGCGTATAATTCCAAGGCTTCAGAGCTTCGGAGTTTTCGTGATCCCTTATGAACTCAAATGAAATCTCCATCCTCTACCTGGATTTTTTGGGTCCCTCGATCATTGGGCGTAATTCAGCACGATCAGGAGACATTATTTTTCTTTACAGTCAGGAATTGTTTGCTTATCCTTGATCATGCGAAAGATAATTTTTTCTACCTTTGTCCTCCTAACCCTTCTATTAGAACTTGCAGATGCAAAACCAACATTAGTTGGCCCACTTGCAAAGCCTGGCAATGGATGCGGCTGCAGCTTCAAAAACAAGATTCAAAAGATATATACGCTTGGTCTGAATTAAGAGAATTTGGAACTGCAGAATCCATCTTCATTAGCGTTGACGGAAAAGACCTCTCTTTAAACAAGAAATTATCAGATTTCCCGGATTCAAAAAGAAACCCTAACAAAGCCGAACCTAGAAAGGGTGAACGACTAATAGAGGTTTTCGAAGGTCATGGTGTCACCGCTGTGTTCAACTACCAATTCAAAGGAAGGTGTGCCGAGTCCCATGGAAAAGGTGAAGGAGATTGCGAATTTAATAGTTACGAGATTGAAATGAACGTTTCTCGTGGTTTGGACAAGAAATCAGAAAGGCTATACGGAACCTGCGGGTGCTAATGCAGTCAACAACCCTAGCCTCTAACAGGAATGACATAGGAGATTTCGCTGCATGAAGAGGCTTTTTATACTTATCGTCAGCTCAGCTTTGTCGGTCGCATACGGGGCCGATACAAAGATGACATACCGATCTATCAAAGACGTTAAATTTGAAAAATTCCTGAATCGTATAGAATGTACCTCAGATGTGAATATCGAATCTATCTCCTTTAAAAAACTGAATGGTTTAGATGATTTGGTCGCTCTGATTGTTGGCTCAACTTGCATGACTGGAACAGCTGGCCCAGATATTCACGCAGTCTATATTTTAGAAAATCAATATCCGAAGGTAATGCCTTTCGAAGACAACAAAGGAATCTATGGAGGCATTGATTATCTTGCAAAGTTGGACGGGAATCGAAATTCTCGATATGAGGTCAAAGATGGTCAACTTCAAGAAAGATGGCATGACAAATGGGGCACAGCATTCGTTACATTTACTTACAAATGGAATGGAAAAGAATTTGTAGTTATAGATGCTATGTATAAGAAAAACTCAATGAAAGGTCCCTTGTGATCTCTTATGCACTCATACGGGAAGTCGAACCTCCACCTGGGTTTTGCCTGGATTTTTTGAACCCCGACGGTTATAAAATCGAAGTCAGTTGGTACCATAAATGAAAGTAGTGCGATATTGCTGTGGGGACAGATAAGTGAAGATTAGGTTTCTGCTGTCTGATTTGGACGGCGTTATTAGGCTGTACCCACCTGAGCGAGCTGGCTCGATCGAGCAGAAATTTGGTCTTCCTGGAGGAGTTATATTTGCCGCGACCTTTGAAAAGACTCTCCTTTCTCAAGCCGTATGTGGACTTATTTCGGACGAAGAGTGGCGATCTGAAACAGCAAAATCATTATCAAAAGTATGTGGCGAGAAAGTCGCTACGGCCGCCATTCACGAATGGAGCGACTTTTCTGGAATTGTGGATCAGCGTTATCTTCTTCATGTTGAATCAAAATTCGCCGGGGTTCCGGTCGCTATACTTACAAACGGCACTTCTCGACTCAAGCGGGATCTTACGAGACTTGGAATTGAAAATCGATTCTTCAAAATCTTTAACTCGGCTGATATCGGCATTTGTAAGCCAGACATAAAAATCTACCAGCACGTCCTAAAGGATCTTGGATGCGAACCATCAGAGATTTTGTTTGTTGATGATTCTTTCTCACACATTCAAACTGCAAACGAACTGGGTATGGTAACTCATCATTACCGGTCAATTGAAACCTTTCTGCAGATGGGAGACATTGATGAAAAGCCAGAAAGTTAGTTCTGAAAATTGGAATGATTTTGTTTCTTTGAGAAGTACCGAGAAAAAAGTTAGAGGTTTGCTCGTATATCAAGTTCAGACATGCATCGGGTGGATTGCGATCGATCCAATGATCGACCTTGTCGGTCACGATTGCCAAACATCGGGTAACACCAATGAGTGGTCGATTCATTGCCTTTTCTTAACGGAGGTATTCCGAGGTAAGGGAATGTCAACTCGCCGCCACGTCAATGAGGCTGAGTTTTCTGGTCGTCGATCAACATATTCGAAGTTTGGTTTTAGGCCTGCAGGCAAAACCTCCGATTTTTATCAGAGAATGGAGTTGGTTGAGCGACCATTGTTCGTTGAAAGCATTGGATTAGAAATGGATTCTTCAATGGCAGGTCTATTGAGTTTTATTGGCCTCAATTCAATCGTGACACCAAAAACAACCCCTACTGAGTTCGTATTGTCTGGTCGAAACATCAGGATGGCGGATCTTTGCAGATGAGCGGAATAGTCGTTGAAAGCTATAATCCTAAGTGGGCAACACGATTTGAATCATTGAAGGCCCAGCTCTGGCCACTCATTCAAGAATGGGCGATCTCTATAGAGCACGTGGGAAGTACTTCTGTTCCTGGTTTGGCAGCGAAACCAATAATTGACATGGACATTGTCGTTGAAGATGCGAAACGACTACAATATGTGATCCGAGCACTTGAGCTTATCGGTTATGTTCATAGAGGTAATATGGGCATTGAGGGGCCGCGAGGCATTCCGAGTGCCTAACGATTCCATAAAGCACAATCTCTATGCTTGTACGAAAGATTGTACTGCTCTCAAGAATCATCTCTTTTTAAGAGACCACCTGCGAGCAAATGAACAATCACGAAATGAATATGGCAACATCAAGAGACGATTGGCATCTGCAGCTATGTCGATTGATGAGTATGTGGAAGGCAAGACTGCATTTATAGTCAACGTTTTGTCTAAATCTGATCTTACAGTTCAAGAACTTGATAACATTAAAAAGTCTAATGAAGAGTCTAAGAGAAAAATGTTCGTCAAAAGTAAGGAACAAGTAGCCGAGCTTTGGGATGGGATTAAACTTCTTAAAATTTACCGAATCTCAACTGCGCTCAAGGGATTGGGCTGTGAAGAAGGTAGCTATTGTACCCCAACTGGTAAGCTCAGGGTGGCTTCAAAAGTCGGCTTTGGATTACCAATCGGAGGCGTTCTAAGATCAAGAATTTCGACTGGCGAGATTTGGTCAAATGATCCGACCAACCCGCTATCCTCATCAGATGAAGATCTTGTGCTGACTCGGTTACTTTGGCTTGAAGGAGCGGAGAATCACAATGCAAATACCTTCAAAAGGTACATCTATCTTCACGGTACGAACCAAGAGCATCTTTTAGGTAAACCAGCATCTCGCGGTTGTATTCGGTTTAGTAACAACGACATCGTTGAAGTTTTGATTCCCTTCAAGCTGGGAATGAAGTGGAGGTTCGTGATTGACAGGTTCGACCTTTTGATTTAAATCAGCCAGGAAAAATTTATTTTGAATGAAACAGATGATTAAACTTTTTGGAATTAAACCTGCTTTAAAAGAACTAAAGGGCATCACTCACGCGATTTCCGTGTAAGTTGGATGTTGGAAGAATTGAATTTGAATTACGAGTTTGTCGTTCTAGACCCCCAAAAAGGTGAGACTCAAACACCAGAATACTTAAACCTAACCCCGCGGATAAAAAATCATCCCCAGGCGTAAAGTCCCCATCTGCTTTAGGTTTCATGCCGTTTTCCGCTGAGAAATATCGCACCAATTTGGTGGCGACTCGTAGTTTAAATCAATAATATTTAATTTACTTTTGCCTGCCTATGGAGTATTAGATTTTCTTCGTTTGTTTGGAGGAGATTGTTCAATGATTAGGCAAGAGAGGCGGCGCATCGAACGCGCCATGAGAGGACAAATCAGGATTATTCCGTGCAAAGATCGACTGACTTCAACAACTGGTATCGGACTCATGGTTCAGACCCTGATGCGAAGCCCTGTCTATCCGGAGCTGCTCAAACATTTGCCAGAGCGTGTTTCTCACAGGTCCCAGGAAGTGGGGTTTCTCGCTCTAACTTTGATTGCAGGGCACCTGCTGAGCGCAGAGAGTGTTGAATACTTCGAGGAGCTCCAAGATGACGAGTATTTGACGAGCTTGCTGGGGGACGGGTCCCTGCGCCCAGGACTATTCTTGATTTTCTGAATGACTTTGAACCTCACCATATAGCTGGTCTCAATTCAGTTCTGAACACCATGGGGAAGACCTTTCATAGCCTTTTGCGAGAGCATCATGGGGAAAAAGTGTCCTCCAGCCGAGTTCTGGATATTGATTCCACCTACCACATTCATCATGGTGAAGAGATTGAGGGTGTCGCTTGGAACTATAAGGGCGAGTGGACTCTCGAGTCTCAGAGTGCCTTTAGCTCCCTGGGATTTTGCCATCATGTCTGGCTCCGAAGTGGTAATACCAAATCAGGGACCGATGCGGATAAAATGATCCAGGATTTGTACAATGACAGCAAAGAACAAGCTGTGAGAAAGCGGCAGGGTTTAGATTTTACTCGTATGGACTCGGCTTTCTGCAACCAGAACACGATCAAGGCGTGCTTAGATCGAGGACTTTTCTTCACCATCACGGCGAATAAAGCCACGACGTTCTGGCACACAGAATTAGAAAAACAGGGTGTTGATTGGCAGCCCTGGAATTACACAGATAAAGAACTCGAGAGATTTCAAAAGACAGGCACTCTTCCTCCTAAGATTGAACTGGGTCGAATCTGGTGGAAACCCAGCTGGAGCGAGGGCAATCTGTGCTTCCCGATCATTGTGAAAAGAACCTGGATGACCTCATGTAAGATTAAAGACAAAAAGAAGAGTGCTCAAGGAAGTCTTTTCATGATGAAAGCTTAGAGACCTCCGGGGGATGGGATTATTGTGGGGTTGTGAGTAATTTTAATTTACTCGAGTGGACTTATCAAGAACTGATGGTCTTCCATCAAAAGCGGGCCTCCAGTGAAAATATGAACAAAGAAATGAAACATGGATATCGCCTCAACAACCTACCTTGCCAAGGCCTTGTGGCAAATCAAGCCTGGTTTCTTTTTGCGATGATGGCTCACAATATGCTCCGACTCTTGTCTCTCATGGACAATCCTGAGACTCCCTGCATGAGCAAGAAAACTCGCAGAAAATTCATTAACTTTCCAGGAAGAATACTCAACAGATCTAAAAGCTTTGGCTAAAAGTTCCACATCAATTTTACAAGGGGTGATTGAACTCATAGAGGGATGGCGATTACCAGAAACATTTTCGCCCATAACTTTTTCACAGCATAAATGTGGAAAAGTCATTGCGATCTCTGAAAACTCAATAGCTCGGTCGCACGAGAAAGTGCGACAGGCTGGGAAGGTGATCAGGGATTTGAACTTACGCGACATGTTTACCACTCAAAAACTACACTCCGCCGGAGTTGATGGATCTCCATGATCAAAATCATCCAGGAGCCCTGACGTTGAGCACGCTCTAGTTCAACCACTCATCAGAAAGTTCAAAGGTGTGCGCCAATTTTTGGGCATGGCAATGCCTCCGACCGCAAAAGTGCGGCATCGGAACACAAAGTTAGTTTTTCATTTTTAAAATTCGCAAAATCGACATTTGACGCTGCTTATCCGCGCCGTTGGGTATTAAATGGCGGAGGAAGTGGGATTCGAACCCACGAGACCCGCGAAGGTCTGGCAGTTTCAAGACTGCTGTATTCAACCGCTCTACCATTCCTCCGTCGTCCGTTTTATGGGAATTGAGCGGAGGTTTCAATAAATTTTCCCATACAGGGCGGCGAGTCGTATTTTTCAGCTACTTGCGAATTTCTGTTTTGCCCGCCATGTAAGGCTGCAAAACTTTCGGAATTCCAATCGATCCATCTTCCCGCTGATAGTTTTCGAAGACTGCTATAAGCGTGCGACCAACGGCCAGGCCGCTGCCATTAAGAGTATGAACACAGGCAGGCTTACCGCCACCATTCGGCTTGAAACGAATATTCGCACGCCTTGCTTGAAAGTCTTCAAAATTGGAGCAAGAGCTAATTTCCCTATAGGTGTTCTGCCCTGGCAGCCAAACCTCAAGGTCATAGGTTTTGGCAGAGGCAAATCCCATATCACCCGTACATAAAAGCATTCGTCGGTAAGGAAGCTCAAGGACTCCCAGAATAACTTCTGCCTGCGAGGTCAACAATTCATGAGCCTCAGCGAGAATTCTCTGGATGAGCAAATACCATAAGCTCAACTTTGTTAAATTGATGTTGTCGAACAAGACCTTTTGTATCCCGCCATGGCTGCCAGCCTCTGAACGAAAACATGGCGAATAGGCACAAAACTTTTTTGGCAAA